>CAWAVG010000003.1:0-568641 GCA_963785425.1 uncultured Actinomycetota bacterium
CTCGACGCCACCGGTGGAGTGTACCGGGACGCGAGCACGTGGGTGGACGTGGCCGCCGTCGTGCGGGCGACCGTGGCGGCGGGCCGCGAGGCGCAATTTCGCCGGCGCACCGGAACGCCCGGCCGATCGAGCGCTACCAGTGGCCGCTCGCCGCGGCCCTGCTTTGCCTCGGGCTGAGCCTCTGGCGCGAATTTCCGGTCCGCCCTCGTCCGCGCGCCGTGCGCTGGGCGGCCGCGCTGCTCCTGCCTTTTCTCCTGGTCCGCGGTCCGGCCGATGCCGCGGAGGCCCCGGCTGCCCCGGCCGCTGCACCCGGCGAACTGCTGAACCACCTCGTGGACCGTCTGGCCAATTCCGGCCGAAAGCCCACGCCGTTGGACTGGGCCGATCTCGCCCAGGATACGCTGACTTGGGGCCGGGAGTTTGCCGAAAGCGGCCAAGCCGTTCCGGCCGGCCCGGTCCGCGACGCCCTTGCCGGAGTGGACGAGGGCCGCCGGGCCGATCCGCGCGCGGCGGACTGGCCCAAGCTGGCCGACGAGTTGGGGGTCCTGCTGCGCGAGCCGCCGCCGCAGAAAAAGCCGCCGCCACCGCCCAAGTCGAAGTCCTCCCAGAATCAGGAGCAGCAAAAAAACCAGCAGCAGGAGGACTCCAAACCGCCGCCGCAGGACGCGTCGGGATCACCCTCGACCGGCGGAGCGGAAAACCCGCCGCCACCGCCCACCGCCCCCTCCGCCGAAGCCGCCGAGGATCCCACCCTCACCGTGCCGCTTCAGCAATTGGAACACGTGAAGGAAGGCGATTCTCCGGCCCGTCTTTTCCAGCTGTTGCAGCGGCAGAATCCGCCCTCCAAGCCGCCGCCGACCACGGCCAAACCATGGTGATGTTCCGTAATCTGTTCTTGGTGTTTCTGGCGACGGCCGCCGCGCTGTCCGCCCAGACGATCGCGTGGACTCCGCCAGGCGGACGAATCGCGGTCGGCCAGACCGTGCAGTTTCAGCTGATTTGCCGCGACTGCCAGCCCACGGCCACGCCGGTTCCTCCCAAAGTGGACGGCCTGATCCTGCGGTATCAGGGGACGACGAGCAGTTTCGACTACACCTCCGGCGGAGCCGCCACGGCCCAGGTCAGCTTCGTCTTTCTCGCCCATTGGTCGAAGAACGCGAACCTGGTGATTCCTTCGTTCAGCGTCGTCACGAACCGGGGCAGCGTCACCGTTCCTGAAGCCGTGTTCGAACCGGCGGCCGCGACCGTCGGCGAAAGCGGCAAACCGCTGTCCTCGGCCGCCAGCGCCCGGTTGGAGGCGCGGCCGACGGAAGTGTGGGCCGGAAGGTCTTCTCCGTGGCCTACCGGATCGAGGCGGACGCCTCCTACCAACCGGATTTTGCCCATACCGCACCGGAATGGAGCACCCCGGTCTCACGGCGGAAGACTGGAGCGCCCCGGAAGGATACAGGCGCAGGCGCCGATGGGCCGCGGGTCGGCCTCACGTACCGGACGCACGCGATTGCGAGCCGGGCCGGCGATTTCACGATTCAGCCCACTCGGCAATTGGTGAACCTGAACGTCGGAATGAATCTGTTCGGGTTCGCCCCCACTCCGCGTTACGAGCAGTTCTCGGTCCCGAGCGAGCCGCTGTCGATCCACGCGCGGCCGTTGCCGGCGCCGCCCGACGGGTTCACCGGGGCCGTCGGCCATTTCACCATCTCCTCCAGGATCGTGCCGCACCAGGCCGCCCTGCATGAGCCGATCACCTGGACCCTCCAGGTCTCCGGCACGGGCAACTGGCCCGCGATCAAAGGTCTCCCGCCGCGCCCGCTGCCCGCCGATTTCAAGGTCGTCCATCCGCAGGTGCAGCGCACCCCGGCGGCGGGCCGGCTCTTCGAAGGCGCGATGAGCGAAGACCTCGTGCTCGTGCCGTCCAAGGCCGGGCACTACACCCTGCCCGCGCTGGAGTGGGTCTATTTTGATCCCGAGGCGGGCAGTTATCGCACCGCCGCCACCAAGCCCGAGGAAATTGAGATCACCGCCCCTCCCGCCGGCTCGCCTGAAGCCGATGCCGGAGCCGACAGCCCCGGCGGGCGCGAATGGCCCGGCGCACCCGAATCGCCGCACGGCCTCCCCGCCGATCCGCTGCCGACCGGCAGCGTTTCCGCCGCGCCGCTCGCCACCGGCGCCTTGACGGCGGCTTGCCTCGCCCCGTTCGGCGCGGTTCTCCTGCTCTGGCTCGGGCTTTCCTTGCGCCGCGCCCGCGAGCGCGACCCGGCCGCCCGCGTCAGGCGGCCTGGCAGCGGCAGGCTGAAGCGGTGAACGGGTCGCGGCGCCGGCCGCCGCCGCCGACCCCGCTCTCCTCCGTGCCCGCCTGCGCGCGTGGCAAAGCGAGGCATCGCTGGCCTGGGGACTGAACCAGCCGGGCTCCCGGAACGCTTCCAAAACCCCGAACAGGAGCGGCTGTGGGCGGAAGCGGATGCGGCCATCTACGGCAGCAAGCCGGCGTTGCCGCCGGATTGGACGGCGCGGGCAGGAGCCGTGTTGCGCGCCGCCCCGCCGCCCCGCTTCCACTGGCGCCGGGCGCTGCTGCTGCGGAATCTCCTCCCGGGGTCGGCCATGCTGGTGGCCGGGGTGGCGGCGGGTTTGCTGGTCGCCGCCCGCGCGGGGGCCGCTCCGGCCGACGCGGGCCGGGCTGAGTACTCGGCGGGCCACTACGCCGCGGCCGAGGCGGCCTGGCGCCAGGCGTCGCCGCTCGATGCGGGCGCGCGGCACGATCTTTCGCTCGCACTGGCGCAGCAGGGAAAGTGGAACGAGGCCGCAGCCGAGGCGGCGGCCGCGTTTGTCCAGCGCCCGGCCGATCCGGAAATCTTCCGGCAGCTGTCCGCCGCGTGCGAAATGGCGAATCTGGCGCCGGGCCCGCTGACCCCGTTCCTGACGTCCACGCGGGCGACCCGCATCGCCCGGCTGCTCTCGCCCGCGCAGTGGCAGCAGTGCGCGCCGATCGCCGCCAGCCTGCTCGCGCTGGCGGTGCCGCCCTGGTCCTGCTGCGCGCCTACTCTCCCGGCCGCCGCGGCCCGCTGCTTCTGACCGCAGCCATCTTGCTTTTCCTGGTGGGGGCCGCCGGCGGCGTGGGCGCGCGCATCGCCCACCTCGCGTACGGCGTCGCCGCCGACCCGGCCGCGTGCTTCGTGGTCCACAACGGCACTCTGCGCTCGATCCCCACCGAAGCGGTGCCGAACCAGGCGAGCACGCCGGTGACCGCCGGCTCGATCGCGGTCCCGGATCGCACGTACCTCGGTTGGGTCCGCCTGCGTTTCAGCGACGGCAGCGCGGGCTGGCTGCGCCGCGGCGAGGTTCTGCCTCTCTGGTGACCCCCAACCGTCTCCGCCAGCAGGACTCGCGCTGTAGCCCGGCTCGCGCTGTAGATCCAATCTTGGACTACGCCGGAGATCGAATGGCGCCGTGTAGCCCGGCTCGCGCTGTAGATCCAATCTTGGACTACGCCGGGCGAATGAATGGCGCCGACGAGCGCTTGCGCTGTAGCCGGGGTCGCTGACCCCGGCAAATCGCGAGAATCTGGACCGATTTGCCGGGGTCAGCGACCCCGGCTACAGCGCGACCCCGGCTACAGTGCGACCCGGGCTACATCTTCCCGACTGGACGCGCCGTCTTCGCGACCATCCGCAGCAGCGACGACCCGGCGCGACGGCCGCCACCTCCTTCAGCGGAAACCAGCGTAGGTCGTGGGACTCCTCCGAAATCTGCAGCGGGGCCGCCGGGTCGGCTTCGACCAGAAACCGGAAATCGTAGTGCCAGTGCGCCGGCTCGGCCCCGCGGCGCGGGAATCCGGTGGCGGTCGAAATCGAACAGTTCCGGTGACACCAGCCGCGGCCCGGCCAAGCCCGTCTCCTCCCGCGCCTCGCGCAGCGCCACGGCGGACAAATCCGGATCTCCGTCCGCATGGCCGCCGGGCTGCAGCCAGCGGTCCAGCTTCCGATGCTGCACCAGCAGCGTCTGGTCGCGCTGCCGGATCACGATCCAGGCCGACCCGGTCAGATGGCCGTGCCAGACACGTGCGCCAGAGGCAGTCCGGATGGCGCGCCAATGAAGCTCAGACCATCGCGGCAGCCATCGCCGCTTCCTCGTTTCGCCAGCGGCCGCCGGCCGATGCCGCCGCAGGCAGCGCCGCGGGCGTGCGTCAGCGCCATAGCTGTTCGGCCTGGTAGGCGGCCGGGTTCTCCAGGTGCGGCCAGATCTCGTCCACGGTGGCGCGCGACCGCATACAGCCCCTCCAGGCTGCGAAAGCGTTCCTGGCCGCATGCGCGTCGAAAAACCGCAGCAGGTCGTCGTAGAAGCCGCGCTGGTTGAGGAACACGAACGGCTTGTCGAATCGCGCGAGATAGCGCAGCGTGAGCACCTCGGAGATTTCCTCCAGCGTGCCGATGCCCGCCCGGCAGCGCCAGAAAGGCGTCGGCCCGCGCGATCATCGCCGCCTTGCGCTCCGCCATGGTGAGCACGGTGAGCATTTCGTCGGCCGCCGAGATACGCCAGTTCCCGCAGCTTCATGAATTCGGGGATCACGCCCACCACCGTCGCCGCCGCTCGTCCTTCACGCCGCGGGCCACGGCGCCCATCAGCCCGGTCTTGCCGCCGCCGTAGACCAGGCCCCAGCCCCGCCGCGGCATCTCCCGGCCGAGCGCTTCGGCCGTCGGCATAATATCCGGCGCCAGGTTCGGCGCTGGAGGAGCAGTAGACGCAGAGCAGTTTGGGCATCGACTCGGGAAGGGGATGCATGAATTTTTCTAACCCGTGCGAGGTCAAGGACATTGCCCCGGGTATCGCGGACGGCTGGCGCCCTCGCCCACCGGCTATCTGCACTCGGGCCACGCCCGAACCTTCTGGATCGCGGCGGAACGCGCGCGCGCCGCCGGCGGCGAACTGCTGCTGCGCAACGACGATCTCGACCGCGACCGGTGCCGGCCGGAATACGTCGACGGCCATGCGCGAGGATCTGGCCTGGCTCGGCCTGGCGTGGCGCGCGCCGATGATCACCCAGAGCGAGCGCCTGCCGCTGTACCGCGCGGCGTTCGAGCAGCTCCGTCGCGGCCGGGCTCGTCTATCCCTGCTGCGTTCGCGCCGCGAGGTGCAGGCGGCCGTGCGCGCGCCGCACGAAGCGGACGAGGCCGACGAACCGCTCTACCCCGGCACCTGCCGGCCCGCGCCGGGACCGCCCGTGGCCGCCGTGGTCGGCAGACGCCAACTGGCGTTTCCGCGTCCCGGACGGCGCGCGCCTCGCCTTTCGCGATGGCACCTGGGCCGACAGCTCGGCCGTCGCCGGCCGCGACTTCGGCGATTTCGTCGTCTGGCGCCGCGACGGCCTGCCCAGCTACCAGCTCGCCTGCGCGGTGGACGACGCGGAAATGGGCATCACCGAAGTCGTGCGCGGCGCCGACCTGGTGCTCTCCACGTTTCGCCAACTGCTACTTCTGGACGCCCTGGGCCGCCGGCGCCGGCCTATTATCACTGCGATCTGGTGCGCGACGCGCGGCGAGCGGCTCGCGAAGCGCCACGACGCCCTCAGCCTGCGCGCGCTGCGCGCGCAGGGCTTGTCCCCGGCGGACGTCGTGTGCTCGCTTCGCAGCTCGTCGCCATGAACGCGGTGATCGGCGTCATCAACGTTTCGGACCGCGCCAGCGCCGGGCGTGTACGCGGACCTGCCCGGGCAGGCGTGCGTCGCCCTGCTGCGCGAGTGGCTCACGACCCCGTTCGACGTCGACTACGCCGTCGTGCCGGACGAGCAGGACCGCATCGACGCGGAACTGCGGCGGATGGCCGACGAGGCCGGCGCTGCTGCCTGATCGTGACGACCGGCGGCACCGGCCCCGCGCCCCGCGACGTCACACCGGAGGCGACGGCGGCGGTCTGCTCGCAAACTGCTCCCCGGCTTCGGCGAACAGATGCGCCAGGCGTCGCTCAAGTTCGTGC
This sequence comes from uncultured Actinomycetota bacterium, assembly GCA_963785425.1. Taxonomy (GTDB): domain Bacteria; phylum Actinomycetota; class Actinomycetes; order Mycobacteriales; family Jatrophihabitantaceae; genus RYN-133. The sequence continues at coordinate 5,971 of CAWAVG010000003.1, forward strand.
CCACCGCCATCCTCTCGCGTCAGACCGCCGGCATTCGCGGGCGCACGCCTCATCGTCAATCTGCCCGGCCGGCCCAAAGCGATCCGGGAAAACCTGGAGGCGGTGTTCCCCGCGATTCCCTATTGCATCGACCTGATCGGCGGCCCGCGCCTGGAGACCCACGCTTCGGTCATGCCCGTCTTCCGGCCCCAGTAGAAGCGGCGGCCGCCGCTTCTACTTAGAGTTCGGTATACTTCTCCGCGCCGGCCCTTCGCCTTCTCCACCGGGTACTTGTGCGCGTTGGCGGCCATCTTCGCCTCGATCGCTGCGGCGAGATCCAAGCCGGTCGTGTTGGCGAATTCCAGGGCGTAGATCACGACATCGGCCAGTTCGTCGGCGATTTTCCCGCGCTTTGCCGGATCCTGCAGCGATCGCCGCGGACTCTCCGGCGTGCACCAGAGGAAATGCTCCATCAGCTCGCCGGCCTCCGCCGCCAGCGCCATGCTGAGGTTCTTCGGCGCGTGAAACTGCTCCCAGTCGCGCTCGCGCGCGAACGCCATCACGCGCTCGCTTCACCTCTGCCAGCGTGGTCGTGGAATCCGTCATGAGAAAACAGGGCAGAAATATTTGCTTGGCACAAGAGCTGCATTCGTCCAGAGGCTAACTTCTGTTCCAATGAACCGGCAGCATCATCAACCCGCCATCCGCGTCGGCGCTTCGTTTACGAAGGCCTGCACGCTCATGGGCTGCGGGTGGCTGCCGGTTGTTATTTCCAATTGGAACAAACAGCAGACCGGCGCGGGCTTCCCGGCCTGAACCTCCGATAATCGGAATAGTTCAGCAACCTGAAGCCCGGAGGTCCCAACCCCGAGGAGGCGACAGCCATTCCCACCATGAACACCATGATCACATCCACCGAAGCGTTCCGCCGGCCGTTCTACGACTGCCGCGATCAGGCGGACGCGCTGCAGCTGGTGGTCTACGTCCCCGGCGTCGAAGCCGCGGGCGTGAACATCGAAGCGCGCGGCCCCGATCTGAGGATCACCGCGTGCAAGACCCATTTCGTCCGCGTCAACTGGCAGGCCCTGCATCTCGAAGCGCGCGCAGCGCGACTACCGGCTGAGCCTGCGGCTCGGCCGCGGCTACGCCTTCGAGGCGATGGACGCGCAGCTGCACGACGGCGTGCTCACAATCACCCTGCCGAAGCGCGCCGCGCTGCGGGACGGCGGCGCTGCGTCCCGCAGCATTGCCGGCCCTGCGCCGCGTCGCCTGACGAGCACCTCATTTCGAGGCAGGTCTTCACCCCGGCAGAAAATCGACGCAAACCACCGACACGATGAAACACTTCGTGTCGGTGTTGGTCCTACCGCCGCATGACGTTCTCGATCCCGTACTATCGCCCGACCGCACCCGAGTTCCCGGCCCGTTTGCCGGTGGAACCCGCCGCGGACGCGCCGTGGCACCAGTGGATCTTCAAGGCGCCGCCGCTGCAGGTGCATCCGCCGCGCGTCGACGTCCGCGAAATCGGCGCCGCCCTCACTGGTCGCGCCGAACCTGCCCGCTGAGTGTAGAAGCGGCCGCCGAGAAGGGGTCATGTGTTGACACGTGACAAGCTTGTCACGTGTCAACACATGACCCCTTCTCGGCGTTGTAGCCGGGGTCGCTGACCCCGGCAAAACGGGCGGACGGCAAAGCCGCTGCGAACAATTCTGTGCCTCCGGCGCCGGGGTCAGCGACCCCGGCTACAACGCAAGCGCTCATCGGCGCCGATCCATTGGCTGGGCGAAGTCCGAGATTGGATCTACAACCGGCACAACCGGCTACAGTCGGTCAGACCTGATGAGCCGCGAGGCGGCACCGTCCGCGCCGTTGGGGCAGAGCAACTTGGCCAGTTCGCGCAGAAGCGCGTCCGCGTAGGTGACAAATGCATACGGCGGGTTGACGACGATCAGTCCCGACCCGCGGAAGCCTTCCGCCCGCGGCCGGACCAGCAGCCGTCCCACCCACGCCGGCGGCCCCTCGCCCTCCGCGATCTCATCCCAGAAACGTTCGGCTCCCGCGCGGGCAGTCAACGGGTGCCAGATCACATATGTGCCGGTGGCAAAACGCGCGAGCGCGTCCGCCAGCGCCGTCCGCACCTTCACCCACTCGTCGGCGGCCTCGTACGGCGGATCGATCAGAATCAGTCCCCGCCGCTCCGGCGGCGGCAGAAACGCCCGCAAGCGGACGTATCCATCCGCCGGTTGCACGGAAATCTGGGGTGTCCGCCCCATGACGATCGCCAGCGTCTCGGCTTCCTCGGGATGCAGTTCGCAAAGGACGACCCGGTCCTGGGCGCGCGCCATCATCTGCAGGAGCCGCGGCGAGCCTGGGTACCGCCGCCCGTCGGAGGAGAACGCCTTAACCAATGCAACATACTCGACGAGCGCGCCCCGGGCGCGCTCGTCCGGCGTAGCAGCCGGAGCGGATGGCGCTGCCCAATCAATGGCGCAAGCCGAACCCAAAGACGTTTCACCCCGACGAGCTGTGAAGCCGGAAGCCGCACCCAATATCTTCCCAATCCCTTCCGGATGCTCCGGCTGCCGCGGCAGACTCAGCCCGGCGGCGGCCGACTCAAGATCGTACTCACCCGGCCCCGCGTGCGTATCCAGCAGCAGGAGCCCTTTCGGCTTCGACTGGAGCGAACGCACCAGCGCGACGAGAAAGGCATGCTTCATCGCGTCGGCGAAATTTCCCGCGTGGTAGTGATGGCGATAGTTCACCCGTTTGGTCGATTCTGACCGTTCAGCGTCACCGATATGCCGGCCGAAGTCATCCGCATCTTTTCCGATCTCCATTTTGGGGACCATTCCAGTCGGATCGCCCGCCCCGAGGCGCTGGCGCCACTGGTCGAAGGTGCGGACCGCTGGATCATCAATGGCGACAGCCTCGACACCCGGCCCGGTCCCAGTCTGCAGTACAATGCGGACAACCGCGCACGGCTTGACGCCGGACTCCGGGCGCTGGGCATTCCGCTGACGCAGCTGACCGGCAATCACGATCCGGATATTTCGGACTGCCATGCGCTCGAACTGGCGAACGGCCGGGTCTTCCTCACCCATGGCGACATCCTCTACCCCGACATCGTGCCGTGGGGGCGCGACGTGCGGCGCATCCGCCAACGCTTCGCTGAAGTCAGGGCGGCGTCGCCCGCCGCCACGAGCCTGGGGGACGAACTCCGGATCCTGCGCACCGTCGCCGCTTCCATCCCCCAGCGCCATCAAGCCGAACGGAATCGGATCAAGTACCTGGCCCAGCTCGCCACCGATCTAATGTGGCCGCCGTGGCGCAGCGCCGCGATTTTCCAGGCGTGGTTCAGTCTGCCCGGCCGAACGCGCGCCTTCGCGCGCCGTTACGGCCTTCGCCCGCAGGTTATCCTCACCGGGCACACCCACTGGCGCGGCATCTGGAGGCGTCCGGGCGAACCAGTCATCGTGAACACCGGCTGTTTCTGTCGTCCTTTCCGCGGATTGCTCGCGGATCTTCGGGGCGACCGCCTCGAAATCCGCCGAATCGCCCCGCGGGGATCGGAATTCCATGCCGGCCCCCGCGTTGCGGAGTTGCGCCTGGGCGATCCGGCGCGGTAAAGTGATCGGTTCATGACCACGGAGTTCGGTTGGTGGAATCGCGACCCTGACCTGGGAAAGTACCAGGTGCGGGCAGCCGTGCATGGCGGCAATCTGGAATGGCGCCGCAAGCAGGGCCATCATACCCCTTGGGAAGAACATGTTCCGTCATCCGAGGACTGGGATCGCCTGATGGAGGAAGCCGGCCGCCGCGTTCCCCGCCGGCTGATTTCCCCGAAGCAATTCGATGAGCTGCAGCGCCTGCGCGCACGTGGTGAAGGGCGGCCGGCATGAAACTGATCGATCTCAACCGCGACGGCGGCATCGGCGCCAACTCGCTTTTTCGTGCAGATCGGCGGCCTCAACATCCTGGTCGACTGCGGGCTCCACCCGAAGAAAGTCGGCCGCGCGGCGGCGCCGGACTACGGCGCCATCCGCGGGGTACGCCTCGATCTGATCATCATCACGCACTGCCATCTCGATCATATCGGCATCCTTGCCGGTGGCGATGCGCGAGCATCCCGAAAACGCCGGTGATGATGACCATCTCGAGCCGCATGCTGATCGAGCGCATGCTCCACAATTCGGCCAACGTGATGATGCGGCAGCGCGAGGAGGACAACATCCCCGATTATCCGCTTTTCACCCACGAGGAGATCGACCGCTGCGCCACGCCGGATGACCGGCCTTCAGTTCGGCCAGGCGAAACGATTCCGCGGCGGCGAGCGACGAGATCGAGTTCGATCTTCCACCCCGCCGGCCACGTGGCGGGCGCGGCCGCGGTCGAGATCCGGCACAAGCACCGCGGCATCTTCTTCACCGGTGACGTGCTGTTCGACGACCAGCGCACGCTGCCGGGCGCGCGCTTTCCCGCCGGCAATTTCGACACGATCGATGACGGAAACGACCCGCGGCGACACCGAGCGCCCGGCGGAGAAGACCCGCGGCGCCGAGATGGCGCGCCTGGTCGCGAGCATCAACGACACGATCCAACGCGGCGGCTCGTTCCTGATTCCGGTGTTCGCGCTCGGCCGCATGCAGGAGATCCTCTCGATCATCCACGACGCGCGGAGATTCGGCCGGCTGGCCGAGTGCCCGATCTTCGCCTCCGGTCTCGGCATGGATCTCGCCGACTACTTCGACGAGATCGCGCGCAAGACCAAGCACGTTCAGTTCAACCGCGGCATCATCAAGGAGCTGAAGATCAAGCCCGCTGCCGCGCAAGTTGAACCCCGGCGAGGACCCCGGCAGAACGCGCTCTACATCATCAGCTCCGGCATGCTGGTGGAAAGGACCCCGAGCTACACGCTGGCCTCCGGCCTGCTCGGCCACGCGCGCAACACGATCGGTTTCGTCGGCTACTGCGATCCCGACACCCCCGGCGGCAAGCTGCTCGGCGCCAAGCCGGGCGACACGTTCGTCTTCGAAGACGGCCCACGTGCAGACCAAGATCAAGGCGCGCATCGAACGCTTCGAACTGAGCGGCCACGCCGATCGCGAGGAACTGCTCGCGTTCGCCGTGCAGACCGAGGCCCGCTCGCATCGTGCTGACCCACGGCGATCCGCCGGCCCGCGCATGGTTCCGCAGCCAACTGGCGGCGAAGCTGCCGGCCGCGCAAGGTGATCGACCCGGTGCCGCTCCAGACCTATCAGGTACGTGAAGCGCCGGGCGAGCCGCGCGCACATCGCCGGGCTGCCGGCGACGTAGACGATCCGGCCCATCTTCAGGTCGAACTGGCGCATGGGCAGCTGCTCGCCGTTGAGAAAATGGATCTCGCCGCCGGCGGCCCGGCAGAGCGGGATCGCCGCCGCCAGGTCCCAGATCTTCACGTTATAGTCCACGGCGCCGTCCAGGAGGCCCGCCGCCACGTAGGCGAGGTGCAGGGTCGCGCTGCCCAGCCCGCGGATCTTGAACTGCGGCGAGGATCCCGCTCGCCGCGCCAGCAGCTTCTTGTCGAAGGGGCTGTGCATGCCGATCAGGCTTTCCTGGTGCGGCTGGCCGTCGTGACATGGCAGTCCGCGCTCGCCGTCGGCCCCGAAGCCCGGGCCGCCGTGCATCAGGCATGCGGCGGCTGAGATCGTAGACCACGCCGTAGATCGGGTCGCCGTGCTCCACCAGCGCGAGCGAGATCGCGCAATGGGGAATGCCCAGGGCGAAATTGTTCGTGCCGTCGATCGGATCGAGGACCCAGGCAAAGCGCGCGGTCACCGGCAGCGGCCCGTTCGCGTCCGGCGAGCTCCTCGCTGAAGAACTGGTCGCCGGGAAATGGGCGCCGCAGCTCCGCGAAGATGTTCTCCGAAATGGCGACGTCCGCGGCGGTCACGCGGGTGCCGTCGGACTTCCAGTGGCTCTCCGCCCGGCCAAATTCGCGCGTGGAGACAAGTCGGTCTGCGCCAGCACCGCCGCGCTTCGCGGCCGCAATGCGCGCGCTGTTCGGGAGGGTTCATTCATAGTCGTAGAGCTTGGGATCGCGGCTGGGCCGGTCCGCCGGGCGCGCGCCGCGGTGCCGCGGCGATTCCCCGCTGGGCCGGCCGCGGGCGGCGGCGCCGTCGCCGTGGTCGTCGCCGGGCTCCGTCGGCGCCCAATTGCTCCTCGAGCGAATCGGGATCGGCGCCCTCCTCCAGCTTCCGCACCACCTCCTCCATATCGCCGTCGATCTTCTCGCCGGTCATCTCCGCCATCCGCCGCATCATCCGGCCCATCGCCCGGGGATCGTTTTCGTCGACGTTCGCGAATTCCCGCTCCATCGCGGACATGGCCGCTTCCATCCGCGGGTCCTCGCTTCGCCGCCCGGCCGGCCCCGGCGGGCCCGGGCGCGCTGCCTCCGTTTCCCTTTGCCCGGCGCTTGTCCACGGCAAAGGCCGAGAGGACCTTCTCCATGCGGAAGGCGGGATTGTCGGGACAGCGGGAACCGTCTGCCCCTGCGCCAGCGTCTTGGCGTAAAACTGGTAGATCCTGTTATTGCCCGGGCAATAGTACTCGTAGATCGGCATGGCGACGGCAGAAACCCGACCTGAGCCTACCCGGCGCGGCGCCGCTCGGCAAGCCACGCCTGAATGCTCCGCCAGGGCGCGGGTGTTCAGGATGCTGGTCCCGGTGAGCCAGCCTTTGCGGGCGATATTGATCCCCGCGCGAACGTAGCCGAAAGCCTCCGTCTCATGGGCGTCGGGGTTGATCGCGCAGAGGAGCCCGCTGCTCGGCCGCCTTCCGCCAGTGCCGCCAGTCCAGGTCCAGCCGCTCAGGGCTCGCGTTGAGCTCGATGACGACCTGGTGGGCGATGGCCGCGTCGATCACCTTCCCGATATTCACCCGGTAGCCCTCGCGGCGCAGGAGCAGGCGGCCCGTCAGATGACCCAGCATGGTGGTATGGGGATTCTCGATGGCGCGGATGATGCGGGCCGTCATCACCGCCTCGTCCTGGCTGAGCACGCTGTGGACCGAGACGACCACGTAATCCAGCTGTCCCAGCACCTCGTCGTCAAAGTCCAGCCGGCCGTCCGGTAGGATGTCGCATTCGATGCCGAAGCAGTGGATCGTCCGCGTCGACCCCGGCAAAGAGATGCGTCCGGGTCCCCTGGCGAGCATTGAAGGCGCGGATCTCCTTCACCTGCGCCAGCGAGCCGCTCCTCGCTCAGGCCGCTGGCCTGGACGCTCGACTTCGAATGATCCGCGATCCCGAGGTATTCCCAGCCCAGGGCGGCGGCGGCCGCCGCCATCTCCTCCAGCGTGTTGTGGCCGTCGGAGGCGGTGGTGTGGTTGTGGAACGCCCCGCGCAGGTCGGCCGGCTCGATCAGCCGCGGCAGTTGTCCCGCTTCGGCCGCCTCGATTTCGCCCCGGCCTTCGCGCAGTTCCGGCGGGATGAAGGCGAGCCCGAGCGCGCAAAGAGCTCCTCCTCGGAGTCAGGGCGGCGTCTCCTGTCGCCGCCTTCCTTGACGCGTCTCCTCGCCGCCGGCGGGGACGAGCCCCCATTCGCTGAGGCTCAGCCCCCGCGCCAGCGCGCGCTGGCGCATCTGGACGTTATGGTCCTTGGAGCCCGTGAAATGGTGCAGGGCGAACACAAACTGCGTCGTCCGGCAGGATGCGCAGGTCGGCCTGCAGCCCGGCGGCGAAGCGGACGCTGGCCTTGGTCTCGCCCGCGGCCGGTGACCTCCTTCACCCCGGGGCGAGGTGAAGTGATCCATGACCGCGGCGATGTCCGTCGCCGCGGAAACGAGAAAATCCAGGTCGCCGACGGTCTCCATCCCGCGCCGGAGGCTGCCCGCCGCCTCGGCCCGGCTCACCTGCGGCAGCGCGCGCAGGCCCGCGAGGATCGGCTCGGCGACCTCCGCGGCGTCCCACCAGAGGTGCCGCCGGCCGTAAGCTTCGCGGTTGCTGATGCCGGCGAGGAGCTTCTCCTGCGTCTTTTCGCCAAAGCCGTCCAGCGCGGCCACCCGGCCGTCGTTGCAGGCGGCGGTCAGCGCGGCGATGTCGGCGACCCCGAGCTTCTCGTGCAGGGCCAGGATTTTCTTCGGGCCCAGGCCGGGGATCTGCAGCATCTCGATCAGCCCCGGTTCGACGGCGGCACGCTGCCGCTCGTAGAACTCCAGCCGGCCTGTCGTCCGCAGCTCGGTGATCTTCTGCGCGAGCGCCTCGCCGATTCCCTTCACGGTCTGCAGTTCGCCGCCGTGACCAGCCGGTCGAGGGTCGCCTCCTCCATCCCTTCGAGGACCCGCGCGCCGGATTGGTAGGCGCGAACCTTGAAGGGGTTCTCTCCCTGCAGTTCCAGGAGCACTCCGATCTCCTCCAGAACCGCCGCGATCTCTTTCTTGCTCAGGGCACCGGCCATATTCAGGTATAGGTATGGCCTTTTCCTGGGTGCGCACGATCCATTTTGGCGACACCGACGCGGCCGGAGTGGTGTACTTCGCCCGCTACCTCGAATTCTGCCATGAGGCCTACGAAGAGGCGCTGGCGCACGCCGGGATCGAACTCGCGAAGTTTTTCGCGGACACCGGCACGATCATCCCGGTCGGCGAAGGCGGAGATCAGCTATCTGCGCCCGCTTCGCACCGGCGACAAGGTCAGCATCGCCCTGACGCCGCGCGTCCTGGAGCCGGACACGTTTGAAATCAATTTCGAGCTGACCCGCGTCGGCCCCCCGGCCAAGCGCGCCGCGGTCGCCCGCACCGAGCACGTCTGCCTGCGAAGCAGCCCGCGGGAGCGCATGCCATTCCCCAGGCGCTTCGCGCGCTGGTTGACCTAAAAAGCGCCAAGCAGGCCGCTTGCGCTGTAGCCGGGGTCGCTGACCCCGGCGCCGAAGGCACAGAGGAAAATTCGCAGCCGGCTTCGCCGTTCGCCCGTTTTGCCGGGGTCAGCGACCCCGGCTACAACGCGACCCAAGCGGCGGGGACGCCGCTTCCACCAATTTCGCCCGGTTGATTTTTCCCTGCGCCGTGCGCGGCCATTCCGCCACCGGCACGATCCGCCGCGGCCGCTTGTAAGGGGTCAGACTGCTTCACAGCGCCGCGATCCGCTCCGCGGGAATCTCTCCGTCTGCGGCCGGATGGCAGACCACGACCGTCTCGCCCCACTCCGCGTCCGGTACTCCGACCACCGCCAGATCCGAGAACAGGCCCGTCGCTCGCAGCGCCGCCTCCACTTCCGCCGGATCCACCTTTTTGCCGCCCGTCGTAATCACCGCGTCGCGGCGCCCATGGACGGTCACGCGGCCATCCGCCGCAGCAACGCTGACGAGATCCTGCGTCGCGAACGATCCCGCGGGATCGAATTCGGGATAGTAGCCCTTGAACAACGAAGAACCCGCCAGCGTCGCGAGGCCGTTCGCATCCACCGTGACGTGAATGTGCGGCAGTGGCCGGCCGGCGGTGCGGTCCCCTGCGAGAAATTCCCCCGGCAGCTGCCCGGTGGCCATCGCAGCGGTTTCGGTCATCCCGTATCCGACCGAGAGTGGCAGCCCGGCCGCGGCGGCTGCATCGAGCAGCGCAGGCCACGCCGCGCCGCCGCCCAGAAAAATCGCGTCGAACTGCCGGAGCCACTCCACCGCCGCTGGCGTGGCGAGCAACCGCTGGAGCTGCGTGGGCACAAGGGACAAGGAGCGAAGACGGCCCGCCGCTGGCGGCGGCAGCTCCGTCGGAACCTCGCCGGCCTCCAGACGCTTCCAGTCCCAGGGGACATACCGCCCACCCGAACACGCGCATCGCACCCATGCCATGAGCCCGCTCACATGGTGATGCGGCAGCACTCCCACCGAGCAGACTTCCGCCGCAGCAAAATGCTGCGCAAACCCGCGCGCCGCCGCCCCCAGCGTCTGCTCGTCATGGCGCGCGAGCTTCAACTGCCCGCTCGTGCCGCCACTGGGGATCATGAGCCAGCCTTCCTCCGCTCCCCCGCTCACCCTGCGCGTCAACTCCGCAAAGCGTGTCCGCTCCGGCACACCCCAACCCGGATCCTGCAGGAACACGAGGCCCCCGCCGCCAATCTGCGCCACGAGATCCGGAAGGAACCCCGGCGCCGCCGTCGCCAGGGTCCGGGCTAACTCAGCGCGTTCCATACGCTTTCCGGATCAAGTGACTCCACGTCGAACCGGCGCAGAAACGGTGCGGGCTCCAGCGCATCAAAGCGGCCATCGGCGAACACCCGTCCCGTTCCGAACCCGATCGCGCGCGGCTGGGCCCCTGCTTCGGCGAACGCCAGCCGCAGCGCCGATTTCGCCCCCACGGCCGTTTCCATCGCCGAGGAAAACACGACCTGCGCTTTGGCCGCCCGCAGGCGGCGGCAGGCGGCCGCGGCGTCGGCGAACAGGCTCGGTTTGACGACATAGATGCCGCCCCAGCCCGCCCCGAGCCACCGCTCGAGATCCCCTTCGCCGACCAAGGATTCATCGAGGGCGAGCGGTGTGGGAAAGTCCGCCGCAAGACCGAGCAGCAAGTCGCTGCGTTTTTCGGCGTTGAGTCCTGCGCCCACGGGCTCCTCCACGTACTCGATCGGTCGTTCCGCGCAGCGTTCCAGCCAACGCTCGGCGGTGCGGCGGTCCCAGGCGCCGTTCGCGTCCAAACGCAGCCTGGCTCCTTCCGGCAGCAACGCGCAAAGCTCATCCAGCAGCCCGACCTCATCCCGCCAATCGCCGACGCCGACCTTCCATTTCAGGACGCGAAACTCGCTTTCCAGTCGGGCCGCGGCCGCGCGCACCGCCGCTTTTCCGGCGGGCAAGAGGGCGGCGACTTGGAGGGTGGCGACTCTTTCGGCTGCCCCGGGGGCGGGAGCGGTCGACTCCAACGGGACCGAAGCCTCCGCCGCCGCAGCCGCGACGGCGTGTGCCAGCGTCGGCAGGCGCGGCGATATCTCCGGCCGAACCTCTGCCGGCGTCAGGGTCGGCAGCGATGCCGCAAACTCCGCCAGCTCGGCGGCCGTTTCCATCCCAAACGCCGGAACCGGCGCGGCCTCCCCCCACCCCACTCGCCCATCTTCCTGCTCGGCACGGACAATCAGCCCCTCGCGCCGCGTCCACACGCCCGCCCCGGTGCGCAAAGGCGTCCGAAAATCCACCGCGTAGCGCCGGTACTGCCATCTCATGTCACTCTGGTACCCCGGACGCGGCGTCAAAACGAGCCCAGATCCTCACACCGAGGTTGAGGCAGGTATTGTGGTGGCCGGGGCCGTGCTGTGGCCGGGGTCGCATTGTAGCCGGGGTCGCTGACCCCGGCAAATCGCGAGAATCTGGACCGATTTGCCGGGGTCAGCGACCCCGGCTACAACGGACCCCAGACACAGCGCACCGGCCAGTCGTACCCGCCAGTCGCACCGGCCACAGTGCCGACAGCACTGGCACCCAGGCCTGCGTCATCGCCGCCGAAATCAGTTGCCACCCCCCGCCCGTGACGGTTGCGATGAGGTCCAAATCCATGGCCGCCGCCCGTTCCGCCGACGCCGACTTCTATCTCCCCGCGGACGCGTTCTTCCGCGCGAATCTTCCGACCGCGCTCACCTTCGACGACGTCTCGCTGGCGACGCTGTATTCGGAGATCCTCCCGCGCGAGGCCGACGTTTCCACTTCGCTCTCCGATCAGCTCCGGCTGCCGGTGCCGATCCTCTCCGCCGACATGGACACGGTCACCGAATCGCGGATGGCGATTGCGATGGCGCTCAATGGCGGGCTCGGACTGATCCACTACAACATGCCGGCCCGCGATCAGGTGAAGGAAGTTGCGCGCGTGAAGCGGCACATTCATGGCCTGATCCAGGACCCGATCACCGTCACACCGGAGCAAACGATCGGCGATGTGCTGGCGATGATGGACGCCCGCCGTTTCGCCTTCTCCACCTTCCCGGTGCTTGACCCGCAAGGGCGACTGACGGGCCTGCTCTCCGGCCATGTCGTCAAGGACCGCTACAAGACGAAGCTCGTGTCGGAGGTCATGACCCCGCGCGCAAGCCTCATCACGGAGGCGGAGACGGTCGTTGCTTCCGACCCGATCGCCGCGGCCGACCGCTTCTTCAGCCGCCATACGGGCATCAACAAGATGCTGGTCGTCGATGGCAACGACCGCCTTCGCGGGCTGGTCACCGCCTCGGATGTCGAGCGGATCACCAGCGAAGCCAAGACGCGCCGCAAGCCCGCGCGCGACACCGATTTTCGCCTGATGGTGGGCGCTGCCATCTCGCCGCGCCGCCGCAGCGATGGCACACTCGATCGAGATGAACTCGTGCGCCACTTGGCGGACCTGGTTGCCGACGGCTCAACGTGGTGCAACTGATCGGGTGGACGACCTTCGAGCTGGTCACGATCAGTACGGCGATGCAGCAGATCACCAGCGGCATCCCGCGGTGGGCGTTCGTCGTCGCCGGCGGGCTGATCACGACGCTGCTCGCGCTGCGGCCGCTCGGCTGGATCCGCGTGCTGCGCCGTTACGTCACGGTGCTCGTGGTGATCGCGCTGTGCTACCTCGGCGTGCAGCTGCTGCGCAACCCGTTGCCCGCCCTCGGGCACGGCAGCTGGAACGGCTTCTGGATCGCCGTCGACACCGTGATCGGCGCGGCTGCGTCGTACGTGCCGATGGCCGCGGACTACTCGCGCCACTCGACGACCGTGCGCAAGGGCGTGCTCGGCACGTTCGTCGGGTACTCGATCACACAGATCGCCTGTTACGGCCTCGGCCTCGTGGCGCTGCTGACGGTGGCGCACGGCAATGCCGACAAGATCTTCGGCGCGTTCATGGCGGTCCCGGTCGGCACGCTCGCGTTCGCGGTGCTCGCGACCCGCGAGCTCGACCAGTCGTTCGTCGACACCTACTCGGCGGCGATCTCGGTGCAGAACATCCGGCCGCGCTGGGACCGGCGGCTGCTCGCGCTCGCGGTCGGCACCGTCTCGACGGTGTTCGCGCTCGGCCTCAACATCTACGACTACGAGAACTTCCTGATCCTGCTCGGAGCGGTGTTCGTGCCGCTGGCCGGCGTGCTCGCCGTCGACTACTTCGTCGTCTCGCAGCGGCAGTGGGACCTGTCCGAGTCGGCGCCGCTGCGCTGGCTGATGCTCGTGCCGTGGCTGGTCGGCTTCGTGATCTACCAGCTGGTCAACCCGGGCTACGTCGACTGGTGGGCGCGCGCCTGGAGCCGGGTCGACAGCTGGCTCGGGTTCACCCCGGCGTCGTGGATGAGCGCGTCCATCCTGTCGTTCGCCGTCGCCGCGGTCGTTACGCTTCCGATCGGTCGTGCTCGAGAGGAAGTTGGTCGCGCGTGCAGGTGCATCCGGAGGTCGCTGACGCGCTCGCGTCCGGCGCACCGGTCGTGGCGTTGGAGAGCACGATCATCAGCCACGGCCTGCCCCGCCCCGACAACCTGCGCATCGCCCGCGAGATCGAGGGCGACGGTGCGTGCCGGCGGCGCGGTGCCGGCCACGATCGCGGTCGTCGACGGGCAGGCGCGCATCGGGCTGGACGACGACGCCCTCGCGCGGGTGGCGAGCGACCCGTCCGTCGTCAAGGTGAGCGTGCGCGATCTGGCGAGCGTCGCGGCGCGGGGCGGTGTCGGGGCGACCACGGTGGCCTCGACCGCGCACCTGGCCGCCCGCGCGGGCATCGCGGTGTTCGCGACCGGCGGGCTCGGCGGCGTGCATCGCGGCGCCGTCGACACGTGGGACGAATCGGCCGACCTCACCACGCTGTCGCGCACCCCCGTGCTCGTCGTGTGCGCCGGGGTGAAGTCGATCCTCGACGTCGCGCGCGACCCTCGAGCGACTCGAGACGCTCAACATCGGCGTGCTCGGCTACCGCACCGACCGGTTCCCCGGCTTCTACCTGCGCGACTCGGGCCACCCGCTCGACTGGCGCGTCGACTCCCCCGCCGAGGTCGCGGCGGTGCTGCGGGCGCGGCGCGAGCTCGGCACCGACAGCTACGGGCTCGTGCTCGCGAACCCCGTCGATCCCGCCGACGAGCTCGACCGCGCGCTGCACGACGACGTGCTCGTGCGCGGGCTCGCGGCGGCCGCGCGCCGGCGGCGTGCGCGGCAAGGACGTGACGCCGTTCCTGCTCGACTGGTTCCACCGCGAGACCCACGGGGCGTCGCTCGCGACCAACGTCGCGCTCGTGCGCAGCAACGCGCGGCTGGCCGCAGAGGTCGCGGCGCAGCTGTGACGCAGGGTGGTCTGCGTCGGCGACATCATGGTCGACGTGCGGGCGCTGTTGCCCGGCGAACTGGCGCACGGATCGGACACGCCCGCGCCGATCACGCATCGCCGGCGGCGGCTCGGCGGCGAACACCGCGGCCTGGCTCGTCGCGGCCGGCTGCCCGGCCACGATCGTCGGACGGGTCGGCGCCGACCCGTTCGGCACGGTCGCGCTGGACGAGCTGCGCGCCGCCGGCGTGGACCTCGCCGTCACCGTCGATCCGGAGCTGCCCACCGGTACGTGCATCGTGCTCGTCGGTCCGGACGGCGAGCGCACGATGGTGCCCTCGGCCGGAGCCAACGCCGTCGGCGCCGACGTGCGCGGGTCTCGATCCGTCGGCACACCTGCACCTGTCGGGCTACGCCCTGTTCCACCCCGCCGCCGAACACGCGCGCGCTCGCGGCCTTGGCGGCGGCGCGGGCCGCCGGCTGCACCATCTCGGTCGACGCCGCGTCGGCGGCGCCGCTGCGTCACTACGGGCCGCGCCGGTTCGTCGAGGCGGTGGCACCGGCGCTGCTGTTCGCGAATCGCGACGAGGCAGAGGTCGCGACGCGCACCCGCTGACGTCGAGAGCGCAGCGCGCACCCTCGGCCGGTGGTGTGGCGAGGCGGTCGTCAAGCAGGGCGACGGCGACGCGGTGTGGTCGGACGGGCAGGACGTCGTCAGAGTGCCCGGCCAGGATGTCGCCGTGGTCGACAGCACCGGGGCCGGCGACGCCTTCGCCGCGGGCGTGCTCGCCGCCCGGTTCGCCGGCGGCGATGTTGCCGCCACGCTCGCGGCCGGCCACGCCCTCGCGGCCCGGGCCGTCGGCCGTCCCGGGGCCCGGCCGTGACGATGCTCGCCGAACGAATGGCGCGGCACGGGTTCGTCGACCGGCCGTGCCCGGACGTCGGCTGCCGCGGCTGCCCTGACCGTCGGCATCCAGGCCCAGGATCTGGGCCAGGCCCGGCTCGGCGTGCGGGCGCGTTCGGCACTGGTGACCGAGGCCGACGTCACCGCCGCGATCGCCGACCGCTCCGTCGTGCGTACCTGGTTGATGCGCAGCACCATCCACCTCGCCGCCGCCGACGACGTGCGGTGGCTGGTGCGCCTGCTCGGCCCGCGGATCCGGCGCGGGTACGCCAAGCGCTGGGACGACCTCGGCCTGACCGCAGACGTGTTGCGCCGCGCCGAACGGCTCGCGCCCGAAGCTGCTCGCAGACGGCCCGCTGACCCGGCACGAACTCGCGGACGGGCTGCGGGCTCACGGACTGCGGCTCGACCACGACCAGGCGCCCACGCACGTGCTGGTGTACCTCGCCACCACCGGGCTGACCTGCCATGCCGACGGCAACCGGTTCACGCTGCTCGACGACTGGCTCCCCGATGCTCGCCGAGGGCCCGTCCGGCGACGACGCGCACGCCGAACTGGCCCGGCGGTACTTCGCCGCGTTCTCGCCCGCGACCGCCGCCGACCTGACCACCTGGTCGGGCCTGGGCTCGTCCCGCGCGGTCGACCTGATCCGCGGCGAACTCGTTGACGTGCCGGTGCACGGCCGGCCCGGCTTCCGGCTCGGGCCGGAGCGCGACGGGTCTGCGGTGCGGCTGCTCAGCGCCTGGGACAACTTCCTGATCGGATACCGCGACCGGTCCGGTCTCGTGCCCGACGATCGCCGCGGCGAGATCTACGTCGGCGGCATCATCCGCCCGACGATCGTCGAGAACGGCGTCGTCGTCGGGCGCTGGCGTCTCGATCGCGCCGCGAGGCGCATCGAGGTCGTGCCGTTCGGGCGCCCGTCTCGCGCCGTGCTCGCCGCGGTCGAGGCCGAGGTCGACGATCTCGGCCGCTTCGTCGGCGCGCGAGCTCGCCGTCAGCGCCGGTAGGTGAGATCGCGGCCGGCGAGATTCACGACCAGCGCGTCCGGCGTGACGTCGACGCCGGTCACCTGCACGTGGAACGGCAGACCGGCCAGCGAGATCGAGCGGGCGAACACCTGCGCCAGCAACCGCGTGACCACCGACGGGACGTTGACGCCGTCGACCGTCACCCGCGGGGCGTCAAAGGTGAGGCCCTGCGCGGACGACGCGTGCACGACCGCGCTGACCGTACCCGTGAAGGTCTGCCCGAGCGCGTGCACGGAGGGCTCGGCGATGAGCCGGCCGCCCGCCCCGGCCCGCACCGGGGTGCCGAGCAGGCGCGACAGCTCGTCGTAGCCGAGGCTGCCGTGCGCCGTCGCGGTGTCGGCGTGGACGCTGGAGTAGTCGCTGGGAACGGTGACGTCGTGCAGGTCGACCACGACCTCGCGCAGGCGCACGTCGCGGGCCCGGCCCACCGACACGTTGTCGGCGCTGACCACGACCTCGTCGAAGCTGCCCTGGGCCAGCTGGGTGAGGAACGGGAAGCCCTCGACGGTCACGTCGGGCTTGTGGCTGAGGTCCTGTGAAGTCTGCAGCGCCGAGGCGGCGCGGTCCTCGGCCAGGTGCAGCGCGATGCGGTCGGCGGCCACGGCCAGGCCGAGCAGCACCAGGACCACGATGAGCAGCACGAGCGGCCAGCGTCGGCGGCGCCGCGCGGGCGGCGGCGGGGCGTAGGGCGGGGCCATGCGGCGATCTTCGCATCCGGGCCTGAGCGGCGATCGGTCCTGCCTCTACGTAATGCCCGAATTGCGCGATACGCGGTGTTCGGCGACGATGAGGTCACCTCCCCGTCGACCCGTACAGGAGATCCCGAATGGCAACACCACGATCGTTGCGTGGCGCCCTCGCCCTGCTCGCCGGCGCCGCCGCCGTCGCAGGCCTCACCGCCGTCGCAGTCGCCGCACCCATCGCCGCCGGCGCGTCCGGCGTGCCGCAGGTATCGCTGCGCACGGTCATCGCGCCGTTCGCCTGCCGGCACACGCGCAGCGCGCGCGTCGCGTCCTGCTTCGGCCAGATGATCGCCAACCGCACCGCCGACGGCGTGCTGAGCCCCCACACGACGACCGCGGCGACGGGGTACGGCCCGGCCGACATCCAGTCGGCGTACAAGCTCGCCGGCGCGTCCGCCGGCGGCAAGACGGTCGCGATCGTCGACGCCTACAACGACCCGAACGCCGAGAAGGATCTCGCGACCTACCGCAGCCACTACGGCCTGCCCGCCTGCACCACCGCGAACGGCTGCTTCAAGAAGGTCAACCAGAACGGCGCCGCCTCACCCGCGCCGTCGACCGACTACGGCTGGGCGCTGGAGATCAGCCTCGACCTCGACATGGTCTCGGCGGCCTGCCCGTCGTGCCACATCCTGCTGGTCGAGGCGAACTCGGCGAACAACGCCGATCTGTACAAGGCGGTGGACACCGCCGCGGCGACGCCCGGTGTCGTCGCGATCTCGAACAGCTACGGCGGCTCCGAGTCCAGCACGCGAGACCGCCGACGACGCGCACTTCAACCACCCGGGCATCGCGATCACGGCGAGCTCGGGCGACAACGGGTACGGCGTCTCCTATCCGGCCGCCTCGCGGTACGTCACCGCCGTCGGCGGCACGTCGCTGAAAAAGGCGAGCAACGCGCGCGGCTGGACCGAGACCGCATGGAGCGGCGCCGGCTCCGGCTGTTCGGCCTACGACGCGAAGCCGTCGTGGCAGACCGACACCGGTTGCGCCAAGCGCACGGTCGCCGACGTGTCCGCGGTCGCCGACCCGAACACCGGCGTCGCCGTGTACGACACCGCGAACAGCTGCGGCACGAGCTCCTACTGCGACTACCTGATCAGCATCGGCGTCGTGCAGGGCGCCGACGGCTGGGTGCAGGTCGGCGGCACGAGCGCTTCGTCGCCGATCATCGCCAGCGTGTACGCCCTCGGCGGTCACAGCAGCGCGTCGTGGACCTACGCCCACACCGCGTCGCTGAACGACGTGACGTCTGGCAGCAACGGCAGCTGCAGCGGCTCGTACCTGTGCACCGCGAAGGCCGGCTACGACGGCCCGACCGGGCTCGGCACGCCGAACGGCACCGGCGCCTTCTAGCCCTTCGAGTTGTCCGTGTGTCGTCGCCATTCATGGCGACGACACACGGACAACTTCGTGGCTGAAGGTCAGCGGCCCACGCCGGCGGCGTCCATGCCGCGCAGCTCCTTCTTGAGCTCGGAGATCTCGTCGCGGATGCGGGCGGCCACCTCGAACTGCAGCTCGCGCGCAGCCCCGAGCATCTGCTCGTTGAGCTGCTGGATGAGATCGGCCAGCTGGGCGCGCGGCATCTCGGCCAGGTCGAGCCTGCCGTCGGCGTGCGTGCCGACCCCGACGACGCCGCCGGACACGCCGCGGCCACCGCGGCCCGGCGCCGGCGACTTGCCCCGCGACTGCGACCGGCCCGAGCCGCCGACCGGCGTGCCGAGCAGCGCGTCGGTGTCCTCGGCCTCGCGCGCGAGCAGGTCGGTGATGTCCGCGATGCGCTTGCGCAACGGGTGTCGGGTCGATGCCGCGCTCGGTGTTGTAGGCGATCTGCTTCTCGCGGCGCCGGTTGGTCTCCTCGATCGCGTTGCGCATCGACGGCGTCACCGTGTCGGCGTACATGTGCACCTGGCCGGACACGTTGCGCGCCGCGCGGCCGATCGTCTGGATCAGCGACGTGCCCGAGCGCAGGAAACCCTCCTTGTCGGCGTCGAGGATCGACACCAGCGACACCTCGGGCAGGTCGAGCCCCTCACGCAGCAGGTTGATGCCGACGAGGACGTCGAACTCGCCGAGGCGCAGCTCGCGCAGCAGCTCGACGCGGCGCAGGGTGTCGACCTCGGAGTGCAGGTACCGCACCCGCACCCCCTGCTCGAGCAGGTAGTCGGTGAGGTCCTCGGACATCTTCTTGGTCAGCGTCGTCACGAGCACGCGCTCGTTGCGTTCGGCCCGCTCGCGGATCTCGTGCACCAGGTCGTCGATCTGGCCCTTGGTCGGCTTCACGACGATCTCGGGATCGATGAGCCCGGTCGGGCGGATCACCTGCTCGACGAACTCGCCCTTCGCCTTGCCCATCTCGTACGGACCGGGCGTCGCCGAGAGGTACACCGTCTGGCCGATGCGGTCGACGAACTCCTCGAACTTCAGCGGCCGGTTGTCCATCGCCGACGGCAGCCGGAAGCCGTGGTCGACCAGCGTGCGCTTGCGCGACATGTCGCCCTCGTACATGCCGCCGGTCTGCGGCACGGTGACGTGCGACTCGTCGATGACGAGCAGGAAGTCCTCGGGGAAGTAGTCGAGCAGGCAGTTCGGCGCGCTGCCGCGCTCGCGACCGTCGATGTGCAGCGAGTAGTTCTCGATGCCCGAGCAGAACCCGACCTGGCGCATCATCTCGATGTCGTAGGACGTGCGCATGCGCAGCCGCTGCGCCTCGAGCAGCTTGTTCTGCTTCTCGAGCTCGGCCAGGCGCTCCTCGAGCTCTTTCTCGATGCCGCGGATCGCGCGCTCCATGCGCTCGGGGCCGGCGGCGTAGTGCGTGGCCGGGAACACGAACACCTCTTCGACCTCGCGCACCACCTCGCCGGTGAGCGGGTGCAGGTAGTAGAGCCGCTCGATCTCGTCGCCGAACATCTCGGCGCGGATCGCGAGCTCCTCGTAGACCGGGAAGATCTCGATCGTGTCGCCGCGCACCCGGAACGTCCCGCGGGTGAACGACAGGTCGTTGCGGGCTGTACTGCACCTCGACGAGGTGGCGCAGGATCTTGTCGCGCTCGATCTGCTGCCCCATCCGCAGCTTGAGCGACCGGTCGACGTACTCCTGCGGCGTGCCCAGGCCGTAGATGCACGACACCGTCGCCACCACGACCACGTCGCGGCGGGTCAGCAGCGCGTTCGTCGCCGAGTGGCGCAGCCGCTCGACCTCGTCGTTGACCGAGCTGTCCTTCTCGATGTAGGTGTCGGTCTGGGGGACGTACGCCTCGGGCTGGTAGTAGTCGTAGTAGCTGACGAAGTACTCGACCGCGTTGTTCGGCAGCATCTCGCGCAGCTCGTTGGCCAGCTGGGCCGCCAGGGTCTTGTTCGGCGCCATGACCAGCGTCGGCCGCTGCAGCCGCTCGATCAGCCAGGCCGTCGTCGCCGACTTGCCCGTGCCGGTCGCGCCGAGCAGCACGACGTCGCGCTCCCCCGCCCGGATCCGGCGTTCGAGCTCGTCGATCGCGGTCGGCTGGTCGCCGGACGGCTCGAAGTCGGACACGACCTCGAACTTGCCGGTTCCGGCGTGATGTCGGTCTTCACCCGCATACCTCCACGGTACGGGGGCGGCACCGACAACGACGAGGTGCCGCCGGCCGTCACGAGGCGCGCCCGCGCGCCCGGATTTGCGACACTGGAGGCGATCGAAGGAGGCCGTCGATGAGCCGCACCCGACACGCCCGACACGCCGACCGCCCGCACCCACGCCCGGACCACGCCGGCAACCGAGCTTCCCCCGGCCGACCCGCCGGTGCAGACCCCGTTCGTCCCGCGCTACCGCGAGCCCTGGGTCAACCCGGCCAAGCGCACCTCGGTGATCGTCCTGGGCGCGGCCGACGGCGGTCGTGCTGCTGGCGCTGCGGCTTCCTGCTCGGCCTGGGGCTTGCGGGCGGCGGGCACCACCACGACCGGTTCGGCACCGGCCGCCCCGCCGGCATGTACGGACGCGGCTACGGCGACGGTCCCTACGGTCCGGGTGGGCCGCTGCCGGGCCCGGCCGGCAGCGCGACCGGCCGGTACGGTCCCGACCACCGGCCCCACTACTACGGCACGTACGTGCCGGTGCAGTCACCCTCGTCGGTGAGCGCGTCGCCTGCCCCGTCACACTCGTAGTCGGCGCCTCCAGAGCCGCCCGAACTGGGTAGGCAGCTGTGGGCTGTCGTCGGGAAGGGAACTACATGGAGATCTGGCCGGGCACGGCATATCCGCTCGGTGCGACCTACGACGGTTCGGGCACCAATTTCGCGCTGTTCAGCGAGGTCGCCGAACGCGTCGAGCTGTGCCTGTTCTCGGCCGACGGGGACGAGACGCGGTTCGAGCTGCCCGAGGTCGACGGGTTCGTCTGGCACGCGTTCCTGCCCGGCGTCGAGCCGGGCCAGCGCTACGGCTACCGCGTGTACGGCCCGAACGACCCGTCGCACGGGCTGCGCTGCAACCCGAACAAGCTGCTGCTCGACCCGTACGCGAAGGCGATCGACGGCACCATCGAGTGGGACGAGTCGCTGTTCGGCTACCACTTCGACGACCCGGACAGCGTCAACAACGACGACTCGGCCAGTCACATGCCCAAGTGCGTCGTGATCAGCCCGTTCTTCGACTGGGCCAACGACCGCTCGCCGCGCCTGCCCTACGCCGAGTCGGTGATCTACGAGGCGCACGTCAAGGGCATGACCGAGCTGCACCCCGAGATCCCCGAGGAGATGCGCGGCACGTACGCCGGCATGGCGCACCCGGTGATGATCGACCACCTGACCTCGCTCGGCATCACGACGCTCGAGCTGATGCCCGTCCACCACTTCGCCAACGACTCGTTCCTCGTCGACAAGGGCCTGGCGAACTACTGGGGCTACAACACGATCGGGTTCTTCGCGCCCGACTCGAAGTACTCCTCGAGCAGCAACCCCGGTGGCCAGGTGCAGGAGTTCAAGGCGATGGTGCGCGCGCTGCACGACGCCGGCATCGAAGTCATCCTCGACGTGGTCTACAACCACACCGGCGAGGGCAACCACCTCGGCCCGACGCTGTCGTTCCGCGGCATCGACAACGCGGCCTACTACCGGCTCGTCGACGACTCGCCGCAGCACTACATGGACTACACCGGCACGGGCAACACGCTCAACGTGCGCCATCCGCACACGCTGCAGCTGATCATGGACTCGCTGCGGTACTGGGTCACCGAGATGCACGTCGACGGGTTCCGCTTCGACCTCGCGGCGACCCTGGCGCGCGAGTTCTACGACGTCGACCGGCTGTCGTCGTTCTTCGAACTCGTGCAGCAGGATCCGGTCGTCAGCCAGGTGAAGCTGATCGCCGAGCCGTGGGACGTCGGGCCGGGCGGCTACCAGGTCGGCAACTTCCCGCCGCAGTGGACGGAGTGGAACGGCAAGTACCGCGACACCGTGCGCGACTTCTGGCGCGGCGAGCCCGCGACGATCGGTGAGTTCGCGGCGCGCATCACCGGCTCGGCCGACCTGTACGAGACCTCCGGTCGGCGTCCGGTCGCGAGCATCAACTTCGTCACCGCGCACGACGGGTTCACGCTGCGCGACCTCGTCTCCTACAACGAGAAGCACAACGAGAACAACCAGGACGACAACAACGACGGCGAGAGCCACAACCGCTCGTGGAACTGCGGCGTCGAGGGCCCGACCGACGACGCGAAGGTGCTGGCGCTGCGCGCACAGCAGCAGCGCAACTTCATCGCCACGATGTTCGTCTCGCAGGGCGTGCCGATGATCTGCCACGGCGACGAGCTGGGACGCACCCAGGGCGGCAACAACAACGGCTACTGCCAGGACAACGAGATCACCTGGATCGACTGGTCGAAGGTCGACGTCGACCTGCTCGCGTTCACCCGGCAGGTCGCCGAACTGCGCCGCGAGCATCCGGTGTTCCGCCGGCGGCGGTTCTTCGACGGCCGTCCGGTGCGCCGGCGTGGCACGACGGGCTTGCCCGACATCACCTGGTTCACGCCGGACGCGACCGAGATGACCGAGGAGGACTGGGGTTCCGGCTTCGGCCGCTCGGTCGCGATGTTCCTCAACGGCCAGGGCATTCCCGACCGTGACAGCCGCGGTCAGCGCGTCGTCGACGACTCGTTCTACCTGCGCGTTCAGCGCGCACGACGCCGAGATCGACTTCGCCCTGCCGCCGTCCGAGTACGGCGTCGGCCTGGGAGATCATCATCGACACCCTCAACGGTGTCGACGAGGACATGCCCGAGGTCGTCGCGGCGGGTGCGACCGTCCCCATCGGGCCGCGCGCGATCGTCGTCCTGCGGCGCGCCGACTGAACCGATGCTGACCTCGACCTACCGGCTGCAGATCCGGCCGTCCTTCGACCTGCACGCCGCCGCCGACCTGTGCGACTACCTGGCGACCCTGGGCGTCGGCGCCACGTACCTGTCGCCGCTGCTGACCGCGGCCAAGGGCTCCGACCACGGCTACGACGTGATCGCCTTCGACACGGTCGATCCGGCACGAGGCGGCACGGACGGCTGGACGCGCCTGCTCGCGGCAGCCCGCTCCCGCGGGCTCGGCATCGTCGTCGACATCGTCCCGAACCACACCGGTGTCGCGACGCCGAGCGAGAACCCGGCGTGGTGGGACGTCCTGAAGTACGGCCGCGATTCGCGCTACGCGAGCTGGTTCGACATCGAGTGGGGCCGCGGCCGGCTGCTGCTGCCCGGTGCTCGGCGACGAGTTCCGGCCCGACGAGCTCACGATCGAGGACGGCAGCGCCGGACCCGAGCTGCGCTACTACGAGCACCGCTTCCCGATCGCGCCCGGCACCGAGGGCGGCTCGCCGGCCGAGGTGGCCGAGCGGCAGCACTACGAGCTGGTCAACTTCCGGCGCGCCGACACCGAGCAGAACTACCGCCGCTTCTTCGCCGTGGTGACGCTCGCCGGTCTGCGCATCGAGGACCCGGCCGTGCTGGAGGCGACGCACGAGCAGATCCGCCGCTGGGTGCGCGACGACGGCATCGACGGCCTGCGCGTCGACCACCCGGACGGCCTCGCCGACCCCGTCGGGTACATGACCGCGCTGCGCGAGATGGCCGGCCCGCAGGCGTGGCTCACGGTCGAGAAGATCCTCGAGCCGGGCGAGACACTTCCGCCGAGCTGGCCCGTCGACGGCACCACCGGCTACGACGCGCTCACCGAGGTGCAGGAGCTGTTCGTCGACCCGGCGGCCGAAACCGCCTTCGACGAGCTCTACCGCGACCTGACCGGCGACCACCGCTCGTTCCACGAGCACGTCGAGGCCGGCAAGCGCACGGCGGTGAGCACGATCCTGCAGGCCGAGGTGTCCCGGCTGGCGCCGGCTCGTGCCCGGCGTCGACAAGGCGACCGAAGCGCTCGCCGAACTCGCCGTGCAGTTCCCCGTGTACCGGTCGTACCTGCCGGCCGGAGCGGAGTACCTGGCGCAGGCGATCGAAGCCGCCCGCGACGCCCGTCCCGAACTCGCCGACACGATCGGCGCGCTCGCCGCCCGGCTCTGCCGACCCGGCCGACGAACTGTGCGTGCGCTTCCAGCAGCTGACGGGCGCGGTCATGGCCAAGGGTGTCGAGGACACCACCTACTACCGCTACAGCCGTTTCATCGCGCTCAACGAGGTCGGCGGCAACCCTGCGCAGTTCGGCGCCGACGCCGCATGCCTTCCACGCCGCCCAGCAGCAGCGTCAGGAGACGCTGCCGCACAGCATGACGACCCTGTCGACGCACGACACGAAGCGCGGCGAGGACGTGCGTGCCCGCCTGGCGGTCGTGAGCGAGCTCCCCGACGAGTGGGCGACGCTGGTGCGGGGCCTCTTCGACGCCGTGCCGATCAGCGACGCGTCGTTCGGCTACCTGCTGTGGCAGACCTTCGCGGGCGCCGGGTTCATCGACCGCGACCGCATGCACGCCTACGCCGAGAAGGCGATGCGCGAGGCCGCCCAGAGCACCGGCTGGATCGATCCCGACGAGGCATTCGAACGCACCGTGCACGACGCGGTCGACCGCGCCTACGACGACGCCGCGGTGCACGCGCCGCTCGCCGAGTTCGTCGGCCGGATCACGCCTTACGGCTGGACGAACTCGCTGTCGCAGAAGCTCGTGCAGCTCACGATGCCTGGGGTGCCCGACGTCTACCAGGGCACCGAACTCTGGGAGGACTCGCTCGTCGACCCGGACAACCGCCGACCGCTCGACGTCGACCTGCGCCGCGCGATGCTCGACGCGATCGACACCGGCACCGAACCGCCCGCGGTGGGCGCCGACGGTGCGGCGAAGCTCTGGGTCGTGTCACGCACGCTGCGGCTGCGACGCGACTGGCCCGACCTGTTCGCGTCCTACACGCCGGTGCGCGCCGCCGGGACGGCGGCCGACCATGCCGTCGCCTTCGACCGCGGCGGCGTGATCACCGTCGCCACGCGCCTGCCGGTCGGTCTCGAGCGCGCCGGGGGCTGGGGCGACACGACGTTGGACATCGGGCATGAGGCCACCGACGTGATCTCCGGCCGCCGCATCGACGCGCAGGTGCGCCTCGCCGACCTTCTCGCCGGATACCCGGTCGCCCTGCTCGTCCGCTGAGCCTCAGGACGAGGGGGCGAGGCGCTTCTTCAGGGCAGCGACGTCGAGGTCGGGCCGCGGATAGTGCGGATCGAGGGATTCGAGCGTCTCGAGCACCAGCTGGGCGACCGCCCAGTTGCGGTACTTCTTCGAGTCCGACGGCACGACGTACCAAGGCGCCTCAGGCGTGTCGCACCGCTCGAGCATCGCCTGGAACGCCTCCTGGTACTGCGGCCACAGCGCACGCTCGTCGAGGTCAGCGGCATGGAACTTCCACTGCTTGTGCGGCCGCTCGAGGCGCCGGAGCAGCCGCCTGCGCTGCCTGTCCTTCGAGATGTGCAGGAACACCTTCACCACGGTCGTGCCGTGCGCGACCAGATTGCGCTCGAACGCGTTGATCTTGTCGTAGCGCGACTCCCACTCCTCGCGCGGGACGAGGTCGTGCACGCGCACGATGAGCACGTCCTCGTAGTGCGACCGGTCGAAGATCCCGATGACGCCGGGAGGCGGGACGCGCTTCTTGACGCGCCACAGAAAGGTATGCCGCAGCTCCTCGCGCGTCGGCCTGCCGAACGCCGTGTACTGCACGCCGATCGGCCCGCACGCGCCGATCACGTGCTCGGAGGTGCCCCCCTTGCCGGACGTGTCGATGCCCTGCAGCAGCAACAGCATGCTGCGTCGGCCGCCGGCGGTCGACTCCGCCCACAGCTGCTCCTGCAACGAAGCGATCCGCTCGGCGTGATCGGCGAGCTTCGCCTTCAGCTTGCTCTTCTTCGGCGCCCCCGGCCTGCTACCCGGGTCGATGTCGGCGAGCCGACCGGTGCCGTTGGCGAATGCGAGCCGCTCGCGAAGGGAGGTTGCCACGGGACAAGATTGCCACGGGACAGGTGTAACCGAATCTCAGCGCACCAATCGGTGCGGGCCGGAGGTGGCAGGGGCACTTGCGGCAGCAGGAGCACCGCGGGCCCGGACGGTCCTGTCGACCATGAGGCTGATCATGGCGCCGGCCTGGCTGTTAGCGCTGCCGGCGCATCGGGCAGGGTGGCCAACGTGAAGGAACTGCGGGTCTGGGCACCGAACGCATCTCGCGTCGGCGTCGTTGTGGACAAGGTACGTACCGAACTGGAATCGGCCGATGACGGCTGGTGGGCGGGGCCACCGCTCGCTCCCGGCACCGACTACGCGTTCCTGCTCGACGACAGCGACGAGCCGGTCCCGGATCCCGCCAGCCGATGGCAGCCGTACGGCGTGCACGGCGCGAGCCGTGTCTACGACCAGGACGCGTACGCCTGGAACGACGCGCAGTGGCGTGGACGCGATCTGCCGGGCGCGGTGATCTACGAGTTGCACGTCGCGACCTTCACGCCCGGCGCCACGTTCGACGCCGCCATCGAGCGTCTCGACCACCTCGTCGACCTCGGCATCACGCACGTCGAGGTGATGCCGGTCAACGCCGTCAACGGGGTGTGGAACTGGGGCTACGACGGGGTCGACTGGTACGCCGTGCACGAGCCGCTCGGCGGCCCCGACGGGTTCAAGCGCTTCGTCGACGCCGCGCATGCCCGCGGCCTCGCTGTCGTGCTCGACGTCGTCTACAACCACCTCGGCCCGTCGGGGAACTACCTCCCGCGGTTCGGCCCGTACCTCAAGCCGGGACGCAACACCTGGGGCGATCTCGTGAACGTCGAGGAACCCGCGGTGCGCGAGCACGTCATCGCCAACGCACTGATGTGGCTGCGTGACTTCCACGTCGACGGGCTGCGCCTCGACGCCGTGCACGCGTTGCAGGACAGCTCCGACACCCACATTCTCGCCGAGCTCGCCACCCGCGTCGCCGCCCTGCGCGACGAGGTCGGCCGACCGCTCACCCTGATCGCCGAGTCCGATCTCAACGACCCCGTGATGATCGACCCGCAGCCGCAGGGCTACGGCCTCGACGCACAATGGGACGACGACGTGCACCACGCGCTGCATTCGGCGCTGTCCGGCGAGACGCAGGGTTACTACGTCGACTTCGGCCCGCTGGCGGTGCTGCAGAAGGTGCTCACTCGCGCGTTCTTCCACGACGGCACGTACTCGACCTTCCGCGGCCGCAACCACGGTCGTCCGGTCGACCGCAGCACGACACCCGGCTGGCGGTTCGTGGTCGCACTGCAGAACCACGACCAGGTCGGCAACCGCGCCGTCGGCGACCGCCTGCCGGAGATCACGTCACCGGGCCTCCTGCGCGTCGGAGCGGTACTGCTCCTCACCGCACCGTTCACCCCGATGTTGTGGATGGGCGAGGAGTGGGCGGCATCGACGCGCTGGCCCTTCTTCACGTCCCACCCCGAGCCCGAACTCGCCGCCGCGACCGGTCAGGGCCGCATCGCCGAATTTGCCGAGCACGGCTGGGACGTCAGCCAGATGATCGATCCGCAGGACGAGACTGCCTACCGCAGCGCCGTCCTCGACTGGGACGAGGCCACGCAGGGCGCCCACGGTGACATGCTCGCCCTGTACAGGCAGGTGATCTCGCTGCGCTCGTCCGAGCCGGACCTGGCCGATGTCGACCTGCGCCACGTGCAGGTCGACATCGACGAGGACGAGCGTTGGCTGGTCATGCACCGCGGCGGATTGCGGATCATCGCCAACCTCTCGCCGCAGCCCCGGACGATTGCGGTCGATGCCGTCGATCTCGTACTCGCGACCGGCGAGATCGACCTCGGCAGCGGCGAGGTGAACATCGGTCCGGAGAGCGCGGCGATCGTTCGCGTGCAGTGACGCCGCAGTGATCACGCCGCCGCCGGTAGCGGTCGACACCCGGCCACGGCTCGACCAGCTCCTCGACCTGATGCGGCGCCACGACCCGCGGCCGTGGGGCTGGCGGCCGGTCGTGATGCCGTGCGCCGCGCTCGTGGTGTCGATCATCGCGGGCAGCGTGGTGACGCACTTCGTGCATCCACACGGCTTCGCGGAGTCGCTCACGGTGGTGATCGTGCTGACAGCGCTGCTTTACGGCATCCTGATCGCCGCGGTCCTGTACGCCGGCCGTGACCTCGTGCGGCGGTACTCGGGCTGGGGGTGGACCTTCGGGTTGCAGCGGCCGAAGTGGATGGATCTCGCCTGGCTCGCCGCAGGATTCGGGATGGCACTCGGCGGGCGCCTGGTCGTCGGCGTGATCGCCAACGGGTTGTCGCACGGCAAGGCGTTGCAGCAGTCGCAGAACCTGGTGGTGAAGTCGCACTCCGTCGCGGTCTACGTCGTGCTCGGCCTCATCGTCGTGTTGATCGCCCCGATCGTCGAGGAGCTCATGTTCCGCGGGATGATGTTGCGGACCTTCATGCGGCGCTGGGGATTCTGGCCCGCGGCGCTCGCGTCGTCGGCGATCTTCGCGCTGTTCCACACCTACGAGGTGAGCACGCTGGCCGGCGCGCTGACCCTCGCCGGTGTCGTGTTCACCCTCGGCCTGGCGAACTGCCTCCTGGTGCGGTGGAGCGGGCGGCTGGCTGCCGGGATCATGAACCACATGCTGTTCAACGGCCTGGCCGTGCTCGCGCTCATCCTCATGAATACGTGAGGAGGTGCACGGAACAAGATGATCCGACGAACTCCGCCTGATCATGACGCCAACATCGAGGTGCGATCCGCGGTCGGGCGCTTCGAGGATTTCGCGACCGTGGTGGGAGTGCAGTCACCCGGTGCGCGGGGCTGCTGGTGCATGTCCTACCGCGACAGCCGGGTCGCGCCGCTCGACCGGCCCGCGTACATGCGCGCCGAATGCTCGACCGAACCGGGGCCGGGCGTCCTCGCCTATGTCGACGGCGCAGTCGCCGGCTGGTGCTCGGTCGCGCCGCGCTCCAGCTATCGGCGGCTGCTCAACTCGCGCACGATCCCGATTCCCCACGACGCCGACCCGTGGGTGGTCGTCTGCTTCGTCGTCCGGCCGGGCCACCGCAGGCAGGGGCTGATGCACCATCTGCTCGCGGGGGCGATCGATCACGCGAAGGCGCAGGGGGCCGCGGTCGTCGAGGGCTATCCGATCGAGACCGGCGGAACGCGTGTCGACGTCATTTCCGGCTACGTGGGTACTGTCGAGCTGTTCGAACGCGCCGGCTTCGCTCGCGTGGCGCCGACATCGGCACACAGCGGCGGCCGACCGCGTTGCGTGATGCGCAGGCTCCTCCAGCTGGACGACTCCGCAATGAAAGACTGAGGCGATGGACGTCCTCGACCAGTACGTGCCCGCAGCAGACCGCTACGACGCGATGACGTATCGCCGGGTGGGGCGAAGCGGATTGCACCTGCCCGCGATCTCACTCGGCCTGTGGCACAACTTCGGTGACGACAACCCGATCAGCACGCAGCGCGCGGTGCTGCGGCGCGCATTCGACCGCGGCGTGACGCACTTCGATCTGGCCAACAACTACGGGCCGCCGTACGGCAGCGCGGAGCTCAACTTCGGACGGATCTTCCGCGAGGACTTCGCACGCGTGCGGGACGAGCTGGTCATCTCGACGAAGGCCGGCTGGGACATGTGGCCCGGTCCGTACGGGGATCTCGGTTCGCGCAAGTACCTGCTCGGCTCGCTCGACCAGTCCCTGCAGCGCATGGGCCTCGACTACGTCGACATCTTCTACCACCACCGCTTCGACCCGGACACTCCGCTCGAGGAGTCGCTGGGCGCGCTCGACACCGCCGTGCGCCAGGGCAAGGCGCGCTACATCGGCATCTCGTCCTACTCACCGCAGCGCACTGAGCAGGCCATCGCAATCCTGCGCGACCTGGGGACGCCGCTGCTGATTCATCAGCCGTCCTACTCGATGCTCAACCGCTGGATCGAGGAGGGCCTGCTCGACGTTCTCGGCGAGCAGGGCATCGGGTGTATCGCCTTCTCGCCGTTGGCGCAGGGCATGCTGACCGATCGCTACCTGAAGGGCGTGCCGGCAGGGTCGCGTGCGTCGAAGGGCACCTCGCTCGATCCCGCGTTGCTCTCGGACGAGAACATCAAGCACATCCGGGCGCTCAACCGCATCGCCGCGAAGCGTGGCCAGACCCTCGCCCAACTCGCCATCAGCTGGGTTTTGCGTGACGAGCGGGTGACCTCGGCGCTGGTCGGCGCATCCAGCGTCGCGCAGCTCGACGACAGCCTGGATGCCGTGCACAACACCGAGTTCGACGTCGCTGAGCTACGGTCCATCGACCGGCACGCTGTCGACGGCGGCATCAACCTGTGGGCCGGCCCAAGCAACGCCTGACGCGACGGCCCGTCAGATCAGGCCGTTGCGCAGTGCCCAGGCGACGGCCTGGGTGCGGTTGCGCAGGCCGAACCGGGTTGTGAGGTCCTGCAGGATGTTCTTGATGGTGCGCTCGGAGTAGGCGAGCGTCCTGGCCACCTCGCGGGTCGACAGTCCGTCGGCGACCAGGGCGAGCACGTCGAGTTCGCGCGGCCGCAAGGTCTGCGGTCGGGCGGGGAGCACCGCGGTGTAGGTCATGCTCATCAAGATCCTGCCGCGGCCGTCCTGATACACCGACCCGGCCGTGTGGTGCCTACGAGACGTCCTGCCGCCGTACCCAGACCTCCTGGACGATCAGCAGCCCGCCCGCCACGATCGGCAGTGCCAGGAGCGCCCCGACGATGCCTCCGAGCGCGCCGCCGGTGAGGACCGCGATGATCGTGACGTACTCGGGGACGTCCACCGACGAGCGCATCACCCGCGGATAGATCACGTAGCCCTCGAGCGTCTCGTAGATCAGGTAGAACACGATGCAGGCGATGCCGATCGACAACGAGTTGGCGAGCCCGACGATCGTGACAAGGGCAGCGCCGGTGATGGAACCGACCAGTGGCACCAGATCGAGAATCGCGACCATGACCGCGAGCGGCAGCGCATACTGCGCGAGCCCGACCGAGAGCAGGAACAACAGGCTCACCGTGCCGGCCAGCATCGCCACCGACACCGCGCCGATCACGTATCGCCCGACGCGGCGCAGGATCTCGTCACCCAGGCCGGCCACCCGCTCGCGACGCGTCGCCGGAGCCAGCGAGTACAGCGCGCGCTTCAGCCTCGGAAGCGCCGCGAGGAAGTAGAACGTCAGGATGAGCACCACCACTGTCGTGGTGACCGCGCTCAGCACCGTCAGACCGACATTGAACACGCCGCCGAACGCGTCGGTGAGGAACTCAGGTTTCTTGAGCTTGTTCTCGAGGCCGGACAGGATGTGGTACTTGGCATCGAGGTGGGCGATCGTCTTGTGGTGCCGCAGATCGTCGATGAGTTTCGGCGTGTCGTTGATGAGCGTTTCGACCTGATCGCGCAGCACGCCCCCGACGACGAACAGCAGACCGGTCAGGAAGGCGAGCACGGTGATCGCGACGCCGAGCACGGCCCAGCCGCGTTTCATCCCGCGCCGGATGCCGAACTCGACGATCGGGTTCAGCCCGACGGCGAGAAAGGCCGCGATGAGCACGAGCACGATCACCGAGGCCAGCTGGCGCAGCGAGTAGCCGATGACCAGCGCCGCGAGCACGCCGAGTGCGCTGACGAAACCGCGGTAGAACGCCGCGTGGCGCGACACCGGACGGCCGAGTCGTCCGTAGGGATTCTCGTCGTCGCTGGTACTGCCGTGCGGCTCGTAGAGCGACCCGCGCTCGGACAGCCGCTCCTCTTCCGCCCGCACCTCGTCGACGGGGTCGGCGGCCGGATCAGCGGCGGGTTCAGCGACAGCGGCGGCGCCACGGTCGTCCCCGTCGTCGACGCGGTCGTCACGCACCACCGGATCGGCCATTCGCGCTAGATCTCGCCGATGACCACACCGGGCAGGTCGGGCTCGACGCGCACGACCGTCGCGTCGGGAGCCGGCTCGCCTTCGGCCTGGTAGCGCTCCGCAAGGGTCAAGGTGAACGCCTGCGCGACGTCGTAGTCGTCGAAGGGTCCGATGGCGCGCGGCGCGACGGAGAAGCTCGCATCGCCGTTACCGGTCAGCACGACGACGAACAGCGGGGTTTCGGACACGCGTCGACAGTACCTAGTGCACGCGCCGGAACGGACGGCGCCGCGCGGGGACGGCCGGCGCGCTCGCGCGCTTCGCAGCGGCCCCGGCGTGCGGGCCTGCGCCGACATCGACGACATCGACGACGCGCCGCGGGAAGCTGATCGGCGGCGCCCCGAACGCCCGCCGGGCGGCACGGACGACGCTGCGCCCGAGCGCCGCGTTGCCGACCGCGCCGACACCGGCGCCGATGCCGAACGGGAGCGCCCGCCCGGCGACAAGGGCACCCTGGCGGGCACCGAACCGCGTCACGAGCAGGTGCGTCAACCTGCTGTTGAGCGCCTTCGTGGTGTCCTTCGAGGCGGTTCGTCCGAGCACGCGCGCCCAGTGCTTGGCCTCGATCTCGCCGCCGGCCAGCGCCGCCTCGCCGATGTCGCCGAGCAGGACTGTGAGCACGAGCGCGCGGCGCACCTGCGGATCGTCGACCGGGACGTCGTACACCTCGGCCAGTGCGAGCACGTACATCGCCGTCGTGGAGATGAACGCGGCGATCTCGGCGGCGCCGGTCGCCAGGGAGGTACCGGTGCCGACGCCGGGCAGCGCGGCCGCCCCGCCCGATGCGGCGCCCGTCCCGATCACCGCGGCGAGATAACGACGTTCGAGCTGGCCCACCACCTCGCCGGGTTCTGCGTCGGGGTTACGGCGACGCACTCGGGCCAGGTACGAGACGACCACGGGGCGTTGGATCGCCAGCCCGCGGTCGAGCGCCGCATCGAGAGAATGCTCCACCACCTTCGGGACGGGCACCCGCTTGATCTTCCTGGCCACACTGCGAACGTACCCATCCGGCACGATGACCCATCCGGCACGATGACCCATCCGGCACGATGAGCAGGTGCGCACCCTGCTGCCCGCCCATACCGACCACGTCGACGTCGACACGGACGTCGATCTGCACGAGCACTACGGGTCGCAATGGCTCGACCGCGGTGGCATCCGCGCCAACATGGTCGCCAGTGCCGACGGAGCGGCCGCCGCGCAGGGCTTGTCGGCCGGCCTGCAGACTCCGGGCGACAACCGCGTCTTCGCCGCGTTGCGCGATCTCGCCGACGTGATCCTGGTCGGTTGGGCGACGGCGGCAGCCGAGGCCTACGGCCCGGCCCAGCCGCAGGTGCAGACCCGGCGGCGCTGGGGATTGGCACCGCAGCTGCCCGTCGCCGTGGTCAGCAGGTCGCTGCGTATCGACACCGCCTCGCGGTTGTTCGCCGGCAGCCGGCCGTTCGTGATCACCTGCGCCCGGTCGGACGAACAGCGCCGCGCCGAGCTCGCCGAGCATGCCGAGGTGCTGGTCTGCGGCGACGACGACATCGACTACCGGACGGTGCGCCACGTTCTGGGCACCCACGGACTCGTCCGGGTGCTGTGCGAGGGCGGCCCGACCATCCTCGGACGCATGCTCGCGGCCGGCGAGGTCGACGAGTTGTGCCTGACCGTGTCGCCCCGCGCCCTCGGACCCTCCGCGGGCCGCATCGTCGCCGGCGCGCCGTGGGCGGACGGGTCACGCCCGCTAGGCCTGCACAGCCTGCTCGAGGAGGACGGCGCGTTGTTCCTTCGGTACTCGGCTGGGCGGCACGCGTCACCATGAGGGCATGACCGAACCGACGGTGCGTCCGGCCACGGTCGCCGACGCCGCGGTCGTCGGCCTGCTGCTGCACGACTTCAACGTGGAGTTCGGCGATCCCACGCCGCCGCCGGAGGCCCTCGCCGCCCGCATCACACATCTGCTCGACATCGACACGTCGGTGCTGGTGGGCAGCACCGCCGCCGACGGCAGCGGTGACCTGCACGGGCTGGTCGTGCTGCGGTTCCGTCCGGCCCTGTGGACGACCGCGCTGGAGTGTTACCTGGCCGAGCTCTACGTCGTCCCACCTCGTCGCCGCCGAGGTCTGGGACGGGCGTTGCTCGCCGCGGCGATCGAGCATGCCCGCGACCGCGGCGCCGACTACATGGATCTGGGCACCAGTGAGAGCGACACGGGCGCCCGCGCCCTGTACGAGAGCTTCGGCTTCGACAACCGCGACCGCCCGGGCGGGCCGATGAACCTCTACTACGAGCGCGAACTGTGAGAATGGCCCGATGAAGCTGCCCGTCATGCCGCCGGTCGCGCCGATGCTGGCCAAGGCCGTGCCCTCGATCCCGCCGGGAGCCTCGTACGAGCCCAAGTGGGACGGGTTCCGCTCGATCTGCTTCCGCGACGGGGACGAGGTCGAGCTGGGCAGCCGCAACGAACGCCCGATGACCCGCTACTTCCCGGAGCTGGTCGCGGCTCTGAAAGCCGAGCTGCCGCAGCGCTGCGTGGTCGACGGCGAGATCGTGATCGCCACCGCGAACGGCCTCGACTTCGAAGCTCTCCAGCAGCGCATCCATCCCGCGAAGTCGCGGGTCGACCTGCTCGCCGAGCAGACGCCGGCTTCGTTCATCGCCTTCGACCTGCTGGCGCTCGGCGACGACGACTACACGGGCCGGCCGTTCGGCGAGCGCCGTGCGGCCCTCGAGGAGGCGTTGCACGGCACCCACACCCGCGTCCACCTGACACCGACGACCACCGACGAGGACGAGGCGCGGCGGTGGTTCACCGAGTTCGAGGGCGCCGGCCTCGACGGCGTGATCGCCAAGCCGCTCACCATCACCTACCAGCAGGACAAACGGGTGATGTTCAAGATCAAGCACACCCGGACCGCCGACTGCGTGCTCGCCGGGTTCCGGTGGCACAAGACCTCGACCGAGCAGAACCCGCTGGTCGGGTCGCTGCTGCTCGGGCTCTACAACGACGACGGCGCCCTCCAGCACGTCGGCGTCGTCGGCGCGTTCACGGCGAAGCGGCGCGCCGAACTCGTCACCGAACTGGCGCCCCTGCTGCTGACCGAGGAGGACGAGCATCCCTGGTCGCGGTGGGCCGAGGCGCAGGCCCATCAGGGGCAGCGACTGCCGGGCAGCGTCAGCCGCTGGAACGCGCAGAAGGACCTGTCCTTCGTGCCGCTGCGACCCGAGCGGGTGCTCGAGGTCAAGTACGAGCACATGGAGGGCACCCGGTTCCGCCATCTCGCCCACTTCATCCGCTGGCGGGACGACCGCGATCCCGAGTCCTGCACCTACGAGCAACTCGAAGAGGTGGTTACCTTCAAACTCGACGACATCGTGCCGGGGCTCGGCTGAGCCAGGCGGGCGGACCGTCGCCGTCGCCGCGGCACAAGATCGCGATCAGGTCGCTACCGCCTGAGGTGCCGGGACGCCCCAGACCGTCGCCGGCCAGTCCGTCCGCCTACGCTGTTGGCGTGAGCGAGCCGCCGGACCGTCCGCGCCCGAGGCCGGACGGCGCGCCGCAACCCGGGGCGGCCGCCCGGCCGGACACCGGTCCGCGTCCCTCCCCGACCCCGTCGCCCGCCCGCACCCGCCCGCCGGGTTCGCCCAACGGAACCGGCGGCGGACCGGTCACGCGCATCGAGGTGCAGCCGGCCCAGGTCGTGGCCGCCGCCGGAAGCGCGGTCGTCACTGCCGCCCGGGTCGGGCGGCTGCTGGGACGGACCGGCTGGCGGCTGGCGCGGCAGCTCCCGGGCGCCGGCACGGTCGAACGCGAGGCGCAGCGGCTGCAAGCTGTCGCGATGAGCGAGGCCCGCCGGCTCCTGCAGTTCCCCCAACCGGCTCCGTCAGTGGTGCGCCCGGCAAACCCGACCTCGCCGGAGGAGCGGCGCGCTGTCGACTACCTGCGCCACGCCGACCCGGGCACCGCCCCGCTGCGCAACGCCATGGGCGAGCTGCTCGAGCGCTCGGTCGAGTCGTCGCGCGCCGACAGCCGTGACTACCTCTACGGGACGATCATGAGTCAGCTCGTCCCCGACGAGGCGCGCATCCTGGCGGCATTGTCGGACGGCACCCACTTCGCCGCGATCGACGTCGTGCAGAAGCTGCGTCGCGGCCGCACCCGCGTGGTGCTGGCCCATGCCAGCGCCATCGGTCGCCAAGCGGGCCTGGTGTCGCCCGACAGCACCCCGACGTACCTGACCCGGCTGCACGGGTTCGGGCTGGTCGAGTTCGGTCCGGAGGAGGAGTCGCTGGCCGTCCAGTACGACATCCTGGCGACCGACCCCACCGTCCAGGAGGCTGGCCGGTCGGCACGCGGCGCAGTGAAGCTCGTGCGCTCGGCCTTGCAGCTGTCCGGGTTCGGCGCGCAGTTCTGGGCCGCGGCCGATCCGTCGCGACCGGCGTTGCCGCCCTCGACCGCGCCCTCGTAGCGGGCGATGTCCGTCGTCGAGGACGTCACGCGGCACTGGTACATCGTCTTCAGCATCCCGCTGGTCGCCGCCCTGATCGGCTACGTCACCAAGCTCGTGGCGATCAGGATGATGTTCGAACCGATCGAGTTCGCCGGCGTGCGGCCCTACCTCGGCTGGCAGGGCATCGTTCCGCGGCGCGCCGCGCGGATGGCCGGCGTCGCCGTCGACACCATGACGCGTGACCTGATCTCGGCCAACGAGGTGGTCGCCCGACTCGACCCCGACCGCATCGCACAAGAGATCGCCGAGCCGATGCGCCGAGCCACGAGCGACATCACCCGCGAGATCATGGCGGAGTACCAGCCCGGCGTCTGGGACGCGATGCCGGCGCCGGTGCGGTCACTCGTCGTCGCCCGCGCCCAGGCCGAGACGCCGCGAATGGTGCGCGAAGTGCTCGCCGGGATCCAGCAGGACGTCGACGCGGTGTTCGACCTGCGCGACATGGTGATCACCAACCTGGTGACCGACAAGCGGCTGCTCAATCGGATCTTCCGCGAGGCCGGCCGCAAGGAGTTCCGGTTCATCGCCCGGTCGGGCATCTGGTTCGGCGGCACGATCGGCCTGCTGCAGATGACCCTGTGGGTGCTGTTCCACGAGCCGTTGATCATGCCCGCGTTCGGGCTGGTCGTCGGCTGGTTCACCGACTGGCTCGCCCTGAAGCTGATCTTCAATCCGAAGCGTCCGGTGCACTTGTTCGGGCTGACCGTGCAGGGCCTGTTCCTCAAGCGCCGGCACGAGGTCGCCGCCGACTACGGCGCGCTGATCGCCGACCAGATCATCACGCCGCGCAAGGTGATCGAGGCGATCCTGCGGGGCCCGCTGTCCGACCGGGTGTTCGCGATGATCCGCCGCGAGGTGCAGGACGCGCTCGACCGCACGACCGGCCTGGCCCGCCCACTGGTCTCATTGACCATCGGCGGCGCGCGCTACCAGCAGATGAAGGCGACGATCGCAGCGAAGATCATGGCCCGGCTGCCCGAGACGATGACCTACGTCGAGGACTACGCGCGCGACACGATGGACATCCGCAACCTGCTGCGCGAGAAGATGCAGCGCCTGGACGAGCAGCAGTTCGAAGCGCTCATCCGTCCCGCCTTCGAGCAGGACGAGTGGATCCTGATCACCGTCGGAGCCGCACTGGGATTCGTCATGGGCGAGGCGCAGGCGCTCATCCTGGAGCACTTCGCGTCCCGGTGACGATCCGGAGTGATGATCGGCAGTAACGATCGGTGCTCCAGTAACGTCGAGGACGTGCCGTCGTCGCGTCGTCCGCTCATCGCAGCCCTGGCGGCCGTGCTCGCGGTGACGACGGTGACGGCGTGTGCGCGCGAGTCGGCCGGCACCGGTCTGCGGGTCGGGAAGGGCGTGGCCGGCACGCCACGACCGGACGCCATTGCGTTCCGCGACTGCACCGACCAGCTGCTCTCGCTCGGCGTCCCCGTGCCGAAGGCGCTCAAGGGCACGATCCGCTTCGGGTGCGCGAGCCTGCCCGTGCCGCTCGACTACACGCGTCCGGACGGCCCGACGATCAAACTCGCGGTGGTCCGCATCCACACCACGCAGAACACGGCGCAGCCCGTGCAGTCGCTGCTCGTCAACCCGGGCGGACCCGGCGGGAGCGGACTCAACTTCGGTCTGGGCCTGCTCGGCGAGATCTCTCCCGACGTGCCCCGGCACTTCGACATCATCGCCTTCGATCCGCGCGGCGTCGGCGAGTCGTCCCCCGTCCGGTGCCTGACCGACGCGCAGAAGGACGCGTTTCTGGCCGCGTCGCCCGACCCGATGACCGCGAGCGGGATCAAGGCCGGGGAACGCTTGGACAGGCAGTTCTCCCACGAGTGCGAGAGCACCGTCGGCCCCGCGCTGCGTTACTACAACACGGTCAACACGGCCCGCGACATGGATCAGATCCGGCAGGCGGTCGGCGACGACGTCATGAACTATCTCGGCTTCTCCTACGGCACCGAACTGGGCTGGACCTACGCACACCTGTTCCCGCAGGAGGTACACACGTTCGTGCTGGACGGCGTGGTCGACCCCGACCAGGTCCACAAGGAGAACTCGATCGCCCAGCTGAAGGGGTTCGAGAGCGCGTTCGGGCAGTTCGCGAAATGGTGCACCCACGCGCCTGTGTGCGGGGGCCTGCGCGACCCCGCAGCGACAGCCGAACAACTCTTCGCGAGCACGCTGCACGCGCCGCTGGCGACAGGGACACCGCGCGAGCTCACCTCATCCCTCGCCAGCACCGGCGTGCTGGAAGCGCTGTACTCGAAGAAGTCCTGGCCCAAACTCGCCGACGCACTCATCGCCGCGATGCACGGCGACGGGTCGGGACTGCTGCAGCTCGCCGATCGGTACAACCAGCGCTCGGCGACCGGGACGTACCAGAACATCATCGATGCGAACGCCACGATCAGCTGCAACGACTCCGCGGTCCACAAGCCGCCGAACATCACGAAGATCCTGGCGCGCACCAAGGCGCTGGCCAAACGGTTCCCGATCTTCGGCGGCACGGGCAGTGCCGGCGGGGGCTGTCTCGGGTGGCAGCCACACCGCACGCCGATCCCCCGGCCCACAGCGGCGACGCCCGAACCCGTTCTGGTGATCGGAAACCTGCACGACCCGGCCACTCCGTACGCCGGCGCCGTGCACCTGGCCCGCGACCTGGGCAACGCCCGGCTGCTGAGCTGGAACGGCGAAGGCCACACGTCCTACCTCAACGGCAGCTCGTGCATCGACCACTACGTCAACGACTACCTGATCCACTCGACGTTGCCTCCCGAGAACAAGGTGTGTCCCGCGAAATGACCGATCAACCCAAGCTGATCGTCGCCGACGCGAGCGGGCCGGTGCGCGGCGTCGCCCTCGTGCTGCACGGCGGACGATCCCGCAGTCAGATGCCCGTGCGCGGCACCAATCTGGCCGTGCTGCGGATGCTGCCGTTCGTGGCGTCACTGCGCCGGCAGTCGCGCGCGGGGCTGGTCGTCGCGCAGGTCAGGTACCGGGTGCGTGGCTGGAACGGTGCCGAGCGTGCTCCAGTGGCCGACACGCTGTGGGCCCTCGACCAACTCACCGCACGCTTCCCCGACGTGCCGGTGGCTCTCGTGGGGCACTCGATGGGCGGCCGGGCGGCGATGTACGCGGCCGGGCACGACAGCGTACGGTCGGTCGTCGGCCTCGCCCCGTGGATCGAGCCGGGCGACCCGGTCGCCCCCTTGGCCGGACGGCGCCTGCTCATCGTGCACGGCGACGGCGACCGCATGACCGATCCGCGTGCTTCTGCGACGTTCGCGCGATCGGCCGAGCGCCTTGCGGAGTCGGTCACCTACGTGCGGGTCGAGGGCGAACACCACGCGATGCTGCGGCGCGCGTCGCTGTGGCACGAGATCGCGACCGGCTTCGTCGCTGCGACGTTGTTAGGCCGCTCACCGGACGGATCTGGGACGAGCGATACTGCGAAGGTATTGGCAGGTGCGCTCGCCGGACAGCCGGAACTGGTCGTGTGATCGACAGCCGCGAGTGCCGTGCAGGGATGGAGTGATCTCGTTGACGATCGTCGACCGAACCCCACAGACGACGGACACCGAGCCCGCCGTCGACGTCGGGATGTGGCCGGACGTGGCCATCGTGCCGCATTCGCCCGTCCGCAGCGTGATCGCCAGACGTATCTTCCATCGCGCGGCCGGCCTCATGCCGCTCCGCGTGGTCGAGCCCGGCGGGCGCAGCTACGGCGGCGGGGATGCAGCCGCGCCGGTCATGCACCTCGTCCGTCCGCAGGCGTTCTTCGCGCGCCTCGGCGCCACCGGCACCATCGGGTTCGGTGAGGCGTTCATGGCCGGCGACTGGACCAGCGACGACCTCGCCGGAGTGCTGTCCGCCTTTGCCGCCAACATGCGCGACCTGGTGCCGGCGATGCTGCATCGGCTGCGCCACGCGGTGCTCAGCCGGATGCCGCAGAGCCACGACAACACCATCGAGGGCGCACGCGAGAACATCCACCACCACTACGACCTGTCGAACGCGCTGTTCAAGACCTTCCTCGACGAATCGATGACCTACTCGTCGGCGGTGTTCAACGGCGAGCCGTACGGCGCGGACGAGGACCTCGCCCAGGCGCAGCGCCGCAAGATCGACCGCCTGCTCGACAGCGCGGCGGTCGGCGCCGACACGCGGCTGCTCGAGATCGGCACCGGCTGGGGCGAGCTCGCGCTTCGTGCCGCCCGTCGCGGCGCGCACGTCACCTCGGTGACCATCTCGACCGAGCAGGCCGATCTGGCCCGCGAGCGGGTGGCCGCAGCCGGGCTCGCCGACCGCGTCGACGTCCAGCTGCGCGACTACCGCGAGGTCCGCGGCACCTATGACGCCATCGTCAGCGTCGAGATGATCGAGGCCGTCGGGGCGAATCACTGGCCGACGTACTTCAGCACGATCGATCGCGTGCTCGCGCCGGGCGGACGCGTCGGGCTACAGGCGATCCTGCAGGACGACTACACGGTGCTGGCCACCCGCGACACGTACACCTGGATCCGCAAGTACATCTTCCCCGGCGGGCAGCTGGCCAGTGTCGAGGCGATCGATCGCACGATCAAGAGCCACACGGGTCTACGGATCAGCGATCGGTACAGCTTCGGCCGGCACTACGCCGAGACGCTGCGGCGTTGGCGGGCGCGTTTCGAGGAGCAGCGCGACGCGGTCGCCGCGCTCGGGTTCGACGAGACGTTCCGCCGCATGTGGTCGCTGTACCTCGCCTACTCCGAGGCAGGGTTCCGGACCGGCTACCTGGACGTCGCGCAGCTCACGCTGACCCGCCCCTGACCGTCCACAGTGGTCGGTTCCGACCACACCGGTCAGGTGCAACTGACCACTGTGGCCCGGACTGACCACTGTCGGGCAAGTGCCCGGTCGGTAGCGTCGCCGGGTGACCGTCGTCCTGGGGCTGCTCGCCGCCGTGCTCTACGGGATCGGCGATTTCGCAGGCGGGATGGCCGCCCGGGCGCACAGCGCCGTGACGATCCTGCTGTACAGCTATCCGGTCGGCGTCGTGCTCATGGCACTGATGGTGCCGTTCTTCCCGGGCGAACTCACTGCGCGCGTCGTGCTGTTCGGGACGCTCGGCGGCCTGGCGGGCCTGATGGGCGTGTCGATCATGTACCAGCTGATGGTCACGGCACCGATGAACGTGATTTCACCCGTCACCTCGGTGCTCGCCGCGATCGTGCCGGTGTTCGTCGGCGTCGCGATAGGCGAGCGTCCGGCACTTGCCGCCTGGACCGGGATCGTTCTCGGCCTGGTTGCGGTCGTGCTCGTCTCGCGCACCACCGACGAGCACCCGCACGGGCGGATCGCCGCGCGGGTGATCGCGCTCGCATTCCTCGCAGGCGTCGGCTTCGGCCTGTACCTCGTGTTCCTGGCCCGCGCCGGGCACGACTCGGGCCTGTGGCCGCTGCTCGTGTCGCGGGTCGCGTCCGCCATCGCGATCATCCCGCTCGCGGCGGCGATGCGGTCGTTCGCGGTCGTGCGCGGCAGACCACTGCTGATCGCGCTCGGCGCGGGCTTGTGTGACGTGTTGGCCAACATGTTCTTCCTGCTGGCCGCGCGCGCCGGTCTGCTCTCGCTCGCCAGCGTGCTGACCGCGCTCTACCCCGCCGTGACCGTCCTGCTCGCGGTCGTCCTGCTGCACGAGCACACGAGCCGCACGCAGCGGCTGGGCCTTGCCCTTGCCGCTGCGGCGGTCGTGCTGATCACGATGTGAGGCGGAACCTTCGCGGTGCTCAGAGCTTGAGGCGGTACACCTGCCCGGTCAGCTCGCCGACGTAGACGTAGCCGTCGTGCAGGTGCAGGCCCACGGTCGGCGCGACGAACCCGGTGATCAGCGGCTTGAGCCTGCCGGCTCCGATGCCCAGGGAGAAGACCTCTCCGCCGGGGCCCTTGCCCTGAGGACCCAGGAACGAGCTCAAATACAGCTTCGAGCCCCGGATACCGATGCCCATGAGATCGGTGTGCGGGCCGAACCGGCGGAACGGGCTGGCGAAGCCCTTGCACGCAGCCGGCTTCGTCTGGTTGCACTTGGGGAAGCCGTAGTCCTGCCCGCCGCGCACATGCAAGATGAAGTCCGGCGGATTCTTCGCGCCCGCGTCCTGGCCCAGGTCGGTGACGAACGGGGTGTTCGAACCGTGCCGGAATGCCATCTGCCACGGCTGACGGATACCTCGCGCGAAGACCTGGCGGTCGGTGCCGTCGGCACGGAAGGACAGGATGTCGTAGACGAACGGTGACGTCGAGCGCGGGCCGTGGTCGTTGCCGTCGGTCAGGCCGACGTCCGCACCGACGTAGAGGCGCCCGTTCCTGCCGAAGCCGATGCCGTTGAAGCCGCCGAAGCCCTTGGGCCCGGTGTAGAGCGTGTGCCGGTTCGTGAACGTCGTGCCGTTCCAGCCGCCCCACGAGACGAGCCGCCAGCTCGGGCCCTGCGAGGTGATCGCTCCGCCGCTGACGTAGAGCTTGTGCGCGTGCCAGGCCAGGCCGGCGACGAACCTGAGCGGGCTGGGGATGCGCCGCGCGACGCCCTTCTTGATCACGAACACGCCGCCGTCGGGCGGCCCGGAGCTCTCCGAACCACCGTCCCCGACGAAGATCCGCCCGGCGCCGAACGCGAACGAGGTCGGTGTCTTCAGCCCGGACGCAACGAGCTGCACCGGGTGCCCGTTGGTGGAGGTCGGAGGGGGCGGGGGCGCCTTGTGGGCATCGGCGGCCGGAGCCGCCAGCGCGAAAGCTGCGGCGACGGCGACACCGGCCGTCGCGATGTTGCGGATGCTCATCCCATGCTCCTGCGGTGCTCGACGGTCGTTCAACGGGTGCGCGCGACGCGGTCCGGACCGATGCCTTGATCGCTACGTGCCGGCGGCAACGTACTGCTCGCGCAGTGCAGTCCGTGTGAGGACGCGAAGCCGCCGCACAGCTTGTCCGGCTATGTCGCAATGGCGCACGCCGACGGCATCACATTCCGCGCGCCCCGATCGGAAAGGTTCGCCGGATGTGGGACCGGCGTTGCGGCGCGCGATTCAATCCAACTGCTGCGGCTCGATCTCGTCGGGCACCGCCCAGTTCGCCCTATTGATCCGCGACGGTTGCACCCGCGGCGGCTCGCCCGGCATCTTCGGGTAGTTCGGCGGGTACGGCGCGTCGCCCAGCCCGTGATCCTGCTCATCGCGGTCGGCCCACTCGAGCAGGGGTTCGATGTCCCACACCG
This sequence comes from uncultured Actinomycetota bacterium, assembly GCA_963785425.1. Lineage (GTDB taxonomy): Bacteria > Actinomycetota > Actinomycetes > Mycobacteriales > Jatrophihabitantaceae > RYN-133. The sequence goes on from CAWAVG010000003.1 coordinate 49,980, forward strand.
CATCGTCGATGCCCGCGTGCAGGTCACCCAGGGACGCGAACCGCGCCGGCATCGTCTCGATGGTGAAGTCGCGCATCTCGACGTCGGGCAGCTCGTCCCACGTCACCGGCGCCGAGACCGGCCCCCACGGCTTGCCCCGCACCGAGTACGCCGACGCGATCGTGCGGTCCTTCGCGTTCTGGTTGTAGTCGAGGAAGATCGCCCCGTCCGGACGCTCCTCCTTCCACCAGTTGGTCGTGATCAGCTCCGGGGAGCGCCGTGCCACCGCACGCGCGAACGCGAGTGCCGCGCGACGCACTTCCCGGAACCCGAACCGCGGCTGGATCCGGACGTAGACATGCACGCCCTTCGACCCGGACGTCTTGGGCCAGCCGACGGCACCGAGCTCGTCGAGCACCTCGTGGACGACCGCCGCCGCCCGCTTCGCCTCGGCCAGGCCGGCAGCCGGACCGGGGTCGAGGTCGATGCGCAGCTCGTCCGGCTGCTCGACCGCCGCCCGCCGGGTGTGCCATGGGTGGAATTCGACCGTGGACATCTGCACCGCCCACACGACGGCGCCGATCTCGGTCACGCACAGCTCGTCGGCGGTGCGCCCGGACGGGAAACTCACCTCAGCGGTCTCGACCCAGTCGGGTGCCCCCTTGGGCAGCCGCTTCTGGTAGATCTTCTCGCCGTCCACACCCTCGGGATAGCGGTGCAGCATGCACGGCCGTTCCCGCAACGCGCGCACGATGCCGTCGCTGACGGCCAGGTAGTAGTTGACCAGGTCGAGCTTGGTCTCGCCGCGCTCGGAGAAGTACACGCGGTCGGGATTGCTGATGCGGACGGTGCGGGTACCGACCTCGAGCTCCAGTGCCGGAGTGGGCATGCGCCGACGGTATCGCGATCTACGCTGGGACCGATGCGAACCGACGAGCGGCCCGAGGACGACGGGGATGCCGGTGATCCGGCGTGGGCTTCGCCGTACATCGACGGGGCGTGGGGCCGCACCGCCAACCCCAACACCGCCGACGGCGAGCTGCAGAACCTGGCCGCGTTCGGAAGCGGCCTGTCGCGGTTGACCGGACGGCGGCGCACCGCGGCGCGCCTGGTGGTGTGGCTGCTGCTGATCGGCCTGGTGGCCAGCCTGCTGTTCGGAATCCTCGGCGTGCTCGGAGTGTTGTGACGGCATGCGATCCGCGAAGGACCTCCCAGCTGCCCCGGTGACCAAGAGCGATGCCGAGTGGCGCGAGCAGCTCAGCGCCGAGGAGTACGCGGTGCTGCGCAAGGCCGGCACCGAGCGCGCCTTCACCGGCGAGTACACCGACAACCACCGTGTCGGCGTGTACCGCTGCCGGGCCTGCGGCAGCGAACTGTTCCGCAGCACCGAGAAGTTCGACTCGCACTGCGGCTGGCCCAGCTTCTTCAGCCCGCTGGCCGGTGAGCGCATCATCGAGCGCACCGACCGGACCTGGGGCATGGCCCGCACCGAGGTGCTGTGCGCCACCTGCCACAGCCACCTCGGCCACGTCTTCGAGGGCGAGGGCTACGGCACCCCGACCGATCTGCGCTACTGCATCAACTCGATCTCGATGACCTTCGAAGAGCAGCCCACGACCACCTGACCGTCCGCGAGTGGTCACTTATGCCCCCAGTGGTCACTTATAGGTGACCACTCGCGCGGTTAATGACCACTCGCGGGATGAAGCGGCGCGTGCTCAGGGCAGGGCGGCGACCAGTTCGGCCGTGTCGCGGCGCCGGCCGGTGTAGAACGGCACTTCCTCCCGGACGTGGCGCCGGGTCTGCGAGCCCCGCAGGTGCCGCATGAGGTCGACGATGCGGTGCAGCTCGTCCGCCTCGAACGCCAGCATCCACTCGTAGTCGCCCAGCGCGAACGACGAGACCGTGTTCGCGCGCACGTCCGGGTAGTCGCGGGCCATCCGACCGTGCTCGGCCAGCAGCGCCCGGCGCTCGTCGTCGGGCAGCAGGTACCACTCGTACGAGCGCACGAACGGGTACACGCAGATGTAGGCCCGGGCCTGCTCCTCGGCGAGGAACGCCGGCACGTGACTCTTGTTGAACTCGGCCGGACGGTGCAACGCGAGGTTCGACCACACCGGCGCCAGGTGCGTGCCGAGGGCGGTGCGCCGCAGCCGGGAGTAGGCCTCCTGCAGATCGTCCGCGGACGGGGCGTGCCACCAGATCATCAGGTCGGCATCGGCGCGCAGGGCGGAGACGTCGTAGGTGCCGCGCACGACGACGTCCTTGGCCGCGAGCTGTTCGAACAGCTCGTCGACCTCACGCACGAGCGCGCTGCGGTCGCTCTCGCCGAGCGGACGGGCCACCTTGAAGACCGACCACCCCGTGTAGCGGATGACGTTGTTCAGTTCGCGAGCTGTCTTGCCGTCGACCATGGCCTCATTGTCCCAGACGGGCGGCAGCGGACGAGGCGGACGCGATGCAGGCCGGGATCCCGACACCGTCGAAGGCGGCGCCGCAGATCGCGAGGCCCGGCACCGCGGCGACAGCCGCGCGGATCCTCGCGACCCGGTCGAGATGACCCACCGCGTATTGCGGCAGACCGCCGCCCCACCGCGTCACGCCGGCACCCACGGGCTCGGCGTCGATGCCCAGCATCAGCTGCAACTCGTGCCGCACGAGCCCGACAAGGTCGGCGTCGGCACGCTGGAGCAGGTGCGCCTCGCCGGCGCGTCCGACCGACGCGCGCAGCAGGGTGAGGTCGCCGGCGTCGAGCGGCCACTTCTGCGACGAGATCGTGACCCCCTTGACGGCGAGTCCCTCGCGCGCGCCGACCAGCAGACCACTGCCGGACGGCAGCTCGACGCCGTCGAACGCAAGCGTGATGATCGCGACGGAGGCGGTGTCGATCGCGGCCAGCTCGGCGGCGGCGTCGGGAGCGAGCTCGACGAGCATCCGCGCGGCCTTGGCCGGCGGCACCGCGACCACGACCTGCTCGGCCCGCAACGGGTAGGACGCGGGGGCCGCGCCGCAGTCGAGGGCGAACCCCGTGCCGTCGCGGCGTAGTGACCGCACCGTGACGCCGGTGCGTACCTCGAACCGTCCCGACCCCGCGAGGGCGATGGGCAGCTTCGCGAGGCCGCCGGGCAGCGAGGCGAACACCGGGGCGTCGGAGACCGGGGCGCGATCGATCACGTCGCGGGCGGCCTGCACCAGCGAGCCGCCCTGGCCGAGTGCCGCGGCGACCGGCGCCATGGTGGCGCGCACCGAGAGCGCGTCGGCGCGTCCGGCGTACACCCCGCCCAGCAGCGGTTCGACGAGGCGGTCGGCAACCTCGTTGCCGAGCCGCTCGCGCACGAGCGCACCGACGGCGACGTCGTCCCCGGCGTCGAGCGGAGCCATCGGCCGCTCGGTCGGCTCGGCGGCGATGCGCTCGAGCGCGTGCTCGGTGAGGACGCCGGATGCCCGGGCCGCCTCGACGTCGGTCGGAATGCCGAGCATCGTCCGCGCCGGCAGCGGATGCAGCGCTCCCCCGGCCCGCACCGACGCCGACGTCGTGAGCGGGGCGATCGGCTCGAGCCTCAATTCGCGCATCAGCGCGACGCCTTCGGGCCGACGGGCCAACATCGCCTCCGCCCCGACATCGACCCGTACCCCGGCGACGGTGGCAGCCTGCAGCTTGCCGCCGATCACCGGTGCCGCTTCGAGCACGACCACCTCGGCACCGGCACCGGCCAGGGCCCAGGCCGCTGCCAGCCCGGAGATCCCGCCCCCGACGACCGCGATCACCGGGTGGTCACAGTTGTTTGACGAGCTCGACGATCCGGGTCAGCACGTCGGGATCGGCGTCGGGCGGCACCCCGTGCCCGAGGTTGAAGATGTGCCCGGCGGCCGCGCGCCCCTCAGCGACGACGCGGCGCACCTCGGCGTCGAGCACGGTCCAGCCGGCCTGCAGGAGAGCCGGGTCGAGATTGCCCTGCACGACCGCACCCGGCCCGAGTCGGTGCGCCGCCTCGTCCAGCGGCACACGCCAGTCGACGCCGACCACATCGGCGCCGGCGCTGCGCATCGAGGCGAGCAGCTCGCCGGTGCCGACGCCGAAGTGGATGCGTGGCACCAGTCCGGCCAGCGGCTCCAGCACCGCCCGGCTGTGCGGCAGCACGTAGATCTCGTACTCGGCGCGCGACAGGCAGCCCGCCCACGAGTCGAACAGCTGCACCGCGCTCGCCCCGGCGTCGATCTGCACCCGCAGGAACTCGCGCGACACCACGGCCAGGCGCTCGAGCAGGGCGTGCCACAGGTCGGGGTCGCCGTGCATGAGCGCCTTGGTGCGGGCGTGGTCCTTGGACGGTCCGCCCTCGACGAGATAGGACGCCAGCGTGAACGGCGCGCCCGCGAATCCGATGAGCGGCACCTCGCCGAGCTCGGCGACCAGCGACCGCACGGCCGTCGTCACATACGGGACGTCGGACGGGACGAGTTCGCGCAGCACGTCCAGGTCGGTCGAGGCGCGGATCGGCTTTTCTACGACCGGCCCGACACCGGCGACGATGTCGACGCCGACGCCGATCGCGACGAGAGGCACGACGATGTCGGAGAAGAAGATCGCGGCGTCGACGCCGTGGCGGCGCACCGGCTGGAGGGTGATCTCGGTGATCAGCTCGGGGTCGCGGCAGGCGTCGAGCATCGCGGTGCCCGCCCGCAGGGCCCGGTACTCCGGCAGTGAACGCCCTGCCTGCCGCATGAACCAGACCGGCGGGCGGGAGCCCGGACGGCCGGTGGCGGCACGGACCAGCAGCGAGTCGGACATCCCCGCCATCCTCCCACGCGGGTCGGCGCCGCCCCTCGGCGCGCCTGCCCGCGAACGTCGCTGGTGCGTGCGAATCTGGGGCCATGTCCGCCATCGCCGAGTTCGCGCTGTTCGCGGCCGAGGACTGCCCGCTCTGCGGGCAGGTCGGCTCGATGATCGTCCCGGGCGTGGGTGGCGAGGAACCCGACGCCGGTGCGGGCGCCGACACCTCCGAGCGCATGTGCCTCGACTGCGGGCTCGCCCTGTTCGTCGATCCTGCGGCCGGCCCGGCCGTGCGGACCGCGTGATGCTGACACCGGTGTCCCCCGAAGCGAAACCGGCCGCCAAGATGGACGCTGTGAACGGTGGCCCGGGCGGTGGCTCCGGCGACGGGCCCGGGGGCGCACCCGGTGCGAGCACCGACCGTCCCGCGAGTGAGCAGGCACGTCCCGAGATCTTCCGCGCCGCCGTGGCCAGCCTGACCGGCACGGCGGTACGGCACGAGATCCGGGTCGAGCCGCTACGCCCGCCGCAACGGCTCGCCCCGTGGAGCTACGCGATCTCGGCCGACGTCCGCTCCCCCGACGGTGACGAGCTCGCGACCGGCCGGCTCGTGCTGTTGCACGACCCCGACGGTGTCGAGGCGTGGGACGGCGTGCTGCGCCTGGTCGCGTTCGCCTCCGCGGAGCTGGACCCGCAGATGGGCACCGATGAGATGCTTCCGGCGGTCGGCTGGAGCTGGCTGATCGACGCGCTGGACGAGCGGCATGCGGCCTACCGCGCCGCCGGCGGCACCGTCACGCAGACGACGTCCACGCGATTCGGTGACCTGGTCGGGCCGAAGACCGCGGTCGCGCTCGAACTCCGTGCGAGCTGGACGGCCGACACTGCGCAGATGGCGCCCCACCTGCAGGCCTTCGTCGACCTGCTCTGCCTGGCCGCCGGGCTGCCGCCCGAAGGCGTGACGATGCTGTCGCCGCCCTGAGGTGTCCGCGACCGACGACACCGCCGATCAGCGCGCGGCCGGTGCCCCCGAGGATGCCGTTCCGCCCGCAGCCCCCGAACCCGTAGCAACCGAACCGCCGGTTCCGCAGACTCCGCTGCTGCGTGAGCCCGCCGACGGCGTGCCCGACCCCATCGAGTCGGCCGAGCGGCTCGCGGCCGTTGTGGCCACAATGCGGGCGGCGTCGGGGCCGGTCGCCGTCGACGCCGAGCGCGCGTCGGGCTACCGGTACAGCCAGCGCGCCTATCTCGTCCAGCTGCGCCGTGACGGCGCCGGCACCGCGCTGATCGACCCGGTGGCGCTACCCGCGCTCACCACGCTGAACGAGGCGCTCGCCGACGCGGAATGGATCCTGCACGCCGCCAATCAGGACCTCGCCTGCCTGGCCGAGGTCGGCCTGCACCCGCGCCGCCTGTTCGACACCGAACTCGCAGGGCGGCTGCTCGGCGACGAGCGGGTCGCGCTGGGCACGATGGTCGAGCAACACCTCGGCGTGCGGCTCGAGAAGGGCCACTCAGCCGACGACTGGTCGACACGGCCGCTGCCGCGGTCGTGGCTCGTCTATGCCGCCCTGGACGTCGAGTTGCTGATCGCGCTGCGTGACACGCTCGCCGACCTGCTGGCGGCCGCCGGCAAGGACGAGTGGGCGGCCCAGGAGTTCGAGGCCGTCCGCACCGCACCGCCGACCCCGCCGCGGGTCGATCCGTGGCGGCGCACGTCCGGTATCCACAAGCTGCGTAACCGCCGTCAGCTCGCCGTCGTCCGGTCGCTCTGGTACGAACGCGACTCCCTCGCCGCGCAGCGCGATGTCGCGCCCGGCCGGGTACTTCCCGATGCCGCGATCATCGACGCCGCGACGACGCTGCCGAAGCGCTCCGCCGACCTGGCCGCCCTACGCATCTTCAGCGGACCTCGCCAGCGGCGCCAGCTCGGCCGCTGGTTCGGCGCGGTCGAAGCCGCGCTCGAACTGCCCGAGGGCGATCTGCCGCCCGTGACGAGCGGCAGCGGCGACTCGATCCCGCCCTCGTCGCGATGGCGCGACCGCGACCCCGAGGCCGCGGCCCGGTTGGCCCGCGGCCGCGAGCTCATCACGGCACTGTCCGAGCAACATCAGGTGCTGGCGCAGAACCTGCTCGCCTCCGACGTCCTGCGCCGTGCCGCGTGGCAGCCGCCGGCGCCCTTGGACGAGACCGCGGTGCGTGAGCACCTGGCCCGCCACGGGGCGCGTCCGTGGCAGATCGACCTCACCGCCGCCGGCCTCGTCGAAGCCCTCGCCGACTGACCGCCTCTGGTATCGACCGACCAGAAATCGGCGCGATTCTTGCCGGTTCGGTACCAGAAGGGGGTGGTCAGCCCGCGACGGGGAGGCGTTCGCCGGCGCCCGCGTTCACCGGAGCCGCGGTCGTGACGCGGTAGCGCGGCAACTCGATGCGGATCGCCAGGCCACCGAACGGCGGGGCGGCCGCCTGCAGCTTGCCGTGATGCGCGTCGACGATCAGCCGCACGATCGCCAGCCCCAGCCCGGCGCCGCGCGTGGCGGTGCGCACCCGGCCACCGCGGCGGAACGGTTCGAACAGCGCCTCGACGTCGGCCGAGGCGATCAGGGCACCACCGTTGGCCACGTGCAGCCAGACCCGTTCGGCCGTCTGTCCCGTCGTGATCCGCAGCCAGCCGTTCGGGACGTTGTGGCGGATCGCGTTCTCGACGAGGTTGCCGATCAGCCGCTCCAGCAGGCGCGGGTCACCGAGGGTGACCGCCGACTCGATCTCGGGCTCGATCGACACACCCTTGTCCTGCGCCTCGGCCGACACGGCATCGACCACGCTCGGGATGAGCTTGGACAGGTCGACCGCCTCGTGCACCTCGAGGTCGCCGCTCTCGACAGCCTGCAACCGGGCGAGCGTGAGCAGCGACGTGACCAGGCGCTGGGCGCGTTCGGTCGCGCTCGCGACGACCTCGCCCATCCGCCGCAGTTCGGCGACGTCGGCGTCCGGGTCGGACAACGTCACCTCGAGCTCGGTGCGGATCACCGCCAGTGGGGTGCGCAGCTCGTGGGAGGCATTGGCGACGAACAGCCGCTGGCTGTCGAAGGCGGCGTCGAGGCGGCCGAGCATCTGGTCGAAGGTGTCGGCGAGCTCGCGCAGCTCGTCGTCCGGGCCGCCCAGGTTGATCCGCTGGTCGAGGGTCTCGGTCGACAGCGCCCGCGCCGTCTGGGTCAGCTTGGCGATCGGACGCAGCGCCTGCTTGGCCAGCAGGTAACCGCCGATCGTCCCGATGATCACGACGATGCCGAAGAAGATGATCCCGGCCTTGAACAGGTAGCCCTGCACGGTGCTACGGACCGTTTCGCCGAGCTGCTGCGGATCGACCGGCACCCACTTGCCGTGCTTGTCCAAATACCGCAGATTGCCGAAGGACTGGCGGAACAGCGGGACGTGCGAGATCGCCCGGTCCAGCAGGACGATCGAGGTGAAAAGGAGCGAAATACCTACGAGAAGGACGAGTCCGCCGTACAGCAGCGCCATGCGAAGGCGCAACGTAGGACGGAACAGCGCCACTACTCGATCCCGTCTCCCGTGCCGGCGGTGGCGGGCGCGGCGACCACCCCGGGATCGATCCGGTACCCCGAACCGACCACCGTGTCGATGATCGCCGGCTCACCCAGCTTGCGTCTCAAGGTCATCATCGTCACTCGGACCGTCGTCGTGAAGGGGTCCGCGTTCTCGTCCCACACCCGGTCGAGCAACTCCTCGCTGCTCACCACCGCCCCCTGCGCCGTCAGCAGCGTCTCGAGAACGCCGAACTCCTTGCGCGTGAGTTCGATGAGCTCGCCGTGACGGGTGACGGTGCGCTTGGCCGGATCGAGCTCGATGTCCGCCGCGGTGAGCACGGGCGGTGCGGCCGGTGTCGTGCGCCGGCCGAGCGCGCGCACACGCGCCACGAGCTCGGCGAACGCGAACGGCTTGGGCAGGTAGTCGTCGGCGCCGAGGGCCAGCCCGGCGACCTTGTCCTCGACCGTGCCGCTGGCTGTGAGCATCATCACACGGGTCAGGATGCCTTCGTCGGTGAGTTTTCGGCAGATCTCGTCGCCCGACATCCCCGGCAGGTCGCGGTCGAGGACCACGACGTCGTAGCGGGTCAGCGACGCCTTGCGGTACCCGTCGTCACCATCGGTGGCCACGTCGACGGCCATGCCCTCACGCCGCAGGCCGCGCGCCACGGCCTCCGCAAGCTGTACTTCGTCCTCTACAACGAGGATGCGCATTACTGTCCTCCCTCAACAGGGACATCATTGTCCGGGCTCCCGCTGGTGCGGGACGTGTCCGGAGCTGGGCGAGGTGCCGGGACGTGATCGTCCGGGTCGTTAAGGGGACAAACGAGGACAGCCCACTCGACGATGCGGCGGCCGAGATCCTGGCCGGTGAGCCCGGCCCAGGATTTGACATCGGGCACCGCGCCGTGGTCGGGGAACTGCGCCGGGACGCCGACCTGGTGCACCGGGGTGGTCAGGCCCGCAGCGGCTGCAGCCTGCGCGATGCGCGAGCCGACCCCGCCGGTCTGGCTGCCGTCCTCGACGGTGACGACGAGCTGGGCCTGCCGGGCCATCCGCAGCAGCTGCTGCGGCACCGGCGTGACCCAGCCCGGGTCGACCACACGCACAGTGAACCCGGCGCCGCGGGCGGCCTCGGCGGCGGCGAGCGCGTCGGTCGCGGTGGCGCCGACGGCAACCAGCAGGATGTCGACCTCGCCCCGGCCGTCCTCGGCGAGGACGTCGAGCCCGCCGTCGGAGCGCACCGCGGGGATGTCGGCGGTGAGCGGCGTCTTGGGGAACCGGACGACCGTGGGCCCGTCGTTCCAGGCCACGGCATCACGAAGCTGCCCGCGCAGCCGGGTCTCGTCGCGCGGCGCGGCGATCCGGATGCCGGGCACGACGCCGAGGATGGCGAGATCCCAGACACCGTTGTGGGACGGACCGTCGTCGCCGGTGATACCGGCGCGGTCGAGGACGAACGTGACCGCCAGCCGGTGCAGCGCGACGTCGAGGAGCACCTGGTCGAACGCGCGATTGAGGAACGTGGCGTAGAGGGCGACCACCGGGTGCAGACCGCCCGACGCGAGCCCGGCTGCGGACGTCACGGCGTGCTGCTCGGCGATGCCGACGTCGAAGGTGCGCTGCGGGAAGCGGCGGCTGAACTCGCCGAGCCCGGTCGGCTCGCACATGGCGGCGGTGATCGCGACGATGTCGTGCCGTTGCTCGCCCAGGCGCACCAGCTCGTCGCCGAAGACGTTGGTCCACGTGCGGCCGGAGCTCGCCAGCGCGACGCCGGTCTCGGGATCGAAGCCACGCGACTGGTGCATCTGGTCGGCCTGGTCGTTCTCGGCCGGCGCGTAGCCGTACCCCTTGCGGGTCACGCAGTGGACGATGACCGGGCCGTCGAAGCCGCGCGCGAGGGCGAAACTGGCATCGAGCGCCTCGACGTCGTGCCCGTCGACCGGACCGAGGTACTTCAGCCCCAAGTCCTCGAACAGCCCCTGCGGAGAGACGAGGTCCTTGATACCGCGCTTCACACCGTGCAGGGCGTCGTAGAGCGGCGCCCCGACGACCGGCGTGCGCTCCAGCGCGCCGCGCACCCGCCCGAGCATCTTCTCGTAGCCCGGACGCAGGCGCAGCTTCGCCAGTTGCTCGGCGAGCCCGCCGATGGTCGGCGAATAGGAACGCCCGTTGTCGTTGACGACGATGATGACCGGTCGACCGCCGGCGGCGATGTTGTTCAACGCCTCCCAGCACATTCCGCCGGTCAGGGCGCCGTCGCCGACGACCGCGATGACCGGACGGCGTTCGCCGCGGATGTCGAACGCCTTCGCCAGCCCGTCCGCGTAGGACAGGGCCGTCGAGGCGTGCGAGTTCTCGATCCAGTCGTGGCGGCTCTCGGCGCGGCTCGGGTAGCCGGACAGGCCACCGGTCTGGCGCAGGGTCGGGAACTGCTCGGCGCGGCCGGTGAGGATCTTGTGGACGTAGGCCTGGTGGCCCACGTCGAACAGCACCGGCTCGGTGGGCGAGTCGAAGCTGCGGTGCAGCGCGAGCGTCAGTTCGACGGCGCCGAGATTCGGGCCGAGGTGGCCGCCGGTGCGCGACACCGTCTGCACCAGCAGATCGCGGATCTCGGCAGCGAGCAGAGTGAGTTCCTCGCGGCTCAGGCCGCGCAGGTCGGCAGGTGAGTGCACCCCGCCCAGCACGTCACTCATAGCCGCCAGAGTACGGGCAACACGCTGTCTACGGTGCATCCGGCGCCGCCGCCACGGGGACGAGCTGTGCCACACATTCGACGTGGTGCGTCATCGGGAAGGCGTCGAACGCCCGCAGCGAAGCGAGCCGCCACCCGGCGTCGAGCGCGACCCGCACGTCGCGGGCGAGCGTGGCGGGATCGCACGACACGTATCCGATCGCGCGGGGAGCCAGCGCGATCAGGCTCGCCATCACTGCCGTGCCCGCGCCGGCGCGGGGCGGGTCGAGCACGACGAGATCGGCAGCTCCTGCGGCGAATCGCGCCGGATCCACGCGGGCTTGCTGGATCTCGACCCACGGCAGGTCCGCGAGGTTGCGCCGCGCGTCGCGCACCGCTGCGGGGCTGGATTCGACACTCACGACGCGACCGGTCGGCCCGACCGCCTGTGCGAGCGGCGCGGTCAGCGCGCCGGAACCGGCGTAGAGCTCGGCCACGCTCTCACCACGGCGCGGCGCCAGCGCATCGAGCAGCGCGGCGGTGAGCACCGGCAGGCCGTGCTCGTGCACCTGCCAGAAGCCGGCCGAGGCGACCTCGAAGTCGCGGTCGCCGCAGTGGTACCGCAACTGCTCGGGCCCGGCCACGAGCTCGCGCGTGTCGGGCGGTCGGCGGCCGCGGGCCTGGCGTCCCGGTCCGGGCCGATGCGCGATCACGGCGACCGCGCCGTCGTCACCGCGCACGTACTCGACACCGGTGACCGGTCCGCGACGCTTGCCCTGCCCGGCACCGACGAGCTCGCCGACCAGGTCGGTGTCGATGCGCGACACCGCCCCGACGCCGAGCGGGCAGTGCGTCAACGGCTCGATCTCGTGCGAGCGATGCCGGTGCAGTCCCACCGCGCCACCACGGCCCACCGCGTAGGTGACACGGGTGCGCCAGCCGAGCAGTCCGCCGGGCAGCGCCTCGACCTCGTCGAGCTCGACGTCCAGCCCGGCGATGCGCGCGAAGTGCTCGCGTACGACCTGCGCCTTGAGGCGCCGCTGCGCCTCGCCGTCGGCGTGCTGCCAGTCGCAGCCGCCGCACCGGCCCGGCCCGGCGTGCGGGCACGGCGCCGGGACGCGGTCGGCGGACGGTGCGAGCACGTCCGTCGCGTCGGCGAACAGATGCGAGCCCCGGTCCTCGGTGACCACGGCACGCACCCGCTCGCCGGGCAGGGCGTGCCGGACGAAGATCACCCGGCCCTCCTCGCGCGCGACGCAGGACCCTCCCTGTGCGACGGACCCGACGTCGAGGTCGAGCCGGCGGCCCGTCCAGTCGTCAGTCACCCGTGCCCGGACCGGCCCCGACCTTGTGCCGCGACACGGCTGCCGGCCCGTCCACGCCCGTCAGGGCGCGTTGCTGGGCGGCCGAACTCGAGTCGAGCTGCCACGGGACGCTGGTCACCATCACGCCCTGCTGGAACAGCAACCGGCCCTTGAGCCGCAGCGCCGACTGGTTGTGGAGCAACTGCTCCCACCAGTGGCCGACGACGTACTCGGGGATGAAGACGCTGACGACGTCGCGCGGCCGGTCTTCGCGCAGCGACTTGATGTACCCGAGGATCGGCCGGGTCACCTCGCGGTAGGGCGACTCGAGGACGGTGAGCGGTACAGGCAGGTCGTGGCGTTCCCACTCGGCCATCAGCGCGCGGGTCTCTTCCTTGTCCACGTTGACGGTGAGCGCGGTCAACGTGTCGGGACGTGTCGCCTTCGCGAACGCGAGAGCGCGCAACGTCGGCTTGTGCAGCTTCGAGACCAGTACGACGACGTGGTTGCGCGCGGGAAGTTGCAGGCCGGCGTCGTCGTCGCTGGCGAGTTCGTCGGCCACCCGCTGGTAGTGCTTGTTGATCGCCCGCATGATCGCGTAGAGGATCGGCATGGCGATCAGCACCAGGTAGGCGCCCTTGGTGAACTTCGTGACGATGACGATGACGAGGACGACGCCGGACAGGCTCGCGCCGAAGCCGTTGATCACCCGCGAGCGCATCATGCGGCGTCGTTCGGACTGGTCGGTCTCGGTGCGCAGATTGCGGTTCCAGTGCCGCACCATGCCGCTCTGCCCGAGCGTGAACGAGGTGAACACGCCGATGATGTACAGCTGGATCAGTCTGGTGACGTCGGCCTTGTAGATCGCGATCAGGCCTGCCGCGACGATCGCGAGCATGATGATCCCGTTGCTGTAGGACAGCCGGTCGCCGCGGTTGTTCAGCTGGCGGGGCAGGTTCTTGTCGCGGGCGAGGATGGCGCCGAGCAGCGGGAAGCCGTTGAAGGCGGTGTTCGCGGCGAGCACCAGGATGAGCGCCGTCGTCGCCTGCACGTAGAAGAACCCGATCGAATGCGGGCCACCGAACACCGCGGCCGCGACCTGGGCGATCACCGTGCGCTGCGGGATGTGCCCACATCCGGGGAGGGGATGCGCGAAACTGCAGGTCGTCGACGTCGGATCGGTGATGTGCACCTTCGCCAGGAGCGCGAGCATCGTGATGCCGACGAACATGGTGACGGCGATCGTGCCCATCAGCAGCAGGGTCACCTGCGCGTTGCGCGCCTTCGGCGGCTTGAACGCAGGGACTCCATTGGCGATCGCCTCGACCCCGGTCAGCGCCGTGCAGCCGGACGAGAACGCGCGCAGCGCGAAGAACATCAGCGCGAGGAAGCTCAGGTTCCCGTACCCGGAGTGCGGCTGGACGTGGAAGTGCGCGCTCTCGGCCACCGGCGCGTCGCCCGCGATGACGCGGAACAGGCCGGTCGCGATCATGATGAAGACGCCGGCCGCGAACAGGTAGGTCGGTGCCGCGAACGCCAGCCCCGCCTCGCGCAGGCCGCGCAGGTTCACCGCTGTCAGCACGATGACGAACCCGACGGCCATCCATACGCGCGCGTGGTGCAGTGAGGGCAGCGCGGAGATGATGTTGTCGACGCCGGAGGACACCGACACCGCGACGGTCATGACGTAGTCGACGAGCAGCGCGCTCGCGACCACGACGCCCGCGGCGCGGCCGATGTTCTTACTGGCGACCTCGTAGTCGCCGCCGCCGGTCGGATAGGCGCGCACCAGCTGGCGGTAGGACGCGACGACGGTGGCCATGAGGACGACCACCGCGAGCGCGATCCACGGTGCGAGGTAGAGGTAGGCGACGCCGCCGACCGTGAGCACGAGGAGGATCTCCTGCGTGGCGTATGCGACGCTCGACAGCGCGTCGCTGGCGAAGATCGGCAGCGCCAACCGCTTGGCGAGCAGGGTGTGGCCGGCAGCCTCCGATGACATCGGGCTGCCGATGATGACCCGCTTCAGCACTCGCGGTATTAGAGCCACGAGCGGGACAATACGCAGGCGCGGTGGCGCGGTGGAGACGGAGCACAGCATTTGCCTGCCTGCCCGGCTTGTGTAGCGTCCCGCTCGCAAGCCGCGTTGCCGGTGGGCCGGATGCGACCGCACGAATCGTGCGGGGAGAGGAGCTGTGCCGCGTGCACATCGTGATCATGGGGTGCGGGCGTGTCGGCTCGTCCCTCGCCCTGCAGTTGGTGCGCCGCGAGCAGAGCGTCGCGGTCATCGACCAGGACCCGCACGCGTTCCGCAGGCTCGGCGACGACTTCGCCGGCAAGACCGTCAGGGGTGTCGGGTTCGACCGCGAGACCCTCATCGAAGCCGGCGTCGAGGAGGCCGACGCGTTCGCCGCGGTGAGCAGCGGCGACAACTCGAACATCATCGCCGCTCGCGTCGCCCGGGAGACGTTCAACGTGTCGCGCGTCGTCGCCCGCATCTACGACCCTAAACGCGCCGAGGTCTACGAGCGGCTCGGCATCCCGACCGTCGCGACGGTCCCGTGGACGGCGAGTCGACTGCTCAAGAGCGTGCTCGGCGAGATGACGGCCGAGGCGTGGCGCGATCCGTCGGGTGCGGTGGCGATGCTGCACGTGACGCCGGACGAGGCCTGGGTGGGCCGCACGCTCGCCGACTTCGAGACGGCGGTCGGCTCCCGGATCGGGCTGCTCACCCGATTCGGCGTGGGCCAGCTCGCCAAGCCCGACACGGTGATCCAGGCCGGCGACTCCGTGCACGTGCTGACTCCCGAGGACAACGTGAAGCGGGTGCGCGCCGTCGCGACCCGGGCTCCCGAGGTAGGTGCGGAATGAAGGTGGCCATCGCCGGCGCCGGGGCCGTCGGGCGCTCGCTCGCCCGCGAACTGCTGCAGAACAACCACGACGTGCTGCTCATCGACCGCGACTCGGCGAAGATCACCCCGGATCGGATCCCCGGCGCCACGTGGCTGCTCGGCGACGCCTGCGAACTGGTGAACCTCGAAGACGCCTCGCTCGAGGACTTCGACGTGATGATCGGCGCCACGGGCGATGACAAGGTCAACCTCGTCGTGTCGCTGCTCGCGAAGACCGAGTTCTCGGTCAAGCGGGTCGTGGCGCGTATCAACCATCCGTCCAACGAGTGGCTCTTCACCGAGGCGTGGGGCGTGGATCACGCGGTCTCGACGCCGCGGGTCATGGCGGCGCTCGTCGAGGAGGCCGTCGAGGTCGGCGACCTGGTGCGGCTGTTCGGGCTGCGCGACGGGCAGGCGAACCTGCTCGAGGTCACCCTGCCCGAGAGCGCGCCGGTTGCCGGTCAGTGCATGCGCGACCTCGACCTGCCGAAGGACGCCGCGCTCGTGGCGATCATTCGGGGCCAGCGGGTGATCACGCCGACGCCGGAGGAACCGCTCGAGTCGGGCGACGAACTGCTGTTCGTCGCGTTACCCGAGGCCGAAGCGGCGATCCGCAGCGCCGTCATCGGCTGAGGGACCCGGGTCGACAACCGGACCTACACCCGGCTCCGCACTCGGCTCGGGGACGACGCCCGACGTCGCCGCCGGGCGAGGCTGAGGCCCGGCGAGATCGTCCTGGATGTGCGCAGGCAGCTGGTGGCGCACCCGGCGCACGATCCAGTAGCCCGCGCCGACGGCGGCGATGTAGAGCGGGTAGCCCATGGCGACCCGGGCGAAGGCCAGCCAGCCGGTGGCGTTGTCGTGGTAGAGCGTCGCCTGCACGACGCCGCGGGCGAGGAACAGTGCGGTGCCGATCAGCGTCGCCACGGTGTAGGCGCGCAGCAGCGCCTTGCGCCGGTACCACGGCCGCTGCGGATCGACGGGGTCGGGCGGCGAGGGGTCGAGGAACTCCCACAGCAATCCGACCAGCGGCCGGCGCACCACTGCCGAGATCGCGAACGGCACGGCGTAGAGGAAGCTCGTCCAGATTCCGAGCAGGAAATAGCCCCGCGCCTGACCCGTGCGCGCGGCGATGACCGCGGCGATCACCACACCGAACAGACCGGAGATCGCCTGCTGCGTCGATTGCTTGCGCGCCAGGCGATACCCGGCGAGGGCCAGCCCGGTCGCGACCGCGCTGATTATCGCCGCACGCAAGGTCGTCGCAGTGTTGACGATGACGAAGACGACGGTCGGCAGTGCGGTGATCGCGGTGCCCGTCCAGCCGCCGATGCTGTCGCGCAGCTGCTTACGGTAGGTCTCGCGAAGATCAGTTCCGTCCTTCGGCACTGACTTCACTGCCCGCCGCTCACTTGAGCTCGTACCAGGGGTTGTAGATCGCCGGATGGCCGTTGTGGGTGCCGACGCGGCCGCGCGCCAACAGCTTGCGGCCGGGCTCGATGCCCGCAATGCGGCGGCGGCCCAGCCAGACCAGATGCAGCGTGTCGGAGCCGTCGTACAGCTCGGCCTCGAGCATCGGCACGTTGGCCGTGGGGGTGAACCGCACCGAGCGCACGCGGCCGCCGACCACCGCGTTCTCGCCTGCCGTGATGTCGCGCACCTTGGCGCACGGCATCTTTTCGACGTCGGCCTCCAGCTCGGCGGCGTCGAGGCGGTGCGCGCTTGCCGTCAGTCGGTGCCGCAGCGAAAGGCCTTTACCCACAGGTCAAGGGTAACCGCGTCAGCCGGTTCCGTCCCCGGCCGCGTCCCCGGCTTCTTCGCCGGTCCGCTCGGCGTCGCCGGCGACCGCGTCGCTGGGCAGGGTGAGCGGCACCGGGTCACGGACCGGGAGCGGGCTGGTGCCGCGCACGACGACGATCTGGCGGAACGTCTCCTCGAACACCTCGGCGTGGCCGGGGTCGGCCGCCGGCCCGACGAGCATCGCCCTCAGGAACCAACGCGGGCCGTCCACGCCGATGAAGCGCACCGGCGTGCGAGATCCACCCGGCGCGGGCAGCGTCGCGACGAGCTCGGTGCCGAACGGGCCGCCCTCGCGTTCGGTCGGCTTGCCGCGTTGCTCCGCGATCGAGTCGCGGATCTCGGCACGCACCTCGTCCCAGATGCCTTCGTTGCGGGGGGCGGCGAACAACCCGACCTGCATCGTGCCGGCCTGTGACCCGAGTGTCGCCGAGATCACCTGCTGCTGCTCGTCGACCTCGACCTGCAGGTCGAGCCCGGCCCCGACCGGGATCCGCAGGGCGCCCAGGTCGGCACGTGGGATGTCGTCAGCCGGGGCGTCGCGTTCATCGAACGGCCCCGTGGTCGCCGCCGGCTCCTCGCGGATACGGGTCTCCCACGGCGGCGTGGCGTCCAGCTTCGCCCGCTCGTTGCGCCTGGGCGCCTTCGAGCCCGCGTCCTTCTTGCGTCCGAATGCCACTAGTGCCGTTCCTCCATCACGCGCTCGTCCGTCAACGATCCCGCTGAGCCGGTCGGGGCCGCACTCAACGCGGCCGCGCCGCCTGTCGACCCGTGCCCGCCCGCGCCGCGGACCGACGCGGGGAGCTCGTCCACCTCGACGAAGCGTGCTGTCTCGACACGCTGGAAGACCAGCTGGGCGATGCGCTCGCCCCGGCTGAGCCGAAGCGCGGCCTTTCGATCGTGATTGATGACGATGACCTTGATCTCGCCGCGGTAGCCGGAGTCGATCGTGCCCGGCGCGTTGACCAGGCCGAGCCCGGCGCGAGCGGCGAGACCCGAACGAGGGTGCACGAAGGCGGCGTACCCGTCGGGGACGGCGATCGCGATGCCGGTCGGCAACACGGCGCGCTCCCCCGGCTCGAGCGTGATGTTCTGCGCGGCGACGATGTCGGCGCCGGCGTCGCCGGGAAGCGCGTACACCGGTAGCGGCAGGTCGGCGTCGAGACGCTTGACGAGCACGGGCTCCACGGGCGGCAACGCTACCCTCGATGCGTGACCGCCAGCAGCGACGCCTCGCACGCGGTGCAGTACCGAGAGGTGCTACGCCCGCCGTGGTGGTGGTACGCGGTGGCGATGTTCGTGGCGGGCCTGCTCGCCGCGGAGTTCCACATCAGCTCGCTCGCGCTGACCGACTATCTGTCCTTCGGCATCCTGTTGCCGTTGTCCGTGGTGATCGTGTGGTCACTCGGCCGGGGCGCGCTCGAGATCAGCGACGGCGAGGTGCGCATCCGCGGCGCGCACGTCCCGCTCTCGGACATCAGCGGTGCCATTGCTCTCGACGCGCTCACACTCAAACGCGTGGTCGGGCGCGAGGGCGACCCGGCCGCCTTCGTGTCGATCCGGCCATGGGTGGGGCCCGGCGTGCAGCTGTGGCTCGACGACCCGGACGACCCGACGCCGTACTGGGTGGTCTCGAGCCGCCACCCGCAGCGCGTGGTGGACATCGTCCGCGCCGCAGCCTGAGCGCTGCTCGCTACGCTGCGGCCATGAGTGGCTCGCGAGCGGTCCGATGACCGACATCCCTGACACCGGTCGTCCGCGATTCGCCGGGAAGACGGCGCTGGTAACCGGCGCCAGTCGTGGCATCGGTCTGGCGGTGGCGGCCCGCATCGTCGCCGAGGGCGGCCGGGTCGCAATCACCGCGCGCAAGCCCGAGCCGTTGCAGGAGGCTGCCGCCTCGCTCGGCGGCCACGAGGTCGCGCTCGCGATCGCCGGTCGCGCCGACGACCCGGATCACCAGCGCGAAGCCCTCGAGCTGGTCCAACGCGAGTTCGGCCGGCTCGACGTCCTGGTCAACAACACCGGGATCAACCCCGCATACGGACGGCTCACCGAGCTCGACGACGGCGTCGCCCGCAAGATCATGGACGTGAACGTGCTCGCCGCGCTGTCGTGGACGCGACTCGCGCTCGAGCACGGTCTGGGTGACGACTCACCCGGCGCGATCGTGAACATGGCCTCGGTGGCCGGTCAGCATCCCGCGCCCGGCATCGCCTACTACGGCGTGAGCAAGGCCGCGCTCATCGGATTGACGGTGCAGCTGGCCGCGGAACTCGCGCCGAAGGTGCGGGTCAATGCGGTGGCCCCGGCGGTGGTCAAGACACGCTTCGCCCAGGCGCTCTACGCCGAGGACGAGGCGAAGGCCGCCGCCGCCTATCCCCTGGGCCGCCTCGGCGAACCCGAGGACATCGGAGCAGCCGTCGCCTTCCTGGCCTCCGCCGACGCCGCCTGGATCACCGGCCAAACCCTGACCATCGACGGCGGCGCCGGTTTACGAGCGAGTTTGTAGCTTCATCCGCCCGCGCTGGGAGTCATTGGCACCTGCTTTGAAGACGACCACGACGGGAGGGGCAACCCCAAAGGAGCGTCAGCGACGACGGGTTGGCCCCGACCCCGCCGATCGCGCGAGCGCCAGCGAGCTTGCGACTTCGGCCGCAGGATCCCCCCGAGCGGAGCGAGCGGGGGAGACCAGGTCGAACCCCGGCGGATCAGATGAAGAGTCGAACCCCGGCGGATCAGATGCAAGCGCAGTCGCGGCAGATGGGCTGGCCGTTCTTCCGGCGGGCCAGGCGGCTGCGGTGGTGCACCAGGAAGCAGCTGGCACAGGTGAATTCGTCGTCCTGCTTGGGCAGGACGCGCACGGTCAGTTCTTCGCCGGACATGCTCGAGAGGTCTGCGCCGGGCAGTTCGAGCGATTCGTTGAGTTCGGTTTCGTCCACGTCGATCGAGCCGGACTGCGCCTCAGCTCGGCGAGCCTTCAGCTCTTCGAGCGAGTCCTCGCCCATCTCGTCGACTTCACCGCGACGCGGTGCGTCGTAGTCGGTGGCCATCTATTGTCACTCCCCCATGGGATTGGTCTTGGGTACTCGTGGGTCTGCTGGGTCGTAAGGGACGGGCTCGGTGGTCGCAGCGAGTCGTGTTGCTTCACGAAGGTGCGCTCGGCGCGTGCAACGCACGGGACCGGCATTTTGTGCCCGTGCGCGCCACGAATCTTGTGTGATCTGGTCCTCCGCCGTTAAGCCCTCGAACGCGGAACGGTACCGCGCACCGATTTCACACGAACCGCGGGGCGGCGATCCGCATTCCCGGGCTGTGCTTGGCCTAGGCTGACGCCGGTAAACCGGGGGGTTCCCGGGCCGCTCGAGGTGCCAGGCAGGGAAGACACGATGACCGCTCCGGAACGTCGGCGGCCCTTGCCTGCCCTTGCGTTCATCGGCGCGTTGTGTCTGCTCACGGCGATCGTCTGGTTCCGGGTGATCCACCGCTCCGACAGCGCGAGCCCGAAGACTCCATCGTGCCGGTCGACGTCGGCCGCGCCCGCGTCGTCGGTCAGGGTCGTCCCGCACGAGCGCAAGGTGTCGGTGCTGGTGCTCAACTCGACGAACCGCAAGGGGCTCGCCGGCGACGTGAAGAAGGCGCTGGTCAAGCACGGGTTCACGGTGACCGATGCCCGCAACGACTCCGCGACCTACGGCGGCCACGGCGCGATCGCAGGTGTTGCCGAGATCCGGTACGGACCCGGTGCGCTCGCGGGCGCGACCTTGCTGCACTACTACGTGCCACATTCGGTGCTGAAGGCGACCGACGCATCGAGCCGCACGGTCACGGTGTCGCTCGGGACCAAGTACAAGCAACTCGCCCCCGTCAAGGCGGTGCGCCGGGAGATGCGGTCCGATCACGTGACCTACGGCAAGGTGCGCGCACAACCGAAATCGAATACAGGCTGCTGACCCCGCACCCGGCTGCCCGTCAGAGCACGGTGTCGGCGCCGAGACGTTCGAGCAACGCGAAGAAGTCCTCGGCGAGGTCGGGTCCCGCCGCACCGACGAACCGGTCGCCGGCAACCCTCCCGTGCAGGCCGCTGACCTCGCACCCCGCCTCCTGGGCGATCAGCACCCCCGCGGCGTGGTCCCACGGGTTGAGGCCCGCCTCGAAGTAGGCATCCAGGCGTCCGGAGGCGACCGAGCACAGGTCGAGCGCGGCCGAGCCGATACGCCGCAGGTCCGCAACGAGTGGCAGCAGGTGCGCCGCGACCCGTCCCTGCCGCTCGCGGCGCTCGCGGTCGTAACCGAAGCCCGTGCCGACCACCGCCCGGTCGAGCGGCACGGACCGCGGTCCGTCCAGCCGGTGCCGGCCGAGCCAGGCACCGCCGCCGCGGGTCGCGTGGAACATCTCGCGCGTGACCGGGTTGCACACCGCACCGGCGACCACCGCGCCGTCCACCTCGGCGGCGACAGACACCGCGAACGCCGGGATCCCGAGCACGAAGTTCACCGTGCCGTCGATGGGATCGACGAGCCAGCGCACGCCGGACGTGCCGCGACGCTCGCCGCCCTCCTCACCGAGGATCGCATCGTCAGGACGGCCGGCGCTGATGCGCTCGACGAGCCAGCGCTCGCTGGCGCGGTCGACCTCGGTGACGAGATCGGTGCTGGTGCTCTTGGACGAGGTGACGACGGCGGGGTCCATCCCGCGACGCACGACGTCGCCGGCGCCGTCGGCCAACTCGACGGCGAACCGGGCCAGCTCGCCGGCCTCGACCGGTGCGGCCGCGCGATCGTTCACTCTCCCATCGCACCACACGACGCTATGGTCTTCGACATGACTGATGCGGGCGCTGGCGACTCGACGGGCAATGCCACGGGTAGGGCGTTCGGCATCGACATCGGCGGCACCGGGATCAAGGGCGCGATCGTCGACACCACCACCGGCAAGCTGCTGACCAAGCGCATCCGGATCCTCACGCCACGCCCGTCCACGCCGGACGCGGTCGCCGACGTCGTCGCCAAGCTGGTGTCCGACGCAGGTTGGCACGGGCCGGTCGGGGCCACCTTCCCCGCCGTCATCCAGCACGGCGTCGCGCGGTCGGCGGCCAACGTCGACCCGAGCTGGATCGGTACGGACGTCGACAAGTGCTTCACGAAGGCCACCGGCTCGGCGACCGATGTGTACGTACTGAACGACGCGGACGCGGCCGGCATCGCCGAGGCGCGGTTCGGCGCCGCACGGGGCGTTTCGGGTGTCGTACTCCTGCTCACCTTCGGCACCGGCATCGGCAGCGCCCTGATCTACAACGGCACGCTCGTGCCGAACACCGAACTCGGCCATCTGGAACTGGACGGTCATGACGCCGAGAAGCGCGCTGCGGCCTCGGTGCGTGAGGAACACAAGATGTCCTACCGCGAGTGGGCCAAGCGCGTGCAGCGCTACATGTCCCACGTCGAGCGGCTGTTCACCCCCGACCTGTTCGTCGTCGGCGGCGGAGTCAGCAAGGACGCCGACAAGTGGGTGCCTCGCCTCGATCTGCACGCGCCGGTCAAGCCCGCCGAGCTGCTCAACGACGCCGGCATCGTCGGCGCGGCCATCGCCGCCGCCGAGAAACACGGCGAATAGAGGCTGATTCCGGCTGCGGAAAGCCGACACGCGAGCGCTGGAGGGAGATCCGAACTGCGGATCACCCCGGCCGCAGTACAATGTGACGACGGGACTGCGCACGTACTGGACTCGAACTCTGAGCCGACCAACAGACGGCCTGCTTCCCACCGCGCCTGCCAGCCGCGATACGCGGAGATCCTTATCGCGTCCGGACGCCGTGCGTCCGTGAGCGCCTGTGGTGAAAGGTCACCAGTGGTATCCAGCCAGAAAGCTGACGAAGTTTCCGCCGACGCTGCGCCGACGGGCGCCGCGACCGTTGCCGCGGCCAGCGCGACCAAACGGTCGACCGCGACCGTGAAGGCACCAGCGAAGAAGGCACCCGCGAAGAAGGCGCCCACCAAGGACGCTGCCAAGACGGCCGCCGTGAAGCACGCCGTGAAGGATCCCGCCAAGGCGCCGGCGAAGAAGACGGCGACCAAGGGCGCGACCAAGTCGGCTGCCAAGGCCGCCGACGGCAAGGTCGAGACCGCTGCCGCCGGCGCGGTCGCCCAGGGCGACGAAGAGGCCGAACCGACCGACGCCGACGTCACGCCCGAAGGCGAGGAGTCGAGCGAGTTCACCTGGGACGACGAAGAGGAGTCCGAGGCGCTGCGCCAGGCGCGCAAGGACGCCGAGATGACGGCCTCGGCCGACTCGGTGCGCGCCTATCTGAAGCAGATCGGCAAGGTCGCGCTGCTCAACGCCGAGGAGGAGGTCGACCTCGCCAAGCGCATCGAGGCAGGCCTGTACGGCGCCGAGCGGCTGCGCCAGGCCGAGGAGGCCAATGAGAAGCTCGCGCTGCAGATGCGCCGTGACCTGCGCTGGATCGTGCGCGACGGCGAGCGCGCGAAGAACCACCTGCTCGAGGCGAACCTGCGGCTGGTCGTGTCGCTCGCCAAGCGCTACACCGGCCGCGGCATGGCCTTCCTCGATCTCATCCAGGAAGGCAACCTGGGCCTGATCCGTGCGGTCGAGAAGTTCGACTACACCAAGGGCTACAAGTTCTCGACCTACGCCACGTGGTGGATCCGGCAGGCGATCACCAGGGCGATGGCCGACCAGGCTCGCACGATCCGCATTCCCGTGCACATGGTCGAGGTCATCAACAAGCTCGGCCGCATCCAGCGCGAGTTGCTGCAGGATCTGGGCCGCGAGCCCACGCCCGAAGAACTCGCCAAGGAAATGGACATCACGCCCGACAAGGTGCTCGAGATCCAGCAGTACGCCCGCGAGCCGATCAGCCTCGACCAGACCATCGGTGACGAGGGCGACAGCCAGCTCGGCGACTTCATCGAGGACTCCGAAGCGGTGGTCGCCGTCGACGCCGTGTCGTTCACGCTGCTGCAGGACCAGTTGCAGTCGGTGCTGCAGACGCTGTCCGAGCGCGAGGCCGGCGTGGTCAAGCTGCGCTTCGGGCTGACCGACGGCCAGCCGCGCACCCTGGACGAGATCGGCCAGGTCTACGGCGTCACCCGCGAGCGGATCCGCCAGATCGAGTCGAAGACGATGAGCAAGCTCCGTCACCCGTCCCGGTCGCAGGTGCTGCGCGACTACCTCGACTGAGCGAGGCGGAGAGCTTGCTCTCCGGCCGAGCGAGGGAGAGGTTGCAGGCGGCGAAGCCGCCTAACACCTGGACTGAGTGAGGCCGGGCAGGCGGAGGAGGTCGCCGCGGCGCGCCTTGGCCGCCAGGTAGCGGACGTTGGCCGCTGACAGGTGCACGCCCGTCGGCAACTGCTCCTCGACGGTGATGTTGCACCGGCGCAGCTGACGCGCCTTGTCGGTGTTGTTGCTGAGCAGGCGGATCGTGGGCGCGCGGAGAGCGGTGAGCATCTGCGCTGCGACGGTGTAGTCCCGCTCGTCCTCGCCGTGGCCCAGGGCGACGTTGGCCTCGTAGGTGTCGAGGCCGTTGTCCTGCAGCGCGTAGGCGTCGATCTTGGCGTAGAGGCCGATGCCGCGCCCTTCCTGGCGCAGGTAGAGCAGGTAGCCGCCGGTGCCGGCGATGCGTTCCACCGCTTCGCGCAGCTGTGCGCCGCAGTCGCAGCGCTGGCTGCCCAGTACGTCCCCGGTCAGGCATTCGCTGTGCAGCCGCACGAGCGGGGTGTTCGACCGGGGCGTCGCCGGGTCGGTCCGATCCCCGAGTGCGATCGCCACGTGCTCGCCGTGATCGGCGAGGCCGGTGAACGTGAACAGGGTCGCGTCGGTCGTGTAACCGTCGGCGAACCGCAGCGGCAGCGGAACCTGGGAGCGCACCGACGCGGCGGCCTCCGAACGACGTCATTCAGCACCCGCCTCGAAGCGGGACGAGAGCGCATAACGCAGAAGTACGACGTCACCGATCCGGCGTACCTCGGCCAGCGGCGCACGACGCCCAGGACACCACGGGAAATCACCGTCGCCGACGAAGCGGTGCGCGCGCGAGTCCCCGACGAACAGCGGTGCGACGACGAGGTCGAGCTGGTCGGCGAGATCGGCGGTCAGGAACTGGGTGTGGACGGTGTTGCCTCCCTCGACCATGAGGCGCTGCACGCCGCGGTCGGACAGGTCGCGGCACACCTGGCGCAGGTCGAGCGGGCCGCCCGCATCAACGACGGTCGCGACATGGCCGAGTCGCCGGCGCACGTCGTCGCGCACCGGCGTCGGGCAGTAGACGAGTTTCTCGGCCTCGCCCGAGGCGAAGAACGCGGAACGGGGATCGAGCTCACCCCGCTTGGTCACCGTCACCTTCAGCGGGTGCGGTGCCCAGCCCTGCAGGACCCGCTCCCGCCGGCGGCGGGCCGCGCGGATCAGCAGTCGCGGGTTGTCGTTGCGGATCGTGTTCGCGCCGACGAGGATCGCGTCGCAGCCGGACCTGACCGCATCGACCCGATCGAAGTCGGCGTCGTTCGACAGCCGCAATCGGCTCGTCGTCGGGCTGTCGAGGTAGCCGTCGAGCGAGACGCTGCAACTGAGCACGGTGTACGGACGGTCAGCCACGGGATCGGCTCCCTGCGCCCACCAACACCCGCGCCGGCGCGGCGGGAGGTGCGCTCGCCCGGCCGTCGACGCCGACCGGCGGACGGCGTGCCGACCAGCCGGCGATGAGCACGATCGCGCCCGGCAGGCTCGCAGCCGCCGCCAGCACCCCGTAGGCGGTGCCGACGGCAACACCCTGCGCTCCCGACATCCCGGCCGCGGCGAATGCCCACGCGGCCGCGCCCTCACGTGGCCCCCAGCCGCCGATGTTCGTCGGCACTGCCGCCACCGCGAGCACGAACATCGCCAGCGGAGCCAGCTGCCATGTCGACGCGGTCGTCCCGACGGCGCGGGCGGCGATCACGAACGTTGCCACGTGTCCGGCGAAGCCGGCGATCGACGTGGCGACCACCGTCGGCCACACCTCGCGCGCGGCCACGGCGTTCCGGCTTCCGGCACACGGCACCTCGCCACGCGCGCACCACGCGTGGCAACCGCGATCGAGGCAGCGCGCGCGCGGTCATGATCGACGCGCACGCGACCGTGACGGTGATCGCGACGCCAAGCTGCGCGGCGGGACGCACCGGAGACGGGAGCAGGGCGAGGGCGACGACGACCACCGCCAGCTGCACCACCTGCCCGGCGCCGCGCTCCCACGCGACGGCCCGCAGGCCGCGGCCGGGGTCGCCGGTGCGGCGGCCGTGCCGCACGCCCCGGTGCAGATCACCGATCACGCCGCCCGGAAGGGTGCTGTTCAGAAACAGCGATCGGTAGTAGCCGAGCAGCGCGGAGCGAAACGTGAGGGGAACGCCGAGGCGGCGCGCGATCAACTGCCAGCGCCTCGCCGAGCACGCCGTCGTCGCGACTCCGATGGCAACTGCTCCTACGAGGGCGCTGACGCTGATCGACCGGATCCCGGCCAGGAACGGGCCGGCCCCGAGCCGCACGGCGACGGCAGCCACGATCAGGCCGGCACCGGCGACTCGCACGTAGGCCCACCCTCGAGGTGTCACCGTCACCCTCCCCCGCCGACTGGTTGCTCGACCAGGGGTACGACGACGACCGGTCGGTGGTTCATCGCGCCGTGACAGCTGTGACGAGCAGATCGCGGTGGTGGACGAGGATCCGGAGACGTCCCTGAGCAAGCTCCGCGCGCCGCTGCGCTGCGTAGTCGTCCAATGCGGCACCCCACCGGGGCTCCTGCTCGCGGGCGGCGTCGAGCCGGCCGGTGAGCCACGCACCAGCCAGGTCGGTCGTGCTCGCGTCCAGCCGCCAGGGCGTCGACCGCGTGACGACGCGGCGTCCGAGCTCGGCGAACATCCTGGCCGAGGTGGTGGCGGCGTCCGGCCCCAGCAACGTCCGCCCACCGAGGGTCCGGCGCTGATGTGCGTTGAACGCGGCCGCGATGGCCACGTCGAGACGGTGCCGTGGCCGCAGCTCGACGACACCGGTCACGGTGGTGGTGATGAGCACGGCGCAGCCGGGCGCGGCGCACGTGGCGACGAGCCGTTCGAGTTCGGTCGAGGTCAGCAGGTCGAGCAGTGCCGAGCAGGTGATCACGTCGGCGTCGGCACACCCGTCATCGTTCAACCTCGTCACGTCCGAGCGGCGGGCCTCGATGGCGACCGGTGAGCCATCCGCGGCGAGCGGCGCAGGTGCCGCCACCACCCTGGCGAGCAGATCGGCATCGACGTCGTGGACGACCCAGTGCTGCGGACCGGGCAGCCGCGGCGCGAGCCACCGCATCATCGCGCCGGTGCCGCAGGCGAGATCGTGGATCGCGATCGGACGGCCGGCGGGCAGCCGCCGGCGAGCCTCATCGGCGAGCGCGACGGAACGGCAGTCGTGATCGGTCTGCTCGCGCAAGGCGAGCCACGACGGCGCCACGCGGACCCTGGTCACAGGAACTCTCCCAGCGTCGCGTCGATCACGGCCGCGGTCGTCGCCCACCGCGGCAGCGCAGCGCGCCGGGCACGGGCGGCACCGCGCAGCCGGTGCCGCAGCCGGGCGTCGGTGAGCCATGAGCGCAGCGCGCCTTCGAGCGCGGCAGGGTCGCCGGGCGGCACGAGCATCCCCGGCGTGACTCCGTCGGATGTGGTGCCGAGTGCCTCGGGCAGGCCGCCCACGCGGCTCGTGAGGACCGGCACGCCGGCGGCCAGAGCCTCCGTCACCACCATGCCGTAACCCTCCTCGCGAGCAGGGTGAACCAGGAGGTCCGCCGCGGCGAAACAGGCTTCCAGGTCGGGTCCGGTCCGCGGACCGGCAAGGCACACGCGCCGCGCCATCGACCCGCTCGCGACCTGCGAGCGGAGCCGATCAGCGAAACCGGGGTCGTGTTCGAAGCTGCCGACGCACCGGCATCGCCAGCCGATGTCGCCGAGCGCGGCCAGCGCGGCGAGCAGGACGTCCTGGCCCTTGTGCGGAGCGATCGCGCCGACGCACAGCAGTTCGCCGCCGTCACACGAACCGACCGCGAGCGGACGTTCGGCCACTCCCGGTATCGCCACCTGCACCTTCTCCGGTTCGAGCGGGAAACAGGCGAGCAGCCGGTCGCGCAACCAACCGCTGGTGGCGATGACGCCACGCGCAACGGCCAGCACCGCGCGCAGACCCGGCAGGGCGCTCGGCATCGAGTGCACCAGTACGACGATCGACAACCGCCGGCCGGCGGGCACCAGCACCTGCGCGCCGGCCTCGGCGATCAGACCGTCCACGACCACGACCGCACGGTCGGGAAGCTGCAGCAGCAGCCGCGTCAGCGCAGCGATCCCCGCCGGTCCGGTGCGGGGCCACGCCTCGGGGAGTTGGTGTTCGTGCACTCGCCAGCCGACCGCGGCCAGGCCGTCACAGACCTCGCGGTCGTAGCGGTTGCCACCGCTGGGTCGCAGCGGATCGTCCACAGCGTCGGGAACGATGACGTGCACGACGCGGGCGGCGATCGGCGGCATCCGGCTCACGTCGTCCGTTCGTATCCGGCTGCTGCGTTCGGCGACTCGCGCAGCATGACGGTGAGCAGTCCCATCCCACTCGCGTCCGGGCCGAGTTCGCCTGCTCGCACCCGGTCAGCAACCCGGTCGGCGATCGTTCGTGCCAGGACCTCGGTCGTGGTGTTCACGCCGGTGAAGTCGGGATGGTCGTCGAGGTTGCGGTAGGTGAGGTCGGCGAGGACGTCGTGCAGCACCTGCTGGGCCCGTCCGATGTCGACGACGATGCCGTCGGCGGTGAGCGACTCGCGGCGGAAGGTGACCTCGACGACATAGGTCGCACCGTGCAGCCGTTGCGCCGGGCCGAAGATCTCGCCGCGCAGGCTGTGCGCGACCATCGCCTGATCGCGGACCGTGACACTGAACATCAAAGCTCAGGCTCCTGGTAAGTGATGGTGTGGCACAGAGCCGGCAGCTCGCCGGTCGCGAGCCGGGGCATGACGGCAGGCAGGTCGGCGAACGCGGACGATCCGCTCAGCAGGGCGTCGAAAGCCGGATCCCGCAACAGCTCGACGGACAGTGCCAGGCGATCCGCGTGGGTGCGCCGGTTGCGCCGGGCCAGGGCCACGGCACCGACCTGGCTCGCGCGGATGTGGAGCCGGCGCGCGTGGAACCGGCCGCCCAGACCGAGCTGCACCTGCCGATCGCCGTACCAACTCAGCTCGATCACCGTCGCGTCCTCGGCGAGCAGTTCGATCGAGCGTTGCAGGCCCGCTGCGCTGCCGCTGGTGTGGAAGACGAGGTCGCACTCGCCGTTCGCCGTCGCGTCCGTGGCGAAGTCGACTCCGAGCGCCGCCGCGACCTGGCCGCGCCGGGCGTCGACATCGACGAGGGTGGTCTGCACTCCGGGGATGCCGGCGAGCAGCCGGGCCACGCAACAGCCGATCATGCCGGCGCCGACGACGGCGATGCGGTCCCCGATGAGCGGCGCGGCGTCCCACAGTGCGTTGACCGCGGTTTCGACGGCACCGGCGAGCACGGCGCGTTCGGCCGGGACGTCGTCGGGGACCGCGGTGACGGCGTGTGCGGGGACGACGTATGCCGTCTGATGCGGGTACAGGCAGAACACGGTGCGCCCGCGCAGCTTCTGGGGCCCGTCCGCCACGACGCCGACGTTCAGGTAGCCGTACTTCACCGGCGCGGGGAAGGTGCCTTCCTGGTACGGCGCCCGCATGCTGTCGTACTCGCTCGGCGGAACTCCGCCACGGAAGACCAGCGTTTCGGTGCCACGGCTGATCCCGGTGTGCAACGTACGCACGAGCACCTCGTCCGTACCCGGTTCGGGGATCGGCACCGGCCGGATTTCCCCGACTCCCGGGGCGCGCAGCCAGAAGGCCAGGGCCTGTTCGCCGGCGGCCGCCATCGGCTCAGGTGTGGGCGGACGACGGCATGCCGCCGCCGACCGGCACCCGCGTCGCCCCCGCGCGGGCTCGCGCGCGCAGCAGCACGAACAACGCAAGCGCCGCCACGGCACCGATTCCCTCTGCCCAGACGCTGATGGTCTTCTCGGTGAACCAGATCGGGTCGTACATGTTCGGGAACGGCCCGAACGCACCCACGTCCACGTAGGCATACACCAGCACCGCGGCGGTGCCCGCGGCTGCGACGAGGAACGCGAACGCCGCGGTATAGCGGCGCGGGCGGACGAGCACGGCAACGGCGGCGATCGTCGCGCCGATCCCCTCTGCTCGGAACAGATCGCCCTGGGTCAGGGTGCTGGACTTGACGCCGTCGTAGGCCGAGGCGAGATCGAAGTGCACCCACGCATCGACGGCCAGACCCGCTGCGGCCACCACAGCCAGCGCCCACCTGATGACAGACCGCCTGTCGAGGTTCGTTGTCATCGCCATAGCCTCTTTCCTTCGTTTCGGATCCGACCGGTTGGGGGGACGCCGCTGTCATCGGATGACACGTGGCGACCGTCGCGGTGGTTCATCGGTGCGGCCCGGAGCGAGGTCTTGGTGCCGCTGTCGAATGCATCGAGGAACTTGTTGCGAAACGCGTCCATCGGCCACACCGGTGCGGCGGAATTCGGCACCAGACCCCGTTGCCAACCCCATCGCGCGATCCGGTCGATGACGCCGGGGTCGTGCGCAACGATCGAGATAGGCACGTCGTGCGTGCTGCCGTAGCCGGTGACGACAGTCGCCGGTTGGTGATCGCCGAGCAGCACGACGACGAGGTTCTTGTCGTGCAGTCGCGCGATCCACGAGGTGAGCGCGCTCATCGAGTAGCGGATCGACTGCCCGTACAGCTCGCGGACGGTGGCCGAGTCCTGCCACGCGACGCCGGGCGACATGCCGCGCATCGGCATCGGATCGAACACCGAGCCGTTGCCGACGCGGTTCCACGGCACCATGTGCGGCAGAGGCGTCCACGGAGTGTGCGACGAGACCAGGTCGATCTCGGCCATCAACGGCGCGTGGGCCCGGCTGAGCTCGCGGTGCTGGAACCGGGCCAGCGTGTACTGGTCGGGCATGGCGGCCCAACTGAAGCTCGGGCCCCGATAGCCGACGTTGTAGCGCGAGTAGATCTTGTCGTAGTGGTAGAAGGCCCGGCCCTCGCCCCAGGCGTGCTTGTCCGCAGGATTGTCGGCGACCGTGCGCCACCCTGCCTCGCCGAAGGCGGTCGTCAGACTGAAGCGGTTGCTGCTGATGTACTGGTCGAAGCGCTGTTGGCTGTCGATCCACAGCCCTGACTGCAGGGTGGCGTGTGCGATCCAGCTCATGCCGCCGAACGTGGGCGAGGTCAGGTATGCGCTGCGCGTTGTGTAGCCGGCACGGGTCAATCCGCTTGTGTCGCTGCGCAATGCGGCGTCGACCGTGTCAGAGAAGCTCGAGCCCTGGACGGCGACCCGTCCGTAACTCTCGACGAAGACGAACAACACGTCCTTACCGCGAAGCCCTGAGAGCAGGCCGTCGCTCGCGACCTTCGCGTAGGGATCGGCCGAGTGCAGCGTCGTGTCGAAGTGCTGCTGGTCGCGGACGGCGGCTTCGGCGTCGCCGACCTGCGCGACTGCCAACTGCGCCGTGCTGAGGGACGCGACCGATGCGCCCGGAGCGACCTGCAGTGACAGCGCGGCACTCGCGACCCAGACCAGGCTCACCACGAGTACGCCGCGCGCTGCGCCGAGCCGGTGTCGTCCCGCCACGCCGCTCAGCCGGACGGCCGATGCGGTGACGACTGCGACGAGCGCGAGCAGCGCGAGCACGGCGAGCACCAGGTACTCGTCGGTGAGGCGGCCCCCGACCGAGTCACGCACGACTCCGATGCCGAGGGCGAGGTTGCCCCAGTCCGAGACCAGGTTGAACGGCCGGTCGAGCTGCGCGTTGAAGGCCATGTCGAGGATCTTCACGACGGTGAGCAGACCGAACGCGACCCCTGCGACGACGCCGAGCGCCCGGCGCGGGCGGCGCGGGAGAACGAGCGCAACGACGACGAGGACGAGCCCTTCGAGCGGGATCCGGGCGAACCTCGCCGGGGTCAGCTCGTCGAGACGATCCGGAGCGACCAGAACGGCCCAGATGACCGCGGCGGCGAGCAAACCGGTCGCGTAACGGACGATGGCCTGGACTGCGGCGGGAGCTCCGCGCCGGTACAGCCACCGCACGTCATGACCGAACGACTGCGCCAGCAGGACGAGCGCGCCGGCCACGGCGCTCATACCGACGAGTTGCGGCACTAGCCCCGACGCGGCAACGGTGAGCACGATGCCCTGCACCGCTGCGACGAGCTTGCCCCAGAACCGGCTCGGCAGCGGGGCCGCGAGCCACCGCAGGACCCATCCGGCGACCAGGAACGCGTAGCGGGCGCCACCGATGGCCAGGACCCACCCGCCGTAGTCGCGGGCCACCTCGACGCTCAACGCCAGGATGAGGAACGCATCGACCTCCGCATCGAACCGGGCGCCGAGCGTCGATGCCGTCCCCGTCCGGCGGGCCACTTGCCCGTCGACCGCGTCGAGGGCGAGGGCGATGCAGGCGAGCGGTATCAGCGCCGAGGGCCGCGACGAATTTTCCGCACTGATCGACCACGCCGGCCACGCCTGCCGCCAACACAGCCCTGGCCAGGGTGACCCAGTCGGCGGGACCCACCGTCACCTGCGCATTACGCCGCCGGGCGACGATGTGCAACGCAGTGGCTCCCCCTCCGGCGACCGCGCCGACGATCCACCCGGCCGGCCCCAGGCCCGTCGTGAAGGACAGCGCCAGGAGAAGCACACCGGTGGCGCACGTCCCGACAACGGCTTCGACGCGGGTGCAGTACAACCGGGCCTCCCAGGTTTCGACGCGTCCGCATCAAGCAAGCGACCGTCGACGCGAAGTACGGCGCGGCTGCAGCGCCGGTTCAACCTCACGCGGCGCATCATTGAACGCCGCGCGCTGCCGCGCCGTGTCACGGTCGTGGTGCGAGCGCCTCGTCCAGATCACATCGCCGGCCTCGACGGGATTCGCGGAGTTGCCGCGCTGTACGTCGTCGTGAACCACGTCTTCCTGCGGGCGTGGCCCGGCTACCCCGCCGATCACGCGCCGGCTTGGGAATCGGTGTTCAGTTTCGGACGCTTCGCCGTGATCGTGTTCATCGCGCTGTCGGGGTTCTCACTGGGTCTGCCTGCTGCGCGCTCGGGATGGCGTCTCGATTCGGTGGCCGCCTATGCCCGCCGCCGCGCGTGGCGCATCCTGCCGCCGTACTGGGCGGCACTTGCCTTCAGCCTCGCCATGACCTGGTACGTCGTGGCGCAACCCGGTCGGCCCGCGCCGGGCACGAGATCGGTCGTTGCCTACGGGCTGCTCGTGCAGGATTTCGCACCGGACGGCAGTCCCAATCGGGCTTTCTGGACGATCGCGATCGAAGCGCAGCTGTACGTGCTGTTGCCCCTGCTGCTGTTGATCAGCCGACGGGTCGGCGCCACGGCCATGGTCGCCATGGTCGCTGTCCCTGTCGTCGTGCTCGGTGCCGCCGCTCCACAGCTGGGCGACGTGAATCAGGCGGTGCTGCAGTTCACGCCGGATCTCGCGGTCCTGTTCGCCGTCGGCGTGCTCACCGTCGTCGATCGTCGTCGCCCGCGACCGGGTTCGTTCGCTGCCCTGGGCCTGGTTCGCGGCGGCGTGCGCGGTACCGGTGGTCGTGCTGATTTGTGCTCGCGGCTCGGTATGGGTCAACGACAATCTCGCGTGGGTCGACCTTGCCTGGGCGCCGGCCGTCGCGTGTCTGCTCGCGGCTCTTGCGACCGGACGCCCGCGCCCGCTCGCGCGCCTGCTCGACAGCCGCCCGCTGCGCCGCCTGGGATCCCTGTCGTACAGCCTTTACCTCACGCACGGGCCGATCGTGATCGCGGTCTCCTACGGGCTGGTGCGCCCGTGGGTTGCGCCCGGCACCGCGCTGTTCCTGCTCCTGTGCGCGATCCTGGTGCCCCTCACCGTCTGCTTCGCCGGCCTGTTCAGTGCCGTGTTCGAGTCGCCCTTCCGCCGCCACCGCGGTTGGCGTCCGCTACGCGCCGTGGTGGCGGCGCGGGTCGAGTCCCTGCTCGCCCGAGCGCGTGTCCTGCTTCCGGGCCACGAGCGCGTACTTGCGCACCCGTCCGGAGCCCAGCCAGTCGACCCAAAGCCGGTGCGCGGCCAGTAGGTCGTCCAGAGCCCGCGGGCCGATGTGCGGGGCGATCTCCGCCGACCGGTCGCACAGCGCCGCGAGGAGCGCTGTCGCGACCGCGTGATGCGCCGCCGTGCACTCGTGCGTCCACGTGACCGACAGGCCGGCCTCGGCCAGCAACATGCTCAATCGGCCCAGCTCGACGAGGTGGACGGTGTCGGCGTCGGGCATCCGCGCCCGCTCCGCGCAGGTCAACGGTGCGCCCACCTCGACCGTGGCCCCGAACGCCCCGCCCGGCACCAGCGCCTGCGCGACGCCGTGAAGCACCGGGCGGGGGTCAGGAAAGGCGAGCATCGTCTCGAGCAGCAGCACGGCGTCGTACGGCCCGCTGGGGACGGGGGGCACCCGCCCCTCGAGGAACCGGCAGCGCAGCCCACCGGCGCGCTCGCGGGCAATCTCGATCGCGCTCGCGGAGTAGTCGACGCCGAGGTAGTCGCAGCCGGTCTCGACGGCGATGAGCCGGCCCGGACCCGAGACTCCGCAACACAGGTCGAGGATCGCGGTGCCGGCGCCGATTCCGCACTGCGCGGCCAGCATCCGGATCTCGTCGGCGGTCATGAACGATTCCTGGCCGACGTACTGCCCAGCCGGGTACGCGTCGTACCTCGCTTGCCGCAGTGCCCGGGCGTACGGCGCGCGGAGATCCTGTCTCATGTACCGGTCCGCGCAACACCCACGCTCCCGACACGACCGCGAACCGGCGGCGGTTCATTGCGCCGGTCGACACCGCGGTTCAGTCAGGACACGACAACGGCGCCGTCCCAGTCGGGGCGGCGCCGTCGGGTTCGGTAGCGGGTGGTCGGGCTGGTTGGGGGTTCGGTGGTGTTCGCGGCGCGTCAGGCGGCGAGAGCCCGAGCCGGATGCAGGTCGGCCGACACCTCGTCGGCACTGACCAGGGGGACCGGGCGGACGAGCATGCGGCGGCACTGGCTGCGAACGGCCTCGCCGACGATGACGACAAGAGCAACGGCCGCGAACACCACGATCAAGGTCATCATGACCATGGTCTGCCCGGCGCACGCCGAACCTAAACCAGGCAGAAGGTGACGAACTTCGCAGCACAGCACAGGGCCCCGTCCGGTTCGGACGGGGCCCTGTGTACGGGATGCGACGAGCGGTCAGCGCTCGTCGAAAACGGCTACCGGCGGCACGTCCTCGAGCCGGTTCGTCTCGTCCTGGATCGTCACGGCAACCTCACGCAGCTGGTCGGCGTTCTGGTGCCAGTGGTGGCTGCAGAACAGCAGCTCCGATCCGGACCCGAGCACGGTGCGGACGTAAGCCTGCGCGCCGCAGCGGTCGCAACGATCAAGGGCGGTCAATTCACGTGCGTCGATGGTCGGGGTCACGTCGGCACCTCTTCTCTGTCTCTCGCGTCCTACCGTACGTATCGGCTGGTAACGCCGAACCGTGAGCCGGCAACTCCGCTTGCTCCGGAGCGGCGACCCGTCGGTGCCTAACGAAACCACCGCCGGAGTCCGTGCCCTGCACGACACCCCGACAGAGAACTTTTCAATCGTGTTACATGAACGCTGAGTGCAACGCTTGATACCCAGGTCGAGATTCCGGCTATCGGCGTTGGCGGCGAGCGTCACATGTCGGCACACCAGGTCGGTTTCCCGTGCGCGTCGTCAGGCGCCCGCGCCGCCGAGCATTCCGAGCAGCTGATCTCGGCGTTGCTCGAGCACCTCGACGCCCGCGGCCGCCGACGCCGGGCCGGGCACGGCACGGCGCAGCAGCGCATGGATCTGGGCGTGCGGGGTTCCCTGGCGGGCGGCGAGCACGCCCACGAGCCGGTTGACCTCTCGGCGCAGCTGCGCGCCGGCCCGCCACGCGACCGCTTCGCGCGACGGCTCGGCCGGCGGCAGCGAGCTGGCGCGCTTGCGGGCGTGCTCGTCGCGGCGCGCGAGCAACTGTGCCATCTGTTCCGGCGAGAGGATGCCCGGTAATCCGAGGAAGTCCTCGTCAGCGGCGCTGAGATCGGTGGCGACCACCGCCCGTCCGGCGTGCAGGACGTGGGCGAACGCGGCGTCCGCATCGACCAGTTCGAAGGCGTCGACCTCGGCCTCCGAGGGCTCGACCGGTTCGACGTCGAGCAGCGCCGGATCAGCCGCCGACGGCGGCGGGATGACGTGATTGCGCTCGTCCTCGAGTTCGGCGGCCAGCGCGAGCAGGGGTCGCACGGCCGGCAGGAACACCGTTGCCGTCTCGTGTCTGCCCCGGGCGCGCACGACGCGACCCACGCCCTGCGCGAAGAACAGCGGCGTGCGGTAGGACGTCATCCACGCCAGGCAGGCCGCGCGCGGGACGTCGACGCCCTCGGACACCATGCGCACGCAGACCGCCATCCGCTGGTCGCCGGTGGTGAAGGCCGCGATCTTGTCCCCGGCCTTCGGGTCGTCGGACAGGATCAGGACGGGGGCGTGTCCGGTGACCTGCTCGACGATCGCGGCGTACTCGCGGGCGTCGTCCTGATCGCTGGCCAGCACCAGGCCGGCGGCATCAGGGACGCCGTTCGCGCGCAGGTGCGTGATCCGCTCGTCCATCGCCGCGATGACGTGCGGCACCCACCGGCCCTTCGGGTTGAGCGCGGTGCGCCAGGCGGTGGACTCGGTGCGCCGCGTGCCGGCATCGGTCAGCGACGCGGCGATGACCTCGCCCGCACTGTTTCGCCACCGCGACGTGCCGGTGTAGGCCGCAAACACCACCGGGCGTACGACGCCGTCGGCGAGGGCGGCGCGGTAGCCGTAGCTGAAGTCGGCGCTGCTGCGCAGCCCGCCGTCACTGTCCGGCTCGTAGCGCACGAACGGGATCCGCTCGTCGGGCCGCGTGCGGAACGGAGTCCCGGTGAGGCACACGCGGCGGGCCGCCCCGTCGAAGGCAGCGGCAACGGCGTCACCCCACGACAGCCCGTCGCCGGCGTGGTGCACCTCGTCGAGGACGACCAGCGTGCGCTTGTGCATCGTGCGGGCGTGATGCAGGGCGGGCTTGGCCGCAACCTGCGCGTAGGTGGTGACGTAGCCGGTCAGGTCCGCGCGCACCGGTCCGGTCGCGTTCGACAGCGCGGCATCGAGACCGATACCAATCCGGTCGGCGGCATCGGCCCATTGGGTGCGCAGATGGTCGGTCGGTGCCACCACGATCACGCGATCGATCGCACGGCGGTCGAGAAGGCGCGCCGCCAGTGTCAGCGCGAACGCGGTCTTGCCTGCGCCCGGGGTCGCGGTCACCAGGAAGTCGCGGCGCGGGCCGTCGGCCTCGTACGTCGCGAGGGCGTCGCGCTGCCAGGCGCGCAGCGCAGGCTGAGGCCGCTGCCGGGGTGCTGCCACGATCTTTCGTCTTCCCCCGGCGGTGTAGTGATGCCCGATGTTCGCGCTCCGAGCGGCCCGTTCGACGCCGCGGTCGCCCACCCTAACCGGGCCGTGATCATCGCTCGGACACGACTCGCCGAGGTGCCCGGCGACACTCCCGCAGAGCCGGATGACACGGGCGCACGCGGTGCAGTGGGCACACTTGTCCTTCGTGGACCCGGTTCGGCGCGTCGCGGCACGGGCGGTGGTGCGCCTCGCGCACTGGCTGCGCCTGCTGCCCGTCCTGCTGCGCCGCGCCATGGCCAAGGCGTGGCGGGACCGGGTGCTCGGACTGTCGGCGGAGGCCGCGTTCTGGCAGCTGCTGTCGTTGCCGTCGCTGTTCCTCGCGTTGGTGGCGACGCTCGGCTACGTCTCGCGGTGGTTCGGCTCGTCGACGGTGAACCGCACGGAGGCGCGCATCGAGGCGACCCTGAACTCCGCGTTCAGCAAGCAGGTCGTGCACGACGTGATCCACCCGATGCTCTACGACGTCCTGCACAGCGGGCGGGCCGACATCATCAGCCTTGGATTCCTGATCGCGGTGTGGGCGGGATCGTCGGCGACGGCGACATTCGTCAACACCATCACGATCGCCTACGGCATGCGGGACCTGCGCGGCGCGGTGCGCAGCCGGCTGCTGGCGCTGTGGCTGTTCCTCGGTTCGGTCGCCATCGGCGTCGTCGTGCTGCCGTTGCTCGTGCTCGGACCGACCCTGCTCAAACGCGTACTGCCGAAGAGCACCCGGGCCACGCTCAGCGGGTTGATCGACAACGGCTACTACCCCGTCGTCGTCGTGCTGCTCCTCGTCGGTCTGACCACGCTCTATCACCTCGCGCCGCCGAAGCGACTCCCCTGGCGCCGCGGTGTACCCGGTGCGGTCCTCGCGATCCTCGTGTTCCTCGCCGGCTCGGCAGGCCTACGGACCTACATCACGTTCATCGTCGAGCACAACAGCGCGGCCTACGGCACGATCGCCGCACCGATCGCGGCGCTGCTGTTCTTCTTCGTCCTGGCGCTGGGCGTGTTGCTCGGCGCCGAATTCAACGCGGCGATCGAGCAGTACAAACCGTCGGTGCGGCGCAAGCCGCGGGTTCTGAACCCGAAGGACTGGCGCCGCGTCAGCGGCAACGGCGCAGCCGAACGACCTGCTGCAGGTCACGACCCAAGTAACGACCCAGGTCACGACCCCGGTCACGACGTCGCGTCGTAGATCTCCTGGCACTTCGGGCAGACCGGCGAGCCGGGCTTCGGGGTCTTGGTCACCGGGAAGACGGCGCCGCAGATGGCCTGCACCATCTTGCCGGTCACCGCGCTCTCGACGATGTGCGACTTGACGACGTAGTGGAAGACGTCGTCGCCGTCGTCGGTGTCGGACGAGCTCGGGAGGTCGTTCGACGACCTCGGTCTCGCTCACCGGTACATCATCTCAGCAGCAGTCGCGAAGGTCACCCGCCCGCCGTGCCCGGTACCGGACGTGCCGACTCAGCCGTCGACGATGCGGTCGTCGGAACTCGGCGGCAACGCCCGCTCGGTCGGGTACCGCCACGTAGCCCAGCTCCGGTGCGCGCCGCTTCGCGGGCCGGTCGTTGGCGATCAGGACGGCGCACCACGGGAGCAGCACTCCGGCGACGACGAAGACCATCGCGAGCGCGAACGACACCTGGTACGTGAGCGCCGCGAGGAGCACGCAGAGCGCGCGCGTGCCCATCATGATCGCGTACTTCTTGCGCCGCAGGTCGTACTCGTCGCCACTGCTCTGCGGCGCGGTGGTGATCAATGCCGGCTGATCACCGCGAGTCCACGCACAACCCCATAGAACCACTTAAGCCGGCCCAGTACGAGGATGGCCGAGTGACCTCCCCCATGCTCGGCACGGTGTCGCTCGCCTTGCTGCGTCGAGACGCTCGGCGACTTCACGGTCGACGCCGTCGCCGCGCTGCTCGGGCCGGTCGGACGAGCGGCGCACCAGGGCGGTGACCTCGCCGGTGTCGCGCACGCCCTGCCGAGCGGTGAGCGGCTCTCGACGCTGGTGCGGTTGTTCCTGCTCGGCGAGTCGGTGTCCGAGCACGACGCCCGCGATCGCCCTGCGCCCGCTCGATCTGGTTGCGGCGCGCGAGCTCGTCGAATCCACCGGCGACGAGGTGCGGGCGCGCCTGGAAGTACGTCCGTACGCGACCGATGCGGACGGGCCGTGGTGGGTGTTCTCGGACTTCGGCTCCGACGTCCGTCCCGGGCCACTACGTCCGGATCACGTGCTCGGCATCGGCGCGGCCTCGCTGACGCTGGCCCAGGCGACCGTCCGCCGCACGGGTCGGCAGGGCCCTCGATCTCGGCACCGGTTGCGGTGTGCAGGCCCTGCACGCCGGCACCCACGCCGACTCGGTCGTCGCCACCGACGTCAGTGCACGCGCCCTTCGGCTCGCCGCGACCAGCGCACACGTATCGGGTCAGGCCTGGGAGCTGCGCGCCGGCTCGCTGCTCGAGCCGGTGACCGCGGAACGCTTCGGACTGGTCGTGGCGAACCCGCCGTTCGTCGTCTCGCCCGGCTTCGATCGCGACACCGGCGGCTACGACTACCGCGACAGCGGGCTGGCGGGAGACGCCGCGAGCGCAACGCTGATCGGCGGCGTGCCGCATTTGCTCGACGCCGGCGGCACGGCCTCCATGCTTGCGAACTGGATCGTCCCGTCCGACGGCGACTGGGCCGGTCGCGTCGCGGGCTGGCTCGATGGGGCACCGGCCGATGCGTGGGTGTGGCAGCGCGAGGTCGTCGCGCCGGGCCAGTACGTGAGCATGTGGTTGCGCGACGCCGGTGAGGTGCCCGGCACGCAGCGGTGGCGCGAGCGCTACGACCGGTGGTCGGCGTGGTTCGACCGTGCGGGCATCGCCGCGATCGGGATGGGTCTGGTGACGCTGTGGCGCCAGGACGACGCGGCACCGCAGGTCGTGTGCGAGGACGTTCCGCAGGCGATCGAGCAACCGTCCGGAGCGCACATCGACGCCTGGATCCACCGTCGGCGGTGGCTGGCGACCCACGACGACGCGATGCTGCTCGGCACGCGGTTGCGGCGCCGCGACGGCCTCGTCCGCAGCCGGCACGATCTGGCCGGGGCACACGGCTGGGAACCCGAACTGGTCGAACTGCGGCAGACGACCGGCATGCGGTGGGAGCTGGTCGCCGACGATGCGATCACGGGCCTGGTCGCCGCATGCGACGGCCAGGTGCCGCTGGGCGTGCTCGCGGACGTCCTCGCGGTGACGACCGGCAGCGCAACCGACGCGGTCGTCGCCGCCCTCGTGCCGGTGGTCCGAGACCTGATCGGGCGCGGGTTCCTCGAGGTGTCGCCGGTGAGGGCGGTCGTGCAGCGGGTGAGCCGGGCGTCGGTGACCGTGGACGGGACGCGCATCGCCGAGATCGGCACCGGGCTGGTGGCGCTGGTCGGTGTCGGCCGCGACGACGACGCCGCCCGTGCGGCCGCGCTCGCACGCAAGATCCACGGCCTGCGGGTGCTCCGTGACGAGCTCAGCGTCGCGGATCTACCCGACGAGGCAGCCGTCCTGGTGGTGAGCCAGTTCACGCTCTACGGCGATGCCCGTAAGGGCCGGCGACCGACCTGGACGGCCGCCGCGCCGGGACACGTCGCCGAGCCGTTCGTCGAGACCGTTGTCAGCGACCCTGCGGATCTTGGGGCACGCGTACAGACGGGACGATTCGGCGCCGACATGGCGTTGGAGCTGGTGAACGACGGGCCGATCACGATCCTGCTGGAGTTCTGAGAGCCCGGGAACACCACAGGGGGTCCGGCGCGTTCAGAAAAGTGAACCCGAAACAGATCGTCATCGAAGTCATCGGTGACGGGAGTTCTCGACATCCGGGGTGGTCGAACAGATCGTGACAGCAACATCCAAGGCAACACCGAAGACCGTGACCAGCCGCGCCCGCGCGACCGGTCGGCCGGCCGCGCGTACGGCGGTGCGCGCGCCGAAGGCCGGCGGCACCGCCACGGCGCGCGCGACGAAGCCGCGCGCCAAGCGGTCGACGCCGGAGTCCACGGTCGGCACCGCGGTCAAGGCCGCGGCCAACTCGCGTCGGGCGGTCGCCGTGGTCGACCAGCCGGGCGACTCCGCGCATGACACGAGCGCCGCCGAGGCGCTCGCCGCGACGACGACCGCCAGCGCCACTGCGGCGGCCGGCTCATCGGCGACCGACCTCGACGAGGTCGCCGCCTCTGCCGACCTGGTCCGCGTCTACCTGAACGAGATCGGCAAGGTCGCGCTGCTGAGTGCCGCCGACGAGGTCGATCTCTCCAAGCGCATCGAGGCCGGGCCTCTACGCCGACCACCTGCTCAGCTCGAACAACTCGCTTCACCCCGGCCCGGCGGCGCGATCTGCGCCTGCTGGTCGCCGACGGCGATCGCGCCAAGGATCACCTGCTGCGTGCCAATCTGCGGTTGGTCGTGTCGCTGGCCAAGCGGTACACCGGCCACGGCATGCCGTTCCTCGACCTGATCCAGGAGGGGAACCTGGGCCTGATCCGAGCGGTCGAGAAGTTCGACTACACCAAGGGCTTCAAGTTCTCGACGTACGCCACGTGGTGGATCCGGCAGGCGATCAGTCGCGCCATGGCCGACCAGTCGCGCACGATCCGGCTGCCCGTCCACCTGGTCGAGCAGGTCAACAAGATGCAGCGGGTGCGTCGTGAGCT
This sequence comes from uncultured Actinomycetota bacterium, assembly GCA_963785425.1. Taxonomy (GTDB): domain Bacteria; phylum Actinomycetota; class Actinomycetes; order Mycobacteriales; family Jatrophihabitantaceae; genus RYN-133. The sequence goes on from CAWAVG010000003.1 coordinate 92,219, forward strand.
CAACCAGACGCTGGGCCGCGAGGCCACCCATGCCGAGATCGGCCACGAGCTCGACATCACCGAGGAGCGCGTCCGTGAGCTCATCGACCTGTCTCGCGACCTGGTCAGCCTCGACCAGGCCGTCGGCACCGACGACGACGCGTCACTGGGCGACTTCATCGCCGACAAGCGCAGCACCAGCGAGGCCGAGGAGACCGTCGAGGCCGACCTGATGCGCCGCCAGCTCGGCGAGGTGCTCGACACGCTCGAGGCCCGCGAGGCAGCGGTCGTGCGGATGCGCTACGGCCTCGACGGTGTGCAGCCCAAAACGCTCGACGAGATCGGTCGCGCGTTCAAGCTCTCGCGCGAGCGGATCCGGCAGATCGAGCGCGAGACGATGGCCAAGCTGCGGCACCCCTCCCGCGCCCAGGTCCTGCGCGACTACCTGGACGAATAGCTAGATCGCTCAGCCGGCCCATGAGGTGCGGCCGCACCTCGTGGGCCGGCCTCTGTCTGCGAGTCGACCACGCGGCGATGAGCGCTCGCGCGAAGAGATTCGCTCCGCGCGAGCGCCAGCTAGCTTGCGGTTTGGAGCTCGAGACGGACCCGAACGAAGCGAGCGGTCCAGATCGAGATCCGGTCCAGCGAATAGAGTGGAACAGTGAGCCATCACAGCGATCTCATCGACACCACCGAGATGTACCTGCGGACGGTGTACGAGCTCGAGGAGGAGGGCGTCGTCCCTCTGCGCGCCAGGATCGCTGAACGGCTCGGACAGAGCGGCCCCACGGTGAGCCAGACCGTCGCCCGGATGGAGCGCGACGGTCTGGTCCACGTCGAGGCCGACCGTCACCTCGAACTCACCGAGAAGGGTCGCCACGAGGCCGTCGGCGTGATGCGCAAGCACCGCCTGGCCGAACGCCTGCTGGTCGACGTCATCGGACTCGACTGGGAGGACGTGCACATCGAGGCATGCCGGTGGGAGCACGTGATGAGCGAGGCCGTCGAGCGGCGGATCGTGGCCCTGCTCGACAAGCCGCTGGTGTGCCCGCACGGCAACCCGATCCCCGGGCTCGGCGAGCTCGGCGTGCCCTTCGCCGCGAGCGACGACCATCTCGACCTGGTGACGCTGAGCTCCGCGGCGCTGCAGGGCTCGGGCGGCGGCCAGCCGGTGACGATCGAACGGATCAGCGAGCAGTTGCAGCCCGACGCCGCCCTGATGCACCTGCTCAGCGACGCCGGGTTGCGCCCCGGCCACGAGGTCCGGGTGACAACCGCGGGGGCCGGGGTCGAGGTGTGGACCGACGGCGATCGCACCGCGCTGTCGCGCGACGTCAGCGACCACGTGTTCGTGCGGCTCGGCTGACCCACCGCCGAACCGCGCGCCGCCGCTCGCGGCCGCAGTCCGGTCCCGCGCGGGCCGATCGGTAGCATCGGCGGCGAATCGCGAGCCACCGTCGCCTCGTGAGCCAGTCCCCCCGCCGAGAACGAGAGGGCCGTTGGTGGCACACGACCCCCAGGGTTTCCTGAAGTACGAGCGCGTCGACACGCCGAAGCGACCGGCGGCCGAACGGGTGCACGACTGGAAACCCATCTACCTGCGCTCGCGCGACGAGGTCGTCACCGAGCAGGCGGCGCGCTGCATGGACTGCGGTGTCGCGTTCTGCCACAGCGGATGCCCGCTGGGGAACCTGATTCCCGAGTGGAACGAGTTCGTCGCCCGCGACGACTACGTCGGCGCCAGCGAGCGGCTGCACGCGACCAACAACTTCCCGGAGTTCACGGGGTGGATCTGCCCCGCGCCGTGCGAGGCCGCCTGCGTGCTGGCGCTGAACACCGACCCCGTGACGATCAAGCAGGTCGAGATCTCGATCGTCGAGCGGGCCTTCGACCAGAGCATCGTGTTGCCGCAGCCGCCGCTCGAGCGCACCGGCAAGCGGGTCGCAGTGATCGGCTCGGGACCGGCCGGCCTGGCGGCAGCCCAGCAGCTCACGCGCGCGGGTCACGCGGTCACCGTGTACGAGCGCGACGACCGCCTCGGCGGTCTGCTCCGGTACGGCATTCCGGATTTCAAGATGCCCAAGGACATCATCGACCGCAGGCTCACCCAGATGCGCGCCGAGGGCACGGAGTTCGTGGTCAACGCCCGGATCGGGCCCGAGGACGCGGCGCGGCTGCGGTCGGACTTCGACGCGGTCGTGCTCGCCGTGGGGGCGCTGGCGCCCCGTGAGCTGAGCACGCCCGGCCGTGGCCTGCGCGGCGTGCACCAGGCGATGCACTACCTCCCGCAGGGCAATCATGTGCAGGCCGGCGACATCGAGGCTCCCGACATCGGCGCCGGGGGCAAGGACGTCATCATCATCGGCGGCGGCGACACGGCCGCCGACTGTCTCGGCACGGCGAACCGGCAGGGCGCCAGGTCGGTGACCGTGCTCGACCACAACCCGCGGCCCGCGCCCCGCGCCGGCCTGGTCAACCCGATCTGGCCGTCGGCACCCAGCACCCGCGGCACCTCTCCGGCCCATGACGAGGGGGTCCACGAGGCGTGGGCGCGCGAGGTCGTCGAGTTCGTCGCTGATGAGGAGGGCGCCGTCCGCGGCGTCGTCGTCGAACAGGTCGAGATCGTTCGCGTCGGCGATCGCCGGGAGTTCCGGCCGGTCGCCGGCTCGCGGACCGAACTGCCCGCCCAGCTCGTCCTGGTCGCCGCGGGCTTCGTCGGCACCGACGTTCCCGAGCTGCTCGCGGCCCTGGGCGTCGACGCCGACCCGGCCCGCGGCACCGCCGTTGTCGACGACGGGTGGCAGACCACCGCGCCGGGCGTGTACTCGTGCGGCGACGCCACCCGCGGCGCATCCCTGGTGGTCTGGGCGATCGCCGAGGGACGGGCGTGCGCGGCCGCGGTGGACGGCATGCTCACGGGCGCTTCCGATCTTCCCCGGCCGGTCGTTCCGCGCGCAGTACCTCTGTGAAGTCGTCCCGGGTGAAACGAGGCAGCCGGCGGGGGTCGAGGCCTTGGGAGAGCGCGGCCAGGATCAGGTCGGCGGCGCTGTAGTACGGGTCGCTCTCGACGGCCCGTTCGGCCGCGATCCGCGCCAGCGCGCCATTGCCGTCGCGGTAGCTCGCCCACCCGAACAGGAACAACGGCGCCGCGTCATAGGGCGCCGGGAGACTTGTTGCCAGCCGCTGCCACAGGGCGCGCCCGTCGATCTCGCCGGTGTCCAGCGCCAGCCACGCCGCGTCGCGCACCGGGATCCTGCGAAGCGCCACAGCGAAATCGAGCCGCTGCGCGTCGGTGAGCACGCCGTCGTGCCCGGGCGCGTCGAAGGCGCGCGCCGTCGCGATCACCTCCCGCGCATCCACCAGGTCGCGGGCATCGCGTGCGTGGTCGGTCTCGGCGTCGGGGATCCGGTCCGCACGGTCCCGCAGCGCGCCGAGCAGGCCGTGCAGCTCGGCGGGGTCGATGCGCCGCGCGAGCTGGGCGGCGAGGTCTTCGCGACCCGGCAGCGCCACCAGCCCGGCGTAGGCAGCCGTCGCTGCAATCGGCGAACTCTCGCTCGCGAGCAGGCGTCCCTCGGGCGGGCAGCAGACCGGGTTGTCGCAGTCGTAGGACCACAGGCGGCCGCAGGCGACCAGCGCCACCTCGTCGACGTCGATCCCCCGGCGTCCCGCTGCGGAATGGAGGTCGTCAGCGAGCTCGGACCACGGCAACGACCCGTCGTGCCAGGGCGGCACGGAGTCGTCGAAGACGACACCGACCACCTTCTGCACGCCGCTGAGCACGAACGACGCCAGCGTGTCGTCGAGCACCGGGGTGTCGAGCAGGTCGTCGAGGTCCATCCGCGCTGTGACTGCGACGCGCTTGGCACGCATCCCGACCACGACGAAGCTGCGGACCGGGTGGAAGCCCAGCAGATAGGGAATCGCCCGGGCCAGGTCGGCCGGTCCGGTGACGCGCAGGAGCGGCGGAGCGGCGCCGCGGTCGATGTCGAGTGCCATGCGCCCACGGTGCTCGACCGCCGGTGCGCGCGTGCGCCTCGAACCCGGGCTGTGGATATCGCCCGGCGCTGTGCACGGCGACGGCCCGATCCGTCGTTGGGTCGTGCTAATGGCCGAGCGTCAGAGTCGAGCGTCAGTCGAGCGTGCCGGCGCGCCACCGGCGGGCCGCGGCACCCAGGTCGGAGCCCACCTGCTCGTTCCGCGCCGCGAGCGAGTTCTCGAGGTCACGCTCTGCGTCGTCGAGCAACGCCTCGGCCCGGTCGCGGCGTCCCGCGCCGAGCACCCGGAAGGCTGCGGCGGCGCGCTCGAACGCAACCGCGAGATCGCCGCGGTAGACCCCGCGCAGAATCGCGTCGGCGCCGAGCTGGACGGCAGCGGCATCGGCATCGTCGCCGAACCCGGCGACAGCGGCCTCGGCCGGGGCGAGCGGCGCACCGGCCCGCCAGAGCAGCCGGACGTGCTCCGGGTCTCGTCCGCGACCACTGCCGCAGGAGGTAGAGCGCCCACAGCGCGCCGGGCAGGCTCACCGGGTCGCTGTCGCGCCACAACGACGCGAGGGTGTCGATGCCCACCTTGTCGACGAGGGCGACGAAGCGGTCGTCGTCGGCGGCCCGTCCGGCCTGGACGAGCACGGCGGCCGTCGCGGCGGCGATCTCGGCCCGCGAACTCGGCGACACACCGCCTGCGGCGTCGATGAAGCCGGTCAGATCCGCGTACGGCGCCGGGCGATGCGGTCGTTGCTCCACACCCCCAGGATAGTTGCGCACAACCCACTCGAGGAGCGGCACACGCACCAGACGGGCCTGTACCGTTGATGACGACGCCGGCCCGTTCATGGCCCCCGGTCCCACATTTGCCGCCGCGAGCGGCCTTCCGCCGAGAGGCGACCTGGCGGGTCGGCGTCACTCACAGGCGCAGGCAGGCGAAGGCAGTTTCATGAGCGGTGACGGCAACGGCTGGGTGACCTGCAGCCGGGGCCACCGGCACTGGGGCCGGTTCGGCGCCGCCGGCATCCTCATCACCGACGGCGCGGCCGTGGTCCTGCAGCACCGGGCGGCCTGGACGCACGAGGGCGACACCTGGGCACTGCCCGGTGGCGCGAAGGACAGCCACGAGGACGCCGTCGCGGCGGCGCTGCGCGAGGCCGTCGAAGAGACCACCCTCGACCCCGCCCAGGTCACGCCCGTGGACGAGTGGGTCGACGAGCACGGCGGCTGGTCCTACACCACGGTGATCGCCCGGGCCGGGCACCAGGTGTCCCTGCAGCCCGCCAACCCCGAGAGCGTCGCCGTGCGCTGGTGGCCGGTGGACGAGGTCGCCGACCTCACTCTGCACACCGGATTCGCGGCCGCGTGGCCGCACCTGCGCCGGCGGCTGTAGCCTCGCGCGCCGTGCACGTTCTGCTGCCGCCCAGTGAGGCCAAACATCCCGGCGGGCGTGGCCGGCCGCTCTCGACACGTCCGCCGCACCCAGCCCTGGGCGCGACCCGCGAGCGGCTGCTCGCGGCGCTGGCCCGCCTCGTGGCCGGACCCCGCGACGCCGCGGCGCGGGCCCTGCTGCTGCCGCCGGCTGTCACCGACGCGGCGCTGGCCGCCGACACCGCAGTGCGCGACAGCGGCACCGTCCCGGCACTGCGCCGCTACGCGGGCACGGTCTACGAGGGCCTCGACTACGCCGGCCTTGAGGCCGCGCAGCAGCGCCTTGCGGGGCGGATGCTCCTCACGTTCTCGGGGTTGTTCGGCGTGGTCCGCGGCGACGAGCCGGTGCCCGACTACCGCGTGCCGGCCAAGGCGGTGCTCCCCGGCGTCGGTGTCGCGGCCACGGCGTGGCGCCCGGTGCTGGACGAGGCGATGCCGGCATTGCTCGGACGCGGCCTGGTGGTCGACCTGCGCTCGTCCGACTACGCCGCGATGTGGCGCCCTCGCGGCGACGTCGCGCAAAGGACGGTGCGGGTGCGGGTGCTGTCTGCCCTGCCCTCCGGTGGGCGGGGCGTGGTGAGCTATCCGAGCAAGTTCGCGAAGGGCGTCCTGGCCGCCGCGCTCGTGCGGCGCGCCGCAGCGGGCGAGCAGGTGCTCAGCGCCGACGACGTCGCGGCCACATGGCTCGCCCACGGCGGTGCCGGCGCCGAGGTCGCCGCGCCGAACCTGCTCGTGATTCACACCGGCTGACCCGCTGCGCGCAGCCGCGAGCATGTGGACGACGATGGCGGCATGCGTCTCGATCACATCAGCTACGCGGCCGGGCCGGAAGGACTCGCGGCGTGCGTCCAGGCCATCGGTGCACGCCTGGGTGCCGGCTTCAGCGACGGTGGCATCCACCCGTCGTTCGGCACGCGGAACTTCGTGCTGCCGCTGGCCGACGGCTGCTATCTCGAGGTCGTCGCGACGCTGGACCATCCGGCGGCCGACCGAGCGCCGTTCGGGCGGGCCGTCCGCGACCGCAGCGACGACGGCGGCGGGTGGCTCGGCTGGGTGGTCGCCGTCGACGACATCGCCCCGATCGAGGCCCGGCTGCAGCGCACCGCGGCGGCCGGGCATCGCCGCCGGCCCGACGGGGTCGACCTGCGGTGGTCGCAGATCGGCGTCAACGACCTCGCCGATGACGCGCAGTTGCCGTTCTTCGTGCAATGGCACACCGATCCGGCCGACCATCCGTCCGCCGGGGGCTCACGGGTGCGCTTGACCCACCTCGAGATCGCCGGCGACGAGGCGCGCATCGACGACTACCTCGGGACGTCGCCTCAGCAGCCACTCGACGGTGTCGAGGTCGTCTGGCTGCCTCCGGGCGAGGGCACCGGCGTCGTCGCGGCCGTGTTCGACACCGCCAACGGTTCGGTCAGGATCGACTGATCCGCGCCGCGCTTGCGGGCACCGAGCACTGAGCCGACCAGGATCAACGGGAACCCGACGGCGATGCCGAGCGTGAGTCGCTCGGACAGGAACACGACGCCGCACAGCACGGCGACGGCCGGGTTGACGTAGGTGATCACGGTGGCGCGGGCCGGCCCGATCGCCGCGATGAGCGCGAAGAACAGCACGAAGGCGAGCGCCGTGCACACGACGGCGAGGGCGGCCACCGCCCACCAGCCCTGCGCCGGGACGTGTGTGGGCAGGCGTAGCACCGCGTACGGCAGGTAGGCGATGCCCACGACGAGCAGCGATGAGCACGCCACCGGGATGCCCGGCAGTTCGGCCAGGTAGCGCGCCATGATCACCGGTCCCACGGCGTAGCAGACGACCACCACCAGCACCTCGGCGAGCGCCGCGGCGCTGAGCTGCCCGAAGTCGAGTCCGACCAGCATCGCGACACCGGCGAGTCCCACGGCGAGTCCGGTCAGTTGCAGCGCCTCGAACTGCTCGCCCGAGCGCGTGAGCCATGCGACGAGCACGCCCACCAACGGGACCGCCGCGATCAGCAACCCCGTCAGCGAACTGGACAGGTGCCGCTCGGCGTCGGACAGCGCGAGCCACGGGATCGCCATCTCGACGAACGCGAACGCCACCAGTGGGCGCCACCGCACCAGCACGGGCCGCAGGCCGCCTCGCCGCATCGCGAACGGGACCAACGCGAGCCCGCCGACCGCGGTGCGCAGGAACACGAGCGTGCCCGGCTCCAGGTCGCGCACCGCGACGCGGATGAGCAGGTACGGAATGCCCCAGATGAGGCACATGGCGGCGAACACCGCCCAGGTACGCCGGCTCACGTGGACGAGCCTAGGTGCCGGCAACGACAGCGGCTGGCGAATTCCGGCCGTCCAGTCCGCTGATCCGAAGGTGGTCGGCCCGCGTCCGCTGCTCCCCTCCGCGTCGGGGACAGGGCATAGTGATCGCGTGCAGACGGTGGCGCTGACCTGGCAGCAGGCAGGCGAACTCGCCGGCGCGCTCGCAGTCGGCAGCGCGCTGCTGCGTGCGGTGCCCGAGCGCCGCGTGCGGATGCTGGCACCGTTCGCGTTCGAGGCGGCGATCCTCGCGATGCTCTACTCGCTGTGGCAACTCGCCGGAAAGTGGTCGGTAACCGGTTACTACAGCGCACTCGATCGGGCGCGGTGGATCGAGCATTTCGAGCACGACGTGCACCTGCCGTCCGAGAGGAGCGTGCAGAGCCTGATCCTCGGTCACCCGCTGCTGGTGCAGGGCGCCAACCTCTACTACGACACCATGCACTTCACCACCATGCTGATCTTCCTGGTGTGGTTGTTCGTGCGGCATCGCGACCAGTACCGGCCGGTGCGCGCGACGATGGCATGGGCGACGCTGATCTGCCTGTTGGTACAGCTGATTCCTGTCGCGCCACCACGCATGCTTCCGGGTTACGTCGACACCGCGATCCTCTACGGCCAGTCGGTCTACAGCAACGGGCTGGCCGTCGACCAGCTCTCGGCGATGCCGTCGGTGCATGTCGCGTGGGCCGTCGTCGTCGGCTGGTACGGCGTCAAGGTGAGCACCAGCCGGTTCCGCTGGATCGCGCTCGGCCACACCGCGATGACCGTGTTCTGCGTCGTCGCCACAGCCAACCACTGGTGGCTCGACGGCATCGTCGCCACCGTCATCGTCGTGGCGGCGGCCTGGCTCCGGGTCGGTCTGGCCGCCCTGCGTCGCGTGCTCGCCGGGCGCTGGCAGGCCCGCGCGACAGAGCCGATGGCCGAGCCGGAGCCGGCGACCGTCTGAGCCGCTCAGCCCGGCTTCGGACGTCCGTTCGGCGTCGCCGAGGCGATTGCGCGCAGCTCCCCCACCGGCAGGCAGGTGTCGCAGAACGTGCGGCCGAACTCATTGAGGTGGATGCTACGGTGCACCGCCTTGGGCATCCGTCCCGCGTACTTCATCGCCTCGGCGACCTTCGGCTGCGCCTCGACCACTTGGTAGCGCTGCGGATTGCTGACCTGCTCCTTCGAGAACACGATCAGCCCCAGCCGCTGGAGATTGGTGAGGTACTGGCTGATGCTGTCGAGATTGCGGCATCCCGCGTGCTCGCCGATCATGTTGAGCCCGCCGGCCACGAGCTCCGAACCGATCCCGAGCGGACGTGCCGTGCGCACGTCGATCGACGGTTGCGGGCCCTCGAGGTAGAGGAAGCGCAGGATGCGCGCCTCGTCCGGCGTGAGTTCGGTCAGGATCCGCGCGAACGCCGGATGGGTGTCCTCGATGACGTGCACGTCGTTGGAGCGGCGCAACAGCTCGGCGCCGCGCTTGCGCAACTCCTCGACATCGCTGTCGCGCAACGCGCGCTCGGCAGCGGCCGCGCGAGGATCGGACGCGCTCATGATCCCGAGTGCCTTCCACGCGGCCGCACGCAGGTCGTGCACGGCCTCCTGCATGATCGCCGCAGCCGACTCTCCCGCGACGGCTCGGTCCATGACGTAATTGGTGCCAGTGATCGATGCCTGGGCCGTCAGCGACGCGAGCCGCCAGGACGTCTTCCATGCGACCTGGGCGAAGCCCGCTGCGCCGCGCAGCAGTTCGCCGGCCGACGGCGGCTCCGGTTCCTGGCTCATGTCACACTCCGAAGATCAACAAATGCAGCCACCCGGCGAAGAACCCGAGCGCGCCGCCGTGCACGAACAGCAGCCACTCATCCTGCTTGATCGCCGACCGCAACATCTCGACGAAGTCCTCCGGGCTCATCTGCTGCATCTGCGCCGAGATGAACGACCGGATCTTTCCGGCCTGCCGCTTGTTGAAGGCGGCATCGGAGAATGCTATCGGCGCGAACGTGCTCGCCTCGACCGCGACCGACGAACGGATCTGCTCGTACTCACGCGAGCCGATCGCCACCTTGACTGCCGCGCGAGCGGGCCCGACGGCGCGGTCGACGGCCGGATGCAGCTGGTCGTAGAGCATCTGCTTCGTGCGGTCGCTGCGCGGGCCGGTCAGCAACTCGTCGCCGATGTTCTGAAGCGTGATCACCTTGTCGGCGATCATCTGCGCGTACAGCTCGGTGACCTCGTCCTTGCGTTTGAGCAGCAGGCCTCGCCGCCACGGCACCCACCACGTCGGGCGGGCGGGCTCGAAGATCATCTCGATGCCGATGTAGTTGACGACCCACCCGATGACCACGCCGCCGACCGGCAGCACCCACCAGTAGGGCAACAGCTGCAGCACGCCGACGAGGACGAAGCCCATCGGGTACCCGAAGTAGAACCCGAAGTTCTGCATGAACCGCAGTTCCTTCTTGCCCATGATCATGAACAGCTCGTTGAGCAGTTCGGGATGGGCGACGAAGTAGCGGATCACCATCAGCTTCGCGTCGATGAGCTGATCGACGTTCTCGCCGATCTCGGCGGTAATCGTGCGGATCACGTCGGGTAGTTGCTGGCGCACCCGGGCATGGACAGCCTCGCGCACCAGCGGCGGCAGGTCGTGCCAGAGCTCCGGATTCTCCTGCTGCATGATCTGCTCGACCACAGTGCGGATCTCGGCCTGCGCGACGGCGGCCAGATGCTCGGCGATCCGGTCGGGTTCGAGTTCGCGGTAGAAGTCGGAGATGTTCCCGAGCTTGAGCAGCCCCTTGTCGACGGCGATGCTGGCCATCTTGTCCGCGCGCGACGGGACGATGCCCTGCCAGCCCAAGCCGCCGTCGTAGCGGATGAGCGGCAGCACCTGCACCCGGCGCGGCAGGATCGGGAAGAGCACCTTCAGCCCCGGCACGTGCACGCCGTGGAAGCGCAGCGGCTTGAACAGCATCAGCACGCCGGTCCAGTTGGTGATGTAACCGATGACCCCGGTGAACAAGGGCACGCTGATCAGATCGATCAGCAGCTTGTGGTCCATCGGGTCGCGTGGCCTCCCAGCTCGGCAGACATCCTGTCACAGGAAGTCTGCGAGCCGGACCCGGCTCCGTCCAGCCGGGGCGACGTCGACGGCAGGACGTAGCCGCCCTGGATCAGGAGTGGGTGAACGATCCGTAGGTCGCCGAGCCCCAGTTGATCGACTGGTAGTTCACGCCCTCGGCCTCGTCGATCGCGGCGACCGTCTTGTTCGGCGACAGATAGATGCCGACGTGGTACACGCTGCCGACGTTGTCGTGGTAGAACACCAGGTCGCCGGGACGTACGCGCGACGCGGGGATGAGCCGGGCATTGTTGAACTGCACGCCGGACTGGTGATAGATGCCCGACATGCCGGAGCGCGCGTAGCTGAACACCACGAGCCCGGAGCAGTCGAACGAGTTCGGACCGGACGCGGCGTACACATACGGCTTGCCGATCTGACGCTTGGCGATCGTGACCACGTGGTTGTTGATCGCCGGGGTCGTCAGCGTCCCGCTGCCGGCACGACCACGCGTGTCGGCCGCGTTGCAGCCCAGGAAGCTGTTGGAGCCGAAGCCGATGTTCACGACCCAGATGCAGCCCAGGTGCGATCCGGTCGAGACGGGCACCGAGACGGAGAAGTGGTTGACGTTGGTGCCGTCCTTGGTCTTGCCCCAGCGGGTGTCGACGGTCTTGGTGACCGACCCGTCGACGTAGAGCACGACGGCGAGGCGGCTCGCGGAGAAGTCCGGGTCGCTGACGTGCCCGCTGACGGTCATCGTGTTCGTGGACGCACCGGTGAAGGTGACGGCGCCCTGCGGGTCGTGGTTGCCGCTGACCGACGAGCCGAGGGGGGTGGTGAAGCAGCGCAGGACCACAGGCATGCCCTTGAGGGCGTTGGCGACCGCGACACACACCGAGTGCAGTCCCGATCCCGGCGAGACCGTCGTCTCGAAGCCAGGCGTCGCCCCGGTGTGGTGCCGGTTGACGATGCGGGGGCGGGCCACCGAGGTCACGACAGAGCCGCGCCGCTGCCCGTCCACGAGCACGAGCACCGTGGCGTTGCTGGTGAGCGCGTCGGGGTCGGCCGCCCAACCGCTGAGCGTGTACGACCCGCCGCGATTGGCGGTGACGGTCTCCAGCACGCCGATCGGATCGTGCGGGCCGGCCGGGTTGTTCGCGCGTGCCGGCGCGGCCGCAAGAGTGGCGGCCAGCAGCATCGACGCGAGGACGCCGACGACCGCGAGCAGGGCGCTCAGTCGGGCGCGCACGCTCGCGCGGGCGGCAGGCAACACGGTGGTGGCGAGGGTCATCGTCGGTGTCCTTCACGAGAGCGGGGGTGTGGCCGTCCCTCCCCGCAACGGGACCGCCGAATTCGTGACAAATCTGCTGCCGAACACCTGTGCCGTGCCGCTACCCCGCGGCCGGAATCGGTGATCGTTCCTCCGAGTCTCACCTCCGGACCCGCTCGAAGTCAAGGCCACGTAAAGAAAGCCTCCCTCCGCAGTCAAGGGTTACCTGCCGGTCCATCCCGGCATCCCGGACGAACCGGCCGCCGTCGCCGACGGACCGGCGCCGTGCGACTGCTAGGCCGGCGTCGCGCTCTCGTCGTTCGGGCGCCAGATCCCGAAGCGGTTTCCGGCCGGGTCGATCAGGTGCGCGAAGGTGATGCGCCCGTTGTCGATCAGGGGCACGGCGACCGCCGCGCCGAGCTCCTGTGCGCGGGCGATGCTCTGCGCGACGTCGTCGACGTGCACGTAGAAGATCGCCCAGTTCGGCCCACCCATCTGGCTGGTGTCCCACAGCCCGCCCCGGTCGGCCTCGACCATCGCGTAGGCCGGCTCGGCGGGCCCGATCTGCCAGCCGAACATCCCGCCCCAGAACGCACGGGCGGCCTGCGGGTCGCCTGCACCGATCTCGAAGTAATCGATCTCGTTGTTCATGGCCCGCATGCTGGCACCGGCCTCTGACAACGCATCAGCGAGAGACAACCGCGCGCAGCGCGCGGTAGGACTCGACGAGCTTTCGTCGTCCCGCGGCGAGCACCGGGCTCGCCAGGTCGCAACCGGCGTGCACCCACTCATCCGAAAGCCGCATCGCCTCGACGCGGAGCCTGGCCGCCTCGTGCGCATCGGCCTCGGGCACCGAGTACACGTAGCTGTACAGATGCGCGACCGATGCCGTCAGGTCGTCCTCGGTCACGCCGGATTCGCGCTGATGGACGCGATGGATGCGCCACCACTCGACCTCCCGCGCCGCGGCCTCGCGCGGGTCGATCGACAGCCCGCCGTCGGCTTTGACGAGCGCGTAGAAGCGGCGCATGTAGTCCCGGGCCGCGGCCGGGTCGTTGTCGGGATACGGCGCCCACTTCTGGTTCGCGCGCAGCACGTACCAGGCGCCGAGCAGCGTACGGCGCCGTCCCATGCCGAAACCCTCCGCGACGAGCGCCAGCGACGCGCTCAGCACCGCGCGCCATTCGTGGCGGTAGTAGCCGACCCACGCATCGGCCTCGCGGGTACCCAGGCGCACCGGGTCGAAGCTGCGCACACCCGGACCGGACACGACGCGCGTGAGCACCACGTGCGGCGCGGCCCGCCCGAGCCAGCCTAGATCGTCACGGCCGGCGCTGGCGACGAGTTCCGGCTCGACGACGCGCAGCGGCCGCCCCAGCCGCACGAGGCTCGCCCCGCCGGCGGCGAGCAGGTTGCGCACCCAATCGGACTCGGTGCCGTAGAGCACGGCCAGCCGCAGCTGCGAGCCACGGCGGGTGGCGAAAACGGGATTGCGGTACTCGCGGCCGCTGACCCGTCCGCGATGGGTCAACAGCACCCACGGCGGCAGGTACGGCGCCCACAGCCGCTGGATGCGGTTGGTGACGACGCGGTTGAACCGGGCAAGGGACCGCGGCAGCCTCACGCCTCGATTGTCGGGGCATGATCGGACGATGACCACCACGGCAAAGCTCGCAATCGAGGTTGATCCGGGCGAGGCCGGGTTCGACGCGCACCGGCTCGGCTCCATCGACGCGGTGCTCGACGGGTACGTCGCCGATCGCAAGCTCCCCGGCTACTCGGTGCTCGTCGCGCGGGACGGCCGGATCGCGCACCTCGCGACGGGCGGACTGCGCGACGTCGAGGCGGGCCTGCCCGTCGAGCTGGACACCGTGTTCCGCATCTACTCGATGACCAAGCCGGTCACCTCGGTGGCGGCGATGGCACTCTACGAGCGCGGCGCCTTCGAGCTGAACGATCCCGTGTCGCGGTACCTGCCGGAGTTCGCCGACATGCGCGTGTTCGCCGCCGGCTCCGATCTCAAGCCGGTCACCGTCCCCGCCGCCGAGCCCGTACGCGTGCGGCACCTGCTCACCCACACCTCCGGGCTGACCTACGGTTTCCACCACGCCCACCCCGTCGACGCGCTGTACCGCGCGGCCGGCTTCGAGTGGTGGGCCCCGCCGGACCTCGACCTCGCCGGGGTCGTCGAGCGCATCGCCACGCTGCCGTTGCTGTTCGAGCCGGGTACCGAGTGGAACTACTCGGTCAGCACGGACGTGCTCGGGCGGTTGGTCGAGGTCCTCACGGGTCGTCCGCTCGACGAGGCCTTCGCCGAACTCGTGCTGGAACCGCTCGGCATGCACGACACGTCGTTCCGCGCTCGGGACGCCGATCGTCTCGCCGCGCTGTACACCGTGGGCCTGCACCGGAACCGGGAGCTCGGGGACAGCTTCCTCGCGCCGACCTGGTTCTCAGGCGGCGGCGGTCTGTGCTCGACGGTTGCCGACTACCACCGCTTCACGCGGTTCCTGCTCAACCGTGGCGAGCTCGACGGCGTGCGGGTGCTCGGTGACCGCACCGTGCGTCACATGACCCGCAACCATCTGCCGGGCAACGCCGATCTCGCCGCGTTCGGTCGCCCGCTGTTCGCCGAGGCGCCGTTCGACGGAGTCGGCTTCGGCCTCGGCTTCTCGGTGCTGCTCGATCCGGTTGCGTCGCAGACGCTGGGCACGGCGGGCGAGTTCGCGTGGGGTGGAGCCGCCAGTACCGCATTCTGGGTCGACCCGGTCGAGCGACTCACCGTGGTGTTCATGACCCAGCTGCTGCCGTCGTCGACGTACCCGATCCGCTCGCAGCTGCGACAGCTCGTGTACTCCGCCCTGATCGACTGAGCCCTGATCGACTGAGCCCTGATCGACTGAGCCCTGATCGACCCTGTCACTCCTACTCTTGTCGACCGAGCCCTGGTCGACTGAGCTCTTGTCGACCGAGCCCTCGTCGACTGAGCACCACGGCGACTGAGCACCACGTCAGCGGGTGAGCCAGACCCGCCAGAGCGCGGCCGGGTCGGACAGCGGGTCGCCGTGCACCAGGCTGAAGTGGGCCGGTCCGTCGACCTGCAGGCGACCCGCGCCAGGGATGCCGATGAGGTCCCCCCCGCGCCAGGTGGCGGCGGCGAGAGCCTCGTGCGGTGCGATGCCGGCGGCGACCATCGCCTCGACCTCCCATGCGAGCTGGTTGGCGCGCAGGGACCCGCCGCCGAAATCGGAGCCGGCGGCGAGCCGAACCCCGGCGTCCCGGGCGAGCCGCACGCTGTCCTCTGCGCGCTCGCGCCGCTCGGCGATGCGCTGCTCGCCGACGGCGCTCGCGAACCGCTCGAGATGGGTGGTGCGGCTGAAGCTCTGCCACGAGTGCAGCACCGCCAGCGTCGAAACCAGGGTGACGCCGTTCGCCGCGAGCGCCGCGGCGGTGTCGGCGTCGAGTTCGAAACCGTGCTCGATGCTGTCGACGCCGGCCTCGGCGCCGACGCGCGCGCCGGCGAGCACGCCCGAGTGCGCTGCCACCGTCGCGCCACGGTCATGAGCGAGCGCCACCGCGGCGCGCACCTCGTCCACGCTGAACGGCGCGATGTCGGCGTCCGGGCCGTCCAGGTAGAGCTTGACCAGATCGGCACCGGCGTCCAGTTCGACGCCGACGGCTGCAACCAGGTCGGCGCCGTGCTCGAGCTCGATCGCGAGGCCCGGCGGCAGCGACCCGGCCCGGGTCAGCCACGTGCCGGCCGCCCGCACGTACGGCCGGTCCGTCAGTCCTGCCCAGCGGTCCCGCAGCACGAGGCTCAGTGCGCGCCCGTCGGACCCGCGGGGTGCGCCGACGTCGCGTGCCCAGCGGATGCCGGCGCGTACCATCGCCGTGCCGTTGTCCTCGCCGACCTCCAGCAACTCGCGCGCGGGGTCGAAGCCGCGCTGCACCCATTGCGCTCCGCCGGGCATCGAGAGATGCGCGTGCGAGTCGACCATGCCCGGCACGAGGGTGGCGCCTGAGGCGTCGATGACCGTGGCGTCGAGCTCGCCCGGATCAGGGCCGGTTCCGTCCGGCCACAGCCCGGCGATGCGATCGCCGTCGACGAGCACCGTGGTGTCGTGTCGCAGTGTCGGCGACGTCCCGTCGGCGAGCGCGGCTCCGACCACCACGAGGCGATGGGCATCGAGTCTCGACATAGGGACATCATCGCGGTTCGTCGGCCACATCGCGTTAGTGCCGCCCGAGGCCGGGGTACCGGACGGTGAGTCGGCAAACCACGCCGCAAGCCGTCCCAGTGACGTCGATGCGTGCGGTGCCTGCCGGACTCCGCCCACGACCGAGTTGATCGGCGCCTCCTGCAGTGAGTCCGGACGGACGGAGATCTCTTCATGACCAACGACAATCTGGTGATCAGAACCATGCACGACATCGGCCTGGCCGCCTGGTTCGGCGGTTCGCTGATGGGCGCGGTGGGCCTGAACGGCGCGGCCAACGACGTGAGCGACCCTGCCGATCGCTCGCGGGTGGCCGCGGCCGGCTGGGCACGATGGGCGCCGGTCAACGCCGTCGCGGTCGGCGTGCACGCGATCGGCGGTGCCGCGCTGATCGCGGCCAACCGGTCACGGGTGATCACACACCGGGGTTCGCGCGTGAACACCGTCGTGAAGACGCTCACGACGGTCGCCGCCGCGGGCGCCACCGCCTACAGCGGTTACCTCGGTTCCAAGGTTGCTGCAGCGGGCCGGGTACCTGCCGAAGGCGGGGCGGTGCCGTCCGAGCAGACACCGGAGCAGGTGGCCTCGGCGCAACAGCAGCTGCGTGCCGCCCAATGGTCGGTTCCGATCCTGACCGGCGTCCTGGTCGTGCTCGGCGCGCAGCAGGGAGAACAGCAGCGGCCCACGAAGATCGCCGGCGACCTGGTGAACCGTGCGCGGCGCGCGGTCACGGCCTGACGAGAACCAGTGGCAGAGCACCTCTGGCACGAGCACGCAGGAGAACACCATGGCTGACTACGAAGCTTCGACGCACGTTGCCGCACCACCGGACACACTGTTCGACTACCTGTCCGACGTGAGCCACCTGCCCGCGTACTTCGACCGGATGACCTCGGCCGAGCCCGCCGAAGGGAACGCTGTACACACGAGCGCCGACCTCGACGGCAGGACGGTCCAGGGCGAGGCCCGGTTCGACGTCGATCGGGCGGCGAAGACGGTGAGCTGGGGCTCCGAAGGCCCGAACGACTACCACGGACACCTGATCGTCGACGGCGCCGAGGCGGAGTCGACCGTCACCGTCACGCTCTCGACGGCACGCGTGGCGGGCAGCGACATCCAGGACGGCCTCGAGCAGACGGTTGCGAACATCAAGCGGCTCGTAGAGGGTGGCACCGCGTCGTAGGCAGCGGATGCCGGCGGGATGGGACAGCGTCCGCGCGTCGCGCCCGCGCTGCGTCGTCCTGGCCGCCGGTCATCGCCGCCGGCCCCTGGAGGAGGACGACACGTGCTCCTCGGTGATACACCCGCGGCGAACTCGCGTCCACCGGGTCGTGGACCGGTGGTCAGGTGCGCACGATGCGTGACACGCCGTTGCGGCGCGGGTCGGCGACCGCCGCGAGTTCGCCGTCGGGGCTGGTCAGAGCGACGCCGACGCCGCCGAAGTACATGGTGAGGTCGGTTTCGACTCTGATGTCCTCGTCCGCACGTCCGGCGTGGTGGACGTGGACGCGTGGGTGGCAGATCGCCTCCTCGATCGACATCCCTGCCCGCGGTGTAGCCGGCCAGCACCTGCGCGATCGCGGTGGTGATTCGGTCCGCGCCCGGGGACCCGATTGCCAGCGTCACCCCGGCGCGGCTCCGGGCCACGCTCGGGGCCATGTTCGAGAGCAACCGCTCCCCCGGCGCGAGACCGAACAGACCGGCCGGGTTCAGCTCCTGCTCGCCGAGACAGTTGTTGAGCCAGATGCCGGTGCCCTTCGCGATCATTCCCGAGCCGTAGCCGCTCGAGACGGTCACCGAGCAGGCGAGCCCGTCGCCGTCTGCTGTCGAGACCTGCGCGGTGGAGCCGGACTCGAGCACGCCGCCAGGGTCGCGGTCGATCACGTCGAGGAACGCTCTGACGTCGCCGGCGAGATCGGCGCTCGTCTCGAGCACATCTCGCCGATGACCGAGGACGGCGCGTTGGACGCGCACAAGCACCTCGCGCGCCTCGTCGTCCCAGCCCGCGTGCACGCGCCCGTCCAGCAGCCGCAACATCGCCAGCAGGCACGCCCCGCCGACGGACGGGGGTGGCGCGCTCGCCACCGTCCACCCGCCGATGTCCGTACGCAGCGCCGCACGGACGACCGGCTCGTACGCCGCTAGGTCCGTCATGCTGAGCAGACCGCCGCGGGCGAGGACGTCGGCGCTGATCGTGTGCGCCACGTCGCCGCGATGCAGCGCGCGCGGGCCCTGCTCGGCGATCGCCTCCAACGACCGCACGAGATCGGGCATCACGATCGGACCGGTGATCACCGCGCCTGTCGGATCGTGCAACGCGGCCCTGCTCTGCTCGTCCCAGCCGAAGATGTCGTCGTGCACGTAGGCGAGGTAGAACCGCGAGGCCGATCCCAACTCGAAGCCGTTGCGGGCAACGTCGATCGCGGGGGCGACCACCTCCGCCCAGGGCAACCGGCCGTCTCGTTCCTGCGCCACGCCCAATGCCGAGACCGCCCCGTGCACCGCGACCGAGCCGGGTCCGACGGTGATGTCGATGCCGCCGCCGTACTGCGTCGTGACGTCCCAGGTTCCGCCGCGCACGATGCCGTCGCGGCCGGGCATGTCCATCCAGCCGTCGACGGTGTAGGCAGCGGCGCCGCCGCTCGGTTGCACGGTCACGAAACCGCCTGCGCTCAGCGACACGATGCCGACCTCGTTGACCATCGTGACCAGCGCTGCCGCGAGCGCGGCGTCGACAGCGTTGCCGCCGGCACGGACGACCCGCTCGCCGGCATCGGCCGCAGCCTTGTTCGGCGCGGCGATCGCAACGTCGGTCACGGGGTCGAACCCGGCCCGGCATCGAAGGTCCCGACCGCACAAACGGTGACGACGGGTTCGCCCGCGGCATCGCTCGCCACGAGATCGACCTCGGCGGTGATGCCCCAGTCACGGTCGTCGTCGGGATCGGCGAACACCTGCCGCACGCGCCAGTGCGTCGCCGTGCGGTCGACGTGCAGCAGCGCCGGGTTGCGCGCGTCGGCGTCGATCGGCAGCCGGTCGTATTCGGCGTAGTAGGTCTCGATCGCACTGCGCCAGCGGTCGGCCGTCCAGCCCGCGGCGCCGTCGAGCTCACCGAGGTCGTCGTAACGGGCAAGGGCGGCGAGTTCGACGCGGCGGAACATCGCGTTACGCACGAGCACGGTGAAGGCGCGGACGTTCTCGGTCAGTGACGCCGGCACGGAGACCTCGACGACGGCCTCCGGTGTCGTGGCCGAGGTGAGTTGCTCCCACTCGTCCAGCAGGCTCGAGTCGACCTGGCGCACCAGTGCGCCGAGCCATTCGGTGATGTCGTCCAGTGCGTCCGTCCGAGCGCTGTCGGGGACGGACGTGCGCAGCGCTCGGTAGGCATCGGACAGGTAGCGCAGCACGAGCCCTTCGCTGCGGGCCAGTCCGTAGAACGAGACGTACTCGGTGAAGGTCATCGCACGCTCCCACATGTCGCGTACGACGGACTTGGGCGACAGCTGATCCTCCGACAGCCACGGGTGTGACTGCCGGTAGATCGCGAACGCGCCGCCGAGCAGGTCGGCAAGCGGGCGTGGATGGGTCACCTCGTCGAGCAGTTCCATGCGCTCGTCGTACTCGATGCCCTCGGCCTTCATCGCGGCGACTGCCTCGCCGCGCGCCGTGTGTTCCTGTGCGCGCAGAATCTGGCGAGGGTCCTCGAGGGTCGCTTCGAAGACCGATACGACGTCGAGGGCGTAGGTGTCCGAGGCACGGTCGAGCAGGTCGAGTGCGGCGAGTGCGAAGGTCGACAGCGGCTGGTTGAGCGCGAAGTTCAGCGGGAGGTCCGCGGTGAGCCGCACGGTACGGCCGGTGGCGTCCGGCGCGTCGAGCCGTTCGATGACGCCGGCGGCGAGCAGGGCCCGGTAGGCACGAATCGCCGCACGTACCTGGGCACGCTTGGCGGCGAAGGTGCTGTGGTTGCCGAGGATCAGGTGCCTCATTGCCGCGAACGCGTCGCCGGGTCGCGCGATGACGTTGAGCACCATGGCCGGCGTGACGGCGAACTGCGGCACGAGCGCTTCGGGCGTGGCGGTCATCAGTCGGTCGTGCGTGTTCTTGCCCCAGGACACGAATCCGTCCGGGGGTTTCTTGCGAACGATGCGGCGCTTCTTCTTCTCGTCGTCGCCGGCGCGGGCCAGCAGCCGGGCGTTCTCGACCTCGTGTTCGGGCGCCTGTACGACGACCGTTCCTGCGGTGTCGAAGCCGGCGCGGCCGGCTCGTCCGGCGATCTGGTGGAACTCGCGCGCATGCAGCTGGCGCTGGCGCACTCCGTCGTACTTGCTCAGCGCTGCGAACACGACTGTGCGGATGGGAACGTTGATGCCGACGCCGAGCGTGTCGGTGCCGCAGATGACCTTCAGCAATCCGGCCTGCGCGAGCTGTTCGACCAGGCGCCGGTACTTCGGCAGCATGCCGGCGTGATGCACGCCGATCCCGTGCCGCACGAGCCGCGACAACACCTTGCCGAACCCGGCGGTGAACCGGAACGCGCCGATGGTCTCGGCGATCAGGTCGCGTTCGGCCCGCGAGGCCACCTTGATGCTGGTCAGGGCCTGCGCGTGCTCCAGCGCGGCGGCCTGGGTGAAGTGGACGACGTAGATCGGCGCCTGGTCGCCGGCGAGCAGATCGCTGATCGTCTCGTGCAGCGGCGTGACCGCGTAGTAGTGGTGCAATGGCACCGGACGTTCGGCGCCGGCGACAGTGACCGTCGAACGGCTGGTGCGCCGCGCGAGATCGTCGGCCAGTCCGCGAGTGTCGCCGAGGGTGGCCGACATCAGCAGGAACTGCGCGCGTGTCAGTTCGAGCAGCGGCACCTGCCACGCCCAGCCTCGGTCGGGATCGGCGTAGAAGTGGAACTCGTCCATGATGACTACGCCGAGGTCGCTCGCCGCTCCCGTGCGCAGTGCGATGTTGGCGAGGATCTCCGCGGTGCAGCACAGGATCGGTGCGTCGCCGTTGACCGAGGCGTCGCCGGTGACCATGCCGACGTTGTCCGACCCGAAGATCGCGCACAGGGCGAAGAACTTCTCGCTGACGAGCGCCTTGATGGGGGCGGTGTAGACCGAGCGGAGGCCGGTGGCCATCGCGAAGTAGTGCGCGGCCACGGCGACGAGCGACTTCCCCGAGCCTGTCGGTGTCGCCAGGATGACGTTGGTGCCGGTGACCAGTTCGAGGATCGCCTCGTCCTGGGCCGGGTACAGCGTGATCCTCTGTGCGGCGACCCAGTCGGAGAAGGCAGCGTAGAGCTCGTCCGCGTCGCTGGACGCGTCGAGACGGGGCAGCATAGTGGTCATCACCGAACACTGTGCCGCACCGCGAGCGGGAGCCCTCACCCGATCGTTGCGATGACAGTTCGCCCCGAGCGACTCGACCGCGATGGCGGCGCGTCGTCCGGTGGGGGACGTGCTTACCGCTGCCCCGGTCCTCACGTAACGGACCGGGGCAGCGGATCAGGACAGATAGGTCAGCTACAGCCGCTGGTGCTGCCGCAGCCCTCGCAGACGAAGCAGCTTCCTGCTGGGCGCATCTTCGTCCCGCAGTTCATGCACAGCGGAGCATCGGCCGAGCTACCGGTGATGATCTCGAGCAGCTCCGTCGAACTGTGTGCGCCCGACGGCGCGGGCAGCTCGGCGGCGTCGTCCTCGTCGACCACGTCGGTGGCCCGGCGCTCGACCGGTGCCGACTGCGCCAGCGACTCGAGGTCCTCGACGGACCCTTCCTCGACGGGCGTGTACGAACCCGTCTCGAGCTGGCGGGTGCGCTCCTCGGCGGTGTGGATGCCGAGGGCCGAACGCGTGTCGAAGTCCAGGTAGTCGAGCGCCAGGCGCCGGAAGATGTAGTCGAGGATCGACTGGGCCATCCGGATGTCCGGGTCGTCGGTCAGCCCGGCCGGCTCGAAGCGCATGTTGGTGAACTTCTGCACGTACGTCTCGAGCGGGACGCCGTACTGCAGCGCGATCGAGATGGCGATCGAGAACGCATCCATCACGCCGGCCAGGGTCGAGCCCTGCTTGCCCAGCTTCAGGAACACCTCGCCGAGCCCGTCGTCTGGGTAGGAACCCGCCGTCATGTAGCCCTCGGCGCCGCCTACCGTGAACGAGGTCGTCTTCGACGGCCGCGACTTCGGCAGCCGCGTGCGGGTCGGGCGGTACTCGACCACCGACGGTGCAGCAGCCTTCTCGTCCTTCTTGGCTTCCTTGCCCGCCGACAGCGGTTGGCCCACCTTGCAGTTGTCGCGGTAGACCGCGAGCGCCTTCAGACCGAGCTTCCAGCCCTGGAAGTAGACGTCCTCGATGTCCTCGACGGTCGCCGTCTCCGGCAGGTTCACCGTCTTGCTGATGGCGCCGGACAGGAACGGCTGCGCGGCCGCCATCATCCGCACGTGGCCCATCGGCTTGATGGCCCGCGCGCCCATGGCGCAGTCGAACACCTCGTAGTGCTCGGTGCGCAGGCCGGGCGCGTCGATGACGTGGCCGTGCTCGGCGATGTACTCGACGATGGCCTCGACCTGCTCGTCCTGATAGCCCAGGGCTCGCAGGGCACGCGGCACCGTCTGGTTGACGATCTGCATCGACCCGCCGCCGACGAGCTTCTTGAACTTCACCAGGGCCAGGTCGGGCTCGACGCCGGTGGTGTCGCAGTCCATCATCAGCCCGATCGTGCCGGTCGGGGCCAGCACCGAGGCCTGCGCGTTGCGCCAGCCGTTCTTCTCGCCGATCTTGTTGCCGCGTTCCCACTCCTCGGTCGCCACGGCGTACACCGCGCGGTCGTTGGCGTGGAGCGGGCGGGCGGCGTCGTTGGCCGCGGCGTGCTTGCGCATCACTCGCGCGTGCGCCTTGGCGTTGCGGGCGAAGCCGTCGTACGGGCCGACAACCCCGGCGAGCTCGGCCGAGCGCCGGTAGGCGGTGCCGGTCATCAGTGAGGTGATGGCACCGGCCATCGCGCGGCCGCCGTCGGAGTCGTAGGCGAGGCCGGAGGCCATCAGCAGCGCGCCGAGGTTGGCGTAGCCGATGCCCAACTGGCGGTAGGCGCGGGTGTTCACGCCGATCGACTCGGTCGGGAAGTCGGCGAAGCAGATCGAGATGTCCATCGCGGTGATGATCACCTCGACGGCCTTGACGAACTTGTCGGTGGCGAAGGTGTTGTCGGGCTCGAGGAACTTGAGCAGGTTCAGCGACGCCAGGTTGCACGAGGTGTTGTCGAGGCTCATGTACTCCGAGCACGGGTTGGACGCGGTGATGCGTCCGGTCTCGGGGTTGGTGTGCCAGTCGTTGATCGTGTCGTCGTACTGGATGCCGGGGTCGGCGCACTCCCATGCCGCCTGGGCGACCTTGCGGAACAACGTCTTCGCGTCGACGGTCTCGATGACCTCATGCGTCTTGCGCGCACGCAGACCGAACTCGGCGCGCTCGTCGACGGCGCGCATGAACTCGTCCGAGACCCGGACGGAGTTGTTCGCGTTCTGGTACTGGACCGACGTGATGTCGGAACCGCCGAGGTCCATGTCGAAGCCGGCGTCGCGCAGCACGCGGATCTTGTCCTCTTCGCGGGCCTTGGTCTCGACGAACTCCTCGATGTCGGGGTGGTCGATGTCGAGCACGACCATCTTCGCGGCCCGGCGCGTCGCGCCACCGGACTTGATCGTTCCCGCCGAGGCGTCGGCGCCGCGCATGAAGCTGACCGGGCCGGACGCGGTGCCGCCGGAGCTCAGCAGCTCCTTCGAGCTGCGGATGCGCGACAGGTTGAGCCCGGCGCCGGAGCCGCCCTTGAAGATCAGTCCTTCTTCGCGGTACCAGTTCAGGATCGAGTCCATCGTGTCGTCGACGGCCAGGATGAAGCATGCGCTCACCTGCTGCGGCGAGGTGGTGCCGACGTTGAACCACACCGGAGAGTTGAAGCTGAACACCTGGTGCAGCAGCATCCACGTCAGCTCGTGCTCGAACACCTCGGCGTCGTCGGCCGACCCGAAGTAGCCGTTCTCGCGCCCGGCGGCCGCGTACTTGTGCACGACACGGTCGATGAGCTGCTTGAGCGACCACTCGCGGGTCTGCGTGCCGACGGCACCGCGGAAGTACTTGGTGGTGACGATGTTCGCGGCATTGACCGACCAGAAGTCCGGGAACTCGACACCGCGCTGCTCGAAGTTGATCGAGCCGTCGCGCCAGTTGGTCATGACGACGTCGCGCCGCTCCCACGTCACCTCGTCATAGGGGTGCACGCCTGCGGTGGTGTACACGCGCTCGACCTGCAGGCCGTTTCGCGGGTAGACCGGGCTCGGGACTGCGGGGGCGGGCTCTGGCGTCTCGTCGGGACGGCCCGACTTCTGGCCCGACTTCTGGGCTGCCTCGGTCATCTGCTTGTGTCTCCTGGTGGGTGAGGGGTGTCGTTTACTGCTCAGTCGTGGGGGTGCTGCCGGACCGCGTGTCGCTGCGCAGGTCGGTGATCGCCTTCTCGAAGTCGTCGATCGAGCTGAACGCCTGGTAGACCGAGGCGAACCGCAGGTAGGCGACCTCGTCGAGGTCGCGCAGCGGACCGAGGATGGCCAGGCCGACCTCGTCGCTGGGGACCTCGGCCGCCCCGGTGGCGCGCACCGCCTCTTCGACCCGCTGGGCCAGCTGCGCCAGCGAGTCCTCGTCCACGGGCCGGCCCTGGCAAGCGCGCCGCACACCGTTGACGACCTTCTGCCGGCTGAACGGCTCGGTGACGCCGCTGCGCTTGATGACGGCGAGGGTGGCCTCTTCGACGGTGGTGAACCGCTTGCCGCAGTCCTGGCACGAACGCCGCCGGCGGATCACCTGGCCCTCGTCGACCTCGCGGGAATCGACCACGCGGGAGTCGGGATGACGGCAGTAGGGGCACCTCATGCCAATCCCTCTCCTTCAGGTCGAGACGCCCGCTCGCGACGGACTCGTGCGCTGCTCCGGAACTCCCGCGGGGCCGTTGTCCACCGCTGTTGGGGACGAATCGGTGGACGGAGCGCCGTTGAGTTGTGGATGACCTGGGGACGCCGTGTGGACCGCGAACCCCAACTTGTGGACGAAACACATCGGTGTAACTACTACATCTAGGGGTGCAACGGTAGAGCGCACACGGATGTTCCGCAAGGGCGGCGCACCGGCGTGTCGCGAAGTTTCCGACGCGACCCGCCTGCCGACCGGACCGGCGGGGGGCGGTCGGGTGGTGATCAGTGCGTACGCAGGACTTGCCCGGGGACGAGCGCCACACCGGTCAGGTGGTTGAGCCGCTGCAGGTCGCCGATCTCGGACTGTGGGTCACGCTGCGGGGCGAGCCGCGAGGCGATCGCCCAGAGGGTGTCGCCCGACTGCACGGTCACGGTGTCGGGTACCGCTCGCGCCGTCGACCCGGCGGACGCCGACGGCGCCGAGGCACGGGCGAGCACGACCAGTCCGATCGCGAGCACCGCCACCGCTGCGGCGACGACCTGCACGCCACGCCGCGTGAGCCGCAGCGGCGCCTGCGCCGTGTCGGCCGGCGGATGGTGCAACGTGGTGACACTCGCCAGCCTGGGCGGGCACGTATCGCGGTCGTCGACGGCGGGCCGGGCCGTCCGCTGGGTGCGGCGGGCTCGCTCGGGGATGTCGACAATCGGTTCGAACTCGGTGGCGACGGACATCGCAGCCTCCTCATTTCCTCGCTCGGTGATCACCTTGTGATCGAACGCGCGTTCTATCGAACGCCTGATCGAAGGTGTACCAGCGGGGTCCGACAATATCCAGATCGCACGGCGTGTCGTTCGAACACGTGTTTGAGATTGTTATCAAGCCGCGCTACGGTCTGCGTTATCGAACAAATGACAGGAGTGACCCATGGCCACCCAGAAGAAGGCGGCAAGAAGCGCTTCGGCAAGCGCCTCAGCCGGCGCCAAACCCGCGAAGGGCGCGATGAAGGGCGCGGTGAAGGGCGCGGTGAAGGGCGCGGCGAAGGGCCCCGTGAAGGCGACTGCCCGGCCGGCCTCGACGCCCGCCGCCAAATCCGCTGCCAGGTCCGCCGCCAAGGCCGCCAACGCTCCGGCCCAACCGGCGCGCCGCGGCCCGGGCCGCCCGAAGGTCACCGAGCTGCCCGACCCGAAGACCGGGCTGACCCGCCGGCAGCAGGCCATCCTCGACGTCATCCGCGATTCGGTGGAGCGTCGCGGCTACCCGCCGAGCATCCGCGAGATCTGCGAATCGGCCGGGCTCGCCTCGACCTCGAGCGTCGCCCACCAGCTCGCGATGCTCGAGCGCAAGGGCTTCCTGCGCCGCGACCCGAACCGTCCGCGGGCGGTCGACATGCGGATGGGCCCCGGCGGCGAGCGTCCCAAGGCGGTGCGTCGAGCCGTCGCAGTCACCGACGACGCACCGCGCGGTGACGCGCCGGTGTTCGTCCCCGTCGTCGGCCGCATCGCGGCCGGCGGACCGATCCTCGCGGAGCAGGTGATCGAGGACGTGTTCCCGCTGCCGAAGACGTTGGTCGGCGACGGTTCGCTGTTCCTGCTCAAGGTCGTCGGCGATTCCATGATCGATGCCGCGATCTCCGACGGCGACTGGGTCGTGGTGCGCCAGCAGCAGACCGCCGAGAACGGCGACATCGTTGCCGCGATGATCGACGGCGAGGCGACGGTCAAGACGCTGCAGCGCCGCAACGGGCACGTGTGGCTGCTCCCCCACAACGCCGCCTACCAGCCGATCGACGGCGACGAGGCGACGGTGCTGGGCAAGGTCACCGCCGTCCTGCGCAAGGTCTGACCGGCACGGGCCATGACGAACAACGGGCCCGCGGCGCAGTGCCGCGGGCCCGTTGTCGTGCGTCTCTTGCTTATTCGTAGGGCTTGGTGACCGGCTGCGCCTCGCGGGTCGGCTCCGGCTGCGCGCTCGGCACGGGCGGGACGGGCGGCTGCGCGGCAGTGGGCGGCTGCGGGCGATCGGCGTCCTTGGCCTCGAGCGCGGCAGGCGCGGCGGCCGATGCGTCGCGGGCCTCGGCGCGCTTCTTGTCGTCCTCGCTCATGCCCTTGATCTCGGTCTTGAAGATGCGCAGCGACCGGCCCAGGGAGCGAGCCATGTCGGGCAACTGCTTCCACCCGAAGAACAGCACGGCGACCACGATCGCGAGCACGAGCAGGTGGCCGGGAGTGAACAACTCCATGAGGAGAACTCCTTACCTCGGTACGGCGGTGCGATCACCGTCAGCCTACGCCAGCCGAGCCGGCGTACCGGTGCTGACAACCGAGGATTCGTGCCCCGGCCGTGATGTGGATCCCGTACCTAGGCGGCGCTCACAACCGCGCGAACGGCGCGAGCGCTGCGGCCAGGTCGGGACTGACCCGGGCGCGCAGGCGTGTGCCGTGCGCGGTGTGTTCGGTGTCCAGGACCTCGGCATCGTCGTGGACGCGGGCCACCAGATCGCCTCGCGTGTAGGGCACGAGCAGGTCGACCTCGACGGCCGGACGGGGCAGCAGGTCCTCGATGCGGGCGCGTAGCTTGTCGATGCCCTCGCCGGTGCGTGCCGACACGAACAGCGCCTCCGGCGCGAGGTGCCGCAGGCGCAGCAGGGTCTCGGCGTCAGCGGCGTCGACCTTGTTGAACACCAACTGCTCGGGCACGTGCAGAGCGTCGATCTCGCCGAGTACCTCGTGCACGGCGCGGATCTGCGATTCGGGATCGGCGTCGGCGGCATCGACGACGTGCAGGATCACATCCGCCTGACCCACCTCTTCCAGCGTCGACCGGAAGGCCTCGACGAGCTGGGTCGGCAGATGCCGGACGAAGCCGACGGTGTCGGTCAAGGTGAACACCCGCCCGTCGCTGGCCTGGCTCCGCCGCACGGTGGGATCGAGGGTGGCGAACAGGGCGTTCTCGACGAGCACGCCTGCGTCGGTCAGCCGGTTCAGCAGCGACGACTTGCCGGCGTTGGTGTAACCGGCGAGGGCGACGGACGGGACGTCGCGCGTGCGTCGCCGGGCCCGCTTGACGTCACGGGCGGTCTTCATCGCCGCTAGCTCTTTGCGCAGTCGCGCCATGCGTGACGTGATGCGCCGGCGGTCGATCTCGATCTTCGTCTCGCCCGGGCCGCGGCCGCCGATGCCGACACCACCCGCGGCACGCCCGCCCACCTGGCGGGAGAGCGATTCGCCCCAGCCGCGCAGCCGCGGCTTGAGGTAGGCGAGCTGGGCGAGTTCGACCTGCGCCTTGCCCTCCTTCGAGCTGGCGTGCTGGGCGAAGATGTCGAGGATCAGCGCGGTGCGGTCGACGACCTTGACCTTGACGACCTTCTCGAGCTGCTGCAGCTGGCCGGGGGTCAGCTCGCCGTCGCAGATCACCGTGTCGGCCCCTGCCGCCTCGACCATGTCGCGCAGGTCCTTGGCCTTGCCCGAGCCGATGTAGGTCGCGGCGTCGGGCTTGTCACGGCGCTGGATCAGCCCGTCGAGCACCTGCGAACCCGCAGTCTCGGCGAGACGGGCCAGTTCGGCCAGCGAGTTCTCGGCCTCGGCGAGCGTGCCCGTCGTCCACACCCCGACCAGCACGACCCGTTCCAGGCGCAGCTGGCGGTACTCGACCTCGGTGACGTCCTGGAGTTCGGTCGACAGGCCCGCCACACGGCGCAACGCCTGGCGCTCCTCGAGCTCGTAGTCGCCGAGCGCCGAGTCAGTGGAATCGGTCATCGTGACATCCATGGTGGCACGCCATGACCACCCGATTCATCCGATGACGGCCGTGCTGCCACCGGCCACCCCGGCCAGCCACTCGTCGTCGACATCGACTTCGGCGACGATGACCGCGGGCCCGATCAGTTCGACCGTCCCGTCGCGGTGCCAGATGACGCAGCACGTGCCGCCGGGGACGTCCACGCGCCAGGTGCCGCCGTCGGCCGGCGATCCGGCGGCGGTGGCGGCTGCCACGACCGCGGCGCAGATCCCCGTCCCGCACGATCGGGTCTCGCCGACGCCGCGCTCGTAGACGCGCATTCGCAAGTGTCCCGGCGCGACGGCCACGACGAACTCCACGTTCTGGCCCTCGGGCAGCGGCGGCACCACGATCGGTGGGCGGCTCAGGTCGAGACCGTCGAGCTCGTCCGCCGTGACCTGCACGACGACGTGCGGATTGGGCATGCGGACGGCGGCGACGGCGGGTCGGGAGATAGGCGCGGCGGTGGCGACCGGCCGGTCGGCAAGGACCAGGGGCAGTCCCATGTGCACGCTGATGTCGCCATCGGCGCAGGACCGCACTCGCATGATCCCGCCGCGTGTCGCCACCGCCGCTGACTCTGTAACGAGGCGGGACCGCATTAGGTATCGCAGAAAGACACGAATTCCGTTCCCGCACATTTCGGCGAGGCCACCGTCGGCGTTGCGGTAGTCCATGAAGTACTCCGCCTCGCCCGCGAACTCCTTGCCTTCCGGGTCGTTCTCGCTGCGCACGACCCGCAGCACGCCGTCTGCCCCGATGCCGGCGCGCCGGTCGCACAGGGCCCGGACGAGGTCTGCTGTGAGCTGGGTCTCGCCGTCCAGATCCGGGATCACGACGAAGTCGTTCTCGGTGCCGTGGCCCTTCAGGACGTGCATGCCACCAGGGTAAGTGCTCGCTGCTGGAGCTCCGGCGACGCGGCGTCGAGCCAGTGCACCCGCGGGTCGCGACGGAACCAGGAACGCTGCCGCCGGACGAAGCGGCGCGTGGCGCGCACCGTGATCGCGACCGCCTCGTCGAGGTCGCCGGTGAGCGTGCCGTCGTCGGCGAGAACGGCGAGCAGCTGGGCGTAACCGAGCGCCTTGCCGGCGGTGGGGCTGTGCCGGAGCCCGGCCGGCAGCAGCGCGCGCACCTCGTCGAGAAAGCCGAGCCGCATCATGTGCTGTACGCGTAGCTCGACGCGCTCGTCGAGGTCGGCGCGGTCGAGTCCGATGAAGACGGTGTCGTAGATCGACTCGAAACCGGGCATGGTGGCGAGGAAGCTCTGCCCGGTCAGCTCGACGACCTCCAGCGCGCGGACGATGCGCCGTCCGTTGCTCGGCAGGATCGCCGCCGCGGCAGCGGGGTCGACCTCGGCGAGGCGGCGGTGCAGCTCGGCCGGCCCGTGCTCGTCCAGCTCGGCATAGAGGCGGGCGCGGATCTCTGGTGACTCTCCGGGGAACTCGAGGCGGTCGAGCGCGCCGCGCAGGTACAGCCCGGACCCGCCGACGAGCACCGGGACGTGCCCGCGCGCCGTGATGTCGGCGATCGCGGCGCGGGCGAGCTGCTGGTACTCGGCGACCGCGGCCGACTTCGTGACCGGCCAGATGTCGAGAAGATGGTGCGGCGATTGCTGCGCGTTCGTGCTCGGGCAGTTTGGCCGTTCCGATATCCATGCCCGCGTAGAGCTGCATCGAGTCGGCGTTGACGATCTCGCCGCCGATCGCCCGCGCGAGCGCGACGGCGAGGTCGGACTTGCCGGTCGCAGTCGGGCCGACGACGGCGATCACGTCGGTCACTGCCATAAAGCGACCAGGTAGTCGACACCGAACGGGTCGCCGGCATACCGCACCTCGGCCTCGAACCTGCGGGTGAGCAGCGGTGCGACCGCGCGCCAGACAGGGGCGCCTGCGGCGAGCAGTTCGACACCGAGCTCCAGGTTCAGCGACGCGAGCTGCGCCGGATCTCCGGACGCGAGCGCGAGGCGTAGCGCATCGTCGTAGCCGGCTGCGCGCTCGTCGAAGTAGCCGGGCGCCTTTTCCGTGCGACGCGCGCTGCCGTCGCCGAGGACGACGAGAGTGGTGGGGCCGTCCCCGGAGATGTCGGGCGACTCGCCGGACGGGTCGACCGTCCACGCACGCACGGCCGACCGCGCGAAGTAGGCCCCGACGGCGAGCGCCGACGGCAGGACGGCTGTGCCGCCGCTCCCCTGTAACGCGACCTCCAGGTCGACCCCGAAGCCGGCGAAGCTACCGGGATCGCCCGGCCCGTATGCGGCAGCAGCAGCGCCCGGCCCGACGAGAACGACTCGATGCGCCGGGTTGCCCAACTCGGCGATCGACTGGTGGATGCTCTCCCGCTCCCGGATCACGGACGCGACGGCGTCACGCACTTCGCCGAGTTCGACATCCAGGCCGCGACCCACCTCGGGCACGAGCGCCGGGGCGCACGGGATGAAGCAGACGCCGTCGATCACGCTTCAGAAGGCTAGTGGCGACGCATCGCGGTACTCACATCGTGTTCAATGCTTGCGTGAGCTCGCAATCGGAGTGGGGACGGATCGCCGACGACGGCACCGTTTTCGTCAAAACCGCCGATGGCGAGCGCGAGATCGGTTCGTGGCAGGCCGGCGACACCGACGCCGGGATGCAGTTCTACGTGCGTCGCTACGAGGACCTCGCGACCGAGGTGAACCTGCTCGAGAAGCGGCTCGCGTCCGGCAGCGGCGACCCGGCGCACACCCGCGCGCACGCGCAGGAGATGAAGGAACACCTCGCCACCGCCGCGGTGATCGGCGATCTGAGCGCCCTCGGGCAACGCCTCGACGCGGTCGCCGCCGCGGCGGACGAGCGCGCCGGCGAACTGCAGGCCGCCCGCGAGCAGGCCCGGGCCGACGCTGTCGCGGCCAAGGAGGCCCTGGCCGCCGAGGCCGAGCAGATCGCCGAATCGGCGACCTCGTGGAAAGCCTCGGGAGACCGCCTGCGGGCGATCGTCGATGAGTGGAAGGCCATCCGCGGCGTGGATCGGCGCACCGACGATGCCCTGTGGAAGCGGTTCGCGGCCGCCCGCGACGCCTTCGGTCGCCGGCGCGGGCAGCATTTCGCTCAGCTCGATGCCGAACGCGGCACGGCGCGAGCTGCCAAGGAGGCGCTCGTCACGCGGGCCGAAGAACTGTCCGGGTCGTCCGAGTGGCGCGAGACGGCCACGGCCATGCGCGACCTGATGCAGGAGTGGAAGGCGGCCCCGCGAGCGGCGCGCGACGTCGAGGACGCGTTGTGGACCAGATTCCGCGCCGCGCAGGACGCCTTCTTCGCCCGACGCTCGGAGACCTTCGCCGAACGCGACGCCGAGCAGGTCGAGAACCAGCGCAGGAAGGAAGCCGTCATCGAGCGGGCTACTGCTCTGGATCTGAGTGACCCGAAGGCGGCGCAGGCAGCGCTGCGTGAGCTGCAGGCTGAGTTCGACGGCATCGGTCATGTGCCGCGGGACGCGATGCGGCGCATCGACGACCGCATGCGCGCCGCGGAGCAGCGGGTGCGCGACGCGGTGGACGCCGAGCTGGCGCGCGGCGAGCCTCGAGTCGAATCCGTTCCTGTCCGAGCTGCGGGCCCGTCTCGCGGAGGCCGAGCAGAAGCTGGAACGCGCCCGCAAGGCCGGCGACGCCGCGCGGATCAAGCGAGCCGAGGACGACGTGGCCGCCCGCAAGGCCCTGCTCCCCGACTGACCCGCCCCCGGGTGACGTCCCCGAGTTGAGTGACGTCCGCGCGGTTGGTGACGTCCCGGGTTGAGTGACGTCCCCCGGGTTGAGTGACGCCGAATTCGACGTCACTCAAGCGACCCGGGACGTCACGCAACGAGGCGGGACGTCACGGACGCCCACGGGACGTCACTCACCGAGGGGTGTGGCGGGTACCGATCGTCAGCAGTTGCTTCGGCGGATGCGGCTCGGACGGGCCGCGCCAGGGTCGTCGGCCCGTGATCCCCGCGTCGGCGACCAGGTGGTGCGGTGCGGCGTAGGTGACCGTGGTGGTGATCAGGTCACCGGGCGCGGCCTCCCCCGCGACGTGCACCAGGCGGCCGTCGCGCGCACGTCCCGACACCCGGCCGGTCGCGCCGTCCTTGCGACCGGACGACGACACGAGCACCTCGACCTCCCGGCCGACGAACTCGCGCGCGGCGTCCCACGAACTCTGCTCCTGGACGGCGACCAGCCGCTCGTACCGGTCCTGGACGACGCCTTCGGCACCTGGTCGGCCATCGTCGCGGCCGGCGTGCCCGGGCGCGGCGAATACTGGAAGGTGTACGCACTGGCGAAGCGCGCCGCGCGCACGGCGTCCAGAGTCTGCTCGAAGTCGGCCTCGGTCTCGCCGGGGAAGCCGACGATGATGTCCGTGGTGATCGCGGCGTCGGGCATGGCGGCGCGCACGTCGGCGATGATCTGCAGGTAGCGCGAGCGGCGGTACGAGCGGCGCATCGCCTTGAGCACCACGTCCGAGCCAGACTGCATCGGCATGTGCAGCTGCGGCATGACGTTCGCGGTCTCGGCCATCGCCGCGATGACGTCGGCGGTGAAGTCGCGCGGGTGGGGGCTGGTGAACCGCACTCGCTCCAGACCGTCGATCTCACCGCAGGCACGCAGCAACTTGCCGAACGCGAACCGGTCGCCGAACGAGCGGCCGTAGCTGTTCACGTTCTGCCCCAGCAGCGTCACCTCGACGACGCCCGAGCTGACGAGCGCCTCGATCTCGGCGAGCACGTCACCGGGCCGCCGGTCGGTCTCCTTGCCGCGCAAGGACGGGACGATGCAGAACGTGCAGGTGTTGTCGCATCCGACCGAGATCGACACCCAGGCGCTGAACGGCGACTCGCGCCGGGTCGGCAGGTCGGACGGGAAGTTCTGCAGAGCGTCGACGATCTCGACCTCGGCCTGCTTGTTGTGCCGCGCGCGTTCGAGCAGCACCGGCAGCGCCGCCAGATTGTGGGTGCCGAACACGACATCGACCCACGGCGCCTTCTCGACGATGCGGCCGCGGTCCTTCTGGGCCAGGCAACCACCCACGGCGATCTGCATGTCGGGGTTCGCCGCCTTGGCCGGGTAAAGGTGGCCGAGGTTGCCGTAGAGCCGGTTGTCGGCGTTCTCGCGCACCGCGCAGGTGTTGAACACGACGAGGTCGGCGGCGTCACCGCTCGCGCGCTCGTACCCCGCGGCCTCGAGCAGCCCGGCCAGCCGTTCGGAGTCGTGGACGTTCATCTGGCACCCGTAGGTGCGGATCTCGTAGGTGCGCGCCATAACGCGTCGAGGATACGGGCGGGCTGGAAAATGCGGTGCCCGCTCGGGGCGGTGCGAACTACGGTGTCGGCGTGGCTGTTACCGAACCCGACGTCCCGGGCGACTTCAGCGGAGTGATCTCGATCAGCTCAGGGGAGCTGGTCGAGTTCGAGCACGCGTACGGCTTGGCAGACCGCGCCCGGGGCATCGCGATGACGACCGACACGCAGCTGGCCATGGCGAGCGGCTCGAAGGCGTTCACGGCGGCGACCGTGCTCGGGCTCGTGGCGGACGGCGACGCTGTCACTCGACACGACCGCGCGCTCGCTCCTGGGCACCGACCTGCCCCTCGTAGCCGACGACGTCACGATCGAGCACCTGCTCACGCACCGCTCCGGGATCGGTGACTACGTCGACGAGGACCTCGGCGAGGACGTCCTGCCGACGGTTCCCGTATCGACCCTCGACAGCACCGAGGCGTACCTACCCGCACTGGACGGGTTCGCCGCCAAGTTCGCCGCCGGCACCCGGTTCTCGTACTGCAACAGCGGTTACGTGGTGCTGGCGCTGCTGGCGGAGCGGGCCGCCGGTGAGCCGTTCACCGAGCTCGTGCGCCGCTTCGTGCTCGAGCCGGCCGGCATGGCCGACACCGACTACCTGCGCTCGGACCGGTTGCCCGGACGGGCGGCGCTCGGGCTACCTCGACGACGGCCGTACCAACGTGTTCGCGCTGCCGGTCGTGGGCAGCGGCGACGGCGGGGCGTACACGACGGTGGCCGACGTGCGGAGGTTCTGGTACGCGCTGCCGCACCTGCCCGGATCAGCTGCGATGCGGCGCGTCAGCACGATCGACACCGGGCAGACCCTCTCGTACAGCATCGGCATGTGGCTCAGCGCGGACGCATCGGTGCTCGTCCTCGAAGGCGCCGACCAAGGCGTGTCGTTCCGTAGCGTGCACGTGCCGCGCACGGGCGAGACGGCGACCGTCATCGGCAACACCTCCGACGGCGCCTGGCCGGTCGCCCGCGCGTTCCTACGCCAGGCGCTTTCAGCCGGGTAGCCGCAGCCCGCACGCGGCGGCGTCGCGCGCCTGCTGCCCGCGGCGCACTGCCGCGAGCCGTTCCATCGTCGTACCGTGCGAGCGGCGTTCCCACGGCGAGTCGACGATCCCCAGCACGACGGCATTCGCCCGCAGGAACAGCGCGTCGTCGATCCCGACCGACGCCGACCAGACGCCGGCCAGGCAGTCGGCCTGCTGCTCGATCACTCGCGACTGCGCCCAGGTGCTGTGCCCTCGGGTGGCCACGGGTTCGTGCACCGCGAACTGCACGATGTGACCCATCTCGTGGCCGAGGGTGGTGGCGATGCGCACCCACGCCTGCCCGGGCGGACCGGTCGTGACCATCCGCTGCAGGAACGGTGCGGTCAGGTAGACGGTGTCGTCGTTCGGGCAGCTGAAGGCGGTGTGCAGCCGAAGCGCTGCCCGGCAGGCGGCCGGGACCTGGCCGGGGCTCGGGTCGGCGACGGCGTGCAGCTGCACCGAACGGCCCAGCCGCGCCGTCCAGAAACGGCCGAGCGAAGTCGCTCAGGCACGACACGATCTGCCCGCTCGTCGCCCGGGCGCAGTCGAACGAACCGGGCGCGCTCGTGGGCGTGCCGTCGATGCTTCGGGAGCAGCCGGTCAGCAGCAGGCACACCACTGCAGTGGAGATGCCCCGGCGCAGGCGCATCAGTGGAACGTCACAAGATCGCACACGCCCGCGCCGCCACCGGCGATGCCACGCTCGATCGCGGCACGGCGCGTCGACGGCGAGCCGTGCGTCTCGATCTCGGGGTTGGTGCTGACGCGCTCGATCAGCTTCTCGGCGTCGTTGACGAACGCGTCCGCGTCGAGATCGTGCTGTCCTGCCGCCGCGCCCGCCCACACCCCGGACAGGCAGTCGGCCTGCTGCTCGACGTACTGCGACGTCGCATCCGATGGCCGGGTCTGTTCGATCTGCGGCTGGCGCAGCGTGTACTGCAACACGTGCCCGAACTCGTGCGAGGCAACGGACGCGAGGGCCAGAGCGCGATCCCGTCCGTGGAACAACCGGTCGATCAGTACGACGAACGGGTGGGAGATGTAGAGGGTGAGGTCGGTCTTGCAGGTGATAGCCGTGCCGCTCTCGATTCCCGGACGGCACGCCGGCGGCGCCTCGGCAGGGCTGGCGTCGACCACGATGCGCTCGGTGACCACCTGGTTGAGCTGGGCGCTCCAGTAGGTCGAGAGCACCCCCTGCAGGCAGGCGAGTGTCTCCTGCGGATCGCTCTGCGGGCACGGCGTCGCCGCGCCGCTGACCGGCGCGACGCTCGACGCCGACGCGCTCGCCGTCGCCGTCGCAGTGGTGGGCGCACTCGTCGGAGCGGTGGTCGGAGCGGTGCCGGATGCAGTCGCCGGCGAGGGCGCAGCCCCGCTGCCGTGACCGACGCCGGCGAGGGTCGACGCACAACCCGCCAGCACTGCCATCGCCGTCGCGAGCACTGCGGCGAGCGTCCGGACGGGCATGTCGTCGCGCGTCAGTGGGCGATCTCGGTCGCGCGCGACTCGCGTACGACCGTCACCCGGATCTGACCGGGGTACGTCAGCTCGTCCTCGATCTGCTTGGCGATCTCGCGGGCGAGCACCGACGCTGCGAGGTCGTCGATCTCGCTCGGCTGCACCATGACGCGCACCTCGCGTCCGGACTGCATCGCGAACACCTTCTCGACGCCGGTCTTCTGCGTCGCGATCTCTTCGATGCGCGCGAGGCGCTTCACGTACGCCTCGAGCGACTCGCGACGCGCGCCCGGCCGGGCAGCCGAGCAGGTGTCCGAGGCCTGGGTGAGCACTGCCTCGATCGTCTTGGGCTGGACCTCGTTGTGGTGTGCCTCGACGGCGTGCGCCACCGCTTCGTCCTCGCCGTACTTGCGCAGCAGGTCGGCCCCGACGATCGCATGGCTGCCCTCGACCTCGTGCGTGAGGGCCTTGCCGATGTCGTGCAGGAAGGCGCACCGCTTGATCAGGGTCGGCTCGAGGCCGAGCTCGGCGGCCATCACCCCGGCGATGTGCGCGGTCTCGATGAGATGTCCGAGCACGTTCTGGCCGTAGCTCGTGCGGTACTTCAGCCTTCCCAGTGTGGGCAGCAGCCGCTCGTCGAGATCGGTGATACCGACGTCGGCGAGCGCGTCGCGGGCTGCGCGCAGGCACAGCTCGTCCACCTCGACCTTGCTCTGTTCATAGGCCTCTTCGATGCGGTGCGGATGAATGCGGCCGTCGAGGACCAGCCGTTCGAGGGTGAGCCGGCCGACCTCGCGCCGCACGGGATCGAAGCACGAGAGCAGCACGGCCTCGGGGGTGTCGTCGATGATGAGGTTGACGCCGGTGACCGTTTCGTAGGCACGGATGTTGCGGCCCTCGCGCCCGATGATGCGGCCCTTCATGTCGTCGCTGGGCAGGTGCATGACGCTGACGACGGTCTCTGTGGTCTGCTCGCTCGCCACGCGCTGGACGGCCTCGACGACGATCTCGCGTGCCTTGGCGGTGCCTTCGGCGCGGGCCTCGTTCTCGATGGTGCGCACGAGCAGGGCCGCCTCGCGGCGGGCGTTCGCCTCGACGCCGGACATCAGCTCGGCCTTGGCCTGCTCGGCGGTGAGGCCCGCGATGCGTTCGAGTTCGCGGTCGAACTCCCCGGTGCGCTCGTCGAGGGCGGCCGCCTGCGACTGCAACTCGGTGCTGCGCTGGCGCACCTCCGCGTCGAGGGTGTCGAGCTCGCGCTGGCGGGCGTTGAGCTGGGCCAGGGACGTGTCGAGCTCGGCGAGCTCGCCGTTGAGGCGGCGCTCGTCGCTCTCGAGCCGGGTTTCCAGTTCGGCGGTGCGGCGCTCGCGCTCGGACAATTCGGCCTCGAGGCGGCGCGCGTCGGCGGTCAGCCGGGCGATCTCCTGCTGGGCCGCGGTGCGTGCCTCAGCCAGGATGTCGCCCGCCTCGGCGTCGGCGCGGGTGCGCGTGGCGTGGGCTTCGAGGGTCGCGGACTGGGCCTCGGCCCGAGCCGCGCGCAGGGTCGCCTCGGCCTCGGCCTCGGCGGCGTGGCGCAGCGCTTCGGTCTCGGCATGCACCTGGGCGCGGTGCGCGACGGCGTCGACGTCGTAGGAGTGGACAGGCTCGAACTCGTTGCCGGCGCCGCCGGTCCCGAGGCCGCCCTCGAGCTCCTCGGGCGCGACGATCTCGACGGCCGTGGGAGTGTCCCGGTGACGCGGCCCCCGTGCGGGACGCCGCGAGTAGGCGAGGACGAACAGCACTCCGACCACGAACGCGGCACCGATGGCGGCGTACAAGACCCCGATCATGGCCCGCGCCTCCTGTCCCGTTGCCCGCAGCCGGTACCGGCCGCGCCAGCGCCGTCGGCTGGTCACCAGGAGAACACGTTGCACCTGTGGCGCCGCACGGGCAGGTCGCCCCGCCCTGTGTAACGCCGGTGCGCGACCGCCGGGATGTCGGCGATCGGTCGGCTACCTCTCGTGTCGGAAGGAAACTTGGTTATGGACGATGCGCCGGCGTGCCGTCGTATCGTGCTCCGCCCGGTACGCAGCCCGGGCAGAATCTCGAAATTCGCGTGACTCCTGTACTGCGAGATTAGGAACGCGCCGGGAACAAATCAAGTCGCTGCGCCCGCCCGGTCCGGGCGTGTCGGGGTCGCTCTCAGCTGAGCGACTCGACCTCGTCGGCACCGACGACGCCACGCACGACCTCGTAGGCCAGGCCCGGCGAATACCCCTTCCGGGCCAACAGCCCGACCAGGCGCCGCACCCGGACCTGCGGCTCCAATCCCTGCAGAGACCGCAGTTTGCGCTCGACGAGGGCCCGGGCGGTGACCAGCTCGCTGTCGCGATCGATCTGGCCGACGGCGGCGTCCACGACGGCGTCGTCGACGCCGCGCTGGCGCAGCTTGTACGCGACGGCACGGCCGGCCAGTCCGCGCTCGCGGTGTGCCGCGAGCGCGTACCCGTCGGCCAGCGCCTCGTCGTCGATCAGCCGCAGCTCGCCGAACCGGTCGAGCACGCGTCGCGCGGCATCGTCGGGGACGCCGCGCTTGCGCAGCGCCCTCTCGAGCTCACCGCGGGTGTAGGCGCGGCGATCGAGCAGGCGCAGCACCACGATCCGGGCGACCTCTTCCGGGTCGCCCGGCAGGCCGTCCTCTTCGGTTCCAGCGGATTGCACAGTCGACCTCGGGCTCTTCCTTCCGGCGAGCGCTTCTCGCTAGAAGTCGACCTGCGCGGGTGCAAGGTCGATCGGGGCGCCCTCGTCGATCTGCGCACCGACCCCCAGCTTCTCCTTGATCTTCTTCTCGATCTCGTCCGCCAGGTCTGGGTTGTCGCGCAGGAAGCTGCGGACGTTCTCCTTGCCCTGACCGAGCTGGTCGGAGTCGTAGGTGTACCAGGCGCCGGACTTCTTGATCAGGCCCTGCTCGACACCGACGTCGATCAACGAACCCTCGCGGCTGATGCCCTGGCCGTAGACGATGTCGAACTCCGCCTGCTTGAACGGTGGCGCCACCTTGTTCTTGACCACCTTGACCCGGGTGCGGTTGCCGACGGCGTCCGTGCCGTCCTTGAGCGTCTCGATGCGACGCACGTCCAGGCGCACCGAAGCGTAGAACTTGAGCGCACGGCCACCGGTCGTCGTCTCGGGTGAGCCGAACATGACACCGATCTTCTCGCGCAGCTGGTTGATGAAGATCGCCGTCGTCCCGGTGTTGCTCAGCGCGCCGGTGATCTTGCGCAGGGCCTGGCTCATCAGCCGCGCCTGCAGACCGACGTGGCTGTCGCCCATCTCGCCCTCGATCTCGGCGCGGGGCACGAGCGCGGCCACCGAGTCGATGACGATGACGTCGAGTGCGCCGGAACGGATCAGCATGTCGGCGATCTCGAGCGCCTGCTCACCGGTGTCGGGCTGGCTGACCAGCAGCGCGTCGGTGTCGACGCCGAGGGCACGGGCGTAGTCGGGGTCCAGAGCGTGCTCGGCGTCGATGAACGCCGCGACCCCGCCGCCGGCCTGGGCGTTGGCCACCGCGTGCAGCGCGACCGTGGTCTTGCCCGAGGACTCCGGGCCGTAGATCTCGACGACCCGCCCCCGCGGCAGGCCCCCGATGCCGAGCGCCACGTCGAGCGCGATCGATCCGGTCGGGATGACCTCGATCGGTGCGGCGACACGGTCGCCGAGGCGCATGACGGCGCCCTTGCCGTGCTGTTTGTCGATCTGTGCCAGGGCGACTTCGAGCGCCTTGTCCCGGTCCATGCCTGCCATCGCCGATCCCCTTCGAGAAGTCTGTCTGTGTGTTGTCGGTGACGCTAGATCGCGTCACCGACAACTTCGGCGCGCATCGCCGGGTTGTGGACGAATGCCCGCGTCGTCCACACAGGCTAGCGAACACCTGTTCGAAGAAGTAGAACGCGCGCGGCGTGTCGCGGAAGGCGCGCGTTCAGACCAGATGGGCCGGCATGGCGAACTCGGCACACACCGCGCGCCAGATCTCCTTGGTCTCGACGCCGGCACGCAACGCCTCGTCGATCGTCGACCCGAGCGCCGGCAACCGGTAGTCGGCCGCCACGCTGCGTGAGTAGGACGCGCCGAAGCGCTCGTCCATCCGTCGCCAGAACTCGGTCAATCGCACGATTCCACCCTACGTAGGTGGAGCCGTGGCCGTCCGATCGGCAAGTTGCCCGGCAGCGGCGGCGGCCCGCACCCTCTCGGCGTGGTCTGCGACGCATGGCCACCTGCGACGCCTGGCCACCTGCGCCGATTGGACCTGGCCATTGCGGGGCCGGGCACGGCAGGATCCCGGCCATGAGCCGAGCGCTTCTCGTCATCGACGTCCAAGAGTCCTTCCGCAGCGGGCCCGACTGGGCCGACATGCACAATCCGCAGATCGTCGACCAGGTCAACCGATTGGTCGACGCCGCGCGCACCGCCGGCGAGCACGTCATCTGGGTGTTGCACGCCGAACCCGGCAGCGACACGGTGTTCGACCCGGAGCAGGGCCTCGTGCAGGTGCTGCCCGAGCTGAAACCCGCCTCCGACGAGCCGATCGTCGTCAAGACGTCGATCAACGCTTTCACCACCACCAACCTGCAGCAACGCCTGGTGCGCGCCGGCGTGCGCGAGGTCATCATCTGTGGCATCCGCACGGAGCAGTGCTGCGAGACGACCGCTCGCGTCGCCGGCGACCTCGGCTTCGACGTCACCTTCGTGACCGACGCGACGACGACGTCCGGCATCGAGGGACTTCCGGCGGAGCAGATCATCGACCGCACCGAGCGGGTGCTGCGCGAGCGCGAGTTCGCCGCGATCGCCACCACCGACACAGTGGTGGCGACGCTGACCGGGTCGTGACCACGGTCGTCACCGGCTCCGCTCTGCAAGGATCGCGCTCGTGAGTTCCCCCGACGAGTGGTACACGCTGCCCGTCCACACCGGACGACTGGTGCGGCTCGAACCGCTGTGCGCCGAGCACGCGCAGGGCTATCTCGATGCTGCCGGCGCCCCGGGCGACGCCGACGAGGTGTTCCGGTGGCTCACCGAATGGCCGCCGGCCGCCGTCGAGGACGCCGCGGCACAGGTTGCGCGAGCGCTGTCGGCCCGTGCGCGCGGCGTGCGGTTCGCCTACGCGCAGTTCGACGCCGCCACCGGGACGCTGATCGGCTCGACCTCGCTGTACGACGTCTCCCCCGCCCTGCGCACGCTGGCGATCGGCTTCACCTGGCTGGGACGGCCGTGGTGGCGCACCGGACACAACACCGAGTCGAAGCTGTTGTTGCTCAGCTACGCCTTCGACCACCTCGGTTGCGTGCGCGTCGTGTGGCACACCGACATCTACAACGAACGGTCGCAGGCAGCGATCGCTCGCCTCGGCGCCACCCGTGAGGGCGTGCTGCGCAAGCACCGACTGCGCCGCGACGGCACGTGGCGCGACACCGTCCAGTACGCGATGACCGACGACGAGTGGCCGGCCGTGCGCGACCGGCTCACCGCACGCCTCGCGGCAGGCTGACCACTGTCGTACGGGCGGGGCAGACTGGAGGGATGACGCGGTTCTCGCCGGCCACCAAGGCCTGGCTCGAGGGTGCCTTCGACGCACCCACGCCGGCCCAGGAAGGCGCCTGGGACGCGATCGCGCGCGGCGAGCACACCCTCGTGGTCGCACCGACCGGTAGCGGCAAGACTCTGGCCGCGTTCCTGTCCGCCCTCGACCGGATCGCCGCGCTGCCTGTCCCGGACGATCCCAAGCGCCGGTGCCGCGTGCTGTACGTCAGCCCGCTCAAGGCGCTGGCGGTCGACGTCGAGCGCAACCTGCGCTCGCCGCTGGCCGGCATCCGCCAGGCGGCCGCGCGGCTCGACCTGCCCGAGCCCGATGTCACCGTCGCCATGCGCTCGGGCGACACACCCGCCGACGAGCGCCGCGCGTTCGCCCGCACGCCGGCCGACATCCTGATCACCACGCCCGAGTCGCTGTTCCTGCTGCTCACCTCGGCCGCGCGCGACGCGCTGCGCGGCGTCGACACCGTGATCGTCGACGAGGTGCACGCCGTGTGCTCGACCAAGCGCGGCTCACATCTCGCGCTGACGCTCGAACGCCTCGACGCGCTGCTCGACCGCCCGGCGCAGCGCATCGGCCTGTCGGCCACCGTCCGTCCGGTCGACGAGGTGGCCACCTTCCTCGCGGGCGGGCGGCCGGTCACCGTCGTCCAGCCGCCGATCGAGAAGACCTTCGAGCTCGAGGTCGTCGTCCCGATCGAGGACATGAGCAATCTCGGCGAGCTCACCGAAGACCTGTCCGGCCCCGCCGCGGGAGCCGGCAACCGCGCCAGCATCTGGCCGCACGTCGAAGAGCGGGTGCTCGACCTCGTCGAGAGACACCGGTCGACGATCGTGTTCGCCAACTCGCGCCGGCTTGCCGAGCGGCTCACCGCCCGCCTCAACGAACTCGCGTCCGAACGAGCGGAGGAGCAAGCCCGCAGGAGCGACAGCGACGGTGGGCTCGGCTCCGACGGCGCCGCCGCGGCGAGCGGACCGAGCCTTGCGTCCGGATCGCAGGGTGACCCCGAGCGAAGCGAGCGGGCCAGACCAGATCCGATCCCGGCGCAGATAATGGCGCAGAGCGGCGCGGGCGCGCCCGCCGAGCAGGTCGTCATCGCCCGGGCACATCACGGGTCCGTGTCGCGCGAGCAGCGCACGATTGTCGAAGAGGATCTCAAGGCGGGCCGGCTGCCGGCGGT
Organism: uncultured Actinomycetota bacterium; assembly: GCA_963785425.1. Taxonomy (GTDB): domain Bacteria; phylum Actinomycetota; class Actinomycetes; order Mycobacteriales; family Jatrophihabitantaceae; genus RYN-133. The sequence goes on from CAWAVG010000003.1 coordinate 135,709, forward strand.
CGTCGCCACGTCCTCGCTGGAGCTCGGCATCGACATGGGTGCGGTCGACCTCGTGGTGCAGGTCGAGTCGCCGCCGTCCGTCGCCTCCGGATTGCAGCGGGTCGGACGCGCCGGGCACCAGGTCGGTGCCGTGAGCCGCGGCGTGATCTTCCCGAAATTCCGTGGCGACCTGCTCGAGTGCGCGGTCGTGGCCGAACGCATGCGCTCCGGTGAGATCGAGTCGATGCGCTATCCGCGCAACCCGCTCGACGTGCTCGCGCAGCAGATCGTGGCGATGGTCGCGCTCGAGCCGATCACGGTCGACGACGTCGAGGCCCTGGTGCGCCGCGCGGCTCCGTTCGCCGGACTGCCGCGGTCGGCGCTCGAGGCCACCCTCGACATGCTCGCCGGGCGCTACCCGTCCGACGCGTTCGCCGAGCTGCGGCCCCGGCTCGTCTGGGACCGCGTCACCGGCGAGCTGACGGCTCGTCGTGGCGCGCAACGGCTCGCGGTCACCAGCGGCGGCACCATTCCCGATCGCGGGCTGTTCGGCGTGTTCCTCGCCAGCGGCGAGGGGCCGGGACGCCGCGTCGGCGAACTCGACGAGGAGATGGTCTACGAGTCGCGGGTCGGGGACGTGTTCCTGCTCGGCTCGTCCTCCTGGCGTATCGAGGACATCACCCACGACCGCGTGCTCGTCACGCCGGCTCCCGGCCAGATCGGCCGCATGCCCTTCTGGAAGGGCGACTCACCGGGACGCCCTGCCGAGCTCGGCCGCGCCCTCGGTGCGTTCCTGCGCGAGGTCGCCGAGGCCGACCCCGAGGCCGCACGCGCGCGGGCCCAGCGGGCCGGCCTGGACGAGTGGGGCGCCGACAACCTGATCGCGTACCTGAGCGAACAGCGCGCGGCCACCGGGCACCTGCCCGACGACCGCACCGTGCTCGTCGAGCGGTTCCGCGACGAGCTCGGTGACTGGCGGCTCGTCATCCACTCGCCGTTCGGCGCGCCGGTCAACGCGCCGTGGGCGCTGGCCATCGGGGCGCGGCTGCGCGAACGGTTCGGGCTCGATGTGTCGTCGATGCACTCCGATGACGGCATCGTGCTGCGCCTGCCGGACACCGACGGCGAGGTGCCCGGCGCGGATCTCGCCGTGTTCGAAGCCGACGAGATCGAAGCGCTGATCACGTCCGAACTCGGCAGCTCGGCCCTGTTCGCCTCGCGGTTCCGCGAGTGCGCGGCCCGTGCGCTGCTCCTGCCCCGCCGCGACCCGCGGCGGCGCACCCCCCTGTGGCAGCAGCGTCAGCGGGCCAACCAGCTGCTGCAGGTCGCGTCCGAGTTCGGCGAGTTCCCGGTCGTGCTCGAGGCGATGCGCGAGTGCCTGCAGGACGTGTACGACGTCCCCGGCCTGGCGGGTCTGATGCGCGATCTGGCCTCGCGCCGGGTCAAGGTCGTCGAGGTCGAGACCCCGACTGCGTCACCGTTCGCCCGGTCGCTGCTGTTCGGCTACGTCGGCATGTTCCTCTACGAGGGCGACGCGCCGTTGGCCGAACGCCGCGCCCAGGCGCTCTCGCTCGACTCGGCGATGCTCGCCGAACTGCTCGGCGCGACCGAGCTGCGTGAACTGCTCGACGCCGAGGCACTGGCCGAGGTCGAACGCGAGGTCGCGCGATCGGCACCCGACCGGCATGCGCACGGACCCGATTCCGTCCACGACCTGTTGCGCGGCGTCGGCGACCTGACCACCGACGAGGCCATCGCCCGCGGCGCGACCGCGGCCGATCTGGCCGTGTTGGACGAGTCGCGCCGGGCCATCAGGGTCCGCATCGCGGGCGAACAACGCTGGGTGGCCATCGAGGACGCCGGACGGGTTCGCGACGCACTCGGCACCGCACTGCCCGTCGGTGTCCCCGAGGCGTTCACCGAGCCGGTCAAGGACCCGCTGGGCGATCTCGTGTCGCGTTACGCGCGCACGCACGGCCCGTTCCACCCGGCCGATGTTGCCGAGCGGCTCGGCCTCGGCGTCGCCGTCGTCGGTGCCGCGCTCGCCCGGCTCGCCACGTCCGGACGGCTGGTCCAGGGCGAGTTCCGGCCCGACGGTGTCGGCACCGAGTGGTGCGACGCCGAGGTGCTGCGCATGGTGCGCCGCCGGTCCCTCGCCGCCCTGCGCAAGGAGGTCGAGCCTGTGCCGGCCGAGGCGCTGGCCCGGTTCACCCCCGCCTGGCAGGGCATCGGCACGCGCTCGGCGCGCGGGGCCGACGGCGTGCTGCGAGCGGTCGAGCAGCTCGCCGGCGTCCCGGTGCCCGCCAGTGCACTCGAGTCGCTGATCCTTCCCGCCCGCGTGGCCGGCTACGCGCCTGCGCAGCTCGACGAGCTCACCCTGGCCGGCGAGGTGGTGTGGACGGGCGCCGGCGCCCTTGCCGGGAACGACGGCTGGGTCGTGCTGGCGCCGAGCGAGCTGGCCCCGTTGCTGCTGCCGCCTCTCGAACCGGTCGAAGGCCTCGCGGCGAGCCTGCTCGACGCCCTCGAGCCGGGGGCTGCGATGTTCTTCCGGGCACTCGCCGAGCGCGCCGATTCCGGCAGCGCGTCGGACGACGACGTCACTGCGGCGGTGTGGGAGCTGATCTGGTCGGGCGCCCTCACCAACGACACCCTGGCGCCGTTGCGCGCGCGGCTCGACTCGGGTTCGCGAACGGCACACGCGCGTCGCCCGCGGGCACCGCGCACCCGGTACGGGCGCTACGGCGGGCTCGCCGGCATCCCGACCACGTCGCCGACACGGGCCGGCGTTCCGTACACCATGTCCGGCCGCTGGTCGGCGCTGCCGCCCCGCGACTGCGATCCCACCCGCCGCGCCCTTGCTGCGGCCGACACACTGCTCGACCGGTACGGACTCGTCACCCGGGGCTCGGTCGCCGCCGAACGCGTCACCGGCGGCTTCGCGGGCGTCTACCCGGTGCTCAAGGCCGCCGAGGAGTCCGGTCGGGCCCGCCGGGGGTACTTCGTCGACGGTCTCGGCGCGGCGCAGTTCGCCCTGCCCGGGGCCGTCGACCGCTTGCGCAACCAGGCCCGCCCGGCCGACGTGCGCGAGGCCTCCCCCACGCTCGTGCTCGCTGCAACCGACCCGGCCAACCCGTACGGCGCCGCCCTGCCCTGGCCCGTCGCCCCCGCCCCCGAGGGCGGTGGCCGCGGGCACCAGCCCGCCCGCAAGGCCGGCGCCCTCGTCGTGCTCATCGACGGCGTGTGCGTGCTCTACGTCGAGCGCGGCGGCCGCAGCCTGCTCTCGTTCACCGACGACCCGGCCGTGCTCCAGCCGGCCGCCGACGCGCTCGCGCTGTCGGTGCACGACGGGGTTCTCGGCAAGCTCGCCGTCGAGCGGGCCGACGGCATGCCGATCGCCGCCTCGCCGTTGGGCGACGCGCTGGCGTCCGCGGGGTTCCGCCCCACGCCGCGCGGCCTGCGGCTGCGCGGCTGATGCCCGAGGGCGACACCGTCTGGCTCACCGCCCGCCGCCTGGATGCGGCGCTGGCAGGACGGGCACTCACGGTGGCCGAGCTCCGTGTACCGCAACTGGCTACCGCCGAGCTCACTGGCGAGACGGTGCGCGAGGTGCGCGCCCGGGGCAAGCACATCCTCACCCGGCTGAGCTCGGGGCTGACGCTGCACAGCCATCTGCGCATGGACGGAACGTGGCAGCTCACGCGCGCGGGCGCCACGCCACGCCGGCATCCCGACCACATGATCCGGGTACGGCTCGGCAATGACGAGTGGTGGGCGACCGGCTACCGCATCCACGATCTGCGACTGGTGCCGACGGAACGGGAAGCGGAGCTCGTCGGCCATCTCGGGCCCGACCTGCTCGGCCCCGACTGGGATGCCGAGGTCGCGATCGCCAATCTGTGCCGCGGTCCGCAACTCGCGATCGGTGAGGCGTTGCTCGATCAGCGCAACCTGGCCGGCATCGGGAACATGTACAAGTGCGAGGCGTTGTTCGCGACCCGGGTCAACCCGTGGACGCCGACCGGCGAGGTGCCTGACCTGGCTGCGCTCGTATCGACCGCGTACCGATTCCTGCGCGCGAATCGCGACCATCCGGAGCAGTCGACGACCGGACGGATGGGGCGCGGGCAGGAGCACTGGGTCTACGCGCGCGCCGGCGAGCCGTGCCTGCGGTGTCGCACGCCGATCTCGCTCGCACAACAGGGCGCGCCGCCGTACCAGCGCCCGACGTACTGGTGCCCGCGCTGTCAGCCCGGGCCCGGATCAGGCTGAGGCGGCCACCCCGGCATCGACCGGAACGTCCGGCAGCGCTGCCACGAGCACTGCGAGGTCGGCAGCAATCGCTGCAGGACGGGCGGGGCTGAGCACGAACGAGGCCAGCCAGCGCAGCACGAAGTCGGCCCCGGCGCGCCCGTCGGCGGCAACAGCCGCGTCGACGGCGGCGCGGGCGCGCTGCCAGCCGACGGCGGTGCGGTCGATGCGTCCCAGCGCGGCGACGGTCGCCGGCTCTATGCGGGACAGGGTGCGCAGCAACGGACTGTCGGACAGCGCCGCGGCCGTGGCGGCGAGGGCGTCCGCCAGCGGCAATCCGGCGGCGCGGTCGGCCAGGTGCGCGACCTCGTCGAGCAGCAGTGCGTCGAGGACCGCCTCGCGGGTGCGGAAGTGGTTGTACAGCGTGGCCTTGGCGACCCCGGCCGCCGCGGCGACCTGCGCCATGGTGATCTTGGTACCGCTCGCCTCGACCGCTCGGCGAGCACCGTCGAGCAGCGCAGCGCGGGTGCGGTTCATCGCGTTCCCTGCTCGCGTGCGCGTACCTGTCTCGCGGACCGGCGCCGCGGACGCGATAGACGGCGGACCCGCCGGGCGGGTCGTCGACCGGAACAGCGTGTCGAACAGTGGATCGGCCATGGGGCGACGCTAGCCGCGGCGCGCAGCCGATCCGCGGCGGCGCGCGAGGGCGCGCCGAGATCTGTGACGGATGTTGCTGGTGTGACTACCGGAGCTGAGTCAGGCTGCGACCGTGGCCACCGCACGCACCGCGACACCGCCGGCGCCGGTGGTCCCGTCGACCGGCGGAGCGGGGGTGATGCGGGCCGATCCGGCGCCGGGCACGGCGGCGAGCCGGCCGCCGCCGACGATGCCGGCCGCAGTCAGCTTCTCGTCGCGGCGCAGCACCGAGGCGACCTCGGCGAACAGGTCGGAGAGCTCGACGTCGAGCGCGGCGGCGATCGCTGCAAGCAGCTCCGATGACGGTTCCTTCTGGCCGCGCTCGACCTCGGACAGGTAGCCGAGGCTCACGCGCGCGCTCGCCGACACCTCACGCAGGGTGCGGCGCTGCCGGAGGCGCAACGCACGGAGGGTGTCACCGACCACTTGACGAAGCACTGGCATGACATCGACCTCCTCGGAAGGTTGGGTGTTGCTGGGTGTTGCTGGGTGTTGCTGGCCTTGCGGCGCGTTGCGTGTCGTTCACGGTACCGGCCGGTGCCGACTGCGCCAGCGGGTCGGCACGCGTGTCCGCTGTGAGCGAACATCGGTACAACCACGGCTGCGCGGTGCCGATTCCCCTCAGGCCCGAGCGCGCGCTGCGAGCGACGCGCGGCGCAACCGCATCGCGCGCCCGACGTAGTCGAAGCCGGTGACGAGGGCGACCACGATCGCGGCGACCATGACCACCCACGCCACGTCACGCAGCCAGCCCCAGTCCGGCAGCACGAACAGCCCGATCGCCACCGCTTGCAGCAAGGTCTTCAACTTGCCGCCGCGGCTCGCCGCCAGCACCCCGTGCCGGATCACCCAGAACCGCAGGACGGTCACGCCCACCTCGCGGATCAGAATCACGACGGTGACCCACCACGGCAGGTCGTGCAGCAGCGACAGGCCGATGAGGGCCGCGCCGACCAGCGCCTTGTCGGCGATCGGGTCGGCGAGCTTGCCGAACTCCGTCACCGAGTTGCGCTTACGGGCCAGCTCGCCGTCGATGCGGTCGGTCACCGACGCGACGCCGAAGATCAGGCACGCGGTGATCCGCCAGCTGGTCAGGTGCCCCGTCCCCCAGAACAGGGCGACGAGGAAGACCGGCACCAGCACCAGCCGGAACACGGTGAGCGCGTTGGCGAGGTTCCATGCCGACACCGCATCAGGCACGGCCGAGATCGGGTCGGGCTCGTCGGCCTCGAAGTCGAGTCGCGCCGGGGTCTTCACCACGCGGGGCCTTTGACGTCGGCCACCAGATCGATGCCCTCGCTGTCGACGACGACGGCCTGGACGAACGTGCCGCGCCGGGCCGGGCCGGTCAGGCGGGTGATGCCGTCGGTCTCCGGGCCCTGATGCATCGCGCGGCCCACGGCCTCGTCGTGCGCCCCGTCGACGTCCTCGACGAGAACGTCGACCGTCTCGCCCACGCGGTCCTCGGCACGCTGGGTCATGAGCTCGTCGACCAGCGCGGCGATGTGCTCCACCCGCGCGGAGATCTCGTCGGCGGACAGCTTGTCGGCGAACTTCTCGGCATCGGTGCCGTCCTCGTCCGAGTAGCCGAACACACCGACGACGTCGAGGCGCGCCTCGGTGAGGAAGCGCTCGAGCTCGGCCAGATCCTCCTCGGTCTCACCAGGGAAGCCGACGATCACGTTCGACCGGGCGCCGGCCTCGGGGACGAACCCGCGCACGCGCTCGAGGATGTCGAGGAACGCCTCCGTCGAGCCGAACCGCTTCATCCGGCGCAGCACCGTCGGCGAGGCGTGCTGGAACGACAGGTCGAAGTACGGGGCGACACCCGGTGTGGTCGCGATGGCCTCGAGCAGGGACGGACGCAGTTCAGCCGGCTGCAGATAACTGACGCGGATCCGTTCGACGCCGTCGACCGCGCCGAGCTGTGGCAGCAGGGTCTCGAGGGCGCGCAGGTCGCCGAGGTCCTTGCCGTAGGAGGTCGAGTTCTCGCTGACGAGCACCAGCTCGCGGGCACCCTGCTCGGCGAGCCACTGCGCCTCGGCGAGCACGTCGGCCGGCAGGCGGGAGACGAACGAGCCGCGGAACGACGGGATCGCGCAGAACGTGCAGCGCCGGTCGCATCCCGACGCGATCTTCAGGTAGGCGAGCGCCGAGTCGTCGAGACGCTTGCGCAGCTGCTTGCCCGGAAGCCACGCGTGTCCCGGGACGGCCACCTCGGCCGACGCGCTGGGCCGGTGCACGGGCGTGACGGGCAGCAGCAGGCGGCGGTCGCGGGGTGCGTGCGCCTCGATCGGCCGGCCGGCCGCGACGTCGTCGAGGCGGGCGGCGATGTCGGCATAGCTGTCGAACCCGAGCACGGCGTCGGCCTCGGGCAGGTTCTTGGCCAGCTCGTCGCCGTAGCGCTCGGCGAGGCAACCGACCGCGACGACCTTCTTGCCGGTGTCGGCGGCGGCGAGGACGGTGTCGATCGAATCCTTCTTGGCGGCGTCGACGAACCCGCAGGTGTTGACGAGCACGACCTCGGCGTCGTCCTCGTCCGTGATCTGCCAGTCACCGGCCCCGAGGGTCGCCGCAAGCTCCTCGGAGTCGACCTCGTTACGGGCACATCCGAGGGTCACCACCGCGACCTTGCGCGCGCCCTCACTCACAACGCTCCATCGTAGTCGCCGCAGTCGGCGCCCCTTGCCACGTCCGGATGCAGCGGATTCGGGTGGTCGTAGCGTTCCAACCGATGTGCAACCGACCCTCGCAGCAATGCCGGCGCTGACCCTGGCGGCGTTCGCCGAGACGCATTCCGTCGCGCTGACCCGTTTCGCCTACCTGCTGTGCGGCGACCACGGCCTGGCGGAGGATCTCGTCCAGGACGCCTTCACCGCGCTGTACCGCCGCTTCGGGGCGACGCTGCCCGTCGAGGCACCCGTCGCCTACGCCCGGCGCACGATCGTCAACGCGCACGTGTCGTACCGGCGCCGCCGCGCCTCGTCGGCGCTGGTTCTCGCCGACCCGCCCGACACGCCGACCCCGGGGCCGGACGGCGGGGAGCAGGACGCGATGTGGCGAGCGCTGGCAACCCTGCCTGAGCGCCAGCGCGCCGTGCTCGTGCTGCGCTACTACCTCGACCTGACCGATGACGACATCGCCCACGCCCTCGGCGCGCGGCCCGGCACCGTCCGCAGCCTCGCCGCCCGCGCCTTTGCGACGTTGCGCACCCATCGCGATCTCATGACGGAGGACGTCCGATGAGCCCCACCCGCACCGACGACGACCTCGAACGCCTGCTGCGTGCCACCCTGTCGACGCACGCGCGGACCGTCGAGTACGGACCGGCCTGGAACGCGCCGGCCGATGTCGACCGGCGGCGATCCGGTGTGAATCGCCGGCGGGTGCCGGCCGCCGTGGCGGCGGTGCTCGTGCTCGCCCTGGTGGCGACGCTGGCCGTCTTCCACCTGCGGGGGCAGAAGCCGCAGCCCAGTGCGCCTGCCGGGCCACCGCGCTCGTCCTTCACGACGTTCGACGTGCCGGGCTACCGGGTCACCTCACGCGAGACGCTCGGCGACGGGGCGCGCAGCGTCACCGTGCGCACGCCGGGCGGGGAGGCCTCCGGCGATGTCGTGGTGACCCTCTGGGCGCCGCACGCCTACACGTTCGCGCGGCTCGGGCACCAGGTTGTCGTGCAGGTGTCCGGCCACCGCGGCTTCGCCGGCACGGCAGGCACCGAGCAGTACCACAATCACGACCGTCCGATCCACGCCGTCGTGTGGCAGTTCGCGCGCGACCAGTGGGCGGTGGCACAGCAGCTGGGCGACATCGAGCGCGTGCCGAGCGCGGCGGCGATCCTGGCCGTGGCGCGCGCCACCCGGCCCGGCCAGCACCGGCACCTCACCACACCGTTCCGGCTCGACGCACTGCCTGCCGGGTACCGCCTGGACCAGGTCATCGTGCCGTCGTCCTCCCACGTCGTGTTCCTGCTGCTGCACGCACGTCGCGACCGCTCACTCGAGTTCGTCGCCGAGCCGACCGACACCAGACGGGCGGGCACCGAGCCCGGCGCGGTTGTCGTTCGGCACAGCGGGGTCACGGTGTCGATCTTCGCCATCGGGCCGCACGGGCGCCCGGGGGCCGACCGCGCGCTGGCCCGGCAGTCGGGGCAGCACATCGTCTGGGGGACGACCGACCTCAGCCGCGTGGTGCCGTAGGTTCGAGCGGTGCTCGTCCGCCGCGCCCGCACCGCCGACGTCCCGGAGATGAAGGCACTGGTCGACATCTACGCCGGATCCGGGCGCAAGCTGCTGGCGAAGGAACTGGTGACCCTCTACGAGGACGTGCAGGACTTCCAGGTCGCCGAGGACGACGGCGTGATCGTGGGTTGCGGCGCGCTGCACGTCCTCTGGGCCGATCTCGGCGAGATCCGCACCCTGGCGGTGCACCCCGACCGGCGCGGCGAGGGCATCGGGCGGCTCGTGCTCGACGGCTTGATCGCCACCGCCCGCGAGCTCGGGCTGTCGCGCCTGTTCGCACTCACTTTCCATGTCGACTTCTTCGCCCGGCACGGCTTCCGCGAGATCGACGGCACGCCCGTCGACCACGACACCTACGCCGCGCTGCGCCGCTCGTACGACCCTGGTATCGCAGAATTCCTGGGCCTCGAGTACGTCAAGCCGAACACGCTGGGCAACACCCGGATGCTGCGCGTCCTGTGAGCCGGTGACTCGCGACACGCCGGTGGCGTGTCTGCGGCCTCAAGTGCGACTTGAGGGTTAGCGTTCCCGGCGAAAGGGGTGATGCGTCATGGCCACGATCCAGCGGGTGGAGCCCGCGTACACGCCGTGGGCACCGTCAACGACCGGTTTTCCCGCAGCAATCGACTACGTCGGTCGGCACCGCAAGCCAGGTGCACGCGGCCTGCGCATGTTCAAGATGTTCTACCGCGCCCGGCACCGCCGGCTCTGAGCTCGTCCGGTTCGATCCCGCAACACACGCGAGTGGTCACTTCCGCGTCGAGTGGTCAGCTATAACCGACCACTCACGCGACAAGTGACCACTCGCGGGTTTAAGGGGTGGGGACCTCAACCTCGTCGGACTCGACCAGGTCCTCGGCCGTGCCGCCGTTGCGAAGGGCATAGAGCAGCCCGGCCATCTCGTCCGGCACCACGAGCACCTCGCGCGCCTTCGAACCCTCGGACGGGCCGACGATGCCGCGCGATTCCATCAGGTCCATCAGCCGGCCCGCCTTGGCGAACCCGACCCGCAGTTTGCGCTGCAGCATGGACGTCGACCCGAACTGCGTCGAGACGACGAGTTCGACGGCGGACAGGAATAGATCCATGTCGTCGCCGATGTCCTCGTCCATCTCCTTCTTCGCCGCCGGGGCCGCGGTCACGTCCTCGCGGTAGGACGGCTGCAGCTGCTCCTTGCAGTGCGCCACGATCGCGTTGATCTCACCGTCGGTGACGTAAGCACCCTGCATGCGTGCCGGCTTGGACGCACCCATCGGCAGGAACAGCGCGTCGCCCTTGCCGAGCAGCTTCTCCGCGCCCGGCTGGTCGAGGATGACCCGTGAGTCGGCCAGCGACGAGGTCTTGAACCCGAGTCGCGATGGCACGTTCGCCTTGATCAGACCGGTGACGACGTCGACTGACGGGCGCTGCGTCGCGATCACCAGGTGGATGCCGGCGGCGCGGGCGAGCTGGGTGATGCGCACGATCGAGTCCTCGACGTCGCGCGGCGCGACCATCATCAGGTCGGCGAGCTCGTCGACGATCACCAACAGGTACGGGTAGGCGGCGTAGACGCGCTCGGACCCGGGCGGAGCCACCAGTTCGCCGCCGCGCACCTTTCGGTTGAAGTCGTCGATGTGCCGCACACCCGAGGACTCCATGTCCTCGTAGCGCATGTCCATCTCGCGAACAACCCACTGCAACGCGTCAGCGGCCTTCTTCGCGTTGGTGATCACGGGCGTGACGAGGTGCGGAATCCCTTGGTAGGACGCGAATTCGACGCGCTTGGGATCGATGAGCACCATGCGCACCTGGTCGGGGGTCGCACGCGTGAGGATCGACAGGATCAGTGTGTTGATGCACGACGACTTTCCCGCGCCGGTGGCCCCGGCGACGAGCAGGTGCGGCATCTTCGTCAGGTTGGCGACGATGAACCCGCCCTCGACGTCCTTGCCGAGTGCGACGAGCATCGGGTGGTGGTCGCGTTGCGCGACGGGCGAGCGCAACACGTCGCCGAGCATGACGACCTCGGGGTCGGCGTTCGGGATCTCTACACCGACCGCGCTCTTGCCGGGGATCGGCGACAGGATGCGCACCTCGGCGCTCTTCACCGCGTAGGCGATGTTGCGCTGCAGGTTCGTGATGCGCTCGACCTTCACGCCCGGGCCGAGCTCGACCTGATACCGGGTGACAGTCGGACCGCGGCTGAAGCCGGTGACCGCGCAGTCGACGTCGAACTCGCTGAAGACCTGCTGCAGCGCGGCGATGACCTCGTCGTTGGCCTTCGTGTGCTCGAGATGCGGCGAGCCGAGCCCGAGGTGCTTCAGGGAGGGCAGCGTGTAGAGACCGGCGCCGCGGTCGAGCTCCAGCTGCATCGGACGGTCGATGGGCGGCAGGTCGTCCTCGGCCGGTTTCGGCATCCGGGGCTTGCGGGGCTTCGGCTTGGCCGGCGCCACTCCCGCCTCGAGAGCGGCTGCGGGCGGCAGTTGGGTCGTGATGTCCTCGGCCAGGTCGGGCGCGACGTCGATCGCCGGGTCGAGCGGGCCATCGAGGCCGGTCTCGGCATAGGCACGCAGCCGTCGCCGGCGTCTGGGCGCGTCGACCATCTCGACCGGCTCGTCCTCGCCGGGCTCCACCTCGGGCTTCGGCCGTCCGGTGACGAGCTCACGCAGGTAGGCGGTAAGCACCGGCAGCGGCGTGGCCGTGACGACGAGGATGCCGAAGAAGCCGAGGATCGCGAGCAGCGGTACGGCCAGGATCGCGCCGACACCGCGGGCCAGTGGTGCGCCGATCAGGTGTCCGAGCGCGCCACCGGCGTGGGCCCGTGCGTCGGCGGTCGTGGGCGACGCGCCCCACAGGTCGAACATGCCCAGCACGCAGATCGTGATCGCGACCGTGCCGACCAGCATCCGACCGCGTCCCTGGGGCAGGGCCGCCTGGCGGGACATGTGTACAGCCGCCCCCACCAGCAGGACCGGGAGCAGCACGGCGCCGTTGCCGAGCACGGCGCGGAGGCCGATCGCGAGGCCGTGCCCGACCGGACCGGCCGCGCCGAACCACACGGCGATGGCGGCGATCAGTCCGACCGCGAGGACGCCCAGCGCGACGCCGTCGCGGCGGTGCTCGGGTTCGAGCTCGCGAGCCGTCGCGGCGTTGCGTCCCGCTGCGCGCGCGATCCCGCCGACGATCGAGGCGAGCGCGCGCCACAAACCGCGTAGCAGCCGGCCGAGCGCGCGCGCCGGCGCGAGCAGCGGTGCGGGGCGGGTGGGCCTACGGGACGATTTGCGCGCGGCCGGGCGGCGCGCAGCGGACCGCGAAGCGGCCTTGCGCGCCGGCGGGCGGGTGCGTGTGGACGAGGCGGGCACCCGAGAACCCTAACCTTCAGGTCGAAGGTTATCGAGGAGGCGCGCTCACAGCCCCGCGGCGGCCAGGTCTGCGCGCAGATGGCTGATCTCGTGCTCGGTGGCATCGACCAGCGGGGCACGCACGGGCCCGACGTCCAGGCCGCGCAGCTTGAGCCCGGCCTTCACCAGGATGCAGCCCTGGGTGCGGAAGATGCCGGCGTAGATCGGCAGGAGCGCCCGGTGCAGAGCTCGCGCCGAGCTCATGTCGCCGCGCTCGTAAGCCTCGATCATGGCCTTGGTGCCCGGCCCGCTGAAGTGGGTGGACGTGCCGACCACGCCGACGCCACCGATGGCCAGCAGCGGCAGGGTCATGCCGTCGTCGCCGGAGTAGTACGCGAGATCGGTCTCGGCGAGCACACGCGAGGTGGCCATCAGGTCGCCCTTGGCGTCCTTCACCGCGACGATGCGGTCGTGCGCCGCCAGCTCGATCATGGTCTCGGTCGCGATCGGCGTGCCGGTGCGGCCAGGGATGTCGTAGAGCATCACCGGCACCTCGCTCGCGTCGGCCACGGCGCGGAAGTGGAGCAGCAAACCTGTCTGGGGCGGCTTGGAGTAGTACGGCGTCACGACGAGCACGCCGGACGCCCCGGCCTTGGCCGCCTGCTCGGCGAGGTGGATCGAGTGCACGGTGTCGAACGTCCCGATGCCGGCGACGACGTGGGCGCGGTCGCCGACCGCGTCGGCGACCGCCGCGACGAGATCGGCCTTCTCGCCGTCGGAGGTGGTGGGCGACTCGCCGGTGGTGCCGTTGACGACGAGGCCGTCGTTGCCCTGCTCGTCGACCAGATGGATCGCAAGTCGCACCGCGGCCTCGACGTCGAGCGACCCGTCGACGCCGAAGGGCGTGACCATCGCCGTGAGCAACCGGCCGAACGGGTGCGCCGGATCGGAGGGAGCTGGCATGCCCCCAGGGTATCGGCGTCCGGCGATCTTCTGGTGAGATTCGGCCATGGCTGCCATCGATCCGTCCCGTCTCGAAAAGCTGCTCGAGCAGGAACGCGCCCGTTTCGCCGAGACCCATCCGCGGTCGGCCGCTGAGTACGAGCGCGGCCGCACGTCGTTGTTCGGCGCCGTGCCGATGACCTGGATGAACAAGGCGGCCGGCGGGTTCCCCCTCTACCTCGACACGGCAGCGGGTGCGAGCGTGCGCGACATCGACGGCATCGACTACGTCGACTTCGCTCTCGGTGACACCGGGGCGATGGCGGGCCATTCACCGGCGCCCACCGTCGCCGCAGTGCGCGAACAGGTGGGCAAGGGCATCACGGTGATGATGCCGACGGCCGACGCCGCCTGGGTCGGTGCCGAGCTGGCGCGCCGCTTCGGCGTCGCGGCCTGGAGTTTCGCGCTGACCGCGACGGACGCGAACCGATGGGCGATCAGGCTGGCGCGCGCGGTCACGGGCCGTCCGAAGATCCTCGTCAACTCCTACTGCTATCACGGCACGGTCGACGAGACGCTGGTCAAGGTCGACGAACACGGCAACCAGGTGATCCGCGAGGGCAACGTCGGTGCGGCGGTCGACCCGACCACGACCACGCGCGTCGTCGAGTACAACGACGTCGAGGCGCTCGAGCGGGAACTGTCCTACGGCGACGTGGCGTGCGTGCTGATGGAGCCGGCGCTCACCAACATCGGCATCGTGCTGCCGGCGGACGGATACCTCGAAGCCGTGCGCGACCTGTGTACGCGTACTGGCACGCTGCTCATCGACGACGAGACCCACACGATCTCGGCAGGTCCGGGGGGTGCGACGCGGGCATGGCATCTGCGCCCGGACATGGTGACCATCGGGAAATCGATCGGCGGCGGAATCCCCTGCGGCGCCTACGGATTGGCCGCCGAACTGGCGCAGCGCATCGCGGCCATGCCGGAGCTCGACCTGATCGACGTGGGCGGTGTGGGCGGCACGCTCGCCGGCAACCCGGTGTCGATGGTGGCGATGCGCGCCACGTTGTCGCAGGTCCTTACCGACGACGCATGGCCGGAGATGATCGCGCTCGCCGACCGGTTCGGCGACGCCGTCGACGCGGTGATCGACACCTACGACCTGCCGTGGTCGGTGAGCCGGCTCGGTGCGCGCGTCGAGTACCGGTTCTGCCGGCCGGCGCCGCGCAACGGCGGCGAGTCGGCCGCCGCCACGGACGAACCGCTCGAGGACTACCTGCACACCTACCTCGCCAACCGCGGTGTGCTGCTCACCCCGTTCCACAACATGGCCCTCATGTCGCCCGCGACGACGACCGCGGACGTCGATCGACACACCGCGGTGTTCACCGCCGCGGTCGCCGAACTCGTTGAGTGACGTCCGCGGAGGTTGAGTGACGTCCGCGGAGGTTGAGTGACGGCGATTTCGCCGTCACTCAACCCGCGGGGACGTCACTCAACGGGACGGGCGTCACTCAAGGGGACGGACGTCACTCAGCCTTCGGTGACGTACGGGCTGGACGCGACGTGCGTCCCGTCCGGGAGCGTCGTGATCTCGAAGTCGGCAAACGCGTTCGGCGCAACGCGCTGCAACTCGCGCAGGCAGGCGATAGCCAGCGCGCGGATCTCGACGTCGGCATGTTCGGACGCACGCATCGCGACGAAGTGGCGCCAGGCGCGGTAGTTCCCCGTCACGACGATGCGGGTCTCGGTCGCGTTGGGCAGCACCGCGCGCGCCGCCTGCCGTGCCTGCTTGCGCCGCAGCGTGAGCGACGGACTGTCGGCGAACGCGTCCTCGAGGCCGGCGAGCAGGTCGCGGTACGCGCCGAGCGCCGCCTCGGTCGCCGCTTCGAAGCGCGCATGGAGTTCGGGATCGGCCGCGATCACGTCCGGCTCGACCATCTCGGCCTTACCGGAGGGTGCGTAGCGCTGCGAGAGCTGGGAGTAGCTGAAGTGGCGATGCCGGATCAGCTCGTGGGTCAGCGAGCGCGACACCCCGCGCAGGTAGACCGTCACCGTCCCGTGCTCGAGGACGGAGAGGTGACCGACCTCGAGGATGTGGCGCAGGTACCCGGCGTTGGTCGCCGTCGCGGGATTGGGCTTGTGCCACGACTCGTAGCAGGCCCGCCCGGCGAACTCGGCGAGCGCCTCCCCGCCGTCGGCATCGGTCGTCCACGCCACGTCGGCGGGCGGCGCGAAGTGCGTCCAGGCGATCACGTCCACCTGCAGCGCCACGCCTTGAATCTAACCGGGCGCCGTCACGACATTGCGTCGACAGCGTGATGATGTCATAGTGATGTCATGCAGCTGTCACCCTTTGTGGCCCAGGTCCAGGCCCAGCTCTCCGCGGCGGCCGCGCTCGGCGACGGTTCGACCCGGCGCGTCGCAGAGGCCCTGTCCGCCGCCGCCGAACCCGCCGTCCGCCTCGCCGTGCTCGCTGCGGTGACGGCCGCTGCCGACGAGGTCACCGCGGCGCTGCTCGACTCCCCCGACGCCCCGGTTCTCGCGGTACGTCTGGACGGTGACGAGCTGCGCATCGAGGTGCGCGTCGCCGAAGCGCACCACGAGGCGCCCGCCGACGATGCGGACACCTCGGCGCGCATCTCACTCCGGCTGTCCGAGGCGCTCAAGTCCGACGTCGAAGCGGCGGCCAAGGCCGACTCGGTGTCGGTCAACACCTGGCTGGTGCGCGCGGCGTCGCGGGCCCTGGCTCCCTCGCGCGCCCGAGCGGGCGCCACCTGGGACACCCGCGCGAGCGGGCACCGCATCACCGGCTGGATCAACGGCTGAACCGGCCCGCCGACCGACACCCGAGGAGAAACCGCAGATGATCGAGAAGACCATCCCCCTTACCGGCCCGATCAGCCTCGTCGTCCGACTGGGACACGGCGAAGTCGTGGTCACCGCCCACGACGACCTGACCGAGGCCCGCGTACGGCTGACCCCGCGCGACAAGAGCAGCGACGTCGCCGAGCGCACGGCCGTCGAACTGCGCGGCGGCGCGCTGGCCGTGGTCACCCCGAGCCGCGGCGGCCTCACCGACCTGCTCGGCGGCTGGAAGCGCGATCGCGACGCCCTCGACGTCGCCATCGACGTCCCGACCGGCACCGACCTGAAGATCAGCACGGCGTCGGCACCCATCCAGGTCATCGGCCGCTGCGGCAGCGCCGACCTGTTCACCGGCTCCGCCGACATCACCGCCGACGTCGTCGGCGGCGACCTGCGGCTGCGCAGCGGCAGCTCGCACGCCCGGATCGGCCCGGTGACCGGCAGCGTCGTCGCGCGGTCGGGCTCGGGCAGCGTCACGCTCGGCGCCGTCCGCGGCTCGGTACAGGCCGGCTTCGGCAGCGGCAACCTGTCCGTCGAGAGCTGTCGCGGAGTCGTCCGCTCCCGCGCCGGGTCGGGCGACGCGCACATCGGCGCCGCGTGGGGCGATATCGACTTCGTCGCGGGCAGCGGCCAGGTCAGCGTCGGCCTGCCCAGCGGCGTCTCGGCACGTCTCGACGTCACGTCCGGTTCGGGACGGGTCAGCTCCGAGCTGCCGATCGAGGACGCCCCCTTTCGAGCGGCACGACGATCACCGTGCGAGCGCGCACCGGCAGCGGCGACATCCGCCTGTTCCGCGCCGACGGCGCCGATCAGGCCGCCTGAGCCAGCGCCGTGGCAAGCACAGGGGCCAACTCGCCGCGTGGCATCACGACCACGCCGGAAAGGCCGAGCCACTGCGCGGTGAGTCGCCAGCTCCGCGGCCAGTTCCTCGGCGACGTAATGCGGATCATGTCCGTGTTCCAGATGCGCCGCCTGGACCCTCAGGACGCCGTCCTGGCGGTCGGACTTCAGGTCGACCCGGCCGACCAGCGACTCGCCGAGCAGCATCGGAAGCACGTAGTAGCCGTAGACGCGCTTGGGCGCCGGCGTGTAGATCTCGATGCGGTACCGGAAGCCGAACAGGCGTTCCGTGCGGTCGCGGAACCAGACGACGGGGTCGAACGGTGACAGCAACGCCCGCGCCGTGACGCGGCGCGGACGCTTTGCCTCGTGCCACAGATACGCCGGCGCCGTCCAGCCCTCGACCTCGACGGGCAGCAATTCCCCCGACTCGACGAGCTCGCCGACGGCCTGCTTCGACGCCTTGTGCGACAGGCGGAAGTAGTCGCGCAGGTCGGGCTCGGTCGCCACACCGTGGCACCGCGCGGCGATGCGGATCAGCTCGCGGAACGCGTCAGCGGGTTCGGGCGTCGGGGCCGCGAGGATCTGCGGCGGCAGCACGCGCTCGGGCAGGTCGTAGTAGCGCTCGAAGTTGATGCGGCGGGCGGCGGTGACCCGTCCGGCGTAGAACAGGTACTCCAGCGCGATCTTGCCGTCGTGCCAGTTCCACATGTGGCCCGGACGAGGTGCGATCGGGGCGATGCCGGTGTCGGACGAGCGGATCGGGCCCTCGGTGCGGATGAGCTCGAGCAGGTCTTCGAGCAGGTGCGGCTTCTCGGTGGCGATGCGCCGCACCCCCGGCCACGCCGACTCGGCCGCGCGCGCCATGCGCCAGCGCAACAGGGGTTGCGTCTCGACCGGGACGAGCGATGCCTCGTGCGCCCAGTACTCGAACAACTCGCGGCGCACCGGCCCGGCGGTGTGCGCGGTGAGGGAGTCGAGCAGGTCGCGCGGGTACGGTCCGAGTCGTGCCAGCACGGGCAGGTAGTGCGAGCGGCAGAAGACGTTGACGGAGTCGAGCTGCAGCAGGCCGACGCGGTCGAGCACGCGCCGGATGTGCCTGGCGTCGATGCGTCCGGACGGCCGGGGATCGGCGAAGCCCTGCGCAGCCAGCGCGACCCGGCGCGCCTGCGACAGCGACAGCGTCAGCGACATATCGCGACCCTAGAACCGAACTCGGACATGGCCGGGCGTGGGAGCATGTGCCGGTGTTCGAGCACGTGCTGCGCAGCATCGGCGATTCGGTGGGCCTGTGGCTCTACGTGGTCGCCGGCGGGCTCGCGTTCGCCGAGGCCGCGATCCTCGTCGGGATGGTGCTGCCGGGTGAGACGGCGCTGCTGGTGGCGGGCGTGTTCTGCAACTCGAAGTACGGCCGGCTGAACCTCGCGCTGATGTGCGTGATCGCTGTCGTCTGCGCGATCGGCGGCGACTCGGTCGGCTACGAATTCGGCAAGAAGTTCGGTCCGGCACTGCGCCGCTCGCGGCTGGGCAACTGGGTCGGCGACCGACGCTGGTCTGCGGTCGATGCGTTCATCCACCGGCACGGCGGCAAGGCGGTGCTGCTCGGCCGGCTGACCGCGCTGATGCGCGCGCTGATGCCGTCCATGGCCGGCATGAGCGGGATGCGCTACCGCACGTTCCTGCTGTGGAACGCCACCGGCGGCGTGATCTGGGCGCCCGGCTGCGTGCTGCTGGGCTACGCGTTCGCGACCGCGCTCGGCACGATCGGCTCGGCGCTGACGTGGGCGCCGCTGGCGATCCTCGTCGTGATCGTCGTCGTGGCGGTCGTGCTGCACGTGCGCAGGGAGCGACGGCAGGAGGCCGAGGGCGAGGCGTACGCCGAGGCGGACGCTGCCGGCGAAGCGGTGAGGCGTCCGGGCCGCTACGGCTGCCGACGCCGTCGCGATCTCGGCCGTCCGCAACGCATCGTGGCAGGCGGCGTACGGCAAGCACCTGCCGACGAGTTACTGGGCCGACTACGACAACGCGGCGTCCGTCGAGCGCTACGCCGCGTTGATCACCGCCGGACGCACGCGGGTGCTCGTCGCCGAGGCCGAGGGCGTCATCGGCTACGCCTTCTACGGCGCGTGTCGCGACGACGACGTGGCTGCCGGGCACCCGTGAGATCTATGCCATCTACGTCCATCCGGACGCGTGGTCGACCGGCGCCGGCCGCGCGCTGATGACTGCCGCGCTCGACGACCTCGGCGCCGGGCCCGTCGTGCTGTGGGTGCTGACGGTCAACCGGCGAGCCCAGCGCTTCTACCGGCTCGCGGGGTTTCGTCCCGGACGGGACGGAGAAGCTCGCCGACATGCCCGACGGGCAGCTGCCGGAGATCCGCTACCGACGCGGCTGAGATCGACGAGCACCCGTCCACACGCCGCGCGTCTTGACGGGCAACCTGAGAATTCGCCCTCTAGGCTGCGATCATGAGCGGCCCACAGGATCCGAACGATCCGCAGTATCCCCAGGATCCGAACTATCCCCCGGCCTCCGGGCCCTACGGCGCGCCGCCACCCGGTCAGTACCCGCAGCACTACCCGCAGCACACCGGCCCCTACGCCGCGCCCGGGAGCCCGCAGTACCCGGCCCAGCAGTTCCCGCCGGGCCCGGGCACGCCGTACCCCGGGCAGCCCACCCCGCCCGGATCGCGACCCACGGTGTGGCAGCGTCTCGGGGCCGCGCCACCCAACGGCCCGCGCCGCGCTTCGGTGTCACGCTCACCGGCGTCGGCGTGGTGCTCGTCGTGGTCGGGATCCTCGTGTGGGGCATGAGCTACATCGTCGACGGCGTACCGGAACGGGTTGGTGTCCGGCGGATGGCGTCGGCGCCGCGGACTCGCGGCACTTCCTCGGTTTCGCGCTCGCGCTGATCCTCGTCGCGGTCGGGTACGCGCTGGTGTCATCGCGCGCAGCGGACCGCTCGTCACCGCGGGCATCGCCGCGACCGCGCTGGGCGTTCCGGTGGCGATGGAGTTCGTGACGCTCGACCTGTGCGGCGGCGACCCGGTCAACACCGACGCGATCATGTGGGTCAGCGTCGTCGCCTACCTGATCAGCTACTTCTTCGTGCGGGGCGCCCGCGGGCACACGTTCTATCTCGGCCTGTCGGCGCTGCTGCTGTGGGAGTACGCGGTCGGCAAGGCCGGCCCGGACAATCCAGCACTCGGCTCGGCCGTCGTCGGCTCGACCACCGGCGGGTCACGCCGGCGTCTCCCCGTCGCTCGACAACAAGACGATCGCCGCGGCATCACTCGATCTTCGCGTCGCGTATTACCTGATCGCCTGGTACCTCGACCGCACGGGACGCCGCGGCGTCGCGCTGCCGTTCGTGGTCGTCGGCATCCCGGCGATGCTCGTCGGCATCGGCGCGCTCGCTCCCGACACGAAACAGATCGGCACCGGCATCATCCTGCTGCTCGTCGGCCTCGTGCTCAGCCGGTACGGCGCGCGTCTACGAGCGCCGGTTCACCGCGTGGTTCTGGGGGCTGGCGAGCGCTGCCGGCGCGGTCGTGATCCTGAGCGAGTTCGCCAACCGGGCATGAGCATCGGTATCGCGATGATCGTGCTCGGGCATCGTGTTCGCTGTCGGCGGCTGGTTCGCGGCCAAGGCGCTGCGACGAGCCCGACGACATGGCCGGCGCGATGGCCGACGGGCGCCCGAGCAGGTACCTGCTGCCTCCGCAGGCTTGCGGCCGCCCGGCCCGTAAGGTCGTCGTATGGCCGATGTCAGCGTGCGCCCGGCGGGGCCCGCCGACGCCGGCGAGATCGCGCGGATCCAGGTGTCACCTGGCAGCACGGGTATGCGTCCGATCCTACCTGCCGCGGTACTCGAGCAGGTGACGATCGACGCCGCCCTGGCTGCCTGGGCGCGAAGCGCTCGCCACCCCGCCCTCGGCCCGCCATCGAGTGCTGGTCGCGCAGGAGCAGGACGACGTCGTCGGCTTCACCGCGCTCGCCCCTGCCGACGACCTGCAACCCGACGAACCCGACCCGGAGACGACCGTGGCGGTCGGGCCGATCCTGGTCGAGCCGCGTTGGGGACGGCGCGGGCACGGGTCGCGCCTGATGGCCGCGGCCGTCGACCTGTCCCGGGCCGACGGGATGACGCGCGCGATCAGTCTGGATCCCCGAGGCCGACACGGTCAGCCGCGAGTTCCTGATCGGGGCGGGCTGGGCGAGCGACGGACTCGTGCGCGCGCTCGACACCGGTGCCGGCGAGTTGCGCGAGATCCGCCTGCACGTCGCGTTCTAGACGTCGTACGTCCTGAGCGCGTCAGCCTCGAGGCGGAGACGGTCGGCGGCCGCGACGAGCAGATCGGCGGCGCTCGGCGTTACCGTGACGGGTGGCGTTCACCGGCATTCCCACGGCCGCGCTCGACTTCTACGAGGACCTCGAGGCCGACAACTCGAAGGCGTTCTGGACCGAGCACAAGCACATCTACGACGAGCAGGTGAAGGCGCCGATGCAGGCGCTCGCCGAGGTGCTGGCCAAGGACTTCGGCACGCCCAAGTTCTTCCGTCCCTACCGCGACGTGCGGTTCAGCAAGGACAAGACGCCGTACAAGACGCACCAGGGCATGTGGTTCGGCGAGACGTCGATGTACCTGCACATCGCCGCCGCGGGGCTGTTCGTCGCGGGCGGCTACTGGGACACCGACTCGGCGCAGGTCGACCGGATGCGCCGCGCGATCGACGACGACGTCCCAGGCAACGCGCTGACGAAGGCGATCACGTCGGTGCGGCGCAAGGGCTTCGAGATCGGCGGCCACCAGCTCACCCGGGTGCCGTCCGGCTACGACAAGGAACATCCGCGCGCGGAGCTGCTGCGCTACAAGACCCTGACCGCCCACCGCGAGTACGGGTGCCCCGACTGGCTGCCGACGCCGAAGGCGAAGGCCGAGATCACGAAGGCGTGGAAGGCGATCAGCCCGCTCGTCGCGTGGCTCGACACCCACGTCGGCCGCGGCTGACAAGTCGTGATAGTCCCGTGACCGAACAGCGGCTTCGATCCGGTCGGACGGAGCTCAACACGGATGCTACAGGGATTCGAGGAAGTCGGCGAGATCGCGCCAGAGCGCGGCGCGGTAGGGCACCGACATCGCGTTGTTGGCACCGGACGGACCGGGCAGCACGAATGCCGGGATGCCGACGACCGTCCACGAGAGCGGGCCGTACTCGCGCGGCAGCCGCTCGCCGACCTCGCGCGCGTACGACATCGCCGCGGACTTGCTGACGAACGCCACCGCCTCGGGACGGGCGCGGCGCAGCGCCCGGTGCAGTCCGATCGAGGTCGGCCTCGTCGTCGCGCCACACCAGGTCGGTGAGCCCGAAGCCGTACGTCGTCAGCGTGCGGTCGTCGGACGGGTCGAGCCGCACCGGCGTGAGCCCGCTCAGGTGCAGCAGGTTCCAGAACTGGTTGCCGGCGCCGTCGTAGTAGTGCCGCCCGTGCGGTGAGCCGTACCGCCCGCGCGTGCCGACGAACACCGCCCGCAGCTCCGGGGCGAGGACGTCCTTCATCAGAGCCCGAGCAGGGACTCGATCCCGACCGTCAGGCCCGGGTGCGCACCGACGCCGCGGGCCGCGAGCAGCACGCCCGGCATGAACGAGGTGCGGTCGAGCGAGTCGTGCCGGATCGTGAGCGTCTCGCCCTCGCTGCCGAAGATGATCTCCTGGTGCGCGACCAGGCCGGCGATGCGCAACGCGTGCACGCGCACGCCGTCGACCTCGGCGCCGCGAGCGCCGTCGAGTGCCTGCGTGGTCGCGTCGGGCATGGCGGCGCGGCCGGCCTCGGCCGTGCCTGCGCAATGAGCGAGGCCGTCCGCGCGGCCGTGCCCGACGGCGCGTCGATCTTGCCGGCGTGATGCAGCTCGATGACCTCCGCCGAGTCGTAGAACCGCGCGGCGATCTGCGCGAACTTCATCGACAGCACCGCGCCGATGCCGAAGTTCGGCGCGACGATCACGCCGAGTGACGAGTCGTCCGACGCGGCGAGCCAGTCCGCGTACGGTGTCGAGCCGTTCTGCTGTGAAGCCGGTCGTGCCGACAACGGCGTGGATGCCGTGGTCGATCGACGAACCGCAGGTTGTCCATCACGACGTCGGGCTGGGTGAAGTCGACGACCACCTGCGCCTGCTCGAGCGAGGCGACAGCGAGTCGCCGGCATCGACCGACGCGACGAGCTCGAGATCGGGCGCCGCTTCGACGGCCTGGCACACCTGCTGGCCCATCCGCCCACGAGCCCCCAGCACCCCGACGCGCGTCGAATCGCTCATCTCGTCCCCTCAGACGGCGCCGTCGAACTCGTGCTCGCCGAACGGTCCGACGACCGTCAGGCACCGCGGACGGGTGAGCACGTCGGCAGCGACAGCGCTGACGTCGTCCGGTGTCACCGCGTCGATCTCGCCGAGCAGCTGATCGAGCCCGAGGACGTCGCCGTAACACAGTTCGCTCTTGCCGATGCGCGACATGCGCGCGCCTGAGTCCTCGAGACCCAGCACGACGCCGCCGCGCATCTGCCCCTTGCCACGCTCGATCTCGGCGGCTGTCAGCGCGCCGCCAGCGGCGGCGTCGAGTTCTGTGCGCATGAGCGTGAGCACCTCGTCGGCCTTGCCGGGCTGGCACCCCGCGTAGACGCCGAACTGCCCGGTGTCGTCGTAGGAGTGCGTGAACGAGTAGACCGAATAGGCCAGCCCGCGCTCCTCGCGGATGCGCTGGAACAGTCGCGAGCTCATTCCGCCGCCGAGCGTCGCCGACAGCACGCCCAGCGCGAACCGGCGCGGGTCGTGGCGCGACATGCCGTGCATGCCGAGCACGAGGTTGGCCTGCTCGGTCTCTTCGCCGACAACCGCGACCGCACGGTCGGGACGTCCGGGCGCAACAGGGCGGTGCGTCCGCGAGGCAGGTCGCCCGGCGCGACCGTCGAAGGCGCGGCGCACCAGCCGCACGACCTCGCGGTGCGCGACGTTGCCCGCGACGGACACCACCATGTCGCCCGGCTCGTAGCGCCGCGTGTAGTAACCGCGCACCTGGGCGCGGGTCAGTGCGGCGATCGACTCGACGGTGCCGAGAATCGGACGTCCGACCGGGCTGTCGCCGTACAGCGCCGACGAGAACTCGTCGAACACCAGGTCGGACGGGTCGTCGTCGCGCATCGCGATCTCTTCCAGCACGACGCTGCGTTCGACGTCGACATCCTGCGCGGTGATCGTCGCGTTCAGCACGACGTCGCTGATGACCTCGATGGCGAGCGGCAGGTCGCGGTCGAGCACCGTCGCGTAGAAGCAGGTGTGCTCCTTCTCGGTGAACGCGTTGAATTCGCCGCCGACGGCATCCATCGCGATGGCGATGTCCAGCGCCGAGCGCGTGGCCGTGCCCTTGAAGAGCAGGTGTTCGAGGAAGTGGCTGGTGCCGGCGAGCGCCGGCGTCTCGTCGCGCGAGCCGACCGGAACCCACACGCCGACGCTGACACTGCGCACGGCGGGCATCGATTCGGTCACGATGCGCAGTCCGCCCGGCAACTCGGTGCGCGTGATCTCACCGCCGCCCGTCGCGTCGAGCCGTCGGGTGACGGCGCGGGACGGGCTCATTCGACCAATCCTAGGGGCGCACTCCGCAGAACGCCCGGGCGCGTGGGGTCGTGACCACCGGGAAGTACCCGGGCCGCAGCGCGAGCAGGTAGCTGCCGCCGGCCACGAGGATCGCGCGCAGGATCGGCAGCCGCAGCAGCCAGCCGAACAGACCGAGGGTCGGAGCGGTCAGCCACGCCGCGGCGAACAGCAGCAACCCGACCGTGGCCGCTCGTCCCGGGGCCCGCTGCATCGTTGCGACGGCGAGCATCGCGAGGGCGGTCCACGCAAGGACGCCTACCCACGCGACGAGCACCGCACCGTCGATCAGCCGCCACGGCAGCAGGCCGAGCACAAGCACGGCGAGGCCGACGGCGACGAATCCGGCACGGGCGAGCACGGACGGCGGTGTGGGCAGCTCGTAGCAGGGCAGGTGCGACAGCGGGTGCTCTGCGAGCATCGCGTCGCGGTCACGGTAGATGCGCGCCCTCGGGTAGCGCATCGCGATCCGCGCGCTGATCCACTTCGGGACGGCCGGGCTGAGCCACAGCGCGTCGATCCGCGCGTACTGCGCGCGCACGCCCTGGGTGCCCGCAACGACGCGTCCCCAACACGAGACGACAGCCTGGACGTAGCGCATCTGCCGGTTGCGCGCCGCGGCCAGCTCGGAGCCGTAGGCATAGAACCCGCACTCGCAGTCGGCGGCGACCACCGGGTGCGGCGGACGCCCACCGCCCGCCGGCGGCTCGCACTCGGCCGTGTTCACGCCGTCGTACCAGGCGTGGCTCGAGTACAGCGGCAGGAGCAGGCCGGTCTCGTCGACGCGGAACGTGCGGAGGCCGACGACCTCGCCGACCAGCGGCTCGTTACCCGAGAACTGCCGACTCATCGGTCAGGGCAGCACCGAGGGCGGCGGACCGGGATCCGGCCCCGGCCCCGGTTCGGGCGTCGGGACGGGCTCGGGCCCGGGGATCGGTTCGGGCATCGGTTCGGGATTCGGCACCGGCATCGGCTCCGGGCTGGGCACGGTCATGTCCACAGGCAGTACCTCGTAGTGCATTCGCTCCGGTCCGATATGTCCCACGCGCGCCACCCTAACTCCGCGCCGCGTCCACGTCACGGATCGATGATCGTCAGCGCGGCAGCCACGCGTCCGGCTCGTCGACCATGCGGCGCACCTGTGCCGGCAGCTTGCCGCTGAGCACCTGCGCGAGCGTCGTCTCGTCCAGCACCCGGCGCAGGCTCGTGCGCACCGCGATCCACACGGCCGGGAGGTGCTGGGCGACCCCCTCGTAGGTCGTCTCGTGCGGGCGCAGCCCACGCACCTCGGCCAGCGGTCCGTCGACGGCGCGGATCACCGCGCCGAGCGTGATCTCCGCGGCGGGACGGGCGAGGGCGTAGCCGCCCTCGGCGCCGCGCTGGCTGCGCACGATCGAGGCACGGCGCAGCTCACCCAGGATCGCTTCGACGAACTTGCGCGGCAGACCCTGCTCGCGCACGATCACGTCCACCTTCACCAGATCGGGTTCGTGCGCCGCGAGGTTGAGCAGGGCGCGGATGGCGTAGTCCGACTTGGCCGAGATCTGCACTCGACCATTCTCCCAGAAATTGCGGAGAATGCTGACTCCCTCGCCGTGTGCGTTCAGCCAGCGGCGCTGACCCACACGTTGGCGCCCTCGACCAGCTCGAGCCCCTCGGCCTGGCCGCGGGTCAGCTGTGCCCATGGCTGCTCGTCGCCGACCTGGAGTTCGGCGCGCACCTCGAACCCGATCCGCTGCAGTCGGTGTGACCTTGGCCGGCACCGTGCCGTCCGCGCGGGTGGAGAACAGCTCGACGTCGTGCGGACGGATCAGCCGACCGCCCAAGCGTGGTGACCGGTCCGAGGAACTCCATCACGAAGTCGTTCGCCGGCTTGTCGTACAGATCGGCGGGTGTGCCGACCTGCTCGATGCGGCCGTGGTTGATCACGACGATCTCGTCGGAGACCTCGAGGGCCTCTTCCTGGTCGTGGGTGACGAAGACCGTCGTGACGTGCACCTCGTCGTGCAGGCGCCGCAGCCAGTCGCGCAGCTCGCGCCGCACCTTCGCGTCGAGCGCGCCGAACGGCTCGTCCAAGCAGCAGCACGGACGGCTCGACAGCGAGCGCGCGGGCCAGCGCCATGCGCTGCCGCTGTCCGCCGGACAGCTGCGCGGGCAGCCGGTCGGCGAACTGCTCGAGGTGCACGAGCTCCAGCAGTTCGTGCACGCGCTTGCGGATCTCGTCCTTGGGCCGCTTGCGGATCTCGAGACCGAACGCGACGTTTCGGTAGACCGACAGGTGCTTGAACGCCGCGTAGTGCTGGAACACGAAGCCGACGTTGCGGCGCCGCGCCGGCACGCCGGTGATCTCACGACCGTCGATGTGCACCTGGCCCGCGTCCGGCGACTCCAGACCGCCGATGATGCGCAGCAGGGTCGACTTGCCGCCGCCGCTCGGACCGAGCAGGGCGGTGAGCTGGCCGCTGCCGACTGCATGTCGACGTCGTCGAGCGCGACGAAGTCGCCGAATTTCTTGCCGATGCCGGTGACCTCGATACTCATGTGGTACTTTCCTTTCCGCGCCGGAACGACACGAACGCGATCGCTGCGACGGTGATGAGGATGAGGACGAAGGCGAGCTGGTAGGTGCCCGCCTCGAGCTGCTCGCTGCGTTCGCCGATGAGCAGCGGTGGCGGTCTCGGTCTGCCCGACGCCGCTGATGTTGCCCGACACGACCTTGACCGCGCCGAACTCGCCGATGCACCGCGCGAGGCTGAGCACGATGCCGTACGCGAGTGCCGGTCGGATGGTCGGCAGCGTGATGCGCAGGAAGCGTTGGAACGCGCTGGCGCCGAGCACCTTGGCCGCCTGCTCCTGGTCGATGCCCTCCTCGTCGAGCACGGGGAGCACCGAGCGCATCACCAGCGGCATCGACACGAACGCGGTCGCCATGATCATGCCGGGCAGCGAGAAGATGATCTGGAATCCGCTGTTCGTACAAGCGGCTTGCCGAAGAATCCGTTGTACGGCCCGTAGACCAGGATCAGCGCCAGACCGACGACGATCGGCGAGACCGACACCGACAGGTCGGTCAGCGAGCCGAGGAGTCGTCGGCCCGGAGAAGCGGTAGCGCGAGATCAGCAACGCGACGCCGACTCCGAACAGCGACATTGATGACGACGGCGGCAATGGCGATCTCGATCGTCAGCCGGAACGCAGTCACTGCGTCCGCCGAGGTGACTGCGTCGACGAATGCCGACCAGCCGTCGGACTGAGCGCGCGCCAGGTGACGACGAGGATCGGAACGAGCACCAGGATCGCGACATAGACCAGCGTGATCGTGCGCATCGCGAACTTTGCGCGGTTGGACTCACCCACGACGCGCCGCCCTTCGCTGCAGGATGTCCAGCAGGACGATGACGACGAGGCTGATGACCAGCAACACGGTCGCGATCGCCGCCGCGCCGCGGTAGTCGTAGTTCTGGATCCGCTGGAACATGAGCATCGAGGCGACGGTCGTCGATGCCGCGCCCACCGGAGATCAGCAGCACCGATCCGTACTCGCCCATGGCGCGCGCGAACGCCAGCGCGGCGCCGGATGCGATCGCCGGCAGGAGCAGAGGCAGCACGACGCGGCGGAACGTCGTCCACGGACCGGCGCCGAGGCAGCTCGCGGCCAGCTCCGCCTCGACGTCCAGGGCCAGCAGAACCGGCTGTACGGAACGCACGACGAACGGCAACGTCACGAACAGCAGCGCCAGCACGATCGCCTTCTGCGTGCCGAGCAGGTTGATCCCGACCGGGCTGTCGGCTCCGTACACGCCGAGCAGCACGAGGCCGGCGACGATCGTCGGCAGTGCGAACGGGATGTCGATCACGAACTCGATCACGCGCTTGCCGGGGAACCGGTCGCGCACGAGCACCCAGGCGATCAGGGTTCCCATCACGGCATTGATGACCGTGACGATCAATGAGCTGAGGATCGTCAGCCGCAGCGAAGTCGAGGGCGGAGGAGGTGGTGACCGAACTCCAGAAGCTCGACCAGCCGTTGCCGAATCCCTGCTCGACGGTCGCGCCGAGCGGGATGCAGGACGAGCAGGCTCAACCACAGCACCGCCGTGCCGAGGCCGAGGCCTGAGGCGAGGCCGAGCGCGTTGCCCGGTGCGCTCCGGACGACGGCGCCTGCCGCGGGCGGTGACATCCCCCGCGGCAGACGCGATGTTGACGACAGCCATGGGTCAGCTCCCGCTGGACCCTTCGATCTTGGTGACGATGCCATCGGTGTCGCCGAAGAACTCGTCGTTGACCTTGTCCCAGCCGCCGAGTCGAGTCGACGGTGATCAGTTTCTCCGGCGTCGGGTACGGGTTGCTCGGGTCTTCGCGCCCTGGACGGTGCCGGGCGTCGACACCCTTGGCGGCCGGGCGCCAGCCCTTGCTCGCGAAGATCTTCTGGCCGGCGCTGCTCTCGGCGTAGGCCAGGAAGTCCTTGGCGGCCTGCGGTGCGGACTTGGTGACGGCCGCAGGCGTCTCGATGAGCACCGTCTGCTTGGGGACGATGTAGTCGAGGTCCTCGCCCTTCTGCCGAGCGGTGATCGCCTCGCTCTCGTACGAGATCAGCGCGTCGCCGGTGCCCGACTCGAAGGTCTGCGCGGCGTCCGATCCACTCGAGGGCTTGCTGACGACGTTCTTGAAGAACTTGGCCAGGTAGGCCTTGGCCTCGGGCGTCGGTGCCGCCTTCGGCAGATGACGTGCTCGTAGGCGGCCAGCAGGTTCCACTTCGCCGAGCCGGACGACGCCGGGTCGGGCGTGACGATCTGGATGCCCGGCTTGGTCAGGTCGTCCCAGCCGGTGATGTGCTTCGGGTTGCCCTTGCGCACGACGATGACGACGACAGAGTCTGCGACGACGCCCTTCGTCGTGCCCTGGTCCCAGTTCGAGTCGACGAACTGCGGAACGAGGCGCGACATGTCGGGACCGGTCGAGAAGTTGACGTAGTCGGCGGGATGTCCGGCTGCGACGGCCTTGCTCTGCGAACCGCTCGCGTCGTACGAGGCGGAGAACTGCACGCCCTTGCCCTGGCTGGTCTGCGTGAACGCAGCCTGCAGGGCGTCGTAGGCGGGCTTCGGCGTCGAGAAGGCGACGAGGTTCACGGTCTTGCTGTCGCTACCACCGGCGGCGGCGGAGGACGAGCAGCCGCTGATCGCGAGCGCGGCGGCGGTGGTCAGGGCCGCGGCCGCGGCCAGTCGGCTCGGGCGCGGCCGTGGCCGCGTCAGGGTCTTCATCAGGCTCTGGTCTCCTCGGGCTCTCTGCGATCAACACCAATTCGATGTTGTCTGTTGTCCCGATAGAGATTACCGGATAAACAGAGAAAGTGGTGCCGTCGCCAGGCGTGTCACAGCTCGGCGGGCGATTTTGCCGTGTCCCGAACCAGCGTCTCCCGGGCAAACAGGACAAACGGCAACGGGCTCAGGGCCACGAGCGCACTCAGTGCGAAGGCGAGTCCGTAGCCGTTCGCGTCGGCAGCGGCGCCGGCAGCGATGGGCCCGACGACCGCGCCCAGGTCACCGGCCATCTGGAAGACGGCCACGACTGTTCCGCCTCGCGAGCCGACCACGTCGCCGAGAACGGCGCCGGGGGCGACCGCGTCCCCCGCGCCTGCCACGCCGAGCATGACCATCGCCACGATCAGCCCGACGGGCACCGTCCAGATCGGCAACAGCACGAATCCGACGGCGCCGACCGCGAGACCGCCGAGGATGACCGGGCGGCGTCCCCGGGTGTCGGCGATCTGACCGAACGGCAACAGCAGTGCGCCGCTGACGATGCTCGTGACGAGGAACGCGACGTAGACCCAGCCCGGGCCCCGTCCGAGCTCGTCGGTGATGAATTGCGGGACGAGCGAGCTGCGCGCCCCGACCACGGCGAAGTCGCCGGCGAACGACGCCATCAGCGCAGCCACGTAGGCGCGGTCGCGCAGCGCGGTGCGAAGCGGCAGGGGTGTCGAGACGTCCGTCCGCCGCGCAGCGAACTCGCTGTGCCGCAATGCGGTGAGCGCGATGGCGCCGGCGCCGGCGAGGGTGACGGCGTAGAGGAAGAACGGAGCGCGAAGCGAGAAGGTCGCGACCGTGCCGACTGCGGGCCCGGCGACGAGCCCGATCAGGAACGACCCTGCCCAGAGGCCCTGCGCCCGACCGCGTTGATGGCTCGGGGTGACCCGGATGAGCAGGCTGGCCGCGCTGACGCTGAACATGATCGAGCCGACGCCGCCGATGCCGCGCAGGACGAGCAGCTGCCAGTACTGCTGCGCGAGGCCCGCCAGCGCGCTCGACACCGCCACGATCGCCGATGCCCACGGCGAGAGTGACGCGCTCGCCCGCCGCATTGACGAGCCGGCCGACGAAGGGTGCGGCGACGAGCCGCATGAGTGCGAACGCGCTGACCACGGCACCGGCCGCCGTCCTGCCCACCCCGAACTCGCGAGCGAACAGCGGGATCGCCGGTGCCACCAACCCGAACCCGAGCGCCACCATGAAACCGACCCCGACCAGCGCGCGCACCTCGGACGGGAGCTCGCGCAGTCCCCGGAGTCCCGCGCGCGCCACTCCCCCATCCTGCCGAACCGCTCGGACCGCATCCCCCGCGAGGTTGAGTGACGTCCCCGCTTCGTGAGTGACGTCCCTGCTGCGTGAGTGACGTCCCTGCTGCGTGAGTGACGTCCCTGCTGCGTGAGTGACGTCCCGCTGCGTGAGTGACGTCCCCGCTTCGTGAGTGACGCCGAATTCGCCGTCACTCAACGTGCCGGGACGTCACGCAACCGGTCTGGACGTCACTCAACGTGCCGTTGACCGAGTCGCGCAATCCGCCTTGACCGTTCCCGCACGATGGAGGGCGTGTCCAAGCTGGTCAACTTCGCCTCGATCCTCGAGGACCAGACGCGTGCGCAGGCCGAGCGCACCGCGTCGATGCCGTTCGTGCAGCCGCACCTTGCGCTGATGCCGGACGCGCACCTCGGCAAGGGCGCCACCGTCGGCAGCGTCATCCCGACGGTCGGCGCGATCATCCCGGCAGCGGTCGGTGTCGACATCGGCTGCGGGATGATGGCCGTGCGCACCCAGTTCCACCGCGGCGACCTGCGCGGCGACCTGGCCGAGCTGCATGCACGCGATCAGCGCCGGCCGTCCCGCTGTCGGCCGGCAAGTACAACCCATCGGTGGACGAGGCCACGCAGCCGCGCATCGACGAGCTGGAGCAGCACGACGGCGTCGACCAGGCGGACGCGATCGCGCCGAACTGGCGGCTGCAGCTCGGTTCGCTCGGCTCGGGCAACCACTTCATCGAGGTGAGTCTCGACGAGGACGAGACGGTGTGGCTGTTCCTGCACTCGGGCTCGCGCGGGCGTCGGCAACAAGCTGGCGGGCAAGCACATCAAGGTCGCTCAGCAGCAGTGCCAGCGGCGCTGGATCCGGCTGCCCGATCCGGATCTCGCCTACCTCGTCGAGGGCGAGCCGGAGTTCTGGTCGTACCTGTCCGCCCTGCGGTGGGCGCAGCGCTTCGCGTTCCTCAACCGTGAGGAGATGATGCGACGGGTCGTGCTCGCCCTCGCGCGAGTGGCAGGGCGACGCCGGTCGAGCGCGTTGAGGAGGTGAACTGCCACCACAACTACACCGTGCGCGAGACGCACTTCGGCAAGGAGGTGTGGCTCTCGCGCAAGGGCGCGATCGACGCCCACGAGGGCGTGCTCGGTCTGATCCCGGGCTCGATGGGCGACCGGTCGTACGTGGTGCGCGGGCTCGGCCATCCGGGCTCGCTGTGCTCGTCGCCGCACGGCGCGGGACGCAACTACTCGCGCACGGCGGCGCGCAAGCGGTTCACCCGTTCCGACCTGGACGAGCGGATGACAGGCATCGCGTGGGGCAACTCCGACGCGTTCCTGGACGAGCACCCGTCCGCGTACAAGCCCATCGACATCGTCATGCGAGACGCGGCGAAGCTGGTCGAGGTCGTGCACGAGCTGCGCCAGGTCGTGAACGTCAAGGGCGACTGACCGCGCCAGGAAACGACTTTGACCCTCTAACGGCTGCTATCGCGAGCGAATCACGGCCGTTAGAGGGTCAAAGTCGGAACGAGCGTTACTACTCGGCTGGTGCAGCTGCCGCCTCGGCCGGCTTCTCGTCGTCGACGAGCACGAGGCTGATCTTGCCGCGCTGGTCGATCTCGGCGATCTCGACCTGGATCTTGTCGCCGACGTTCACGACGTCCTCGACCTTGCCGATGCGCTTGCCGCGGCCCAGCTTGCTGATGTGGACGAGGCCGTCCTTGCCCGGCAGCAGCGAGACGAACGCGCCGAACGCGGCGGTCTTGACCACCGTGCCGAGGAAGCGCTCGCCGACCTTCGGCATCTGCGGGTTCGCGATCGCGTTGATGCGGTCGACCGCTGCCTGCGCGGACAGACCGTCCTCCGCGCCGACGTAGATCGTGCCGTCGTCCTCGATCGTGATCTGCGCGCCCGTGTCGTCCTGGATCGAGTTGATCATCGCACCCTTGGGGCCGATGACCGCGCCGATCTTGTCGACGGGGATCTTCACCACGGTGACGCGCGGGGCGTACGGGCTCATCTCGTCCGGCCCGTCGATGGCCTCGGCCATGACGTCCAGGATGTGCAGGCGCGCGTCGCGGGCCTGCTTGAGCGCCGCACCGAGCACCTCGGACGGGATGCCGTCGAGCTTGGTGTCGAGCTGCAGGGCGGTCACGAACTCCTTGGTGCCGGCGACCTTGAAGTCCATGTCGCCGAAGGCGTCCTCGGCACCGAGGATGTCGGTGAGCGCGACGTACTCGGTGTTGCCGTCGACGGTGTCGGACACCAGGCCCATGGCGATGCCCGCGACCGGAGCCTTCAGCGGCACACCGGCGTTGAGCAGGCCGAGGGTCGAGGCACAGACCGAGCCCATGGACGTCGAGCCGTTCGAGCCCAGCGCCTCGGACACCTGCCGGATCGCGTAGGGGAACTCGTCGCGGCTCGGCAGCACCGGGATCAGCGCGCGCTCGGCGAGCGCACCGTGGCCGATCTCGCGACGCTTCGGCGAGCCGACGCGGCCGGTCTCACCGGTCGAGTACGGCGGGAAGTTGTAGTTGTGCATGTAGCGCTTGGTGCGGTTCGGGCTGAGCGTGTCGAGCTTCTGCTCCAGGCCCAGCATGTTCAGGGTGGTGACGCCGAGGATCTGCGTCTCGCCACGCTGGAACAGCGCCGACCCGTGCACGCGCGGGATGACCTCGACCTCGGCCGAGAGCGTGCGGATGTCGGCCAGTCCGCGGCCGTCGATGCGCACCTTCTCGCGCAGGATGCGCTGGCGCACGAGCTTCTTGGTCAGCGCGCGGTAGGCCGGGCTGATCTCGTTGAAGCGGTCGTCGAACTTGTCGGCGAGCGAGGCCTTGACCTGCTCCTTGAGCTCGTCGAGCTTCGCCTCGCGCTCCTGCTTGTCGGCGATCGTCAGCGCGCCGGCGAGCTCGGCCGAGACCTCGGCGTCGACGGCCTCGTAGACCTCGTCGGAGTAGTCGAGGAACACCGGGAACTCGGCGGTCTCCTTGCCGGCGGACGCGGCGAGTTCCTTCTGTGCCTGGCACAGCGCCGCGATGAACGGCTTGGCTGCCTCGAGTCCCTCGGCCACGACCTCCTCGGTCGGCTTGGTGGCGCCGCCCGCGATGAGCTCGATCGTGTTCTCGGTGGCCTCGGCCTCGACCATCATGATCGCGACGTCGCCGCTGTCGAGCTGGCGACCGGCCACGACCATGTCGAAGGTGGCGCGCTCGAGCTCGGAGTGCGTCGGGAAGCCGACCCACTGGCCGTCGATGAGCGCGACCCGGGTGCCGCCGACCGGGCCGTTGAACGGCAGGCCGGAGATCTGCGTCGACGCGGACGCTGCGTTGATCGCGAGCACGTCGTAGGCGTGGTCGGGGTTGAGCGCCATCACCGTGATGACGACCTGCACCTCGTTGCGCAGACCCTTGATGAAGGTCGGGCGCAGCGGGCGGTCGATCAGGCGGCAGGTGAGGATGGCGTCCTCGGACGGGCGGCCCTCACGGCGGAAGAACGAGCCGGGGATGCGTCCCGCGGCGTACATGCGCTCCTCGACGTCGACCGTCAGGGGGAAGAAGTCGAAGCCCTCGCGGGGCTTCTTGCCGGCCGTCGTGGCCGACAGCAGCATGGTGTCGTCGTCGAGGTAGGCGACGACGGAACCGGCGGCCTGCCTGGCGAGGCGACCGGTCTCGAAGCGAACGGTGCGCTTGCCGAAGCTGCCGTTGTCGATGACAGCTTCGGTCTCGAAGACGCCGGTGTCGTTGCTGGCTTCGTTGGTGGGGACATCCGTCATGTGCGGATAGACCTTTCTCGTCGTGCCGGGCGGACGCAACGACGAGAGTGGAGATTTCGGGTGCCGGTCTTCGATCGAAGCGGACGGGAAATTCCGGCCGCCACTACCGAGGACCGGCCGTCATTGCTCGTCGGGCCCGGCGGGATATGGAGTTGTGCGGTATTGCATGAAGGGGAGCGACCCACGGGTCGCTCCCCTGATGAGCTATCGGCGCAGGCCGAGACGCTCGATGATGGATCGGTAGCGGTTGATGTCGATCTCGGCGAGGTAGTTCAGCAACCGGCGGCGACGGCCGACCAGCAACAGCAGGCCACGCCGGCTGTGGTGGTCGTGCTTGTGCGCCTTGAGGTGCTCGGTCAGGTCACTGATGCGACGCGACAGCAACGCGATCTGCACCTCGGCGGAGCCGGTGTCCCCGTCGGCGGAGGCGTACTCGGAGATGATTTGCTTCTTGACGTCAGCGGCCAATGGCACGGACGGCTCCTCTTCAGGTCGGTGCAGGCACGCCTCCGCCGGTCTAGGTCACGGTGGAGGTCGAAACGCGCGCTGCGGCGGGCCGCCTCAGGGCGGCCGGCGTCAATATTACCAGTGCCGGCCGGGTGTCCGGTCCGTGCCGTCCCTGCGGCCGCTCAGGCGGGCGCCGGGACGACCGATCGGATCTCGTCGACGTCGAGGTGCATCTGGTCGATCAGCTCCTGGACGGTGTCGAAACGCTGCTGCCCGCGCACACGGTGGGTGAACTCGAAACCGAGCGCGTCGCCGTACAGGTCGCCGTCGAAGTCGAGGATGTAGGCCTCGACGCGGCGCTGGCGTACCTCGAAGGTGGGATTGGTGCCGATCGAGATGGCGCCGATGCCCAGCGGCGGCGCGGCGACCGTGCGGCCGCCCTCGTCGAGCCGCACGATGTAGCCGCCGTACACCCCGTCCGAGGGCAGCGCCGTCCACTCGTCGGTGCGCAGGTTCGCGGTGGGGAAGCCGAGCTTGCGGCCGCGCTGGTCGCCCCGCTCCACGACACCGTCGACCCGGTGCGGGCGTCCGAGCGCCACGGCCGCGGCGGCGACGTCGCCCGCCTGGACGCACGAGCGGACGTAGGTCGCGCTGAGCACCGTGCCCTCGTCGGCGAGCAGCTCGACGCCTTCGGCGCGGAAACCGAAGGTGCGTCCGAGCCGCTGGAGCGTCGCGACGTCGCCCGCGGCCTTGTGCCCGAAGCGGAAGTTCTCACCGACGATCACACCGGAGGCGTGGAGGCGCTCGACGAGCACCCGGTGGGCGAACTCGTCCGGAGGCAGCCGCGAGAACTCGAGCGTGAACGGCAGGGCGCAGAACACGTCCACGCCCAACCGGTCGACGAGTTCGGCGCGGCGCGGGATCGTGGTCAGCACCGGCGGGTGCGAGCCCGGCCGCACCACCTCGGACGGGTGCGGCACGAACGTGATGAGCACGCTCGGCACGCCGGCCTCGCGCGCCTGCGCCACCGCCCGGCCGATGATGTCGGCATGGCCGCGGTGCACACCGTCGAAGACGCCGATCGTGACGACGCAGTGGCCCCAGCCGGGCGTGACCGAGTCCAGACCATGCCAGCGCTGCACGCCGTCGAGCCTACTGGCCACGCCGGAGCGCGACCGACGGTCAGTCGCGCTCGGCAAAGGCCGGCGCGAACGCCAACGGCACCTCTCCCCAGCGCTGCACCAGCTCGTCCCGAAGTCGGTCGGCCAGCGCGGCGACAGCCGGCAGGTGGGTGTTGCGCCGTGCCGCCCCGAGCCGGTGCAGGAGCATCGCGCGCCGCGTCGGCATCACCTTGGTCGGGTCGGCGGCCGGCGGGTCGTCGCCGATCGCCTCGGGCAGCAGCCACGCCGTGGAGACGAGCTCCCAGCCGAGCGCGGCGACCGCCACGTCACGGCGGAAATCGGCGGTGCGCACGTAGGGCAGCGCGTCCTCGATCGTCGCGCGGTACCGCTCGACCGCCCGCTCGGACACGCTCGCCGGCATGCGCCACGAGCACCAGCACGTCGGCCACGGGACGGTGAGATACGCGACGTCCCAGGCGACGTGACGCCACTGTGCCGCCTCGAAATCGACGAGCACGACGTCGCCGTCGACCCGGACGTTGTCGTCGGGGCAGGTGTCGGACGGGCTCAGCGCCGAGTTCGTGTCGGGCCGCAGCGTGCGCGGGATCTCGCGCAGTTCGGCGAGGGCGCCGCGCGGCACGGCGATGCCGAGCTGCGCGCACTGGTTCTCCAGCAGCCCGCTCGCCTCGTCGACGACGGTCGACATCACGTGGTCGGCGATCGGCAGGTCGCCGGCACGCAACCCGAGTTCGGCACGGAACTTCTGGCGGCTCGAGAGGGTGGCGCGATGCAGCGAGGCCACCGCCTGTGCCCAGGCGAGCACAGCGGCGCCCGCCGCGTCCGGATCGTCGGCCAACAGCGCATCGGCGACGTTCGCGCCCGCGCCGAGATCGGTCAGGACGAGCAGGGGCGGGCTCGTGCCCTCGGCGACCAGGCGCGGCGCGGCGGCGTCCGGCGCGAGCGTCGTCAACGCAGCGGCCTCCCGCGCCCAGCTCTCACCGGCAGTGACGAAACGCTTGACCACGACCGACGTGTCGCCACCGTCGGGCCAGCGCGCCCGCACCCGGCGGACCTCGCTGCGCTCGCCGCTGCGCAGCTGCTCGGTGACGTCGAGCCGCACGCCGGGCAGCACGAGTCGCGCGTCGTCGAGCCCGTCACCCATGCGCGCTACTTACCCGGCCGCGGCGAAGACGATCACAGGACGTGCCTCGGCACCCTCGTCGCGCAGCAGGGCCACCACCGTCCCGTCGGGAGCGAGCGCGCCGTGCACGCCGTCGAGACCGCTGGCGCCGAGCGCCTTGCCGTAGGAGAGCGCGCGGGCCTCGTCGGCGTCGACGGAGCGCACGGGCATCGCCGCACGCACTGCATCGGCGAGCGGCAGCGTGACCGGATCGTCGATTTCGGCGAGGGCCTCGAGCGTGCACGCCCGATCGAGTGAGAACGGCCCGACGCGGGTGCGGCGCAGCGTGGTCAGGTGCGCGCCCGTGCCGAGCGCGGCGCCGAGGTCGCGGGCGAGCGCCCGCACATACGTGCCGGACGAGCAGTCGACCGCGACGTCCAGATCGAGCAGGTCGCCGACGCGGCCGCTGGCGAGCAGGTCGAACCGCGTCGACGTGCACGGGGCGTGCGGCGAGCACCACCTGCTCCCCGTCGCGCACCCGCTTGTAGGCCCGCCGTCCGTCGATCTTGATGGCCGACACCGCGCTGGGCACCTGCTCGATGTCGCCGGTGAGGCGCGCCATCGCCGCGAGGACGGCGTCGTCGGTCACCCCCGCCGCCGACGCGCTCGAGGTGATCTCGCCCTCGGCGTCGTCGGTGACCGTGGCCTGGCCGAGCCGGATCGTCGCCGTGTAGGCCTTGTCGGCCAGTACGAGATGGGTCAACAGCCTGGTCGCCCTGCCCACGCCGAGCACGAGCACGCCGGTGGCCATCGGGTCGAGGGTGCCGGCGTGGCCGACCTTGCGGGTGCGGGCCAGGCGCCGCAACCGGGCGACCACGTCGTGCGAGGTCAGCCCGCTCGGCTTGTCGACGATCACCAGACCGTCCGAGGCTGGCTCCGGCACGCAGCGGAGCCTACTGAGGGCCGTCGGGAGGTGGCGCGCCGCTGGGTTCGACGACGCCGAGCACGAGCCAGGCGTCGCCGCGCGCCCGCCAGATCATGCCGACCAGCCGGACGAGGATGAACGCGGTCAGCCCTGCCCACACTCCCCCGATGCCCCAGTCCCAGTGCAGGGCGGCGAGGTTCAGCGGAGCGAAGGCGAACACGCCGGCGACGATCGTGATGTTGCGCAGGAACGCGACGTCACCGGCGCCGATCAGCACGCCGTCGAGGGCGAACACGACGCCTGCGGCGGGCAGCATGGCGACGAACCATGGCCACAGCAGGTGCGCCTGGTGCTGGACGTCGGCCGCCGAGGTGAACGCCTCCGGGATCAGCAGCCAGCCCGCGCCGTACAAGACGGCGAACGCGATGCCTGCGTAGAGCCCCCACCGCGACACCTGCCAGGCCATCGCACGTGCGCCCGCGGCGTCCGAACCGCCGAGGGCGGCACCGACGAGTGACTGGGCCGCGATGGCGAACGCGTCGAGCAGCAGGGCGGTGAACTCCCACAGCTGGAGCCCGATCTGGTGCGCGCCGATCTGCGCCGTCCCGAATCGGGATGCCACGCCGGCTGCCGTGAGGAAGGCGACCTGGAACGCCGCGGCACGCAGGATCAAGTCGCGCCCGACCACGAGTTGCGCGCGCATCACTGCGGCGTGCGGACGGATGCCGCCGTGCGCGGCGCGGGCAAGGGCGCGCACGAACAGGGCGGCCCCGATCGCCTGCGCGACCAGGTTCGCCACGGCCGAGCCCTGCAGCCCCAGCCCGAGCGGGTACACGAGCACCGGGCACAGCACCGCAGACACCGCGTTCGCGACGACGACGATGACGACCGGCTGCCGGGTGCGCTGCACGCCGCGCATCCAGCCGTTGCCGGCGAGCACGACGAGCACGCCGGGCAGGCCCGCGACGCCGATGCGGAACCATGACTCGGCGGCGTGCTGCGTCGCGCCGGCGCCGCCCGCGAGCAGGCCGGTGAGCGGGCCCGCGAACACCTCGCCGAGACCGACGATCACGACGCCGATGCCGACGGCGAGCCAGGTTGCCTGCACGCCCTCGTTGATCGCGTCGGCCTCGCGTCCGGCGCCGTACCAGCGCGCGGCGCGCGAGGTGGTGCCGTACTCGACGAACGTGCCGACGACGGTGAGCAGGGCCATCAGCGCGGCGGCGATGCCGAGACCGCCGAGGGCGACGGAGCCGAGGTGGCCGATGACGGCAGTGTCGACGAGCAGGTACAGCGGCTCTGCAGCCAGCACCACCACCGCGGACGCCGACAGCGCCAGCAGGCGGCGGGTGAGCTGCCCGCCCGACGCGGTCACCGTCTCGTCCACGGCGCCCATCCTCCCGTTACCCGGTTGCGTGACGTCCTCGCAGGTTGCGTGACGTCCCCGCACGTTGAGTGACGGCGATTTCGCCGTCACTCAACCTCGCGGGACGTCACTCGACTCGCGGGACGTCCCTCCGGGGACGTCACGCAACGCGGGGGGACGTCACTCAACCGGTGGACGGGAGCGCGACGTAGGAGTTGACCAACCAGCGCCCGCCGACGAACTGCACGCCGACCTCGAAGCGTTCGGTCCCGGAGACCGGTTGTGCGCTGCTGGCCTGCGCGGAGTACCCGGTGGCGCAGACGAGCAGCAGCACGGACGTCCCGGATGCGCTCTCGACCCCGACCGAGCGCACCTGGCCGGCGTAGTCGGTCTGGGTCTGGTTCATCGACTGCTCGACCCCGGCGCGACGCTGCTCCTGCTGGGTGCGCAGCGGCCCGGTCAGCCCGTCGAGGGCCCGGTCGAAGTCGGCGTCGAAGCTCGCCCGCGCGTACGAGAGCAGGTCGACCACCTCGCGCGCGCCGGCTGTTACGGCCTCGACCAGCGCGGTGTTCCCCGGCGGCGTGGCCACGAACGTGCCCTGCTCGGCGAGGTCGGTCATGTCGCTGATGCGCCAGGTGCTGCCGGCACGCTGCAGGGTTACGCCGGACGCCAGCACGCTGGTCGCGCCGTCCGGATCGGCGGTAGTCGTGATGTCGAGGCGGCCGAACGCGAGGACGCCGGCGGTGGCGCCCGACAACGACGTGACGGCGAGCTTCTGAACCACCGCCTGCTGCACGGTGTGCGCCTTGACGGCGGACGTGCGCAGCCCGCGCAGGGACGCGTCGTACCTCGTACGGAACCTCCCGGTGCTGACCGCGTCACCGGCCGCCCGGTTCGCCGCGAGCCTGCGGAAGTCGTAGCTGTCGACGGTCTGGATCATCTGCGTGGCCGTGGCGAGCAGGGCCGATACCGCCGAGGGGTCGTCGAACCGGGCGCCGTCCGCGGTGACCGACGACCCGCCCGACGAGCCTGACGAGTCGGCGGGCGAGCTGATCGGGAGCAGACGCGCCGAAGCTCGGGCCCGCTTCGATTGAGGCGCCGGCAGGGCCGCCGGAGCGGTGGGCGTGGTCGAGCAGCACGAGTACAGCCGCGCCGAGCAGGCCCGCGGCGACGATGCTCGCCGTCGCAACCGTCGCTGTCCGCGTGGTGCGGGCCCGACGAGCGGCGGTACGCGGGCCAGGACCGGGCGGCGGGCGCGGACGGTCACCCGGCAGCGGACGCGGCCGATCCGGGACGGTCACGAGGGCGGCGAATCGCTACGCGTCGGGATCGTCGTCGTCGACGCGTGGCTTGCGGTACGGGTCCGGGTCGCCCGCCGGGGCCTTGCCGCGCCGCACCGCTTCGACCTCGGCGTCGGCCTTGGCTGCGACGGCGAGCAGTTCCTCGATGTGGCGTGCGTCGTCGGCGAGCGAGTCGAGCACGAAGGTCAGCGTCGGCGTGAAACGCACCCCGGTCTGGCGGCCGACCTCGGAGCGCAGCACGCCCTTGGCCGACTCGATCGCCGCGGCGGTGTCGGCCTGCGCCGTGGCGTCGCCGAAGACCGTGTAGAAGATCGTCGCATCGTGCAGATCGCCCGTGACCCGCACGTCGGTGATCGTCACCATGCCCAGTCGCGGATCCTTGACGTGGGTCTCGAGATGGGTGGCCACGATCTGCTTGATGCGTCCGGCCAGGCGGCGAGCGCGGCCGGCATCGACCATGACGACCTCCTCCGTTGCGCTGAGGTGAGTGGTCAGTTTCGGCGTCAGTGGTCAGTTATAACTGACCACTGAGCGCGAAACTGACCACTCACGGGGGTGTGTCAGACGCGCGGCTTCTCGCGCAACTCGAACGTCTCGATGACGTCGTCGACCTTGATGTCGTTGTACGAGCCGAGCCCGATACCGCACTCGAACCCGTCACGAACCTCGGTCGCGTCGTCCTTGAACCGCCTGAGCGAGTCGACGGTCAGGTTGTCGGCGACGACCACGCCGTCGCGAACCAGGCGCGCCTTGCTGTTGCGCCGGATCGTTCCGGAGCGCACGAGCGAACCGGCGACGTTGCCGATCCGCGGCACGCGGAAGACCTCGCGGACCTCGGCGGTACCGAGCTGCACTTCCTCGAACTCGGGCTTGAGCATGCCCTTGAGCGCAGCCTCGATCTCGTCGATGGCCTGGTAGATGACCGTGTAGTAGCGGATGTCGACGCCCTCGCGCTCGGCCGCCTCGCGCGCCTTGCCTTCCGGACGGACGTTGAACCCGATCACCACGGCGTCGGAGGCGATGGCCAGGTTGACGTCGTTCTCGGTGATCGCACCGACACCGCGCCCGATGACCCGCAGCGACACCTCTTCCTTCGCGTCGCCGAGGTCGATGTTGACCAGGGCGTCCTCGAGGGCCTCGACCGAACCGGACACGTCGCCCTTGATGATGAGGTTGAGCTGCTGCACCTCACCGGCGGCGAGCGCCTTGTCCAGGTCGTCGAGCGAGATGCGACGCCGCGACGACGCGAGCTGCGCGTTGCGTTCACGCGCCGAGCGCCGGTCGGCGATCTGGCGGGCGATGCGGTCCTCGTCGACGACGAGGAACGAGTCGCCGG
The DNA here is from genome assembly GCA_963785425.1 of uncultured Actinomycetota bacterium. Taxonomy (GTDB): domain Bacteria; phylum Actinomycetota; class Actinomycetes; order Mycobacteriales; family Jatrophihabitantaceae; genus RYN-133. Next base: position 178,460 of record CAWAVG010000003.1, read on the forward strand.
CACCGGGCACCGAGGTCAGACCCAGCACCTGCACCGGACGTGACGGCTCGGCCACGTCGACGTTGTCGCCGTTCTCGTCGAGCATCGCCCGCACGCGTCCGAACGCGTCACCCGCGACGACCGAGTCACCGACGTGCAACGTGCCGCGCTGCACCAGCAGCGTGGCGACCGGGCCGCGGCCACGGTCGAGCCGGGCCTCGATGACGATGCCCTGCGCGTCCTGGTCGGGGTTGGCCCGCAGGTCGAGTGCGGCATCAGCGGTGAGCAGGATGCCCTCGAGCAGGTCGTCGATGTGCAGGTTCGACCGTGCCGAGACGTCGACGAACAGCGTGTCGCCGCCGTACTCCTCGGCGACCAGCCCGTACTCGGTGAGCTGCTGGCGCACCTTCGCCGGGTTGGCGTCCTCCTTGTCGATCTTGTTGACCGCCACCACGATCGGAACGTCGGCCGCCTGGGCGTGGTTGAGCGCCTCGACCGTCTGCGGCATGACGCCGTCGTCGGCCGCGACAACCAGCACCACGATGTCGGTGGTCGCCGCACCGCGGGCACGCATGGCGGTGAACGCCTCGTGACCCGGGGTGTCGATGAAGGTGATCGCGCGGTCCTGAACGCCGTTGCCGTCGTCGTGCTCGACGTGCACCTGGTAGGCACCGATGTGCTGGGTGATGCCGCCGGCCTCGTCGCCCATGACGTTCGTCTTCCGGATCGCGTCGAGCAGGCGCGTCTTACCGTGGTCGACGTGGCCCATGACGGTCACGACCGGCGGACGGGCCGACAGGTTCTCGTCCTCGCCCTCGTCCTCTCCGAAGCTGAGGTCGAACGACTCGAGCAGCTCGCGGTCCTCGTCCTCGGGGCTGACGACCTGCACCGTGTAGTTCAGCTCGGCACCGAGCAACTGCAGGGTGTCCTCGTTGACCGACTCGGTCGCGGTGACCATCTCGCCGAGGTGGAACATCACCTGGACGAGCGAGGCCGGGTTCGCGTTGATCTTGTCGGCGAAGTCGGACAGCGACGCACCGCGCGGCAGGCGCACGACGTCGCCGTTGCCGCGGGGTACCTGCACGCCGCCGATCGACGGCGCGGACATGTTGTCGAACTCGGCCCTGCGCTGCTTCTTGCTCTTGCGTCCACGGGTCGGGCCACCGCCACGACGACCGAAGGCACCTGCCGTGCTGGCGCCGCGACCGCCGCGGCCGCCGCCACGGCCGCCGCCCGGACCGCCGCGGTACGGACCAGCCGGACCGCCGCCGGGACCGCCGCCGCCGGGGGCGCCGCTGCGGTAACCACCGCCGCCGCCACCGCCGCCGCGGCCAGGAGCGCCGGTGCGGCCACCAGGACCGCCCGGACCGCCCGGACCGCCGGGACCGCCACGGCCGCCGGCGCCGCCGGGACCGCCCGGGCCGCCGGGACGCGACCGGCCGGGCATCATGCCGGGATTAGGACGCGGCGGCATCATGCCCGGGTTGGGACGGGGTCCGCCGGGGCCGGCGCTGCCGCCGGGGCGGGCACCCGGGCGCGGCGGCATCTGGCCGGGAGCGCCGGGCTGACCGGTGCGCGGACCGGCCGGGCGCGGCGCGGCATTGCCGCCGCCGACGCCGAAGGGATTGTTTGCGATGCGCGGCCCGGGACGCGGGCCCGGCGCCGCCGGGGTGGCCGGTCCGGGCGTGCCCGGTGCCGCCGGGCCGGCCGGCGTCGCCGGTGCCGAGGCTGCGGCTGCCGCGGGGGTGGGAGCTGCGGCCGCCGGCTCGGGCGCGGGAGCCTCCACCGGCGGCGCGACGACGGGTTCGGCCTGCGTCACCGGTGCGGCGACGGGCTCGGCCGCCGGAGCCGGCGCCGGTGCGGGCGCAGCGGCAGCCGCCTTCTTGGCCGGTGCCTTCTTCGCGGGCTTAGGGGCAGGAGCGGGGAACGCCTCACGCACTTGGCGCTCGACGGGCGCCTCGACGGTCGACGATGCCGACTTCACGTACTCGCCCATCTCCTGCAGCTTGGCGAGTACTTCCTTGCTGGTGACTCCGAGCTCTTTGGCGAGCGCGGAAACGCGGGCCTTGCCTGCCACGTGACTCCTTTTGAAGGGCCGGGCGGCTTCCCGCACGGCCCGCTAGACGGTGGACCTGCTCATCGCTGGCGCTTCATCGAACGCTCATGGCTCTGATCACTCCTGCGGGTGTCCGCTGGTCATTGCGTGCTGGTCGAGTTCTCAACGTACTCACGGACCGGTGCCGGATCGAGCGCACCCGCGACCCGCAGGGCCCGGCCGAACGCCCGGCGCCGCTCGGCGAGATCGACGCAGTCCGGGTCGAGGTGCAACCATGCGCCCCGTCCGGGTGCCCGACGCCGCGGGTCGGGAACCGCCGTAGCGTCCCCGGCCGCGACTACGCGGAGCAACTCGGTGGCCGGCGCTCGGAGGCGACACCCGATGCAAGTCCGGATCGGGCCGTATCCCTGGGAGGGGGCGAGCCGTGACGGAGCGGGATCGTGTGCCGTCTTCGGTGAGACGGCCATCGACCAGTCTACCCTTCGTGCTCGGGCGTGTCGCCAGGCGCCGCCTGAGCGGGGGCGGGTTCTGGAGCTGCGGGGGTCGAGCGCGCCGACGCACCTGCCGATGTCGCCCCCTCGCTGTCGCTGTGGATGTCGATGCGCCAGCCCGTGAGCCGGGCGGCGAGCCGGGCGTTCTGACCCTCGCGTCCGATCGCCAGCGAGAGCTGGAAGTCGGGGACGACCACGCGAACCGACTGGGCGACCGGATCGACGACCCGGCTCTGCAGGGCGTGTGCTGGCGAGAGCGCGTTGCCCACGTACTTGGCGGGGTCCTCGGCCCAGTCGACGATGTCGATCTTCTCGCCGTGCAGTTCCGCGACGACGTTGCGGACCCGCTGTCCCATCGGCCCGATGCAGGCGCCCTTCGCGTTGAGTCCGGCGACGGCGGTGCGGACGGCGATCTTGGTGCGATGCCCGGCCTCCCGCGCGACGTCGACGATCTCGACGCTGCCGTCGGCGATCTCGGGTACCTCGAGCGCGAACAGCTTCTTGACCAGGTTCGGGTGGGTGCGACTCACCGTGACCTGCGGTCCGCGCATGCCGCGAGCCACGGCGACGACGTAGCACCGCAGGCGGGTGCCGTGGACGTATCTCTCGCCGGGCACCTGCTCGGACAGCGGCAGCACCGCCTCGACCTTGCCGATGTCGACGAGCACGATCCCGCGCTGGGCCGCCTGCGCATCCGCCTGGATGACCCCGGTGACGATGTCTCCTTCGCGCCCGGAGTACTCGCCGAAGGTCTGGTCGTGCTCAGCGTCACGCAGGCGCTGCAGGATGACCTGACGGGCGGTCATGGCGGCTACCCGGCCGAAGTCAGTCGGGGTGTCGTCGTACTCCTCCTCGATCTCGCCGTCCGGCCGAAGTTCCTGGGCCCAGACGACAACCTCGCCGGTGCGGCGGTCGATCGCGACGCGCGCGTGCGGCATGGAGTGCGCGGTGTGCTTGTACGCGGTGAGCAGCGCCGTCTCGAGCGCGTCGAGCAGGGTGGTGAACGGAATCTCCTTCTCGCGCTCGATGCTGCGCAGGGCGGCGATGTCGACGCTGACCATGTCAGTGATCACCTCCGCGGTTGAACTCGACCTGCACCTTGCCTGCGCCGAGTTCGCTCCAGCCGATCTCGCGGTCGGTGCCGTCGACGTCCAGCACGACGCCGGCGCCCTCCGCGGCGCGCACCCGCCCGGTGACCGGCTCACCGTCGGGCCCGCCGACATTCACCTGGACGAGCCGCCCGACGGCGCGGCGCCAGTGCCGCTGGTCGGTCAACGGTCGGTCGACGCCCGGCGAGGTCACCTCGAGCACGTACGGACCGGCGAACGCGGGTCCGCCCGGCGCATCGGCGTCCAGCGCCTCGGACACGGCCCGGCTCACGTCGGCGATCGCGTCGAGGTCGACACCGCCGTCGGAATCGACGACCACGCGGACGAGGCTGCGACGGCCGGCCGACGTGACGCTGAGATCCTCGAGATCGTGTCCGGTGGCCGACACGACCGGCGCGAGCACCTCGAGAAGGCGCTGGGCGGTGGCGTTGGCCCGGGCCGACGGCATCTGTGACCTCCTGCTTTTCAGGTCGGACGTGTTCAGCTGTTTCGCTTTCGTGGTGTCGCGCTGATCAGGGTATCGGCTCTGCGACACTTGCTGCGCCATGGACGAGCGCCCCTTCCCCCACGGCCCGCTACCCCAGCCCCCGCCGTCACGCCGCGGTTTCCTCGTGGTCGGCGGGTTGGCCGCCCTCGCCGCCGGCGGTGGCGTGTGGTGGGCGGTTTCCGACGACGGCTCGAAGTCGAGCGGGCCGCCCGCGCAATTGACCCGCGATCTGCATGCGGCCGCCGCGGCCGAAGTGGGCCTGCTCGGCACGCTCGATTCGGCGTTGAGGCACCCGGCGGGCACGCACGTGGCGACGCTGCGGCTGATCCGCGCCGACCACGCCGCGCATCTGAGAGCCATCCATGCGCTGTTGGCCGAGCTGTACTACCCCGCCACTGCATCGTCGTCGTCCGAGCCTGCTGTCAGCAACGGCGGTCGCGTCTCCCGGGCGGAGCTGCGCAGCGGCGAGCAGCACGCCGCGCGGTCCGCTGCGAAGCTCGCCGCAGCCCTGTCCGGGCCGGCCGCGGTGTTGCTGGCCAGCATCGCGGCCTGCGAGGCCACCCACGCGGAGCTGCTGCGATGAGCGTCGACCAGGACGTGCTCGCGGCGTGGCAGGTCGCACTCGCGGCGGAGCAGCAGGCCGCGTTCGGCTACGCCTTGCTCGGCCCGCACCTGCCGGCCGATCGCCAGGATCTCGCCCGCTCATGCCAAGCGCTGCACGAGCAACTGCGCGACGACACCGCCGACGCCATCGCCGCAGCCGGCGCGACTCCGCAGGCCGCGCTGGGCGACTATCCGGCGCTGTACAGCGTCGCGCCACTCGAGCTGGCGCCGCAGCTCGAGGACGACTGCGCCGCGGCCTGGCGGTTCTACTACGCCGCGCTCGCGGCAGGCGGCGGCTCCGCGGCGCAACGGTCGATCGCCCAGCGCGGCCTCACCGACAGCGCCGTGCGGGCCACCCGCTGGCGGCTGCTCTCGGGCAAGGGCCAGCCGGTCGTCGCCTTCCCGGGAACGACGGGCTCGTAGCTGACCGGCGGCGTCCGTATTCGGAATGCATCACTGATGCAGCAGGTCAGTAATGACTCACGAAACGCATCGCTGAGGCAGTCCGTCCGGAGCACTTTGCATCCGGCATCGTCGCCAGCGCGCCCCTGAAACCGCCCCACCACCGACGATGCCGAGTGCAACGTCGGCGCCGGCGGACGGTGCCCCAGCATCCGCCGATCAGAAGTAGGTGCCGAACTGCGGTTCGACGTCGGCGAGGAGCGCCCGATCGAGCCGCCGGAGGAGCGCCTCGGGGCCGGTGACGCGGCCGGCGCGGGCCAGCTCGGTGATCCGCGTTCCGCCGAGTACCGCGGCTCCGAGTGCGGCCACATCCAGCTCGACCTCGGCGGCGTCGCCCGTGGGGTGGCACGTCGCTCCGTCCGGGCCCCCGGACAGCCGGACGACGCTGTCGCCCAACAACGGGTCACGCATCCGCAGCACAACGTCGATCTCGAGGGCGTAGCTGCGGGCGGCGAGCAGGGTGGCGAGCTTCAGCGGTCGCGCCCACAGTCCGTCGGCCACCCCGGTGGTGGTGACACGGCGTGGGTCCGTGAGCAGCTGCGGCAGCGGATCGTCCAGCGCCATGCGGTTCGTCTCGATCGTGGCGCAGAGATCCAGCCCGAGCAGGACGTACCAGAGACCTGCGTGTGCTGCCGGCGAACAGACGACGTAGTCGACGATCGAGCAGACATTGCTGGTGCCGTGCGCGTCGCGCGCGCCCGCGATCCGATAGGAGACGTAGCCGTCGGCGTGGACGAGATGGAACAGGCCCGACCTGCCGCGCCGGGCCCACTCCCGCTCGAGCAGGGCGAGCTGCCAGCGGTCGGCGTTCCGGTCGAGCGCGCCCGGCGTCATCCGGCGCCAGCGGTCGTACAACTCGGGAAGCACGGCTCGTACGTCGTCGGTCGACCGGCGGGACACGCCGTGGTCGGTGGGGGGCTCGGCGAGGCGGGCGGCGCGGCGGTCGACGCTTCTGGTCGCCGTTCGCGTGGCGGCACCGAATCCGAACCGGCCGTAGATCGACGCCTCGCTCGCGGTGAGGATGCACACCGGGACGTCGTGGTCGGCGGCCTCGCGCAATTGCTGTTCGAGCAGCGTGCGCAGGATCCCCCGCCGGCGATGGGTGACCTCGACCGAGACCCACGACAGACCCAGCGCGCGCGTCGCACCGCCCGGAAGCGTCATCGTGAACGGCACCTCGCAGCTCGTGCCGACGATGCGCGTGCCGTCGAGCGCGACCAGCATGCGGTCGACATCGAGGTCCAGGACGACGTCCTTCGCATCGTCGGCGTCGTACTGCGACCCGAAGCTCGCGCCGTCGAGATCCATCACCGCCGGCAGCTCGTCACGGCGTGCGTACCTGATCTCGACGCTCATACCCCGACGGGTTCCTCGCTCGACGCGCTCGTGAACTGAGTGTTGTAGAGCTCGAAGTACGCACCACGCGCGGCGAGCAACTGCTGGTGGTTGCCCTGCTCGACGATCCGGCCGTGATCCATCACCAGGATCAGGTCGGCGTCGCGAATGGTCGACAACCGGTGCGCGACGACGAAGCTCGTGCGGTTGGTGCGCAGCGCGGCAGTGGCCTTCTGCACGAGCAACTCGGTGCGGGTGTCGACCGAACTCGTCGCTTCGTCCAGGATCAGCAGCGCCGGGTCGGCGAGGAACGCCCGCGCGATCGTGATCAACTGCCGCTGCCCGGCGCTGACGTTGCTCGTCTCGGAGTCCAGCACGGTCTGGTATCCGTCCGGCAGTGCCTGCACGAACCGGTCGACGAAGGCGAGCTTGCCGGCCGCTACGATCTCGTCGTCGGAGGCGCCGGGACGGCCGTAGGCGATGTTGTCCCAGATCGTTCCGCTGAACAGCCAGGTGTCCTGCAGCACCATGCCGATCCCGCTGCGCAGCACGTCGCGGCGCATGTCGGTGATGTCGATGCCGTCGATCGTGATCCGGCCGCCGTCGAGTTCGTAGAAGCGCATGATCAGGTTGACGAGGGTCGTCTTCCCCGCGCCGGTCGGGCCGACGATGGCGATCGTGTGGCCCGGCTCGGCGACCAGGGAGAGATCCTCGATCAGCGGCTCGTCCTTGCTGTAGCTGAACGCGACGTGGTCGAACTCGACGCGACCGCGGCGCTCGAGCGGCTTCAGGGGCTCGGCGGGATCGGGCAGTTGCTCGGGCGCGTCGAGCAGGTCGAAGACACGCTCGGCCGATGCCACGCCCGACTGCAGCAGGTTCGCCATCGACGCGACCTGGGTCAGCGGCTGGGTGAACTGCCGCGAGTACTGGATGAATGCCTGGACGTCGCCGAGCGACAACGAGCCGGACGCCACCCGCAGGCCGCCGACGACGGCGATCACGACGTAGTTGAGGTTCCCGATGAACATCATCGCGGGCATGATCACGCCGCTGACGAACTGAGCGCCCCAGCTAGCCCCGTACAGCTCGTCGTTGGTCTTGGCGAAGGTCTCTTCGCTCTCGCGTTGCCGGCCGAACACCTTCACGATCTCGTGGCCCGAGAACGCTTCCTCGATATGACCGTTCAGGCGCCCCGTCGCCTTCCACTGCGCGATGAACTTGGGTTGCGAGCGGCGCGCGATCGTCTTCGTGACGAACATCGTCAGCGGGATCGTCACGAGCGCGATGACAGCCAGCAGGGGCGAGATGACGAACATCATCACGACGACACCGATGACCGTGAGCAGCGAGGTCAGCAACTGGCTGATCGTCTGCTGCAGGCTCTGCGTGATGTTGTCGATGTCGTTGGTGGCCCGGCTGAGCAGCTCGCCGCGCGGCTGGCCGTCGACGTAGGGCAGCGGCAGCCGGGCGAGCTTGTCCTCCACGTCGGTGCGCAGCTGCCGCACAGTCAGGTTCACGGTGCGGGTGAGCAGCACGCCCTGCAGATAGGCGAGGACGTTCGCGATCACATAGACGGCGATTGCCCACCCGAGCACGGTGCGGAGGGCGCCGAAATCGATGCCGACGCCGGGCTGTACGTGCGCGCGGGCGAGCAGGTCGGCGTAGTTCCCGTCTCCGCGCGCCCGCGCCGCGGCGATGACGCGGTCGAGCGGCACACCGGCGGGCAGCCGCGAGCCCAGGTAGCCGGTGAAGATCACGTCGGTGGCGCGGCCCAACAGTTCGGGCCCAAGGACGCTCAGCGTCACGCTCACGAGCGCCAGCGCGACCACGACGATCAACGTGACGCGGTGCGGACGCAACCTGCCGAGCAGGCGTTTCGCCGACGGCACGAACGTCATGGCCTTCTCGGCCGGCATCGCCGCGGCCATCCACGGCGGGCCGCCACGACGCCGCGCCTCTCCCCCGGCCTCCGGCAGCCGCTGCGGCGTCACCTTCGGCGCGCCGGTCGTCCCGTTGCTCATGCGGCTTGCTCCGCCGACAGCTGGGATTCGACGATCTCGGCGTAGGTCGGGCAGTCGTGCAGCAGCTCGTCGTGCCTGCCGATGCCGACCACGCGACCGCCGTCGAGCACGACGATCTGGTCGGCCTCGGCGATCGTCGAGATCCGCGACGCCACGACCAACACCGCGGCGTCCCTGGTGACCGGACGGAGCGCGGCCCGCAGCCGCGCGTCGGTGCCGAGATCAAGCGCCGAGAACGACTCGTCGAACAGGTAGACCTCGGGACGGCGGACGATGGCGCGGGCGATGGCCAGCCGCTGCCGTTGGCCGCCCGAGACGTTGGTTCCGCCCTGCGCGACCGGCGCGTCGAGGCCGCCGGGCATCGCGGCCACGAAGTCCGCGGCCTGTGCCGTGCGCAGCGCGTCCCACAGCTCGTCGTCGGTCGCCTCCGGCCTGCCGAACCGCAGGTTGGACGCCACCGTCCCCGAGAACAGGTACGCCCGCTGCGGCACGAGCGCGACCCGCTCCGACAGCAGCTCCGGGTCGAGCGCGCGCACGTCCACGCCGTCGACGAGCAGGTGGCCGCCGGTGACGTCGAGCAGTCTCGGGACGAGGGAGATCAGCGTCGTCTTCCCGGCGCCGGTGCTACCGACGAAAGCAGTTGTCGTGCCCGGGCGCGCGTGCAGGCTGACATTGCGTACGACCGGCGCCGACGCGCCCGGGTAACTGAACGTGACGTCACGGAACTCCACCTCGGCACGCGACCCGAGCGCGCGCACCGGGTCGTCGGGCGGGGCGAGCGAGGAATCGGTGCCGAGCACTTCACTGATGCGGTCGGCGCACACACTCGCCCGCGGCCACATCATCAGCATGAACGTCGCCATCATGACCGACATCAGGATCTGCGCGAGGTAGGTGAGGAACGCGGTCAGCGAGCCGATCTGCGTGGCTCCCGAGTCGATGCGCCCGGCGCCGACCCACAGCACAGCCACGCTCGACACGTTGAGGACGAGCATCACGGTCGGGAACATCAGCGCCATCAACCGTCCGGCCCGGATGCCGCTCTGGGTCAGGTCGTCGTTCGCCTGGGCGAACCGCTCGCTCTCCTCCGGCTCGCGCACGAACGCCCGCACCACGCGGATGCCGGTGATCTGCTCGCGCAGCACGCGGTTGACCGTGTCGATGCGGGTCTGCATCGTGCGGAACTGCGGCAGCAGCCGAGTGACGACAAGACCGATCGCGATGGCGAGGACTGGCACGCTCACGCCGAGCAGCCAGCTCATGCCGATGTCCTCGCGCAGCGCCATGACGATGCCGCCCACGCACATGATCGGCGCGCCGACCATCAGCGTGCAGGCCATCACGACGAGCATCTGCACCTGTTGCACGTCGTTGGTCGTGCGAGTGATCAGCGATGGCGGCCCGAACTGCGAGACCTCCCGGGCGCTGAACCCGAGCACGTGCGCGAACAGCGTTCCGCGCAGATCTCGTCCGAACGACATCGCGGCCCGCGCGCCGAAGAAGACCGCAGTGATCGAGGCGGCGATCTGCACGACACTCACGGCGAGCATCCAGCCGCCGAGACGCATGATGTAACCCGTGTCGCCGCGCGCGACGCCGTTGTCGATGATGTCGGCGTTCAAGCTCGGCAGGTAGAGCGCCGCCAGGGTGCTGATCAACTGCAGCGTGACGACGCCGGCGAGCCAACGCCGGTACGGCGCGAGGTAGGTGATCAGCAGGCGGACGAGCATGAGATCAAGCATGCTCCCCGGCGGAAACCGATTCGCTCCACGCCGCGACGATGTCGAGGACGTCGCCGAGCCGGTGTGCCACCGCGTCGGGTTCGCCCTCGGTGTGCCCGATCTGTTCCGCGGGGATGTTGCTGTGCGGCACGAGGATGGTGCGCATCCCGACGCTCGCGGCGCCGTGGATGTCGTCGAACAGGCGGTCGCCGACGAACACGGCCTGCGCGGGGTCGGCGACCCGGACGGCTTCGAGGGCGGCGCGGAACGCCTCCGGATGCGGCTTCGTCCAGGGCAGGTCGGAGCTGTACACCGCGCCGTCGATCAACTCGATGAGCCGGTCGCGCTCGAAGATGCGCTCGTGCTCGACGCGCGGCCAGATGGTGTTCGACAGCACGCCGACCTTGATGCCGCGCGCGCGCAGGCCCGCGAACACCGTGACCGCGTCGGGGTCGGCATGCGTGTGCGGCTCCCACCACTCGAAGTAGCCGGCGATCATCTCCTCGGTGTGGGTGACACCGGCGAGAGCGAAGACCTCCTCGAGCGTGGCGCTGCGGTGCTCGTCGCGGCTGCGCGCCCAGATCGCGTCGTTGGCCGCCACCAGGCGCCGGGCCAGATCCGGGTCGGCTGCCACCGCGAGCCACTGGGCGAGCGCGTCGATGTCGTGCCACGGCGTGATCGTCCCGCCCCAGTCGAAGATCACGGCATCGATGCGGCGGGCCGTCATACTGCTGTCGCTCCGGCGTCCATACGCACGACGCTATCGCCTCAGAACAGCACGGTTTTGAGGGTCGCCACCTGCCGCATGCCGACGTGCTCGTACATCCGCCGGGCGGCGAGGTTGAAGTCGTTGACGTACAGGCTGACCGACGGCGCGAGGCGCAGCGCGTGGTCGATCACGCCGGCGAGCGCCGCGGTGCCCAGACCCTTGCCGCGCAGGTCGGGACGTACCCAGACGCCCTGCAGCTGGCAGGTGTGTTCGGTCAGCGCACCGATGTCGGCCTTGAACGCCATCCGCCCGTCGCGGTCGACGATCCCGAACGCGCGCCCGGTGGCGAGCAGCGTCTCGACACGGCGCCGGTACGAGGCGCCATTTCGTCCAGCGAACGGCGAGATGCCGAGCTCCTCCTCGAACATGGCCCCGGCGGCCGGCAGATAGCGGTGGAGCTCGTCCGGGTGCATCACCCGCAGGCGTCGGTCTGCCGTGGCCATAACCTGCTCGCCGCGGTGCAACGCGAGCAGGGGTTGTGCGGAGCGGACGGCGCGGGCGGGCCCCCAGTGCGGTTCGGCGCACGCCCACAGGGCGGAGACGGCGTCGGCCGGCCCCACGATGGAGGTGCACACGCGGCGCACCTGGGCCAATTGGCGGCCCAGAGCGTTCCAGTCGTCGAGATCGCCGCCGACAGGCAGTAGGTTCCCGCCACTGAAGACGGCACCGGACAGGCCGCCGCCGCGCCGCGAGCCGAGCAGGAACCCGCCCAGGCGGGCCGGCTCGAGGCTACGGTGCGCGGCCAGCCGCGCACCGACGACTGCATTCACCAGGGGATCGGTGCTCACCAGCCGCATGAGCTCGCTGCGGTCTGCGGCGGTGAGCACGGCGACGTGCCCGCCGAGCGCGGGCGCTTGCCGCACGAAGGTCACCCCGCGACGCTACCGGCTGAGCCGGCGCCCCGTGGTCAGGCGCCGCGGCCGGTTTCGCGCTGCAGCTGGTCGATCTGCTCGCTGGCCTCGGCCTTGGTGAGGTCGTCCGGCACGTCCGTGCCCGCCTCCTGGGCCAGGGTGTGCAGGTACGACTGCTGCGGGCCGGTCATCGGCTCGTCGCCGGTGACCCACTGCGCGGTCGGACGCTCGGGGTCGGTGTTCACATCGCTGTCGCTCATTGATCGTCTCCCTCTCGAACTTGTGTTCGAAGAAGGCCTACCCCGCCGCTAGCGGATCGAAACCTCCGGCTTGCCGCGTGCGGCACCCATCTCGTCGGCCATGAGCAACGCCTGCTCGATGAGCGTCTCGACGATCTGCGACTCGGGAACGGTCTTGATGACCTGGCCCCGGACGAAGATCTGACCCTTGCCGTTGCCGGACGCCACGCCGAGATCGGCCTCACGGGCCTCCCCCGGACCGTTGACGACGCAGCCCATGACGGCCACGCGCAGCGGCACCTCGATGCCCTCGAGGCCGGCCGTCACCTTGTCGGCCAGCGTGTAGACGTCGACCTGCGCCCGGCCGCACGACGGGCACGACACGATCTCGAGCCGCCGCTGCCGCAGGTTCAGCGACTCGAGGATTGCGAGCCCGACCTTCACCTCTTCGACAGGAGGTGCCGACAGCGAGACGCGGATGGTGTCGCCGATGCCGCGCGAGAGCAGCGCGCCGAACGCCACGGAGGACTTGATCGTGCCCTGGAACGTCGGCCCGGCCTCGGTCACGCCGAGGTGCAGCGGGTAGTCGCACTGCTCGGCGAGCTGCTCGTACGCGCGCACCATGACCACCGGATCGTTGTGCTTGACCGAGATCTTGAAGTCGCGGAAGCCGTGCTCCTCGAACAGCGATGCCTCCCACAGTGCCGACTCGACGAGCGCTTCAGGAGTCGCCTTGCCGTACTTCTCGAGCAGCCGCTTGTCGAGCGACCCGGCGTTCACCCCGATCCGCAGTGACACTCCGGCGTCCGATGCCGCCCTGGCGATCTCGCCGACCTTGTCGTCGAACGCCTTGATGTTGCCGGGGTTCACGCGCACGGCGGCGCAGCCCGCGTCGATCGCGGCGAACACGTATTTCGGCTGGAAGTGGATGTCGGCGATCACCGGGATCTGCGACTTCGCCGCGATCGCCGGAAGTGCTTCGGCGTCGTCGGCCGACGGGCAGGCGACACGGACGATGTCGCACCCGGCTGCGGTCAGTTCGGCGATCTGCTGCAAGGTCGCGTTCACGTCGGACGTCAACGTCGTCGTCATCGACTGCACCGAGATCGGTGCATCGCCGCCGACGGCGACCGAGCCCACCTTGATCTGGCGCGACCTGCGGCGCGGGGCGAGGACAGGCGGGGGTGGTGCGGGCATTCCGAGCGCTACTGCTGCCATGGCTCCATTATCCGACGTTGATGGGCTTGACGATGTCGGCGTACAGCGTCAGCAAGGTCACCAGGATCAGCACGGATGCGACCGCGTACATCACCGGCAGCATCTGCGCGGTATCGACGAAGATCTGCGGACGGCGCGCTGCCGCTTCCGGATGCTTCCGTGCGCGTAGCCGGGCGCGGCCACGCTTGGCCGCCTCGACGACGGCGCCCGCGACGTGCCCGCCGTCGAGCGGCAGCAGCGGGAGCAGGTTGAAGAAGAACAGCAGCAGGTTCACCCCGGCGAGCAGGCTGATCAAGGTGTAGGTCTTGTCCTTGACCCCGAGCACGTGCGAGTCGGCGATCTGCCCGCCGATGCGACCGATCCCGACGACACCGACTGCACCCTGCGGGTCGCGCGGCTTGCCGTCGAACACGGTCTGCCACAGCGACTCGATCTTCTGCGGGTATCTGCCGAGCGCGCTCAGGCCGTAGCCGATCTGGTGCCCGAGCTGCGCGGGAACGTCGAGGATGCCCTTGTCCGCGTAGTAGTAGCGCGTCGTCGGCGCGACGCCGACGAAGCCCACGTTCTTGGTCTTGGTCGACGTGTCGTTGATGTACTTCTTGTTGTGCACAGGGACGACGAACACCTGGATGGCGTGGCCGTGCCGCAGCACCGTCAGCTTCAGCACCTTGCCGGCGGCCGGTTCGATGAGCTTGGTGAGGTCGTCCCAGGACGTCACCTTTGTGCCGTTGACGGCGACGATCGTGTCGCCGGCCCGCAGTCCGGCAATCGCGGCAGGTGAGTTGGTCTGCGTGCAGGCCCGCTGCTCCTTGGGTGTCGCGTTCGCCGCTACGACGCACTTGACGACCTGGGCGACCTTCGTCGTCGGGTCGGCCTGCGGCGTGCCGAAGGCGGTGAGCAGGAACACGGTGAGGACGAGATAGATGAGCAGGTTCATGCTCGGCCCGCCGAGCATGACGATCATCTTCTTGCCGGGCGTGAGCCGGTAGAACTGGCGCGGCTCGTCCTCGACGGTCTTGACCTCGTCGCGGCTGACCTGGCGGAAGTCCTCGATGCTCGTCGAGATCCGGCGCGGCCAGCGCGAGCGCCGCCCGTCGGTGCGCGCCGGCGGCACCATCCCGATCATCCGGATGTAGCCGCCGAGCGGGATGGCCTTGAAGCCGTACTCGGTGTCGCCCTTCTTGCGTGACCACAGGGTCGGGCCGAACCCGACCATGTACTGGGTCACCTTCACGCCGAACTTCTTGGCAGGCACCATGTGCCCGATCTCGTGCAGCGCGATCGAGGCGAGCAGGCCGAGTGCGAAGATCAGTACGCCGAGTGCGTACAGCATGCAACCTCCAATGCGCTCAGCCGGCGAGTTCGGTGGCCCGGGCACGTGCCCAGGCGTCTGCCTGTTCGACGTCCTCGACGGTACCCGGGTTCCCCATGCCGGCATGGTGTTCGCTCAGCCACTCACCGACCACATCGGCAACCGTGTCGACGATCTGCAGGAATCCGACCGCTCCGGCGTGAAATGCGGCCACCAGCGCCTCGTTCGCGGCGTTGTACACGGCCGGCGCGCAGCCGCCCGCCGCGCCGACCCGGCGGGCCAGCGCCACCGCCGGGAACGCGGCGTCGTCCAGCGGCTCGAAGGTCAGCTTGCGCGCACTGGTCCAGTCGAGCGGCGCAGCCGCGTCGGGCACGCGATCGGGCCAGCCGAGAGCCAGCGCGATGGTCAGCCGCATGTCCGGCGGCGAGAGCTGGGCGAGCGTGGAACCGTCGCTGAACTCGACCATCGAATGGACGATCGACTGCGGGTGCACCACGACCTCGATGGCGTCGTAGTCGATGTCGAACAGGAGGTGCGCCTCGATCACCTCGAGGCCCTTGTTCACCAGAGTCGCCGAGTTGGTGGTGATGAGCGTGCCCATGTCCCACGTGGGGTGGGCCAGCGCCTGCGCCGGCGTCACGTGTTCGAGCTCGGCGCGTGCGCGGCCCCGGAACGGGCCGCCGCTCGCGGTGACGATCAGCTTGCGCACCTCGTCCGCGCGCCCACCGCGCAGGCATTGCGCGAGCGCGGAGTGTTCGCTGTCGACCGGCTGCAACTGCCCCGGGCCCGCGCGGGAGGTCACCAGTGGGCCGCCTGCGACGAGCGACTCCTTGTTCGCCAGCGCCACGGTGCGTCCGGCGTCGATGGCAGCGAGCGTGGCCCGCAGCCCGGCAGCACCGGCGATCGCGTTGAGCACCACATCGCAGTCCCAGCCGGCGAGGCCGACCACGTCGTGGCCGGTGACGATGCGCGGGTGCGCGTCCAGAGCGGTGAGCCGTTCGGACAGCTCCTGCGCCGCCGCGGCCCGTCCGACACCGACCACCGGCACCCCGAACTCCGCGGCCTGGCCGGCGAGCAGCGCCACGTCCGAGCCGCCTGCCGCGAGCGCGACGACCGAGAAGCGGTCGGGGGCGTGCCGGGCGACGTCAAGCGCCTGGGTGCCGATCGATCCGGTCGAGCCCAGGACGACGACGCGGCGCTGCATGGGTCCAGTGTCGCGGATCGTCAGTGACGGAACCCCGACGCCCCCGACGTCTGATTGCCCTTCTCCGCAGCCGCTTCGAGTTCGGTGACGGCCTCGCGCAGGTTCTCGAGCAACAGGTCGGCGAGGTCGTGTGAGAACCCGTTGCGGCACACGATGCGCAGCACGGCGAGATCGGTGCGATCAGCGGGGAACGTGTAGGCCGGCACCTGCCAGCCACGCTCACGCAGCTTCGCCGACACTGCGAACACGTCCCACCCCTGCACCGAGTCGGCGGTGGTGAAGGCGAACACCGGCAACTCGTCGCCGCGCGAGATCAGCCGGAAGTACTCGGTCTTCTCGATCTCCTCGGCGAGGAACATCGCGACGTCGCGTGCCGCCTGGTGCACCGCGCGATAGCCCTCGCGTCCCAGCCGGAAGAACGTGTAGTACTGCGCGACGACCTCCGACCCGGGCCGCGAGAAGTTCAACGCGAATGTCGGCATCTGCCCGCCGAGGTAGTTGACGTTGAAGACGAGGTCGTCGGGCAGCGACTGCTTGTCGCGCCACAGCGCCCATCCGACTCCCGGGTACACGAGGCCGTACTTGTGGCCGGACGTGTTGATCGAGACCACCCGCGGCAGGCGGAAGTCCCACGTGATCTCGGGATCGAGGAACGGCGCGACCATGCCGCCCGACGCGCCGTCGACGTGCACCGGGATGTAGGTGCCGGTGCGCTGCTCGTAGTCGTCGAGCGCCTCGACGATCTCGGCGACCGGCTCGTAGCTACCGTCGAACGTCGAGCCCAGGATCGCGACGACACCGATCGTGTTCTCGTCGCAGTGCGGGATCGCAGAGGCGGCGTCGAGGTGGTAGCGCTCGCCCTCCATCGGCACGAGACGCGGCTCGACGTCCCAGTAGCGGCAGAACTTCTCCCAGCAGACCTGCACGTTCGCGCCCATCACGAGGTTGGGACGGCGCTCCGGGCCGGCGCCGGTGCGGGCGGCCCAGCGTCGCTTGAGCGCCATGCCGGCGAGCATCGCGGCCTCGCTCGATCCCGTCGTGGAGCAGCCGACCGCCTCGGCAGGGTCGGGCGCGTGCCAGAGGTCGGCCAGGATTGCGACGCAACGCCGTTCCAGATCGGCGGTCTGCGGGTACTCGTCCTTGTCGATCATGTTCTTGTCGACCGACTCGGCCATGAGCCGGGCCGCCTGCGGTTCCATCCACGTCGTGACGAAGGTGGCCAGGTTCAGGCGTGCGCTGCCGTCGAGCAGCAACTCGTCGTGGATGAGCTGGTACGCGACCTCGGGCGGCACGGGCCGGTCGGACAGCCGCGCGTGCGGCGGCACGACGAGCGAGCCGTAGGCGGGGTTGGCCTCGCCGACGAACGGGTTGGCATCGGTCGAACGGCGGGTGCGCGCGGAATGCCGAGGTCGCGGCGCGCGGGCGGAGTGCAGGGCCATGCGCCGACTATTTCCTATCGGTGCTCGTGGAGCGAGTCCCTGCTCAGCGTGGCCGAACGCGGATTGCCCGACAGCGCCAGCGACAGGTCGAGGTCGGCCAGCAGGCCGCGCAGCACGTGCCGGACGCCGTCGGTGCCCGCGAGCCCCAGGCCGTACACCCACGGCCGTCCGACGAGCACCGCGCGGGCGCCGAGCGCGAGCGCCTTGACGATGTCGGAGCCGGTACGAATCCCGGAGTCGAAGAGCACCTCGAGCTCGTCGCCGACCTCGTCGACGATGCCGGGCAACGCGTCGAGCGCGCCGATCGCACCGTCGACCTGGCGGCCGCCGTGGTTCGACACCAGCACGCCCTGCACGCCGACGTCGACGGCACGGCGCGCGTCGGCGGGGTGCTGCACCCCCTTGAGCACGATCGGGCCGTCCCAGTGCTCGCGCAGGAACGCGAGGTCTTCCCACGTGTGGTCCTTGCCGGTGAAGATCGGCAGCCAGTGGCTGACCGCGGCGCGCACGTCCTCGTCCGGCGTGGTGGCGAGCCCCGCGCAGAACGCCGGATCGGTGAAGTAGTTGGCCAGACCCACGCCCTGCAGGAACGGCAGGTAGCCGTGGTCGAGGTCGTGCGGACGCCATCCGAGCAACCAGGTGTCGAGAGTGACGAGCAGCGCGGTGTACCCGGCGGCCTGGGCGCGTTCGAGCAGGCTGGCGCACACGCCGTCGTCGTGCGGCCAGTACAGCTGGAACCACCGCACGCCGTCGCCGTTCTCCTTGGCGACGTCCTCGAGCGTCATCGAGCTGACCGTCGACAGCGTCATCCCGAGGCCGAGTTCCTGTGCCACGCGAGCGGCGGCGAGTTCGGCGTCGGGATGGATGATCGACTGCACCCCCACCGGCGAGGTGATGATCGGCGCCGACAGCTGCGAGCCGAGCACGGTCGTCGACAGGTCACGTTCGGTGGCTCCGGTCAGCATGCGCGGGACGATGCGCCAACGGTCGAACGCGTCGCGGTTCGCGCGGGCGGTCGCGCCTGAGCCGGCCGAGCCGGCGACGTACCAGTACGGCTTCGCGTCCAACACCTCCCTCGCGGCGTCCTCGAGGTCCAGCGCGTGGGTGGTGAACGGCGGCACCCCGCCGTCCATGCCGCTCAGGTAGATCTCGTGCGCGTAGCGGGACGGCGTCGTCATACGACGAGTTTGTCAGGAGATCTCAGGCGAACAAGGCCTTGCCGTAGTAGTCGCCGGGACCACGCAGGCCGGGCGGCACGGCGAACAGCGCGCTGCCGGTATGGCGGATGTACTCGTTGAGCAGGTCGTGCTGACCCAGCCGGCGCTGGATCGGGATGAATTGGCTGCGCGGGTCCTTCTGGAAGGCGATGAAGAACAGTCCCGCGTCCAGGAGGCCGGTGGTCGCGTCGATGCCGTCGGTGTAGGAGTACCCGCGGCGCAGGATCATCTCGCCGCCGTTGCTGTGCGGGGCCGCGAGGCGGATGTGCGCGTTCGTGTCGATCACGGGCCTGCCGCGCCGGGTGGCGGACAGGTCGGGCGGGTCGAACTCGGCCGAGCCCGTCAGTGGTGCGCCGCTGGTCTTGGACCGGCCGAACACCTTCTCCTGGTCGGCGAGGGAGTCGGTGTCCCACGACTCGATCAACATCCGGATCCGCCGTGCGACCAGGTAACTGCCGCCGGCCAGCCAGGGCTGGTCGGTATCGCTGCCGACCCACACGAAGCGGTCGAGTTCGGTCTGCGACTCGGACTTGATGTTGCGCGTGCCGTCCTTGAAACCCATCAGATTGCGCGGCGTGGCCTGAGTGGTCGAGGTGGACGACGTGCGCCCGAACCCGAGCTGCGACCAACGCATGACCGCCGCGCCGCGGGCGAGGCGGGCGAAGTTGCGGATGACGTGGAAGGCGACCTGCGGGTCGTTCGCGCACGCCTGCACGCACAGGTCGCCGCCCGAGCGTTCCGGCGCCAGCGCGTCGCCCGGCAGTGGCGGCAGCGTCTCGAGCGCGGCGGGGCGACGGGCCGCGAGACCGAACCTGGCGTCGAACAGGGACGGGCCGAAGCCGACGGTCACCGTGAGCTGTGCCGGCGACAGGCCCAGCGCCTCGCCCGTGTCGATCGGCGGGTTGTCGGGCGCGGTCTCGACCGCGCCGATCGGGCGGCCGTTCGTCATCTGTGCCGCGGCGGCAGCCCATTGGGCGAGCAGGGTCTGCAGGTCGGTGCGGTCGGTGCTGGTGACGTCGAACGCCGCGAAGACGAGGCGGTCCTGGGCAGGGGTCGCGATGCCCGCCTGGTGCCGGCCGTAGAACGGGACGGCCGATGCCTGCGTCGTGGCGGACGGTTCGGCGGCGCGGGCCATGCTGAACCCCGCCCCGCCCGCCGCGGCGAGGCCGGCAGCCCCGAGCGCACCACCGAGAAAGACGCGTCGTGACTGGTCCATCAGGCGTCTGCGACCTTCCCCGCGACCCTCGACAGCGGCTCGGCGACGGCCTTCACCGCGGCCGACATCGCGCGGCGGTCGGCGTCGTCCAGCGAGGAGTACAGGACGTAGCCGGAAACATTGCTCGCCGTGCGGTACCTGTCCAGGAGCGTGTCGAGTACGCGGAAGGCCCCTTCGATGCCGGCGCTCAACGCCGGATCGATGCGCCTGATCGCAGGTTGCAGGTCGGCATAGGCCTGCTCGGCGCCCTCGACGTTGTTCGCCATGTCGACGATGTCGACGTGCGAGTACCGCTCCTCCTCGCCGGTGATCTTGGACGAGGCGACCTCGTCGAGCAGGCTCTGCGCGCCGTTGGCAAGTTCGGGCGCCTGGAAGGTCAGCGACTTCGCCTTCTGACGGAGCAGCTTCACGTCCGCGACCAGCTCGTCGCCCCACTTGCCGGTACCGGCCAGATTCTTGGCCACCCAGAGGCGCTGCTCGATGCGGTGGAACCCCGACCACTTGCTACGCGGCACGTCGTCGGCACGAGCGTCGATGTCAGCGTCGAGATTCTTGTTGCCGATCACGAACGACTCGGCGACGGGCTCGACCTTCTCGTAGTACGGCCGAGCTTTCACATAGGCGGCCTGCGCGGCGGCGAGGCTGGTGCCGTGCAGTGCGCGGTCGAGCTGTTGTGTGCTGGTCACGAGGTAGGCGAGCTGGGTGCCTACGTAGTCGCGGTACTGCGCGGTCGCCTTCTTGAGCAGCGCCGCGGGCGCGTCGTCGGTGTGCGCGGCTGCGCCGGTCACGGTGATCGTGCGCCGCTCGACCGCGGCACCCGGGCAGTAGACGGTGTACGTGCCTGCGGTGAGGTTCACGGCGAAGCGGCCACTGAGCCCTGGCGGGATGTTCTCCTTCTCGCCGAGGATGCGCTCGCCCGACAGCAGTTCCAGCTCGCTGACGGCGGTTGCGTCCCGGTTGCGCACCGTGAAGGTGATCCCGCCTGCGGCGAACGTCGTGTGGTCCGGCCGGCAGCCGTCCGCGGCCGTGATCGTGACCGTCGCCGACTTCGCCGCAGCCGCCGCCTGGCCTCCTCCCGCGGGACCGCTCGCGCTCTGCCCGCCGGACGAGGCGCACGCGGCCAGCGTGCCCGCCAGCGACAGCGCCGCGACGCCGGCACCCACGGCATGGACCTTCCGGTGATCCTCGAACATCGACCCTCCTCGCTGCTTAGGTTAGGCAACCCTAACTTGCAACGAGCTCCCTACTCGGGTGGGGGTGCCCGCCGGTCGTCCGGCGCTTCCGGGGTGCGAACGCAAGGAATGCGGCACCGGCCAGGGACGCCACGGCGAGCGCGCCGGCAGTCCACGCGAGTCCGAGGAACAGCGCGCGCCGGTCGAGCGCGGCGGCCTCGGCGCGAGCTGCCGTCGACGCCGCCGAGACGACGCCGGCCGGCCACCCGGTCGTGCCGGTACGCACCGGCCGACCGAGGGCGAAGGTGCCCCCGTCCGGGGCCACGACAGCGGCGCTCACGCGCTCGACCGAACGGACATCGACCACACGCAGCGTGCGCGGTGTGACCCACACCGTCGTGAGCACCCGGTCGGTGTAGCGCAGCGTCGCCGGCGCAGAGAGCCGGGGCTGCAGACCGATCGGGAGCCGGCCGCCGTTCAGGGCGGCGACGCGGGCATAGCTGACGGAGCTGGGCAGTGTCGCGGCGAGCTGCCCGGGCCTCGCTGCCGTGTACACCTCCGTGTCCACGCCGGCCCGCACCGCTCGGCCCGCGTCATGCCCGGTGACGGTCGAGCCGGCGAGGCTCACCTGCACGGCCCCCGGCTGCGTGTCCACGACCCGGGCGCCCGCGGTCACCGGCCGCTGCGCCGGCGCGGACGGGGCGAGCACCGCGAGCACGAGCGCGGCGAGGGCGAGGACGCCGGCGGCTGCCGCGAATGCGCGGACGAGCGAGTTGCGTGACGGCGCGCGCCCGGGCGGCCACGCGACGAATGCCGCCACCGGGACGAGGTAGACCAGCCAGCCGATCAGCTCGACGACGACCGGGCGCGGCTGCAGCCCGAGCATGCCGGTCAGCAGCGAGGACTGCACCGAGCCGGGATCGACGAGCCAGGTGAGGTCGACGGTGTTGGCCTGCCCGATGTCGAGCCACCCGGCTTCGTGCGCGGTGTGCAGGGCGTTGACCACCAGCCCGGCGGCCACCAGGACGAGCACGAAGCCGGTGGCGCGGAAGAACCTCGACAGGTTGACGCGCACGGCGCCGCGGTAGATGCCGTAACCGAGGGCGACCGCGACCAGGATGCCGAGCACGGCTCCCACTGCCGCGTCACCACTGCCGGCCGACTGGTCGAACACCGCGAGCAGGAAGATCACCGTCTCGATGCCCTCGCGCAGCACGGCGAGAAAGGCCATCAGCACCATCGCGCGCGCCGCACGCGACCGGTCGCCGCGCGACCGGTCGCCCAGGGCGCCGGTGGCCATCGTCTCGAGCTGGCCCTTGAGCTCCCGCGAGTGCCGCTTCATCCAGACGACCATGTAGGTGACCATGCCGACGGCGAGCGCCCCGATGACGGTCTCGAGGCCCTCCTGCTGGCGCTGCGGCAGGTCGCGCGAGTAGACGTCGAGGGCCACTCCCGCGGCGACGCAGAGCACGGCCGCCGTGCCGACGCCGACGAACACCCATCTGATCAGGTCGCGGCGGCCCTGGTGGCGCAGGAACGCGGCGATGATCCCGACGATGAGCGCGGCCTCGAGTCCTTCGCGCAGCCCGATGACGGAGGTCGCAAGCATCGCCGTCCTCATGATGGTTAGGTAAGCCTTACCTCAGTACGGTAACCGATAGGTTGTGGACGTGCGGATCGACCTGAACGCCGACCTGGGCGAGGGGTTCGGAGCGTGGCGTCTCGGTGACGACGACGCCCTGCTCGAAGTCGTCACCAGCGCCAATGTCGCCTGCGGGTTCCACGCGGGCGATCCGGTGACGATGGCCCGGGTGTGCAGCTCCGCGGCCGCCCGTGGCGTCGCGATCGGAGCGCAGGTGGGTTACCGCGACCTCGCGGGCTTCGGTCGCCGCCGGATCGACATCGCCGCCGACGATCTCTACGCCGACGTGCTGTATCAGCTCGGAGCCCTGGCCGGCTTCGCGCGAGCTGCCGGCACCACAGTGCGCTACGTCAAGCCGCACGGTGCGCTGTACAACACCGCCGCCGACGACGCCGACCAGGCGCGCGCGGTCGCCCGGGCAGTGGCCGCTTACGACCCGTCCCTGCCGCTGTTGGGCCTGCCGGGCTCAGAGCTGCAGCGCGCCGCCGACGCCGCGGCCCTGCCCTTCGTCGCGGAGGCGTTCGCCGACCGCGCCTACACCGCGGCCGGACGGTTGGTGTCGCGTTCCGAGCCCGGCGCGGTGCATCACGACCCGGCGACTGTGGTCGCCCAGGCCGTGGCGCTGACTCGCGAGCGGCGGGTGCGCACGATCGACGGCGGCGAGATCACCGTCGAGGCCGACTCGCTGTGCCTGCACGGCGACACACCGGGTGCGGTCGACCTGGCCCGTGCCGTGCGCGCCGCGCTCGCCGAGCTCGGCGTCGACATCGCGCCGTTCCGGCCATGAGGCTGATCGACTACGGCGAGCATGCGATTCTCGCCGAGCTCGACGACCCGCAGCTCGTCCCGTACGTCCGGGCCGTCCTGGCTGCCGAGCCCGGCGTGATCGACGCCGTCGCCGGCGCGTCCACGGTGCTCGCCGTCGTCGCGCCGGGTGCCGCCGACACAGTGCGAGCAGCCTTCGGGCGCGAGGTGACGCCGCGGCCGGCGGCCGACGCACGGAAGGTGTGCGTGCCGGTGGTGTACGACGGCGCCGACCTCGCCGACGTTGCGGCCGAGGCAGGGCTCACCACCGACGAGGTGATCGCACTGCACACCGGCGCCGAGTACGTCGTGCGCTTCTGCGGGTTCTCCCCCGGCTTCGCCTACCTCGACGGGCTCCCCCGAAAGTTGCAGGTTGCCCGCCGCGCCGAGCCGCGCACCGCGGTGCCCGCGGGCGCCGTGGGCGTGGCCGGCGAGTTCACCGGCATCTACCCGCGGCGCTCACCGGGCGGTTGGCGGCTGCTCGGGCGCACCGACCTCGTGCTGTGGGACGCGAGCCGTCCCGAACCGGCACTGCTGGTGCCGGGCACGCGGGTGCGGTTCGAGCAGCGGTGATCGAGGTCGTCGACCCCGGCCCGTTGACCACGGTGCAGGACCTCGGTCGCACCGGCTGGGCGGCGCTCGGCGTCCCGCGCTCAGGGGCGTTCGACCGGGCAGCCGCACAGCTGGCCAACCGGCTGGTCGGCAACGACGCCGCCGCCGCGGTGCTGGAGGCCACGTTCGGCGGGCTCACCCTGCGCGTCCACGACGCCACCACGCTCGCCTGCACCGGCGCGAGCTGCACCGGCCCGGACTGGGGAACGGCGTTCACCGCTCGTCCCGGCACCGTGCTCCGGCTCGGCGCGCCGGCCCGCGGCGTGCGCAGCTACCTCGCCGTTCGCGGGGGCTGGGACGTCGCGGCCGAGCTCGGTTCGCGCAGCACCGACGTGCTCAGCGGGCTCGGTCCGCCTCCGCTGCGCCGCGGCGACCGGCTGCGGGTCGGGCCCCGACCGCAGGCGCCGCCGAGCGGTGCGCTCGCCCCGTCCGAGCCGGTTTCGGACGCGGTGCTCGCCGTACTGACCGGGCCGAGACTCGACTGGTTCGCGCCCGAAGCGTCCGAGCGGCTCGCGTCGTCGGTCTGGACCGTGCGCGAGGCCTCCGACCGGATCGGGGTGCGGCTGGACGGACCCTCGCTCGCCCGGGCGCGCACCGAGGAGCTGCGGAGCGAACCGACCCTGCCCGGCGCCGTGCAGGTTCCCGCTGACGGACGTCCGATCGTCTTCGGGCCCGACGCCCCGGTCACCGGCGGGTATCCGGTGATCGCCGTGCTCACCGATCGGTCCTTCGACCGGGCCGCCCAGTTGCGTCCGGGCGATCGGGTGCGTTTCGTGTTCAGACGAGGATCGGCCGCAGGATGAAGTAGACGACCGCGGCGACCGCCCCGGCCGCGGGAATGGTCAGGATCCAGGCGATGACGATGTTGCCGGCGACGCCCCACCGCACCGCCGAGAACCGCCGGGTCGCGCCCACCCCCATCACCGACGAGCTGATCACGTGCGTCGTCGAGACGGGCAGGCCGTAGTGCGCGGTGGCGAGCATGACGGCGCTGGACACCGCCTGGGCGCTGAAGCCGCTGGCCGGTGTCAGCGAGATGATGCGGCGGCCGAGCGTGCGCATGATGCGCCACCCGCCGGAGTACGTGCCGAGCGAGATCGCTGCGGCCGAGCATCCGATCACCCAGTACGGGATGCCCGCGCCGCCGTCCAGATGTCCCGAGACGACCAGCGTCGCGAAGATGACCCCCATCGTCTTCTGCGCGTCCTGGGTACCGTGCCCGAACGCCATCGTGGCCGCCGAGGCGATCTGTGCCCACCGGAAGCCGCGCTGGGTGCGCACCGCGTTGGCGTTCCGGAACACCCAGAGCACGCCGACCATGAACAGGTAGCTGAGCCCGAATCCGACCAGGGGCGAGACGACCATCGGGATGAGGACCTTCTCGCTCACCCCCTGCCACTGCACCGACTGCGAGGCGGCGAGCGCGGCGCCGATCAGGCCGCCGATGAGCGCGTGCGACGACGACGAAGGCAGCCCGAAGTACCACGTGCCCAGGTTCCAGAGGATCGCGCCGACCAGCGCCGAGAGCACGAGCACCAGCCCGGCGCGGTGCTGAGGCGGCGCGACGATGCCGCTCCCGATCGTCTTCGCCACCTCGGTCGAGATGAGCGCTCCTGCGACGTTGGCGACCGCCGCCATCGCAAGAGCGACCCGCGGGGTGAGCGCTTTCGTCGAGATGGACGTGGCGATGGCGTTGGCCGAATCGTGGAAGCCGTTCGTGAAGTCGAAGCCGAGGGCCACCACGACGATGACCACCACCAGTGCGGTGGAGTCCATCGGGGTCAGGACTCCTTGACCGCGATCGTCTCGACGGCGTGCGCGACGTGCTCGAGTGCGTCGGCGGTCTCTTCGAAACCGTCCGCGACCTCGCGCAGCTTGACCATCGTCAACGCGTCGTAGTCGCCGCTGAACAGCCGCGACAGCAGCTTGCGGTAGACACGGTCCGCCTCGTTCTCGAGCCGGTTGACCTCGATCCAGTACGGCTCGAGGTCGCGCAGCGTGCGCAGGCGCCCCATCGCATCGGCGGTCTCGTGGGCCGACTTCGCGATCAACGTGATCTGCTCGCCCATCAGTGCCGGCAACTTGCCGACGTCGGCGAGCACGATGAAGTCGGCGGTCGCCTCCAGGGCGTCGATGACGTCGTCGAGTGCCGAGGCGAGCCGGTAGATGTCCTCGCGGTCGAAGGGTGAGACGAAGCTCGTGTTCAGCTGGCGCATGATGCGGTGGGTCACCGAGTCGCCCACGTGCTCGCGTTCGCGCAGTTGTTTGGCGATCGCCTTGCGATTCGCGTTGGGGTCGAGCAGGCCGGCGACGATGTCGGCGCTGTCGGCGACGTTCTGGCCCGCTTCGGTGAACATGCCGTAGAACGCGTTGTCGCGCGGGGTGAGACGGAAAGCCACGTCCGCACCCTAGCGAGCGGTTCGGATGAACTCTTGCTTACCTCCCCCTGAACACGCTCAGGCGAAGACGATGGTCTTGTTCCCGAAGACCAGGGTGCGGTGCTCGACGTGCGCCCGGACGGCGCGCGCCAACACGACGGTCTCGAGATCGCGGCCCTTGCGCACCATGTCGGCGACCGAGTCGCGGTGACTGACCGGCTCGACGTCCTGGGCGATGATCGGCCCCTCGTCGAGGTCGGCGCTCGCGTAGTGGGCCGTTGCGCCGATGAGCTTCACCCCGCGCTGCTGCGCCTGGTGATAGGGCCTGGCGCCCACGAAGGCGGGCAGGAACGAGTGGTGGATGTTGATGATGCGGTGGGCGTAGGCGTCGAGGACGCCCGGACCGACGATCTGCATGTATCGGGCGAGGACGACGAGGTCGACCCCGTGGGCGGCGAGTTCGTCGACCAGGGCCGCGTCGGCGAGTTCCTTGGCGCCGGGATCGACCGGCAGGTGCCGGTAGGGCACGCCGCTGAACTCGGCCAGGGCCGCGTGGTCGGGGTGGTTGCTGATCACGACGGCGACCTCGGCGGCGAGTTCGCCCGCGCGCCATCGGGCGAGCAGGTCGGTCAGGCAGTGCGGCTGCTTGGAGGCGAGGATCGCGATCCGGGGGCGCTCGTCGGCGAATCGCACGGCCACGTCCATGCCGAAGCGCTGCGCGACCGGGGCGAACGCGCCGGCCAGGTCGTCGCGCGCCACCAATGTCTCGTCGAGAGCGAACTCGACGCGCTGGAAGAAGACCCCGGCCTCGTGGTCGGTGTGCTGCTCGGCGTGCAGGATGTTGCCGCCGACGTCGAGGACGAACTGGGCGACCGCGTGAACCAGACCCGGCTGATCGCGGCAGGAGATCAGCAGTACCGCCGTCGGCGCGGTCAGCGCCTGCCCCGCCGGATGCGCCGGATGACGAGCACCACGACCAGCCCGCCGGCGACCCCGATCACCGCACGTCCCCGCGGTGACTGGGCGCGCTCCTTGAGGCTCTGCTTGACGTTCTCGACAACCCGCTTGGGACTGGTCTGGTAGGCGAGTTGGTCGACCGCGCCGGCAAGCTTCACGCGCGCCTGCTCGATCTCGCGCTGGATCTCGTCGGGTCCACGGTCGGCCACGTCAGGTTTCCTCTCCCGGGTTCGCGTCGGACCCAACCTTAGTGGCATGGGTAACGTTGCCGATCGTGACGCGACTGGAGCCCGGCGAACCGGCACCCGACTTCGCTCTGAGCGACTGCCGACGGCAACACCGTCAGGCTGAGCGACTTCCGCAACCGCAAGGTGATCCTGTACTTCTACCCCGCCGCGATGACGCCTGGCTGCACCACGCAGGCCTGCGACTTCCGCGACAGCCTCGACTCGCTCGCCGCCGCCGGCTTCGCCGTGCTCGGGGTCTCGCCGGACAAGCCCGAGAAGCTGGCCAAGTTCCGCGACCGGGACGCGATCACCTTCCCTCTGCTCGCCGACCCGGAGCGGTCGACGCTGCAGGCCTACGGCGCTTTCGGCGAGAAGACGATGTACGGCAAGAAGGTCACCGGCGTGATCCGCTCGACCTTCGTCGTGGACGAGCAGGGCATGGTCGAGCGTGCGCAGTACAACGTGCGAGCCACCGGCCACGTCGCCAAGCTGCGCCGCGATCTCGGCCTTGACTGAGGCACGCCTCGACGCCGCCCGCACCGAGACCCTCGCCCGGATCGCGGCGCTGAGCGGCGATGTCGACGAGATCGTGGGTTCGGCGTCGTCGACGACCGGCGACGACGAGCACGATCCCGAAGGCGCGACGATCGGCTTCGAGCGCGCGCAGGCGCAGGCGTTGCTGGCTCAGGCCCGCTCACGGCTGGCCGAGATCGAGGCCGCGTCGGCACGGTTGGCCGACGGCAGCTACGGCCGGTGCGTGCGGTGCGGCTCGATGATTGCGGCGGAGCGGCTCGAGGCCCGTCCCGAAGCCGCGCTGTGCCTCACATGCGCTCGAAGCGGCCGTAAGCTACCGCGGCGGGGCCGTAGCCCAACTGGCAGAGGCACACGGTTTAGGTCCGTGACAGTGCGGGTTCGACTCCCGCCGGCCCTACTCGCTCAACGTCGAGTGCAACTCCGCGCCGGTACTACCTCAGTCGTCCTCGTCGTCGTGCTGACCGTGGTGGTCGTGATGCACGACGGCGGGGACGGGCTCGTCCGGTACCGGCTCGCCGATGTGGGCCGCACGGATGTCGTGTCCCACGGAGGTGAGGCACTTGCCGTTCGCGAGATTCCACTTCCACCCGTGCATCTGGCAGGTGAGCGTCTCGCCGTCGATCGAGCCGAACCGGGCGAGATCGGCCTTCAGGTGCGGGCACCGCTTCTGCACCTCCCACCCGTCGAGGGTGATCGTCTCGGCGGCTTCGAGCACGTTCTGCTCGGCGAACCAGCCTTCGGCGTAGTTCAGGCGTTCCTCGGACAGGCACTTGAAGAAGACATAGACGAATTCGTTGTACGGGCCGATGCGCTGCGCCGAGAACCGGCACGACAGGAACAACGAGTTGACCCAGTCGATCTCGTGTTCGTGGATGAGCTGCTCGACGTAGGCGCGGCGGGTGCGGAAGCGGTAGCGCACCTTCGATCCGTCGTACTCGCGGACCTCGCGCCCGACGAAGTCGAGCAGCAGGTCGACATCGCCGCGCTCGGCGTCCTCGCACGTGAAGCGCACTCCCCCGTCGATCCCGCCCGCGATGTGGTCGGCCTCCTCGAGCAGCGGCGTGAACCACTCGCGCAGCTCAGCGAGGATGTCGATCCCGGGATGCGCCCACGTCGCCTTGGCCGCCTCGACCTCGGGCAGGCGGTCCTGCTGCATGCGGCGCAGGTAACCGGCCTTGTCGCCGAACACCGTTGCCGGGTCGTACGGATGGGTGACGGGACAGTCGGGCTCGGCCAGCTCGGCGACGGTTCCGGGGAGCAGCAGGCGTCCCTCGTCGTGGCCCTGGGTCGCCAGCCAGCGGAGGTACACGCTCTGGTCGGGGAAGATGTTCGACTCGTCGCCGAAGATGTCGTTGAAGCCCCAGAGTTCGTCGTCCAGGAAGCAGGGCGGCCCTGCCGTCGGGAACACGAACCGCGCACCGAGTTCGTTGACGTAGCGCAGCGTGCGGTCGAACTGCCGCTCGCGCTTGGTCGAGCCGAGGGCCTGCTTGGCCCGCGCCGGCAGCTCGTAGACCATGGGGAACCAGATGGCACCGGAGAACTGCACCAGGTAGCCGTCGACCGGCCCGAGCGCCTTGAACACGTCGAGTTCGGACGGGCGCGCGTCGTTCTGGTTCAGCACGGTCTGCTCGCCGTCACTGACCCACAGGGACGAGTCGCCGATCGGGCCGTCGGTCGGCGAGCCGAGCGCGTGGATCATGATCTGCAGCCCGTCCAGGTCGACGACCTCACCGGAGGCCGGCGCGACGAAGGAGGTGAAACCGCACTCGCGCAGCGCGTCCTCGAGTTCGCTCGTCGGGTACTCGGGCAGCAGCACCGTGGCCTTCTTCGACACGTACTTCTTCAGGTGCTCGATGTCGAAGTGGTCGCGGTGCAGGTGTGACACGAACAGATAGTCGGCGTTGCCGAAGCGGTCCCAGTCGAGACGGGAGTTGTCGGGGAACGGGAACCACGAGCCGAAGTAGGCCGGATTGACCCACGGATCGGTGAGGATCGAGCCGTGCGCCGTCTCGAGGAACACGCTGGCATGACCGAGACCTGTGATTCGCACACCTCAACGGTATCGAGCGGTAGCGGGGTGCCAGAATGAGGCCGTGGCTCTGAACCCGCACAGCGAGCAGCCCGACCTGGGCTCACCGCCGGACTACGCAGCGCACCACCCCGAGGAGCATCCGGAGGACTGGGGCTGGCACGGCGAGTGGGGCCGCGCCGCCCGGGTCACGGGATGGTTCGTCGCCATCGTGCTCGTCGTGATGCTGACGGCGACGCACTACAACCACGCGGGCTCGTTCTGGCTCCTGGCGTTCGCCGTCGGGTTGATCGTCGTCCTCATCTGGGACGGGCAGCGGCGTAAGAACGCCTGGCGGAAGTAGCCCGCGGACAGTCCGCGGCGTCAGACCGCGGCGTCAGACCGCGGCGTCAGACCGCGGCGTGGCAGACCGCGGCGGCGGCGCGCTGCCGCTCGCGCTTCTCGACGAAGCGGGTCGCCTGGCCGTCCAGCTCGGACATGAAGGCGGCGAGTTCGTCACGCGCCTGCTCACCCTCGGGGCCGAGGTCGTCGCGGCTGAACACCTTCCAGAACCGCAGAACGGGCGAGATGACCTCGTCGTGGTGCAGTCGCAGGTCGTAGATGCCGGCCTTGGCGATGGTCACCGAGTTGCGCGCGAAGCCGGGCATGCCGGCGCCGGGCATCTCGAAGCCGACGACCTCGTCACGGATCGCCGACATCGCCGCGTCGGGCGCGCGGTCGAGCGCGGCCGCGACGAGGTTGCGATAGAAGACCATGTGCAGGTTCTCGTCGGTCGCGATGCGGGCGAGCAGCTGCTCGGCAAGCGGGCACCCGGTTGCCGCACCGGTGTTGCGGTGCGAGACGCGCGTCGCGAGTTCCTGGAACGAGACGTAGGCGATCGTCTGCAGCGGTGTCTTGTCGCCGGAGTCGTAGCCGGCGGTCATGTGTGCCATGCGCAGCCGCTCGAGCTCGACTGGGTCGACGCCGCGGGTGACGACGAGGTAGTCGCGGATGGCGATGCCGTGGCGGCCTTCCTCGGCCGTCCAGCGTCCGACCCACTCGCCCCACGCGCCGTCCCTGCCGAAGCGGGTGGCGATCTCGCGGTGGTAGGAGGGCAGGTTGTCCTCGGTGAGCAGGTTGACCGTCATCGCGGTCTTGGCGACCGCGTCGAGGGGTGAATCCTCCGGCTGCCAGTCCTCGCCGCCGAGAAAGGCGAAGTCACGTCCCTGACTCCACGGCACATAGTCGTGCGGGTGCCACTCCTTGGCCAGGCTCAGGTGGCGGTCGAGGTTCTCCGCCACCACGGCTTCGAGATCGTGCAGCACGCGCTGTTCGGTGCCGAGTGGGGTGTCCGCTGCATCGAGCACAGGGCCTCCGTCCGGTAGTAACTTACGGTTACGTAACCGTAGCTGGCGTTGCCCTGCTGAGGGAAGCCGCCCTCAGGATTGGTGGTGGGTCACATCCTGTCCGGACGGGCGCTGCTGGATGCCCGCTGTGCATGGTCTGTGCGTCAGTCGCGGTGTGAGGTCGGGCCCGATCACCTCTCCAGTAAGGGCTTCCGCGGATCCCAGGTCGTGCCGTCGCTCGCATCGCGACGGCGTCGCGCCATCCCGCTCAACGCCTCGAGCACGACTCGGTTCGCCAAGAACGATGTGATGTCTGCGTGGTCGTATGGCGGCGACACCTCGACGATGTCCATGCCGAGCACGGGCAACTCGTACGCGATGCGGCGCACCGAGTCGAGCAGCTCGCGCGCACTGAGGCCGCCCGGCTCGGGTGTGCCGGTACCCGGCGCATGCCCCGGATCGCACACGTCGATGTCCACCGACAGGAACACGCCTTCGCACTCGTCCAGCGCGATGACGAACGCCTCCGTGAGGCACTCGTCAAGACCACGCGCGACGATCTCCGTCATCTCGTACGAGCGCATGTGCTGCTGCGCCATCCAGTCGAGAGTCTCCGGCGGCGGCCAGTACCCACGCAATCCGATCTGCAGGAACCGGTCGCCGCGCAGCGCACCCGACTCGATCAGGCGACGCATCGGTTGCCCGTGCCCGATCAGCGAACCGAAACTGATGTTGCCGGTGTCGGCGTGCGCGTCGAAGTGGATCATGGAGATCTTGCCCTGGCCGACATGCTGAGCAACGCCGGCAGCGTCGGGCCACGCGATCGTATGGTCGCCACCGAGCACGAGTGGGACGGCCCCGGTCCGCGCGACCGCGTAGACAGCTTCCTGCAGGTCGCGCACCGATCGTTCCGCGTCCCCCGAGTACATCTCGACGTCGCCCGCGTCGAACACCTTCAAGTCCTGCAACGCGTCGACGCGCATCGCCAGCGACGGACGCGATCCGTCGTGCGGCAGGTAGCACGTCTGCCGGATGAACTGCGGTCCGAACCGTGTGCCGGCGCGATGTGACGTCCCGCCGTCGAACGGCGCACCGAGGATCACGACATCGGCGCCGTCGAAACTCGCGGCTTCACCCCACTCGCAGCGCTCGACTCCGAGGAAGGTGATGTCCGGACCGAACTGGGTGCCGTAGCGCGCCATGAACGCACCGTAGACCCGGTGCGCTCCGGTTCGGGTTCAATCCTGTTCGCGCTGCCCCCACGGCGAACCGTAACCGTCCTTGAGCAGATCGAGGAACGGCACCGCGTCGAACGCCTCGGGGCCGAGTACGCCCGCACCGTTCCAGACGCCTGTCGCGATCAGCTCGAGCGCGACGATCGGGTTGACTGCCGTCTGCCACACGACCGCCTGCGCACCGTACTCGCGCATCGACCACTCGTTGTCGACCACGTGGTACAGGTAGGTCGAACGCGGGCGTCCGTCCTTGCCCGTGCCACGCACCCACAGCCCGGCGCAGGTCTTGCCGGTCATCCGATCACCGAGCCGCGCCGGATCCGGCAGGCATGCCGCGACGACGTCGCGCGGGCTCACCTCCACCGAACCCACGCGCACCTTCTCGGTCTTGTCGAGACCGAGAAGGTGCAGCGTCTTCAGCACGCTGATGAACTCGTCCCCCAGGCCGTACTTGAACGTGACCCGCTTCGCGTCGACCCACCGCGGGATGAGCATGACCTCTTCGTGCTCGACGTTCACGCACTCGACCGGCCCGATGCCCTCGGGGAAGTCGAACACCTCCGGCTCTGAGAACGGTTCGGTCGTGAACCAGCCGCGGCCCTTTTCATAGACGACGGGCGGGTTCAGGCATTCCTCGATGGTCGTCCAGATCGAGAAGGACGGGGCGAACTCGTAGCCACTGACCTCCAGATTCGCGCCGTCGCGCACGCCGGCCTCGTCGATCTCGCTGAACAGGTGGTCGGCGGCGTACCGAGCGAACACGTCGGCCAGACCGGGCTCGACGCCCATCCCGACGAGGGCGATCCTCCCCGACTCACGCCACTCGTCGTCGACGCCGAACTGCTCGTCGCCGAGCATCACGCCGGTCAGCTCGTAGGGCTGCTCCGGATGCGGCTGTGACAGTGACATCGCCATGTCGACGTAGTGGATGCGACGACTGAGCGCGGCTCGGAAGATCGGCATCGTGAAGCGCGGATCGGTGGCGCCGAGCACGACCTCGATGCCTTCGGCGTCGATCAGACGCTCGATGGCCTCCTGGTCCGAAGCATCGACCTGGGCCGCGACGAACCGGTCGTCCGTGGCAGCGGCCGCAGCCGCCTCGGCCCTCGACTTGTCGTAGTCGGCCAGCACGACGTGCGTCGGGAAGCTACGGCGGGCGGCGATCAGGGCTGCGGCGGAACCGACTCCGCCGGCACCGAGGATGAGGATGCGCATCTCGTTACCCTATCGGCCGCTGGGCAACTGAATCGACGCCCTACAGCGACATGGGCGCACGATTTCGTAGCGTCGGACTTGCTGCGGCACATGGCTGTCATACCGCGCAGATAGCGTTATGCCCGATGTGTACCGATCCGTCCCACCGTCGTCGGCGGGCCGAAGTGAGCGGCCGCCGGGCGATCGTCGCCTATTCGACTGCGGCGACCACGGCCCGCATGGGCGACGCAGGCGCCGGGCTCGGCATCGTGCTGCTCGCCGTGTCGCGGTACGGCACCGCGCACGGCGCACCGATCGGTGGCGCGCTCGCCGCGGCTCTGACCGTCGCGCACTTGCTCGGTCCGTGGGCGGGCCGGCTGGTCGACGCGGCGCAGGACGCCCGTCGTCCCCTCGCACTCGGCTGCGTCTGGTACGCAGGGTTGCTGCTGGCCGGCGCGTTGTTGTTGCGTGCCGGCGCGCCGTGGCCGGCCGCGGCGTGTCTGCTCGCGGCCGGCGGTGCCGGGCCGCTGCTGACCGGCGGGCTGAGCTCGCTCGTGCGCCGCCTGGCGGGAAGCCCGGCACGCGCCCGCAGCGCGGACGCCCTCACCTACGGGCTCGCGGGGACGGTGGCGCCGGGACTGGTCGGCGCCCTGGCCGCGGCGTGGAACGCGACGGTCGCCGTCGCCGCGATGGTGGCCTTCGCTCTCGCCGCGGCGGCGCTGCTGTGGCTGGTGCCCCGACAGCCGCGCGAACCGGCGCCGCCCGCCGACACCCCGCGCCACTCTGCGGTGTCGTTGCTGTTCTCGGTGCGCGCACTGCGCAAGGTCACGACGACGACCGTCGCCGTTGCCTTCGTCGGCGGCGCCCTGGGCGTGCTTGCGATCCGTCTCGCCGACGACTTGACCGGCCACCCGTCCCGCGGCGCCTTGTTCGTCGCGGCGACGGGCATCGGCAACCTTCTCGTCGCGGCCCTGCTGGTGATGCGTCCTCTGCGTGCCGACGCGGTGCGCGCCAGTGTGCTCGGCGCTGCCGCCCTCGGCATCGGGTATGTCGCCGTGGCGGCCGTGCCGAATGTCGTCATCGGGCTGCTCGTCTTCGGCGCCATCGGCATGCTCACCGCACCCTGGGTGACCGCCACCCTGGCGGCCCGCGACGAGTACGCGCCACCCGGGCAGCGCGCACAGACCTTCGTGGCCATGGCGGGGTGGAAGATCGCCGCTGCCTCGGCCGGCACCGCGATCGGCGGGCTCGTCGGCGCGGCGGGCGCACGCCTTCCGATCCTGTGCGGCGGGGCGTTGGTGCTCTGCGCGGCAGCTGCCTGCTTCGAGCGGGCATACATTGCTCCCCATGCGGATCGACCCGGCCTCGCCCGTGCCGCCGTTCGAGCAGGTGCGGGCGCTGTTCGCAGCACAGATCACTGACGGCACTCTCGTGGTCGGGTCGAAGCTGCCCACTGTGCGCGCGCTCGCGCACGATCTCGACCTCGCCGTCAACACCGTCGCCCGCGCCTACCGCGAACTCGAGACCTCCGGTCTGGTCGAGACCCGCGGCCGAGCCGGGACGGTGGTCTCGGCGGCCGGAGACCTCGCGCAGCAACGCCTCCACGCCGCGGCGCGGGCCTTCGCCGCCGCCGCGCACGACGTGGGGATCGCGCCCGACCGTGCCGTCGAAATCGTCCGCTCCGCACTCGGCGCCTGATCAGGAGTCGAAGCCGAGGCCGAGCCGGTCGAGCACCCTCAGCCACGGCCCGCGCCGGCCCTGGTTGCGGTCGGCCCGAGCGAGCGCCCGCCGGGTCAGCTGGATTCCGGCCCAGCGCAACGGCTCGGGCGGGAACGGTATCGGCTTCGAGCGCACCGCCCGCAGCGACACTGCCTCGGACGAGCGGCCGTCGAGCAGGTCGAGCATTACCGAGGCACCGAACCGCGTCGCCGCCACGCCGAGCCCGGTGTAGCCGAGGCTGTACGCGAGCCGGCCGCCCAGCGCCGCGCCCTGGAAGGCGAAGAATCGCGTCGACGTGTCGATGGCGCCGCCCCACGTGTGCGTGAAACGCACGCCGTCGAGTTGGGGGAAGGTCTCGAAGAACTGTCGCGCGAGCATGTCGAACGTCTCCGGCCGCTGCTCGAGTTCGTCGCGCAATCCGCTGCGCCAGTAGTAGACCGCGTCGTAGCCGCCCCACAAGATGCGGTTGTCGTCGGTGAGGCGGTAGTAGTGGAACTGGTTCGCCGAGTCACCGATCCCCTGTCGGTGCCGCCATCCGATCGAGGCAAGCTGCTGCTCGCTGAGCGGCTCGGTCATCAGCACGTAGTCCCACACCGGAACCACGAACGCTCGCAGCCGCCGCAACGGGGCGGGGAAAGCATTCGTCGCCAGCGCGACACGCGCGGACCGTACCGTCGCGCCGTCGCCGCAGCGGACGAGCAGCGCGGCGCCGTCGCGCTGCACGCTCTCGACCTCGGTGTCCTCGTAGACACGCACCCCGAGGCGTCGGCAGGCGGCGCGCAATCCCCAGGCCAGCCGGGCCGGGTCGACCAGTGCCGCGTCGCTGCGGTCCCACGCGCCGGCGAGGAAGGTCGGCGAGGCGACCTCGGCGCGCACGGCCTCCTGGTCGAGGAACACCGCGTCGTGCCCGAGCGCGACCGCGGCATCGACGTCAGCCCGCAGCCACTCGACCTGGTGCGGCTCGACCGCGACCGACATCTCGCCGGACCGGTGGAACCCGCAGTCGATCGCATAACGCTGCACCGTCGCCTCGATGGCGTCTAGGTTCGCCCGTCCCAACCGGTCGAGCGTCGCCACTTCGTCAGGGAACCTGTCTGTCCCGTTTGCGGTGCCGTGCGTCAACGACGCGACGCAGAACCCGCCGTTGCGTCCTGATGCGGCCCATCCGGCGCTGCGCGCGTCGACCAGCACGACATCGCGACCAGGGTCGGCCTCCTTCGCGAGCAGCGCCGTCCACAGGCCCGTGTAGCCGGCGCCCACGACGACGAGATCAGCACTCGTCCGTTCGCGCAGGGGCGGCTCGGGGGCAGGCCGGTCAGGCGAGTCGAGCCAGTACGGAACCGGTGCAGCGTCGCGGAGGGACGGGTGGTTCACGCCCGCTTCCGGCGACTGGAGAGCGCACCGCCGACCGCGACCAGCACACCGAACAGGAAGATCAGCGTGCCCATCACATTCACCTGCGGCGGGATGCCGATGCGCGAGGCGCCGTACACCCACAGCGGGAACGTGGTCGTGTTCCCGTTGTTGAAGCTGGTGATGATGTAGTCGTCGATCGACAGCGCGAACGCGAGCAGCGCGCCTGACATGACACCGGGCATGATCCCGGGCAGCGTTACGCGGATGAAGGTGGTCACCGGCCCCGCGCCGAGGTCACGGGCGGCCTCTTCCAGCGACGGGTCCATGCCCGCCATCCGCGCCCGCACGGTCACGGCCACATACGCCAGGCTGAACATCACGTGCGCGATGACGATCGTCCAGTAGCCACGCGGAACGTTCAGCGTCAGGAACAGGCTCAGCAGCGCGGCGCCGAGCACGATCTCGGGTGCGGCGATGTTGGCGAACAGCAACAACGTGACCGATCCCGACCCGCGGAACTTCTTGCGGCCGAGTGCGAAGCCCATCAGCGTGCCGAGCACGGTCGCGATCACGGTCGAGATCGCCGCGATCGTCAGCGAGTTCTTCAACGCCTCGGTCAGCGCCGGGATCGAGAACAGGTGCGTGTACCACTTGAACGTGAAGCCCTGCAGCGTGGTGTTCTGCTTCCCCTTGGTGTTGTTGAAGCCGAAGATGATCATCACGATGATCGGGAACGACAGCCAGGCGATGACCGCCCAGCCCCAGAACGGCAGCACCCAGCGGCCGTGCAACCGCCGCTTGCGTCTCGGCACGGGCGCCGCGCTCGTCGGCTCGGGTGGGCGAACGACCTCGCTGGTCACCGTGGCCATCAGTTGCCTGCCACTTCGAGTACGTCGTCGGTCCCGAGCAATCGCGCGTAGAGGAAAACCCCGACGAGCAGGATGGCCATCAGGATGAACGACAGCGAGGCTGCGAGCGGGTAGTCGAGGTTGGTGAAGTACGCGGTCTGGATGTTGTTGCCGATCATCGTCGTGTTCGGACCGCCCAGGATCGTCGCGTTCACGTAGTCAGCAGCCACAGGGACGAACGTGAGCAGCACGCCGGCGAACACGCCTGGGATCGAGAGCGGGAACACCACCTTGCGCACCGTCGTGAATTTCGAGCCGTAGAGATCGGCGGACGCCTCGAGCAGCGCCGGCTCGATGCGCTCGAGCGACACGTAGATCGGCAGCACCATGAACGGCAGGAAGTTGTAGGTCAGCCCGCCCACGACCGCTATGGACGTCTGCAGGACGTGGTAATCCTGGCTGACCAGGCCGAGGTGCTTGAGCGGGCCGAGGATCATCCCGTTGTCGTCGAGGATGAACCCCCATGACTGGGTTCGGATCACGAACGACACGAAGAACGGCAGCAGCAACAGGAACAGCAGGCTCGACTTGTGTGCCCCACCCCGGAAGGCGATCCAGTACGCGACCGGGTAGCCGATCGCGATGCACAGCACCGTCGAGATGAGGCCGTACCAGAGCGAGCGCAACAGCTGCACGTGGTAGAGGTCCCACGCGTGCGAGTACGTGCTCCAGTGGAAGGTCTGCCGGAAACCGTTCTCGATGTCGCCGGTCATCGTCGACACGGAGAGCATGACGATGGTGGGCACCACGAAGAAGATCGCGAGCCAGAGCCAGGCGGGCAGCACAAGCAGGTACGGCGACAGCCGCCCGATCAACTTCGAACGATGGCGACGGCGGGGCATCGGCGGCGACAGTCGTGCTCATGACTGGTAGATGGGCTGGAAGATCGAGTTCCAGGCCGTCTGCTCGGCATTGGTCAGTACGCGATACCGGTGCAACCGGCTGAACTCGTCCTTCGTCGGGAAGATCAGCGGACTGGTGGCGAGGTATTCGAGCGTCTTCTTGTCCGATCCCGTCGCGGCCGCGGCGTCCTTCTTGATGTAGGCCTGCGCGGTCGGTACCGGGGTGATGTAGTTGATTCCCTCGGCAAGCAGCGCGGCGATCCGCGGCTGGTACACGTAGTCCATGTAGGTCATCGCGTCGCGCGGGTGCGCGGCGTACTTCGGGATGCACATGTTGTCCGACCAGATCATCGCGCCTTCCTTGGGCACGACGAACTCGAGATGCGGATTGTCGATCTGGGCCTGGAAGATGTCGCCCGACCACGCCATCGTCGCCCAGATGTCGCCACTCTTCAGCGGCGGTACGTAGTCCTGTTCGTAGTACTTGCGCACGAGCGGCTGCTGCTTCTTCAGCCACTCCGCAGCCTTTTTCCAGTCGGCCTCCTGCGAGGTCTCCGGCGCAACACCGATCGCCAGCAACGCGCATCCCGGCATGTCCTCGGTGTCCCCGAACATGCCGATCTTGCCCTTGAGCGCGGGGTCCTGAAGGTCGTTCCAGCTCGTGATCTTGTGCCCGACCTTGGTCGGGTCGTAGCCGATGCCGGTGATGCCCGACTGCCACGGCATCGTGTAGACGTTGCCGCGGTCGAAGCTCGGGTCCTTCGCGAGATCGCTCGCGTTGTCGTAGAAGTTCGTCATCGCGGTCTGGTCGAGCGGCGTCAGGAAGTCCTGCTCGATCAGCTTGTCGAGATAGAGCCCGTTGGTGATGACGATGATGTCCTTGCCGATGCTCTGCCCGGAGGCGAGCGTCGGCTCGATCTTCCCGTAGTAGGTGTCGACCTGCTGGATGCCCTCGGTGTAGGTGACCTTGATTCCGGTCGCCTTGGTGAACATGTCGAGCGTCGGGTGATCGCTGTTCGTCTTGCCGACGTCGATGTACAGCGGCCAGTTCTCGAAATCGAGGGTGCCGGTCGGCTTCGGATGATCGGCCCAGAACTTCGCGATCGCGGCGCGCGCGTCCTGCAGACTGAGGCTGCCGCCGGACTTGGTGCCGGGGATGCCGCACGCGGCCAGTGCGAGAGCCAGCGACGACGCGCCGCCGAGCTGCAGCGCTCCGCGACGAGAGATCGGCGCCATCACACGGCCTCCTCGTCGAATGCGGCGTCGGCCTCGGACTCGCTGCGTGCGAGTGGCAGCGAATGCTCCGGGCCGCCACGAAAGCCACACGTCCTGCCCGCGGTGGACCAGGTCTGCGGAGTCGGCGGCGTTCTGCACGAACACCAGCAGCTCGCTCCCGTCCATGGTCTTGACCGCGTATTGCGTCGAGGTGCCCAGGTAGACGACCTCGTGACACGCGGCCGCGGATGGCGCACCGTCCGGATTCAGGTCGCGCCTCCGACACGGTGATCTTCTCGGGACGGACGGTGACCTCCAGCTGCTTGCCCTCGACGGCGCCGGCGTCGCGAGCGTCGTAGACGATGATGGCCTCCTCGGCTCCGGTCTCGAGCGTGGCCGTCGTGCCGTCGAGCCGGGCAACGGTGCCGGTCAGCAGGTTCGACGTGCCGATGAAGCCAGCGACGAACCGCGTGCGCGGCCGTTCGTACACCTCACGCGGGGACCCGAGTTGCTCGATACGGCCCGCGTTCATGACCACGAGACGGTCGCTCATCGTCAACGCCTCGTTCTGGTCGTGGGTGACGAAGATGAAGGTGATGCCGACCTCGCGCTGGATGCGCTTGAGCTCGATCTGCATCGCCTGGCGCAGCTTCAGGTCGAGCGCAGCGAGCGGCTCGTCCAGCAGCAGGGCACGCGGCCGGTTGACCAGCGCGCGGGCGAGCGCCACCCGCTGCTGCTGGCCGCCCGACAGCTCGCGGGGGCGCCGGTCGGACTTGCCCTCGAGCTGCACGAGTTCGAGCATCTCGTTGACCCGCTGCCTGGTGTCGGCGGTCGAGACGCCCTTGCGCCGCAGCCCGAACGCCACGTTGTCGAAGACGGACATGTGCGGGAACAGGGCGTAGCTCTGGAACACCATGTTGACGTCGCGGTGGTTCGGCGCGACCCCCACCACATCCTTGCCGTAAAGCAGGATCTGACCCTCGGTCGGCTCCTCGAAGCCGCCGATCATGCGCAACGTGGTCGTCTTGCCGCACCCGGACGGGCCCAGGAGCGAGAAGAACTCACCCTCGCCGATCACCAGATCGACGCGCTCCACGGCGGTGACGGAGCCGCGACGCGAATGGAATCGCTTGGCGATCCCGACGAGTTCGATGGCGGGCACAGTGGTCGACTCTGAGGCGGGTTCCGCTGTCGGCCCAGCGGGGCGGTTGCCGTGTCCGACTTCGTCACGTCCATGGATGCTTGTTGCCTCCAGGGGGATCCTCCCTGACTGGTGCACGCATCGTGTCATGCGAAAGCTGCCGAGACAACCATTCCGCAGCGATTTGCGTCGTAAACGGTTGATACGCTGCGGATTCACTTGCTAAACCTGTGCGTGACAGGCAAAATCGTTGCCATGGCTCGAACGCCCGCACGAATCACGACTGACGACGTGAGCCGAGCCATCATCGAACAGCTGCAGTCCGACGGCCGGCGCTCCTACGCGTCGATCGGCCAGGCCGTCGGCCTGTCCGAAGCGGCCGTGCGCCAGCGCGTGCAGAAGCTGATCGATTCCGGCGTGATGCAGATCGTCGCCGTCACCGACCCGATGCAGATCGGTTTCGCGCGACAGGCGATGGTCGGCATCTCGGTGAGCGGGGACATCGAAGTCGTGGCCGCGAAGCTCGCGCAGATCCCGGAGGTCGACTACCTCGTGGTCACCGCCGGCTCGTGGGACATCCTCGCCGAAATCGTCGTCGAGGACGACGACCACCTCCTGCAGGTGGTCAACCGCAACATCCGCTCGCTCGACGGCGTCGAGCGGACCGAATCTTGGCTCTATCTGAAACTCGCCAAGCAGACCTACAACTGGGGTGCGAAATGAACCAGCCGCTGAGCGATCCCGCGGCCGAGGAACTGTCCGACAAGGCCCGTGAGCATCTGTGGATGCACTTCACGAAGCTGTCGTCCTACGCCCACTCGCCGGTGCCGACCATCGTGCGCGGCGACGGCGCGCGGGTGTACGACGTGCACGGCAAGGCCTATCTGGACGGCCTCGCCGGCCTGTTCGTGGTGCAGGCCGGGCACGGCCGGCGCGAACTGGCCGAGGCCGCGTTCAAGCAGGCCAACGAACTCGCGTTCTTCCCGCTGTGGTCCTACGCCCACCCGCAGGCCATCGAGCTCGCCGACCGGCTCGCCGACCTCGCGCCGGGCGACCTGAACAAGGTCTTCTTCACCACCGGCGGTGGTGAGGCCGTCGAGACGGCGTGGAAGCTGGCCAAGCAGTACTGGAAGCTCGTCGGCAAACCGATGAAGACGAAGGTCATCAGCCGCAACATCGCCTATCACGGCACGCCGCAGGGCGCGCTGTCGATCACCGGCATCCCCGACGCGAAGAAGTGGTTCGAACCGCTCGTGCCCGGCGCGCACAAGGCGGCGAACACGAACTTCTACCGGGCACCCGAGCACGGCGACGACTACGAGGCGTTCGGGCGCTGGGCGGCCGACCAGATCGACATCGCCATCGAGATGGAGGGTCCGGACACGGTCGCGGCCGTCTTCGTCGAGCCCGTCCAGAACTCCGGCGGGTGCTTCCCGCCGCCGCCCGGCTACTTCCAGCGACTGCGCGAGATCTGCGACAAGCACGACGTGCTGATGGTGTCCGACGAGGTCATCTGCGCCTTCGGCCGGCTCGGCACGATGTTCGGCGCCGACAAGTTCGGCTACGTCCCGGACATGATCACGTGCGCCAAGGGCATGACCAGCGGCTACTCGCCGATCGGCGCGTGCCTGATCAGCGACCGGATCGCCGAGCCGTTCTGGAACGGCGACGACTACTTCCCGCACGGCTACACCTTCGGCGGACATCCGGTGTCGGCGGCGGTGGCCATGGCCAACCTCGATCTGTTCGAGCGTGAGGGTCTCAACCAGCACGTGCTCGACAACGAGGGTGCGTTCCGCGCGACGCTGGAGAAGCTGAACGACCTGCCGATCGTCGGCAACGTCCGCGGCGACGGCTACTTCTACGGCATCGAGCTCGTCAAGGACAAGAACACCAAGGAGACCTTCGAGGGCGAGGAGGCCGACCGGCTGCTCCGCGGGTTCCTGTCGAAGGCACTCTTCGACGCCGGCCTCTACTGCCGCGCCGACGACCGTGGCGACCCCGTCGTGCAGCTCGCCCCGCCGCTGATCATCGGTCAACCGGAGTTCGACGAGATCGAGCAGATCCTGAGGTCCGTCTTCACCGAGGCGTGGTCGCGGATCTGACCCGAGGTCCCGCACGTCTCC
Organism: uncultured Actinomycetota bacterium; assembly: GCA_963785425.1. GTDB lineage: Bacteria > Actinomycetota > Actinomycetes > Mycobacteriales > Jatrophihabitantaceae > RYN-133. The sequence goes on from CAWAVG010000003.1 coordinate 221,605, forward strand.
CGCGAGTGGTCATTAACGCGCCGAGTGGTCACCTATAGGTGACCACTCGCGCGACTAGTGACCACTCGCGGTGGTTAACGTGGCGGAATGGGACGCGTGCTGGTGGTCGGGGCCGGGATCTCGGGTGCCGCGTGCGCTGCGGCGCTGCGGTCGGCCGGCGTCGAGGTCACCGTGCGTGAGCGCTCGCGTGCCGTCGGCGGGCGACTGGCCTCGCCGGAACTGCACGGGCGGCGTGTCGATTTCGGCGCCGCGTACTTCACCGTTCAGGACGACAGGTTCGGCGCGCTCGTGCCCGACTGGCGGCGTCGCGGGCTCGTCCACGACTGGACGGACACGTTCGACGTCTTCGCCGCCGACGGGCGCTCGACGACCACCGGCCCGATGCGCTTCGCCACGCGCGAGGGGCTGCGCAGTCTGGCACGCGACCTGCACGGCGACGTCACCCTCGGCGACGAGCTCCGCACCATTCCCTCCGGTTACGACGTGGTCGTGCTGGCCATGCCCGATCCACAGGCTTCCCGACTGGCAGGAGACCTGATCGACTGGGTCGACTACGACCCGGTCATCGCCGTCGCCGCAGGCTTTGCCGCTCGGACGTGGAGCATGGCCGACGCGGCGTTCGTCAACGACGACCCCGACCTGTCGCTCATAGCCGACGACGGTGCTCGACGCGGCGACGCCGCACCGGTGCTCGTCCTGCACACCACGCGGGCCCGCGCGGCAACGCATCTCGACGATCCGAGCGCGGCGATCCCACCGGCGCTGGCCGCTGCAAAGCGACTGCTCCGAATCGCCGACGAGCCGGTCTGGACGCACTGCCATCGCTGGACCTTCGCCAAGCCCACGCGGACCCACGGCAACGCGCCGTACTGGTGGAACGACTCCTTCGCGCTCTGCGGTGACTCGTGGTGTCCGAGCGGCTCACCGCGGGTCGAGTCGGCGTGGCTGTCCGGTCACCGGCTCGGCATCGCGATCGGGCAGGTCCTAGGGTCGGTCGCGTGAGCGAACTCGCCGGTCGGGCGCACCGCGCCACCGACTCCCTCCACTCGATGATCTATTTCGCGCCGGAGGCCGAGGAGCAACTCGTCGGAGTCGGACTGCGCCCAGGTCGCATGACCTACTTCGCCTCGCGGTCGGCACCCATGGGCGCGGTCTCGCCCGGCGTGACGACCGCGACGTTCGTCAACTTCAACCCGGCACTGGTCGCCAAGTACATCCCGCGCGCGTGGACGCTGGCGAGCATCGACGCGATCCTCGAGGCGAGGTTGCGCAGCGCCGATCTTGCGTTGCGCCGGTTGCTCGGCGACGCCGTCGACTCCGCGGAGGTCGCCGAACTCGCCGACCTGGCTCGCAAAGCGACGACCGTACTGACTCCGGAAGGACGCCCGCTCTACGCCGCCCACGCCGGGCTGCCGTGGCCCGACGACCCGCACCTGGTCATGTGGCACGCAGCGACGCTGCTGCGCGAATCACGCGGCGACGGACACACGATGGCGCTCGCCCACGCCGGGCTGTCGGGCATCGAGTCGATCGTGACGCACACCGCTACCGGACGCGGCTTCACTCCGCAAGCAGCGAAACTGCTGCGCGGCTGGTCGGACGAGCAGTGGACCGACGCGGTTCGCGCGCTGCAGGACCGCGGCCTCATGGACGGCGAGAATCTCACCGAAGCAGGCGCTGCGCTGCGCAACGACATCGAGGCGGAGACCGACGCCCTCGACGCCGCGCCGTGGGATCACCTCGGCGCGGAGCGCACCGAAAGACTCGTCGAACTCGGTAAGGCGCTAACCCGAACCCTCGTCGTTAACGGCGCGTTCCCCGCCCAGGGCGTGTTCGCCGGCGGGAAGTAGGTCAGCGGGCGACGATGCCGTCCCACACGGCGTGCGCCCCGGAGTCGCCGATCCGGTACAGCTGCCAGACGGTTACCGCGGATACCGCGACGCTGACAACCATGATCAGGGCGGCCGACCAGAGGGGCAGTGCCGTGCTCGAGGTCGCGGCCGAGGTCCCGATGCCGAAGTCGCGGCGCCGGCCGATCCACCAGACGGCGGCCGACACGATGAACAGGCCGAGCGCGAAGAACAGGAAGGTGTGCCCGAGCGATGCATGGTGCGTGATCTTCGGGTTCTCGTGGGCGGCGTCGATCTTGTTGCGCAGCCATTCACCGGCATGCGTCGTGATCGGAACGAAGATCAGCACGATCAGACAGGTGAGCGGACTGATGAAGCCGAGCTTGCGTCGCGCCGCGGGCCACACCGCGCTGAGCGCGGTGAACAGCGCCCCGAGCGGTGCCAGCACGACGATGACATGGATCAACAGCACGTGCGTGGGCAAGCCGTAAATCGTGTCGGGCATGGCACCTCATCGGTTCGGCGAGTCGTCCACGATCACGTTCGTCGCCACGGCCCGGTTCAGTTCTGTTGCATCGCTGCGGTTCTGCTCAGTGAGTCACGCCGGCACGCACGTGCTCGAAGATCAGGTTCGTCTCGGTGAGCGCGACGTCGGGATTGCCGCTCAGGTTCACCACAACGAAGTCGCGCAGATTGCCCGTGTTCGTCGCGGCGATGTGCACGAGGAAGTCGTCGGCACCACCCAGGAAGAACACGTTGATCACCTCGGGCAACAAAGCGATCTTCGCCATGAAGTCGGGGATGTGCCCGCGCGCGTGCGACTGCAGCCGCACGGCGATCATCGCCTGCAGCGGACGGCCGAGCACCGCTGGATCGACGTCGGCGTGGTAGCCCCGGATTGCCCCGCGCTCACGCAGCGCACGTACCCGTCCGAGACAGGTGGACGGCGCCACCCCGGCGACGGCGGCGAGCGCGTTGTTGGGGATGCGGGCGTCGGCTGCCAGCGCACGCACGATGCGTTGGTCGATCTCGTCCAGAACATCGTTCGGGACGGACGCAACCTGACCGTGGGCGGTCGAACTTTCGGTAACCACTGCCGCAGCCTAGCGAATCATCTTCGCGGATCTGGTGATCAGTCGGCAGTATGTTCCACAATCTCGGCATGAAGGTCGGGATTCCGCGCGAGGTCAAGAACCACGAGTACCGGGTGGCGATCACCCCGTCCGGCGTGCACGAGTTGGTGCGCAACGGGCACGAGGTGTTCGTCGAGAAGGACGCCGGCGTCGGGTCGTCCATCCCGAACGACGACTTCGTGGCGGCCGGGGCGCAGATCCTCGAGACCGCGGACGACGTCTGGTCCACCGGCGAGATGGTGCTCAAGGTGAAGGAGCCCGTCGCCGAGGAGTACCACCGCATGCGCAAGGACCAGGTGCTGTTCACCTACCTGCATCTGGCCGCTGATCAGCCCTGCACCGACGCCCTGCTGGCAGCGGGTACGACGGGCATCGCCTACGAGACCGTGCAGCTTCCGGACGGGTCGCTGCCGCTGCTGGCGCCGATGTCCGAGGTCGCCGGGCGGCTGGCCCCGCAGGTCGGCTCGTACCACCTCATGCGCCAGGGCGGTGGCCGCGGAACGTTGATGGGCGGAGTTCCCGGCGTGTACGCCGCGAAGGTCGTCGTCATCGGCGCGGGCGTCTCGGGCCAGAACGCCGCAGCGATCGCGCTCGGCATGCAGGCCGAGGTATTGCTGCTCGACCGCAACGTCGCACGGCTGCGCCAGATGGACGCCATCTACCAGGGGCACTGCCAGACCATCGCGTCCAACGCCTACGAGGTCGAGCGCGCGGTGCTCGACGCCGACCTCGTGATCGGCGCGGTGCTCGTGCCGGGTGCCAAGGCGCCGAAGATCATCAGCAACGAGCTCGTCTCGCGCATGAAGCCGGGCTCGGTGCTCGTCGACATCTCGATCGACCAGGGCGGGTGCTTCGAGGACTCGCGTCCGACCACGCACGCCGACCCGACGTACATGGTGCACGACTCGGTGTTCTACTGCGTCGCCAACATGCCCGGCGCGGTTCCGCACACGTCGACCTATGCGCTGACGAACGTGACGCTGCCTTACGCCGTCGAGCTCGCCAACCGCGGTTGGCGCGAGGCGCTGCGGCGCGACCATGCGCTCGCGCTCGGCCTCAACACGCACGAGGGCCAGCTGACCAACGGGCCCGTCGCCGAGGCGCACGGCTACCAGGCGGTCAGCCTGGACGAGGTATTGAATTGACCCCAGCTCTTCGTCCAAGGTTGGTTCGGGCCGCAGTGGTCGGACACAACTAACCGCTGACGCCGAAACTGACCACTGACGGGAGCACGGACAGTGGAGTTGGATTTTCGTTCGCTGTCGCTGTGGTTCGAGCAGCTCCCGGCGATCGAGCCGCGTGCCGACCTGTACGGCGACACGACGGTTGACGTCGCGATCGTCGGCGCCGGGCTGACCGGCCTCTGGACGGCGTACTACCTGCACGAACTCGATCCGGGCCTGCGCATCGCAGTCGTCGAGGCGCGGGTCGCGGGATTCGGCGCGTCCGGACGCAACGGCGGTTGGTGCTCGGCACTGTATCCCGTCGGCATCGCGACGCTGGCGGCCGAGGCCGGGCGCGAGGCTGCGATCGCGCAGTACGCCGCGATGCGCGACACGGTGCACGCGGTGGTCGATGTCGCGGCACGCGAGAACATCGAGGCCGACATCGCGGTCGGCGGCACCGTCGTCGTCGCGCGAACTCAACCCCAGCTGCAGCGCGCACACGACGATGCGAGCGAGGCGGCCGAGTACGGACTCGACATCGAATTGCTCGACGCCGACGCGGCACGCGCCAGGGTCAACGCGAGCGGCGTGGTCGGCGCCACCTACACACCGCACTGCGCCGCGCTGCAACCGGCCAAACTGGTCCGCGGACTGGCCGAGGTGGTCGAGTCGCGCGGCGTCACGATCTACGAGCAGTCCCGGGCCAAGCTCATCGAGTCCGGTGTCGTGCGGACGAGTCGTGGGGCGGTGTACGCGGACACCGTCGTCCGTGCCACAGAGGGCTACACACCCGGCCTGCCCGGGCAACGCCGCGCCATCGCGCCGGTCTACTCGCTGATCGTCGCCACCGAGCCGCTGCCCGACTCCGTCTGGGACGAGATCGGGCTGCGCGAGCGTGAGACCTTCAGCGACTTCCGGCATCTGATCATCTACGGCCAGCGCACCCGCGACGGCCGGATGGTCTTCGGCGGCCGCGGCGCGCCGTACCACTTCCGTTCACGCGTGCGGCCGTCCTTCGATCGCAACGAGCGGGTGTTCGCGGCGCTCGAGCGCACGCTGCACGAACTGTTCCCGGTGTTGCGCAGCGCCCGGATCACGCACCGGTGGGGCGGGCCGCTCGGCATCGCCCGCGACTGGCACGCCTCGGTGGGCCTCGACCGCGCGACCCGCCTGGCGTGGGCAGGCGGTTACGTGGGCGACGGCGTCTCGACGACGAACCTGGCCGGGCGCACGCTTGCCGATCTGATCACCGGCCGCGAGTCCGCGCTGACGCAGCTGCCCTGGGTCGATCACCGCTCCCCCGCCTGGGAGCCTGAACCGATGCGCTGGCTCGGCGCGAACGCCGCCCTGCAGGCGATGACCTGGGCCGACCACGCCGAGGGCCGGCGCGGCGAGCCGTCCCGGATGGCCGCCCTGGTCAACGGAATGATCGGGCGATGAGCGCCGGCGCTAAGAGCAATGAACACAGTCCGCGAACCACCATCACCCGGCTGCGGGAGAAGGGCAGCACCGAGCGCGCGGAGCTCGACGCGCTGCTCGACAGTTGCATCCTCGGCCACTTCGGCCTCGCCGACGACGACGGCCGACCGGTGGTGATCCCGACGGCGATCGTGCGTGCCGGCGACCGGGTGCTGGCGCACGGGTCGACCGGGTCACGGTGGATGCGTCGCCTCGCCGAGGGCGCACCGACCTGCCTCACCGTGACGGCGCTCGACGGGGTCGTCGTCGCGCGGTCGGCCTTCGAGTCGTCGTTGCACTACCGCAGCGCGGTGCTGTTCGGAGCATGCGCCGTGGTGTCGGACGCCGAGGCGGCGCTCGACCTGATCACCGAACGTCTCATCCCCGGACGCGCCGCGGAGATCCGCAGTCCACGCACGGCCGAACTCGCCGCCACGCTGGTGCTCGAACTGCCGATCACCGAATGGTCGTTGAAGATCTCGGCCGGCTGGCCGGACGATCCCGACGACGACGTCGCGGGTGACTCGTGGGCCGGCGTCGTCGCGATGATCACCTCCTACGGGGCGCCGCAGCCCGCGCCCGATCTTCGGACGGGCATCGACGTGCCCCCGTCCGTCCGCGCGTTGAGTGACGGATCTTCGAACGAGTGACGCCCACGGCGGTTGAGTGACGGCGCAAACGCCGTCACTCAACCGCGTGGGGCGTCACTCAAGGGCCTGGGGCGTCACTCAACGGGGAGGTGGCCGGGGCGCCGAAGCGCAGCCCGTCCATGAGCAGGTCGATCAGGCGTCCGTTGCGTTCGGCCGCACCGGGCGCGTCGGTGGCCATGCAGATACCGCTCATCGCACGCAGCAGGTCGTCACAGTCGACGTCGGAGCGGATCCGCCCCGAGGCTGCGGCGGCCTCGACCAGTGACCCCAGCGCGTCCTTGATGCGCTTGTGGCTGTAGTTGAACAGGTCGTTGTCCGGCCCGAGCGCCGACTTGAGTGCCATCGCCATGCCGCGCTTGCGCGCGACGTAGCCGGAGAAGCGGCGCATCCAGGCCGCGAGCGCGTCGACCGGCTCGTGGTCGGCGAGCAACTCGGCGGCGTTGTCGCACAGCGACTCGACCTCGCGGCGGTAGACAGCCTCGTTCAGCGCGTCGCGGCTCGGGAAGTGGCGGTAGAGCGTGCCGATGCCGACGCCCGCGCGACGCGCGATCTCCTCGAGAGACCCATCGATGCCGCGCTCGGCGTAGACCTCACCGGCGGCCGCGAGCAGCGCCTCGCGATTGCGTGCGGCGTCCTTGCGCGGCGCACGACCGGGTGCGTCGGTCTGCGTACGCAGCTCCGCGCCCACCGTCACACCCCTTCTGCAAACTCGTGCCGAAATCGACTTGCGAAAACGGAGGCAGCCTCCGTATCGTTCTTACCGGAGGATCCTTCCGTTTCATCGATGCTACTACTCCGATCGAGGTTCTGCTCGTGACTGTGCAAGCTCCGTCCCGCGCGTCGACCCACACCGCGCACCACCCGGGACGTCTGGGCGGGGCGCGCAACGGCGCCGGTCCCGTCAACGTCGTCCTGGCCCTCATCCTCACCAGCCAGCTGATGGTCGTGCTGGACGCGACCATCGTGAACATCGCCCTGCACGACATCCGCTCGGCGCTCGGCTTCTCCGCCGCCGGGCTCTCGTGGGTCGTGAGCGCCTACACCCTGACCTTCGGCGGACTGCTGCTGCTCGGCGCCCGCGCCGGGGACATCCTCGGACGCCGCCGGGTGTTCCTGCTCGGGATCGGCCTGTTCACCCTCGCCTCGCTCGTCGGCGGCTTCGCCCAGAATCCGGCCGAACTGCTCATCGCCCGCGCCGTGCAGGGCGTCGGCGGCGCACTCGCCTCACCCTCGGCTCTCGCCCTACTGATGACGATGTTCGCCCAGGGCCGCGAGCGCACCCGCGCGATCGGTCTGTACACCGCGGTGTCGATCGGCGGCGCGGCCGTCGGCCTGATCGCCGGCGGCATGCTCACCGAGTGGGCATCGTGGCGGTGGGTGCTGTTCGTCAACGTGCCGATCGGCCTCGTGCTGTTGGCGTTCGGACGCACCGTGCTGCCGGAGACCGACCGCAATCGCGGTCGCTTCGACCTCGCCGGCGCACTGACCTCGACGCTAGGCATGACCGCGCTCGTCTACGGGTTCGTCCACGCCGCCACAGACGGCTGGGCCGACCTCGCGACGGTCGGCTCGTTCGCGGCCGGGTTCGTCCTCATCGCAGCCTTCGTCCTGACCGAACTGCGGGCCGAGTCGCCGATCACGCCGCTGCGCCTGTTCGCCAGCCGCAACCGCTCCAGCGCGTACGTCGCCCGGCTGATGCTCGTGGCAGGGATGATGGGGATGTTCTTCTTCCTCACGCTCTTCCTGCGCGGCGTGCTCGGCTACAGCGACCTGCGCACCGGGTTCGCGTTCCTGCCGCTGACCGCCATGGTGTTCGCCAGCTCGCAACTCTCGGCGCGCCTGCTCGTCGACCGGTTCGGCGACCATCGCGTCATGATCATGGGCATCTCCTTCTCGGTGCTCGGGATGCTGTCACTCACCCAGCTCTCGGAGTCGAGCAGCTACTTCGAGCTCGCCGGCTCACTCGTGGTGTTCGGCCTGGGCAACGGACTCGCCTTCGTGCCGCTCACCACAGCCGCCTTGGACGGGGTGGAGCCGCAGGACGCGGGTGCCGCCTCCGGCCTCGTCAACGTCATGCAGCAGGTCGGTGGTTCGCTCGGCCTCGCGGTTCTCGTGACGGTCTTCGGGACGGCGACGCAGAATGCGGAACACGACGTCGATCCGCAGCTGTCACCGGCGCAGGCGGCGAAGCACGTCTTCGTCACCGCCGCGGACACCTCGTTCTGGGTGGCGACGGCCTTCCTCGTGGCCACCTGGCTGCTGGTGACCTTCGCCATCCGCACCCGCCGGCCCGAGCTGGTCGTGGAGTTCGAACCCGAGCCGGCCTGACCCACCGGCGGTCCGTGTGCCGCGGGGAGATCTCCCCGCGGCACACGGTCGTCCTCGAGGTACTACGACCACTGTCCGATCGACGCTAGTTCCGTGCGCGACGCAGGCTCTGACGTGTCATCCCCACCGACCATCGGAGCCCGCCATGATCACCACCCGCACAGCACTGACCACCGCTCTCGCGACCGCCCTCGGTCTCGGACTTGCCCTGGCCCCCGCCGCGAACGCATCGAACGGCGGCGCCGCTGTCCGCGCCGGCGGTTCCTGTTCGTCCGGCGCCACCTGGACGCTCAAGGCCAAGCACGACGACGGAGCCATCCAGGTCGAAGGAGAGGTCGACAGCAACCGGGTCGGCCAGCCCTGGGCCTGGAGCATCAGCGACAACGGAACCGTCGTGCGCAGCGGCTCGGCGACCACGACCGCCCCCAGCGGATCGTTCTCGGTCAGCCGTCGCATCGCGAACCTCGCCCGCACCGACCACGTCGTGTTCCGCGCGGCCCGTCCGGCCACCGGCCAGACCTGCCAGGGCGCCGTCAGCGTCTGACCGTCACAGCAGCGGCGACGGCGTCCACTTCTGGCCCAGCACGTGCTGCGCGCAGAACCCGAGCACCGCGTCGTACCAGATCTCCGCGTTGGCCGGCGAGAGCACCCAGTGGTTCTCGCCGGTCAGCTGCAGGAACCGGTGCGGGAGGTCCTCGGGGTCGCCGTCCCAGCCGCTGACCAGGTCCCACCACAGCCGCAGCGCCTCGCCGACCGGCACCCGGTAGTCGCGATTTCCGTGGACGATCAGCATCGGTGTGTCGCCGACGAGCCCGTAGTGCGGCGAGTTCGCGCGGTACCACTCAGGGTGCTCGGCAGGTTCGCCGAAGATGCCCGTCTTGAACGACGGAAGATCGGTCGTCTTGTGCTGCTGGTCCAGCGCATACAGCCCGGCATGGGTGACGATCGCGCCGAACCGATCAGCGGCGTGACCGGCCACCCAGTTCGTCATGTAACCGCCGAAAGACGCCCCCAAGCACGCGACCCGGGACTCGTCCACGTCGGGCAGCGCGAGCACGGAGTCGAGCACCGCGGCGCAGTCGGCGAACACCTCGGCCGCTTCGTAGGGCCAGGCCCGTTCGAGCCAACGCTGCCCGTAGCCGGTCGACAGCGCCGGGTCGGGCATGACGACCGCCCAGCCGCGTGCCACCGCTACCCACGGATTCCAGCGCCAGCTCCACGCATTGAACGAGCCCATCGGCCCGCCGTGGATCCACAACATCACCGGCGCCGGCTCGTCGGAGGTCGGCGGCAGGCACAGCCAGCCGTGCACCGGCTGGTCGTCACCGGCCACCGCACTCAGTTCGACAAGATCGCCCGGCAGTTCGGGGATCGTCCCCGGCGCTGAGAGCTGCGACGGTGACTGGTCCTCGCGGTCCGTCTCGATGACCACCGGACGAGGTGGCGAGTCGATCGCCGAGCGCAGCGCGTAGATCGTCGCGCCGTCGGCCGTGACGCACAGGCTCGAGTACGAGGCGTCGTTGACCAGGCGTCGTTCCACGAACCCGCTGACCGGGTCGACCGCGACGATCGCGCCGCGGCCGTGCAGGTCTCCGGCGACGAACAGCGCGTCGCCGCCCGGCGTCCAGAGCCATTCGTTCGGGTACACGTCGCCGAGGTCGGCAACGACGGGCGGCGCACCCTCCGCCGGTGCCAGCACCAGTTCGTCGCGCCACGGCCGGTCGAAGCGCGGCTCGACAGAGCGCACGGCGGCGACGGTCCGTCCGTCCGGGCTGATCCTCGGCTGCGAGTACCTGGTGTCGGTGTCGGCAGCTAGCAGCACGCGGCGATCGCCTGATGCAACGTCGATGAGGACGACCGAGTCGGGTGACCGTCCACCGGTCGCGCGGGTGCGCCACGTCGCTGCGACGGTCGCGCCGTCGGCGCTGACGGAGTAGCCCGCGTCGGTGAGCTCGAAGCCGGCATCCGGAGCAAGATCGCGCAGTACCTCGGCGCCGGGGTCGAGAACCAGCAGCCGCGCGGACTCGTCGCCCACCTCGCGGTCCCAGGAGCGGATGGGTAGCCCGGTGTGCAGGATCGCCGAGATCTTGCGGTCCTTGCGCACGGTCCGCCGACGTTCGTCGTCGACCTCGCTCGACCAGGCCAGCCGGGCGCCGGTCAGCACGACGTGGCCGGACGTGCGCGCGACGGCGGGACCGGACAACCCGCCGGCGCGGTGCTGCATCGGCGCCGGCTCGCCGGTCGGTGGCAGCACCCACAGCGCGGCGTCGACATCGGCGTCGCCATCGGCGTCGACCTCGGCGTCGTCGTCCGGTCGCCACGAGCGGCTGGAGGTGAACACCAGGCCGCCATCGGGCAGGAACGCCGCGCCCGACTCGCCCTGCGGCGAGTGGGTCAGCCGCCGCGCCGACTCACCGGCGAGGTCGAGCTCCCACAGCGCGCTGACGTAACGCGCCCCGTTGTCGTCGGGCTGTTGCACGGTTGCGACGAGACGGCGGCCGTCGGGGCGCAGGGCCAGTGCGGTCACCCGTGGGAGCGCGGCGAATTCGGCAAGATCATCGAAGGCGGTCACGGCGCGACCGTACTACCGGCGTCACTACCGGCGATCACTACCGGCATCACTACCGGCATCACTACCGGCAGCGCGGTCGGCGGCAGCGAGCCGGCGACGGAGTCCGGCCGCGAGCGTGTCGACGGCGTTGGCCAACCGGTCGGTGGCATCGGCGAGCGCAGCAACCGCCGTGGGCGCAGCTTCGGGACGCGCGCGCAGCCCGGTGAACACCTGCTCCTGCAGCTCACGCAGCCGGGGCAGGCCGCGCGGCGCGACGCCGGTGCGAAGCGACTGCTCGCACGCGGTGAGCGCCTGCGAGCACGCGCGCAACAACTCGTCGAGGCCGCGCGTCGTACCGGTGGCGCCGCTCAGCGCGTCGAGCGTCATCAGTGCGTGGACGACGCGGTGCGAATTCGCGAGCACGCTCTCGCCGAGGTCGACGGCGGTGTGCGAGACCACGGGCTCGGCCCGCGTGCGCTCGAGCGAGCCGAGCGCGTTCGTGCGGGCCAGCCGGGCCCCGGCGCGGGCGTGCTGACGATCGACTGCAGCGGCGCCCGGATCGGCAAGGACGTCCAGATAGTCGCGGTAGGCGGCCACGAGGTCGGCGAGCCGTGACACGACGCGGTCACGCTCCCACACGGGCAACAGCAACGCCGCGATCAGCGCGAGCACACCGCCGGCCGCGGTCGCGAGCGACCTGTCGACCAGTGTCTGCCGCGGCGCGACACCGTTGAGCGCGAGGAGCACCACGACGAGCGCGCTCAGCGACACCGCCGTGAGTCCGACGTTGCCGGGGCCGGCCAGTCGCACCCCGAAATAGGCGAGCGCGACGAGGCCGATCAGGTACCACGTCCCGCCCGGTACCCAGTGCAGCAACCCGGTCGCGAGGACCAGGCCCAGCACCGTGCCGATCACCCGCAGCACCGCACGCTGGAACGTCGAGGCGAAGTCGGGACGCAGGACGACGAGCACGGTCAGCGACACCCAGTAACCGTGGGCGAAGCCGGCCAGCCGCACGACGAGGTCCGAGCCGGCGACCATCAGGGCCGCTCGAACGGCGTGCCGCAGCGCCTCGGAGTCGGACCGGAGATTGGCCCGCACGGCCGCGACCGGGTCACGCGGGCGCGGCGCGCCGGCGACATCGGCCGGCTCCGCGTGACGGCCCTCCCCCGCGCCGGTCGCGGTCGTCTCGACGACGGCGCGCAGCTGGCCGGCCAGGGTATGCAGCCGGGCAACCGTAGCCCGCCGGGTCAGGTCGGTGCCGGGCTCGACGCGGGCCAGCGCCCGCTGCACGGCGCGGCGCGCCGGCACGAGCTGCTCGTCGTCGACCGCGCGGCCGGCGGTGAGCGCGGCGGCAACCGCATCGAGCAGATCGCCGGCACTGCCCAGGGCGGCACGGACGAGGCCGGCCTCGATTCCGGCGCCGGCTCCCGACAGCCGCTCGATCAGTGCCCCGAGCGCCGCGATCTCCCGGCGGATCCGTTCGGCCTCGTCCAGCAGCACCCGGTAGGCCTCGACGCTCGGCCCGTGATCGTGACCGAGCCCGTAGAGGGTGGTCCGGACGGTGCTGACGTTCGCTGTGGCAGGCGGGGCCGCGCCGGGCCCCGCCGGGCGGCGCGCCGCGCCGGCCAGCTCGGAGTACAGCGCGGCGAGGGCCCGCCGCTCAGGCGCGTGCCGCCCCAGCGGCCAGGCGGTGAGCGCCAGCAGCGCCTGGCCCGCGCCGCCCGCGAGCACGAGCAGCCCGACATGCAGCGCCGCGGCCGGAGGGTTGGGAAGGTGACCGAGGATCAGCGCTGCCGCGGTCGCCGCGACGCCGACCTGGGTGGCGCTGGGGCCGCCGACGACCAACAGTCCCGCGCCGAAGGCGAGCACGAGGAGCAGGAGCACCGACGCGACATCGCTGCGGGAGAACAGGACCGCGAGGCCACTGGTCACGCCGGCGGCGACGGCTGTCCCGAGCATCCGCAGGGCGCGCAGCCGGTACGGTCCCGGCCGGTCGGCCAGACCGGTCTGCAGCGCCCCGATCGTCGAGGGCAGTCCGGCCGACACCGTCCCGGCCAGCGCGGCGATCACCAGCGGCGCGGCGATCCCGACGGCGTTGCGCAGCGCGACCACCGGGTCGGACTGGCTGCGGTCGAGGCGCAGCGCCCCACGCACCAGCGAAGCCAGGTCGCGCAGCGCCATCGGACCGGGCTACTCGGCGGCGGCCAGCTGCCCGCAGGCGCCGTCGATCTCTCGGCCGCGGGTGTCCCGCACCGTCACCCGCACCCCACGTGCTGCCAGACGGCGCACGAACTCGCGCTCCACCGGCTTCGGCGACGCGTCCCACTGCGAGCCGGGCGTCGGGTTCAGCGGAATCAGGTTCACGTGCGCCAGCCGCGGGGCGAGCAGATCGCCGAGCAGGTCGGCGCGCCAGCCCTGGTCGTTGACGTCGCGGATCATCGCGTACTCGATCGAGTAGCGGCGTCCCGTGCGCGCGGCGTACGCGTCGGCGGCGGCGAGCACTTCGCCCACCTTCCAGCGGGTGTTGACGGGGACGAGCGTGTCACGCAGCTCGTCGTCCGGCGCGTGCAACGACACCGCCAGGGTGACGTTGAGTCCCTCGTCGGTCAGTTTGCCGATCGCGGGGACCAGCCCGACCGTCGACACCGTCACCGACCGTTGCGACAGGCCGAGACCGGACGGCGGCGCGTCGGTGAGCCGGTGGAGCGCGGCGGCGAGCCGGGCGTAGTTCGCCAGCGGCTCGCCCATTCCCATGAACACGACGTTCGACAGCCGCGTCCCGAAGCGGTCACGCGCCACGCGCGCCCCGGCGACCACCTGGTCGACGATCTCGGCCGTCGAGAGGTTGCGGGTCAGCCCGCCCTGGCCGGTCGCGCAGAACGGGCAGGCCATGCCGCAGCCGGCCTGGCTCGACACGCAGACGGTGACTCGGTCGGGGTAACGCATGAGCACCGACTCGACCAGCGCGCCGTCGTGCAGGCGCCACAGGGTCTTGCGCGTCGTCCCGGCATCGGTCTCGAGGGTGCGCACCTCCTGCAGCAACGGGGGCATCAGCGCCCCGGCGACCTGTGCGCGGAGCGCGGACGGCAGGTCGGTCATGGCGGCCGGGTCGCTCTCGAACCGGGTGAAGTAGTGCCGGCTGAGCTGGTCGGCGCGAAACCCGGGCAGTCCGAGCGCGGTCACCGCCGCACGGCGGGCGCCGGCGTCGAGGTCGGCGAGATGGGCCGGCGGCTTGCCGCGGCGCGGGGCGTCGAAGACGAGCGGGAGGGCGGTTGGCATGACCTCGTCCATTGTCCCATCGACCGGCTACTGCGCCGACCGCACCGGCCCGTCCCAGCTCCAGCGCGGCATGTCGAGGCAGGACGGGACGTCTGCGCCGACCGGCGAGTACTGCAGCACGTCTGCCACTGCCCACTCCATGTAGGCGTGCATGGCGGACCGGAACCGTGGGTCGGCAGGCAATCCGGCGTCGTCCATCGCCTGGTCGAAGCAGACGACGAAGCGCCGCCCGAGGTCATCCATGTCGCCGTTGTGCGAATGCATCAGCGCGAGGCTCGACTGCGAACCGCACGACTGCGAGTACGCCGGCGGCCCGCCGAGCACCTCGGCCCAGTACGCGGCCAGCCGCTCGACGTGCTCGGGATGTTGACCGGGGTGCGAGAACGGATGGTTCAGCTCGGGATCGGCGACGCACCGCTCGTGGTGGGCTCGCGCGAGGGCGAGGAAGGCCGAGTCGCTGCCGGCGAACTCGTACAGGGACGCACGCATGCCGCACAGCCTGCCACCCTCGCTCGGACGCGTGCTCACACTCCTGGGATGATCAGGTCGATCCACTCGAGCGGACGCGCACGCGCGGCCCACGCGTCCTCGCTCGGCATCCACTCGTCGAGCCAGCGCGGCATCAGGTCGGGGCCATCGCGTGCGAGAGCGCGTTCGAGTCGCACCTCGCGCGGCGCGTCGACCCAGATGGTGAGCGCCCACGGCACCCCGATCTCGGGACGGGTCGACGACACCCCCTCGCACACGACCACCCGACCCGGCTCCACCTCGTGCCACTCCGCCAGCGTCGCGCTCGGCCAGTCGAAGCGCTGGTAACGAGCGGTCCGGTCCGCGCGCAAAGGCGCGACGAGTTCGGTGCGGAAGCGGTCGAAGTCCCACTCGGCGATCCACGGCGCTGCGAAGTCATCCACGTGCACGACGACCGCGCGGGGCACTGCCGCGGCGATCCGTGCGGCGAACGTGGTCTTGCCGCTGCCGCCGAATCCGTCGACACCGATCCAGACGGTGCCCGGCGTCTCGGCGGCGCGCCCAACTGCGGCGAGGGCTTCGTACTGGCCGACCGTCCGTGGGGTGCTCACATCGGCGCGAAGGCCGACAGCAACAGGTAACCGACTGCCGCGCACGGCAGCATCGAGTCGAGCCGATCCATCAGACCACCGTGGCCGGGCAGCAAGTTGCTCATGTCCTTGACGCCGAGGTCGCGCTTGATCACCGACTCCCCCAGGTCACCGAGCGTGGCTGTGACGACGATGCCCAGCCCGAACAGCAGGCCCGTCCACCAGGCTCGGTGGAAGGTGAGCGTCAGGAAGAGCACGCCGGCGATGCAGCAGAACAGCACCGAGCCCGCGAAACCCTCCCAGGTCTTTGCCTTCGACACGATCGGCGCGAGCGGGTGCCGCCCGAACAGGACACCGGTGGCATAGCCACCGGTGTCGCTGCACACGACCGTCGCGACGAAGGCCAGAATGCGGGCCGCGCCGTCGTCGGCGTGCACCGACAGCACCGCGAACCCCGCCAGCGCCGGCACGTAGAGCAGCACGAAGATCGAGGCGCCGACGTCGTCGAGGAAGCGGCGGGATCCGTCGGCGAGACGCCACACGATCACGGCGACCGCGCTGACGAGGATGCCGGCGGCCAGTCCGTCCGGACCGCGCAGCCACGCCGCGACCAGCGCCGCCGTCCCGCCGACCAGCACGGGGATCAGCACGACCCGCACCTTCGTGACGGCGATGGCCGAGGCGAGTTCGTAGCTGCCGTAGGCGCTGGCGAGCCCGACGATGACGGCGAAGCTCGGCCGGTAGGCGAACAGCGAGGTGATGATCAGCAGCGCCGAGGGCGAGACCGACCCCGATCGCCGCGGGCAGGTTCCGCCCGGCCTTCGACGAGCGCGCGACCTCGGCGGCCAGCGGCGGCTGATCGGGGTCGTCGCTCGGCGGCGGGACTGCGCGGTGCTGGCGCCGGACGGCCGCCGATGCGGCGCGCCCGGGTCAGCCCGCGCGAGAGCGCCGGCCCCGGTGGGGTGTCGTCAGCCATGGCGGTCGGCGAAGTGCTCGATCAGATCTCGAGCAATTCGGCTTCCTTGGCCCGGACGTGTTCGTCGACCTGGTCGGTGTACTTGTGCGTGAGCTTGTCGAGCTCGGCCTCGGCGCGGTGCACGTCGTCCTCGCCGCTCTCGCCGTCCTTGGCAAGCTTGTCGAGAGCGTCCTTGGCGTGACGGCGGATCGATCGGATCGACACCTTTGCGTCCTCGCCCTTGCCGCGGGCGACCTTCACCAGGTCGCGGCGGCGTTCCTCGGTGAGCTGCGGGAACACGACCCGGATGATCGTGCCGTCGTCGGTCGGGTTGACGCCGAGGTCGCTGTCGCGGATCGCCTTCTCGATCGCCGGCAGCTGCGAGGGGTCGTAGGGCTTGATCACCGCCATCCGCGCCTCGGGCACGCTCACGGTAGCCATCTGCGGGATCGGGGTGGGCGCACCGTAGTAGTCGACGACCAACCGCGCAAAGGCCGAGGCGTTGGCGCGGCCGGTGCGCAGGCCACCGAGCTCGTCGCGGACGACGTGGACGGCCTTCTCCATCTTCTCCTCGGCCTCGAACATCGTCTCGTCGATCATGTCTCGCTCCGCAGCCGTCGCTCGTCGATCACTTGGAACCATTCCCCTCTGAGGCGATCCGCGCCGGTCAGCCGGTGGCGCTGACGAGCGTGCCGATCTTCTCACCGCGCACGACTCGGCCGATGTTGCCATCGGCGAGCTCGAACACGACGATCGGCATGTTGTTGTCGCGGCACAGGCTGAAGGCGGTCTGGTCAGCGACCTGCAGGTCGCGGCCGAGCACCTCGTCGTAGCTGATCTGGTCGAACTTCACCGCTCCGGGCACCTCGCGCGGGTCGGCGTCGTACACGCCGTCGACCCCGCTCTTGCCGAGCAGCAGCACGTCGCAGCCGATCTCGAGCGCGCGCTGCGCGGCGACGGTGTCGGTCGAGAAGTACGGCAGTCCGACGCCGGCTCCGAAGATGACGACGCGGCCCTTCTCCAGATGGCGCTCAGCGCGGCGCGGAATGTAGGGCTCGGCGACCTGGCCCATCGTGATGGCCGTCTGCACGCGGGTCGGGATGCCGGTCTTCTCGAGGAAGTCCTGCAGCGCCAGGCAGTTCATGACCGTGCCCAGCATGCCCATGTAGTCAGCGCGGTCGCGGTCCATGCCGCGCTGCGAGAGCTCGGCGCCGCGGAAGAAATTGCCGCCCCCGACGACCAGTGCGACCTGGGTGCCGGAGTGCACGACCTCGGCGATCTGCACCGCGATCGAGTGCGCGACGTCGGGGTCGACGCCGATCTTGCCGCCGCCGAACACCTCGCCGGACAGCTTGAGCAACACCCGCCGATACGGCGAAGGGGCCGCCTCGAGGTCAGTCATCGATGCGGCCCCTCTCGTCGTGTGTGTGATCGTGCAGAACCCTATCGGGTTATGCGGTACCCACCTCGAAGTGCGCGAACTTGGTGACGGTCACGCCGGCGTTGTCGAGCGCCTGCTTGACCGTCGTCTTCGGCTCGCGCACGGACTCCTGCTCGAGCAGGACGTTGTCCGAGTAGAACGCGTTGAGGCGTCCTTCGACGATCTTGGCGATCGCCTGCTCGGGCTTGCCCTCGGCGCGCGTCTTCTCCTCGAGCACGCGCCGCTCGCCGTCGACCACGTCGGCGGGGACGTCGTCGCGGGTCAGGTAGCGGGCACGCAGCGCGGCCACCTGCATCGCGGCGCCGCGTGCGGCGTCGACGTCGTCGCCGTCGAACTGCACGAGCACGCCGACCTGCGGTGGCAGGTCGGACGCCTTGCGGTGCAGGTACGTCGCGACCTTGCCGTCGAGCTTGACGGCGCGGCGCAGTTCGAGCTTCTCGCCGATCACGGCGGCCAGCGCCGAGACGCTCTCGTCGACGGTCTTGCCGTCCTTGAGCGTCTCGGCCTTGAGCGACTCGACGTCGTCGGCGGCGGAGTTGGCGAAGTGCGTCACGATGTCCTGCGCGAGTGTCTGGAACTGCTCGTTCTTGGCGACGAAGTCGGTCTCGGACGCCAGTTCGATCATCGCGCCCTCGGCCGCGGCGACCAGGCCGTTCGACGCCTCGCGGGATCCCGCGCGCTTCTCGGCCTTCGCCTCGCCCTTGACACGCAGGATCTCGACGGCGCGGTCGTACTCGCCGTCGGCCTCCTCCAGGGCCTTCTTGCAGTCCATCATCCCGGCGCCGGTGGCGTCGCGGAGCTTCTTCACGTCAGCGGCGGAAAAGTTCGCCATCGTCTCGTGTTCTCTTTCGTTCGTGGGTGGATCGATCAGGCGGACGGGGTGGCCGAGCCTGCCGGGGCAGCTTCGGTCTCCGGCGTGGCCGCAGGCTCGGCGGTGTCCGGCGTGGCCGCAGGCTCGGCTGTGTCCGGCGTGGCCGCAGGCTCGGCTGTCTCCGGCGTGGCAGGCGCCTCGGCGCCGGCCTCGCCGGCCGTGCCGGCCGGCTGGAGCAGGTCGCGCTCCCACTCGGGCATCGGCTCGTCCTCGGCCAGCCGGCCGGAGGTCGCGGCGCCCTCGGCGGGCTTCTCGTCGCGGCCGGCGTTCGCGGCGGCCGCGGAGCGGGCGACCAGGCCCTCGGCGACGGCGTCGGCGACCACTCGGGTCAGCAGGGCGGCGCTGCGGATGGCGTCGTCGTTGCCCGGGATCTTGTACTCGACCTCGTCCGGGTCGCAGTTGGTGTCGAGGATCGCGATCACCGGGATGCCCAGCTTGTGGGCCTCGCCGACGGCGATGTGCTCCTTCTTGGTGTCGACGACCCAGATGGCGCTCGGCACCTTGTTCATCTCGCGGATGCCGCCGAGGGTGCGCTCGAGCTTGTCCTTCTCGCGCTGGAGCATCAACTGCTCCTTCTTGGTGGCGGTGCCTTCCCAGCCGGCCTGCTCCATGGCTTCCAGTTCCTTCATGCGCTGCAGCCGCTTGTGGACGGTCTGGAAGTTGGTGAGCATCCCGCCGAGCCAACGCTGGTTCACGTACGGCATTCCGACGCGGGTGGCCTGCTCGGCGATGGAGCCCTGGGCCTGCTTCTTCGTGCCGACGAACAGGATCGAACCGCCGTGGGCGACGGTCTCCTTGACGAACTCGAAGGCGCGGTCGACGTAGGACAGCGTCTGGTGCAGGTCGATGATGTAGAGCCCGTTGCGCTCGGTGAGGATGAAGCGCTTCATCTTCGGGTTCCAGCGCCGGGTCTGGTGCCCGAAGTGGACACCGGCCTCGAGCATTTCCTTCATGGTGACGACGGGCATACCGACGTCCTCCTCTGTACTTGTCCGCAGCATGCGTGCCTGCGGTTCTCGGTTGTCGCCCTCGGCCGGGTGGCTCGGGGACCCTGGTGCCCGGGGTCGTGGTCGGCTAGCCGTGGCACTGTCGTGTCGACGGACCGAGGCCGGCCACCAGCCACCAGGTGCGGTGGCGGGGCACGCGAAGTCAGCCCGATTGCTCAGGCTGCTCTTCCAGCATACCGGGCATGGGTAACGGCACCCAAACACGACGGTCCGTACAGATCGACTTCGACGGCTCGACCAGCGAAGATGATCTCCCCGCCCTTCCCGCCGCCGGAGGAACCGTGATACATCTGCGTAGGTCGATCGTCGCCCTCGTCGTGACCGCACTCACCTGGACCCTGCTGCCTGCCGTGACGGCGCAGGCCTACCCCGGTACCACTGCCGGGTGCTTCGGGATCAAGAAGAAGGGCAACTACAACCGGCTGCACATCGAGGTGTCCGGGGTCAGGAGCGGCAGTCGTGTCGCCGCCCGGGCCGAGGAGGCCGTGACTGCCCGGTGTCAGCGGGTGAACAGCCTGCCGATCGTGCGGATGGTCATCGACCACACCTGGCTCGTGGTCAGCGGCCACACCAGGGCCGGTGCCGGCATCCACCAGACGACCACGCACGGGAGCGTGTCCAGCCGCACCGCGTTCGTGTCCGTGGCCTGCACGGCGACGCTGCAGGCGATCGCGAAGGTGCACTACGTCTACTACGACCACTCGACCGTTCGGGCGTTCCGCGTGTTCGGGCCCAAGTTCTCGCGTCCCTGCTAGGGCTACCGTCGGCACATGAGCGCCGCGCCCGAGCCGGTTCCGGTGACGATCGCGGCGAACGGTCTGTCCTTCGTCGGACTGCAGTGGGGGCCGTCCGGTAGCGGTATCCCGGTGCTGTGCCTGCACGGTTTTCCGCAGCGCTGCACATCGTGGAGGGACGTCGCCGAGCGGCTGGCCGAGGTCGGGCTGCTCACGATCGCCGTCGACCAGCGCGGCTACTCCCCCGGCGCGCGCCCGCTCGACGTCTCGGCCTACGCGATGCCGCACCTGGTGGCCGACGTCGCCGCGATCATCGACGCGCTCGGCGGGCGGGTGCATCTCGTCGGGCACGACTGGGGCGGCGTGGTCGGCTGGCAGGTCGCGGCCCGCCGGCCGGAGCTGGTGGCGAGCTGGACGGCGGTGTCGACACCGAACCAGTCGGCCTTGAACGAGGTGCTCGCCGCCGACCCCACCCAACGGCAGCGGTTCGGTTACATCCTCGGCCTGCGCGATCCGGCGGCCGAGCAGCGCCTGTCCGCGCACGACTGGGCCCCCTTCGCAGCGTCCTACCAGGGCCGCGTGGCGCCCGAACGGATGCGCGAGGACATCGCGTTCTTCGCCCAGCCGGGAGTGCTGACGGCCGCGCTGAACTGGTACCGCGCGATGTCGCCGACCGACGCCGCCGACCTCGGGACGGTCACGGTGCCGACGACCTACCTGTGGGGCAGCGAGGACGTGGCGTTCGGTGCGGCGGCGGCCGCTGCCACCGAGCGCTGGGTGAGTGCGCCGTACCGCTTCGTCCCGCTCGAGGGGGCGAGCCACTGGCTGCCGGACGAGGCACCGGACACGCTGGCCGGCGCGATCGCCGAGCGGGTCCTGGACGGGTGAGGTCTTACTCCATTCGTCAGTCGCGGCGGGCCAGCGCCGCCGCTTCGGCCCGGCTGCGCACGCCGAGCTTGGCCAGGATGTTCGACACGTGCACGCTCACGGTCTTCTCCGAGATGTAGAGCCGGGCCGCGATCTGCCGGTTGGTACGCGCCTCGACCAGCAGGGCGAGCACGTCACGCTCGCGATCGGTGAGCGCGTCGAGGCCGCCCGCGGAAGTCTCGCTCTGCCGCGGCGTCGCGACACCGAGCGCGCGCAGCTCGTCGAGCAAGGGGCGCGCGCCCATTGCGCGCGCGGCCACGCGGGCCAGCGTCGCCTGCTCGGCCGCTTCGGCCGTTCGTCCGGCACCGCGCAGCACTGCTGCCAACCGGGCCCGGCTGCGCGAGAGCTGCAGCTCGTTGCCGTAGTCGAACGCGTCGGCGGTGTCTGCCCACCGCTGCACCAGTTCGTCCGGGTCGGGGGCGTCGATGCCGACCAGCCAGCGCAGCCGCGCGTGTTCGGCGCGCAACCGCGTCACCCACGCGCGACCCTCGATGCCCATCTCGCGGCCTGCGGGAAGCCCGCGCTCGGCGGCTGTCAGCCCGCGCGCCAGAAGTTCGTCGCCACGGGCCGCGAGTCCGGCGTAGTTGCCTGCGGGAGCGGCGGTGCTCGCGACGCACAGTGACGCGATGACCTGCGCCGAGAGCTGGGTCAGCGCCAGCGGCCAGGGGTCCATCCAGATCTTGGCCAGGACTGCGAGCGCCTCGTCGGTGACTGCGAGGGCCGGCTCGTACTCGCCGGTGAACTCGTAGATGTCGACGCAGGCGAGGGTGAAGTGCAACGCGATGCGACCCTCACGTTCCCAGTCGTGCCGCAGGGCCCGGGCCTGATCGATGACCGTGCGGTCGCCTCGTCCGGCCCGCACCAGCGCCGCAGTCGACAGCAGCACCGCCCGGGCTACCTCCGGCGGTTGTTCGCGGCTGATGTCGAGCAGGCTCAGCGCGTCGTCCCAGTCGCCCTGCGCCAGCCGCACGACCCCGCCGCTGGCGCGGGCGTGCATGCCGAAAAGGTCGAACTGGCGCCCCGTCTCGCGCGCGCGTGCCACGGCCTCGTCGAAGGCGGTGCGGGCGCCTGCGAGGTCACCGACCTCGAAGTACAGCGCGCCGAGGCTGTACCGGCTGCGCACCTCGGCCCCGGTGTCGCCCACGGCCTGGGCGTCTGCCGCCAGGGTGCGCAGCCGGCCCATCACCGCCTCCGGTTCGGTGGCGCGGCGGGCCACGGACAGCAGGGTGGCGCGGGCGTCGTTCGCGCCGATACGGGCCCCGATGCGATCGCCGACCTCGACGGCCTCGCGAGCCGATCGCTCGGCCTCGACGTCGCGTCCGAGGATCAGCGCTACGCGGGCGTGCTGCGCGAGCACGCGCACCCGGAACGCGGTGGGCGGGTCGTCCGGCACCAGCCGCAGCGCCTCGTTGGCGTAGTCGAGGGTCTGCTCGTCGATCTCCTCACCGAGGGCGGCGCGCACGATCGCGAACAGCACGCGGCCACGTTGCAGCGCGGGGGCATCGGAGGGCAGCTCGCCCAGCGCGTGCCGTGCGAGGCGCAGCCCCCGCGCGGAGTGTCCGGCGGCATCTGCTGCGTCGACGGTCGACACGACCAGTCCGGACCGGTCGGCGTCGGCCGTCGTGACGCGCGGCGCGAGTTCGAGCGCGACCTCGTAGTGCTGCAACGCCTCCTGAGGTGCTGCAAGCCGCATCGCCTCGTCGCCCGCGCGGACGCTGGCGAGGTAGGCCGTGTCGA
The DNA here is from genome assembly GCA_963785425.1 of uncultured Actinomycetota bacterium. Taxonomy (GTDB): domain Bacteria; phylum Actinomycetota; class Actinomycetes; order Mycobacteriales; family Jatrophihabitantaceae; genus RYN-133. Next base: position 244,753 of record CAWAVG010000003.1, read on the forward strand.
GATCGTGGGACGCGCGGGCGTGCCTGGCGAGGTCGGCTGCGCCCATGTTGTCGTCGCGGGTGGCGAGCACCTTGGCGTAGGCAGCGTGCAGGCGCACGACCTCACCGGGCAACAGGTCGTCGTACACCGCCTCGGCGAGCAGGGCGTGCCGGAAGACGTAACCGCGCCCGCTGCCGGTCAGTTGCAGCACGTGCGCGTCGATGGCCTCGCGCAACGCGGCGTCGAGGCGCTCGGCCGACAGGCCGACGACCTCGGCCAGCATCGTGTGGGTGACCCGCCGGCCGCCCACGGCGGCCACGCGCACGACCTCGCGGGCGTCGTCGGACAGGCCCTCGAGGCGGACGAGCAGCAGATCGGCGAGCTGCCACGGCAGGTGCCCGGCACCCTGACGCTGATCGGCGGCGTCGACCAGTTCCTCGGCGAAGAACGCGTTGCCGTCGGCGCGACTGACGATGTCGTCGACCGCGCTGTCGCTCAATGGCTCGGGGTGGATCGCCCTGACCAGGCTGCGGACGTCTTCGGCGCGCAACGGGTCGAGCTGCAGGCGGGTGACGGCGGGCAGCCGGGCCCACTGGGCGAGGGTCGGTCGCAGCGGGTGGCGGCGGTGCAGGTCGTCACTGCGGTAGCTCACGATGATCGCGAGTCGTTCGGCGTCAACCCGGGTGAACAGGAAGCCGAGCAGGTCGCGGGTGGCCTGGTCGGCCCAGTGCGCGTCCTCGATGACGAGCAGCAAGGGTTGCTCGTTCGCAAGGTCGCCGAGCGCGCCCAGGACGGCCTCGAACAGCTCACCCCGGTCGAGTCGGTCCTCGGGACCGCGGGACCCGCGGCCGGGCAAGAGGCCGGCGACCTGAGGGTGGCCGTCGAGCAGCTGCTCGACGCGGCGCGGATCGGCGGCGGCGAGCCGGACGAAGGCCTCGCTGATCGCGAGGTACGGCGGTGGGGTGTCGCCGAGGTCGACGCAGTGCCCGATCAACACGGTCATCGCGCGTTCGGTCGCCGCCGCGATCACCTCGCCGAGCAGCCGGGTCTTGCCGACGCCGGCGTCGCCGCCCAGCACCGCCACGGCGGCCTTCGCGTCGGCGGCGCTGTCGAGCACGCCGACGAGCTCGGCGAGCTCGCTCGATCGGCCGACGAGGGCGGCGACGTTACGGGGCACGAGGACATCATGGTCCGATCCCCTGTCACCGTGGCTGCCGGTCGTGACCGTCGGCGTCGTCTCGGGCGCCGTGTCGGGCGCCGTGTCGGGCGCCGTCTCGGGCGCCGTCTCGGGCGTCGTCTCGGGCGCCGTGTCGAGCGTCGCCGCTGACGTCATCGGTGGCGCGGCTCAGTCGGTGCCCTGCGGGCGGCGCCGCCATCGGCGCTCCCGCGGCCGCGGGCGGCCGAGGCGGTGGCCGGTGAGCTGCTCGCGCCGATAGGCGAGCTCGGCGGTGACGGCGTCCGGGTTCAGTGCGCGGAGCTCGTACATGGTGTCCTCCCACATGTCGCGCGGTTCTCGATGACAAGGACGAGATTCGTCGGCTGAGGACCAGCCCGGCATCGGAAGAACTCCCTAGCTGCGACCCTGGCACATCCTTAGGCTGTGGACGGGCGCGGCTCGTCCACAGGACGCCGTGCGGAGGGTGCGCAGGTCGGGCGCGGCGGCGAGAGTAGACCGGTGCTGCGGGTGTCCGGGGTCGTGGCGGTGCTGGTCACCGTGCTGGTTTCGGCTGCGCCGCCGACGGTGCCGCCGACAGTGCCGACAGCGGGGTCCGCGGCGGGGTCGGCAGCACCGCGAAGCCGGCCGGGACGCGGCGTCCTACGTCGCTCCGGTCGTTCCGGTGCGGGTGGTGCGTGCCTTCGACGCGCCGACGACGCCGTTCGGACCGGGCCACCGCGGGGTCGATCTGGCCGCCCGCACGGGTCAGGCGGCGCATGCCGCCGGCGCCGGGGTGGTCAGCTTCGCAGGGTCGGTCGCCGGCCGCGGGGTCGTGGTAGTGCAGCACACCGACGGTGTGAGCACCGAGTACGAGCCGGTGACGCCGCTCGTGCGACGCGGTGACGCGGTTCGCGCCGGTGAGGTGATCGCGCACCTCCACGGGCGCCACGGCACGTGCCCGCCGGGCGGCTGCCTGCACTGGGGAGCCCGGCGCGACGGTGACTACTTCGACCCGATGCTGCTGCTCGAGCCGCTCGGCCCGGTGCGGCTGCTCCCGTGGCGCGGCAGTTAGGTCGGCCTAGGCGCGCGGGTGTGCCTTGGCGTAGGTCTGGCGCAGCCGTTCGACCGAGATGTGGGTGTAGAGCTGGGTCGTCGCGAGACTGGCGTGGCCGAGCAGTTCCTGCACCGAGCGCAGGTCGGCGCCGCCGTCGAGCAGGTGGGTGGCCGCGGAGTGGCGCAGCCCGTGCGGGCCGATGTCCGGTGCCCCGTCGACGTCGGCGATCGCGCGATGCACGACGGTGCGCACGGTGCGCGGGTCGATGCGGCGACCACGGGCGCCGAGCAGCAGCGCCGGTCCGCTGTCCTTGGTGACGAGCAGGGCCCGGGCCGTGTCGAGCCAGGGCGCGAGCGCCCGCTCGGCCGCCACGCCGTACGGCACCGTGCGTTCCTTGTTGCCCTTGCCGAGCACGCGCACGACACGACGGGAGCGGTCGACGTCGTCGATGTCGAGACCTGTGAGCTCGGAGACACGGATGCCCGTCGCGTACAGCAATTCGAGCACCAGCCGGTCGCGAGCCGTGAGCGCCGCGGCGACGTCGTCGGTAGCACCGGTCGACGCGGACCGCGGCCCGGCCATCGCGGCCGCGGCCTCCCGCGCGTCCAGGACCGGCGGGAGGGTGCGGTGCGCGCGCGGGCTCGCCAGCAGCGCACCGGCATCGGTCCCGGCGCGGCCGGTGCGGTGCGCCCACGCCGTGAACGTGCGCAGGGAGGCAGCGCGCCGGGCCAGCGACGTGCGTGCCGCGCCCCGGTCGCGCAGGATGGCCAGCCAGCCGCGCAGCATCGGCAGGTCGATGTCGTCGAGGGCGTCGCCGCCGAGGTGGGCGAGGTGATCGAGGAACGCGACGACGTCGCCGAGGTAGGCACGCACGGTGTGCTGCGACCGGTTCACCTCGAGCCGCAGGTGCTGTTCGTAGGCGCCGACGCTCGCGGCGAGGGGACCGGGCAGCGCGGCCCGGGCCGCGGCAACGTCGAAGGCGCTCACCCGGTGACCGTGCGCGAGCCGCGGCCCGGATGCAAGCCGCCACGCGCAGCCGACCTCGCCTCACTGCTGCACCTGGGCGCCGCGTCGGGTCCGGGCCCGTACCCGCGCCGAGATCCGCAGCCCGGTGCCGTCCCTTTCGATCAGCCCGGCCTCGTCGAGGGCCGGCAGCGCGCGGATCACGTCCAACGTGCCGACGCCGCTGCGCGCCGCGACCTCGTCCGGCCGGGCGTAGCGCCGGGCCGGCAGCCCGTCGAAGACCGTGCGGGCCAGTGGATCGAGCAGATCGAGCTCGGCACGCACGTCGGCGACCGGCGCCTTGTCGCCCGGCAGTCCCTCGCCGATCGAGCCGACCACTGCGAGGACGTCGTCGACGGAGGTCACCAGCAGCGCCGGGTTCTCCTCGCGGCGCACCAGGTCGTGGCAGCCGGTGGACATCGGCGACGTGATCGGACCGGGGACGGCCATCAACGCCCGGCCGAGCGTGCGCGCGTGGCCCGCCGTGTTCGTCGCGCCTGAGCGCGCAGCGGCCTCGACCACGACCACGCCGGTCGAGAACGCCGCGATCAGCCGGTTGCGCGTCAGGAAGCGGCGGCGCTGCGGTGCACACCCGGGTGGGCTCTCCGACACGACGAGTCCCGTGTCGGCGACCTGCTCGAACAGGGTGGCGTTGCCCGGCGGGTACGGACGGTCGAGCCCCGCCGCCGACACGAGCACGGTCGTGCCGTGTGCCGCGAGCGCGGCACGATGCGCAGCGGCATCGATCCCGTAGGCGCCGCCGGACACGACGACCACCCCGCGACCCGCCAGCCCGTAGCCCAGCTCGGCGCTGACGTGGGCCCCGTAGCCGGTCGCCGCGCGGGCACCGACGATGCCCGCCGATCGCACCGCGAGGGTGGTCAGGTCGGCCGGCCCGCGCACCCACAGGGCGAGCGGCGGCACGGGGTCGCCGGACTCGCTGCGGCGGAACCGTCGCTCGGCGTGCGCGGCAGCGAGCGGCACCACCGCCTGCTCCAGGCAGCCGAGTGCGAAGTGCGGCCAGCCGGGTGACTCGGGCACGACCAGGCGCACCCCGTGGCGCTCGGCGGCGGCGAGGTCCGCCTGCGGGTCGGCCTCGCCCCGGCGCGACGCGGTCTCGCCGAGCAACGACGGCCAGGCCCGCTCGCCGCGGATCTCGCGCATCGCCTCGATCGGGCCGACCGCCTGCACGTAGCGCCACATGCCGATGCTTGCGGGCTCGGCGACCCGGCTGAGGTATGCGCGGGCGAGCAGGACCTCGTCCGAGGGCGGAGCGTCTTCGTGGGAGGTGTTCATGCGGCGCGGCCCTGGCCCACGCCGGTGCGGAAGAACAGCGCCTCGGCGATGTCGACGGCCGTGGGCACGGTGCGCCCGCCCAGATCAGCAAGCGTCCACGACAGCCGCAGCACGCGGTCGAAGCCGCGCGCGCTGAGTTCCCCGCGCTGCAGGTACCCCTCGGCCGGCGCCACCGCCGCCGCGGGCAGCGCCCACGGCCGGCGACGCAAGGCCGCGCCGGGGACGTCGGCGTTGCATCGCCACGGCGTCCCCTGCCATCGCTCGGCGGCGGCCGCTCGGGCCGCCGCCACCCGGGCAGCGACGGCCGCTGTCGTCTCACGACCTGCTTCCAGGCCGAGCAGGTCGGCGTGGGCCACCGGGTCGACCTGTACGCGCACGTCGATGCGGTCGAGCAGCGGGCCCGACAGCCGCTGCTGGTACCGCCGGCGGACCTGCGCCGGACACACGCAGTCGTTGGCCCGCGCCGCGCACGGACACGGGTTCGCTGCGAGCACGAGCAGGAACCGGGCCGGGTAGGTGATCACCCCGCCGCTGCGGTGCAGCACCACCCGGCCTCCCTCGAGAGGTTGCCGCAGCGCCTCGAGGGCGCGTGGCGCGAACTCGGGCGCCTCGTCGAGGAAGAGCACCCCTCGGTGTGCGAGCGAGATGGCGCCGGGTTGGGCCAGGTGCGAACCGCCGCCGACCAGCGACGCCACCGACGCGCTGTGGTGCGGCGCCTGGAACGGGGCGCGCCGCACGAGCGACGCCGGCTCGCCGAGCAGGCCCGCCACCGAGTGCACCGCGCTGACCTCCAGCGCCGCCTGGTCGTCGAGTTCCGGGAGCAGACCGGGCAATCGTTCCGCGAGCATGGTCTTGCCCGCCCCGGGTGCGCCTTCGAGGAAGACGTGGTGTCCGCCGGCCGCAGCCACCTCGACCGCGCGCTTGGCCAGCGACTGCCCGGCCACGTCGGCAAGATCGGGGTAGGCGCGCCCGGCCGCGGGCCCAGCGGGCTGCGGCGCGTCCAGCGGCGGCCCGTCACCGTCGAACCAGGCGATGATCTGCCCGATGTCCTCGGCGACGCGTAGGTCGAGATCCGGCACCAGCGCGGCTTCCGCGCCGTTGCCGGGCGCGACGACGACCCGCCGCACGCCGTGGCCGCGCAGCGCCGCGATCGAGGGCAGCACCCCGCGCACCGGGCGCAACCGTCCGTCGAGCCCGAGTTCGGCGATCCACACGAACTCGCGCACGGCATCGGCGCGGATCCGTTCACTCGCAGCGAGCACCGCCATCGCGACCGCCAAGTCGAAGCGCGAACCAACCTTGCGCAGATCCGCCGGCAGCAACGCGACGGTGATCTTGCGGTTGGGCCACTCGACGCCGCAGTTCTGGATCGCTGCCCGGATGCGGTCGCGTGACTCGACGACGGAGGTGTCCGCGAGGCCGGTGAAGCCGAGTCCGGGCAAGCCCTGACCGAGGTCGGCCTCGACCTCGACGAGTTGGGCGCGCACACCGGTCAGGGCGACGGCGCGGGTACGGGCGAGGCTCACGCTAGAACGCCCCGCGCATATGGCGCACGGTCGGCCCGTCCGCGCCGCGGCGCACGATCGCCACCACGTCGAAGCGCAACTGCGGCCAGTACGGGTCTGGGTGTTCCACCAACCAGCGCACGGCCAACCGCCGCACCCGCGCCGCCTTGACCGGGCGCACGGCCTCGGCGGGGTCGCCGTAGGCGATCGAACTGCGCGTCTTCACCTCGACGAACACGAGGGTGTCGCCTTCGCTCGCGACGATGTCGAGCTCGCCGTCGGCACAGCGCCAGTTGCGCTCGATGACCGTCAGCCCGGCGGCGACCAGGCGCTCGACGGCAAGCTGCTCGCCGTACCTGCCGACCGCGTCCTTCATCCGCATGCACCGAGCCAACCGCTGCGCACCGCCGGGCGACGCCCGCCGGCACGGATTGTGGACGAAGGACCGCCCTGTGGACGGCTCGATTGACAGTGCCGGCCGACACGGACCCGAAATACGAGGTCCTCAGGATGATGTTGGAATCGAAGCGTCTGGGGTATTCTCGATCGGAACTATAGATTTAATGGAGGTCGCGTGGCCCTTCCCGATTTCCTCGTCGTCGGAGCGCCGAAGGCCGGTTCGACCGCCGTCCACCAGGCCCTCGTCCAGCACCCCGAATTGTTCCTCTCGACGCCGAAGGAACCGAAGTACTTCCTGACCGGCGCCACGCCCCCCTCGCGCGCCCACCAGCGCGGGCCCGGCGACGCGCACAGTGCCCGCGAGTGGATCTGGCGCCGTGAACACTACGAGCGACTCTTCGACGCGGCACCGCCCGGAACCATGCGCGGCGAGAGCACGCCCTTCTACCTGTGGGACAAGGCGGCGCACGTACGCATCCGTCAGATGGTGCCGAACGTCAAGCTCATCGCCATCATCAGGGACCCTGTCGATCGGGCCTACTCGAACTGGACGCACTTGTGGTGCGACGGCCTCGAGACCGAGGCCGACTTCGTCACCGCCTGCCGCAAGGAGCCTGAACGCATCGCGGCCGGCTACGCGCCGTTCTGGCGCTATCTCGAACTCGGCAAGTACGGCGAGCAGTTCGAGCACCTGTTCCGCGTCTTCGCCCGCGAACAGGTGCACGTGCTGCGCTACAAGGACCTGGTGGACGAGCCGGCCAAGAGCATCGACTCGATCTGCGAGTTCCTCGGGGTCACGCCGGGCATGGTCGATTCCATCCCGCATTCCAACCCGTCCGGCTGGGCCGACGCGGGCGCAGTCAACGCGATGCTGCGCGCCACGGTGCGTGGCGGTGCCGCCGCAGGCGCGCTCCTGCCGCCACGGGTGTGGCGCCGCGCGCACGCCCCGCTGATCCGGGCGCTACGACGCAACGAGACCGACCGTCCGCATCTGCAGGTCGAGCAGCGGCGTGAGCTGGTCGGGCACTTCCGCGAGGACATCGGCCTGCTCGAGCAGTTACTGGGCCAGCCGTATCACGACTGGCTCAGCGACTCGGGACGAGGCACGTACGCCGTCCGCAAGTCATGAGCCCCGTCGACGCGTGAGGCCTCCCAGTACAGCCGGTAGCCGTCGGGCAGTTCGGCGAGGCTGAGGTACCGCGCGGTCTGGCCGGGCGGGGTCGGCGGTCCGTCGGCCACGAACGAGTCGGGGCCGGCGCCGAACGCGACGCCGGTGCGCTCGTGCCAGTTCTCCTGCGCACTTGCCCGGCCGTCGTAGAACGCCAGCCAGCCGCCGTAGACACCGAGGACGCTCGCGATCCGCGTCCCGCGGGCGTCCCACCGGCCGGGCGCCGGCGCGAGGGCCGTGCCGTGCCACTGCCAGTCGGTGCCGTCGCCACTCGTGGCGTACCAGGTGGTCATGCGGTCGGCCTCGTCGTCGCCGTCGTCGAGCGGGTGGCGGCACGCCCACATCTGCCAGTCGCCGCCCTGGCGGTGCACGACGACGTCCTTCCATGCCGTGGCGGCATCGCCCGGCAGCACCATCGTCCGGTTACCGACGTCGCCGGCGGCGGTGACGTCGACGGCCTCGACCCACCAGTGCTTGGATCCCCACGTCGAGCAGCTCACGTAGAGCCGGAAGCCGCCGTGGTCGAGCGGGACGAGCGCCGGCCGCTCGAGCGAAGCCGACTCGAACGCCGCACTCGTCACCGTGGCCACGGTCTCGAACCGCACGCCGTCGGACGAGCGGGCGACGACGTTCGCGTACCCGCGTCCCTGGTCGACCGGACGGCGCAGCCGGTACGCCAGCCAGATCGTGCCGTCAGCGGCGGCGACCGCCGACGGGCCGCCGGCCCAGAAGCCCACTCCCGGGGCGGGCGGCGCGATCGCGGTCTGGACCCCGTGCGCGGAGTCGTTGGCGGTCAGGACGGCGGTGATGGCGGCGCCGAGCTCGGCACCACGCGCGACACTAGACATAGACTACTAACTCTATCTGTATGGTCGAGCTACCGGGGAAGCGCCACCCGAGAAGCTAGAAACCCTGCTTGGCGTCGGGAAGCTCCAGGTCGGGTTTGTCGAGCTCCTCGATGTTGACGTCCTTGAACGTCAGCACCCGCACGGTCTTGACGAACCGAGCCGGGCGGTACATGTCCCACACCCAGGCGTCGCGCATCGTGAGCTCGAAGTAAATCTCGCCGTCGGCGTTGCGCGGCTGCAGGTCGACCTCGTTGGTCAGGTAGAACCGGCGCTCGGTCTCGACGACGTAGGAGAACTGCGCCGCGATGTCCTTGTACTCGCGGTAGAGCTGCAGCTCCATGTCCGTCTCGTAGTTCTCGAGATCTTCAGCGCTCACTCGTGCGACCTGTTCATGTGTCTCCGATTCGCTCCGCGAGCGTCGCTCATGCGATGTCCACTCCCACTTCGTCCAGCACATTGTCCCCCATCAGGTCGCCACCCTGCATCGCCCGGCGCACGTTCACGTAGCGGCGGCGGTGCTGGGCGCACGGCCCCCACTCGATCAGGGCCTTCGCATGGGAGGAGGTCACGTATCCCTTGTGCTTCGCGAAGTCGTACTGCGGCCACTGCTCGTGCAGGTCGGCCATGATCGCGTCACGCGTCACCTTCGCCAGGATCGACGCCGCGGCGATGCAGGCCACGGTGGCGTCGCCCTTCCACACCGCGGTCGCCGGGACGGGGAGGCCCGGCACCGGGAAGCCGTCGGTGAGCGCGTACTGCGCAGCCGGGTCGAGCCGTCCGATCGCGCGGCGCATGCCGGCGAGGTTGGCCACGTGCAGCCCGTATGCGTCGATCTCGTCGGCGGGCACAACGACGATCGAGTACGACACGGCGCGGCGCACCACCTCACCGTAGAGCCGCTCACGCCGGCCCGCAGTGAGCAGTTTCGAATCGGTCAGCCCGTCGATCTCGCCGCGCCGCCCGCGCGGCAACACGCACGCCGCGACGACCAGGGGGCCGGCACAGGCGCCGCGTCCCGCCTCGTCGGCACCGGCGACCAGGCCGAAACCGGCACGGCGCAACGCTGCCTCGTACGCGCCCAGCCCGGTGTCGCGCCGCACGATCAGCCGCGGCGGGGTGATCGCGGTGGAGCCAGGCATGACGCTTGCGAGATTACCGCTCGGGCTCACTTCGCGAGCAAGGCCGCGAGCACGTCGCCGACATCGGGCGGCACCAGCGTCTCGTCGGTCGCCTGCAGCTCGCGGGCCGTCCACCACCGCGTGCCGAGCAGGGTCAGCTGCTCGACGGCGGTGAGCGCGCGCGGGGACACCGGCAGGCCGTCGGGCACGCGAACGAGGAAGAAGTGGTCGACCTGGTCGTAGTCGACACCGCGCCACGACCACTCGCGGCGCGTCACCAGCACCGCTTCCGCGTCGCCGGGCAGGTCGATCTCGATGCCCGTCTCTTCGAGGGTCTCGCGCCGGGCGGCCTCGCGGGGGTGCTCGCCCTGCTCGACGCCGCCACCGGGGGTGAGCCAGTGCGTGCCGCCGTGCTCGAGCCGTTCGTGGATCAGCAACAGCCGTTGCGAGGCGTCGACCAGCAGCACCCGCCCGCCGACGCGCGGGATGCTCAACGCCGACGGCGGCGGCGGCGCACGATCACGAAGATCGGCGCCACGACCGCGATCGGCGCCAGCCCGGTGCCGGCCAGCCCGGCCGCGGCGCTCTCGAAGGTCTTGGGCGTGCCGAGGGTGGTCCAGCGCGACGGCGGCCACGCGATCAGCACCGCCTTGCCGATCACGTCGTCGATCGGGACGGTCGCGGCCTTGACGTCGCACGCAGCGTTGTCCGGCCCGTCCTGGCCGGCGCCGCCGCAGTGGTAGCGCGAGTCGGCGGAGCGGTCGCGGTGATCGCCCATCACCCAGAGCCGGTCCTTCGGCACGGTAACCGGGCCGAACTTGGCGCGCGGATCGGGACCGGTCTCGTAGACATAGGTCTCGTCGAGCTTGCGGTACGGACCTTGCGGCCCCTTGTCGCTGACGTAGACGTTGCCCGCGGCGTCGCCCTTGACCGTCTGCCCGCCGACGGCGATGACGCGCTTGACCAGCACCAGCCCGTCCGGCGGGACGAAGCCGACCAGCTGGCCGAACCCGCGGATCGCTCGCAACACGGGGTTGCTCGGCGGCTGCTGGGGTGGCTCGTCGTCCCAGCCGGGAGGGGCGTTGAACACCACGATGTCGCCCGGATGCGGATCACGGAAGTCGTAGACGATCTTGCTGACGAGGATGCGGTCGCCGGAGCAACCCGGGCACCCGTGCAGCGTCTTCTCCATCGACTCGGACGGGATGTAGAACGGCTGGACGAGGAAGGTCTTGACGAGGATCGCGATGAGGATCGCGAGCGCCACCAGCGCCGGAAGCTCCCACCACGGTGCCTTACGCCGCTGCTTGCCCCGCCGCTTGCCGTGCCCGTGTTCCGCTTCTGGTACCGGCCGACCGGATTTCGTCACCGGATCCGGCGTTTCGGTGCCAGAAGCCGGGCCGGCAGGCGGGTCGGGTGACGGCGGGACGGCACCCGGGCGCGGGTTGTCACCCGCGGTGTCGTGGATGTCCAGGGAGTCGCGCAGGTCGTCGGACTCCGCATGCCGCACGTGCAGGTCGTCCTCGCCGGATTCGCCGGGCTGGTCGGACGGGTCGTCCGGACGGCGCGATCCAGTCATAACGCGGCGAGCGCCGCGTCAGCGGGCGACGGTCTCCCGCTTCTCCTTGATCTTCGCCTTCTTGCCGCGAAGATCACGCAGGTAGTAGAGCTTGGCGCGCCGCACGTCGCCGCGGGTCACGACCTCGATCTTCTCGATGATCGGGGTGTGCACCGGGAACGTCCGCTCGACGCCCACACCGAAGCTGACCTTGCGCACGGTGAAGGTCTCGCGGATGCCGCCGCCCTGACGCCGGATCACAGCGCCCTGGAAGACCTGGATCCGCGAGCGGTTGCCCTCGACCACCCGCACGTGCACCTTGAGGGTGTCGCCGGGACGGAAGTCGGGCACGTCGGTGCGCAGCGACTCGGCATCCAGGGTGTCGAGGGTGTTCATGGCGAATTCGCTTCCTTCATCGGCTTCACAGACGTGGCGTGCGACCCAGGGCGAACAGGGCACGCGGGAGACCCGGCACGCGGCGGGCAACCCCTCGATGATGCCACAGCACATGCCCCGAAGTGGAATTGCCCCTCAGCCGAGCAGGTCGGGACGGCGCCGCGCCGTGCGCTCGCGCGACTGCTCCGCGCGCCACCGCGCGATCTCGCCGTGGTGACCGGACAGCAGCACGGGCGGCACCGGCAGCCCCCGCCACTCGGCCGGTTTGGTGTAGGCCGGCGCCTCGAGGAGCCCCTCGGGCCCGGCACCGAACGAGTCGTCCGGGGCCGAGGCTGAGTTGCCGAGCACACCGGGCAGCAGCCGGGCGAGGGCCTCGACGATCACGAGCACCGCGGCCTCTCCCCCGGCCAGCACGTAGTCACCGAGGCTCACCTCGTCGACCGGCATCCGCGCGGCTGCGTAGTCGAGCACGCGGGCATCGATGCCCTCGTAACGGCCGCACGCGAACAGCAGCCACTGCTCGGCGGCGAACTGTTCGGCGATCGCGTGGGTGAACGGGCGTCCGGCCGGGCTCGGCACGACCAGCCGCGGCTGCGGACCGCCGGCCGGAGCCAGCTCGTCCAGCGCGCGTCCCCACGGCTCGGGCAGCATGACCATCCCCGGCCCGCCGCCGTACGGGGTGTCGTCGACGGTGCGGTGCACGTCGTCGGTCCAGCGCCGCAGGTCGTGCACGCCGAGCCCGATCCGGCCCTGCTCGATCGCCCGTCCCAACAGCGAATGCCGCAACGGGTCGAGATAGTCGGGGAAGATCGTGACGACATCGATCTTCATCGGTGTTCGGGTCTCATGGCTACAGGTCCAACAGTCCGTCGGGCGGGTCTATGACGACCCCTCCGCCGGCGATGTCGACAGAGGGGACGATCGCCCGCACGAACGGCACGAGCACCTCACGCCCGTCGTGATCGAGGACGAGGTAGTCGGCCCCTCCGGCGTGCAGCACGTCGCGGACCGGCCCGAGCGGTGCGCCGGCGACCGAGCGCGCGGCCAGGCCGATCAGGTCGGTGTCGTAGAAGTCGTCGGGGTCGTCGAGCTCGGGACGGGCCGAGGCGGGCAGGAGCAGTTGCACGCCACGCAGCGCCTCGGCGGCGTTGCGGTCGTCGATCGACTCGAAGTGCACCACCAGCTTGCCGCCGGAGGTGCTCGACGAGGCGACGGTCAGCGGCCCGGCGTCTGCCGGATCGGTGTCGAAGACGATCCCGGCCGCGAAGCGCTCGGCCGGATCGTCGGTCCACGGCGCGACGAACGTCGCACCCTGCACCCCGCGCGGCCGGCCGATCCGGCCGACCGCGACGAGATCGTCTCGGGCCACCGTCGGACGGAGGTCAGCGCCGGTCGACGTCGATGACGTCGACGCGGATGCCCTTGCCGCCGACGCCGTGGACGACCTGTCGCAGCGCCTTGGCGGTGCGGCCGTTGCGGCCGATCACGCGTCCGAGGTCGTCGGGGTGCACCCGCACCTCGAGCCGCTTGCCGCGCCGGTTGTCGACGAGGTCGACCCGGACGTCGTCGGGATGGTCGACGATGCCGCGGACCAAGTGCTCGAGGGCTTCCTCGAGCACCTCAGCCTTCCGCGGGAGTCTCGGCCGGCGCCTCGGCCGGCGCGTCTGCAGAGGCCTCGGCGGGCGCTTCGGCAGGCGTGTTCTCGGCGGCCGGCTCGGCAGGCGCCTCGGCGGCCTTCTTCTTGGCCGGCGCCTTCTTCTTCGGCGTGGTCGCGCCGGACGTGACGGCGTCGCCGGTGTCGCCGGAGACCTCGGCGAGCGCGGCGTTGAACACGGCCTGCTTGTCCGGCTTCGGCTCGGCGACCTTCATCGGCTCGGGGGCGGCCTCGCCCTTGAACTTCTGCCAGTCGCCGGTGACCTTGAGGATGGCCGCCACGGCCTCGGTCGGCTGCGCGCCGACACCGAGCCAGTAGGCGGCGCGCTCGCCGTCCACCTTGATGACCGACGGGTCGTTCTTCGGGTGGTACTCGCCGATGGTCTCGATCGCCCGGCCGTCCCGCTTGGTGCGGGCGTCGGCGACGACGATGCGGTAGTGCGGCTCGCGCATCTTGCCCAGACGCATCAGCTTGATCTTCGTTGCCACGAGAGAGGGTGCTCCAGTTTCGCTACGGGTTGGACGGCGCGCACCGGCGTGGGGACACCGGTCGGTTCGTCCGGATGGACTGGGCGAGGCGTGGTGAGAGGGTCCAGCGACGCCCGGTACTCAACAGGGCATTGTGCCAGACCGGGTGGCCGGTCCCTAAATCCAGCACAGTCGCCTACGGTCGAAGGATGGCCACGACTTCGCCGCGAACCTTTCCGTCCGACTTCATCTGGGGTTGCGCGACCGCCTCGTACCAGATCGAGGGCGCCGTGCACGAGGACGGCCGGGGCCCGTCCATCTGGGACACCTTCAGCCACACACCGGGCAAGACCCGCGACGGCGACACCGGCGACGTCGCCTGCGACCACTACCACCGGATGCCCGAGGACGTCGCGCTCATGGGCGACCTCGGCCTGCACGCCTACCGGTTCTCGATCGCCTGGCCGCGGGTGATCCCGACCGGCTCGGGCGAGGTGAACCAGGCGGGACTCGACTTCTACTCGCGCCTGGTCGACGAACTGCTGGCCAAGGGCATCTCGCCGGTGGCAACGCTCTATCACTGGGATCTGCCGCAGCCGTTGCAGGACGAGGGCGGCTGGACGAACCGGGCCACGGCCGAACGGTTCGCCGAGTACGCGACGGTTGTCGGACGCGCCCTCGGCGATCGCGTCGACGTGTTCACCACGCTGAACGAGCCGTGGTGCTCGGCCTACCTCGGTTACTCTGCCGGGGCCCACGCGCCCGGGCACAGCAGCAACGCCGAGTCACTCGCCGCGGTGCATCACCTGAACCTGGCGCACGGCCTCGGCGTGCAGGCTCTGCGCAGCGAGGCACGCGAGGCGGCGCGGATGTCCGTCACGCTCAACCTCGCCAACGTCCGCGCCGCCGGACCGGACGATGCCGACGCCGCGCGCCACGTCGACGGCATCAGCAACCGCGTGTTCCTCGATCCCATGCTGCGGGGCAGCTACCCGAGCGACGTGCTCGACGACCTGCGGCACATCACCGACTGGAGCTTCATCCGCGACGGCGACACGGCGTTGATCAACGCGCCGATCGACGTGCTCGGCGTCAACTACTACTCCCCCGCCCTCGTCGGGAGGGCCACGCCGGAACTGCTCGCCGAGATCGAGTCGCGCACGGCGAGCGACCCGCACGCCACCGACGGACCGGCCGCGTACCCCGGCACCGATCTCGCCGTCTCGCTCCCGCAGGAAGGCCCGTACACCGCGATGGGCTGGCGCGTCGAGCCGGGCAGCTTCACCGAATTGCTGCAACGGGTGCAGCGTGACTACCCCGGCACGCCGATGATGATCACCGAGAACGGCGCCGCGTTCGAGGACGTCGTCGCCGACGACGGCACGGTGCACGACGACGACCGCATCGCCTACCTGGACGGCCACATCGGTGCGGTGCTCGACGCGATCGACTCCGGTGCCGACGTGCGCGGCTACTTCTGCTGGTCGCTGATGGACAACTTCGAGTGGGGTCACGGGTACTCGAAGCGATTCGGGATCGTCCGGGTCGACTACCCGACCGGCGAACGGACCGTCAAGGATTCCGCGCGCTGGTACGCCGACGTCATCTCCCGCAACGGACTCGGCTGAGGTCGCGCCCCGACAGTGGTCGGTCTCGGCCCCACTGGTCGGTGGGAACCGACCACTGGCGGCCGAACCGATCACTGCCGTTCAACCGGTGTCCGGGTGCCGATCCGTGGGCTGCGCCACCATGGACGGCGTGCCTACCGCTCGCGGTGGGTACACCTTGCTAGAAAGGTGTGGGCCTCGGCGAAGTATGAGTTCGCCGAGGCCCACGGTCGGCTCAGGCGTGACGTCCTGTGCCGACACGAACTCTCCTCGACTCCCGCGATCGTCACCTGCGGTTGCCTCGGGTTTGACCCCGCGGCCGATGTCGGTTCTTGTCCGTGTCCCGCCTCTCCTTGCGGAGCGGCGTGATGCAATTTCTACCCGCTCCGCTGAACGCCCGCAACCCCCAATATCCAGACCTCTGGTGGAGGGTTATTCCTTAGCTCGCAGCCGATTCGGGCCACTGTTCGTCCCAGAAGAATCGGCGCTGGACGCGCACCGGAACGGTGATCCCGTCCCGTTGTCTGGCGACGAGGGTGGTGCGCAATCGGCGCGCCCACACGAGGACGCGCAGCATGCCGAACGCCTGCACGGCAACGGGCACGAGCAGCGCCCAGCGCAGGGTCTGCGGCGAGGTGGAGCCGAGCATCGTCAGCACCGCACCGAACGCCACGGCCACGATGGCGGTGGCGACGAAGCCACCGACGTTCACCACGCCGGACGCCGTTCCGATGATGCGCGCCGAGTTGTAATCGCGTGCCAGGGCGAAGGCCACCATCGACGCGGGCGCGCCGATCATGGTGATCACGAACAGCACCGCGACGAAGAGCCGGGGCGGGTGCGCGCCGAGGACGAAGACGACCAGCAGCCACCCGAGGACCGTCGTCGCGCACACGCCGAACGCCCCGGCGATGCGCAGGTTCGGCCACCGGGCGATGAACCATCCCACCGCCGGACCGGCGACACCGCAGACGAGCACGCTGACCATCAGGATCAGCCCGGCCCCCGAGGACGCGAAGCCGGCGCCCTGCACCAGGTAGGGAAGTCCCCACAACATGCCGAACGCTGGTCCCGAGGCCATGCAGGCGAAGTGCGCCCAGAAGCCGAGGCGCGTGCCCGGCAGGGCCCACGCGTCGGCGACCCGGCGCGAGACCGCCGCGACGCCGGACCGAAGCTGGGTCGCGGAGCGGACTGGAACCGGTGCCACGGCTTTGTCGTCGAGCAGCATCCAGACAGCGACTGCTGCCAGGAGTGAGAGCACGCCGGCGATCGAGAAGCTCGCGGTCCAGCCCAGCACGCGCAGCAGTTCAGCCAGCGGGAGAGTCGCAAGCACGTTGCCGGCCGTGCCGACCGTGCCGGTGAGCGCCACCAGCACCGGGTAGCGTCGGGCGCTGAAGCGCGGCGCCGCGTAGCGCAGCACGCTCACGAACGTCATTGCGTCACCGCAACCGAGCAGCGCACGTGCCAGCAGCGCGAGCGCGAACGAGGGTGCCAGCGCGAACAGCAGCTGGCCGAGGGCCATGAGGGCGGCTGCGGCGACGAGCAGCCGGCGCGGCCCGTACCGATCGACGAGCACGCCCGTCGGGATCTGCATGGCGGCGTACACGCCGATCTGCAACAGCACGAACGTCCCGAGTTGCGCGGCGCCGATGCCGAAGCGGTCTTCGGCGAGCAGGGCCGCGACGCCGAGCGAGCTGCGATGGAACACCGCGAGGAAGTAGACCGTCGCGGCGAGGACCCAACCGCGCACGGCCGGACGTGCGGCAACGAGCCGCAGGCTCGCCGCAGGGGCGAAGGAAGTCATCGGAGGGTTCTCGTCACGTGGGGGTCGAAGCCGCTGGCACGTGGATCAACCTTACGTGCCGCTCGTCCCCACTTTGACCCTGTACTGGCCGTGATCTCAGGTGGATCACGACCGATAGAGGGTCGAAGTCGGCTACGCGACAACCGCACCCCGAAGGACGATGCGCTGCGGGTCGAAGATCGCGTTCAGATCGGTGCGCGGGTCGGTGTCGAAGACGATGAGATCGGCGAACGCGCCCTCGTCCAGACCGGGCAGGCCCAGCCACTCACGGCCGCGCCAGGACGCCTGGGCGATGACGTCGGGCTGCGGGATGCCGGCACCGATCAAGGCACGGATCTCGTCGCGGATCAGCCCGTGCGGCAGCGAGCCGCCCGCGTCAGTGCCGGTGTAGACGGGAACGCCCGCTTCCCACGCATGCCGGATCCGGTCGCGCGAGGTCGCGAACAGTGCGCGCATGTGGGCGGCGTACGTCGGGAACTTCGCCTCGGCGCTCGCGGCGATCGACGGGTTGTTGTCGATGTTGATCAGGGTCGGGACGACGGCCGCGCCGCTCTCGGCGGCGAGCGCGATCAGCTCGTCGGTCAGGCCCGAGCCGTGCTCGATCGAGTCGAGTCCCGCCGCAAGCAGGCCGGGCAGTGCGTCCTCACCGAAGACGTGCGCGGCGACACGCGCGCCCAGCTCGTGCGCACGGGCGATCGCCTCCGCCAGCACCTCGTCCGGCCACACCGGCGCGATATCGCCGAGGTCACGGTCGATCCAGTCGGCGGCGATCTTCACCCAGCCGTCGCCGGCCGCCACCTGACGCTCGACCTCGGCGACCAGGCCGTCGGGCTCGACCTCGATGCCGAGGCCGCGGATGTAGCGCTTGGGACGGGCGATGTGCCGCCCGGCGCGGATCAGCCGGGGCAGGTCCTCGCGCTGTTGCACCGAACGGTTGTCGACCGGCGAGCCCGCGTCGCGCAGCAACAACGCGCCGGCGTCGCGGTCCATGCGCGCCTGCCTCGCCTGGCCGTCCGGATCGGGTTCGTGGCCGATCGGCGACAGCCCGATGTGACAGTGCGCGTCGACGAAGCCAGGGAGCACCCAGCCGCCGGCCGCGATCGTGTCGGCGTCGCCGCCCGGCCGGTCGAAGGTGAGCCGGCCGTCGACGAGCCAGGCGTCGCGCTCGGTCTCGTCCGGAAGGAACACACCGCGCAGATGCAGGGCCATGCGCCAAACCTAGCGAGGCCTAATCGCCCCACGCCCGCGCGATGTCGGCACGCGCGTCGGACAGCAGTTCGGGCAACACCCGGGTGTGTGCGACGACCGGCATGAAGTTGGTGTCGCCGCCCCACCGTGGCACGACGTGCTGGTGCAGGTGCGCGGCGATGCCGGCACCGGCGACCACTCCCTGGTTCATGCCGATGTTGAAGCCGTGCGGCGTCATCACCGCGCGCAGCACCGTCATGGCCCGCTGCGTGAAGCTGCCGAACTCGGCCGTCTCGGCGCCGTCGAGATCGGTGTAGTCGGACACGTGCCGGTACGGGACGACCATCAGGTGCCCCGAGTTGTACGGGTAGAGGTTGAGCACCGCGAACACGAGCGTTCCGCGCGCCACGATCAGTCCGTCCTCGTCACTGCGCTTCGGCGCTGTGCAGAACGGGCAGTCGTGTTCCCCGTCGCTCGCCGGCTTGTCCTGGCCCTTGATGTAGACCATCCGGTGCGGCGTCCAGAGTCGGCCGAAGCCGTCGGGCTCGCCGGCGAAGTCGTCGCTCGACTCAGTCATACAGCTCGGCGGTCGGCGAGGAGTTGACGCGCCTCGCGACGAAGTCGGCGATCTCGTCGATCGCCTGGTCGATCGCGATGCCGTTGCGCTGCGAGCCGTCGCGGTAACGGAACGACACCGCGCCCGCCTCGGCGTCGGTCGCTCCGGCGATCACCATGAACGGCACCTTCGCCTTCTGTGCCGAACGGATCTTCTTCTGCATGCGGTCATCCGACGTGTCGATCTCGACGCGGAGACCGCGGGCCTTCATGCGCGCCGCAACGTCGTAGAGGTAGTCGTCCTGCTCGTCGGTCACCGGGATGCCGATCACCTGCACCGGCGACAGCCACGCCGGGAAGGCGCCCGCGTAGTGCTCGGTGAGCACACCGATGAAGCGTTCGACCGAGCCGAACTTCGCCGAGTGGATCATCACCGGACGGTGCCGCTCGCCATCGGCGCCCTGGTACTCGAGTTCGAAGCCGCGCGGCTGGTTGAAGTCGTACTGAACGGTCGACATCTGCCAGGTGCGGCCGATCGCGTCGCGTGCCTGGACAGAGATCTTCGGCCCGTAGAACGCGGCGCCGCCGGGGTCGGGAACGAGCTCCAGGCCCGAGTCGCGCGCGACCTGCTCCAGGACGGCGGTCGCGGCGCTCCATTCCTCGTCGGTGCCGATGAACTTCTCGGTGTTCTTGTCGTCACGGGTCGACAGTTCGAGATAGAAGTCGTCGAGGCCGAAGTCACGAAACAGGCTCAGGCAGAAGTTCAGCAGGTGCTTGATCTCGTCCGGCGCCTGCTCGGGCGTGACGTAGGAGTGCGAGTCGTCCATCTCGAGACCGCGCACCCGGGTCAGACCGTGCACCACCCCGGACTTCTCGTAGCGGTACACGTGGCCGAACTCGAACAGCCGCAGCGGAAGCTCGCGGTAGGAGCGGTTGCGCGAGCGGTAGATCAGGTTGTGCATCGGGCAGTTCATGGCCTTGAGATACATGCGACCCGCGTCGGCCTCGATCGGCGGGAACATCGTGTCGGCGTAGTACGGCAGGTGCCCGGAGGTGTGGAACAAGCCCTCCTTCGAGATGTGCGGGGTACCGACGTACTCGAAGCCCTCCTCGATGTGACGGCGGCGCACGTAGTCCTCGAGTTCGCGCTTGAGCACCCCGCCCTTCGGATGGAACACCGGCAGGCCGGACCCGATCTCGTCAGGAAAGCTGAACAGGTCGAGTTCCGCGCCGAGCTTGCGGTGGTCACGCTTGGCGGCCTCTTCGAGCCGGTAGAGGTGGTCCTTGAGGTCGTCGCGCGACGCCCACGCGGTGCCGTAGATGCGTTGCAGTTGAGGGTTCTTCTCGCTGCCGCGCCAGTACGCCGCCGCGCTGCGCATCAGCTTGAAGGCGGGAATGCGTTTGGTGGTGGCCAGGTGCGGCCCTCGGCACAGGTCGGTCCAGACCCGCTCGCCGGTGCGGCCGTCGAGATTGTCGTACATGGTCAGCCCGCCGGCACCGACCTCGGTCGACTCCTCCTCGTTCGCGGAGCCCTTCAATCCGACGAGTTCGAGCTTGAACGGTTCGTCGGCGAGTTCCTTACGCGCCTCCTCGTCATCGATCGGCCGCCGCGAGAACCGCTGTGCGGCCTTGACGATGTCGTTCATCTTCTTCTCGACGGCCGCGAGATCGTCCGGGGTGAACGGGCGTTGCGGGAGGAAGTCGTAGTAGAAGCCGTCGGCGATCGGCGGGCCGATGCCGAGCAGGGTGCCGGGGAACAGCTCCTGCACCGCCTGGGCCATCACATGCGCGGTCGAGTGCCGCAGTACCGCAAGCCCATCGGGCGAGGACGCGGGCACGGCCTCGACGTCGGTGTCCTGCTCGGGCACCCAGGCGAGATCGCGCAGCACGCCGTCCGGATCGCGCACGACGACGGCGCCGTCGCGCCCGTTGAGTGACACGCCCGCCTCACGCAGCGCGTCCGCGGCCGTCGTCCCGGCCGCCACCCTGATGGGCAGGACAGGTGTGGACGGGACGGTGCTGGCGGACACGGGAACTCCCTGCGATGTGGGCGACGGGCCGGGCGGCCCGTCATGAGGAATGCTAGTGCGATGCGCGTGGGCTCCCGACTGGTTATCGGCCTCATCACGAGCGTCGCGCTCGGTCTGGGCGCGTGCACGTCCTCGGGCTCTCCGGGCAAGCCGACGGTGTCACAGCCTCGATCGCTCGGCGCTACATCTTCGTCCGATAGCAGCAGTCCGTCGACAATCCCGCACGGCGGGCCCCCGGTGCCCTCCAAGGTCTTCACGATCGCGTTCGCCGGCGACGTCAACTTCATGGACCGCACCCGCGCGCGCCTCGACCGCGATCCGGCGACGGTGTTCGCACAGGCCGCTCCGCAGCTGCGGCGCGCCGATCTGACGATGGTCAATCTCGAGACGGCGGTGACGAACGGCGGCATCCAGCAGAGCAAGGAGTTCACCTTCCGCGCTCCGCCGGTCGCATTGAGCGCATTGCGCGATGCCGGCATCGACGTCGCGACCATGGCGAACAACCACGGTGCCGACTACGGACTGCCGGGGTTGCGCGACACGTTCAGCGCCATCAACCACTATCACTTCCCTGTGATCGGCATCGGGCCGAACGAGAACGCGGCGTTCGCGCCGTACCGCACGACGTTGCACGGAGTGAAGGTCGCGATCTTCGCCGCCGACCAGGTGAAGGACGAGACCACGCTGTCGCTGTTCTCGGCCGGCCCGGGCAAGCCCGGTGTCGCGAACGCGTACTACCCCCGGCTCGAGCGCGACGTGCGGGCGGCCAGGCGCGCCGGGTACGTGGTCATCGTCTACGTGCACTGGGGCATCGAGTACACGACCTGCCCGTCGTCGGACCAGACCACGCTGGCGCAGGAACTCGCGCAGGCCGGCGCGAGCGCGGTCATCGGCACGCATGCCCACGTGCTGCAGGGCGCGGGGTGGAAGCCGGACGGCACCTACGTGGCCTACGGTCTCGGCAACTACTACTGGTGGATGTCGTTCGGCAACAACCAGGACGACAACGGAGTGCTCACCCTGACCTTCCACCGCAGCTCGGTCGTGCGCGCCCACTTCGTACCGTCGCATCTGGACGAGCGCGGCGTGCCCGTCCCGGCGACCGGCGCCACGAAGACGCGCATCGACGCGGAGTGGAGCGCGGACCGGAGCTGCGCCGATCTGGCGTCACGCCCGCCACGTTGATGCGCGCGGACGTCGGTCTGACAGTCTGATCGCATGCCGCTGTTCGAGTTCGAGGGCAGCCGCCCGACCATCGCCGACGACGCGTTCGTCGCACCGACCGCGACCGTGGTCGGCGACGTGACGATCGAAGCCGGCGCATCGGTCTGGTACGGCGCCGTGCTGCGAGGCGACGACGGTCCGATCGTGCTGCGGGCCCGCTGCAACGTGCAGGACGGGTCGGTGCTGCACTCGTCCCCGGGCGTCACCACCGAGATCGGCCCCGGCGCGACGGTCGCCCACCAGTGCATCGTCCACGGGGCGGTCCTGGAGGAGGAGGCGCTGGTCGGCAACGGCTGCGTGGTCCTGGACGGGGCCCGCGTCGGCGCGCGGTCGATGGTCGCCGCCTTGTCGCTGGTGTCGCCCGGGATGCGGATTCCGCCCGGGATGTTCGCCGCCGGCGCGCCGGCGGTGGTCAAGCGCCCACTCGAGGGCACGCCGGCACAGATGTGGGTCGACCTCAACCCGCAGCACTACCCGGCGCTCGCCCAGCGCCACATCGCAGGAATCCGTCCGATTTGACCCAGGCAGCGGACAGCTCGCGCCCTTAGGATCACCGCCATGACGAGCTACGGACCGCCCCAACAGCAGCAGCCGCAGTCGCCGTCCGGTTCGCCGGCCGGCTGGTACGCCGATCCGCTCGGGCGCCACCAGATGCGCTACTACGACGGCACCCAGTGGACCGAGCACGTCTCGTCCAACGGGCAGACCTTCATCGACCCGCCGGTCGGCCAGGGTCACGTCCCCACCGTCGACCGCGCACCCGAGAAGGTGCAGCGCGACGTGCAGCGGGCGGGCCAGGCCGGCGTCGCCGCGTTCCAGGGCGGTGGATCGATCTTCACCGAGCCGGTGCTCGTCGTGAACCAGAAGGCCAAGCTGATCGAGATCAACAACGAGTACGCGATCTACGACCAGAACGCCCGCCAGCTCGCTGCCGTGCGCGAGGTCGGGCAGAGCCAGCTGAAGAAAGCGGCCCGGTTCCTCACCTCGCTCGACCAGTACATGACCCACCAGCTGCAGATCGTCGACATGAACGGCAACGTGCTGCTGGGCCTGACCCGTCCGGCCAAGGTGATCAAGTCACGCATCGTGGTCAGCGACCCGGCGGGCAACGAGGTCGGCCAGATCGTGCAGCAGAACGCGATCGGCAAGATCCGCTTCGGCCTCGAGTCGGGCGGACGCACCTACGGCTTGATCCAGGGCGAGAACTGGCGGGCCTGGAACTTCCGCATCGAGGACCACACGGGCACCGAGGTCGCCCGCATCACCAAGACGTGGGAGGGCCTCGCCAAGACCATGTTCACGACTGCGGACAACTACGTCGTGCAGATCCACCGGCAGCTGGAAGACCCGTTGCGGCTGCTGGTCGTCGCGTCGGCACTGAGTGTCGATACGGCGCTGAAGCAGGATTCCCGCGGCTTCGGCTGATCGACGCGGCACCCGAGAGGGCGGCGAAGAACGCGATCTGGAAGACGATCTGTCCCCAGAGCATCGCGGTGTCGTAGCCCAGCACCGAGGTGAAGCACACCAGACCGCCGGCGAACTCGGCGGCGAACAAGCACGCGTCGCGACGCTCACGCGTCGTGATCGAGAGCCACAGCGTCCAGCCGAGTTGCGCCACGAACAGCAGCGATCCCAGCGTCATGTGCACCGCGTTGAACGGCCCGCTCACGCTGTACGGCGTGATCGTCAGGCCCACCAGGGCCGGCGCCATGAGCCGGAGCAACGCCCGGGTCGGGCCGTGCGTCATCGGGGCGGCGCGTGCCAGCAGTCCGGCCGCGACGAGCATGCTCAACGTGTACGGGACCAGCGCTGCCTTCTGCGTGCCGAACCAGCTGTAGCCGTTCTCAAAGCTCACCCGGCCGAACGTGTGCGCGAGCGAGATGAGGAGGCCCCCGGCGAGTGCGGCTTCGGCGGTGACGACCTCGATACGGCACGCATCGTCCGGGCTGCTGATCCACGCATCGCTGCGCATGACGTCAATGGTGCTCCCACGCGGCAAGATCGGACGGGGTGTCGAGGTCGGCGGCGTCACCGTGCACCTCGACGTCGTCGACCAGGTGCGGACGGTCGGCCAGCAGGGCGCGGGCACCTTCGTCGGGTTCCGCGCCGGCCAGGGCCTCGCGCCACAGCTGCGGCGACATCACGGTCGGGTGCCCGCGCCTCGTGCCGTACCGCGCGACGGCGATCCGGCCCGGCTGCCACCCCGCGATCACCGTCCGGACGGCGTCGGCGTCGATGCCAGGGGTATCGACGAGAAGCACGGCGAGCGCGTCGATGTCGTGCGGTGCGGCGTCGACGGCCAGTGCCAAGGACGAGCGCATGCCGCGGTCGGGGTCGGGGTTGACGACGGTGTGCGCGCCCACCACCTCGGTGCCCGCGCGCACCACGGCGATGACGCGATCGCACCCGGCCTCGTGCAGCACCGCCACGGCGCGGTCGAGCAGCCGTCGCCCGTCCACCACGAGTTCGGCCTTGGGGCGCCCCATCCGGGTTCCGGATCCGGCCGCCAGCACTGCTGCCGCGACGCGGTGCGGGGCAAGTGGCACAACCACGAGTATGCGGGGGATGCTCGTCGTATGACGGACACCGCACGAAACCGCTCCGCACAGATCGCTGCGCACTTTCGCGGGGAGCCCGAGTGATGTTCGCCGATCCCGCCGCGGTGGCCGCCGCGCTCGACGAGGTGGGCTACCTGCCCGACGACGGGCTCGCGACCGCCGCCTACCTCGCGCTGCGACTGTCACGCCCGCTGTTCCTGGAAGGCGACCCGGGGGTCGGCAAGACCGCACTCGCCCAGGCGCTTGCGAAGATCACCGACGCGCCGCTGGTGCGGCTGCAGTGCTACGAGGGCATCGACGCGAGCCAGGCGCTCTACGACTGGGACTTCCCGCGGCAGGTGCTGCACCTGCGCGCTGCCGGCGACGCGCTCACGTCCGCCGACCGCGAAGCGCTCGAGGCTTCGCTGTACGACCGGCGCTTCCTCGTGGCGCGCCCGATCCTGGCGGCGCTCGAGACATCGCCGTCGGTGCTGCTCATCGACGAGGTCGACCGTGCCGATGACGAGTTCGAGGCGTTCCTGCTCGAGGTGCTGGCCGACTACGCCGTCACCGTGCCGGAACTCGGCACGATCAGCGCGAGCACTCCTCCACTGGTCGTGCTCACGTCCAACCGCACGCGCGAGGTGCACGACGCGCTCAAGCGCCGCTGCCTCTACCACTGGGTGGCGCACCCGTCCTTCGAGCGCGAGGTCGAGATCGTGCTGCGCCACATCCCGGAGGTCAGCACCCGGCTCGCCCGCGACGTCGCCGCGGTAGTGGGCGGGCTGCGTGAGGCCGACCTGCTCAAGCCACCGGGCGTCGCGGAGACGATCGACTGGGCACAGGCGCTGCACGTGCTCGGAGCCGACCGCCTCGACGGCACCCGGGCGATCGCCACCCTGGGCGCAGCGGTCAAGTATCACGAGGACCAGCTGCGGGTGGAGCGCGAGCTCCTGCCCGACCTCATGGCCCGGCTGGCGTGACCGAGTGAGCGATGCCATGCCCCGTCTCCGTCCGCCCCGTCCCGCGAGTGGTCACTTGTGCCGCGAGTGGTCACCTATAAGCGACCACTCGCGGCATAAGTGACCACTCGGGAGGAGGTTGTCGGGTCGCTGACCGGATTCGCCCGGGCGCTGCGCGCTGCCGGCGTCAACGCCGACCGGGCCCGGCTCACCACGGCGCTGTCCGCCCTCGACCAGGTCGATCTCGGCCGTGCCGACGACGTGTACTGGGCGACCCGGGTGACGCTGTGCTCCGAGCCGGACGACCTGCCCCGCTTCGACGCGCTGTTCGACATGTGGTTCCGCGGCGCACGTCCGTCGCTGCCGACCGCCGGCCGCGAGGTCGCGCGCAAGCAGGAACTGAGCTCGGTGGCCAACCTCGACCGCCGCGACGCCGCGGACGAATCCGGCGAGGACGACGAGGTGCTGCGGACGGCGGCGAGTGAGGCCGAGATCCTGCGCCACCGCGATCTGGCCGGGCTCACCGGCGCCGAGCGCGACGAGATCCACCGGTTGATCGCGCTGCTCGCGCCCCGCGTGGGCAGGCGACGCACCCTGCGCCGCACGCCGCGAGGCAACGACCGGGTGGACGTGCGGCGCACCGTGCGACGACTGCTGCGCGACGGGGGTGAGCCCGGCGAGCTGCGCTACACCGGGCGGCGCGAGAAGCCGCGGCGGCTCGTCCTGCTGCTCGACGTGAGCGGTTCGATGGCGCCCTACGCCGATGCGCTGCTGCGTTTCGGGCACGCGGCCGTGCGCGCCGCGCCCGCCACCAGCGAGGTGTTCACACTCGGCACGCGGCTGACCCGCATCACCCGCCAGCTGCGCCTGCGCGACCCCGACCTCGCGCTGGCGGCGGCGGGCAACGCGATCCCGGACTGGAGCGGCGGCACGAGGCTCGGTGAGGCACTGCGCGCGTTTCTCGATCTCTGGGGCCAGCGCGGGACGGCGCGGCGCTCGGTCGTCGTCATCGCCAGTGACGGCTGGGAGCGCGGCGACGCGCAGCTGCTAGGCGAGCAGATGCAGCGCCTGGCCCGGCTCGCCCACCGTGTCGTGTGGGTCAACCCGCACCGCGGCAAGCGCGGCTTCGCGCCGATCACCGGAGGTATGGTGGCGGCCCTGCCCCATGTGGACGAGCTGATCGCCGGGCACTCGCTCGATTCGCTGCGGCATCTTGTGGAGGTGATCGGCCGTGCGTGACGTCATCGACGATCTGACGCGCTGGTGGTCCGCGGGCGACACGGTCGGCATCGGCACCGTGGTCGGCACGTGGAAGTCGTCGCCGCGCCAGCCGGGTGCCGCGATGCTCGTCGGTCCCGACGGCACGGCGGTCGGCAGCGTGTCCGGCGGCTGTGTCGAGGGTGCGGTCTACGCGCTCGCCGAGACCGCCCGCGACGACGGCACGCCGGTGTTGCAGCGCTACGGCGTCAGCGACGACGACGCGTTCGCGGTCGGGTTGACGTGCGGCGGGATCATCGACATCTTCGTCGAGCAGGTGAACCAGCAGACGTTCCCGCAACTGGGTTCGGTTGCTGACGACATCGAGAACGGCCGTCCGGTCGCCGTCGCGACGGTCATCAGCGGCGCCGACGAGTTGCTCGGACGGCGGCTGGTGGTGCGTCCGGATTCGGTCGACGGATCGCTGGGCAGCGACCGTCTGGACGACGCGGTCCGCGACGACGCGCGCGGGCTGCTCGTACAGGGAACGACGGCCACGGTGCATTACGGCGAGCACGGCGAACGGCGCCTCGACGAGATCGCGGTCTTCGTCGCGTCGTACGCACCGAAGCCGCACATGATCGTGTTCGGTGCGATCGACTTCGCTGCGGCCGTCGCCCGGGTCGGCGCGTTCCTGGGCTACTACGTCACGGTTTGCGACGCGCGTGAGACGTTCGCGACCACGAAGCGCTTCCCGGACGCCGACGAGGTCGTCGTCGAGTGGCCGCACCGCTACCTCGAACGCACCGCGGTCGACGAGCGCACCGTGATCTGCGTGCTCACCCACGACCCGAAGTTCGACGTCCCACTGCTCGAGCTCGCGCTGCGCAAACCCGTCGCCTACATCGGCGCGATGGGCTCGCGCCGCACCCACGACGACCGGGTCAAGCGGCTGCGCGAGCTCGGGGTGACCGAGGACGAGCTGGCACGCCTGCACGCCCCGATCGGTCTCGACGTCGGGGCGCGCACGCCGGAGGAGACCGCGGTGTCGATCGCCGCCGAGATCGTCGCGGCTCGCTGGGGCGGTTCCGGAGCGCAGTTGCGGCGTACCGACGGCCCTATCCACCGCACCAGCGGATCGCCTGCGCCGTAGGCAGATCCTCGTCCGCTGCAACGTAAATGCAGCGTCGTAATCGCGGTCACATGGCGATAGCGTCCGGTGGGAGTGACCGGTGCTTGCCGGCTCGGGCTTGGAGGCGCGATGACCAAGATCAACATGACTGTCGACGGCGTGTCGTATTCCGACGAGGTGGAGCCGCGCACGCTGCTCGTCCACTACCTGCGCGAGCAGGTCGGCAAGGTCGGGACGGTCGTCGGTTGCGACACGAGCAACTGCGGCGCGTGCACCGTCGATCTCGACGGCCGCAGCGTGAAGAGCTGCACGGTGCTTGCCGTGCAGGCCGACGGCGGTGCCGTCACCACGGTCGAAGGTCTGGCCGAGAACGGCACGCTGCACCCGATGCAGCAGGCCTTCCACGACAACCACGCCCTGCAGTGCGGCTTCTGCACCCCCGGCATGATCATGGCCGCGCGGGACCTGCTCAAGAACAACCCGAACCCCACCGAGGACGAGATCCGCGAAGGGATCGAGGGCAACCTGTGCCGCTGCACGGGTTACGTGAACATCGTCCGAGCGGTGCAACAGGCCGCCGGCGCAACCTCGGGAGCCACCTCATGAGCACCCCACCAATTCGCTGCGAGAAGAACGCTTCACGAATCGGAGGGGAGCCCGCATGACCGCGGTCGAAGACCGGCGCGCGGCCGAGATCGGCCAGTCGCGCAAGCGCAAGGAAGACCACCGCCTGATCACCGGCAGCACGTCGTGGACCGACAACATGACGCTGCCCGGCATGCTGCATCTCGCGATGCTGCGCAGCCCGTACGCGCATGCCAAGATCACCGGCGTCAACACCGACGAGGCACGCGGCCGTCCCGGCGTCGTGCGCGTGTTCACGGGGCAGGACTTGAAGGACTCCCAGGGCAGCCTGCCGTGCGCCTGGGCCCCTGAGGGGCTGGTCAACCCGGGCACGCCGAGCATTGCCGTCGACCAGGTCAACTTCGCCGGCGAGATCGTCGCCGTCGTCGCAGCACGCTCACGCAACGAGGCGCAGGACGCGCTCGAGGCGATCGAGATCGACTACGACCCGCTGCCGGCGATCGTCGACATGGAGGCCGCCGTCCAGGACGGCGCCGACCTCGTGCACCCGAGCACCGAATCGAACCTGATCTACACGTGGGAGTTCGAGTCGGGCGCGGCCGGCACCGGTACGCCGATCCAGGAGGCACTCGACGGCGCCGAGGTCACGATCAAGCGCCGGTTCATCCAGCAGCGCCTCATCCCGGCGTTCATGGAGCCGCGCGCGACGGTCGTCCAGCCGAGCAAGGACGGCCTGACGATGTGGACCTCGACGCAGATTCCGCACATCCTGCGGACGCTGCTCGGTGTCACGCTCGGCATCGAGGAGCACAAGATCCGGGTGATCGCCCCGGATGTCGGCGGCGGCTTCGGCGGCAAGATCGCCGTCATGCCGGAGGAAGTGCTTTGCACCCTCATCGCGCGTGCGCTCAACAAGCCGGTGAAGTGGAACGAGTCGCGCTCCGAGTCGTTGCTGTCGGCGCACCACGGACGCGACCAGATCCAGGACATCACGCTCACCGCGAAGAAGGACGGCACGGTCACCGGCCTCGACGTCCACCTGTACGCGGACATGGGCGCCTACAACCGCCTGTTCGGACCGAGCGTGCCCGTGCTCGGGGCGTTCATGTACAACGCGATCTACAAGTTCCCCGCGTACCGCTTCGTGAGCAAGGGCGTGTTCACCACGAAGACGCCGACCGACGCCTACCGCGGGGCAGGTCGTCCCGAGGCGACCTACGCGATCGAACGCATCATGGACGAGCTCGCGCACGAACTGGGCGCCGATCCGATGGAGGTGCGCCGCAAGAACTGGATCACGAAGGACGAGTTCCCCTTCACGACCGTCGCCGGCCTCACCTACGACAGCGGCAACTACGAAGCGGCCACCGACAAGGCGCTCGAGCTCATCGGGTGGGACGAACTACGCCGTGAGCAGCAGGAACGCCGCGACCGCAAGGATCCCGTACAGCTCGGCCTCGGCATCTCGACGTTCACCGAGATGTGCGGGCTGGCCCCGTCCCGTGTGCTCGGTTCGCTGGCGTTCGGCGCCGGCGGATGGGAGCACGCGTCGGTGCGCATGCTCGCCACCGGCAAGGTCGAGGTCGTCACCGGCGCGAGCCCGCACGGCCAGGGCCACGAGACGGCGTTCAGCCAGATCGTCGCCGACCGGCTCGGCGTCGGCTTCGACGACGTGGAGATCATCCACGGCGACACGCAGAGCTCGCCCAAGGGTCTCGACACCTACGGCTCGCGTTCGCTGGCCGTCGGTGGCGCCGCCATCGTGAAGGCGGCCGACAAGGTCGTGGAGAAGGCGAAGAAGATCGCTGCGCACCTGCTCGAGGCCAGCGAGGACGACCTCGAGTTCGAGAACGGGTCGTTCTCGGTCAAAGGTTCGCCCGGATCATCGGTCGCCATGGGTGAAATCGCGTTCGCAACCTTCCTCGGGCACAACCTGCCCGATGGCATCGAGCCCTCGCTCGACGCGGACGCGACCTACGACCCGGTGAACTTCTCGTTCCCGCACGGCACGCACCTGTGTGCGGTCGAGGTCGACACCGAGACCGGCTTCACCAAGATCCGCAAGTACGTGTGCGTCGACGACATCGGCAAGCCGATCAACCCGCTGATCATCGAGGGCCAGGTGCACGGCGGATTGGCCCAGGGCATCGCCCAGGCACTCTACGAAGAGGCCGTCTACGACGACTCGGGCAACCTGACGACCGGCACCTTCGTCGACTACACGCTGCCCTCTGCGGCCGACCTGCCGACGTTCGTCACCGATCGCAACGAAACGCCGTCGACCTACAACGACCTCGGCGTCAAGGGTGTCGGTGAGGCGGGCACGATCGCGTCGACGCCCGCGGTGATCAACTCGATCGTCGACGCGCTGCGTCCGTTCGGCGTCAACGACATCCAGATGCCGGCCACCCCGGAGCGGGTGTGGCGGGCGATCCACGGCCAGGAGAAGTCCGAGCGCGCCGAACAGGGCACCAACGCCTACGGCGGTTCGAGTACGACCACCATCGACGGTGAAGGAGGCAACCTGTGATCCCCGCATCGTTCGACTACGTGCGGCCGTCCTCCGTCGCCGAGGCGGTCACTGCGCTCGGCGAGGCAGGCGAGGACGGCAAGGTGCTCGCCGGCGGCCAGTCGCTCATCCCGGTGCTTCGGCTGCGGCTCGCGTACCCGTCGACGGTCGTGGACGTAGGACGCATCGCCGAACTGCAGGGCGTGCGCGACGACGGCGACGCGATCGTGATCGGCGCGATGACCACGCACGACGACGTCATGCATGACACGCTCGTGCAGCAGCATGCACCGCTCATCGCGCAGGCCACGGCGACGGTCGCCGACCCGCAGGTTCGTCACCGCGGCACGTTCGGGGGCGCCCTCGCCCACGCCGACCCCGCCGGTGATCTCGGTGCGGTCGCGCTGACGCTCGACTGCGAGTTTGTGGCGGTCGGGCCGTCCGGCGAGCGGCGCATCGCCGCCGCCGACTTCTTCCAGGACTACCTCACTACGGCCCTCTCCCCGGACGAGATCCTGACCGCGGTGCGGGTGCCGAAGCTCGGGGACGGGTGGAGTTCGCACTACGAGAAGTTCAATCGGGTGGCGCAGGCGTGGTCGATCGTCGCGGTCGCGGCGGTGGTGAAGCGGTCGAACGGATCGATCGAGCAGGCCCGCGTCGGGCTGACGAACATGGGGTCGACACCCTTGCGTGCGCGCGCCGTCGAGTCCGCGCTCGCCGGCGCCGACGCGTCGGCCGAGGCGATCGGCGCCGCCGCCGAGCACGCCGCGGACGGCACGACCGCACCCAGTGACCTGTCGGGCAAGGCCGACTACCGTGAGCACCTGGCACGCGTACTCACCAAGCGGGCCGTCGTCACGGCATCAGGAGTCTAGGTTGCAGCTCGAGCATTCCTTCACCGTTCCGGTCGGCATCGAAGACGCCTGGAAGGTGCTGCTCGACATCGAACGGGTCGCGCCGTGCATGCCCGGCGCCGCGCTCGAAAGTGTCGACGGCGACGCCTTCACCGGGACGGTGAAGGTCAAGCTCGGGCCCATCGGGGTCACCTACAAGGGCAAGGCGTCCTTCGTCGAGAAGGACGAGGCCGCCCATCGCGCGACCATCCACGCCCAGGGCCGCGATGCGCGCGGCAACGGCACCGCCGCGGCCCGGGTCACCGCCTCGCTCTCCGACCAGGGTGGCCAGACCAAGGTCGACGTGGTCACCGACCTCGACATCACCGGCAAGCCCGCGCAGTTCGGACGCGGGGTGATGGTCGATGTCGGCAACAAGCTGATCGGCCAGTTCGCCGACTGCCTGGCGGGCAAGCTCAGTGCCGGAAGCGATTCCCCCGCCGAGGGGACCGCTGCGGCGACGACAGAGGCTGCGGCCCCGGCGAAGCAGGCCGCGCCGGCCAAGAGCACAGCCGCCAAGGCGAGCGCTCCGGCGAAGAAGGCCGCACCGGCGAAGAAGGCCGCGACCAAGAGCACCCCGACCAAGAGCGCCGCGGCCAAGAGCACCGCGGCCAAGAAGACCGCGGCCGCGAGTTCGGCCGCCCCCGCCGTATCTGCCCCCGTCGCCGACACGCCCCAGAGCCCCGCCGCCGACCCGGCCGACCAGCCGTCGGTCAACGGTGCCACCGAACCCACCACCGAGTCGGCCGTCGAGCCCGCGACCGAGCCCGCGAGCCGAGCCCGCCGTCGAGCCCGCGACCGAGCCCGCGCCGACCGGGCCGCGGACGTTCGCCCCGAGCGACGTCGAACCGATCGACCTGCTCGAACACGCCGGCCCGGCCGTCGCCAAGCGGCTCGCGCCCGTCGTGGCGCTGCTCGTCCTGCTGGTGATCGTGCTGCGGCTGCGCAAGCGCTGACCCGCGTCACGCTCTGCGCGAGTGGTCACCTACGCGCCGAGTGGTCACCTATAGCTGACCACTCGCGCCAGAAGTGACCACTCGCGCGAGTGAGGTGCCGGCGGGGATGCGGGCGTCACGACCGTCGCGGCGGTTGCGGTGGACCGACGACGCCAGCGCGGCTCCGATGAACCCGATGCCGAGCGCGCCGGTGATCCACTCCGGCACCTCGTGCCCGATCGACACCATGAGCACGGTCGCAAGTGCGCCGATCGCCCACATCGCGCCGTGCTCGAGATACACGTATTCGGCCAGGGACCCCTTGCGCACGAGATAGATCGTGATGGACCGGATGAAGAACGCCCCGACGCCGAGCCCCAGCGCGATGATCACCGGGTCGGACGTGATCGCGAACGCACCGACGACACCGTCGAAGCTGAACGAGGCGTCGATGACCTCGAGGTAGAGGAACAGGAAGAACGCCGCCCTGCCCGTCGCCTGGGCGAGCCGCGACGGCCCGAGGTGTTGGGTGTCTGTGCCCATACGTGATTCGAAATAGCTGCCGAGCCCGTCCACGGCGAGGTAGACAGCGAGGCCGAGCAGCCCGCTGAACAGCACTGTTGCGGCCTTGCCCTGCGGCGCCAGCGCGGTGGCGCCGACTGCGAGCGTGGTCGCCGCGACCAGCACCGACATGTTGTTGACGCGTGCCATCCGCCCCAGGACGTGTTCGACGGGTTGGATCCAGTGCAGCTCGCGCTCGGTGAACACGAAATCCAGGAACAGCATGAGCAGGAACAACGCGCCGAAGGACGCGATCGCCGGATGCGCCTGGTGCAACAGGTAACCGTAGGAACCCGGGGTGTCCGGGTCGCCCTTGTCGAGCGCGAGCCGCACGGCCTCGAAAGGTCCGAGCGAGGCCGTCAGCCCGACGATGAGCAACGGGAAGACCAGCCGCATGCCGAACACCGCGATGGCGATGCCGACCGTCAGGAAGATCTGCTGCCAGAACCGGGTCATCCGCTGCAGGATCGTCGCGTTCACGACCGCGTTGTCGAACGAGATCGACACCTCGAGCACGATCAGCACCGCGGTCAGCACC
Organism: uncultured Actinomycetota bacterium; assembly: GCA_963785425.1. Lineage (GTDB taxonomy): Bacteria > Actinomycetota > Actinomycetes > Mycobacteriales > Jatrophihabitantaceae > RYN-133. The sequence goes on from CAWAVG010000003.1 coordinate 278,610, forward strand.
AGTGCGGTCGGACCGCCGTAGAACGCGGCGATCACCAGACCGAAGATCGCGACCAACGCGGACACACCGAAGATTCGCATCGTCATGTCGGTTGAACGAATGCTGGAGACCGGCCCGCTCCCGGTGTTCAGTGCTGCACAGCTGATCCTGCAGCATCCCTGAACCAATGCACGATCTCGGCGCCGGCCGCGATGCCGCTCGACGCCGTCGTCGCGACGGTGGGCGCCGCCCACCCCTGCTCCCACAGTTCGCCGTGGCGGGGATGGATGCCGCGGTCGGCCGCGAGCAGCAAATCGATGTCGAGCAACGAGTCACCCGCCGCCAGCACGTACCCGGCACAGAGGCGCTGCGCGACCTCACGCACCGCGGCGCTCTTGCTCAGACCTTCCGGCACCCAGTACAACTTGCGGCCCTGCAGGGACGTGCGCCAGCCGCGCCCCTGCGCCCACGCAGTCTGCTCCGCGACGAACCCGTCGGGAACCCTCCCCGGCCGTATGACGGCGTAGCAGAACAGGTCCGACGCATTGCGCAGCTTCGCTGTGAACTCCGGCCGGCACACCTGAGCCACGTGCGTCCAGACGGTCTCGAGCGGGACGGACACGGCGAGGTCACGGGCGACCCGACGCGACCAGCCGCGATCGCGGACACCGTCGACGAGCAGCACCCCGCCGTTCGCGACGACCGCGAACCGAGGTGGCGGGCCGGGCAGCCGCACGCGCAGGTACTGGTCGAGCACCCGGGTCGTGACCGGCACCAACGTCGTCGCCCGGGCGAGCTCGCCGAGTTGGCGCGCCGCGGCTTCGGTCATGAACGAGGCCGGTTGCCCGTCGTACACCTCGACGCAACGGGCCGGCTGGTCATCGGCGCCGAGCTCGCGCGCGGCCCGGGAGTAGATCAGCGTGCGATCCAGGTCGGACGCGACCAACACCGTCACGTGACGAGCCGGTGCAGCGGGTGGATCAACCCGACGCAGCTGTACCCGAGGTCGGGCACCTCTTCGACCGGGACGCCCCGCTGCTCGGCGAGCAACAGCACATGCGCGAGTTCGTTGCGCGCATCGGGCCGCACGAGCACGCGCCACGGCACGCGGCGCAGCAGCACGCGGGTGGTCTCGCCGACGCCCGGTTTGACGAGGTTGATGTTGTCGATGTCGTAGCGCGCCGCGAGCCGCTCGACCTCGGCCCATCCCGCCCACGTCGGAGTACGGTCGCTCGCCCGCAGCACGGGCCAGTCACGGGCGACCGCCTCCGCGACGTCGGCGAAGCACGCCGACACCGCGTCGAGGAACTGACCGGACACGTCGGCGGGCGCGAGGTCCTTGTAGAACTTCGCACCATGGAACTGGCCCGGTCGCAGCACCCTCTCGTTGAGCACCGTGCGCGACACCAGACCGGACACCGTCGAGTTCAGACACGCCGAGGGAATCAGGTAGTCGGCGCGCGTGCCGTAGAGATCGACGCACGATCCGGTGTCGGCGAGCACGGCGAGGTCGGCGCCGAACGCGCTGCCGGCGAGGGCATCGGCGAGCTCGCGGGCGATCGCGCCCTTGCCCGTCCACCCGTCGACGAACATGACGTGCGACGGGTCGTGATGCGCGGCGAGGTAACGCAATGCGACCTCGTCGATACCGCGTGCGCGCACGATCGACACCGCGTGGTGCGGCACGTCCAGGCCGTGCGCGAAGCGGGCCCACCGCCGCATGAGGATGCCGACCGGCGTCCCCGCCCTGGCCAGCGACGCGAGCACAACTTGCGGTCCGCGCCGGTCGAGCACCAGTTCCGTCACGACGCCGACCGCGTGGGCGAGTCGTGGCGCCGACTGTCGCAGTGCCGTGGCGAACAACTGCTGGTAGTCGGCGTCGGGCTGGTACTCGATCGGCAACGACTCGGCATAGTGCGCGCCGCCTGACTGCACGGCCTCCTCGCGCTCCTCGGTCGGCGCCTCGAGGTCGACGTCGGACAGGTCGGTGAGCAGCCAGTCGACCTCGTCCGGTGCATAGCTGCCGAACGCCGGTCCGCGCAGCGGCTCCGGGAGCGCCGGCCGGTAGCTCGGCACGCGCACGACGTGCACGCGATCGGCGACCGCGCGCAACGCTTCGACGAGCTCGACCGACGCGGTGTCGGTCACCACGATGATGTCGTCGAAGCCGGCCGCGACGTTGTACGCGTAGCGCTCCCCCTCGTCGGTGTCGAACCGGACGGCGCTGCGAATCGGATAGCCGGGCGCGTCCACGGCGACGACGGGTGATCGCGTGGTCGACGAGAACCGGACGTCGATGCCGACACGGGCTGCCAGTTCGAGCGCCATGAGCAGAGGCGCGTACATCAGCTCCTCGGTGCCGAGCACGAGCACCCGCGGGCCGATCGGGTCGACAACTGCGGCCTGCGCCCGCGTCGCCTCGGCGAGGCTGCGCTGGTCGGCCGGCGCGAACCCGTGCCGGGCGCCTTCGCGCACCCCGTCCGGCCACGCCGACGGCACATAGATCACCCGCGCCCGCGCGCGATCGGGTGCGAGTGGTGGCCGGTACGAGGCGACGAACTCGGCAGCGCGGCGCGGGAAGTCGGGCGGCCACTCGACCGTGCCGTGGGCCAGCGCGACGACGCCGATCGAGGTGTCGAGCTCGGCGGCCCGGGCGGCCGTCGCGTCCCGGTCGGTCGCCGACCGCAGGTCGACCAGCGCCGCGATCACGTATCGGTCGCGTGGGCGCACCCGCTGCAGCGCGGCGACCGTGTTCAGCGCGGTCGCACCCGTCGAGAACTCGTCGTCGACCAGCAGGACCGGACCGGGACGGGCGAGCAGCGCCGGATCCTCGGGCAGCAGCAGATGTCCGGTGGCGTGGCTGTGCTGCTCCTCGAACGTGGCGCCGGTGGCGACGCCGCCGACGACCCTGCGGGTCGAGTGCAGGTAGTGCGCGTCGAGTGCCTCCGCGACGCAGTGCCCGAGACCGGTGGCGGTCTCGGCATAGCCGATGACGAGCTCGGGCGACACGCGCTCGGCGACGGCCCGTCCGAGCCGCAGCCCCGCCTCGTGGACGATGCGCGGGTCGGCGGGGACGTGCTTGCCCAGCACGGTCGACACGAGCAGGTGCGCGCGCCGCGGGTTGCGTCGTAGTGCGAGCTCGACGAGGCCGTCGGCGCCGTGCACCTCGACTCCGAATCTCTCGGTGACCCAGCTCATCTACTGGTGCAGGCTCGCCGCGAGCAGATCGACGAACGACACCGTCGGCCGCGCCACCCCGAACACCCGCGCCCGCAACAAGGTGCGCCGCGCCCACACGGCATGCGGTTTGCTCTCGTTCATCTTGTTCCGGTACGTCGACGACGACACCCCGCCCGATCGCGACGTGTCCACGATGTCGCACGCGTCTCGATACTCCTCGTGTGAGACCACCGACAGGGCGTTGACCGCCGCGACGTGGGTGGGATGGATGACCGTCTTGCCGGTCAGCCCGTTCGAGCGGTCGAGGGTCACCTCGCGGATCAGCCCGTCGAGGTCCTTCGCGATGAGTTCCGCGCGCAGGGTGCGTTCGTCACCGCGCGCGAACGGTGACTCGCGCAGCTGCGGCTTGAAGATGCGCTCGCTGCCCGAGAAGTACTCCCACACCGGACCGGTGATGACGTAGCCGTCGTCCGCGCGGCCGAAGAAGTTGACGACGTCGCCGATGACGGCGGCGAGCAGGGCCACGTCGTACACCGTGTGTTCGCGCAGCCGGCGCAGCCCGTACTGGCCGGACAGGTCGGTGGCGCCCAGCCGCACCGCGAGCACGTGAGCGCGGTAGTCGCCGAGCACCTGGCGCAGCGCGGCCAGTGTTTCGAGCCGGGTCTCGATCCGTCCGATCTCGGGCGTTTCGAGCACCGGCAGCGCGTACAGGCGGCGTCCGACGGAGCTGCTCGCCTCGGCAACGGCGTGAAGGAACGCCCGGGCATTGCCCGGGTCGAACTTGGGCAGCACGAAGCCGGTGACCACACCGTTCTCGGCACCCAGCCCGCGCGTGATCATCGGGATCTGCTCGGGGTAGCGCACCCGGACGAACACGAGTGGCCCGTCCGGAGCGGTGCCGGCGTAGTGCCGCAACTGCTTGATCGCGTTGCGTTCGCCTTCGACGAGGGCGTGATCGGGGATCGAGTCCTCGAGGCACACGACCATGCTGGTGACTCCCTGGCGGGCCCGGCGCGCGATGTCGTCCGCGAGCTTGGGACGGGTGGCCGGGCTGTACAGGGTCGCGCCGAGAGCCACACCGAGGAACTCGCGCTCCGAGCATGCGTCGAACGACTCGGGAGCAATCAGGAACAACCGCCCCCGGTCGTCGTCGTCCAGAAAGTCGAAGTGCCGCATCGGGCACATGCTTGCACGCCCGACTGGGCCGCGTCTCTGGCACGATCCAGGAATGACCTCGATGTCAAAGGGTGGAAACCTGCCGGTAACCGCGCCCCAGGTGCGGGCCACGCTGTTCTGGTCCGGCGGCGACGGCGTCCCCGATGTGGACGCCTCGGCGCTGCTGCTGCAGGCCGACGGCAGGGTCGCATCCGATGCCGACTTCGTGTTCTACAACCAGCCCGAGCACTCGTCCGGACGCGTGAAGCACGCCGGGAAGCAGACCGGGCCGGCCAGCTACGACGTCGTCGACATCGACCTCGCCGGGCTGCCCGCGGCCGTCGAGCGGGTCGCCCTGGCCGCGTCGACCGACGGCGGGTCGTTCGGGCAGGTGCCGGGGTTGCGGCTGGTGGTGTCGGACCTGACGAGCGGTACGGACATCGCGCAGTTCGCGATGAGCGCCTCGGACGAGACGGCGTTCGTGACCGGCGAGCTGTACCGCCGCGACGGCGGGTGGAAGTTCCGCGCCGTCGGGCAGGGTTACCAGCGCGGGCTGGCGGGTCTCGCGACCGACTTCGGGATCGACGTCGGTGACGGCGGCGCAGATCTCGACTCGGAGCCGGATGCGCAGCCCGACATCGATCCGCAGGTGGCCGCGCCGGTGCTGCCTCCGCCGTCCTTCGCCGCGCCGTCAGGTTCGTTCGAGCCTGCCGCGCCGCCCGAGCCTGCCGCGCCGCCCGAGCCTGCCGCGCTGCCCGAGCCTGCTGCGCCGCCCGAGCCTGCTGCGGCGCCTGCACCGCCCGCACCGGCAGCGCCGCCTGAACCTGCAGCGTCGGCGGCGCCGGCGGCGGCAGACACGTCCCTGGACATCGGCGTACCCGCCGCAGCGCCGGCCGCGGCGCCGGTGGAACCGCCGATGCCGCCGCCCCCGGTCGAACCGCCGATCGAACCGCCGGCGTCCCCAGCCGAACCGTGGAGCCCGCCGCCGCCGAGTTTCGACCAGCCCGCCGCAGCGCCGGTGCCGACCCCGCCGCCGCCGGCCGCGCCGTGGACGGCGCCACCGCCACCTCCGCCACCGGCGCCCGTCCCGGCGTCCGCACCACCGGCACCACCGCTCGCGCCACCGCTTTCCCCACCGATGCAGGCGCCGGTGCAAGCCGGAGCGCCGATGGCCGCACCGGAAGCCGGCGCCGGTCCGGTCGTCCTGCAGCGCAACGAGCGGATCACGCTCGCCGGCCCGACCGGCCCGCTGCGCCGGATGATGCTCGACCTGTCGTGGCAGCCCGCGCCTGGACGGCTCAGCGTCGACCTCGACGCGTCGGTGATCGCCTTCGACGCGTCCGGCAAGAAGCTGGCCATCGTCTGGTACCAGCACCAGAACGAGTTCACCGGCGCGCTGCAGCACACCGGCGACGCCCGCGGCGAGGGGGCGCAGGGCGCCACCGAACGCATCCTCGTCGACCTCGGGGCGATGCCGAGAGAGGTCGACGCCCTCGTGTTCACGATCAACTCCTTCCACGGCCACACCTTCACCGACCTCGCAAGCGCGTCGGCCGACCTCAGCGACGAGACCGGCCGCCGGATCGTCACCTACGACCTGACCGACACCCAGCCGAGCACCGCCGTCCTGATGGCCATCGTGCGGCGCGAGCAGGGCGAGGCGTGGCTCATGCGCGCGATCGGCGAGTACCACGACTGCCGCACGGTGAAGAAGCTCGTCGAACCGGCCGCCCGGCAGGTCGGCATTCGATGAGCGATCGCAGGGCGACGCGATGACCGAGCTGACGAAGGGCGCGAACGTCGCGGTGGCCTCGCCTGCGGTGCGGGCGACGCTGAGCTGGACGGGCGGCCCCGGCGTCCCCGACGTCGACGCCTCGGCGCTGTTGCTCGGAGAGAGCGGACGGGTCGCGTTCGGACGACGACTTCGTGTTCTACAACCAGCCGCAGCATGCGAGCGGAGCCGTCCGGCACGCCGGCAAGAGCGGCACCAGCGACACGCTCGAGGTGCAGCTCTCAGCGCTGCCGGCGTCGGTCGATCGGGTCGTGCTCGCGGCGTCGGTCGACGGTGGCTCGTTCGGGCAGGTGCGCGACTTCCGCATCGTCGTGACCGACGCCGCGACCGGTGCCGAACTCGCCACGTTCGCGATGTCAGCGACCGACGAGACGGCGTTCCACTGCGGCGAGCTCTACCGGCGTGGCGGCGGCTGGAAGTTCCGCGCCGTGGGACAGGGTTGGACGAGCGGACTCGCGGGCCTGGCCACCGACTTCGGCATCTCGGTGGCGCAGGACGAACCGGCGGCGCCTGCACCGGCGCCAGCGGCGGCCCCGGCACCAACGCCGCCACCTCCCCCACCGCCTGCCCCGATGTCTTCTCCGCCACCAGCCGCACCACCGACGTCCGCACCACTGCCGCCGCCCCCACCGGCCGATGCCGGCTTCGCGACCGGTCCGACGCCGCCGCCACCGCCCCCACCGGCGGCTCCGCCCTCAGCCACACCGGCCCCCATGATGGCGCCGCCGGCGCCCGCCGCGAATCTCGACGGCGGCCGGGTCAGCCTCGTCAAGGGGGCGCGCGTCAGCCTCGTCAAGTCCGGGGCGCCGGCCCTGGCCGCGGTGACGATGGGCCTGGGATGGGATCCGGCACCGGGGCGGCGCCGCATCGATCTCGACGCTTCGGCGATCGGGTTCGACGCGTCCGGACGCAAGTTGGCGATCGTCTGGTTCACGCACCTCGCCGACTTCGGCGGGGCGCTGCGGCACGGCGGCGACAACCTGACCGGTGCCGGCGAGGGCGACGACGAGCAGATCCACGTCGACCTGCAGCACATGCCCACCGAGGTCGCGACCCTGGTCTTCACCATCACCTCGTTCGGCGGCCAGAAGTTCACCGAGGTGGCCAGCGCCTTCTGCCGGCTCGTCGACGCGGCAACCGGTCAGGAACTCGTCCGCTACGACCTGTCGAACGCCGAGCCGCGCTCAGCGGTGCTGATGGCGATGCTGCGGCGCACGCCGGCAGGCCCGTGGGAGATGCGGGCGATCGGCGAGTTCCACGACGCGCGCACGGTCAAGAAGCTGGTCGATCCGGCCGCGCGGTGGGCCGTCATCCCCTAGTCGTCCGCGAGTGGTCGTTTGTCGCGCGAGTGGTCAGCTATAAGTGACCACTCGGGGCGTTAATGACCACTCGCGGGGCTCAGCCGACGGACTTGTCGACGAGGCCCTCGATCCAGCTGGTGAGCTTGCTCAGCGTCGCCGACTTCGGGACGAACGCCCGCGGGTGGGTGGGCGCGAGCTGCTCGGCGCCGAGCGCGCCCTCGCCGAGCTCGGCGAGGGTGTCGGCGTCGAGGACGGCGACGAGCTGCGGGATCAGCGACGACTCCTGCCGCCCGGCGTGCTCGGCCAACGCCCGCTCGAGCTCACCGATCGTCACCTCGACAGGCTGGTCGTCGTCGTCGTCGAGACGGCGCAGGATCTTCTCGATGCGCTCGTGCTCGGCGAACTCGTCATCGGACAGCTGCTCGCCGCCGTCGAGATGCTTCCGCACGGCCGGCAGCAGGTACTGCTCCTCGGCGACGAAGTGGCGCACGATGTCCGCGCTGAGCTGGGTGAACCGGTCGCCGGCACCCGTTGCGTCGGTACGCAGAACTGCCACGTCGCGGGTGATCGCCGCATGGTCGCTGCGCAACACGGCATCGATGGGATCCGGCGTGGTCGAAGTCATGGCCGCAAGCCTACGGCGGGCTACTCGACCGGGGTGCGGTCGTCGAGCCAGCTGATCCGGTCGAACCCGTAGGCCCGCGCGGCCTCCCGGACGTCGCCGAACAGCGTTTCCATCTCGGCGCGGAGCACGAGCTCGCCGCGCACCTGGTAGATCGACGCCAGCACGGCGATCGTGCCGCCCTGCAGCCCGTCCAGCGAGATCTCGATGCGCTCACCGCCGAACGTGGTGAGGATCAGCGTGCCGCCCCACTGCAACGGTTGCCGCTGCTCCGAGAACGCGTAGACGATCAGGCGGCGCAGCCCGCGGCACTGGCGCAGATCCATCTGCACCCGTTCGAACCGGTCGTGCCCGCCGACGAGCACGGGACGTTTCGAGTGCGGCGGCGCGAACCGGTTGCCCTGGGTCATCTGCATCGTCATCTCGAGCTCCGACGTCAGCTCGTAGACGCATCCCAGCCGCAGGTCACCGACCTCGGCAGAAGTCGCCGCCTCGATGGTCAGGGTGCCGATGCCGCTCTGCAGCGGCGTCAGCGTGACCGTCGGCTCCGTGGGGCTCATCAGGAACCGCTCGCCGGGCTTGATGCGTTCGTCGAGACGCCTCCGTCGCGGCGCGCGGGCCGGCGGCGGCGCCGCGCGCTGTGCCGGCGGTGCCGGCGGTGCCGCGTCGAGGTCGAGCGAGGTGGACGGGGCGGCGGTCGGCGCAGTGGTCGGCACAGTGGCTGCCGGTGAGGGGGTCGGCGCGTCGAGGTCGAGCGAGGACGAGACCGGCGCCGGGTTGCGCGGCGCGGGCGGCGCGGGCGGCGCGGGCGGCGCGGCGGCGGCGCAGCCGGCGGCGCAGCCGGCGGCGGCGAAGTCGAGGGGGGTACCGGTCGTTGTGTCGGCGTCGGTGTCCGTTGCGTCGCCGGTGCCGGTGCCGGTGCCGGTGTCGCAGCCGGGGTGTCGTGGGCGTGATGGGTCGCGTGCCCCGAGATGAACTCCCCCAACCCCGGCGATGATCGTGCAGTCTCGTCCGCCCGGGGGCGCGAAACTGCACGATCTTCGGGACGTGCGCGGGGGGCGTGGCGGCGCCGCAGCCACGGTAGGTCCGTCCGCTTCGGGGCGAAGCGTGCATCGGCGATCATGCTGTCAGCCAGTGGTCATCTAGTGCTGATCGAGTGCTCACAGTTGCAACCCGTAGTCGGACGCGATGCCTGCAATGCCCTTCGAGTAGCCCTGGCCGAGCACCTTGAACTTCCACTCGCCGTTGTAGCGATACACCTCGCCCAGTGCGAGCGCTGTCTCGGTCTGCAGCGGCGTGGCGAGCTCCTCCGACTGGACGAGCTCGGCATTGCCGTCGAGATTCAGCACCCGCACGACGCACGAGCGCAGCTGACCCAGCGTGCGCTTCTGCGCCGGCCCCTCGTTGACGTACACGACTATGACGATGCGCTCCACCTGCGCGGGTACGGAGCCGAGATCGATCTCGACCTGCTCCTGGTCACCGCCGAGCGCCTCGTCGAGCTGCTGCACCGACAGGTCCGGCGACGAGAGCTGGTTGAAGAACACGAAGTGCTGATCGGACAGCGCGCGGCCGTCCGGCCCGCACAGGATCGTCGCCATTGTCATGTTGTCGGCCAGTGCGGTTTCCGATCCCGCGTTCCACTTCACGCCGACGACCAGACCCTTGAGGCCGGGCACCTCGCGGGTCAGCGACACGTTCGCGCCGCGCTTCATCGTTGCCAAGATCGGTTCCGCATCGATCGGGTCGGCCCCGCGAAGCGTCGGCCAGCGTTTACTCCGGTTGCCATAGCGGCTTCAACTCTAGAGATCGAGGTCCGAGCCGCTGAACTTCGTGCGCAGGAAGCTCCCCTGCGACAGCAGCGCATCGGCATCGTGCGCCCGGGCGGCGTCGAGCAGATCCATCGCCGAGGCCCACAGCACGTCCAGCTGCTCGATGAAGGACTGGGCCGGCGTGCGTCCGCTCGGGCGCTGCACGTCGACGACCGACGGGTCGATGGCGAGGTAGGCGCGCAGCGTCGTGGGCAGGTAGTCCTCGAGCATCCCCCGGATCGAGATGACGGCGTGCACGTCGAGCTCGCGTTCGGCCGAGGTCTCGATCACCTCGCGGACGACGTCGAGGACGCGACGCGCTACGACCACGCCCTCGACCGGGAGCTTGCCGGCATTGGCATTGATCTCACGGGTCAGCGCGAACATCGACGCGAGCAGGGCCTCCGGCTTGTCCTTCGGATCGTCCTGCGGGGTCAGCTCCTCGTGCGCGCGCTCATTGGCCCGGCGGAACCACGTCACTCAATGCGCCGTTCAGGACGGGAGCTGGGTCTGCTCGGCACCTTCGCCACGCCGGGTGCGTTCCAGGTACGGCTTGGCCCGCTCGATCTGACCCTCGAGCGCCGTGACCGTCTGCGACATCGAGTCGACGGCTTGGGCACGGAAGGTGTCGATCGCGTCCATCGTCTGGAACACGTTGTCGAAGGCGGCCTGCAGTTTCTGGATGTCGATCGTGCTGCTGGCGGCCTGCTGGTTGATCTCGGCACCCTGAATGCGCAGCTGGTTCGAGGTCGACTCGATCAGGTTGGACGTCGTCTCGTTGAGCGCAGTGATCTGGTCGAGCACGAGCTTCTGGCGGGCCAGCGCCTGCGACACGATGACCGCGGTGCGCAGCGCCGACACCGTCGTGGTCTGCGCTCGGTCGACACCCTTGATCAGCTCGACGTTGTTCTTTCGCACCAGATCGAGGGCCATGTAGCCCTGCACCGACACGGCCATCTGGGTCATGATGTCCTGGCGCCGCTGGCGGATCGCGAACAGCGCGTCGGACTTCAGCGTGTTCGCGTCGTCGGTGCGCCCGGCCGCCTCGAGCTCGGCGATCTTCTGCGTAACCGCCTGGTCGAGGGCCGCGGCAAGCTGCTGGTACTCGCTCAGCTTGCCCATCGTGGTCCACATGTTGGCCTTCTCGGTCTCGATGGCCGCGTTGTCCTTGCGCAGCTCGTCCTGACCGGACTCCAGCGACTTGATGATCGCGTTCAGGTGCGACTGCGCCGACTCGTACTTCGCGAAGTAACGCTGGATCTTGTCGCCGCCCGGGATCCACTTGAGGATCTTCTTCGCTCCCGCGAGATCGGCACGATTGGGGTCGAGCTCGGTGACGGTCGAGCGCAGGTCGACCAGCGTGTTCGCCACCCGGGTCTGCGCATCGGCGCCGCCGCCACCCTTGTTCGCCTTGATCACTGCAGCGGGACGGTCGAGCATGCGGCTCGACACGCTCGCCGACGCGCGAAGGTCCTTGTCACCCATCGACGTGATCGTGTCGATCTTCTTGGTGAACTCCGGAGAACGGACGTCGATCGACGCCAGCTCGTTGGCGAACGCGGCGGCCTTCTGCTGCAGCTCCGTCTTCGTCGCGTCGTCGACGGGGATGGCGCCGGCCGCCTCGTCCTCCTTCACCGTGGGGACGGGTGCCGGTGGCGCCAGCACGAGCCCGCCGGCAGCGGCCGGCGCCGACGTCGTCGTCGCGGCCGACGTGGTGGGTGTGGAACCGAGATCGAGCTCGGACATGACGTGGCTCCCTTATGAATCCGTACTTACAGATAACCAGAAATGGTGGGCAGCAGTTCGTGGAACGTGCGGCCGGAGGCTGTCGCGCCGATCGCGGTCATCGTCCAGCCGGTGCCGTCGCGCGACAGCTTGGCCATGACCTGCGCCGTGTGCCGTCCGCTGCCCGACAGGTCATAACGGGCGACCTCGGCCTCGGTCGTCTCGTCGATCAGGCGGCAAAAGGCGTTCTCGATCTGCGAGAAGTCCTGGCCGGTGAACGAATTCACGGTGAACACGATGGCCCGGACGGCCTGTGAGACCCCGTCGAGGTGCACCCGGATCGACTCGTCGTCGCCCTCACCCTCGCCGGTGAGGTTGTCACCCGTGTGCTGCACGGCCCCGTCGCGGCTGGTCAGCTGCTGGAACCACACCTGGTCGACGAGCTGCCCGGACGCATCGAACAGCAGCGCGGACGCGTCGAGGTCGATCGACTGGCTGCGCGAACCGAAGAAGCCTCGCTTCTTGACCGCGTCCCACCCCAGGCCCATGCGCACCTGGGTCAGGCCACCGCCGCCGGACTTGACCAGCGAGACGCTCTGTCCCTTGCTCAGGCTGACACTCACGATAACTCCTTACTTGCGCCCTGCGGTCCAGCGCATGCCCCAGTTGTACGCCTCGTCGAGGGCACGCTGTCCGCCGTTCATGTACTTGATCTCGCGGTGCACCTGCAGCGCGCCGCCGCGCGACTCGAGCATCGCGATCGCACAGATCCGAGCGCCGTCGCGCGGATCGTCGAGACGGATCGTGACCGACGGCCCGACCGCCGGGAACAGCGTCGCCACGCCGTCGGCGGCAGCCCAGTTCGCCGCGCCCTCGTAGATCAGCGCGAACACGAGGATGCGTCGGATGCGCTCGACGTGCGCCAGGTCGATGAGCAGGTTCTCACCGGTCGCCACCGTGCCCGAGCGGTCGTCGCCGTCGAGGCGGATGATCGGAGTGCGGGTCGTGCGGTCGAGCGCCGCGAACGCGTTGCCCAATGCCTGCACGACCCCCTTCGACCCGTCGCTGAACTCGTAGAGGCAGCCGAGGTCGAGGTCGAGGCCCGGTTCGGACTTCTGGAAGAACCCGCGTGCCTTGTCGGGTTTCGCGTTCCAGTTGAGATTCACGCGCAGGATGCCGCCGCTGGTCTTGGCCAGCGAGACGGCCGGCGCTGCCTTGGTGAGCACGACCGGGCCGGATGCAGCCGGTGCCGCCGCAGGCGTACCCGCGGGAGCTGCCGGCGTCTGCTTGGGTCGCTTCGTGTAGTCGATCGGCATCAGCGCGCCGCCGTCTCCAGCTCGACCGGTTCCTCGTTCGCCGCGCGCCGGTTGCGGTAGACGGACGAGGCGAACGCGGCACCGATGAAGCCGACGCCGATCAGTCCGGTGACCACCTCGGGGACGTCGTACTTGATCGTCATCAGTAACAGCACCGACAGCGCGCCGATCGCCCACAGCGCGCCGTGCTCCAGGTAGACGTACTCGCTCAAGGTCCCCTTCCGGACGAGGAACACCGTCAGCGACCGGATGAACATGGCGCCTACGCCGAGACCGATCGCGATGATGATCGGGTCGGACGTTATTGCGAACGCGCCGACCACGCCGTCGAAGCTGAACGACGCATCGAGGACTTCGAGGTAGAGGAACAGGAAGAACGCCGCCCTGCCGACGACCTGCTTGACCGACGGACCCGCCGCACCGTCTGCACCCTCGTCGTCGTCACCCTCGTCGAAGAACTCGCCGAGCGCGTTCACGAGCAGGTACGTGACCATGCCCAGCCCGCCCGACGCGAGCACGGTCGACACCTTGTTGTCGGGGGCCAGCGTGTACGCGCTCACGATCAGTGCGACGAGCGCCACCACGACGGACAGCTGGTCGAGCTTGCCGATGCGCGCCAGGCCCTTCTCGATCGGGGTCAGCCACGTGATCTCGCGTTCCTCGAAGACGAAATCGAGGAACAGCAGCAGCAGGAACACGCCACCGAACGCAGCGATCGCCGGGTGCGCCTGGTGCAGCAGGTAGCCGTAGGTGCCCTTCGTGTCGGGGTTGCCCTTCTGCAGCGCCAGGCGAATGGCCTCGGCGGGCGACAGCTTGGCGGTGATGCCGACGATCAGCAGCGGGAACAGCAGCCGCATGCCGAACACGGCGATCGCAACACCTACGGTGAGGAAGATCTTCTGCCAGAACGCGCTCATCCGCACGAGCACCGTCGCATTCACGACGGCGTTGTCGAACGAGAGCGACACCTCGAGCACGGCAAGGATCGCGGTCACCGCGAGCCCGGTCGCGCCGCCGTAGAGGTAACCGAGGACGAGGCCGACGGCGGCGACGACGAGCGAGCCGCCGAAGGTCTTCAGGAGCATGGGCCAGGCGTCCGCAACGTCAGCCGACGTTCACGCCGAAGTCGCGGGCGATTCCCGCGAGTCCGTTCGTGTAACCCTGGCCGACCGCACGGAACTTCCACTCGGTCCCGTTGCGGTAGACCTCGCCGAAGATCATTGCCGTCTCGGTCGAGGCGTCCTCGGACAGGTCGTACCGGGCGATCTCGGTACCGCCGGCCTGGTTGACGATGCGGATGAAGGCATTGCGCACCTGACCGAACGACTGCCCGCGCGTCTCGGCGTCGTAGATCGACACCGCGAACACGATCTTGTCGCACTCGGCCGGGACGGCCGCGAGGTTGACCTTGACCATCTCGTCGTCGCCCTCGCCCTCACCGGTGAGGTTGTCGCCGGTGTGCTCGACCGAGCCGTCCGGGCTGGTGAGGTTGTTGAAGAACACGAAGTACTGGTCGGAAAGGATCTTGCTGTTCGGGTCGACGAGGAGCGCACTCGCGTCCAGGTCGAAATCGGCGCCGCTCGTGGTGCGCGCGTCCCAGCCGAGACCGACGTTGACCGCCGTCAGGCCAGGTGCCTCCTTGGTGAGCGAGACGTTGCCACCCTTGCTCAGGCTGACGCTCATACGTGCTTCCTCCTCATGGTCGGCCCGCTTGTGGCGGGCCCTAGCCGGAAAACGTGCCGGTGGGTGTCGCGGTTCCCGCTACAGCGGGACGCCGAAGTCGCGGGCGATCCCGGCCAGCCCGGAGCTGTATCCCTGGCCCACGGCACGGAACTTCCAGTCGGAGCCGGCGCGGTAGACCTCGCCGAACACCATGGCCGTCTCGGTCGAGGCGTCCTCGGACAGGTCGTAGCGGGCGATCTCGGCGTTGTCGGCCTGGTTGACGATACGGATGAAGGCGTTGCGCACCTGGCCGAAGCTCTGCCCGCGCGTCTCGGCGTCGTAGATCGACACCGGGAACACGATCTTGTCGAGGTCCGGCGGCAATCCGGCCAGGTTGACCTTGATCTGCTCGTCGTCGCCGGCGCCCTCACCCGTGAGGTTGTCGCCAGTGTGCTGGATCGCGCCGTCCGGGCTCTGCAGGTTGTTGAAGAAGATGAAGTGCTGCGGCGAGAACACCGTCCCTGCCGCGTTGCACGCGATCGCGCTGGAGTCGAGGTCGAACTGCTGCCCGTCGGTCGTGCGGGCGTCCCAGCCGAGCCCGACGACGACGGCGCTGAGGCCGGGAGCCTCCTTGGTGAGCGAGATGTTCCCGCCCTTGGTCAGGCTGATGCTCATGTGTCACCTCTCGTGAACTCACCGGTCGGGTCGCTGCGACCGGCCACGTGCCCGCCGAGCCTAGCGGGCGGTGAGATCGTGCATCGCCGGTTTGGGGCATTCCCGGCATGGGTACCGGCTCACGGTGACGAGCGTTGCGACCGTGCTCGGCGGGCGGTACGTGCTCGGCGATCTGCTCGGCACCGGTGGCATGGCCCGGGTGTTCCGCGCCCGCGACACCCTGCTCGCCCGCGACGTCGCGATCAAGGTGTTCCGGCAGGACGAGGTGCTCCCCGACGCCGACGTACGCCGCAGCGGAGAGGTCCGGGTACTGGCCGGGCTGAATCATCCCGGGTTGGTGATGGTCTTCGATGCCGGACGCGACGAGTCCGACCCCTTGTCACCGTTCGCCTACCTGGTGATGGAGCTGGTCGACGGGACGACCCTCGCCCACGTGCTCGGCGCCGGTCCGCTGACCGCACCACGCACGGCCGCGATCGGAACGCAGCTCGCGGGAGCGCTCGCCTACGTCCATGCGCGCGGCGTCGTGCACCGCGACGTCAAACCGGCCAACGTCCTGATGGGCGCGGCCGATTCGGGCGTCGCGAAGCTGACCGATTTCGGCGTCGCCCGGTTGCTCGACAGCACGCGGCTGACGGTGCACGGCACGACAGTCGGGACGGCGAACTACCTCAGCCCGGAACAGGCGACCGGTTCCGACATCGGCCCGGGGAGCGACGTGTACTCGCTGGGGCTGGTGCTGCTCGAGTGCCTCACCGGTGCGGCGGCGTTCCCGGGGCACGGCGTTGCTGCCGCGGTGGCGCGCCTGCACCGTGACCCGGAGATCCCGACCTGGCTCGACCCGGCGTGGCGCGAGCTGCTGTCGGCGATGACGGCCCGCGAGGCCGCTGAGCGCCCGTCGGCCGGCCAGGTTTCGGCACGTCTGGCAGCGCTGGGCACCGTTACCGGCAGCGACACCGCCCTGACGAGGGCCGTCCCCCGCGCTTCGGCGGTGCCGGCAGCCGCGACGTCGCAGCGCAAGCGTCGTCCGCGGCGCGTCGCGTGGGCCGCCGCCGGGCTGGCAGCCGTCGTCACCGCCGCGGCGATCGCGATCGTGGGCAGCAGCGGAACGGCCGATCCTGCGGCTGCCGCCGCCGACACCTCGGCCTACCCCCACGTCGCGGGCAGGCTGGGCCGCGACCTGCACACACTAGAGACCCTCGCTCCGGCGGCGCTGCGACCCGACGTCACGACGGTGGCGCGGCGCAGCGCCGTGCGCGACTACCACGGCGCGCAGCAGGCCCTGTCGGACGCGCTCGGCACGCTGGGCCCCTTGCAGGCCCACGGCCAGGTGGGCGACGCGCTCAACGCGCGGGTCGCCACCGCGATCGCGGTGGTGTCGAGTGACCTGCTGCGCGCTCAACTCGCCCTCGACACCGCAAGCAGCGCCGCCGCCAAGAAGGCCGAACTGGCTCGGGAGCGGGCTGCCGAGCGGGCGGCCAGGGCGGCGGCGCATCGTGCCGACCAAGCTGCCGCACGAGCCGCCGCACGGGCCGCTGCACGAGCAGCCGAGCAGGCCGCGGCACGAGCAGCCGAACAGGCCGCGGCGCGCAGGGCCGCGCGCGCCGCCCGGCGGGCCGCGGAGGCCGCTCAGGCCGAACACGGCGGCGGCCCGCGGTACCGGCCCGGCCCGCACGAGCCCGCTCCCGGTCCGGCGCACGCGCGGCCGGGACCGAAGCCGAAGCCGAAGCCCGGCGACGGGCCGGCGCCGCATCACACTGATCACGGCCCCGGCAAGGGCTGAGCCCGGCGTCAGTGACCGCTTCAGTGACCGCGTCAGTGACCGCTTCAGTGACCGCGGGCCACCCACTCGTCCAGATGCGGCGCCTCAGCCGCGATCGTCGTGTCGTCGCCGTGCCCGGTGTGCACGACGGTGTCGGTGGGCAGTGTCAGCAGCCGGTCGCGGATCGAATCGATGATCGTGGCGAAATCCGAGTACGACCGTCCGGTCGCGCCGGGGCCGCCCTGGAACAGGGTGTCGCCGCTGAACAGCACGTTGAGCGCCGGTACGTGCAGGCAGACCGCTCCGGGCGCGTGGCCGGGCGTGTGCAGCACCTGCAACCCGGTGCCGGCGACTTCGACGACCTGGCCGTCGGCGAGGTCGCCGTCGGGCTCCCGCTCGGGATGGGTCAGCTGCCACAGCACGAGATCGGCGCTGTTGAGCAGGATCGGCGCGTCGGTGACCTCGGCGACGGCGGGCGCGGCGTTGACATGGTCGTCGTGGGCGTGGGTGCAGACGATCGCGTTCACGCGCCGGCCGTCGACCGCGCGCAGGATCGCGTCGGCGTCGTGGGCCGCGTCGATCACGACGCATTCGTCGTCGTCCCCGACGATCCAGACGTTGTTGTCGACGTCCCAGGTGCCGCCGTCCAGACTGAACGTGCCGGACGTGACGATGTGATCTATGCGCGCGGCCATCCTGCGATCCTGTCAGGCCCGCTGACCCCGCACGACGAGGAGCTTCGATGACCCAGCCCGGCGCCCTGATGGCAGCCGAGATCGACGAACAGCCGCACGTGCTCGCGGGTCTTCTCGGCCACCGGGACGAGATCGCAGCGGTCCGCGAGGAGATCGGCGCCCGGTCGCCGCGGTTCGTGCTGCTTGCGGCGCGCGGGACGAGTGACCACGCGGCGCTCTACGCCAAGTACCTCGTCGAGGTCGAGCTGGGTCTGCCCGCAGGGCTCGCGTCGCCCTCGTCGATGACGGTCTATGGCGCCCGGCCCGCTCTGGACGGCGTGCTGTTCGTGGCGGTGAGCCAGTCGGGCGGCTCGTCCGACCTGGTCGGCTCGCTGACGACGGCACGGGCGTGCGGTGCGTTGACAGTCGCCGTGACGAACGCCCCCGGGTCGGCGCTGGCCGCGGCCGCCGACCTGCACGTCGACATCCGCGCCGGCGCCGAGCGCGCGGTCGCCGCGACGAAGACCTACACGGCCGAACTGCTCGCGCTGCACCTGCTTCTCGTCGGCGCGGACGGCACTGTCGACGTCCCGGCGGCCGCCGCGGCGACGCTGCGCGCGAACAGCGCCGACCGGATCGCCGACGTGGCGCAGCGCTACCGCTTCGCCGAACGGCTCATCACCACAGCGCGCGGCTTCTCCTACCCGACCGCTCGCGAGGCGGCGTTGAAACTCATGGAGACCGGCTACCTGTCGGCCCAGGCGTTCTCGGCCGCCGATCTGTTGCACGGGCCGCTCGCGATGATCGACTCCGGCGTGCCGGTGATCGCGGTCGCCTCGCCGGGACGCGGCGGCGACGCGCTCGGAGCCGCCCTCGACCGGCTCGGCGACACGGGCGCGGACGTGCTGCGCGTGGGTCCGGCGGGTGCCGTTCCGGTCAGCTACGAGAGCGTGCCGGAGCGGCTCGCGCCGGTGCTCGAGATCCTGCCGCTGCAGCGCCTGGCCCGGCAGGTCGCGCTCGACCGCGGCGTCGACCCCGACCGGCCGCGCGGCCTGTCGAAGGTCACCGATACCCGTTGAGCATGCCGAGCCGCCGAGGTTGCCTACGTGCTGAGGCAGGCCCTACCCGAGCCGGACGGCGCACTTGCGGCACAGCCCCGGATGCGCGGGGTCGGGTACGTGGCCCCCGGAGTCGCGGCACCGGCCGGAGAGTTCCTCGAGCTGGCGGTGCACCTCGCTGGCCATGCGCGTGACCTCGCTGTCGAGCACGCGGTACCCGTCCTCGATCCGCGTCCACAGTCCTGCCGTGCACAGCTCGAAGGCGTCGATCGACGTTTCGACCGTGACGGCGTCGAGGTAGGCATCGGTCACGAGCCCGGCATGATCGGCCTCGATGCTGGCCAGCACCGCGTAGACGTGCAGGCGCAGAGCCCGTCGTGACACCAGCGTGTCGGCGGCGAGCCCGCGCTCGCCTCCGAAGCGGACGAAGGCGGGGTACGCGGCTTCGTCGCCCCGTCGGTTCACGTCTCAAGTGTCCCGCTCCCGCCGGGTTCGAGCTATGGGTACTTCTCACCCAAATGGGTGTTGATCGGACACGGCCGGTGCCTGCATCGTTGCACGATCGCGTGGGTACTGTGATCGACAAGGAGGTGCACCGTGGTCGGTCGTGAGTCACGTCGTGGCTGGCCCGTGCTGCGCCAGCTCACCGGCACCGACCGGCTGGGGCGCGGCTCGGCGGTGAAGTCGCCGGCCACGGCAGCCACCGTCGCGCGCACCGAGACGGCCGATCGGGTCGTGCAGAGCGTGTGCCCGTACTGTGCCGTCGGTTGCGGCCAGCGGGTGTTCGTCAAGGACGGGCGGGTCACCCAGATCGAGGGCGATCCCGACTCGCCGATCTCCCGCGGACGGCTGTGTCCGAAGGGCTCGGCGAGCGAGCAGCTGGTCAACGCCCCGGGCCGGCAGACGGCGGTGCTCTACCGCCGGCCCTTCGGCACCGAGTGGGAGCCGCTCGATCTCGAGACCGCGACCGACATGGTCGTCGACCGGATGATCGACGCGCGGCGCACCCACTGGGAGGACAAGGACGAGGAGGGTCGATTCCTGCGCCGCACGCAGGGCATCGCCGCGCTCGGCGGCGCGACCCTGGACAACGAAGAGAACTACCTGATCAAGAAGCTGTTCACCGCGATGGGCGCCATCCAGATCGAGAACCAGGCGCGTATTTGACACAGCGCCACCGTTCCCAGTTTGGGGACTTCTTTCGGCCGCGGCGGCGCCACGACCTTCATGCAGGACCTGCAGAACTCCGACTGCATCGTGATCCAGGGTTCGAACATGGCCGAGTGCCATCCGGTCGGGTTCCAATGGGTGATGGAGGCCAAGGCGCGCGGCGCGAAGGTCATCCACATCGATCCGCGCTTCACGCGCACGTCGGCGGTCGCCGATCTGCACGTCCCGTTGCGCGCAGGTAGCGACATCGCGTTCCTCGGCGGGATCGTCAACTACATCCTGGAGAACGAGAAGTTCTTCCGCGAATACGTCGTCAATTACACGAACGCGCCGACCATCCTGCGCGACGACTTCCGCGACACCGACGATCTGGACGGGGTGTTCTCGGGCTACGACCCGCAGACCGGCACCTACGACACGTCGTCATGGCAGTACGAGGGCGTGGCAGAGCCTGCTGCCGGCGGACAGCGCGACCTCGACGATTCCGCCGGCAGCTCGGGCGAGCACGACCAGTCGCGGCAGTCGCGTGGAGCGGGCCACGAGATGGGCGGGCACGGCGCGTCGCTGCACGGCTCGGACGTGCAACGCGACGACTCGTTGCAGCACCCGCGCTGCGTGTTCCAGGTGCTCAAGCGCCACTACGCGCGCTACACCCCGCAGATGGTTGCCGATACCTGCGGCGTGCCGGTCGAGACCTTCCTGCAGGTGTGCGAGGCGGTGACCGCGAACAGCAATCGCGAGCGCACGACCTCGTGGGTGTACTCGGTCGGGTGGACACACCACTCGGTCGGCGTGCAGTACATCCGCGGCTCGGCGATCATCCAACTGTTGCTGGGAAACATGGGCCGTCCGGGCGGCGGGATTCTCGCGCTGCGCGGGCACGCGAGCATCCAGGGATCGACCGACATCCCGACCCTGTTCAACCTCCTGCCCGGCTACCTGCCGATGCCCAAGGCCGGCGAGCACGACACGCTCGATGACTACGTTGCAACGATCACCAGCCCGTCCCAGAAGGGTTTCTGGGCCGACGCCCGCAAGTTCACCGTGAGCCTGCTGAAGTCGTACTGGGGCGACGCGGCCCGCGCCGAAAACGACTTCGCCTTCGAGTACCTGCCGCGGCTCACGGGCGACCACGGCACGTACGCGACAGTCATGCGGATGCTCGACGACGGGGTGGACGGCTATTTCCTGCTCGGCCAGAACCCGGCCGTCGGATCGGCTCACGGCAAGATGCAGCGCCTCGGCATGGCGCACCTCAAGTGGCTGGTCGTGCGTGACCTCAACATGATCGAGTCGGCGACGTTCTGGAAGGACGGTCCCGAGATCGAGACCGGCGAGTTGCGCACCGACGACATCGCCACGGAGGTGTTCTTCTTCCCCGCCGCGTCGCACGTCGAGAAGGACGGCACGTTCACGCAGACCCAGCGGGTGTTGCAGTGGCATCACAAGGCGATCGAGCCGCCCGGCGAGTGCCAGAGCGATCTGCAGTTCTTCTACCTGCTCGGCAAGAAGCTGCGGGAGCGGTTGGCCGACTCGACCGACGAACGTGACCGTCCCCTGCTCGATCTTGCCTGGGACTATCCGGTCACCGACGACGGCGAGATCGTCGCCGAGTCGGTGCTTCAGGAGATCAACGGCTTCCACCTCTCGGGTGACAAGGCCGGTCAGTTGTTGTCGACCTATCTCGACATGGCCGACGACGGCTCGACCAGCGGCGGCTGTTGGATCTACACCGGCGTCTACGCGGACGGTGTCAACCAGTCGGCACGCCGCAAGCCCGGCCGTGAGCAGTCCTGGGTCGCGCCCGAGTGGGGCTGGGCGTGGCCCGCCAACCGGCGCATCCTCTACAACCGCGCGTCCGCCGACCTCGACGGGCGACCGTGGAGCGAGCGCAAGGCGTACGTGTGGTGGGACGAGGACGAGCAGAAGTGGACGGGGCACGACATCCCGGACTTCGAGCCGACCAAGGCGCCCGCCTACCGACCGTCCCCTGAGGCCGGCGGGATCGAGGCACTCGCCGGCGACGATCCGTTCATCATGCAGGCCGACGGCAAGGGGTGGCTGTTCGCGCCGGCCGGCCTGCTCGACGGGCCGATGCCCGCGCACTACGAACCGTCCGAGTCGCCGGTGCGCAACCCGCTCTACCGGCAGCAGGCCAACCCGGCGCGCGAGGTGTTCCCGCGCAAGGACAACCTGCAGAACCCGTCGCCGCCGGAAGCCAACTCCGACGTGTTCCCCTACGTGTTCACCACCTATCGCCTGACGGAGCACCACACGGCCGGCGGCATGAGCCGCTGGCTGCCGTTCCTGTCCGAGCTCATGCCGGAGTTCTTCTGCGAGGTGTCCCCGGAGCTTGCACATGAGCGCGGTCTCGAGCATCTGGGCTGGGCCACCGTCGTCACCGCGCGCAGCGCGATCGAAGCGCGCGTGCTCGTGACCGAACGCATGTCGCCGCTGCAGCTGGGAGACCGCATCGTGCACCAGGTCGGGCTGCCTTATCACTGGGGCGTCGGCGGATCGGCTCTGGTGTCAGGCGATTCGGCCAACGACCTGTTCGGCGTCACGCTCGATCCGAACGTGCACATCCAGGAGTCGAAGGTCGCGTCGTGCGACATCCGGCCCGGCCGCCGCCCGACCGGCCCCGACCTGCTGCGCTTCGTCGAGGAGTACCGCAGCCGCGCGAACATCACCGTCGATACTGGCAACCGGCAGCGGACGGAGGAGTCGTGACTCAGTTCAGCGGACCTGATCCGCAGGTCGCCACGAACGCCGGGTGGAGCGATCCGCCGGCGCGCAAGGGTTTCTTCACCGACACGTCCGTGTGCATCGGCTGCAAGGCGTGCGAGGTCGCGTGCAAGGAATGGAACGGGGTGCCCGACGACGGGTTCAACCTGCTCGGGTCGTCCTACGACAACACGGGTGCGCTGGGCGCGTCGACCTGGCGGCACGTCGCATTCATCGAGAAGTCCTCGCCGCGCGGTGATCTGCAGTGGCTGATGTCCTCGGACGTCTGCAAGCACTGCACGCACGCCGGCTGCCTCGACGTCTGCCCGACGGGCTCGCTGTTCCGTACCGAGTTCGGCACCGTCGTGGTGCAGGACGACATCTGCAACGGTTGCGGCTACTGCGTGCCGGCCTGCCCGTTCGGGGTGATCGAGCGCCGCACCGGCGATGCGGGGACGAAGAACGTCGGCATCGCGCAGAAGTGCACGCTGTGTTACGACCGCCTCGACGCCGGGCACATGCCCGCGTGCGCGCAGGCCTGCCCGACCGAGTCGATCCAGTACGGCGACATCGACGTCCTGCGCGAGCGGGCGGCGGCGCGCGTCGCGACGCTGCACGAGCAGGGTGTGTCGGAGGCACGGCTTTACGGCGAGAACCCCGACGACGGCGTGGGCGGCAGCGGGGCGATGTTCCTGCTGCTGGACGAGCCGGAGACCTACGGCCTGCCCCCCGACCCGGTGGTGCCCACGCGCGACCTGGCCCAGATGTGGCGCCACGCCGCTGCGGCTGCCGGGGCGCTCGCGGTGAGCGTCGTCGCCACCTTCGTCGGACGCAAGCGGCTGCCGTGACCGACCGCACCCAGGGAAAGCGCCGCCGGCAGCGCGGCGGCATGGACGGCGCTCCGGTCGTGCCGGACGCGACGTTCACGTCCTACTACGGCCGTCCGGTGGTCAAGGAATCGCCGTGGGAGAACGATATTCCGGCCTATCTGTTCCTCGGCGGCCTGGCGGCCGCGTCGTCGATGCTCGCCGCGGGCGCCGATGTCACGGATCGCCCGACGCTGCGCCGCACCGGCCGGCTGGGCGCGCTCGTGGCGATCACGTTGAGCTTCGCGGCGCTCGTCCACGACCTGGGCAGGCCGGGGCGCTTCGTGAACATGCTGCGGGTCGCCAAGCCCACGTCGCCGATGTCGATGGGCACCTGGTTCCTGTCGCTGTACGGGCCGCTGGCGGGGCTCGCCGGCGCCGCGGAGCTGCCGTTCCTGCCCGGCTTCGCGCGTCGTCTGCTCCGTCCGTTCGTGCGACCCGCCGGCGTCGGCGCGGCGGTGGTGGCTCCGGCGGTGGCGTCCTACACGGCGGTGCTGCTGTCGGACACGGCGACGCCCGCCTGGAATTCCGCTCGCCGCGAGTTGCCGTTCGTGTTCGTCGGATCTGCGGCGTCGGCCGGGGGTGGGCTGGGCCTGGTGTTCGCGTCGTCCGCTGACGCCGCGCCGGCGCGCCGTCTCGCGGTGGCCGGCGCAGCTGTCGAACTCGCTGCCGAAGCCCGCATGGAGCAGTCGATGGGGCTGGCCGCCGAGACGCTCAAGACCGGACGAGCAGGGACGTTGCTGCGTGCCAGCCGCGCGCTGACCGTGGCGGGCGCCGCGGGAGCCGTGCTTGGACGGCGCAGCCGATTGCTCTCGGCGCTTGCGGGCAACGCCTTGGTCGCCGGATCGGCATGCACCCGCTTCGCGATCTTCGAGGCCGGTCAGGCATCCGCCCGCGACCCGAAGTACACCGTCGTCCCGCAGCGCGAGCGGCTCGACGCCCGCTGACCCGCCCAAACCCCGCGCGGGTCTCCCCGCTGGTGCTCGGTTCAGGCGGCCGAAAGCGATCGGCAGCGGGGAAAGCCGTCAGGCGGGGGCGACGACCACGCGTTGACCAAGCCGGACTGGCAGCTGGGCGTAGCCGCGCAGGATGCGGGTCGTGCGCCGCTGGGCGCCGGGCAGCCTCTGCAGATCCGGGTAGCGCTCGAAGAGCAGGCGCAGCCCGACCTCACCCTCCATGCGCGCCAGCGCCGCACCGAGGCAGAAGTGCCGACCGGCGGAGAACGAGACGTGCTCCTTGGCGTTGGCGCGCGTCACGTCGAAGCGGGTCGGGTCGGTGAACACCTCGGGATCCCGGTTGGCCGCGGCGAGCACCGTCGTCACCAGGGTGCCCTTGTGAATGGGCGTACCGGCCACCGTGGTGTCGCGCTGGGCCGTGCGTCCCGTCAGCAGCACCGGCGGATCGAGGCGCAGGATCTCGTCCACCGCGTTCGGCCACAGCTCCGGCCGGCTGCGCACCAGGTCGAGCTGGTCGCGGTGGGCGTCGAACAGGGCCACGCCGTTGCCGAGCAGGTTCACCGTCGTCTCGAAGCCGGCGGCCAGCACGAGGCCTGCGGTCGCCTTCAGCTCGCGGTCGTCGAGCCCGACGCCGTCGTCCCTCGCGGCGACCAGCTGGCTGAGCAGGTCGTTACCCGGCTTGTCGCGCAGCGAGTCGAGGTGACCGCCCAACCAGGCGTCGAACTCGGCGAGCGCCTGCTCGACGGTGCGGAACTGTCGCCACGTGAGCCCGAGGTCGAGGCTCGGTGCGGCGGCGGCGCCGAAGCCGAGGACGCGTTTGCGCTCGCCGGCGGGCACACCGAGGATCTCTGCGATCACCGTGACCGGGAGCAGCGTGCAGTACGCCTCGACGAGGTCGACCGGATCGGCGCCGGCGAGATCGTCGAGCAGCTCAGTGGCGATCTGCTCGGTGCGGCTGCGCAGGTTCTCGACGGCGCGCACGCTGAACACGCGGGTCACGAGCCTGCGGTAGCGCGTGTGGTCGGGAGGTTCCGTGACGAGCAACGACGGCGGGACCAGCGGGCCGAGCGCCTCGCTCTCGGCGGCCCATGCGAACGCGCGGCCGATCGGGCCGCTGAGGTCGCCGGGCTCGAACCCGGTACGGAAGTCGTTGCTCGACAGCACCTCGCGCACGATGGGCAGCGAGGTCGTCACGTAGGCGAACTTGCTCCGGTAGAGCGGTCCTTGCATCCGCATGCGTTCGAGCACAGGAAAGGGATCGCCGCCGCGCGGGACGCTCACGAGCTGCCCCTGCAGATCGCCGCGACGGCCGGCCACGCGCATGACGGTGCGCGGCAGTACGTGGCCGAGACCCCATCGGGTCAGTTGGCGTGCGGAGGCGCGGGCTTTACCACGCAGGTCGGGTGCCGAAGCCGTCATGGGTTCACGCTAGCGGTCGGCCCCGGCCAGCGTCGCGGCCAGCCGGTCGAGCAGAGCAGCCTGTCCCTTGACCAATTTGGGACGGGCGGCGTCGAGGTCGAACCAGGCGGCGCGGTCGACCTCGGGAAACCACTGGGTGCGTCCCGAGCGCGGCGGCCACTGCAGCTCGAACGTGTTGCTGACGATCGCGTCGGCGTCGAGGTCACCCTCGACCGCCCAGGCCGTGACGAGCTTGCCGTTGCCCTGACGCACCTCACCGAGGGCGAGGTATCCGGCCTCGGGCGGCGGCGAGCCGAGCTCCTCGGCGAACTCCCGGCGCGCGGCGGCGAAGGCGTCCTCGCCGTCGTCGTACTCGCCCTTCGGTATCGACCAGGCGCCATCGTCCTTGCGCGCCCAGAACGGGCCGCCCATGTGGCCGAGCAGCACCTGCAGCTGCGGCTCGCGACGAAACAGGACGAGACCGGCGCTGGTCCGCGTGGCTGCCACGCAAACACTGTCGCATCCGGCACCACAATGAATGTCATGACCTGGACTGCACCTGCTGTCGACCGCTCCGATCCCGCGCCCGTCAACACCGAACGCGCCGCACTCGAGGACTGGCTGCGCTTTCACCGCGCCACCCTGTTGGTCAAGTCCGCCGGCCTGACTGCCGAACAGCTCAAGCAGGCGGCGGTGCAGCCTTCGCTGCTCACCCTGCTCGGACTGGTGCGGCACATGACCGAGGTCGAGCGATCCTGGTTCCGCCGGCGCTTCGGGGGCGAGAGCGTCGATCCGCTCTACTACACCAACGATCAACCAGACGGCGACTTCGAGAACGTCGCCGACGCCGATGCCGAGCGAGACTATGCGGCCTACCTCGCCGAATGCGAAGCGGCCGATGCCGCCGTGGCGGGCCGTGGCCTCGACGAGACGTTCGTTCACCCGCGTACGCAGACTGCGATGGATCTGCGGTGGATCTATCTGCACATGATCGAGGAGTACGCGCGGCACAACGGGCATGCCGACTTCCTCCGCGAACGCATCGACGGCGCCGTCGGCGACTGATCACCCATGCGTGCGGTCGTCATCGATGAGTTCGGCGCTCGGCCTGCGGTTCGCGACGTCGACCGTCCGGTGTGCGCGGCCGACGGTGCGATCATCCGGGTCGAGGCGACGGGGGTGTGCCGCAGCGACTGGCACGGCTGGCTCGGTCACGACCCGGACATCACGTTGCCGCACGTCCCAGGTCATGAGTTCGCCGGCGTCGTCGCCGAGGTCGGCGCGGACGTCCGGGCCGTCGCCGTCGGGTCGAGGGTCACCGTGCCGTTCGTGTGCGGCTGCGGGACGTGCGAACACTGCCTCGCGGGCGACGCGCAGGTGTGCCCGGAGCAGACGCAGCCGGGTTTCACGCACGCCGGGTCGTTCGCGCAATTCGTCGCGGTGCGCCATGCGGACGTGAACGTCGTGGCGCTGCCGCCGTCGATCGACTCCGTCACGGCCGCCGGCTTGGGTTGCCGGTTCGCGACGGCGTACCGCGCCGTGGTGCTGCAGGGCCGGGTCGCACCGGGTGCCTGGGTCGCGGTGCACGGATGCGGCGGTGTGGGCCTGGCCGCGGTGATGATCGCGGTTGCGCACGGTGCGCGGGTGGTGGCGGTCGACGTGAGCGAGGCCGCGCTCGAACTGGCCCGCTCGCTCGGCGCCGAGTCCGCGCTGACGCCGCCGTCGAGCGACGCGATCCGTGAGATCACCGGCGGCGGCGCGCATGTGGGCATCGACGCCCTGGGCCGCGCGAGCACCTTCGCCGACTCCCTCGCGGGATTGCGCCGCCGCGGCCGGCACGTTCAGGTTGGGCTCCTCGTGGCCGACGATGCGTACCCGCCGGTCGACATGGGCGCCATGGTTGCCCGCGAACTCGAGATCGTCGGCAGCCACGGCATGGCTGCACGCGACTACCCGGCCATGCTCGCCGAGATCGCCGGCGGCCGGCTCGATCCGAAACGCCTGGTGTCGCGCACGATCACGCTGGACGAGGCGCCCGATGCGCTGGTCGCGATGTCGTCCGGGAGCGCGCCGGGCACCACCGTCATCACCTTTGCGTGACGCGTCGCCGCGGTGCGTGACGTCCACCCCGGTTCCGTGACGTCCCGGGACGTTGAGTGACGCCGTTTTCGACGTCACTCAACCCGTAGGGACGTCACTCAACCCGTGCGGACGTCACGCGATGGCCGATCCATCCGGTCAGCGGACGGTGATCGTCGACGACCCGTCGGACGGAACCAGCTCGCCGATCACTGGCGCACCGGGGATCTCGCCGGCGACGAGCAGGCCGCCGCTGGTCTGCGCGTCGGCGAGCAGCAGCAGTTCGTCCGAGTCGACCGCCGAGCCGTCGAGAGCCGGACGAACCCAGTCGAGGTTGCGCTTCGTGCCGCCGCTCACGAACCCGAGCGCAAGCGCGTCACGCGCGCCGTCGAGATACGGCACGGCCGACGCATCGATCACGGCAGACACGCCGGACGCACGGACGAGCTTGTACAGGTGGCCGAGCAGCCCGAAACCGGTCACGTCGGTCGCCGCACGCACTCCGGCGGCAAGAGCCGCGGCCGCCGCGTCGGCATTGAGCGCGGCCATCGTCTCGACGGCCTGCGCGAACACCTCGCCGGTCGCCTTGTGCCTGTTGTTGAGCACGCCGAGACCGAGGGGCTTGGTGAGCGTCAGCGGCAGCCCGGCCACCGCGGCGTCGTTGCGCAGCAGCCGGTTCGGGTCGGCGACGCCGGTGACCGCCATTCCGTACTTGGGCTCAGGGTCGTCGATGCTGTGGCCACCACCCACCGGGCACTGCGCGAGCGTCGCGACGTCGAAACCGCCGCGCAGCACCTCGGTCAGCAGTTCGGTCGCCAGCACGTCGCGCGGCCAGCCGACGAGGTTGATCGCGACGACCGGGCGCCCACCCATCGCGTACACGTCCGACAGCGCGTTAGCCGCCGCGATTCGACCCCAGTCGTAGGCGTCGTCGACGACGGGCGTGAAGAAGTCCGCGGTGCTGATCACGGCAGTGTCCGGTCCGAGCGCGACGACCGCGCCGTCGTCGCCGTCGTCCAGACCGACGATGAGACCCGCACCGTGCTGACCGCCCAGGCCCGCGACGACCTGCTCCAGCTCGCCCGGCGGGATCTTGCAGGCGCATCCGCCGCCGTGCGCGTACTGCGTGAGCCGCACATCCATACCTCGACGGTACGGTGAGTGCCGGAGGCGTATGGGTGCCTGGTGGCCCTCCCGGTCTTCAAAACCGGTGAAGTCGAGTACCTCGGCTTGGCGGGTTCGATTCCCGTCCGTCTCCGCATGTGCCCGGCTGCGCTGGAGGGAGAGCGTCGGATGACCGATCCACGCCGTCTCGTGCCACGAACAGACGCCGTGCTCGCCGATCCGCGGGTGGCCGCTGCAATCGCCCAGTTCGGACGCGCGCGCGTCAAGAACGCCGTCACGACCGGGCTGCAGATGGTGCGCGACGGCCGGTTGGCACCCGACGAGGTCGCCGACCGTGTCGTCGCCACGCTGGGCGAGCCGGCCACCTCGTTGCGTCGCGTGATCAACGCGACCGGCGTCGTGCTGCACACGAACCTCGGCCGGGCCGCGCTATCGGATGCAGCCCGCGACGCGCTGCAGACGGCCGCCGGCTACGTCGACGTCGAGTACGACCTCGAGACAGGCGCCCGCGCCAAGCGAGGACGAGGAGCTCTCGCCGCTCTGACCCGCACCGTGCCGGCGGCAGGCGACGCGCTGATCGTCAACAACGGCGCGGCGGCACTCGTGCTCGCGACCACCGCGCTCGCCGCGGGCCGCGAAGTGATCGTCAGCCGCGGCGAACTCGTCGAGATCGGCGACGGATTCCGGCTCCCCGACCTGATCACGTCCACCGGTGCGACGTTGCGCGAGGTCGGGACGACCAATCGGGTCACCCGCGCCGACTACGCCCAGGCGATCGGCCCCCAGACCGGCGCCATCCTCAAGGTCCATCCGAGCAACTTCCGGATCGAGGGTTTCACCAGCGCCGTCCCGGTCCGCGAGCTTGCCACGCTCGGCGTCGCGGTGGTGGCCGACATCGGCAGCGGTCTGCTCGCCCCGCACCCGTTGTTGCCCGACGAGCCGGACGCCACGACCTCGCTCACCGAAGGCTCCGACCTGGTCACAGCCAGCGGCGACAAGCTGCTCGGCGGCCCCCAGGCCGGGATCGTGCTCGGACGCGCCGAACTCGTGCAACGGCTGCGTCGCCATCCGCTCGCCCGCGCACTGCGGGTCGACAAGCTCACCCTCGCCGCGCTGGAAGCGACCCTCACCGCGGCGGCGACTCCGACCTGGGACGCGCTGGAGGCCGACCCAGACACCCTCCGCCTGCGCTGCGCGACGCTCGCCGAGGCGGTCGGCGGCAAGGTCGTGGCCGGCCGTGGTGTCGTCGGTGGCGGCGGCGCGCCCGGGTTGGAACTCGACGGCTGGGCCGTGGCCCTGCCGGCCCCGTACGCGCGAGTGCTCCGGTCGGGACGGCCCCCTGTGATCACGCGCGTCGAGCGCGACCGCTGCCTGCTCGACCTGCGCTGTGTTCCCGCGAACGAGGACACCCTCGTGCGCGACGCCGTGTTGCGCGCAGTCGACGCGTGACGGTCGGACGTGTGACGGCAAGCGCGCGATGGCAAACGTGTGATGGCAGCCGCATGAGAGCCGACGCATGATGCACGTCGTCGCCACGGCCGGTCACGTCGATCACGGCAAGACGGCCCTCGTCCACGCCCTCACCGGGATGGACCCCGACCGCTGGCCCGAGGAGCGCCGCCGCGAGCTCACCCTCGATCTCGGCTACGCGTGGACCGAACTTCCCGACGGGTCGGAACTCGCGTTCGTCGACGTCCCCGGGCACGAGCGGTTCATCGCGAACACCCTCGCCGGGCTCGGACCGGTACCTGCGGTGCTCTTCGCGGTCGCCGCGGACGGTGGCTGGTCGGCCCAGTCCGAGGAGCACCTGCACGCCATCGATGCGCTCGGCGTCGCCCACGGAGTGCTTGCGGTGACGCGCACCGACCTCGCCGACCCCGAGGCAGCAACGACACAATCACTCGAGCGCATAAGGCGATCCTCGCTCGGCGACGTGACCGCCGTGCCGGTGTCGGTCGTCACCGGTCTCGGCCTGGCACAGCTGCGTGCGGCGCTCGCCGCGATGGTGGGGTCGCTGCCGGCGCCCGACCCGGACGCCCGGGTGCGGCTGTGGGTCGACCGGGCGTTCACGATCCGGGGCAGCGGCACCGTGGTCACCGGCACCCTCGCGGGCGGCACCGTTGCTCCGGGCGATCGGCTGCTGCTCGGGCGCCGTCCGGTCGTCGTCCGCGGTGTGCAGAGCCTCGGCCGCGACCGCGACCGGGTGAGCGCGGTCGCGCGCGTCGCGCTCAACCTGCGCGGCGTCGACCGCTCGGATGTGGCACGCGGCGACGTACTGCTCGCCGACGCTGCATGGCATCGCACGCGCGTCTTCGATGTGCGGATGGGTCTGGTCGGCGCGACCGAACGGTTGCCGACCCGCTTGACGATGCACGTCGGCACGCTCGCCGCGCCGGCGCACGTGCGACCCCTCGGCCCCGACACGGCGCGACTCACCCTGCAGCACGAGCTGCCCCTTCTCGCCGGCGATCGGGCCGTGCTGCGCGACAGCTCCCGCCACACAGTCGTGGCGGGTGTCGAGGTGCTCGACGCCGACCCGCCGCCCCTGCGCCGGCGGGGCGCCGCACGCGACCGGGCCGACCAGCTCGCCGAAGGCCGTCCCGACGCCTACCAGGAGATCGCGCGGCGCGGTGCCGTGCAGGAGGAGCACCTCGCCGTACTCGGCATCGAGGTGCCCGACCGCGACGGCCTGCACCTCCATGCCGGATGGGTGATCGCCGACCACCGGTGGCAGGACTGGGTCGCCGCGGCACCCGACGCGGTCGTGCAGTGGGCGGCCCAGCATCCGCTCGACCCGGCAATGCCGCGCGCCGTGCTCGCCCAGCGCCTTGAACTGCCCGATGACGAGCTGCTCGCGCCGGTGCTGGCCGACGCCGGGCTGGCCGACGGCGGTGGCCGGGTCGCGGCGTCGCTCGCCGTCACCCTCGGTCCTGCCGAGCGGGCGGTGCGCTCGATCGAGTCGTGGCTCTACGAGCACCCGTTCCACGCCCCCGACCGGGACGAGCTGCGCACGCTGGACCTGGGGCGGCGCGAGCTCGCGGCCGCGCAGAAGGCGAACCGGCTGCTCTGCATCGCCGACGACATCGTGCTGCTGCCCGACGCGATCGAGCTGGCGGTGAGTCGGCTGCGCGAGCTGCCGCAGCCGTTCACGTCGAGCCAGGCCCGGCAGGCCCTCAACACGACGCGCCGCGTAGCCATCCCCCTGCTGGAGTACCTCGACCGGGCCGGGCACACCGTCCGCCTCGACGAGTCGCGCCGCACGATCGCCGGCACCGCGCCCTCGGACGCATCCCGCGCCGACACCGCGCCCTGACCGCCCTGCTACTACCACCGCACCTGCGAAGGCCCAAGCCGCCACGCCGGGGAGGGTTGTCATTCTGTGTGTCATGTGTGACGGTTGATGCTTGTGTTGTTTCAGAGCAGTGACGTGAAAGGCGTGGCATGAGCCGATTGTTGGGACAGCCGGGACGCGGTGCCGACGCCCCGACGACCTTCTTCGCGGACTGGTCCGCGGAGGAGATCGACGCGGCGCGCAGCGGTGCCGAGCAGCCGCCACGGCGTCGCCAAGTCGACTCAACGACAAGCCGACGAGTCGAGATGTGGCAGCGCTCCGCCCCGTTGCGGCGCCGCGCGCTGGCCCTGAGCACCCTGGCCGCGAGCGCGGCGGCGGTCGTCGTGTTCGCGCCCGGCCCGAGCGCGCAGGCCGACCCGTCCCCGCACACCTGGTACCGACTGCGGATGTGCGAGTCGAGCGACAACTACAGGATCAACACCGGCAACGGCTACTACGGCGCCTACCAGTTCGACCTGTCGACGTGGCGCAGCGTGGGCGGCAGCGGGTACCCGAACCAGGCCTCCCCCGCCGAGCAGGACGCCCGCGCCCTGATGCTCTACCGCATGCGCGGCTGGCAGCCGTGGACGTGCGCGAGCATCCTCGGCCTGCACAACGACGCCGACGCCGGCTCCGGCCGCACGGGCGACATCCACATCGGCGGCTCGGGCGGCGGCTCGGGCGGTTCGCACGGCAGCCACTCCGGGATCCCGGCGTTCCCCGGCAGCCGCTGGTACCACTTCGGCGACTGGAACAACGACATCAAGCAGTTCCAGAATCAGATGCACGACCGCGGCTTCTTCCCGCCCGGCACGGGGCAGTACGGCCCGCTGACGCTGGCGATGGTCAAGCGGCTGCAGGCGCTCAACGGCCTGCCCGCGACCGGCTACATCGGACCGAACACGTGGCGTCTGGCCTGGACCGGCAAGTACAGCAACCCGCCGGCGCATCACCCGACCCCCGCGCCGTCCCCGCGCCCGAAGCCCGCGCCGCGTCCGGGCTCGTCCGGCACCGCACCGGCCTTCCCGGGCCACCGCTTCTTCCGCTACGGCGACCGCAACAACGACGTCAAGCGATTCCAGGACGAGCTGCACAGCCGCGGCGTCTTCCCGGCCGGCACCGGCCAGTTCGGACCGCTGACGCTTGCGATGGTCAAGAACCTCCAGCAGGCCAACGGGTACACCACGAGCGGCATGATCGGCCCCAAGACCTGGGCGCTCGCCTGGACCGGGAAGCTCCCCCGCAGCACGTCCCCGACACCCGCCTCGACGCACCGTCGGTCGGCGACGTCCGTCCCGCGCTTCCCCGGCATCCGCTGGTACCGCTTGGGGGACTGGAGCACCGAGATCCGGGTCTTCCAGAACGCGATGCACCACCGCGGGCTGTTCCCGGCCGGAACCGGCCAGTACGGCCCGAAGACGCTGCACATGGTCAAGCGGCTGCAACGGCTCAACGGGCTCATCCCGAACGGGCTGATCGGTCCCAAGACCTGGCGGCTGGCGTGGACGGGCAAGTACAAGTAACCCTCGAGTCGAGGTTCAGCCTGCAGCTCCGGCATTCGGATCGAACAGCGCCAGCAGGCCGCCGATCTCGAGCACCCGGCGCACCGACGGCGGGACGTCGCGGATCGTCACCTGTTTGCCGCGCTGGCCCGCGTACCCGCGGATCTCGACCCAGCAGCCGATCCCGGTCGAGTCGAGGAAGCTGAGTTCGTTCAGGTCGAGCACCAAGGTGCGGCACTCGGCGCGGTCGAGTTCCTCGGTGGCGACCGGCCGCAACTGCGGGACGGTCGCGATGTCGAGCTCGCCGCTCAGCTGCACCGTCGTGGTCTCGCCGGAACGCGTCACGGCCGTCGAGAACGTCGCCACCGGCATACTGTGACACACCCGTGCCGAGGTGTCTGCGGCCCGTGGACGGCAGGGCGACGGCGTTGCCCTATCCGTCGAGTCGTGCGCGGCGCACGGTCAGCACGGTGACGTCGTCGTCGTGGTCGCCGTCGCCGATGAGGGCGTTGACCAGTGCGGTCGTGCCGAGGGAGAGCGGGCCGGCCAGCAAGCCGGGGGCCGCCTTGGTCAGCCGCGACACCCCCTGGTCGACGATCTCGCCGCGCCGTTCGACGAGCCCGTCGGTGAACAGGACGAGCACCTCCGACCCGCCGAACGCGACCGTCGTGGTGCTGCGCTCGTCGCCGCCGGCCCCGAGCGGCAGCCGCGGCGGCGTCGCCAGCGAGCGCGGTTCCTCGTCCGGCGCGATCACCAACGCCGGATAGTGGCCCGCATTGGTGAAGCTCAGCGTGCCTGCGGCGAGATCGGCGACCGCGTAGAACATCGTGACCAGCTGGGTGATCGCCAGCCGCGCGAACATCGTGTCGAGGTGGGCCATGACGGTGGCCGGCTCGGGATCGAGGCTGAGGTAGGCCCGGGTCGCGGAGCGGATCTGGGCCATCGCGGCCGCGGCGGGCACGCCGTGTCCCATGACATCGCCTATCGCGAGCGCGAGGCTGCCGTTCGGCAACGGGATGGCGTCGTAGAAGTCGCCCCCGACGCCGACCCGGCCGCCGGGTGCGTAGTGCGCCCCGACCTCCCAGTACGGGATGTCGTCGACTGCCTCGGGCAGCACCGCGCGCTGGAGTTGGAGGGCGACGTCCTGCGTCTTCTGGTACAGCCGGGCGTTCTCGATCGCCACGCCGGCCCGGCGTCCCACCTCTTCGGCGAGGAGCAGGTCGCTGGTCGTGTAGGTCGGGCTGTCGTCCGTGCGCAGCAACGACAGCACCCCGAGGGTGGCCTCCCGGCCGGGGATGGGGACGACCATCGCGCCGCACAGGTTCAGATCGCGCGACAGTCGCAAGTGCTCCTCGTCCCGGGCTCCGGCGACCAGCATCTCGTCGGTGATCACCGGGTAGAACTCGCTGCGCCCGGTGCGGTACACGTTGCCGGCGCCGGTGTCCGACTCGTAGTCGGTCGGGTAGCGCTGCTGCAGCTCCCAGGCCCAGCGGACCTTGTCGGGGTCGAGGTGCGCCACCGCGAGCGTGCTGGGCACCCCGCGGGTGACGATGTCGACCGCGCACCAGTCGGCCAGCTGGGGCACCGACAGGTTGGCGACGTTGGCCAACGTCGACTCGTAGTCGAGGCTGCTGGACAGCTCGAGCGACACGTCGGCGAGGAAGGCCAGCTCCCAGTCGCGCTTGGTGGCCTCGTCGGAGGCCAGCACGCGCCGCACCGCTTGCCCGCACGCCTCGGCGAACACGGTCAGCAGCGCCATCTCGGCCTCACCCGGGACCCAACCCTCCTCGAAGGTCAGCCCGATCACTCCGACGGCGGGACCGGTGTTCTCGAGCGGGACGCACACCAACGAACGGCCGGCGGGTACCTGTTCACGCAGCACCGGGTATTCGCGCTCGACCGTCGCGACGTCGGCGAGAACGACCGCGCGTCCGGTCCGCGCAGCTTCGCTGGCCGGGTTGACCTCGTCGAGACCGAACGTCTCCCAGCTCTCCTGGACGCCCGGCCGCAGGCCGTGCCCGGCCAGCAGGCGCAGCCGGTCGCCCTCGGTGAGCATGAGCGTGGTGACGGCGGCCCCGAGCGCGTCCGCGGCATGGTCGACGGCAGCCGCGACGACTGCGTCCATCGAGGCTGCCGCGCTGAGTTCGGCGCTGACGCGGGCGATCTGTTCGATGCGCACCGCCGCGGGATCGGCGGGGATGCGGAATCCCGGCGCGTCCGGCGACGCGTCAGGGTGCGATTCGGGACGCTCCGCCATGGCCGCAGTCTCGCAGCAGGCTCACGCGATTGTCACCCGGAAGCGGGGGGCTCGGGCCGCCTCGACGCTCAGGTCCGGCGCTCAGGTCCGGCGCCAGCGCGCCTCGCACAGGCCGAACAGCCCGAACATCACGAGCCCGACCGCGACGACGAGCAGCAGCCACGGCCCGACCGGCGTCGAGCGCAGGGTCTGCAGCGCTCCGTCGATCCCCCGCGCCTTGCTCGGGTCGAACTGCACAGCAGCCACGACAAGCAGCACGCCCGTGACCCCGAAGACGACCCCGCGCGCGGTCGTCCCGACGGTCCCGAGAAACACGGTTGCCTTGCGCGCCCCGGGGCTCATCTCGCCGAACTTGAAGTACTTCTCGAACGCGCGGGTCACGCCCTGGTAGACCAGCGCGCCACCCACGACCACGATCACCACGCCCAGCAGCCCGACCGCCCACCGTCCGGCGGTGTAGTGCATGAACCGTGCCGTGTACGACTGCTGCTGCTTGGCCTGGCTCTTCTCGTGACCCTGGACGAGGATGGTGAAGGCGCTGACCGCCAGCGCGGCGTAGACCAGCCCGCGGACCAGCGACTGGAGCCGCGGCCCGGCCTTGTCGCCCTCGCCGGCCACGCCGAACGCGGCCTCGCTGAGGCGCCACACCGCGTAGCAGGCGAGGCCGATCGCCACGATCAGCACGAGCACGAAGCCACCGGTCTGCTGCGACAGCTCCTGCACCGCACCACGCTGGTCGGTCTCGCCGCTCTTGTTGCCGGTCGCGAGCAGGACGGCCAGCACGCCGATCACCAGGTAGATGACGCCGCGCGAGACCAGTCCCAGCCGGGCGAGCCGGTCCATGCCCTGACTGTTCGCTGCTTGCCGTGCGTTGGCCGTCGCTGACGCGGCGCTCATGAGGGCTCCTCGGGGTTCGGGGGTGACCTAAGGCTGCCCGAATCGGTGTAAGGGCAAACCGGCCGATTTTGTGGGGTTTTTGCGCTTATCTGCGGGAAAGATTCCGGACGCGGCGTGTTACATGGGCCGGTGCTTGCTGCCCGTCCTGCTGCCCGGCTGACCCGCGTCTTCGTCGCCGCCGTTCTCGCGGTCGGTGCCGTGACCTTCGTCGGGCTGCGCGTCGCGGGGACGGACACACGCGCCGAGGCTGCCACCACTCCCCCGACGATCGTCATCGGCCGTGGCGCGGCGACGCGTGGCTACACGACCAAGCGGCTGGTGATCCAGAAGGGCCAGACGGTGCGGGTCGTGAACCACGATTCGATGCATCACACCGTGACATCAGATGCACAGAACTCGCATCACCAGCCGCTGTTCTCGGTCTATACCAATGGCGGGCAATCAGCCACGCTGAAGACATCGCATCTTGCGGCCGGCCGGTACCCGTTCCACTGCAACTTCCACTTCGCCATGCACGGCGTCCTGATCGTGCGCGGCTCGGGTGGCGGCGGATCCGGGCAGTCGTTCGGCCAGCCGCTGTTCATCCCGCCGGTGCGCACTGCCGCAGACATCACGATCCCGATCGAACGCTCGGCGGTTCAGGTGTTCGCGAACGGTCCGAAGACGACGATGTGGACGTACGGCGGCACTTACCCCGGGCCGACGATCGTGCGTCCCACCGGCATGGACACCAAGGTGAAATTCATCGACAAGCTGCCCGCCTCGGACGGCTCGTTCAGCGTGCACCTGCACGGCGATCACCACACCTCGGCGTCCGACGGGCAGCCCACCACGCAGCTGATCGCGTCGGGCCACTCGCGCACCTACGACTATCCGCTGAAGGACAACGGCGAGCCGGAACACGCCAGCTTCTTCTACTACCACGACCACCGCATGCTGGTGACCGGCCGGAACAACTGGCGCGGCCTGCAAGGCATGTTCCTGGTGACCGACAAGAACGAGGAGAAGGGACTGCCGAGCAAGAAGTACGACGTTCCACTGGCGATCTCCGACCGCTCGTTCACCTCGACGAACCAGCTGCGCAACCCGTTCCCCGCGCACCCGATGATGGAGATGACCGGGCCGTCGGCGCCGCCCAACGACGAGACGGTGGGCAACACGATCCTGGTCAACGGGCGCTACTCGCCGTACTTCGATGTCGACGCGACGCGGTACCGGCTGCGACTGCTCAACGCGTCCAACTTCCAGTCCTACGACTTCGAGCTCTCCGACAATCGCTCGTTCACCCAGGTCGGCTCGGGCGACTCGCTGTTCCCGCATCCGGTTACACGCACGGACATCCTGCTCGGCCCGTCGCAGCGCGCCGATGTCGTGGTCGACTTCTCCGGCGAGAACGGCAAGCGGATCGTGCTCAAGAGCGTGCCGCGGGTGAACCGGCCGGCGAAGGGCATCGGCACCCCGACCGCGTCGCTCATGCAGTTCCGCGTCACCGGGCCCACCGTGGCGAGCACGGCGCCGCCGACCGATCTGCTGACCCTTCCCGATCAGGCGCCCGTGTCGAGGATCGCCAAGGTGTGGACGATCAACTCACCCGGTCGCAACTCGCACGGCTACTACTGGCGGATCAACGGCAAGATGTTCGACCCGAAACGCACCGACCTCACCGTGCACCGCGGCACGAGCGAGCGGTGGAAGCTGAAGAACGACAGCACCATCACCCACTACTTCCACATCCACGAGGAGCAGTGGCGCACAATCTCGCGCGACGGGAAGCCGCCGAAGCCGTGGGAGCTCGGGCTGCAGGACACCTGGCGGCTCGACCCGGGCGAGAACGTGGTGGTGCAGGGCACGTTCACCGATTACCTCGGCACGTTCATGCTGCACTGCCACATGCTCGACCACGAGGACCACGGGCTGATGGCCCAGTTCAGGGTCGTGCCGTAGCGACGGCGATCGTCGAACCGCGCTCGTCGTCGGTCATCACGTGGGCGTCGAATCCCGCGCCATGCATCAGCGCCAGCGTGCCCTCAGCCTGTTCGTCGCTCGTCTCGACGAGCAGGTGCCTGCGCTCGGCCAGCCACTGGGGCGCGGCCGCGATCGCGCCGCGGTGCACGTCCAGTCCGTCCGGTCCGCCGTCGAGCGCGACGCGATGTTCGTGGTCGCGGGCTTCGGGCGGCATGAGGGCGATCGCGTCGGTGGGCACGTACGGCGCGTTGGCGACGACGAGATCCACCCGGCCGCGCAGCCGCTCGGGCAGCGGGCCGAACAGGTCGCCCTCGTACACGGCCGCGCCGGCCAGATTGCGCCGCGCGCACTCGACGGCAGCGGGATCGAGATCGACCGCGTGCAGTTCGCCGAGGTCGACCCGCGCGCTGAGCACCGCGCCCAGCGCTCCCGTCCCGCAGCACAGATCGACCACCACATCACCGGCGCGGGCCAGCGAGACGGCAGTCTCGGCGAGGAACTCCGAACGGCGTCGGGGCACGAACACCCCGGCCGAAAGCGCGATGTGCAGCCCGCAGAACTCGGCCCACCCGAGCACCTGTTCGACCGGGGTGCCCGCGAGCCGGCGCGCCAGCATCGCCTCCAGGTCGGCATCGGATTGCGCGGCGTCGCGCAGCAGGCGCGCCTCGTCCTCGGCGAACACGCAACCAGCGGCGCGCAGCCGCGCGATCACGGTGTCGGCGTCGAGCACCGCACCAGCGTAGTTACGCGCCGGGCCCGATGAAGCTGACCGAGTAGGACGTGTCGACCGGGTTGCCGCTCGCGTCGTGGCACTGCACGTGAATCCCGCCCGATGCCGTCCAGGACGAGACCGAGCACGCCTAGGCGGCAAGGTCCCAGGTGGCCCCGACGGGCACGACGGTGACGATTCCGCGGCTGAGGGCCGCACCGGCGAAGCTGATCGCGTAGTCGCCCACGCCGGAG
The DNA here is from genome assembly GCA_963785425.1 of uncultured Actinomycetota bacterium. Lineage (GTDB taxonomy): Bacteria > Actinomycetota > Actinomycetes > Mycobacteriales > Jatrophihabitantaceae > RYN-133. The sequence goes on from CAWAVG010000003.1 coordinate 318,555, forward strand.
CGCGTGACCGAAGGCAGTGTGCTCGGCGCCACGTTGTCGTGGGCGTGCCCCGTGGAGGGCGTCGGCGTGCGTCTCGAGTCGACGAACCCGCGCAACTCTGCCGTTCTACGACCGCCTGGGCTTCGTGCGGCGTGCTGAGCTCGCGCTCGGCGACGGTCCGCTGCTCGTCTCACTGTGGCTCCCCCCGTCCAGTGCGTGACGTCCGCGCGTTGAGTGACGTCCCGCGTTGAGTGACGTCCCGTCCGTTGAGTGACGTCCCGGACCGTTGAGTGACGTCGAATTCGCCGTCACTCAACCTCGTGGGACGTCACTCAACCGGCGGGGACGTCACTCAACCGTGGGGGGTCGCGCCACATCGGGTAGAGGGGCGGGCAGTCGCCGGGCAACTCCAGCACGTCGCGGTCGACGAAGCCGTGGCGGCGGTACAAGTCGCGATTGCGTTCGTTGGTGGCCTCGAGGTAGGCGGGCACACCCTGCGCGTCGCACTCGGCCAGCTGCGCGCGCAGCAGCTCGCTCCCGCGGCCGGTCCCCTGCGCACGCGTCGCCGTGCCGATGTAGAGCAGGTACCAGTGCGGCTCCGGCGGATGATGGTCGACCATCGCGACCAGCACCTTCGTCGCCAGCCCCAGCCGCCGCCCGAACACCCAGATGGACGCGGGGCCCTGCAGGAACGTGCGCAGGGCCGGCTCACGCCATCGGCCCGGCGGGTACCAGATCGCCGCCGCGCTCTCGTTCGTCGAGATCCATGCACCGCCACACCGTCGGCTGCGCGGCATTTCGAGGGCGAAGAACATCCGTAGCCGCGCGTCGCGGTTGGGCACGCCGGCAGGGACGAGGTGACTGATGATCGGATCGTCTGCGAACGCCTCGCCCAGGACGCCTGACATCGCGCGCCGGTCGCCGCGTCCGGCCAGTCGGACACCGACGGAGCTGGTCATAACTTCGCAGCCTGACACGTCGCGGGTGGTGTCGAACCCGGCGGGTCGCGCTCGTCGTGGTAGTGAAGCCCACCGAAAGAGGAGAACACGCGATGGCCGAAAGCATCTGGCCCGTCATCCATGCCGAGCGCCAGGCGCTCCTCGATGACGTCGCCGGCCTCACCGACGAGCAGTGGCAGACCCGGTCGTTGTGCACCGCCTGGACGGTGCACGACGTCCTGGCCCACCTGCTCTCCGCCGCGCGGATGACGCCGCCGAAGTTCGCCGTCAAGTTCGCGGCCGCCGGCTTCGACTTCGACCGGTTCGCCGGGAGGGAAGTCGCGAAGAAAGGTGCCGGCGGTCCGGCTGCGACGCTCGCCGCGTTCCGCGCCGACAAGGACCGCACCTCGAGCCCGCCCGGACCCAAGGACACCTGGTACGGCGAAGCGTTCGTGCACAGCGAGGACATCCGCCGTCCGCTGGGGATCACCCGCAGCTATCCGCTGCCCGAGGTCGCTCGCACGGTCGCCTTCTACGCCAAGAGCAACGCGATCATCGGCGGCAGGGACCGGGTCGCCGGGCTCACGCTCAAGGCGACCGACATCGACTTCGAGACCGGCGCAGGTCCGCTCGTGGAGGGGCCGGCGATCTCGTTGCTGCTGGCTGCGTCCGGACGCAAGATCGTCCTGGACGAGCTGCGCGGGCCCGGCGTCGACGAACTGCGCCGACGACCGTGACCTAGCCGGTCGCGTCGCGCGCCGCCTGCTCGACCCGTTCGCGATAGTCGGACCACCACGCCTTGTCGCCGGGCGCCATGTTGGAGTTGGCGGGCCGTAGCCCTACCGCGCCGTCGATCAGCTCACGGACGATGTCGGCCTGCCCGGCGTGCCGCGCGGTCTCGTCGGTCATGTGCAGCAGCACGCGGTGCAGCGTGACCTCACTGCGTTCGGCAGGCCACCACGGCACGTGCCCGATCGCATCGAGTTCGAGTGCCTCGATGGTCGAGTCGGCGTGCGCCCAGGCACGATCCCACAACGTCAGGATGTTCTGCCGCGACTCGTCGGCAGGCACCCACATGTCGGCGTTCGGCTCGGCGTCGTCGGCGAAGTACGGGATCGGGATGCCGGACGGCCGGCCGAAGGTGTCGCCGAAGTACCCGTCGGCGACACACGCGACGTGCTTGACGAGGCCGAGCAGATTCGTGCCGGTCGGCGTCATCGGCCGGCGCACGTCGTACTCGGACAACCCGTCGAGTTTCCAGACCAGCGCCTCGCGATTGTTCTTCAGATACCGGTGCAGGTCGGCCTTGTCCTCGCTCATCGTGCGAACCTAGCGCCGCCGCCGGACAAGGGTCATCCCGTGGATCAGCTCCTCGATCAACCCCGCAACACGCGCGTCATCTCGGCGGCGACAGCATGCGCGCCGTCGCCGGGCTCGGCCCGCAGGCCCGCGATCACGCCGTCCTGGTCGGCCTCGGAACGGTTCTGGCTGAGCTTGGCCTTGCCCTCGACACGCTCGACCACGATGTCGATGCCGACGATCGCGCGCAGCTGCCCCTCGACGTACTTCTCCGGGGCGTCGGTCACGGCCCACGGATGGTCGCGGGCGTGCTCGTGCTGGTCGGTCAGCTCGGTGACCGCGTGCCGCACCCACTCGGGGTCGTCGTGGACGGTGACGCGCCCGGACAGGTGCACCGCCGAGTAGTTCCAGGTCGGCACGACCTTGCCGTGCTCGCGCTTGGCCGCGTACCAGGACGGCGAGATGTAGGCGTCCGCGCCCGAGCAGACCAGCAACACCGCCGAGTCCGGCACGATCGAGCGCCAGTGCTCGTTGGCGCGGGCCATGTGGGCGATGACCCGCCCGCCGCGCCACAGCACCGGGAGCAACGTGGCCAGCGGGTAGCCGTCGGCGCCGACGGTGATCAGCTGGGCGGTGCCGACGGTGTCCACGAGGCGGCGGGCCTCGGATTCGTCGGTCATCGCGTTGAAGTGCGGTACGTACATGGTTCTCAACGCCTCACGTCGAGGTCGAGCCACGATGCGAGGTCGGCGATCTCGCGGTCGATCGCGGCGTTCATGGTCTTCGTGAACGGGACGTCCTCGTGCACGGCGGCGACCCGCAGCGCCCCCGCCTTCCGGTCGGCCGTCGCGTCGAGCTTGCCGACGAGGCGGTCACCGTAGAGGATCGGCAACGCGAAGTAGCCCCATCTGCGCTTGGCGGCGGGTTTGTACATCTCGAGCTGGTATTCGAACTCGAAGATCTCCGTCGTGCGCTTGCGGTCATGCAGTACCCGGTCGAACGGCGACAGCAGGGCGGCCCGTCCCCGGAACGGCCGGCCGAGATACGACGGATCGACGCGCCACTCGCCTTTCACGCCCTCGATCACCGCCGGCTCGCCGGCCTCGCCGACGTCGAGGGGCTCGACCGGGCACTCCGGACCGCGCGCCCGCGCGATGCCCAGCGCGTGCAGCCGGTGCCGGTCGCGCACGCGGATGGCCTCGTCGACCGGGACGGCGGGCTCGTCCGGGTAAACCCGCTCGGCGAGATCCCACAGCCGCTCGCGGCCAAGCCGTCCGGCCACCGCGACCTCGCCGCGGCCGACCATGATCTCGAGCAGCTGGGTGACGTTCTTGTCGTTCGTCCAGCCGGTCGATCGCCACGGCTGCACGCAGGTGTCGGGCAGCTCGCGCGAGGGCAGCGGTCCCGAGGCGCGGAGCCGCTTCAGGATGTCGCGCCGGCACGCGTCGTTGGCCGCGACCCAGACGGCGATGCCGGTCTGCCACCGGTGCGGGTTCTCGCCGCGTCGCGACTGCTCCATACGAGCCCGGTACAGGGCGAGGTGCTCGCTGGGACGCAGGAATGCACGCAGCTCGATCAGTTCGCGGGCCTCCAACGCCTTCACCAGGTCGGCCGGACGGAACTGCGACCCGAGTCGACTCCAGGCGACGAGCTCGGCGTTCGGCGCGATCGCGGCGGTGGGATCGAGTTGCAGCAGTGTCAGCTGCCGCACGACGTCGAGCAGGTCGTGCGGACGGGGGTCGTCGAGCAACTGCGCGCGCACCGCGATGCGCCGGGCGTCGGTGCGCGAGAGCTCATGTACGACCACGTCGCCAGGCTAAACGACCGGTCCGACCGCATCGCGAAAACGCGGACGTCGCAGGACACGCGCTTACCCGACACCGAAGTGACTCGCTAGTAATCCCCCGGACAGGGCAGTCTCAAGGGCATGGTGTCGAGCAACGCAGCTCTTGAACGTCCCGCCTTCCGCCGGATCGCCGTCGTCAACCGCGGCGAGGCGGCGATGCGGTTGATCCACGCGGTCCGCGACCTCAACGCCGAGAACCGGGATGCCGACCCGGTGCGCGTCATCGCGCTCTACACCGACGCCGAGCCGGCCGCGATGTTCGTGCGCGAGGCCGACCTCGCATATTCGCTGGGGCCGGCAGCCGCGCGTCCCTACCTGAACCACGACCTGCTCGAGACCGCTCTGCTGGCGACCGGCGCCGACGCGGTCTGGGTGGGGTGGGGCTTCGTCGCCGAGGATGCCGGCTTCGCCGAGCTGTGCGCGCGCCTCGGGATCGCGTTCATCGGGCCGTCCGCCGACGCCATGCGCCGGCTGGGCGACAAGGTGGGCTCGAAACTGCTCGCCGAGCAGGTCGGCGTCCCGGTCGCACCATGGAGCCGCGGACCGGTCGACACTCTCGAGACCGCGCTCGAGGCGGCGAGCGAGATCGGCTACCCGCTCATGCTGAAGGCCACCGCCGGAGGTGGCGGGCGCGGCATCCGGGTCATCCACGACGAGGACGAGCTGCGCGACGCCTACCAGCGCACGCGCGACGAGGCCGGACGCGCGTTCGGCAACGACGTCGTGTTCCTGGAGCGGCTGGTCACCGGCGCGCGGCATGTCGAGGTGCAGGTGATCGCCGACAGTCACGGCACGGCGTGGGCGCTCGGAGTGCGCGACTGTTCAGTGCAACGCCGCAACCAGAAGGTGATCGAGGAATCGTCGTCACCGCTGCTGACGCCGGCGCAGACCGACGAACTGAAGGCGTCGGCCGAACGGCTCGCCCAGGCCGTCGGCTACTGCGGCGCCGGCACGGTCGAGTTCCTGTACCACCCGGGCGAGAAGTCGTTCGCCTTCCTCGAGGTCAACACCCGGCTGCAGGTCGAGCACCCGATCACCGAGATCACGACCGACACCGACCTCGTCCGGCTGCAGCTGCACGTCGCGTCGGGCGGACGGCTCACCGGCACCAAGCCGCTCGAGATCGGCCACGCCGTCGAAGCGCGGCTCAACGCTGAAGACGCCGACCGCGACTTCGCACCGTCCCCCGGGCGCATCGAGCTGCTCGAGCTGCCGAGCGGACCGGGCGTGCGTGTCGACACCGGGGTCAGCGAGGGCGACACGATCCCGGCCGACTTCGACTCGATGATCGCCAAGATCATCGCGTCCGGACGCACGCGCGACGAGGCGCTGGCCCGGCTGCGGCGTGCGATCACCGAGACCGCTGTTGTCATCGAGGGCGGCGCAACGAACAAGAGCTTCGTGCTCGACCTGCTCGACCAGCCCGAGCTCGTCGACGCGAGCGCCGACACGGGCTGGATCGACCGGGTGCGTGCCGAGGGCCGGCTCGTCCAGGACCGGCACTCCGGCGTCGCGCTGGTCGCCGCGGGCATCGAGGCGTACGAGGACGACGAGCAGGTCGAGATCACCCGGCTGCTCGAGACCGCGCGCGGCGGACGACCGATGGTGCAGCACCGCGTCGCGCGTCCGGTCGACCTCAAGCTGCGGGGACAGACGTACAAGGTCGCAGTGTCGCGCATCGGCTCGGCGCGGTTCCGCGTCACCGTGACGGGCGCCGGCACGCCGCACATCGTCAACGCGACAGTGCACCGGCTCGGCACGCATCGCATGCGCCTGGTCGTGTCGGGCCGCTCGTACCGCGTGCTGACGGCGACGCACGGACCCGTGCACTTCGTAGAGGTCGACGGGATAGCGCACCGGGTCAGCCGCGACGAGGGCGGCGTGCTGCGCTCGCCCGCGCCCGCGCTCGTGGTCGCGACGCCGGCCGCGGTCGGCAGCGAGGTCGCCGCAGGGGCACCGGTACTCGTGCTCGAGTCGATGAAGATGGAGACCAGACTCACCGCGCCGTTCGCGGCAACGGTGCGCGACCTGCACGTGTCGGCGGGCAGCCAAGTCGAGACCGGTGCGCCGCTGATCCGGCTCGAGCCCGTCGGCGGCGTCGTCGAAGCCGCGGCGTCGACCGAGGTCGATCTCGAGCTGCCGGACTCCGCTGACGAGGCCAGCGACGTTTTCGCCGACCTCAAGGCGGTGCTGCTCGGCTTCGACGTCGACCCCGGCGACGACGGCAGCACGCTGCAGCGCTACCTGACCTATCGCGACGCCGCGGCCGAACGCGGCGAGGACGTGCTGGGCGGCGAGATCGGGCTGCTCGGCGTGTTCGCCGACTTCGCCGAACTGAGCCGCAACCGGCCGGCCGACGAGGAGGCGCGCACCGAGTTGCGCGTGCACAGCCCGCGCGAGTACTTCCACAGTTACCTGCAGGGTCTCGACGTCGAACGCAGCGGGCTGCCCGAGCTGTTCAGCACCAAGCTGAAGAGCGTGCTGGCGCACTACGACGTCACCGATCTGGAGCGCACGCCCGATCTCGAAGGCGCCGTGTTCCGCATCTTCCTGGCACAGCAGCGCTCGGCACCCGACCTCGCGATCGTCACCGCGATCCTGCAGCGCTGGCACACCGAGCCCGCACCCGACGACGACCGCGCGACACACGTCCGCGAACTGCTCGATCGGTTGGTGCTGGCCACCCAGTTGCGCTTCGCCGCGGTCGGTGACCTGGCGCGAAGCGTGCGGTTCCGCTGGTTCGACCAACCGGTGGTCGACCGCGAGCGGGCCGAGGCACTCGCCGGAGTGCCCGCCGAGGTCGAGTACCTCGCGACCAACCCCGACTCGGACGACCGTGCGCAGCGCATGGATGCGCTGGCCGCGATCCCCGAACGCATCGTCAGCTTCCTCAGCGACCGGCTGCAGGAGGGCGTGCCCACCCGCGAGCCACTGCTCGAGGTGCTGATCCGCAGGCACTATCGCGAGTACGCGCTGCAGGATCTGCGATCTCTGCAGGTCGGTACGCGTCCGGTCACCGTGGCCGACTACGTGCTCGATGACCGTCCGACGCACCTCGTGTCGACGGTCGGGACGTTCGCCGAGCTCCACGCCGACAGCGACCTCAGCCGTGCGATCGCCGACCATGTGTCGGCATGCGCGCCCGGGCAGCAGGCCGTCGTGGATCTGTATCTCGCGTGGCCCGACGCCCCCACCGACGTGAACGAGTGCTCCGCCGCGTTGCTCGAGCGGCTGACCGCGATCTCGTTCGTCCATGACGTTCGCCGTGTCGCGATCGGCGTGTGCTGCCCCGGCCGCGCGGTGTCGTACTTCACGCTGCGGCCGCGCGACGGTGCGCTGTACGAGGACGATCTGGTGCGGGGCCTGCACCCGATGGTGGGGCGCCGGCTCGACCTGTGGCGGTTGCGCGATTTCGACATCACCCGCATCGACGCCCCCGAGGACGTGCTCCTCTACCACTGCATCGCCAAGCACAACGAGGCCGACCAACGCCTCGTCGCCATGACACAGGTGCGGGAACTGACCGTGGTGCGTGACGACGACGACCACGTCAGTTCGCTGCCGCAGGTCGAACGTGCGATCGCGAACTGCGTCGAGGGAATCCGGCGGGCGCGCGCGTTGCGTGCCACGCGCCAGGTCGCTCTGGACATGAACCACGTGTGGGTGCACATCTGGCCGCCGATCGAGGCCGACCTCGACCAGCTGACCGCGTTGCGGCGCAGCATCGCGCCGATCACCGCCGACGCCGGGATCGACGAGGTGCTCGCCCAGGGTCGCGTGCCGCTCACCGGCACCGAGTTCGCACCGGTCGCCGGCCGGTTCTACTACCAGCCGGGCGCCGGCGTGCAGTTCTCGGTGGGCCCGCCGCCCACGGAACGGCTCAAGCCGATGGACGACTACGCCCAGAAGGTGGTGCGCGCGCGGCGGCGCGGCACGATCTATCCCTACGAGCTGCACGCCATGGTCGCGGGCGAGGGTGGCTCGTTCGTCGAGCACGATCTCGATGACGCCGGACGCCTGGCGCCGGTCGACCGGGCGCCAGGCCTGAACAAGGCGGCGATCGTCGTCGGTGTCGTCACCACGCCCACCGACTCGCACCCGGACGGCATGACCCGGGTGCTGCTCACCGGCGATGCCACGCGTGCGCTCGGCGCGCTGGCCGAGCCCGAGTGCGCACGGGTGATCGCCGCGCTCGATCTCGCTGCGGAGCTGCGCGTCCCGATCGAGTGGTACGCGCTGTCGGCCGGCGCACGTATCGCCATGAACTCCGGCACCGAGAACATGGACTGGGTCGCTCGCGCGCTCAAACGCATCGTCGAGTTCACCCAGGCCGGCGGAGAGATCAACATCGTCGTCGCCGGCATCAACGTCGGCGCGCAGCCGTACTGGAACGCCGAGGCGACGATGCTCATGCACACCAAGGGCATCCTCGTGATGACACCCGACAGCGCGATGGTGCTGACCGGCAAGCAGTCACTCGACTTCAGCGGCGGTGTCTCGGCCGAGGACAACTTCGGCATCGGCGGCTACGACCGCGTGATGGGCCCGAACGGGCAGGCGCAGTACTGGGCGCCCGACCTGAAGAGCGCGCGGGACGTCGTGCTGGCGCACTACGAACACTCCTACATCGCTCCGGGTGAATCGGCGCCGCGCCCTGCTCCTACGTCCGATCCGGCCGACCGCGACATCACGACGGCACCGCACACGCTGGCGGACAGCGACTTCACGACCGTCGGCGACATCTTCTCGGCGACGGCCAACCCGGACCGCAAGAAGCCTTTCGACATCCGCACCGTCATGCACGCCCTCGCCGACCAGGACCACGCGACGCTCGAGCGCTGGGCAGGCATGGCCGACGCCGACACGGCTGTCGTGTTCGACGCCCATCTGGGCGGTCACCCGGTGTGCCTGCTCGGCATCGAGTCGCGCACCGTGCCGCGGCGTGGCTATCCGCCGACCGACGGTCCCGACACGTACACCGCGGGCACGCTGTTCCCCAAGTCGTCGAAAAAAGCGGCGCGCGCGATCAATGCGGCGAGCGCCAACCGGCCGCTCGTCGTGCTCGCGAACCTCTCCGGGTTCGACGGCTCACCCGACTCGATGCGCAACCTGCAGCTCGAGTACGGCGCCGAGATCGGCCGCGCGATCGTCAATTTCGAGGGCCCGATCGTGTTCTGCGTGATCTCGCGGTACCACGGCGGCGCGTTCGTGGTGTTCTCGAAGGCGCTCAACCCGCGCATGACGGTGCTCGCTGTCGAGGGTTCGTACGCCTCGGTGATCGGTGGCGCTCCGGCCGCGGCCGTGGTGTTCGCCCGCGAGGTCGACACGCGCACCGACTCCGATCATCGCGTGCGAGAGCTGCAGCGGACGCTGCGATCCGCCGACGATGCGCACCGTGCACCCGTCGCGGCGCAGCTGCGAGACGTGCGCACGGCGGTGCGTGCCGAGAAGCTCGGCGAGGTCGCGGCCGAGTTCGACCGCATCCACAGCATCCACCGCGCCGTCGAAGTCGGCTCGGTCGATGCGGTGATCAGTCCGCACGAGGTGCGCGCCCGCATCATCGCCGCACTGGAGAGCGGCTGATCGGCCCGGCAGCCTGAGGCAATCGGTGACCTATAGGTCACGAACCGCAGCACTGATGCACGCCGGAGACCCGCGCGACACCGGTGCGACAGTCGGAGGGCAGATGGGTAGCCCAGTGCCATGACAACCGTGGAACGTACGTTCACCGTGGAATTGGCGCCGGAGCAGGTCGTGGCGTATCTGAAGGACTTCGCGAACGCCGAGGAGTGGGACCCGGGCACCGAGCGTTGCGAGCTGACGTCCGGCGGGCCCGTACAGGTGGGCTCGACGTGGCACAACACGTCCAAGATCGCCGGCGTGACCACCGAACTCACCTACACCCTCGCCGAGCTCACACCCGAGCGCGTCGTGTTCCGCGGCAAGAACGACTCGGCGACGACCGAGGACACCATCACGGTTCGCCCGGCCGGCACCGGCAGCGAGATCACGTACCACGCCGAGATCGAGGTCTCCGGCCTCATGGGAAAGCTCGCGGCGCCGGCCACGAAGCTGCTGTTCGAGAAGCTCGGCCGCGACACCGAGCGTCAGATGTCCGAAGTGCTGAACGGCCGCGCCGCTTCCTGAGCGACGCGGCCGGCCAGACCGTCCAACAGTTGATACCAGTTCCCATTACGCCTTCTGCTGCATCGCCTCCCGCGCCGGGTTGCAAACGTCGAGCGGCGGCGCCGAGTTCGAGGCATTTGCTCAACAAGTCCGCGCTCGTGTCGATGGGTGGTGCAGGGTGTGCCGGCCGTACCTTCACCCCGATCGCTACGGTCCGGTACACCCGCTTTCGCGCGCGTCTTACCGATCGGTGACGGTGCCCCGCCGGCCGCCCGTCCAGCCTGGTGACGACCGTTAGCGTCGCGTGCATGGTGCGTCGGTCCGCGTGGGTGCGCACCTGGCCCGGACGCGGCCTGCTCGTCGCCGGCGCGCTCGTGGCCGCGGCGCTGATCGTCCCTGTGGCCTTCGGATGGCACGTGCACGCCAACGCGTTCGCCCCGCTGAGCGCGCGCTGGTCGCCGCGCTTCGGTCCGGGGACGGTTCCTGCCGTCGCGATCGCGGCCGCCGCGTGGCGGTGGGGGCCGCAGCTGTGCCGGCGGCTCGGCTGGCGCTCGCTGATGTCGATCGCCTTCCTGGCCGCGCTCGCGTGGCTTCTGGCGCTGGCCACCGTCGACGGTCGCGCCGGCCTGGCGAGCGTGCTCGGGGCGTCGGACGAGTTCCTGCCGGCCGCGCGTCACGTCGGCGACGTGTCCGCGCTGCTGCACGGGTTCGTCGCACGCATCGGAGGCAGCGCCTCGGCGCCGTGGCCCACCCATGTCGCCGGCCATCCGCCTGGCGCGTTGCTGTTCTTCGTCCTGCTCGTGCGGTTGAACCTGGGCGGTGGCCTGGCGGCGGGTATCGCCGTCAGCGTGCTCGCCGCGACCACACCGGTCGCGGTGGCCTCCACGCTGCGCCTGCTCGGCGCCGAGAGGGCTGCGCGCCGCGCGCTGCCCTTCCTCGCACTCGGGCCGGCTGCGCTGTGGTCGGCGGTGTCCGCGGACGCCGTGTTCACGGCCGTGGCCGCGTGGGGTCTCTGCGCGCTCGCGGCGGCGACCCGGCCGCGCCGAGCTGCTTGGGCGGTTGTCGGCGGCGTGCTGCTGGGCTGCTGCGCCTACCTCTCGTACGGACTGGTGCTGGTGGCAGTGCTGGCCGGCGCGGTGCTGGTCGCTGCTCGGACGTGGCGAGCCCTGCCCTACGCGCTGGTCGGCAGCGGTGCGGTGGTGGCCGCATTCACCTGGGGCGGTTTCGCGTGGTGGCAGGCGCTACCCGTCGTGCGCGCGAGGTACTACGCGGGCATCGCCGCCGTCCGTCCCGCCGCGTACTGGTTGTGGGGCGACCTCGCCGCGCTCGTGATCAGCGCCGGGTTCGTGCTCGGTCCGTCGATCGGTGCCGTGTCGGTGCGCGCGCGTGCGGCTGTCCGAGGACGCCTCGGTTCGCGGCCCGTCGTCGTCCTCAACCTGGCCGCGCTGCTGTGTGTGGCCTTGGCCGACGTGTCTTTGCTGAGCAAGGCGGAGGTGGAGCGCATCTGGCTTCCGTTCGTGCCGTGGCTGCTGCTCGGCGCAGCGTTGCTGCCGGCCCGCTGGCGCCGGCGCGCCTGGGCGGGTCAGCTCGTGGCGGCGCTCGTGCTGCAGAGCGTGCTGTTCACGCGGTGGTGAGCGCGTCGCAGGCCACGAGCTCGGCCATGCCGTCGGCGAAGTCGACGCGCGGGCGCCAGCCGAACCGGTCGCGCACCCGAGCCGAATCCGCTGTGATGTGCCGGACGTCGCCCAGCCGGTACTCGCCCGTGATCACGGGAGCGGGGCCGCCGGTCGCGTGCGAGAGCACGGCTGCGAGATCGCCGACGGTTCGGGGCGTGCCGGACCCGACGTTCACCGCGACGGTTCCGTCGTCATGGCGTTCGAGCGCGGCGACGGTCGCGTCGGCGACGTCGCGGACGTGGACGAAGTCGCGGCGCTGCCCGCCGTCCTCGAACACGCGCGGCGCACGGCCGTGGCGCAGCTCGGAGGCGAACACAGCGGCCACGCCAGCGTAGGGGGTGTCGCGCGGCATGCCCGGCCCGTACACGTTGTGGAACCGCAACGCGGCGACGCTGCCGCTGGTCGCACGCGCCCACGCGGCTGCGAACTGCTCCTGCCCGACCTTGCTCGCGGCGTAGCCATTGCGCGGGTCGAGCGCGCAGTCCTCGGTGACGAGGTCGGGTGCGAGCGCGCGGCCGCACTGCGGGCACGGCGCCTCGAACGCACCGCGCGCGAGCGCGCTCTCCAGGCGCGGGCCGGGCGTCACCGGCCCGTGCTCGGCGCAGCGGCCGATGCCCTCGCCGTAGACGACCATCGAGCTTGCGAGCACCAGCCGTCCGAGGCCGGCGCGAGCCATCGCGGCCACCACGACGGCCGTACCCGTGACGTTGACGTCGGCGTAGTCGGGTAGGTCGCCGACGTCGACCCCCAGTCCGACCTTCGCCGCGAGATGGCACACGGCGTCGACGCCGGCGAGCGCCCCACGCACGGCAGCGGGATCGCGGACGTCGCCGGCGACGGCATCCACCTCGACCGTCGCCGCCCGCAGGTCGAGCACGCGCACCCCGTGGCCGCGCTCCAGCAACCGGCGGCACACGTGCGATCCGATGAATCCCGCTCCGCCCGTGATCAGAATCTGCACTTGTCCACGCTCACACGTCACCCTGGCGGCGCTCCACCGATCAGGGCTTACGAAACGGTGACCTCCTCGGCAGAACCGCAGTCAAGGACACCGTGCTCAACTAGCGTCCGGAAGCGTGCCGACCACAATTGACATTGTGCTGCCGTGCCTCGACGAGGCGCCCGCGCTTCCGTGGGTACTCGCGAGAATCCCCAGCGGGGCAAGGGCAATCGTCGTCGACAACGGGTCGCGCGACGGGTCGGCCGATCTCGCGCGCGATCTCGGCGCCACCGTCGTGCGGTGCCCGGCACGTGGCTACGGCGCCGCGTGCCACGCCGGGATCGAGGCGGCGAGCGCCGAGTACGTCGCGGTGTGCGATTGCGACGGCTCGATCGACCCGGGCGTGATCCCCGCCTTCGTCGACGCGCTGCGCGACGCCGATCTTGCCATGGGTCGCCGGCGCGCGGTGTCGAGGGCCGCGTGGCCGCTGTCGGCACGCCTGGCGAATCATGTCCTCGCGCGGCGGGTCTCACGTCGCGGTCACGTCTCGCTGTCCGACCTCGGGCCGTTGCGGGTCGCGCGCCGCGAAGCCCTGCTGTCGCTGGACGTTCGCGATCGGCGTTCGGGCTACCCGGTCGAGACCGTGCTGCGGGCAGCAACGGCGGGTTGGCGGATCGTCCAGCTCGACGTGCCGTACCAGCAGCGCATCGGAACCTCGAAGGTCACCGGATCCGTCAGCGGTTGTCTGCGTGCGGTCCGCGACATCTCTGCGGTGCTTGCATCATGATGCCGGCCCACGTCGTCATCGCGAAGCAACCGGTCGCAGGCCGGGTGAAGACCAGGCTGTGCCCGCCGCTGTCGCCCGGCGAGGCAGCAGCACTGGCCTGCGCCGCCCTGCGCGACACGATCGACGCCGTCGACGCCGCGGCCTCGTCCAGGAAAGTGCTGTGTTTCGAAGGTGATCCCGCGGGTTGGTTGCGGCCCGGCTGGGAGCACCGCCGACAGCGCAGCGGCACGTTCGACGTGCGCCTGGCGGATGCGCTGGCCGCCACGTCGGGCGCGGCGATGGTGGTCGCGATGGACACTCCGCAGCTCGACGCAGGACTGCTCGGCAGCTTCGATCCGACGAGATTCGACGCGTGCGTGGGCCCGACACGCGACGGCGGCTACTGGACGATCGGGCTGCGCGACACCACGCACGCACCCGCCGCGCTGCACGGTGTCCCGATGTCCACCGACCGCACCTGTGCCGCGCAGGTGAGCCGGCTGCGTTCGCTCGGCCTGTCCGTGCAGCTGCTCGACGAACTCGTCGATGTCGACACCGTCGCCGACGCGATCACCGTCGCGCGACTCGCGCCGCACACCCGCTTCGCCGGTTCGTTCGCCCGGCTGGATCAGGGAGCGGCGTGATGGAACTCGGCGCGCTCGCACCGTACGAACAGTCCTTGTCCGCAGGCACTCCCCTGCAGCTGCGCCACTGTGACGGCCGCACCATCACTCTCGACGTCCCGCGCTGGCTGGCACCCGCCGACCGCGTCGATCTCGACGTCATCAGCCGCACCGCGTCCCCGGTGCTCGACGTCGGATGCGGGCCGGGGCGCATCGTCGCCGCCCTGACCGACCACGGTCGGCTCGCGCTGGGGATCGACATCGCCGAGCACGCGGTAGCGCTGACCCGGCGGCGTGGGACGAACGCGCTGCGCCACAACGTGTTCGACCCGTTGCCGGGCGAAGGACGGTGGGCGACAGTGCTGCTTCTCGACGGAAACGTCGGCATCGGCGGTGATGTCGATGCGCTGCTCGCGCGGGTAACCGCCTTGCTGGCACCGGACGGCCGCGTCATAGTCGAGATCGACCCCGACGACGTCGTGGACGAGTCGGCCGTCGTGCGGTTCGCTGTCGGCGACGACCCGCTCGGCCCACCGTTCCGCTGGTGCTTCGTCGGCCTGGACGCGCTGCGCTCGAGCGCCCGCCGGTGTGGACTGTCCGTCGTCGACCACTGGTGCTCGGACGGCCGCCACTTCGCCGAGCTGCAGGGCAAGGCGTCACCGTGAAGACCCGCCCGCAGCGCTGGCCGCACTTCACCAGTCCCCTCCGGTCAACGGCGGTCACCGCCCGGCTCGGTCGCGTACTGGGCATCTGCTTCGGGATCTGCTTCGTGACCGGGTTGCTCAGCCACTACCAGTACCACCCGTGGACGTGGTTGCCCGAGCCGGCGAACCCGGTGTGGCTGTACCGCGTCACGCAGGGCGTGCACGTCGCTACCGGGGTGGCCAGCATCCCGCTGCTGCTCGTCAAGCTCTGGTCGGTGTACCCGAATCTGTTCCGCTGGCCGCCGGTGCGTTCGCTGCGGCACGCCGCCGAACGGCTCTCGGTGTTCGTGCTGGTCGCGTCCGCCCTCGTGCAGCTGTTCACCGGGTTCCTGAACACGCTCGACTGGTACCCGTGGCCCTGGAGCTTCGTCCCCGTGCACCGCTTCCTCGCCTATGTGCTCATCGGCTCGGTGCTGTTGCACATCGGAATCAAGCTGCCCGACATCAAGTACGGGCTGAAGGCCAAGCTGCGCGACGCCGACGTCCTGACCGAGATCCCGTGGAGTGAGAACCCGCTGGCACACAGCAACGCCGGCGACGTCGCACCGCCCACCACGCCGGCACTCAGCCGGCGCGGTCTGCTCTTCGCCACCGGGGCCGGCATCGGGACGGTCGTCCTCACGACCGTCGGCCAGACCGTCACACCGCTGTCGCCGCTCGGCCTGCTCGCGACCCGCCGCGCCGCCAGCGGTCCGCAGCGGGTGCCGGTCAACAAGACCGCGAGTCAGGCAGGCGTGATCCAGGCAGCCACCGCGTCGAGTTGGCGGCTGCGGGTGGACGGTCCCCGACCGTTCGAGCTCGCGCTCGCCGACCTCGACGGGCTCGCCCGCCACGAGCGCGACTTTCCCGTCACGTGCGTCGAGGGATGGAGCGCGGGCGCGCACTGGCGAGGCATCGCCCTCGTTGATCTGGTCGAACGGGCCGGCGGCAGCAGCACGTCACACGTGCACGTCGAGTCACTGGAAACCATGAGCCAGTACGGGCGCAGCGACATCGAAGGACCGCAGGTCTCTGCGGCGCTGCTCGCCACGCATCTCAACGGCGCACGGCTCGACATCGACCACGGCTACCCGTTGCGGCTGATCGCGCCCAACCGTCCGGGCGTGCTGAACACGAAGTGGCTGACGCGGATCGTGGTGAGCTGACATGCGTCGACAGCGCATCGCTCTGGCGTGCAGCGGGATCGCCCTCGGCCTCTTCGGCGTGTTCCGCCTGCTCACCGAGATCCCGATCACGAGTGACCTGCTGCTGGTCGGGTGGATGATCGCGGCCGTCGTGATCCACGACGGCGTGCTGTCCCCGCTGGTGCTGGGTCTCGGAGTGTTGCTCGGCCGGGTGTCGCCGCGGGCCAGGCGGTACCTGCAGAGTGCGCTCGTCGTGGCCGGATTGGTCACGGCGATCGCGCTGCCGCTGATCGCGCGCCATGGCTCGCAACCCCAGGTCAAGGCCATCCTGCAGCGCAACTATGCAGGGAACCTGACCATCATCGTGAGCATCGTCGGCGTGCTCGCGCTCGTCCTGTACGCGGTGCGCGTCGCCCGCGATGCCGGGAACGTGCGCCGTCGCAGCGGGCCCGGCGATGCCGAATGAGCCATACAGTGGAGCGCATGGCAAGCGTGCTGGTCGTCGACGACGACGAGACGCTCGGGTCGGTCGTGGCCGACTACCTGGAGCGCGCCGGTCACCGACCGCGCCGTGTCACGGACGGCGAGAGTGCGCTGCGCGTGCTGACGTCCGACCCGATCGACCTGGTGATCCTCGACATCATGCTCCCGGAGATCGACGGGCTCGAGGTGTGCCGTCGCGCGCGGGTCAGCTGGCCGGATCTGCCGATCGTGATGCTCACGGCGCTGGGCGAGGCCGAGGACCGCATCGCCGGGCTCGAGGTCGGAGCCGACGACTACGTGACCAAACCGTTCTCGCCGCGCGAACTCATGCTGCGCGTCGATTCCGTGCTGCGCCGGGTACAGCGCGTCGAGGCGCAGCCGACGGGTGCCTCTCGGCTGCGGGCCGGTCGTATCGAGCTCGACGAGCCCGGTCGCCGCGCGTACCGCGACGGGACTGCGCTTAACCTGACCGTGCGCGAGTTCGACCTGCTCGCCTACCTGCTCGCCCATCCGGGGACCGCCTTCTCGCGCGTCCAACTCATGCACGACGTGTGGGGGTGGACGTTCGGTGACACCTCGACCGTCACCGTCCATGTGCGGCGGCTGCGCGAGAAGATCGAGGACGATCCGGCGGCACCGACCCTGATCCGCACGGTTTGGGGCGTGGGGTACCTTCTCGATCCGCCGGAGCGCGGCGATGGGTGACGTCCTGACCGCGGTGGTGTGGGCGGCCATCGCGGCGACCCTGGCCTGGTTCGCGACCTGGCCGTTGCGCCGGCGTTCGGTCAGCGCGCTGCTGCTGTCGCTCACGTTGACGAGCACGGCGGCGTCGGCAGGCGCGATGCTCGGCGCGGTGCATTCGATGTTGTTGCCGATGGGACACGAGACGGCGGTGCTCGTCGTCTCTGTCGCGGCCGGCTTGCTCACGGCACTCGCGGCCGTCGCAGCCGCCCGGCGGTTGGGCAAGGAGCATGCGGTGCTGCGCGCGACGGCCGCCGAACTCGGCACGGGCACGGCTCAGCACAAGACCGGACCCCGGCTGAGCATCGAACTCGAACGGGTGCGACAACAGCTGCAGACGACCGCGTCGGAACTCGGTGAGTCGCGCGAGCGCGAGCAGGCGTTGGAACGCTCGCGACGCGAACTCGTCGCGTGGATGAGCCACGACCTCCGCACGCCGCTCGCCGGACTGCGCGCCATGTCCGAGGCGCTCGAGGACGGCGTGCCCGACGACCCCGGCACCTACTACAAGCAGATCGGCGCGGCGGTCGACCGACTTGACGGGATGGTCGATGACCTGTTCGACCTGTCGCGCATCCAGGCCGGCTCGCTCGGGTCGCTGAGCGAGAACGTCGCGGTCGACGACGTCGTCGACGAGGTGGTGGCGACGCTCGCCCCGCTGGCCGCCGCGCGTCACGTCGACCTGGCCGCGCACCGGTCCCCCACCAGTGTCGCCGTGGTGCGCGGCGACGGCGCCATTCTCAGTCGAGCGCTGACGAATCTGGCTGCGAACGCCATCCGGCACACCGACGACAGCGGCCACGTCGACATCAGGGTCAGCGCCGATGCGGGAAGCGTGCGCGTCGACGTCGAGGACGGGTGCGGCGGCATCGCGCCGGACGTGATGCCGCGCGTGTTCGACGTCGGCTTCCGCGGAGTGCCCGCCCGTCCGACCGGCGAGCGCAGCGGCGGCGCCGGGCTCGGGCTCGCCATCACCCGCGGGATCATCGAGGCGCATCACGGCAGCGTCGGCGTGGTGAACACCGAACGCGGCTGCCGGTTCCGGGTGGACCTGCCGGGGACCTGACCGCCCGTCCGTCCCCGTCCGTTGTGTGACGTCCGCACGCGGTGGGTGACGTCCCCCGAAGTTGGGTGACGTCAAAATCGACGTCACTCAGCTCGGGGATCCGTCACTCACGCGGGGATCCGTCACTCACGCCGGGAGCCGGGCTACGAGACGGGGTTGAGGCGCAGCGAGCGTTCCTCATCGCGGCGGACCTGCACCCGGCCGCCCTGGATCCGGACGTCGAATGCGGGTTGCGGACGCGTCGCGGGGCCGGAGACGACCTGACCGGCGGTGTTGAAGGTGCTGTCGTGCCACGGGCAGGTGATGCATCCGGCGGCATCCACCGAACCGTCGTGCAGCGGGCCGCCCCGGTGCGTGCACCGGTCTGCGAGCACGACGATCTCCTGCTGGTGCCGGTAGGCGACGAGCGGGATCCCGGCGGCGTCGTGGCGTGTCGGTTCCGGCCCGATCTCGTCGGCGCCGCAGAGGTCGGTCCACTCGGTCGGGAGCGGCTGGAACACCGTCGTGTCGACGCCGACACCCTGCGCGTAGGCCAGGTGACCTCCGAGCCATCCGGCGACTGACGTCAGCGCGAGTGCCGCACCTGACAGCAGCGCGCCGGCGACCCGTCCTTCGCGGCGGGCCCGCCAGCTCGCGAGCTGCAGCGTGAGCGCGCCGCTGTTGGCCAGCGCGTGCACCAGGCCGACGCGCTGCTCGGCGCGGTCGGTGCTCAACCAGTCGGACGCCCCGGTCGCGGCCGCAGGCAGGGCTGCCAGCGCGCCGATGGCGACCAGGGCGCGCGTGGTCCGCCGGTTGCCGCCGACGAGATCCAGCGTCGTGGCCGACGTCCAGGCGCCGATCGGGACGGCGACCAGCATCGGGTGCGCGGGGTGGCTCAGCGGGGTGCCGCTCAGCACGTCCTCCACCGGTCCTGGCTTGATCACCCTGCGCAGCGCGGTGCTCACCGCTTCGCCGGTTCGGTCGAGCCACGTGGCCTGCTCGAGCCGGTCGACGAGACGGTCGAGCACGGCGGCCGACTTCATGACGCGTCCGCGGCGAAGGCGGTGCGAATCGCGAGGACGCGCAGCCGCTCCACTGCCTCGAGTTGCTCGTCGGCGCGAGCGATCAACTTCTCGAACTCCGCCGCATCGAGCTCGTCCCGCGTCGTGGCAAGCAGGCGGAGGGTGCCCCACAGCCCCCGCTTCCCGGATATGCCCAACGCCAGCGCCTCGTACTCGATGACATCCGACAGAGGCGATCGACGCACGAAAGCGCCGTTCGGCTTCCACCGACCGAGCCGCTCGGCGATCAGCGCGACCGGCTCTTTGTAGAAGGTGCGACGCACGCCCAGCCGCTCGATGACCTTGAGCAGCGACGCACGATCGTCGGCGATGTCACCTGCCAGCCGACGGGCTTCGTCGGCGACCTCCCCGCGACGCGAGCCGGCGATGCGACGGGCGAGGGAAACTCCCCCGGCCGCCGCCGCCAGATGGTCGTTCAGGTAGATCGCGAGATGGTCAGCCTTCACGGGGGACGTCACCGCGCCACGCACCGCTCTCGCTACCGCGGGTCTCGATGAAGGTCTTGAACCGCTCGAGGTCGTTCGCGACCTGGCGATCGTCGATGTTGACCGCCGACGCAACCTTCTCGAGCGTGCCCTCGGGTTCCCAGTCGAGCTGCACGGTGACCCGCGTCGACGTGTCACTGAGCTTGTGGAACGTGACGACACCGGCGTGGGTGACGCCGTCGACGCTCTTCCACGCCACGCGCTCCTCCGGGTGCTGCTCGGTGATCTCGGCGTCGAAGGTGCGCTTGACCCCGGCGACGTTCACGTGCCAGACCAGCGAACGGTCGTCGCGCTGCTCGATCTTGTCGACGCCACCCATGAACTCGGGGAAGGTCTCGAACTGGGTCCACTGGTTGTACGCCGTGTCGATAGGAACTTCGACGTCGACCGACTTGGTGATCGTGGTCATTGGCAATCTCCTTGTGCTAGCTCTTGCTGAATGCGACGGTCAGTGCCTCGTTGAAGGCGTCGAGATCGTCGGGCTTGCGGCTGGTCACGAGCGGGAATCCGCCCTCATCCGAGCTGACGACCTCGTTGTCCTGCCAGTCACCGCCCGCATTGCGGATGTCGGTCTGCAGGCTCGGCCAGCTCGTGAGCGTCTTGCCCTCGACCAGCCCGGCTTCCACGAGCGTCCAGGGCGCGTGGCAGATGGCTGCGATCGGCTTGCCCGCCGACGCGAACGCTCTCACCAAGGCAACGGCATCGGGGTCGGTACGCAGCTTGTCCGGGTTGGCGACGCCACCGGGCAGCACGAGAGCGTCGAAGTCGTCGGCATTGGCGTCACCCACAGCGAGGTCGGGGTCGAACGTGTCGCCCTTGTCGACGTCACCGTTCATCGCCTGCACCTGCGACTTCTCGGGCGCAACGAGCACGGGATTCCCGCCGGCCTTCTGCACGTGCTCCCACGGACTGGTGAGTTCGATCTGTTCGACGCCGGAGTTGGCGACGAGGAAAGCGATCCGCTTTCCGGTCAGTTCTGGAGCCATGACGTTTCCTTTCCCCGGCACGCGCGACGGTGACCGTCGATGGGATCGGTGAGCGGTCTTCCGGGCTGTGGTTCAGCGGAACCGCGCTACTTCCGGCTTACCCGCCTCGCGGGTTCTCAAACGTGCGAACGGCGCATATCCGGCGTGACGATCGGCTCACTGATCGTGGCCGGTTCAGCTGACAGCGGGCAGGTCACCGTGCAACCGCCGCAGGAACGTGGCGAAGCCTTCTGGGGCCCGACCCGTCAGCCGGCTGCTCGTCGCCACCGGGGTCGCGCCGCTGCGTGCGATCGCGACATCGGCAGCCATCGCACGCTGGACGATGTCGATGTCCTCGTGTGCGGCGACATCGGTCCACCCGCCGATCTGCACGTAGGCGCGTCCTGACATCCCGATGTTCGCCCCATGGATATGGGTGTGCCCCTCGCCGAAGCTGTGCGCCCCGTACCACGCTCGCTCGACGCCTGTCGGCAGACCGGCGGTCGGGCGAACCGTGCCCAGCACGACGTCCATGCCTTGCTCGAGCAGCGCAACCATGGACGTGAGCCAGTCGGCCGGTACCCGGCAGTCGGCGTCGGTGCTCGCCAGCCACACGCGTTCCGGCGGACCCCAACGGTGCAGCGCTGCTGCGGCGGCGCGCCGCCGCGCTCCCCCGACGCGACGCGCGGCGCACGTGACGCTAATGACGTGCGGGAACGTCGCGACGATGTCGGCGGTGGCGTCACGGCAGTCGTCGAGTGCGACGACGACATGTCCGCGCACGGCGGTGCGATCGTGCAACTCGGCGATCGCCTTCTCGATAGAGCGCAGACACCCGGCTATCTCGTCTTCCTCGTCCGCAGCGGGAACCGTGACGACGATGTCGTCGATCATGCGAGCAGACCGGTCTGTGCTGCGACGGATCGACCGGCCGTCGACCAGACGTCGAGACGGAAGTCGTCCTCGACGTGCCGAACCACGCGCAGTGGCGCACGATCGAGCGCGGCGTGGACGTCGTCGGCCGTGTGCGGGTGATCGGGCGCTGCATGCCGCCAGTGACAGGCGACGAGCACGCCGTCGTCGGAGAGGCTCGTCCACGCACGTTCGGCGAGCAGGTCGAGGTCGAGGCTGTAGTACCCCACCTCGGACAGCACGATGAGGTCGAACCGGCCTTCGGGCCACGCGCCGGGAATCGCGCCGCGTGCCACGCCGACGTTCGGCAGGCCCGCGACGCGCCGCGACGTCGCGTCGACGGCCCGTTGTGCGACATCCCACGCAAGGACGTCGCTGCACCGTGTCGCCAGCTCGGCGGTAAGCAGACCCGTCGCGCACCCGGGTTCGAAGGCCGAGTCGAAACGGGGACGCGGCAACGAGGCCAACAGCAACGATCGCTTGCGCTGTTCGTAGAACCGCGTACCGAGTCCCCACGGATCGTCGGCGTCTGCATACAGCCGGTCGAAGTAGGCACCAGTACTCGCGTCGTGCGCTCCCGCCACGACGAACGTCTCGAACGGACGCTGGAAATGGGCGACCATGTCGGGACCGAGGATCGCCTCGTCGCCTGCCCGGTCGGACAGCGGACTGTGTTGCGACACGTGCGCGGTGATCGCGTGCTGCTTGGCCGATTCCTGCTGCGGCGAGAGTTCGAGACGGGCGAACGACGTCCACGGCAGCACGTTCACATCGTCGGGATCGGCCCAGTGCCACGCCCAGATCGGGTACTGCCAGCAGCGCACGCCGTGACGACGCGCTGCGGCCGCAGCCGCATGACCGCACGCCGCGTGATCCGGATGCCGGTCACCCTCCCATGGCGCGACGACGTGCGTCGTCGTACTCGCCAGGTCGTCGACAACGCTCGCCAGTGACTCGGCGACCCGATCGAGCTGCCCGTCGGGAAGGCCCAGGAATCGCACCGACGCGGTCGGTGCCAGACGCTGCACCGCCTCGCTCACCTCGGCGCGCCGGCGACGCGCGAGCGCGTCCGGCGTGTGCGTCTGGGACGCCGGGTGCGAGGCCTCACCGTCGGTGGCTACGACGACTGTGACTCGTGCACCCCGTGCGTGCGCGACGGCGATCAATCCGCCGGCGCCGAGGGTTTCGTCGTCCGGGTGCGCGGCGAGCACCAGGAGTTCGTCAGTCGCGCCCGGCGCCTCGAGCCATGCCGTCTCGCCGAGGGGCCCGGACAGCCACGCCGAGTCCGCGGGGCTCGCGTCACTGTGTCGAAAGGTTGTCAACGCTCGGCCGTCCGGCTGCCGAGAGCTGCAAGGTCGCGCTCTCCGTGGTGCTGGCGCACATACAGCTCGAGATCGGCGACACGCGCGGCATGGGCGGCGTCGAACGCAAGCGGCGCCGGCCCGAGAGCGTGCGCGGCACTGTGCAGGATCTGCTCGACCGACTGGGCGACGACCGACCGCACGCGCAGCGCAAGCGTCTCGGGGTCATCGACCTTGCCGACGTCGATCGCCGCGGCTGCGTCGCGCATAGCCGACCGAGCCGCATACAGCGCGGCATCGACCGATCCGGCATGCATGGCCGGGAGTTCTCCGGGTCGTTCGACGGCGGCGCGGAGTACGGCGTCGGCGACGCCCGCCGCTCCTCCGTACCAGCAGGCGGCCACGCCGATCCCGCCCCATGCGAAACCACTGCGCTGCAGGTACCAGCCGGGCGCGCCCACCGGCGCCGCCGGGGCATGATCGAACTCGATCGGCACACTGACGACGGTGCGCAACCCGCGAGCGACCCATCCGTGTGCAGGGTGCACGCGCACCTGCGGTTGCCTGAGCTCTATCCGGAACAGCTGACGCTCGTCGCCGACGTGTGCGGTGACCAGCGCGCAGTCGACGTCGCCGCCGAGCGAGCACCACGGTTTGGTGCCGGTCAGCGTGACCGCATCGTGCTCGGACGTGGCATCGACACGACTACCCGGAGCCTCTGCCGCGAATACCCCCCAGCTCGAACCGGGACGGGCTTCCTCGCCGGCCTCGGCGAGAATGGCCAAGGCGTCCGAGTGCGCTTCGAGAACGCGCGCGACGGTGAGGTTCACCTGGCCGATCGCCGCCAGCACCGCCCATCGCGCCAAGGTTTCACCGCCACCCGGCAGCGGTAGCCGCGCCCCGTACTCGCTCGCGAGCCGCAGTGCCGACTGGATGTCTTCGCCTGCGCCGACTGCGCTCTCAACGACGTCGGAGGTCCAGGCCGGCGGAGCCGTCAGTCCGGCGTCGAACACGAGGAACCGGATCGGCAGACATCGGTGATCCTCGCGAACGAGGCGTAGGGGGTTGGTCCCACGCAGCCGACAGTAACTGATCGGGTGATATGGGTCCGATGACTGATACACACCGGGCCGTTGCCGGGTAGCTCATGAACATGACCAAGTACGGCTACACATTGATGACCGAACAAGCCGGGCCGGTGCAACTGGTGCGCGATGCGCAGGCTGCCGAGCGCGCCGGTTTCGACTTCGAAGTGATGAGCGACCACTTCTCCCCGTGGCTCGACAGTCAGGGCCACGCACCGAACGCGTGGACGACGCTCGGCGCGGTGGCCCAGGCGACCGAGTCGGGTCGAGTTGATGACCTACGTCACCTGCCCGATCATGCGCTATCACCCCGCAGTCGTCGCACAGCAGGCGGCGACCGTCGGACTGTTGAGCGAGGGACGATTCCTGCTCGGTCTCGGCGCCGGCGAGAACCTCAACGAGCACGTCGTCGGCCGCGGTTGGCCGGCGGCCAACGTGCGGCACGAGATGTTCGAGGAAGCACTGCACATCATCCGCGAGCTCTTCACCGGCAAGTACGTCAACTTCGCCGGCAGTCACTTCCGCGTCGACAGCGCCAAGCTGTGGGACGTGGCCGATGAGCCGCCGCCGATCGGGTTGGCCCTCTCGGGCGCGCAGTCGGCGGCGCTCGCCGGCGAGTTCGCCGACGCCATGATCGCGGTCGAGCCCGATGCCGACCTGGTGCAGCAGTTCGACGAGAAGGGCGGCAAGGGCAAGCGCCGGATCGGTCAGGTGCCGATTTGTTGGGACCCCTCCAAGGACGCCGCAGTGGAGCGTGCGCACGATCAGTTCCGCTGGTTCGGCAGCGGCTGGAAGGTCAATGCAGAACTGCCCGGCACCGCCGCCTTCGCCGGTGCGAGCCAGTTCGTCCGTCCCGAGGACGTCGCGGACTCGATCCCGTGCGGACCCGATGTCGATGCCCACGTCGACGCGGTGCGCGAGTTCGAGAAGGCCGGCTTCACCGACATCGCGGTGATCCAGGTGGGCGGCGACAGCCAGCCTGCGTTCCTCGAGTGGGCCGAGCAGGAACTCCTGCCCGCGCTGCGGGGCTGACATGGCGACCGGAGTGATCTTCGACGTTGACGGCACACTCGTCGACACGACCTTCATCCACACGGTCTGTTGGTGGGACGCGCTCGCCGTCGGCGGCCACGAGGTGCCGATGGCAAGCATTCATCATGCGATCGGCATGGGATCGAGCGAGCTGCTCGACCACCTGCTCCCCGACCGCGACACCAAGTCCGACGACGAGGTCGTGACGTCGCATCTTGCCCTGTACCGGCAGTACTGGGGTCGGTTGTCCGCGTTCGACCGCGCCGCCGAACTGTTGCGCCGTTGTGCCGACCTCGGACACAAGATCGTGCTGGCCTCGTCGGCCTCGACCGACGAACTCGCCGCGTTGAGAAACGCCTTGGACGCCGATGACGTCATCGATGTCGCAACGAGCTCGTCGGATGCCGAGAGTGGCAAACCTGACCCGGACATCCTGACGGCGGCCCTCGATCAATCCGGCCTCGACGCGAAGTCGGCGGTCTTTGTCGGCGACGCGGTCTGGGACGCCGAGGCGGCTGCCAAGAGCGGAATCACCTTCGTGGGACTGGCCTCCGGCGGCACTCCAGCGCAGGAGCTGCGCGAGTCCGGTGCGGTCGAGACGTGGCGCGACCCGGGCGAGCTGCTGACCCATCTCGACGACAGCGTGATCAGCAGACTCGCCCAGCAGGCCTAGCTCACGGGCGGAGCACGACCTTTACGGTCCCGTCCGCCTTCTTCTGGAAGTTCTCGTAGGCCTGCGGCGCGTCGTCGAGCGGCAGGCGGTGGGTCGCGAACGTGTCGACGCCGAGCGGGTCGTCGTCGGTGAGCAGCGGCATGATGTCGTCGATCCAGCGCTTGACGTTCGCCTGGCCCATGCGCAGCTGGAGCTGCTTGTCGAAGATCGTCAACATCGGGAGCGGGTCGGACGCACCGCCGTAGACCCCCGACAGCGAGATGGTCCCACCGCGACGGACGATGTCGACCGCCGAGTACAACGCGGTGAGCCGGTCGACGCCGACCTTCTGCTGCATCGGCTCGGCCAGTGCGTCCGGAAGCAGGCCGGCCAGGGTCTGCGCGATCTTCGGCCCGGGCGAGCCGTGCGCTTCCATCCCGACCGCGTCGATGACGGCGTCGGTACCGC
Organism: uncultured Actinomycetota bacterium; assembly: GCA_963785425.1. GTDB lineage: Bacteria > Actinomycetota > Actinomycetes > Mycobacteriales > Jatrophihabitantaceae > RYN-133. The sequence continues at coordinate 344,827 of CAWAVG010000003.1, forward strand.
GGCCGTCGGTCAGGTCGCGGATCGCGTCGCCGAGGTCGTCCTCGTGCTCGCTCAGGTCGATGGTCTCGATGCCCCGCTGACGCGCGCGCTCGAGCCGTTCGGGAACCAGGTCGACGGCGATGACGCGGCTGCCCTTGTGCGCTGCGATGCGTGCCGCCATGTCGCCGATCGGTCCGAGCCCCAGTACGGTCACCGATCCGCCGTCAGGCACCGCGGCGTACTCGACGCCCTGCCACGCGGTCGGAAGCACGTCGGACAGATAGACGAAGCGGTCGTCGGACGGGCCGTCCGGCACCTTGATGTGGGTGAACTGCGCCTGCGGGACACGCAGGTACTCCGCCTGCCCGCCCGGCACCTGCCCGTACAACTTCGAGTAGCCGAACAGCGCCGCACCCGAACCGTATTCGGTCACTTGCGTCGTCTCGCACTGCGAGTACAGCTTCTCGTCGCACATGAAACAGTGCCCGCACGACATCTGGAACGGGATCACGACCCGGTCGCCGACCTTGAGGTCGCCGACGTCGGTACCCACCTCGACCACTTCACCCATCGGTTCGTGGCCGAGGATGTCGCCGGCGTCCATGAATGCGCCGAGTACCTCGTACAGGTGCAGGTCCGACCCGCAGATGTTCGTGCTGGTGACCTTGATGATGGCGTCTGTCGGTTCTTCGATCTTCGGGTCGGGCACCTCGGTGACCTCGACCTTGCGCTTGCCCTGCCATGTGACTGCTCGCACGAGTGCTCCCCCTCGTCTGGTGCTCAGCTGACGGGTTGAGCCGGCATGGGTTCGCTACCCGCGTCATGGGTCTCGATAACCGGGACGTGACGACCCACAGACCGGCGCTGAGAAGGTCGAGAGCGACCGATTGCGCGCAGCGCCGGGTGGGTAGGAGCGCCATACCTGCGAAAACGGTGAAGACCTCTGAACAGACAGAGACCCGGCAGTCGTCTCTGGAGATCTATATGTCAGGCCAACACGTGGCACAAGAACCAGGCCCCGATCAGTCGACGGGCGATCTGGTCTCGCAGCTCACCGAACAGACCTCACGGTTGATCCGGGACGAACTGCGTTTGGCGCAACTGGAGCTCAGCGCGAAAGGCAAACGCGCTGGAGCAGGTGCCGGACTCTTCGGCGGAGCAGGGCTGTTCGCCCTGTACGGGGTTGCGTGCCTGGTTGCTGCCCTGATCCTGGCACTGGCGGGGCCGCTACCGGACTGGCTCGCCGCAGTCATCGTCGGCGTGGCATTGCTGGTCGTCGCCGGGATCGCGGCGCTGGTCGGCAAGCGGCAGATCTCCGCAGCCACTCCTCCGGTGCCGCAGGAGGCGGTGGCCGGTCTGAAGGCCGACGCGCAGGCCCTGAATCCGAGGAGCCACTCATGAGCGAACCGTTGGACGCCGGCGCCGACCCTGCCGACAGCTTGCGTCAAGAGATCGCGCAGACCCGCTCCGAACTGGCCGACACGGTCGATCAGCTCTCGGACAAGCTCGACGTCAAACAGCAAGCGGCCGACAAGGTCTCGGACGTGAAGCAGAAGGTCACCGAGACCGCCCACAAGGCAAAGCAGTCGGCTCCCGAACCGGTGCAGCGCGCGCTCGACGCCGCCGGCGCCAAGGCAAGTCCGGTCGCCCACAACGTCGCTAGCAAGGCGGCGCCACACCGCACGAAGATCATTGCCGGGCTGGCAGTCGTCGCCGTCGTCCTTCTTGTGCGTCGGCGCAGGGCAGACTGATGAAGGCGCTCTACCAGCCGTTCGGGCTCTTGTTCAGCGTGCTGGGCGGGGTGCTCGCCGGAGCTCTCTTCAAGCGGATGTGGCGCGTGGCGACGCACGAGGACGATGCGCCCGACGCCAAGGATCGCGAGCGGGGGTGGGGCGAGATCGTGGCCGCGGCCGCGATGCAAGGCGCGTTGTTCGGCATGGTGAAGGCGGTGGTCGACCGCGCCGGCGCCAAGGGGTTCGAGCGCGCCACCGGGACGTGGCCCGGCAACACCGATCCGGTCTGACATGGCGACCACCGCGGACGACCGCGCGCCGGAGTCACCGAAGGAACTGCCGTCGTCCTCGTGGCGCAGCGTCGTCAAGCGCGCGCTGAAACAGTTCACCGTCGACGAGCTCACCGACCGTGCCGCCGCACTGACCTACTACGGCGTACAGGCCATCTTCCCCGGCCTGCTCGTGCTCGTGTCGATCCTCGGTCTGCTCGGCAAGAGCACGACCGACACGTTGATCACGAACCTCGGGCAGATCACTCCGGGCAGCGTGTCGTCGTTCATGAAGACCGTCATCGCGAACGCGCAGAAACAGCAGGCCACCGCCAGCCTTGCCGGAATTCTCGGGCTCCTACTCGCCCTGTGGTCGGCGTCAGGTTACGTGGCGGCGTTCATGCGCGCGGCCAACCGCGTCTACGGCCTGCCCGAAGGACGCCCGATCTGGAAGACCGCACCCGTTCGCCTCGCGGTGACGCTGTTCACCGTGGTGTGCCTGGTCGCCGGGCTGGTGATCGTCATCGTCACAGGAGCGGTGGCCGACCGCGTCGGCAAGACCCTCGGCATCGGGTCGACCGCGTTGACGGTGTGGGAGATCGCCAAGTGGCCTGTGCTGCTCGTGCTCTTCATGCTCATGCTGGCCGTCCTGTACTGGGCAACGCCCAACGTGCGGCAGCACGGGTTCCGCTGGGTCAGCCCCGGCGCGATCGTCGCCGTGATCATCTGGTTGATCGCGTCGGGGCTGTTCGCCGTCTACGTGGCGAACTTCTCGTCGTACAACAAGACGTACGGCGCGCTGGCCGGCGTGATCATCTTCCTGATCTGGCTGTGGATCTCGAACCTGGCGATCCTGCTCGGACTGGAAGTGGACGCCGAACTGGACCACCAGCGCGCCATCGAGCAGGGCGTTCCCGAAGACGTCGAGATGTTCTCGGTGCCGCGAGACACCCGGAAGTTCGACGACGCGCAAACGGCAGAGTCGGAACGGGTCACCCGGATCCGCGACGACAGCTGATCCTCACGACACGTCGATGAGCACCTTGCCCACGACGCCTGACTCAACGGCCGCGTGCGCGTCCGCCGTCTGCTCCAACGGGAAGTGCAGCAACGGCATGCCCGCGTCCTCACCGACGCGTACCGCGCCGTCGAGCACTGCCGCCGACACATCCTCGACGGCGATGCGCTTGGCCTCGGCCGGGACGGTGTAGAGCAGCACGAACTGCCAGCGGGCATTGAGTTGCATCATCGGACGGATCGGCAATGACACGTGGTCGCCGCCGGTATCGGCATACATCGCCACCGCACCGTTCGGCGCGAGTGAGCGCGAGGTGCTCTCGGCGTTGATCGCGGCTGCGACCTCGACCACGACGTCCGCTCCCCGCGGGCTGACCTGGCGGACGAACTCAGCCACGTCCTGAGCGGTGTAGTCGACCACGTGGTCTGCGCCGGCAGCCGCAGCAAGCCGGCCCTTGGCAGGACCGCTCACCGTCGCGACGACCGTGGCGTCCGACCACTTCGCGAGCTCGATCGCGGCATGACCCACCGCTCCGGCGCCACCCGTCACCAGGACGACCCGACCGTCGAGAGTCCCCGGCCCGAGGCGCTGCGGGCCTTCCTCCGAGACAGTGAGGCACCGATGCGCGGTCAGGTACGGCACGCCGAGACTGGCGCCGAGGTCGAACGAGGCCGAGTCCGGAAGCAGGACGGTCTGGCGCACCGGCACGATTGCCTGGTCCTGGGCAGTGCCGTCGGGCCGCCCGTGGGCCGCTTCCCAGATCCAGACGCGCAGCCCGGCCAGCGCAGCTTCGACCCCGGGGCCCACCGCCTCGACGATGCCCGCGCCGTCCTGGTTCGGCACCTGCGCGGGCTCGATCGGCGTTCCCGGCTCGGCGCCGCGACGGGACTTCCAGTCCGTGGGGTTCACACCGGAGCGCGCGATGCGCACGCGCACCTCGCCGTCGCCCGGCTCACGCTCGGGCTGGTCGACGAGTTCGAGCACCTCGACATCACCGGTGCGGTTGTACTTGATGGCACGCATGCAGGTGTCCTTCCACGAGGTGTTCGCGGCTCTGTTCGCGGCGTACTTGCAGACTGCCAAACGATGCAGGTACGGCGTGAACCCGGGTGGAGGACTGGGTACAGCCCACATGTCGACTCAACCCGCAGCGGCACGGGACCACTCCGAACTGGCAGGTGAGTCAGTCGTCCACATCGGATAGCAGACGGATCGGCGTCGGGTGACCTCGCGACTGGGTTCGACACCCGACGCGATCGTCATCGGCGCCGGGCACAACGGTCTGGTCGCAGCCAACCTGCTCGCCGACGCCGGCTGGGACGTCGTGGTGTGCGAGGAGCAGGCGCGCGCCGGCGGCGCTGTGGCCAGCGCCGAGGTCACTGCCCCCGGGTTCACGTCGGACCTGTTCAGCGCCTTCTACCCACTCGCCGCCGCTTCGCCCGTGATCCAGGCGCTGGACCTCGACGCGCACGGACTTTCGTGGTCGCGAGCGCCGGCCGTGCTCACGCACCTCTTCCCGGACGGGCGCAGCGCAACGCTCTGGCAGGACAAGCATCGCACCGCAGCCGGACTCGCAACCTTCGACAGCGCTGACGGCGACTCGTGGATGCGCCTCACCGAAGAGTGGGAGCACGTCAGCGAACGGGTGCTCGATGTCGTGCTCAAGCCGTTCCCTCCGATCGGTTCGATACTGCGCCTACTCACCCGACTCGGCATGGACGAGACGCTGCGGCTGGCCCGGCTCGCGCTGCAACCGGTGCGGCGCTTCGGCGAAGAGAACTTCGCCGGGGACGGGGGGCCGATCCTCTTCGCGGGCAACGCGCTGCACGCGGACCTTCCGCCGGACGGTGCCGGCAGCGCGATCTACGGCTGGCTCTTGACGATGCTCGGCCACCAGCACGGTTTCCCCGTCCCGGTCGGAGGTTCCGGCGCGCTGATCGATGCATTGGTGCGCCGTTTCCGCAGCGCCGGCGGAACTGTCCTGCTCGACACACCGGTGCGCGCCGTCCACTTCGACGCGGACGCGGCCGGCGGCGTCGTGCTGGATTCGGGCGAGGTGATCCGCGCGCGACGCGCCGTGCTCGCCGACGTCGTGGCACCCACTCTGTTCCACGAGCTCGTGGGACCGGACCGGCTTCCGAGCCGATTCCTCGCCGATCTCGAGCGGTTCCAATGGGACCTGCCGACACTCAAAGCCGACTTCGCACTGGAGCGGCCGGTTCCGTGGAACGCCCACGATGCACGCCAGGCGGGCACGGTGCACCTCGGCGGCGACATGGACGGGCTCACCGACTTCATGGCAGACCTGCAGACCCGGCGCGTGCCACAACGGCCGTTCGTGTTGTTCGGTCAGATGACAACCGCCGACCCCGCCCGCTCGCCGGACGGCACCGAGTCCGTGTGGGCGTACACGCATCTACCTCGCAACACGACGGTGACCAGCGAGATGGTGGCCGAGCAGACCGAACGCATGGAAGCGCTCATCGAGAGCCATGCCCCCGGCTTCCGCTCCAGCATCATCGGTCGCCACGTGCAGGGCCCCGGCGACCTCGAACGGCACAATGCCAACCTGGTCACCGGCGCCATCAACGGCGGCACGGCGCAGCTGCATCAGCAGCTCGTCCTCCGACCCGTGCCCGGCCTCGGCGGAGCAACCACTCCGATCGACCGGCTGTTCCTCGCCGGTTCGTCGGCGCACCCGGGCGGCGGCGTGCACGGCGCGTGCGGAGCCAATGCGGCGCGCGCGGCCATCGCGCGGTCGGGTCCCACCGGCGCGGTCCGACGTTCGGCGCAATCAGCGCTGATGAAGCGCATCTACCGGGATGCGCGCCGCACGCCGGCACCCCGACCCTGAGCAGGAGACGACATGGCAACCACATCGCTGTTAATCGAGGCGTCTCCCGCGGACGTCTTCGCCGTATTCGCCGATGGTTGGACCTACAGCAACTGGGTCGTGGGCACTTCACACATCCGCGCCGTCGAAACGAGCTGGCCGGACGTCGGTTCACGGCTGCACCACGCAGTCGGCGCGTGGCCGATGCTCGCCCGCGACTACACCGAGGTCGAGTCGGTACGCCCGGACGCCGAGATAGTCCTTTTCGCCTCGGGATCGCGAATGGGAGCCGCGCGGGTGAAGCTCACTCTCGAGGCCCGCGCCGGTGGGTGCATCGTCCATATGAGCGAAACCCCCGTTTCCGGGCCGGGGAAATGGCTGCACAACCCGGTGCAGAACGCGGTGCTCGGGAGGCGCAACCTCGAGACGCTGCACCGCTTACGTGCCACCGTCCGCAAATTCACCGAGCCGCCCGAGTAGGCCGAGATGACCGCACAGCGCACCAGCGGTGCGCTACCGCTCACCCGCATGCTCGGCCAGGCATCATGACCGACCCGTCGCCGCTCGACGACCTCGTCGCTCAGTACGGCAGTCCGCACCGCACCGGGAACCCGCCCGTACGGCAGCGACCCGACGGGATGGACGACGCGACAGTCGAGGCGCTGGGCAAACTGTCGGCCGCTCTGGAAACGGCCGAGGACGCGCGTGGCCACCTCTACGCATTCCATCGGCTGTCAGGGCGCGCCGATCTCGACCTGCAGGAAGCACTCGCTGCGTTGCACTCCGCGGGCCATCACCGTGTCGCCGACACCGTCGACTCGGTGATGACCGGACGCAACGTGAGCGACGGCCGCTGGACCTTCGAACTCGTCGAGGACTACGAGGCGAACTACTTGACACCGTTCCGCGCCGCCGAGCAGGCGGCACGCGCCACGCTCGACGCCCCGCTGCACTTGGCCGAGGCGGAGATGAAGGCACGCGAGCAGCAGCCGCGCAACGGGCCTGCCACGTAGCGCGCCGCCGCTGTCAGGGGCGACGCGACCACCCCGCTCAGGTGGGCAGCGCGCCCGTCAGCACGACGTCATCGGCGATGTCGCGCAGCTTCCGATGGTGGTGCTGGCTGATTCGCCGGAGCGCGTCGAAGGCCTGGTCGTACGTCCATCCGTGCCGGGTCATCAGAATGCCGATGGCTGCGCCGATGACTCGGCTGCTCGTCAGCGCGACCTCGAGATTGTGCATCTTCTCGCGGTGCGCGATCGCGGTCAGCAGCACGGCCAGGCCGGCCGCAGCGAGCATCGCGGCATCGAGTTCGGCGCCATGCCGGGCATCGGTCCCGTCGCTGTAGAGATTGAGCGAGGTGTCGGCGTGTCCGCCCGCGGCGAGGGAGATGCTGAGCGAGGCCCGCGCAGTGCAGCCGGTGCCCGCCTGCGCAATGAATTCGGGCCAGCGTTCCTCGGTCGCGAAGTCGCTGACGATCACGGTTCGGTCCTCGATCGCGGTCAGACACGGCCCGGCGCCGCCGCGGTACTGCAACTCGTCCAGGTCCGACGCGCGCTCGTCGCTCGCCGCAATCGTCGACGGGTGCTTCCCCAGTTTGGTCAACGAGGCCCACCGGGCGCCGGGCACGAGTTCGCAAGTGAGCCGAAGGGCGATCGTCATGAGCTCTTGGCTCGTCGCTGCGGATTCGGCAATCGAGTTGGACAGGTCGACCACGCGTCTTGTCACGGCGGCGCTGTCGGTGTGCTGGGCGTGCAATGCGGTCATAGGGAAGCTGTGTCCTCGGCTGTGTCTGTGCCCCGGCCTGTCTCGGCGGGTCGGGCTGGTTCATCAGGTAGGCGGCCGGTCTCGACGAGCTCGGCGGCGACGTCGCCGATCCTGCGCCGGCTCGTCCGCGCGGCGGACCGAAGTTTGTGGAAGGCGTCGAACTGGCTGAGCCGATCGCGTGCCATCAGGTAGCCGATGCCGCGTTCGATCGGCGGACGATGCTCCAAGGCATAGGTGAGCTGGTCGGCGAGCTGGCCCGCGTGCGAGGCCGTCACAGCCGCGTGGATCATCGCCTCCACGACCTCGCTGTAGCGACCGAGCGCGTCCCTCTCCGACTGGTCGAAGTCGTAGGGCCGGTCGACGTAGAGATCGAGACTGCCTATCGGCATCTCGAACAAGCGCACCGGGACGCCGAGCACGGCGCCGATGCCCTCTGGCACGACAAGCGGAGCGAGCGTTGGGTACCGCTCATCGTTGGCGAGGTCCGGACTGACCGTCATCTCGTCGCGCATGTACGTGTCGATGCACGGCCCCTCGCCGGTGTTGATCTGTACCTGCTCGAGCAGGTGGCTCGGCCCCGTGCTTGCCACGACGTAGTGCAACTCGCCGTGGTCGTCGGCCAACATCAGGCCGCCGCCGCTGACCGAGAACAACTCGCCGCTGTAGTCGATCACCCGCCGCAGGGACGAGTACAGATCGTTGTCCTCTCGCGGCTCGGCCAGCCTGCGCAGGCTGGAGTTCAAGACCGCGACATCCACTTTCGCTGACGTCATGACTGCACCGTTCCCGAACCGTCGTCCCTGTTGACACCCGGTTTTTGGACCTTTGCGCTCAGCTGCAGCATGGTCGCGACCACGCCCGCGTACGACTCAGCAGCTTTGATGTCTGCCGCCGTCCACTGATACGCGTCGAATCGGAAGGCGTTCAGGTTCCCCGCGACCATGTCGTTCACCCATACCGGCGCCGACAGCACCGCCCGCACACCGCTCGACGCCACCGCAGCCGCCAGTGGCTGGTAAGCATCGTGCCCGTACAGGTCATCGACGGCGACGGTCGCGGAGGTACGCACGGAGTCCACCCCCGGGCCGACGCCGAGTTGCTGTTGCGCCTGCTCGAGCTCGTCCGCGACCGGGCGGGAGCTGGCTACCGTCCTCAGCCGCTCGTCCTCGTCGACGAGCAGCACACCCACGCAGTCGACATCGAGGATCTGCTCGGCAGCACCGACGAGGGTCTTCAGCCCGTCGGAGAGGGGGGCGTCCGCCCACATCATCGCGACCTCCGACACGTCTCAGAGCGCTCCACAACGGAGCGTTAACGTGCCGCGGGATTCAGGGCGGCGAAAGCACCATCGAGAATACCAGGCAGCCCCGACATCGCGGTACTTCTCAGAGTTCAGTCGGAGGACGGCGCCCCGCACGGCGCGGCCGCAGGTGCTCGTTCTCGCGGCGCAACTGGCCGTTCTCGGCCTCCAGGCCCAACACCATGCTGATGCCCGCCAAATTCAATCCCGCCTCGAGCAGATCGCCGATGCGGCGCAGCCGGTCGAGGTCGTTGGCGCTGTAACGGCGCGTGCCACCGCCGGTGCGGTCCGGCTCGAGCAGCCCGCGGGACTCGTACAGCCGCAGGGTCTGCACGCCCATCCCGACCATGTCGGCAGCAACCGAGATGCCGTAGACGCCGCGATCGCGGTCCGGCGTCGGAACGGTCATCGTCGGGAACCGTCGCTTCGCACGGTCTCCAGTGTGGCATCTGTGACGTGTGCGTTGCAACAAATCTGCACCGGGCGATGCAGGTCTTCACGGGCAGTCGGCGACGTCGGATTTGGTCAGGAGTCGCGCTTGTCGTCCCGCTCGACCTCGTCCTCCGGCGCCGGCGTGTCGGCCGGTTTGGGATCCGGGGGTCCCGGGGTGTCCGGGATGATCTGTGAGCCGGCCTTTTCGTCGTCAGGATCCGCCATGGCCCAACCCTAAGGCAGGACGGAGTTGGTGGCGATCACAGCGCGGATGGCGAATAGCCGATGTCGGGTAGGTGTTCCGTAGAAAGAAAGGGGCGCCATCACATGAAGAGACATCCGCGAGCACATCCGCGAGCACATCCGCGAGCACATCCGCGAGTTCGCCACCGGACGCCACCGCGTCGTCGTGATCGGGTCGGGTTTCGGCGGTCTGATGGCCGCGAAGAAGCTCCGCCGTGCCAACGCCGACGTCACGCTGATCAGCAGGACCACCCACCACCTGTTCCAGCCGCTGCTCTACCAGGTTGCGACGGGGATCCTGTCCGAGGGCGAGATCGCGCCCGCGACCCGCGAGATTCTGCACCGGCAGCGCAACGTACGGATCGTCCTCGGTGACGTGGAGGACATCGATCTCGCCGCGCGCACGGTGACCTCCTACGTCGGCACCGACAGCACCCTGACGCCGTACGACTCGCTCGTCGTCGCGGCGGGCGCGCAGACGTCCTATTTCGGCAACGAGAAGTTCGAGACCTTTGCGCCCGGCCTGAAGTCGATCGACGACGCGCTCGAGCTGCGCGGTCGAATCCTGTCGGCCTTCGAGTTCGCCGAGCTTGCTGCCGATGACGGCGAACAAGCCCGCGACTGGCTCACGTTCGTCGTCGTCGGCGCGGGAGCGACGGGCGTCGAGATGGCCGGCCAGATCGCCGAACTCGCCCACCGCACGCTCAACCGCGACTACCGCGCGATCAGCTCTCGCACCGCGCGGATCGTCCTCGTCGACGCCGCGGACGCCGTCCTGGGCAACTTCGGGACGCGCCTGGCAGCCGGCGCTGCCGACCAGCTGAAGCGACTCGGGGTCGAGGTCTGGCTCGACGAGAAGGTGGTGGACGTCGACGAGCGGGGCATCACCGTCCAGGACAGCTCGGGCAAGCACAACCGCATCGACTCGCGCACCGTCGTATGGGCCGCAGGCGTGCGGGCGTCCGGACTCGGAGTCACGCTCGCGCGGCAATCCGGTGCCGAAGTCGACCGGAGCGGACGCGTGGCGGTGCGGCCCGACTGCACCCTGCCCGGGCATCCCGAGGTGTTCGTCATCGGCGACATGATGACGCTCAACGAGTACCCCGGCGTCGCCCAGGTGGCGATGCAACAGGCCACCTACGCCGCGAAGGAGATCCGGCGCCGGCTGCGCGGACAGGCGCCGCAGAAGCCGTTCGCGTACTTCGACAAGGGCAGTATGGCGACGATCTCGCGGTTCAAGGCCGTGGCCAACGTCGGCCCGTTCCGGTTCGGCGGCTTCATCGCCTGGCTGCTGTGGCTCGCCGTCCACCTGCTGTACCTGGTCGGTTTCAAGAACCGGGTGACGACTGTCGTGCACTGGGCCGTCAGCTTCCTCGGCCGCGGACGTTCGGAGCGCACGCTCACCAACCACCAGCTCTACGTCCGCACCGGGTCGCCGCAACCCGAGCACCTCAGCGTGGCCGATCCCCCACTCGCGCCGACCACGTACGCGCAGCGCGACACCGCCTGACCGGACTACCTGCGAGACCACGCCGGACCCGTTGTGAGCGTGCATCCCGGCGGCAGCGCGAGCTGTCCGGTAGGCCACGCGCCGGCGTACCAGGACGGCCAGCCGGGCGGCGCCGGCCACGCAGCACGGTCGCCGGTCAACGCGATTCGGGGCACGTCGACCGGCGTCGACCAGCCCGGTCTCGTGATCGAGGCCGCCGGCACCCAGGCCGCGGCGGGAAGCTCGTCCGGGCCGTCCGAGGTGCTGACACGCACGCGGAACTGCACGCACCCCCACCACGCATCGGAGGCGCGGCCCCATGCGACGAGGAACGACTGGTGAGGTGGCCGATCGAGGTAGACGGCCATGCCCGGCATCCCTGAATTAGAACATACTGTCGATACACCTGCCGCCGTGGTGCGGCTCTCGATTGATCGTCCGCGACTCGGGGTAGGACGTGTCCATGAGTTCTGAGAAGAACGCCGGCGAAGGCCTGACGGACGAAGAAATGGTCGCGCAGGTCAACGGCCAGACCGACAGCGAGCTGCAGCAGAAGGACTTCTTCGAGCGCGAGTCCGACGGCACCACGACCGACACCGAAGCAGCCGAGGCCGACGCCGACGAGGTCGCCTCCGACTAGCGTGGTTTCTGCTTGGTTCTCGGCGCGAGGGTCAGACCGCGGAACGGCCGCACCGTGACGGTGTCGTCGTCGAGAAACCGGATCATCACGTTGCGCACGCTCGCGCCCGGTCCCCAGCCGACCAGCACCTGCACCGGCCGTGAGCCGAGGTAGTAGCGCTTCCCGACCAGCCGCGTCCCTCCGTACCGCACCACCGAAACTCCTCTACAGGTCTCAGTCGTGTGCCCTGAGATGCCGGGCGAAGAACCGGGCCGCGTCCTCGCCGGCGAAGTCGGGCACGCCGGTGTGCCCACCCATGTTCGCCTGCAGCGTCTTCTCCTTCGACCCGAGGGCGTCGAACAGGCGGAGAGCGGCGTCCCTGTCGTTTCCTCCGTCGTCCCATTGCAGCAGGACGTGGACAGGGACCGTGATCGCGCGGGCTTCGACGAACGTGGCTCGGGGCAGGAAGCTTCCGGCGAACAAGCCGACAGCCGCGATGCGCGACTCGACGGTGGCGAGCCGAACTCCGATGGCTGTCACTCCGCCGGAGTATCCGGCCCGTTCGCCGATCTCTGGCAGTGCAAGAAGCGCGTCCAGGGTGGCCTGCCACTCCGGGACCGCCATGGCGACAAGCGGCGTGATGAGCCGTTCGATGATCTCGCCGATCGCGTCGCCCGCCGCCATGGCCCGGCGCAAGTCTGCGCGGGCTTGCTCGAGGTCACCGGATCGCGGACGGTCACCGCTGCCGGGCAACTCGAGAGTCGCCGACGCGAATCCGTCCGCGGCAGCGCGTCTGGCCCGACCCAGTACGCGCGGGTAGATCGTGGACAGCCCGCCGGGATGGCCCTGGAGAATGAGCGGCGCTGCTGTTGACGCCGATCTCGGCGTCCAGAGAATGCCGGGAATGTCGCCGAGGAGGAAGCGGCGTTCGATGACGTCGTCGAGGAGTCGTTCAGAAGTGAACTGCATGGTCGTGCCTTTCGGGAGTGTGCCTGCCGGCGCTCCCGGACGACCTATCGCCCGACCGTGGCTCCCGAGGAGAGCACCCTTGTCGATATTGCGTTCACGGGTACCACCTCCTTCGTTGCGCACGGTCTCGCAAACGGTAACAGCGCCGGCGCCCTCCAGACCAAGCGAGGTCGTCCGGTCACAGCCCTTTGGCAATGGTGATCCGCACTCTGCGAAACCGCCGCGTCGCTAACGGCTCTACACGAACGCGACGGATCATTGAGCGCATCACGGATCCGGCTCGCGCCGCTGGATGACGAAAAAGGCTTGGGGCGGCGGGCGATTGAAGTCAGCCCCAGGCGCACACGCTCTTAGCACCTATTGCGAAGGCAAAGGAGTCGCAAAGCGCCGCGCGCGGACGTCCGCGCGCGGCGCTTTGTTACGACACGATGCGGGACATCGACGTGCCCGCGCGGCGGCTCTTCCTAGGCAGCGCGGCGGCGACGAATGCAGATCGCGAGGATCGCCCCGATCACCGCGACGCCAAGACCGATCGACGCTACATCCACACCGATCTTCGCGATCGCGTGAACCAACCAGCCTTGGGGCGCCTCCTTGTTCAGCGTCTTCTGATCGTCCTTGACGGCGCTGAAGCCCACCACCGCCAAAAAGCCACCGATGATCACGGCGATCAAACCGAGGATGCTCGCCCAGAGCCGACCCTTGCCGGCCACGATGACGAGGCCGCAGAGGAGCCCGACGATTGCCAGGGCGAGGATGATCTTGCCGCCGTTCGCGGCGGTCACATTGAGGACATGTTGGCCGGTGTCCGACCTCGAACCGAACCCGGTGAAGGTCGTCGTCGAGATAGGGGTTCCTGCGCGGAAGACGATGACCTTCTCGAACGGAAGGAACGTCGCGATGGCGCCTGCAAGTGCACCGAGCGCCAACAGTGCCCCGGTCCAGGGTGCGGCGACCTTCCGGCCGGCCGACGGCGGCACCTGCGGCGACTGCTGCGGGTATGCCTGACCACCCGGCTGACCGTCCTGGGCCGGACTGTTCACATCAGGGCTGAGCGTCATGGACTGCCTCTCATGAGTAGGCGGCCGATGTGGCCGCGCGGACCACATCATCGACGTCATTGATCTTAAGTTGAGCCGATAAACCTCAAGTGTTGCTCTAGGCAGAAGCGATTGCCTGGTTCTGCCTCAGGCCGAGCCGCTCCTCCGCCGCGCGGCTGCAGGCAGTGGGAAGGGATCGAGTCGGTGAGCCGTGCCGTATGAAGGCCATTTACCCCGTCGGAGCATCGTCAAGCCCAGTAAGGCTGGAAGCGTTTTCTAGCCAATAACTAAACCGCTCTAGCTCGTGCCGTCGCTTGTCGTCGCCTTTCGTCTCGTTCCCCTCATTTCGATGATGTTGAGTGAATAGGTGAATCGAGAGTGACCGTTCAAAAGATCATGTTCGACTCTCCGCTGGGCACGCACGCCGGATTAGCATCTGGTTTCGTGAAGCTTGCTGGCATCGGTGCCTTGCGCTTCACGCTCGTCGCGTGCTTGACCCGCATTGGCGGCGCGCCACAACCAGCGCCGCCACGAAAAATGCCGAGATCTCGGTCGTCCAGCTGAATAGGACGAAGGGCGGCATGGCGGACACCACTTCGCCATCGAGCGCCCCGTGACGGAGACGTCAATGTGGGCCTTGTCGTGACTCAACGACTGTGTCCGCAAAGATAGATAAGATCGGCATAGCGAAAGTTTGTGCTCACACCCGGCGTGCATGTCGCGTAGTCTTGCCGTGGCATGCGGTGCGCTCGCCACGTCTTCGCGCGCACGAGTTCGACCTCACCGAACCGCCAGCGTCGAAGTCTTGCGAAGACCCCCAGGTCCGCGCGTGACTAACGCAGGACACGGGCCACTATTCGAACCTATGTTCCCACCGTGCCCAGTCTGCGTCAGCGGCTGCGCAACGTGTAGCTGGCAGCCGTACCGCTGCCGTTTTTGCCAGCGGCTATCTCTCATCAGCCCCGACCAGCACCCCCTGCAAAGGCGAAGCAGCACTTGGGTTTGCCACCGGCCTGAGCAGGTCTACCGCGAGAAGTACCCGATCGAGTCCCACAACGTCCTCCGGGCACGGTCTCCCCCTGGTTCGCCGCGCTCGGCTTGCAGGACTAGTTCCAGAATATCCGGGAGTCCCGATGATCAGGGCAATGCGAACGCGGCAGATCGGGAACAGTGTTCATCGCAGACCTACGCGGTTCGCGGCGTAGGTGGCCTGCGCCAGGGTGAAGCCCTCGCCGGACCGAGAGTGCAACTGGTCGATCAGGCTCGCCCGCGAGTAGCCGCCCATTTGCATGTAGGACTTCGCCGATTGCACCGCTTCGGCGTTCCAGTCGGCATGAACGTGATTGACGGCGAACACGGCGACCTTGTAGCTCAACCCCTCGCCCGAGCTGGACGACAACTGCTGAATCAAGCCCGACCGGGAGAACCCGCTCATCTGCAAGTACGACTTGGCGCTGATGATGGCCTGCTGCTCGGGTGGGGTGAGCGGCGGTGGGACTTTGCCGTGCTGGTGGGGGCAGAACGCGACGATGCTCGCGACGATCACCGTGCGCTTGATCTGCGCGGTGCCGCCGTGCATATTCTGCTGGGAGACCTGCGAGTACGACATGCCGGTTTCCAGATAGCCGCACAGTCTCTTGCCGTAGCCGACGATGTCGACATCAGAGCCGTTCACCAGGGACCGGACCTTGGTGAGGAACCGCTGCTCGGCTGGGGTGAAGCTCACGGCGGCATCGGTGTTCTGGCTAGCCCCGCTCGGCGGCATCGTAAAGTGTGGTTCCGTAGCCGATGAAGTGTCGCAAGTGCCGGACGAAGACGTGCAGCCCGTCATGACAGCAGCGAGCGCGAGCACGATCAGCGCGCGCCTCGTGTGGAGGTTAGGCATGGAAGCCTCCTGAATGGGCGCTCGCGGTTTCCTGAGGGTTACCCAAGCACGTTCGAGCCGACTGCGCCGCTTGAAATCCCTGCACTGTCGTTCAATCCGGGCGGGCCAGAAGGTAGCGAGGTCGGCTGTGTTCCTGCGTCGTCTACGTGTCGCCCGATCTGAACTCGGTCACCGCAAGCTGTCTGGCCACGTGCGCGACGCGATCTGGAGTGGACCTGAGCGCATGCCTCGCATACCGTCACCGTGACTAAAAGCAGATACCTGAGAGGTGCCCTCGTGATAGGCCGACGAAAGCCCGCACCGCAGTCACAAGCGGACGGCGGCGCAACCCCCGCACCGGCTTAGCCCAGCAGCCTGCACGGACCTACGGGCAAGAGGCCGAACTGGCTTACGGGCCTTCTCCGTACCACTGCCGCCAGGGTACGAAATCAAGCGGAAGAAGCCCTTCTACAAACGGGTGTGGTTTTGGCTACTCGTTATAGTCGTGGTCTTCATCGTCATTATAGTTTCTGCTGTCTCAAAGACCGCAAACGATGCCGTAAATAAGCCACACACCGTCGTGTACAAGGTTAGCGGGACAGGAAAAATCCGAAAGGCCGACATTTCCTACTACACAAGCGACGGGTCGAACAACTCTAGGGATATCTCGGCAGACGGACAGAAGTTGCCGTGGACAAAGACGATTTCAGTAAAGGGTGACCTGTCGTCATTCGTATTGACCGCAAATACACCCATTACAGGAGCAACTCACAAAGGCACTTTGTCTTGCAAGCTGCTAGTCGATGGAAACGTGGTTAGCACCGACAAGTCAAGCAGCGCGTCAGCCTGACTCGTCACATGTAGCGGGAGCGGATGCAGCGCGCCATAAGCAAGCCGGCCACTGTAGCTCCGTGGGCGGGTGTTGGGTCTACGCGAGAGCGGATAAGTGGTCCACTTGCCCGAACACGTGCGCTGTCGTTGCGCTAGGTCGGACCGTTGCGCGCTGACTGCGACCGAGCGATGGGGCGATAAGGTGGGCCACGCCGAAGCCGTTCGCGATCGAGTGGACAGCATTCGAGAACTGCCGGCGGCGCGGCGAGACTGATCGTTGTGGGTACATGCCGGAGACCGTGTTGCTGTGCGTCAGACGTGTTCTCGCGATTTGCGGAGCGTCACGAGGTTCGGTTAGCTGGTAACTGCCGCTTGGTGATCGCAATGGGAGGCTCCGAATGGCTGAACCTGGCTGGTACCGCGACCGCAGCGGAAACCCATACGAGCGCTGGTGGACCGGTGCCGACTGGAGTCCGGACCACACGCGCCCGCTGACCGCCCCTGAGGTTCAGCGTGGCACCTCCGGGCGCACGATCGGCCGGATGCTGTCGATGCTGGGATTGTTTGGCGCAATATCTTTATGACGTGGCCGATGACCGTGTCAGTGCTGGGCACGGACGTGAAGTGCGGCGACACCGGGTGGGACGCGCTGAGTGCCGAGCCAACCGCAACCTATCAGGACAACCGGTTCGCCGATGAGCTGACGAAGCGCGGCCGCGACGACGCCGGAACCCACGCCTGGATCTCCGTGCTAATCCACGCCGCGCGGCATCGGTGTCGGCCGGGTGGCCAAGCGCGCGGCTGAGTGAGGCTACGCTCCCCTCGGCCAGCCACCCGTTCGACCGGGCAGTGGCGGCGATCGGTGTAGACAGATCTGACACCTCACGAGTTGCGACACACAGCGGCAAGCCTCGCGGTGAGCGCCGGGGCGAACGTGAAGGCCGTGCAGCGAATGCTGGGGCATGCGTCGGCCGCGATGACGCTGGACAGGTATGCCGACCTGTTCGACGACGATCTCGACGCGGTCGCCGAGCGGCTGGACACGATTTTCAGAGTGACGCACCGCTGAAGCAGTGTACCTGGTGTGTACCGGCCTCAGGTTCGCGATCTACTGAAATCGTCGGAGAAGGCACGCGGACCAGAATACGGGGGCTGTGAGTGGTGGGCGATACTGGGATCGAACCAGTGACCCCTGCCGTGTGAAGGCAGTGCTCTCCCGCTGAGCTAATCGCCCGGGACGGGGCGACCCGTCACGGCCCTGACAGATTACACGGACCGCGCAGGCGGGTTCGGGGCTAGCGCGTGTAGTACCACCAGGCTGCCGCGACCAGCGCCGCCAGCAGGGCCAGGCCCGCCAGCCCGATCAGTGCCTGGACGGGGCGCGACTGTGTCGCCACCCAGTCGGTCCACGCCGACACCTTCGCCCGGGCGAAGCGCAGGAGGCGGGCGGCCCAGTCGAACTCGCTCGCGAGGATGCCGAGCCCCGCAAAGATGATCAACCAGCCGGGTCCGGGAAGCGGCAGCAGCACGACGCCGATGACGAGGACCGCGACGCCGAGGACGGCGACGCCGCTGCGCCACGCAACGCGCCCACCCCTGGTCGAGCGCACTCGTTCACGCAGCGACGTCATCGGCTCCACGGTACGGATTCGCGCACGTGAGCGGTCAGCTCCCTGCCTCGTCCGCCAACCCCGCGCGGCAGGCGACGAGATAGCGGCGCAGGTCGTTCGCCTGTCGAGCGCTCAGCGCGCCGAGCATCTGGTTCTCCAGCACCGCGACCTTGGGGCCGTAACGCTGCAGCAGACGGCGTCCGCGCGCAGTGAGCGCTAGCACGAGCCGGCGGCGGTCCTGCGGATCGCGTCGCCGCACCACGATCCCGCGCTCGTCGAGCGAGGTCACCATGTCGGCCATCGACTGCGCGGTCACGAACGAGCTGCGCGCCAACTGCGCCGACGTCAGGTCCGGCTCGCGTTCGAGAACGGTGAGCACCGTGTACTGCGCGGCCGTGATGCCGGCCGGGCGCAGCAGCTCGTCCAGCTGCGCACGTATGGCGAGGTCGAGCTGCCTCACGAGATACAGCACGGTCTCTGGAGCGGTGTCGAGGGGGGTTCGGCTGGCCACGCGACCAGTCTGGTGCCACCCAAATCGATACTCAAGATGCGAATCGTCGAGCGGCTGGCAGGATCGCCACATGGACTTCACGCTGGAGGCGATCGCCTTGCCGGTCACCGACGTCGACCGGGCCAAGTCGTTCTACGCCGACAAGGTCGGGTTCGCCGTCGACGTCGACCACAGCGCCGGCGAGCACTTCCGCGTCGTGCAACTGACTCCCCCGGGCTCGGCCGTGCTCCGTCCTGATCGGACGAGGCATCACCGACGCGACACCTGGAACCGTCAAGGGGCTGCACCTGGTCGTCACCGACGTCGATGCCGCGCACGCCGAGCTGTCCGCACGCGACGTGCAGGTAAGTCCGGTGCGTCACATGACTCCGAGCGGCTGGGTCGACGGCGCCGACCCGGCGCACGCCGACTACAACTCCATCTGCGATTTCGGTGACCCCGACGGCAACACCTGGGTGCTGCAGGAGCGCGGGTACGCCGTCTGACGGGCGCTACGAAAGCGCCGACACCACGTCGTCGTAGATCTCGAAAACCTCGTTCAGCCGCGAGATCTCGAACAACTTGCGTAGTTGGGGACGAGGGCACACGAGCACCAGCGCCCCCTGCGCCGAATGTTCCTTGCTCGCGCCGACCAGAGCGCCCAGTCCGGACGAGTCGAGGAAGTCGGTCGCGGTCAGATCGACGACCACGCGTGAGGCGCCGTCGGTGAACGCGGTGGCAATGGCCTGGCGCATCTGCGGAGCGGTGTCGTTGTCGACCTCGCCGCCGACAGAGACCACGGCGGCATCGCCCTCACGGCGCGTCGCCAACTGCAGATCCATCAGGTCATTCCTCGTCTCGGCGCTCCGGTCCTGGTGCTGCTGCCAGTACGCTAGCGTCGCCGAAACGGCGATGCACCAAGAGCCCGGAGTCGGAGGGTATCGGCCTCGCATGTACGAGAGCGACGCGGCTGCGACGCCGGACGGTCACGTAGGTATTCCGTTCGACCTCGACACCGAACTGGGTCGCGACCTCGCCGCCGTCGACTGGGAAGCCACCGGCGTCGGACCGTGGCAGCACTGGCCGGCGAGCCTGACCAACATCGTCCGACTGATGACCGCGTCGCGGTTCTCGATGTGGATGGCCTGGGGCGACCAGCTGACCTTCTTCTGCAACGACGCCTACCGCCGCGACACGCTCGGCGCGAAGTACCCGTGGGCACTCGGCAAACCCGCCGGACAGGTCTGGTCGGAGATCTGGGACGACATCCACGGACTCATCAATTCGGTCATCACCACCGGCGTCGCTACATGGGACGAACGCCTGCTGCTGTTCCTCGAGCGCAGCGGCTACACCGAGGAGACCTACCACACCTTCTCGTACAGCCCGATCTACGGCGACAGTGGCGAGATCGCAGGAATGCTGTGTGTCGTCAGCGAAGACACCGCGCGGGTCATCAGCGAGCGCCGCATCGCCCTGCTCCGCGACCTGAGTTCTGCCCTGTCCGAGGCATCGACGCTCGACGAGGTCGGATTCGCGGCAGAACGACAGACCTCGACCGATCCGTTCGACCTGCCGTTCGCGCTCGCCTACCTCTTCGACTCCGAGGGCGACGCCCGACTGCACTGGGCGACCGGGATGACGCTCGGTGCCGGCGTGGCCGTCGCGGCAATCACGCCGGAAAGCCGCGACCTGCTCTGGCACCGCGCCGTGTTCGAGACGGGCGGCGAGACGACACTCGTCGAGCTGAGCGACGACGCCGATCTACCGACCGGCGGCTGGAAGGCGCCCCCGACGCTTGCGCTGTCCGTCCCGTTGCGCCGCATCGGCGAACAGCATCCCTACGGATACCTGATCGTCGGGCTCAACCCGTTCCGCCTGCTCGACGACGACTACCGCAGCTTCGTCGAACTGGTCGGCGCGCAACTCTCGGCAGCCATCGCCCGCGCAAACGCCTTCGAACAGGAGCGTGACCGGGTCGAACAACTCGCCGAACTCGACCGGGCGAAGACGACCTTCTTCACGAACGTCAGCCACGAGCTGCGTACCCCGCTCACGCTGCTGCTCGGGCCGGCCGAGGACGCGCTGAACGACAACGACCACGAGCTGGCGCCCGAGCAACGCCGTCGCGTCGAGATCATCCAGCGCAACAGCGAGCGGTTGCTCAAGCTCGTCAACACCCTCCTCGACTTCTCGCGGCTCGAATCGGGACGTGTGCAGGCGACCTACGAGCCCCTCGACCTGACCCGCTACACCGCGGAGCTGGCAAGCATGTTCGAGTCGGCCTACCGCCGGTCGGATCTCACGTTGACGATCGACTGCGACCCGCTGCCGTCGCGCCCGTTCGTCGACCGCGAGATGTGGGCGAAGATCGTGTTGAACCTGATGTCGAACGCATTGAAGGCGACGTTCGCCGGCGGCGTCACCGTGCGCCTGTCGGACGAGCACACGCACGCGCTGCTCGAGGTCACCGACACCGGCGTGGGCATCCCGGCGGCCGAGCAGGGCCGCCTGTTCGAGCGGTTCCACCGCGTCAGCGGCGCGCAGCTGCGCACCCACGAAGGATCGGGCATCGGCCTGGCGCTCGTCGCCGAACTCGCGCGTCTGCACGGCGGCGAGGTCGCGGTCGAGAGCGAGGTCGGCGTGGGCAGCACCTTCCGCGTCACTATCCCTTACGGCCGCGATCACCTCGACGGCACGCAGGTTGCCGATCGCGAGGTCGACGACGTCCCCGAGGCCGCTCGGTACAGCGCCGGCTACCTCGCCGAGGCACAGCGCTGGTTGGGCGCCGACGGTGCGCAGCCCGAAGCCCTGCTGGCCCCTCCCGAACTACCCGAGGTGCTCGTCGTCGATGACAACCCCGACATGCGCGAGTACGTGCGCGGCCTTCTCGTGGACGACTATGTCGTGGCGACTGCGCCCGACGGCGCGGCCGCGCTGCAGCAGGTGCGCGCGCGCCAGCCCGACCTCGTCCTCACCGATGTCATGATGCCGGTGCTCGACGGATTCGGCTTGCTGCGCTCGATTCGGGAAGACCCCGATCTCAAGCACATCCCGGTCGTGATGCTGTCGGCCCGATCAGGTGACGAGGCGACGATCGAAGGGCTGGAGGCCGGCGCGGACGACTACCTCGTCAAACCGTTCTCGGCCCGCGAACTGCTGGCGCGCGTGCGGGCGAACCTCGAACTGGACCGTGTGCGCCAACTGGTCACCGAACTGCAGCGCTACCGCGAGATCCTCGACCACGCCGAAAGCCTCGCGCATGTCGGCAGCTGGGAAGTCGACGTCGAGAAGAACGCCGTGCGGATGTCGCCGGAGATCCGCCGCATCGGCGGCTTGCCCGACACCGACGAGGTCTCGTACGAGGCAGCGCGCGGGCTGGTGGACCCTGACGACCAGGACATGTTCGAACAGGCGATGAATGCGGCGCTGGTCGAGCACCGTCCGTTCGACATCACGGTGCGCGGTATGCGCACCGACGGCGGAACATTCCTGATGCGCATCCGTGGCGCCGGTATTCGCGACGCCGACGGCAAGCTCGCGCTCATCCGCGGCAGCACACAGGACATCACCGAGCAGCGTGCGACCGAGGTGGCGATGGCACGCGCGCAGGCCGACCGCGAGGCCGCCGCACGCGAGCACGCGATCGCCACCGAGCTGCAACAGAGCCTGCTGCCGTCACCGACGTTCGACGCGAACCACCTCGAGATCGCCGCCTACTACCGTCCCGGCGTCGCCGGCACGCAGGTAGGCGGCGACTGGCACGACGTCATCGATCTCGGCGACGGCCGCACGGCAGTGATGATCGGCGATGTGATGGGACGCGGGGTGCGAGCCGCAGCCGTCATGGGGCAGCTGCGCGCGGCCGGACGTGCTTACGCGCGCCTCGACATGGCTCCTGCTGATCTCATTCGCCTGCTCGACGACACGGTGCGCGAGGTCAGCGAGGAAACGATCGTCACGTGCGTCTATGCGGTGTACGACCCGACGGCGCAGACACTGACGTACGCCAACGCAGGGCACCTTCCGCCGCTGGTCGTCGAACCGGGCAAGGGCGCACGTCGCCTTGTTGCGGGCGGTCCGCCGCTCGGTGCGGGCACCCACGGTGACATCGACGAGACCGTCGCGTTGCCGAACGGCACGTTGCTCACGCTCTACACCGACGGGCTGGTCGAGCGGCGGGGCTCAGACCTCGACACCGGGATCGACAAGCTTGCCGACGTGCTCACGAACACCGATGCGCCGCTCGTCGACCTGCCGTCGCTGCTCGTCGACCGGCTCGTTCCCGATGGCCCCGACGACGATGTCGCGATCCTGCTGTGTCGTGCCTCGGAGTCGACCGGTGAGGACCGCTTCGCGCGCCACGATGTGGCGGTTGGATCGGGGGCGCTGTCCGAGTCACGTCGCTTCGTCGGCCGGACGTTGGCGGGCTGGGAGGTCAGCGACGCTCTTGCGTTCGACGTATCGCTCGCGGCGAGCGAACTCGTCACCAACGCGATCCATCACGGCGCACGGCCCATCCAGCTACGCCTGCGCAAGCAGCGTGATCACCTGGTGCTCGAGGTGCGGGACAGCGGCCCCGGCGTGCCGAACGTCCGTCACTCGCAACCTGACGCAGTCAGTGGCCGAGGGTTGCTGATCGTGTCGCAGCTGGCCGAGCGGTGGGGTATCCGGCCGGGCCCGGCCGGCAAGACCGTGTGGGCGCAGTTCCGGTTGCCGACCAGGGATTCCGACCAGGTACTCGGCTGACCGGTTCCGTGCATCGTCGACTCGACGGCCATCGGCTGCTCTTGCGGTTGGCGAGCTGCGAGGCTCAGACGCCGTCTTCAGCGTTCGATCAATCCTGGTGGCGTGGGTGGTTCTGTGATTCTCGGCGCCCTACGGTTTCACGCCCGACCCGGCGAACAGAATCCCGCTGTATTCCAGAGGATTCTCTGTGCACAGGTCTGTTTTTCCTTCCGCGGAAGGTGTAATATCGAACATGTGAGCATGCCGTCGATGCAGGACCTGGACCGGATGTCCGGCACCGAGTTGCTCGACGTGCTGCGCGAGCAGGAACGCATCAAGCACGAGGCCGAGATGGTCGAGCTCGCGGTGATCGGCACGCTCGAGGCCCGCGGCGTGGCCTATGACCTGGGTGCGAAGAACACCGCGGTGTTGTTGCGGCAAGTACTGAACATCGGTGCTCGTGATGCTGCGGGGCGGGTGCAAGCTGGCGGCGGCGGTGATGCCGCGGCGCACCCTGATCGGCGAGCCGGTCGAGCCGGCGCATCCGCAGACCGCGGCCGCGTTGGCGGACGGGGCGATCTCGACCCGGCACGCGGCCACGGTTGTGGCGATGACGGACAAGATCGACGACGTGCGTTGTCGACCAGACGGCGCCGCTGTTCGAGACCGCGCTGCTGGACTTCGCCCGCGACCACGACCCCGACACTGCTCGGCCGGTTCGCCCACGGCCTGTATGCCCGGGTCGACCAGGACGGGGCGTTTCGCGACCTCGAAGCCGCCCACCGCCGCCGGGAGGTGAGGCTGCACCGCCGCCCGGACGGGTCGGGCACGATCGCCGGCGAGCTCACCTGCGAGTCAGCGGAATACCTCGAGACCCTGTTCGACACCCTGGCCAAGCCGCACCAAGGACCCGACGGCGAGCGTGACCCGCGCACGCCCGGTCAGCGGCGCCACGATGCGCTGCTCGGCGGGTTCAAGATCCTGTACTCCTCAGGTTCGTTGCCCACTGCCAACGGCTGCGCCACCACCCTTGTGCTCACCGCAACCGTGGACGAGTTCGCCCACGGCGCAGGTAGCGGCATCGTCCAGACCGCACACGGCTACGCCATCCCCGACCGCGGTCGCCGACCGGTGGCTCGACCCCAAAGCCAAAGCCATCCTGGTGCTGCTGTCCAAGACCAAGACGATCGCGGCGTATTCGGAACAGCACAGACTGTTCACCGAACAACAACGACTCGCCATGTTCGCCCGAGACAAAGGCTGTAGTTACCCCGGCTGCGACGCACCCTTGTCCTGGACCCAGGCTCATCACGTCACCGACTACGCCATCACCCGACGCACCCGCGTCGACGACGGCACCCTCATCTGCACCGCCAACCACGCCACCTTCGAACAAATGGGCTGGCACTCGGTCATGCATCAACGACCTCCCCCACTGGATCCCACCAACCTGGGTCGACCCCGACCAGCGACCACGCCGCAACACCATGCACGACACACCCCGACTGACCCGGTTCGCCCGGTGCTGAAGCATGCCTTCCAGCGCAACCGCACCCACCAGCGAGGACTACCCGGCCTCTCACTAAGTCCGGACCGGACCGGAAAGCGCAACTCGCCTCCCGCGCAACTCACCCTCGATGCGTCTTTTGCTTTGCACCACCCACGTTTCGTAAGTGCTCACCTCAGTGACTGGGATCCGCAAATCAAGCAACGTCCTAGTGCGGGCAGCGGCGTCGCAGAGCACGAAGTACGCACTCAACCCAGCAGGACGCGAAGCCCGCCGTCAGCGCAGGGCACCCACGCTGCGTCGTAGGTCACCGTGCGTCGATTCACGCAGCCCGTGCGACTGCAACCAGGACGTCATCCAAGCGCGGTCGGGATGCGTGTCCGGCACGACGTTGTAGAGGTAGTTCAACCCGCGCTTGCGAGCTTCGTCCTCGAGATGATCGAGCACGAACTCGCCAATGCCCTCGCCACGCCTGGCCGGATCGACGAAGAACGTGATCTGGGCATCGCCCCACTCGCTGTCGAGCCACCCGTACGCGACCACGGCACCGTCGTCGACGACGTGCCACCACTCGTCCGCCAAGGACGCGCCGGCAACGGGACGCAGCATCCCGACCGACAGCAATGCGGCGTCGTCGAACAGACGCTGCTTGTCGGCGTCCCATCGCGGCAGGTCCTCTTTGAGCCACTCCATGGTCGGCGCTCCGCTCAGGCGAGGTGCACGTAGTCGTAGTCGAACGGCTGACCATTGATGCCCTGCCGCGGCGGAGCGATCCACGAGGCGATCTTGCCCCGCTCGTACACCGGCTGCATGAGCGATCGCACGTGCGTCTTGTCGACCTCGGTCGGCAACCAGTCGCTCCTGCGCTGCTCCCATTCGTCGGCCGACAACATCTGTCCCGTCGGCGACGCCTCGATCGCCGAATACGCACCGACCTTGCGGTTGAACGCGGCATGCGGAAGGTACAGCCGCTGCGACAGTCCGGCGCTCTCGAGGATCTTGTTCCAGCGCTTGACGCCGCCCTCGCAGTCGCTGATGTACTCGCGCCGCAGATCGGTGTTCAGCCCCACCAGTGCAGAGACCTCGTTCTGGCCTATCTCTCCCTCGACCAGCGCGTCGACGTGGATCGCGTCGTCGGTCAGCTTGTGGTCGTCCTTGCGCCGATCCTCCATCCATCGTCCCTTGATCCCGGCCGTGTAGTAGTTCGCGACGTTCGTCGACGTCTCGGAACCGAACAGGTCGAGCGAGACCGAGTAGTGGAAGTTCAGGTACTTCTGGATGACGTTCAACGGGATGCCGCCGCGCGCCGCCACCTCGTCGTCGTCGTGTTCGAGGATCAGTTCGACGGTGCGCTGCACGACGCGGTCGATACCTGTCGTGCCGACCATCATGTGGTGCGCCTCTTCCTTCAACATGAACTCGCACGTGCGCGAGAGCGGGTCGAAGGCGGACTCCTTCAGCGTGCCCAGCTGGTACTTGCCGTCGCGGTCGGTGAAGTACGTGAACATGTAGAACGACAGCCAGTCCGGCGTCTCTTCGTTGAAGGCGCCCAGGATGCGCGGCGCGTCCTCGCTGCCGGAGTTGCGGTGCAGCAGCTCCTCGGCTTCCTCACGCCCCTCGCGACCGAAGTAGGCGTGCAGCAGATACACCATCGCCCACAGGTGCCGGCCCTCTTCGACGTTCACCTGGAACAGGTTGCGCAGGTCGTACAGCGACGGAGCCGTGGCGCCGAGATTGCGCTGCTGCTCGACGCTCGCCGGCTCGGTGTCACCCTGGATGACGATGAGCCGCTGCAGGTCGGCGCGGTACTCGCCCGGCACCTTCTGCCACACGGGTTCGCCCTTGTGCTCGCCGAAGCCGACCATGCGGTCGCGGTCGCGTTCGGCGAGGAAGATCCCCCAGCGGTAGTCGCGCATCGCGACATGGCCGAACTGCGCCCAGCCCTCGCGCCCGACACTGACCGCCGTGCGCAGGTACACGTCCTCGGTCGGCAGCGTCGGGCCCATCGACTCCCACCAGCCGATGAAGTTCGGCTGCCACGACTCGAGCGCGCGCTGCAAGCGGCGGTCCTCGTGCAGGTCGACGTTGTTCGGGATCTTCTCGCTGTAGTCAGCGTTGGTGGTCATCTAGACCCTTCTCCTGTCGAACTCGGCACGCTGTCCGGTGCCGAACTTGCGCAGGGCGCCGTTCTCGCCTGCGGCATTGGGACGGGTGAAGATCCAGTTCTGCCATGCCGTCAGCCGGCCGAAGATCTTCGTCTCCATCGTCTCGGGGCCGGCGAAGCGGTAGTTCGCCTCGAGGCCGGTCAGCGCGTCGGGACTGAACGAGGCTCGCTCCTCCAGCGTGATGCGCACTTCGTCGTCCCAGTCGATGTCGTCGGGAGCGAACGTGATCAGGCCCAGTTCGCGTGCCGCGTCGGCGTCGAGCGCATCGCCGGCCCGCTTCTCGATCTCCGCGACCGCGTTCTCGTCGCCGACGAAGCGCGTCTGCAGCCGGGTCAGCCCGTTGCCCATCGGCAGCGGGCCGAGATTCATCGCGCCGACCGTGATCGTGGCCGGTGCGGCATCGGGATCGATGTCCTCGAACACGCCGAACAGCTGGAACGAGCGGTCAGCCGCGAGCGCGAGTTCGAGCAGCGATCCGGCGAAGCACGAGCCCGGCTCGATCAGCGCGACCAGGCTGCGGCTGGTGACGTCGAGACGTTTCAACGTGCGCTTGAGGTAGTGCACGATCTCGTTCGCGCGCCAGTCGTCGGCGTGGTCGAGCAGGTGCTGATCGTGCGCGAGCACCTTCGCCGCGTCGCCCTCGGTGCGGAAGACCCACGTGCCGAGCTCCGGCTCGTTGGTGCGCAGGTCGAGGATCAGGTCATCGAGCTCGCGCGTAACGGCCAGCGTCCAGAACGTCGCGTCGAGTTCGCCGGGATCGGTGGACGGCGCGCGCACCGTGATCTGCACGGCCTTCTCGTCCGCGGTCGAGGCCGGCGCGCACATGCGAGTACTCGATTGCTTCGTCACTGCGGTTCTTTTCGAGGCCGGGCAGCTCGATGCCGCTCGCGTCGGCAGGGCGGTGCGAACGCTGCGCGAGCTCATCGGCGCGCTCGGTCACCGTCTCGTCCCACTTTGCGCGCGGCACCGCTTCGTCGACGAGCTTCCACTGCACGGCCTTCGCGCCACCGAGGCCTTCGGACTTCGTCGAGAAGTAGTCGGCGAGGTCGCGGCGCACGTGCCGCTTGTCGACGACGCGGGTCAGCCCGCCCGTCCCAGGCAACACCGCGAGCAGCGGCAGCTCGGGCAGCGAGACATTGGAGGAGCGGTCGTCGACCAAAATGATGTGCTCGCACGCGAGCGCGAGCTCGTAGCCGCCGCCACTGGCCGTCCCGTTGACCGCGGCCACGTAGGTCTGACCCGAGTTCGCGGTCGCGTCCTCGATGCCGTTGCGGGTCTCGTTCGTGAACTTGCAGAAGTTCACCTTCCACGGGTGCGAGCTCGACGCGAGCATGCGAATGTTCGCGCCCGCGCAGAAGATCTTGTCCTTCGCCGAGGTCAGCACGACGGTGCGCACCTCGGGATGCTCGAACCGCAGGCGCTGCACGGCGTCGTAGAGCTCGATGTCGACGCCGAGGTCGTAGGAGTTGAGTTTCAGCTCGTACCCGTCGACCAGGCCGCCCGCCTCGTCGACGTCCATGGCCAGCGTCGCGACCGCCCCGTCGGTCGCCAGCTTCCAGTGGCGGTAGCGGCTGGGGTCGGTACGGAATTCGACACGATCGGCCATGACTTCATTGTCTACAATTTCATGACCGCACTGCAAGACTTCGTAGCATATTTGTCCGAGTGCTCAGACCGGTCGGCACACCACGAAGATCCGTTCGATCTCCTTGTCCGGGATGTCGTACCCGACCCGCTCGACGAGATAGGGACGGCCGCGCAGGCGCACATTGTCACCGCGCGCCGGCACCACGCCGGCGTCGGTCACGACTGCCAGTTCGTGGTTGTCCTCGTCGGTGAACACCAGCGTCGGCGGAGTACGGAACAGACCGGGCACGCGGCCGATGCTCGCACATCACCAGGTGCGCGCCGGCCACCCTGCGCCGGGAACGTCGACCTGCGTCGCCAGCAGCCGCCCGTGGAACGGCTTCGCCCCCGACATCGACTCCATGCCGTGCCACTCGGCGGCGACCACGTACAACGTGCGCGCGTCGTCACCGCCGAGCATGCACGCGAAGCCGCCGAGCGCGCCGAGGTCGACGGTGCTGACCACCTCGCCGCCGGCACGCACCCGCCGCACCCACCGATTCGGCACGTCGGCGTACCAGCAGGCGTCGTCGGCGTCGAGGCAGATGCCGTCAGGCGTGCCCTCGCCGAGTTCGGCCCAGAGGCGCCGGTTGCTCAATCCGCCGTCGGCGTCGATGTCGAACCCGAGCAGACAGTGCCGGTAGGAATCGGCGACGACCAGAGTGGAGTTGTCGGCCGTGACCGCCATGCCGTTGGGGAAGGCGATGTCGTCGGCGACGACGCGTGCGGTGCCGTCGGGCGCGACGACGGCGACGAAGCCCGGCGCGGTCGGCGAATCCGGCGGCCCGACCGCGAACTCGAAGTTCGGGCTGTTGACGTAGGCGTTGCCGCGCCCGTCCACGACGATGTCGTTGCAGCCGAAGTGCGACAGCGGCGCGAGATCGGCGTAGCGCGCGAGCGACCCGTCGCGCTCGACGGTGAGCAGCGCCCGTTCCTGGTTCGAAACGAGCACGGCTCTTCCGTCGGGCAGGCGGTCGAAGCACAGCGGCAACGAGGCGTGCGTGACGACGACCTCGGACACGCCATCAGGGCTGACTGCGAGGATCTCGCCGCTCGTCCAGTCGGCAAACCACAGCCGCCCGTCGTGCCACCGCGGTGACTCGACCAGTCCGCGGCCGCCGACGATCTCGCGCAGTCCGCTCACTCGTCGGACTTGCTCGCGTCATCCTTCGCGTCGGCGCCATCGTCCGTGTCGTCGGCGGTGTCCGGGTCTGCGCCGTCCTCGGAGTCGTTTTCGGAGGTGTCGTTCGAGTCGTCGGACTCCTCTGCGGCCGCAACTGACTCCGGATCGTTGGGGATGTCGCTCGACCCGTCGATCGCGGTTCCCGACAGCAAACCGTCGTCGGGATCGAAATCGACCTTGTCCCGCTCGACGTAGATCTGGCCGTCGTCCTCACGGATCTCGTCCAGACGCTCGTCGATCGGCGGCTCTTTGGCCATTCGTCCCCCCAGGTGCGGCGCTCGGCTTCGCTGATGGACCTACCCAGACTGCGTGCGGGATCTCACCCCCGATCGGGGTCGGAATCACTACGATGGGCCGCGACAACTGGGGACATGTAAGTCTGCGGAGGGTGCAAGGATCGTGCAGGTCGCGACGATGAGGGTCAAGGCTGCGAGCCGGATCCGGCGCTGGATGCTCGGGGCAGCGATGCGCCTCCCGGGCGGCGGCGGGTCGACGAACCTCGAATCGCTGCTGTCCAAGTTCCCGGACGAGGCGCTGATGCCGCTGCGCCGCACCGGGCTCGATCCGATCGCGGAACTCGGCGAGCGGCCGCCGGTGAGCCGGCTCAAGCTGCCACTCGGGTTACGCGGCTGGCTGGTCACCGGCTATGCCGAGTCGCGCGCGGTGCTGGCCGGCGACCTCGACACGTTCAGCAACGATTTCGGGCACATGGTCGGAAAGGTCGGCATCGCCGCCGAGCAGGATCCCGGCGGCCTCGGCTTCGCCGACCCGCCGGCCCACACCCGGTTACGGCACATGCTCACGCCGCACTTCACCACCCGCGCGTTGGCACGGCGCGCGCCGCGGGTGCACGAGATCATCGAGGAGGCGCTGGACGAGGTGGCCCGCCTCGGTGCCGACGGCACTCCTGTCGACCTGCAGCAGCACTTCGCGGTGCCGATCCCGTCCCGCGTGATCATGGAACTGCTGGGCGTGCCCGACACCGATCAGAGCGAGTTCCAGCGGCTCAGCGCGGCACGCTTCGACTTCTCGTCCGGCGCGGCAGGATCGCTCGACCCGATCCAGCGCGCGATCGAACTGCTGGCGGAGGTCGTCGCGAAGCAGCGTGTCGAACCGGTGCCGGGACTGATCTCGACCGTGCTCGCCGAGTACGGTGACGACGTCAGCGACGTCGAGCTCGCCGGGCTCGCCGACGGCGTGCTGACCGGCGGCCTCGAGACGACCGTCAGCATGCTCGCCCTCGGGGCGATCGTGTTGATGCAGGACGGCGCGGCCGCCACGGCGCTGCGCGACGGTGAGGCCGACGTCGACCACTTCGTCGAGGAGTTGCTGCGGTACCTCAGCGTCGTGCAAGTCGGCTTCCCGCGCTTCGCGGTGAAGGACACGATGCTCGGCGGGAAGCAGATCCTGCGCGGTGACGCAGTGCTCTGCTCGCTGAGCGCCGCCAACCGCGACGCGCGGCACTGCCCGCACCCGCATCAGGTCGACGCGCAGCGCGCGCCGGCCGGGCACCTCGCGTTCGGTCACGGCCTGCACCGCTGCGTCGGCGCCGAACTCGCACGGATGGAGCTTCGGATGGCCTATCCGGCGCTCGTGCGCCGATTCCCCAACCTGCGCATGGCCGTCCCCGCGCGCGAGCTGTCCTACCGCGACCTGTCCTTCGTCTACGGGCTGACGTCGTTGCCGGTGCTGGTCGACTGACAGGTCATTCCCAGCGCGGCAGCCGCTGCTTGTTGCGCGCGATCGCCCGGAACGGATCGGGGTGCTCGGCCAGGCGGTCGAGCACGGTGCGGATCGTCCACGTGGTGGGGCGCAGCTGCGGATCGTCGAGGTCGTCCCACTCGAGCGGGACGGCGACCGGCGCCCGCGCAGTCTGCCGCGGGCTGTACGGGGCGAGCACAGGTTCAGACGCCTCACCGACCTGCCATTTTCGGCCGATGCCCTCGGGGACCACTCCCGCGACGCTCTCGATCAGAGTCCGCGTCCAGTCCTTCGGTGCCGAGCCGTCCGTCGGGATCCAGATCGCGAGCCCGCGACCTCCGGTGAGCATCGGACGGGCGACGACACCGAGATGGTCGAGCGCGGCACGGTAAAGGCGGGCGACGGTGAGAACGTCCGCCCAGCGCACACGGGCCGGTGGATCGAGATCGATCACCTCGAGCGCGCCGGGCGCGTGCAGGCGCCATTCGACCGCTCCGGCATTCACCGCCCAGATGAGGGCCGCGGGTTCCGCCACGACGACGTGCCCGTTGCGCCGTTCGACCCACGCAGGCGCACGCGCAGCCGACGCGGCGAACTCGCGCCCACCGAGATGCAGGGCCGCGGTCGGCGCGACCTGCGCGGCATAGCGCACGAGATCGCGTTTGGTCACGGCGCCCCGTCCCGACACGATCTCGCGGTCGAGGTTGCTGAGCCGGATCGTCCGGTCGTACACGTGCCAGGTGCCGCTCGCGCCGAACGCGTCGAGTTCGGCCAACGCGTGCGGCGGCACGACGTCGGGCTTGAGCGCGATCGAGGCCTGTTCGGCCGGCAGGTCGGAGCGCCACAGCCGATCGGGATCGGCCTGCACCTCGTCGTTCGTGCGGCCGCTCACCGCCGATTTCGGATGGTCCTCCGCGTCGTAGCCCGACACCGCGAACTCGTCGTGCTTGTGCAGCATCAGCCACTGCTCTTTGGGTTCGCCGCGCGGACTGGTGCGGATCAGCACGAACCGGCCACGCAGCTTGGTGCCGAACAGGTCGACGTGAAGTTCGCCGCCGGCCAGGCCGCGTGCTGCGTCAGGCTTCGTCTCGTCGGGTTGCCACGTACCGGTGTCCCACACGATGACGTCACCCCCGCCGTACTCGCGCGACGGGATGACTCCCTCGAACAGCAGGTAGTCGATGGGGTGGTCCTCGGTGCGGAACGCGCCGCGTCGCACCTTCGGGTCGAGCGTCGGCCCCTTCGGGACGGCCCAGCTCACGAGGACGCCGTCGATCTCGAGGCGGAAGTCGTAGTGCAACCGGCTCGCGCGGTGACGCTGCACCACGAAGCGCCGCTGGTCGGAATCGCCCGGCAGTGCCCCGGCGGGCTCCGGCGTGCTGCTGAAGTCGCGCTTGTGGCGATAGGTGTCCAGCCGGTCGCTCAAGACTGCTCAATCGAAAGTGACGTTGCCGGTGGCGAGGCCGAGGGACTGCCACAACCCGCGCAGTGTCTGGTGCACACCGCGCAGTCGCACCGCCGCGCCGCTGGTCGCGAGCCGCGCGAACGCCTGCAGTGTGCGGTGATCGATGAACTCGGCGCGGCCGAGATCGACGACCACGTCGTCGCCGTCCTGCAGCCGCACGGCGAGAAGGCGGCGCAACAGGACGACGGTCTCGTCGTCGATCTCGCCGGTGACGACGACGGCGCCTTCGTCCACGAACAGCCGGAACGGGGGCGCGGCTTCGCGCCCGTGCGTGAGCGGGTGCAGCGCATAGAGCAGGTCGAGGCGTGCGGCGTCGATCTCACGGTCGTCGAAGTAGCAGACGCCGACGACGGGACGGCTCTCGATGAACGAGTCGGCCAGTTGCTCCCACGCGAGCCAGCGACGGAACGTGTCGTCGTCGCCGGTGATCATCGCGGTGTTGTCGGCGACGATGCGCACGCCGCGATACCCCTGCGCGAGTGCCTCGTCGACCACTGCGGTGAACGTCTCGAGCTGCCGCACCGGATCGAAGCCGGCGCCGTCGCCGTACACGTCGTCCGAGTTCTCGACGGTCAACGTTCCGTTCGCGAAGAGCCGGTCGTACTCGGGCTCGCCCCGCAGCTGCTCGACATCGGCTGCCTCACCCACCAGGAACAATCGTTCGCCGCGTGCGGCGCCGATGTCGAACGCGGCCGCTGCCAATCGCGTGAAGTCCTTCGTCCGCGGACCACACCACGAGACGTGATCGTGCTCGGTGAGCACGGCCGGGTGGTCGAGAACTCGGTGATTACGCAAGGGCACCTTCACGGACGGGTCGATCGCAACCATGGTCGCACGGTTGCGCGGACACCGGCACCGAGCGCCCGAGATGTCGAGTTGCCTAGTACCTGTCCGGTAATCGCCGCTGCCGTGCGTTGGTTACCCCGCAGGTAATCGACGCGGGCACACGTCGCTGGTTCGCTGGGGACATGACGAACCGACGCCGCTACGACCGCACCCTGCGCACCGTCATGTGGCTCGACGCGTTCCTGTCGTTGGCGATGGTCATCGCAGCGATCGTCGCCGTGCCGGTTGTCGCCGGGCTCGGTGTCCCGCATGCAGTCGTGCGCGCGGTCGGCATCACCTCGATCGTGTGCGGCGTGCTGCTCGCCGGCTTCGGTGCGATCACCGCCGTCGTCCTCATGGTGCGCATGCGCGAGGGCAACTACCTGCTGCCGAAGGATTTGCGCCTGCCGCTTCCCGCGCCCATGCGTCCCGCCGGCGTGCTGCCGCCCGCACGACGAATGACGTCCGCTCACGTTGAGTGACGTCCTCCCGCGTTGCGTGACGTCCGCTCGTGATCAGTGACGTCTGAAACGCCGTCACGGATCGCGGTAGGACGTCACGGATCGGGGCGGGACGTCACGGATCGGGGCGGGACGTCACGGATCCGGGTGGGACGTCACGGATCCGGGCGGGACGTCACTCGCTGAGCGAGCGGGTCGCGTCACCTCACCCGCGAACGCAGCGCAAAGTCCGCGTTATGTGCGCGAAACGGACTATTGACGCGCTCGTGACCTTCTGGTTACGTAACCGGTTACGTACGTAAGCGGTTACTCAGCAGAGGACGGTCCGTGGTCGAACGTTCGACGATCTACGAGGTGGCACGCCGCAGCGGCGTGTCGACCGCGACGGTCTCGCGCGTGATGGACAACGGCACCGGGTTCTCCTCCGCCACCCGCGAGCGCGTGCTCGCCGTCGCCGACGAGCTCGGCTGGGTGCCGAGCGGTTCGGCGCGCGGTCTCGCCCGCCGGCGCACCGGGATCGTCGGATTGCTGTTCCCCGACTTCGCCGGCGAACCCGAGCAGGAGTCGCCGCTCTACGTCGACCAGGTGATCCGCGGGGCCGAGCGCGCCGCGGCCACCGTGGGTAACGCCGTGCTCATCGCGGCCACGCGCAGCGCCAACGGGCGCGACCTCGCGTTCTCGGTCGCAAGCAAGGTCGACGGGTTGGTGGTCATGGCCCGCAGCCTCACCGACCACGACCTGACCACCATCGCGCAGAGCGTGCCCGTCGTCGCGCTGGCCAACCGTCCTGAGCCCGAGACGCGGCTCGATCGCGTCGGCGCCGACAACCACGGTGGGACGCGCGCACTCGTCGATCACCTGATCGAGCAGCACAACTGCCGTGACCTGGTCTTCGTGGGCGGCCCGCAGCGCTCGCCCGACTCGATGGAGCGTTTCGCCGGTTTCCGCGAAGCGCTCAAGGCCGCCGATCTGCACGCACGCCAGCACCCCGACGCGGTCGGTGGTTTCACCGAGTCCGGAGGTGCGCGCGCGGTCGCGGAGTTGCTCGAAAACCGCAAGCTCCCCGACGCGGTCGTGTGCGGCAACGACGAGATGGCGATCGGCGCGCTGGCCGTGCTCCGGCGCGCCAAGGTCAAGGTGCCCGCGGACGTGGCCGTCACCGGCTTCGACGACATCGCCGCTACGCGACACCTCGCTCCGCCACTGACCACGGTGCGCCAGCCGATGTACGAGCTCGGCCAGCGCGCTGTGCAGGCCGTCCTGGCGCGCGTCGTCGACCGCTCGACCGAGCCGCGCGAGGTCGTCCTGCCCACCGAGGTCGTGGTCCGGCGCAGCTGCGGCTGCCGGCTGCGCACTCAACCCACGAACGTCCCCGATCAGAAAGGCACTGCCGCATGACCCGTGCTCCCGATGTCGACGAGCAGCAGCGCGAGCGCGACGCCCGCGCTGACTGGGAGCGGCGCATCTACCGCCGGCTCACCGATACCAGCTCGGCCGACGAGTCGCTCGCGCTGCCTGCTCCCACCGGAGTGCGTGCCGAGGGTGCGGTCGGCCACGTGCGCCTGTCGTGGCAGCCGGTCGACGGCGCGGCGGGTTACCTGATCGAGCGCACGGATCCCGACGGTCGGACCCAGCTCTTGCAGCACGGCGGCAGCGACGTGCCCGCGGTGCCGTCCGCACCGTTCGCCGACACCGGGATCGGCGACGATCTCGACTACAGCTATCGCATCGCCGCCGTCGCGGGGGCCGAATACCCCGGATGGAACTGGTCGGACGAGGTGACGGCCCGCACGAGCACCGACGCACCCGGACCGGTGGCTGTCCATGTCGACGCTGCCCGCACCGTCGATCAGTTGCACCGGGTCTGGGACATGATCGGCAGCGAGCGGCTGACCCAACTGCGTTTCGGCGACGACGGCAACGGCAACGACATCGGAGCCGAGTTCGCCGAGTCGCTACGCATCGCACACAACGATCTCGACGCGACCTACGTGCGCGCCCACGCGATCCTGCACGACGACAACGCGGTCGTCACCCGCACACACGACGGCACGCTCGCGTTCGACTTCACCCAGGTCGATGCGCTGTACGACGAGATCCGCGACCTCGGCTTTCGACCGATCGTGGAGCTCTCATTCATGCCCGCAGCGATCGCGCGCGATCCCGAAGAGACCGTGTTCGAGTACCGCGGCATCATCTCGCCGCCACGCGACTGGTCGGAGTGGTACGAGGTCGTCCGCGCGCTCACCGCACATCTCGTCGAACGGTACGGAGTCGACGAGGTCGCGACGTGGGGCTTCGAGGTGTGGAACGAACCCAACCTCGAGGTGTTCTGGACGGGCACGCAGCATGACTACCTGCGCCTGTACGACGAGTCGGCGCGCGCGGTCAAGAGTGTTCACCCGAGCCTGCGCGTCGGGGGCCCGTCGACCGCCGCGGGCGAATGGGTGGAGGCACTCGCCGCGCACGCGGACGCGACCGGCGCCCCCCTCGACTTCGTCACCAGCCACACCTATGGCAACCTGCCGCTCGACACGAACGGGTCGATCAACCGGCACGGCTTCACCGGCATCCCGACCTGGTGGACGGAGTGGGGCGTCGGATCGACGCACTACGGCCCGATCCACGACGGCGTCATCGGCGCGGCCTTCGCACTGAGCGGGTTCCACGAGGTGCAGGGCCGCATGGAAGCCCTCTCGTACTGGGTGATCAGCGACCACTTCGAGGAGCTCGGCCGGCCGCCGCGCCTGTTCCACAACGGCTTCGGCCTGTTGACCGTAGGCAACCTGCGCAAGCCGCGGTACTGGGCGGTTCACCTGGCCGCACATCAGGGCGACGACGTGCTCGCCACCGAACTCGCGGGCGACGGCGCGCAGGTGCTCGTGCGCACATGGGCTACCAAGCACGACGACGGCACGATCGACGTGCTGGTGTGGAACGGCACGATCAACGGTGCACTCATGGACGGCGACCCGCGCCTCGACCGCGAGGTCGAGATCACCGTCGACGGCCTGTTGGACGTGCCCTACCGCGCCGAGCTCGCCCGCATCGACGAGCACCACTCGAACATCCTCGACGGGTACCCGACCGAGGTCGCCTGGCCCGATAACCAGCTGTGGCAACGGCTGCACGAGGCCGACCAGCTGCACGAGCAGCCGTTCCCTGAGGCCGACACCACCGGCACCAATGCTCGATTCCGCATCTCGCTCCCCATGCCCGGCGTCGCCCGGGTCCGGCTCGTCCCGTCGACGACGACGGGTACGGAAAAGGAAGGTTCACGATGACTCGCGTATCCCGCGTCCGCACCGCGCTGGTGTGCACGTCGATCGCAGCCCTCACCACGCTCGGAGTGTCGGCGTGCCAGGGCCACGCCAATGACACGTCCAGCGCCGCCGGAACGCTCACCATCCAGGGTGACGCCGGCGACCCTACGCTGACCGAGAACTTCAACCCGTTCTCGTCGACGCAACTCGAAGGCACCCGACTCATCTACGAACCCCTCGAGATCGCGAGCTCGGTCGACGGCACCTTCACGCCGTACCTGGCCACCGGGCACACCTTCACGAACGCCAAGACCCTCGTGTTCACGCTGCGCAGCGGTGTGAAGTGGAGCGACGGTCAGGCCTTCTCGGCCAAGGACGTGCTGTTCACCTTCAATCTGCTCAAGAAGTACTCGGCGCTGGACACGACCGGAGTCTGGTCGCAGCTGGCCGGCATCAGCGCGTCGGGTGACAAGGTCACCGTGACGTTCAAGCAGCCGAGTGTGCCGTTCGCCCAGGTCGTCGCCGGTGTGCCGATCGTGCCCGAACACCTGTGGTCGAAGGTGTCCGGTGACCCGTCGAAGTACACCAACACCAAGCCCGTCGGCACCGGTCCGTTCAAGCTCGACACCTTCGCGCCGACCCAGTACACCGAGAAGAAGAACGACTCCTACTGGCAGGCCGACAAGGTCGCCCCGAGCGAGGTCAAGTTCCCCGCGCAGTCGAGCAACCAGAGCACCAACCAGCTCGACATCACCAGCGGGAAGTTCGACTGGTCGTACAACTACCTGCCCAACGTGCAGCAGACCTTCGTGTCGAAGAGTTCCAACAACACCTACTGGTTCCCGCCGGGCGGCACCATCGGGCTGTACCTCAACCTGACCAAGGCGCCGTATGACAACGTCAACTTCAGGCAGGGCATCTCGCTGGCGCTCAACCGCCAGGCCATCGCACAGAAGGCGGTCAACGGGTACACCGGACCGGCCAGCCTGTCCGGCCTGATCCTGCCGAACCTGAAGCAGTACCTCGACCCGTCCCTGCCGAACCAGGGCCTCGTCACCCAGAGCGCCACCGCTTCGAAAGCCGCCTTCCAGAAGGCGGGGTTCACGTTCAGCGGCGGCAAGCTCACCAAGGACGGCAAGCAGGTCTCGCTGTCGATCGAGATGCCGAACAACTTCACCGACTGGGTCGCTGCTGCCAAGGAGGTCAAGACAGAGCTGTCGGCCGTCGGCATCAACGTGTCGCTGAACCTGCCGCAGTACGCGCAGTACGAGCAGGACATCCAGGCCGGTTCGTTCGACGCCGCAATAGGCGGCTTCGGCGGCAGCGGTTCGCCGTACATCGACTTCAACAACGCGTTGAACAGCAAGTTCGCCGCGCCGTTGAACACGCCGACGGTCAACAACTTCGAGCGCTTCAAGAGCCCGCAGGTCGACCAGGCGCTGACCGAGCTCGCCGGAGCGGTGGGCAAGGACGCGCAGGACCAGGCGACCTACAAGCTCGAGCAGGTCATGTACAAGCAGGTGCCCGTGGTGCTCATGTACTACGGCGGCAGCTGGGGCCTGTTCTCGACGAAGAACTTCACCGGCTGGCCGTCGAAGAGCGACCCGTACATGCTCCCGACGACCTACAACAACGCCATGCTCCAGGTCGTCACCCATATCAAGAAGGCCTGACCGGATGCCCGGCGCCGGACGGAGGTGGATGCGGTGCCCTACGTACTGAGAAAGTTCGGCCTGTTCCTGCTCACCCTGTGGGCCGCGATCACGCTCAACTTCGTCCTGCCCCGGCTCATGCCGGGATCGCCGCTGGACGCCGCCCTGGCGAAGCTGGCGGCGTCCGGGCAACAGGTGACCAACGCGCAGCGGACCGCCATCGAGGCGCAGCTCGGCTCGCCGCACGGCAGCACGCTGAGCCAGTACTGGGACTACCTCCGCAACGTGG
The DNA here is from genome assembly GCA_963785425.1 of uncultured Actinomycetota bacterium. Lineage (GTDB taxonomy): Bacteria > Actinomycetota > Actinomycetes > Mycobacteriales > Jatrophihabitantaceae > RYN-133. The sequence goes on from CAWAVG010000003.1 coordinate 384,175, forward strand.
CGCACCTGCAGTTCGGCCGATCGTTCACCGACCCCACCCAGACGGTCGCCGGGTCGATCGGCAAAGCGCTGCCGTGGACGCTCATCCTCGTCGGCGTGACGACGATCTTCGCGTTCGTCATCGGCACGCTGCTGGGCGTGTACGCGGGGTGGCGGCGGGGCCGCAAGGCGGATACCACCGTCACCGTGGGCGCGACGCTGTTCGCGGCGTTCCCGCCGTTCTGGCTCGGGCTGATCCTGCTGTACGTGTTCGCGTACAAGCTGAACTGGTTCGCCATCAAGGGCGGCTACAGCGAGGGGCTGACGCCCAACCTCAGCCTGTCGTTCCTGCAAGACGCCGTCATGCACAGCGTGTTGCCGGCGCTCACGCTCGTCGTGACCACGCTGTCGGGCTGGGTGTTCGGCATGCGTAACAACATGATCAACACATTGGGCGAGGACTACATCACCTTCGCCGAGGCGAACGGCCTGCGTAGCCGCACCGTGGCACTGCGCTACGCGGCCCGCAACGCGCTGCTGCCCAACGTCACCGCGTTCGGGCTGACCCTCGGCGCGGTGGTCGGCGGCTCCGTGCTCGTCGAAGGTGTCTACAGCTACCCGGGCATCGGCCACTTGCTGTTCGAGGCCGTCAGCAACCACGACTACCCGCTGATGCAGGCCCTGTTCCTCGTCATCACCGTGAGCATGCTCGGCGCGATCTTCATCGTCGACCTGCTCTACAGCCGACTCGACCCGAGGGTGCGCAACACATGACGATGCTGACCACCGCCCAACCGCCGTCCGACGCGCCGGGCCGAGGTGCCGAGATCAAGGCGGGCGGCCCCAGTTCCGTTCCCGGGCCGCTGCTGTTCATCGGTCGTGCCGTGCGCACGATCTGGAGCAACGGCAAGGCTCGCTCCGGAATGATCATTCTCGGCTTCTTCATCCTGCTGTCGTTGTTCGCGCCGCTCATCGCACCGCACTCGCCGTCGGCGACCACGTTCAAGCCGTACCTCGGCCCGAGCGGGACGAACTGGTTCGGGACGACAGGCAACGGCGAGGACGTTTTCTCGCAGTTCCTCTACGGCGGGCGGGTGTCGCTGCTCGTCGGCCTCGTGTCCGGATCGGCGGCCACGCTCATCGCCGTCACGCTCGGGCTGATCTCGGGCTACCGGCCGGGCGTCGTCGACAACGTGCTGAGCTTCGTCACCAACCTGGCGCTCGTGCTGCCGGGCATTCCGCTGATGATCATCCTGGCTGCCTACTTCTCGTCGCACTCGATCTGGACGATCGTGCTGGTCGTCGCGGTCACGGCGTGGGCGACCGGGGCACGCGTCATCCGCAGCCAGGCGGTCACGTTGCGCACGCGCGAGTTCGTGACGTCTGCGCAGTTCTCGGGCGAGCGGCTGTTCCGCGTGGTCTTCCGCGAGATCCTGCCGAACATGACCTCGCTGGTCGCGGCGAGCTTCTTCGCCGCCGCCACGGCCGCGGTCATGGCCGAGGCGAGCCTCGAGTTCCTCGGGCTCGGCAACCCGGCGACGATCAGTTGGGGCACGATCCTCTACCAGGCGCAGCAGCAGAACGCGCTGCTCACCGGTCAGTGGTTGATGATCTTCGCCCCCGGCGTCGCGATCGCCCTGTTGGCCCTGTCGTTCACTCTCATCAACTTCGGGGTCGACGCGCTGTCGAACCCCCGGCTGCGGGAGAAGTCTTCATGAGCGCGCCCACTCCCCTGTTGTCGGCGCGCGGTGTCAACGTCGTCTACGAGCCGAACCGCGGCACCCGCATCTGGTCGGTGCGCGACGTCGACCTCGACCTCGCGCCCGGCGAGTTCGTCGGCCTGGTCGGCGAGTCCGGCTGCGGCAAGTCGACACTCGGCTACGCGCTGACGCGCATGCAGCGCCCGCCGGCACGCCTGGACGGCGGCAGCATCACCTTCGGCGGGGTCGACATCGCGACCCTCGACGGTGAGCAGCTGCGCAGGCAGCGCCGCAACGGCTTCGCGCTGGTGCTACAGAGCGGCATGAACGCACTGAACCCGGTGCGCACCGTCGAACACCACTTCGGCGACATCCTGCACGCGCATGCGCGCGACGGCGAGACCGTCGACCGGCACAGCGTGCGGCGCCGAGGCGCCGACCTGCTCGAGAAGGTGCGGCTCGACGACGACGTGCTGCGTCGCTATCCGCACGAACTGTCCGGCGGCATGCGCCAACGGGTGGCCATCGCGCTCGCGCTCTCGCTCGATCCCCGACTGATCGTGTTCGACGAACCCACGACCGCGCTCGACGTCGTCGTGCAGAAGGCGGTCATGGAGACGATCAAGGAGCTGCAGCGCGAGCAGCAGTTCACCGCGCTGCTCATCAGTCACGACCTCGGGGTCGTGCTCGAGGCGACCGACCGCGTGCTGGTCATGTACGCCGGGCAGATCGTCGAGGACCAGCCGTCCGACGCGCTGCTGCGCGGTGCGCACCACCCGTACACCGAGGCGCTGCTCGACTGCTACGCCGATCCGCGGGCCGAGAACGTGCAGCTGGGCGGGATCGGCGGCTCGCCGCCGGACCTGTCGCGCGACCTGCAGGGCTGCCCGTTCGCGCCGCGCTGCAGCGAGGTCGAGGACGTGTGCCGGCAACAGGATCCCCCGCTGACACCGCTCGGCCGGGGTGCGGCGGCCTGCCACGTACGGGCGCGCGCGAACGAGGAGGCAGCCCATGTCTGATGCCACGACACCAGCCACGCCGACGACCAGTTCGGTGCCCCCGCTCGTCGTCGACCATGTGACGAAGGATTTCCGGGTGCGCGGACGCGGCCGCGACACCCTGACCGCGGTCGACGACGTGTCGTTCACGGTCGATCCCGGCGCGGCCGTCGCGCTGGTCGGTGCCAGCGGCAGCGGCAAGTCGACGCTCGCGGCCATGATCACCGGCTCGGCCAGGCCGACGTCCGGCACCGTCATGTTCGGCACGACCGATGTCGGCAAGCTCCGCTCGCGCGGGCTGCGCGACTACCACCGCAAGGTGCAGATGGTGTTCCAGGATCCGTACGGTGCGCTGAACCCGCTGCACACCGTCGGCTACACGATCACCCGCCCGTGCCAGAACTTCCTCGGGCTCTCGGCACGGGACGCCCGGACCCGCGTGCACGAATTGCTCGACATCGTCGGGCTGACCCCGCCCGAGCAGTTCGAGGCGAAGCTTCCGCACCAGCTGTCCGGCGGCCAGCGACAGCGCGTGGTGATCGCCCGCGCGCTCGCCTGCGACCCCGAACTCATCGTCGCCGACGAGCCGGTGTCGATGCTCGACGTGTCGCTGCGGGCCGGTGTGTTGCGGCTGCTCGCGAAGTTGCGCGCCGAGCGCGGCCTGAGCCTGCTCTACATCACCCACGACCTGCTCAGCGCACGCGTCGTCACCGACCAGATCCTCGTCCTGAACAAGGGGCGCCTGGTCGAGTCCGGCGCTACGAAGGACGTGCTGCAGCACCCCAACGACCCCTACACGGTCCAACTGCTCGACGCGGTGCCGAACCCGTTCGCCGCGTCGGCCTGAGGAGGAACGAATGTCCCTGTCCACAACACTGCGACGCGGCTGCGTGGCGGCGGCGACGCTCGCGCTCGCGGCCGGCCTCGTCGCCGCGCCGACGGCGTCCGCGTCGGCCCGCCCGCCGCACCGATCCGGCCTGTCGCACTCTCAGCGCGCCCATCTCATGGGCATCGCCCGCGACACCTGGCGCTTCTACAACCACGACGTCGACCCGAACACGCATCTGCCGTTGGACAATCTCGGTCCCGGCAAGACGCGCGGCGCCTACACGTCGGCGGCGAACATCGGCGTCTACCTGTGGGCCGTGACGTCGGCCTTCGACCTGCACCTGATCAACCGCCACGAGGCGGACGCGCGGCTGCGTTCTACGTTGACCGCCGTCCAGGGCCTCAAGCGCACGTACGGGTTCTTGTACCAGTGGTACGACACGACGACCGGCGCGACGATGAAGGACCCGGGCACGAAGGACTACTGCACCAACTACCCCACGCCGACACAGAACGAGTGCTACTTCCTGTCCGCGGTCGACAACGGCTGGTACGCGAGCGGTCTCATCGTCATCAAGCACGCCTTCCCCGAGGTGAGCACGCTCGCGGAGAATCTGCTCGCCCCGATGAACTTCTCGATCTTCTACGACAACCGGCCGCAGACCGCCTGCAACACGAACGCCAACATCGACGGTAACCAGCCGACCGGTCAGCAGTACGGCGGCTACTACGTCGACCAGGGCCCGGCCGGCTACCACAACGGTGCGATCTACTCCGACCCGCGGATCTCGATGTACGTCGGCATGGGTCTGCATCAGATGCCGGGGGACGTGTGGTGGCGCACCTGGCGGGTGTTACCGCCGAAGCAGTGCGACACCGACCCGGACTTCTCCTGGCAGGGTCAGCCGCAGCCGCAGGGACGCTGGGTGAACCAGAAGGATCCGCTGTCGGGCAAGACGTTCCGGGTCTGGGAAGGGCACTACACCTACCCGGGCACGTCCCTGCGGTTCCTGCCGACGTTCGCCGGCGGGATGTTCGAGGGCCTGATGGCGAACGAAGTCGTGCCGGAGACCACGTGGGGACGGCACAGCTTCGGCATCGCCGACCGTCGCACCGTGACGGTGCAGATCAAGTACGCCCGCCAGCAGCTGCACGACCCTGTTTGGGGCATGTCGCCGTCGAGCACCGCTGACGACACCGGCAACTACGGCGGCTTCGGCGTCGAGGGTCTCCAGTTCCCGCAGGGCAAGCAGCTCTCGCAGTGCACGACCTGCGCACAAGAGACCACGGTGACTCCGCACGCGTCCTTCCTGGCGCTCGCCCTGGCACCGCAGGCCGCGTACAAGAACATCATGAAGCTGCGCTCGCTCTACCCGGACGTGTACACGCGCAACGGGGGCTTCTACGACGCGGTGAACCCGCAGACCGGCGAGGTCGGGCATCGCCGGCTCGTCCTCGACCAGTCGATGATCATGGCCGGGCTGGACAACGCGCTCAACAACGGCAAGCTGCAGCGCTGGTTCGCGATGGACCCGATCGCGGACGCCGCGCGGCAGGTGCTGCAGGCCGAGCACATGACGCTCTGAACGCGACCCGTTGACCTGCCTGCGGTGGACGGTCAGCTGCTGACGTCCTTGGTGGTCAGTCTCGACCATGCCAAGGAGAGGAAGATCGCCGCATAGGCGAGATGCAGCAACGTCCACCGCAGCAGGTCCGCAGAGCTGATCGACGTCCGTAACAGCTCCCCGTAGCCGAGCCAGTGGTCGGTGAGCAGGGCGGGGTGGATCGCCGACAGCTGCGGCACCGCATCTAGCAGTGCCGAGAACACGGCGATGCTGACCGCGCTGGCCATCGCCGCGATGGCGTTCTCGGTCAGGGTCGAGATGAACAGACCGCCCGACGCGAGTGCGAAGAGTGCGACCGTCACATAGGCCACGACCCCGAGAGTGCGCAGCAATCCGTCGCCGAGGGAGACGGTGTCTCCCGAAAGCAGCACGAGCGCGTGCAGCCCGAACAGGATTGCTCCCGTGAGCAGGCCGATGACGGCGACGACGAGCACCGCGACGGCCGTGAACGTCGCCACCGCGAGTGTCTTCACCGCAAGCAGGCGGCCCCGTCCGACCGGGACGGTGAGCACGTAGCGCAGCGTGCCCAAACCGGCTTCGCCGGCGATCGCGTCACCGGCCACGACGCTGATGATCAGCGGCAGGAAGAACGGGATGGCCACGGTGATCGCCGTGAACACCAGGAACAGCCCGTTGCCGGTGATTCGCCCGATGAACTGCGGCCCGTCACCGTTACCGGGCGCGCTGATCTTGACAGCGACGCCGATGAAGACCGGGATCACCGCAAGCACCGCGAGCAGGATCTGGTTGCGCCGGCGGCGCAGCAACAACCACACCTCGGAGCGGTACAGGCGAAGGAAGGCCCCTCGGTAGCGGCGCGGTCGTGCCGGACCGGCGGCGAGGGTCTGGTCAGTTGACGACATCGAAGCCCTCGCCGGTGATCGACACGAACAGGTCCTCGAGATCGGGACGATCGATCGCCAATCCGCGCAGCCGGACACCGCCCTGCACCAGCTGGCGTGCGATGTCCTCGACCGGCACCGAATCGAGCCGCGTGCTGAGAAGCTCGTGCTCCGCGTCGATCGACGGCTCCGCAAGACCGAGCCGCTGCAACACGGCTGCCGCGGCGTCGAGGTCGGGGGTGTTCACGCGCAGTTGCGGGGCGCCGTCGGCCAGGACGTCGTCGAGGGTTCCCTGGCGCACGAGCCGGCCGCCGGACATCATGCCGACATGGGTGGCGACCTGCTCGATCTCGCTGAGCAGATGGCTGGACACCAGCACGGTCGCGCCGTCGGTCGCGAGGTCACGAACCAACTTGCGCACCTCGCGGGTGCCCTGCGGGTCGAGGCCGTTGGTGGGCTCGTCGAGAACCAACAGATCGCGCGGCTGCAGCAACGCGGCAGCGAGACCGAGCCGTTGCTTCATGCCCAGTGAGTAGTTGCGGTACTTCTTGCCGGCCGCGGCGGACAGCCCGACACGTGCGAGCGCAGCGGCGATGCGCGCTTTCGAGGTCGCGGGATTCGCCGTCGCGTCGCTCACGTCCAGCCGGCGCAGGTTCTGCAGGCCGGTGAGGTAGGGATGGAAGGCCGGCCCTTCGATCAGCGCACCGACTCGCGGCAGCACCCGCGAACTGTCCGCCGGCATCCGCGCGCCGAGCAGTTCGATCTCGCCGGCGTCGGCAGCGATGAGCCCGAGCAGCATGCGGATCGTCGTGGTCTTGCCCGACCCGTTCGGTCCGAGGAATCCGTAGACCGCGCCGCTCGGAACCTGCAGGTCGATCGCGTCGACCGCGACCTGCGCGCCGAAGCGACGGGTAAGTCCCGACGTGCGCACGGCGACGGGGACCGTCGGCAGATCCGATGCCGTCACCGGCTGCCTCACCGGCTGCGTCGCCGCCTGCGCCACCGGGTCAGCGGGAGGTGGACGCGGCGACGTGCGCGAGCGCGGCCGGCCGGAGCGCGCCGACGAACGCACGGCCGTCAGGAAGGAGGACTGCGTTGACCAGCGCCGTGTGGAACAACCGCGCTCCGGACGTGCCGAGCCTCGTCGTGAGCTGCGAGATCACCCCGGACGAGGCGACGATCGAGTCGGCGTTGTGCACCTCGAGCACCGACGTCCAGCCCTTTCCGACGACGCGGGGCCGCGCAGGGCTGCCCGGCGATCCGCCAGGCATGGGCGCCGGGCCCACAGCGTGCTGTTCGCCCGGTCCGCCCTCGAACGGGTGCTTGGTGACGGTCGCGCCGGCCGGCGCCTTGAAGTCGAACGTCGACGCCGACGGCGTGGCGAACGAGATGTCGGTGAATCCGACCTTGATCGCTGGGGTCGACGACGCCCCGAACACCTCGACCTGCAGCGGCACGAAGCGCGCGCTGTCGATCGCGATCGTGATCTTGCGGATCGTCGACCGTGCGTCGCGCGGCGCGACGACCAGGGTGTAGGCCGCCCGGCCGGCCACCGTCTGGTTTGGGCCGAGCGTGACGGCCGTCGAGGGCCGGATCGCCTTGAGCACGCGCGCGGTGAGAGCGGCCGGGGTCAGCGCCACGTGGGACATGTCCGGCGCAGTGTGCTCACGCGAGCGGTCCGGCAGCACGGTGTGACTCACCGTGTTGGAGTCGGACGTGTAGCTCCACACGTCACGCCCGTTGTGCACGAGGTCGGCCTCGGACAGCTGACCGATGACGGCCAGCCGCTGCTTCGTCGGGCCATCGGCCCAGACGCGCACGGAGTGCGTGCCGCTGATCAGCGACTGCCACGAGAGGGACGCGGCGTCTGCGGCGCCGGGCAGCTCCGGCAGGCCCAGATCGGCGACCTCGGTGATCTTGCCGGACAACGCGGTGGTCGTGGTCTTCTCGACCGACACGAGCAGCTGCGCCGGCGAGCGGTGCGCCAGCCGGGGTGCCGCGGACGCGCCCGAGGTCTCGACAACTGCTCCGACGACGACCGCTGCGGCAGCTGCGACGGGAACCAGCCATGCTGCCCGGCGGCGTCTCGAACTCGGCAAACGCATCATGGCTGCCATCATCCTCCTTCGGTGCTGAGACCGCTCTTACCGGCGCAGGCCGCCCCGAGTCGCTGTCGGCTGCGCAGACAGCAGTGGTCCCCGACCGGACGGTCGGGGACCACTGACTGAACGGCCGGAGGATCAGGCCTTCTTGATCACCCGCTCGACGGAGCTTGCGATCAGCGCGTGACCGGCGAGGCTCGGGTGGATACCGCAGGTGCCGTTCGGCGGCACGTTGTCCGTCAGCAGCGTCTCGAGTCCCGCCGCGCACGTGTTGTTGCCCGGCGCGTTCCGCGATGCGGACGCGAACCGCGCGTACGAATCGGCGATCGTGACGTTGCTGAATTTGCGGGCGACGGAGGCTTCAGCAAGGTTGAGCAGATTGCTGTTGTCGTTCGCGTCCGAACTCGCATTGTTGACCGAGTAGTAGTTCACCAGCACCAACTGGCCCTTGTAGCCGGCCTTGTCCTTGAGCGCGTTCAGGATCGTGGTCAACCGCTTCTCCACGCGTCCGGCCAGAGCGGCCTTCTCCTGCAGGGTGTTGCAGTTGCCGAGGTCGATGCACCGCAGCCCGTCGTTGGCGCCGATCTGCAGCGTCACCAGCCGCGTGCCCGGGAACTTCTTCAGGTAGGCGATCGCGAACTGCAGCTGCGACTCGGTCGGACCCGTGTAGTGCGTGTGCAGCGGGAAGACGGACCGGTAGCCGGGTGACGTCCCGTCGTCCTGGACGGTGCACGCGTGGTCGAGGTGGCCGGCCGTGATGAAGCTGGCGGCGGTCTCGCCGGGGCAGGCGGCGTTCGTGAGCCGCAGGCCGAGGTTCTGCGCGATCAGGTACGGGTAGCCGTGGAACGTGCCCGGCTTGGAGTAGTCGGGAGTCTGGACGGCATCGGACTCGCGGTAGCCGAACGCGATCGAGTCGCCGAGCGCGAGATAGCGGGAACCCTGGGTCACCGGTGCCGGAGTTGTGGCCGCCGTGGCCGATGCCGCGCCGGCCGTCGTGAGCGAGACGACCGCGCCGACCGCTGCCATCGTCGCGAGTAGTTTGCGTGGCCTCTTTGCCAACGGAAATGTCATGCAGAACGCCTTTCTGAGCGATCGAAAAAAGTTAACGCCGCGTGAACGGTGGTCCACAACGTTTCGCAGACGCGGACCGCAGTCAAGCCTTCTCGCGAGCCCGGGAACGATCTCCTGTCGCGAGTCAGGACGAATCACCCGAAGCGGGCGGTGATCTTCTGGCGGCGGGCACGGCGCGATCACATAGGATTTCGCGTCAGGGCGCGATGACAGGGTCAGCCTGTCTTTCTCCCTGCCTTCACGAGAGCGCGTCCGAGGAGTTTCCGCTATGACGAAGACCCTGTCGTGAGCGACCGCGACGACGACCGACCCGCTGCTGAGGCGTCCGGCGGCTCCGAGGTGAGCGACGACCAGGCGATTCTCGATCTCGCCGATCTGAACGCGGGCCTGCACGATCTCTCCGCGCTCGTCACCGACTCCATGGGTCTGCCGGACCTGCTCGCGCAGGTGGCCCGATCTGCCACCCTCGCGATCCCGGGCGCGGACGGCGCGGGCGTGACACTGCTGCGGGCCGACCGACGCGAGAACATCGTGCACGCGCTGGCAGCCAGCGACCCTTTCGTCAGCGAGATCGACGACATCCAGTACCGGGTGATCAACGAAGGACCGTGCATCACAGCGGCGCGCGAGCGGCGCACGGTGCGCTCCGGCGACCTCGCCGGCGACTCGCGCTGGCCACGCTTCGGACCACGCATCGGAAAACGCGGAGTGCGCAGCGTGCTGTCGCTTCCGCTGTTGCTCCAGGGAGAATTGGCGGGTCAGCTCGTCGGCGCGATCAACGTGTACGGCCGTGCGACGGACGTGTTCGACAACCACGCTGCTGAGATGGGTGAGGCATTCGCACGACCGGCCGCCGTGGCCGTGCACAACGCGCACGTGCTGGCGGCGGCCCAGACCTTGACGGCGCAGTTGCAGAACGCCCTGTCAAGTCGCCCGGTCATCGATCAGGCGATCGGCATCCTGCGCGGGCGTTCCGGCGCCACGGCCGAAGAGGCGCTCGCCTCGCTGCGTGAGGCCAGTCAGCGCGAGAACGTCAAGATCGTGACGGTCGCCGAACGCGTGGTGGCCGAGGCGGTGGGTCGCGCGCGCTCACGGCATACCGAGGGCTGACGGCCTTCGGTCAACCGCATTTGGCGTTCCGCACTGCCGTCGGCGGGTAGTGTCGACGACAGGCGATGCTGGCCGAGCGCCCTGACCTCGACCGGTGCCTAGTCCCAGCTCACGACCAGTGGCGCCGGGTTCGAGTTGAAACCACGGGCGTCCGGGGACGCCAGCCCGGGGCACACCCGTGAACGAACCGGCGGAGCGGTCGGCGTCCGTCGTTGCCGCGCTCGCGGCCCTGACGGCGCTGCTCGACGACCCGGCGCTCGATCTGGCCGCGAGTCTCGCCGATCTCGAGGACGCGTGTCGGCTTTCGGTCGCGTCCTACCTCGGGCTCTCCGTACGTGCTGCGGCCGACGGACGCGAATTGGGGTTCTCGACGCTCGATGGCCACCACGATCCTGAGGACATCGTGACGTCGTTGCGGCTCTCGATGACGCCCGCCGCCCAGGCCGGTGCGCTCGCCTCGATCGTGCTCGTGCTCTACGCGACGAAGTCGGGTGCCTTCGTCGATCTCGCGGCGGACCTCGACTGGCTGCTCGGCGCTCTGTCCGACGGAGCCGTCCTTGACGCCGATCTGGGCGGTCCCACTTTCACTCGTCTCGATGCAGCACTCATCGAGATGTCGACGATCGATCAGGCCGTCGGCCTGCTGATCGGTCGTGGCAGCACGTCCGAGCAGGCGCACGACGAACTCGTCACGAGAAGTCGTCGCAACGGACGGACCGTGCTCGACGAGGCGCAGCGGCTGCTTGCAGAACTCGACCCGGACGGGTGAGACCTATCCGAGTGCGCGCGCCCGCCGCCCGGATGCGCGAGCCTGGCGTAGCGGTGCGCCCATCGCGTTGAGGTGCGTGAGCATCGCGCGGTAGGAACCGATGAGCGACGTCTCCGTGTAGCTGACCCCGAGCTCGTCGCAGTACGCCCGAATGATCGGCTTCGCGTGGCGCAGCGCGGCACGAGGCATGTTCGGGAACAGGTGATGTTCGATCTGGTAGTTGAGCCCGCCCAGCGCGAGGTCGGTGACCGTGCCGCCCCGCACGTTGCGAGACGTCAGGACCTGCCGGCGCAGATAGTCGACGCGGTCATCGGGGCCGATCAAGGGCATGCCCTTGTGATTGGGCGCGAAGCTGCAACCCATGTAGATACCGAACAGTGCTTGGTTGACGGCGAAGAAGGCGAGCGCCTTCGTCGGCGACATCACCAACAGCAGCAGGCTGACGTAGAGCACCGCGTGCATGGCGAGCCCGATCGCCTCGAACCGTCTGGTCCCGCCACGCGGACTGCGGAACTTGTCTGTCACCACGGCGACGATGCTGTCGGCATGCATGCTGATGCCCTGCAGCGTCAGCAGCGGGAAGAACAGCCATGCCTGGCGCCGACCGACGAAGCGGCTGATGGCGTTACCACGGATGCGCGACTGTGCGGGCGTGTAGATCAGCACGCCGTCTTCGATGTCGGGGTCGCGTTCGACGTCGTTCGGGTTGGCGTGATGGCGGTTGTGCGTGTCGACCCACCAGCCGTAGCTCAGCCCGACGAGAACCCCGAGCGAGCGTCCGAGCGCGTCGTTGGCACGGCGGGAGGCGAAGATCGCCTGATGTCCGGCGTCGTGACCCAGGAAGGCGAGCTGCCCGAACGCGATCGTCAAGACCGCTGCGCAGATGAGCTGGTACCACGAGTTCCCGATCACGACGATGGCGACGATGGTCGCGCAGTACAGGGTGATGGTCGCGGCGGCGCGCAGCGCGTACGACAACGGGCGACGATCCAACAGACCGGCACTGCAGATCTCCCGCTTCAGCGCTGCGTAGTCGCTGCCGCGTTGGACGGGCGCCTCCGGCGTCACCCCGACGGTGACCACAGCTCAGACTCGCCGTGCGGACGTGGCAGCGGCAGCGAGCGGGGTGGATGGAGACCGAACGAGCTTCATGGCGACACTCCGATTGGGATCGATAACGGGTGTCGCGAGGCAGCACACCGAAAGGACGAAATGGACGGCCGGAGCACGCTGAGGCGCGGTCCGATCTGGTGGTCACCGGTGTATTCGGCTTGAACTGATGCTCGCCGAGGTCAGCAGCGGACAGCTGTCCTCGTCCCGAACTGGCTGAGATACTCAGCTCGATCCACGTTACACCCCCAGGCACCCCAGGGATCTTCGATGAACGACGACACCTCAGGCACAGACGGCTCGAGTCACGTGCCCGGCCCGAATGCGACGTCGGACGACGGCGACCTCCAGGCGAGCATCGCGAACCTCGCCGGTCTGGTCACTGCGAGCTTCACGCTCGACGCACTGCTCGGGGAAGTGGCCTCCTTCGCCGTGCACGCCATCCCCGGCGCCGAGGGCGCCGGCGTCACGCTGCTTAGCTTCACCGGTGCCGAGAGCAAGATCGAGGGATTGGCGGCCAGCGCACCGTTCGTCGCCGAGATCGATCAGATCCAGTACGAGACCGTGCGCGAAGGTCCGTGTATCACCGCTGCGCGCGAGCAGCGCACAGTGCGTTCGGGCTCGTTGGGCGGCGAGAAGATGTGGCCCCGGTTCGGACCGCGGGTCGGTCGCCTGGGCGTGCACAGCGCGTTGTCCCTGCCTCTCCTGCTTCCCGACCAGGTCGTGGGCGCGATCAACGTCTACGCCCGCGTCAAGGACGCCTTCGACGACCGCGCCGTCGCGCTCGGTGAAGCGTTCGCCAAGCCCGCGGCCGTCGCGGTGCACAATGCCCAGGTGCTGAGCCGGGCGCGCACCGCGGCGGCACAGCTCGACCGGGCGCTCAAGACCCGGCCGGTGATCGATCAGGCCATCGGCATCGTCCGCGGCAGGCGCGGTTGCACCGAGGTGGAGGCGTTCGCCCGCTTGCGAGCGATCAGCCAGGACGAGCACCGCAGGGTCGGCGAGGTCGCGCAGCGCATCGTCGACGACGCGGTGCGGCGTGCTCGAGCACGGCATATCGAGCCGAAAGAGTGATATTCTCGGGCCCGGCTGAGATGTTCAGCCAGTTCGGGCTGTGGTCGGCCGTCCGCTGCTGACCGCGATGAGCGCGCCGCTCGCACCGAACATGCTCCGGTGACGACGACACATCGGTCTCACCGCATGTACCGATCCTCTGCAGCCCGGGTGCACGCGCAGCAGCGCGACGTCGCGACGTTCCGCGACGACGCCTCCCGGCGAGCCGGAGCCCGTCCATCGAGGCAACCCGCAGCCGGGGGTGGCGTGGTTGCCCATCAAGAGGCCGTCGGGGGTGTCGACCCGGCGGGGGCGAAGGTCGACACCCCCGACGTGCTGGGTCGCACCGGCGATCCGTACGAATGGCCCCGTCAGGTGCGTGCCGCATTGGACGGCCTGGACGAGGTCACTGCCACCGCGCTCGTGCTCGTCTACGAACGCGCGGCCACGCAATCCGAGGTGGCCGCCGAGCTCGGTCTCGAGCCGGCGCAGGTCAAGTCGGTCATCGCTCGTGGTCTGCTCCGCGTCGGCGCGATCCTGCGTGCAGACCCGCCGCTATGACCGACCGCGCACGCGTGAGCTTCCGACAGCCGGTGTCCAAGGACGGATACGTCGACGCCGGCTGGTGGCCGCGGTCCCGCGATCTGACCCAGGAACTGCCCCCGTTGCTCGAGGTCCTTTGGACCGCCGCGCGCGAAATCACCCGCGTGACCTACAACAGCGACTCGTGGGATCCCGCGCCGCGCAGGCTGATCATCGAACGAAGGCTCGTGCACCTCGGCGGCTTCCGTCACCAAGACCCGCTCCTGCTGTCGGCCATGACGACCGGTGGCGTCGACCGGATCGAGTTCCTGGTCATCGCACCGGACACCGATCCGCAGCTGGCCGAACGGGTACTGCAGCTCGCCAGCGAGATCGGTCATCTGCAGTCGCCCGCGGACTTGCTCGCGCTGGCAGCGCAGTAAGCGAGCAACAAAGGACGTTCGCCCGCGGCGTCCGCACCGTGCCGCGATCTCGAACGCCTCCGAGGAGCGGCCCGCGCATGCCTATCGCGGGCAGCTGCCCATCCGTCGCATCGACGGCGACGTCGGGCACTTCCGCGCCGCCGCTCACCAACTCGTCACACAGCTGGTCGACGCGTCCGCCGCCGCGCCGTCCGGCGCCTGATCGATCCGGCAGGGCACACTGCACACATGGGTGAGGCCGATGAAGTCGTGCGCGGTCGCGTATGGCGCGATGGAAAGGTGATCGCAGAGAACTTCGACTTCGAACGGATCTCCGACCACCTGGAGGACCCCGACACACTGACGTGGGTCGACATCTGCGACCCGGACCACCATCTTTTGCAGAAGCTCGCGGGCGAACTCGTGCTGGAACCGCTCGCCGTCGAGGACGCGATCGCGCACTCGGAGCGCGCCAAGGCGACCCGGTACTCGTCGCACACGTTCCTCACCGTGTACGCGGTGCAGCTGCACACCGACACCGAGGTCCCGGCGTCCGAGGGCAGGCTCTCGGTGCGCAAGGTGTCGGCGTTCGTGTTTCCACGCGGGTTGATCACCGTGCGGTCGAGTGCCGGCTTCGGCATCGACGAGGTCGTGCGCCGCTGGGACGACAACTCGGACTTGTTGAAGTACGGCGTTGGCGCGCTGGTGCACGGCCTGCTCGACACGATCGTCGACGGTCACTTCGAGGCCGTGCAGATCCTGGACGACGCGATGGAGGATCTCGAGGACGGATTGTTCGACGAGCGTGCTGCAAGTGCCGAGGTGCAGCGCGAGACCTTCCAGATCCGGAAGGACCTTGTCGAGCTGCGTCGCGTCGTGCTGCCGATGCGCGAGGTCATCAACGGCGTCCTGCGGCACCGCAAGGACTACAACGCACCCTCTGAGCTGGATCCCTGGTACGACGATCTCTACGACCACGTGCTGCGCGCGTCGGAGTGGACCGAATCGCTGCGCGACATGATCACGACGATCTTCGAGACCAACCTGTCGCTGCAGGACGCCCGGCTGAACGACGTCATGAAGAAGCTCACCGCGTGGGCGGCGATCATCGCGGTACCGACGGCGGTGACCGGATACTTCGGCCAGAACGTCCCCTACCCCGGCTTCGAGAAGTACTGGGGCTTTCTGCTCAGCGTTCTCGTGATCCTCGGCATCGGCGTCACGCTGTACGTGGTCTTCAAGCGCAAGAAATGGATCTGAGCCGGCAAGGCATGCGCGCGTCGGCCCCCGCACGACGCGCGCATGCTTGCTGGCTACTTCCCCGGGCCCCGCTCGGCAACGTGGTCCCCCGACCACTGCGCCCGGCTCGCCCGGTGTGACGGTCCGGCCGCCCCCGCAGCCGATACCTTCCTAGGAAGACGTTAGTCAGGCGTTGGGTCAGCCGCAACTCGAACGCGAAAGTTCCTTCGTCAGCGCGTGCACCGCGGCGAGCGTCAGTCGCTCGAGTCCGGGACTCAAAGGGGTCGGCCAGGTGGAGAACTTTGCGACGACCAGATCGTCGGTCGGGCGCACGTAGATGTTCTGTCCGTAGATTCCGGCCGCGATCAGCACCGGGCCGGACGGGTCGTACACCCACCAGCAGTTGCGGTAGTGCGCGTCCGGAGGCCACTCGTGCGAGGGGCGTTCGGACACGAAGGCAGCGGCGCCGTCCGCGGCACCGCGGGCGGTGTCGGTGAGCCACCGCGCGCTCAGCTGTCCGGGCGCCAGGTACAGCGCGCCGAACCGGGCCAGGTCGCGCAGAGTGGTGCACACTCCGCCGTCGGCCATCGCGTTCCCGTGCGCGTCGACGGTGACTTCCGCGTCGTGCTCGGCGCCCATCGGGGCCCACACCAGGGACGAGATGAGCTCGTGCAGCCGGGCGCCGCCTGCGCGCTCGACCACCCAGCCGAGGACGTCGGTGAGGATCGAGCGGTAGCGGAACGGGCCGCCGTGCTCGCCGTCGTTGCCGAGCGTCGTGAAGTACGAGAGCGCATCGGGCGGCCGCGGGTCGCCGTTGTCGGGTCGCCACAGGTAGACCCGCTCGTAGGTGCGGACGTCGGCGTCGAGGTTGTCGTAGTCCTCGTCGAAGCGGGTGCCGGCACGCATGTCGAGCAGGTGCTGAACGGTGGCGCCGTCGAACGACGTGCCGGCCAATCGCGGGACGACCGACGTCACCTGCGCCGACGTGTCGAGCACACCTTGCGCGGCCAGGCTGCCCGCGACGGTGGCGACCAGCGACTTCGACACCGACATCAGCAGGTGCGCGGTATCGGGCTGCATCCCGTTGAAGTACCGCTCGTAGACGACCTTGCCCCGGTGCAGCACCAGGAACCCGTCGGTGAACGTCGCGTCGAGCACCTCGTCGACGGTGCCGTCGCGTCCGTCGCAGCGCACCTCGACCGTGCCGAGGTCCATCGGGGCGTTCGGCAGTTCCCGCACCGCCGCCCCGCGGCGGATACGCACCGACGGAATCAGCTCGCGCACGTGCTGGAACGCCCACCGGTTGTGCGGCGGGTCCTGCCAGTTGGCCAGTGTCACGAGTCCGTCGCCGAAGGGCGGCGGACCCGACATGAGGCTCATAGTGCGGGCCGAGGTCCGCCCTCGGACCACCAGCCGAGGTGGCGCTCGTGCGCCGCGGCGACGCGGAACGCCGTCACGTCGTCGAAGGTGCGCCCGACGATCGACATGCCGATCGGCACGCCGTCGCTCGACAAGCCCGGCCGGGACGTTGACCACGGGACATCTGCTCGCGATGTTGAACGGCAACGTCATCATCACGTCGAACCAGTCCTCGTCCGGCCGTCCCGGCAGCGGCGTGCGCATGTCCCAGTCGGCGGGCAAACCTGCGACGGCGAATGTCGGGCACAACAGCGCGTCGTAGTCGTCGAGCAATGTGCCGAGTGGCTCGTACACAGCGGCTTCGAGCAGGAATCCCTCGACGAGATCCTGCTTGCTGATCGTGTGCGACTCGGCGACCATGTCGCGCACATACGAGGTGAACTCTTCGCCCGGTTCGCCGAACTCGACCTCGATCGAGGCGGCCATGATCGCGCCGAAGTGGATGCGCGTGGCGCGTTTGATCGCCTCGAGATCCCATGGCAGCGATACGCGCTCGACCGTGGCACCCGCTGCGCGCAGGCGCTCGGCCGACTGCTCGGCACACGCACGCACCTCGGGCGCGACGTCGAAGCAACCGAGATCCGGCGAGAACGCGATCCGCATGCCGGTCACCGGCTCGAGCTGCGGAGGGATCTCGAGCTTCGGCCGGATCGATGCGACATCGCTGGGATGCGGCCCGGCGATGACGTTCTCGAGCAGCGCGCAGTCGGCGACGGTGCGCGCGAGCGGGCCCTCGTGGCAGTAGTGGTCGAGGTTGAAGATCTCGACCTCCGGCACACGTCCGTACGGGGGCTTGAATCCGACCACCCCGCAGAACGAGGACGGGATCCGGATGGAGCCGCCGATGTCCGAGCCGGTCGCCAGGGTCGTGGTGCCGGCCGCGAGCGCAGCGCCGGAACCGCCGCTGGAGCCGCCGGGTGAGAAGGCGAGGTTCCAGGGGTTGCGGGTCACTCCCCACAGCGTGGTCCACGTGACCGGCGCGCTCGAGAACTCCGGGGTCGCGCTGCGCGCGTGCACGATTCCCCCGGCGTCGATGATGCGTTGCACGAACACCGCAGTTTTCTCGGCCACGTGGCCGCTCATCGCCAGCGAGCCGAGCACTTGGGCTTGCCCCGCGATGGGGGCTTCCTCCTTGACCGCGACCGGGATGCCTTCGAGCGGACGGGCGTCGCCGGCGGCGTAGCGCTTCTCGGCCTCGCGCGCCTGCTCGAGCGCGGACTCGTACAGCGTCACGGGGAACGCGTTGATCTGCGGTTCGACCGCTTCGGCGCGTTCGATGACCGCCGACATCAATTCGACGGGCGACAGCTCGCGCCCGCGGAACAATGTGCTTGCCTCGGTGGCGGAGAGATAGTGCAGTTCGCTCACGGCCCCGTCGCCTCCTCGGTCATGGCGCTCCGGCGACGCCGCACAGGCTTCCAGCCCGGATGCGGGACGCTGGCACGCAGCAGTTTCGTGTACTCGTCCTGAGGGTTGTCGAGCACGTCCACAGTGCGACCACGTTCGACCACGGCGCCGTGGTGCAGCACGATCGTGTCGTCGGTCAGCTGACGGACCACGGCGAGGTCGTGGCTGATGAGCACGTAAGACACCCCGGTGCGGTCACGGATGTCGGCGAGCAGGTTGAGCACCTGTGCCTGGATGGACACGTCGAGGGCGGCGACGGACTCGTCCAGCACCAGCACGCGGGGTTCGGCGGCGAGCGCGCGGGCGATCGCGACCCGCTGGCGCTGCCCGCCCGACAATGCGCCCGGGAGTGCGGCGGCCTGGCGTTCGTCGAGCCCGACGAGGTCGACGAGCTCGGTCACCCGCCCGCGCCGTTGCGCGCCGCCGAGGTCGTGGTGCAGCCGCAGGATCTCCTCGATCGCCTGGCGGGCGCTCTGTCGCGGGTCGAGGCTGGTGTACGGATCCTGGAACACGATCTGCACCTCCCGACCGCGGCGGCGCCGGTCGCGCGCCGAGCGGGCAGGGCGTGACCTGTCGTTGCCGCAGGCGGCGATCTCGCCGCTCGTCGGACGTTCGAGTCCGACGACCATCCGCGCGAGCGTCGTCTTGCCGGAGCCGGACTCGCCGACGATCGCCAGCGACCCAGCCGCAGGAAGGGTGAACGAGACGTCGTCCACCGCGACCAGGTCGCCGAACGTCTTGCGCAGGTTGCGCACCTCCAGCACGGGTGCCGTCATACCGGCACCGACCCGAGCCGGCCACGCAGTTCCTCCGCGCGGAAGCAGCGCGACGCTCCTCCGCCGAGGTCCACCAGCGGCGGCAACGCGCTGTGACAGACGTCGGTGACGTGCGGGCACCGTGTGGTGAACGCGCACTCGTCCGCGGGCGCCTCGAACGCCGACAGTGGCCGTCCAGGGATGGCGAGCAACCGATCTGCCGTGCGCGTGATGTCGGGCCGCGCTGCCGCGAGCGCCGCTGTGTACGGGTGCAGCGGATCGTCGTGGAGGCGTTCCGACTCACGCAGCTCGACGACCTGCCCGGCGTACATGACGGCCGTGCGATCGCACACCGCCGCAGCGAGTTCTAGGTCGTGGGTGATGAAGATCATCGCGAGCCCGAACTGGTGCCGCAGGTCGTCCAGGATCGCCATCACCTCGGCCTGCGTGGTCACGTCCAGGGCCGTGGTCGGTTCGTCGGCCAAGAGGAGCCGTGGCTTGGTGAGCAGCGCCGATGCGATCATGACCCGCTGCAGCATGCCGCCGGACAGCTCGTGCGGGTACTGCCGCATCCGCCGATCCGGGTGGTCGATGCCGACCTCGTCCAACATCTCGATGGCCTGGCGTCGCGCGTCGTCACCGCCGACGCCGAGGTTCGACCGCAGCGCCTCGGTGACGAAATCACCCACGCGCCGCACGGGATTGACGTGTGCTCGTGGGTCCTGGAAGACCATCGCGACCTGCTGGCGATATCGGCGCAAGGCCGCGCCGGAAAGCTTCGCGACGTCCGCGCCGTCGAAGGTGATCGTTCCGCCGACCTGGGCCCGCGGCGGCAACAATCGGTCGATCGCGCGTGCGGTCATCGACTTGCCCGACCCCGACTCACCGACGAGGCCGAGCGACTCCCCCGCGCGCAGCGTGAGCGAGACGTCGCGCAGCACGGGTCGCACCTCACCGCCGACCGGCAACCGCACGGTCAGCCCGGCCACGTCGAGCAGTGCGTCACTCATGCCCGTTGGAACAGACGCTCGCCGAGCAGGTTCACCGCGATGACCACGAGCACGATCGCGATACCGGCGCTCAGCGCCGGGAGCGGGTAGCCCTGCACGATGCCGACCTGGTTCTCCTCGATCATGACGCCCCAGTTGGCGTTGGGTGGCTGCACGCCGAGGCCGAGGAACGAGATCGCGGCGAGGTCGACCATCGCGTAGCCGAACAGGATCGTCGCCTGCGCAACGATCAGCGAGCCGAGGTTCGGCAGCAGATGGCGCAGGCAGATCGACGTGGCCGAGGCTCCCTGCACCTCCAACGCTGCGACATAGGGACGGTTGCGTTCGCGCAGCGCCGCCCCACGCAGCACGCGGGCGACGTACGGGGTGTACGCGACGGCCAGCGCGAGCGCGGCGGCAGTGAGCCCGGCGCCGAACACGGCAGTCGCCAGCACGGCGAGAAGGATCGCCGGGAACGCGAACAGGATGTCGAGGGCCGACGACACGACGGTGTCGACCGCGCCGCGCCGCCAGGCCGAGACGAGCGCCAGCAGCACGCCGGCGACGATGCTGAGCGCGACGACGGCGAGCGGCCCCAGCATGGAACTCTGCGCTCCCGCCAGCAGCCGCGAGAGCACGTCGCGGCCCTGGTAGTCGTAGCCGAACACATGGCTGCCGGTCGGCCCGACGAAGCTCAATGACAGGTTCGGCAGGTTCGGATCGGACGGCGTGATCGACGGTCCGATCAGCGCCGCCACCACTGCGATCAGCAGCACGGCGGCCGAGACCATGCCGACCAGGCCGGTCTCGCGCAGGCGGTGCACGGGTGAGCGACCGGTGCGGCGGGGAGCGGTCTCGACGACCTCGAGCGGGACGATCGTGGTCATTGCGCACGCGTCCCGAGCGCGACGCGCGGATCGAGAAGCGCGTAGGCGACGTCGACCAGCAGGTTGACGATGACGAACGCAGCGACGAGCACCAGTGAGATGCCTTGCACGACCGCAATGTCCTTCGACTCGGCGGCCTGGACGAGGTACGCGCCGAGTCCGTTGAGGCTGAACGCCGTCTCGACCACCGCGGACACTGCGATGAGCGAGGCGATCGTGATGCCGGTGATCGTGGTGATGGGGATGGCCGCGTTGCGCAGGACGTGCCGACGCAGCATCAGCCGGGTCGGGATGCCACGGCTGACCGCGGTCTGCACGTGGTCACGTCCGTACTCGGCCCGTACCGACGCGCGGGTGACCCGCGCGACGATCGCCAGGGACGAGATGGCCAACGCCACGGCCGGCAGTGTGAGGTGCTGGATGTTGCCGAGCAGGTCGCTGCCGTTGCCGAGCGTGGGGAACCAGCCGAGTTTCACGGCGAATACCAGCACGAGCACGATCGCGGCCACGAAGGCGGGGATGGCGGCGCTGACTGCCGTCACGACGAGCACCGTCGTGTCCAGCACCCCGGGGCGCAGTCCGGACAGGATGCCGAGCCCGATACCGATGATGACGATGAGGATTGAGGCGTAGGCGACCAGCCCCGCCGTCGTCCAGATACGTGACGCGATCAGGGTCGACACGTTCTCACGCAACGTGATCGAGAGCCCGAGATCGCCGTGCAGCGCGTTGCTGAACCAGTACCAGTACTGCGCGAGGAAGGGCTTGTCCAGGTGGTAGCGCGCCTCGAGCGTGTGCAGGCTCGCGGGCGGCAGGGACCGTCCTCCGGAGAGCGCCGCCAAGGGGTTGCCGGGCGCGAGGTAGAGCGACGCGAAGATCACGAAGCTCGCGATCAGCAGGCTGGCGACGAGCATCGCCAGCCTGCGGGCGAAGAACTGCAGCCGCATCCCTCAGCCGACTCCGCCGAGGTGATCGGCCCACGGCGCGAACATGTACGAGAACGACGCCGTCGCGCCGCTGAGGTTCTTGTTCATCAGCAGCAACGAGGTCGGCTGGACGTTCGGGATCCAGGGCAGATCGTTGATCGCCAGCTGCTCCACCTGCGCGACCAACCCGGCGCGCTTGTCCGGATCCGCCGTGCTGCGCGCCTGGTTCATCAACGCGATGATCTGCTTGTTGTCGTAGCCGTCGTAGTTCTGTGACCCCTCCGGCAGGACGAGCGTCGACAGCAGGGCGGCGGGGTCGGCGTAGTCGCCGTAGTTGACCGTGAGGAAACCGTCGATGCCGGCGCGAGCCTTCGGGTCGATGAAGAAGTTGATGTAGTTGTTCGCCGACACCGACTTCAGCGTCACCTTCAGCCCGATCGCCTGCGCGGCCGCCTGATAGGCGCCCGCCACCGCTGCGATGTCGGCGAGCTGGCTCGACGTCCCGATGGTAAGTGTCTTGCCGGTCGCGCCCGCCTGCTGCACGAGCTTCTTGGCAGCCGCGACGTTGTGCTCGAGCACCTTGGCTTTCGCGTAGGCCGCGTTGAACACCGAGGTGCCGTAGCCGAACGTGCCCGGGTTCGAGATCCACTTCGGCGGCAGCGCCGCGCCCTTGTAGACCGAGTCGATGATGCCTTGGCGGTCGAGCGCCATCGACAGTGCCCGGCGCACCCGCACGTCGCCGAGCACGCCGGTGCGGCTGGAGACGATGAACGCGTCGGTCAGCCACCCTGGACCCTGGATCACCTTGACGTTCGAGTTGCTCTCCAGCTGCTTCAGCGTCGAGAGCGCGTACGAGAACGCTCCGTCGATCGCACCGGTCTGCATACCGGACGTGAATGCCGAAATGTCCGGCACGCCCTTCACCAGGATGCTGCCGATGAGCGGCTTCACCGTCGAGTTCCAGTAGCCGGAATTCGCGACTGCAGTCACGCCGACCCCGGGCGAGAACGACTTGAACTTGTACGCACCGGTGCACATGATGCTGCCGCCAGGCGTGCCGTACTTCTTGCCCTGCGCCTCGGCGAACTTCTTCTCGATCACCACGCCGGGCATCGACGCCAGCTCGCCCTGCAACCAGTAGTCAGGTTCCTTGAGGGTGATGGTGACCTTGTCGGAGCCGGTCGCACTGATCGATTTCACTCGCGTGAACACCTGCGTGTAGAAACCGCCGAGCTTGCTGTTCTGGGCGCGCTCCAAGCTGTAGACCACATCGTCGGGGGTCACCGGACTGCCGTCCCAGAAGTGCACGCCCGACTTCAGGGTGAGCACGTAGCTGGTGGGGCTCGGCGTCGACAGGGTCGCCAGGCCGGGACCGACTGCTCCGCTGGGCGACTGCCGCAACAGCGACTCGCACATCAACGACACCGCCGTGTTCTCGGGGTAGTCGAAGGCGTAGATCGGGTCGAGTGAGTTGACGTCGCGGTAGACCGCCCACGTGATCGACGCGACCGACTTCGTCCCCGGCGCGGTGGTCGTGACCAGGCCCTTGAGCGGATCGGCATTCGTGGTGGGCGTCGAGTTGTTACTCGCCGACCGGCCGCACGCGACGAGCAACCCGACGGCGGACATGGCGGCGATGGCGGTGATCACCGGGCGGCTGCGCAGCATCGGTTTCCTCCTGGTCAGTTCGTCTGGTGGACGACGCGCCCTCGAATCCAGGTCTGGCGGACCTGGGCCGTGCAGATGTCCGCTCCGTCGATGTGCGACAGGTCGGCGTCGACGACGGCGAAGTCGGCGTCGTACCCCGGCGCGACGGTGCCGGCATGGTCACCTGCTCCGTTCACAGCCGCGCTGCCCGACGTGTAGCCGGCCAGCGCGGACGTGAGGCTGATCGCCTGCTCGGCCAGGAAGGGGTCCTTGCCCGACCCGCCCGCCGACACCGGCAGGCTGCGATTGACCGCGACGTGGATGGCGAGGAACGGATTGGGGCTGGTGACCGGCCAGTCGCTGCCCGCGCACATCGCGGCGCCGGCGGCCTGCAGGGCACGGAACGGGTACTGCCAGGTCGTGCGGCGCTCCCCGAGATACGGAATCGTCAGGTCGTCCATCTGCGAGTCGTGCTGGGCCCACAGCGACTGGATGTTGGCCGTCGCGCGCAGCGCCGCGAAGCGGGCGAGGTCGTCGGGGTGCACCACCTGCAGATGCGCGAGGTGGTGGAGCAGCGTGCTGTCCGGATGGGCGGCGCGCGCCGCCTCGATCGCGTCGAGCGCGTTGCGTACGGCGCGGTCGCCCAGTGCGTGGAAGTGCACCTGGAAACCCTCGCGATCCAGCGCCGTGACGAACTCGGGCAGCCGTTGCGGATCGATGAAGTCCAGACCGTGCACCTCGCTCGCGCAGCCGTCGGAATCCAGGTACGGATCGAGCATTGCGGCCGTGTGGTTCTCGGCAACACCGTCGAGCATCATCTTCACGGTCGTCGCGGCGAATCGGTCACCCTCGGCTGCAATGTCGCGGCGGTGCAGCAGGTGCTCGAGCTGGTCCAGTTCGCGGTTCCGGTCCCACCACAGCGCGCCGACGACCCGGGCCCGCAAGTCGCCGTTCCCGGCGGCCCGGCGGTACACCGGGAGCGGGTCCGCGCCGTCCTGGTAGTCGCCGATGATGGCGTCCTGCCAGCCGGTGACGCCGAACGCGAAGAGATGCTCCTGTGCGGTGAGCAGCGCCGAGTACCAGTCGTCCGGCGTCAGCGCCGGGAGCAGCCGGCCGACCAGCGCGGCGGCGCCTTCCTGCAGCATCCCGACGGCGGTGCCGTCGGCGGCGCGCTCGATCCGGCCGTCCGACGGGTCCGGCGTGCCCGCGTCGATGCCCGCGAGTTCCAGCGCCTTGGTGTTGACCCATGCACCGTGCCCGTCGCGGTTGGGCAGGAACACGGGGCGGTCGGGCACGACGGCGTCCAGCGCCTCGCGGGACGGGACGCCGCCGGGGAAGGACTCCATCGCCCATCCGCCGCCGGTGATCCACTCCTCATCGGGATGGTTGCGCGCGTACGACGAGATCAGTTCGAGGTATCCCTCGGCGGAATCCGCCTCGCGCAGGTCGCAGTGCTGCAGCTGGTTGCCGGCGAAGACGGGATGCGCGTGCGCGTCGATGAAGCCGGGCGCGAGCGTGCCGCCCTGCAGATCGACCGTCTCGGCGCCGTCGAGGGATTCCTCGGCGCCGACGCTCGCGATGCGTCCCGCCGAGACCCGGACCGCCGTACCGGGCGGCAGGAAGTCGACACCGTCGAAAACGGAGCCGTTGTGGAAGACCACATCGGAGTCGCCATGACCAGACATGGGCGCTCCCGTCTGTCGAGTCTGGCTAACCAACCACGGTTCGCAAGCGTGTGTCAACGCATCTGACTATGGTGTGTCCGGAGCGCAACGGAGCGAGTGATGGCCAGTGATCTTCGAGCCCGTAACAGTCGTGCGGGACGGCTTCCGCGCGGCAGTCTGACGCCGGAGCAGATCGTCGACGAGAGCCTGCGCCTGCTCGACGAGGGCGGCGTTGCGGGCCTGAGCCTGCCCAAGCTCGGCCGGGCTCTAGGGGCGAACCCGACCGCGGTGTACCGCCACTTCCCCAGCAAGGACGACCTCGTCCTGGCGATCGCCGACCGGCTCATCGAGGAGGCGATGACGGGTCTCGACCCGAGCGAGTGCTGGGTCGACACGCTGGTCGACCTCGCGCACCGTATCCGCCGCACGTATCACGGGCACGCCGCGGCGGCGACGCTGTCCGCAGCGCGGACCACCCGCCGTCCCGCCGAGATGCGAGCCGTCGACGTGATCGTCGGCGCGGTGCTGCAAGCCGGGTTCAAGGGCGCCGCCGCCGCGGTCGTCTACCGCGCGTACGCGGACTTCGTCCTGTCGTTCACCGGTGGTGAGGCGTCGTTCCTGTCACTCGAAACCGTCGCGCAGCACGCGGATCGGATGGCGTGGGCGGGGGCCTACTTGACCGCGCCACGGGCAACACACCCCAACATCTGGCGCATCCGCAATGCCCTGCCGAACGTGGCGGACGACGAGATCTTCACGACGATCCTGGACATCGTGATGGGCGGCCTCATCCGCCGGGCGCCACGGCCGTGCGGCTGCGAGCGTCACCGCTGACCCGGGACCGGGCGCACAGCGCGCCGGACGCGGTCGCCGATCTGGTCGAGCACCTCGGTCGACGTCGCGAAGTTCAGGCGCAGCCAGTCGGGCGTGGACTTCTCCCGCCGAGCCGGCATGGCGACCGACACGCGCGTCGGTCGCAGTTCGAGCAAGAATGACCGGGCTTGGGTGGCCAAGCAGGGCTTCGACTCTGATGGCCGGACGTGAGCGCGTCGTCACGTCGTCGGTGACGACCAGTCCAAGAGGGGATCGACACGGTTCTCCCTGACAAGCTCAAGGCCAGGCTGCACCGGGTGATGGCCAAACCGCACCAGCCGCAGAGCAGGGACACCTTGGCGAGGCGAGTAACGTTAGCGGCGGCCTGACACCGGCTTCCCCTCTACGAGGGAACTGACATGGCTGTGACGATGAGCGTGACCGTGACGTGTCCGGAGTGCGGTACCCCGGGGACCGTCAGCTTGACGGCGCTCGGAGACGACGGCACCCGGCAACTGTTCGAGTTCGCCTGTCCGAACGGGCACGAGTTCGACATGGCGCACGCCATGGATCTATGGGTCGCTGCTCACCAGACAGTTGGGGCGTCGGAGTAACCACACGAGCGGTGCTGCCGGTCAAGTCGGCTGACGGGGACCAGCTCACCGCCGAACGGCACACGTTCGAACCGCTTTCACCCCAGATACGGCCCCCGCGGGTCAACGTGATGGCGTTGCGGTCGCCGACGCGAACGCGCATAGTGGACCTTGGATCGCAAGGCTCTTCGAGCTCGAAAGCCCATTTGCGCCGTCTTGCCGATTGCAGCCCAACGTCGCCCCGATTCGGGGTTCGAGGACGGTCGCCGTGGCAGGCGTTAATAGCAGCGAAGCAGATGCAACGCAGTCATTGCGGGTCCTCGCCGAAGAAGTGATCCTCGATCTGCCAGCGGTGGAGCAGGCGCTCGACGACGCTGTCCGAACCGCCGCCGAAGGGATCGGGCTCAGCTGTGGCATCACCTACATAGCGCACTACGGCGTCATCACCGTGGCGAGCAGCGATTCGCTCGCCAACGCCGTCGAGATCCAGTACGGCGCCGGTGAGGGGCCATGCCTCGAGGCCCTACACACTGGCGGGGTCGTGCGCTCCGATGACCTTGCCACCGACTCGCGCTGGGGCGGCTACCGCGACCTCGCGCTGCAAGCCGGCGTGCGCTCGTCGCTCTCCTTCCCCTTGGTCGTCGAGGGTCGCCCGGTCGGTGCGCTCAACGTCTATTCGACCGCGGCCGGCCCCTTCCCGGCGGATCAGGAAGCGGCTGCGCTCCTGGCCACCGGTCAGGTCGCCGGCGTCCTACAGACCGTACGGCTGCTCGCAGCCGATCTGCTTCGCGACCCCGTAGCAGTTGGCCGGTTCAGGGCACGCCATCAACTCGACATCGCGACGGGGATGCTGATGATGCAGCACCACTGCAGCGACGGCGACGCGAGGGCCATGCTCGCCGAACAGGCCGTCGCGCGAGGCATCGCCGTGCAAGAGCTGGTGGCCGACATGATCGCTTCGGTCGGCCGCGAGCCCGAAGCCCCGTCGTGACTACTACGCGTCAGTCGGTTCGGTGCCTGATCGGCACCGGAGACCCGCTCACGATGGTTGACACCAAATCAGGCATGATCCAAGCATCGCTGGATATCTCGCGCGTATTGACGATCAAGACATACGCCGTCCTCGGTGCCCCACAAGCGGGCGATTGCCACCCGAGGAGGCAGGCCAATGTCCATGGACATCCCACGCCCCTCCAGTGAAGACCACGACGACTCGGACGATTTCGGCCAGTTCACCGACCTGCTGCTGTCGACCGACAGCCTCGACGCGTTTCTGACCGACCTCGTCGCCTACGCCCAAACGCAGACCGAACACAGCTGCAGCATCACCGTCCGCTCGGGTCACCGCAGTCCGTTCACCGTCGTGGCGACCGATGAGCTCACCAAGCGTCTTGACGAGCAGCAGTACGCCGGGGGCCAGGGGCCCTGCCTCGAGGCGCTCAGCACCGGAGTCCCGGTACTGGTCACCGACATGGCCAGCGAAACGCGCTGGCCGCCCTATACCGGCCGGGCCGCCGAACTCGGTGCGCGCTCCTCCATGTCCTACCCCCTGATCAGCGGCGAGCAGGTGATCGGTGCGCTCAACATGTATGCGCTGAAACCACTGACTCCCGATGTGGCCTTGCAGGCCCGTGCCGCGCAACTGGCCGACCGCGCCGCCGGCGCGCTGGCCGTCGGGCTGCGCATCGCCGAAGAACAGTCCGAGAACGTCAACCTGCGGCGCGCCCTGACGTCGCGAAGTGTCATCGACCAAGCCATCGGCATCCTGGTCGCGCAGCAGCATTGCAGCGTCCAACACGCGTTCGCGCTGCTCCGGCGGACCTCCCAGAGCCGAAACATCAAGCTCCGCGACGTCGCAGCTCAGATCGTAGCTAGCGCCCAACGCCGCGACCCGGGCAAGCCAGGCGGACGTTACTGAATGCTCGCGCGCGGGCTTGTCTCTGACGAAAGCTCGCCCCGCGTCGATGCGCCGCGACCGCGCCCGTCATCGAGATCGGGCAGCGTGCCGGTCCGGGTGACGTCGGCAGCGATGTCACGCAGCTTGCGATGGAGTGTTTGGCTGGCCAGTCGTAGCAGACGGAACGCTTCCTCTTCGGTGATCTTGTGATAGGCCATCAGCACGCCGATCGCCATCCCGATCCGCCGATTGCTTCCAAGCGCAATCTCCAGGTTATGGCTGCGTGCGGCCGATTCCCCCACCGCCAGTAGTCCTGCAGCGTGCGCGGCCAGGATCGAGGCCGCGGCGATCGCCGTGTCGTCGAAGGCATCCGGCTGGTCGGCGTAGAAGTTCATCGCGGCCGAATCGCGACCTGGCAGCCGGATCGCCAACACACTGCGTAGCGCAGTCTCGGACCGGGCGCGGGCCACGAAGTTCGGCCACCGGCGCTCCTTGTCAAGATCAGCGCAGAGCACGCTTGCGCCCACCTCGGCTGACTGTAGGCAGGGCCCCTCCCCCAGGTCGTACTGCAGCTGATCAAGCCGCGCGGCGATCGCATCCGATGCGCCGAACGACCGGCCCCTGCCCGCGTGCACGTCGCTCACGCTGGCCCAGTTGCAACCGGGCACGTGGGTTACCGCGAGGTGCCCGATCAGGCGCCACTGGCCCGTCTCGGTGCCGGCGCTGCGGATATCGGCCGCCGCTTCGGCGAACTGGGTGGCCAGGCGCAACCATCTCGTCGGTATCCACGACTATCCCTTATGCACAGGAGAAGCCGAGCACCTGGGCCGAACTCGGTTCCGCCAGAATACCCTTGGACCTCACCCGAACGGCGCTTGATGCCAATACCCGACCGGATGGTTCAACCCGCGATCGATGAACCATTCGTTGATCGCCTGCGCGATCAGATCGTGCTCGTAGACGTCCGGGGCGAGCAGGCCAAGGACGTAGGCTTCCAGCTCGAGCGGGCCTGCCGTACCGCTCACCCCGACGTAGCGCAACCACAGCTCGGGATAGTCCATCTCGCTGGCCAGCATCCCGTCGTACAAGCTCAGTTCGTCCGGTCCGGGTGTCACCGCGGGTCGGCCGGCTCGTGCAAGATCTCGTCTGCGATCGTTCGGAGGCCGACCTGCCGCTCTCTGGAGCGTGCGGTCAATATCGCGAATGCGGCCGATCGGTCGACATCGCTCCCGTGCATCACGCGCTCAAGGGCTGTCCGCACCCGGCCGCCCCGCTCCCGGGCATCGACAAGGCTCTGCCCCGCGCTTGACGAACCCTGCTGATCGCTTGCCACCAGCGCGATCATTTTCGACAGCAGGGCTGCGGTGCTCCGGGCACGCTCGGTGGCGAACGCCGACTCGGCCGACGAATACAGATTCAACGCCGTGGGCAGGTCGCGGCCGGGAACCGGCACCGAGAGCGAGCTGCGCACCGCATGACGCAGCGCTGTCTCGACAAAATTCGGGAATCGGGGTTCTGCGGCCACGGCATCGATCTGCTGGGGCCGCCCTTCCCGCGCTGCCAGCACGCACGGGCCCGCCGACTCGGCATACTGAGCCAGGTCGAGTTCCAGTGCCAGGTCTGTCGACGCCGCGGGAGTTCGACAGGCGGTGCCCACCACTTCGGTGAGGCTGCATCCGACCATGCCCGCCGCAACGTCGTGGCCAAGGGCAAGTGCCCGGCCGACCAGGACGTCGCCACTGCCGGAGGCGGGACGGTCGCGGAGCGCAGCGAACATTTCACCCCAACCCTGCGCACTCACGCACTCTCCTCCGACTCGCGCGTCTTCGTTGCTCGAGGACAAGAATAGTAAACGGCGAAGTGCGGGTGGGCACGTCACGGTTGAACAGAACCTGCCTGAGGTACGCGTGGTGGTCCGCCCCGCCGGGAACGGACCACTTGTCGTTCGCCGTGCGCGACCTCCGCGCCTCACTCTCGGATGTCGGCCGGGCCGCGATGCAGGGGAAGACCCGCGGCCGAACGGCAAGCGCTGACCGACGCCACACCGACCAACCCATGCGGATGTTCCATGAGCTGTCCGCACGCCTGCCTGACATCGCAATCGTCACCGCCGATTCCGGCAGCGCCGCGAGTTGGTACGCGCGGCATCTGCACTTCCGCGGCGACGTGCGCGGATCACTGTCCGTCACGCTGGCAACAACCCGCTGTCCCGTACGCGATCGGCGCCAAATGGGCGGATCCCGACCGGCCCGCGATCGCCTTCGCCGGCCTCCCAAGACATTCCGATCCAGGACGTCGTGGCCCGCATGATCGCCTCGGGAGGCTCGGAGTCAGGTTCGTCGCCGTGACACCAGCCCACACACTGCTCGCTTCGACGGCGCATCGCGACAGCCGGTAGGCGTCCGGGACCTGAGCCGATTCGCGGGCAAGGGCCCTCGGCGTCCCCTTGCTGCGACTTCGGTGTCATCCGGGCGCATGGACGATCCGCTGTTCGGTCGTGACGTTCCATCCGAGCAACAAATGCCCAACGAGAGCAGTGACCAAGGAAGCCCGGGAGAACGAAGGCCCCGAATCCGCTGCCTTCAATGGTGGGCGATACTGGGATTGAACCAGTGACCCCTACCGTGTCAAGGTAGTGCTCTCCCACTGAGCTAATCGCCCTTATGCACCGCGGGTGCGGTGGTTTGTCGTGCTGCTAACCAGCGAGGCGGCGGCGGGAATCGAACCCGCGTACAGGGCTTTGCAGGCCCTTGCCTAAGCCACTCGGCCACGCCGCCGTGTGGGTCGGCTTGCCCCGGATTTCGCCGAGATATCGCCGAGGCGGTGCCTCGAGCGGACGACGGGATTCGAACCCGCGACCCTCACCTTGGCAAGGTGATGCGCTACCAGCTGCGCTACGTCCGCAGTCCGCGGGGCGCTTTCACGCCGCCACGTACGGGCGCTGACTCTATCTGATCCGGATGTGGCGATCCAAACCGCCTACCGCGCGCGGAACCGTTCCCACACCGCGTCGACCGCCGCCTCCAGGTCGGCCTGCGACCCGTTGTTCTCGACGATTTCGTCGGCCATCGCCCGGCGCTGCTCGTCGCTCGCCTGAGCAGCCATGCGGGCCTCGGCGTCCTGTCTCGGCATGCCGCGCCCCGCGAGACGCTCCAGGCGCGTCTCACGGTCGGCGAGCACCATCACGACGGCGTCGAACCCGTCGCGCGAACCCTTCTCGGCCAGCAGGGGCACGTCGTACACGAGCATCGCGTCGGCGGGTGCCTGTTCGGACAGCTCGGCCACGCGCGCGCCGACGAGCGGGTGGACGATGGCGTTGAGGTCGGCTAGCGCCTGCTCGTCGTTGAAGACCAGTTCCGCGAGGGCGGCACGGTCGAGGCGTCCGTCGGCCACCACGCGGTCGCCGAACCGCTCGACGACGGCCCGGTAGCCGTCCGTGCCCGGTTCGACGACCTCACGGGCGATCGCGTCGGCATCGATGATCACCGCGCCGTGGTGGCGCAGCCGGGCGGCGACGGTGCTCTTGCCTGCCCCGACTCCTCCGCTCAGCGCGATCCGCACTCCGCCTCCTCCGTCCCCGACCGTACCGACGCGGGATGAGTGGCGCGTTCGGGTGGTGAATGGCGCACTACAGCGCGCCACTCACGTCCGAACGCGCCACTCAACGGCGAAGGCGCGCGGGGACTTTACCGGCCGGCGAGCTTCTCGCGCAGTGCCGCCAGCGCCTCGTCCGAGGCGAGCGAACCGCCCGACTCGGGAGCCTCCGAGGTGTACGTCGACGCGTCGCCCGACTCGACAGCAGCGTCGGCGTCGGCCTTCTGGGCGTCCTGCAGCTGCTTCTTGTGGGCCTCGAAGCGCTCGCGGGCAGCCGCGTACCGCTTCTCCCACGCCTCGCGCTGGTCGTCGTAGCCGGGCAGCCACTCCTGCGTCTCCGGATCGAAGCCGTCGGGGTAGATGTAGTTGCCCTTGTCGTCGTACTGGGCCTCCATGCCGTACTGCGCCGGGTCGAACGAGTCGTCGGTGAGGGCGCCCTCGTTCGCCTGCTTCAGCGACAGCGAGATGCGGCGCCGCTCGAGGTCGATGTCGATGACCTTGACCAACAGGTCGTCGCCGACGTTGACCACCTGCTCCGGGATCTCGACGTGCCGCTCGGCCAGTTCGGAGATGTGCACCAGGCCCTCGATGCCGTCCTGGACGCGCACGAACGCGCCGAACGGAACCAGCTTGGTGACCTTGCCCGGCACGACCTGCCCGATCTGGTGGGTACGGGCGAACTGGCGCCACGGGTCTTCCTGGGTGGCCTTTAGCGAGAGCGACACGCGCTCGCGGTCGAGGTCGATGTCGAGAACCTCGACGGTGACCTCCTGGCCGACCTCGACGACCTCGGACGGGTGGTCGATGTGCTTCCAGGACAGCTCGGAGACGTGCACCAGACCGTCGACGCCGCCGAGATCGACGAACGCACCGAAGTTGACGATCGAGCTGACGACACCCGTCCGGACCTGGCCCTTGGCGAGCTTGTTCAGGAACTCGCTGCGCACCTCGGACTGGGTCTGCTCGAGCCACGCGCGCCGCGAGAGCACCACGTTGTTGCGGTTCTTGTCCAGCTCGATGATCTTCGCCTCGAGCGTCTTGCCGACGTAGGGCTGCAGATCGCGCACACGCCGCATCTCCACCAGCGAGGCGGGGAGGAAGCCGCGCAGTCCGATGTCGATGATCAGGCCGCCCTTGACGACCTCGATGACGGTGCCCTCGACGACCTCGTCGCGCTCCTTCTTCTCCTCGATGGTGCCCCATGCACGTTCGTACTGGGCGCGCTTCTTGGAGAGGATGAGCCGGCCTTCCTTGTCCTCCTTCTGGAGAACCAGGGCCTCGATCTCATCGCCGACGGTGACGACCTCGTTGGGGTCGACGTCGTGCTTGATGGACAGTTCGCGGGACGGGATGACACCTTCGGTCTTGTAGCCGATGTCGAGAAGGACCTCGTCGCGGTCGACCTTGACGATGGTGCCTTCGACGATGTCTCCGTCGTTGAAGTACTTGATGGTGCTGTCGATCGCGGCGAGGAAGTCATCGGCGCTGCCGATGTCGTTGATCGCGACCTGCGGGGTGGTGCTCGGTGCGGTTTGGGTGGACGTCATTGAGTAGGTGGGTCCTGACAGTTGCTCGGAGTTCGCGGGGCAGCCCTCGGACCGCAGTCCATCGACATTCCGTTTCGAGGATTGACGAGCGGCCTACTCCATGTCGAGGCCACAGACCTGTCCCACCGGTCCCAACCTTACTCCAGAGCCCTGTGTTCCCGGAAATGCGGGCCCTGTAGGCAGTCGGCGCGCGCGCAGGCCGTCTCGGACGTGGATAGTTCACGGCATGAGCGCAGCGCCGTACTACCCGGTCCGGGCAGCGCTGCTGCCCGACGACGTTCCCGAACCGCCGCGCAGTCGTTCGCGGGTCGGCCACGTGCTGTGCGCCGCGGGGACGGTGCTGGCATTTCTCGGCCTGTTCGCGCTGCCCGTCGAACGCATTCCCTTCACCACCGACTTCACCACCGCCGGCCCGGCGGAGGAGGTCTCGTACGGGCAGTTGCACTCCCTGGCCGACCAGTCGCAGCTCGCGGCCATGCGCGCGCCGGATCCGCTGCCGCGACTGTCCGGGTTCTGGTGGCTCGACGGCCTGCTGATGGCCGCCGCCTTGTTGGGGCTGCTCGTGTGTGTGCTGATGTCGGACGTGCGTCCGACGGTGGTCGGGCTCGCCGTCGTGCTGGTCGCCGGTGTGACGGGTGCGATGCACGCCTACGTGCTCGGGCACACGAGCAACTACGCGGCGGCCTCCGGCGTGCTCCCCCTCAAGGGATCGCTGTTCCTGTACGCCGGAACCGGCACGTGGGTGGCCTTCGTCGGCCTGGCAGCGACTGCTATCGGCGGCGGCTACACCTTCGTCACGAACGAGTTGGCTCAGCGGGCGAACGCGTCGTCGAAGGCCGCGACGGCCTCAGCGAGCGCCTGACGGGCCACCGGCACGACACCCGGGATCGACGTGTAGCCGTGCACAGCGTCGACGTAGTTGGTCAGCCGCACGTCGACGCCGGCCTTGCGCAGCGCGTCGGCGTACACCCGGCCCTGGTCGCGCAACGGGTCATGCTGCGCGGTCTGGATGAGCGCGGGCGGCAGACCCTCGTGGTCGCCGAACAAGGGAGACGCGTAGGGCTCCGACTCCTGCCCCGGGCAGTAGATGTCGCTCACCCCGAGGTCGGCCTTGCCGAGAACCGGGGCGAACTCGTTCTCGTCCTCGGACGGATACGAATTGAGCATGTCGACGGCGGGGTACAGCAGCACCTGTAGCGCGATCTGTGGCCCGCCGCGATCGCGCGCCATCAGACACGTCACCGCTGCCAGGTTGCCGCCTGCGCTGTCGCCCATCACGCCCAGACGGGACGCGTCGACACCGAGTTCGGCGGCACGCTCGACGCAGGCGAGCGTGGCCGCGTAGCAGTCCTCGGGCGCAGCCGGGAACGGGTGCTCGGGAGCGAGCCGGTAGTCGACCGAGACGACCACGGCGCCGGCGTCGTGGGCGACCGAGCTGCACCACCACTGCGACTGCTCCGGATCGCCGGAGACGAAGCCACCGCCGTGGTAGTTCATGATCAGCGGGACCGGCCCGCTCACGCCCTTGGGGCGGTAGACGCGCACCGGGATGCCGCCGACGGTGGTGTCCTGCACGTCGACATCGCGATGGGTGCGTCCGACGATCAGCTTGGCACCCGGCATCGAGATCAGCTTGCGGCGGCTCTCCCGCGCCGGCGGGATCTCGTCCGGCGGGAGCTGCAGTACGGGCGTCCCGCCGATCCGGGACAGGACGGCCCACAACAGCCGCATCGGTACGGGAATCGCCACATCAGGCCCCATTCAGCTCGGTCAACTCTGCAACTCGGTCAGGTGCGCCAGCACGTGTGCTACCCGTTCGGCCGGCACTCCCCACGGTTGCTCGACCCCGACACGTTCGTCGAGGTCCCACAGCACGCAGGGCTCGTCACGATGAGCAACGATCGACCATGCCACGACGGTGCGGCCCAGTTGCGCGGCGGGGTCGTCGACGGGCGCACCGCCTCCGTCGTCGGGGTGGTGGTGCAGGAACCGTCCGTAAGCGCGGGCACAGAACTCGGCGTACCGCGCAGTGCACAGGATGAATCCGTGCCAAGCCTCGTCCACGGCGTGCGACGGCATGCCGATCACCTTGTCGTCGCGCACTGCCGCCCCGGCGCAGCGCAGCCATTGCCGCAAGCCCGTCTCGACGAGTTCGCGCGGCTGCCACGGGCACGTCTTGTAGACCGCGGCCGGCAGCGCCAGCTCGGCCACGACCGAGTTCACGCGGTCGAGGTCGATCCGGGCGCGGCGGCGACGAGTAGCCATCGCGCCGAGCCTAGGCGGCCCCTACGCTCGTGGCATGGCTGCCTTGATCCTCGTCATCGGCGCCGCGCTGCTGCTCGGCCTGATCGTGCGCGTCGGCGGCACGAAGGGCGCCGGGCCGCGTAGGCGCCGTGGTGGGGGCGGGGACGGTTCCTCGGCCGGTTGGTGGGCCGCCGGCGGTGATTCCGCCGGCGGGCACGGCGCCCACCACGGTTGTGGTGGCGGATCGTCGTGCGGCGGCGGATCGTCCTGCGGCGGATCGTCCTGCGGTGGCGGCGGGTGTGGCGGTGGTGGTGGCGGAAGCAGCTGACCCGCACGCGCCCGTCGGCGTCGGACGGCGCGGCGCCGACGAACACGCGACCGTGCAGGCGAACCGGCACTGGTGGGACGCCGAGGCCGACCAGTACCACCGCGAGCACGGCGAGTTCCTCGGCGTCGCCGACTTCGTGTGGTGCCCGGAGAACCTGCGTGAGCAGGACGCCCGGCTGCTCGGTGCCGACCTGCGCGGCAAGCGGGTGCTCGAGGTCGGGTGCGGATCGGCGATGTGCTCGCGGTGGCTCGCCGGGCAGGGCGCCGAGGTCGTCGCGGCGGACCTCTCGGCGGGGATGCTGCGTCACGCCCGCGAGGGTGCCGAGCGCACCGGCGTGGACGTCCCGCTGGTGCAGGCGGACGCGCAGCATCTGCCGCTGCGCGACACATCCTTCGACGTCGCGTTCACCGCGTTCGGCGCGGTGCCGTTCGTGGCCGACTCGGCGGCGGTGATGCGCGAGGTCGCACGCGTGCTGCGTCCCGGTGGGCGTTGGGTGTTCGCCACCACGCACCCGATCCGCTGGTCGTTCCCGGACGACCCCGGGCCGGACGGGTTGCGTGCCACCATGCCGTACTGGGACCGCACGCCGTACGTCGAATTCGCGGCCGACCGCACGCCGACCTACGTCGAGCACCACCGCACGCTGGGCGATCGCGTGCGCGAGATCGCCGCAGCCGGCTTTCGCCTCGTCGACCTCGTCGAGCCGGAATGGCCCGCCGGCCACACCCAGGAGTGGGGCCAGTGGTCACCGCTGCGCGGCGCGATCCTGCCGGGCACCGCGATCTACGTATGTGAGTTGACGTAGGACGGCACGATGAGGGGATGCGGAGCCGGCCGGCAACGAGAGACGACATCGCGGCGACCGCGGAGTTGGTCGCGCGCTCCGAGACCTTCTGGTTCGGCGCACCCGAGGAGGACGCGGACGAGGTCGCCGAGCACTTCGACCAGGTGTCCTCGCTCGAAAGCGGGAGCCAGGTCTTTCTCGACGGCGACCGCATCGTCGCTGTAGCGCTGCACAACGCGCACGACGCGTGGTTCGTCACCGACCCCGACCCGTGCCTCACGCGCGCGGTCGCCGACGACCTCATCGAGTGGTACGCCGCGTTGGGCAACCCGCATCTCGACGTACTGGATCGCGACGCCGCGTTGCGCGCGGCCCTCGATGCACACGGTTGGCGGCAGACCCGATCGAGTTTCGAACTCATCCGGCCGGTCACCGATGACTGGACGCTCGCAAAGCCGCGTTATCCCGACGGCGT
This sequence comes from uncultured Actinomycetota bacterium, assembly GCA_963785425.1. Lineage (GTDB taxonomy): Bacteria > Actinomycetota > Actinomycetes > Mycobacteriales > Jatrophihabitantaceae > RYN-133. The sequence continues at coordinate 421,513 of CAWAVG010000003.1, forward strand.
CGAAACCCGCGCCTTCACGCCGGCCGACGCCCCGGCGATGTACCACCTGATCTATGTCGACTCGGGTTGGGCCGATGTCCCCGGTCACCAGCACCGCGCCTTCGACCAGTGGCGCGACCTGTTCATCACCGACACGACCGTGCCCGACCTGCAGGTGCTCGCCTGGCGCGGCGATCGCCTGGTCGCAGTCGCGACCGGGCGGATCTTCTCCGACGGCACCGGCTGGATCGCTCAGCTGGCGGTCGCGAAGGAGGAGCGCGGCAAGGGCCTCGGTCGCGCTCTGCTGCTCGACGGTCTGCACCGCCGCCGGGATGCCGGCGCCGCCGTGCTCGGGCTCGCAGTGCAAGCAGAAAATCGCAATGCCCTCGGCCTCTACCTCGACGCCGGGCTGCAGATCGATCGCGAATGGATGGAGTACCGGCCCGCGTAGATCGCGGCCTAATGAGCTGCTTCGTGCCAGGTGCGGCCGATGCCCACCGACACGTCGAGCGGCACGTCGCCGAGCTTGTAGGCGTTACCCATCTGGTCTCGGACGAGGGCTTCGACCTGCTCGCGCTCGCCGGGTGCGATCTCGAGGACGAGTTCGTCGTGCACCTGCAGCAGCAGCCGCGAGCTGAGGCCGGCCTCGGCCAGGCCGCGGTGCACGCCCAGCATCGCCACCTTGATGATGTCGGCGGCGCTGCCCTGGATCGGCGCGTTGAGCGCGGCACGCTCGGCCATCTCACGCAGGTTGCGGTTCTCGCTGTTCAGGTTTGCCAGGTACCGGCGGCGTCCCATGATCGTCTCGGTGTAGCCGGACTGACGGGCGTCCTCCACGACGGAGCGCAGGTAGTCGCGCACGCCACCGAACCGGGTGAAGTAGGCGTCCATCTGACCGCGCGCCTCGTCCGGCGTGATCTTCAGCTGCTTGGACAGTCCGAACGCCGACAGACCGTACGCCAGGCCGTAGGACATCGCCTTGATGCGGCGCCGCATCTCGGGATCGACGTCGTCGGTCGAGATGTCGAAGGCGCGCGACGCGACGAAGGTGTGCAGGTCCTCGCCGGTCGTGAACGCTTCGATCAGGCCGGCGTCGCCGGACAGGTGCGCCATGATGCGCATCTCGATCTGGCTGTAGTCGGCGGTCATCAGCGACTCGAAGCCCGCGCCGACGACGAACGCCTCACGGATGCGGCGCCCTTCGGCCGTCCGCACCGGGATGTTCTGCAGGTTCGGATCGACCGACGACAGCCGGCCCGTCGCAGCCACGGTCTGGTTGAACGTGGTGTGGATGCGGTTGTGGTCGTCGACGAGCGGCAGCAACCCGTCGACCACGGTCTTGAGCCGCGCGACCTCGCGGTGACGGAGCAGTTGCCCGAGCAACTCGTCGCCCGTCTTGGCATAGAGATCGGTCAGCGAGTCGGCGTCGGTCGTGTAGCCGGTCTTGATCCGCTTGGTCTTGGGCAGCTTGCGCTCGTCGAACAGGATCTCTTGCAGTTGCTTCGGCGAGCCGAGGTTGAACTCGCGACCGACGAGTTGGTGCGCGTCCTGCTCGACCTGCTTGACGGCGCCGCCGAGTTCGGACTGCAGGTCGACGAGCGCGTCGGTGTCCGCGGCGATCCCCACGGCCTCCATGTCGGCGAGGACGAACGTCAGCGGGAGCTCGAGCTCGATCAGCAACCGCGACGCGCCGCCGGAGTCGAGCTCGGCGTCGAACGCCGCGGCCAAGTCGTTGATCGCGGTGGCCTGCAGCGTCTCGACCTCGGCGAGCGCGTCGTCGGACTCGTCGAGCCCGCCGTCGAGGGTGAGCTGCCCCGACTCCTCGACGTTGCTGCGCAGCTCGCGCCGCAGATACCGCAGCGCCAGGTCGGACAGATCGAAGGTGCGCTGATCGGGCCGCAGCAGGTACGCCGCCAGCTGGGTGTCGCTGGTGACCCCCTCGATGCGCCAGCCGTGCTCGCGCAGCGCGAGCGCCGGCCCCTTGATGTCATGTGTCGCCTTCGGCATCGCCGCATCGGCCAGCCAGGCGCGCAGCGCCGCGTCGTCGGACGGGCTCATGCGCGCCGGGTCGAGGTAGGCCGACGCGCCGTCGCGGGTCGCCAGCGCTACGCCCGTCAGCGATCCCGTGCCGCGGCCCCACTGGCCCCGGAACGCGATCCCGACGCGCTCACCGGTGCGCGCGTGCTCGTCGAGCCACTGCTCGACCTCGTCGATGTCGAGCCGCTCGTAGCTGACGTCGAACCCCTGCTCGGCCTCGGGCTCGGCGGCCGCGACCTCTTGGAACAGCCGCTCGCGCAGCACCCGGAACTGCAGGTCGTCGAACAGCTTGTGCACCTCTTCGCGGTCCCACTGCTGCCGTTCGAGGTCGGCGGGTGCGACGTCGAGCGTTACGTCCCGGACCAGTTCGGTGAGGCGCCGGTTCATCAGCACACCCGCCAGGTGCTCCCGCAGCGCGTCGCCGACCTTGCCCTTGACGGTGTCGACGTTGGCGACGAGGTTGTCGAGGCTGCCGTACTCACGGATCCACTTGGCCGCCGTCTTCTCGCCGACGCTCGGGATGCTGGGCAGGTTGTCGCTCGGATCGCCGCGCAGCGCGGCGTAGTCGGGGTACTGCGCGGGCGTCAGGCCGTACTTCTCTTCGACGGACACGGGGGTGAACCTGTTCATGTCGCTGACGCCCCGGCGCGGGTAGAGCACGGTCACGTGGTCGTTGACCAGTTGCAACGCGTCGCGGTCGCCGGTGCAGATGAACACCTGCATCCCGGCGGCGTCGGCCTGCGTGGTCAGCGTGGCGATGAGGTCGTCGGCCTCGAAGCCCTCGACCGCGACGTAGCGGATGCGCAGCGCGTCGAGCACGAGTCGGATGAGCTCGACCTGACCGCGGAAGTCGTCAGGCATCGACGAGCGCCCGGCCTTGTACTCGGCGTACTGCTCGGACCGGAACGTCTTGCGCGAGACGTCGAAGCACACCCCGATGTGGGTGGGTTTCTCGTCACGCATCAGGTTGATGAGCATCGAGGTGAACCCGAACACCGCGTTGGTGGGCTGCCCCGTCGAGGTCGCCATGTCCACCTCGCGCAGGGCGTAGAACGCCCGGTAGGCGAGCGAGTGCCCGTCGAGGAGGAGGAGCCGGCCAGTGGTCGGTGGTGCGCTCGCCGTGTCAGCCACGGCCCCACTCTAGGACGGTGGTCGGACGGGGTCTCAGCGCTCAGGCGCCGCGGCCGACGGGGCCGCCGACGGCGCGTCCGACCCGGCTGCGTGAGCGGGCGATCGAGACGGTGCGCTCGGAGCGGGCCAGCCGGGCGCGGCGCAGCAGCGCGATGCGCTCGGAGACGTCGGAGATCCCCAACGAGCGGCGCAGGGTCGCGGTGGAGGCGACTCGGTGCACGACCAGCGGGGCGAAGCCGAGCCGGGCCAGGTACCGGTTGGCTTCGCGGGATCCGGACGCCGCGGTGGCCAGCACCCGGTCGACACCGCGCTCATCGGCGAGGTGGACGGCGGCGGCGAGCAGCGTGCGTCCGACCCCGCGGCGGCGGTGGGACGCGCCCACCAGCAGATGCGTCACGTGCAGCACCGGGGTGAGGTCGATGGCGCCGATCTCGTCCATCTTGGCTACCAGCAGGCCGATCAGCTCACCGGTCTGGTCGTCGGAGGCGACGATGAGCATCTGCCTGCCCTCGGCGAGGATCTCGCGCAGCCGGGAGTCGAGATGCGTGACGCTCGGGTCCGAGAGCCCGCGTCCGCTGAAGACGCCCGACTTGGTGTCGACCGACGTGATCAGGCCGACCATTGCCTCGACATCGGCATGATCGGCAGGGCGCACTCTGACACTGGCACGGGACACGCAAGAACCTCCCGGTTGGAGGTGTTCGAGGGGAATAACTGCAAGTGCAACCATAGGACCCCGGTCCGGGAGTAGCGCAACCCCCTGTGGCTACGCGGTGGAAATCTCTTCACCGAGATAGGCCGCCCGCACCCGGTCGTCGGCGAGCAGTTCGCTGCCCGTTCCGGACAGCACGATCTCTCCGGTCTCCAGCACGTAGCCGCGGTTGGCCAGGCCGAGGGCCTGCGCCGCGTTCTGTTCGACGAGCAGTACCGTCACGCCGGATTCGTTGATCTCACGCACGATCGAGAAGATCTGCTCGACGATGAGCGGCGCCAAGCCCATCGACGGTTCGTCCAGCAGCAACAGCTCGGGATGGCCCATCAACGCCCGTCCGATGGCCAGCATCTGCTGCTCGCCACCCGACAGGGTTCCTGCCGGTTGGCGGAACCGATCCTTGAGGATCGGGAACAGGGTGAGCACCCGATCGACGTCGGCGGGGTCGACCCGGCGGAACCGGAACGCGCCCATGTCGAGGTTCTCGGCGACCGTCATCCGCGGGAAGACGTGCCGCCCTTCCGGCACATGGCAGATCCCGCGTCGGATCAGGTTGTGCGCAGCGATCCCGTCCGTACGCTCACCGCGGTAGACGATGGCTCCGCGGGCGGGACGCAGCATGCCCGACACCGCGCGCTGAGTGGTCGTCTTGCCCGCACCGTTCGCTCCGAGCAGCGCGACGATCTCGCCCTCGTTCACCTGGAAACTCACGCTGCTCAGCGCACGGATGCTTCCGTACCGGACCTCGATGTCCTGGACATCGAGCATCAGCTCGCCCTTGGCCACGGCTACTCCCCGGTCTCGTCGGGATCCTCGTCGCGCACGTGCACGCCTTCGGTGTCGATCAGGTTGAGGTGCGGCTGGTCGGCCAGGTCGGCGTCGACCTCGTCGGCCGGCGTGCCCAGGTAGGCCGCAATGACCGCGGGGTTTCGCTGGATCTCGTCCGGGGTGCCTTCGGCGATCTTCTCGCCGAAGTTCAGCACGATGATCCGGTGCGCGATCGACATGACGAGCTTCATGTCGTGCTCGATCAACAGCACGCTGATACCGCGCTCGCGGTTGATGCGTTGGATGAGCTCGGCCAGCTCGCGCTTCTCGACCGGGTTGGTACCGGCAGCGGGCTCGTCGAGCAACAGCACACCGGGATCGGTGCCCAGCGCGCGGGCGATCTCGAGGCGTCGCTGCTCGCCGTAGGCGAGCGAGTGCGCAAGTTCGTTCGCCTTGCGGGCCAGACCGACCTCACGCAGCAGCGCCATCGCTGTGTCGGTGCTGCGCTTCTCCTCGCGACGTTGCCACGGCATCCCGAGCATGGACGCGATCGGGCCGGCGTGCATCCGCGTCTCGATCCCGACCTTGACGTTCTCGATCGCCGTCAACGCCGGGAACAGCCGGATGTTCTGGAAGGTGCGGGCAACACCCATGTGGTTGATGACGTGCGTCTTGCGGCCCAGCACACTGCGCGGCGCATCGCCGACCCGCGCGGCCAGCGTGATCTCACCGACCTGCGGCGTGTAGACACCGGTCAGCGAGTTGAACAGCGAGGTCTTCCCGGCGCCGTTCGGCCCGATGACGGCGAGGATCTCGCCGCGATGCATCTGGAGTGAGATGTCGTTCAGGCTGACGACGCCGCCGAAGCGCAGCGTCGCGTGCTGCACGTCGAATACGACATCGGGAGTCTCGGTCGTCTCTTCCGCCGTCGTGGTCTCGGTCATCACAATCCCTCCGACGCCGGCACCGCGGTGACCTCGGCCGACGCGGGTGAGTCGAAGCCGGACAGTTCCGCCCTGCGTCTGCGGGCCGGCAACAGCCCTGCCGGACGGAAGATCATCATGGCGAGGACGAGCGCGCCGACCCACATCTGCCGGTCGTTCTGGGGTACCTGGTCCTTCAGGAACTGCGGCAGCCAGGTCAGTGCCGCCGCGCCCGCCATCGCTCCGGCGAGCGAGCCCATGCCGCCGAACACGACGTAGGCGACGATGAGGATCGACGCCTGCAGAGTGAACAGGCTCGGGTCGAAGTAGCCGACCTGACTGGCGAAGAACGAGCCTGCCAGTGCCGAGGTCGACGCACCGATCGCGAACGCGAGCAGCTTGACGCGCACGGTGTTGACCCCGGAGGCCTGTGCCGCGACCTCGTCCTCGCGGATCGCCGCCCACGCCCGTCCGATGCGCGATCCCTCGAGTCGGTAGAAGAGGATCAGCACGACGACGAGCATGATCAACAGCAGGTACCAGTACGGCAGGTTGTCCTCGCCGAAGGTGACGTTGATGCCGAGCAGGTGGATGGACGGGTGCGGGATGGTCGGGCCCTGCGGGCCCCCCGTGAATCCGCCGGGGTCATTGATCGCGACGAGCTGCGTGATCTCACCGAAGCCGAGGGTCACGATGGCCAGGTAGTCACCACGCAGTCGCAACGTCGGTGCGCCCAGCAGCACACCGGCGGTCAGGCAGGCCAACACCGCGAAGGGGATCGTCTCGAGCGGCTTCATGTGCAGCCAGCTCGGCGGCTTCACCGGTAGCGAGCCGGTCAGGTAGGCGGTGGTGTACGCGCCGACCTCGTAGAAGGCGATGTACCCGAGGTCGAGCAGACCGGCCCAACCGACCACGACGTTGAGTCCCAACGCCAGCAGCACGAACACACCGATCTGTACGACCAGGACGTTCTGCCACACGACGGGGAGCATCGGCGGGTAGAAGATCGCGATGGCAAACCCGATGACCAACACCGCCTTGGCATTGCGCGAGCGGCTGACGGCACCGACCATCGCGCTCACCGGGAGCCGGCGCTGCTGGCGGGTGCGCCCGCCCCGCTTCGTTGCCACCGGCTCGGCCACGACGGCGGCGGGGGCATCTGCCGGATCGACCGGCTTCGTCTCCGCGGGCCCGGCAACGACGGCCGCGGGGGCATCTGCCGGATCGACCGGCTCCGTCCTCGACCGACGGCTGAAGGAGCCGGCCTGTACCGCGCCCGCGATGTATACGGCGAAGACCAGACACATCATGTAACCGCCGACGCCGAGGTTCCCCCACTCGGCACCGTTGTTCGGCGCGACCTTGGCGGCGACCTCCGTCATCGACTTGAGAGTGAAGAACGTCAGCACGATCCCGGTGACCGAAGCGGCTGCGCTGAGCAACCCGACGACGCGAAGCGGGACGAGCGTCGCCGCGAGCGCGAGCACCGTCGCGACGATGAACCCGGTCCAGCCGAGCCAGGACAGGTAGGCGCTGCCCAATCCGCTGATCGCCGTGTGATTGAAGTCTTTGCTCGAGTCGGCGAGGTCGGCGTTGAGGGTCAGTGGACCCGTCCAGCAGTCGTTGAGCAATGCGAGCAGGCCGAGCACGATCGCGACCAGAACCACGAAAAGCCCGTTGCGGTAGCCGATCGCAGCGTTGATGAAACCTCTCGGGTCGGCGACCTCCTTCTTGGACAGGGCGATGATCACGCCTGCGCCGCCGAGGACGAGGAACCCGATCATGTCGGCGTACACGCCGAGGGAGTGATCGATGCCGCCGCCGACATCGATGACGTCGGTGTGGGCGGAGTACGCCAGCGCCGCACCGGCGACACCGACGACGGCAGCGGCGTACCCGGCCACGCGAAGCCTCGCGATGATCGCGACCAGGCAGAGCACGAGACCGACGCCGGCAACGGTCCAGCCCGCCCAGTCGAAGAACCAGGTGGTCAGCTGACCGATGTTCTTGGTCTGGTCGACTGCCGAGCGGACGTCGCCGAACTTACCGCTGCCGTTACTCGCCAGCGGGTCGTACCAGTTCATGATCGTTTGAGCGGCGATGATCACCAGCACTCCTGCGCCGGCACCGGCGACACCCGGGCGCCGGATGTACGGTCGCACCAGGGGCCAGAAGGTGATCATCAAGAAGATGACGACACCGATCGCCAGGAACACGAACACCCGCGGGCGCAGGACCGCCTCGCGGAACGCGATCCCGAAGTCGCTGAACGTCCCCTCCTGATTCCCGACCATGAGCGCAAGGACGATACCGCCGAACAGGCAGGCTGCCAGGCGCTTGAGCAGCGTTCGCGTTGCAGTGCTCATGCCGCACGTCCGAGACGCTCGCCGAGGATGCCGGTCGGGCGCACCAGCAGGATCAACACGAGCGCGACGAAGCTGACCGAGTCGGTCCACTGCGCGCCGACCCACGGCAGCGCCGAGATCAACACCTCCGCCTCGCCGAGGATCAGGCCGCCGATCATCGCCCCCCGGATGTTGCCGATGCCGCCCAGCACAGCCGCAGCGAAAGCTTTGACGCCAGGGGTGAAGCCCATCAGGTTGCCGACGCCGAACGCGGTGCCGAACATGAAGCCGGCGACGCCTGCGAGCGCACCGCCGATCACGAACGTGCGCGAGATCGTCTTGTCGATGTCGATGCCCATCAACGCGGCTGTCGGCGCATCCTCGGCGACGGCGCGAATCCCTCGTCCGAGCTTGGTGCTGTTCACCAACCGGTCCAGGAAGATCATCATCACGATGGCGGTCGCCACGATGATCACGGCGATCAACGACACCTTCGCCGTCCCGATCGTGAACAGCCTGTCGTTGACGTTGAAGTAGTCGGGGAAGGAGTTGTTCGGTAATCGGTTGAACAACTTGCCCGCCAGGTTCGACAGGAACAGCGACGCCCCGATCGCGCTGATCAGGAACGCCAGTTTCGGCGCCCCGTTACGACGCAGCGTGCGGTAGGCGACCTTCTCGAGCAGCCATGCGATCGCGGCACCGCAGATCGCGCCGCTCAGCACGCCGGCAACGATCGTGAGCGGCACCATGACCCCGCTCAGATGTCGGTGGCCGACGATGCCGTTCACCACGAGATAGCTACCGAATGCGCCGGTCATGAACACCTCGCTGTGCGCGAAGTTGATCAGCTGCAGGACGCCGTACACGAGGGTGTACCCGAGGGCGATCAGCGAGTACATCGATCCCTGTTCGAGACCGATCACAAGGTTCTGAGGTAACTGCTGGAACCAGTCTTGGGATTGGCTCACGCCGATAGCTCCTCGAAACGAGACGCGGCCGCCGCGCAGCGCGCGACGCTGACGAGCAGGCACAAAGGGGTGCGGGGCGAGCCGGATGCTATCCGACTCGCCCCGCCACGTGGGACTACCTGGCCAATCGACGCAGCGTTACTTGGCCGTGGCCTTGTTGATGTCGCCGAGTCCGACGATCTGACCGTTCTTCTGCTCGAAGAGGTTCACGATCAGGTTGTTCGCGACAACCTCGCCGTTCTTCTGGAACTTGATCGTGGTCGTGATGCCCTTGAAGTTCTCGGCGTTGAGCGCGGTCATGAGCGACGTGCGGGTGACCGGCGTTCCCTGCGCCTTGGAGATCGCGTCCATCATCAGGTTCGCCGCGTCATAGGCCTCCGGCGAGTACGTCGACGGATCCTGGTTGAACTTCGCCTTGTACGCGGCCGTGAATGCCTTGGCCGACGGAGCGACCGTTGCGTCCTGGCAACCGCAAGTGAAGAACCAGCCGTTGCCGGCCGAGCCGGCGTTCTTGGTGAACACCGAGTCCTTGGCACCGTTGCCCGACACCGTGCGTCCCTTGAAACCTGCAGCCTGCAGCGCCTTGGCGAGCAACGCGGCCTGCGCGTCGTAGCCGCCGTAGAACAGTGCGTCGGCACCACTGCTGGCGATCGTCTGCGCGATCGGGCCGTAGTTCTTCGTCGTCGTGCCGTCGACACCGTTCGTGATGACCTGCACGTGCTTGGCCTTCAGTTCCTTGGCCATCGTCGCCGCGACGCCGGCGCCGTAGGTGCTCAGGTCGTTGAGGACGTAGACCTTGTGGGCACCGGTGCGGGCGAGCCAGTCGGCACCCTGGGTGCCTTCGACGTTGTCGTTCGGGATGATGCGGTGCCAGCAGGTGTAACCCTGCTTCTGCAACGTTCCGTTGCTCGCGGACGCCGTCACGATCGGCATCGGCGGCGACGCGTGGCAGAAGCTGGGGTCGACGGCTTCGCTCTCACCCGAGAACGCCGGGCCGACGACGCCGATGACCTTCGGGTCGGAGATCAGCTGGGTGGCTGCGGCGGGAGCCTTCGCCGGGTCACCCTCGCTGTCCTGCGGGTCGAGCTGGATCTTGAACTTGTACTTGCCGGAGCTGTTGGCCTGGTCGATGGCCAGCTGCATGCCGTTCTTCTCGTTGATACCGAGCTGGGCGTTCGCGCCGGACAGGGCGCCGATGAAGCCGAGCTTGTACGTCTGGGTGCCGGTGGCGGAGCCGCTGCCGCCGCCGTTGAGGCCGCCGCCGCCGCTGCTGCTGCTGGAGCCGCCGGCGGGGGCGCTGCTGTTGCCGCCGCTGTTGCCGCCGTTACCGCCACTGCTGCTGGTGGAGCAGCCGGCGAGCGCAACTGCGCCCGCAGCCGCCGCTGCGATCGCCATGGTGCTGAGGGAACTACGCACTGATTCGCCTTCCTGCGGATGTCTTTCGACACAAGTCGATCCGGTTGTGGACGGCACGTTAGCGCATGCAGCTCAGCAGATGCAGCAGTCCCACGTTCTTGATCGACGTCGTGACCAAATCTCAACCCCGACGTGTGCGGCTCCGTCTGGTTTGGGCGAAATCCGATAGGGGCACCGCTCCGAATCGCGGCGAATCGGAGCTATTCGGGCATCTCGCCCGTGAGGACCAGTTCCGCGACGGCTCGCATCGAGGTGCGGTTGTCCATGGCCGCCCGCTGGATCCACCGGAAGGCCTGCGGCTCGGTCAAGGCGTGCGCAGTCATCAGCGCACCCTTGGCCCGTTCGATCAGCTTCCGCGCCTCGAGCCGGTCGCGCAGCCCGGTGACCTCCTTCTCGAGTGCGGTGATCTCGGCGAAGCGCGAGACCGCCATCTCGATGGCGGGGAGCAGGTCGCGCTTCTCGAACGGCTTGACGAGGTAGGCCATCGCACCGGCGTCGCGGGCGCGCTCGATGAGGTCGCGCTGGCTGAAGGCGGTCAACATCACGACCGGGGCGATGCGGTCGCCGGTGATGTGTGCGGCGGCGGCGATGCCGTCCATCTTCGGCATCTTGATGTCGCAGATGACCAGGTCGGGTTGAAGTTCCGTGGCGAGCGCCACGGCCTGCTCGCCATCAGCGGCCTCGCCGACCACGTCGAACCCCTCGTCGAGAAGCATCTCGCGCAGGTCGAGCCGGATCAGCGCCTCGTCCTCGGCGATGACGACCCGCAATCCCTTGCCCGCCGGAGTCTCCGACCCGGGATCAACCTCGGGGGCCACGGTGCGTCCCTCTCCCATCAGACCGACGATCGCAAGCATCCAGACTAGCCCGGATACGATGTCGGTGACGCCTCAGGCTCACCCCTGCCGCGTGCGATGCCCCTGTGATGGAACTGGCAGACATGATGGTCTCAAACACCATTGCCGAAAGGTGTGTGGGTTCGAATCCCACCGGGGGCACCACCCGCCGCCACCGCGTGACACCGGTCGAACTGCCGTAACCCGACCGCATCGCGGTCGCATGGTCTCGGCTCCGCGATGCAACGAATGCGTTGCCCGGACGGACGAAACCCGTCAGGGTGCGTACAACTACGTGTTGGGCCAATGCTCTACAAGCACACCGTCCGATTCGGCTCGAGCCGTGGCAAGCGCGCAATCATCGTTGAGCGACCGTTGCCGTTCATCCGCGGGCTCATCTACTTCTTCGCCGACGAGTCGACCGACATACTGGCCATCGCCGGGTGGGCGCTCGACCTCGTCGGAGTGCAGTGGCGCTCCAGCGGGCGCAACAGCATCTCCATCGCGCGATGCGGCGCAGTGCGGCTGATGGACGAGCAGACGGCCCGAAGACCTGACGCCCGGTCGCGTGAGCGCCGCCTCATGTTCACGTTCAGGATCCGCATCGTCTCGTACGCGCGGAGATCGCCTTCTGCACCGCCGGGTCGAGGTCGACCTTCGCGAGGTTGAACCGCACGTTGGAGAAGAACGCGCCGCCCAGCGTCGAGTTGAGGTCGTTCGACCGCGACGAGCCGATGCTCGTGCGGGCGCAAGGTCCAGCCGCCGATTGCTCGCCGGATAGTGTCGGGACGTGGCGCACATGAGCCCAGACGAGTTCCGCGAGTACGGCCGCAGGACGGTCGACTGGATCGCCGACTACCTCGAGCGCATGGAGTCCTTCCCCGTGCTCTCCCCCGCCAGGCCGAGCGAGATCCGCTCGGCCCTGCCCGCTGAACCGCCAGAACGCGGTGAGCCGTTCGACGCGCTGCTGCGCGACATGGACGAGATCGTGTTGCCGGGCATCACCCACTGGCAGCACCCGTCCTTCTTCGCGTACTTCCCAGCGAACGCGAGCGGGCCGGCGATCCTCGGCGACCTGCTGGCGGCCGGCCTCGGCGTGCAGGGCATGCTGTGGGCCACCTCGCCCGCGGCCACCGAACTCGAGACCCACGTGCTCGACTGGTTGGCGACGTTGCTCGATCTGCCGGAGCGCTTCCGGTCGTCGGGGACGGGCGGCGGCGTCATCCAGCACACGGCGTCGGACTCGGCACTCGTGGCGCTGCTGGCCGCCTTGCACCGCGCGAGTGGCGGCGCCACGGAGCGAGCGGGAGTCGCCTCGGGCGACTATGCCGTCTACGCGTCGACGCAGACCCACTCGTCGGTCGAGAAGGCGTGCCGCATCGCCGGCCTCGGGGCCGAGGCCCTGCGCAAGATCGACATCGATCCCGCAACGTTGTCGATGAACCCGACGCTGCTGCGCGAGGCCGTCGAGCACGACGCACGGCGCGGCACCACGCCGACGCTGATCGTCGGGACGATCGGCACGACCGGCACCGGCGCCATCGACCCGATCCGCGAACTCGGCGAGATCGCGCGTGAGCACGGCGCGTGGTTGCACGTCGACGCGGCGTGGGCGGGCGTCGCGGCGGTCGCCCCCGAGTTCCGGTGGATCAACGACGGCGTCGAGCTGGCCGACTCCTACGACACCAACCCGCACAAGTGGCTGCTCACGAACTTCGACGCCAGCACGTTCTGGGTCGCCGACCGTGCCCCGCTGATCGGCGCGCTGTCGATCCTGCCCGAATACCTGCGCAACACCGCCACCGAGTCGGGCGACGTCATCGACTATCGCGACTGGCACGTGCCGCTCGGCCGCCGGTTCCGCGCGCTGAAACTCTGGTCGGTCATCCGGTGGTACGGCGCCGAAGGCCTGCGTGAGCACGTCCGCAACGGCGTGGCACTGGCCCAGGAGTTCGCGTCGTGGGTCGACGCCGACGACCGCTTCGAGCTCGCTGCCCCGCACCAACTCGCTCTCGTCACGTTCCGCCTCAAGAGCGGCGACGACGCAACGCGCGCGCTGATGGACACGGTCAACGCGTCCGGACGGATGTACCTCACGCACACCGTCGTCGACGGCAGGGTCGCCCTGCGCCTGGCCATCGGCGCCACGTCGACCGAGCTGCGCCATGTCCGGGCCGCCTGGGAACTGCTGCAGACGAGCGCTACCTGACGCGGATCATGCCCTCCTGCGCGACGCTGCCGAGATGGTGCCCGTCGCGGGAGAAGAACCGACCGGTCGCAAAACCGCGACCACCGCGCGCCGCGGGTGACTTCATCGAGTAGAGGATCCACTCGTCCATGCGGAACGGTCGCAGGAACCACATGGCGTGGTCGAGCGAAGCCATCGCGATCTGGTTGCGTTCGTGGGAGAGACCGTGGTGCACGAGGATCGTGTCGAGCAAGGTCAGGTCGGACGCGTAGGTCAGCAGGCATACGTGCAACAGCGGATCGTCCGGCAGCCGGCCGTTCGCGCGGATCCACAAGCTCTGTACCCCGGAACGGTCGTTCGGGCCGCGGTCCCAGGACGGACCGTCGACGTATCTGCGTTCGATCGGGTGCGGCCGGCGGGTCAGCTGCGCGTAGATGTCGGGACGGTCCCGGAACCGCTCCGCCATCGTCGGCACGTCCTCAGGCATCGGCACGTCGGGCATCGGCTGCTCGTGCTCGATGCCCTCCTGGTCGAGCTGGAACGACGCAGACAGCGTGAAGATCGTCTGACCGTCCTGCACGGCGACGACGCGGCGCACCGAGAACGAGCGTCCGTCGCGTACGCGGTCGACCTCGTAGACGATCGGCTTGTCCGGGTCTCCGGGTCGGATGAAGTACGAGTGCAACGAGTGCACGGCCCGGTCCGCTGCCACCGTGCGCCCGGCTGCGACCAGCGCCTGCCCCGCGACCTGGCCGCCGAACACACGCTGCACGGGCGTCTGGTGACTCTGCCCGCGGAAGATGTCGGTCTCGATCTGCTCGAGATCGAGCAGTTGCACCAGGGCGTCGAGTTCCGGCTGGCCGTCCTGCTCAGCTGTCATGGCGCACGATGTCGCCGATGTGGTGCACCCGGATGGTGTTGGTCGCACCCGGCGTGGTCGGCGGGGTGCCGGCGACGATGACCACCAGATCACCCGGGCGGCACACGCTGCGGTTGAGCAGGGCCGTGTCGACCTGACGCACCATGTCGTCGGTCGTCTTCACCGTCCACACCAGTTGCGCCTCGGCACCCCAGAGCAGTGCCATCTGGCGCTGCACCTGCTCGACGGGCGTGAAGACCAGCAGTCGTTGCGCGGGCTGCAGGCGCGAGAGCCGCTTCGCGGTGTCGCCGGTCTGCGTGAAGGCCACCAACGCGACCGCACCGAGCGCGTCGCCGATGTCGCGCGCGGCCTTGACGATCGCACCGCTGGACGTGCGCGGGTTGTGCATCAGCCCACGCACCTCGGTGCCGGACGCCTCGACGGAAGTGATGATGCGGCTCATCGTCGCGACGGCCTGCACCGGGTACTTGCCGACGCTCGTCTCGCCCGAGAGCATCACCGCATCCGCGCCGTCGATGACGGCGTTCGCGACGTCGGACGCCTCCGCGCGAGTGGGGCGTGAGTGCGTGATCATCGATTCGAGCATCTGGGTCGCGACGATGACCGGCTTGGCGTTGTCGCGGCACACCTGCACGGCCCGCTTCTGCACGACCGGCACGGCCTCGAGCGGCATCTCGACGCCGAGGTCACCGCGGGCGACCATCACCCCGTCGAAGGCGAGCACGATCTCTTCCAGCCGCTCGACCGCTTCGGGCTTCTCGATCTTCGCGATGACGGGCCGGCGCACACCGACGTCGTCCATCACCCGGTGGACGAGCTTGACGTCCTCGGGAGCACGCACGAACGAGAGCGCGATGAAGTCGACGCCGAGGCGCAGCGCGAACTCCAGGTCGTCGGCGTCCTTGTCCGACATGGCCGGGACGCTGACTGCGACACCCGGCAGCGACAGGCCCTTGTTGTCGCTGACCACGCCGCCTTCGAGCACGTCGCAGACGACGTCGGTGCCGTTCTCGATGTCGACGGCGACGAGCGCGACGTTGCCGTCGTCGACGAGCAGGCGGTCGCCGGGACGCACGTCGTCGGCGAGTTCCTTGTATGTGGTCGACACCCGGTCGTGCGAGCCGGCGACGTCCTCGACGGTGATGCGGACCCGCTCGCCGGTCGCCCAGGTGACGGGGCCTTCGGCGAAGCGGCCGAGACGGATCTTGGGTCCCTGCAGGTCGGCGAGCACCGCGACGTTGCGCCCCGCCGCCTGCGCAGCCTGCCGTACCTCTTGGAAGCGGCGTCCGTGATCGGCGTGGGCGCCGTGGCTGAAGTTCAGTCTTGCGACGTCCATGCCCGCTTCGACGAGCGCGCGGCAACGCTCGACGGTGTCGGTCGCCGGACCGAGCGTGCAGACGATCTTCGCGCGACGCATGAGTCAAGCGTAGGGGGCGTGGGTCAGAACTCTCCCGTCGCCATTCGTTTCCGCAGCCAGTCGACCGTGGTGCGCGCCTGGTCGGCCTGGAACCGGCGGATGGTCGGCAGACCCGGCGGCGCCGGGCGGCGGGCGTGGTCGACGAGGAACCCGGCGAAGCCGGCGAGCACGCCGGTCACGGCGGCGGCATCGGCCTCGGGGCAGTACCGGGCCAGCAGCGCCTCGTGATCGTGGCCGCCGTGGAACGCGACATCGATCAGGACGAACAGAGTGTCGACCCATGCCACGCCGTTCGCGGCCCACGGCCAGTCGACGAACCGCACGCTGTGCTCGGTCAACAGCACGTTGTCCGCGCGCAGGTCGCAGTGCAGCAGTGTCGTTCCCGCGAGCCCGTCCGCGCCGGTCTGCTCGAGCTCGCACAGCTCGTCGAGGTGATCGCGCAGCCAGGGCTGCAGCTCGGCCGAAGGGTCGGCACGCAGGTCCCGCCAGCCGTGCATGCCGCCGGCGACGGACTCTCGCGCATCGCGCAGCCGCGGCGCCGGACTGGGCGTCAACGCGTCGGCCAGTTCGCGCGTCGCGTGGAGCACCTGCTCGAGCTCCGCGGCACGCCACGGGGTTGCCGGATGCCGTCCGTCGACGTCATCGAACACGAGCGCCACCCAGTCGCCGTCGTCGTAGGACGCGAGCAACCGAGGGGCCGGCGCGGCGGCCGGCAGCATCGCGGCGACCTCGATCTCGCGCCGGTGCAACGTCGGTGAATGGGGGTTCACGCTCGATGCCACCGCTTTGACGAACGCGCGCCGCCCGTTCACGGCGACGACGCGGTCGGCCGAGCCCGGCGAGAACCCGCCCGGCTGTGAGGTCGCCACGGCGACGCTCGCTCCGAGCACCTCCGCCACCCAGCCGCGCAGCTCGTCGGGCAGATCGTCCCAACGGATGCGAACCCCGCCGGCAGCCACGCTCACGTCGGCAGAATCACGTCTTGGCCGCGGCCATCACGGCTTGGTCCACGTCCTCGCCGTTGGCGCTGGCCCGGGCGGTCGCCTCGACGACGCGCTGGAAGTCGCGCGGGACGATCACGCTGAACCGAGCTCTCGACTTCGCCCAGTCGGCCAGCAGCGCGGCAGCGACCGGCGACCGGGTGTGGGTGTGATGGCGCTCCACGATCTCGCGCACCACCGCGGCGTGCTCGCGATCGAGCGCAGCGACGTCGACCAGTTCGGTGTTCACCTGCGACTCGTCCAGATCGAGCACGTAGGCGTAACCGCCGGACATGCCGGCACCGAGGTTGCGTCCCACCTCGCCGAGAATGACCGCCACTCCCCCGGTCATGTACTCCAGCGCGTGGTCGCCGGTTCCCTCGGCGACCACCGTCGCGCCCGAGTTGCGCACGCAGAACCGCTCGCCCACCACTCCACGCAGGAAGATCGACCCGGACGTCGCGCCGTACGCGATCACGTTGCCGGCGATCACGTTCTGCTCCGC
Organism: uncultured Actinomycetota bacterium; assembly: GCA_963785425.1. Lineage (GTDB taxonomy): Bacteria > Actinomycetota > Actinomycetes > Mycobacteriales > Jatrophihabitantaceae > RYN-133. Next base: position 438,598 of record CAWAVG010000003.1, read on the forward strand.
GGCGAAACCTGCGCCCGGATGCGGGCGCACGGCCAGCACACCGCCCGACAGACCCTTGCCGACGTAGTCGTTGGCGTCGCCGACCAGGCGCAGGGTCAGGCCGGGTGGCACGAACGCGCCGAACGACTGCCCGGCCGAGCCGCTGAAGGTGATGTCGATGGTGCCCTCGGGCAGTCCGGCGGCGCCGTAGCGGCGTGTGACCAGCGAGCCGAGCATCGTGCCGACGGTGCGGTTCACATTGCGTACGGGCAGTTCGAGCCGTACCGGCGAACCGTCGAGCAGCGCTCCTTCGCACAGCTGGATCAACGTGTTGTCGAGAGCGGCGTCCAGCGCGTGATCCTGCTCGCGCACCTTGCGCAGGTGCGGTCCGTACGGCGTGGACGGCGCGGCGAGCATCGGCGTCAGGTCGAGCCCGGCCGCCTTCCAGTGGTCGATCGCCTTCGCCGTGTCGAGCACGCCGACCTGGCCGATCGCCTCGTCCAGCGAGCGGAAGCCGAGCGCGGCAAGGATGGTGCGCACCTGCTCGGCGACGTACTCGAAGAAGGTGATCACGAACTCGGGCTTGCCCGTGAATCGCGCGCGCAACTCGGGATTCTGGGTCGCCACGCCGACCGGGCAGGTGTCGAGGTGACACACCCGCATCATCACGCAGCCGCTCACGATCAGCGGCGCGGTCGAGAAGCCGTACTCCTCGGCGCCGAGCAGGGCGGCGATGACGACGTCACGTCCGGTCTTCATCGCGCCGTCGACCTGCACCGTGATGCGGTCGCGCAGCCCGTTGAGCAACAGCGTCTGCTGCGTGTCGGCCAGGCCGAGCTCCCACGGCAGGCCCGCGTGCTTGAGCGAGGTGAGCGGCGCGGCGCCCGTCCCCCCGTCGTGGCCGGAGATGAGCACGACGTCGGCGTGCGCCTTCGACACACCTGCGGCGACCGTGCCGACGCCGGCCTCGCTCACCAACTTCACGTGCACGCGCGCCTGCGAATTCGCGTTCTTCAGGTCGTGGATCAGCTGGGCGAGATCCTCGATCGAGTAGATGTCATGGTGCGGCGGCGGTGAGATGAGGCCGACGCCGGGCGTCGAGTACCGCGTGCGCGCGATCCACGGATACACCTTGTAGCCGGGCAGCTGCCCGCCCTCGCCCGGCTTGGCGCCCTGGGCGACCTTGATCTGCAGATCGTCGGCGTTGACGAGGTAGTGCGACGTCACGCCGAACCGCCCGGACGCCACCTGCTTCACCGCCGAGCGGCGCAGGTCGCCGTTGTCGTCGGGGACGTACCGCTCGGCGTCCTCGCCGCCCTCGCCGCTGTTCGACTTCGCGCCGAGTCGGTTCATCGCGATCGCCAGTGTCTCGTGCGCCTCGGCCGAGATCGACCCGTAGGACATCGCGCCCGTGGCGAACCGTTTCACGATGTCGCTGACCGGTTCGACCTCGTCGATCGGGACGGGCGGGCGATCGGGCGTGAACTCGAACAGTCCGCGCAGCGTGCCGCCCTCACGGTTGAGCCGTTCGACCTTGTCGGTGTACTCCTCGAACAGCTCGAAGCGGCGTTGCCGGGTCGCGTGCTGCAGCAGGAAGACCGTCTCGGGGTTGAAGAGGTGGATCTCACCCTCGCGACGCCACTGGTACTCGCCACCCACGTCGAGGCGCCGGTGCGCCTTCGCGGTCGGAACGAGCGGATACGCGGTGGCGTGCCGGGCGGCGGCCTCCTCGGCGATCACGTCCAGCCCGACACCGCCGAGCCGGGACGGCGTGCTGCCGAAGTACTCGTCGACGAGCGGCTGGGCGAGCCCGAAGGCTTCGAAAACCTGCGCCCCGGTGTACGACGCGATCGTCGAGATGCCCATCTTCGACATCACCTTCAAGACACCCTTCGAGAGCGCCTTGACGTAGTTGGCGATCGCCTGTTCGGCGCTCACGCCGCGAATCGCGCCGGACGACACCAGATCGTCGATCGACTCGAAGGCGAGATACGGGTTCACCGCTGCTGCGCCGTACCCGATCAGCAACGCGATGTGGTGCACCTCGCGCGCCTCGCCGGTCTCGACGACGAGTCCGACCTTGATGCGCTGTCCCGTCCGCACCAGGTGCTGGTGCACCGCCGAGGTGAGCAACAGCGCCGGGATGGGCGCGTGGTCGGCGTCGCAGTCGCGGTCGGACAGGATCAGGATGCGCGCGCCGGCCTCGATCGCCTGCGAGCACTCGCGGCGCACTCGTTCGATCGCGGCCGTCAGCGCCTCGGCGCCGCCGAACACGCGGAACCGTCCGTCGATCAACGCGCACTGGAACCCGGGCAGGTTGCCGTCCTGGTTGACGTGCCAGATCTTGGCCAGCTCGTCGTTGTCGAGCACAGGCCGCGGGACGACGATCTGGCGGCACGACGCCGGGCCGGGCGCGAGCAGGTTGAGCTCCGGCCCGATCGCGCCGGCGAGCGAGGTGACCATCTCTTCCCGGATCGCGTCGAGCGGCGGGTTGGTCACCTGCGCGAACAATTCGGTGAAGTAGTCGAACAGCAGCCGCGGCCGCTTCGACAGCGCGGCGAGCGGTGTGTCGGTGCCCATCGAGCCCAGCGGCTCGATGGCGCCGGTCGCCATCGGCGCGAGGAGCAGCCGCAGTTCCTCCTCTGTGTAGCCGAAGATCTGCTGGCGGCGGGTGACCGACTCGTGTGTGAACACGACATGCTCGCGGTCGGGCAGGTCCTCGAGCCTGATCAGGCCCGCGTGCAGCCACTCCTGGTACGGGTGCGCGGCAGCCAGCTCCCGCTTCACCTCGTCGTCGGAGCGGATCTCGCCGCGCTCGGTGTCGACGAGGAACATCCGTCCGGGCTGCAGCCGGCCCTTCGCGACGATGCCCGCGGGGTCGAGATCGAGCACCCCCGATTCGCTGGCCAGCACGACCAACCCGTCCGCGGTCTGCCACCAGCGCCCCGGGCGCAGCCCGTTGCGGTCGAGCACCGCGCCGATCAGCGTGCCGTCGGTGAAGGTGACGCACGCGGGGCCGTCCCACGCCTCGATGAGCGACGCGTGGAACTGGTAGAACGCCCGTCTTTCGGCATCCATCGACGGGTGGTTCTCCCACGCCTCCGGGATCATCATCAGCACGGCGTGGGGCAGGCTGCGGCCGCCGAGGTGCAACAGCTCGAGCGCTTCGTCGAACGTCGCCGAGTCCGACGCGTCCGGCGTGCAGATCGGGAACAGCCGGCGCAGATCGCCGGGGATGAGATCCGACTCGAGCAGGGTTTCGCGAGTGCGCATCCAGTTGCGGTTGCCACGGATGGTGTTGAACTCGCCGTTGTGGGCGATGTAGCGGAACGGGTGCGCGAGCGGCCACGACGGGAACGTGTTGGTCGAGAAGCGGCTGTGCACCAGGGCGAGCGCGCTGGTGAACCGCTCGTCGGTGAGGTCGGGGAAGAACCCGCCGAGCTGATCGGTCGTGAGCATGCCTTTGTAGACGATCGTGCGGCACGACAGGGACGGGAAGTAGAGCTCGAGTTCGGCCTCGCGTGCGCGCCGTTCGGAGACCCGGCGGGTCGCGAACGCCCGGCGCTCCAGATCGAGACCGCTCTCGCCCCCGCTGCCCGCCAGGAAGACCTGCCGGAAGCGCGGCATGACGGCCTTAGCAGTCGGTCCGATGGACGAGTCGTCGATGGGCATGTCACGCCAGCCCAATACCGTCAGGCCTTCGTCGGCGGCCGTCGTCTCGACGATCTCGGCGACCTGGGCCGCTGCCGCCGTGTCGGTCGGCAGGAACGCGATGCCGCCGGCGTACGAGCCGGCCCCGGGCAGCGCGATGCCGGCAACCGCCCGGAAGAACTCGTCCGGCAGCTGCACGGTGATGCCCGCGCCGTCGCCGGACGACGTCTCGGCCCCAGCCGCACCGCGGTGGTCCAGATTGTGCAGCGCCGTGAGCGCCTGCGCGACGATCCGGTGGCTGCGCTTCCCGGCGAGATCGGCGAGAAAGGCGACGCCGCACGCGTCCTTCTCGTGCGCCGGGTCGTACAGACCTTGCGCGGCGGGCACAGCCGAGAACGGGGGCTTCACGGATCTCCAGTCGAGGTGGCCCGGTGGTTCGGGCGGCGGTCGATCGGGACGGCATTGGCCCGTGCAGCGTGGCCAAGGTTACCGCCAGGTTTCCGGCGCGCCGAACCGCATCGGCTGTGAGCTGTCTTTCCCCCGACATGCGGTCAGATGTGGCGCAGTTCGATCTCGATGTCGCCGCGGGCCTGCGCTCCGATCGGACGGCCGCCGCGGTCGGTGAGGTAGAACGATCCGACCACCGACTTGCCGAGGGTCGCGATGCGTGCGGTGCGCACGTCGGTGCCGCTGCGCTCGAGAGCGGCGGTGATGCGGGTCAGCAATCCGATGCTGTCCTCGGTGCGGATCTCCAGCACCGTCGCGTCGGTCGCCTCGCCGTCGAACCACCGCAGCGCGGGTGGGCGGCTCGGGCGCGGCTGCGAGTAGGCGCGTTCCTTCTCGCGCAGCCGATCGGCCAGCGGCACCTCCCCGGCGAGCGCCCGCACCAGATCGGCGCGCAGCAGCGCTGCATCCGGGAGCCGGCCGAAGCGCGGCTCGACCACGAAGCTGTTGACGGCCATCTTCCGGTGCGTGCGGATCGACGCCTGACGGATGTCGAGCAGATGCAGCGCGAGCACTCCGGCGGTGCGGTAGAGCACCCCGACCCCGTCAGGTGCGGCGACCACGACCTCGCGGTCGCGCACGACGACCGCCAGCTTGCCGGCGTCGGCGAGGCCGCGGCGCTCGTCGTCGAGCGGCGGGGTGGTCGGTGGTTCGGCGCCGCGCAACGCTGCGCGGCACCGAGCGGTCAGCTCGGCGACGAGGCCGGCCTTCCACTCGCTCCACGCCTGCGGGCCGGTCGCGGCGGCGTCGGCGATCGAGAGCACGTGCAGCAGTTCGAGTACCTCGACCGATCCGCCGACCGCATCCGTGACGATCTTGATCGTGACCGGGTCGTGCAGGTCACGGCGCGTCGCCGTGTCGGGCAGCAGCAGATGGTGCGCGGTCAGCGCGGTAATGGTCTCGACGTCGTGGTCGGAGAAGCCCATCCGGCCGCTGATCTTGCGCGCATGCTCCGCGCCGACGACCGAGTGGTCACCGGGATAGCCCTTGCCGATGTCGTGCAGCAGCGCACCGACGAGCAGCAGGTCAGGACGGTCGACCTCGCGGGTGTGCTCGGCTGCGTCGGCAGCGGTCTCGAGCAGGTGGCGGTCGACCGTCCAGCGATGTACCGGGTTGTGCTGGGCGCGGCACCGCACGGCGTCCCATTCCGGGATCAGCAGGCTCAACAGGCCGGCCAGATCGAGCGATTCGAGGACGGGCACGGCTGCGGGGCCGGTACCGAGCAGGCCGACGAAGTCGTCGCGGATTTCGTCGGGCCACGGCTCCGGGACGGGCGCGCACTCTGCGGCGAGCCGGTCGAGGGTGTAGCCGGCCAGTGGCAGCTGGTTCTCGGCGGCGGCGCGGGCCGCGCGCACGACGAGTCCGGCGTCGGCGGCCGGGCTCGCGTCGCGCGCCAGCACGACCTCGCCGTCCTGCGCAACCACGTCGCGGGCGATGCCCTGACGCACCGGCCCGCCCGACCCGCCGAACAGCCGCTGCCGCAGGGACGGACGGGGCGCCGGCGCGATGCGTCGCAGCGCGACGTCGAGGCTGTGCGCGATCGTGCGTGCCGCGTGGTTGACCCGGCGCAGCACCTCGTCGCGGTCGGGCGAACCGCTTGCGTCGCGCAAACCCAGGGCCGCGGCGACCGCGCCGTGCTCCTGCAGGCGCAGCACGTCGTCGGGCCGGTCGAGCAGGCGGTGCAACTCGCCGCGGACGTCGAGCAGGTCACGCGCGGCATCGCGTGCCGCAGGCGGCAGGTCGACGAGCTGGGCCAGCGCGAGCGCGTGCAGCAGGCGCACGTCGCGCAGGCAGCCGCGGGAGTCCTTCAGGTTCGGCTCCAGCAGGAACGCGCCCTCGCCGGCAAGCTCCCAGCGACGGCGCGCGAGTTGGCTCAGCTCGTCGGAGCGTTTGAGCGCCGAGGCCCGCCAGATCGCCACGACGTCCTTGCGCAGGGTCGAGCTCACCCGCTCGTCGCCGGCGACGTGTCGCACGTCCAGCAGCCCGAGCAACGCCTTGAGGTCCTCGCGCGCGACCCGCACCGCCTCGTCCGGCGTGCGTACCGAGTGGTCGAGGCCGGTGCTGCTGTCCCAGATGGGATACCAGATCGAGTCGGCGAGTTCGGCCACGCCGTCGGCCCGTCCGTCGTGCAGCAGCACCAGGTCGAGATCGGACGACGGCGACGGCTCACGGCGTCCGAGACTGCCGACCGCGACGAGGGCGACACCCTGCGCGTCGGCCGGCATCCGGTCCGTCAGCCATAGGTCGTAGGCGTCGGTCAATGCCTCGCGCAGGGGCGCGCACGCGAGTCCGGGCCGGCGCAATACGCCGGCCCGGATCTCGGTCAACGAATCAGACAGCGTCGGTGCCTCGCTCACCGGTCCGCACGCGGACGAGTGTATCGACGGACGTGACCCACACCTTGCCGTCACCGATCTTGCCGGTGCGCGCGGCCTCCACGATCGAGTCGACCACCTTGTCCGCATCGCCGTCGCCCACCAGGACGTCGATGCGCACCTTCGGCACGAGGTCGACGGTGTACTCCGCGCCGCGGTAGACCTCGGTGTGGCCCTTCTGCCGACCGAAGCCCTGCACCTCGGCAACGGTCAGGCCCTGGATGCCGAGCACCTCGAGCGCTGCCTTGACGTCGTCCAGCTTGAACGGCTTGACGACAGCGGTTACCTGCTTCATCGATCTCCTCCTGGAGCACTCGCATCGGTACCCCATCGAATCGCTCCGCAAAGAGCACTTCGCGATTCGCCGGGGACCCCACCACTCGGCCCCACTCGGAGCTCGATACGGGCCTGGCGGCCCGAGGGATGTCTCTTGTTCGCTCCGCAAGCGTCGCTCATGCAGTGACACTCTCCTTCGAGGACGCCGACGAGGTGGACGGCGCAGCCGTTGCGGTTCCCAAGTGACCTGACGTGCCGATGCCGCCCCAGTCGTACGCGGACTCGCCATGAATCGAGGTGTCGAGACCTTCGAGTTCCTGCTCCTCGGTGACACGGTTCTTGATGAAGATGTTGACCGCGAAGCCGATGATCAGGGTACCGACGAAGGAGTAGACCGTTACGGCGCCTGCCGCGAGGAACTGGTGGAACAACAGGTTCCAGCCGCCGAACGCGCCGCCGCCGCCGTAGAAGATGCCGTCGTTGCCGAGCGAGTTCGTGGTCGTCGTGCTGAAGAACCCGACGGACAGCGTGCCGATCCAACCTCCGACGAAGTGGACGCCGACCACGTCGAGCGAGTCGTCGAACCCGAACTTGTTCTTCAGGCTGATCGCGTAGGCGCAGAGGAAGCCGGCGATGAATCCGATGAACAGCGACCCGACCGGGGTGACCCAGCCCGCACAGGGCGTGATCGCGACGAGACCCGCTACCGCACCCGAGGCGGCACCGAGGGCCGTCGACTTCCCGTAACGGAACTTCTCCGCCAGCAACCAGCCGAGCATCGCGGTGGCGGTCGCCGTGTTGGTGTTCATCCAGGCTGCGCTCGCGACGCCGTCGGCACCGAGCTCCGATCCCGCGTTGAAGCCGAACCAGCCGAACCAGAGCAACCCGGCGCCGAGGAGTACGAACGGAATGTTGTGCCCGCGCATCTGCTCCTTGGGCCAGCCCCGGCGCTTGCCGAGGACCAGGCACATCGCCAGTCCCGCGGCGCCGGCGTTGATGTGGACGACCGTCCCGCCGGCGAAGTCCTCGGCGAAGAAGTGGTTGCCCGGTTCAATCGCCGACCGGTTCAGCCAGCCGTAGGCGTCGAACACCCAGTGCGCCACCGGCGCGTAGATGACGATCGACCAGATCGCGACGAACGTCACGAACGCGCCGAATTTCCAGCGGTCGGCGGTCGAGCCCGTGATCAGTGCCGGGGTGATGATGGCGAACGTCAGCTGGAAGGCGACGAAGCACATCGTCGGGATGACCTGCGCCGACCCGAGTGTCGGCACCACGTCGCCGATGTTGTGCAGGAACAGGAAGTGGGTGTCACCCAGATACTTCCCGTCGCCGCTGAACGCCCAGGTGAATCCGACGATGACCCAGGTGACGCTGACGACGCCGATCGCGGCGAAGTTCTGCAGCAGCATCGCGAGCGTGTGCTTTGCCCGCACCATGCCGCCGTAGAAGAACGCCAGTGCGGGCGTCATGAGCAGGACGAGGGCTGACGAGGCGAGGATCCAGGCGGTGGCGCCGGTGTCGATCTTCGTCAGCGTCGGGTACGACGCTGCGAGCTCGTGAGCGAGCGCGAGGTGGGACACGTAAGGCTTCCCCTCATAGGTTCGGAGCGCCGCGGTGGGCGCGCGGGACGTCCAGCACACCTTCTAGAGACGGTGTTTCGCGAAAGGGCCGGTGCGTGTTTCAGGCATGTAACCAACCACCCGGTACGGTCGCCGCGTGGACACGTGGGCCGACTACCGGCGGGTGTGGGCAGGACATCCTTGGGTGCTGCTCTACGCCGGTTTCGTCGTCCTGTTGCTCGTCGCCTCGGTGATCGGCACGGTGCTGGGGGACGTGCTGGCGATCCTGTTCATCCCGAGCCTCGCCGGGATCTACCTGCACCACCTGATCGTGCAACGCAAGCTGGGGCAGCCGAGCGCTTGACCCTCACGCGGCGTGAGGCTGCACAGTGGGTCCATGCCGTCCGAGAGCCACACCGTCGGCGAGGTTGCGGCCCTCGCCCACGTGTCGGTGCGCACCCTGCACCACTACGACGCGATCGGCCTGCTCGTCCCGAGCGGTCGTACCGATGCGGGCTACCGGTCGTACGGCGAACCGGACCTGCGTCGGCTGCAGCAGATCCTGTTCTACCGGGCGCTCGGCTTCGGCCTGGATGACATCGCGGCCATGCTCGCCGATTCCGGAGCGGGCACCGACGACCATCTGCGCCGCCAGCACCGGCTGCTGCGCGAGCAGATCGACCACCGCCGCGACCTGCTCGCGGCGATCGAGAAGGAGATGGAGGCACGAGCTATGGGAATCTCGCTGACCCCTGAGGAACAGTTCGAGATCTTCGGCACCGACAAGGTCGGCGGCGACTGGGCCGAGGAAGCGGAGCAGCGCTGGGGCGACACCGAGGCGTGGCGGCAGTCGCAGGCGAGGACTGCGGCGACGACGAAGCAGGACTGGGCCGAGATCAAGGCGGAGACGGACGCGAACGAGGCGGCCTTCGCCGAAGCGATGCGCGCCGGCGAACCGGTCGACAGTGCACACGTCCAGCAGCTTGTCGAAGCGCACCGCGCGGGCATCTGCCGATTCTGGGACTGCTCGCCCGAGGCGCACCGCAACCTCGCGGAGATGTACGTCGCCGACGAACGGTTCCGCAAGCACTACGACGACGTCGCTCCCGGCCTGGCCGAGTACATCCACCGGTCGATTTCATCCGCCGCGCGCTGACCTTTTCTCCCCCGCTCTCCGCTCGGGGGATCCTGCGGCCAGCAGCGCAAGCTCCCTCGCGCTCGCGCGCGGCGGCGGCTCTTCGCGCAAGCGCTCACCGCGTTCGTGGTCAATTGATGGCGGATGATTTCGCGGCGATGAACGCGCGGACGCAGGTCTCGACGTCCGCGTCGGAGTGCGCAGCCGAGAGCTGGACGCGGATGCGTGCCTTGCCCTGTGGGACGACCGGGTAGCTGAACGCGATCACGTACACGCCGTGGTTCAGCATCTCCTCGGCGATCCTGCCGGCCACGACGGCGTCGCCGAACATCACCGGCGTGATCGGGTGCTCGCCCGGCAACACGTCGAAGCCCTCCTCGGTCATCCGGCGCCGGAACAGCTCGGTGTTCGCGCGCAGCTGCGCCCGCGCGTCGTCGGAGGACGCGACGAGGTCCAGGGCCGCGAGTGAGCCGGCCACGACCGACGGCGCCACCGCGTTGGAGAACAGGTACGGACGTGAGCGCTGCCGCAGCAGCTCGACGATCTCCGCGCGTGCCGCGATGTAGCCGCCGGACGCACCGCCGAGTGCCTTGCCGAGCGTGCCCGAGATGACGTCGACGCGGTCCTGCACACCGGCGAGTTCCGGCGTGCCTGCGCCGGTCGCGCCCACGAACCCGACCGCGTGCGAGTCGTCGACCATCACCATCGCGCCGTACTTCTCGGCGAGGTCGCAGATGTCGGCGAGCGGGGCCAGATAACCGTCCATCGAGAACACACCGTCGGTCACGATCAGCGTGCGTCGCGCGCCGGTGGCCGCCTCGAGCTGCTCGGTCAACGAGTCCATGTCGCGGTTCTTGTAGCGGAACCGCTTCGCCTTGCACAGCCTGATGCCGTCGATGATCGATGCGTGGTTGAGCTCGTCCGAGATCACCGCGTCGGACTCGTCGAGCAGCACCTCGAACACGCCGCCGTTCGCGTCGAAGCACGACGAGTAGAGGATCGTCGCCTCTTGCCCGAGGAAGTCGGCCAGACGTGCCTCGAGTTCGACGTGCTGCGTCTGCGTGCCGCAGATGAAGCGCACCGATGCCATCCCGAAGCCCCACGTGTCGAGCGCGGCCTTCGCCGCCTCGACGACGTGCGGATGATCGGCCAGCCCCAGGTAGTTGTTGGCGCAGAAGTTCAACACCTCCGAACCGCCGGTCCGCACATGCGACGACTGCGGCGAGGCGAGCTGACGCTCGCTCTTGTACAACCCGGCGGCGCGGACCTCGGCCAGCGTCGACTGCAGTTGTTCGCGCACTGACCCGTACATCAGCGCTCTCCTGTCTTCGCGCGGGCGCTCATCCGAAGGCGCTCCAGTCCATGACGACCTTGCCGCACAGCCCGCTTCGTGCCGTGGCGAACGCCTCCTGCCACGACGACGCGGGGAACCGGTGTGTGACCACGGCAGATATGTCGAGCCCCGACCGCAGCATCGCCGACATCGCGTACCAGCTCTCGTACATCTCGCGCCCGTAGATGCCCTTGATCGTGATCATGTGGGTGACGACCTTCCCCCACTCGATCTCGATCGGAGCACTCGGCAGGCCCAGCATCGCGATACGTCCACCGTGGTTGAGGTTCGCGATGGCCTCCGGCAGCGCCGAGGGGTGGCCGCTCATCTCCATCGCGACGTCGAATCCCTCGACCATGCCGAGGCGCTCCTGCGCCGACCCGATCGTCTCGCGCGAGACGTCGAGCGCGAGGTCGACGCCCATCTTGCGGGCCAGATCGAGCCGGTACGGCGAGACGTCGGAGATGACGACGAACCGGGCGCCGACGTGCCGCGCGATCGCGGCGGCCATCAGCCCGATCGGCCCGGCACCGGTGATCAGCACGTCCTCGCCGACGAGCGGGAACGACAGCGCGGTGTGTACCGCGTTGCCGAACGGGTCGAAGATCGCCCCGAGGTCGGCGTCGACGCGATCCCGGTGCACCCACACGTTCGACTCCGGCAGCACGACGTATTCGGCGAACGCGCCGTCACGGTTCACCCCGACGCCGGACGTGCGGATGCACAGATGCCTGCGTCCGGCGCGGCAGTTGCGGCACGTTCCGCACACGACGTGGCCCTCGCCGGAGACCAGTGCTCCGACGTGGACGTCGCGCACGCCCGGCCCGACCTCGACGACCTCGCCGCAGAACTCGTGCCCGGGCACCAGCGGAGCGTTCACCGCCGACGCCGCCCACGCGTCCCATTCGAGGATGTGCAGGTCGGTGCCGCAGATGCCGGTGCGAAGCACGCGGATCTTGACCTCGCCCGGCCCCGCCTCGGGTTCCGGACGATCGACCAATTCGAAGCCCGGCGACGCTGCCGGCTTGAACAGAGCCTTCACCAGCTCAGTCTCCCAGCAGGGCGTCGACGAAGACCTCGGGCTCGAACGGCGCGAGGTCGTCGGCGCCCTCGCCCAGACCGACGAGCTTGACCGGCACGCCGAGTTCGCGCTGCACACTGATCACGATGCCGCCGCGGGCGGTGCCGTCGAGCTTGGTCAGGACGATGCCGGTGACGTCGACGACCTCGGTGAACACGCGGGCCTGCGTGAGCCCGTTCTGGCCGGTCGTCGCGTCGAGGACGAGCAGGGTCTCGTCGACGGGGCCCTGCCGCTCGACGACGCGCTTGACCTTGCCGAGTTCGTCCATGAGCCCGACCTTGGTGTGCAGCCGCCCGGCGGTGTCGATCAGCACCGTGTCGACCTTGGCCTCCGTGCCCTTCTTGACGGCGTCGAACGCGACGGAGGCAGGGTCGCCGCCCTCGGGGCCGCGCACCGTCTCGGCGCCGACCCGCGATCCCCAGGTCTGCAGCTGCTCCGCGGCCGCCGCGCGGAAGGTGTCGGCGGCGCCGAGCAGCACGGTGCGGCCGTCGGCGACGAGCACGCGGGCGAGCTTGCCGCAGGTCGTGGTCTTGCCGGTGCCGTTCACGCCGACCACCATCACGACGGCCGGACGGTCGGACGACGGCGTGGTGTGCAGGGTGCGATCCAGGTCGGGCTGCAGGGCCGTCACCAGCTCCTCGGCCAGCAGTGCGCGCAGCTCGCCGGGCGAGCGGGTGCCGAGCACCTTGGTCCGGGTGCGCAGCGCCTCGACGATCTCGGTGGTGGGCTTCACGCCGACGTCGGCACTCAGCAGTGCCTCCTCGATCTCCTCCCAAGCGTCCTCGTCGAGGTTCTCGCGCGAGAGGACGCTCAGCAGCCCGCGGCCGAGCGCGTTCTGCGAACGCGCGAGCCGCGCCCGCAGGCGCTGCAGCCGCCCCGCGGTCGGCTCGGGGGTCTCGACCGCGGGCTCAGTCGGGGCGACCGCGGTGTCATCGGTCGGCAGTTCGAGGGTGTCGGTCGACGTCGTTGCCGTCGCCGGCTCTGGGTAGTCGACGCCCGGTCGCGGCGGCGCATCGTAACGCGGCCCACGACGGGCACGGGTGGCGACGAAGCCGACGATCAGCGCCGCCACGACGACGACGGCGAGAACTACCCAGAGAACAACCACACGGTCATCCTCTCAAGACACAAAGGGGACGCGTCGGGGTCCCCGCGGAGTCGGCACGTTCTCCAGGCGATTCCGCGGTGCGGCTCAGCTGGTGCGGTAGAGGCCGCCGAGTTGCCATTGCGGCCAGGACACGTTCCAGTCGCCGTAGCCGTCACCGATCTGCATCAACGCACCATTCGCGTTGGGATACTGCACCGGATCACCCACATCGAGGAAGTCATACAACTTCTGCGCATCAGCCGGCAACAGGTTCGTGCACCCGTTCGACGAATCCACCCCGTGCTCGATGTTGTACACATTCCACGGCGCCGAATGCAGATACTCCCCGTCATAGGTCAACCGCTGATCCAGCTTGATCCCACACTCGTAATAGGTGCCGTTCGTGTCATGCATACACGTCGTCGGATACTTCTCCATGATCACCTTGATGCCCCGCCGCGTCCGCGTCGCATCCGCACCCAACGCCACCGGAAACGTCCCCCACGGCCGCCCATCATCAGTCACGCTCAACTTGTGCGTCGCCGCATCCACCGTCACGATCCGCGCATCACCCGTCGCGAAATCCAACGTCAAATTGTCCGAGAACGCCAAACCCTTACCCGCACTCACACCCTTCACCGGCAGATCCAAATGAATCCGCGCATGCGCCGGCCAATAATGCTGCAACCGGAAATCCGCCTCGATCGGATGCCCAGGATCACCGTACTTCCGCTCGAAATACCACCCCCCATGCACCACCCGACCATCCACCGTCACCCGCGTCGCCTTCGCAAACCCCGTCGCATCACCAATCGGCCGCGACAAAAACGCGATAATCGGCATCCCCACACCCAACGTCTGCCCATCACCGAACTTCAACGACACATGCACCGGCTTCTTCGGCTTCGCCGCCTTGGTGTGGGTCGGCTTGGCGGACGGGCTCTTCGACGTCGACGAACCGGACTGTCCCGCGGTCTGCGTGACCGTCTGCGTGGGGTTCGGGGCGACCCGGTCGGAGCCGCACGCCGAGACGACGAGCGCGGTTACCGACACGGCAGCCGCAAGCTGCGCGATACGGCGGGCACGACGGGGCGAGAGCGAAGATGTCACGCGGACACCCTAGGCGAGATGTCCCGGCGCGCCGGGGTCACAGGCGGATAACTCACAGCTTGCCAACCTCGCGGGTGCGCCGCGCGTCCACCTTTCGGTGGCTGTGCGCCCGGAAGGCTGTCACCCCGCGGGGACGGGTTCCTCCACCGCCTCGTTCTCGCGCAGCCGCTGGCTGATGACCTGGGTCACGCCGTCGCCGCGCATCGTCACGCCGTAGAGGGCGTCGGCGATCTCCATCGTGCGCTTCTGGTGCGTGATGATGATGATCTGGCTGCTGCTGCGCAGCGCGGCCACCAGTTCGAGCAACCGGCCGAGGTTGGTGTCGTCGAGCGCTGCCTCGACCTCGTCCATGACGTAGAAGGGGCTGGGACGCGCGCGGAAGATCGCGACGAGCAGCGCGACCGCGGTGAGGGACCGCTCGCCGCCGGACAGCAGCGACAGCCGCTTGATCTTCTTGCCCGGCGGGCGCGCCTCGACGTCGATGCCGGTGAGCAGCATGTCCTCGGGATCGGTGAGGACGAGGCGGCCCTCGCCGCCGGGGAACAGGGTCGCGAACACGATCTCGAACTCGCGGGCCACGTCGGCGTAGGCGCTGCTGAAGACCTCGAGGATGCGTTCGTCGACCTCGCGGACGACGGTGAGCAGGTCCTGGCGGGTCTTCTTCAGGTCTTCGAGCTGGGTGGACAGGAACTGGTGACGCTCCTCGAGTGCGGCGAACTCCTCGAGGGCCAGCGGATTCACCTTGCCGAGCAACGCGAGGTCGCGTTCGGCGCGTGCGGCGCGCTTCTCCTGGGTCGGGCGGTGGTAGGGGCCGGGCTGTGGTGCGACGACCTGCTCGCCGCGATCACGCGCCTGTTCGTACTCGGCGATCTCGATCGCGGACGGTGGGGTCGGCTGGTCGGGGCCGTACTCGGCGATGAGTGCCTCGAGGTCGACGCCGTACTCGTCGACGGCACGCTCCTCGAGCTGCTCGATGCGCAGCCGCTGCTCGGCCCGCACCATCTCGTCACGGTGCACGGCATCGGTGAGGCGGGTGAGTTCCTCGCCGAGCTGACGCGACTGACTGCGCAGTGCGAGCAGTTCGCCCTCGCGCACGACGCGGTCCTGCTGCGCGGCGTCGCGCTCGTCCGCGGCCGCGGTCACTGACCGCTCGATGTGGGTGAGCACGTGCCGGGCGGCGTCGCGCACCTGCGCGGCGACGGCGGCGCCGCGTGCGCGGGCGGCGCGCGCCGCCTCGTGGCGGGCCCGTGCGGCGCGCTCGATCTCCGCGGCGCGCAGCAGCTGCTCACCGCGCCCGGAGACTGCGCGCACGCGCTCCTCGCCGGTGCGCACCGCGAGCCGCGCCTCGAGCTCGGCCTGGCGCGCGGCGGCGACCTCGGCCTGCAACGAGTCGCGCTCGCCGGTGTCGGGTTCGTTCGGCTCGTCCGACTGCGTCTCGGCCAGATGCAGGCGCTCCTCGAGGTCGGACAGGCCGGCCAGATCACGGTCGCGCGCGGATTCCGCCGCGGCGCGTGCCTCGTCCAACCGGGTCGCCTCGGCGGTCGCCTGGCGGGCCGACTCGCCCAGTTGCGCGAGCCGTTCGGCGACGGCGGCGAGCTGCGCATCCGACTCGTGCAGCGAGTCGAGTGCCTTGGCGACGTCGCCCTCGAGCTCGGTGACGCGTTCGCGGGCCTCGCCGAGCTGGGCGTGCAGCCGCTCGTGGCGGGCGGCGGCCTCGCTCGCGTTGTGGGTCGCCTCGTCCAGCGCGGCACGGGTCTCGATCGCGCTCGGCGTCGAGCTCGAGCCGCCTTCCACCCAGCCGTTGCCGAACACGTCCCCGTCGCGGGTGACGACGCGCACGAACGGGCTGTCGTCCATGGCGCGCGCCATCTGGCGGGCGAGCTCCAGGGTGTCGACGACGACGACGTCCTCGAGCAGTTCGTCGATGCTGCCGCGGTAGGGCTCGGCGACGGTGACGAGGTCGGCGGCCCAGCGCGCCCCCGGACGAAGCCCGGATGCGGACGGCCGGGCCGGCGCGCCCTCGACGCCGCCGACGAGCAGGCCGACGCGGCCGCCGTCCTCGGCCTTGAGGTGCTCGATCGCGGTGACGGCGGTGTCCAGGTTTGTGACGGCGATGGCGTCAGCGGCGGCGCCGAGCGCGGCCGCGATCGCGGTCTGGTAGCCGTTCTCGACCACGAGCAGGTCGGCCAGCGATCCGGTGACGCCGCTGAGGTCGGCCTGCAACAGGGCCCCGCCGCCGTCCTTGCGGGTCAGCCCCACCGCGAGTGCCTCTGCGCGGGCGTCCCACGTCGAGCGCTCGCGCTCGGCCTCGCGCTCGGCCGCCGTGAGTTCGCGGACACGCTCCTGCATCGACGCCAGCGCTGCGACGGCGTTGTCGTGCCGTTCGTTGAGGCCGAGCTCGCCCTCGTCCAGCGCGCCGACCTCGGCCTGCACCCGTTCGAGGTCGGCCGCTGCGCTCGTGGCCCGGTCGCGGGCGGCGGTGGCCGAGGCCGCGAGCCGGGCGATCTCTTCACCGGCCGCGCTCGAGCGGGCCCGGAGTGCATTGACCTGGCCGGCGAGCTTGGCCAGCCCCTCGCGGCGGTCGGCGACGGCTCGCGCCGCGGCGACCAGCGCGCGTTCGGCCTCGGTGAGCCGGCGTTCGAGGTCCTGCCGCTCGGCGACGACCTCGGCCAGCGCGGCCTTGGCCTCGGTGAGGCGGGCCTGCAGCCGGTCCTCCTCGACGCGGATCTCGGCGGCTTCGGCCTCCATCGCCTCGGGGTCGCGTCCGGCGACGCGCTCGTCCTGCTCGACCGAGAGCAGCCGGGCACGTTCGGCTGCCAGGGAGGCAGTGCCCCGGAAGCGTTCCTCGAGCGCCGAGAGCCGGTACCAGGTGTCCTGGGTACGGGCCACCGTCGGCGACGCTTCGGCGATCGCCTGCTCGAGCTCGCCCTCGCGGGCGCGGGCTGCGGCGACCGCGGCCTCGACCTCGCTGCGGCGGGTGCGGATCTCCTCCTCGTCCGCGACCTCCTTGCGCAGGTTGTCGCGCAGCGCGACGAGGTCGTCGGCGAGCAGTCGCAGCCGCGAGTCGCGGAGCTCGGCCTGCACGCCCTGGGCGCGCCGGGCGATCTCGGCCTGCTTTCCGAGGGGCTTGAGCTGGCGGCGCAGCTCGCCGGTCAGGTCGGTGACGCGGGTGAGGTTCGCCTGCATCGCGTCCAGCTTGCGCAGCGCCTTTTCCTTGCGCTTGCGGTGCTTGAGGACGCCGGCGGCCTCCTCGATGAACCCGCGCCGGTCCTCGGGCCGGGCCGACAGAACGGCGTCGAGCTGACCCTGACCGACGATGACGTGCATCTCGCGGCCGATGCCGGAGTCGGACAGCAGTTCCTGCACGTCGAGCAGGCGGACGTGTTCGCCGTTGATCTCGTACTCGCTGGTGCCCTCGCGGAACATCCGCCGGGTGATCGACACCTCGGTGTAGTCGATGGGCAGCGCACTGTCGCTGTTGTCGATGGTGAGGGTGACCTCGGCGCGCCCGAGCGGCGGGCGGCCGGCCGTCCCGGCGAAGATGACGTCTTCCATCTTGCCGCCGCGCAGCGCCTTGGCGCCCTGCTCGCCGAGCACCCAGGCGATGGCGTCCACGACGTTGGACTTGCCCGAGCCGTTCGGCCCGACGACCGCGGTGATGCCCGGTTCGAAGCGCAGCGTCGTGGCCGAGGCGAAGGATTTGAAGCCCCGCAGCGTCAGCGACTTGAGGTGCACGAATCTCCCGTGGATAGCGACGTACGCAGGAGAACCTACGTCACGACCGCGTCCGGTTGTCGACGCCCCGCGCCGGAAACGGGAGGAGCCTTCCCCGAGGAGCGACAGCGACGACGGATTGGCCTCGACCCACGTTGAGTGACGGACCGCGCGCGTGCGTGACGGATCGCGCGGTTGCGTGACGGCGAAATCGCCGTCACTCGAATCGCGCGGACGTCACTCACTACATAAGACGTCACTCAACCGCCGCGACCCGGCGGCGCGGTCAGACCAGTTCGGCTGCGGCGAGACGGTGCAGGTCGAGGTCGAGCTCGGCGTGCTGGCGCTCGCGGACGTCGGCCAGCTCCGACTCCAGCTCCGTCACCCGCCGCCGCAGGCGCGCCACCTCCGCGGCGAGTACCTGCTCGTTGTTGCCACCTACGTAGCCGACCAAGGCGCGAGCCATACGGCAGACCCTTCATTTCCCCCGGGCGACCGGGTCCGGTGTGTGTATGCACCGATGTGCGACGAATTGTGTTGTCGACGAGCCGGGGTCTGTTCCGTTCGGAATCGGGATCCCTCAGGTTGGGGAGCGACCGCTCCGACAGCCCCGTCAGGTCGCTTAATGGTTGCACCGCGATAACGAACGGTCAACATGCCCCCGCTGTTCAGGCGCTGTGGGTGCGCACCCGCGGCGGGCGCTGGCAGCGCGGGCAGAAGAAGCTCGAGCGGTTCATGAAGGCAGCGCGCCGGATCGCGGTTCCGCATCGCGGGCAGGGTTCTCCCTCGCGCCCGTACACGGCCAGCCGCCGGTCGAAGTAGCCGCTCTGGCCGTTGACGTTGACGTAGAGCGCGTCGAAGGACGTGCCGCCCGCGCGCAGCGCCTCGCTGAGCACGTCGCGGACGTGCCCGAGCAGGTCCCCGATCTGGGCGCGGCGCAGGGTGCGGCCGAGCCGGGCGCCGTGCAGCTCGGCGCGCCACAGCGACTCGTCGGCGTAGATGTTGCCCACTCCCGAGAGCAGCGTCTGGTCGAGCAGGGCCCGCTTGACCGCGGAGTTGCGACGGCGCAGCCGCGTCGAGAAATCCTCGGCGTCGAAGTACGGGTCGAGCGGGTCGCGGGCGATGTGGGCCACGCCGGCCGGGATGCGTTGCTCGGGTCGGTCGGCGGCGGGGACGAGGGCGTCGAGCTGCAGCCCGCCGAAGGTGCGCTGGTCGACGAAGCGCAGCTCGCGCCCGCCGTCGGTGAAGCGCACGCGGACGTGCAGGTGTTTCTCCTCCGGCGCGCCGGGCGGCTGGACGAGCAGCTGACCCGACATGCCCAGGTGCGCGACCAGACACTCGTCGCGGTCGGCGAGCGGGAGCCAGAGGTACTTGCCGCGCCGCGACACCGCCTCGATCCGCGCGCCGGCGAGGCGGGCGGCGAGGTCCTGGGCGCCGGCCAGGTGACGGCGCACGGCGCGGGCATGGGTGATGTCGACGCCCGCGATCGTGCGGCCGGTGACCCAGCGCTGCAGCCCGTCGCGGACGGTCTCGACCTCGGGGAGTTCGGGCACCGCTCAGCCGGTGGGCGGGTGGTCGGCGCCGACCGGCGCCCGGCCGGCCAGCGCCCGCCAGGCCGTCTCGGCCGCTGCCTGCTCGGCTTCCTTCTTGCTGCGCCCGGTGCTGGGCGGGAAGCTCTCGCCGGCGACCGTGGCGGCGGCGGTGAAGATCTTCTCGTGGTCCGGGCCGCTCGAGCTCATCGTGTAGTCGGGCACGCCGAGGCCGCGTTCGGCGGTCAGCTCCTGCAGGCTCGTCTTCCAGTCCAGGCCCGCGCCACTCTCGGCCACGTCGATCATCAGGGTGTCGAACAGGTCGTGGACAACCCGCGACGCCGTCGGCAGACCGTGCTCGAAGTGGATGGCGCCGAGCATGGCTTCCAGGGCGTCGGCCAGGATGCTCGACTTGTCCCGCCCGCCGGTGGCTTCCTCGCCCCGTCCCAGGTACAGGTAGGCACCCAGTCCGGACGGCCCGATGCCGCGCGCCACATCGGCCAGGGCGCGCATGTTGACCACGGACGCGCGCAGCTTCGCGAGCCGGCCCTCGGGCAGGTCGGGGTGGGCGCGGTAGAGCGTCTCGGTCACGACGATGCCGAGCACCGAGTCGCCGAGGAACTCGAGCCGCTCGTTGTGGGGCAGGCCGCCGTGCTCGTAGGCGTAGGAGCGGTGGGTGAGCGCACGGCGCAGCAGCTCGGCGTCCAGTTCGACGCCGAGCGCGGCCATCAGCCCCGCCGGATCGGCGGGGTGCGCACGAGCAGTCATGCGGCTGCGGCTGCCGGGCTCAGACCGACAGCACCTGCTTGCCGTCGTACTGGCCGCAGTTGGCACACGCGGTGTGCGGCAGCTTCAGCTCGCCGCACGCACGGTTCGGGCAGACGACGAGCGTCGGAGCGCTCGTCTTCCACTGCGACCGGCGGGACCGGGTGTTGCTGCGCGAGGTCTTCCGCTTCGGGACGGCCACGTCGGGTACTCCTTCATCTGGGTCGTGCTCAGGTGTTGTCCCCGTCGACCAGCGCCTGCAGCGCCGCCCACCGGGGGTCGATCTTCTCGTGTGCGTGGTCGGCCGGCAGCTCGTCGAGCCGTCCCCCGCAGGTGGGGCACAGCCCGACGCACTCCGGACGGCACAGCGGCGTCCACGGCAGGCCGAGGACGATCGCGTCACGCACCACCGGTTCGAGGTCGAGCAGGTCGCCGCGGAGCCGGTGCACCTCGTCCGCGCTGGTCGTCTCGTCGGTCACGCTGTCCGGGTAGGCGAACAGCTCGACGATGTCGACGACCAGCTCATCGGTGATCGGGTCGAGGCACCGCGCGCACTCACCGGCCAGCGGAGCCGAGACCTGGGCCGTGACGAGCACGCCTTCGGTCACCGACTCCAGCCGGACGTCGACTGCGAGCGGGGCACCTGCCGGAACACCGATGAGTTCACTGCCGAGATTCGCAGGCGCGGGAACCTGACGCCGTTGCGTCCGCATCGAACCGGGTCGGCGACCGAGCAGCCGGACGTCGAAGACGTAGGGGCTGCGCGGGTCGGGACCGGTCGCAGAGCGCGGTTTCGGTGTCAAGTTCTCGGGCATACCAATATCGGCCGTGATCGGTTGAGGGCCGTCGTCCAGCTTAGCCGAGCAGGCCACCCAGTCCGAAATCGTGCGCCGGCGGGCCTAGACCGAGACCGGGTGCTCGTGCTCGTGCGGCTCGCCCGGGGCGGCCGCCGCGGGGTCCTGCGTGGCGTCCGGTGCCGCGTCGGCGGTGTCAGCGCCGCGCTCCCCCTGCTCGTTGTCGAACACGTCCTCGGCCACGGGCGCATCTTCCGGACGGCCGGCGTCGCGTCGGTCATCAGCACGGTCATCAGCACGGTCATCAGTACGGTCGTCGGCGCGGTCGTCAGCTGTGCCGCCGGGGCCCTCGTTCGCGGCCGGCGGCTGGCCCGAGCGGCGCTGCGCGAGTGCGACCCGGCCCTGGTCTGCGGTGGCGGCCGCGCGCTGGAGGGTGACGGCCAGCTCGTAGAGCGTCCGGTCGGCGTAGTCCTCGCTGTCGGCAGCGAGCTTCGCGGCATAGCGCTCGGCGCCGGCGCGCGTGTCGGCGCTGTACCGGTCGGCCTCGGCGATGGTCGCCTCGTGGTACTGGTCGGCCTGCTCGTGCATGCCGCGGGCGTAGGCCTCGGCCTGCTGGCGCACCTCCGCCGCCGCGCGGGCGGCGGACTGGTGGATCGAGGTGGCGGACACCAGCGTGGCGTGTTCGGCCTTGCCGCGCTCGACGGTCTCGTAGGCCTGCACCTCGGCGTCGTGGACGATCGCCTCGGCGCGGGTCTCGGCGTTGGCGGCCATCGCGTCGGCCTCGGCGGCGGCCTTCTCGCGCACCGAGCTCGCCTCGGCGTAGGCGTCGTGCAGCAGCGCGTCGCGGCTCTCGATGATCTTGCGGGCCTCGTCGATCTCGGGAGGCAGCACCTCGCGCAGCTCGTCGAGCAGGTCGAGCAGGCGCTCGCGCGGCAGGACGCAGGAGGACGACATCGGCATCGAGCGCGCGGTCTCGACCTGCTCGACCAACTCGGTCAGCAGCTCGTCGGCACGGCGCAGGGACTGGTCTGTCATGGGCACCTCGCTGTTGCTCTCGGCGCCGCGGTCCAGATCCCAGTGAGGTCCTAGGCGCCGTTGGTTCGATCGATGAGGCGTTTGAGCACGTTGGACGGGACGAGGGACGAGACGTCACCGCCCCATTTGGCTATTTCCTTCACCAGGCTAGATGCGAGGAAGCTGTATTCCGGGTTAGTCGGCATGAACAGCGTGTCGACCCCGGCCAGGCCGCGGTTCATCTGGGCCATCTGCAGCTCGTAGTCGAAGTCGCTGACCGCGCGCAGGCCCTTCACGATCACCGCGATCCCGTGCTCCTTGCAGTAGTCGACGACCAGGCCCTCGAAGCTGTCGATGCGCACGTTGCCGTACTGCGCGGTGACCTCTTCGAGCAGCTCGCGGCGCTCCTCCACGCTGAACAGGCTCGACTTGGCCTGGTTGACGAACACGGCGACGGTCAGCTCGTCGTAGAGCTGTGCGGCCCGGCCGATGATGTCCAGGTGGCCGTTGGTCACCGGGTCGAACGAGCCGGGGCACACCGCGCGGCGGGTCACGTTTTCAGGCATGTTGAGCGCGACCGTACCAAAGCAGACCCTCTCCGTAGCGGCGTTGTGTGACGAGCGCAATCCCCTGCGGCCACGCGGGTTCGGGCGTGCGGGCGGAGCGTTCGACGACGACCGTCGCCGAAGCGGCGAGCCACCCGTTGCCGGCCAGGGCGGCGAGCATCGCGGCTATGCCCGTGTCGGGCAGCTCGTAGGGCGGGTCGGCGAACACCAGGTCGAACGGCTCGGCCGGCCCGCCCAGCACGGCGTCGACCGCGCGCCGCCGCACCTCGGCACCGGGCAGGCCGACCGAGTCGACGTTGCGCTGCAGCACGTCGGCGGCGCGCCGATCGGACTCGACGAACACCGCGCGGGCCGCGCCGCGCGAGAGCGCCTCCAGCCCGACGGCCCCGCTGCCCGCGTACAGGTCGAGCACCGCGGCGCCCTCGAGCTCGAGGTGGGCGCGCAGCGTGTTGAACAGCGCCTCGCGCGCCCGCTCGGACGTGGGACGGGTGCCGCGGGCGGGCACCGCGAGGCGGCGGCCCTTGGCGGCACCCGCGACGATGCGGGTCACGACTTGTCGAGGTAGCTGGCCTGCTCGTCGGCCACGAGGGCGGCGACCTGCGCGGCGAGCGCCGGATGCTCGGTCAGGGCGGGATCGGCGGCCACCACGGTGCTCGCCTCCGCGCGCGCCGCCACGATCAGGTCCTCGTCGCGCAGCAGCGAGAGCAGCTTGAGCTGTGACCGCCCGCCGGACTGCGCGACGCCGAGCACATCGCCCTCGCGACGCTGTTCGACGTCGAGGCGGGCGAGCGCGAACCCGTCCGTGGTCGCCGCGACCGCGTCGAGTCGCTCGCGCGACGGGGCGCCCTCGGCACCGTCGGTGACGAGCAGGCACAGTCCGGGATGGCCACCGCGCCCGATCCGCCCGCGGAGCTGGTGCAACTGCGAGACGCCGAACCGGTCGGCGTCCATGACAATCATCACGGTGGCGTTGGGGACGTCGACGCCGACCTCGATGACGGTCGTCGCGACGAGCACGTCGATCGCGCCGGCGGCGAACGAGGTCATCGTGCGGTCCTTCTCGTCCGGCGTCAGTTTGCCGTGCAGCGCCGCCAGCCGTAGCCCACGCAGCGGGCCTTCGACGAGCATCGGCAGCAGGTCGCTGACCGCGACCGGTGGCCGCCGGCCCTCGACCTCCTCCTCGGGAAGCTCGATGTCGGCCATGTCCGACTCGAAGTCGGTCATGTCGGCGCCGATGCGCGGGCAGACGATGTACGCCTGCCGGCCGGCCTCGACCTCCTCGCGGATGCGCGCCCACGCGCGCTCCAGCCAGGCCGGCTTCTCACCGACGGGAACGACCGAGGTCGCGATCGGGGCGCGTCCGGCGGGGAGCTCGGTCAGCGTCGAGGTCTCGAGGTCGCCGAACACAGTCATCGCGACCGTGCGCGGGATCGGCGTGGCCGTCATGACCAGCAGGTGCGGCGGGACTTCTGCCTTGGCCCGCAGCGCGTCGCGCTGCTCGACGCCGAACCGGTGCTGCTCGTCGACGACGACGAGACCGAGTTCGGCGAACTGCACGTGCTCCTGGATGAGCGCATGCGTGCCCACGACGATGCCCGCCGCCCCGGACGCGGCGTCGAGCAACGCGGCCTTGCGCGCGGCCGCGCCCAGCGACCCCGTGAGCAGCACGACCCGGGTCGCCGTCTCGGCGCCGCCGAGTTGTCCGGCGAGCGCCAGCGGACCGAGCATGGCCTCGATCGTGCGGGCGTGCTGCGCGGCGAGCACCTCGGTCGGGGCCAGCAGCGCTGCCTGCGCGCCGGCGTCGACCGCCTGCAACATCGCCCGGAGCGCGACGACCGTCTTGCCCGAGCCGACCTCGCCTTGCAGCAGGCGCTGCATCGGATGCTCGGCGGCCAGTTCGGCTTCGATGGTCGCGCCGACCTCGCGCTGCCCCGCGGTCAACTCGAACGGCAGGCGCTCGTCGAACGCGTCGAGCAGGCCTCCGGTGATGCGCGGCCGGGCCTGCGCCGGGTTGAGTGACGCGGCGCGGCGCCGCTGCGCGAGCACAAGCTGCAGCGCGAAGGCCTCGTCCCATTTCAGTCGCTGCTTGGCCTGCCACCACTGCGACCGGTCGTCAGGCCGATGGACGTTGCGCAGCGCCGCGTCGAGGCCGAGCAGGTTGTGGCGCGCACGGATCTCCGCCGGGACGGGGTCGGGCAACGGGTCGAGCAGGTCGAGCACGTGCGCGATCGAGTTCGCGATCGTCCACGACCGGACCTCCTTGGTGGCCGGGTAGACCGGGATCAGCGCTCCCGCGAAGGCGTCGGCCTCGTGGGCGGCCAGCGTGTCGTCGGGCAGCAGCTGCCACTCGGGGTGCACGAGCTGGCGGCGCTGGTTGAACACGCCGACCTTGCCGGAGAACAGGCCGACCGTGCCGGGAACCGCCTGCTTGACGCGCCACTCCACGCGCCTGCCGCCGAAGAAGACGAGATCGAGCTCGCCCCGTCCGTCGCTGACGGTGACGACGGCACGTTGGCCGGGCGGCTTGCCCACCATCACGGCCTTCTTCACCGTGGCGAGCACCGTGACCTCGTCGTCGACGCGCAGCTCGTCCAGGTTGGTCAGCTCGCCGCGCTCGGCGAGCCGGCGCGGGTAGTGCCGCAGCAACTCCCCCACCGTGTGCAGGCCGAGGCCCTTCTCGATCGGCTTCGCGGTTCGGCCGCCGACGGCGTCGGCGATCGACGAGTCGAGCGTGATCGTCATTCCACTCCGATGATGAGCGGACGGCCGGTCTGCCCGGCGTCGTAGACGGTCACCTCGGTCAGGGGCGTGCGGTCGCGGACGTGGCGACGCACGACCTCGCCGAGGCCCGGGTGCGCGTCGGCACCGACGAGCACGGTCATCAGTTCGGCACCCACCCCGAGCAGTCGGTCGATGACCGCCAGCGCGACCGAGTCGGTGTCCTGACCGATGTCGACCACTTCGCCGTCGATGAGGCCCAGCATGTCGCCGGCCTGGCAGATGCCGGCCGAGGTGAGCGACTCGTGCTCGGCCACGCTGATCTCGGCGAACCGTGTGGCCGCAGCCGCCTCGGCCATCGCGACCACGTCGTCGTCGAAGCGGCGGCCGGCGTCGTGGACCGCGATCGCCGCCAGGCCCTGCACCGGCGACCGGGTGGGGATGACGACCACCCGCACGTCCCGTGCGCGCAGCTCGTCGGCGGCCGCCTCGACCAGGGCGGCGATCTCGGCGTCGTTGGGCAGCAGCACGACCTCACGCGCCCCGCTCGCAACCACCGCGGTCACCACCTCGGCCGGCCCGATCTGCTCGCCCGTGACCACCTCGACGCCCTCGCCCGCGAACAGCGCGGCGAGGCCCGCGGCGGGTGTCACCGCCACGACGGCGCCCGGCTTCGGCGCAGTGCCGGGCGACGCGGGAACCAGCGGTGACACCGAGATGCGGTAGGGCCGGCCGCAAGCGATTCCGGCCTCCACCGCGGCTCCGGCGTCGTCGGTGTGGACGTGGATCGACAACGTGCCCTCGCCGGTGCCGACCACGACCACCGAGTCGCCGAGCCGGGCCAGCTCGGCGCGCAGCGCGCCGGCGGCGTCCTCGGTCTCGCCGGCCACGAGGTCGAGCAGGTACTGCACCTCGAACGCGCCGCCGCCCGGGGTGTGCTGGTGCGGCACCGCGTCGAGGGTGGGCACCGGGGCGATGTCGACCCGCTCACCGCCGATCGTGCGCACGAGCGCCTCGAGGATCAGCACGAGCCCCTGACCACCGGCATCGACGACCCCCGCGCGGGCCAGCGCGGGCAACTGCTCCGGAGTGCGTCCGAGCGCCTCGTCCGCCGCGGCGAGGGCGAGCCCGGCCACCTGCGCCGGGGTGAGCACGTCGTCGGGGACGGCTGCGCCGGCGGCGGCAGCGACGGTGAGGATCGTCCCCTCGACGGGTTCGGCCACCGCCGACCGCGCCTCCGCCGCCCCGAGCAACAGCCCGGCACGCAACGCCCGGGCGTCGCACGCGCCGGCCGCGGTGGCGGCGTCGGCCATGCCGCGCAGCAGCTGGGCCACGATGTTGCCCGAGTTGCCGCTGGCTCCGAGTACGGCACCCCGGGCCAGCGCGCGGAGGGCGGCGGCGCCGTCGACGTCACCGTGGGAGGCATCGCGCTCGACGGCGACCAGCGCGGCCTGCATGGTCGTGGCGAGATTCGTGCCCGTGTCGCTGTCGTGTACGGGAAACACGTTGAGCACGTCGATCTCGGCCCGGTGCGCGTCGAGTGAGGCCCACGCCGCCCGCGCCCACTCGCAGACGGCCGCAGCGTCGAGAGCGCCCAACGCCTCTGGCACGTGCACCCCCCGCTCCGGTTCGCGTGACAATACTTCCTGATCCTGACGAAACGACGGCGCGCCCGCGCTGTGCGGGCGGGCAGGCACTTTTGCGACCACGCGAGCGCACCGGTTAGACTGCTCCGGTTGCCCGGACATCACTCGACCCGGGCCCGTTCACTGAATCGGCACGTCCAAGGAGGCCATTGTGGCCAGCGTCTGCGATGTCTGCGGCAAGGGGCCCGGCTTCGGCATGTCCGTCTCGCACTCCCACCGCCGGACCCACCGCCGGTGGAACCCGAACGTGCAGAAGGTCCGCGCGCTCGTCGCGCCCGGCACCCGGCGCCGGATCACGGTGTGCACGTCCTGCCTGAAGGCCGGCAAGGTCGTCCGCGGCTAGGAGAGTCCCGCCGGTCCCACCGGCCGCGTCAACCGACAGCCCGTTCTCCCGTCGCGGAGGCGGGCTGTTGTCGTTCTTGTCATGATCTATGCGTGCTTCGACACGTCGTGGGCCGGGACGGTGCGCTGGCCGAGCTCGCCCGGCTGCTCGCCGACGACCGTCCGACCGTCGTCGTCGGCGAGGCGGGCATCGGCAAGACCACGCTGCTGCGTGAGTGCGCGTCGGCGAGCGGGCGTCCGGTGTTCGAGGGCGGCGGGCTGGCAACGCTGTCGTGGATGCAGTACCTGCCGCTCGAACGCGCCCTGGGCACCTCGATGGGCGAGGGTGACCCGACCGCGGTCGCCACAACCGTCGAGCAGCGGATCGGCAGCGGGGTGCTGCTCCTCGACGACCTGCAGTGGGCCGACGCCGCCACGGTCGAGGTGGCGACGCTGCTGGCCGGCCGGGTCGGGCTGCTGGCCGGCGTCCGCCGCGGGGACGGATCCGCCCAGGCCGTCCTCGACCGGCTGCGCGCGGCCGGGTTCGCGCAGGTCCGGCTGGCGCCCCTGGGTTTCGACGACGCCGGTGCCGTGGTGCGCCTGCTGCGTCCCGACCTCAGTGCCAGCGCCGTGCGGCGCGTCATCGACCGCACCGGCGGCAACCCGCTGCTGCTGCGCGAGCTGACCGTCTCGGGCGAGCCCTCGGCCAGCCTGCGCCTGGCCATCGCCGCCCGGCTGCGCAAGCTCGACACGGTCGGCCGCGAGACGTTCGCGATGCTGGCGCTCGCCGGGCGTCCGATGGGCTTCGCGGAACTGGACGAGGCCGGCGTCAAGAGCCTGCTCGAGGCCGACCTCGTCGTGCCCGACGCCACCGGCATCGCCGTTCGGCACGCCCTGCTGGCCGAGGTGATGGTCGATCTGCTCGATCCGGACGAGCGCACGGAACTGCACCTCGCCCTTGCCCGCGTCGTGCGCGACGACGGCGAGGCGGCGCGGCACCTGCAGCTGGGCGGTGACCGCGAGCGTGCCTACGCCGCCGCGATGCGGGCGGCCGAGCGCACCGACCGCGCGGGCGAGCGGGCCGCGCACCTCGGTGTCGCCGCCGCGTGCGTCACGGGGTCCGACGCCGACGAGCTGCGCCTGCGCGCCGCGCACGCGCTGGAGCTCGTCCACGACTGGGACGGCATGGTCGCCGTCCTCGAGCTGATCGACCCGGCGAACCGGGCCGCGCGTGCGCAGGCGTGCCTGCTGCGCGCCCGCGGCGCCTGGACGGCCGGCGACAACGAAGGTCTGCGCCGGTGGTTGGACGCCGGGCTCGAGCTGGTCGCGGGCACCGGCAGCGACGTCGAGGTGCGGTTGCGGATCGAGCGCTCGCGGGTGCCGATCTTCATCGAGACCGACATCGAGGAGGGCCTGCGCGCCTCGAGGGCCGCCCTCGACCTCGCGCGTCCGTACGGGCGTCGACGTGCCGCGTGCGCAGTACCTGCACGGCACCGCGCTGACCGTCGCCGACCATCCCGAGGGTGCTGCGCTGCTGCACGAGGCGATGACTGCCGCGCGCGCCGCAGGCGACATGAGCACCGAGTTCTTCGCCGCGAACAACCTGGTCAGCCACCACGAGTCGGCCGGCGATCCGGCAGCGGGCCGGGCGACCTGCGAGGACGTCATCGCGCGGGCCCGGGCACTCGGGTTGGGCGAGTGGGAGCACGGCTTCGCCGTCGTGCTGACCACGCTCGAGTTCCACGCCGGCGAGTACGCGCGGGTCCTCGCCGTGGCCAACGACCTGCTGGAACGGGTGCGCGAGAAGCGGGCGCACGACATCATCCTCGAGACACTGTGCATCACGCTGCTCGACGTCGGTCGGATCGACAGCGCGCGGCGGCTGGGCGCGGCCGAGGCGTTCACCGACGACTACAAGGGCCGCACCGCGGCTGCCTGGATCGACGCCGAGGCCGCGTTGTGGGGCGGCCGGCCCGCGCGGACGCTCGAGGTCGCCGACCGAATGCTGGCCCACCCGGAGAACGACCCGAACGTCGAATTCTTCCGCGTGGCCCGGGCGTGGGCCTGCTGCGACCTCGGGATCGATCCCGGCCCTGCGGCACCGGACCACCCGTACACGATGCTCAAGGCGGTCCGTCCCGAGACCGAGGGCGTCCGGCGCCTGGTCGCCGGTGCGGACGCGCGCGAGCCGTTCGCCACGGCGGCCGCGGCTGTGGGCGCCGTACCACCGGCGCGGCGAGCTGCGGTGCCTGTGGGCCCTCGGCGAGGCGACGCGGCGCGCGGGCGACACCGCGCGGGCGGTCGAGATCCTCGAGGACGCCGAACGCCGTATCGCCGCGCTCGGAATGCTGCCGCTGCTCGGCCGGGTGCACCGCTCGCTGCGCGCTGCCGGGGTGCGCCGCTCGGCACCGCGCACCCGCGACCCCGGTGATCTGCTCACCGGCCGCCAGCGCGAACTGTTGCGCCTGGTCGGTGACGGCCTCACCAACGCCCAGATCGCCCAGCGGCTCGGCATCTCGCGGCACACCGTCGTCTCGCAGCTCGCGTCCGCGGTCGCCAAGCTCGGCGCGACCGGGCGCACCCACGCCGCCGCCCTCGCCAGCGCCGGGCCGGGCTGACATGGCGCGCTTCGTCGTGCTCGAACGTGCCGAGGCGGCCACCGCCCGCGCGCTCGCCGTCGGATTCGGCGGCCCGCTGGTCGAGGGGTGGGACGGGCCGGCGCCGCCCGGTGCCGTGCGGGTCGGCGTCGTCGCCGACGCCGCGTCGGCCGCGCAGGCCGTGCTGGCCGCCGTGCGCGGCTGCGACCTCGTGGTGCTCGGGACGGGCGACCGCGAGGTGATCGACCAGCTCTGCGACGACCTGCGCCGGCTGGGGCAGCTCGACCACCGGGTCGACCCGCCCGCTACCGGCCTCGTGCTGAGCGCGGACGAACGGGCCCTGCTGGCGCAGCTCGTCGGCGGCGCCAGCCTCGGCGAGGCGGCGAGGGCGCTGCACCTGTCTCGCCGCACCGCCGACCGGCGCCTGGCCTCGGCGCGGCGCGCGCTCGGCGCGAGCACCACGTCCGAAGCGGTCGTCCTCGCGCGCCGCCACGGCCTCGCCGACGGTGGTTAGTCCGGGCCGCAGTGGTCAGATGTGCCTGACCACTGTGCGTCCGAACTGACCACTGTCGAGAACGTGGCGCAACTATGCGTCGAAGCAGCGGGCGCCGGTGCCCGATCGTGATCGCATGACGACAACGACACGATCCAGCGCACGGGGTGGGATGCGCTCGATCCTGGTACTTGCTCTCACCCTCGGCGCCACGACCGGTGTCTCGCTGACCGCTGCCGGAGCAGCGTCCGCCTCGACGCCCGCAGGCAGCATCCTGTACGTCAAGAACCACGACATCTACGCGGTGACCCCGGACGGGCGCACGACCCGCAGGATCACGCGCGACGGCGCATCGGCGACCCGCGACCGCACCGGCGGTATCGGCTACCACAGCCCGTCCGCCTCGAGCAACGGCAAGATCATCGTGGCGATCCGCAACCAGCGGGTGTCGGCGATGAACACCCAGGGCTACCTGCACGTGCTGAACCGCAACGGCAAGAAGATCCGCACGATTCACGCGATGCAGTTCGGACCGCAGCACGGTGGACACCGCGCCGTGCCACACGGTGTGGCAGCCGCGCGGGATCTTCAACGCGGCTGTCTCGCCGGACGGGAAGCACATCGTCTACACCATCCTCGAGAACCTGCTCGGAGCCGACTGCACGGGCGGCATCGGGTACGAAACGCTCGTCATCAACACCAACGGCACCGGCGCCAGCGCTCCTCAAGCGCAGCAACGGCGACGCCGCCGGCATCGAGATGGGCATGTGGGTGAACAACAGCGCGAGTGCTGCTCGACAACGACCAGGTCGGACTGCAGGCGTTCTACTACGCCGACCTGCCGAGCCACACGGCGAAGATGTGGGTGCAGCTCGGGCGACGCCGCCGACTCGACCTTCGGCACACCGGCACTGCGCAAGGGCAGGCTCGCCAGCGGCGGCATCTCGCCGAACACCGCGGAACCGGTGGTGCGGCTGTGGACGACGAGCGGACCGCCGGCACGTCCCACCGTGCGCTGCGAGCTCAACTCGCCGGTGCAGGCCGACTGGCCCGGCGGTTTCGGCTGGTCGCCGAGCGCCGAGCGACCTGACGTACTCGATCGGGACGCGGCGGGAGCAAGGCCGGCGAGGGCGTCTACGTGCTGCACATCGGTTCGGCCGTGACCGGCTCGTCGTGCCGGTCGGCCCGCTTGCTGGTGCGGGGCGCGACCGATTCCTTCTGGGCGGCGGCGAACCTCGCCTAACCCGCGAGGTCCTTGGCGAAGAAGTACGCGCCGTCGATCTCGGCGTAGTGGCCGTAGCGGTCGGCTGTGGGCCGGTAGCCGTTGGCCTCGTAGAACCGCATCGCGTCGCCCTGGCGGTAGCCGGTGTTGAGCTCGATCCGCTCAGCACCGGCTGCCGCCGCGGTGCGTTCGAGTTCGGCGAGCATCCGCCGGGCGAGGCCGTGCCGCCGGGCGCCGTCGGCCACGTACATGCGCTTGATCTCGACCGAGCGGGCCGTGCGGCGCCGCCACCCGCCGCACGCGACCGGCGCGCCGTCGAGGTAGCCGACGAGGAACAGCCCGTCCGGCGGCGCGAACTCGTGCGCGTCCATGCAGGTCGCCGTCGTGGCCGCCGTAGATGCGCTCGTAGAACGCCTGCACCTGCGCGATGAGCGCGGCCGCGTCGGGATGGTCGAACCCGCGCGGCTCGATCGTGAAGACCATCAGCGGAAGTGCTCGTGCCCGCCCTGCGGCCAGCGCCGCCCGTCGACGCGCACGCCCTCGCCCTCGCCGACCAGGCCGATCACGGTCCAGGGCTCGGGCAGCCGGGTGCCGTTCGGGAACGTCGCGGCCAGCGCGTAGTCGTCGCCGCCGGTGAGCACCCACACCAGCGGATCGACGTTGAGTGCGGCGCCGACCTCGCGCAGCTTGGCCGGGACCTCCAGCGCGTCGCCGCGCAGGTCGATACGCACGCCGCTGGCCTCGGCGATGTGGCCGAGATCGGCGACCAGGCCGTCGCTGACGTCGGTCATCGACGTCGCGCCGAGATCGGCCGCGACCACGCCCTGCTGGTAGGGCGGTTCGGGACGGCGATGCGCGGACACCACCGACACCGGCGAGCGGAACCCCCGTCCGAGCACCGCGAAGCCCGCGGCGGCCCAGCCCAGCCGACCAGCGACAGCCACCACGTCGCCCACGCGGGCACCGGCGATCGTCACCGGGGCGCGTCCCTGCAGGTCGCCGAGCGCGGTGATGCCGAGCATGACGACGTCGGCCTCGGTGACGTCGCCGCCGACGACTGCCGCGCCGACGTTCGCCGCACTCCTCGCGCATGCCCGTGACCAGCGCGTCGACCCAGTCGACCTCGAGCGAGCCCGGACCGCCGAAGCCGACGAGCAGCGCGGTGGGCACCGCACCCATCGCGACGATGTCGGCGAAGTTGCGCGCGGCCGCCTTGTGCCCGATGTCGTTCGCGCTCGACCAGTCGCGGCGGAAGTGCCGGTTCTCGATCAGCAGGTCGGTCGAGGCGACGACCCGTCCGTCGGCCGTGGCGACGACCGCGGCGTCGTCGCCGGGGCCGACCAGCGTGGTCTGCGCAGGCCCCATGGCCGCCGTGACCCGCTTGATGAGCCCGAACTCGCCGAGTTCCGAAACAGTGATGACCCCAACCCCCTTGGTTGCCCGCATGCCACGCTACGTTCTACCGGTCCCGACGAGGCGACGACGAGAGGACACCCCGTGAGCGTCAATGCCTACATCCTGATCCAGACCGAGGTCGGCAAGGCGGCGTCGGTCGCCGAGGAGATCGGCAAGCTGCCCGGCGTCACGAACGCCGAGGACGTCACCGGGCCCTACGACGTGATCGTGCGTGCCGAGGCGGAGACCGTCGACGACCTCGGCAAGCTCGTGGTGGCCAACGTCCAGGCGGTCGCGGGGATCACCCGCACGCTGACCTGCCCGGTCGTGCACCTCTAGGGACCTCAGATCGACCCTGCAACCCGTCGCGCGGCGCTGATCGCCACCGCCGTCGCCGTCCCGGTCGTCATCGTCGCCGGGCTGCTGCTCGGTGGTGCCGGCTCGCAGTCCGGCGGCGCGCAGTCCGGCCCGTCGGCGTCCGGTCGGTGCTGCCCGCCGTGAGCGTGGGCGCGCCCGCCGACACGTCCGGGCCCACCGTCTCGACGTGCGCGCAGGTGATCAGCGCACTGCCGCTGCGCCTGGCCGGTCTCGACCTGCGCCGCACCACGTCCGACCCCGCCCTCGTCCGTCGATCGTGGCCTGGGGCGATCCGGCGATCGTGCTGCGGTGCGGCGTGTCCCGCCCGAGCGAAGCTGAACCCGTCGCTGTCGGCCGAGCTGTTCGAGGTCGACTCGGTGCTGGTGCTGCCCGACAAGGCGTCCTCGGCGACCACGTTCACCGTCATCGACCGCTCGGTGTACCTCGACGTCACGGTGCCGTCGTCCTACCGCCAGCCACCGCTCGGCCCGATCATGGACGCCGTGCGCAAGGTGCTGCCGAAACCGGTGTGCGTCCAGACACCGACGGCTCCCCGTCCCCGGCTGTGCACCCGCCGCAAGTAGCGGTCAGGTGGGGCGGTCGAGGCCGCGGCGGGCGGCACGGTCGGCGGCACGTCCGAACGCGCTGACCAGCCCCTGGACGGCGAGCGGGCGCAGCCGGGCGAGCATCGCCACGACCTGCTCGGAGTCGAGCTCACCGCGCTGGTAGGGCCCCCAGATCGCCGTGATGAACACCTCGGTCAGGCCCTCGGCGACCGCGGTCGCGTGCTCGTCGATGATCGCCGCGGAATCGCGCAGCACCGAGACGGGGACGGGCAGCGCGAGCAGCTCCAGGGCGTGCCCGAGCACGGCGGTGGACGTGCGGAAGGCGTCGCCGGCGTCGGAATCGACGCGCTCGAGCGCGCCGACCTGCTCGAGATAGCGCAGCTCCTCGTCGCTGATGCGCCGTCCGACCCGGCGTTCGAGCGCGGCGCGGTCGTACTGCTCCGGCGGCTCGGGCAGCCACGGCGCGAGGACGGCCGACTGCACCGCGTACTCGGCGGGCTCGGCGTCGAGCGGCACCCGCGCCAGCACCCGCTCGATCGCCGCGAGCGTGTAGCCGTGGTCCTGCAGCGCGCGGATCAGTTCGAGACGCAGCCGGTGCACCGGGCCGTAGTAGGCGACCCGCCCGCGCCGCTCGGGCGGCGGCAGCAGACCCTGCGTTGCGTAGAAGCGCACCGTGCGTACGGTCAGACCGGTACGTGCCGCGAGCTCGTCGATGGTGAACTCGTCGGCGTTCGACTCGGCAGCGGTGCGCGCCGGTAGGGCCATAGCCGCCACTGTAGACATAGGACACCTTCACTGGCGCGCTATGACTGTGACAGTAATACTGGACAACATCAGCCACCTGCCATTCCTCGGAGGACGGTCCATGACCGAAGCGTTCGTCTACGACGCCATCCGCACCCCGCGCGGGCGCGGCAAGAACACCGGATCACTGCACGGCACCAAGCCGGTCTCGCTCGTCGTGGGCCTGCTCGAGGAGTTGCGCAAGCGCAACCCGGGGCTCGACCCGTCCGCCGTCGAGGACGTCGTGCTCGGCTGCGTCTCGCCGATCGGCGAGCAGGGCGCCGACATCGCCCGCACCGCCGCGCTGGCCGCGGGGTACGAGACGTCCGCGCCGGGCACCCAGATCAACCGCTTCTGCGCCTCCGGCCTCGAGGCCGTGAACATCGCCGCGCAGAAGGTGCGCTCGGGCTGGGAGGACCTGCTGATCGCCGGCGGCGTCGAGTCGATGTCGCGGGTCCCGATGGGTTCCGACGGCGGCCCCTGGGCCATGGACCCGCAGACCGCCTACGACACCAGCTTCGTCCCGCAGGGCGTCAGCGCCGACCTGATCGCCACCCTCGAGGGCTTCAGCCGCACCGACGTCGACACCTACGCCGCCGAGTCGCAGGACCGCGCCGCGAAGGCCATCGCGAACGGCAACTTCGCCCGGTCGGTCATCCCCGTCGTCGACATCAACGGCCAGACCGTGCTCGAGGTCGACGAGTTCCCGCGCGCGGGAACCACCGTCGAGTCGCTCGCCGGGCTCAAGCCGAGCTTCGCCGCGATCGGCGACATGGGCGGCTTCGACGCGGTGGCGCTGCAGAAGTACCACTGGGTCGAGAAGATCAACCACGTCCACACGCCCGGCAACTCGTCCGGCATCGTCGACGGCGCCGGACTGGTGCTCATCGGCAGCGAGCAGGCCGGCACGGCGAACGGCCTCACGCCGCGCGCCCGCATCGTGTCGGTCGGCGTCGCGGCGACCGAGCCGACGATCATGCTGACCGGCCCGACCCCGTCCGCGCAGAAGGCGCTGGCGAAGGCCGGGCTCACGGTCGACGACATCGACCTGTTCGAGCTGAACGAGGCGTTCGCCGCGGTCGTCCTCAAGTTCATGAAGGACCTCGAGCATCCCGCACGAGAAGATCAACGTGAACGGCGGCGCGATCGCGCTCGGTCACCCGCTCGGTGCGACCGGCGCGATGATCCTCGGCACGCTCGTCGACGAGCTCGAGGCCCGCGACCTGCGCTACGGCCTCGCGACGCTGTGCGTCGGCGGCGGCATGGGCGTGGCGACGATCGTTGAGAGGGTCTGAGCATGACCGACAACACTTTCGCTCCGCAAGCGTCGCTCGGCACCATCCGTTGGGACCAGGACGCCGACGGCATCGTCACGCTCACGCTGGACGATCCGAACCAGCGCGCGAACACGATGACCGACGACTTCCGCTCGTCACTCGCGTCGACGGTCGACAAGCTCGTCGAGCAGAAGGACTCGATCACCGGCGTGATCATCACGTCGGCGAAGGACACGTTCTTCGCCGGCGGTGACCTGAAGCTGCTCGCTCAGGTGAACGACGACAACGCCGCCGAGTTCGCTGCCGGCGTCAAGAAGATCAAGGCCGACCTGCGTCGGCTCGAGACGCTCGGCAAGCCGGTCGTCGCGGCGCTGAACGGTGCGGCGCTCGGCGGCGGTCTCGAGATCGCGCTCGCCTGCCACCACCGTGTCGCGCTCGACAACCCCAAGTCGCAGTTCGGGTTCCCCGAGGTCACCCTCGGCCTGCTGCCGGGCGCCGGCGGCGTGGTGCGCACTGTGCGCATGCTCGGCATCGCGGACGCGCTGATGAAGGTGCTGCTGCAGGGTCAGCGTTACAAGCCGGCGGAGGCGGTCGGTCTCGGGTTGGTCGACGAGGTCGCCGACTCGCCCGAGGCGATGCTCGACGCCGCACGTGCATGGATCATGGCGAATCCCGCCGCCGTCCAGCCGTGGGACGCGCAGGGTTACCGCATGCCCGGCGGCGCGCCGTCCAACCCGAAGCTGGCGGGCATGCTGCCGGCGTTCCCGGCCAACCTGCGCAAGCAGCTCAAGGGCGCGCCGATGCCCGCACCGCACCACATCATGTGCGCGGCGGTCGAGGGAGCGAGCGTCGACGTCGACACGGCGTTCGACATCGAGGGCCGCTACTTCGTCAACCTCGCCAAGGGCCAGGTCGCGAAGAACATGATCCAGGCGTTCTGGTTCGACCTGAACTCGATCAACGCCGGCGGGTCGCGTCCGGACGGCTTCGAACCCAAGCCGGCGAAGAAGGTCGCCGTGCTCGGCGCCGGGATGATGGGCGCCGGCATTGCCTACGTGTCGGCCCGCAACGGCATCGAGGTCGTGCTGAAGGACGTCTCGCAGGAGGCCGCCGAGAAGGGCAAGGCGTACTCGCAGAAGATCCTCGACAAGGCCGTCTCCCGCGGCAAGCTCACGCAGGACAAGGCCGACGAGGTGCTCGCCCGCATCACGCCGACCGACGACTACGCGAAGCTCGAGGGTTGCGACCTGATCGTCGAGGCGGTGTTCGAGAAGCAGTCGCTCAAGCATGAGGTGTTCGGCGAGGCCGAGAAGGTCGTGCTGCCCGACGCCGTGCTCGGCTCGAACACGTCCACGCTGCCGATCACGGGCCTGGCCGAGGGCGTTCAGCGCAAGGCTGACTTCATCGGCCTGCACTTCTTCTCCCCCGTCGACAAGATGCCGCTGCTCGAGATCATCCGGGGCGACGAGACGTCCGACGCCACGCTGGCGCGCGCGCTCGACTATTCGAAGCAGATCAAGAAGACGCCGATCGTCGTCAACGACAGTCGCGGCTTCTTCACCTCGCGCGTCATCGGCACGTTCGTCAACGAGGCGCTGGCGATGCTGGGCGAGGGCGTGGCGCCGATGACGATCGAGCAAGCGACCACGCAGGCCGGTTACCCGGTCGGTGCGCTGCAGCTCGCGGACGAGCTCAACATGGAGCTGTTCCTGAAGATCCGCAACGAGAGTCGGGAGGCCATGGGTGACGCGTACGTCCGTCACCCCGCCGAGGACGTCGTCGAGAAGATGGTCGAGCTCGGCCGTCCGGGACGCCTGGCCGGCAAGGGCTTCTTCGACTACGACGAGGCGGGCAAGCGCACCGGGCTGTGGTCCGGGCTCGCCGAGGCCTTCCCGACGAGCGTTGATCCGCGTGCGATCGATCTGCACGAACTCTCCGAGCGGATGCTCGTGATCGAGGCGGTCGAATCGGCGCGCTGCGTCGAAGAAGGCGTCCTCATCACCACGGCCGACGCGAACATCGGCTCGATCATGGGCATCGGGTTCCCGCCGTGGACCGGTGGCGTGCTGCAGTACATCAACGGTTTCCCCGGCGGTGTGGCAGCGTTCGTCGCGCGTGCCGAGGAGTTCGCGTCCAAGTACGGCCAGCGGTTCGAGCCGAACCCGCTGCTGCGCAAGAAGGCCGAGAACGGCGAGACGTTCTGACCCCGTTCCAGCCACACCCCTCGCGAGTGGCCACTTATCGCGCGAGTGGTCAGATATTGCTGACCACTCGACGCGTAAGTGACCACTCGCGGAGTTGAGGGAGGACGTGGGTGCCGGGGCCGCTTGAGGGTGTCCGCGTCGTCGAGCTGCCGGCGATCGGGCCGGTCCCGTTCGCCGGGATGCTGCTCGCCGACCTGGGCGCCGAGGTCGTGCGCATCGACAAGCTCGCGGCGACCGGACCGTTCGACGCGCTTCCCGCCGGGCCGCTCGGACGGGGACGTCGCTCTCTCGCGGTCGACGTGCGCCGCCCGGGCGGTGCCGAGATCGTGCTGCGGCTGTGCGCCACGGCCGACCTGCTGATCGAGGGATTCCGTCCCGGAGTGGCGGAGCGGTTGGGGATCGGCCCGTCCGACGTGCATATGCGCAACCCCAAGCTCGTGTACGGACGGATGACGGGCTGGGGCCAGGAGGGTCCGCTCGCGCACACCGCGGGTCACGACATCACCTATCTCGCGGTCACCGGCCTGCTCCACGGCATCGGCCCCGCCGAGGGCCCGCCGGTGCCGCCCGTCAACTACGTCGCCGACTTCGGCGGCGGCGCGATGTTCCTCGTGACGGGGCTGCTCGCGGCGCTGACGCACGCGCGGTCGACCGGTGAGGGGCAGGTCGTCGACACGGCGATGACGGAGGGTGCCGCCTACCTCGGCTCGATGACGCGCACGTTCCTCGCGATGGGCGGCTGGCAGGACAGGCGCGCGGTGAACCTGCTCGACGGCGGCGCGCCGAACTACCGCTGCTACGAGTGCGCGGACGGGCGCTACGTGGCCGTCGGCGCACTGGAGCAGCAGTTCTGGCAGGCGCTGGTGGCCGGGCTGGGGCTGACCGACCCGCCGTCGGCGCACGACCCGGCGCAGTGGCGCGCCTGCGCCGAGGTGCTGTCGGCGGAGTTCAAGAAGCGCGATCGCGACGAGTGGGCCGAGCACTTCGCCGACACCGACGCGTGCGTGGCTCCCGTCCTCACCCTGGAGGAGGCGCCGCACCACCCGCACAACCTGGCCCGGCGCTCCTACACACACGTCGGCGAAGCGACCCTGATCGACGCCGCGCCGAAGTTCTCGGCCACCCCGGGGCGGGCCGGCGAGCTCACCGCCATCGGCGCCGACACCGAGGCCCTGCTCGCCGATCTCGGCTACGACGACCTGTCCGATCTCCGGGCGAGCGGAACGATCGCCTGACGCACCCGACGCCCGCCCGCCACCGCGTCGTGAGTGGCGCGAAAATGCGTAGGTGGCGCGGAATACTCGCGCCACTCACCGGCAAAACGCGCCACTCATGGTCGGCAGGCGGAGTTCCCCTATCGTTGCTGTCGTGCGCGAGATGTCGCTGCGGGACGTCCTCGCGTTCCTCGACCTGACCGATGACATCGGCATCGTCGCCTGGCTCGCCGGCGGGTGGGGTGCCGACGCCGAGCACGGCGAGCAGTCGCGCTGGCACGACGACCTCGACATCTTCGTCACGGCGAGCGACGCGGCAGTGCTCGCCCAGCATCTGACCCTGCGCGGTTTCGCCGTCCAGGCCGAGGCACCGTGGCACGTCACGTTCGTCGACAGACGTGGGCGCGCGATCGACGTCCGCCTGTTCGAACGTGAAGGCGCGACCGTCACCTACGGGCCGGACGAGCGGTGGCCGAGCAGTGCCCTCGACGGCTACGGCGTACTTGGCGAGCGAACCGTCCGCGTTGTCAGACCGAGTCGCTAGCGTGCGCTCATGAGTGATCTACGGTTGGAACTCGTCATCGTGCCCGTCAAGGACGTCGACCGGGCCAAGGCGTTCTACGTCGAGAAGGCGGGGTTCAACGCCGACCACGATCAGCGCGTCAACGACCAGCTGCGGTTCGTGCAGCTCACCCCGCCCGGCTCGGCCTGCTCGATCGCGATCGGTGAGGGCATCACCGACGCCGAGCCCGGTTCGGTCAAGGGCCTGCAGCTGGTGACCGCCGACGTCGAAGCCGAACGCGCCGGCTTCCTCGACCGCGGGCTCGAGGTCGGCGACGTCGAAGACCTCCCCTGGGGGCGGTTCGTCTACTTCACCGATCCCGACGGCAATGCGTGGAGCGTGCAGCAGAGCGTACGTCCCGAGTGATCAGTCCGTCCGCTGCGGGATCAGCACCCACGCGATCAGGTAGGCGACGAACTGCGGGCCGGGCAGCAGGCACGAGAGCACGGCCAGCAGGCGGACGGTCTTCGCCGACATGCCGAAGTAATCGGCGATGCCGCCGCAGACGCCGCCCAGCATGCGGCCGTGGCGGCGCCGGGTGAGCCGCGTCGGTTGCAGGACGGGCGGTGGCGGGGTCGTGGTTGTCATGCGTCCAGTGTCGGTCGCGGTGGGCGCCCCCACATCGGTGATCGCCCCGACCCGTGCCCTGACCTTCCCTCAGGAGCGGGCTCGGCGCAGGGCCGCGGCGATGAGCCGGTCGACGAGTTCCGGATAGGCGACGCCGGAGGCGGCCCACATGCGTGGGAACATCGAGATCGGCGTGAAACCGGGCATCGTGTTGACCTCGTTCACGACGACCTGGTCATCGGGCGTGACGAAGAAGTCGACGCGTGCCAGCCCGGCACAGTCGAGTGCGACGAACGCGCGGCAGGCGCTGTCCCGCACCGCGAGCGTGACCTCCGGCGACAGTTTCGCCGGCACGTCGAACTCGCAGGCGTCGTCGAGGTACTTCGCCTCGAAGTCGTACCAGTCGTGCGAGCCGACCAACCGGATTTCGGCCGGGACGGACGCCTCGGGCACGCCGTCGGGTCCCTCGAGCACACCGCACTCGACCTCACGGCCGCTCACGGCCGCTTCCACGAGCACCTTGTCGTCGTGCTCGAACGCCGCGGCAAGCGCGTCGGGCAACCGCGCCCAGTCGGTGAGCTTGGTGATCCCGACACTCGAACCGGCGCGCGCGGGCTTGACGAAGACCGGCAGGCCCAGTGGTTCCAGGTCTGCGGTCACCACCGGATCACGACGCCTCAGCACCCGGTACGTGCCGACGTCGAGGCCCTCGGCTGCGAGCAGCTTCTTCGTGTATTCCTTGTCCATCGCGGCCGCGCTCGCGAACACGCCCGGCCCGACATAGGGCACGCCGGCCATCTCGAACAGGCCCTGGATCGTGCCGTCCTCGCCGAAGCGTCCGTGCAGCACCGGGAAGACGACGTCGACCGTCTCGAGGGCCTGCACCCCGTTGCGTGGCTCGAGGGTCACCAGACCGTTGGCGGTGGGGTCGGCCGGCAGCACGACCGCGGTGCCCTCGGACACGACCGGCACGGTACGTCCAGTGATCTGCATCGACTCCGCGTCGCCGGAGGTCAGCAGCCACGCACCTGCGCGGTTGATGCCGATCGGGACGACTTCGTAGCGCTCCGGGTCGAGGGCCGCGATGACGCTGCCGGCCGAGACGACGGAGATGCCGTGCTCGCTGCTTCGCCCGCCGTACACGACGGCCACTCGAATTCTTGTCATCACCACCGACCCTATCCGGGCGCTTCGTGGGGTGAAACCTGACCGATCCCGGTCAGCGCACCTCGCTCTTGGTCGATCGTGACATCAGCAATTCGCCCACGGTGCGCGGGCTCAGCGACCGGAAGCACACGGCTTCGACCGCGGCGGTGATGGGCACCTCGACGACGGCGCGGTGCGCGAGATCGAGCACGCCACGGCACGACATGACCCCCTCGGCGACCTGGCCGTGGGCTGCCGCCTGCGCCTGGGGCAGCGTCTCGCCGCGGCCGAGGCGCTCACCGAAGGTGCGGTTGCGGCTCAGCGGCGAGGCGCAGGTGGCGACGAGGTCTCCCATCCCGGCGAGACCCGCGAAGGTCAGCGGGTCGGCGCCGAGCGCAGCGCCCAGTCGCGCGGTCTCGGCCAGCCCGCGGGTGATCAGCGTCGCGACGGTGTTGTCGCCCAGCCCCATGCCCTGGGCGATGCCGCACGCGAGGGCGATGACGTTCTTCACCGCCCCGCCGAGCTCGCAGCCGATCACGTCGGTGTTCGTGTACGGCCGGAAGTAGGAGGTCGTGCTCGCC
This sequence comes from uncultured Actinomycetota bacterium, assembly GCA_963785425.1. Taxonomy (GTDB): domain Bacteria; phylum Actinomycetota; class Actinomycetes; order Mycobacteriales; family Jatrophihabitantaceae; genus RYN-133. The sequence continues at coordinate 480,722 of CAWAVG010000003.1, forward strand.
TGCTGCACAGCGGTGGCCGTCTGCTCGTCGACGCACGCGACGACGGTCGCGGTCGGTTGCCGCCGGGCGATCTCGAGCGCGAGGTTCGGCCCTGAGACGACGGCGACGCGCTCGGCCGAGGTGTCGGCCAGCTCGGTGATCACCTCGCTCATCCGCTTGCTCGTCCCGAGTTCGACGCCCTTCATCAGGCTGACCAGCGTGGCCCCGCGCGGTAGCAGATCCGCCCAGGCGCGGAGGTTCTCGCGCAGTGTCTGGGACGGGACGGCGATGGCGACCAGATCGGCGCCGTCGAGGGCCGCCGCGGCGTCGGCGGTGGCACGCAACTGCGACGGCAGCTCGACGTCGGGCAGGTAGTCGGGATTGACGTGTTGCGCGTCGACGAGCTCGGCGATCTCCGGCCGGCGCGACCACAGGGTGACCTCGTTGCCGGCGTCGACGAGCACCTTGGCGTAGGTCGTCCCCCACGACCCCGCACCGAGAACGGCCGCTCTCACTTCTGCACCGGGCCGTTCGCCGGCCGCGTCCACTTGTACAGCGGGCCGGTCGGCGCGGGCTCGCCCCGCAGCTCCGCGACGTCGTCGCGCAGACGCCGCATGATGAAGTCGGTGACCTCGCGCAGGGCCGCCGCGTCGACCGGACGGTCGCGGTAGGCCGACAGGTCGATCGGGTCACCCACGGACAGCGTGTGGCGTGGGCGAGGGATCAGTCTGAGCTTCTTGCGATAGAGGTCGATCTGCTTCTGCACGCCCCACTGGGCGACCGGGATGACGGGGACGTCCGGCGCCAGCAGCGCCAGGCGCGCCGCGCCCGTCTTGCCGTTCATCGGCCAGCCGTCGGGGTCGCGGGTCACGGTGCCTTCCGGGTGCAGCACGATCATGCCGCCGTCGGCGAGCGCCTGTACCGCGGCGTCGAAGGACTGCCGCGCGTCGACCGTGCCGCGCTTGACCGGGATGTGCCCCATCCCCCGCATCGCCGCCCCGACGGCGAACACGTCGAAGAGCGTGTCCTTGGCCAGGAAGCGTGGCCGCCGGCCGCCGTCGATGATCATCTTCGCCGCGAGGAACGGATCGACGTGCGAGATGTGGTTGACCACCACGATCGCGCCGCCGGTCTGCGGCAGCTTGGTCAGGTTGCGGTACCGGATGCGGATGAGCAGCGAGAACGGGCCGTAGAGGACCAGCATGACGATCGCCCAGGCAAGCCCGAGCTTCTCACCGTGGCCCGGCTTGCGCAGTTTTGCCGTCGGCAACCCGATCGCTCCTCTCCTGGGTCCTGTGCAGTCTGCCAAACCCCTGCAGGCCGTTGCGTTAGCGTGGATGCAATGCGCCCTTTTGTGTGCGGCACCTGTCGGAGTCTGGTGTTCTTCGAGGACTTCCGCTGCCTCACCTGTCATTCCGAGCTCGGTTTCGACCGCACGCCTGCCGACCTCGTCGTCGTCCCGAGCGATCGGGCGCGTTGCGCCAACGCCGGGCTTGCCGATTGCAACTGGCTCGCCGAGTCCGGTCACCCCTTGCGCGGTAGTTGTGCGCTGACCCGCACCCGTCCGGCCGACGACGACACGGCGGCGCTCGCCGCGTTCGCGACTACCGAGGGGGCCAAGCGACGCCTGGTGTTCCAGCTCGGCGCTCTCGGGTTGGCCACGGACGGGCTCGCGTTCGACCTGCTGTCGAGCCGCACGATGCTCGGCCACCTGCGTCACGAGGTCGGCCACTTGTATTGGACGGTCCTGGTCGAGCCGACACCGCGTCTCGACGCGTTCCGCGAGCTGTTCGGCGACGAGCGGGCCGACTACGCCACGGCACTCGAGCGGCACGACGACGCGGCCGACGACAGGTCGTGGACCGATACCACATCGGTCACTACGCGGCTGCGCACCCGTGGTAGGACTGGGCCGAGTCGTTCGCGCACTACCTGCACATCCGCGACACGATGCAGACCGCCCACGCCTGGGGGTTCCACATCAGCGGGCCCGCGCTCGACCTCGACGTCGCGTGGAACACCCGGCTCTCGGTCGACCCGGTGGACGTGGCGAGCGACTTCGACGGAATGGCCCCGGCCTGGATCGCGTTCACCTTCGCGATGAACGCGGTCAACGACAGCATGGGCACCGGCCCGCTCTATCCGTTCGCGCTGACGCCGACGGTGCTGCAGAAGTTGCACTTCGTCCATGACGCGATCGGGTCGGCCGTCGGTACACGTGCGGGTGCAACGACGTGAGGTGGACGGTGCTCGTGCCGATCCGCGCGCTGCCGAGCGCGAAGAGCCGGCTTGCCGAGTCGGTACCGGCCGAGGTGTTCGAGCGGCTCGTGTCGGCGATCCGCGCTGACACGTTCGCCGCGGTTCGTGCGAGCGCGCCGGTCGCGCGGGTCCTCGTCGTCGGCGATCAGGCGGGCGAGGGCATCTCGCTCGTGCAGCGGTCGACAGGCCTCAACGGTGCGCTGCGCGACGGAGCCGCCCACGCCCGCGCACACTGGCCGGCCGATGGCGTCGCGGCGCTGGTGGGCGATCTGCCCGCTCTCCGTCCCGAGGAACTCGTGGCGGCGCTGGCCTCGGCCGCGCAGCACGACAGCGCGTTCGTTCCCGACCGCACCGGTACCGGGACGACGCTGCTCACGGCGCGTCCGGGCACCGAGCTCGACCCCCGGTTCGGTGAGGGATCGGCCGCGCGACACGGCGCGTTCGCGGCCCGATTGCCGGCCGGCGCGGGGCTGCGGCACGACGTCGACACGGCCGCAGACCTGGCTGCGGCCACGCAGGTAGGTCTCGGCGAGCACACCGCAGCTGTGGTCCACGGCGACGGGGCACTTCCCCGTTCACGATGACGCGGCATTATGTGCACCATGGGCGCTGTGATTGAGGCTGAGGACTCCGTCCCCGAGGGCGACCTCGTGGGCGAGCACGATGCCTCCGCCGACCTGCCGTCCGGTCGCTTCAACAATCGCGAGCTGTCGTGGCTGGCGTTCAACGAACGCGTGCTCGCTCTCGCCGAGGACGAACGCCAGCCGCTGCTGGAGCGGATGAAGTTCCTGGCGATCTTCGCGAGCAACCTGGACGAGTTCTACATGGTGCGCATCGCCGGGCTGAAGCGTCGCGCCGACATGGGTCTGCAGGTCACCTCGCCCGACGGGCTCACCCCGCGCGAGGTACTTGCCGCACTGGGCGATCGCACCGCTGCGCTGGCCGAGCGCCACGCCCGCTGCTTCCTCGACACGGTCGGTCCGGGGCTCGAGGACGAGGGCATCCACATCCGCCGCTGGGACGCCCTCGACGAGGAGGAGAAGTCGCGGCTCGGCGAGTACTTCCGCAGCAAGATCTTCCCCGTGCTGACCCCGCTCGCCGTCGATCCGGCGCACCCGTTCCCGTACATCTCCGGACTGTCGCTGAACCTCGCCGTCCTCGTGCGCGACGCCGAGGGCGGCGGCCCCGACCGGTTCGCCCGGGTGAAGGTGCCGAACAACGTCCCGCGGTTCGTCGTGGTGTCGCAGTCTGCGGTCGAGGCGGAGTACCTGCCGCTGGAGGACCTCATCGCGGCGCATCTCGAGATGCTGTTCCCGGGCATGCAGGTCGTCGAACACCACCTGTTCCGCGTCACTCGCAACGCCGACTTCGAGGTCGAGGAGGACCGCGACGAGGACCTCCTGCAGGCGCTCGAACGCGAGCTGATGCGGCGCCGGTTCGGCCCGGCCGTGCGCCTCGAGGTCGAGGACGACATCGACGACGAGATCGTCGAGCTGCTCGTCAACGAGATCGACGTCGAGATCGAGGACGTGCAGCGGATCCCGGGCCTGCTCGATCTCAGCGCCCTCTGGCAGGTGTACGACATCGACCGTCCGGCGTTGAAGGAGCGTCCGTTCGTCCCCGCCACCAACCCGCGCTTCGCCGAGGGCGAGACGCCGAAGTCGGTGTTCTCGACGATGCGCGACGGCGACGTGCTCGTCCACCTGCCGTACGAGTCGTTCGCGACGAGCGTGCAGCGGTTCATCGAGCAGGCGGCCGCCGACCCGAACGTGCTCGCCATCAAGCAGACGCTGTACCGCACGTCCGGTGACTCGCCGATCATCGACGCTCTCATCGACGCTGCCGAGGCCGGCAAGCAGGTCGTGGCGCTGGTCGAGATCAAGGCTCGCTTCGACGAGCAGGCGAACATCAAGTGGGCACGCGCGCTGGAACGCGCCGGCTGTCACGTCGTGTACGGCGTCGTCGGGCTGAAGACGCACTGCAAGACGGCGCTGGTCGTTCGGCAGGAGGGCAGTTCGATCCGCCGCTACGCCCACATCGGCACGGGCAACTACAACCCGAAGACCGCGCGGCACTACGAGGATCTCGGCTTGTTCACCGCCGATCCGGACATCTGCGCCGACATCACCGACCTGTTCAACGTGCTGACCGGCTACTCGCGTCAGACGGACTACCGGTCGCTGATGGTCGCGCCGTACGGCCTGCGCAACGGCCTGATCGAACGCATCGAGCGCGAGATCGCGCACGCCCAGGACGGCCGTCCCGGCCACATCCAGTTCAAGACGAACCATCTGGTCGACGAGCAGATCATCGATGCGCTCTACCGCGCCTCCCGCGCAGGCGTACAGATCGACCTGCTCGTGCGCACGTTCTGCACGATCCAGTCCGGCGTCAAGGGGTTGTCGGAGAACATCTCGACACGCTCGATCCTCGGTCGCTTCCTCGAGCACTCCCGGGTCTATTACTTCGGCAACGACGGCCAGCCGGAGTACTGGATCGGTTCGGCCGACCTGATGCACCGCAACCTCGACCGCCGTGTCGAGGTGCTCGTGCAGGTGTCCGACCCGGGCTGCGGCAAGCAGTTGCGCGAGCAGCTCGACCTCGCCTTCGCCGCGCAGACGATGGCGTGGGAACTCGGCCCCGACGGCAACTGGACGCGCACCGGTGATCAGGATTATCAGGAGTTGCTGATGCACCAGCTCGTCGGCCGGGGTGACTAGTGAGTCGCCCGACCAAGGGCATCACCGCGGCGGGCGGTGTGGTGTGGCGACTGCGCGACGGCGCGCCGGAAGTGCTGGTCATCCATCGACCGCGCTACGACGACTGGACGTTGCCGAAGGGCAAACTGCTTCCCGGTGAACCGGACCTCGCCGCGGCGGTGCGCGAAGTCGGCGAGGAGGTCGGCGCGGAGGTCGCGGTGCAGCGCCGCATCGGCACGAGCAAGTACCTCGTCGGCGACGCACGCAAGAAGGTCACGTACTGGTCGATGCGCTACCGGGCGGGCGAGTTCGAACCGAACGACGAGGTCGACGCCGTGCGGTGGCTGCGCGTCGGCCGCGCCTACCAGCGGCTGACCTACAACGTCGACCGCAGCGTGATGCGCGACTTCGCATCCTCGCCTGTCGGCGACTCGGTCATCATCCTGGTCCGGCATGCCAAGGCCGGCAGACGCAGTGACTGGCGCGGCGATGACAACCTTCGTCCGCTCGATCCCGGTGGCGTGCGCCAGGCCGAACGGCTCTCGACGCTGCTGTCGTTCTTCGGCCCGACCCGCATCTACTCGGCCGACCGGACGCGCTGCATCCAGACCGTCGAGCCGCTGGCGCATGCGCTGAACCTGACCGTGCGCGTCGAGCCGGCGTTCGCCGACGAGGCGTACGAACCCGGGGCGGGCGGCACCGCGAATCGGCTGCTGGCGCTGGCGAAACCGGGCAAGGTCAGCGTGGTCTGCAGCCAGGGTATGTCGATTCCGCTGCTGATCGACCACTTCGGGCCGGCCCTGCGCTCGTCCGAGACGCGTAAGGGCGCGTGGTGGGTGCTGACCACGGTCGACGGCGAGATCGTCTCGACCGATCACTACGACGCGCCGTGACGTCCCCCGGGCGTTGAAAGGCGCTCACGCCGTTGGGTGGCGCCTTAAACGGATGAGTGGCGCGATTTCTCGCGCCACTCATCCGTCTTCGCGCCACTCCGCGTGAGTGGCGGCGTCGCTAGCGCGACTTCTTGGCTGCGGTCTTGCGTGCCGTGGTCTTCTTGGCCGGGGCCTTCTTCGCGGTCGTCTTCTTGGCTGGGGTCTTCTTCGCCGCTGTGCTCCTGGCGGCCGTCTTCTTCGCCGCGGTCTTGCGGGCCGGCGCCGACTTCGTCGGTGTCGCCTTGGCGACGGCCTTCTTCGCGACGGCAGCTGCCCGCTTCGCCGGGGCCTTCGCGAGCTTCTTCGCGCCGCTGGTGATGGCCTTGAACTCCGCACCAGCCTTGAACGCCGGCACGCTGGTCTTCTTGACCTTCACCGTCGCGCCCGTTGCGGGATTACGAGCGGTGCGGGCGGCGCGGTCACGCTTCTCGAAGACGCCGAAGCCGGTCAGTACGACCCGCTCACCCTTCGACACTGCCTGGTAGACCGTGTCGATCACTGCGTCGAGCGCGGTCTGTGCCTTCTTCTTGTCGCCGTCGAGCCGCTCGGCGAGCAGTTCGACGAACTGAGCCTTGTTTGGCACCTGTCCTCCGTGTCTTTGAGACATGACTGTTCGGCTCTGGTAGCCGTTTCAGTCGACACGCTAGGACGATTCTCGTTCCACAACAACGAACGCGCCGTGTGTCGCGGGACTTTTTTCTTTGATTTCAGGCGTTTCGCGCTGCGACCGATGGCAACCACGGCTTGCGCGTCGGTTCGTACCGCTCGACCGAGTCGAGGTGGCGCTCGGTGATTCCGATGTCGTCGAGGCCCTCCATCAACCGCCAGCGCGTGTAGTCGTCGAGGTCGAAGTCGTGCACCTCACCGGCCCAGCGCACCTGCTTGTCGACGACGTCGACGGTGACCTCGGTGCTCGGATCGTCCTCGATGTCGTCCCAGAGGCGCTGCACGATCTTCTCCGGCAGCACGATCGTGAGCAGCCCCGCCTTGAGCGAGTTGCCGCGGAAGATGTCACCGAAGCGCGGTGCAACCACAACACGGAACCCGTAGTCGAGCAGCGCCCATACTGCGTGCTCGCGCGAACTGCCCGTCCCGAAGTCGGGTCCGGCGACCAGGATCGTCGCGCCGTCCCACTGGTGCTGGTTGAGCACGAAGTCGGGTTCGTTTGCGCGCCAGGCGCTGAACAGGCCGTCCTCGAAGCCGGTGCGCGTGATGCGCTTCAGGTAGACGGCCGGGATGATCTGGTCGGTGTCGACGTTGCTGCGGCGCAGCGGAACGGCGCGTCCCTTGTGCTCGGTCAGCTTGTCCATCTGGTTCTCGCTTTCGGTTCCGTTACCGCGAGTGGTCACTTATCGCGCGAGTGGTCACCAATAAGTGACCACTCGGCGCATTGGTGACCACTCGGCGTTCGTTAGAGATCGGTCGGCGCGGCGAGGTGGCCGGTGAGCGCGGTGGCCGCGGCGACCAGCGGGCTCACGAGGTGGGTGCGACCACCCTTGCCCTGCCGTCCTTCGAAGTTCCGGTTGGACGTCGATGCGCTGCGTTCGCCCGGCGCGAGCTGATCGGGGTTCATACCGAGACACATCGAGCAGCCGGCCTGGCGCCACTCGGCGCCGGCGGCGGTGAAGATCGCGTCGAGACCCTCCTGCTCGGCCTGCACCTTGACCTTCATCGAACCGGGGACGACGAGCATCCGCACGCCGTCGGCCACGCGTCGTCCGTCGATGATCCCGGCGACCGCGCGGAGGTCTTCGATTCGGCCGTTCGTGCACGAACCGACGAACACCGTGTCGACTGCGATGTCACGCAGCGGCGTGCCCGCCTCAAGACCCATGTACTGCAGCGCCTTGCGCGCGGCGACGCGGTCGCTCTCGTCGTCGAAGCTGTCCGGGTCGGGGACGGTCTCGCTCAGCGGTGCACCCTGGCCGGGGTTGGTGCCCCAGGTGACGAACGGCGTCAGGTCGGCAGCGTCGAGCGTGACCTCGGCGTCGAACTCGGCGTCGTCGTCGGTGCGCAGGCTCGTCCAGTACTCGATCGCGGCGTCCCAGGCGTCGCCCGTCGGCGCGTGCTCGCGTCCCTGCAGGTAGTCGAAGGTCGTCCGGTCGGGCGCGATCATGCCGGCCCGAGCACCCCACTCGATGCTCATGTTGCACACGGTCATGCGGCCTTCCATGGACATCTGCTCGAAGGTCGATCCGCGATATTCGACCATGTAGCCCTGGCCGCCGCCGGTGCCGGTCTTGGCGATGACGGCGAGGATGACGTCCTTCGGCGTGACGCCCGCCGGCAGGTCGCCGTTGATCGTGACCGCCATGGTCTTCGGACGGTCCATCGGCAGCGTCTGCGTAGCCAGCACGTGCTCGACCTGGCTCGTCCCGATACCGAAGGCGAGCGCGCCGAACGCGCCGTGCGTCGACGTGTGCGAGTCGCCGCAGACGATCGTCATGCCCGGCTGGGTGATCGCGAGCTGCGGTCCGATGACGTGCACGATGCCTTGATTGACGTCGCCCATCGGGTAGAGCTCGATGCCGAACTCCGCGCAGTTCTTGCGCAGCGTCTCGACCTGCGTACGGCTGACCGGGTCGGCGATCGGCTTGTCGATGTCGGTGGTCGGGACGTTGTGGTCCTCGGTCGCCAGCGTGAGGTCGGGGCGGCGCACGGTGCGGTTGTTCAGCCGCAGTCCCTCGAACGCCTGGGGGCTGGTGACCTCGTGGATCAGGTGCATGTCGATGTAGAGCAGGTCGGGTTCACCGGCTGCGCTGCGTACGACGTGGCTGTCCCAGAGCTTCTCTGCGAGCGTTTTTCCCATCAGCTTGTCATCCCATCCTTTGAGATGCGAGTATCGCTTTATGGGACAGCCTAGCAGCGGTATCGGGGTGCTCGACAAGGGTGCGGCGATCCTGGACGCCGTTGCCGGCGAGCCGCGCACCCTGGCCGACCTGGTCGAGACGACCGGCCTGCCGCGCGCGACGGCACATCGTCTCGCGGTCGCGCTCGAGGTCCATCGGTTGGTCGCGCGCGACGTCGACGGACGGTTCGTGCTCGGCCCGCGCGTCGGCGAGCTCGCGCACGCGCTGCCCGACCCGCTCGTGGCGGCCGCCGGTCCCGTCCTCGCCTGGGTGCGCGACGAATGCGGTGAGAGCGCGCAGCTCTACCGGCGCGACGGTTCGCAACGGGTGTGCATCGCTGCTGCCGAGCGAGTGTCGGGGCTGCGCACCACGGTCCCCGTCGGGAGCCGGCTCACCCTGTCGGCGGGCTCGGGTGCGCAAGTGCTGTGCGCGTGGTCGCCCGATGCCGACGCGATGTCGGAGTTCTCGCCGCGGCTGCTCGCCGAGGTGCGCCGCCGCGGCTGGGCCCAGTCGGTCGCGCAGCGCGAGGCGGGTGTCGCGTCGGTGTCGGCGCCGGTGTTCACGTCGGGCGGGCGGTTGCTCGCGGCCGTCTCGATCTCGGGGCCGATCGAACGCCTCGGCCGCACCCCGGGACCCCGCTTCGCGCCCGTCCTCGTCGCGGGCGCCAAGCGCATCGCCGCCACCCTCCCCTGACCCCTCCGCGAGTGGTCACTTATGCCGCGAGTGGTCGGCTATTTGTGACCACTCGCGCGGTTAATGACCACTCGGCAAGGACGTGCGGGCTTGGGCAACGCGTGCGGCGCGCGCAGGCGGACGAGCTGACGGATCTCGGGCTTGATCAAGTACGGCTGGCCGAAGACCTCGGCCGGGCCGTAGGCGATCGTCAGCCATTCGTCCCGTCGCATGTCGGTGAACCGGGTGATGTCCTTGCGCATCCGTCTGAGTTCTGCGTGATCCTCGCCCTGGTACTCGAGCGCGATCATCGCCTCCTCGAGGGACAGGTCCGGTTCGGCGAGCCAGCCTCCTTCGCGGCGGTGGATCGGCACGTTCACCTCGAACTTCGGCATGTCCGGTCCGCTGACGGCCACGCGCAGATGGCTCTCCGGACGTGACCGCGAGCGCGCGTCGAGCAGCGGCAATGCATGCGCCGCGTTGCGTGCTCCGCGCCGGCCACGAGTGCGTGCCACCACAGCAGCGAGTTCCTCGCAGGACGCTCCGAGTCGCAGCGCACTGTCGCCCGCGGCCACAAGATCAGGCAGTGTCAGCACGCTCGCCACATCCCGCCACGCACGCGCGAGCGTCAACGTGCACACACCGCCGACCACGGCTCGGTCGTCGTCCTCGAGCTGTCGCCGATGCGCTCGGAATTGGCTGCGCCGGGTCCGCGTCATCGCGCGTCCGGCGAGCTCCGGGACCGCCGTCGCGACATGGATCGGTTCGTCGCGCACCGGCAGCCACAGACCGTGCAGCTGTGCGGCGGTGAATCCGACGATCGTCGAGTCGGGTGCGGAGCTCTCGAGGACTATCGCGCACGTTGCTCCGAGATCGCCCGCGGCGCCGTCCGGCAGGTAGCAGTGGTGCGCAAGGTGAATCGTCATGACGACACCGTGCGGCGTCCGCAGCGTCCGCGAGCGCGCAATCGGCGCCCTGTGGACGAGCGTGTGACCTGTGGACGTCCGCGAGTGGTCAGCTATCCCGCGAGTGGTCAGCTATAAGTGGCCACTCGCGCCATAAATGACCACTCGCGGAGAGGGCGCGGCGGGTGCGGTTACCAGGACGTGGCGACGAACGTGGTCTCGAGGTACTCGTCGATACCTTCGAAGCCGCCCTCGCGGCCCACGCCGGACTGCTTGACCCCGCCGAAGGGCGCCGCGGGGTCCGACACCAGGCCGCGGTTCAGGCCGACCATGCCGACCTCCAGACGCTCCGAGACGGCCAGCCCCCGCGCGAGCGAGCCCGAGTACACGTACCCGGTCAGGCCCATCTCGGTGTCGTTGGCGATGGCGAGCGCTTCCTCCTCGTCGGCGACGGTGATGATCGGCGCGACCGGCCCGAAGACCTCCTCTGTCGCGGCCGCCGAATCACGCGGGACGTCCGAGAGCACCGTCGCCGGATAGAAGAACCCTTCCCCGGACGGGCGCGAGCCACCGAGCACCACCTGCGCACCCGCGGCGACGGTGCGGTCGACCTTGTCGGCGATCCCGTCGACGGCCCGCGCGTTGATCATCGGGCCCAGCTGGGTGTCCTCGGACGTGCCCGCGCCCATCACCAGCGAGCCCATCCGCTCGGCGAGCTTGGCCGCGAACGCCTCGGCCACCGACGACTGCACCAGGAACCGGTTCGCGGCCGTGCACGCCTGCCCGCCGTTGCGCATCTTCGCGAGCATCGCACCGTCGACAGCGGCATCGAGATCGGCGTCGTCGAGCACGATGAACGGGTCGTTGCCGCCGAGTTCCATCGAGCAGTTCACGATCCGGTCGGCGGCCTGCCGCAGCAGCGTGCGGCCGACGTTTGTCGACCCGGTGAACGACAGCTTGCGCACCCGCTCGTCGGCCAGCGCCGTCTCGACGAGGTCACCCGGCTTGTCGGTCGTCACCACGTTCACCACGCCCGCGGGCGCGCCGGCCTCGGCGAGCAGCGACGCCAGCACCAGCGCCGTCAGCGGGGTGTCCTCGGCCGGCTTCAGCACGATCGTGCATCCTGCCGCGAGCGCCGGGCCGATCTTGCGCGTGGCCATCGCGGCCGGGAAGTTCCACGGCGTCAGCAGCAACGACACCCCGACCGGCTTGCGGAAGGTCAAGATGCGATTCGCTCCGGACGGGGCCATGCGCAGCTCGCCGCCGATGCGTACCGCCTCCTCGGAGTACCACCTCAGGAACTCGGCCGCGTAGACCACCTCGCCGCGTGCGTCGGTGAGCGACTTGCCCATCTCGAGCGACATCAAGTACGCGAGGTCCTCCTTGCGCTCGATCATCAGCTCGAAGGTGCGGCGCAGCACGACCGACCGCTCCCGCGGCGGGGTCGACGCCCAACCCGGCAGCGCGGTCGCCGCTGCCGACACCGCGGCGGCGACGTCGTCGGCGGCCGCCCGGGGCACCGACGCGATCTCGGCACCGGTCGACGGGTTCAGGACGGCGAACGATCCGGCCGAACCTCCCGTCCACTTGCCGTCGACGAACATCTCGGTCGGGGTTCCGGTGGGCAACGTCATGCCTCCAGCTTGCCACTGAGCCACCCGGTGCCGACCAGCCATGGTGAACCCTGGATCAACGCATCGCGGCATCGCCGCGAAGTAGCGTTTTCCGCGCTTAGGCCGGCCCGTCGAGCGCCTCGTACCGACCGCCTTGCCGGGCTGGCCGCTCTGGCCATGGTCGTGGCGAGGCGCAGCTGACCAACCCGCGCACGGGCGCGGTGTTCGCCGACGTCGAACCGCTGGGGCCGGGGACGAGCGACTCGGTGCGGGTGAGCTTGTCCGCCGGTCCCTACACGTGGCGCTGTCTCATGGAGGACGAAGAGGGCATCACCGGCCGCACCAAGCACTAGCAGCGCACGGCAGCCACCCGGCGCGTTGAGTGAATCAGCAACGAAATTTCAGTGCACAAGTATTCACTCAATGCGCCGGACGTGGTTAAGGTCAGCACATGCGCGCGGACGAGATGCGAGACAGCGGTGCATTGCTCGGCACGACACTGGACGAGTTCACCGAGATCGCGCGGGACGTCCACAAAGCCCTCGCCGGCCGGATCTTCCGGCTCTTCGGCCCTGCGGCGCGTCCTGCCCAGGTGCTGCACGACGCCATCGCCGTCACCGCGTACGCCGGTAGCCGCCTCGCCGTGCGCACCGTCCCGGCTGTGGTCGGCGCAGTCGCGGCGGAAACGGGCAAGGCCAGCGTCGACGCCTACGCCGACACCCCGCGCGGGCACTTCACGCTGAGCGCGCTCAGCGGGTTCTGGGGCGACCGGCTCGCCGAACAGCGTGCCGCGCTGGCGCCGGTCATGAGCGTGCGCACCCACGAGGGCTCGTTGCGCCGCATGCCCGGCAACGTCGCGCACGATACCGCGGCTCCGACCGGCAAGCTCATCGTCTTCCTGCACGGGCTGTGCGAGACCGACCGCTACTGGTGGTTCGGGGCCGAACGGGCGTGGGGGGATCCCGGCGTCACCTACGGCTCGAAGTTGCGCGACGAGCGCGCCTGGACGCCGCTCTACATGCACTACAACTCCGGCCTGCACATCTCCGAGAACGGCCGACTGCTCGCCGGCTACCTCGAGACCCTCGTCGACCGATGGCCCGTGCCAATCACCGAGATCGCCCTCGTCGGCCACTCGATGGGCGGCCTCGTCGTGCGCTCGGCCGCGCACCTGGCCGCCGAGCGCGATCTCGCGTGGGTCGCCGCACTGCGCCACATCGTCGGCCTCGGCACTCCCCACCTCGGCGCGCCGCTGGAGCGCTTCGTGAACGCCGGCACGCATGCCATGGCGCGGCTGCCCGAGACCCGTCCGATCGCGGCCTGGCTGAACCGCCGCAGCGTCGGCATCAAGGACCTGCGGCACGGCTCGGTGGTCGACGCCGACTGGACCGGCTTCGATCCCGACGACCCCACCGACCGCGTCACCGCCGCGACCCTGCTGCCAGGCGTGGCCTACTCGATGGTCTCGGCGACGTTGTCGGAACGTCCCCACGGCCGGCTGGCCCACGACCTGCTGGTCGAGCACATCAGCGCGCACGGCACCGGCCGTCCCGACGCCGTGCGCCGGATCGAGTTCGAGGTCGACCGGCTGTTCCACATCGGCCGGCGCACCCACTTCCACCTGCTCAACGACCAGGCCGTCTACGACCGCCTGCGGGCGTGGCTCGACGGTGCCGACGGGGCGGCTCCTCCCGGCGAGGCGGTTTGACTAGAACACGTTCTCCTTCTGGGGTACCGTCCGCCCGGTGCCGAACCTGGACGGGCAGGAACGGACGGATCGGACCAAACCGGTCGTCGTCTGCGAGCCGGGGCGCACAATCGATCTGATCTTGGGTTGATCTTGCGGCTGATACCGGTGCTGGACTTGTTATCGTCCGCGCCATGTCGACTCCGCGCCAGCCGGCATGGATCCCGCCGCCACCACGATCGCCGCACCCGGTCGAGCCGGTGCACACGGCCCGGACCGAGCCTCCCGAGGCACACGGACAATCCGAAGCACACGCAGCCCATGACGCGCACGAGCACACCCGCCTCGCCCTGATCATCGCGCTGTCGATCGCCGTGGTCTCCGTGCTCGGCGCGATCGTCGGGTGGCGCGCGGAGGTGCACGCGTCGCTGGCCAGCCGCTACGAGCAGGACTCGGTGGCGACGTCGATCGCGCGCACCGCCGTGCAGGCGCAAGCGGAATCGGTCGCCGCGAAAGCAGCCTCGGAGTACGAGCACTACCTGCGGCTGGAGGACCAGGCCAACATCCTGTCCCCGGGCGCCTGCACCGCCCAGGGATCGCGCGTCACGCTGCCCGACTTCGACGCCGGCGCGCTGTGCCAGACGAAGGTGCAGTTCTCCGACGACTCGGCCAACGCCTATCTCGACGCCAACGGGAACTTCGACATCGACGCCTACGCGCGCGACTACGTGGCCGCGCAGGCCGAGCAGGACCAGCTCAACGCCACCGAGTACACCGACCGCGCCGAGCAGCAACGGCACAGCGAGGACAACATGCTCTACCTCTCGCTGTTCCTCGTCCTCGCGCTGGCGCTGCTGACGCTCGCGCGGCTCGGCAAGACCGTCCCCGCGCGGCTCGTGCTCGCCCTACCGGGCTGGCTGTGCCTGGTCGCCAGCGTCGTCATCCTCGTGTCCGAGGAGGTGTGACGTGGTCGAGAACCCGCTCCACGAGGCGAACGAGCAGATCGAGCAGCTGGAGGAGAAACCGGAGTCACGCCTCAAGGTCGTGATCACGGTGACGATCCTGGTCGTCACGATGCTCACCACCGCGGCGGGCGTGCTCGCCGCGATCTGGTCGGCCCACCAGTCGGAGACCCAGCGTGAGCGCCAGCAGGCCGCCACCATGAGCCTGCAGGAATCCGTCACCGCGAACACGCAGCTGCGCGACGTCGACGCGCTCAAGGACGACATCAAGGAAGCGACCTGGCGCAAGACCTTCCTGCACGTCTACACGCTCGAGCTGACCGACCGCACCACCGTCGCCACGCTGCAGCGGCAGGCCGACAGCGCGGCAGCGGTCGCGAAACAGCTGTCGGCTCGGCTGCCGGCGGGCTCGCAGTCAGACGCGTACTCCGACAAGCTCTACGAGGGTTCGCTGGAGGATTCACAGCTCGCCTCGGCCTACGCGAAGGAGAGCGCGGGTTGGCTCGAGAAGCACAACGGTGCATTGGCCGTGGTGAGCATCCTCGCCCTGTCGCTGTTCCTGCTCGGTCTCGCGCTCACGATCGGCAACCGGGCCACCCAGATCGGCTTCACCGGGCTTGCGATGGTGATGACGGTCGTCGGCGGCGCGCGCCTGCTCGACGTGCAGCTGTCCGAGATCACGGCGCCGTCCGAGCAGTGCATCCACGTCGCCGCTACGGCCAATGCCGACTTCGTCGTCAACAAGTACTCGGACGCCGCCACCAACCTGCAGAAGGTCGTCGCTTCGTGCCCCGACTACGTCGCCGCGTGGAGCTCGCTGTCGAATGCGTACTTCTACTACGGCGTCGCGTCGGCCAACAAGAGCATCGCGAAGACCGCGTGGCAGCGCGCCGAGCAGGCCGACGCGCGCGCGCTCGAGGTCGCCGACGTCAAGACCGGCGTGCTCTACAACGACCTGGCGTTCCTGCAGATCCTCAATCACGACTACGCAGATGCGGCCCGGAACCTCGACATGGCGCACAAGCTGTCGCCCGAAAGCCACTACGTGCTCGGGTCGCTCGCCGAACTGTCGATCGCCCGCGGCGACGACAAGGCCGCGGACGAGTACCTGAAGGAGGCGGCGCTCCCGCTGAAGGACGCGGGGCCCTACTTCCGCGACCAGTACTTCTTCACCAGCCTGCGCTACGACAGCGGCTACTTCGCCACGGCGGGCATCACGGGGCCGAAGGTCACCGGGTTCTTCGCACTCGCCCGCGAGTACGAGGCCGCGCTCGACGTGAAGTCCATGGCGCACCCGCTCGACACACACGGCGCGCAGGTGAACGACCTGGTCTTCCGCAAGTCGAACACCGTGCTGGGGCGCACGGCCGGTTTCGTCACCATCGGCTTCGACTACCACGGGCTGCAGGTCGGCGACGTGATCTCGCTGCGGTTCTACGGCTACAACGACACCTACTACGACCCGACGGCGTCGCTGACCGAGACCGTCACGGCCGGGAGCGCGTTGGTAGGCGACGGTACCGAGCAACCCGACACCGACTACCGGCTGAAGCTCTCGTACAAGTACGAGACGACCATGGAGGTCTACCTGAACGGCGTGTTCCAGGGGGAACTCACGTACACACCGTGAGCGGCGATCACCCGGCAAGCGGCATACTCGCCGACGTGCCGACACCGATGTGGGTTCCTGATCCTGACGACGTCGCGGCAGCACAGCTCACCGCGTTCACCCGGCTGGCCGAACGCCGCAGCGGCACCACGTTCGACACCTACCGCGACCTGCTCGCCTGGTCGGTCGACGACCTGGCCGGGTTCTGGGGCTGCGTCTGGGAATTCTTCGACATCGTCGCCGAGACCCGCGGCGACACCGTGCTGGCGGACGAGACCATGCCCGGCGCCGTGTGGTTCCCCGGAACACGGCTCAACCTCGTCGACCAGGTCTTCCGCGATCGGCCCGAGACCGAGATCGCCATCCACGAACGGGACGAGGCCGGTCGCAGCGTGGACGTGACGTGGGGGCAGCTGCGCGCATCGGTGGCCTCGGTCGCCGACGCTCTGCGCGACCATGGCGTCGGCGTCGGCGACCGCGTCGTCGCCTACCTGCCGAACAGTTCGGAGGCCGTGATCGCCTTCCTCGCGACCGCGAGCGTCGGTGCGATCTGGTCGGCCTGCGGCATGGACTACGCGCCGGCGGCGGCGCTGGGCCGCTTCGCGCAGCTCGATCCCGTGGTGCTGTTCGCGGCCGACGGCTACCGCAACGGCGGCCGCGTGCACGACCGTCGCGGCGCGGTGGCCGAGGTGCGCGCCGGCCTGCCGACCGTGCGCGCCACCATCGCCGTGGACCGGCTGGGCACAGCCCTGCCCGACGCCGTCGCGTGGGACGAGGTCGCCGCGAGACCGGCTGAGCTGTCGACGACGCCCGTCGACTTCGCCCACCCGCTGTGGGTGTTGTTCTCCTCCGGCACGACCGGCCTGCCCAAGGGCATCGTGCACGGACACGGCGGCGTGCTGCTCGAACATCTCAAGGCGCTGGCGCTGCAGTCGGATGTGCGCGTCGGCGACCGGTTCTGGTGGTACACCACCCCGAGCTGGATGATGTGGAACTTCCAGGTGGCCGGACTGCTCGTCGGCGCCACGATCGTCTGTTACGACGGCAGTCCCGCTTACCCCGACACCGACGCGTTGTGGGCCCTCGCCGCCGACCTGCGGGTCAACCTGCTCGGCACCTCCCCCGCGTATCTCGCCGCGTGCGCCAAGGCGGGCGTCGAACCCGCCGCCACGCATGACCTGTCGGCACTGCGCACCCTCGGCGTCACCGGCTCGACCCTGCCGACGCCGTCGTACCACTGGGTCGCCGAGCACGTCGGGGCGTCGATACAGATCGCGTCGATCACCGGCGGGACGGACGTAGTGACCGCCTTTGCCGGCGGCGCGCCGTCGGTCCCGGTGTGGGCCGGCGAGATCTCTACCGCCTTCCTGGGCGTCGCGCTCGACGCCTACGACGAGCAGGGCGTCAGCGTGCGCGATCAGGTCGGCGAGCTGGTGGTCACCCGTCCGATGCCGTCGATGCCCGTGATGTTCTGGAACGACCCGGACGGCTCGCGTTACCGCGACGCCTACTTCGACACCTATCCGGGCATCTGGCGGCACGGCGACTTCGTCACCATCACCGATCGCGGCACCGTCGTCATGCACGGCCGCTCCGACGCGACGCTCAACCGCAACGGCATACGGATGGGCAGCGCCGACATCTACGAGGCGGTCGAGCAGATTCCCGAGATCACCGAGGCGATGGTGATCGGCATCGACCGTCCCGACGGCGGGTACTGGATGCCGCTGTTCGTGACGCTGGAACCGGGCGCCGAACTCGACGACGCGTTGCGCGCACGCATCCGCGACGCCATCCGCACCCACACCTCGCCGCGGCACGTCCCGGACGACGTGTTCGCAGCGCCCGGCATTCCGCACACCCGCACCGGGAAGAAGCTCGAGGTGCCGGTCAAGCGGCTGCTGCAGGGATCCGTGGCCGGCGCGGCCTTCGACGCAGGAAGCGTCGACGACCCGGAGCTGATCGACTGGTATCTGCAGGTCGGCGCGCAGCACAGCCGACCGGACGGCGCCTGATCGAAGAAATCTGCGTGGTCGGCGTCGGAGAAGTGCCTGCTGGTGCGACGTTAAGGGTGTGAGCGAGGTACCGGTCGGGGCGGGCGAGGAGTTGCTCGCGCTCTACGACCGGACATTGCCGCACGTGTACGGCTATCTGCGCGCGCGGTGTGACACCGCCTGGCTCGCCGAGGAACTCAGTGCCGAGACGTTCCTCGCGGCGGTCGACGCGGTACGCAAGCCCAACCCGCCGGCGCTCGACGTGGCGTGGCTGATCGGCGTGGCCCGCCACAAGCTCGCCGACCATTGGCGACGGCGGGCGCGCGAGACGCGCAACCTGCAGGCCGTCGCGCCGGACACGCCCTATGACGACCCGTGGGACGTCGCACTGGACGCGTTGCGGGCGCGGACCGTGCTGGCCGGCCTCGCGCCCCAGCATCGCGCCGTGCTCACCCTGCGTTACCTCGACGACCTGCCGGTGCCGGCCGTCGCCGAGCTCATCGGGCGCAGCCTGCACGCCACCGAGGGGCTGCTCGTCCGGGCCCGACGCGCGTTCCGGCGCGCCTACACCGACACCGGAGAGGAGATCGACCCGTGACCGACCCGTTCGCCGCGCTCCGCACCCCCGACGTCCCGGTCGACCCCGACCCGGAGTTCGCCGCGCGGCTGCGCGCCCGTCTCGAGCGCGCACTCGCCCTGCCGAAGGGAGTCACCCCGATGTCCACGACGACCGAGACCCGCGCCGGTGCCGGCGTGATCACGCCGTACCTGGCGGTCGCCGACGCCCGCGGTGCCATCGACTGGTACCGGAGTGTGTTCGGTGCCGACCTTGTCGGCGAGCCGATCATCATGCCCGACGGGCGGGTCGGGCACGCCGAGCTCGCGATCGGAACTGCACGGCTGTACCTGTCCGACGCCCATCCCGAGATCGGTGTCGTCGCCCCGCAACTCGACGCCGGTTCGAGCGTCACCCTGCACCTCGAGACGGCCGACGTCGACGGGACGACCGAACGCGCTCGCACCGCTGCCGCCACGATCGAGCGCGAGCCGGCGGACAGCCCGTACGGGCGCATGAGCGGCATGCGAGATCCGTTCGGGCACCGGTGGATGTTGAACGGCCCCGTCGCGACGACGAGGCCGGTGACCGGCGACCTGGGTTACTTCGCACTGTGGGTCGACGATGTCGAGCGGGCGGACGCGTTCTACGGTCACGTCCTCGACTGGCGCTTCACCGTCGACGACTCCGGGCGGCGTCGGGTCGCGGACACCCCTTACCGCACGGAGCTGGTGTCACTGGCCGAGATGCGCTCGCGCGCATGGCCCGACCGCACCCGCCCGACGGCGTTCTGCGCCTACCAGGTCGACGATGTCGACGCGGCCGTGGCCCGCGTCCGCGCAGCCGGCGGTACCGCGCAGGCCGCGCGTTACGGCGCCGATTGCTCCGACGACCAGGGGCTGGCATTCGCGATCTTCGCCGACGACCGCGAGTACCGCGATCACGAGGTCGCGTACCTGACGGTCGAGGTGGCCTCGATCGACGCCGCCGAGGCGTTCTACTCCGACGTGTTCGGCTGGCGGTTCCGGCCGGGCAGCATCCCGGAAGGACGCCAGATCGAGGGACCGAGTCCGATGACCGGGTTCGCCGGTGGTCACGCCGAGGCGACGGTCGTGCCGATGTTCCCGGTCGCCGACATCGGCGCCGCGGTCGCGCGGGTACGGGCCGCGGGGGGCAGCGCGAGCGACCCGGAGCGATACCCCTACGGGATCACCAGCGAGTGCACCGACGACCAGGGACTGCGGTTCTACCTCGGCGAGCTGGACTGAGCTGTCGGCGCCCGCGCCACACGGACAGCGCGCGGCTCGCGCGCGAGCGACGCATCCGCGAATCCGGAGGCGAGTGCGCGCAGGCCCGCGTCGAGATAGCGGCCCAGGTCCGCGTCGGCGCGTGCCGCCCACCGTTCGTAGGCCGCACGGCAGGTCGCCAGCGTCGCCCGTCCGACAGCGAGGGGGTACAGCGAATCGGCGGGCAGCCGTGACCGCTGCGCGACGAAGTCGATGATCGCGCGCTCCCACGCGTCGTAGTGCAGCGCCGCGGCAGCGGCCAGTTCGGGAGTGGTGCCGATCAGGCTCATCCGCATGCGCAGCTCCGGCACGTCGTCCGGGCCGTAGTGGTTCACGGCGAGCACTGCCGCGCGTACGGCGTCCATGATCGGCATGGTCTTGGGTAGCGCGGCGAGCTCGCGGCGCAGGTTGGCGACCTCGCGGTCGAACTCGCTCCAGAGCACGCCCGACTTGGACTCGTAGTAGCGGAAGAACGTGCGGCGGCTGACCCCCGCCTCGACGGCGATCTGGTCGACGGTGGTGGCGTCGAAACCCTGCTCGGTGAACAGGCGCAATGCGATGACCTCGAGCGCCCGTGCACTCGTGCCGGGCGGGCGTCCGCGCCGGGATTCGGTCAGGGTCTTGCTATCCGTCACGGGATGACATTAACGTACGCGGTCATTCGGCACTCGGTGCCGAAATCATCCGCGAAGGAGTCGATCATGGCCGACGAAACCACGACGCACGCGCTGGACGACGCGGTTCCGGACGCGGTGGGCGAGACGGCGAACGCGACCGTGCTGGTGGAAGACGTTCTCGTCGAAGAGGTCTCGATCGACGGCATGTGCGGTGTCTACTGATCTCGATGCGCCGCCGCGGTTCGACCTCGACTCGGCGTGGCAGCTCAACGAGCTGGTGTCGATCCGTCCCGAACGGTTCGGCGCCCTGCTCTACCACTTCGGCACCCGCCGGCTGTCGTTCTTGAAGAGCCCGGCGCTCGTCGACGTCGTCGGTGCCCTCGCCGAGCACCGCAGCGCGCGTGCTGCCTGCCTCGCTTGCGGTGTCACGCCGGCGGAGCTGCCGCGCTACGGCGCGGCGCTGGCGACGCTCGCCTCGTCCGACATGATCACCCCGGCCGACGAACGAGGTCGCGTCATGACGGCCCCGCTCCCCCTCGTCGAGCAGTTCCAGTACGGCCTCGACGCCCCGATCTGCCTCACCTGGGAACTCACCTACGCCTGCAACCTGTCGTGCGTGCACTGCCTGTCGTCGTCCGGACGGCGTGATCCCCGCGAGCTCAGCACCGCCGAATGCAAAGCGGTCATCGACGAGCTCGAGCGCATGCAGGTGTTCTACGTCAACATCGGCGGCGGCGAGCCGACGGTGCGCCCGGACTTCTGGGAACTCGTCGACTACGCCACGGCGCACCACGTCGGCGTCAAGTTCTCGACGAACGGCGTCAAGATCACGCCCGACATCGCGCGACGGCTCGCGGCCAGCGACTACGTCGACGTGCAGATCTCGCTCGACGGCGCCACCGCCGAGGTCAACGACGCGGTACGCGGGCGCGGCTCGTACGACACGGCGCTTCGCGCGATGCAGCATCTGTCCGACGCAGGTTTTCGCGGCTTCAAGATCTCGGTGGTCATGACGCGGCACAACGTCGGCGCAGCTCGACGCGTTCAAGGCGATCGCCGATCGGTTCGAGGCACAGCTGCGCATCACCCGGCTGCGCCCGTCCGGACGCGGTGCCGACACGTGGGACGACCTGCACGTGACCGCGCCGCAGCAACGCGAGCTGTACGACTGGCTCGTCGCTCGCGGCGAGAACGTGCTGACCGGCGACTCGTTCTTCCATCTCGCCGGCTACGGCGACGCGCTGCCCGGACTGAACCTATGCGGCGCAGGGCGGGTCGTGTGCCTCATCGACCCCGTCGGGGACGTGTACGCGTGCCCGTTCGCGATCCACGACAACTTCCTCGCCGGCAACGTGCGCTCCGCGGGCGGCTTCGCCGGCGTGTGGCGCACGTCCGAACTGTTCGCGTCGTTGCGCGCGCCGCAGACCGGCGGTGCGTGCACGTCGTGCTCGGCGTTCGACGCGTGCCGCGGCGGTTGCATGGCAGCGAAGTTCTTCACCGGGCTGCCGCTGGACGGACCCGACCCCGAGTGCGTGCGCGGGCACGGCGAACAGGCTCTTGCGGCGGCCGACCGTGCGGCGGCACCTCGGCCGTCCCTCGACCACTCGCACCGGCTCCTGCCGATCACGGTGCGCACCCCACCGGCGAAGGCGTGCGACGAGAATCCGCTGGCCGGTGTGCGCGTCGCTGGCTGACCTCGCCACGGTCGAGGTCCGCCGGTGGCGACACGGTGCTCGCCGTGCCGCTGGGTTCGACCGAGCAGCACGGTGCGCACCTGCCGCTCTCGACCGACACCGACATCGCGGTCGCGCTGTGCACGGCGCTCGCGCCGTGCGCAGCGATGTCGTCGTCGCACCCGCCGTCCCGTACGGGTCGAGCGGCGAGCACGCGGGTTTCGCAGGAACCCTGTCGATCGGTCAGGACGCGACGGAGCTGCTGGTGGTCGAGCTCGCCCGCTCGGCGACGGAAACGTTCGCGCACGTGCTGTTCGTCTCGGCACACGGCGGCAACGCCGCACCGGCGACGCGCGCGGTCGCGAAGTTGCAGCGACGAGGGGCGCGACGTGTCGCTGTTCCAACCGACCTGGGACGGTGACGCGCACGCCGGCCACGTCGAGACCTCGTTGCAACTGCTGTTGCGACCCGACGCTGTTCGTCTCGATCGCGCCGTCGTCGGCGACACCCGTCCGCTGGCCGAGCTGATGCCTATGCTGCAGACGGGTGGGGTGGGCGCGGTGACGGCCACGGGCGTGCTCGGTGACCCGACTGAGGCGTCGCTGTCGGTCGGCGAGCGCGTCTTCGCCGCCCTCGTCGACGATCTGAGCGTGCACGTCGCGGCCTGGCGGTCGCGATGAGCGTCGCGCTCGTCACGGGTGCCGCGCGCGGCATCGGCGCCGCAACCGTGCGCGCGCTCGTCGCGCAGGGCTGGTCGGTGGTAGCTGTCGACCGGGCCGCCGATGACCCGCGCTGCCCTATCCGCTTGCGACCCGTGCCGAACTCGAGGCGCTCGCCGGTCCGAGCGTGCATCCGTTCGTCGCCGACGTACGCGACGAGTCGGCGCTCGGTGCGGCGGTCGCCGAGGCGGAGACGCGCTTCGGCGGCCTGGACGCCGCGATCGCCGCCGCCGGCGTGATAGGCGGCGGCGTCCCGCAGTGGGAGAATGCCGCGCGAGACGCAGCAGGCGGTGCTCGACGTGAATCTGGGCGGCGTGCTGGCCCTGGCCCGCGTGCTCGATCCCGGCACTGCTGCGGCGGCCCGAACCGCGCCAAGGACGCTTCCTCGCCGTCGCGTCGGCTGCGGCCACCAAGGGTCTGCCGATGCTCGCGGCGTACTGCGCGTCGAAGGCGGCGGTGGCGGGTCTTGTGCGCGCGCTCGCGGTCGAACTCGGCGGTAGCGGCATCACCGCCAACGCCGTCAGCCCGGGATCGACGCGCGACCCGGATGCTCGCCGAGACGGCCCGGCTCTACGCGCTGGCCTCGGCCGAGGACTTCGCCGCGCAGCAACCGCTCGGCCGGCTGATCGAGGCCGGTGAGGTGGCGGCGGTGCTCACGTTCCTCGCCGGGCCGGGTGGTGCCGCCGTGACCGGCGCCGTGGTGCCGGTCGACGGCGGGCTGGCGCTGTGAACCGCGACTTCGACCCTCTATCGGCTGCGGATCCGCCCCGATCACAGCCGTTAGAGGGTCGAAGTGGGATTGCGCTGCCAGCCGGGTTCGGGCTCACCCTCGACGTGAGCGCGAAGCGGCTCCGGGACGACCTGTGGTTCGGCGGGTCACCGCCGCGGGTGCTGCGCCTGACCGCCGCCGGCTGCCGCGCCTGGGCCGAGCTACAGCGCGGCGGCGTCGTCGGCTCCCGTGCGACCGGGACGCTCGCGCGCCGCTTCACCGATGCCGGGCTCGCGCACCCCGTCCCGCCCCGCACGCCGAGACCGGGCGTCACCGTCGTGGTGCCGGTGCGCGACCGCGTCGCCGATCTCGACCGGTGCCTGGCGGCGCTGGGACGCGGCGTGCCGGTGGTCGTGGTCGACGACGCATCGCGCGACGCCGCCGCGGTCGCGCGGGTCTGCGCCGAGCGGGGCGCGACGCTCGTGCGCCGCGAGGTCAACGGCGGCCCCGGCGCGGCACGCAACACCGGCATCGCGCACACGCGCACCGACGTCGTCGCCTTCGTCGACAGCGACTGCACGCCGGCGTCGGATTGGCTCGACCCGTTGCTCGCGCACCTGGCCGATCCGCTCGTCGCCGCCGTCGCCCCGCGCGTCGTCGCCGCGGCTGAGAACGACCGGGTCGGGCCGCTACACGCGCGCCCAGTGCAGTCTCGACCTCGGCACCCTGCCGGCCCGGATCATGCCGCGCTCGAGGGTCAGCTACGTGCCGAGCGCGGTACTCGTCGCGCGGCGCGCGGCGGTGAGCGAGCTCGGCGGCTTCGACGAGAGCATGCGCGTCGGCGAGGACGTCGACCTCGCGTGGCGCCTGGTGTGCGCCGGATGGCGCGTGCGGTACGAGCCGTCCGTGCAGGTCACGCACCGCGAGCCACGCACGTGGCGACAGCTGCTGGCACGGCGGTTCCGGTACGGCACGTCGGCCGGCCCGCTCGCGCGGCACCATCCCGACGCCGTGAGCCCGCTGGTGCTGCATCCGTGGCCGGCACTCACGGTCGCCGCGCTGCTCGCGGGACGTCCCGTCGTGGCTGCCGGCGCCTTCGGCACGGGCCTCGCCGTCACCGCGCGCACCCTGCGCGCCGCCGACGTGCCGACCGCCGGGCTCGCCAAGGCGACGGCGAACGCGACGCTGCAGACCTGGCTGGCGCTGGGGAGGTACCTGACGCAGTTCGCCGCGCCGGCAGTGGTTGCCGGGCTGTGCGCGAAGCGGACTCGCTGGGCGACCGCGTCGCTGGCACTCGGGCCGTCGGTCACCGCCTGGATACGAAACCGGGCGCTCGATCCAGTGCGGTTCACCGCGGCGAACCTCGCCGACGAGCTGGCTTACGGCGCCGGCGTCTGGACCGGCAGCGCCCGCGCCCGCACGGTGCGTCCCCTCAGTCCGGTCATCGTGTGGCGGCCGCTGCGCGTCGACACCCGCAGGAGTTGATCACTATGCCGAATGCCTGGTTCGAGACCGTCGCCGAGGCCCAGCGCCGCGCCCGCAGGCGGCTGCCCAAGTCGGTGTACAGCGCACTGGTAGCAGGGTCCGAACGCGGCTGGACGATCAACGACAACCTCGCCGCGTTCGCCGAACTGGGTTTCGCGCCGCACACCGCCGGGCAGCCAGCCGAACGCGAGCTCGCGACCACCGTGATGGGTCAACCGATCTCGATGCCGGTGGTGATCTCACCGACCGGGGTGCAGGCGGTGCATCCGGACGGCGAGGTCGCGGTCGCGCGGGCGGCGGCCGCGCGTGGTACCGCGATGGGGCTCAGCTCGTTCGCGAGCAAGCCCGTCGAAGAGGTGGTGACTGCCAACCCGAAGACGTTCTTCCAGATCTACTGGGCCGGGTCGCGAGAGCAGATCGCGCAGCGGCTCGAGCGGGCGCGCACGGCCGGTGCCGTCGGGCTGATCGCCACCCTCGACTGGTCGTTCTCGATCGGCCGCGACTGGGGCAGTCCGCACATCCCCGAGCGGATCACGATGAAGGAGGCGCTGCGCTTCGCGCCGGAGGCATTGACCCGTCCGCGCTGGCTCGCGGCCTACCTGCGCACCGGCGCCGTCCCCGATCTGACCGTCCCCAACATGCAGGACCCGGGCGAGCCCGCGCCGACGTTCTTCGGCGCCTACGGGCAATGGATGCGGACACCGCCGCCGTCGTGGGACGACGTCGCCTGGTTGCGCGAGACGTGGGGCGGTCCGTTCATGGTCAAGGGCGTCAGCCGTGTGGACGACGCACGGCGCGCCGTCGACGCCGGAGCGACGGCGCTCTCGGTGTCGAACCACGGTGGCAACAACCTCGACGGAACGCCCGCGACGATCCGCGTTCTTCCCGCCATTGCCGATGCCGTCGGCGACCGCATCCAGGTGCTGTTGGACGGCGGCGTGCGGCGCGGCGGCGACGTCGTCAAGGCCCTCGCCCTCGGCGCGCGCGCAGTGATGATCGGGCGTGCGTATCTGTGGGGGCTCGGCGCCAACGGCCAGGCGGGCGTCGAGAACGTGCTGGACCTGCTGCGGATGGGCATCGACTCGGCCCTGCTCGGACTCGGCAAGAAGTCGGTGCACGACCTCGAGCCCGCCGACCTGATCGTGCCGGACGGATTCACCCGCGCGCTCGGCGTCAGCTGAGCAATACCCTCGTCCGATGAGCGCAGGCGAGGCGGAGATCGCGAACGAGCTCTACGCCCTCGCCCCGGACGAGTTCACGGCGGCCCGCGACCGCGCGGCCAAGGCCGCGCGCGACGACGGCGACCGTGACCTGGCCGACGCGGTCAAGCGCTTCCGCAAACCGTCGATCGGCACGTGGCTGGTGAATGTCGTCGCACGAACCGATCAGCTCGACGACCTGCTCGACCTCGGCACGGCGTTGCGCGAAGCGCAACGCACGCTCGACGGTGCCGAGTTGCGGGCGATGTCGCGGCAGCGGCACCAGGTGATCCGCGGCCTGTCCGATCTCGCGCACCGACTCGCGGAGAAGAAGGTCAGCGACGCCGCGCAGCGCGAATTCGAGGCGACCCTCGAAGCCGCGCTCGCCGATGACGCCGCAGCGGACGCGGTGCGCACCGGCCGGCTCATGCGCCCGCTCACGTCGACCGGTCTCGAACCGGTCGATCTCACCGACGCCGTCGCGGCGCCTGAGCACGCCGCGCCGACCCGCCGACCGGTCAAGAGAAAGGCGACGCCGGCCAAGAAGGCCGACGACACCGCGGCGCGCGAGAAGCACGCCGCCGAACTGGCTGCGGCGATCGCGGCGGCCGAGGACGCGCTCGCCGAAGCGCAGGACGCTCTCGAGGCCCGCGAGCAGGAGCTGGCCGACGCGCGCACCGAGCTCGACGACGCCCGCGCCCACGTCCAAGAACTCGAGGCCCGGCTCGACGACGCCCGCACGCGACAGACCGGTGCCGAGGCGGCACGACGCGACGCCGATACAGCCCGCAAGAGTGCCACCCGCGCCCGGGACGCAGCCCAACGCGCCCTCGACACGGCCCGGAAGCGGAGCTGACGATTTCCACAGGAGGCCCAAATCACCTCAATGTGTCGGGCCGGGCGCCGATGGGAACGATGTGAGCATGACGCGTTTCTCAGCAACGACCGAGTCCGAGGCCATCGTGCCTGCGGAGCGTGCCGACATCTGGACCGCGCTCACCGATCCCGACCTCCTCCGGCGCCTGACGCCGCTGCTGCGCCGTATCGACGCCGACGGTGACGTCTGGACGTGGCACATGGCGCAGATCTCGGCGCTGGGAGTCAGCATCAGCCCGTCCTTCACCGAGCAGATGCACTTCGACGAGGGCCACCGCATCGAGTACACCCACCAGCCGCCGGCCGGAGTGCGCGAACGCGCCGGCGCTGAGGGCTGGTACGACCTGAGCGACACCGCTGACGGCACTGCGCTCAAGATCAGCCTGACCCTCGAGGTGGACCTGCCGCTGCCGCGGCGCGCCGCACCGGCCGTGCGCCGCGTGATGAAGGCGACGATGACCCGCATGGGCGACCGCTTCTCGGCGAATCTCATGCGGCACCTCGGGCTCGCCGAGGACGCCGCGCTTTCTGCCTGACCGAAGCCGCGTTCGGGCGGACCGGCTGAGAGACGGGCGCAGCCGCATCGTTTGGCTTCAGCGCATCGGGGTAAGCCGCTCTACGGCGGCCCGGTGAAACCACACCTTCGAGCTGCTCCATTGCAGTGAGGTCGCTGTGCTTGCGCGCGTCATACCCCCAAGCCTCACCCTTGTCCTTCTCGCCACACTTGCCGCGGCTCTGTTCTGGAGCCCGGCGTGGTGGGTCGCGGTCGTCGTCTTCGCTGCGCTGACCGTGCTCGCCTGGTACGACGTCGTGCAGCGCAAGCACTCGATCCTGCGCAACTACCCGGTCGCCGGGCACATGCGGTTCGTGCTCGAGAAGATCCGTCCCGAGATCCAGCAGTACTTCATCGAGCG
Source organism: uncultured Actinomycetota bacterium (assembly GCA_963785425.1). Lineage (GTDB taxonomy): Bacteria > Actinomycetota > Actinomycetes > Mycobacteriales > Jatrophihabitantaceae > RYN-133. The sequence goes on from CAWAVG010000003.1 coordinate 508,916, forward strand.
CAACTACGACGGACGTCCCTTCGATCGCGACACGCGTTCGGTCGTGTACGAGCGCGCCAAGGGCATCCATGGCGAGAAGGCGTACGGCACCGAACTCGACGTGAACGAGGTCGGTTACGAATTCGTCGTCCACTCCTCGGCACCGCGCGAGCCGGACAAGGAACAACCGCGCGTGCGGGTGGGCGGCCCCGACTGCACGCAGCCGTACGACATGGCGCTGCTCAACGTCTCGGCGATGAGCTTCGGCGCGCTCTCGGCCAACGCGATCCGCGCGTTGAACGCCGGCGCCAGGAAAGGCGGCTTCGCCCACGACACAGGCGAGGGCGGCCTGACCGACTACCACCTCGAGAACGGTGGTGACCTGATCTGGGAGATCGGCAGCGGGTACTTCGGTGCGCGCACGAAGGACGGCGACTTCGACCCGCACATGTTCAAGGACAAGGCGGCCCAGGACCAGGTCAAGTGCGTGTCGCTGAAGCTGAGCCAGGGTGCGAAACCCGGCATCGGCGGCGTGCTCCCCGCCGCCAAGGTCACGGACGAGATCGCAAAAGCGCGCAACGTGCCGAAGGGCGAGAAATGCGTCAGCCCGGCCTCGCACAAGGTGTTCCACACTCCGCGCGAGCTGGTGCAGTTCGTCGCCAGGATGCGCGAGCTCGCCGGCGGCAAGCCGACCGGTTTCAAGTTGTGCGTGGGGTACCGGCACGAACTGCTCGCGATCTGCAAGGCGATGGCCGATGAGCAGATCACCCCGGACTTCATCGTCGTGGACGGCTCGGAAGGAGGCACGGGCGCGGCTCCGATCGAGTACGAGGATCACGTGGGCATGCCACTGACCGACGGGTTGATTACGCTGCACAACGCGCTCGTCGGGACGGGCCTGCGCGACCGCATAAAGATCGGCGCGAGCGGGAAGGTCGCCACCGGCGTCGACATCGTCAAGCGATTGATCCAAGGTGCCGACTACACGAACGCGGCGCGCGCGATGATGCAGGCCGTCGGTTGCATCCAGTCGCAGCGCTGCCACACCAACCAGTGCCCTGTCGGCGTCGCCACCCAGGATCCCAAGCGCGCTCGCGCCCTCGTCGTCGCCGACAAGACCAGCCGCGTGGTCGACTACCAGGCCGCGACGGTCGCGCAGGCGCAGCAGATGATCGGGTCGCTCGGCCTCGCCGGCCCGCACGAGCTGAACCCGGCAATGCTGATGCGCCGCATCGACCACGTGCACACCAAAACCTATCTCGAGCTCTACGACTGGCTCGCGCCGCGCGAGTTGCTCGACGACGTCCCGGCCGGGTGGGCCGACGACTGGAACGCGGCCAGCCCCGACAGCTTTCGCCGCCAGACCGGAGGACGAGTGGAATGAACACCCCTCGAAACTGCTCCGCACAGAACGCTCCACACCTTCGAGGGGACCCTGCATGAGCACAACCGTTGCCGAGATGATCGTCAAGACGCTTGCCGACCACGGGGTGCGCACGATCTGGGGCGTCGTCGGCGATGCGCTGAACCCGGTCACGGATGCGATCCGCCAGGAGGAGCGCATCGAGTGGATCGGCGTGCGTCACGAAGAGGCCGGCGCTTTCGCCGCCGGCGCGCAGGCGCAGCTGTCGGGCACTCTTGGCGTCTGCATGGGCACGGTCGGGCCGGGGTCGGTGCACCTGCTGAACGGGCTGTACGACGCAAAGAAGTCGCACGCTCCCGTGCTCGCGATCTGCGGTCAGGTGCCGCTCGCCGAACTGGGCACGGACTTCTTCCAAGAGGTCGATAACGACCTGCTGTTCCAGGACGTCGCCGCGTTCACTCGCACGATCACCTCGCCCGAGCAGGCGGTCACGCTGCTGGAGCAGGCGCTGCAGGCTGCGACCAACACCCCGGGTGTTGCGGTGTTGACGTTGCCCGGCGACGTCGGTGGCCTCGACCTGCCGAAGGGTGCGGCGTTCCCGACGGTCGTCGCCGCGCATCCGCCGACGGTGCCCGACGGCGACGCGCTCGACCGGGCTGCGGCGCTGATCGACGAGGCCGAGACCGTCACCCTGCTGGCCGGTATCGGGGCGAAGGGCGCGCGCGACGAGGTGCTCGCGCTCGCCGAGCGGCTGAATGCACCGATGGTGCTGTCGCTGAAGGCCAAGGAAGGTTTGGAGAAGGAGAACCGGTTCGAGGTCGGGCAGAGCGGGCTGATCGGCAACCCCGCGGCGCAGACCGCCTTCGACGGCGGCGACGTGCTGCTGATGATCGGTACCGACTTCCCGTACCGCGAGTGGTACCCGAGCGGCAAGACCGTCATCCAGATCGACGCGCGTCCCGAGCACATCGGGCGTCGCACCCATGTCACACTCGGCCTTGTCGGGCACGCGGCGCCGACGGTTCGCGAACTGCTGTCGCGGGTGGCCCCCAAGGAGTCTTCGGAGCATCTCGACAAGAGCCGCGAGACGTACCAGGCGTGGCGCAGCCGGCAGGCCGCGCTCACCGATCCGCACTTCGACGACAGCCTGGTCGGCAAGATCCGCGAGAAGTTCGACAACACGTCGGAGCGCATCCGTCCCGAGGCTCTCGCGCAGGCGATCGACCGCCATGCCGCGCCGGACGCCGTGTTCACGACCGACACGGGCATGTCGACCGTGTGGCTGTCGCGGTTCGTCACCATGAGCGGTCAGCGCGCGCTGCTCGGGTCGTTCAACCTCGGTTCAATGGCGAACGCGATGCCCCAGGCCCTCGGCGCGCAGGCGCTCAACCGGGCGCGGCAGGTCGTCGCGTTCTGCGGCGACGGCGGGCTGTCGATGCTGCTCGGTGACCTGATCACCGCGGTGAACTACAACCTGCCGGTCAAGCTCGTCGTGTTCGACAACGAACGGCTGGGGATGGTCAAGCTCGAACAGGAGCAGGGCGGACTGCCGGAGTTCGGAACGGTGTTGAACAACCCGGACTTTGCTGCGGTGGCTCGGGCCATCGGCCTGCACGGCGTGCGCGTGGAGGATCCCGAGGCGCTCGACAGCGCGGTGCAGGAAGCATTCGCCCACGACGGTCCGGTGCTGCTCGACGTGCTCACGAACCCGGAGGAGATCTCGCTGCCTGGCAAGGTGAAGCTCGGTCAGGCCTGGGGTTTCGCGATCGCCAAGATGCGTGAAACGGTGCTGAGCCAGGGCGACAGTTAGCAACTAGTCTCGGCTCGTGTTGCTGCTCTCGCGCGAGGACGTCGTCGAACTGCTGGACCTGCGCCTCCTGGTCGATGCCGTCGACGCGGCGATGCGCGACCTCAGCGCGGGACGTGTGTCCGTCCCGCCGCGGGTTGCTGCGACCATCGCCGATCGGTCGGCGATGCTGCTGGCGATGCCCGCGTACGTGCCGTCGTCGGGCGCGCTGACGGCGAAACTCGTCAGCCAGTTCCCCGACAACACCGACCGTCCGTCGCACCAGGCACTGGTGTGCTGCTTCGACCCGGCCGACGGCACGCCGATAGCGATCATGGACGGCGAGTACCTCACGAACGCGCGCACTGCGGCGGGCGCGCTGCTCTCGGCACGCCTGCTCGCCCGTGACGATGCGCGCGTCGTTGCTGTCATCGGCACCGGCGCGCTCGCCCGGGCGCACGTGCGCATGTTCCTCGCGGCGACGAGCGTTGGGCCCGTGCTCATCGCGGGGCGCGATCAGAGCCACGTCGAGCAGGCGGCCGCTGAGACCGGCGCTCGCGCGGTCGCCTCGATCGAGGAAGCGGTTCGGGCTGCCGACGTGGTGTGCGTGTGCACGCACGCCGCCGAGCCCGTGATCAAGCGCAAGTGGCTGCCTCGCGGCGTCCACGTCAGCTCGGTGGGCTACAACGCCGCGGGCAAGGGTGAACTCGACCTCGAGACGATCCGCGACTCGCTCGTCGTCGTCGAATCGCGTGCGGCAGCGCTCGCCCCGGCTCCGGCCGGCGCGCCCGAGCTGACGGCGGCGGTCGCGGCCGGGATGCTCGACCCGGCCGACGTGCTGGAGATCGGCGAGCTCGGCGACTCGGTGGGGATGCAGACGTTCACCGTGTACAAGTCGGTCGGCGTCGGTGCGCAGGACGCCGCGGCGGCAGCCCTCGTGCTGCGAGCCGCGGCGGAGTCCGGCGTGGGAACCCGGTTCGAACTCTGAAGCGCGAGACACTGCCGAAACACCGCCGTCGGCTGTTCGCCACACGGGATTCGGAGTATGGCGCTATGAGCGACCCCACTGCCGCGTTCACCGCTCGATGCGACGGGTGCGCCGACGACGCCGAGTGGACGACCGTCCATCGCGCCGGGCGCAACGTCACTACCGTCGCCTGCCCACGATGTGGCACCGCCGAGTTCCACGGTGCAACCGTCGTTCCCCTGCCGCCGTCACCGACGCCGGTGCCCGCCGCGTACCCGACTGCGGCACACGCCCGGGGCCGCGCAAGCGCGTGATCATCCGCGACGCCACCACAGACGACGCAACGGCGTGCGCCGCGATCTACGCACCGTACGTGCGCGACACTGCGATCAGCTTCGAAACCGATCCCCCGACGCCCGATCAGATGGCCGAGCGCATCGCTCTCGCGCAACGCACACATGCCTGGCTCGTCCTCGACGACGACGGCGTGCGCGGCTACGCCTACGGCAGTCTGTTCAAGGCGCGCGCTGCCTACCGGTTCTCGTGCGAGGTCAGTGTCTATCTCGAACCCGGCCGGCGCCGCACCGGCGCGGGACGCGCGCTGTACGGGGCATTGTTCGCGCGGCTGGCCGAGAGGGGCTACCGCATGGCAGTGGCCGGAATGACGCTGCCGAACGACGCAAGCGTCGGGCTGCATCGCGCTCTGGGGTTCGAGCTCGTCGGAACGTATCGCCGCATCGGCTGGAAACACGGTGCTTGGCACGACGTCATGTGGATGCAGCGCGAGATCGGTGACGGGACGCCCGGCGACGACCCATTGACTCCGCCCACGGATCTCAGCCGATGACGTGACCAGATGAGGAAGTGGGTGGTGAAGAGCAAAAGGCGCTTCGCCTCCGGCGAACACCTCCGTCACATGCCGCGCACGATGTCCATCGCCCGTCCTAGCGTTGTCAACCGGTCTTCGAGCGACTCCCCCGCCGGATACAGCCGCACGGTGGTGACCCCGGTGTCCCGCCATATCCGCAGGCGCTCACGCACACTCTCCTCGGTGCCGAGCAGCGTCGTCGCGAGCACCATCTCGTCGGTGACGAGTGCCGCAGCGTCGTCGCGCCGACCGTCCTGCCACAGGCGCCGCACCTCGGCGGCGACCTCGGCCCAGCCCTGCCGGCTGTAGGCATCGTTGTAGAAGTTGGTGGATTCCGAACCCATCCCGCCGAGGCTGAACGCGAGCTCTTTCTTGCGCGCCGCGACCATGCCGGCCAGCTCCTGCTCGTCGCGGGCGAAACCGACCTCGGCACCCTGGCACACGTCGAGGTCGGCGATCGTGCGGCCGACCGCATGGAGGCCGGCGCGCAGCGGCTCGAAGTACACGTCGGCGCCTTCCGGCACGAAACTCGTGCCCAACCAGCCGTCGGCCATCTCGCCGGTCAACCGCAGCATGCGCGGTGACAACGAGGCGACATGGATCGGTACGGAAACAGGGTCGGTCGCCAGCCGCATCGCCCGGGCACCGGCGAGCGGAATGTCGTACGCGACGCCGTGTGCCGCGATCTTCTCCCCCGTTGCCGCGGCGCGCACGATCTCGATGGTTTCGCGCATCCGCGAGAGCGGCTTGGCGAACGGGACGCCGTGCAACCCTTCGAGCACCTGCGGGCCGGAGCTGCCGAGCCCGAGCAGGAACCGCCCCTCGGACAGATGCTGCAGCGTCATCGCCGCCATCGCGACGGCGACGGGCGAACGCGTGCCGACCTGCACGACACCCGAGCCGAGCAGCAGCCGTTCAGTGCGCGCGGCGAGGTAGCCGAGCGGCGACACCGCATCGGCGCCCCACGCCTCGGCGACCCAACAGACATCGAGACCCAGGCGCTCGGACTCGACCACGAAATCGACCGTCTCGCGCCACCGTGTTCCGAACTCGACAGTCGTCGCGGTACGCATCAGCGCGACTCGGCCCGCTGCTTGATCGTCTCGAGGTTCGCTCGCATCCACCTGCGGAACTGCTCGAGCCGGTTCGCGACGATGCGATCCTCCTTGTCGGGCATCCGCTCGATCGTGATCGACAGTCCGGACGGCCCGGTGCCGAGCTGCATCCACTGCGTGCATCTGGTTCCGGTCGGCGTGGCCGTGAGCGTGTACCGCCACGAAGTGTTGGGATCGTCGACGTCACCGACCACCCAACCGAACACACGCGGCTCGTCGCACTCGACCACAGTGGCCGTCGTCTGCCAGGTGCCGAAGTACTCGTTGGTGTTGGTGCCGACGAACTCGCGACCGACGCATGCCGCGTCACCCTCGCCGCTCACCCACTCCACGCCGATCAGTTCCGGGCTAACTCCCACCGACAGCGCGATGTCACTCGCGTGCGGCCAGACCCGTTCTGGCCCAGTCGCGATGTCGATGTGTTCCTCGGCAGTCGGACGGTCGGCGTGGAGCACCTGCCCACTCAACCAAACCTGGCATCCCCGCAGGAAGGGCGTAACGTCCGGAAAGCGAACAAAATCCCGGACGAGGAGCCGCCCATGACCCGCACGGTCGTACGCGCCGCCGCAGCCACCGCGACCGCGGCAGTCGCCGTTCTCGGTGTCACCACGCCCGCGCTACCGAGCGCGGGCGCCGCACCGACGTCACACAGCCCCGCCGTCCAGGTCTGGATCACGACGCCGGACGGCGCGCAGAAACTGCACCACGCGGCGAGCGCGACGTTCTCCTCCGCTGCCCCGCAGAACCTCACGATCACCATCGACCCGACGCGTCACTTCCAGCGCATGACCGGATTCGGGGCGTCGCTCACCGACTCTTCGGCGACGGTGCTCGCCGGGTTGCCGGCAGTGAAGCGGACGGCGACGATGCGCAGCCTGTTCGACCCCCGAACGGGCGACGGGCTGAACTTCCTGCGCCAGCCGATCGGCGCGTCCGACTTCGTCGCGAAACGCGACTACACGTTCGACGACATGCCCGCGGGCCGCACCGATTACCAGCAACAACACTTCACGATCGCCCATGACCGCAAGCAGATCCTCCCTTTGCTGCGGCAGGCACTGCACATCAACCCGCACATCGCGATCATGGGCACGCCGTGGAGCCCACCGGCGTGGATGAAGACGAACCACTCCCTTGTCGGCGGTCGACTCATCAACGACCCACGCATCTACCGTTCGTATGCGCTCTACCTGGTCAAGTTCGTCGAGGCCTATCGCCGAGCCGGTGTTCCTGTCGACTACCTGTCCGTCCAGAACGAGCCGCAGAACCGCGCGCCGAGCGGGTATCCCGGCACGGACATGTCGGCGGCGCAGGAAGAGAAGGTCATTCTGCGGCTGGGCCCGATGCTGCGGGCAGCGCACCTCGGCACGAAGATTCTCGGCTACGACCACAACTGGGCGATGCATCCGAACGACATCGCCAACACTCCGCCGGACGAGAAGCAGGACATCAACAACTACCCGCAGGAGTTGCTCACGTCCAAGGCGGCGCCGTACGTCTACGGGACGGCCTACCACTGCTACTACGGCGACCCGTCCGCCATGACGATGCTGCACAACCAGCACCCCGCGAAGCCGATCTTCTTCACCGAGTGTTCCGGCAGCCGGTCGAGTGACCCGACGCAGACGTTCAGCGACACACTGAAGTTCGATGCGCGCACCCTGGAGATCGGCACGCCACGCAACTGGGCGAAGTCGGTCGTGAACTGGAATCTCGCGCTGCATCCCAACGGCGGTCCGCACGTCGGCGGGTGTGACACGTGCACCGGGGTCGTCAGCGTCACGTCCGGCGGCACCGTCACGCGCAACGCCGAGTACTACGCGCTCGGCCACCTCGCACGGTTCGTGAAGCCCGGCGCCGTGCGCATCGCGAGCACCTCGTTCGGCACGCCCGCGTGGAACGGCGAGATGACCGACGTCGCGTTCCGCAACCCGGGCGGGTCGACGGTGCTCGTCGCGCACAACGAGAACGACGCTCCCCGATCGTTCTCGGTCAGCGAGAACGGGCAGAGCTTCGACTACACGCTGCCGGGTGGTGCACTCGCGACGTTCGTGTGGCCGCAGCCGCCCGCGCCGGCGCCGGCCGAGACCGCGCTCGACCCGTACGGCTGGTCGGCGACCGCGAACCCGAACGGCCCGACCGACCAGTGCTGCACCGACGACGTCGCGAGCCACGCCGTCGACGACGACGCCACCACGCGCTGGTCGACCGGCGCCGCGCAGGCACCGGGCCAGTACTTGCAGGTCGACCTCGGCCGCGCCGTGGCCGTCAGCCGGCTGGTACTCGACACCGGACCGAGCACCGGCGACTACCCCCGCGCGTTCTCGGTCAGCACCAGCCCCGACGGCTCGACGTGGACGGACGCGGGGACCGGCACGGGCACGGGCCAGCTGACGAACATCGCGCTGGACGGCTCAGCCGTGCGCTACGTCAAGGTGACCCTCTCCGGTTCCGACGGCAGCTGGTGGAGTGTCGCGGACGTCCGCGCGTACCTGTCGCGTTAGCGCGCTGTCCGACTGGCACTGTGTGATCGGGTGCGACTGCCGCGACTCGTCTGCGTGCTGGCTGCTGCGTGCGCTGTCCCGCTGAGTTTCGCTCCATATCTCAGCGCGCCGTTCGGCGCACAGTCGTTGAGAGAGTTCGCCACCGACCAGTCCCCGGCGTTCTGGCTCGGACGGGCCGCAGTGGTGCTGCTGGTGATCGCCGCGGCCGCCTCGTTCCGATCGCCGCGTTCAGCAGCCGGATGCGCGATCGGCGCCGTCGTGGCCGCAGCGCTGCCCGCCATGGTTCCGCAGTCGCGGGGCGAACTGACGCAGGGCTGGACCAGCTACGTCGGCACGCCCACCCCGCCGCACCTACCGACGGTCTATGCCGTGCCGATGCGGGGACTCCCTTGGCTTCTGGCGCTCGCGACCTTCACCGCCGGGGCGTTGATCGTCGCGTCGACGCGTCCGGAGAACCGAGGGCTTCGCATCGCGGCCGGACTGCTCGTCCTTGTTGCGATCGGGACGTCGCTCGCGATCGCGACGCCCGAAACGGCTCCCGACGCGGGCCCACTCGGTGGCGCGTCCGACCGAACCGGGGGTCGGGCGTAGCGCGCCCCGCCGCGAGCGAGCACGAACCGCAGCGTGACCGTCGTCCCATGCTCGAACGGTGCGAGGTTCGTCACGGCTCGGGGCGCGTTCGTTGGCGCACTCGCGTTCGGTGTCACCGGCGCGACCAGCGCCCCGAGCCCGAGAACGCCCGCCACAAAGGCCTTCAGAACGCCGCGCAGAACGCCGCGATCGCGCATGGTCCCTCCCACAGTCGACCGGACCCTGTGGCATCGCGATCTTGAAAGCGACCGTTGCGGGACCTTCGACTCGTCCGGGCCGCCGCAGGGTCGATATGGTCCAAGGCAGATCGCAATGGGGCGGCGCGCCCCATGAGGGGAGCAACCAACCATGGCCGACGTCGATGTCGACGCCGAACTCGACCGTGCCGGGCTGCACAACCCGCACGTGCGGGAATTCGTGCACTACTGGGCGGCTCTGACCGAACCGGACGCCATCGAGGTCGTCAGCACCGACGACGACGCGCGCCTGATCGAGGAATCACTCGCGGCGGGCGAGATCACGCCCGTCGGCAAGGGCAGGTACTACTCGCGCAGCCACCCCAAGGACACCGCACGGTCGGAAGACCGCACGATCGTCGCTACGTCCGATCCGGCAGACGCCGGCGTCTACAACAACTGGCGGCCGTCGGATGAGATGAAGCCGCTGCTCGAAGGACGCATGCGCGGTGCCTCTCGTGGCAAGACGATGTACGTCGTCCCCTATCTCATGGCACCGCACGGCTCGCCCCTCGAGTCGTATGCCGCCGGCGTCGAACTCACCGATCACCGCACGGTCGTGCTGCACATGATCCGAATGGCACGCGTCGGCGTCGCGAACGTCGAGGACCTCGCCGAGCCCGCGAGCTTCGTGCGCGGGGTGCACGTCACCGGCGATCTCGAGAACCTCGGTCAGGGAACGCCCGACGACCAGCGCTACTTCGTCACCGTCGCCGACGAGCGGCTGATCCTGCACTACGGATCGTCCTACGGCGGCAACGCGCTGCTCGGCAAGATCGCGCACGGCCTGCGGCAGGCGGCCTACGACGGCTGGAAGTCCGGCAAGTTCCTCGCCGAACAGTTCATGCTCATCGGCATCACCGACAAGCAGACCGGCAAGAAGTACCACATCTGCGGCGGGTTCCCGAGTGCGTCCGGCAAGACGAACCTCGCGATGATGCTGCCGCCCGACGAGCTCGCCGAGCGCTATCACGTCGAGTTCTACGGTGACGACATCGCGTGGCTGCGCGTGGATCCCGAGGACGGGAAGATCTACGCGATCAACCCGGAGAACGGGGTCTTCGGCGTCGCGAAGGACACCAACGAGGTCACCAACCCGACCGCGCTCGGAGCGATCGCCGAGGGCACCGGCACCCTGTTCACCAACGTCGCCTACAACGAGCAGACCGGCGAGGTGTGGTGGGAGGGCAAGTCGCCGCAACCGCCGGCGGACGTGACCGGCTGGCGCGACTGGACGGGCGAGCTCATCGCCGACCGCCCCACCGACGCGGCCGGCGCACCGTGGGCGCACCCGAACAGCCGGTTCACCACCACGCTGGTGAACGTCCCCAATATCGCGCCCGACTACGACGAGGCCAAGGGCGTGCCGATCGACGCAATCATCTTCGGCGGTCGCACCCGTGACCGTGAACCGCTGATCCGCGCGATCCTCGACCCCGCCGAGGGCATCTACGACGGCCTGACCCTAGGTGCAGAAGCGACCTACGCCGCTGAGGGCGTTGAAGGGCAGCTGCGTTACGACCCGATGTCGATGCGGCCGTTCATGTCGTACCACGAGGCCGCCTACGCGGCGCACTGGCTGAACATCATCGGCAGGGCGACCGAGAAGCCGATCTTCGCGCACGTCAACTGGTTCCAGACCGACCCCGACGACGGCCACTTCCTGTGGCCCGGCTACCGCGACAACCTGCGTCCGTTGCTGTGGTTGCTCGCGCTGCACGCGGGCGAGGTGTCGGGAACGCAGACACCGGTGGGCATCGTCCCCACGGAGCAGGAACTGGATCTCGACGGCGTCAAGATAAGCCCTGACGACCTCGCCACCCTGCTGCGCATCGACAACGACCGGTGGCGCCAGGAGATGGAGTTGCGCGCCGAGCACCTGGCCGCGTTCACGGATCTGCCCGAGGAGATCTGGGCTGCGCACCGCCGTGTCACGAAGGCGCTCGACGAACTCTGAGGTCGCGGGACAGCTAGCCGATTCCGCTCGCTGCGACAGCGGCGTAGGTCGCGCCGACGGTGATCATCGCTGACGACCACTCATACCGGCAGCCAGGTCCGCCGGTCGGTCATGGACGGACTGACCTTCGCCGAGTCGAGCACGTTACGCGCGGCTACCCGGGTCAGCGCCTGGTCGGAGACACCGATCACCAGCACCGTTCCGTCGGGCAGCCGACGCCGTAGCGCCAGCTCGTCGTCGTGCTTGCTCGTCCGGGGTGTGAACGGGTCGCGTAAGGCGCTCGCCGGTGCCCGACACACGGTAACGAGGGTCTGCGGCAGGTTCGGTGTCCGCAGACTGCGCATCGTGGTGAATCCGACGCACCAGATGCCACGAACGGAGCTGACGTCTGTCCGGCGGAACCGGTTTCCGACCGCGACGTGGAGTGGCGCAGTCACGTACTGCGTCGAGCGTGGCGTGGTTACTGCGGCGGCGATGCGCAGCAGGTCACGTTTCGCGACGGCGTTGTCGAAGTCGTAGGTGGCCGGGCGGAACCCCACGGTCCCGCTCAAGATGTTCCAGCTCCCGTCGGCGTTCTTCCAGCGCAGCTGCGGCTGAGGATCACCGCTCGCCGCAACCGCCTCCCACGGATGCTTCCGGACACGCGCCGCCAGGTCCGCAGTGTTGACGCGGTGGCCGGGCATCCACAGTCCTGGCTGACCCGCAACGGTGATCCGATGAGCGGTGCTGAAATTTCCCGGGTAGCTCTCTGCTGCCGGCTCGCGGCCGTAGGTCACGCGGGCGCGTCCGGAGGTAGGGGTGAGGTCGGCGCCCTGTGCCCACCCGCCGGCCGTGCCGGTGCCGTTCGTCCACCACGACGAGTAGGTACGGTGCGCCGTCCAGCCCGGGATCTTGACGATCGCGAACTGCCAGACGATGTGACCTCGGGGCGGGATCGCGCCGGGCGACGCGGTATCACGCTGCTGGTTCGACGAGCCGGTGAGCGCGACCACGCCCGCCGTCAGCGCGACGACTGCGGCAGCGGCGAGCCAGGGGGTCGCGCGTCGCATCGGCGAGCGTCGCGCGCCGCCCGTCGGGTCCGTCGCCTCGAGGCGCGCAAGCACAACGTGCGCTTCGGGCGCCGACCGCTCGGCACGATCGGCGAGCGCGTGAGACAGGTCCTGGAGCGTGGGCATGTCAGGTCTCCTTCGGGGCGCGGTCGACGCCGGCGATCGCGAGGTCGTCGTTCGAGTGGATGATGCGCAGCGCAGCAAGGGCGCGACTGGCGTGCGAGCGGACGGTGCCCGTCGAGCAGCCGAGGATCTCGGCGATGGCGTCGTCGCCGACGCCTTCGTAGTAGCGCAACACGAGTACGGCGCGCTGGCGCGCTGGCAGTTCGTCGAGCAGTCGGTCCAGCGCATCTCGGTCGGCGAGCTGGTCGGCATGATCGCTCTCGGCGGGCTCGATCGGCATGACCGCATGCGGGATCAGGCGCGACCACTTCCGCCGCCACGACACGTGCTCGTTGACCACCATGCGGCGCAGGTAGGCCGGCACCGCACCCGTCGCCGCGATCTGCGGCCAACGCGTCGAGGCGCGCAGCAGCACCTCCTGCACGATCTCCTCCGCCAGGCCGCGATCGCCGGTCAGCGCACCGGCCAGACGCAGCAACGGGGGCAACCCGTGCGCGAGGTACTGCTCGAACGACTCGTCCACCCGTCCACCCTTGCTGTTACACGGAAGTGTTGCGCGGTGTAGACGCTCGGGACAGTCTCGTTCGTTGAGTCTGGGAGGCGCAGGCTCACGCGGGTCTGGCGTAGGCGACGAGGTTGTCCTCGTAGTTTCCGGTCGCGCTGTCGAACGGACCACCGCAGGTGATCAGCACCAGCCGCGGCGCTCCCGCACGTGCGAACACCTGGCCCGGTATCCCGGACGACTTGGGATACGTGCGTAATGCGGCGATCACGTAATGCACTGTCCGGCCGGGCTCCACGATCGAAACCCGGTCGCCGGGACGGGCTGTCGCCACGGCGGCGAGCGCTCCGGTGACCCCGGCGTAATTGACGTGGCCAACGACGACCACGGTGCCGTGGGCGGCACCCGGCGCGGCGCCGCCTGTCCACCAGCCGACGCGACGCGGGTCGAGCGGGATCTGCATGACGCCGCTGCGCACCCGTACCCGGTCGATCCGCGCGGTCGCGGCAGCGAAGCGCAATGTCGATCCGTGCGGCACCGTCTCATGTCGTGTGCGCGCCCGCGACGCACCGCGCGGCGCAGCCTGCGGTTCATTCGCGCCCGGCACCCGGCCGACGTCGACCACCGGCACCGGGGCGGCGCGCGTTGCCGCCGGGGCAGCGCGCTGGACTGCCAACACGACGGCCGCGGCGGCCAGCGCGACCCCGACGGCGATGCAGGCAGCCGGCAGCGCGCGTCGTGTCACGAGCGTCGTCGCACCGCCGCCACCACGCCCCCGCTCGCCACGGCGACGCCCGCGGCGAACAGCGCAGCGATCTCGATCGACGTCAGCGAGTCGTACGTCGGTGCGACGCTGACATGGCCGGCGGGCACCGCGACGACCGGCGCCGGTGTACCCCCCGTCCGCGGCGGGGCGAAGCTCGCTGACGGCCGCGGCGCCTGGGACGGAGCGGCCGGACGGCTCGAGGGCGCGACGGTCGACGTGGGCGTGGGTTTCGGCGCGGCAGCAGCAGCGGACGTCCCGCCGATCAGCGCGAAGGCGAGGACGCCGCCCGCAGCAACGGCGACGACGAGGCGATGGCTTGGCACAAGACTCTCCCGGAGGACGGTCGGCCGTCCCTTGGTCGGCCGATCCCTACCTTCATGCGCCTCAGGGCGATTGTGTTGCACGGGGGCCCTGCCGAGGTGCGGCAGGCGGGCGGTAGGGCACTGAGGGGGAGCGCAGGGTGGGCGCCCCCGGGTGGGGTCGGCCGAGCCGGCCCGTGGGCACGATCGACATCGAAGGCGACGTCGACCCTGCCGTGCTCGGCTGCGGCCGATCAGTACGTCCGGCCGTCGGGTGGCGGTGCGGTACCGGGCGCGTCGACGGCGGGGTCCGGGCCGGCGTCGGCGACGCCGTCGGTCGGGACGTCACCCGGCCGCCCGGTGCGATCGGTGTCGGCACGGGCGCATGCTGGTGTTCCGGGCCGGTCAGCACGCGCGGGGCGATGCCGATGACCGCGACGGCGGCGGCCGCCACCAGCGCCTGGACGGCTGTGCGTCGACGGGTGCGTGCGCGGCGCGCGGCCAACGTGCGCAGTGTCGGTCCGGACAGGTCGCTGTCGACCTTGTCGGCCTGGTCGGTCAGCACGGCGCGCAGCCGCTGCTCGAGATCAGGCATCGTGCACCCCGGTCACCGGCGCGATTGCGGTCCGCAGGCTCGCCAGACCACGGCTGATGTTTCCCCGCACGGTCGCCGGACGGCAGCCGAGCGCTCCGCCGATCTCCGCGTCGTCGAGCCCTGCGTAGAAGCGCAGCACCACCGCGGCACGCTGCTGGCGCGGCAGCTGTTGCACGCGCGCCCACAACTCCGGATCGGACGTGTCGTGCCACGGGTCGACGGTCTGCTCGGCCAGCACCGCGTCGGGCACGACCCGGATGTGCCGCGTCGACCACCTCCGGCGCCACGACAGGAACTCGTTGGTGACGCAGCGGCGCACGTAGGGCAGCGGATCGGCCAGCGAACCCCACCGCGGGTAGAGCCGGATCAGCACGTCCTGCACGAGGTCCTCGCCCTGCGCGACCGATCCCGACAGCAGCGCGGCGATGCGCACGAGACCGGTGCGGTGTTCTGCGACAAAGCGGTCGAACGCGGCGTCGGTCTCGCGCCGCGTGTCGCCGCCCATCGCCCTGCCTTCGTCCCGAAGGTGCTCATCGGCCTCGCGCTCGCGCTCGAGGTACAGCTCGCCCGTCACGTTTCTACACGCCGCCCGCACGCCGTCTGTTGCATATTGAGACGCAATACGTCACGCGGGCCTGACACCGACTCGCGGGCGATCACATTGGCGGTTACGGTCCGGCAGTCACGACGAGGATCGCAGGGGGACCCATGCACCGTCGCACGGCTTACGAACTAGCGCTGACCGCAGGCGTGGCAACGGTTGCGCTGGTGGCCCTGGTGTCATCGCAGTTGGTCGACGCCACCGCGGGCCCTGCGCATCCGCTGTCGCGGACCGCGCAGGCTCCGCGCCACCCCCGGGCCGACGCGGTCACCCCCGCGCACGCCACCACCGCAGCACTGCGTTTCTCGCACATGGTGATCGTCGACGAGCAGCGTCCGGGCAACGAGCCTGACGTGAAGGTGAACCCGACCGGCCAGATCTTCTCGAGCGAGCCATTCGGATTCTCAACGGCCAGCAGTTTCCTGTGGCGCTCCGGCGACCACGGGCGCAGCTATCAGCTCGTGCCGGGCAACATCGGCACCGGCAAACCCAGCACCTGCGCCGGAGGCGGTGACACCGACCTCTACATCGACCCGTCCAACGCGCTGTACTTCTCCGACCTGCAGGGTCTGACGAACATCTCGAACAGCGTCAGCACCGATGGTGGCAAGACCTTCAAGACGACGTGCTCAGGTGCACCCAACAGCCCGGTCGACCGAATGTGGTTCGCCGCAAAGGGGAATCTGAAGAAGGGCAACCTGAAGCTCTATCAGGACTACGACCAGACCGGGACGTCGGCCGGCACGGACAACCCCGGCGGGAACCAGCTGGTCGAGACCGTATCGACCGACGGCACGACGTTCCTGCCGGTGCTCAACACGAACGTGAACGGCACCGACTGTGCCGGGACTGCCCCCAACTGCGTCACCGACAACGAGGGCATCTCGGGTAACCAGGTCGTCGACCCCCGCACCGGCAACGTGTTCATCGCGCACACCACCATCAACGGCGCGTCGTCCAGCACGCCCGGCGTGCAGGTCAGCGAAGGGCGGATCAGCTTCGCCGGTGCATCGGCAACCGGCGTGTGGCGCGAGAGCCCGAACCTGGACGGAGCGCTGTGCCCGAACACGCAGAACACCTGCGTCGACTCGGCGAAGAACCCGACCGAACTCGCGGGTGAGAACTTCGCCAGCATCGCCCGCGACAGCGCGGGTTATCTGTACGTCACGTTCACCGCCGGGCCGCTCGACCACAACGCCAACAGCGCGAACCTCGGTCAGCTGACGCAGGCCGAGCAGATCTACGTCGTGCGGTCACGCACACCCGCCACGATGACCAACCCTGCGTCCGTGACGTGGTCGAAGCCGATCCGCATAACTGGTCCGTCCCGGGGCATCAGTGGCGGCACGAACACCTTCCCGTGGATCACCGCCGGCTCGCGCGGCCGCGTCGCCGTGGCCTGGTACCACACCAGCGAGCGGTCGGAGCACGGCTCGTGTGCCAAGACGCAGCACTGCCCGGTCTACGGGGCGTCGCAACTGGCGCACGCCGAATGGACGGTGCAGAGCGCGCAGGCCCTGAACGCGACGGCAGCCGACCCGAACTGGCGCCGAGCGACTGTCAGCGACGGTCCGGTGAAATACGGCAGCATCTGTACCAACGGCATCGGCTGCGCAACCGGCGGCGACCGCAGCCTCGGCGACTTCCTGCAGGTCGCGCCCGACCGGCAAGGCGCAATGCTCGTCACCTACGTCGACGACACCAGCGCCAACGTGCAGGGCGGTGAGGACACCGGGCCCGAGGTGATCAGCCGCCAGATCGCCGGGCCGAGCCTCTACGTCGGGCATCAGGTCACGCTCAACGGCGGCCCGGGTCTCGCGTCCGGCGGCGTGAGCGACCAGCGCGGCGACGCGGACTATTCGGCCAACGGAACGCGGGTCTTCGCTGACAAGAACGGTGGCTCACAACTCGACCTGCGCGGAGCGTCGATCAGTCAACCGCGCGGCAAGCCTTACGTCGTCGCACAATTGCACCTGCGCAGCCTGTCCTCGCTGGCCGGGAGCCCGAAACTCGGCGGCCCCGACGTCAGCTGGATGCTGCGCTGGACTCAACTGCACCGCGGACACGCCGGCAACGGAACGATCTACTACGTCGGTGCCGACAACGGCGGCGGAGCGTCCGGAACAAAACCGACGTTCTTCTTCGGCACGACCAGTTGCATTCCCGCGAACAACCCCGAGGAGCACTGCAAGTTCCTCACGTATCCGCAGACAACGACGATCCACGGACGGTTGCTGACCAAACGGGGCCTGATCCGCTTGCAGATCCCACGGGCGGCGGCGCACCTGCACCGCAGCGTGCGGTTGCGCTCGGTCACCGCATTCACCGCAACTGCGGCAGCTCCGCAGTCGGCGACGACGATCTTCAACCTGATCGACGCCGCAGCGCCGTTCGATGTGACGATCCGGCGTTAGCCCTGTGTCGGTTCGTCGTGCGAAGCTGCGCACATGGCATCCCGTACGGCGAACTTCTGCATCGACGCGCACGACACGCTGGCACAGGCTCGGTGGTGGGCGCAGGTGCTCGACGACTTCGTCCCCGACCCCGACGACGCCGGCCTCGACGATCCCGACGAGACCGGGCTGATAGGGCCGGCCGGCCGATCATTGTTGTTCCTGCGCGTCCCCGAGGCCAAGACGGTGAAGAACCGCATGCACATGTGCCTGCGTCCCGTCGACCGCTCGCGCGACGAGGAGGTCCAGCGGCTGCTCGGGCTCGGCGCCACGATGGTCGACGATCTGCGCGACGGTGACACGAAGGGGTGGGCCGTGCTGGCCGATCCCGAAGGCAACGAGTTCTGCGTGCTGACCACGCAGGCGGACGCCGCCGGCGTCACGCTAGCGTGACGGGTATGCAGCCGGCCCGGATTCTCTACGTGCCCTACCGCATCGCCCGGTTGCCGCTCGCCGCGGTCGACCGGCGCCTGACGCGGTATCTGGGCAGCTCGTCACCGCTACGCGCCGTCAGCAAGGCGACGCTGAGCACGGTCGACCGGGCCGCGGCCGCGGTGTTCGACGAAGCCCCGTTGCGCCTGGAGTAAACGGCGCTCAGGTGCGAAGCGACCAAGGGCGACACACCGAATCGGTCCGAGAGCGGTAACAGAACCTCTGGTCGGCGGACGCCGCGACGATGATGCCGCAGTGGACACCAGTGTGTGGGTGCCGCCCGGTGATCTCCTTTGTGCTTGGCACGCAGTCGGTCACGGGGGAAACCGATGCACGGTCGATGCGGCCGCCCGAGCGGATAGCCGATGCGAGCCGACGACGAACGCCCCACTCGGACGACTTCGTCCTGTCACCCAGCTACGCCCTCACCTGCGGTCCGTCGTCAGGACGCGTGTCGAAGCATGGCGGAACCTGTGACTTGAAAATCCCCTTCTGCAGCAAGGGATTGTCTCTCGAAACTGTCAGACCCTGGTCGTAGTGTGCGGGTTGTGGCGAGGAAGATCGAGCGGTTGTTGCGGGTGGATCCTGCGGCGTGTTCGCGTGATCAGCAGTTCGAGATGCTTGCCGAACTGGCTCGGTTGCGGGCGCGTGTTGATGCGCGGACGCGAGCGGTTCCTCGCCGCGGTTCACGACCCAGGCGATGCTCATGATTGGGCGCGCGATGAGGTGGCGTGTGAGCTGCGGTGGTCACCGGACTACGCGAAGACGCGGCTGATGCAGGCCACCCAGGTGGTGGACCGCTGCCGCGGCTGCTGGAGCTGCACGAGCGCGCCGAGGCGATGTATGCCCGGCTGACCGAGCTGGCCAAGGGCATTGACGACACCCGCACCATGGACCAGAAACGAGCCGACACCCTGCGTGACCTCGTCCTCGGCCGCACGACTGCGGGAACACCCGCGCGTGGGATGCGGCTGCAGCTCCTGATGCCCCAGGCGACCGCCGACGGGACCAGTGACGCGCCGGGTGAGCTGGCCGGCTACGGCCCGAACGCCGGTTCCCCTCCGCCGCCCAGGGGCGCTGGGTCACCGCCCAGCACCCCACCTGCCGGTTCCCCGGCTGCAACCGCCGCGCCACCCGCTGCGAAGCCGACCACATCGTCGCGTTCAACGGCCGCAACACCGTGATCGCGAACCTCCAACCCTTGTGTTCGCGGCACCATCACTGCAAACACGACGCCGGCTGGCAAGTGTCCCGCGACGATGACGACACCACCTGGTGGACCTCACCCACTACCGGACGCACGTTCAGCAAACCGCGCGACGAGTTGCCTTCCGCCGATCCGTAGCCGACGCTGCGGTCGTAAAACCTAGAAGTTGCCGCGCAGCGCCTGCTCACGCTCGATGGCCTCGAACAGCGCCTGGAAATTGCCCTTGCCGAACCCGAGCGAGCCGTGCCGTTCGATGAACTCGAAGAACACTGTCGGGCGGTCTCCCACCGGCTTGGTGAAGATCTGCAGCAGGTACCCGTCCTCGTCGCGGTCGACGAGGATGTCGCGCTGCTGCAGCTCCTCGATCGGCACGCGCACATCGCCGATCCGCGAGCGCAGCTTCGGATCCTCGTAGTAGGTCGACGGCGTGGCGAGGAACTCCACGCCGCGCGCCAGCAGGGCGTCGACCGTGCGCACGATGTCGTCGGTGGCCAACGCCACGTGCTGCGCGCCGGCACCGCGGTAGTAATCGAGATACTCGTCGATCTGGCTCTTCTTCTTGCCGATCGCCGGCTCGTTCAGCGGGAACTTCACGCGGTGGTTGCCGCTGGCGACCACCTTGCTCATCAGCGCCGAGTACTCCGTCGCGATGTCGTCGCCGATGAACTCGGCCATGTTCGTGAAACCCATGACGCGGTTGTAGAACTCGACCCACTCGTCCATGTGGCCGAGCTCGACGTTGCCGACCACGTGGTCGACCGCCTGGAACACGCGCTCCTGCGGCGTGATCGTGGAGGTGCGCGCCACATAGCCGGGCAGGTACGGACCGGAGTACTTCGAGCGGTCGACCAGCGTGTGCCTGGTGTCGCCATAGGTCGCGATCGCCGCGAGACGCACCGTCCCGTGCTCATCGGAGATGTCGTGCGGCTCCTCGAGCACCCTTGCGCCGACCGAGCGCGCGTGCGCAATGCAGCGGTCGACGTCGGGCACCTCGAGGGCGATGTCGCTGATGCCATCTCCGTGCTCGGCCACGCGCTGGACCAACGGGCTGTCCGGCTCGACCGGGCCGTTGAGCACGAAGCGGGCCGCGCCGCTGTCGAGCACGAACGAATGGTGGTCGCGCAGCCCCGTCGCGGGACCGGCGTACGCGACGAGTTGCATGCCGTAGACCAGCTGGTAGTACGCGGCGGCCTGGGTGGCGTTGCCGACCGTCCAGACGAGCGCGTCCCAGCCGGTGATCGGGAACGGGTCGTTGGTGGCGTCGTACTCGACGAGGCCGATGAGCTGGGTGAGTTGCGTCAGGCTCAGATTCGCGAGCCGCTCCTGGTCGGTGAGGGTCTGCTCCAGCGTCATGCCGTCATCCAATTACTGCTGCGCCGACATGGCAAACGGCGTAGTCCGTGGTGCACAATCGGTCCAATCAGACGACCCGAACCCCGCTTCCGCTGTACAGATTGGCTACATCATGACTTCCCTGGACGAGTTGGACGTGCGCCTGTTGCGGCTGCTCGACGACCATCCGCGCGCCGGCGTGCTCGAGCTGTCGCGGCTGGCCGGCGTCGCGCGCGCGACCGTCACGTCCCGCATGCAGCGCTGGGAGCAGGCGGGCATCGTGCGCGGCTACGGGCCGCAGCTCGATCTGGACGCCGCCGGGTTCCCCGTCCAGGCGCTCGCGACGCTCGAGATCGCGCAGGGCCGGCTGGCCGAGATCGCCGAGTTCCTCGCCGCGCTGCCCGGCGTGATCGAGGCCTACGCCACGACCGGCACCGGAGACGTCGTGTGCCGCCTGGCGGCTGCGTCCAACAGCCACCTGCAGGAACTGCTGGTCGAGCTCAACGAATCCGAGGCGATCGGGCGATCGACCAGCGTCGTGATCCTGTCGACCCTCGTCGCGCCGCGGGCGATGCCCCTGCTCGCGTCGGCGCGTTGACGCTGTCACCGATCAGCGTTCCCGGTTTCGTCGTTCGGGAACAGCAGGAACGCCAACCGCACCCGTCGGGCGTCGGGCGGCGGGTTGTCCCGTGGCGCCCCGGCGAGGTCGACCAGGCTGTCCACGATGCGGCGCGCTTCGACTGCCTGCTCCTCGGTCAGCCACGCCTCGCGGAATGCGACGACGGCGTTGTCGCGCCAGAACGGCTGGTCGGCCATGTGGTCTAGCCAGCGTGCGAGTTCGCCACGCGTCTGATCGAGGTAGTGCGTCGCGATGTACGCCGTGGCAGCGTCGGCCCCGTGGTCTGGCGGGTCCACGCTCAGGCCCGTACCGGCGCGCTCCCAGCGGCGTTCGCGCCCGTCGGTGTCGGCATCGGAGTCCGCTTCGCGCACGATCCCCCACTTCGCCAACGCGCGCAGGTGGTAGCTCATCGCGGACGGGCTCAGGCCGGCGATCTCGGCCGCCTCGGTGGCGGTGATGGTCGCCCGGGCGGTCAGCGCGTCCATCACTGCCAGCCGCGCGGGGTGCGCCAGGGCGCGGATCGCGCGGGCGTCGGTCAGCCGGACCGGTTCCTCGCTCGCCACCGACCGAGCGTAACCCGAACTGTGCAACATGTGCTTCAAGTACGCGCGGCAGGCCCGCGACACGAAGATGCACCGCTGGCCGCGGGGGTGGCCAGCGGTGCCGGGCGAGTCTAGCAAAGTTCCTTGACAGCCAAGTAATCGAGAAATGATGCTATTCATCGAAATGTCTGCTCGGATGGCGGATTGCTCAGTGTCAAACTAAAGTAAAGATCGACCTCTAGTCGCGCCAGCGACGACGGGAAAGTAGGAACCGATGTCGAGCCCCCCGCCCTACACGTCCCAGGAACTGCAAGCCCTCCGCGACGTGGTCACCGCCGTCCACCTGTGGCGCAAGCGGTTCGCCGCCCACCACGGCCTCACCGTGTACGACACCCTCGTGCTGACCGCCTTGGCCGACGCGCCCGGTGGCGTACCCGCCTCGACCCTTGCCCGGGCCGTCGACATCACGTCGGGGCGCCTCACCGGAACCATCGACCGCTTCGAGGCGGCCGGGCTCGCCTACCGCCTGCCTAATCCGCAGGACCGGCGCAGCGTGTGCGTCGCGTTGACCGACGCCGGCCGCGAGCTGGCCGCCTGTCTCGATCACGCGTTGCTGCCGGCAGCCGACGGTGCTGACGACCCGACCTTCCGCGAGGAGTACGTGACGCGCCTGCAGCGGCTCCGCGGCGCCGTCGACGAGGCCCGGCAGGCGCTGCGCCCGATCGAGGCCTGACTCAGCTGCCGACCTGACCGGCAACAAGAGCGGCGAACTGCTCGGAGTCGACGTTGCCGCCTGACAGCACGACGCCGACGCGGCGCCCCGCGAAGCGGGCCGGGTCGCGCAGCACCGCGGCCAGCCCTATTGCGCCCGAGGGCTCGACGACGAGCTTCGGCCGCTCGAAGAGCAGGCGCATGGCCGCGACGATCTCTTCGTCGTCGACCAGACACACGTCATCGACCAGTCTTTGGTTGATCGAGAAGGTCAGCTCGCCGGGGATGTCGACCTGCAACCCGTCGGCGATGGTGCGGGGAACGGCAATGCGTACGCGCTCCCTCTGCGCCAGCGACAGTTGCGTGTCGTTGCCGGACGCCGGTTCGGCACCGATCAACTCGATGCCGGGATTCAGTTCGCGAGCGGCCACGGCGCACCCGGCCATGAGGCCGCCGCCGCTCATCGGAACCACGAGCACGTCGAGGTCGCGGCGGTCGGTCAGCAACTCCAGCGCGACGGTGCCCTGGCCCGCCATGATCCGCCAGTCGTCGTACGGGGGGACGGCGATCATGCCCGACTCGTCGGCCAGGGCGCGCGCCAGCGCCTCACGGTCCTCGGTGTAGCGGTCGTACTCACGCACGGTCGCGCCGTAGCCCTGCGTGGCGGCCCGCTTGGCCGCAGGCGCGTCCTTCGGCATCAACACGATCGCCTTCGTCCCGATGACCCGGGCCGCGAGCGCGACCGCCTGGGCGTGGTTCCCCGACGACCACGCGCAGACGCCGCGCGCTCGTTCGTCGTCGCTCAGCTGGGCGATGCGGTTGTAGGCGCCGCGGAACTTGAACGCGCCGGCCCGCTGCAGGTTCTCGGGCTTGAAGACGAGCTGCGCGCCGCTGATCGCGTCGAGCGCCGTCGACGTGATCGTCGGCGTGCGGTGCGCCACCGAGTCGAGCCGCCCGGCAGCTGCCGTGATGTCGTCGAAGGTGAGCCCACCGGGTGCTTCGGTCATCCGCCGAACCTACGCGCGGGCGCGCGGACGGGTCGTGGCAAGCTCGGCGGCATGCAGATCGCGGACTCCGTAGCACTGGTCACCGGCGGCGCGTCCGGCCTCGGGCTGGCAACCGGGCGTCGCATCGTCGCGGCCGGCGGCCGGGTCGTCCTGCTCGACCTGCCGTCCTCGGCCGGCGAGTCGGTCGCAAAGGAATTGGGCGACGGTGCGCGCTTCAGCCCGGGTGACGTCACCTCCGCCGATGACGTCACTGCCGCACTCGACATCGCCGCTGAACTCGGCACCGTCCGCATCGCCGTGAACTGCGCCGGCATCGGCCCGGCAGCGAAGACGTTCGGCAAGAACGGTCCGTTCCCCCTCGACACGTTCAGCAAGGTCGTCACCGTCAATCTGATCGGCACGTTCAACGTGATCCGGCTGGCGGCCGAACGCATCGCCGGCGCCGACGAGGTCGACGGCGAGCGCGGCGTCATCGTGAACACCGCATCGGTCGCAGCGTTCGACGGCCAGATCGGTCAGGCTGCCTACTCCGCGTCCAAGGGCGGCATCGTCGGCATGACGTTGCCGATCGCGCGCGACCTCGCGTCGGTGAAGATCCGCGTGGTGACGATCGCGCCCGGACTGTTCGACACTCCCCTGCTCGCCGGCCTGCCCGACGACGCCAAGGCATCACTCGGCACGCAGGTGCCGCACCCCGCCCGCCTCGGCGCGCCGGACGAGTACGGGCTCATGGCGACGCAAATCATCGAGAACCCCATGCTCAACGGCGAGACGATCCGCCTCGACGGCGCCATTCGCATGGCGCCGCGCTAGCGACAGCCGTTCGCCACTACGGCGACCCCGATGCCGGCTGCTGCTGCGTGATGCAGTGGATCCCGCCGCCGAGGTCGAAGATCGGACGTGCGTCGATCGCCACCACATCGCGGTCGGGGTAGGCGTCGCGCAGGATCGCGGCCGCATCGGCGTCGTTCGGGTCGTCGAACGAGCACGCGATGACGGCGCCGTTGACGAGCACGTGGTTGACGTAGCTGAAGTCGACGAATCCGTCGTCGTCGCGCAGCGTGCGGGGTGCCGGCAGGTCGACGATCTCGAACAGATTCCCCTGCGCATCACGTGCCTGCGACAGCAGTGCACGCAGTTCGGCAGTGACGTCGTGGTCGGGATGGGCCGGGTCGCGCTGGTCGTGCAGCAGCAAGCGTCCCGGCGCCGGGATCGTCGCGACGATGTCGACGTGCCCGCGCGTGCCCAAGTCAGCCGAGTCGCGGGTCAGGCCGCGCGGCAGCCAGATCACCGTGGTCGCCCCGATGGTTCGGGCGAGCTGGGCCTCGACCTCGGCCTTGGTGATGCCGGGATTGCGGCCGGGGTCGAGCTGCACGGTCTCGGTGACGAGCACGGTGCCCAGACCGTCGACGTGAATCCCGCCGCCCTCGTTGACGAGCGTGGAGTCGACCCGTTCCGCGCCGGCCCATTCGGCTATGGCGGGTGCCAGTGTGCTGTCGCGTTCCCAGCTCGCCCACTTCTGCTGTCCCCAGCCGTTGAACGTCCAGGTGACCGCACCGAGGCGACCGTCTGCCCCGCGCACGAACGTCGGGCCGGCATCACGGACCCACGCGTCGTCGATCTCGCGCACCCGCAGCTCGACGCCAGTGCCCAGGTGACGCCGGGCGGCGTCGACGGCTGTCGGGTCGACGACCACGGTGACCGGCTCGTAGTCGGACGCCGCGTTGGCGACCGCCGCCCACGACCGGCGCGCCGTCTCGGCGGATTCCGCCGTGTCGCCGAGGACGTATCCGCGTGAAGGCCAGCTCATCCACAGCCGTTCCTGCGGCGCGCCTTCGGCCGGCATCAGCCAGTCGCTCACCGGGCGGCACCGTAGGGCTGGTCGGGATCGACGGGGCGCGTCAGCGCACCGTAGGTGTCGGGGCGGCGGGTGCGCAGGAACGGGAACAGATCGAGCCAGTCCTCGCGCTGCGCAAGGTCGAGATCGGTGACCAGCACGCACGACTCGTCGCGCGGCGCCTGCACCAGGATGCGGCCGTAGGGGTCGGACACGAAAGACGAACCGTAGAAGACGTTGCCCGGCGTGCCGTCGGGCCGGATCTCGGCGCCGGTGCGGTTGGGCACGACCATGAACAGCCCGTTCGCGATGCCGTTGCCGACGATCACCTGCTGCCACAGCGGTTGCGTGTCGAAGTCGGGGTGGTCGGGTTCGGATCCGATCGCGGTCGGATAGACCACGACGTTGGCGCCGGCCAGGGAGTAGGCGCGCGCCACCTCGGGGAACCACTCGTCCCAGCAGGTGGGTAGGCCGAGGCGCAGCCCGGCCACGTCGTAGACGGGATACGGATCGTCGGCCGGCCCGGCGCGGAAGTAGTGGTCCTCGTAGTAGCCGGCGGTCACCGGGATGTGCAGCTTGTTCGTCGCCGCGAGCAGCTCGCCGTCGGGGCTCACGACGACCGCGGTGTTCAGGCCGAGCCCGTCCGAACCGGCGGCACGGCGGAACACCGAGGTGTGCACGGGCACGCCCGTCCGTTTCGCGGCGGCGCGGGCGAAGCCGAGCGTGGGACCGGACTCGAGATCCTCCGCCAGCTCGGTCGCGTCGTCCGGCAGCACGTCGGCCGGGTAGCGCAGCAATGTCACCTCGGGCAGGAACACGATCTGCGCCCCGGCTTCGACGGCCGCGTCGACGGCCTCGTCGAGCCACTCGACGAGACCGTCGGCCGCCCAGGAGTGCTGCACCACGCCGATGCGTACCGGGGCGGTGGTGGGCGCATGCACCCGGGCGAGCGACGGCGGCGGTACGGGCGCACCCGTGATCACGGAGATCTGCGGCATGCCTTCAGCATCCCAGCCCCTGGTCATGCCCTGTCGCGCGAGCTACCCGACCGCGACCGGCGGCAGTGACGCGAGCGCGGCGTCGAGCGCGGTCGCGTCCAGATCGCGGTCGACCATCGTCCCGGACAGATAGGCGTCGTAGGCCGGCAGATCGAGGTGGGCGTGACCGCACAGCGCCGTGAGGATCACCTTCGACTCGCCCGTCTCCTTGCACCGCAACGCTTCCTCGATCGTCGCCGCGAGGGCGTGCGTCGGCTCGGGCGCGGGGACGATGCCCTCGGTGCGCGCGAACTGCACGCCGGCCGCGAAGCACTCGCTCTGCGGCTTGGCGATCGCTTCGAGCAGGCCGAGCTCTTTGAGGTGGCTGATCAGCGGGCTCATCCCGTGATAGCGCAGGCCTCCGGCGTGAATCGGATCGGGGACGAAGTCGTGGCCGAGCGAGTGCATCTTCATCAGCGGCGTCATGCCTGCGGTGTCGCCGAAGTCGTAGGCGTAGACGCCGCGCGTCAGCGACGGGCACGCCGCCGGCTCGACCGCTCGGATCGTCGGCGCCATGCGACCGGCCAACTTCTCGCGCAGGAACGGGAAGGCCAGGCCCCCGAAGTTCGATCCGCCGCCGGTGCAGCCGACGATGACATCGGGCTGCTCGCCGGCCTTTGCCATCTGCAGCAGCGCCTCCTCGCCGATGATCGTCTGGTGCAGCAGCACGTGGTTGAGCACGCTGCCGAGGGCGTAGTTCGTGTCGGCGTTCTGCGCGGCCACCTCGACGGCCTCGCTGATCGCGATGCCGAGCGAGCCGGTCGAGTCCGGGTGCTCGGCGAGGATCCTGCGGCCGGCCTCGGTGAGGTCCGACGGCGACGGATGGATCGTGCCGCCGAAGACCTCGATCATCATCTTGCGGTACGGCTTCTGGTCGTAGGACGCACGAACCTGCCACACCTCGCAGTCGAGTCCGAACTGCGCGCAGGCGAACGCGAGCGCCGTCCCCCACTGCCCGGCGCCGGTCTCGGTGGTGAGCCGCCGGATGCCGGCCTGCGCGTTGTAGTACGCCTGCGGCACCGCGGTGTTCGGCTTGTGCGAGCCGGCCGGCGAGACACCCTCGTACTTGTAGTAGATGTGCGCGGGAGTTCCGAGGGCCTTCTCGAGCCGGTGCGCTCGGTAGAGCGGCGACGGCCGCCAGAGCTTGTAGACGTCGAGGACGGGACCGGGGATGTCGACGTAGCTGTCGGTCGTGACCTCTTGCATGATCAGGTCCATCGGGAACAGCGGCGCGAGATCGTCCGGCCCCACCGGCTGCAACGTGCCGGGGTGCAACACCGGCGGCGGCGGCTCGGGCAGGTCGGGGATGACGTTGTACCACTGGGTCGGCATCTCGGACTCGTCCAGGAGGAACTTGGTCGTCATGCCCCGGATGCTCCCACGCACCGGCCGCGGTTACGAGACCCCGAGAAGCAAGTGCAGTCAGGATTCGCGGACGGACTCGGTCACCGCACGCGGCGATCCCCGCCTGATTCCCTACGGCGACACGGTTGAGGCGCTACTTCTGCGCCGGTGATGCGTCGAGACGGTGCCAGCGCACGATGCAGAAGCCGTGGGCGATCGCGGCAGTCAGTGGTTCGATCTCGAAGGTCCCGTCCTCGGCCCGCGGAAGGGGCACGAACCTGACCAGCCTCGGGTTGAGTTGCGTCATGCGCTGTAAGAGCAGATTCACCTCGGCCGGGTCGTCGACGAGTTCGGGTCGCAACGGCACGGTGCGACCACGCAAGCGGCTCGAGACCGGGGTCCCGCCGGCCAGGGACAGCGTCCAGTTCCCGCCACCGGGCGTGAGCAACGTGTCGCCTGCCCCCGTGGCAGGGTCGATGACGTAGCTCAACGGCTGGCGGTAGCGTTTGCCCGTCTTCCGGCCGGTGTAGGTCACGAGCATCAACTTGCTGCTCAACGGCGTGCGGAACGGAACGGACAGCAGCACGCGCATGATGACGTTGACACGGCGCATCGTCTTGCGGCGCCGGGCCGCGGCTCGTGCGGCGATGCCGGTTCCGGACGTGGTCATGACGGATCCTCCTTGAGTGCAGTGCTGTTGTCCCGTAGCCGGACGAGCAGGCGCCGCAGGGTGATCACCTGCGCGTCGCTCATGCCGTGGCGCAACCGGGCGTCGAACGCACCTGCGGCGGCACGCATGGCCATGAAGGCCTGACGCCCGTCGACCGTGAGCGACAGGGATCGCACACGACGGTTGCCCGGATCGACACTGCGGACGACCAGGCCACCCTGTTCCAGGCGGTCGAGGTGGTGCACGAGGGTTGCTCCGGTGATGCCGACGTGCTCAGCTATCGCAGCCTGTGTCGTCCCTGCGCCGCTCACGATCGCCAACAGGATCAGCCAGGTGGGCCGAGAACCGCCGACAGCGACCAGCGCTCGGTCGAAGGCCTCCTCCACTCTGCGTCCGGCCTGCGCTGCAAGCAGACCGATCGGCGCCTCGCGCGGCGGGCCGCCCACGGGCGGGAGGGTGATCTTCTTTGCCCCGGCCTTCATCGGCTAAACATTAGATTACGAACGGTTAGGCGTCAATCGGTCCTGACAGGACTTGCGTTGGTGGTATTCGTGAGGGTTGATTCAGGAGGCACAGTGAGACTTCTGCGCAACGTCCGGGGCATCACGAACCCGAGCACGTCGTCTCCGAAGACCGCTGGAAGCAGTTCCTCTGAGCCGTCAAACAGCACTACACCGTGTAATGCTGGACGCGTGGTATTCAACATGAATGTCGGGGGCGGGAAGTCGATCTTCGCTCAGTCGTCCTCGCGGGTGAACGAGGTCGATGCCGAGTTGCGCGACAAGCACACCGGCAAACCTGCCGAGGACATCAAGCCGCTCGCCGTCCTCGCGCTCCGACGAATCGGTGTCAGCCTGTCCGACGCGGAGCTGGTCGCCTACGCGGACGCCGTCTCGCGCGGCGAGAAGTTCCAGTTCCACCCCAACTGACGGTACGTCGCATTCGTCGATCTTCTTGCGTTGCGAGCCGTCGGATGCGCAGCACGTGTTGCAGTCCTTGAACGAGATTCCATGGAATGACACTGCGACAGCGGAGGACTACCGTCCGCCGAATCAGTCAGTGGATTCGTCACGTCGACCACTAGATCCAAGTAGGCCGCTGGTTCGCGCCGGCCGGCCTGCGGGAGGATCAGCCGAAGCGGCCGTTCACGTAGTCGGCGGTCCGTGAATCGACCGGTGCCTCGAACAACTGGCGGGTCTGGCCGGCCTCGACGATGTGGCCCGGGGTGTCCGCGGTGGCCAGGAAGAACGCGCAGCGGTCGGAGATGCGGGCCGCTTGCTGCATGTTGTGCGTGACGATCACGATCGTCACCTGACCGCGCAGCTCCGTGATCGTGTCTTCCACGCGTCGCGTGGAGGTCGGGTCGAGGGCCGAGCAGGGCTCGTCCATCAGCAGCACGTCCGGCGAGACTGCGAGCGAGCGCGCGATACACAGCCGCTGTTGCTGGCCACCGGAAAGTGCACCGCCGGGCTGGCGCAGGCGGTCCTTCACTTCGGCCCACAGTCCCGCGCGGTTGAGGCTCGTCTCGACGACCTCGTCCTTGTTCACGCCCTTGATGCCGGCGAGCTTCAGCCCGCTCGCGACGTTGTCGTAGATCGACATCGTCGGGAACGGGTTCGGCTTCTGGAAGACCATGCCGATGCGGCGGCGCACGTCGGCGGGCAGCCGCTTCGACTGGTAGATGTCCGTGCCGCCGAGCAGCACCTCCCCCGCCAGCGACGCGCCGCGGTTCATCTCATGCATGCGGTTCATGATCCGCAGGAACGTCGACTTGCCACAGCCGGACGGACCGATCAGCGCGGTCACCCCACCGGGACGCATCATGAGCGAGACCCGGTCGAGCACCTTGTGCGAGCCGAACCAGGCCGAGACCGCGCGCGCCTCGAGCCCGGCCGGCGGCCGGTAATGGGCAGCCTGGTCGGCGACCTCGGGCGGCGGTTCGGCAGTCATCGGAACGAGCACCTGGGTCGCCGCCGGATCGGCATGGCCCGCCCCGTTCATCACAAGTCCGTCAGTCATCGCAGTCGCTTCCTGGTTGCGTCAGTACAGGTTGGGCAGCGCGCACGCCGCGTTCTCGTAGAGGTTCCACACCACGGCGAGCACGAGCGGTGCGGCACAGATGTAGGTCGCCACCGGTGACCAGCGCACGGACGCCAGTGGAACCAGGATCGCGACGGCGAGCAGCGCCTGCGACCAGAGCAGCGCTGCCAGCGCGCTGGCTCCGGCGCCCCCGGCCATGCTCTGTTCGTCCGACGGAATGGGTGGACGGGCCGGGCCGGCCGCTTGCGGCGTCGTCACCAGATCGGCGCTGACGGTGACGCTCTCGTGCGGCCAGCCGGTCGAGTCGGCGGTGGCGAGCACCAGCCGGTTCGTCGAGTTCGCCGGCGCCGGGTGCGTCGCGTCCCCGAACGATGAGACGCGGTAGCGCGCCACCCCCTGGCCGGTGGTCACCGTGATCTGGTCACCGACCTGCAACTGCATGAGGTGCTCGAACGGCCCGCCGAAGCTCACGCGACGGCCGTAGATCACGCTGACGCCCGTCTGACCGGGCAGCACGGTGTCGCGACGATGGCCCGGTCCCAGCGTGAGGTCCTGGGCCGACGTGCCCTCGACCACGATCGTCTGCCTCAGCCCCAGCCGCGGGATCGAGAGCGCCGCCACCGGGGTGCCGGGCGTGACCGGTCCGACCGGCGCGACAGCCTGCCCCAGCGCGTGCGCGAAGCTCTTGCGCAGGTTCGACTGGGCACGCTGCTCCGACAGCTGGGACAACCCGTAGACGTAACCGAGAAAGCCGAGCACGAGCGCGAACAACAACCCGAGCGCCAGCCACGCCGGCCGGCGCGGGCTCGGCCGCGGCGCGTCGACCGGCGTCGCTTTCGGCGCGGCCTTCGGCTCGGCTTCCGGCTGGGCCGGTGGGGCGAGGGTCGCGCTACTCATCGCCGTCACTCACCCGAAGCGCTCCGTCGTCGCCGCAACCAGGTCAGCACGATCCCGGGCAACGCGACGGCAGCGACGATGTCGAGAGCGGTCAACATCGGCAGCAGCCAGTTCTTCGACTGGGACGGTGTCTGCAGGGCGACTGGCACGGCGGCCGGCGCAGCGGCATCGGTGCCCGTCTGCGCGCCGATCTGCTGGCCGGTGTCGGGGTCGGTCGACGTCGACGCGCTCGGCGAAGGCGCCCCGAGCGCTGCCGACGTCGGTTGCTTGCCGTGCTTACCCCCTGCCGGGGCGGTCGTCTGCGTCGCACCGGGTACCGATGCGCCGCCGGTGTTGTTCGCCGTGCTCTGCGAACCGACGGTCGGTGCCGGAGCTCCGGTGCCGCATGTCAACGGCTGGCCGATCTTGTCGCACGGGTTGGGCTGCGGCGCGTCGACGACCAGGTGGTTCACACCATTGGAGTAGGTCGGGTTGTTGCATCCGTTCAGCTGCTTCAGATCGGGTGTCGGGACGTGGCCCGGCACGTTGTCGACCTGCTGGAAACCACCGACGACGAGGTTCTTGGGCAGCGGCGAGTAGCCGAGCGCGCCGGACTTCTGCTGCGCACCGCAGAGCACGTAGTTCAACCAGGTCGACAACGTGGCGCCCTTGGACGAGTCGAAACGAGGCGGCGGGCCGGCGTTGTTGCCGTTGATGACGCGGTGCGCGCGCGGGATGACCAGATAGCTGTAGCTCGACAGCGGATAGGTGCGCGGGTCAGCGTTCGTGTACACCCCGTCGAGGTTCTGCATGAGGAACGTCGGGCTGGCCGGGTTCTCGTCGATCACCGCCTTCTGCAACGCGATGGCGACGTTCGACGGCGTGGGCAGCGAGTAGTACCCGGCTTTGTTGAGCACCTTGACGACCGGGATGTTGTTGTTCAGCGCGTAGGCGTACTCGTCGTAGCCGATCGCGCCCTCGCCGAAGCTCGGCGAGGAGATGTAGCTGGCCACCTGGTCGGACCCGTTGCGCTGTACCGAGCCGCTGAAGCCAGGGTAGAACTCCGTCGGACCGCACCCGCCGCCCCCGCCCTGCGCCTGGCAGAACGGTGTCCACAGCGACGCGTACTGGCGCCACATCCAGCGGGTGAACATGTAGCTCGCGCCCGAGCCGTCCGAACGCGTGACCACGGTGATGTGCTGGCTGGGCAGCGCCATGCCGTAGTCCTTCGTGATCGCGGGGTCGCTCCAGTCGGTGATCTTGCCGGTGAAGATCTTCGCGAGCGTCTCGCCGGAAAGGCGCAGGTTGGTGATGCGCTTGCCGCCGACGACCAGGTTGTAGAGGAACGACGTGCCACCGGCGACGATCGGCACGTACGAGTAGGCGTACGACGACTGCTCGGTACCGGCGCCGAACGGGTCCGGCTCGGTGAGGAAGGCGATGTCGGACGCCGCGAAGTCTGCCTGGTTGACGATGTAGTGCTGGCGTCCCGCGGCCGACCCGTCGCCGCTGAAGTTGATCGTGATGCCGCGCGGGTTGACGTCGCGGCTCCACTGGTCGATCGCCGGCTGCGCCCACGACGAGCCGTCGCCGGACAGCGGCACGAAGCTCGCGGCATGCGCGGCCGGAGCCGCGAACGAGCAACCGAGAGCTGCGAGTACGAACGCGCTCGCCATTGCCAGCCAACGGCGGCACGACGGGTGGGTGGTCATCAGGCCTCACTCATCTGGGGTTGTGCGGGGACGGTGCGGCGATCGGACGCCGCTGTCGCTCGTCCGGTGTCGCGCTGGATGCGGCGACGCTGGCGCCGGGTCAACTCGCCGGGCTCCTTGCCGCCGATGAGTCGCGCGACCGCGAACAGCACGAGCACCGTGAGCATCAGTGCGAGCCCGGCACCGAACGCGCGCGACACCATGGTCGCCTGCGGGAACCGCACGTAGCTGTAGATGTAGAGCGGCAGGCTGACCTGCGGCCCCGAGAACGGGTTGGTGTTCATGCCGCTGGTGAAGCCGGCGGTGAGCAGCACCGGCGAGGTCTCGCCGACTGCGCGCGCC
Organism: uncultured Actinomycetota bacterium; assembly: GCA_963785425.1. Classification (GTDB taxonomy): domain Bacteria; phylum Actinomycetota; class Actinomycetes; order Mycobacteriales; family Jatrophihabitantaceae; genus RYN-133. Next base: position 542,378 of record CAWAVG010000003.1, read on the forward strand.
ATCGCCAGGATGACGGCGGTCGCGAGGCCGGAACGCGCGGTCGGCAGCACAACGGTGAACACGGTGCGCGCCTGACTGGCACCGAGCGCGTAGGACGCCTCGCGCAGCCCGCCGGGGACGAGCCGCAGGATCACCTCGGCGCTGCGCGTGACGATCGGGATCATCATCACGCTCAGCGCGAGCGCCGCGGCGAACCCGCTCTGGTCGATGCCCAGCGAGAGCACCGCGAACGCGTAGATGAACAGACCGGCGATGATCTCCGGCAGGGCCGTCATCGCCTCGACGATGGTGCGCACCGGACGTGCCATGGGGCCGCCGACCTCGACCAGGAACAGCGCGGCGAACACACCGAGCGGCACCGACACGACGGTCGCGATCGCCATCTGCTCCAGCGAGCCGACCAGGGCATGCACCATGCCGCCCGAGGTGAGCGGGTCCAACGGCCCGGCCAGCGACATCGTCTGGCTGAAGAAGTTGCTGTGCCGGATGGCGTCCCAGCCGCGGAAGACCACGTACCCGATCTGGTCGAGCACGATCGCGAGCACGAGGAGGCCGGCGCTCGCCACGACGGCCGTCACGATGCGGTCGACGACGACCCGGAACGGCCACTGGGTGCTGCATACCCCGGCGTAGACCAGGAGGAATACTGCGTAGCAGCACGCCCAGAACCCGAGCGCACCAGACAGCGGCAGCACGCGCTCGTAGAGCACCCAGGTCAGTCCGAGCGCGGCGAGTACCGAGCCGACGACCGAGTAGAGCCCGGCGGCAGAGAAGGCGCGCAGGGAGATGCGCCGGGGCGGCGGGTCGACGAGCGTTTCGGTCCGTTCGCGGTCCTCCTCGGTGGCGGCGGGCGCGGTGCTACTCGCGCTCTCGCTTGCGTGCGGCGCGACGGTGTCGGTGTTGGCCATGTCAGTCCGTTTGTGCCCCGGAGCGCGACCGGCTCACGACGATCGACGCGAGCGCATTGACGATCAGCGTGATGACGAACAGCACGAGGCCGGCCGCCATGAGCGCCGAAAGCATCTCCGGCGTCGATTCCTGGTAACGCAGCGCGATCGTGACGGCGATCGAGTTGCCGGAGTTCTCGAGGACGTGCCAGGCCAGCCCGTAGGTCGGCGACAGGATCAGCGCGAGCGCGATCGTCTCGCCCATCGCGCGTCCGAAGCCGAGCATGATCGCGCCGATCATGCCGCCGCGCCCGTACGGCAGCACCACTGTGCGCACCATGCCCCACCGGCTCGCGCCCAGGGCGAACGCGGCTTCGCGCTCCCCCACCGGCGCGCGGGAGAACACCTCCCGGCTGATCGAGGCGATGATCGGGATCACCATCAGCGACACGACCACGCCGCCTATGAACGTCGACGAGGTGAACGAACTCGGCGTGTGCCCGCCGCGAACCCTGAAGAACGGCAGCCAAGACAGGTGGTCGGACATCCATCGCAGCGTGCCGATGATGCGGGGCTGCAGGAAGAACACGCCCCACAGGCCGTAGATGATGCTGGGCACAGCGGCCATGAGATCGATCAGCGCGATCAACGGCCGGCGCAGCCGTACCGGTGCGTACTCCGACACGAAGATCGCGGTCGCGAGGGCCACCGGCACCGCGATCACCAGCGCGATCAGCGCGATGATGATGCCGTCGGGAAGGGTCGCCGCGATGCCGAACCGGTTCGCCGCGGGGATCCAGGTCTTGGTCGTGAAGAAGCTGAAGCCCGCCTTGCGGAACGCACTCGCGGCGCGCAGCACGAGGAACAGTGCGATCAGCCCGGTGATCAGCAGGACGGCGCCACCGGCCGAGCGCAACGCGCCGCGGAACACCCGGTCGCCGGATGAGCGCGTGACCGCGATCGCACGCGGCACGTCCTCGCCGCCGGGCGGGTCCGGGGGCGCCAGGAAGTGGTCGAGCGGCGATGTCGTCCCGCTGGTCATCGGCGCACCAGCCGGCGCAGCTGTGCGCTCGCGCGCCGGCCGGTCGCGGTGCCGCGCAGGGCTACCACGCCCGGTCCCCCGACGAGCAACGCGAGGATGAGCACGAGCACGGCGGGTAGCACCCACACCGTCGGGACGCTCTTGTCCGCGTGCTTGTAGCCGTAGGCGGCGGGTGACGGCGACGGAGTCGGGGTGGGCGCTGCCTTCGAGGGCGATGTCGGCTTCGTTGCGCGGGACGTCGGGGCAGGCTTCGACGTGACCGGTTGCGCGTTCGAGACCGGCGCGGGCAGTGCGGCTATCGGTGCCGGCTGCGACACCGGCGGTGCCGGCGTGGTGCTGGTGTGGTGCGGCTTCGGTCGCGCCGGGTTGCACGATGCCGTAGTGATGCCTCGCGCCGCCCGGAGCGTTTTCGCCCGCTGTGCGCCGGTCAGAGGGACGTCGCCGAGCGCGAGCTCGCCCGGATCGAGACCGGCGCGCTGCGAGTGCGCGACCAGGTGCAGGAACTCGCCGATAGCAGTCGCCTTCGGCGAGCTGATGCCGCAGGTCGGCACCATTGCGTAGTCGACGGTAGCGAGGGGATAGGCCGATGTGCTCGTGGTGTGCAGGTCGACCGACTGCGTGACGCCGTCATGATGCGTCTGCATGTGCATCAGCGCGCTGTGGATCGTCGCCGTTGCCGCGGCGACCGGCCGGCCAGCGTGATTGACGAGGCGTGCGGTCGGGAACCGGTCGGCGGCCGCGTCGACCGAGCCGACGATCGCGAACAACGCACGCCGCCCGGGCGACTGTGGTCCGAACCGCTGGTAGACGCAGGGGACGCCGGTGTTGCTGCCGCACGACGGCAGCGTCGGATCGATACCGCTGGGACGGTCGATGACCAGCGAGGACGCGACACTGTCGAGCCCCGTGATGGGGTTCCATGTCACCTGCATCGTCGACTGGCCGGGCACACCGTTCGACTCCGGCGCGGTGTAGCCCGGGTCGAGCACCTGGAACGACGACTGCGGCATCGGCGCCGACTTGTAATAGGTGTTCACGTGCATGCCCCATTGGTCGGGCTTGCCGTGCAGGAACGCGTGCGCCGTGGGGTCCGCGTTCACCCACGCGGTGAGCTGCGTGACGAGATCGCTGTCGCCGGCCACCACGAGCGGCAAGAACTGCCCGTGGTTCAACGCGCTGACCGGCGGGAAGTCGGCGCGCGGGTACTGCCGATTGAGCTTGTGGAACTCGGGATCGTCGAAGATGTCGGTTGGATTGCCGCGCACCGCAGGGTCGCACGCCGGCCCCTGCTTCGAGGTGGTCGCCGCCTGCGCGCAGTCGAACGCGAGCGAGTACGACTGTGTGATCAACTTGGCCACGAGCCGCGCGTTGAGCGTCAGGTGCGTGATGAGCTTGCCGGTGCGTTCATTGTCGATGTGATAGGCGACGACGATGGCCGAGTTCGCGACCGGCGCGTATGCGAACTTGCGTTGCGGTGGGCCGAGCCCGGTCGCCGCCGGCTGGTTCACCACGGCCACGTCCACGGCGGACGTGAGCGCGCCCGAGCCGGACAGGAACGACTGCCGGGCGAGCTGCTCGTTGACGCCGGAATCGAAGTCGAAGTTCAACCCGGAGTTGCCGAGACACCACGCCGAGCGCCACTGCTGGAACGTGCGGGCCAGCGCGGGAGCACCTTCGGCGACGAAGGAGAAGTTCCGCACCGGGCAGTTCTGCGGTGTGGGCGCAAACGACAGCGGCACCACGATGCGGTCGCCCCAGCTGCACGCCTGCCCGAGGCTGGTGTCGAGCGCGTAGTTGCCGAATACCAGCCCCACGTCGCCGCTGTGGTCCGCGCAGTCGACTGCACTGCTGCCGGGCTTGGAACCGGGGTTCTGCACGCCACCCCAGTTCGGCAGCACCACGATCGAGCACCGCTGCTGCGCACCGCACCGCAGGAAGTCGTTCTCAACGCTCGTCTCGACGTGGAAGTACGCCTCGCCATCGCCGTTTCGGCCGGTGAGCGTGTACGCCTCGTTGCCTACGCCGTGTGCGGCGTTGGCGTCGCCGGCGGTGAAGTTGTAGCAATCCGGGCCGAAGTCTGGCCACTTCCACAGCTTGGGGTGCTGCGGGTTGGTGCCGCGGCACTCCAGCACGGTGACGGCGTAGTAGGTGTTGCCGCCGCTGAAGTACGGGCCCGCGCCGTTCACGCTCGGCGTGAAGTGGCGCCAGCTCACGTGCACGACCTGGTCGGTCAGGTTCTTGGTCTGGTCGACGGTCACCGTCGGCACACCGGCGAAGGGACGCTTGTGCTTCGGATCCCAGGCGTGGTCGCCCGACACCGTCCCCTGCACGGTGGTGCCGGCAGCGGGGCCGTGTGCGGAGGTCGGCGCCGCGCCGGCCCTGATCGGACCGAGTCCGACGGCGGCCACGACGAGCACGGCGCACGTCGCGATCCGGGCCAGGCCGAACCGGCGCAGATCAGTCATGGATGTCCTTGTGAATCGAAGCGATGCCCGCCCGCGACAAATGCGAGTCGGCGCGAGCCTGACACGGCTGGCTAACGGGAGGTGTTGTGCTGGTTGCCGGAGAGTGAACCGCGCGATGAACATTCCGTGCCGCAGGCAGCCGTCGCATGCAGCGGCCGGCCTGTCCACCTGACAAAGGCGGACAGACCGGCCGTTCGTGCATTAGGCGACGCGGTACGACCCGACTACTCGGTCGAGCCGCAGCGGCTGGTGGGCAGGAATCCGAAGCTCTGGATAAGAGACTTCGCGGTCGTGCTCTTGCAGATCCAGCCGGTGCCCGGCGTGCCGTTTCCGAACAGCGGACGCAGGTACTTGGGGATGGTCTGCCCACCGTTCGTCGACGAGTTGCGAAGGACGTTGTAGACCTCGCGCAGGTACGGGAACGTCGAGTTGATGGTCTTGTGCGGGGCCGTGCCGGTGGTCGGCGCGACGTGGTTGATGTTGCGCAGCAGCTGCTTGCCCTGCGTCCCGGTGCCGTGGCCACCCTGCGACTGCGCGAGGTAGACCGCCACCGAGTACGGGAACACGATGTCGGGGGCGGTACTCGTCTTCTTGAAGATCGCGTTCGCGCCCTCGTTCTCCTCGACGGAGTCGTCCTGGCCCTGCACGCAGGAACCGAGCGTGGTGACACCGATCTGGGTGAGGAAGAACTTGCGGGTGCCCGAGCTCGACTGCGGGATCACCGGGATGATCTGGTCGGTGCTCGTGCCACCGACCTCCTTCCAGGTGACCGGCCCCGACAGCTTCGAGTTGAGGATGCTGGCGTCGCAGCTGTAGATCGCGGTCAGCTGCTGGGTGCTCAGGTTCGGCGTCGCGTGCGTCGAACCGGTGAAGTTGTCAGCGCTCCAGGTGACGCCGTCGATGGCGAACGGGACGAAGAGGATGCTGCCCGGGTCGGTACCGGCTGTGCGTGCACGCGACGAGCGTGCGAAGTCGGCGCAGTGATCGGTCGTGTCGCCCGACGGCCGCGTACCCGCTTCGAGCTCGGTGATGCCGGCGCTCGAGCCGTTCGGGCGCGTGATCGCCGTGCATCCGGACTTCTCCGTGATAGTCGCGCTCCCGACGGCGTCGAAGCTGTACATCTTGGTCGTCGGGTTCGTCTTGTTGTACGCGGTCGAGAACGCGTCGACGACCAGCTGGGTGGTGTCCGAACCGGTGCCGACGATCGACTTGTGCGGTGGCGTGACGCCCTTGGGCGGGTCGGCCACGGCGGCGCTCGCAACGCAGACGGCGGTCGTCGCTACGACTCCGCCGACGGCGAGCATCTTCTGGATCTTGCTCACGCAGGTGCTCCTTAGGTGCACTGAGACAGGTCCGCCACGGCGCCCGGGCGGCTCGCGGGAGATCGCCGTGATCCCCTGCGGGCGGAACGATTTCCCACCGCGCCCTGCGGATCAAGACACAGCGCGAACCCGCCTTGAAGTCGCCGTACGTCGTTAACCTGCGCGCCGATTGGCGTCCGATTCCCGGTGGACCGGATGGCCACAAATCCGGACAGTTCATGCCGACCAAGATGTCGGCGCCGGTCTACGGGTGCGAAACATTGCCCGATGTGACCTGGCCAGCTTGCGGAAGCGGCCCTGGCGTTCGCCGATGTCATGGATCGCGGGCTCCGCCGTCGAGCATGCACCGTCGAACTCGTTCTCTCCGACGACCTGTGTTCGGACGCCCGTACGCCACTAGGGACACGCGCGTGCACGCCCGGGCAACTCCGGTGTCTCACGGCTTCGCTGCAGCGGTGGTGGGGCGAGCCAGCTTCTCTACCAGCCGGTGCTCACGAGTCGGCGAACGCGGGAAGGTGGCGCACCACCACGACGGAGGCTTCCTGTTGCTGGAGGCCGTCTACTAGCAGCGTGCTGACGCGGGAATGCGCGTCAGTGGTCAGGACGGAAATCGCCGTGACCGAAGTCGTGGCGCATCTGCCATGACGACGCGGACGGCGTGAACACGGCCGCGACCGCGAATCCGATGACGAGCGAGGCGGCAACGGCGACCATCCGTAGCGTTCGGCGACGCGCTGCCGCATCGTCTCCCCGTGCCCTGAAGTCGCGCCTGCTCAGCACGAACGCTTCGTAGATGTGGGCGAGAAAATGCACCCCCGTCAGGCTCACCCACACGATGAAACTGGCCTGGTGCAGGGTCAGCCACGTGTCGCTGGCGCCATGGGTCACGAGCAGCGCGACGCCGGTGCCGATCACCGCGACGCTGCTCAGGATGACGAACGGCCCGATCACCCTGAGCACCAAGGGTGGCGCGCCGCGTCTCACATAGTCGCGATGACCCGCGTAGTACCGGACGAAGCGGTAGATCGTCGTGCAACTCTTGAGCGCGAGCGGCCCGATCAGCGCGAGGCCGATGACCGTGTGCAGCGTGATGTAACCGCGCACGTCGAGGATCGTGAAGCCCTCGATGAGCAGCAGCACGGTCAGGACGATGCCGGTCGATGCGGTGAGCCTGCTGTTCCCTTCGACGCCGGCGGAGTCTTCGGATCCGGTGGCCACGGTCGGGAGGACGAGGTGTCGGGTCACGATTGGGCAATCTGCCTGAGCCGGCTCTGGAAATCCTCTGTGCCGTCAGCGGGCAGCCAGATGGTGAACGCCGTGCGGCCCGGTCGGCTGTCGACCGTGATCGTTCCCCGGTGCGCCGCAACGATGGCGTCGACGATGGCGAGGCCGAGGCCGCTGCTGCCGGTGGTCGGCGAGCGGTGCTCGTCGCCGCGCACGAAGCGCTCGAAGATGTCGGGAAGCACTGACTCCGGAATGCCCGGCCCGTCGTCGGTCACCGTCACGATCGCTCCCGCGCTGCCGCCGGTCCGGACGCCGACGACGACGGTCGTCCCGTCGGGGGTGTGCAGTCGGGCATTGGCCAACAGGTTGGCGATCACCTGGTGCAGGCCGTGCGGGTCACCGCTCACCGTCACCGGTTCGTCGGGCAACTCGAGCTGCCACCGGTGGCCCGCCGCGGCCACGCGTGAGTCGCTCACCGCGTCGATCGCCAGGCGAGTCAGGTCGACGTCCTCCCGCAGCAGCGGGCGCCCGGAGTTGAGTCTGGTGAGCAGCAGCAGGTCGTCGACGAGGTGCCCTGTACGAGTGGATTCGTCGACGATGCGCTGCAGCGAGTGGGCCACGTCGTCCGGCAGCAGGTCGCGTCCCTCGTCGGCAGCAAGTTCTGCGTGGGCCCGGATCACCGAGATCGGAGTCCGCAGTTCGTGACTCGCGTCGCCGATGAACCGGCGCAGTCGCTCCTCGCTGGCCTGGCGCTGCTGGAGAGAGTCCTCGACATGCTCGAGCATGTGGTTGAACGCGTCGGTGAGCCGGCCGATCTCGGTCCGCTCGTCGGAGTCGGGCACGCGGTCGGGCAGTGACACCGCTCCCCCGGACAGCGGCAGCTCCGCGACGCGGGACGCGGTGTCGGCCACCCGGTTGAGCGGTCGCAACGCGAATCGGACGAGCACCGCGCCGCCGATGCCGACCACGACGAGCGCGATCGCGTACACGATCGTCTCGATGAGCACGAGGCGGTTGATCGTGTCGTCGACGGGATGGGTCGGCAGGCCCGTGACGAGCAGATCGCCGTCGTCGCCGGCGGTTGCAAGCACCCGGTAGTCGCCGATGTGCTCGAGATGCACGGTGCTGGGCGACGAACTGGCCCGCAATCTGCTCAGCGTCGCGAGCGCGGGCGCGTTGTCGGTGATCGAGCGCCCCGGTCGGTCGTCGCTGTCGTGCCCGACGATGGCGGCTGCCGTCACCTTCCCGTCCACGACACGTGCGCCGAGCGTTCCCTCGGCCTGGCCGCTGACGGCGCCGAACCGATTGTTCGGGTTGTCCTGGTCATGGTCACGGGGATGTTCGAGCGAGAGCGTGTAACGGTCGCCGGCCGCGCGCAGCTGCTGGTCGAGCCGGTCCATGAGGAAGCCGTGCAACGCGATGGTCGTGCCGATCGCGACCAGCACGAAGGCGAACGTCAGCAGTGCGACGAGCACCGCCACGAGCTTCGTGCGCAGCGGGAAGGCGAACCGCCGGCGGGCCGACGAGGTCACGGCGCTCAGCCACCACCCGCGGGCTTGAGCACGTATCCCACGCTGCGCACCGTATGGATCATCGGCGACCTGTCACGGTCGATCTTCTTGCGGAGGTAGCTGATGTACAGCTCGACGACATGCGCGTTACCGCCGAAGTCGTAGTCCCACACGCGGTCGAGGATCTGCGCCTTCGACAGAACTCTGCGGGGATTCAGCATGAGGTAGCGCAGCAGGTCGAACTCGGTGGCCGTGAGCTCGATCAGCTCGCCGCCGCGCCGCACCTCGCGGGCGTCCTCGTCCATGGCGAGGTCGCCGACCGCGATCGTGTTGCCGTCGACATGGTGTGCCAGGCCGGCGCGGCGAGCCAAACCACGGAGCCGGGCAAGGACCTCTTCCATGCTGAACGGCTTGGTCACGTAGTCGTCGGCGCCGGCCGTGATCCCGGCGATCCGGTCCTCGACCGCATCGCGCGCGGTCAGGAAGAGCACGCAAACCGACGGGTTGAGCGTGCGCATCCGCCGGAGCACCTCGAAGCCGGCGATGTCGGGGAGGTTGATGTCCAGGACGACCACGTCGGGTTGGAACGACTCGGCGAGCTCCATCGCGGTACGGCCGTCGTGGGCGCTGCGCGACTGCCACCCGCCGCGCAGCAACATGTTGGTCAGTACGTCGGCGAGGTCGGCCTCGTCGTCGACGACGAGGGCGCGCAGCGCAGTGCCGTCCGCACGCACCGGAGCGCTCGGCAGAGTCGTCACCCCGCCATCATCCGGGACGGCCGCAGACTGGAAGCTCTGAGTTCCCTCTGTACTCGCGCTGACCCGGCTCAGCCCGTCTCTGGCCGAGCACACAGTTCGGTGAGACGAAATCGAGAAGGTCGCCGCCGATGCTGGCGGGGTGACGACGTTGCGCCGCCCCGCGACCGCGCCGAGCGCGCCGCCCGTGCGGACACCGGCGCCGACCACCCCCGTGGCGGGGTCGATCGTGCTGGGCGGCATCTGCATCGGCACCGTACTCGTGCTCGCCCTGTGGCTGCAGGACGCCACAACCGTGACCGGGCCGGCCGGTTGGCTCACCGGCGCGGGCCGGATCACCGGGCTGCTCGCCGGCTACGCCGTCGTCGTGCAACTCGGGTTGATGGCGCGGGTCCCGTGGCTCGAGCACCACGTCGGCACCGACCGGCTCGCCCGCTGGCACGCGTCCGGCGGCCGGTACACGGTGTGCCTGGCGATCGCGCACACCGTGCTGATCATCTGGGGCTACGCGGTCGCCGCCCATGCCGGCGTGGTGGGCGAGACCGGCACGCTGCTGACCTCCTACCCCGACGTGCTGATGGCGACCGTCGCCCTCGGTCTGCTCGTCCTGGTCGGAGTGGTCAGCGCCCGCGCGGCGCGGCGGCGCCTGTCGTACGAGACCTGGCACTTCGTCCACCTCTACACGTATCTGGCCATCGCACTCGCCTTCGCCCACCAGTTCGCCACCGGTGCCGACTTCACCGACCGCCGGGTGCGCGTGCTGTGGGCTGCCCTGTATGTCGTCGTCGCGGGCCTGCTGTTCTGGTACCGGGTGTACGTGCCGCTGCGCGCCGCCTTCCGGCACCGGCTGCGCGTCTCGCGGGTCGTGCGCGAGAGCCGCGACGTCGTCTCGATCTACGTCACCGGACGCCGCCTCGACCGGCTCGGTGCGGTGGCCGGGCAGTTCTTCCGTTGGCGGTTCCTCACCCGCGACCTGTGGTGGGCAGCAAACCCGTACTCGTTGTCGGCCGCCCCGGCACAGGGCGTCCTGCGGATCACGGTCAAGATCGCCGGACGGCACAGCGCGGCGTTGCGCAAGCTACGACCGGGAACGCGGGTACTCGCCGAAGGGCCCTACGGTTCGTTCACCGCCGCCCGTCGGCGCCGGCGTCGGGTCGTGCTGGTCGGCGCAGGCATCGGCGTCACTCCTCTGCGCGCCTTGTTCGAGTCGATGCCGGGAGACCCCGGCGAGCTCACCCTGGTCTATCGCGCCTCCAGCGCGGACGATCTCGTGTTCCGGCACGAGATCGACACGATCGCGGCCGCGCGGGGCGCGAACGTGCACTACGTCGTCGGACGCCGCCACCAGGGCCGCATCGATCCTCTGAGTGCCGTCGGGTTGTCGCAGTTGATCCCGCGGCTGCGCGACGCCGACATCTACCTGTGCGGCCCCGACCAACTCAACACGCAACTGCGCGCGGGCCTGCGCAAGCTGGGCGTCCCCGCCCGCCACATCCATTCCGAATCGTTCGCCTTCTGACCAGGAGCCTGCAGTGAAACGCGTCCTCTTGTCGATCCTCGGCACCGTCGTCGGCCTGGTCGCCCTGCTCGACTTCAAGAGCCACCAGCGGCCGATCGCGCTCGCCGTCGGGGTCACACCGCCGTCGCCGCAGCCGAAAACCGCGACCCGCACACCGCAACCCTCGACGAAGGGCAAGGGCCGCACACCGACGAGCCGTACGAAGTCCGCGTCGACCGCGTCGGCGCACGGGCGTTTCGTCGGCAGCGCCGTCGATACGCAGTACGGGGTGGTGCAGGTCGCGGTGACCGTGTCCGGCGGCAGGATCACGAACGTCGCCTTCCCCCAGCTCAGCGCGTTCGACCCGCATTCGGCCGAGATCAACTCCCAGGCCGCGCCGCTGCTCGTCCAAGAGACGATGTCGGCACAGAGCGCGCACATCGACAGCATCTCCGGCGCCACCTACACCAGCGCGGGCTACGTCCAGTCGTTGCAGAGTGCGCTCGACCGCGCGGGCCTCAAATGACACGAGCGACACCGCGCCGCGTCGAACACTGCATGGGGACGGTGTTCTCGTTCGATGTCCGAGCGCCGGGCGTGCCACAGGCGGCGCTCGACGCGGTGATCGCCTGGTTGCACGAGATGGACGCCACGTTCTCGACCTATCGCCTGGACAGCTGGATCAACCGCCTCGATCGCGGCGAGGTCGACCTTGCCGAGTGTCCCGCTGTCGTGGCCGAGATCCTCACCGCCTGCGAGAGGTTACGAAGTGAGACCGACGGCTTGTTCGACCACTACGCGGCCGGCCGCCTCGACCCGTCGGGTTACGTCAAGGGCTGGGCGATCGAGCAGGCCAGCGACCGCCTGGAAGCCGCTGGCTCGCTCAACCACTGCGTCAACGGCGGCGGCGACGTGCAATGCGTCGGCAGGCCCGCACCCGACCGCGACTGGCGCGTCGGCATCGTGCATCCGCTGCGTCCGGACCACACCGTCGCGACGTCGTCCGGGCAACGCCTCGCCGTCGCGACGTCGGGTTCGGCGGAGCGCGGTCTGCACATCATCGATCCGTTCACCGGCAGCGCCGTCGACGCCTGGGCAAGTGTCAGTGTGATCGGCTCACGCATCAGTTACGTCGACACGATGGCGACCGCGGCGGCTGCCGCCGGCACCGAGGCGGGAAGGTGGCTCGCTGCGCGTGACCTGCCAGCCGTGCTCGTCGACCGCGCCGGCTCGGCCATCACCGTGTGAGCGCCGGGTCACCCGTCGTGCAGCACCGCCGCGCCGCCGGCGCCAGGAACTCCTCGCCGTCGGTACGCGTGTTTGCGGTGACGGTGTCAGCTCTCAGCCACGTGTCCCGCCTAGGCTCCGCGCACGCGCACCGAAAGGCACGTGACGCACCCTTCGAGCTTCTGGAACTCCCCGATGTCGACACAGACGAGGTCATAGCCGAGACCGGCGATCAGCGTTGCCGATTCCGGGCAGTCGTCGGCGAGCAGTACCCGGTTGTCGTCGAGTACCACCACGTGAGCGCCCGACTCTTCCGGCACGGGCAGGAACCGCTCGAACAGCGAGGGCACGTCGACCAGTGGCGGGTAGCCGATGACCGTCCCGTCGGGCAACGCGGTGACCGCCGACTTCAGATGCAGGACGCTGCGGACGGGCACGGCGACCACACGTGCGCCGAGCGGGGTGAGGATCTTGCGTAGCTGGGCGATGCCCGCTGCATTCGTGCGTCCGCCGTTGGCGACGTAGACCGTGTCGCCGACCTTGAGCACGTCGCCGCCGTCCAAGGTTCCGGGTGCGGCGATGTGGCTGAGGCTCAGGCCGAGCGACTCGACGGTCTTCTCGACGTCGCGTGTCTCGCTTCGTCGCGATGCCGCGCCGGGGCGGCTGATCACCGCGATGTCCCGGTAGACCACGACTGCGTCCTCGACGAAGACCGCGTCCGGGCAGTCGTCAGCCGCAGGCACTTCGACAGTCGGCCAACCGTGGTCGTGCAGTGCCTGCACGTATCCGTCCCATTGCTGCCGGGCGCGGCCGAGGTCGACCGGCCGTCGCTCGACATGGGTCACCAAGCCGTCGGCCAGCAACCGACCGGGACGCCGTACGAGCGCGATTCGGTCAGGCATCGGCGCCGGCCTCGACGTCGTCAGTCGGTGTGTCCGCGGAGGCAAGGATGCGGGCGACGCTGCGTAACGCGTCCAGTGGCGAACCGCTCGTGTCGAGCGGTATGGCGGTGGGCCATACCTCGCGCTGTTCGGCGAGCATCAGCGCCACTGCGCCGCTGACCTGTGACTGCCCTCCGCCGTGCTGGAGTCGTCGCTCGGCGCGCTCGACTGCCAGCGCGCGAGGTGTCCGGCACTCGAATTCGTACAGCACGCTCGACGTCGCCACGGCACACTCGCGTGCGAGATCACGCACCTCGGCGGTGTGCCATGTGGCATCGGCAACGACGGTCTTGCCGTCGGTCAGCGCGCGCGCCGCACGCGCAAGGAGCGCGCGGTACACGGCCTGTCGGGACTCGTCGTCGTAATGCGGCGGATCGGTCGCGATCTCGCGACGCAGGGTGTCCGTGCTGAGGAGTACGGCCCCGAGCGTGTCGGCGAGCGCTGCAGAGACAGTGCTCTTGCCCGTACCGGGCGCGCCCCCGATGAGAAGCAATCTCACGTGATCCGCCTCGAGGTTCCGGTTCGTCTTGTGGGCAGTCGTGCACCGGGTCCTCATCCCGCCGAGGTTATCGTCCCTCCGCCGGCTCGAACGCGACCGAGATCTCTGGAATCTCTGGAAACCCTACAAGCGCTCAATTCCGGTCGGGTCCAGCCGATGGGGTCAACATGGCAGTCCGTCCGTTCCCCGCCGCACTCGGCGCGCTGGACGACATCGCCGCGCCCGGGGCTGCTGCAAAGCCGATGAAGGCGCGTGGCTCGGCAATCGTTGCCGTGGTGGGCACGGTCGCGATCATCGGCTATTTCCTGCTCCGGGGACAGGCGGCGCACGATCTCGGCTACTCCGCAATCGGAGTCGCCAGCACCGTCGCCATGCTCGTCGCGACGCTGCGCCACCCGCCGGCTCATCGGTGGGGCTGGCTCGCGCTCACTGCGGCCAATGCATTGTTCGTCGCCGGTGACGGCGTGTACGACATCTACGACCTGGTACTGCACCGCGAGGCGCCGTTCCCCTCGGCGGCAGATGCGATCTACCTGGCGGGGTACCCGTTGCTGTTCATCGGCGTGGCACGGGTGACCCGGCTGCGTTCGGCGCCCGGCGCGCGCGAGGCCCGCGCCGACGCAGCGATGGTCTCGATCGGGGCGCTCGCACTGTCGTGGCAGCTACTGATGGACTCGTACGCCCACGACAACACGCTGACCGGGTTCGGCAAGATCGTCACTCTGGGCTACCCGATCATGGACATCGCCGTGCTGTTCATCGTCGTGAGTGCGATGATGGTGCGCTCTGCGCGCCGCCCCGTCGACAGCCTGCTCGGGGTCGCCGTGGCGACGATGCTCGTCGCAGACTTCGTATACGACCTGCTTGTGCTGCATTCGGCCTACTCGTCGGGAAACATCGTCGACGCGGGATTCCTGGCGAACTACGTGCTCATGGCCGTCGCTGCAGCGCATCCGAGTTCGGCCGAGCGTCCCGCGCAGAACAACGCGGAATCACACCGTCGCGTCTGGTTGCCGCTCGTGGCACTCGCCGCGTTCGTGTCGCCCGGAGTGGTGCTCGTGTGCACCGTCGCGCACGTCCCCGTCGACGCAGGAGTGCTCGCAGGAACGTCGGTGGCGCTGGCCGTACTTGCCGTGCTGCGTGCGACGTGGCTGTTCGGGCGGCTGCGGCACCAGGCCGCGGAGCTGACCGCTCGGGGCGAATCCCTGCAGGAGGCCTTGGAAAGGCAGCAGGCATTGGAGATCGACCTGCGCCATCAAGCCTTCCATGACAGCCTGACCGGTCTGGCCAACCGCGCGTTGCTGCACGACCGCGTCGAGCACGCGTTGGCGGCGTCGATCCGGCGTCCCGGAACGGTGGCCGTGTGCTTCTGCGACCTCGACGGTTTCAAGGCGGTCAACGACGGGTGCGGCCACCATGTCGGTGACCAGGTGCTCCTGGTGGCGAGCAAGCGCATCGCCTCCGTCGTCCGCACCGGCGACACCGTCGCCCGCCTCGGTGGCGACGAGTTCGCCGTCCTGATCGAGAACGTCGAGGACGTGGAATCCGTCACTACCCTCGCCGACCGGATCGTGTCGGTGCTGCGCGAGCCGATGGTGCTCGATGACCATCAGATCACGCTGTCGGCGAGCGTCGGCGTCGCTTTCGCCGCGCCGACCACGTCCACCGAGCGCCTGCTCGCCGAGGCGGACGCCGCCATGTACGAGGCCAAGTCGCAGGGCAAGGACCGCGTCGCGCTGTTCGAGACGGCAATGCGCTCGCGCCTCGTCGACCGCATCACGCTGACCAACGCCTTCCAGCCGGCGCTGCGCAACAACGAGTTCTATCTGGAGTTCCAACCGCAGGTACGCCTCGTCGACGGATCGCTGGAAGGCTTCGAGGCGCTGGTGCGGTGGCGCCACCCCGAGCTCGGAACCATCGGTCCGATCCGGTTCGTCCCGCTCGCCGAGGAGACCGGATTCATCGTGCCGCTCGGCCGGTGGGTTCTCGAGCAGGCCTGCATGGAGGCTGCGCGCTGGACCGAGTGCTCCGACCCACTGTCGGTGTCGGTCAACGTCTCGGGCCGTCAGCTGCAGGACCCCAAGTTCTGCCACGACGTGCGCACGGCGTTGCGGTTCAGCGGTCTTGCCCCGCAGCGGCTCATCCTCGAGATCACCGAGAACGTCCTGATGGTCGACCCGGCTGCCACCGCGGCGACGCTGACCGAGTTGAAGAGCCTCGGCGTCCGGATCGCGATCGACGACTTCGGCACGGGCTACTCCTCGCTCAGCTACCTGCGTCAGTTCCCCGCCGACATCCTGAAGATCGACAAGTCGTTCATCGATCCGCTGGACGACCCGTCGAACGAGGCGCGGGCCTTCATCCAGACGATCCTGCGCCTGGCCCATGATCTGCACCTCGAGGTCACCGCCGAGGGCATCGAGCACGAAGGGCAGCGCGAGATCCTCAAGCGGATGCGCTGCCATGGCGGCCAGGGTTTCCTGATGTCGCGGCCGTTGAGCCGCAACGGCGCACGCGCGTACATCGCCGCGGCGGCGACCGCACCGGCCACGATGCGACGGCTCACCGCGCGCTGACCGACCTCCGGAGCCGTGCCGCATAGAGCACGAGCGACCCGGCTACGAGACCGGCGCCGACCCAGCCCAATTCCGGAACGGCGACCGCGCCGAGCAGCCGTGAGCCGAGCAGAGCACCTCCTGCGATGCCGATGTTGGTCGTCGCGTTGACCAGAGCGGAGGCAGCGTCGGTGGCATCTCCTGCCGCGCGCAGCATCACCGTCTGGGTCAACGTCGGGAACGCACCGAACGCCACACCCCACACGCCGGTTACGACGATGATGCCGATGGCGGAAGCGACGGACGCGGCAAGCACGAGGCTCACGCCCATCAGGACGATGTCCGCGGCGAGCGCCTCGAGCGGGCGGCGGGCGACCACCGCGCCGGCCACCGCCAGCCCGACCAGACCACCGCAGCCGTAACCGAACAGGACCGGACCGACGTCGACGCGGGCGACACCGTCATGCAGCAGCAGCGGACTGACGTAGGTGTAGAGAGTGAAGTGCCCCAGCGCGAGCAGGGTGATGACCGCCGCCATGACCAGCACCGCCGGGCGGCGGATGCCGGTCAGCACAGAGGTCCGGTCCGTGGTGCGCGTCGCGGGCTGGTCAGGCAGCACCCGAACGATCACCACGGTCAGCGCCGCCAGTGCCGCGGCCAGGACGACGAAGGCCCACCGCCAGCCGAGGGCGGTGCCCAGCACCGTCCCGAGGGGAACACCGAACACGAGGGCCAGCGCGTTGCCGATCATCACCACGGTGATGGCCCGTCCCGACCGGGATCCGTCGACCAGCGACACGGCGGCGGCGACGGCCACTGCGAAGAACCCGGCGTGGGCCAGGCCGCCGATCGCCCGGGCGAAAATCGCCACGGCGTAATCGGGCGCTGCGGCGAACAGGACGTTGCTGACCGTGTACGTGCCCAGCAGCACGGCCAGCACGGCGCGGCGGGGCCACCGCTCGGCGAGCGCCGCGATCGGGACGGACGTGCCAGCGACGAGCACGGCGTAGAGCGAGACGAGCACGCCTGCGGCCGAGGGCGAGACGTCGAGACCGCGCCCGATCTCGGGCAACAGGCCGACCGGCAGCATCTCGGTGCAGATGGCGAAGAAGACGCACGTCGACAGCAGCGCGAGCGGCGCCCGAGGCGAAGCGGGGACCGAGGAATTCATGGGTAGCCCCGACCGGATTCGAACCGGCGCTACCGCCTTGAGAGGGCGGTCGACCCATTGCGTGGCAGTGCACGAAGATCGTTGAAAACTGGGTGCAGCCTTGACGTTTACTGGCCTATACGCGATTCGAAGTCACTGGATGCGGTTGGCAGCGTGCAGACGATTTTGAAATTCTTGCGGACTGCCTGCGGACTGACCATGATCAATTGTTCTGAGTCGCATCCTCGGGTGCCGCGCTCAGCGTGGCGACACGGCATCGGGCCGGCGTCGGTGCCAGTCGTAACGACCGCCATCGCAGCGCGAGCTTCCCGGCGAGGCGGCGTCAAGCGACATCGGAGCTGCCGTGGTTGCGTTGCTTGCGTAGCCAGGCGTGGACGTCCTGGCGGCGGTAGCGGACGTGGCGGCCGATCTTGTAGCTGACCGGTCCCTTGTCGCAGTGGCGCCAGTAGCGCAGGGTCGCGTCGGGGACGCGAAGCAGGTCGGCGACTTCGGTCAGGGTGAGCAGATCGCCGATCTCGTCGTCGTATCGGTCCTCGGCGCGGGTCTTGTCGGTGCTGGTCATGGTGGGCTCCTCTGGGTTGGTGTCACCACTGGAAGGTGACGCGATGGTGGCTGGCGGACATGGTCGAGCGAGATTTCTTCGTTCGTGTTGGTGGGGACGGCGTCGGGGTCCTCTCGGTCGGGCTGGTTGTGGTTGTAGCGCGTGCCTGTGCCACGGCTGGCGGCGAAGATCGTTGGACGGGCAGTGCTCTCATCACTGTCAAGCGGATCGGGCAGGGCGGAACACGACAGCCAGCGTGAGATTTCTTCGGGATCGGCGCGGGCGGTCGCGTTGGCGATGGCCGGCGGGCGTTGGTGGTCGTTGACGGCGTTGGACACGCATGCTGCGATCGGAAAATCTGGCACGGCGGCCAGGCATGGGTCAGCGGCTGATGCCCCGGTCTGGGGCGTCATGGTGAATTTCTAAAACTGTGCCCCTGCCAGCACCACGTGGGCCGATCGTGGCGCGTTCGCGGTCGGCTTGGGCGGCCCAGCGCAGCTCGCGTAGGGCGGCGGCGTGGTCGCGGTCGGCCTGCCAGTCGCCGCGGGCCAGTTTGACGACGTCGCCGGGTTGCGCACGCAGGGCGGGGTCGGCTCGGAGCGCGCTGATCCGGGCGCGCGCGGCGGTGAGGGTCGACTCCTCAGATGCGACTGCGGTCTCCGCGTCGGCGAGCCGCTCGGCCGGGTCGTCGACCTGGCCGAGGCTGCCGTAGTGCTGCAGCGCGATCGAGTAGTGCTGCTCTGCCTGTCGCAGCAACGACCAGGCCGCGGCCTTGGACTGCTCGGCGTGCTGTTCGGCGTCACGGGCGGCGAGGTAGTCCGGGTGGTTGTGCTCCGCGCTCTGGCGGGCGTGGGCGCGCAGGTTTTCGTGGTGTCGGGCTGCGTCGTCGAACCAGCCGGCGAAGGCGACGACCTGACCAGCGTCGCTCGGGATGGCGGGGAGATAGGGGCGCCACGCGGCTGCCCACTCGACGAGGTGGGCGTGGGCCTGGCGGACTGCGGCGCGGCGTTGCCCGAACCGACCGGCACCGTCGCGGACGACCCCGGCTGCGTCGCGGGCGGGCTGGCGTTGCGCGTCCCACGCTGCGGTCAGCGCCGCGGCTTGCTCGTCCGCGCGCGCGGTCACGATCGGTTCGAGCTGGCGCAGGGTCGCCGCGGTGGTCTGGGCGGCCGTGCGCGCGTCGTCGTGGGCGCGACGTAGCGGCGGCAGGTCGGTGTCGCGCCGCTCGGTGAGAGTGACGATGTCGCGCAGCAAGTCGCGGCGACGCAGCAAGCCCTCGAGGCGCGACTCGGCGCCGGCCTGCACGGTCCACGCTGCCCGCAGATCGTCGAGCACATCCTCCAGGGGTGGCAACCGCACGTACCGCTCGGCCTCGGCGGCCGCGAGCCGGGCGGCGTGAGCCGGGCCGAGGTCGGCCCGGTCGCGGGCGAACACCGCGACCCACTGTTCCCGCGCGTCCTCGCGACTGTCGGCGACCAGATGCGCGGTGTTGCACTCGCGTCCACGGGTCATTCCCACGTAGGCGGCGGCCGCGCTGGTGTGCTCACCGACGACCAGGTGCGCGGCGGTCACGGTGTCGCCCTGCACGCCGTGCACCGTCGATGCGTAAGCCAGTTCGACGTTTTCACGCACGTAATCGGCATTGAGCGTGCGCACGCCGCGCTCCCCCGACAGGCTCACCGCGCCGTCCTGGTGCACGCTGCGGACGGTCCAGCTGTCGCGGTTGGCAACATCCAGATCGGTGTCGTTGCGGCGGGTCGCGACCCGGTCACCGACACCGATCCGCTGACCGGACCGGGTGGTCACGGCGTGCGTGTCCTCGACGGCGCTGGCGGTGACGAGCGCGTCTCGGACCGCGGCGTTGAGGGCGGCGACCTGCTCGCGCGTGTCCGCGACCAGCACCGCCCGGGAACCCGTCCGGACCGCGGCGGCCGCGGTCGCGGCCAGCGCCGCGAGGCGTTCCTGCTGGCTCGCGTAAACGACCAGCTGACCTCGAGCGACCAGGGCATCGAACACGCCCGCCGGATCCTCACCGCCGCGCATCGCGAGGCTCAGACGCGCGTACTCGTCGTCGGCCGTCAGCGTGACGGTGCCATCTGGGCGTGTCGTGGTTTGCACGAAGCGGTGCACCGTATCGAGCGTGTGCTGCGCGGCCGGAAGCGCCCACCGCACCGCCAGGTCGAGCACACCGCCGCGCCCGACCGCCGGGAGTTGGTGGCGGTCGCCGAGCAACGCGACCCGGACGTCGTGTTCGTCGGCGAGTGTGAGCAGCGCGCGGGCGCTGTCCTGATCCAGCATCCCGGCCTCGTCGCACAGCAGCACGTCACCGCGACGCAGCCGCGCGGTGACGCTGGGACCGGTGTAGACCGCGCCGGTCGCCGGGTCGATGTCACCGAGTATGAGGCGTGACCAGGTGCCATGCCCGTCCCAGCGGAAACCGTGCTGATGCACCAGCCACGCGGCCGAGAACGCCGACGTGCCCAACTCACCCGCGGCAACCTGAGCCGCCTTCCGGGTCGGGGTGACAACCACCAGCCGACGCCCGTCACACTCGATCGCCACGCGCGCGGCTGCCAGCGTCGCGGTCTTGCCCGCGCCAGCGGCGCCCTCCACCACGACCAGCCGCGCGTCACTAGCCAGCAGGTCGACCGCGCGCTGTTGCGCGAGATCGAGCGCACGCGACTCGTCGGTCGCTGTCGCCGTCGCCGTCGCCGTAGGAGCGGTGCGCGGTGCCGTGCCGCGCGCGGCCAGACGTGTGACGACGTCGTGCTCGACCTCGAGCACGTGCGGCGAGGTCATCGCGCGGACGTGTTCCGGGACGCCGCTGCGCTGCAGCAACGGCACGCACCGGGCCACGGTTCGTGCGGTCAGATCCTCGGCCAGCTCGCCCCGCACGGCCGCGCTGGTGACCACGTCGGCGCGCGCGATGAGCTGTTCCACCTCGCCGCGGATGTCGGCGGCGTTCCACCCCGATCGGCGCGCTGCGAGTCTCGCCATCACGTCCTTGACGGCGTTGTCGCGGTCGAGCCGGCCGACACTGTGCGCAAGTAGGAGGAGAGGTTGCGTGGGTGCGCGGAACCCGAGCTCGCGCAGTTCGGTGGACCAACGCCGAGTCAACTCGGCGCCATCACGCGGCACGACCTTGTCCGGGCGCGCGTCCGCCCA
Source organism: uncultured Actinomycetota bacterium (assembly GCA_963785425.1). Classification (GTDB taxonomy): domain Bacteria; phylum Actinomycetota; class Actinomycetes; order Mycobacteriales; family Jatrophihabitantaceae; genus RYN-133. The sequence goes on from CAWAVG010000003.1 coordinate 563,181, forward strand.
CGCCCGCGCATCCCATGCCCGATAGAGCCGCGGACCAGGCTCGCGACCAGGATTGGCCGCGCGCCAGCCGGCCTCGTAGCGGTCGACGTTGCGGCCGATCTGCGCGGCGCGGGCGCTGAACGGGCCAACGAAATCGGACAACTGGGCGACCTCGCCGGTGCCGGCATCGGGGGTGTAGCCGTGCTCGGCGAGCGCCGCACGGAACGCCGGATCGGTCATCACCGCGGCGTGCCCAATGCCGTTGATCGCATCGAGCGAGTCGCGCACGCCGACCGTGTGCAGGCCCCGCCACCGTCCCTCGGCGAACACCCGCGCGTTGATTTGCAAGTGCAGATGCCGGTGCGGATCTCCCGCCCGCGACGTCCGGTGACGCACGACCGCGGCCTCCAACTCGGTGACCGGTACCTGGATCTGTGCACCGCGGGGGCCGACCCTCGTGGTCGCGTGACGCGCCAACCAGCCGACGATCTGCTCCGCGGCGCGGTCCTGCGCGGCGTCGTACGCGACGCTGATCTCGGGGTGCAATTCGGCGGCGAGCGACCACGACTTCGGCCCGTTCACCACAACCTCGACGAACCGCACCGCGCTCGCGTCGCGCCGCAGCCGGCCCTTCGCCTCCCCCGTTACCGGGTCGAACCCGGCGACCCACGCCTCGTACTCATCGCCGGACAACGGCGCGAGACGCCGCACCCCGTCGTCCGGCGCCGCGGCGTAGCGCTCGGCGATACCGGCGCCCTCGGCGAGGTAGTAGTCGTCCGCGCGGGCGAGCCCGGCCTCCACATAGGTGCGTGCACCAACCGCCGAACCGCGGTAAGTCTTCATCCCGCCATGCATCGCAATCAACGCCCACCAATAACAACCAACAACCGCCGTAAGAATGCCGAAACGTCACCCCGACGGGGTGACGTTCCTACCAATATTGGTAGCATTCGTGCCGCATTCGGTAAAGGGGTGAATACGGTGAGTTGCGTCAAGTTGGCGGCGGTAATCGTTGGCCGGAGTTACTGGACTGCCTATTATCGACAGTTATTGAGGTGATTCATGGTCGGCGTGTCGGGTCAGGGCCGACGCAGAAAGGTTTCGGTGCCGAGTTCCGGGAGCTCGTCGGTGTCGACGAGTGCAATGAGCGCGGAAACAACGGCGCCGACGAAGGAACGATCCTGAGTGAGGGTCCGCCTGGTCACGTACAGCAGCCCGGCGTGACCCCGACCCGCCGCACGCCAATCGATGGCGATCGCAGCGAAGTCACCGATGTTCGCCGTCAGAAAACCCGCTGCGGCGTCGCAGCGTAGGCGAGCAGGTCCTTATCTGCCGTCCCGACCAGCGCTGGGTCATCGACCACGGCCACAACGTCGATGCCACGAGCGCGCAACTTGCTTGGCGACCGCGCCGCTGAGCATCTCATCGAACAGCAGCGCCACGACCAAACGAGCAGTCCACGCGAAAAGGGCCTGCTGGGGCTCGCACGCCGCGAGCGCTTCCGCCTCGAGGGAGTCGGCGTCGGCGATCCACGCCGCGATCTCCTCCGGATAGCTCGACCAATACCGCACCGCCACATCCACCCCGCTTGCCCTGAATGGGGGGTAGTGCTTCAATCACGCCACATCACCGATTTAGCTTTGGCACGCGGGAGGCCGAATTGTCTGGGCTTGCACACAACCGTCGCAAATGGTCAGTATGCGCCACGATTTCGAGCTTCGTCTTGCTGTCATTTGTGTTCACATCTCGGGCCGAAGCGATGCAGATCGGTGCGGTTTCAGTGGACTCCGGGTACGCCGATAGCACCTCGTCCAAACTGTCTGAGCCTGCAAGTTTCGTCAACGGACAACAGGCGCGGACGTACTGGCTCGCCACAACATTCAACGATGGGATATTCTTTCAGGCTGGTTACGTCGACGCCTCGAACGGATGGGGTTCGGATTCCTGCCAGACCGGATTTGGCACATTCGAAACCGCACTAGATTCATCGGGCTCGGTCTTTCCCGACCTGTATAACCTCGGAAATTGCGGCTTGACAGGCTCGCAGTGGTTTCGGCTTAAAATTGTCGCGGAAGCATCCGGCAATGTGACCTGGCGATGGTGGCACAACAGCACCTATTTCGGCCCTCAACTCGACTTGCCAAACACACAGGACCATTTTCCGCGGGACAAGATAGGACCTATAACCGAGTTTGTGGATACACACAACGCGCCTAGTGCTACCCCATTTCCAACCGAAGTGTACAACTCGGCGATGCTATATGAGCCCGTCAATGGCACACAATTATTCGACACACAGCACGCCAAGTTCCAAGCTACAATGGATCGGACGTGCTTCTATGCACTGAGGGTGCTTGGAGCCGACGCCTTCGAGACTGGAACGCAAAGCAACATAAATCCAACGTACTGCCATACACCAGGGGACTCATTATGGTGATGCGCTGTGTCCTCACGGCGGTCACCCTCCTGCTAATCGCCGGTTGTTCGACGCGAAGTGAGGGGAACCAGAATCGGAACTCGTCGCCGATGGCTGAGAAACCCTCGCTAATAGCTCAACTTCCGGTAGGGGTTCCCACGCCGTTCACCAATTGCAACGGTGTGAGCAATTATAGCGATGCATATCAACTGGTGAACGACGGAGATGCGATTGCTCTTGCTTCGATCACCGTGACCGGAGCCCCATCCGATACCGTCGATCACACCCGTGAGGTCCCTGTCGCGTCAGCAACGGTCGTTGCAGGAAGTCTTCCGGACTTAAACTTGACGCAGATAAGTGAAGACTCGAACGGAACGGATAATGTTCTTGTTCCGGGGAAGTATCTGGTGCTGGTTGGCGGTTCGAATCAAGGCAACTACTACCTAGCGAACGGACTGCCTGGATCTTTTGTCTACGACGGCTCGGTGGCGTATGAGCGCTGCCCGAATTTCGATGCTCCTATGCAGCCACTAATCGTCAATACTGGCGTAATCGACGCGAATCAGCTGGTCGCGCTATTTCAGCAGGCAATATCGAATCATGATCATGACGTTTCCCCCAGCCCGACGAGCTCGAGCTCCTCGCTGACCTCGACGCCACCGAATGAGCCGTCAGGTCAGCCGACCTCGGCACCGGGGGTTCCTCGGCAATGCCAACGTCCTCCGCCGCAACTCGGTCTCCCTGAGTTTGGGATGCCGACTTGCGAGCCCGTTAAAGTCTGATTCGATCACACCGGGTCATCGGTCGGCAATTTCACCTGCTACGCGAGCCTGGAAGGAGCCGCTGGGATGCATTCGACTAACCTCGGTCGGTCCAAAGGCTTGCTAGCTGCAACGGCTGTAGGAATCGGCATGCTCAGCGGGTGCGCGGGTTCCGGGCCTCCCGCAAAGACTGCCACGCACGAAGCTGCGGCCGCGCCGACCCCTTCGCCTAGCCCAACACCGAGTCCCTCAACGTATTGCCGAGGCATCACGGATGAGAGTGATGCCAGACGTCTTGCTGGCTCCGACGCGCCCCAACGTGCTGTGCTGTTGCTCGGCACCATCGTGGACAAGCCGACTGCTGGCCCTCGACCAGGTCCGCGCTTTCGAATCGCCACACGCACCACAGTTGCTGGATCAATGCAAAGCGACCCCTCGGTGAAGTGATCGGTGACCCGGTCCGTGGAGACACCTACTCCTCTTGAAGTGGGACGGTTCGGCGTGGGAAATCGCTGGTAATCTGGTGGGCGGTGATTTTCTCGTCTTGCCGCGAGAGCTTATGAGCGCTGTCCGAATTTCAGTCAGCCTAACGTCCCTTTATACGCCCGACGAGGTGTTACTGCGCTATCGGAATTGGAGCACCTCTTCAGGCGAGCGATTGGCTGAAGGCGCGCCGGACGCCACGGACAAGTCGCGCAACATCGCTCGAGCTGTGTGCACGTGTCGAAACCCGGCTTTCGGGCCTCCTCCCCAACGACTGCCCCTACATCTGCCCTACAACAACACCATCACCGCTTGCGGGGCTCCGCCCACACCACTACGCAGTGCACCGTACAGCGACATGAAGGTTCGGTTTTCCCGTCTGCCAGGGGTCCGGGTGGCCACGTACACCAGGCCGGCGTGCGTCCGGTCGGCCGCACGCCAATCGGTGGCGATCGCAGCGAACTCACCGATGGTCGCCGTGCCCAACCCGCGCTGTTGCGTCGTGGCGTAGGCGAGCAGAGCCGCCGTCCCGACCAGCGCCGGGGTCCTCGACGACGGCGACGGCATCGATGCCGCGTGCGCGCAGTGCTCAGCGATGCCGCCGCTGAACATCTCATCGAGCAACAGCGCCGTCAGTGGCGGGCCGTCCCGCGCGAACAAGTCACCGCGAGAGCAGGTGTTGGTGCAGCTCCCATGACGCGACTGCCTCAGCTTCGAGCGCTCGGCGTCGGCGATCCAGGCGTCGATCTCGTGGGTAGCTCGACCAGTACTGCACCGCGACTTCGACCAGCCGCGCAGGCACACCTGTGTTCGCCTCGACAAGCGCGACGACCCGAGCGCGTCGGGCTCGGGCTCTGCCCGGCGCGACGACTTCACCGCGAGGATCACTTCACGCAGATCCGCGCCCCCGATGAGCACGGCCCGCCGACCGGTCGGCCGCCCGGAGCATCACGCCGGGATGTTCGTCCATGCGCAGCGCATCGTCGACAAACCGGTTCGCCGCCGGTGGCCCTGACGAGCCCGGATGCCGCGTGACGTACGGCGACAGCGGCCGTTCACCTGCGCGTCAACCGAACATACCGCGGCAATTCGAACTACCCCATGGCTACGGCGTAGCCGTGCGGGCATAACGGGCACTCGATCGATCCGTCTCGGGATCCTTTTGCGGCACGGCCCACCCTCGGTCCTCGCGGACACACGCGGGCCGTCCCGCATGGCGGAGGGCAGTGCGGCGGGCGGCCTTCGGCAGCCGGTCACGGGCGTGCACCGCTGCGTGAGGTTCTGGATGCCGACGACGAAATAGTCGTTAGGCCGCAGACCGGCCGGAATGGCCACGACAGGTGGGTGTTTACGTCGGTGGTGCGGACGGTTTGGCTGGTTCCGATGATGTTCGAATGCGTCAGCATGTCGTCGGGTGCGATAATTTGGTGTGGACCTCGCGTGCGCCGTGCACGTCGGAAAGACCTGTCGCGCCAACACGAACGGACCGGACCGGGAACGGGACCTCGGGCCGGGCGTCAGCGAACGACCCCGATCACGGCGTGGACCGTGGCGGCGTGTGCTGGTGTGGTATGGCGAAGAAGACCAGACCGAGCGGACCGAGCTGACCACCCTCGGACGCATCTTGAAGCTTCGCGCCGCAGACGTGCTCGCCTATCTCGACCGGGCCATGCACCAGCAACGGCCCTAGCGAGCTGCGGCTCGACCCGGGCCGTCAATGGACGCCTCGGGTGCCTATGCGGCAGCGCCCTGGGCTTCGGCATCCTGACGAACATCGCCGTATCGCTCCTGGACACCAGGCAGCTCCAGCCCACGGATAGCA
>CAWAVG010000004.1:0-1381131 GCA_963785425.1 uncultured Actinomycetota bacterium
TCAAACTTGTCGCGATGCTCCGGGATCCGGTCGAGCGCGCGTACTCCGCCTACAAGCATGAACTGGCGCGCGGGTTCGAGACCAGCGGGACTTCACGCGTGCGCTCGAGCTCGAGACGAGCGGCTGTCCGGCGAAGAAGAACGGATGCGGGCAGATGTCGACTACCAGAGCTTTGCGCATCGGCACCATGCCTATCGGCATCGAGGTCAGTTCGCCGAACAATTGGGAACGGGTCTACGAGCGCTTCCCCGCCGCGCAAGTGCATGTCATCGAGAGCGAGTCGTTCTTCGCCGACCCGTATGCCGTGTACCGCGGGCTTGTCACGTTCCTGGAACTCGATCCATGGGTGCCCGATCTCATCGACCAGCACAACGCACGTCCGGGCTCTGCAATGCCGGAGCAGGCGCGAGCATTCCTGACCGAGCACTACCGCGAGCACGACGCCGCGCTGGCCGAGCTGGTCGGCAGGCGGCCGGCGTGGACGACGAGATAATCGGCCGTCCGGTACGGACGATGTCAGGCGCTGGAGCAGGTTGCAGTTCCTGATCGTGGCCTCTGGACCCCTCGGGAACGACCGCGGTCAAGGCCAGGTACCCGATGATCTCGTCGCCAGCAGCATCAAGCCGTAGAGGAACCCTCCGATGACGTCGGTGAGCCAGTGTTCGAGGTTGTTGATCCGCGCGTACGCCTGGACCGATGCGAAGAACGCCAACAGCGTGACGCCCAGCGCCCACATGCGCGGGTTGCGCGGCGCGAATCGCAGCACCACGAAGAAGATGATCAAACCGAACACGTCCAGAAGCCGGCCCATGCCACCCGACGGCCATGTGCCACGCGTAAGCGGGTCGTGGCCGCGGTGGACGACCAGCTTCAGGATGATCTGCGAGTACTTCTCCGCGAGATATCCCACGAGCAGGATCGCGGAGGGCGCCAACCACAAACGGCGGCCGCGGTAGAGAATCGCCAGCACGACGGCGCCGAGCAGGTCGATACCCTGCGTCACGCGGGGAGATCCGATGTTGGTGAGCTTCCACCAGATGGTGTGCCAGGTCCCGGCGAGGTAGTGGCTGTGCCACCACCGGAAGGCCGGCTCGTCGACCACGCCTTGCAGCCGGTGGGCCCACAAGCCCAGCAGCCAGCCGAAGATGATCACGATCGACCACAACGCCAGCAGCACGGTCGCGGCAACCGGGATCCTGCCGGCGAGCGGGACGGCGGCGCGGGTCGTAGACGTGAACCGCCCCGCCACCGCACGGGCCCATCGCGGCGCGTGAATGCGGTCGGCCGAGGCGATGAGCACTGCGCCACCACCGAGCACCACCGCAAACCAGACGATGAAGACAACGACCACGGCCGACACGTCAAAGACCTCCCGAATTGTCGACGTCGCGTACCGGGTCGAGTCCGGTCCTCGCGCAGTGACGCCGTAAAGATTCTACCGAGAATTGCGCCGCGCACCTCTCGAGAGCACAACTTCTCAGCGCCTCGGCGGACGGGTGCTGCGGAACCGAGGCAGCGCTGTGAGCTCCAGTTGACGGCGCAGTAGCCACAGCCCGGCGAGGTAACACCCGCCGGCAGCGACAACGCCCACCACCAGGCCCCACGCAGTCGCGCCCAGCGCGAGTCGCGCAACGCCGCCCACGCCGACGAACGCCGACGCGCTGAGCCCAATGGCGACAAGCGTGCTCGCCGCCACGGGATGGAAGCGCTGCGACACAGCCACCTGCGTGACGGCCGAAACGTTACGGGCGACTATGGCCGCAGCCCACCCGATGGCCGCGCCCAGGATCCCGTGCAAGGGGATCAGCCACAGATCGATGCCGAGGTTGACGGCGAGTGCCAGCACCGCGTTGCCGAGGTTCCACGAGGTGTGTCCGGCCATGGCCAGCACCGTGTCGACCATCCCCAGCCCGGTGGAGACAAGCATGGAACTCGCGATCACCACGATCACTGTGAGGCCGGTCGAATAACCGTGACCGAAGACCGCGAGCAGCGGCCGCGCGAACAGGATGAGCGTGAAGTAGATCGGCCACGTGACCAGGATCAGCCAAGCAGTCGAAGTCTGATAGAGATGATTCGCCCCGTCGCGGTCGTTGTCGGCGAGCCGGGCCGCAAGAGGCGCCTGGATGGCCAACGTCAGCGCATTCGTACCGAGTTGGCCGATGACGATGAAGCGCGTGGCTGCCGCATAGATTGCGGCGGCAACCGCCCCAGAGATCGCACCGACAAGGACGATGTCAAAGCGTTGGATCACCATCTGAATGATGTTGGTGAGTGCTCTCGGCAACGTGAACCGCCAGAAGGCGCGAAGGCGCTCCCGGTCCTCGGCACTGTCCTCGCGTCCTGGATCAGCGGGCGCGACGCCCAATCGATGACGGGCTCTGACGTAAGCGAGCACAGCGAGGACGGCTGCTGGGACGTAGGCGATGGACCAGGCGACACCGACCAGGACCGACGACGCGCCGAGCACGGCGATGCTCACGAGGGCGAGTTGGACCAGTGGCCGGCCGATCTGCTCGATCGTGGTGTTCGCCCGCATCGAACCGAGGCCGCGCGTGCCCGCAAGATGTACCGATTCGACGGCAACGACGGGGATGAACAGAGCGAGCAGTCGCAGGTACGAAGCTGCCAGATCAATGTGCTTGGGGGTGATCACAGTGGCCAGCGGGTGCGCGAATGCGAAAAGCGCGATGGCCATGGCGACGGCAACAACGAGAACCGGGCGGAGAGCCACGCGCAGGTAGCGGTCGATGAGAGGCCACTGGCCGAGCGTCCGGCTCCGGGCGACGAAGTACACGAGGCCCGTTTGTGTGCCGAGCTGACCGACGGCAGTCGCGATCAGAAAGATCGACGTCACCGAGAAGAAAACGCCGGCGTCACCGCGCGGCATCGCGTTGGTGATCACGACGGTGAGGGCGAAGGTGCACACGGCCGTGACGGCGGCGCCGAGCAAGCTGGCGATCCCACCGCGCGCCACTCGCGCCATCGGATGTGGAACAGCGTCCGTCGCTTCGGCCGGCGCTGGAACGGACGTCACTGCGAATCCGGGATCCAGCCCGTGGCCGCGGTATCCACGTCGACACGCGCAGCCGGATCGTCCTGGAGGTCGCCGTCAGCGCCGCCCTGGCCGGCGTCGACACGCATGAACCGGGACCTCGAGGTGACGACCACGCCGACAATGCTCACGCCGATTCGCGTGGTCCGTTCAACGACCCGTTCTGCGTCGACGTAACGTGTGACTCGGTCGACTGCGGTCAACACGAGGTGGTCACCCGCGAATGCTGCGGCGAGCCCGGACGGCGTCGCAGCGGAATCAGCCTCGACGATCACGAAGTCGTACTCACGGCTCATGATGTGCAGCAGCTGTGGGAGGCGCATCTGATCAGTGCCCAGCGGCCGACGTGCGGCGTGCACGACGTCGACCCGCCCGGGCCGGGCAGAGGTGGTGCCTGCGACCCAGCCGTTCTTCAGCAACTCGTCGAGACTCGATCCGGACGCCTGCGCAGCCGCGTTCGAGCGGTGACGTCGTTTCGCTCTCGGCGCCCGCTCTCGCGACGTCTCGACCTGGCGGCAGTCGACGACGACCACCCGGAATCCGGCGCCCGACAGGCTCCGCGCAAGACGGTGCGCGACATCCCCGTTGAGGTCTCGGTCAACAGCGCCGTCCGTCCCGACCGGGGATACGACGACGACAGAGTGCGGCACCGCTCTGGCGAGCAGGCCGACACGGGCCCGGCGGAGCGCACCACCGTCATCCTCCTGCGGGCCGCTGCCGCGTTGTCGCCCGGTCAGATGAGCGAGGACGGGTCGGCCGGCGACGGCGACGTGGTCCGCGCCGTGGATCGTTCGCTCGTTACGCGATCGCCACATCGCATAGCCGGCTGCGGCGAGAAAACCCAATAATGCCCCGGCAACGGGCAGCACAAGACGAAGTTTCTTGCTGGACGTTGTCGCGGAGACCGCGGGCGCCGCCAGCTTCACCGTGGTGTTCGGTGTCGACGCTCTGGTCTTGGCGATGGCCTTCTGGAGCTCGATCACCTCATTGGACAACTTCGCGATATCGGCGGCCTGCGCCGCCGTCGGCGTCGTGTGTTCCGCCGCCGTCCTCAGTGCCTGCAGTTGTCGGAGGGCCTGCGTCTGCAAGTTGCGGAGCTGGGTGCCCGCAGACAGGTCGATGTCGGTTGCCACCTTGTTGCGATACGTCAGAAACGCCAATCCAAGAGTATTGGCACCGTGGATCGCCCGGCTCGAGCTGTCTGCGGTGTAGGCGATCGTGAGCGACGTCGTGTTCAGGATGGGCGATACCTTGATCTTGCTCGAACCGGCGGCTATCCCTGTCCCTGCGACCACCGGGAGCGAATCGACCGTCGCAGCCTCGGAACTCATCGCGACCGCGATCTCCTGCGCGTTGTAGACGGCGTTGTCGTTCAACGGGTTGCCCGGCAGCGGGCCCAGCTGCAGCCGCACGGTGGACGTGTACGCGATCGGGCGCAGATAAGCGAACCCGCCTGCGAGCAGGCCGAGTACAGCCGTCGCGGCCAGAATCAGACCAATCCGCCGGCGCAGTGCAGTGGACAGCGATACGTCGTTGTCGCGGCTCAGATCGATCTCGTCGACCTCTGCATCCCGCGTGCCGAACTCAGTCACTGCTACTCCGTCGTGGGACGAGCCGACGCGACCGCGGTTCTTCGACGACCGCGACTCCGACAACTTCGCTTCCCAATCGCTCGAAGTATCCGCCTCTCATGGGCCACGGCGTGCACCCGATCCCTGAGACCGGCGATGATCAGAACTCGCGCGCGGCCCTCGCGCGTGACCGGTCGCAACCGTGCCGCGTCGAAACGCGACGCAAGCGACGCTGCCGCACTGTTCGCACCGATGCACACGCACGCATCGAGCCTTTCAAGCTGCGCCACTGATGCGGCATCGATCGTGCCGGTCCGTTCATCGGCCACGACCGGCAGGCCCGCCACAGGCTCTGTGGCGCGCAGCCTGCCCAGGCGCGGCGAACGCGCCCTGGCGAACTGGACGAGCAACGCCCACGCGACGAGCCCGACACCGACGCCACCGGCAACATCGATCTCCCACCGGTCCCATTGCGATTTTCCGACGACCGGTGTCGCAATACGGCCGGGATCCAGCGGTTGTTCGTAAACCGCCGCCAGGTGCGCCGTCGTCACTTGGATCTCGTCCACCACGCTGACTATCTTCTTGTCTGCCAGCTTCGGGATCTTCAGGTCCATTCGCATCGTTTCCGCCGCTTCCAACGCGGTCCGCAAGTCGGCGGATTCGCTATTTAGCATGGCGATCTCCTTCTGCCGGCCCGCCCGCAGTGCCTCCCGGCGCTGCGCAAGCATCGACCGCGCGGCTGCTTCGACGATTCGCCGGCCGACGTCGACTGATGAAGCCGCGTACTTCAGCGTGAGAACGCGCGTGTTGGCAGCCGCCGTGACCTGAAGGGCGTCCAGATCCACCGAGGTCCGCGCGGCCGCGCGCATCGCTGCCTGAGCCGGCGCACTCGTCGCCGTCTGCGCGACGGAGTCGATTGTCGTTTGCAGATGCGGGCCCTCATAGACCGGATCAGATGAGATCAGCACCGAGATCTGCGCCACGTGAGTTCGGCCGCTTGCGACGGCGACGACACTTCCGACGAATGCTCCTAACAGGAGCGACGCAACGAGGCTGCGGCCGTACATCGACACGAAACGCCGATAGTCCTGCCAGGTTGCAGTCTCCGGCGGGTAGGTGGCTTCCGGGCGGTCCTGTTGCACAGCTTCGCTGCGCCATGCCATCCCTACCGCGGCAAGAATGGCGACGACCGCCAGGTTGTCGACGCTGTACACCGGTGCCGTGATGAAGTGCATCACCAGCACGCAGGATGCAGCGACACAGGGCCCAGCTCGGTAACGGACGTGTTTGAGGAATTGAAGAATGAGGAATCCGAAGTAGAAGATCGCTCCGACGAAACCCTGGGTGAACGTAACCAGCGAGAATTGCCCCTGCGTGCCGAGGGGCGGCACGACGCACCGCGGACAATTGGGTGTCTTGCCGCCGGCTATGGAATCGAAGTTGCCTTGCACGTTTCGCGTGGTGCCGAATCCGATGAGCGGAGAACCGTCCGCGACACTTGACAGCCCGAGCCGCGTGAGGCCGGCCCGACCGGCGTTGCTGTTCTGCGCCGGTCCGTTGAGCCGGGTCGCAATCGCGGTCCCCAGTGGAGACAACGCGACGACCACCCCGACGAGAACCACGCCGAGCACGAGTCCGACCAACAACTGCACCCGTCCCGTGTAGGCCAGCCGGATACCCAGGAACAACGCCGCACCCAACAGCGCGAGCCACAGCCCACGGTTGAGCGAGAACACGACCGGGATCGCCGCGAGCGTCAATACGACCGGGGCCGCCTTCCGCCGCCAGCCTGCGTCGCGGCCGCACCAGCCGACGACGAAGAACGGCAGGAAGCACGCGAAGTTGAGACCCCACACATTGGCGTAGGCGAAAGGGGCGCTCGCCCTGCCGCGTTCGGTGCCCCCTGTGACAAAACTTTCCGCGGCAACGGGATGGATGTTGGCCTGGACGAACGTGATGGAAGAGACGCTGCGGGGAAGGACGATCTCGAGCAGCGACCGGAACTGAAAGCCGGGGTCGACGACGCCGAGCAGACCGCCGAACACGATGAAGACGAACATCCAGCCGAGGACCCGGCAGATCCAGGTCATGGTCAGGCGATCGCGCATGTTGCCGATGTAGAGCATCACAACGGTCGCCTTGACGTACCACAGGAAGCGCCAACCCCACGTCAGGTATCGCGTCCAGCTCGAGCCTTCTATCGCTCCTGGAGCGTCGACCTGCACCGCTATGACACTGAGCAACACCCAGGCCAGAAAGAGCAGCCACCAACCGAAGTGGCTCGGTACGCGAAGGCGCTTCCTCCGCGACAGCTCGTAGAGCATCGCTCCGACGGCGACGAACGAGACGATCTCGACGATTCCGAGCGCCCACCACAGCGGGTAGCCCACGAACATCAATACGAGCGGCCAGCCCGGGAGACGGCGCGGGATGTCGAGTAACGACGTCGAAGGTGCGTGCGTGTCCGAGGGGACCGTGGTGCGTCCGAGCGACACCACCGAAGGCGCAGCCATGTCTCGTTATCGCTCGAAGAGGGTGGCGGCGTCGAGCGGTGCGGCGGCGGTCGCCAGGCGATTTATGTCGTACCCGTACTCGCGGACGGTTGCACCGAATCGCTGCTCGACCTGGCTTCGGACGCGACGACTGCGAAAGTGCGAACCCATTCGATCCCAGGCTCGCTGATAGTCGTCGTTGACGCCCGCACGCAGCGACGTCGCGTCGATCGGTTGCGACAATTCCAGGAACCGGCCGATCCGAGAGAACTCTCCGTCCTTATCAGCGACCAGATCCTCGTACCTGACGACATGCAGGCGGCGAAGGACTGGAGCGTCCTGGCGTAGCAATTCGTGCGCCCGCAGCCAATGCTGCACGAGTCCGGACAGCGACGTCCGTCGGCGGCCGTTCCGCGCGACGATCAACGGATTCCATTTCTGCATCGCCAGGGCGACGGCGATCGGGTGCCGAACAACCACAAGTAGCGCGCTGCCCGGGAACACCGCCTGCAGGAACCGACCCATGATCATGTTCGACGGAGACTTCTCGACCAGGTAACGCTTGTCGAGATCCCAGTAGCGTGACCACGCCTGGAACAGGGATTCGGCAGTGGCGGCGGTGGCAAGGGGCGACGTTTCCGTGAGGTGCGCGGCCGGCGCGTTGGCGAACCGACCCATACCCCCGTACGCCCTGATCTTGGGGTAGACCGTCTGCAGGTGCTGGCCCTCGTCCTCGCTGGCTCCGGTGCCGGACAGACCGCTGATCTGAGGGTGCGCACCGAGAATGCGCGCGACCGGCGTGGTACCGCTGCGATGCAGACCGCCGACGAAGATGTGTCGGGCGCCGTCACGCACTTGGTCCCCTTCGGCATCATCGCTGAGGTTGGGACGATATCAGCCCTGCCCGCCCGGATCCTGAGACGGCGCTACCGTCGTGGACAGGAATAGCCAGGCGATCGCACCTATACTCGCGATGAACTGGCCGACAGCAGGAACCGGGAGTTGCGCCGCGTGCCTCGATCGAACGCTCGACCACGCGCCGCTGCATCGGCGATCAAGCGGCATTGGGTCGGTATAGCCGTACTGACCCTCGTCGTCACCGCGGTTGCCGCATTGTTCGCCTATCGGCATGGCAGCAAGTATCAAGCAACGGCCACCGTCCTCGTACGGCCGCTGATCGGTAATGCCTTTTCGACAACCACGGCGACCAGCTCGGACGCACTCGATGTCGCACTGCAGACCGAGGCCGGTCTGGTCTCCTCCGGACCGGTCGTAAAGATCGCCAACGCGTCAAACCTGAACGCCCAGGCCTCAGCCGTCTCGGCAACGGGTGGGACGGGCACGCAGCTGGTCCAGATCACGTTCACCGCGCACAGTTCGGCGGCTGCCCGGCGGGGTGCAAATGTATTCGCCCAAGCCTTCCTAGCGTACCGGAAAGACCTCGCGACATTCGCTGTGAACGGTCAGGTCTCACGACTCACCGCGCAGGCCAACAGCCTGCAATCCCAACTGACCGATGCCGAGAATCGCGCGGCCGGTAAGAATGCACCGGCCACCCTCCAGTCCAAGATCCAGCAGCTGTCCACTCGCCTCGGCGCAGACCAGTCTGCGCTCGACCAGGCGAAGAACACCTCGACGAACCCCGGCACCGTCGCAACGCCCGCCATATCGGCGAGCGGAGGCGCGTGGTGGCTGGCCATTCTGATCACTCTTGCGGCCGCACTCGTCGCCATGGCCGGTGGCGGCCTCATCGCGCTCTGGATCGAGTCCCGCAAGGACATCATCGATGCTGGATACGAGCCTGCTCCCGCGGATGTACCGATCCTCGGTGTTGTCCCCGGGCTCGAGTGGAGCCCTGCGGCGCACGAGGCCTTCAGGGTGTCTGCCACATCCATGCTGGCGATCATCGACAGCAGCGACGAGCGCACCGCCGATCGGCAGGTCGGCATCCCCGTCACGATCGCGCCGCTGTCCGGAGCCGAGCCCGCGACCATGGTCGCCTGGCGGCTCGCATCGGCACTCGCGAACGCCGGTTACAGCACAACGCTCGTGGACGCCGGCGTCCACGAGCGCCGGATCGCCGATGCACTGGGGCGGTCGTCGACGGCCGGGCTCTCCGAGGTGCTCGTCAAGGATCGGCGGCCGGGAGAGTTGCTCGTCGAGGTGGGACGGTTCCGGATGCTGCCCGCAGGTGCCGCCGTGGATGTGGCGCGCGACAGGTACGCGGGTGAGAAGTTCAAGGCCGTCCTTGCCGAGTTGGCCGCCGACGCCGAATTCGTCCTCGTGTACGGGAGCGCCGCGTCCACAGCCGACGGCCTCGCTGTAGCGTGCGCAACCCGTCGCGTCATTCTCGTCATCACGGACGCGACCACGACGCACGCGCAGCTGCTTGCCGCCCGGCAGGAGCTCGAGCGTCTGAACGTCAGCGTCATCGGCGCGATCGCCGTACGCCCGGGCACGCCGAAGTCCAGAGTGGACGGGCCGAAGGCAGCCGCGGCTGCAGAGTCGAGAACCGATGAGAAGACCGTCCGGCGGCGGACTCCGACGGATGCCGGAGACGAGCCGACATCCGGCACCGGAGCAGGTGACGGTGACGGTGACGGTGACGGTGACGGTGACGGTGACGGTGACAAAACCGATCACCAGAAGGAGGAGCGTCGAGGTCAGCCGACGAAAACACCCGGCGCGCGTCCGGTGACGGGGGCTGCCGGCCAGCCCGAGACGGCGCCGGTCGCACACCGCACCAGGACACGCGCCACCGGCGCCGCGCGAGGTAGATCGACCAAGCGCGGCAGCAATTGAGGACTGGCGACAGCCAACCGATCTCAGGGGACAGTTCGCCGGTCGACTACGTTCAGTTCCTCCTCGATCTGCTCTGGCCTCCAGCCGGGCATGACGAACGACCCACGCTCGCGTCGCACGAGTTCGTCGTCATCCCGTCGCGGGAGCGGCCGAAATTGATCGTTCCAAGGCGTCCACGTCCCGCCGCGGCCGCCGCCCTCCGCAACTTCAAGACCACGGCCTCGCGACGGGAGCGAATCACCCTGAACGCGCTGGCGTTGATCGCTCGATCCGGAGGGCTCGAGATGCTGCCCGGCCGCTTGCGCGTTCCAGACCGACCGGCCAGTGGCGGAATTGAGGCCCACCTGTCCGAGGTGTTCGGCCGGCCCGTGCGGATCTGCTTGTACATCGGTCCGCCGCGCGCGGTGCGCAAGCCGGTCTTTCAGGTGATCAGCCCCGGTGGTCAGACGTTCGCCTTCGGCAAGCTCGGCCAAGATCCCTTCACTGGCGACCTGATCCGCGCCGAGACGCGCGCGGTTCAGGACCTTGCTCGGCAATCATGGAACGTGTTGCGCGTGCCAAGGATTCTGCACGCGGGCAACTGGAACGGACATCCGCTTCTTGTGCAGGCTGCAATCAAGCCGGGCGTTCGTCGCGACGTCGAGAGCGATCGCGTCAAGGCGGCTATGACCGACCTGGCAGCGCTGGGCGCTCCACGGGCCCGCCCGCTCCAGGACAGCTCGTACTGGCACACCCTGCGGCGGCGCGTGGCCGCGATTCGTGACCCGGCGTTCGCGGCAGCACTGCAGCACTCTCTGGACGACCTGGCAGCCGAGGCTCCCGGTCTGGCACTGCGCTTCGGCCCCTCGCACGGGGACTGGGCGCCGTGGAACATGCTCGTCCATGACGACGGCGTCCATGTCTGGGACTGGGAGAAGTTCGCGCCCGACGTTCCGGTCGGGTTCGACGCAGTCCACTATTTCGTGCACGGCAGCGTCGTCGACGGTGGCGTCCGCCCGGCCGACGCGTTCGCAGCTGCTCTTGCCGGGGGTCCGGCCCCGCTGATGCCCGATGGCGCGGGCGAACCGGCACCCCTGGTCTGGCTCTATGCCATCCATCTCGCGACGCAGTATCTCGAGGATCGGGAGATGGACGCGGGCGACACCGCGATGAGCCGGCTCTCGGAATGGCTGGGTGTCACGCTGGACGCCGCGCGCGCCGCTACTCCTACTTCGTGAACGACGTCAGGAAGCAGCCGGAATCATCGCCGGACCGCATGGTGAGCCGGTAGTTTCCCGGCGCAGCGATCGGGATGTCCACCGAGTAGTACTTGACGTCGCCGGCCGTATTGATCGCGCGAGATCGGACAGTGCGGGTACCGCCACCGTTGAGCGGATCCACGGTCACGACCGCTTCGCGCATCGACCTGCTGTGTTCGGGTATCACCTGGAACGTCGGCGTCGAGGATCCGGAACCGCCCTGACGGTACGCCCGGCGCGCGGCGACGAAATCGCCGGCCGCAATCGTGTGCGCGCGCACTGTGGAGTGCGAAGCGACCTCCACGCAACTCGTGGACGAGCTCCCGGGCAAGCTGTTCAGCACCGTGCCTTGGTTGGCCGACGGACTTCCCTCCTTGCCGCCGGTGGGTGTGGGATATGGGGCGGGCGACGTCGTGACCGTCCTGGTCGGCGTGCCGCCACCGTGCGCCGTGGTGACCGCAGGACGCCCGGAAGTACTCGACTTCGGGGCGGCGTCGGACGTCGAGGCAAACGAGAGGGCGGACGGCGTCGCGGTCGTCGACCCTGCGACCGGCGTGCCCGAAGTCCCTGCGTCCGACGCGCCGCCCGGCGTCGATGAGCCTGAGCACGCGACGCACCACAGCAACGGCAGGGCGACGACGGTACGGGAGATCGCGACACGAAGTGCTGGCACTACCGCGTCCTTCCCTCATACGACCAGGGACGTCAAGAGCCTCTGGCGCAGGTCACTGAGTGTTCAGGATCAGCGTCCAGGCGATCGAACGGCTGGTCGCCGCGTCGGTCGTGGCCGTGAGACTACCTGTCGGCCCGGCCACCGGTGCACCGGAGTCGGCGACCACAGCCTGGTCGGTGAGCGTTCCCGAGTCGTCCGAGCTCGCGCGGCCGACCACTCCCGCGGGCAGCGTGTAGGTCCGGGTAGCGGTCGACCGATCGGCCCAGAACGAGATTGCCCAGTCGCCCGCACCGGACTGCGCGGCCGGTGTCGTGTGCGAGGCGCTGCTGGTGTCCTGAGCCTGGGTGACCGGGCCCACCGGGTTGGTCGAGTTCACGCCGGAGTACACCGCCACGTCGAGCGCGGCATGATGAACCGCCCCGGTCGTGAACGTGACCTGCGAGCTCGGGTCGGACGCCGCCAGCGCCTTGCTGTAGACGGTCGTGGTCAACGAGCCGTTCGCATAGGAACCCACGGTGTCCCAGCCAGTGACGCCGGTCGGCCCCGACCAGGTGTCCGCAGTGTTCGAGGTGAAGAACAGCAAAGCGGTGTTTCCGACAACCGCGGACGGCGGGATCGTCACACTCTTCGACTTGACGTTGCCCCCCGGTGCGGCCGCCGCACCGACAAACCCGATGTTCGACGTCGGTACGGACACGGTGACGCTGTGCGTGACCGATGAAGTTGCGCCCTGGTTGTCGGTGACGGTCAAGGTCGCCGAATAGGTGTTCGCGCTCGCATAGGTGTGCCCTGCGGTTGACGACGCTCCCGAACTGGTTCCACCGTCGCCGAAGGTCCAGCTGTAGTTGGCGATCGAGCCATCCGGATCGTTCGACGAGCCCGCATCGAAGGAGCAGTACAGCCCCGTGCACGTCGCGTCGAACGCGGCGGTCGGCGCCTGGTTCTGCTTCGGTGTCGCGGCCAGGAACATCGCCCGGTTCGACCAGTTCACGTTGCCCGGAAGACCCGGACCACTGACGATCACCGGAACGCCCGAGACCACACCGTTGCTGAAGGCGACCTTGCGCAGGAAGCCATCGGTCGAGGCGTAGTAGAGGAACCCGCCCGAGACGAACATTCCGTCGGCCGTCTTGAAGTTCACCGAACTTACGCTCGTGAAGGTGCGCTCGTCCAGGATCCCGGCGTCTGGCGTGAACCACTTGGAGTACAGGTTCTGGTCGCCGGACAGGGTGTAGTACATCCTGCCGCCGCTGAACAGCATGCCGGTGACGGTGGTCATCTTGGAGTACAGCGTCGGAACCGCGCCTTGGAAGGTCGTGCCGTCATGGCTGTCGACGTTGTCCCAGGCGGGGTCGTCATACGGATCGATCTTCACCGCGGGCCCGAACGTCGTGCCGTCGAAGGTTCGCGAGTAGAGGAATCCGTCGCTGTAGCCGTAGAACACCTGGTTCCCGACCATGAAGGCGCCGTGCCAGTTGCCGAAGTCGATGCCCTGGCTGTTGGCGCTCGAGGACGACGCCGTGGTGCCGTCGAAGTTCACCGAGGACAGGCTGTTGGCGCTGCTGCCGAGCCACGCCGTGGCCGGCAACGAGGTGGTGCTCGTCGAAGCCGGGGTGTACCCGCCCGCGTAGGGGAAGAACGCCAGACGCGGTCGCTTGTACTTGTAGTTGCCGATCCAGAGCGTGTCCGAACCGATCCAGATCCCGTCATCGGTCGCAAGGACGGCATACACCGCAGCACCCAGCGGGTTGCGGCCCGGGTTCCACGCGAACGGGCGTCCGCTCACGGGGTCCAGGGCGGCCAGACCCGGCCGCGGCACAGCGCCGGGCAGTGCGTGATCGGCACCGTTCGGGTTGTTGTTCCACCGGTTGTGGCCGCCGATGTACACGGCCGTGCTGGTCACCTCGAGCGCCCACACTGTGTCACCGCCGGTCTCGTCCACCCACGTCGGCTGGGCGTTGGAGTCGCTCGGGTTCGTCTCGAATCGCGAGGTGGCGTCGCACAGGGTGTTCTTGTTGCCGCCGCCGGTCGCGTTGACTACGAAGTACGAGCCGTCCGGCGAGAACGAGACGCCGCGGACGTACGCGTCGAACGCCCAGTTGAAGCAGTACGGCGAGTAACGCGAGGTGGCCCACGGGGCGATCGCCGCGGACGAGCCGGTCAGGTCGATCATGACGACCTGATCGCGCAACAGCCCGTCGGCGTACTTGAAGTCGCCGATCGCCACCATCGTCGCCCCGTTGGGCGTCACGTCGAAGTCCCAAGGTCCGATCCAGCCCTGAGCGCCGCTGCCCGAGTCGTTGTGATGCCCCGTCAGCTGGATGTTCATGAACGGATCGAGCGCGCCGGTGGTGGCATTGAGGGAGGCCAGGCCGCCGTGCGCCTTCCCGCCGACCTTGCTGAACGTGCCTGCCAGATAGAGGCGATTGCCGCGCACGACCATGTCGTTGATGTAGCCGAAGTTGAACGCCGGCGGCTTGAACCCCGAGACGAGGTTGCCGGTGGTGAGGTCGAGCTCGGCGACGAATTGGGCCGGCTGACCGTTGACCTGCGTGAAGGCCCCACCGATGTACACGGTCGTCGCCGTCGGCCCGGGCAGCACCGACTGGACATTGCCGTTCACATCGGGAGCAAAGCTGGTGAGGGCTCCGGTGGTCCGGTTGAACGCGGCGACGTGATTACGCGTCTGGCCGGCGACGGACGTGAACGTCCCGCCGACGATCATCACGTTGCCGTTCTGGGCGATGCTGTCCGTTTCCCCGTTGTCCACCGAAGGCGTCGTCTTCGCAGGGACGGCCGATGGCAGGGTGTTGGCAGGACCGGGCTGCGGAGGCTGGTGCGCACTCGCCGGCGCGGCGACCGCGACCAGGGTGGCAGCAACCAGACCCAGCGACGTCGCCAGTGCCAACCGACGGTTGAGCCTCGATCCGCCAGTGTGCCCAGGCGTGACTGATTGCTGCATCGTAAACCTCTTCTTAGGACGGTAGTCGGTGCGATCGTTGCCGAGCGATCTCAATACGCACCTTTGGCACGCACAACGGCGCCAAAAGTCTTAATCAAGACAAGCAGGTCGAGCGAGAGCGACCAGTTCTCGACGTAGCGGAGATCGATTCGCACCGATTCCTCCCACGTCAGGTGACTGCGGCCGCTGATCTGCCACAGGCCGGTCATCCCTGGCTTGACCAGGAGCCGACGGTGAACGTCTCTGCCGTAGTGCTCGACCTCCGAAGGCAGCTGCGGACGGGGGCCGACCAGTGACATCGATCCGGTCAGGACGTTGAACAGCTGGGGGATCTCGTCGATCGAGAACCGACGCAACACCTTGCCCACGCGGGTGACACGAGGGTCGGCCTTGATCTTGAAAAGCGTGCCGCCTTCGACCTCGTTGTAGGCCTGCAGATCTGCAAGTTGGTCCTCGGCGTCGTCCACCATCGAGCGGAACTTGACCATCCGGAACGGCTTGCCGTTCCTGCCGACCCGCGTCTGGAGGAAGAACGCCGGGCCCGCACTCGTGGCGCGGACCGCAATTGCGACGGTTGCCAGAACCGGAGAGAACAGGAGGAGGAGCAGCGCGGCCGAGACCCGATCGAATGCCGACTTCACCAAGCGGCGCAGTCCATGGAGTTCGGGTTCGGCTACGTACAGCAGCGGGAGCGCGCCGACCTGCTGGATGCTCAGACGGCGTCCGGCCACCTCCGTCAGCGCGGGGAGGACGACGCAGATCGGTGTCCGTGCCCTCGAGCTGCCACGAGATCCATCGCAGACGGTCGCTGCTGATGCGGTTGTCAACGACCGCGACCGTGGAGACGTTCGTGTCACGGACCGCTTCGCGGATGGAGTCGAGGTCGCCGCACAGCGGGATCGCGCGCTCGTCCAGTGCCGTGACGACGTCGTCACCGTCGCCGGTGGCGCCGGCGATCACGCACGCCGCGCGGACGTGCAGCCCGTTGTGAATGTTGTTCCGACAGGGTGTCGCTGAAGGCGGCGATGGCATCAGCCGCGCCGACGGCGAGCACCGGAATGAGCGCGTGGCCGGATCGACGCCGGGAGTGCACGATCTTGCGCAGGCCGTAACGGGAGACGACGCTGAGCGCGAGCGTTGCGGGCAACGCGAGGAGCACGAATCCGCGCGAGAGGTCTGCGTGACTCGCATACGCAGTGAAAGTGATCACCGCGGTGAGCTGCAGGAATGCCTTGCCGAGCCGCTCGAACTCGACTGCACCGGCCCCCAGCACCCGGACCTCGTACGACCGGCTCAGGCCCGCGACGGCGATCCATGCGAACGGAAAGGCGATGAGAACGGCAATGGGGACGGGCGTCGATTCGCCCACCTGGGTACCGAAACGAACAGCGAATGCGGCGAGCATCGCGCACGATTGCGGCGACGAGGTCGGTGAGCACCGCGGCGACCTGATAGATGCCACGCCAGCGGGACGGGCGGGCCACGAGGCGCTCCGCCGAAGGTTGGCCGCACGTCGGTCGTCTCGACCTCAGGTGCGACAGGAATCCGCTCGACGTTCGCGATCACCCGGGCGGCAGACAATCACGCGCTCTGACCCGCGCGACCCGTTCACCGTCGCAACGCCGGTCGTCGCGCCCTCTGATTCGTCGGCGTCGAAAACAGCCGACAGGTCCCCGCTCATGGCCATGCCCCCCTGCTGCGCACCCCTGGAGGTCCGCGTTCTCCGCGCGTCGTGGCGGTGCCACAACGTTCGGGGACATGAGTCCCTTGATCGCCGGCGTCTTGCCCCCGCAAGACCGCCTCCACTCGAGCCACTCGAGTGGTGGTGACGACTCCGAGCCAGACGATCTTCCGCACCGCCCGCACCTGCTGCGAACGCCTTGATCAATCGTCGAACATCTCCCCGCCGCCGAGGTCACCGGCTGATTCCCCAATCAGTTGTTCCGGGTACCTACGACTTAACAATAGTTTCGCAGGAAGTGGCCTCGATGCAAGCCGAACCCCAGAAATGGGACTAACGGTTCGACTTTGTCTCAGGTTGGACCGGGTCAGGGCCGTGCCGAGAGCTTTCGAAGCGGTAGGCGTCGTTCACCATGGCCCGCAGGTCACGGGTCGGGGACCACCCGAGCACGTCGAGCGCGCGGGCGTTCGAGGCGACGAGCCGGGGCGGGTCGCCGGCCCGGCGCGGGGCCTCGACGACCGGGACGTCGCGCCCGGTCACCTCGGCGACCGTGGTGAGCACCTCACGCACCGAGTAGCCGGTGCCGCTGCCCAGGTTGATCACGTGGTGAACACCGGGCTCGGCGGCGCTCAGCGCCGCCAGATGGGCCTCACCGAGGTCGACCACGTGCAGGTAGTCGCGCACGCAGGTGCCGTCCGGGGTGTCGTAGTCGGTGCCGAACAGGGACAGCTCGGCGCCTGAGCCCATGGTGGCGCGCAGCGCGTTGGGGATCAGGTGGGTCTCGGTCGCGTGCCGCTCGCCGTAGCCCAGCCCTTCGACGGTGTGCAGCGCCCCGGCGACGTTGAAGTACCGCAGGCTGACCGCCGCCATGCCGTAACTCGTGGCATAGTCGCTCAGCGCCAGGTCGATCGCCAGCTTCGTCGCGCCGTACGGGCTCGTCGGCCGGGTGGGCGCGTCCTCGGTGATCGGCTGTTCGGCGACGTCGCCGTAGGTCGCAGCAGAGGACGAGAACACGATCCGGTCGACGCCATACGCGCGGAGTGAGTCGAGCAGGGCGATGGTGCCGACCACGTTGTTGCGCCAGTAGAGCGACGGCTCCTGGGTCGACTCCCCGACCAGGGACTTGGCCGCGAAGTGGACGGCGGCTTCGATCCCCCACTCGCCCAGCCGCCCGTCCAGGGCCGTGATCGGGATCTCGTGGAACTCGGCACCCGGGGGCACGGCGTCGGCGTGCCCGGTCGACAGGTCATCGACGACGACGACCTCATGACCGGCGGCGAGCAACTGGGCAACGACGACGCTGCCGATGTAGCCGGCTCCGCCGGTCACGAGTACGCGCATCCGGCGACCCTACCGAGGCGCCGGGATTGGTCGGTCGCAATGGGTGCCGCCCGGACGCGGGCATGCGCGAGGATGAATCGGTGCATGCCAGCCTCGACGCCCCGCTCGATCTGCCCGAGGGCGCCGCGTCGCTGCGGTCGTCCGACGATGCCGAACTTCGCGCCGACGTGCGCCGGGTCGCCGCGCTGCTGGGCGAGTCGCTGGTGCGCCAGCAGGGTCCGAACGCGCTCGATCTGGTCGAACGCGTCCGCACGCTGACCAAGCGCAGCAAGGAGCAGCCGGACGAGGCCCGCGCGGCGGCCGACGAGGTACGCGCCCTGCTGGCCGAGCTGCCGATCGACACCGCGGCCGTGCTGGTGCGCGCGTTCGCCGACTACTTCCATCTGGCCAACGTCGCCGAGCAGGTGCACCGCGTGCGGCTGCTGCGCGCCCGCCCGTCCGAGTCGGGGTGGCTGGCGCGCGCTGTCTCGGCGGTCGCCGAGCAGGAAGGGCCGGACGCGCTGGCGGCGGCTATCGAGCGCCTGGCGGTGCGTCCCGTCTTCACCGCACACCCGACGGAGGCGAGCAGGCGCTCGATCCTGACCAAGTTGCGCCGCGTCGCCGACGTGCTGGCGGTGCCCACGGCGCCCGACTCGACCGCCCGGCGCCGCCAGGATCGTGAACTGGCCGAGGTCATCGATCTCATCTGGCAGACCGACGAACTGCGCCAGACGCGCCCTTCGCCGCTGGACGAGGCCCGCAACGTCCTCTACTACCTGAGCGATCTCGTCGACGAGACACTGCCCGACCTCTCGGCCGACCTGGCCGCCGAGCTCGAGGCCCACGGCGCACGTTTCGCCGGTCGACGCGCGGCCGCTGTCGTTCGGCACCTGGATCGGCGGCGACCGCGACGGCAATCCGAACGTGACGGCCGCGGTTACCAGCGATGTGCTGCGGCTGCAGCATCATGTCGCCGCGCAGGCGATCACGCGGGCGATCAACCTGCTCATCGCCGAGCTGTCGTCGTCGACAACCGTCGTGGCGGCGAGCCCGGAACTCACCGTGTCGCTCGAGGCCGACCTCGCCGTGCTCGACATCGATCCACGCCTGATCGAGTTGAACGCCACCGAGCCGTACCGGTTGAAGCTGACGTGCATCAACGCGAAGATCGCGAACACGCGGCGCCGCGTCGACGAGCGCGCCCGCCACGTGCCGGGCCGCGACTATCTCGGCAGTGAGCAACTGCGCGCCGAGCTCGCGCTGCTCGGCGACTCACTGCGCGCCAACGCGGGCGAACTCATCGCCGACGGCCTGCTCGCGCGCGTGCAACGCACCGTCGCCGTGTTCGGGCTGCACCTGGCGACGATGGACGTGCGCGAGCACGCCGACGCGCACCATCACGCGGTGGGGCAACTCGTCGATCGACTCGTCGAGGAGACGTGGCTCTACGCCGACGTGCCCCGCGACTACCGCATGCGGCTGCTCTCGCGAGAACTCGCCTCACGCCGCCCGCTGGCGCCGATGCCGCCCCCTCTGGACGAGGCCGGCGCGAAGACCTTCGCGGTATTCACCGAGATCCGCCGCGCGATCGAGACGTACGGCCCCGAGGTCATCGAGAGCTACATCGTCTCGATGACCCGCGGCGCCGACGATGTCTTCGCCGCGGTCGTGCTCGCCCGCGAGGCCGGCCTGGTCGACGTGCACGGTGCCGGAGCAGGAGGTCGCCGCGAGCCCTTCGCGCAGATCGGTTTCGTCCCCCTGCTCGAGACGGTCGACGAGCTGCGCCGGTCCGGCGAGGTGATCAGCGATCTCCTCTCGGATCCGACGTACCGGCTCGTGGTGAAGCTGCGCGGCGACGTGCAGGAGGTGATGCTCGGCTACTCCGACTCGAACAAGGAAGCGGGCATCACCACGTCCCAATGGGAGATTCACAAGACGCAACGCACCTTGCGCGACATCGCCGCCCGGCACGGGGTGCGGTTGCGGTTGTTCCACGGTCGGGGCGGCACCGTCGGTCGTGGCGGCGGCCCGACCTACGACTCGATCCTCGCCCAGCCGTGGGGCGTGCTCGACGGCGAGATCAAGTTCACCGAGCAGGGCGAGGTCATCTCCGACAAGTACGCGCTGCCGGAACTTGCTCGGGAGAATCTCGAGCTCACGGTGGCGGCGACCCTGCAGGCCTCCGAGTTGCACAAGGCGCCGCGGCAGTCCGACACGCAACTGGCGACGTGGGACAAATGCATGGAGAAGGTCTCCGATGCCGCGTTCGCCGCCTATCGCGCGCTGATCGACGACGCGCAGCTGCCCGACTACTTCCTCGCGTCGACGCCGGTCGAGCAACTGGGATCGTTGAACATCGGCTCGCGGCCGGCCCGCCGCCCGTCGTCGGGCGGCGGCATCGAGGGGCTCCGCGCGATTCCGTGGGTCTTCGGCTGGACGCAGTCTCGCCAGATCGTGCCTGGCTGGTTCGGGGTCGGCTCGGGTCTCGCCGCCGCGCGTGAGGCCGGGTTGGACGACGTGCTCAGCGAGATGCACGAGCAGTGGCACTTCTTCCGCACCTTCGTGTCGAACGTCGAGATGACCCTGGCCAAGACCGATCTGGACATCGCCGCGCACTACGTGCACTCGCTCGTCCCGGAGCCGTTGCAGCGGTTGTTCGACGTCGTCCGCGACGAACACGAGCGCACCGTGGAGCAGGTTCTGCGCATCACGGGCGAGAAGGCACTGCTGGACAACTCGCCGGTGCTGCAACGTACGTTCTCGGTCCGCGATGCCTATCTCGACCCGATCTCGTATCTGCAGGTCGAGTTGTTGCGCCGCGTGCGCGCTGACGACGAGAATGTCCCGCAGGAACTGCGGCGCGCGCTGCTGCTGACGATCAACGGGGTCGCTGCGGGGCTGCGCAACACCGGCTGACGGCGACGTCCGAAAACCGCCAGTCGATGTCGCCGTGGCGGTTTAGTTTGGACGGGTGATCCTCCCCGACTTCGACACCTGCTACCGGGCGGTGCAGTCACGAGACACCCGCTTCGACGGGTGGTTCTTCACGGCGGTCCGCACGACGGGCATCTATTGCCGGCCGTCCTGCCCGGCGATCACACCCAAGCGCGGCAACGTCACCTTCCATCCGAGCGCAGCAGCGGCTCAGCGCGCGGGCTTCCGCGCCTGCAAGCGGTGCCGTCCGGATGCCTCACCCGGGTCGCCGGAATGGAATGTGCGCGGCGATCTCGTGGGCCGGGCGCTTCGTCTGATCGGCGACGGCGTCGTCGACCGTGAGGGCGTTCCCGGTCTCGCCCGCCGGTTGGGGTACTCCGAACGTCAGGTGCATCGCAGTCTGATCGCCGAGGTCGGCGCCGGGCCGCTCGCTCTTGCCCGCGCCCAGCGCGCCCAGACCGCGCGGGTACTGCTCGAGACGACCGACATCCCGGTGACCGATGTCGCGTTCGGAGCCGGCTTCTCCAGCGTGCGGCAGTTCAACGACACGATCCACGAGGTGTTCGCCACGACGCCGACGGTGCTTCGCACCGCACGTCGTCGGGGTGGCCCGTCGGAAGCCGGTGTCATCACCCTGCGGCTGCCCTACCGCGAGCCGCACGATGTCGGGTTCACGCTCGATTTCCTCGGTGCCCACGCGGTGCCCGGGCTCGAGAGCTACGAGCAGGGCACGTACACCCGGGTGATGCGCGCGCCCGGTGGCCCGGCCCTCGTCTCGGTGAGCGCCGCGACCGATGCGCTGCGGTGCGCGGTCCGCGTGCGAGACACGCGCGATCTCGTCACCGTCGTGGCACGGGTACGGCGACTGTTCGACCTCGATGCCGATCCGGTCGCGACCGACGCCGCCCTGGCGGGCGAAGCTGCACTCGCGCCGCTGGTGCTCAAGCGACCCGGACTGCGCGCGCCGGGCTCGGTCGACGGCTTCGAGACGGCGGTGCGCACGGTCGTCGGGCAGCAGATCTCCGTGCGGGGCGCCCGGTCGGTGCTCGGGCGCATCGTCGCCGAGCACGGCGAGATCGCCTTCGACGGCGACCCGTGGCGGTTGTTCCCGACACCCGCCGTCCTCGCCGCACTCGTACCCGAAGCACTGCCGATGCCACGCGCACGCGGACGCACCGTCAGCGCGCTGGCGAATGCGACGCTCTCGGGATTGGAGCTGGATCCCGGCGCAGATCGTCACGAGGTGCGCGCGACCCTGCTGGCGCTGCCGGGTATCGGCCCGTGGACCGCCGACTACCTGCGGATGCGCACCATGTCCGATCCCGACGTGCTTCTCGCCGGCGACCTCGTGGTGCGGCGTGCCGCCGCCGATTTGGACATCGACCTGACCGACGGGCGTCCCGACTGGGCGCCGTGGCGCACCTACGCCACCTACCACCTGTGGGCCCATCTCGTTTCCGACGAATGGGCGCGACTGCGATGATCAACACCGAGGAGACCACGATGCGCTACACCTACGTCCCGTCGCCGCTGGGCGACCTGCTCGTCACCCGCGACGACATCGGCATCACCGGCCTGTACCTGCCCACCGGTAAGCATGTGGTGACGCCGAGGGACGGGTGGACGCGCGACGACGACGCGTTCGACGACGTGCGCGCGCAACTTGCGCAGTACTTCGCCGGAGAACGGCGAGAGTTCTCGGTGCCCCTGCACGCGTCGGGGACGCCGTTCCAGAAGCGGGTGTGGAGCGCGCTGTGCGAGATCCCCTACGGCGAGACGGCCAGCTACGGGGCGACGGCAGCCGCGATCGGCGCGCCGACGGCCTCGCGCGCGGTCGGCCTGGCCAACGGGCAGAACCCGATCTCGATCGTGGTCCCGTGCCACCGGGTGATCGGCGCCGGCGGCGCACTCACCGGCTACGGCGGCGGCCTCGAGGCCAAGCAGTGGCTGCTGGCCCACGAAGCTTCCCGGGTGGGTTTATTCGCGATGTAGGGCTCTTCGAAACGAGTGGCACGTCTTAGAAATGAGTGGCACGCGATGAGCGCTCGCGCGAAGAGTTGGCCGTCTCACGCGAGCGTCAGCGAGCTTGCGTTCGAAGCGGCGGACGGCCCCGAGCGCAGCGAGCGGGCCAGACGCCGATTCGATCCCGGCGAGTTCAATGGAATTCGTTTTGGGCTGTCTCCAGGCCGTCGCGCAGGAGCGCTTCGGCGGCGTCGGCGGCTCTGTCGATCAGGTAGGGCAGTTCCTTGCGCTCGCCGGTGGCGAACTCACGCAGGACGAAGTCGGCCGGGTCCTGGCGGCCGGGCGGTCGTCCGATGCCGAACCGGACCCGCGCGAACTCGGGTGAGCCCAGCGCCGCCGCCATCGACCGCAGGCCGTTGTGGCCGCCCGCGCCGCCGCCGCGCTTGAGGCGGATCGTCCCGAAGTCCAGATCGAGGTCGTCGTGCACGACCACGATGCGTTCGACCGGCGTCTTGAAGAACCGGGCCGCCGCGTTGACCGGGCCGCCGGATTCGTTCATGTACGACATCGGCTTCGCCATCACGATCGGCGCACCGTCCAGCCGTGCCTCGAGGATCTCGCACCGCGAGCGGTGCGCCTTGAAGCGGCCACCGACCCGCTCCGCGAGCAGGTCGACGACGGCGAAGCCGACGTTGTGCCGGGTCGCCGCGTAACGCGGACCGGGGTTGCCGAGGCCGACGATGAGATAGCGGTCGTCGGCCACGGCAGCGCGGAGCGGTTGTGCGCAGGCTTACTCGGCGGACTCGCCGGACTGCGCCCTGGCGTCGTCGGACCCGCCGTCCTGGGTGCTCTCGCCAGCCTCGCCGGCCTCGCCCTCGGGCTGGTCCTCGACGATGCCCAACTCCTCGGCGGCCTCGGCCACCTCGGCTTCGAGCTCGGCCTCGGTCGGCGCCTCGTTCATGGCCAACAGCACCTGGGCCGGGTCGGTGATCAGAGCGGAACCGGCAGGCAGGGTCAAGTCGCCGCCCGTGATCGTGTCGCCGATCTTCAGCCCGTCGATGCTCACCGGGATCTCGGTGGGCAGGTTGGTCGCTTCGGCCTCGAGCGACACCGAGGTGTGTTCCTGGGCAAGCAGGCCGCCGGCGACGACATCGCCGCTGATCGCGAGGGGAACGTCGATGGTGACCTTCTCCCCGCGGCGCACCGCGAGCAGGTCGACGTGGTCGTAGGTGCCCTTGATCGCGTGACGCTGGATCGCCTTCGGGATCGCGAGCTGCTCCTCGCCGCCCAGCTCGAGCGTCAGGAGCACGTTGGCACCGCCGTGCCGCACCGCGTTGGCGAACTCGCGGGCGGGCAACGACACGTGCCGGGGATCGGCCCCGTGCCCGTAGATGACCGCGGGGATCTTGCCGGCGCGGCGGGTACGGCGGGCACCGCCCTTACCGAACTCGGTACGTGCTTCGGCGCTGAGCCGGACCTCGGACACTGCTGAACTCCTGATTTCTCGTTGTCACAGACGCGCTGCCGCAGGAGGGACGGACGTGGGCGCGCGTCGCGAACGACACCGCGTCGATCACGGATGTTCGCGGGGCGAACGTCCCTCGCCGGGGCAACCTCATCAGCCTACCGGAGCGCGCCGGTGCTGCGGACGCCGGCGTATTCAACCGCAGGTTGGCCCGAGTGGACGCGCCGCGGCTGTTCCCCGACCGCACGCTTTCCAGGCGATTCCGTGGGATGACTAGCGCGAGGCGGCCTTCTTGTAGCGACGCACGGACAACGGTGCGAAGACCGCGACCAGCACGACGCACCACAGCAGCGTGTAGACCGCG
The DNA here is from genome assembly GCA_963785425.1 of uncultured Actinomycetota bacterium. Classification (GTDB taxonomy): domain Bacteria; phylum Actinomycetota; class Actinomycetes; order Mycobacteriales; family Jatrophihabitantaceae; genus RYN-133. The sequence continues at coordinate 24,523 of CAWAVG010000004.1, forward strand.
GGATGTTGCATCGACCAGTCCTTGCTCGGGGGCAGCAGGCTGCTCGTGTTGCCGAAGGCTTCACGGGCAGCCTGCGTCACCGTCGAGACCGGGTTCCAGTTCGCGATCACCTTGAGCACCGTCGGGAAGTGCTGGGTGGGCACGAACGTGTTCGCAATGAAGGTCATCGGGAAGATCACGATGAACGACGCGTTGTTGACCACCTCGGGTGACGGCACGATCAGCCCGATGAGGGCCATCACCCATGAGATCGCGTAGGCGAACGCGAGCAGCAGCAGGTAGCCCCCGGTCGCGTGGAGCACGTCGGTGTGGATGCGCCAGCCGATGATCGCGCCCGTCGCCGACATCACGATGAGCGTGACCAGGTTGTAGCCGACGTCGCTGGTGGTGCGGCCGACGAGGACCGCCGAGCGTGACATCGGCAGCGATCGGAAGCGGTCGATGATGCCCTTCTGGATGTCGTCGGCCATGCCCGCGCCGGTGAAGGTGGCACCGAAAACCACCGTCTGCGCGAAGATGCCCGGGATGAGGAACTGCTTGTACGAGATGCCCGGGGTCGGGATCGCGCTGCCGAAGACGTAGGCGAACAGCAGGATGAACATGATCGGCGACACCGTCGTGAAAACGAGGATGTCGGGCACCCGCTTGATCTTGATCAGATTGCGCTTGGCGACGATTGCGCCGTCGACCGCGACCTTCACCGCGGCGTTCATCGGGCGTCATCGCGCGGCCCCGGCGGGCTCCTGGCGCGACCCGTCCTCGGCGACGGCCGCGACGTCCTTCACGCCGTCCTCGGCGCGGTGACCGGTCAACGACAGGAACACGTCGTCCAGGGTCGGGCGGCGCAGGCCGACGTCGAGCACGCCGATCCCTGCCGTGTCGAGCGCACGCAGGACCTCGATGAGCACGCCCGCGCCGCCGCGCACCGGCGCCGTGAGCCCTCGGGAGTGGTCGTCGACGACGATCTCGCCGACAGCGACGCGGTCGAGGATCTCGCGTGCCGCCCCCAGATCGTCGGCGCTGTCGAGGACGACCTCGATGCGTTCCCCCCGACCTGCGCCTTCAGTTCGTCGGCCGTGCCTTGAGCGATGCGCTTGCCGTGATCGATGACGAGGATGTCGTCGGCGAGGCGATCGGCCTCTTCGAGGTACTGGGTGGTCAGCAGCAGAGTGGTGCCCGACTTCACGAGCCCGGTGATCACCTCCCACATCTGCGTGCGGCTGCGCGGATCGAGCCCGGTCGTGGGTTCGTCCAGGAAGAGCACCGGCGGTGCGGCGACCAGCGCACCGGCCAGGTCCAGGCGGCGTCGCATGCCGCCGGAGTAGGTCTTGACCGGACGGTGGGCGGCGTCGGTCAGCGCGAAGTCTGCGAGCAGTTCGTCGGCGCGTGCCTTCGACCGTTTCGGGTCGAGCCCGTACAGCCGCGCCACCATGTGGAGGTTCTCGTACCCGGTCAGGTATTCGTCGACCGCCGCGTACTGCCCTGACACCCCGATGTGGGCACGCACGTCGCCGGGCTGCTTGCGGACGTCGAAGCCGGCGACCTCGGCCGACCCGTCGTCCGCGTCGAGCAACGTCGTCAGGATGCGCACCGCCGTCGTCTTTCCCGCACCGTTGGGTCCGAGCACGGCGAGCACCGAACCCTCGGGCACCGCCAGGTCGAGACCGTCGAGCGCGCGGACCTTGCCGTAGACCTTGACCAGCCCGCTGGCCTGCACGACGTCGCTCATCACTGCCCTCCCGATAGGTGGCGAACGCTAGAGGACCGGTGCGACATCGCCCAGTGAATTGAGCAGAGGTTCGCTCACAGCACAGTCAGCGCACGATCGGCAGCGGCACGGACCACGGCGCCGACACCGGCCTGCCCGTCACGCGACGTCCTCCAGATCGGCGCGCTGCATGTCGGCGCCGGTCCCGCGCCGCAGCAGTCCGTCGACGAGCCGGCGCACAAGGGCGTCGTCGCCGGAGCGCGCCAGCGCCGGGCCCAGCTCGTCCAGCATGCGGTCGATGATCGCCGGCGCGGGGCGCAACGTCGCGTCGTCGACGGCGACGAGCTGGTCGCCAAGGCCGAATCGTGCCGCGCGCCAGGCCGCAGCGCGCAACCGGTCGTGCGGCAGACCCTGGGCATCGCCCGCGCCGGTGGTCACCGCGGTCTCGACCGCTGCCCGGCACAGCGCGGCGAGCAGGACGGAGTCGGCGACCTGCTGCCCGGCATCGGCGATCCGGAACTCGACCGTCGGGTACTTCGCGGAGAGCCGTACGTCGAAATAGATCATGCCGGCGTCGACGGCGGCACCGGTGGCAACAGCCTCGGCGACGCGGCGGTCGTACTCGGCGGGAGCGCCGAAGGGCGGGGTGGGTCCGGCGGTCGGCCAGCGTCCCCACGCGATCGTGCGGTAACTGGCGTAACCGGTGTCGAAGCCGGACCAGAACGGCGAGTTGGCGCTCATGGCGAGCAGCACGGCCAACCAACGGCGGACGCCGTCGATGGCCGCGATCCCTTCTTCCCGTGAAGCGACAGAGACGTGCACGTGCGTGCCGCACGTGAGCTGGTCGGCGGCCACCAACCCGTACTGCTGTTGCATGCGCGCGTATCGCTCGTCCGGAGTGGGCGTCGGCATATCCGCGACCGGACTGGTGCCGAGACCGGCCACGAGCACGCCGCGCTCCTCGGCCGCGGTGACGATCTCGTGACGTCGCAGGTGCAGGTCGGCGGCGAGCGCCTCGAGCTCGTGCTGCGGCGCCGACGCGATCTCGGCCTGTTCGAGCTTGAGTTCGTGCTCGACCGACGTCGCGGGATCGGCGGCGAGCTGCTCGCCGACGCGCGCCGGTTGCGCTGCGCCGGTGAACAGCAGCAGCTCCTCCTCGACGCCGACGGTGCGCACGCCGCCACCAACCGTGTGCCGGAGGGGTCGGCCCGTTCATCGAGGTCACCCGGAAAGCCTGACACAGCCGTCGATACAGTGAATGCGATGCCCGTCGTCGAGATCGCCGACACGGTGCGCGTACGCGTACCGGCCAAGGTCAACCTGCATCTGTCCGTCGGCGTCGCCCGCCCGGACGGCTATCACGACCTCACCACCGTGTTCCAGGCGGTGAGCATGTACGACGACGTCGTCGCGCGTGGCGCCGAAGGCCTGCACGTCAAGGCAGCGGGTCCGTATGCGCTCGGCGTGCCCACCGACGGCGCCAATCTGGCCTGGCGCGCGGCCGAACTGCTCGCCGCACATGCCGGCACGGCGGCCGACGTCCGGCTCGACCTGCACAAGAACATCCCGCTCGCCGGCGGCATGGCGGGCGGGTCGGCCGACGCCGCGGGTGCCCTGATCGCCTGCGCCGCCCTGTGGCGGACGGGAACGTCGCGTGCACAACTGGTGACCCTTGCCGCGAAGCTGGGCAGCGACGTGACCTTCCCGCTCACCGGGGGCACCGCCCTCGGGGTCGGCCGCGGCGAACAGGTCACACCGGTGCTCTCGACCGGCGAGTACCACTGGGTGTTCGCGCTGTCGGACGTCGGGCTCTCGACCGTCGAGGTTTACCGCGAGCTCGACCGGCAACGCGGCGCCGGCGAAGCGGCCGACCCGATCGGAGCGAGTCGACGAGATGCTCGACGCGCTGCGCGCGGGTGACTGTGGGCGTGTCGCGGACGCGCTCGCCAACGACCTGCAGCCCGCAGCGCTCGCGCTCCGTCCCGAACTGGGCGACGTGCTCGCCGCCGGCGTCGACTTCGGAGCGCTCGGCGGGATCGTGTCCGGGTCGGGACCGACCTGCGCGTTCCTGTGCGCTCACGCCGACGCAGCGCAGGATCTCGCCGCCGACCTCGACCGGGCCGACATCTGCGCGGCGACGAGCGTGGCGACAGCGCCTGCGCCGGGCGCGCGAATCACCGGCTGATGGCGAGCCTGGTCAATCTCGAGACGGTCACCAAGTCCTACGGCACGACGACCGTCCTCGACGCAGTGTCGCTGGGCATCGGCGACGGCGAACGCATCGGCGTGGTCGGACGCAACGGTGGCGGCAAGACCACGTTGTTGCGAATGATCACCGCGACCGAGCCGCCGGACACGGGTCGCGTCACCGTCACCAGCGGCACGCGGATCGCCTACGTCGATCAGCGTGGCCTGCTCCCCGACGCGACGGTGCGCTCGATCGTCGTCGGCGACGGCGCCGAGCACGAGTGGGCCGGCGATGCCGAGGTGCGTTCCGTGCTGACCGGGTTGGGCCTCGCCGAGGTCGGTCTCGACAGCCAGGCCGCCAGGCTGTCCGGCGGCGAGCGGCGCCGGGTCGCCCTGGCCGCCGCTCTCGTACAGCAGGCCGACCTGCTCGTGCTGGACGAACCGACCAACCACCTCGACGTCGAGGGCGTGACGTGGCTCGCGTCGTACCTGTCCGCTCGGCGCACCTCGCTGCTCGTCGTGACCCACGACCGCTGGTTCCTCGACGCAGTCGTGTCGCGCACGTGGGAGGTGGCCGACGCGGCGGTGCGGCAGTACGAGGGCGGCTACGCCGCGTACGTACTCGCGCGCGCCGAACGTGCGCGCCAGGCGTCGTCGGCGCAGGCGCGGAGGCAGAATCTGCTGCGCAAGGAGTTGGCGTGGTTGCAACGGGGCGCGCCGGCGCGCACGTCCAAGCCACGCTTTCGCATCGAGGCCGCCGAGGCGCTCATCGCCGACGAGCCGTCCGTGCGCGCGTCGGTCGAGCTGCGAGCGCTGTCGCAGCGCCGGCTCGGGCGCTCGGTGTTCGAACTCGACGACGTCACGGTCCGGGTCGGGTCCCGTACCTTGCTCGACGGCGTGAGCTGGCATGTCGGACCGGGCGATCGCATCGGGGTGATCGGTGTGAACGGCTCGGGCAAGACGCATCTGCTGCGGCTGCTGGCCGGGCGCCTCGAGCCTTCTGCTGGACGGGTGCGGATCGGGCAGACCGTGCAGTCGGGCTACCTCTCGCAGGAGGTCGCCGAGCTGCCGTCCGGGCTGCGCGTGCTCGAGGCGGTCCAAGAGGTACGCGAGCGCGCCGAACTCGGCGGCGTCGACCTGACCGCCGGCCAGCTCGCCGAGAGATTCGGCTTCGGCAACGAGAAGCAATGGACGCCGGTCGGTGACCTGTCGGGCGGCGAGCGCCGTCGGTTGCAGCTGCTGCGCCTGCTCCTCGCGCAACCGAACGTGCTGTTGCTGGACGAGCCGACCAACGATCTCGACACCGACACGCTGACCGCTCTGGAGGATCTGCTCGACTCGTGGCCGGGCACGCTGGTGGTCGTCAGCCACGACCGCTACCTGATCGAGCGCGTGTGCGACTCGACCGTCGCGTTGCTCGGCGACGGTTCGCTGGCGGCGCTTCCCGGCGGGATCGACGAGTACCTTTCCCGCCGCGGCGCCGCCGTCGACGACGCCGCCGATCGCCGGACGAACAAGGGCGACTCGCGCGCCGCGCGCAAGGAGCTCGCCCGGCTGGAGCGGCGCGTCGCACTCCTCGAGAAGCGCGAGCGGGCACTGCACGCCGAACTCGCCGAGCACGCGACCGACTTCGCCAGGGTCGCCGACCTCGACGAGACGCTGCGCGGCGTGGTCGCCGAACGCGAGGCAGCAGAGGAGCAGTGGCTCTCACTCGCCGACGAGTGAACAACAGGTGAAGCCTCGGCACCCCGGCGCGCAGCAGGAATCAGGCTGGGCAGACCTACTTCGTGCATCAGACCATCCTGCTCGTCGCGGTGATCGTCGTCGTGGTGATCGTCGTCGTGGTGATCGTCGTCGCGGTGTCGTTCGACTTCACCAACGGATTGGACCGACGTCGGCAGGATCTTCGTCGAATCGCTCGCGGCCGGCGTTGTGATAGTCGGCGTGTTCGCCGCCGGCGCACGCCTCGTGGCGACCGCGTCCGGGCGTCGCGTCGAGAGCCGCAGCTCCGCAGCCCCGGCGGTACTGGCTGTGTTCTGCTTCCTCGTCGTGGCCGCCGCGATCGGCTACGGCATCTACTTCACGATCGACAAATAGGTCGACCGCTCAGCGCAGGATCTCGCGCACCCACAGCACGCCGAGCATGAAGTCGGTGTCGTCGGTCGCGAGCGAACGCACCAGCTCGGCGGCGACGACGCCGTCCTGGTGCTCGCCGAGGCGGTCCTGGACGGCCCGCCACCTGCGCACGGCCTTGGCGGCTTTGGCGCCGAGTTCCGGCTCACAGAGTTCGGCGGTGTACCGGGCGCGTTTCGCGGCCTTCCGCGCGCGGTGCAGGGCGGCGTCGCGTTCGGGGTCGCCCACGGCCAGCTTCTCGGCGCGGCGCAACCGTTTGCGTGCGCTGCGTTCGGCCGAGCGCAGGTAGTCCTCGATGGTGCGGTCGCCGGCGGGTTCCACCGGCACAGCCACGGTCGCGGCGAGCAACGCCTCGCGGCGGCGTGAGACGAGTGCCCGGCGCATCGCCCGCAGCGCCTGCCGTTCGCGGGCCTTGAGGGCGGCGTCGATGCGCTCCACCAAGGCGTGGGTCGCGCCGAGTTCATCCGGGAGCTGCGAGATCGCCTCGGCGAAGTGCTTGCGGAGCACCTGCAGATCGCGCAGCCGGCCGAGCAGCCCCGAGTACCACACCAACTCGCCGTCGAGGTGTGCGGCGGTCTCGGGATCGAACCGGTCGGCGAACACGCGCAGCACGCTGCGCAGGCGACGCGCGGCGACCCGCGTCTTGTGCACCTCGTTGCCTTCGTAGAGCAGGTGGGGATCGCGGGTGAGCACTTCTCGCTGGGCGTCGAGATAGTCGTCGATGGCGGCTGTCATTTCAGCGATCATCCGGGTCGCGGTGCAGGATGCGGGGTTGCGGGTCGAGATGAGCCAGGCCGTTCCAGCCCAGGTTCACCAGGTGCGCGGCCACCGCCTCACGGGGCGGCTGACGCTCCTCGAGCCACCACTGCCCGGTCAGCGCAACCATTCCCACCAGCATCTGCGCATACATGGGGGCGAGCTCGGTGCTGATGTCGCGCGACTCGAACTCGCGGACCATGATGTGCTCGACCTGGCTCGCGATGTCGTTCAGCAGGGACGAGAAGGTTCCCGACGACCCGGCCACCGGCGAGTCACGCGACAGGATGCGGAACCCGTCGGTCTGCTCCTCGATGTAGGTGAGCAACGCGAGCGCGGCCTGTTCGACGAGCTGGCGCGGGTGCCCAGAGCTCAGCGCCGTCGTCAACCGGTCGAGGAGGTCGCTCATCTCGCGGTCGACGACGACCGCGTAGAGGCCCTCCTTGCCGCCGAAGTGCTCGTAGACCACCGGCTTCGACACCCCCGCGCGGGCGGCGATCTCTTCGATCGAGGTGGCCTCGAAGCCTCGCTCGGCGAACAGCGTGCGCCCCACGTCGAGCAGCTGCTCGCGTCGCTCGCGTCCGGTCATTCGGACCCGGGGTCTGCCGCTGGTGTCGGTCATCAGGCAATCATGGTGGACATGACAGCAACGTCGCCTCCCGGGCCGGTCACGTACGGAAGCTATCTCCGCCTCGACGAACTGCTCGCCTGCCAACGTCCCGCAACAGCCGAGCACGACGAGATGCTGTTCGTGATCGTGCACCAGGTGTACGAGTTGTGGTTCAAGCAGATCCTGCACGAGACGGCGTTGTTGCAGCGGCGGCTGGAGGAGCGCAACGGCTCCGGCGCACTGCACACCGCGCGGCGCATCGCCAAGATCTTGAAGACGATCGTCGGCCAGCTCGACGTCCTCGAGACGATGACGCCGAAGCAGTTCGCGGCGTTCCGTCCGGAACTCGGGTCGGCGAGCGGGTTCCAATCGAACCAGTTCCGCGTCATCGAGGCGACGCTCGGACGGCGCGACTTCGACCAGGTCGACGATCCGCAACTGCGCGCAGCGCTCGAGCGTCCGACCGTCTACGACTCGCTGCTGACCTATCTGGACGGCGCCTCGTTGCGCGACGTCTACGCCGAGGAAGGTGAGGCGGCCGAGGTGTGCGAGGCACTCGTCGACATCGACGAGGGCATCCAGGAGTGGCGCTATCGCCACGTCATGATGGTGCAGCGCATCATCGGCAGCAGGATGGGCACCGGGGGGTCGAGCGGGTCGTCCTACCTGCGCTCGACGCTGTTCCGCCCGTCGTTCCCCGAACTGTGGGAGGTGCGCGGTGGCTGATCTGTCGCGCGACACGGCGCTGTCGCTCGATGCCGACGATCCGTTGGCCGGCGTCAAACAGCGTTTCACGCTGCCCGATCAGGTGATCTACCTCGACGGGAACTCGCTCGGCGCGCTGCCCGCCGCAGTCCCGGACGCGATCGACGACGCGGTGCGCAGGCAGTGGGGCCATGACCTGATCACGTCCTGGAACGGCAACGGTTGGTGGACGCTGCCGGGTCGCGTCGGCGACCGCATCGGCACTCTCGTCGGCGCGGCGCCGGGCCAGGTCATGTGCGGCGACTCGACGAGCGTGCAGCTGTTCCAGGCGCTCGTCGCGATGGCGCGGCTGCGTCCCGAACGGCGCACGCTGATCACCGACGCCACCGGTTTCCCCACCGACCAGTACCTGGCCGAGTCGGTCGCCAGAATGCTGGGCCTGCGGTTGCTGCGAGTTGCCCCGGACACCGTCGTCGATGTCATCGACGACGACACCGCGGTGGTCGCTCTCGGCGGGGTCGACTACCGGACCGGTGAGCTGTGGGACTCGGCGACGATCACCACGGTCGTCCATGACCACGGTGCGCTCGCGCTGTGGGACCTCGCGCACGTCGCGGGAGTGGCGAGCTTCGATCTGGACGGCATCGGCGCCGATGCGGCGGTCGGCTGTTCGTACAAATACCTCAACGGCGGGCCCGGGGCGCCGGCGTGGATCTACCTGCCGCACCGCCATCAGCAAACGGCCGATCTGCCGCTGACCGGCTGGCACGCCCACGCCACGCCGTTCGCGCTGGACGACTCGTTCACCCCCGCCCAGGGCATCGAGCGGGCCCGGATCGGCACCCCGCAGCTGCTGTCGATGCTCGCGCTCGAGTCCGCGCTCGGCGTGTTCGACGAGGCGCCGATGGACGACGTCCGCACCAAGTCGCTGCAGCTGACGCAGCTGGTGATCGACTACGTGGACGCGTTCCTGCTCGAGGTCGAGGTGGTCACGCCGCGCGATCCGGCGCGCCGCGGCGGCCAGGTCGCGCTGCGGCACCGCGACGCGTATGCGATCGTGCAGGCGCTGATCGCGCGCGGGGTCATCGGTGACTTCCGCGAACCGGACATCGTGCGGCTCGGGTTCGCCCCGCTGTACCTCAGTCATGCCGAGGTCTGGGACGCGTGCGAGGTGCTGCGCGAGGTGATCGACACCGAGGCCTACCGCGACCCGGCCTTCGCCGAGCGCCATACCGTGACCTAGCAGCGTTTCCCCGCTGGTGGTCGCCTTCGCCCGTCCCAACCGAGCACGGGCGGGGAAAGGTCAGGCGTCGACGCGCAGTTTGGCGAGCCGTTCCGGCTTGGGCCAGCGGACATCGGTGGCCCAGCCGAGCTTCTCGAAGATCCAGATGACCCGCGCGGACGAGTCCAGCTGACCGCGCAGCACGCCGTGCCGGGCGGCCGTCGGGTCGGCGTGATGCATGTTGTGCCAGCTCTCGCCGAAGCTCAGGATCGCGAGCGGCCAGAAGTTGGCGCTCTTGTCGCGGGCGGCGAAGGGCCGCTCGCCGATCATGTGGCACACCGAGTTGATCGACCACGTGACGTGGTGCAGCACGAAGATCCGCACCAGCGACGCCCAGAAGAAGGCCGACAGCGCCCCGCCCCACGACATCGAGATCAGGCCGCCGAGCACGGCCGGCAGCAGCAACGAGATCGCGAGCCACAGCGGGAACAACCGGTCGACGAGACTGATGTCGCGGTCCCGCATGAGGTCGGGCGTGTACTTCTCACGGTTGGTGTGCTCGAGATCGAACATCCAGCCGATGTGCGCGTACCAGAAGCCCTTGCTCAGCGCGCCCAGCGACGTCCCGAAGCGCCACGGCGAGTGCGGATCGCCCTCGCGGTCGCTGTAGGCGTGATGGCGGCGGTGGTCGGCGACCCAGCGGATGACCGGACCCTCGATCGCCATCGACCCGGCGATCGCCAGGGCGATGCGCAACGGCCGGTTCGCCTTGAACGAGCCGTGCGTGAACAGCCGGTGGTAACCGACGGTGATGCCGAGGCCCGACACGATGTAGAACGCGAGGAACAGGACGATGTCGGTCCAGCCGAGTCCCCGGCCCCACGCGACCGGCACCGCCGCGAGGAACGCCAGGAACGGGATGATCACGAACGTGTAGAGCGCGAACTGTTCGCCGCGCTGCTTCGTCCCTTCGAAGACCGGCTTGGCGGCCGGGCGCTCGTCGAGCAGGGTCATCGGTACCTCACGTCCCTCGGCAGGCTGCGGAAATCGGCGGTTACGCAACCGTAACTTACGCAACCGTAGGGCCCAAGTCGTGCTCAGCGTCGCAGGGCACGACGGTAGGGTGAGTGCCGCGATTGCGGGATGGGGTAATTGGCAGCCCGCCGGCCTTTGGAGCCGTGCAGTCTGGGTTCGAGTCCCAGTCCCGCAGCACAGTTCGCCGTCGAAGGGAACCCCGTGGACCCACTCGCCCTGATCGTGCTCGCCGCCGGTGAGGGCACCCGGATGAAGTCCGCAGCACTGCCGAAGGTGCTGCACGGCTTCGCCGGTCGCTCGCTGCTCGGCCACGTCCTCGCGGCGGGGGCACCGCTGCAGCCCGAGCACACCGTGGTCGTGGTGGGCCATCGTGCCGAGGAGGTGCGGTCCCATCTGCACGACATCGCCCCCGACGCCGTCCCCGTGCTGCAGGCCGAGCAGCACGGCACCGGACACGCGGTGCGACTGGCTCTGGACGCGCTGCCGCCCGACGCGGACGGCACGATCGTCGTGGTGCCGGGCGACACGCCGCTGCTGACTCCGGAGGCGCTCGCCGCACTCGTCGACGACCACGACGGACGAGCCGCCACGCTGCTCACCAGCGTCGTCGACGACCCCACCGGGTACGGACGGGTGATCCGCGCGGGCGACGGTTCGGTCGAGCGGGTCGTCGAGCACAAGGACGCCGGGCCGGACGAACTCGCCGTCGCCGAGGTGGCGACCAGCGTCTACGCCTTCGACCACCAGGCGCTGCGCTCGGCCGTCACCGACCTGTCGCGCGACAACGCGCAGGGCGAGGAGTACCTGCCCGACGTCATCGGCATCCTCGTCGCCCGCGACGCCGCGGTGGGTGCGATGACCGTCGCTGCCTCGGTGACCGCCGGCGTCAACGACCGCGTGCAGCTGGCCGCGGCGCATCGCAGCTACAACACCCGGCTGCTCGAGACGCACATGCGCGCCGGAGTGAGCGTCGTCGACCCCGCCACCACGTGGATCGACGCGACGGTGACGCTCGAGCAGGACGTGACGATCTGGCCGGGCTCGTACTTGCACGGCGCCACGACGGTCGCGGCCGGAGCGAGCATCGGTCCCGAGGTGACGCTGGCCGACACGGCGGTCGGGCCGCGCACCCGCATCGTGCGGGCGACCGCCCAGGGTGCCCGACTCGGCGCCGACGTCACGGTCGGGCCGTATGCCTATCTGCGTCCGGGCAGCGAGCTCGCCGACGGTGTGCACATCGGCACCTACGTCGAGGTGAAGGGGTCGCAGGTCGGTGCCGGCTCGAAGGTGCCCCACCTGACCTATGTCGGCGACACGACCATCGGCGAGCACAGCAACGTCGGCGCGTCGTCGGTGTTCGTGAACTACGACGGAGTCACCAAGCATCGCAGCGTGGTCGGCGACCACGTGCGGATCGGTTCGGACACGATGATCGTCGCGCCCGTCGAGATCGGTGACGGCGCTTACACCGCGGCCGGCTCCGTGATCGTGAGTGACGTCCCTCCCGGTGCGATGGCCGTGGCCCGCGGCAAGCAGCGGAACGTGGCAGGCTGGGTGCAGCGCAAACGTGCCGGCACGCCGTCAGCCGAGGCAGCCGCCCGCGCCACCGACGCAGAGGACCCCTCATGAGCACACTCCAGGTTGCCGGCCGCAAGAGCCTGGTGCTGTTGTCCGGCGGGGCCTACCCCGAGCTCGCCGACGAGATCGCCGGTTACATCGGCGTCACGATGACCCCGACGACGCGGCGCGAGTTCGCCAACGGCGAGCTGTTCATCCGTCCCAACGACTCGGTGCGCGGCACGGACGCCTTCGTCATCCAGTCGTACACGACCCCGATCAACCAGTGGGTCATGGAGACCCTGATCCTCGTCGACGCCCTCAAGCGGGCCTCGGCCAAACGCATCACGGTCGTCGCGCCGTTCTACCCGTACGCGCGGCAGGACAAGAAGCACCGCGGCCGCGAGCCGATCTCCGCGCGCCTGATCGCCGACCTGTTCAAGACCGCCGGTGCCGACCGGCTGATGGCCGTCGATCTGCACACCGCGCAGATCCAGGGCTTCTTCGACGGCCCGGTCGACCATCTGTTCGCGTTGCCGCTGCTGTCGCAGCACGTGCTGCACAAGTACGGCCGCGAGGATCTCGTGGTCGTCTCGCCCGACACCGGACGCGTGCGCACCGCCGAGCAGTGGGCCGACTCGCTCGGCGGTCTCGACATCGCGTTCGTGCACAAGACCCGCAACATCGACGCGACGAACGAGGTCGTGGCCAACCGTGTCGTCGGTGACGTCGCCGGGCGCTACTGCCTGCTGATCGACGACATGATCGACACCGGCGGGTCGATGAATCAAGGCGGCGAACCTGCTGTTCGAGTCGGGCGCGACCGACGTGATCGTCGCCGCGACGCACGGCATCTTCTCCGCACCGGCCGTCGATCGGCTCAAGAACAGCCGCATCAGTGAGGTGGTCGTCACCAACACGCTGCCGATCGCGCCCGAGAAGCAGTTCGACAAGCTGACCGTCCTCTCGATCGCCCCGCTCCTGGCGAAGGCGATCAAAGAGGTTTTCGAGGACGGCTCGGTCACGAGCCTGTTCGCGGGCCGGTCCTAGCCCGGCGGGCAGCTACCGCCCGCCGCGCAGGTTCCGGTCGCGCTGGCCGATCCCCATCTCGCCGTACGGGTAGTCGGCTGCGTGCAGGTCGCTCGCCTCGTCGAGAGCGGCGACCTCGTCGTCGCTCAGGTGCAGGTCGGCGGCCTTCAGGTTCGTCTCGAGCTGCTCGACGGTGCGGGCGCCCAGGATCGTCGACGTCACGCCGGGACGGTCGGTCACCCAGGCGAGCGCGACCTCGGCCATCGAGACACCGCGGTCCTCCGCGACCTTCTGCACGGCGTCGACGACGTTCCAGGTGCGCTCGGTGCCGCGCCGGTCCCAGGCTTCCATCCCGCGGTTCGGGTCCTCGCCGAGCCGGGTGTCGCCCGTCGGGCGCTGGTCGCGCTGGTACTTGCCGGACAGCCAGCCGCCGCCCAGCGGGCTCCAGGGCAGCAGCCCGAGACCCGTGTCGAGAGCGGCGGGCACGATCTCCCACTCGATCTCGCGCACCAGCAGGCTGTACTGCGGCTGCAGCGTCACCGGCGCGATGAGCCCGAGATCGTGCGCGAGGTACACGGCCTTCGTCAGCTGCCAGCCGGTGAAGTTCGACAACCCCCAGTAGCGGATCTTGCCCGAGCGCACGAACGCGTCCATCGTGCGCAGGGTCTCTTCCATCGGCGTGTAGGCGTCGAAGGCGTGCAGCTGGTAGAGGTCGACCGAGTCGAGGCCGAGGCGCCGCAGCGAGTTGTCCAGCGCGCGGGTCAGGTGCCGGTTCGAGAGGCCGGCGCCGTTCGGTGAGCTGTCGAGCGGGAAGCGTCCCTTGGTCGCGAGGACCATCGGCTCGGTGACCTCGGCCGGGCGGGCTGCGAACCAGCGTCCGATGATCTGTTCGGACGTGCCGGCGGAGTAGACGTCGGCGGTGTCGATGAACGTGCCGCCGCCTTCGGCGAACGTGTCGAGCTGGGCGTGGGAGACGGCCTCGTCGGATTCGGCGCCGAACGTCATCGTGCCGAGGCACAGGTTCGAGACCGAGCAGCCGCTGTTACCTAGTGTGCGAAAGTCCATGCCTCGAACCTACGCGTTTCGCCCAAATCGCCGTCTCCGATGCCGTCTCCGCTGCCGTCTCCGATGCCGTCGCACATGCCGTCGCACATGCCGTCGCACATGCCGTCGCACCGGCGGTGCGGTCAGGCGCGGGCGGCGGCGAGGCGGGCGAAGGCGGCGACGTCGAGAGTCTCGCCGCGTGCGGACGGGTCGATGCCGGCGGCACGCAGCACCTGCTCCGCCGCCGGCGCCGAACCCGCCCAGCGGGCGAGCGCCGCGCGCAGCGTCTTGCGCCGCTGCGCGAAGGCCGCGTCGATCACGGCGAACACCTCTGCCCGCGACGCCGGCGTGACCGGCGGGTCGCGCCGCACCAGCCGCACCAGCTCGGAATCGACGTTCGGGACGGGCCAGAACACCGACCGCGACACCGACCCGGCGCGCGTCGCGGCGGCGTACCAGGCGGCCTTCACGCTCGGACTGCCGTACACCCTCGACCCGGGCGGCGCCGCGAGACGCTCGGCGACCTCGGCCTGCACGAGCACCAGGCCCCGCTGCAACGACGGCACCGTCTCGAGCAGGTGCAGCACGACGGGGACGGCGACGTTGTACGGCAGGTTGGCCACCAGCGCGGTCGGCGCGCCCGGCACGTCGACCCGCAGCGCGTCGGCGGTGAGCACCGTCAGACACGCGTCCGGCAGGCGCGCCGCGACCGTGTGCGGCAGTTCGGCGGCGAGCGCGCGGATCGATCTCGACCGCGGTCACCCCGTGACCCGCCGCGAGCAGTCCCAGCGTCAGCGAGCCGAGACCCGGACCGACCTCGAGCACGGTGTCGTCAGGTTCGAGCGCGGCGGTGCGCACGATGCGACGGATCGTGTTGGCGTCGTGCAGGAAGTTCTGCCCGAGCGTCTTGGTCGGACGGACCCCGAGCCGCTCGGCCAGCGCGCGGATCTCGGCCGGGCCGAGCAGCGTGCTCAGAACACCGTCCGCAGCAGGCGCTTCTTCAGCTTGTTGTACGGCGGGTAGAGCAGGTTCGGGTCGGGACGGGTCGGCTTGCGCAGCACGGCCTTGCGGTGGCTGAACGTCTCGAAGCCCCACCTGCCGTGGTAGGCGCCCATGCCGCTGTTGCCGACCCCGCCGAACGGCAGGCCCGGGGCGAGCACGTGGAACATCAGGTGGTTGATCACGGTGGCGCCGTTGCTGATCTCGGCCAGCACCCGCTGCTCCTTGTCGCGGCTGCCGCTGAACAGGTACACGGCCAGCGGCTTCTCGCCCGCGTTGACCTTCGCGACCGCCTCGTCGAACGAGTCGACGGTGACGACGGGCAGCACCGGGCCGAAGATCTCTTCGGTCATCAGCTCCGAGCCGGCGTCGGGATCGACGATCACGGTCAGCTCGGCGGTCTGTGCCGCGGTATCGACCTTGCCGCCGCGCACGACCCGTCCACCGGCGCCGCTGATCAGCTCGCCGATGCGGTTCGCCCGCCGTTCGTGCACGAGCGGCATCGGACGGTCGCTCTTGAACGTGGTGATCGCGGTCTCGAGCTCGGCGACGAACTGGTCACGCACCGTGCGGTCGACAAGCACGTAGTCGGGCGCGATGCACGTCTGACCGGAGTTGAGCGACTTCGCCTACGCGACCCGGCGCGCGGCGACGCGCACCGCGGCGTCGTCGGCGACGATCACCGGGCTCTTGCCGCCGAGTTCGAGCGTCACCGGCGTCAGGTGCTTCGCCGCGGCAGCCATGATGTGCTTGCCGATCTCGGGTCCGCCGGTGAAGAAGCAGTGGTCGAGCTTCTGGTCGATCAGCTCCAGGGTCTCGTCTGCAGCGCCCTCGACGACGGCCACCGTGTCGGCATCGAGGTACTGCGGCAGCAGGCGCGCGAGCAGCGCCGAGACGGCCGGGGTGTGCTCGGACGGCTTGATCACCGAGACGTTGCCGGCGGCGATCGCGCCGACCAGCGGCGACAGCAGCAGGAACACCGGGTAGTTCCACGGCCCGATGATCCCGGCGACACCGAGCGGTTCCCACTGCACCCAGGCCTTGCCGGGCTGCGCGGCCATCGGCACGCCAGAGCGCTGCGGACGGGTCCAGGAGCGCAGGTGCTTACGGGCGTACTTCGACTCGGCGACGACCGGCGCGATGTCGGCCAGCCAGGCGTCGACCTCGTTGCGCCCGAGGTCGGCGACGATGGCCGCCACGAAGTCCTGCTCGCGCTCGGCGAGCATCTTCTCGAGCGCCTCGAGCTGCCCGAGCCGCCACGCGAGCGGACGCGTGCGTCCGCTGCGGTAGGTCTCGCGCAGCCGGGCCACGACCGCGGGAATCGGCTCGCGGGTGGACGTGTCTGCCGGGCGCTGGTCGGTGACCGTCATGCGCCGACCCTACTTGAACGAGGGTCAGTAACGGGACCTCAGTAGTAGTTGTGCGCCTGCCAGAAGCCCCACGCGCCGCAGGGGGTGCCGTAGCGCGAGGCGATGTAGCCCAGTCCCCACTTGATCTGGGTGGCGGCGCTGGTCTGCCAGTCGGAACCCGCCGCGGCCATCTTCGAACCCGGCAGCGCCTGCGGGATGCCGTACGCGCCGCTGGGGTTGTAGGCGTTGGTGCGCCAGCCGCTCTCGTTGTTCCACATCTGGACGAGGCAGCTGAACTCGTCGGAGCCCCACCCGTAGTCGCGCTCCATCATCGAGCGGGCGATCTGCTGGGCGGAGTTCGGGGTGCCCGTGTAGACCGGCTGCGGCTGCTTCGTCCCGACCCGCTCGACCTGCGTGCGCGGTGCCCGGATCACGCTGCGGTCGACGTGGGTGGTGCCGACGCGCTTTCCGTCGACGAAGATCACCGCGTAGGCGATTCGCGTGAGGCCGGTGCGGCCGGCGGTCACGATCTTGGTGCGGCCGCTGAGCATGCTCGAGTCGTTGATGCGTCGCGTGTCGAAGGGCACCTGCTTGGTCTGGATGACGGCGCGGTGCCGCACCCTGGTCAGCCGGATGACCTCGCCGTAGCGCAGCGGCGCCTTGCGTGAGGTGGACAGCCGGTCGTAGGGCCCGAGCTGCAGCGAGAGGTCCGACAGCAGCTGGCCCGTGTCGACCGCGGTGGTCGTGACGTGCGTGCGCTTGCCGTCGTGGACGACGGTCACCGGGTTCGGGGTGCGCAGTGCAATGTCGGTGACGCCTAGCGGCAGCCGCCTCGATCGCGACACCGAGGTGAACGTCGACTGGGAGTACCCGAACGCCGACAGGGCGGCAGCCACGGTGGGGGCGGTCGTCCAGACGGTGCGCTGCTCGCCGTTCACGACGAGGTGCAGTTGGCGACCGCGGCGGTAGACGACCTGCTCGTTGTTGGTCAGCGGCGACGAAGCGGTCGGCGCGAGCAGGTCGTGCGTGCCCGGGTGGTACCCGGCCGAGGTGAGTGCGCCGCCGACCGTCGTCGCTGTGGTCTGCACCGTCTGCGGACGTCCGTCGACGAGCAGGTGGACGGTCTTGTCACCGCCCGCGGCGGTGAAGGCGACGGTTCCACCCACCAGGCCGGCGACGACGGCACTACTCAGGCCGTACTTGATACTGCGCAGCAAAACTCTGTACTCCTTGCGTACTTCGCGGTACTTCGCGGGCACTTCGTCGGTCCACGAGCACGACCCGTGGTCACAGAACCATAACGGATCCGTCTCGGACGAGTTACCCAGGTCCGTGAGACATCAGGTGGGACGGCTCAGAGGTTGGCACCGCACACCGGCCACGCACCGGCGCCCTGGCTCGCCAGAACCCGCTCGGCCACTGCGATCTGTGCATCGCGCGAGGCGAGATCCGCGCGCGGCGCGTACGACTGCCCGCCGTAGGCGTCCCACGTGCTGATGGTGAACTGCAGGCCGCCGTAGAAGCCGTTACCGGTGTTGATCGACCAGTCGCCGCCCGACTCGCAGGCCGCAACGGCATCCCAGTTGTGACTGCCCGACGAGACCGGTGCGGTCGCCGTCGGCGTCGGAGCCGGCGCCGTGTGCACGACCGGACGCTGCTTGGTGCCGACCCGCTCGACCTCGGTGCGGGGCTGGCGGACGACCTTCGAGGTGAGCAGGGTGCGCCCGGACCAGTTGCCGTCGACGTAGACCACCGAGTAGACGAGACGCTTGGCACCCTCGGCCCCGCTCGTCACGACCGAGGTGTTGCCCTCGTACATCGACGAGTCGCTGCGGTGGACGACGTTGTAGGGGATCGCCTCGGTGTGGACGACCCGCTTGGTGACCACGCGCTTGACGACGATCCGCATCCCGTCGGCGATCGGCGCCTTCAGGCGCGGCGAGAGCCGGTCGTGCTTGCGCAGGTTGATGTTCAGGTCGCCGAGCACCTGACCGACGGTCGCGTCGGTGGTCGTCAGCCTGCTGCGCTTGTGGTCGTGCACGACGGTGACGTGCTTCGGGGTGCGCAGCACGATCGAGGTCGCGCTCAGCGGCAGCCGCGTGGAGCGCGAGACCGACACGAAGTCGGCGGGCGCGACGCCGAGCACCGACAGCGCCTGCGCGACGGTGGGCTCGGTGGTCCACACGTCGGTCGTCTCGCCGTTGATGGTGAGGTGCAGTTCGCGGCCGCGCTTGAAGACGATCGTCTCGCCGTTGCGCAGGGTGGTGTTCGCCGCGGGCGCGAGCAGGTCGTGCGAGCGCACGGACAGGCCTTCGGCGCTCAGCACGTCCGAGACGTGCTGACCGGTGGTCTGCACTGTCGTGGACGTGCCGTCGACCAGAAGGTGGACGGACTTCGATTCGGGTCCGGTCGCGGCCAGCGCTGCGGTGGCAACGCTCGTCACGCCGGCGAGTACAGCACCGTAGAGGCCGTACTTGACGCTGCGACGCACTTGGTGGTCCCCCAGGGGTGTCGTTCGTCTTGTGCGGAGTAACCCGTCGGGCAACTCACTCGGTCACGGCACGGTAACGAGGTTTTGAACAATGCACCAAACCGGGCCTGAGCGATTGTGGGTAAATATCCGATTCGAGGTGACGGCGATCTCACGGTGCGGGACCGGCGACAACGCGCATCGACAGCGCACACCTCCCGAAAAATCGGGGCTCACGCCCACTCGGTGGGCGCAAGCGTCACGGAACTGCGTGCATGTGCAAGCAACTATGTGAACGGCGACACCCCAAGTGGCGCAAAGCCACGGAATTCTTCAGCCAGAGGGAGTTACCCGACGGGCGCGATGCCGTAAACGGAGCGGGCGGTTTCGGTCACGGCGGCGCAGAGTTCGTCGAGGTCGTGCCCGCCCACGGCCGCGAGCCCGCGGACGGTCGCCGGCAGCAGCCGCGGCGCGTTGGGCCGCCCGCGCCACGGGTGCGGGGTCAGGAACGGCGCGTCGGTCTCGACCAGCACCGAGTCGATCGGCACGACCGAGGCGGCCTCGCGCAGGGCCGGCGCGTTGCGGAACGTCAGCACGCCCGGGAACGACAGGACGTAGCCCGCCGCCACGCACTCACGCGCCATGGTCGCGTCGCCGGAGAACGCGTGGAAGACGACCCGGTCGGGCGGCCCCTCCTCGCGCAGGATCCTGAGCACGTCGGCGTGCGCGTCGCGGTCGTGGATCATCAGCGCCTTCCCGACCCGCTTCGCGAGCGCGATGTGGCGGCGGAAATGCTCCTGCTGCTGCGCCGGGTCGGTGCGGTCCCAGTAGTAGTCGAGCCCGGTTTCGCCGATCGCCACGACGCGTGCGTCATCGGCGAGCCGCTCGAGGGTCGCGTAGCCGTCGTCGTCGAGCCCGGCCACCTCGGTCGGGTGCACCGCGACGGCCGCGTACACGTCGTGGTGCGCCGTGGCAGCGCGCACGCACCACTCGGAAGATGCGACGGTGTCGCCCACCGTGACGGCCGCGACGACGTTGACAGCGGCTGCCTCTGCCATCACGCCTGCGACGAACTCGTCGTCCGGCTCGAGGCCCGCCCGGGTGGCCATCGCGTCCAGATGGGTGTGCGCGTCGAGGACGGGCGACGGCAACGCGTCCGCGGACGCGACGTCTCCGCTCATGGAGCGAGCCGGGCGAGCTCCTCGTCGACGATCGACGCGTCGAGCTTGCGGAAGATCGGCGTCGGCGCCGCGATCGGGCGGCCCACCTCGATCGGCGTCGACTCCCACCGCGCGCCCGTGTCGTAGTCACCGGTGAGCACGTGATAGTTCGGCGATCCCGGCGCGGTCGGCTCATCGACCTCGACGAGATCGGGCATGCGCGCCCAGTCGCCGCTACCACCGAGCGCGGCGTGCACCTTCGACGACGACGACGGCAGGAACGGCGTCAGCATCGTCTTCGCGTCGTCGACCACCTGCAATGCGACATGCAGCACCGACGCCATGCGCGCCGGGTCGCTGTTCTTCAGCTTCCACGGCTCCATATCGGACAGGTACTTGTTCGCGGCGCCGACCACCCCCATCGCCTCCGCGATCGCTGCCTTCTGCCGCGAGCGCGACAGCAGCTCGCCGACGGTCGCGAACGCGGCGCGCGACGTCTCGAGCATCGCGCGGTCGGCGTCGGTCAGGTCGCCCGGCGCGGGGATGGACCCGAGGTTCTTCGCCGTCATCGAGATCGTCCGGTTGACCAGGTTCCCCCACGTCCCCACGAGTTCCTCGTTGTTGCGGCGCAAGAACTCCGACCACGTGAAGTCGGTGTCCTGGTTCTCCGGTCCGGCGACAGCGAGGAAGTAGCGCAGCGCATCGGCGTCGTAACGCGACAGCAGGTCCCCGACGTAGATGATCACGCCTCGTGAGGACGAGAACTTCTTGCCCTCCATCGTCAGGAACTCACTCGACACCACCTCGTAGGGGCGGTCGAGCGCTCCCAGGGAACCGGGCGTGCCGCCCTTGGCGCCGAACCCCGAGTAGCCGAACAGCATCGCCGGCCAGATCTCCGAGTGGAAGACGATGTTGTCCTTGCCCATGAAGTAGTAGCTGCGCGCGTCCGGGTTCTGCCACCACGCCCGCCACGCCTCCGGCTCGCCCGTGCGCGCTGCCCACTCGATCGAGGCGGACAGGTAGCCGACGACCGCGTCGAACCACACGTAGATGCGCTTGTCCGGGCGATCGCGCCACCCGTCGAGCGGCACCGGGATTCCCCAGTCGAGATCGCGCGTGTACGAGCGCGGCTTGAGGTCGTCGAGCAGGTTCAGGCTGAACCGCTGCACGTTCTGGCGCCAGTGCGTCTGCTTCTTGAGCCACTCGGCCAGCACCTCGGCGAACGCCGGCAGATCGAGCATCATCTGCTCGGTCTCGACGAAGCGCGGCGTCTCACCGTTGATGCGCGAGCGCGGTTCGATCAGATCGACCGGGTCGAGCTGGTTGCCGCAGTTGTCGCACTGGTCGCCGCGCGCGCTCGGATAGCCGCAGATCGGGCAGGTGCCCTCGATGTAACGGTCGGGCAGGGTGCGCCCGGTCGAGGGGCTGATCGCGCCGAGCTGCTTCTGCTCGAACACGTAGCCGTTCTTCAGCAGGCCGAGGAAGATCTCCTGCGTGACTGCGTAGTGATTCTTCGTCGTCGTGCGGGTGAACAGGTCGTACGACAGCCCCAGCGCCTGCAGATCCTTGGCGATCACGAGGGCGTTGCGGTCGGCCAGCTCGCGCGCCGACACGCCCTCCTGGTCGGCCTGCACCTGGATCGGCGTGCCGTGTTCGTCCGTCCCACTGACCATGAGCACGTTGTTGCCGGCCATCCGCTGGTAGCGGCTGAAGATGTCGGACGGAACTCCGAACCCGGCGACGTGGCCGATGTGTCGCGGTCCGTTGGCATAAGGCCACGCGACGGCCGTCAGGATGTGCTCGTTCACAACCGCCAGCGTAGTGAGGGCCGCAGGCGGGTATCACGCAGCTGAGAACAACGGCGGACCTCCTCGTCACCCCGGGCAGGGGCGCTCGTTGGGCATCGTGACATCGAGATCCTCTGGAGGACGTCCGCATGCGCGTGCCTACCCGCACTCGATCTGCCCGAGCGATCTCGGCAGCTGCCGTCGCCGGCCTGGTCGCCGGAGCTGCCGTCGCAGCCGTCGTCGCTGCGCAACCCGCCTCGGCCGCGACGTGGGCGACCACGTCGACCAAGGGCCTGCACCTGGTCCACGCGACGCGGCTCGGGTCGGCCCCCGCCGGTCGCGAGCTGCGACTCACGATCGGTCTGACGCCGCGCGACCGCTCGGGCTTGGCCAGGTTGATCAGGCGGCAGAACACCCGTGGCAGCGGGGTCTATCACCAGTACCTCCGCCGCGGCGAGTTCACCGAGCGCTTCGGAGCGAGCCAGGCGGACGCGAACGCGGTCGCCGCCTATCTGCGCGGCGCAGGCATGCGCCGGGTGACGGTCTCGACGAACCGGCTGCAGGTCGGCGCGGTTGCCACCGTGGCGCAGGCGCAGCGTGCCTTCCACACCGACATCGCCCGCTTCCGGCAACACGGCACCACCGTGCTGGCCAACACCGCGCCCGCGATGGTCCCGTCCGCACTCGCCGGGAAGGTGACCGGCGTGATCGGGTTGTCCACGCTCGGGTTCGATGCCGCACCCGGGCTGCCGACGGGGCTGCCGAAGCTGACCGGGTACTACCCGAGCGAGTTCGTGAAGGTCTACAACGGCGCGTCGACCAACGGTGGGTCCGGCGCCACAATGGCAGTGATCGCCGAGGGCAACCTCGCGCCGACGATCAAGGATCTGCGCTTCGCCGAGAGCAAGCGTCATCTGCCACAGACACCGGTCAGCCTCGTCTACGCCGGGCCGAAGAGCAGCGACACCTCGGGTGCCGACGAATGGGATCTGGACACGCAGACCTCGACCGGAGCCGCACCGCAGGCAAGCCGGCTCTACGTCTACATCGCGACCTCGCTGACGGATTCCGACCTCTCCAAGGCGATCAACAAATGGGCGGCGCAGGACGTGGCCCGCTCGGGATCGGCATCGCTGGGCGAATGCGACGTGCTGCCCTTCCTCGACGGCTCGATGGCTGTCGACGACACGGCGCTCGCGCAGGCAGCCGCACAGGGCCAGACCTTCTTCGCCTCGACCGGTGACACCGGCAGCAGCTGCGCGGTCGCACCGACGAACGGCGTCCCCGCGAGCGGGCCGCCCGACACCGAGTACCCGGCGTCCTCGCCCTACGCGGTCGCGGTCGGCGGTACGACGCTGCTCACCGACGACAGCAACAACTACCAGAGCGAGCTCGCGTGGAACGCCGGCGGCGGCGGCATCTCGCCGGTCGAGAAGGCCCCGGCATGGGAGAGCGGCGCCGTGCCCACCGCGGCAGCCGGAGCGCGTGGACTGCCCGACGTCGCACTCGACGCCGATCCGAACACGGGCGCACTTATCTACGTGGGCGGCACGGTGACCCAGATCGGCGGGACGAGCCTTGCCTCGCCGCTCGCTCTCGGGCTCTGGTCGCGGTTGCAGGCATCGCACGGCAACAAGCTCGGCTTCGCCGCACCGCGGCTGTACAAGCTGTACAAGGGTGCGACCGCGACGTCGCCCGGCTTCCACGACGTCATGGTGGGCGGCAACGGCACCTACGTCGCCACGCCGGGCTGGGACTACACGACGGGTCTGGGCAGCTTCGACCTGAACGCGTTGAGCAAGGCGCTCGGCTGACCCCGTCCACCCGCCCTCCGCGAGTGGTCATTTATCGCGTGAGTGGTCACGTATACGTGACCACTCACCGAGTAAGTGACCACTCGCGGGAGGACGAGCGGGACGTGTCGTATCACGAGGGCTTGTTGGCCACGACCGCGTCGAACACGTCGCGCTTCGGCAGGCCGCGTTCCTTGGCCACCTCGCCGATCGCGTCCTTGCGCGACTGCCCGGCAGCCTCGCGGTCGGCCACCGCGGTCGCCAGCTCGGCGGGCGTCGCGGCGCCGGCGGCGCGGGTCGCTCCCGCGACCACGAGCGTGATCTCGCCGCGCACCTCGTCCTCGGCCCACACGGCGAGTTCGGCGAGCGTGCCGCGCCGCACCTGTTCGTAGGTCTTGGTCAGCTCGCGGCACACCGCCGCCTCGCGGTCGGCCCCGAACGCGGTGACGAGGTCGGCGAGCGTGGGGGCAAGTCGGTGCGGCGCCTCGAAGAAGACCATCGTGCGTTGTTCGGTCGCGAGCGCGTCCAACGCGCGGCCCCGCTCGCCGGCCCGGCGGGGCAGGAAACCCTCGAAGCAGAACCGGTCGACCGGCAGCCCGGAGACCGCGATCGCGGTCGTGACCGCGGACGGGCCGGGCAGCACGGTCACCGCGATGTCCTCGGCGATCGCCGCCGCGACGAGCCGGTAGCCCGGATCGGACACCGACGGCATCCCGGCGTCCGTCACGACCAGCACGTCGTCACCGGCGCGCAGCGCCTCGAGCAGCACCGGCACGCGGCGCTGCTCGTTGCCGTCGAAGAACGACACGATGCGCCCGGACGGCGTGACCTCGAGGTCCTGGCACAGCCGGCGCAACCTGCGAGTGTCCTCGGCGGCGATCACCGGCGTCTGCGCGAGCGCGGTGCGCAGCCGCGCCGACGCGTCGGCGGCCCGTCCCAGAGGAGTGGCCGCAAGCACCACGCGACCGCTCGCCATGCCAGTGAACGTACTCAGCGGCAACGCCGCGCAGCACCAGTAGCATCGCGCTCGTGTCGACTGCCACGCTCGCCGAGGTCGGCGACGCGGACGAGGCCGCCGGCGCCGACGAGAGCGGCCGATCCGGGCGCCCGGTGCCGGCGGCGCTGGTGCCGTGGCGCGACCCCCGTCCCTGGGTCGGCTGGCTCGTCGTGGTCGGGCTCGGCCTCCTCGGCGGCTTCACCAGGTTCTGGGCGCTCGGCTTCCCGAACGAGCGGATCTTCGACGAGGCCTATTACCCGGTCGAGGCGCAGGAGATGCTGCGCTACGGCTACGAGGACAACCGCGGCTACATGTTCATCGTGCATCCGCCGCTCGGGAAATGGCTGATCGGGTGGAGTTCCGACCTGTTCGGCAACGGGTTGTCGAGCGCGTTCGGATGGCGCGTGTTCCCGGCGGTGTTCGGCTGCCTGACGATCATCGTGGTGGCGCGCATCGCGCGGCGGCTGTTCCGTTCCAACCTGTTCGGTGCGCTGGCCGGCGTGCTCATCGCGCTCGAGGGCGTGTCGTTCGTATTGTCGCGCACCGCGATCCTCGACGTGTTCCTCGAGTTCTTCGTGATCGCCGCGTTCGGCGCTCTGGTTCTCGACCGCGATCAGATGCGCGGTCGACTCGGCCGGTTGGTCGCCGACGGCGCGGACCTGTCCCGTGGCGTGCCCACGCTCGGGCCACGTCCGTGGCGTCTCGCGTCCGGTGTGCTGTTCGGCCTGGCGTGTGCGGTCAAGTGGACGGGGCTGTCATTCTTCGTCGCCTTCGTCATCCTCGGGCTGGTGTGGGACCGCGGCGCCTTCAAGGTGGCGGGCGTGCGCAGACCGACCACGGAGGTCTTCAAGCGCAGCGCTCCATTCGCGATCGGCTCACAGGTACTGGCGCCGATCGGCGCGTACCTGATGACCTACCTCGGTTGGTTCGTCGGCGAGAACGGCTGGGGACGGCACTGGGCCGACAACCACTCGCCGTCGACGACGCTGCACCTGTTCGGACTGCACGTGCCGTGGACGTGGGCCTGGGTGCCCGATCCGGTCCGCGCGCTCGGGTCGTGGACGCTGCAGGCCTACCGCTTCCACGAGGGCCTCGACAGCGGCCACGCCTACCAGTCGAACCCGTGGAACTGGTGGATCCTCGGTCGTCCGGTCGACTTCTACTACGACGGGAACAGCAAAGCGTGCGGAGCGTCCTCGTGTTCGCGCGAAATCCTGCTCATCGGCACGCCGGTGCTGTGGTGGGCGTTCATCCCGGCGATGCTGTGGCTCGCGTGGCACTACGTGACGACGCGCGACTGGCGCGCGGCCGCGGTGTGGGTCGCGTTCGCGGCCGGCTGGCTGGTGTGGTTCCAGGATCTCAAGCGCACGATGTTCCTCTTCTACATGGCGCCGCTCCTCCCGTTCATCATCCTGGCGCTCACGCACGCACTCGGTGTGATGTTCGGCGCCCGCCGCGATCAGGTCGTCGGCCGGTTGGCGTTCGTCCGTCGCCGGTGGGGCGCACTGGGGGTCTCGGTCTTCCTCGCGCTCGTCGTCGCCGACTTCGCGTGGATGTGGCCGATCTTCACCGGCGGCCTGCTCACCTACGACACGTGGCACGCGCATATGTGGCTGCCCTCGTGGGTATGAGCGGTACATGTCGCTTGCCGCAAAGATCCGTCGTGCCCCGGGCCGCATCGTCACGGGCGCCTTCATCCTGAATTCCGGGCTCGGCAAGCTGAAGGCCGAGGAAGACACGGCGAAGCAGTTGCACGGCATGGCGTCCAACGCCTATCCGCCGTTGCAGAAGGTTCCCCCGGCACCGTTCGCGAAGGCGCTCGCGATCGGCGAGATCGCCGTCGGCGGCGCAGTGCTCGTGCCGATCGTCCCGGCGGCGCTGGCCGGCCTCGCGCTGACCGGCTTCAGCGCCGCGCTGCTCGGCATGTGGTGGCGCACCCCCGGCATGCACGAGGAGAACAGCCCGCGTCCGACGCCGCAGGGCACCGGGATCGCCAAGGACATCTGGATGTTCGGTACCGGCGTCGGGCTTCTGCTGGACGCCGCGCTGTCGGAGTCGCCGATCACCGGCGAGCAGGCGCGGGCCGACGCGAAGGCGTCGATCAAGGCCGACGCGAAGGCTGCCAAGCGGGTCACGCGTCGTGCGGCCAAGCGTGCACGCAGCCAGGCGGAGTCGCTGCTTCCCGGCTAGGGTCGCGACATGTACTACCCGCTCACCGTCCGCGACTTCCTGGATCGCGCGGCGCAGGTCTACCCCGACCGCGTCGCCGTCGTCGACGAGCCGGATCAGCCTGCGCCGTCGCTGGGCGAACTCACCTACGGACAGGTCGCCGAGAACGCCCGCGCGCAGGCCGCCAGGCTCGACGAACTGGGCGTGCCGGTCGGCGGGCGGGTCGCGATCGTGTCGCAGAACTCGGCCCGGCTCTACACGTCGTTCTTCGGTGTCTCGGGATGGGGACGGGTGCTAGTCCCGATCAACTTCCGGTTGAGCCGGGCAGAGATCCAGTACATCGTGGGCCACAGCGGCGCCGAGGTCGTGTACGCGGACCCGGCGCTCAAGGACACGCTCGACACCCTCGACGTGGAACACAAGTTCGTCCTCGGCGAGGACGACGCGCTGTATCTGCGGGGCACCGAACCGAAGGAGTGGGCTGACCCGGACGAGAACGCGACCGCCACCATCAACTACACGTCCGGCACCACCGCGCGTCCCAAGGGCGTGCAGCTCACGCACCGCAACAACTGGCTCAACGCGACGGTCTTCGGTCTGCACACGACGATCAGCGATCGTGACGTGTACCTGCACACGCTGCCGATGTTCCACGCCAACGGCTGGGGCATGCCGTTCGGCGTGACCGGCGTCGGCGGCAAGCACATCGTGCTGCGCCAGGTCGACGGCACCGAGATCCTGCGTCGCATCGAGAAGTACGGCGTCACGCTGATGTGCGCCGCCCCCGCGGTCATCGCCGCCGCGCTCGACGCCGCGCAGACCTGGGACGGCGGTGCTGCCGCCATCCCCGGTCGCGACCGCGTGCGCATCGTCGCCGCCGGCGCGCCGCCGCCCACCCGCACGATCGAGCGGGTGCTCGACGAACTCGGGTGGGAGTTCATCCAGATCTACGGCCTGACCGAGACATCGCCGCTGGTGACCGTCAACCGGCAGCGCGCGGAGTGGGACGAGTTGTCGACGCACGAGCGGGCGCGCAATCTCGGCCGCGCAGGAGCGCCGGCCCTCGGGGTCAGGATCACGGTCGACGACACCGGCGAGGTGCTCACCGCGTCGAACCACAACCTCGACGGCTACTGGGAGCAGCCCGACGCCACCGCCGAGGCGCAGGCCGGCAACTGGTTCCACACCGGCGACGGTGGCCGCATCGACGACGACGGCTATCTCGTCATCCAGGACCGCAAGAAGGACGTCATCATCTCCGGCGGCGAGAACGTGTCGTCGATCGAGGTCGAGGACGCGCTCATGGGCCACGACGCCGTCAAGGAGGTCGCGGTCATCGGCATCCCCGACGAGAAGTGGGGCGAGCTCGTGACCGCGCTGGTCGTGACGCAGGACGGCGCCGACGTCAGCGCGGACGACCTGATCAAGCACTGCCGCGAATCGCTCGCCGGGTACAAGTGCCCGAAGCGCGTCGAGTTCGTCGACGAGCTGCCGCGCACGGCGACCGGCAAGCTGCAGAAGTTCAAACTGCGCCAGCCGTTCTGGTCCGGGCTCGAGCGGCAGGTCAACTGACCCCCGGTGCTCGGATCGTCCGCCGGGGCGCGAAACAGCCTCTGACGCGTTAGGGTCGGCTCAGCGCGAATCAGACAAATCGGAGGGGTTTGTGGGGCAGCCGGATCGGTTCGTCGCCGAGTACCAGCAGCGCGTGTCCGAGGTGGCAGCACGTGCCGAGGCCGCGCGTGCCCGGATGGCCACCGTCCACGGCACCGAAACCAGCAAAGACGGCGCGGTGACCCTGACGGTCAACGTGCAGGGCGCGCTGGAGAGCCTGCGCTTCGGTCCCGCAGCCGTCTCGATGAACCTCGACGCGCTCGCGTCCACCATCGTCGCCACCAGCCAGAAGGCGCGTGTGCGCGCAGCGCGTGCCGCGGCCGACGCGATCGAACCCCTGCTCGGCGCCGACAGCGCCGCGATGGCAGAGGTCCGGGCGCGCATCCCGACGGAGGCTCCGCTCGACGGGGCCGACGGCCGTTCCGAGAGGGACGGACTCAACGAAGAAAACACCACCACGCCGGGACCCGGCTCGGCGGCGCCTCGCCGCAATGACAGCGAGGAGTCCGACGAACAGGGGTACACGCGTGGCTTTTGATGAGGTGAACAGGCATGTCAGATATCGACGTCTCCCCGGAGGCGATCAGGAAACACGCTGATGAGGTCGACGAGTTCATGGCGCAGATCAGCCAGGCGGTTTCGCAGGGAACCGACCTGATCGATCTTCGCGCCTTCGGGATCATCGGCGAGTCCTGGGCGGGCCTGCTGCAGGTGTGGACGAACAGCGCGACGTCGCTGGTCAACCAGTCGGCCTGGGCGGGACACAGCGTGGCGCAATCGCTGCGCGACAACGCGAACGACTACGAGAAATCCGACCAGCAACATGCGGACAGCTTCAAGCAGATCCACAGCACGCTGACCGGCGGTGCCGAGTGAGCGAGGGCAACCCGATCCTGGTGGACGAACCACGATCGGGTCTCGTTCCCGGATTCGTGGGCACCGGCAGCCTCGACAAGGACGCCACCGGCACCGGCCTGTTCTCCGATGCGGCGAACGCGATCCGCGACGGTGCCGACGGCAACTGGGGTGGCCTCGCCGTCGACGCTGTCGTCGGCGGCCTCGACTACCTGACCTTCGTCGAGGACCCGTTGCAGGGCCTGCTGTCGGCCGGCATCGGCTGGCTGATCGACCACGTGTCGTTCCTCTCCGAGCCGCTCGACTACCTGGCCGGCAACGCCGACCTCGTCACCGAGAAGTCGCAGACGTGGAAGAACATCAGCCAGGCGCTGCAGACGTCGAGCCAGGACTACGCGACCTCGGCGCAGGCGCTGACCTCGCAGTACACCGGCAAGGCCAGCAGCGCCTATGCGGCGTCGGCGAAGAACTTCGCGGACCTCGTGTCGACGACCGCCAAGCACGCCGACAACGCCGCGACAGCCATGACGGTCGCCGGGGCCCTGGTCGGCACGACGCGCGGAATCGTGCGCGACACGATCTCCTCCTTCGTCGCGCAGGCCGTCGAGAAGTGGGCGATCACCGCGGCGACGTCGTTCTTCGACTTCGGCGCGTCCATCCCGATCTTCATCGGCGACGAGGTCTACGAGGGCTCCATCACCGCGGAGAAGATCAGCGGCAAGCTGACCGAACTGACGCAGACACTGAAACGGCTCGAGGACGCCGCAAGCAAGGGCGCCAAGGACCTCGACACCACCATCAGCGCCGTGAAGCGCAGCATCAAGTCCGAAGCCGGCTGGGTCACCCGCACGACGAAGGACGTGTCGAGCGCCGCACACACGTCCTCGACCACCGCCCAGGACCTGTTCAAGGCCGCCGAGCACTCGAAGTTCCATCCGGACACGGTGCGGTCGGCGATAACGGCGAACGAGCAGGCCACGTTGGACGTGCAGAAGGCGATCTCGGAGGCGCAGCTGGCGCACTCCGCGGCCGCAGGCGCCGGGGTGCGTGCCACCGAACAGGGCACCTCGCGCACGGTCAGCAACCTGCAGGACGAGCTGGCCAAACTGACCGCTCAGCGCGCCGCGCTGACCAAGGGCGCGATCAACCGTCCGCTCGGCGACGGCTTGCTGCCGAAGCCGTCGGAGGGTTCGGTTCTCGGCAAGGTCGGCGACTTCAAGACGGCGCACGAGCGGGCGGTCGAGTCGGCCGAAGAAGGCGCGCGACAGGCCAGCGGCGACGAGCCTGCCCGCGACCGCGAGGCGGCCGAGAAGCAGGAGCAGCGCGGCGAGCTCTCCGACGGCAGCCTGGTCACCGAGTAACCACTTCTGGTACGGAACGGCCGTCGCGCCCGGCGTGTCGCAGCCGTTCCGTACTGGATCAGGGGCTGGTCAGGACGCGGAACACCGGGAACTGCGGCGCGACGCGGGCGAGATCGGCGTCGGTCGCGTTCTTGTCGATGCCCTCGAAGAACGCGCCGACCTCCCAGCTCCACCGGCGCAGGTACTCGCGCAGCACCGGCGTCTTGGCATCGTCGGCCAGTTCCTCGCCACGGAACTGTTCGGTGCGCCGTCCGACCCGGAGCTCACCCGTCCCGGACGCGCGCAGATTTCGCACCCACTGCGTCGTCCCGCGCGGCGCGACGAGGTAGCGCTCGTCGCCGACGGTGAGCAGATTGACCGGCGTGCTGCGCCACTCGCCGCTCTTGCGACCCCGGACGCGCAGCTCACGGGACCCGGCGACGCTGATGCCGAGGCGGGTCAAGCCACGCACCGAACGATTGAAGACGTTGCGGGTGAACCAGCCCGGCTCGACGTAACGCATGTCCACCAGCGCTCCTTCGGTTGCGATCGGATCGTTCCAGCATGCCGGACGGGCTTTCGAGGGCATTGATCACTTATGCCCGGAAATTGATCAACGACATGGCGCAGAGAAGGGGTGACGGGACGTTTCTCAGCAAACACAATGATCGCGACGTCCGTTGGGGACGCGTCGACATTCATCAGGGAGGGGTCGCATGGACTGCCCGCATTGCGGCACACCACATGCAGCCGCGGCGCGCTTCTGCGCGCGGTGTGGAACACCGCTGCATCCACACACCAACCGGTCCAACCACTTTGCAGCAAACCCCGACGAGCCGGTCCGTGCCCTCGCGCTGCTGAGCACGCTGCTGCCGCACATCTCCGGCCGGCGGCACCACCTGTACCGCAACGGCGTGCTGTTCGCACTGCTCGTCGCGTTCGTGGCGGCCGGCTTCGGGGTGTTGTCGATCGCGCTGATCGTGCCCGCCGTCGCGCTGCCCGCCGTGGTGCTCGTGTACCTGCACGACCACCACATCTGGCGCAACGAGCCGGCGGTGATCCTCGGGGGCGGCTTCGCGCTGGCCCTGGTGCTCGGCGTCGTCGTCGGGCTGCTCGAGAAGCACTGGGCCGAGACGTCGTTGTTGCTGGCGCCGGGCGAGCACCTGCCGCCGGGGAGCCAGATCCTCGAGCTGGGCATCGTCATTCCCGTCCTGCTCTTCGTAGCTGTGACGATCGGGCCGCTGGCGGTCACGTCCCGTCCGAGCTTCAGGCACCCGCTCGACGCGGTGAACATGTCCACGCTCGCGGGCGCAGCGGCGTCGTTGGGCGTGAGCGTCGTCGTGCAGCAGGGCGCGTTCACCGACGTCCATTGGAACTCCGCCGATCCGGGACGGGCCGCGTTCATCGCCCTGACGCTCGGGTTCCTGCAGCCGGTGATCTTCGCGGCCACGGCAGCCTTGACCGCGATGCGCGTGCGGCGGCCGGGATCGAACCCGGCCCTCGGCGTCGTCGAGGGTCTCGTGCTGATCGTCGCCTACGAAATGGCCACCACGCTGCTCGGCAGCTACGGCACCCGCGGTGTCGTGCTCACCGCCGTGATCGCCGCGGCGCTGGCCGCGGCGGGCGTGCTGCTCATGCGCGTCGAGTTGCACGACGGGCTGCTCGCCGAGGCACGCGCGGCGCTGGCCGACGACACGGTCGTCACCCACAGCGCATCGCAGGGCCAGATCTGCGGGCACTGCGGTGTCGAGCTCGGCGCCGGCGCCGCGTTCTGCCAGGTCTGCGGCACTGCCGTGTCCACGCTGGCCACGCCGACCCCACCACCGTCCCCGTCCACCACTCGCGGCGACAGCGCGCTGTCGCCGTCGGCCTGAGCAGCGAAGGAGTTGACGACATGACCACCCCTCCGCCTCCTCCGCCCGGCGGCGGTCAGCCGCCGTTTCCGCCCAACCAGCCCCCGCAGGGGCCGCTGCAGGGGCCGCCGCCGCAGCAGGGTTACCTGCCCCCGCAGGCACCGCCGCAGGGCTACCCGCCGCAACAGCCGCCGCAGGGCTACCTGCCGCAGCCGGGCTACGGCCCACCGCCCGCCGGCTTCGCTCCTCCGCCGGCCCCGAGCTACGCGACCCCGCCTCCGCCGAGCCAGCACAAGCTCAGCGGGAAGCTGATCGCCACCCTCATTGCGGCGGTCGTGATCGTCGCGGGCGGGGTGGGGGCCGCCTTCGCGCTCAGTGGCGGCAGCTCGCCGGCACCGTCCGTGAGCTCTGCACCGGCACCTCCGCCACCGCAGCCGCACACGTCCTCGTCGCCGGCGCCGCAGCCGACGTCGAGCGCTCCGGCGCCGCAACCGAGAACCTCCAGCGCACCGGCGCCGCAACCGACGACGTCGAGCGCTCCGGCGCCGCAACCACACGGCGGCAACGCGGTGCAGGTCGCCGGCCCGGTGTACATCACGCCGGGTTCGGGTTGGGACATCGAGAAGCGGGGATCGGGCTACATCATCCTCGGCAAGGGCGGGACGAGCGTCCTGGTCAATGCGTATCGGGCGAGCTCGACCGACGTCACGCGGGAACTGGTGGCCGCGATCGAGACATACACGAAGGGCACGACCGGACTGCAGCTCGGCAAGGCGGCGCCTGCGGCCAGCGTCCGTGGCAAGAACTTCACCGAACTGCGAGACGTGAAGTTCCAGTTCCAGCTGTCGACGCAGCAGGGCACCGCCACGATCAACGGTCTGTTCATCGAGTTCCTGAACCCGCAGACGAAGATTGCGGCGTTCTGCGTGTACAGCAGCCCGTCCAGCAGCGCGTTGAGTTCGAACGCCGCATCGGCACTGCAGATGATCGCGTCCGTCGAATAGCGGGCGGCGCTTAGAGTCGAAGCGTGTGCACGGTCGTCTGCCGGTGGGAACCGGGCGCGACCGTGCACATGCTCGCTCTGCGCGACGAATTCGTCGGGCGCGCGTTCGACGGGCCCGGACGATGGTGGCCCGTTCAGCCGCAGGTCGTCGGCGGCCGTGATCGCGTCGCCGGCGGCACGTGGTGCGCGTGCGACGTGCGCAGCGGCGCGATCGCCGTCGTGCTGAACCGGCCTGATCGGTTGGTCGCGGCTCCTGGCGCAGCCAGCCGTGGCGTGCTGCCGCTGCTCGCGATCGAGCACGGCCTCGAGTGGGTCGATCAGCTCGATGTTGCTCCCATGGCGTCGTTCAACCTGATGCTGGTCACGCCGCAGGCACTCGACTGGTGGACGTTCGACGGCCATCGCCTCGAACACACGACGCTGCCTGCAGGCGTGCACATGGCGAAGCCGCGTGGTCTCGCGGCGCAGCCGCTCGCTGCCGAGCTGGTCGATCCGTCGCGGTGGCCTGAGGTGCTGCGCGCCAGCACGCCCAGGCCCGATCCGTCCGGTCTGCTGGTGCGCATCGAACACGAGGACGGGGTCTACGCGACGGTGTTCGGGCAGCTCATCACGAGCCGGCCGGGCGACCTGGACATCCGGTACTCACGTACGCCGCAGGTTCCCGACAGCTACGAGCACGACTCGTGGCAGGCCACTCGGCCGAGCTAGTGCCTCAGCAGTGGCGTGCGCGATCGAGCAGGCTCGAGCCGATCCGGTAGTCGCCGCCTCGTCGGGTATGCAGCGTCACCTGCCCGTGCGGGCCGGGTTCGATGCACGCGCCGGGGTCGGCCGTGTGCAGCACGAGCCAGCCGAACCAGCGCAGGCTCACCGTCACGCTGGCTCTCGGCGGCGCGTCCATGACGAGGTCGGACGCTGCGAATCGGTCCAGCCGGCCGGGTGCGCCGACAACCGGGTGGAACCCGACGACGGAGTACAGCCGCCAGTCGGCGTTGCGCCACACCAGCGTCAGAAAGGACGGGTGCTTGTCGATCGCACGGACCTCGGAGGTGCCCGGGTCGGTGAGCGCAGTGTCGGGCACGGCAACGTACTGCACGGTGTTGCGCAGCAACCACGTTCGGTAGCGCCGGGCGCTCGGCGGACCGTCGTAGAAAGTGGCGCCGTTGAGCTGCGTGTCGACCTGGCGGATCCAGCCGCGCACCAGTGGCAGCGACCGCGCGACGTAGGCGGTCTCCCAGTGCCCGCTCGTCTCCGGGATGTCGACGCGTCCGCGCACCGTGCCGAGGGTGGTGATCTCATCGACGAGGGGCCGGTAGAAGGACGCTTCGTTTGCACGTGAGTAGTTGAAGTCGTTCTGTTGCGTGACTTGTTGCGGGTAGGCCGTAGCCAGGACTGCGACGCCGGTCAGCGCAGGGCGCCAGCGTACGAATGCTCCGACGAGCGGCACCGCGAACACGAGGCTGAGGCGTGCGGAGTTGTTGCCTACCGGCGTGTCGAGGAAGTAGGAGAGCAGCACCATGGCTGCGCTGATGAGCGCACCGATCCGCAACGCACGGCGGTCGCGAGGCACCACGACGGCGACGACGAGGGACGCGATCAGTGCGTCCCGCGCGCTGTGCCGGGTGAAGGTTTCGGCACCGCCGTCGGCGAACAGTCGCGTCGCGATGCAGGCCGGTACGACGGTGCCCGCGAACAGCGCGAGACCGTCGCGCCATCTGTCGGTCAGCAGTAGTGCGCCGGCGCACACCCCCAGGAACAGCGCGACGACCGGACTCGCGGCGGCGGCGATGAACGTGAGGACGCCGGCCCTCGCGCGCGGGCCGATGCGTGCACGCGTGGCGCCTGACGCGAGTGCCAGCAGCGCACCCAGGCCGAAGATCACGCCGAGGCCGAAAGTCACGCGTCCCACGACGAGATTCAGGCTCTGGCTCAGCGCTGTCAGCACGCCGCCGACCAGTGGTCGCCTCGCGCCGACGCGCTCGAACAGCAGCGTCGACTGCACGGTTGCGATGACCGCACAGATCGCGCCGCACAGCCGTACCCCTATCAACGCCATCACGGGCGGAGTCCAGAGCGAGTAGCCGAAGGAGAGACTGCCGCCGAACCAGCGCAGGTCGACGGGCGTGAGTGGATGCGCGGCCGCGAAGTCGGCGCGCGCGAGTTGCGCCGCGAGGTCCTGCCCGCTGAGCGGTGCGACCAGGTAGGCGATGGCGAGCACCGCCGCGAGTGCGCCGGAGATCCAGACGGCGCGATGATCCTTCGCGATGGTGGCGATCCGCGCGCGTAGGTCTGCGAGCGGCATTTCCACCCGTGGATCGTAGTG
The DNA here is from genome assembly GCA_963785425.1 of uncultured Actinomycetota bacterium. Lineage (GTDB taxonomy): Bacteria > Actinomycetota > Actinomycetes > Mycobacteriales > Jatrophihabitantaceae > RYN-133. Next base: position 60,215 of record CAWAVG010000004.1, read on the forward strand.
GCGGTCCGCGCAAGGCCGGTTACGGATCGGCGGAAGGCAACTCGTCGCGCGGTTTGCTGAACGTGCGTCCGGTAGTGGGTGAGGTCCACCAGGTGGTGTCGTCCTCGTCGCGGGACACTTGCCAGCCGGCGTCGTGTTTGCAGTGGTGGTGTCGCGAACACAAGGGTTGGAGGTTCGCGATCACGGTGTTGCGTCCGGTGAACGCGACGATGTGGTCGGCTTCGCAGCGGGTGGCGCGGCGGTTGCAGCCGGGGAACCGGCAGGTCGGGTGCTGGGCGGTGACCCAGCGCCCCTGGGCGGCGGAGGGGAGCCGACGTTCGGGATGAGCATCGATACCCGGCTCCGGCATGACCTGGCCGGTGCTGTCGACGGTGACCCGGTCGATGCGGGTGGTGGGGTCGGTGAGCAGGTCGCGGCATTGGGAGGCGGGGATCGGGCCGTAGCCGGCCAGCTCACCCGGCGCGTCACTGGTCCCGTCGGCGGTCGCCTGGGGCATCAGGAGCTGCACCCGCATCCCCCGGGCAGGTGTTCCCGCAGTCGTGCGGCCGAGGACGAGGTCACGCAGCGTGTCGGCACGTTTCTGGTCCATGGTGCGGGTGTCGTCGATCGTTCTTCGCCAGTTCGGTCAGCCGGGCATACATGGCTTCGGCGTCGGCGGCGGTATGGGTGGACCAGATGCCGTCCAAGTGGCCGGTCAGCTCCGCCGCAGCCGCCACATGCACCGCGCTGACCTCACCGCGCTCGTGCAGCTCCAGCAGCCGCGGCAGCCGCTCCACCACCTGGGTGGCCTGCATCAGCCGCGTCCTCGCATAGTCCGGTGACCAGCGCAGCTCACACGCCACCTCATCGCGCGCCCAATCATGAGCATCGCCTGGGTCGTGGACCGCGGCGAGGAACCGCTCCGTCCGCGCATCGACACGAGCCCGCAGCCGAGCCAGTTCGGCGAGCATCTCGAACTGCTGATCACGCGAACACGCCGCAGGATCCACCCGCAACAACCGCTCGATCTTCCTCGCCACAACCCGCACACTACGAGCAGGGTCTGACACTTTCTGGTCCACAATCCGCATGCAGACAAGGGGATTCTGCGCCGACCGCGCGTCGATCGGCCGACATTCACCCGTCGAGGAACGCGCCCTGTGCTCCCCTCCCCAGAAACTCGCCGTACCGTCCCGCGGCGTCAAACAGCGCCGACTTCTCGGCGTTGCTCGGCACGCGATGGGGCTCGTGCTGGAACCGCACCACATCGGCACTCTCACCGTCCGGTCCACTGAAATTTCGCAGTGCGCACGGCGACCGCCTACTGCGACTGGGACGGGTTCTCGGCCTGCACCGCGAGCAACGACCGCACAACATCCGCAGCGGAAGACCGGAACGGCGCGACCGGATACTGGCTGCGCAATCGCCACCGCGCGACGGCGTGGTTGTCGATCATCGTGGGAAACCTACTGTGCGGATAGGACAACAAGTCCGCGACTGCGTATGCGGGTGAAGGGGAACTCATGGACGGATCGGTGCTCGGGCTGGGTCGGATGGGACGAGCCCTGGCAGGACGACTGATCGACGGCGGACACGACCTCACGGTGTGGAACCGGACGACCGGAAAGGCAGGCGACCTGATCGACCGCGGCGCCGTCGAGGCCGACTCGATCGCCGAAGCAGTCGCCGGCAAGGACTTCGTGCTGGTCTCTCTGACCGGCGACGATGCCGTGCGCGACGTCGTACTCGGCAACGCGCTCGACGGGTTCGGGGGCGTGCTCATCGACTGCACGACCGTGTCCCCGCATCTGTCGCGCGAGGAAGGCGAGCGCTTTCCTGACCGGTTCGTCGCCTGCCCTGTCGCCGGGGCTCCGCAGGCAGTCGAGTCAGGGTCTGCCCTGCTCATCGTCGGCGGTAGGGCCGATGCCGTCGCAACAGTCGATCCGGTGCTGAGCGCGATCTCCGAATCGCGCCGCCCCGCGGGCGACGACCCGGGCACCGCCGCGGTGATCAAGTTGCTGAACAACTACCTGTTGTTGGCGGGCCTGGCAGTGCTCGCCGACGCGGTGGCTCTCGCCCAGGCCGCAGGTTTCGCCGACGACGACGTCAGCAGCCTGCTCGACGATCTGCCGGTGGTCGCACCCGGGCTGAAGAATCGCATCGACGGTCTGCTCGGCACCGAGCACGAGGCATGGTTCAGCATCGATCTCGGCAGCAAGGACCTCGGCCTGTTCGCAGCACTCGCGGAAGAGTCCGGCGTCCGGCTGGGCGTGGCCGACGCGGCCGCGAGCCGCTACCAGGAGGCAAGCGAGCTGGGCCTCGGCGACCGCGATCTGACCGCGGTCGTCGAGACCCTGCGCCGTGAACCGGGTTAGCGGTCGCCCGCTGCGACGCCCGCGCGTCGGCCCAGAGCGAAGCCGAGCGCGACCATGCCGAGGCCCAACAGCAGATGCAGCCAGTTGTCCGCGGTGTTGAGCGGGACGAAGTTGGCGGCGCTCTTCATGTCGATGATCAGGCCGTAGAGCCAGAGGACGAGGTAGATGACGCCCCCCACGATCAGGTAGAGCCGCGCGCTCGCCGCCGACCGCGACAGGGCGATACCGACGATGCCGAACAGCAGATGCACGATGTTGTGCAGCACCGACACCATGAACAGGCCGAGCAACTTCGCCATCGAATCGTGACCGGCGAAGGTCATATCGCTGTAGTGAGTCGTGACTCCCGGGATGAACCCCGCGATGCCGACGACGACGAAAACGACGCCTACGACGAGGGCGGCGAGCTGAACGGGCGTGCGTCGCGAGCGGGTGGTGCGTGTGGTTGTCGCTGACATGCGAACTCCTTGCAAGGTTCCGCCAGGCGCTCGGACGAGCGGGGCGGGGTGCTGCGCCGGGGAATGCCCCCGGGGCTTCGGCCGATCGAACGGCCGGGCTGCAGCTTCACGAAGACGTGGTTGTCTCGATCGTTAACTCCCCCACACGTCCCGTCGCCTAACGCCTCACGCTTCGCGGCGACTGTGTCGTGGGCGACGGCCGGGCTGACGGCGTCGCAACGATGCGGGCGAACGCTGCGGACATGATCCGCGCCTCGTCGTCGCTGATGTGGGCGGAGAAGTGCTTTGCGATGGACCGGGCGTGCGATCTCTCCATCTCGGCGAAGGTCGTGAGCCCCGCCGGGGTCAGTTCGGCCACCACCCCGCGGCCGTCCTCGCCTGCTTCCGTCCGGCGCACGAGGCCGGCCTTCTCGAGTTGCGCGACGCGGCGGGTGAGCCAGCTGCGGCTCAGGAGTACCTGCTCGGCGAGTTCGGCCATCCGGATGCGGTGCTCGGGCGCGAGCCAGATCTTGATCATGACGTCGAACCAGACCAAAGGCACACCGCAATCGCGTCGCAGATCGTGCTCCATGAGCTCGACGAGCTGCGTGTGGGCCTCCAGCATGCGCAGCCAGGCCTGTCGCTTGGCGGTGGGCGGTGGCATGGAACGAGGTTAGGCGGGCCGGGTCATACGTCGGGCTGCTCAGGCGGTGCACCGGCACCGGATCGCGCCCCGAGCGGACCCTGCCGCACTATCTCCACGAGAAGGACCCAGGCGCTGTAAACAGTCAGAGCGAACCCGACGATCAGGCCGAGCGCGACGAGCGGCAGCCCGTTGCCGGCGACGAGCAGGAGGACGCAGCCGACGGCGGTGGGCAGCGCGACCGCCTGCACGGTGGCGATGCGCACCACGAACCACCACCACGGATCCGACGGCCCGTCAGGGCCGTGCCGCAGTTGGACGCGCAGCGTCAGGACGGCCACGACGACGGTGACCGCCAGCAGCTCGGCGGCGGCCTGGTCGAGGGTCTGCGGGGCGAGCAACGTGGCGCTGGTGACCAGCGACAGCGTCAACCCGATCAGCGTCTCGCCCGCCCGGGCCACCAGGCGGGTGTTGCCGAGCACCCGGTCGAGGTTGATCGAGACGGCGACGAAGAGGAGCCCTGCCAGCGCTGCCGCCGATCCGAGAGTCGCGGCGAAGAATGTGGCCCATCCTGCGGGGTCGGACATGATCATCCGTTCAGAACAGTCAGAGCAAGTAGTTGCTAAACGACACTAGATATGGACGGTAGTCGAACTAGTGTCGTCAAGCAATCATTTGCGGCACACGGACGTCGACCAAGGGAACCGAATCGCGCTCGACGACGCAGCAGATCAAGAAGTGGAGCTGAGGGGATTCGAACCCCTGACCCCCTCGATGCGAACGAGGTGCGCTACCGGACTGCGCCACAGCCCCGCGGAACGGGACGGCCCTTCCGGGCCGAGGTGAAGGGTAGCAAAGCGCGGCAGTGCTGGAGCCCGCCAGTATCGCGTACGTCAGGACGCGCGACGCTGCGCGCTCGCCTCGGCGAGGCCGTCCTGGTACAGCCCGGTGAGGTCGATCGTGTCCATGTTGTGGAGCTCGATGTCGTCGTCGTCGATGCGCACGACCGACTCGGCGGGCGCTGCGAATTCGGGGACGGACGCGCGCCGGTTCTCCGCGGTGATGTCGGTGCCGCGCACCCGCCGCGAGGCCGCGCGCACCTGACGGTTGTAGCGGCGCTCGCGGTCTCGGCGCGCCTGCGAACGCAGGAACAACAGGTACCCGGCGAGACCCAGGGCGAACGGCGCGGCGAGCACCCACATGATGCCGCCGATCAACAACGCGGTCGGGACGAGGATGATCGAGCCCGCGCCGAGGATCCCCAGCGAGCGGCGGCGCCGCGCCATCATCGCGATGCGGGCCTCGGACATCTCGGACTGCTCGACGGGGTACATCAGCGCCTCCTGCGCGACGGGCACCGGGCGGCGGGTCGACACCGAGTGCTCCGGGGGTGGAGTCGGTGCGGACGTGGAGCGCGAGCCCGGGACGAAGACTTCGGTGCGAGCCTCGTCCGGACGCGAGGCGTGCGCGCGCCGGCCGAGGGCGCGCATGGCCTTGCCGAAACCGTCGACGGACTTCTCGCGGCTGCGCTCGTCGTGACGGCGGAAGATCATCGGGACGACGACGATCAACCACAGCACAGCGAGGACGAAGACGGTCATCATCGGTGACAGCACTTCGAACCCCTTCAGTCACACGAGTCACATTGGTAACGCACCTTGCGATGCCAAGTTAGCCAGCCCTACGGGCCGAACCGGGCAGGACACCCGGCGTGTCGGCGACAGACCGTCTAGTTGAGGTTGAACTTGGCGCTCAGGCCAGCTCGGAGCGCCACGACGGCGGGGCGGGCAGCGCAGTCAGCCGCGAGAGCATCGTCGTGCCGCGCACTTCCTCCGCGGTGATCGCGAACCCGAGATGATCGCGCCAGGCACCGTCGATGTCGAGGTACCGCTCGTAGTAGCCCTCGCGCCGCAGCCCCAGCTTCTCGACAACCCGGATGCTCGCGTGGTTCTCGGGGCGGATGTCGATCTCGATGCGATGCAGGTAGACCTCGGTGAAGCAGTGGTCGATCAGCATCGCCAGCGCGGTCGGGACGATGCCGCGCCCGGCCAGTGCACCGTCGACCCAGTAGCCGATCGTGCACGAGCGCTGCACGCCGTGGACGATGTTCGACACGGTGATCTGCCCCGCCAGCCGCCCGCCGTACGTGATCATCAGCGGGAGCATCGTCCCGGCGCGGGCCGCCTTGCGCAGCGCCGAATGCAGCTGCGGCCAGGCGCTCGAGGAGTTGCGCTCCTCCCACGGATAGGGCGAGGTCGGCTCCCACGGCTCGAGCCAACGCTGGTTGCGCAGCCGCACCTCGCTCCACCGGCGGGCGTCGCGGAGCCGGGGCGGACGCAGCGACACCGGGCCGGCAGACAGCTGCGCGGGCCAACCGGGGTGGCTGCTCATCTGTTCGAGAGCAGCAGCGGGATGACCGTGCACCGCGCGCCGGCCACGACCTCGGTGACCTCTTCGTCGATCACCACGAGGCAGTTCGCCGAAGCCATCGACGCGATCAGGTGCGAGCCGGGGCCGCCGACCAACGACACGCTGTAGCCACCGGTCGCCTCGCGGTGCAGCACGCCGCGCCGGTACTGGCGCACTCCGGCCGGGCTGTCGATGCGTTCGAGTGCTGCGGCCTGGACGGTCGCGCGTTGCAGGTTGCGCTTGCCGAGCAGCTTTCGAATGGCGGGACGGACGAAGACCTCGAACGACACCAGCGCACTGACCGGGTTGCCCGGCAGGCAGAAGATCGGCACCCGGTTGCCGAGGTGGCCGAAGCCCTGTGGCTTGCCGGGCTGCATCGCCACCGTCAGGAAGTCGACCGTCCCGAGTTCGGTCAGCGCCTGCTTCACAACGTCGAACGCACCCATCGACACGCCGCCGGTGGTGATCAACAGGTCGGCGCGCAGCAGCTGGCTCTCGAGGACGTCGAGCAGCTGCGAGTGGTCGTCGGGGACAATCCCGTAGCGCCACGCGTCGGCGCCCGCATCCTTCGCCGCCGCGGCGATCAGGTACGAGTTCGCGTCGGCCACCTCGCCGAACCCCGGCTTCTGCCCGACGTCGACCAGCTCGCTGCCGGTGCTGATCACGAGCACGCGCGGACGCGGGCGCACGAGCACGCGGTCGCGTCCGATCGCTGCCAGGAGCGCGATCTGCTGCGGTCCGAGGGCGGCGCCCGCACCCAGGGCGGGCTGACCCGACTGCAGGTCCTCACCGGCCCTTCGGATGCATTCGCCGTTGCGCACGGGGCGACGCACCGCGACCCGGGCGACACCGCGGTCGGTGTCCTCGAGCGGGATGACCGCGTCGGCGCCGGTGGGGATCGGCGCGCCCGTCATGATGCGCATGGCGAGCCCCGGGCCCATGCCCCCGCGCGACTTCGCGCCCGCGGCGACGTCGCCGACGACGGGCAGCGTCACCGGCTCCTCGGCGCTGGCGTACTTCGTGTCGACGGCGCGCACCGCGTACCCGTCCATGGCCGAGTTGTCGAAGCCGGGCAACGGCACCTGGGTGGCCACGGTCTCGGCGAGCAACAAACCCTGCGCATCGAGCAGCGTCAGCTCGATCGGCTCGATCGAGCCGATTCCGGCGAGCACCGTCTCGAGATGCTCGTCGACCGAGCGCCGGCGACTGCTGTCAGCAGCGCCTCGGGCCGTGTCAGCCACGCGTCATTCCTTCGTCGTCAGGATGAAGACACATACTCCCGCAGCCATGCGCTGAACTCCTGACCGATCTCGGGGTGTCGCTCGGCGAGCTGCACGACCGACTTCATGTAATCGAGCCCGTTGCCCGTGTCGTAGCGACGCCCGCGGAACACCACACCGTGCACCGGGACGTCCGAGTGCGCGAGTTGCTGCATCGCGTCGGTCAGCTGGATCTCGTCCTTCGCGCCGGGCTTCGTCTCGCTCAGCGCGGCGAAGATCTCCGGCGGCAGGATGTACCGGCCGATGATCGCGAGCGTGCTCGGCGCCGTGTCTGCCGGGGGTTTCTCCACGAGCTCGACGATCGCGACGACGTCGTCGTCCTGGTTGCTGTCATCGGTGAGCCGCACGCTGCCGTACTTGCTGATCTCGTCGCGGGGCACGTCGATCAGCCCGATCACGACACCACCGTGCTCGCTGTAGACGTCGATCATCGTGGCGAGCAACGGATCGCGGTCGTCGATGAGGTCGTCCGGCAGCAGCACCGCGATGCCCTCGCCCTCGGCGAACTGCTCGCCCTGGGCGACCGCGTGGCCGAGGCCCTTCGGTTCGTCCTGGTCGATCTCGTGGATGCGGACCAGGTCCGGAGCCCGGCGCACCAGGTCGAGCGCGGCCTGGTCGTCCTTCTTCTCCAGGGCGGCCTCGAGGTCGTCGTTGGCGCGGAAGTACTCGGCGATGGCGCGCTTGTCCTCGTTCACGACGAGCAGGACGTCGGTGATCCCGTTCTCGGCTGCCTCGGCGACGACGTACTCGAGCGCGGGGGTCGTCACTATCGGCGCGAGTTCCTTCGGCAGTGTCTTGGTGAACGGCAGGAACCGGGTGCCGCGGCCTGCCGCCGGGATCAGGGCCTTTCGCACGGTACGACTGGTCATATGCCTCAGGCTATCCGGCGACAATGCTGGTATGGCGAGGGCGGACAAGCAGGACCTGCGCGACGAGCTCCTCCAGGAGCGCCGGGCGCTCACCCCGGAGCAGATCGAAGCGGCTCGCGCAGCGGTACGCGCCGCCGTGCTGGCGCGCCAGTCCGCCGGCCGCTGGTCGGCTGTCGCCGCCTATCTGCCGCTGCGCACCGAGCCGGGCTCGCACGAACTGCTCGACGAGCTGGTGCGCCGCGGCGTGCGCGTGCTCGTCCCCGTCACCCAGCCCGACCGTGACCTCGACTGGGTGGCCCTGCCCGGCGACGAGCCGCTCGGGCCGGACGCGATCGCGGGCGTCGACGCGGTCATCGTCCCCGCGCTGGCGGTCGCAGCCGACGGGACGAGGCTCGGCCGCGGCGGCGGTTCCTACGACCGGGCGCTCGCGCGCATTCCGGCCGGCACCCCGGTTGCGGCACTGCTCTACGACACCGAGCGGGTGCGGACCCTGCCCGGCGACCCGTGGGACCGTCCGGTCAGCGCGACGGTGACCCCGTCCGGCGGGTGGCAGGACATCTGACCCACCCGAGTTGCCGCGGGAATCCTCGATCAGCGACCATGGTTGGCAGTCGTAAGACGAGAGTGCCAAATCTGATCGAGGAACGCATGCCCACCTATCAGTACGCCTGCACCGAGCCCGATTGCGGCAACCGGTTCGAACTCGTGCAGTCCTTCACCGATCCGTCGGTGACCGAGTGCCCGGTCTGCAACGGCACCGTGCGCAAGGTGTACGGCTCGGTCGGCGTGGTCTTCAAAGGGTCGGGGTTCTACCGCACCGACAGCCGGGCCGCGAACGGATCCGGCTCCGGAGAGGGCAACGACTCGAAGAAGTCCGAGTCGAAGTCCGACGCGAAGTCCGACTCCAAGACCGACGCGAAGTCGGATGCGAAGTCCGACTCGAAGTCCACCGGCGCGTCATCGGGTTCGTCGGCGGGTTCGGCGGCGGGTTCGTCGGCTTCGTCCGGGTCGTCGTCGGCATCGTCGAGCACCGGCAAGGCCGCCGCCTCGGCCTGACCCGTCCACAGGCCGCTGCGGCGTCCACAATCGGCGCCGGCCGCCCCGCGAGGAGCCCCGTCGACCTAGCGTCGCGGACCATGGGTTCGTTGGCGGCGCGCTGGACGAGGTTCTCGGCGCGCATCGGGCGCTGGCCCCGGCGCATCGCCGCGCTGTGCTGCCTGCTGCTCGCGGCGGCCGGCGCGAGTGGCGATCCGACAGTCCGCAGCGCCGAGCACCCCGGTCTCGCCCACCGGCTCCGCTCCGGCGAGGTGGCCATCCCGCTGCCGGTGTCCGCGGCGAGCGCGGCGAGCGTGCAGTCCGGCAACCGCGTCGGCGTCGTGGAGGCCGCCACGGATACGAGTACGGCGCGGCTGCTCGCCGACCGGCTGCTCGTGCTGTCCGTGCGCACCGATGACTCGTCCCTGTCCGGTGATGCGAGCGCCACCGTCGTCGTCGCCGGGAGCCGTTCGCAGGCGCTCGCCGTCGCCCGCACCTCCTCCGATCAACTCGTGTTGATCGTCGACGACCTGCCCTAGGCTCCGCTGCAGGAAGAGCCGGTCATCGAGGAGGTTGGGTTCACATGCTCAAGGGCTTCAAGGAATTCATCATGCGCGGCAACGTCGTCGATCTGGCGATCGCCGTCGTCATCGGAACGGCATTCGCGGCGGTCGTATCGGCTTTCGTGACAGCGATCGTCCAGCCGATCGTCAACGCAGCAGGCGGATCGAACACGAACGGGCTCGGGTTCTCGTTGAAGCACACGTCCGGTGTTCCGTCCGGTTCACCCCAAGACGTTCTCGGGAAGTCCACGTTCATCGACTTCTCCACGATCATCAACGCGCTGATTGTCTTCGTGATCACCGCAGCGGTCGTCTACTTCATCTTCGTGGCGCCCATGAACAAGCTGAAGGAGATCCGCGCCGCGCGTCTCGCCGCTGGTCAATCCGCAAGCGAGGAGCCCGCGGAAAAGACCGAGGACATCGTGCTGCTGGAGCAGATCCGGGACCTGCTGCAGGCCCAGGCCCCCGGCGGCAGCCCGACGATGACCAAGCCGCTCTAGGGACTCGCTATTCGTGGTGCGGCGGGCGTTCGCGGCGATACCAACGCTCGTCGCGCCGCCCGCTGTTGTCGCCATCGCCGTCCTCACCGGTGAACTCGTCCCCCCACCCGATGGCGCGCTCGTCGTCGGTGATGTCAGGCAGCACGGGTTCCTCGGCTTCCTCGTCGCCGCGGCGGCGGGCAGACGGTCGTCGAGGTGCGGTCATGAACACAGTCTGCGCCGCACTGGAGCCTCGCCGGCAGTGCTTTGATGGAAGCTCGTCCCGACAGAAGGAGTCGACTATGGCCGAGGGCAGCAAGTTCACCGACAAAGCCGCCGAGCTCGCCGGGCAGGCGGCCGCAGCGGCCGGACCGCTCGCCGCCCGCGCCAAGGAGCTCGCCGAGCAGGGCGCCGCGGCAGCCGCGCCGATCGTCGAGCAGGCCCGGGTCCGCGCCGCGCAGGGTGTCGACGTCGTCGCAGGCAGCCTCGACAAGGCGACCGGCGGCAAGTACAGCGAGCAGATCCACTCGGTGGCCACCAAGGTCGAGGGCGTCCTCGACACGAAGCCGAAGGCGCCGGCGACCGACCCGACGTTGAAGGCGCAGACCGCCGACCTTCCGCACGAGAACGGCTGACCTCCCGCCTTTTGGTACCGACCGACCAGAAATCGGCCTCGATTTCGGTCGGTGGCTACCAGAAGCGGTCAGGGGCAGTTGACCCACTCGTCGGTGCCGTCGACGAACACCTGCCGTTTCCAGACCGGCAGGCGGTGCTTGACCTGTTCGACCAGCCGCGCGCACGCGTCGAACGCCTCGTGCCGGTGCGCGGTCGAGACGACCGCGACGAGCGCGACGTCGCCGATCGCCAGCACGCCGACGCGGTGACTCACCGCAACCGACAGCACGTCCGGCTCGGCGGCGAGCTTCTCGGCGATCTCGCTCAGCACGCCGGCCGCGGAGGGATGACCCTGGTACTCCAGCTCGACGACCTCGCGGCCGTGGTCGTTGCGCCGCACGACGCCGCAGAACGTGACGACGGCCCCGCCCTCGACCGAGGCCGCAGCCGCGTCGTGCGCCGCGACGTCGAGCGGCTGATCGCTGATTGCGCAGAGGGTGACACTCATGACGTGGCCTTCCGGGGTTCCCGCGAAAGCGTGGAGCGTTCTTTGCGGCGCGTTTTCGTGGGGTGACTCATACGCCACCTCCAGGGCGGTGGTCGCCGCCGCGCATCTGGTCGAGGGCGTGTTCGAGCAACGGCGTGAGCACGGCGATGCCGTCCTTCACGCCGCCGGGCGAGCCGGGCAGCGTCACTACGAGCGCCGATCCGATGGTGCCTGCCACCCCTCGAGAGAGCACCGAGGTCGGCACCCGGTCGCGTGCGACGAGTCGCAACGCTTCGGCGATCCCCGGAATCGCCCGGTCGAGCAGCGGCCCGACCGCTTCCGGCGTCACGTCCCCCGGCGTGAGTCCGGTACCACCTGTGGTGAGCACGACCGACGCGCCCGATTCGACGCCGGCCTGCACGGCTGTGCGGATAGCGTCGATCTCGTCGGGGACGACGACCCGGGCGATGACCTCGTGGCCGGCGTCGGTCAACCATGACGTGAGCAGCTCACCGGAGTCGTCGGCCCGCTGACCGGCCGCCGACCGGTTCGAGCAGGTGATCACCGCCGCCTTCACGCGCGCTCCCAGGTACCGCTGCGGCCGCCCGATTTCTCGAGCAGCCGGACGTCGGTCAGCTGCGCCGACCGGTCGACGGCCTTGACCATGTCGTAGAGCGCGAGGCCCGCGGCCACCACGGCGGTCAGCGCCTCCATCTCAACCCCGGTGCGGTCGGCCGTGCGGGTCGTCGCATCGATCACGATCGCGTCCTCGCCCACGTCCAGGTCGACCGTGACGCCGTGCAGCGCGACCGGATGGCACAGCGGCACGAGGTCCGGCGTCCGCTTGGCCCCGGCCAGCCCGGCGATCCGCGCGACGGCCAGCGCGTCGCCCTTGGGCAGGCCGTCGCGACGCAGCAACGCGATCACCTCCGGCGTCGTGACGAAACGTCCCTGCGCGTGGGCGATGCGCACCGTGATGTCCTTGGCCGACACGTCGACCATGCGCGCGGCACCGGAGGAGTCCAGGTGCGTCAGTTCGTCCGCAGCCACGCAGCCGACAGTAGCCGCCGCCTCAGCGCACGACGACGGTCATGGTGAACGTCCCGCGGCGGCCGACGCAGCGCATCGCCTCGCCGCAGCTCTGCCGCGCCGCGGCGACGTGAGCCGTCCCGGGCCTGAGTACCCGGAAGGTGGCGACGACGGTTCCCCCCACGCCCGGCGGCCCGTGGCCCGGCAGGTGCTGGAACCGGCCTGGCGAGAGCACGCCGCCGGCCACGGCGTGGAAATGCCAGTACATCGATCCGAGGCGCACCTCGATCACGTCGTTCGGATGCGCCGATACGGTTCGCCCGTCGGCGGTGATGCCGAGTTCGATCTTGCGGGGCGGGATGCCGTTCGCGGTGCCGCCCCCCGGCGCGCCGCCGGCGGCCGCTCCGCTGCCGGCGGACGACGCGCAGCCTGCAGCCAGCGCCGTGAGAAGCGCCGCTGCGATGACACGAGGTCTCATCGGACCCTCCTTCCGCGGCGGGAGACGAGCGGGCGGCACGGAAAAGTTCCAGCTCGCAACTGGCAGGTACCGGACTTTCCGCTACCTGCCAGCTCTGCGGCCCGCACATTGCCGGTGCGTGGCTCTAACTTCTGGGCGTCCCACACCGACGTGGGGCCCACAACCAGGAGGTTGTCTTGAAACTGCACGCTCGGGGACTCACCGTCCTCGTCGGGGCAGCGGCGCTTGCCACCGCCGCACTGTCCGTCACACCTGCGCAGGCGGCACCCGCGCACTCCCCCGCCGCCAGGTCCAACGGGGTCCGCGACCCGTACTCGCCTGCCTACGCCCACTCGTACCGCCACGGTGTCATCCCGACGCGTGCAGTCAACGCCAAGATGAAGGGCTGGAGCAAGCAGCACGTCACGACCGCAGCCACCGGTTCCGAGACCCTGTCCTACGGCGGCGGTGTCGACGGGATCGGCGTGCAGAGCGGCCACTCCAAGGTCTACCTCGTCTTCTACGGCACCCAGTGGGGCACGTCGTCCACCGACGCCAACGGCAACCTCAAGTTCAGCGGCGACCAGTACGGCGCGGCCGGCGCCGCCCAGCAGATGTTCAAGGGCATCGGCACGAACAACGAGCTCTGGTCAGCCGACCTGACGCAGTGGTGTGACGGCCCGAACGTCTCGAGCGGCGCGACCAGCTGCCCGTCCAACGCTGCCTTCATCCCGTACCAGAGCGGCGGCGTGCTGTCCGGCGTCTGGTACGACAACTCGAAGGCCTCGCCGTCCGGCGCCACCGCCGCCCAGCTCGGCCAGGAAGCGGTCGGCGCGGCCGCGCACTTCGGCAACACGACCGCGGCATCGAACCGCGACGCCTACTACGTCATCCTGTCCCCGCACGGCACCGACCCGGACAACTACCAGAGTCCGACGCAGGGTTACTGCGCATGGCACGACTACAACAAGGACGTCGGCGTCAGCTCGTCCTACGGTGACATCGCGTTCAGCAACCAGCCGTACAACATCGACATGGGCGCGAGTTGCGGTACCAACTTCGTCAACAGTGGCAGCGCCGGCATGACCGACGGTTACACGATGACGCTCGGCCACGAGTGGCACGAGATGATGTCCGACCAGAACCCGGCAGGCGGTTGGACCAACCACACGGGCAGCTCGTACAACGGCGAGGAGAACTCCGACGAGTGCGCGTGGATCTCGCCGGGTCAGGCCGGCGGCGCCGCGAACATCACCTTCGCGACCGGCACCTTCGCCGAGCAGGCGTCGTGGTCGAACGACACCAACAACTGCGCCATCAGCCACCCGATCGTGGGCGGCGGCACGGGCGGCAACACCGTCACGGTGACGAACCCGGGCAGCCAGACGGGCACGGTCGGTACCGCGAAGTCGCTGCAGATCCAGGCGAGCGACTCGGCCGGCGCCACGCTGACCTACTCCGCGACGGGGCTGCCCGCCGGCGAGTCGATCAACACCTCGACCGGTCTGATCTCGGGCACGCCGACCACGGCGGCGACCTACTCGACGACGGTCACGGCGAAGGACAGCACCGGCGCCTCCGGCAGCACGACGTTCTCGTGGACGATCTCGTCCTCGGGCGGCGGCGGTGGCTGCAGTGGCCAGAAGCTCCTCAACCCCGGCTTCGAGTCGGGCGCCACGAGTTGGACGCAGAGCTCCGGCGTCATCAACACCGACGGGGCGCATGCACATGCCGGCTCGGGCTACGCCTGGCTCGACGGGTACGGCTCCACCCACACCGACACGCTGTCCCAGTCGGTGGCCGTCCCCGCAGGCTGCAAGGCCACGCTGACCTACTACCTGTCGATCTCGACCAGTGAGACGACGACCAGCACCGCGTACGACAAGCTGACCCTGACGGCGAACGGGACGTCCAAGCAGACGTTCTCGAACCTCAACAAGGGCAGCTACGCGGTCCGCACGGTGGATCTGTCGTCGTACGCCGGTCAGACGGTGACGATCAAGTGGACGGGCACGGAGGACTCCTCGCTCGCCACGAGCTTCTTCATCGACGACACCGCGCTCACGCTGGGCTGACCCAGCACTGCGCACCGCGAAGCGGCCCGCCGGTACCCTGGCGGGCCGCTTTCGCGCGCGGATGTGGGACCGCTGGCACCGCACGATTCGCAACCGGTCACTTCGGGAACAATGATCGTGACGGAAAGGGAGTGCACAGCCATCTCGGACGACACGCAGGCCATCGGCCCATCTGTAACACCGCCACAACCCCCGGCTGGACCCGCGAACGGCGGCTGGGTGGTGGGCGGGCGCTACCGCGTGCTCGAACGGATCGGCTCCGGCGGCATGGCCGAGGTCTTCCGCGCCCGGGACGAGGTGCTCGACCGCCTGGTCGCCGTCAAGGTCTTCCGCGCCGAGCACGTCGCGTCGGAGGTGGCCGACACCAACGCGCACGGCATCGAGCGCCAGCAGCTCGAAGTGGCCGCGCTGGCCCGGCTGAACCACCCGAATCTGATCGCGCTGTACGACGGCTCGCTCGACGCCGCACCGCACGCGTACATCGTGATGGAGCTCATCGAGGGCCCGTCGCTGGCCGCCCGCATCGCCGAGGGCCCGTTGCCGGAGGCCTCGACGCGCGAGATCGGCATCCAGCTGGCCGACGGTCTGGCCTACGTCCACGCGCAGGGCATGGTGCACCGCGACGTGAAGCCCGAAAACATCCTGCTGGGTGTAGACCGGTCCGACGACGACCACACGGTGCGTGCCCGGTTGTCGGACTTCGGCATCGTGCGGCTGCTCGGCACCGAGCGACTGACGAGCGTGAACTTCACACTCGGCACGGCGTCCTACCTCGCGCCCGAGCAGGCGCGCGGGTCGGCGGTCGACCCGCCGGCCGACATCTACTCGCTGGGGCTGGTGCTGCTCGAGGCCTTGACCGGGCAGCGCACGTTCGACGGGCCGCCGCTCGAGGCTGCTCTCGCGCGGCTGTCGCAGCGTCCCGCCGTGCCGGCCGGGCTGCCCGAGCCGTGGCCGGGGCTGCTGCACGCGATGACCGAGTACGACCCCGCCCTGCGTCCCACCGCGGGCGAGGTCGCCCGCACGCTGCGCAACGAGGGCTCACGAGCCCTGCCGCTGGTGCCGATCGCCGTTCCGGTGGCGGCGGGGTTCGCCGAGGCACCCACCGGCATGGTCGCCGTCCCCGGTGCCGGTGCGCCGCCCGCGGCCGGCGTCCCCTCCGCTGCGCCGCCGCCGCCGCGGCGTCGCCGCCCGAGCGGGATGGTCATCGCCGCCGTCCTCAGCCTGTTGGTGATCCTGACGACCCTCGGCATCTTCCTGTTCACCGGCAACGACTCCAACTCGCCCGCGCTGGCCCCCGCGACGGGTCGCTCGCCGGCCGGGGACACGTCCTCGGCCGTGCACAGGTCCGACAAGCCGAACTCGTCAGGGCCGACGACACCCCCCGGCGGTCACCGGGTGTCGGCCTCCGCAACGAGGTCTACCTCGTCCTTCGCGCACACGTCGGCGGCACCCTCGACCTCGTCGCGACCGGCGCACACGTCGTCGGCGCCGTCCATCTCGTCGTCGCACGCACCGGGCGGCGGCCCCTCGACCGCGACGCACACCTCGGCGCCGGCATCGTCGTCGACGGCGACGACACCGACCGTCAGCACGTCGCCCTCGACCTCCTCGCCCGCATCGACGCAGACCTCAGCGGGCAACTCGCCGGCGACCAGCAGTTCGCCTGCCTAGCAAGCTCTGCAGGGCCGCCCACGCGCACGCCGCGGTGGCCACCTCGGCACCGGTGGCCAGCAGGTCGAGCGCGCCGACCGGTTCGGTCTCGCCGCGGCCGGGACCGAGCGGCACACCGACGACCCGCGTTTCGAGCCAGAGCGCGACGATCAGAACCGACCCGGCCAGCGCGCCGCGCAGGATCCAGGCCCGCGGACGGACGACGACGAGGGTCGCGACGACCACCTGGGCCGTCCCGGCGAGCAGGAAGAACCAGCCGTAGAGCGCGGCCTCGCGAAAGTGCTCCGGCATCACAGCGAAATGGGTCGCCGCGGCGGCAACCAGCCCTGCTGCGGCACCGATCACCCACGGGTCGCGGCGCAGCACCCCTCGCTGCCCGCGCTGCTCGCGCAGCCACAGCACGGCGAAGACCGGGATCCAGGCCGCGAAGAACAGGATGTGCGTCAGGTGTCCGCCGAGCGGGCCGGTCGCGAGGTTGCTCATGCGACATCTCCTACGGCGCGCAGGCGCGGCCGGGCGGCATAGCCCGCGAACTGCGCGGCGGGCAGGGGTGGGGCGAACAGGTAACCCTGCGCGCGCGAGCAGCCGAGCTCGGACAGGAGCGTGCGCTGGCCCGGCTCTTCGACACCCTCGGCGACCGTGGCCAGGCCGAGTGCGTGCGCCATGTCGATGATCGCCTTGACGAGCCCGCGCGATCCGGCATCGACCTCGATGTCGCGCACGAACGACTGATCGATCTTGAGCTCGTCGACCGGCAGCTTGGCCAGGTACGACAGCGACGAGTAGCCGGTGCCGAAGTCGTCGATGGCGATGCAGATGCCGAGTTCGCGCAGCCGCCCGAACTGGCGGCGCGCATGCTCGAGATCGTCCAGCAGCATGCTCTCGGTGACTTCGAGGATCAGCGCGTTCGCAGGGAGCATGCTGCGCATGAGCGCCTCGGCGACGACTCCCACGAGGTTCGGGTCGACGAGTTGACGCGGCGACAGGTTGACCGCCAGGCGCAGGTTCGCGCATTCCGGCAGCTCGCGCCGCCACGTCGCGACCTGCTCCGCGGCGGTGGACAACACCCAGATGCCGATCGGACGGATCGCGCCGGACTGCTCGGCGATCGGAATGAACTCGCCGGCCGGGACGTCGCCGCGGACGGGATGGTTCCAGCGCAACAGTGCCTCGACGGCGTCCAACGCACCGGTGCTGCTCATGACGATCGGTTGGTAGTGCACCTCGAACTGGTCGTCGGCGAGTGCGGTAGCCAGGTCGCGGGCGAGTTCGGCCTGGTCGCGCAGCCGCTCGGCGACGCCACCGGTGTAGACCACGACCTGGTTGCGTCCCTCGGACTTGGCCAGGTACATCGCGACGTCGGCGTGATGCAGCAGGTCGTCGGCGTCCTTGGTGGCTGCCTCGGCGGCGTCGGCGACGCCGATGCTCGCCAGGACCAGGAATTCGCCGGAGTTCCACACCACCGGTTCGTGCAACGCGGCGAGGATCCGTTTGGCGACGGTCTCGGCGTGAACGGCATCGGCGCGCACGAGCACGGCGAACTCGTCGCCGGCCAGCCGCGCGGCCATGTCCTCGGACCGCAGCACGCTGCTGATGCGCCGCGCCGTCACGCGCAGCACCTCGTCGCCGGCGCTGTGTCCCGCCGAGTCGTTGATCGCCTTGAAGTTGTCGAGGTCGATGTAGAGGACGCTCAGCGCTCCCGCCCGTGCGGCCAGTGTGCGCTCGAGCGACTCGACGAACGCCAGTCGGTTCGGCAGACCGGTCAGGGAATCGGTGAGCAGCTGCATCTCGATCGCGCGCCACGCGAAGATGTGCGTGACGCTCGCCGCAAGCACGAACGCCCCGTGCACGAGCGCCCATTTCACCGGGTCGTGGTACTCGAAGGCGAAGCCGTACACGCTGTGCGGCGCGAGCACACCCATCACCGCGTGATGCAGCACGGTGACTGCGATGCAGAGTGAGAAGGCGAGCCAGTCCTGGTAGGCGGCGACGATGCCGATCATGACGAAGAAGTGGAAGTGCGCCTCGGTCAGTCCGCCCGACAGGTCGACGAACACCATCGACGCGCACATCAGGCTCAAGGTCGCCGACACCGTGCGTAGCCGGCGACTCGCCGTCGGCACGCGAGCGAGTAGGGCGGGTGCACCGACGACGAGGACGTCGAGCGCGCACGTCATTGGGTCGTAGCCGCGCGCGAGTCCGAACAGGCCGAGCGCGAGCGCCTGGATCAGCGCGAACCGAGTGATCAGCGAATGCCGCCGCAGCCAGATCTCCTCAGGGATCGACCGGCCCTCGGGTAACCAGGCGCGCACTCTGTTCACTGTCGCGCGCAGCGGTCGCCGAGGCACGCGGACGTAGCGCATAAGCTCCTATCGGCCGATGCGGCGCCGTCCTGAGCTAATGTCTGGATGGCCATGACCTTCTCGCTCACGCCTGCGCAGCGCGAGTATGCGGCGGACGTGCGCCGGATCGCGACCGAGGCAATCGTTCCTCTGGTGGCCGGCACCGTTCCCGGGCACGTCAACCGCCGGCTGCTCGCCGAGCTCGGCAGACAGCAGCTGCTGCGCGGACTGTTCGGTGGGCGCCCGGACGAACCCGTCCGCGACGCTGCGGCCATGCAGCTGTGCCTGCTGCGCGAATCGCTCGCGCAGGTCAGCGGTGAGGCCGAGACCGCGCTCGCTCTCCAGGGTCTGGGCAGCTACCCGATTCTGCAGGCCGGATCGGCGGAGCAGATCGAGAAATGGTTGCCCGGCGTCGTGTCCGGCGAGGTGGTCGCGGCGTTCGCGCTCTCGGAGCGGAACGCCGGCTCCGACGCGGCCGCACTGTCGTTGCGTGCCGAGCCGGACGGCGACGGCTGGCGCCTGCACGGCGAGAAGCTGTGGATCTCGAACGCGCCGGAGGCCGACGTGTACTCGGTGTTCGCGCGCACGACACCGGACGCCCGGGCCAGGGGCATCACCGCGTTCGTCGTCGACGGCCACGCGCCCGGGCTGTCGGGCGAACACCTCGAACTGCTGGCGGCGCACCCGATCGGGCGGCTGGTCTTCGACGGCGTGCGGGTCGGCCCGGACGACGTGCTGGGCGAGGTCGATACCGGTTTCGGCGTGGCGATGCGCACGCTGGACCTGTTCCGCCCGAGCGTCGGCGCGTTCGCGGTCGGCATGGCGCAGGCCGCGCTCGACGCCACGGTGCGGCACGTACGGCAGCGCGAAGCCTTCGGCGGTCCGCTCGCCGCGCAACAGGCGGTCGCGCACCGCATCGCCGACATGGCGACCGAACTCGAGGCTGCGCGACTGATGGTCTACTCGGCGGCGAGCGCGTACGACGCAGGCGACGAGCCGCAGCTGCAGAGTCGCCGTGCGGCGATGGCCAAACTGTTCGCCACCGAAGCAGCACAGTCGATCATCGACGGATGCGTGCAGCTGCACGGTGCCGCAGCGCTGCAACAAGGGCATCTGCTCGAGCACCTCTACCGCGATGTGCGGTCGCTGCGCATCTACGAGGGCGCGTCCGAGATCCAGCGCACGATCATCGCCCGCGACCTCCTGCGAGAGGAAACCTGATGGCCGACGACTACCGCTTTCGCGCGTCCGTCCCGCTCACCGAGCACTGGGAGCACTTCCGGTTCACGAAGGCCGACGGCGTCGCGACCGTCACCCTCGACCGTCCCGAGAAACTGAACCCGTTGACGTTCGAGAGTTACGCCGATCTGCGCGACCTGCTCGGCGAGCTGCCGCACCACCAGGACGTGCGCGCGTTGGTCATCCGCGGCGAGGGCAAGGCATTCTGCGCCGGCGGCGACGTGAACGAGATCATCGGCGAGCTGATCACGATGGAGCCGCGCGACCTCATGCGGTTCACGAAGATGACCGGCGACGCCATCCGCGCCATGCGCGAGTGCCCGATCCCGATCATCAGCGCCATCCAGGGCATCGCCGCCGGCGCGGGCGCAGTCATCGCACTCGCCTCCGACTTCCGCGTCGTGACCGAGTCGGGACGCTTCGCGTTCCTGTTCACGAAGGTCGGGCTGTCCGGCGGCGACATGGGGGCCGCGTACCTGTTGCCGCGCGTGATCGGGCTGGGACGCGCGACCGAGTTGCTGATGCTCGGCACCACGATAGACGCCGCGACCGCGGACCGTTACGGCCTCGTGTCGCGACTCGTCCCGAACGACGGGCTGGACGACGCTGTTGCCGAGCTCGCTCGCACGCTCGCCGACGGGCCGACGCTCGCCTATGCCCAGACCAAGTCGCTGCTCACCCGCGAACTCGACATGGCGATGGGGCCGGCGATGGAACTGGACGCGATGACTCAGGCACTGCTGATGACCAGCGCCGACCACCGCGAGTTCCACGCCGCGTTCAACGCGAAGCGTCCGCCGAACTGGCAGGGTCGCTGAGCACGGCACAGCCCTGTACTTCGACGAGCGCCTCGTCGTCCCACAACCGGGTGACACCGACGGCGGCCATCGCGGGATAGTCGCGCCCGATGAGCCGCCGCCACACGTCACCGATGCCGCTCGCGTTGCGGCGGTAGTCGGCGAGGTCGACCGCATAGATCGTGAGCGAGGCGAGATCGCCCGGCGTACCGCCGGCACTACGCAACGCGGTGAGCAGGTTCGTCAGGGCGGCCTCGAACTGGCTGACCACGTCCGAGCCGACGATCGATCCGTCCTGAGCCATCGCGGTCTGGCCGGCGAGGAACACGATCGTGCCACGGCCGACGACAGCGTGCGCGAAGCCGGCAGGTCGGGCGAGTTGCGGCGGGTTGACGCGCTCGATCATGCCTGCACCGCTCCCCCGTCGACCGTGATCGCCTGCCCGTTGATGGCGCCGTTGTCGACACACGCCAGCACCGCGGCGGCGACCTCGTCCACGGTGATCAGCCTGCCGATCGGCTGCTTGGCGGCCAGCGTCGCGCGCGCCTCCGCCTGCGAACGGCCCGTGCGCCGGACGATGCTGGCAATGGTCACGTCGGTCATCGGGGTATCGACGTAGCCAGGGCAGATCGCGTTGACGGTCACACCGGCCGCTGCCAGTTCGGCCGCGGCGGAGCGGACCAGCCCCAACACTCCGTGCTTGCTCGCGGTGTAGGCGGCGATGTAGGGCTCGCCGATGCGCGCTGCCGACGAGGCGATCACGACGATGCGTCCGTAGCCGGCTGCTCGCATCGCCGGGACGGCGCGGCGCATGCACCGGAACGGCGCCGTGAGGTTGACGTCGAGCATGCGCTGCCAGTCGCCGTCGGTCGTGCGGTCGAGCCGCGCGGAGGTGCCGCTGCCGGCATTGGCGACCAGCACGTCGACCGTGCCCCATTGCGACTCGATCTCGGTGAAGATGCGCTCGACCTCGTTCGCGTCGGTGATGTCGGCACCGATCGTCAGCGGCGGTACCGGACACTGTTCGGCCGTCACCTCCAGCTCATCGGTGCTGCGAGCCGTGAGCGCGACCTGCATGCCGGCCGTGCTGAGCCGGACGGCGATCGCGCGGCCGATGCCGCGCCCGGCGCCGGTGACGAGGGCGATCGTCATCCGTGCCACCGCCGGTGCGCGGTACCCGTGCTGCCGGTGCGGACGAGTTCCAGCCGCGGACGGGGCCCGTCGCTGCGTCCGGACTGCGGCTTGCGCGCACCGGCCTGCCAGGGCAACGGCCAGTGCGCGCCCGGCCCGGAGTAATCCTGCTCGATGGCCGCGTGCAGCGTCCAGTTCGGGTCGTACAGGTGCGCACGTCCCAACAGGCACAGGTCGGCCCG
Source organism: uncultured Actinomycetota bacterium (assembly GCA_963785425.1). Taxonomy (GTDB): domain Bacteria; phylum Actinomycetota; class Actinomycetes; order Mycobacteriales; family Jatrophihabitantaceae; genus RYN-133. The sequence goes on from CAWAVG010000004.1 coordinate 82,369, forward strand.
GCCGGCGAGCAGCAGTGAGTTGACGTCGTCGTAGGACGAGATGATGCCGACGGCCATCGTCGCGATCCCCGCCTCGTTGCGGATGCGGTCGGCAAACGGGGTCTGGTACGACCGGCCGAACGCCGGCTTCTCGTCGGCGACGACCTGCCCGGTCGAGACGTCGACGATGTCGACACCCGCTGCCGCGAACGCCTTCGCGATCTCGACCGCGTCGCTGGCGGTGATACCGCCGTCGTACCAGTCGGTGGCCGAGATGCGCGCGCTCATCGGCTTGTCGTCAGGCCAGACGTCGCGGATCGCGGCGAACACCTCGAGCGGGAAGCGCAATCGGTTCTCGAGCGAGCCCCCGTATTCGTCGGTGCGCCGGTTCGTCAGCGGCGAGATGAACGACGACAGCAGGTAACCGTGGGCGCAGTGGAGTTCGAGCATGTCGAAGCCGGCGTCGTCGCCGCGCACGGCCGCGGCGACGAACTGCTCGCGGATCTGCGCCAACTCATCGCGGGTGAGCTCACGCGGCACCTGGTTGACGCCTTCCCGGTACGGCACTGCCGAGGGTGCGACGACGTCCCAATTCCCGTCGGGCAGCGGATCGTCGATGCCCTCCCACATCAGCTTCGTCGAGCCCTTGCGTCCCGAGTGACCCAGCTGCAGCCCGATCTTGGCGTGGGATTCGGCGTGCACGAAGTCGGTGATGCGGCGCCAGCGTTCGGTGTGTTCGTCGGTGTACAGCCCGGCGCAGCCCGGCGTGATGCGGCCCTCCGGCGACACGCACACCATCTCGGTGAACACGAGTCCCGCGCCGCCGAGCGCCTTGCCCCCCAAGTGCACGAAGTGGAACTCGCTCGGCACGCCGTCGACCGCCTTGTACATGTCCATCGGCGACACGACGACCCGGTTGACGACTTCCATCCCACGCAGCCGGAACGGTTGGAACATCGGCGGTCGTGTCTCGCCCGTCCCGAAGCCGCGCGCCGCCTCGTGTCGGGCGAACCAGTCGTCGACCTCGCGCACGAACTCCGGATCGCGCACGCGCAGGTTGTCGTAGGTCACCCGGCGGCTGCGGGTCATGATGTTGAACGCGAACTGCACCGGGTCCTGAGCTATGTACTGCGTCAGGTTCTCGAACCATTCCAGGCTCGCCTGCGCAGCACGCTGGGTCGAGACGACCACCGGGCGTCGCTCCGCCTCATATGCCGCGAGGGCCGACTCGATGTCGGGCTGCTCGTGCAGACACGCGACCAGCGCCAGCGAGTCCTCCATGGCGAGCTTGGTCCCGGATCCGATCGAGAAGTGCGCCGTGTGCGCCGCGTCGCCGAGCAGCACGATGTTGTCGCGGCACCAGCACTCGTTGCGCACTGTCGTGAAGTTGATCCAGCGCGAGTTGTTCGTCAGCACCTCGTGGCCGTCGAGCACGTCGGCGAACAACTCACGAACGAGGTCGACAGACTTCTCGTCGGACTCCCCCGGCACGAAGTCGTGGTCGGCGAACGCGTCGAAGCCCGCACGGCGCCACACCTCGTCGTTCATCTCGACGATGAACGTGCTGCCGTGCGCGTCGTAGGGGTAGCCGTGGATCTGCATCACGCCGTACGGCGTCTCGCGGACGTAGAACTTGAACGCGTCGAACACCTTGGTCGTGCCGAGCCACATGTACTTGCACTGTCGTGCCTCGAGGCTCGGCCGGAACGTGTCGGCGTAACGGTTGCGCACCGTCGAGTTGAGCCCGTCGCAGGCCACCACGAGGTCGTAGTCGGCCGACAGCGTCGCGACGTCCGGCGCGAAGGTACGGAAGTGCAGCGTGACTCCGAGCTCGGCGCACCGCTGTTGCAGGATCTCGAGCAGCCGCCTGCGGCTCATCGCTGCGAAGCCGTGGCCCCCGCTCGTCTTCACCCGACCGCGGAAGTCGACGTCGATGTCGTCCCAGCGCGCGAACTCGGCCTGCATCTGCGCGAAGATGCGCTCGTCGGCGTGCTCGATGCCGCCCAGCGTCTCGTCCGAGAAGACGACGCCGAAACCGAACGTGTCGTCGGCGGCGTTGCGCTCCCACACGGTGATGTCGTGGGTGGCGTCGAGTTGCTTCATCAGTGCGGCGAAGTAGAGCCCGCCCGGCCCGCCGCCGATGACCGCGACGCGCATCACTGCGCTCCGGAGTGGGCCTGGTCGCGCAGCACGAACCGCTGGATCTTGCCGGTGCTGGTGCGCGGCAGGGCAGGCACGAACTCGAGCGCGCGCGGGTACTTGTACGGCGCGATCGACTGCTTGACGAAGTCCTGCAGTTCCGCGCGCAGCGCGTCGTCGCCGTGGTACCCGTCGGCCAGCACGACGTAGGCGGTCACGATCTGCCCGCGCGCCTCGTCAGGAACTCCGACGACGGCGCACTCGGCGACCGCAGGGTGCGCGTTGAGCGCCTCCTCCACCTCGGGACCGGCGATGTTGTAGCCCGAGGAGATGATCATGTCGTCGCCGCGGGCCACGTAGGTGAAGTATCCGTCGGCGTCCTGCACGAACACGTCGCCGGTGAGGTTCCAGCCGTGCTGCACGTAGTTGCGCTTGCCGGTCGTCGTCCAGGTAGCGGCATCCGGTAGGTCCTTTGATCGCGAGCCGCCCTGGCGTGCCGACGGGTGCCGGGTTGCCGGCATCGTCGAGGATCGTCGCGCGGTAGCCCGGCACGGCGCGTCCGGTCGTCCCGGGACGGATGTCGTCGTCGGCGGCGCAGACGAACACGTGCAGCAACTCGGTCGAGCCGATGCCGTCGATCAGACGCACGCCGGTGACGTCGTAGAACCTCTGCCACGTCGCCTTCGGCAGGTGCTCGCCGGCGGAGATGGCGCGTCGCAACCCGCGGAGCTTCTCGCCGTTACCGCTCGCGACCATCGCGCGGTATCCGGTAGGCGCGGTGAAGCAGGCCGTGACGTGGTGGCGCTCGATGTGATCGGCGAGTTCGGCCGGTGTCACCTTCTCGAGCAACAGCGTGCTCGCGCCGACACGCATCGGGAACACGAGCAGTCCGCCGAGTCCGAACGTGAACGCGAGCGGCGGCGTGCCCGTGACGACGTCATCGGCAACGATGCGGAACACGTGCTTGCCGACGGTGTCGGCGATGGCGAGGACGTCGCGGTGGAAGTGCATGGTGGCCTTGGGACGTCCGGTCGTGCCCGAGGTGAACGCGAGCAGCGCCACGTCGTCGGCGGCGGTGTCCGCGCTCGGGAACGGATCGTCGGACTCGTTGCCGGCTGCCGCCTCGAGTTCGGCGTAACCGACCTTCGCTGCGTTGCCGAGATCGGCACGGTCGAGTTCGTCGCCGAACCGGTCGTCGTAGATCGCGAGGTCGATGCGGGCGATGCCGGCGATGGTGGTGAGCTCGCTGGCCCGCAGCAGCGGCATCGTGGTGACGGCAACGGCGCCGACGCGCAACGTCGCCAGCCAGCAGATGACCACCCAGGGATTGTTCGGCCCGCGGAGCAGAATGCGGTTGCCGGCCACGATGCCGTGGCGCTGCACGAGAACCCGCGCGACGCGATCGACCTGCGCCCTGACCTGCGCGTAGGTCCACGTCTCACCGGAGGGCGTCAGCAGGCAGACCCGATCGCCGCCGTGCACGTCGATCGTGCGGTCGAGCAGTTCGGTGACGCAGTTCAGACGTGGCGGGTACTGCACGTCGTCGAGCTCGAAGATCAGCTCGGGCCACTGATCGTGGGGCGGCAGGTGGTCACGGCAGAACGTGTCGACGTGGCCGCTCGCGACGAGTTCGGCCGGGTCCGGCGCCATACCGCCAGTATGCCGTTATGCTTACGGTAGTCAAGGAGCCGTCATATGCCGGACGGGAGGTGGCGCCGCGTGAGCCGGGCAAAGGAGGCCACCGCGCTACCGCCGCGGGCCCTGATCGTCACGATGTACGGGCTGTACGCGCGCGAGTCGGACGGGTGGCTCAGCGTGGCCGCTCTGGTCAAGCTCATGGCGCAGCTGGGCGTCGACGAACCGGCGGTGCGATCGGCGATCTCGCGGCTCAAGCGGCGCTCGGTCATCACGCCCGAGCGGGTCGACGGCAGCGCCGGTTACACGATCGGTGAGCACACCCGCCGCATGCTCGAGCTCGGCGATCGGCGGATCTTCGACCGCAAGCAGGCGGCGTTGTCCGACGGCTGGTTGCTGGCGGTGTTCAGCGTCCCCGAGGCCGAGCGCGACAAGCGTCATCTGCTCCGCTCGCGGTTGGCCTGGCTGGGTTTCGGCACCGTCAGCTCGGGCATCTGGATCGCGCCACGACATCTCGAGGACGAGGCCCGCGAGGTGCTCGCCGGCGCGGGTTTCGGCCCGTACGTGGAGTTGTTCCGCGCCGACCACCTCGGCTTCGGCGCGGTCACCGACAAGATTGCCGGCTGGTGGGACCTGGCCGAACTCGACGCCCTCTACTCGGAGTTCGAGCGCATCAACTCACGCCGTCCTTGCGGGGTGGCGTCGGCGGCGCCCGATCGAGGACGCCGAAGCGTTCGGCGACTACATCCGCGCACTGACGGCCTGGCGCCGCCTGCCCTACCTCGATCCCGGCCTGCCCGCCGAACTGCTGCCGGCCGACTGGTCGGGCACGCGCGCCGCGGCGACCTTCGCCGCGATGCGAGACCGCCTCGCCGAGCCGGCCCACCGCTTCGTCGACGCCGTCCGGGCCTGAGGATTTCGCGTCCGGACATTGCATCCGGCATCGTCGCCGCCGAGACGACGTTGCACCCGGCATCGTCGCCGGGCAGCCAGATTCTGTCGGCCCGGACGACGATGCCAGGTGCAAAGGGCCGGCCCGTATTCTTCAGGACGGTCAAGCCCTCGTAGCTCAGGGGATAGAGCGCCGGACTCCTAAGCCGGGCGTCGCAGGTTCGAATCCTGCCGGGGGCACCCTTGCAGATCCGTAACCTCCCGGGCGCCGCAGCGACTCGCTCGGTCGGCCCAGCCCTGCCCACCGGCAGCCGCTCGCAGGCGTCAGCGGCGGTAGAGGTCAGCCAATTCGTGGCGGGCGAAGGCGTTGATGTGGTCGCAACCCCAGGCGGTCGCGTTCATGATGCCGTGATACGAGGTGTCATGCGCAAGGCCCAGGGCGTGACCGAGTTCGTGTTCTGTCGCTACTTCTCGGACGTTCGCGGGCTGGGCCTCGTCGGAAGCGTTCATCTGGATGTCGACTCGGGTGATGGTGCTCTTCGTTGCGTAGATGAACGATTGGCCGAACGGAGCGGACTTGCCGCGCACGGGGCTGGTGATGCGAATGCACCCGGCACCCGCTTCACACGTGCCTACCCGTAGCCCGCTGCCCCAGCCTGCAACGGAGTCGGCGACCGACCAGTTGCCGTCGGTGTGGTCCTCGACGTAGACGACGGGCCAATGCCCGGCGGCGTGCGACCACGTGTAGCCCTCGGTCGCCGCTGCGGCCGTCTGGGCCCCGAGGAACATGGCGGCGAGAGTCGCGAATGCGACGGCTCACGGCGATGACGATTCGGTTCACTCGGCTTCTTCCGGTTGTGGCGTGCGCACACCTGGTGCGACGTCCGCCATGGAACTATCTTCCGAGGAAGTAAGATCCGTGTCAAGTTTTGCGGAAGGTTTGCCCGCGCGACGACGCGCGGTGCGCCCCCAACCCGCCAGCCGCGAAGGCGGAACTCGATGCTCCGGATGTTAAGATTTTGTTTGGTTTGGGTGTAGGGTTCGGACCAGGTCGACATTGTGTTCGCAGCGAGTTCGCTGCGGTTGCGCGGCGCAGGGGCGTCGAGGCCGTCGGGGTTTGCATGAGCTGGACAGGCAGTCCTGCCCGCCAGAGACGCAACCAAAGGTCCGAGAACTATGCGCACATCACTGTTCCGCGACGGCAGACACGCCCGCCGCCGCCCCCCGATCACGCAGACGCGCCGCTTGCTCTCCAGCGGCCTGGCCCTCTTCGGTATGGCGCTGCTGTTGTGGGGTGCGGTCGCAGGCGCCGCTCTCCCGTCCAGCGCGCAGGCCGCGGTCGCCCACGCCGTAAATCAGTGCAACGGCACCGACAACGTCGGCGGTCAAGCTGTGGAATGCACGGTCACCGTCACGAACAATCGCAACGTGGCGACCGGCAAGACCAGCTCGACGGTGCGGGTCAGGGAGTGCCATGGCGCTGCGAACGCCCCGCCCACGTGCACCGTCACGACGACCCCATTCACGGCCCTGACCACGTCGGTGACTCAGTGCGACGGTTCGGGAAGCGGTGGCGGCGGGACCGTCACCTGCACCGTGGCCATCGTCAACAACATCACCGGTCCGGCGACAACCAGCCCGGCGACGATCAATCAGTGCAACGGGTCGGGAACGGGCGGTGGTACCCAACCCACCCTTGCCTGCACACCTCTGGGCAACACGACTGGCGCCACCATCACTCAGTGCAATACGGCCGGTAACGGCGGTGGCGCGACGATGCGGGTGAGGTGCACCGTCACCCCCTCGACCCAGAGCTCCGCACTGCCCGTCACCGTCAATCAGTGCAACGGTTCCGGCAACGGCGGTGGCGCCATCGTGATCTGCACCGTCTCGATCACCAACAACCTGATCCCTCCGACATCGTCCACGCCGCCGGTTACGACGCCACCAGTCAGCACGCCGCCGGTGACCACTCCGGTGAAAACCCCGCCGGTGAAGACCCCCCGGTGACCACGGTGAAGACCCCGCCGGTGAAGACCCCGCCAGTGAAGACTCCGCCGGTGAGAACTCGGGCAACGACGCCCCCGGCCAACACGCCGCCAGTGAGCACGCCGCCGGTGCACACTCCGCCGGTGAGCACTCCGTTCACACCGCCCGCAGGCCTTACCGGCGACAGCCCGCCCCAGCGCGGGCCGGACCACGGACCGAATGAGCTGCTGTTGGCTCTCGGCCTGACCTTCCTCGGGGCCGGTCTTCTGACGATGGTCGCTCGATCGGCGCGCTGAGCAAGCCGTCGGTTCTCGGTGTCGCGGTAGCTATCGGTGTCATCTCGGTAGCTACCGCGCTGCTGACCGTCGGGGGGATCCGGCATTCCGGCGGGTCCTCAGCGCAGCACTGGTGGCTCGCAGCAACCAGCGTGCCTGGGCGTTCGCACAACACGGCTCCGACTTCGCCGCCACGGGGGTCGCCGGCGGCAACGCCGCACAGGCGCCCAGGGCATTCCGACTATCGCGGAGCGTTCTCCCTCGTCGTGCACACCGGACGGGGAAACATTCGCGTTGCGGTTGCCCCGCTCGCGGCCACGGTGGGCGCCGGCGGCGCCGTGGAGCCGATCGATCCCCCTCACGGCAGCGCGCAACAGTGGGACACCGCAGCGTGGATCGAACAGTCGGCCTACCCCGACCGGGCTGCACGCGGCCCGAGTTATGTCTACGGGCACGCCTGCCACTACCACGTCTGCCCTTTCACCCGGCTTGTCGACTCCCGCGTCGGCGACGCCATCATCGTGCGGTCCGGTGCACACCGGATCCGATATCGGATCTGTTCGATCGGGGTGTCCTCCAAGGCCGGCAATCTCGTCCTACCGGCGTGCGCTCCGGGTATTGATCTTGTTCTCGTCACGTGTCAGTACGAGCTCGGCGACACGAGCACGAACAACCTCGTCGTCGTAGCCACCATGATCAGCGGGCGAGCGCGGTCTCCTCGCTGAAGCGTTGCAGCTTCTCCGGGTTGCGGACGGCGAAGATCCGGCTGATGCGGCCGCCCTCGAACGCGAAGCCGATGACGGTGTCGACCACACCGTCGAGTAGCACGCGACCGCCCGGGGCACCGTTGAGCACGACCGGCTCGACCACCGCGTCCGACGCGACGCGGCTGAACCCGCCGAGCAGGTTGACGATCTTCTTCGCACCGACGACGGGCTGCCGCGCTGCCGCGACGACACCGCCGCCGTCGGCGATGAGCACGGCATCAGGGGCCAGCACATCCATCAGACCCTGCAGGTCGCCGGTGTGCATGGACGTGAGAAAGCGTGCGACCGCTCGCCGCTGCTCGGCGCGGTCGACATCGACGCGCGGATGGCGTGCCGCGACATGCGATCGTGCGCGGTGCGCGATCTGCCGCACGGCGGCCGTCGACCTGCCGGTCGCGGCGGCGATCTCGTCGTACGGGAGATCGAAGACCTCGCGCAGCACGAACACCGCGCGCTCAGTGGGCGTCAGCGTCTCGAGCACGGTGAGCATGGCGATGGACACGCTCTCCGCGAGCTCGACATCCTCGGCCACGTCAGGAGTTGTGAGCAGTGGTTCCGGCAACCACTCGCCGACGTAGTCCTCCCTGCGACGAGCCAGCGTTCGCAGCCGATTGAGCGCCTGCCGGCTGGCGATCCGCACCAGGTACGCGCGCGGATCGGCCACCTCGGCCCGGCGGTCGGCTCCGATGGCATCCCAGCGCAGCCAGGTCTCCTGCACAGCGTCCTCGGCGTCGGCCGCGGAGCCCAGCAGCTCGTAGGCGACCGTGAACAGCAGATTGCGGTACCTGACGAACGGATCGTCTGTCATGCCGGTGAGCGTAGGACCGGCACCTGCAACGGTTTCAGATCGCAGGACGCAGCGAACTCGTCCGACTCGATCCCGAGCGCTACGTTGCCGCGCGCATTCATGTTGGCCAGCGCGATGAATGCGGTGAGCTCGACGACGGCGGCCGCGTCGAGTTGCTCGAGCAGTTCGGCGACCATCTCGTCGGTCACCGTCGGTGGGGTCTGCGTCATCGCCTCTGCGTAGCCCAGCACTGCTCGCTCCAACGGCGTGAAGAGGGTCGACTGACGCCACTGCGGAACCGCATGCGCCTTCTCGAGGTCGAGCTTCTCGTTGAACGCCTGGAAGTAGCCGAAGTCGAGGCACCAGCTGCACCCGATCTGCGCCGCGACAGCCATGTGGGCGAACGACTTCAGGCTCAGGTCGCACGCGTCCCACTTCTGCGCCTTCGCCCCGATGCGCATCGTCGTCTTGAGCACGGCCGGGTTGTGCCAGTAGACGCCCAGCGGAGCGGGCACTCTGCCGAGCAGCTTCTTGCTGAATCTCTTGACCGCGGCGCCGTACAGTCCGGTGATCTCTGCTGCCGGAACTCGTGCGTTGTTCATGGGTCCTCCTCGTGGCGGTGTCGACATCAAGACACCGGCGCCGTGCGCGATGTGACACGCGCGGGCGCTCCGCTCGCCCGGCCTGGCCGAAAGCACCGACGAGCCGGCCACGAAAGTGGTGAGATGCTGGCATGACCCTGTACGACGCGGACATCGCCGATCTGGCACGCGAGGCCGTCGACCGCAAGGACCCCGACCTCGACATCCACATCGACCCGCAGGGGCGCGACGACCCGTACCGACTCGGGACGCAGGCGTGGACGGTCAGGGCCGGCGGGCGGGCGAGCTACCTCCGGTCGGACCTGACGCGCCGCGAGGCACTCGAGAAGCTCGTCGCCGATCTCACGTCGTGATCAGTTGACGGAGTACCGAACGTGCAGCACGCGCCGCCCCTGCAGTACGACGTCGGGATCGGCGAGCATGATCTGCCCTTCGACCGAACCGAAGTACCGCTTCCCCGACCCGAACACGACGGGGACGACGTCCATCGCGACCTCGTCCACCAGTCCGAGGGCCAGCGCCTGCCCGCCGACGTCGCCGGCGGTGATCGCCACGTCGCGGTCGCCGGCGAGATCCTTTGCGGCCGCGACCGCTTCGGCGATGTCGGCGAAGAACGGGACGTGCGCTTCCGGGTGCCAGCCGTCGGGCTTGGGACGGTGCGACACGACGACGAGGTGATCGCCGGCCGGCGGCTTGGCCTCCCATCCGTTCGTCAGTTCGAACAACCGTCGTCCCATGACGGTCGTCCCGATGCGCTCCCACATGGGGCGCACGTAGTCGAGCGAGGTCCGGGTGACCTTGAACGGGCCGTCGTCGACGATCTCGGCGTCGCCGTTGAAGTACCAGTCGAACAGGGGGCCGACGTCGTCGCGGGAGTCGGCGATGAACCCGTCGACCGAGACCACTGCGTGCATGAAGACCTTGCTCATGCCACCGACTCCGCTGCAACGCCCGTGCGCTCGATGGCGTGCTCGCCGCGCACCTCGGCCGGCTCCGCAGCCACGGCAGGGACGGACCTGGTCAGCAGCGCTGCGCCGATGGCGACCGCGGCGACGAGCAGGCCCGTGGCGATCCAGAACGCGAGGTGGTAGCCGCCCATCAGCGCGCCGACCGCAGAGTGACCCGATGCGGCCAGCGCGGTCGACCTGGTGGTCGAGAGCGTCGCCAGCACGGCGAGCCCGAGCGCGCCGCCCACCTGCGCGGTCGTGTTCACCAGGCCGGACGCCAGCCCCGCCTGCTCCATCCTCACGCCCGACATCGCCAGCCCGACCAGCGCGGGGAAGCACGTCCCGGCGCCGAGGCCCAGCAGCGCCATCGTCGGCAGCAGCTGTGTCGCGTAGTCGGCGTCAGCCGGCGCGATGGCGAACAGGGCCAGCCCGACCGCCATCAGCACCAGTCCGGCCAGGGACGTCGTGCGGGCGCCGAAGCGCGTGATCAGCTTCTCCGAGTACCGCACCGAGAGGGTGCCCATGCACACCGTGACCGGTAGGAATGCCAGGCCGATCTGCATCGCGTCGTAGTGCCTGATGTTCTGCAGGTACAGCGTGCCGAGGAAGAACGTTCCGAACATGCCGGCCGCTCCGATCACCTGGATCACGTTCGCGCCGACGAGGTTGCGCGAGCGGAACAGCGTGAGCGGCATCAGCGGGCTGCCGGCCGTGCGCTGCCGCGCGACGAACGCGACGAGCAGCGCGATGCTGAGGCCGCCGAGCGTCAGCGTCTGCGTGGCGAGCCAGCCGTCCTCGGCGGCGGGCTTGACGATCGTGTACACGCCGAGCATCAACGCCGTCGTCACGAGCGCCGCACCGACGACGTCGGCACCGTGTGCGAACCCGAGGCCCTTGTCGGCAGCAACGAGACGCAAGGCCGCGAGAGCGACTACCGCACCCACCGGGACGTTCACGAAGAAGATCCAGTGCCAGCTGACGGCCTGCGTGATGGCTCCCCCTGCCAGTAGGCCTACCGCGCCACCTGCGGAGGCGACGAACGCGAAGACGCCGATCGCCTTGGCCTGCTCGCGCGGCTCGGGGAACATCGTCACGATCATGCCGAGCACGACCGCCGAGGTGAGCGCTCCGCCGGCACCTTGGACGAACCGCGCGATGACCAGCATCTGCTGGTTCACGGCCAACCCGCACACGGCCGAGGCCGCGGTGAACACGGCGAGTCCGCTCAGGAACACGCGGCGGCGGCCGGCAAGGTCGCCGAGGCGGCCGGCGAGCAGCAGCAGACCGCCGAACGCGATCAGGTAGGCGTTGACGACCCACGCCAGGCTCGAGGAGTCGAACTTCAATTCGGTCTTGATGGCCGGTAGCGCCACGTTCACGATCGTCGCGTCGAGAACGATCATCAGCATGCTCCCGCACAGCACGTACAGCGCAAGCCAGCGTGCGCGATCCGGCATCCGGGTCGTCAGGTCGGTGCTCATCTCGTCCCTCGTTTCTCGTGGTCTTACCAGGTCGTCGAACGGACCGTAGCCAAATCGACTCCTCTTTGGCAAGTTTCCGCTCCTAAAAAGTGATTCTGTAGTATCGTCGACGTATGGCGACCAACCGGACGTACGAGGATTCCTGCGGGGTCGCCCACGGGCTCGAACTCGTGGGCGAACGTTGGGCGATGCTCGTCGTGCGTGAACTCATGCTCGGCGCGAAACGCTTCGGCGACATCAAGGACGGCCTGCCCGGCATCAGCGCGAACGTGCTGTCGCACCGGCTCGACGAACTCGAGCGCGCCGGACTGGTGACCCGCCGCAAGCTGCCCAAGCCGGCTGCCGTGTGGGTGTACGACCTCACCGACTGGGCGCGCGAGCTCGAGCCCGTCATGCAGCTGCTCGGACGCTGGGCCGCCCGCGATCCCCAGCACCGCAAGGATCTGCACTTCGGCGTCACCTCGCTCGTGCTCTCGCTTCGCACCAACTTCGACGCGTCACTCGCGGACGGCGTCAAACTCACGATCCAGTTGCACGCCAACGACGAACCGTTCGTCGCCCACGTCGCTCGCAAGAAGCTCACGATCGAGCCGGGCGAGGCCACCGATCCGGACGCGATCATCGCCGGTGACCCGCGCATGTTCGCCGCTGTCACCTACGGCGGACGCCCGCTCGCCGACTCCGTGGCCACCGGCGATCTGGCCGTCGAGGGGGATGCGTCGGCGGCCGAGCAGTTCTTCGCGTTGTACACGTTGCCGCCCTGCGTCGGCGCCGAACCCGCGGCCGCCAGCGCCTCGTGATCATGCGCGACGCGCATCCTGCACACTGCACAGATGATCGTCGGACGGCAGATCGAGCTCGCGCGAGCGCGCGCCGCGCTGCGGTCCGGGCCCGGCCTCGTGGTCGTCGGCGAGGCCGGTACGGGCAAGACGGCGCTCGTCACCGCGGCGCTCGACGGTCGGCGCAGCCACCACGGCCAGTGCTTCCGCTCGCTCGCCTGGACGCCGTTGCTACCTCTACAGCAGGCGCTCGGACGGCCCGTCCCGATCGGTGACCCGGCGTGGACGGCGCAATGGGTCTCCCAGCAGTGTGCGGCGACTCCGCTCGTGCTCGACGACCTGCAGTGGGCCGACGCGCTGACGCTCGAGGTTCTCGCCGCCCTCCCGGCCTCGACCACGGTGGCCGTCACCGTGCGTAGCGGCGACCCCGGCACCGACGCCGCGCTTGCCGCGCTCGCCGCCCGGGCGGTCGTGCTGGAGCTGGCGGCCATGCCGGAACACGACGCCACCGCCCTTGCCGTCGCGCTCCATCCGCAACTGCATCCCGCCGAGGCCGCCGCCCTGGCCCGACGGTGCGGCGGGAACCCGTTACTGATCGAGGAGCTCGGCACTGACCCGTCGCCGAACGCCGGGCTGCGGCGCACGTTGATCGGACGGGTGCGGCGCGTCGGCGACGACGCGTACACCGGCTTCGCGCTGCTCGCCCTGGCCGACGAGCCGTTGCCCGCACGCTGGCTCCCCGATGTCGCGGCCCTGGTCTCCGGTGGCCTCGCGGTGATCGACGACGAGCTCGTCCGGCCGAGGCATCCGCTGCTCGCGGAGGTGATGCGCGCCGAACTCGCCGATGCTCCCGAGCGCTGCCATGACCTCTGGGCCACGGTGGGAGAACTCGCGGTTGCCGACGGCCGGAACGCGCTGGCGGCGCGAGCGCTCGCGGCAGCAGGTCTGCGCGACCAGGCACTCGACGTCGCGCTGAAAGCCGCCCGCGCCAGCTCCCGTCCGGGGGAACGGGCAGCGCTGCTCCAGTTGGCGACGACCTGCGCCCCGCCTGAGCGCGCGGCAGAGCTCGCCGCCGAGGCAGTCGAGCAGCTCGTCGACGCCGGCTACTACCGCCAGGCGGCAAGTCTGCTCGATGAGTTGCCGGCCCGCACGGACGCACGCTGGCAGGGCATTGTCGGCCGGGTGCGCTGGGAGACCGGCGACGACGACGGTGCCCTCGCCGCCTACGAGGCCGGCCTCACCGACACCGCTGCGGACGATCGTGACCGGCTGCTGCTCGAGATCGAGTACGCCCGGGTCGTCACCCTCGCCGTCGGCGACTTCACGCGCGGGCTCGAGCTCGCGCGTGCTGCCCTCACACGAGCCGACGAGCGCGGGCTGGAACAGACCCGGGCGCTCGCCGTCCTGGGTACCTGCGAATCGATGGCAGGCGTGCCCGGCGCTGCCGAGCATCTCGCCGACGCCGTCGATCGCGCCGTGGGTTCAGGAAACCTGATGGTCGAGTTCACCTCGGCCAACAACCTGATCGCCACCTATGAGAGCGACGGGAACCTTGTCGCCGCCCGCGCGCTCGCCGACCGGTACGCGCGGCGCGCCGACGAGCTGCATCTGCGCACCTGGATGCTGCAGATGCGGGCGATGGCGGCCAACACGGCCATGCACCTCGGCGAGTACGGCGACGTGCTGACGACCGTTCCCGCGTTGCTTGCCGACGCTCCTGACGCGCGCACCGTCGACCAGCTCGCGGTCACGCTCGCGCTCGCGCTGACCGATCTCGGCCGGCAGCAGAGCGCTGTGGAACAACTCGACCGGGTGCTCGCCACCGACCGCGGCGAGCGACTACTACGGCCGCGGCAGCCTGCTGTTCGCCCGCGCGGAGGCCGAGCTGTGGAGCGGCGACGACGAGGCCGCCCGCGCCGACGCGATCGAAGCCGTGTCGCTCACCCCGCCCGGCGGCCAGCAGCTGTTCCCGCTGCTCACACTGGCACATGCGCAATGGCGGCTGGGCCGACCCGTGGTCGACACGGTGCCCGAGCCGCATGCGCCGGTCGTCGAGGCTGCGCCGTTCGAACATGCCGGCTTCGTCGCTCTCGCCGGGGACGAAGCCGCAGTCGCGCACGACCATTTCGCGCGCGCAGCCGAGCTCTGGCGCGGACGGCACCGCCGCGCTGAACTGCGCTGTCGTTGGCTGGCCGCACACGCCGATCCCGATCCCGACGCGGCGCGCGAGGCACTGCTCGCCCTTGAGACCGAGCTGGACGAGCTGGGGTGGCAGCCGCTGCTCGGCCGCACGCGCCGGTCGCTGCGAGAGCGAGGCGTGCGCAGCAGCGCGCCACGCGGACGGCGCGGCGAGCTGACCGCGCGAGAGCGAGAGGTGCTCGACCTCGTCGCCCGCGGTCTGTCGACCGAGCAGATCGCGGCAAGTCTGGGCCTGTCACCGACCACGATCGCGGCGCAGATCGCCTCGGCCCGGGCGCGGCTCGGCGCGGTCAACCGTTGGCAGGCCGCCAGCGACTCGTGAGCGACGGCGCGGGCCGCACTCGTCCCGCACCGGCGATCGCACGTTGCAGTTGCGCGCGGGTCGGCGTGGCCAGCAACTCGCGGGCGACGGTGACACGCCGATTGGCCGTGCGCGCGGACATGTGCAGCCCCGCGGCCGCCACGGCGAGGGTCGCGCCCTGGCCGAGGGCATGCAGCAACCGCCAGGTCTCGACATCCAGCGCGAGCGTGGACGACGTGCTCGCGAGCAGCACCGGACCGATGCGCCGCAGGTCCTCCACGAGATCGTCGACAACCCGCGCCCCGGCGCGGGCGCGAACGAGCAGTCCGGCTCCCCCGAGGGCGATGAGCACGGCGGCCCGGGCATCCGCGGGCTCGCGCACCGTCAGCGCGACCACGACGTCGTCACCGCCCGGCGCAGCCGCGATCTGCCATCCGGCGCCGAGCAGCTCATTCGTCACAGCCGCGTGCGCCTGTTCGTCCTCGGTGACGACCAGCGGTCGGTTCACGGGGTCTCGCCAGTCGGCAAAGTCAGTGCGTTCGTGCGCGTGCGCGTCGTGGCCGTACCGACCCGAGTACCAACAACAGCATGCCGGACGCGATTGCGAGGCCACCGGCAGCGGCGACGCGGTCGGCGTCGCGCGGCCCCGTGTCGGCAAGACCGGGCACGGGACGGTTGTGGTGCGCCGCTGCGGTAGGCACCGGCGTGACCGAGTGCGACGCGGGACGGTGCCGCGCCGGTCTGCTCGCGATCAGCCGGGCGAAGGCGAACGACTTGCACCTGGGCGTGGGGTTCACGCCCGCGCACGGCGGATCGCCGGCGGAGGAACCGGTGCCGACGAGCAACTCGTCGCGTCCCGCCGAGCGGGCCTTGACCGTCACGATCGCGCGGGCGGTGCGTCCCGACCTGATCGTTCCTGCCCGCCAGAGCACGAGCGGCTTGCCGCCGGCGGTGGCAGCCGTCGCCGGCGAGCGTGTGCCTGAGCGCGCTCCCCAGCCGCGGCGCGCGAGTGCTCGGATGCTGCTGGCGGCCGACGCGATCGGCACACCGCGCAACCGGGTGATCGTGAAGTGCACGCCGTGCACCGCCACCAGGCCGAGGGCTCGCAGCGCCGGGTCGGGACCGGCATTGTGTGCCGAGACGATCAGCCGTCCGGTATGCCCGACCGGGACGCGACGGGTGTGCGGCGCGATTGTCACGACGAGGTGCGCCGTGCCGGAGTAGCGCACCGATCCGCGCACCGCGTTGTCGGCACGGGTCGCCTCCAGACCGTTGTCGGACACGGCGGCGACCCGGAAGGTGCCGACCTTTCCCACGTGCGCCGCAGACGTCGGTTGCACGGGGATGTCGAGTAGAGCGCTCGTGCCGGCCGGCACGGCTCCGAGCACGCAGCGGACCATGTGGCTTGCCACCGTGCTGCAGCCGAGTTTGGCGCCGCCGGGGTCGACCTCGCTGCGGTACTGGTCGTCGCGGTAGACGCCGAAACCGCGGTCGATCCTCATCCCGACGGGCAGCGAGATGGTGAGCGAGGCGGACGGCGCGCCGCCGCCACTGTTGGACAGGATCGCCTCGAAGTCGGCGTCGACGCCCGTCCCGAGCGGTAACACGCGTTTCTCACCACTGCCGCTCGGCTTCGTCAGCGCGATGTCGGGAAGCGCGAGCGGGATGCGCGGGGACGTGACGTGTCGCGTCCGCGCACCGGCCGCGTAGTCGACGACCGAGTACGCGGCGGCCGATCCGCCCGGCAGCGAGGTGACGTCGGTGTCGAAGCTGACCGTGTGGTTACCGACGCCGAGCGTGCCGCCGTGCGCGGAATCGGCACCGCTACCGAGGCGGATGCGCAGCCCGTTGCCGACCTGGTCGACAGTTCCGGGTCGGGCCCGTGAACCGTCGACCTCGACGCCGACCGGTGACGCGATCGTCCCGGCCGGTTGGTGCGCGTTGAGCACGACGCCGCCGGCGGACGCATCCCCGACCGAGATCGTGTAGGTGACCTCGTCGGTCGAAGGAGCGTGCGTCGGGACGGCCGCACCGCCGACCACCGTCACCTGCGTTGCGGCGGTAGCTGCACTCGACAGGGGGAAGACGAGGGCTCCGGCGACGATGGCGGCCACGGTCAGCCCGCCGAACGGGACAGAGCGGATCGACAGCACGGAACCCCCTGACCCGGTGCGCCTGCCGGAGGTTTCCCGGTCGGTGCACGGAACCCTAATGCACGATTCACATGCGGACCAGGATCGTCAGGCGGCCTCGGGGATGGAGCAGCGTGCGGTCAGAGCCCGCGGACGTTGCTCGCCTGCGGCCCCTTGGGGCCGGCCTCGAGGTCGAACTCGACGCGCTGGTTCTCCTCGAGGCTGCGGTAGCCGTTGCCGGCGATGCCGCTGAAGTGGACGAAGACGTCCCGGTCACCCTCGTCGGGGGTGATGAAGCCGAAGCCCTTTTCGCTGTTGAACCACTTGACGGTTCCCTGGGTCATGCTGATCTCCATGCAGAGCGGACGGGACGCACACCTCGCGCGACCCGGGTCGTGCCAACTGCCCGCTCCAACCGGAGATGCGACAAGCTCGCCAACAACCGTCGGAGAAGGTACCAGGACGGCGGCGGCTACCGGAAGAAACGGCGCCGCCGGCGGCTGTGCAGCCGTGGCTCGCCGGTGACCATCCGCGTGCGCAGCCAGCCGTTCTGCTGCTCGACGCGGGACAGCTCCTCGCCGACCCAGGCGGCACTGGGCGGACGCTCGCGCGGGTCGGCGTGCATCCCCCACACGACGAGATCGGACAGTTCGAGCGGCACGTCCGGTCCGAGCACGGGGCGCACGCCGCCGGCGAGGATCCGCAGGCTGACCGCCGCGGGCGACTCGCGGTCGTAGGCGCGGAACGCCGGGCGTCCGGAGATCATCTCGTAGAGCGTCGAGCACAACCCGTAGACGTCCGTGGTCGGGGTCGGCGCCTCGCCGAGCAGCAGTTCCGGCGCAGTGTGTGCCGTCGTCTCGTGGGCGGTGACGAACGCGTGACTGCCTTCGCTCGGGACCGTCGCGCCGAAGTCGGCGAGCACCGGCTCGTCGAACTCGGTCAGCAGCACGTTCTGCGGACGCACCGCGCAGTGCACGAGCCCGGCGCGGTGCACCGTCTCGAGCGCGCCGGCGATCTTGATCGCCATCGACACGGCACCGGGAACGGTGAGGCGCTGTTCGCGGATCGCGTCGGCCGCGGATCCCGGGCACGCTTCGAGCACCAGGGCCGGTCGGCCGTCGGCGAGCTCGGTGCGGTGGTACAGCGTGATGATGTGCGGGTGGGTGCCGAGCATGGCCAGGTACGCGGCCTCGCGCTCGAGGGCCTCGTGGGTCACGGCCGGAGCGCCCTCGTCGATGACCTTGACGACCACTCCGCGGCCGGTGCCGACTTCGCGGGCAGCGTAGATCGACGTCGAGCCGGTCCGGTCCAGCAATTGCATACCGGAAAAGCGCGGCGCTTCATGGGCTCCCGGCATGTGCGCGTGAGACGTCGCGATGCTCTCCACTTCCCCTCCCGTGACCAGCTTACTTCACCCGTGCTTCACAACCGAGCATGTGGTGTCAGCTTGGGGCAATCTTGAGCGGATCCTGCCGAGACGTGGACGAACTGTCACGGGACCACCGTCACCGGCCATTTCGCGTCGCGGACGAGCCGCCCGGCGAGCGAGCCGACCAGCAGATGTCCCGACCGGGTCGAGGCGCCGACCACGATCGCGTCGACGCGCAGGTGTTCGGCGACCTGGACGAGCTCGAGATAGGGATTCCCGCGCCGCCGCACGAAGCTCGTCGGCACGCCGATGCGGTCGATCGCCTGCGCGATCTGGGTCTCGATGTCCTTGGCGATCTGTTCGTGGGCCTGCATCAGGGCGCCGGCGGTCGCGGCCATCCCCGCGGCGATGCCACCCGTCGGGGCGACGAACACGACGATCAGGTGCGAGTTCTGGCGGCGGGCAAGTCCGGCGGCATAGGCACCGGCCCGCATCGAGGTGTCCGACCCGTCCACCCCGACCAAGATGCGGGTAGGCCCGTCGGTGCCGAGTTCGAAGGGTGCAGGTGTCGAACTCACCCATCCACGTTCTCATGCGGGAACACTCCGAGCGACCTGCCGTGTTTGCCCGGCGTGGTCGACGAATCGTTCGCGTACTCGAATCTGAACGTGCGCCCGCGGGGGCGATTCCTGACTGTCGCCGGACGGGTCGTTCCGGGCGTCGCCCGCGTGCAGCGCGACGTCGAGCCGTTCGCGGCGCAGTGGGGGGCGGCAAACCGGGCCGCGATCGCGGCGACCGGCCCGTTGTGGATCGCTCTCGGCGACTCGCTGTCGCAGGGCATCGGCGCGTCCGCGTACGACCGCGGCTGGGTCGGGCAGTTGCAGGCCCGGTTCGCGGCGCGCGGCACGAGTCTGCGCCTTCTGAATCTCAGTGTCAGCGGAGCACGGACGGCGGACGTGCTGGATCGCCAGATCCCGGCACTCGCCGAGCTGGCCGGACGGCACGGCCTGCCCCAGCTGGTGACGCTCATGATCGGCTCGAACGATCTGATCGGTCGGCGCTACCGGGATCGTCTGCCCGAGCGGATGGATCGCATCCTGCGCCAGCTCCCGGCCGGCGCGGTGGTCACGACATTGCCGAACCCGACGCCCCCGGCGAGCGCCTTCAATGCGGTGATTGAGCACGTGGCCGCCGAGCGCGGGCTGATCGTCGCGCAGCTGCGTGACCCGCGAACCACGTCGTGGCGGGGCAAGCTCGCCGCCGATCATTTCCACCCGAACGACCTCGGTTACCGCGCCCTCGCGGACGTCGTCGACGACGCTATCGAGAATTCCGGAAAACAATTGCAAGAATAGTAAGCGGGGCCTTTCCGTGTATGAGACAGAAAGGCCCCGCTCGATTCAGCTGCCCCGCCTGCCGAATACTCGGCCGGTGGGCCTTGCCGAATCACCTCCGACAACGAGAATCGGCGAGAATCATCAGGTTTCCCAAGCAATTCTCGTTCGGAGTCTCCCCCGATCCGATCTCCGCCGTCGGCGACGTGCACAGTTTTATCGGCTCGCGCCGTGACCGCGCAAGGGGTTGGCGCAACTATTTCCAGATGAATTCTGGACGACCGTCGGTTGTCCCCAGGGTGACCGAATTCATCCCCAGCCCGGACCCGGTTGTACACGGGATCGTCCACAAGTTTGTCCACAGCTGTGGGCAACCCTCAACGAGCGGTCGACTCAGCATCCCGCAGCACGCGGATGACATTCTCGCGGGTGAGCGCGGCCAGGTCGGTCTCCGACCACCCCCGATCGATCAGTTCGGCGATCAGCGCCGGGTAACCCGTCACGTCGTCGAGGCCGGCGGGCATGGGCTCGCAGCCGTCGAAGTCGCCGCCGATGCCGACGTGCGCGAGCCCGGCGACTTCCCGCACGTGGTCGACGTGGTCGGCCACGTCGGCGACGGTCGCCACCGGCGCCGGATGACGGCGCGCGTAGTCGGCCTCGGCCGCGGTGTAGGCATCCCAGTCGCGACGGTCGGCACCGCGCTCGGCCATCTCGGCAAGCACCTCGTCGTCCCATTCCTTGCAAGCGGTCGAGACGAACGCCGGCACGAACGTCACCATGCACACGCCGCCGTTGCCTGCCAGCGCACCGAGCACGTCGTCCGGCACGTTGCGAACGTGATCGGTCACGGCCCGCGCCGACGAGTGGCTGAAGATCACCGGCGCGACGGACGTCTCGAGCGCGTCACGCATCGTGGTCGGCGCGACGTGCGACAGGTCGACGAGCATGCCCAGACCGTTCATCTCGGCGACGACCTCGCGGCCGAATTCGGTCAGCCCGCCGTGCGCCGGTTCGTCGGTCGCCGAGTCGGCCCACGGCACGTTGTCGTTGTGGGTGAGCGTCATGTACCGCACTCCGAGCGAGTGCAGCACCCGTAGGACGGCGAGCGAGCTGTCGATGCTGTGCCCGCCCTCGGCACCCATCAGCGAGGCGACCCGGTGCTCGGCGAAGGCTCGTTCGACGTCGTCGGCGCTCAGGGCCAACTGCAGATGGTCGGGGTACTCGGCGACCATGCGCAGCACGAAGTCGATCTGCTCGAGTGTCGCGGTGACCGCCCGGTCGCCGCTGAGGTTGCCGGGCACGAACACCGACCAGAACTGCCCGCCCACCCCGCCGTCGCGCAGCCGGACGAGGTCGGTGCGGGTGCGGGTCTGCCGGTGGTCGAGCGGATACGCCTCAGTGTCGTACCCGTTGAGTTCACGCATGGCCCATGGCAGGTCGTTGTGGCCGTCGATGATCGGGTGCGCCGCGAGCACCTCGCGCGCGACCTCGATACTCATCCGGCGCCGCTCATCGGTGGCCGCTCATACCGTGACGGATTCGGTCGGCTCGAGATGCGCGAACTCCACCCCGTGCGGGCCGGCGATGCGCTGCAGATGCCCCTCGACCATCCCGGCATACACGTCCGTGACGAGGCTGTCGTGGATCTGGTGTGCGCGCGCCGCACGCACCGACACGGTGAAGTCGATGACCTCGGCGGCCTTCGACCACGGCGCGTTGGTCGGCACCAGCAGCGTCTGCACCGGCTCCGGCGGGACGAAGAAGCTGTCGCCGGGGTGATAGACGCCCGCCACCAGGTAGCCGACGTTGGTGATGACCGGGATCGTCGGGTGGATCACCGCGTGCTGCCCGCCGTGCCCGGTGACCGCGAATCCGCCAGCCTCGAAGCTGTCACCGGGCCCCACGGTCACCACCTGGTCGCCGAGACCGGTGAGCCCCCCGGTGACCGACGACGGGGCGTAGAGCCGCAGCCGCGAGTCCTTGCCGAGCGCCGAGCGCACCGTGTCGACGTCGATGTGGTCGGGATGTTCGTGGGTGATGAGCACCGCGTCCGCGCCGTCGAGCGCCTGGGCAACCTCGCTGAACACCCCCGGGTCGATGACCAGGCTGCGGTCGCCGTCGTCGAGACGCACGCAGGCGTGGGTGAACTTCGTGAGCTGCATCAGATTTCCCGGCCGTCGTCGACGACGTGCATCGCTGCCTCTTCGGCGGTGCTCGCGTAGCCGGCCGGGCCCACGTCCTCGGCGACCTCGTCGGTCTCCGTCCGCTCGTGGGCGCCCTCGTCCGGCGCCACGAGGCGTCCCGTGCGCGGTTCGGCCGCGACATCGTCGTCGGTCTCGTCCCAGACCTCGGGCTCCTCCTCGGCGAGATGCTGGTCGAGCGACTCGCCCTCGCGCGCCTCGTCGGCGGTGTCGCCGCGCCAACTGTGCGACGCGCGCTCGGGCGGCGAGTATCCGGCGTCCAGCGGATCGTCGGTGTTGTCGCCGGTCAGGGACTCGGACGGATCGACCTGGTCGTTGCCCGCGAAACCCCCCACGTAGATGTCCTCGTCGGCCCGGCCGTCATTGGGATCGTTGCTGTTCATGACCACCAGCCTGCCCGGTTACCGTGTCGGATGCACGGGGCAGGCTCGCCCCATGAGCATTCGACGGGCCCGCGCGTGACCTCCGTCCTTTGGCTGCGACGTGATCTGCGCCTGCGCGACCATCCCGCGCTGCACGAGGCAGCGCACGACGGCCCTGTCGTGGCACTGTTCGTGCTCGACCCTGCGTTGTTGAAACCGGCCGGCGCGCCGCGCACCGCGTTCCTGTATCGCACCCTGCGTGATCTCGATGCACGGTTGCGTGACCACGGCGGCGCGCTGCTGGTCCGGCGCGGCGACCCGGTCAAGGTGGTGCCGAAGGTGGCCGAGGAGGCCGGGGCCGGGGCGGTGCACGTCAGCGCCGATTTCAACCCGTACGGCTCGCGGCGTGACGAGGCAGTCGAGAAGGCCTTGGGCGACATCCGGTTCGTGCGGACGGGCTCGCCGTACGCGGTCACCCCGGGCCGGGTGGTCAAGGGCGACGGTGAGCCGTTCAAGGTCTACTCGCCGTTCTACCGTGCCTGGGCCGCACACGGCTGGCGCGCGCCGGCGACGGCGGTCACCGGACGCGTCGACTGGCACACCGGCCTCGACGGCATCGACATCCCGAAGGACCCGGCGCTGCCGAAGACGCTCGAGTTGCCCGAACCGGGCGAGGACGCCGCGCTCGCGGCGTGGCGTGCGTATCGCACGTCCGACCTGAAGAACTACCCGAACGATCGTGACCGTCCCGATCTCGACCACACCTCGCACATGTCGGTGTACCTCAAGTGGGGTTGCGTCCATCCGCGCACGTTGCTCGCCGACCTCGGCGAACGCGACGAGACCTACCGCAGGGAACTGGCGTGGCGCGAGTTCTACGCCCACGTGCTGCACCACTGGCCCGACAGCGCGCGTGACTACTTCCAGCCGCAGTTCAAGGCGATGGCCTACACCGGTCCGCCGTCCACGGCGTTCGACGAGTCGTTCGAGGCGTGGCGCACCGGGCGCACCGGCTACCCGATCGTCGACGCGGGGATGCGCCAGTTGCTCGGGCAGGGCTGGATCCACAACCGGGTGCGGATGATCGTCGCGTCGTTCCTGGTCAAGGACCTGCACATCGAGTGGCAGCACGGCGCGCGGCACTTCATGCAGCATCTGGTCGACGGCGACCTCGCGTCCAACCAGCACGGGTGGCAGTGGACGGCCGGCACCGGCACCGACGCGGCGCCGTACTACCGCGTGTTCAACCCGATCACGCAGGGGCGCAAGTTCGACCCCGACGGCGACTACGTACGCCGGTGGATTCCCGAGTTGCGCGAGGTCGACGGCGCAGCCGTGCACGAGCCGTGGACGATCGATCCGGGGCCGGCCGACTACCCCGACCCGATCGTCGACCACGCGGTCGAACGCAAGGTGGCCCTCGAGCGATACCAGAAGATCCGCTCCTAGCGCTTGGGGTTAGAAACGGTGTATACCTACTTCCTAACCCCAAGGAGAGTGCTGCATGCCGAAGATCAATGTCTATCTCCCCGAGGACCTGGCGGCCGCAGTCAAGGTGGCCGGAATCCCCGTGTCGTCGGTGTGCCAGCACGCGCTCGCGGACGCGGTGGCCGCCGCCGGCGAGCCCGCGGCCACCGAATCGAACCCGAACCGCCTCACCGACCGAGCGCGCACGGCGATCGCGACCGCGCGGTCGGCGGCTGTCGATCGCGAACCGACGACGGTCGACCTCTTCGACGGACTCGTGGCCGAGGGCACGAATCTCGCGATCTCGGTGCTGACCGCCCTCGACATCGAAGTCGCTGACGTCGCCGACGAGCTGCACGCCCTGGCGCGGCGACATCCGGCCGGCCCGATGGAGGCCGCACTGTCCCGTGCCGTCGAGGAGGCGCACGGCCTGGGGCACAATTTCGTGGGGTGCGAGCATCTACTGATCGCGCTCGCCGCCGGACCGACCGACGAGTTGGTCGCGTCGACCCTCACCCGGATGGGCGCCGATCCGCATGCACTCCGTGCCGCCGTGCGAGCCGCGCTCGCCGGGTGGGCGCACGCCCGCGACGTCCTTTCATTGAGCGGGTTGTCGGCGCCGATCCGGGCCGCGCTCGACGACATCCGGCAGCGCCTCGCGCGCATCGAGAGGACTGAGTGACGCCCCCCGCGGTTGAGTGACGTCCCCCGTGGCTGAGTGACGTCCCCCGTGGCTGAGTGACGGCGATTTCGCCGTCACTCAAAGTCCAGGGACGTCACTCAATGCGCCGGCACGTCACTCGAGCGGCTGGATGCCCCAGGACGCGGCCCAGGTGCCACCGGGATCGAGCACGATCAGCCCGTGGGTCGAGTTGAACGCGTCGGGCGCGCAGGTCATCGGCTCGATCGCGACGCCTGGGCCGGCACCGTCGAGATCGTCCTTCGTGAACACCTGCAGATAGCGGAACGTCTCGTCGAACCACAACCTCGCGCCTGCCCCCGCCGCGTGCACCTCGGCCGACCCGCGGCCGCCCTCGACCTCGAGACCGGTGAAGCCGTCGTCCATCCGGAAAGTCCCGAGCTGCTTCCCCGCCCGTAAGTCGTGCGGCGTGCCCTCGACCGACTGCACCCCCACCGGCACCTGCGCCTCGTCCATCAGGAGCCGCTCTGCCGCGGGGATGCGCACTGTCGTCGCGTCCAGGGCGGCGCCGCGCGTCGACAGATACGGATGGAATCCGGCACCGAACGGCGCGGGCCGAGTGCCGTGATTGTGCGCCGACGCCGACACCGAAAGACCGAGCTCGGCGTGCAGCGCGTAGGTGACCTCGACGCGCACCTCGAACGGGAAGCCCTTCTGCGGGACGACATCGAGCGCCAGCGTGACCCGATCGCCCTGGCGCACCGACGCCGTCCACCGCGCCCACCGGCCCAGACCGTGGATCGCATTGTGCTTGTCCGGCTCGGTCAGCGCCAGCTGCTGGCTCTCGCCGAGGAAGGTGTACCTGCCGTCCCGGATCCGGTTCGGCCACGGCACGAGCACCGCCCCGCAGCACCACGGCGGCAGCTCGTCGGCGTCGAACGGGACGGTGACGTCGACGCCGCGGTGGGTGAACCCGCGCAACCCGGCGCCGACCTCGGTGATCGTCGCGCGGAACTCGCCCGCCCCGATCTCGAACTGCTCTCCGGTCAACGTCATGAACGCGACGCTAGCCCTTGCCTGCGTAGTTCCAGAACGGCCGCACGAGCATGCCGGCGATCAGCACGACCACGGCGCATGCGATCCCGCCGAACACCCACGAGAACGACACAGTGGTCGCCGCGGCCATCCCGCCGGCGCGCACGTCGCCGAGGCGCGGGCCGCCCGCCACGACCGCGATGAACACGCCCTGCATGCGGCCGCGCATCTCGTCCGGGGCGTAGGTCTGCAGGATCGTTTGCCGGTAGACCGCACTGACGAGGTCGGCGGCGCCCGCGACCGCGAGCAGCGTGACCACGAGCCAGAGCTGGTGCACCAGCCCCGACACCGCGACGGCCAGACCCCAGCCGACGACGGCGAACGTCAGCGCCCGTCCCTGCCGCTGCACGCGGCCGATCCAACCGCTCGACACCCCGGCGATCACCGACCCGATCGCGATGGCTGCGTAGAGCGGCCCGACCGTGCCGTGGAACCGCTCGTCGGCGACGGCCGGGAACAGGGCGCGCGGCATCGCCAGCACCATGGCGGCGATGTCGATGAGGAACGACATGATCACGACCGGACGGGTGGCGATGAAGCGCAGGCCGTCGACGACCGAGCGCAGTCCGAGCGTGGACGATGAGTTCTCGTCCGGCGGCATCGGCGGCAGGCGGAACGCCGAGTACAGGGCGGTCGTGAACAGCACGGCATCGATGCCGTAGGCGTATGCGAATCCGTGGTTCAGCCCGACGAGCAGGCCGGCGATCAGCGGGCCGACGACCTGCCCGAAGTTGCCCACCGTGAAGCTGAGCGTGTTCGCGGCCGGCACGAGCTCGGCCGGGACGATGCGCGGGGTGATCGCGCCACGGGTGGAGGACGCGATCGCGAACGCGCCGGCCTGGACGGCGACGAGCACGAGGATCAGCCAGACGTTGCCCAGATTCAACAACGTCTGCGCGAGCAGGCCGAGAGTCATCACCCACGTGACGATCGACGACCAGAAGTAGAGCGTGGCGCGGTCGAGGACATCGGCGATGGCGCCGCCGTACAGACCGAACACGATGATCGGGACGAGCCCGGCGAGGCCGAAGAAGCCGACGTAGAGCGACGAGTGGGTCAGCGCGTAGATCTGCACCGGCACGGCGACCTGCGTCAGCATCGACCCGATGAACGCGGTGCCCTGCCCGATGACGAGGCGCTTGTAGGCGGGTATCGCCATCGGTCTCGTGTCGACCGCGTGGTGCCGGATCAGCGCCCCCATCGAGCGACGTGTCGGCGTGCCCGGTTCCGGGATGTCCGCTGCTTGTTCCTCGACGTCTTCGATGTTCTCGCTCACTGCGTCCCGTCCAGCGAGCGCACGATCTCGTCCGCCGCCTGATCGGGAGTCATCTCGTCGGCGAGCACCGCCGCCTCGACGCGCTCGACCACCGCGCGCACGTCCTCCGCGTCGAGCCGGGCCAGCAGGCGGTCACGCACCATCGCTCGCGTCCACTGCACGAGCTGTCGGCGCCGCTTCGCGACGAGCTCGCCGCGCTGCTCGAGCCGGTCGCGGTGCCGCTGGACGTGCTTCCACACCCGGTCGAGGTTCTCGTTGTGCAGCGCACTGCACGTCACGACGGGCGCCTGCCAGTCGTCGTCGGCGCCCCGCAGCAGCCGTAACGCGCCCGACAGTTCGCGCGCCGCCTGCTGCGACTCGTGCGTGTGCTCGCCGTCGGACTTGTTCACGCCGATCACGTCGGCCAGTTCGAGGATGCCGCGCTTCATGCCTTGCAGCTGGTCACCGGTACGGGCGAGCGTCAGGAACAGGAAGGTGTCGACCATGTCCGCGACGACGTATTCCGACTGGCCGACACCGACCGTCTCGACGAGCACCACGTCGAACCCGGCCGCCTCCATCACGACCATCGTCTCGCGGGTCGCCTGCGCGACGCCCCCCAGCGTGCCCCGGCTGGGGGACGGCCGCACGAAGGCGTGCTCATCGGCGGCGAGGCGGTGCATGCGGGTCTTGTCGCCGAGGATGCTGCCTCCGGTCCTGCCCGACGACGGGTCGACCGCGAGCACGGCAACGCGGTGGCCGTCCGCGATCAGATTCACCCCGAGCTGGTCGATGAACGTGGACTTCCCGACCCCCGGCACGCCGGTGATGCCGACACGCTGCGCGTGGCCGGCGTACGGCAGCAGTTCGACGAGCAGCTGCTGCGCGCTCGCGCGGTGGTCGGCCCGGCGCGACTCGACGAGCGTGATCGCGCGGGCGATGGCGGCCCGGTTCCCGTCCCGTACCCCGTCCGCCAACTCGCGAGAGTGGTGAGTTCGGTCCACAGTGGTCAGCTGTAACTGACCACTGTGGCCGCAACTAACCACTGTGGACGGGTCATGAGGACGAGAGCTGGGCGTTGAGCTTGTCGAGCAGCTCCAGGGCCGACTCCGCGATCACGGTGCCGGGCGGGAAGATCGCGGCGGCGCCCGCGGCCCTGAGCTCGTCGAAGTCCTGCGGCGGGATGACGCCGCCGACCACGACCATGATGTCGTCGCGGCCGTGCTCGGCGAGCGCGTCGCGCAGCTCGGGGACGAGCGTCAGGTGCCCTGCGGCGAGCGAGTTGACGCCGACGATGTGCACGTCCGCCTCGACGGCCTGCCGCGCGACCTCGGCCGGAGTCTGGAACAGCGGGCCCACGTCGACGTCGAAGCCGAGGTCGGCGAACGCGGTGGCGAGCACCTTCTGGCCGCGGTCGTGGCCGTCCTGCCCCATCTTGGCGACAAGGATGCGTGGCCTGCGGCCCTGCTCCTCCTCGAACTCCGCTGTCGCCGCTCGCACCTGGTCGATCAGGTCCACCTTGCCGGCCTCCTGGCGGTAGACGCCGCTGATGGTGCGGATCGTCGCCGAGTGCCGACCGTATACCGCCTCGAGCGCATCGCTGATCTCGCCGACCGTCGCCTTCGCTCGCGCCGCGTCGATCGCCAGCTCGAGCAGGTTCGCGTCCTTCTTCTCCGCGGCGTTGGTCAGCGCCTGCAAGCGCGGACGCGACCTCGTCGCCGTCGCGCTCGTCACGCAACCTGCGCAACTTGTCGGTCTGCTGCTTGCGCACACCGGCGTTGTCGACCTTGAGGACGTCGAGGTGATCCTCCTCGGCGAGGCGGTACTTGTTCACGCCGATGACGGGCTGGCGTCCGGAGTCGATGCGAGCCTGGGTCCGCGCCGCGGCTTCTTCGATGCGCAGCTTCGGCAGCCCCTTGTCGATCGCCGCGGCCATGCCGCCGGCCTGCTCGACCTCTCGGATGTGCGCCCACGCCGCACGTGCGAGGTCGTAGGTCAGCTTCTCGACGTAGTACGAGCCACCCCACGGGTCGATCACCTGCGTCGTGCCGGATTCCTGCTGCAGGACGAGCTGCGTGTTGCGCGCGATGCGGGCACTGAAGTCGCTCGGCAGCGCCAGCGCCTCGTCGAGCGCGTTCGTGTGCAGCGACTGCGTGTGGCCCTGCGTTGCCGCCATCGCCTCGACGCAGGTGCGGATCACGTTGTTGAACACGTCCTGCGCGGTGAGCGACCAGCCGGACGTCTGCGAATGCGTGCGCAGCGACAGCGACTTGTCGTTGCCCGGGTCGAACTGCTTGACCAGCTTCGCCCACAGCAGCCGCGCCGCGCGCAACTTCGCGACCTCCATGAAGAAGTTCATCCCGATCGCCCAGAAGAACGACAGCCGCGGCGCGAACTTGTCGACGTCGAGCCCGGCCGCGATGCCCGCACGGATGTACTCGACACCGTCGGCCAGCGTGTACGCGAGTTCGAGATCGGCGCTCGCTCCGGCTTCCTGGATGTGGTAGCCGGAGATCGAGATCGAGTTGAACTTCGGCATGTGCTGCGAGGTGAACTCGAAGATGTCGCTGATGATCCGCATCGAGGGCTGCGGCGGATAGATGTAGGTGTTGCGGACCATGAACTCTTTGAGGATGTCGTTCTGGATGGTCCCGGTGAGCTGCTCCGGCTTGACCCCCTGCTCCTCCGCAGCAACGACATACAGCGCGAGGACGGGAAGCACGGCGCCGTTCATCGTCATCGACACCGACATCTTGTCGAGCGGGATGCCTTCGAACAGCTCGCGCATGTCGTAGATCGAGTCGATCGCGACACCGGCCATGCCCACGTCGCCGACGACGCGTGGGTTGTCGCTGTCGTAGCCGCGGTGGGTGGGCAGGTCGAACGCGACCGACAGGCCCTTCTGGCCCATCGCGAGGTTGCGCCGGTAGAAGGCGTTCGACTCGGCGGCGGTCGAGAAGCCCGCGTACTGCCGGATCGTCCACGGCTGGTTGACGTACATCGTCGGGTACGGCCCGCGCAGGAACGGAGCGATGCCCGGATACGTGTGCAGGAAGTCGAGACCGTCGAGGTCGGACGCGGTGTACAGCGGCGGGACGACGATGCCCTCCGGCGTTTCCCAGGATTCCTGATCACCGGCATCGGCCGGCGCTGTGTCGCGCGGTGCGGAGGCCAGTTCGGCCGAGCCGAAGTCGGGGATGCTCATGTCGCACGGCCTCCTCGGTGGTGCGCAGCACGTCGAGCGCGTCGCAACCGGCGTAGCAGCTGACCGTCGGCGCCGGCGTCGACGTAGCGACCGGCGAGCCAGACGAACTCGCGCCCGCCTGAGCGCAGCTTCTCGATCGCGTCCGCCGCCTCGCTCGTAGACGGTGTCGACGAGCACACGCAGACGATCGGCGAGCCGTCGGCAGCGAACTCGTCGACGGTGCCCGACGATGATGAGGAATCCGCCGGCGTTGAAGAGGTTCGTGCGCGAACGACAGCCGAGCGCTGTGTTGCGCGAACGGGCCGAGCGCCACGAGGAAGACCGCCGGCCGCGGGTCGAGGGCCTCGACTCGATCGCGCAGCTGCTCGAACTCTGCAGCCCAGCGCACCGCTTCGAGCGGGCCGCCCCACGGTGCCGGCGGGGGCGGCACGCGGTCGAGCGCGGGCTCGTCCGGGAAATGCGAACTCGCGTGACGCCGATGATCGGCGCCCGGCGGTGCGCGATGTCGTCGGCGCGCGCCGCTCGCGGTCGCCCCGATCGATGCAGAGATCGTCCCGTCGTCGAGGGCGGCGAGCGCTCCACCGCCGCGCTCGATCGCGGTGAATTCGTCCCACGCCTTTGCGCGAGTTCGGCGGTGAACGACTCGACGAACCACGACCCGCCGGCGGCATCGACGACCCGGCCGACACTCGACTCGTCGTGCAGCACGGCGTGCGTGTTGCGCGCGATGCGTCGCGCGAAGTCGTCGGGCAACCCGATCGCCAATGTCGAACGGCAACACGGTGATGGCGTCGGCACCACCGACGGCCGCGGCGAAGCACGCGATCGTCGTGCGCAGCATGTTCACCCACGGGTCGCGGCGGGTCATCATCGCCGCAGACGTCACCGCGTGCTGGTGCTGCTTGCCGTCGTCGACGCCGCACAACTCGGCGACGCGCCGCCACAGCTGCCGTGCGGCGCGCAGCTTGGCGATCGAGGCGAACTGGTCGGCGGTCACCGCGAACCGGAACTCGATCCGTCTCAGCGCTTCCTCGACCGAGAACGCCTCGTCGGTCAGCTCGCGTAGGTAGGCAACTCCGACGGCGGTGGCCACCGCGATCTCGGTCGCGTCGCCCGCGCCTGCGTCGTGGTAGATCGTCGCGTCGACGGTCGCGATCCGCAGCTGCTGGTGCGGACGGGCGAGGTCGGCCACCTCGGCAAGCGGGAATACCTCGGCGCCGGTGCGCGCACGCCACCCGATCGGGTCTGCTCCGAGCGAGCCGCGCACGTCGGCCGGGCCGGCAGCTCGAGCAGCGCCCGCGCCGCATCGGCCACGTGCGCCCGCGTCGAGCGCGACAGGTGCGAGATCGAGCAGCACGCCGTCGAGAGCGCGTTCCGAGCTCGATCGATCGCGAGCCCGCCGGCTGCCCGAGCCGCAGCCACAACGACGTGGCGCCGGTCTCGAGGTCGTTCAGCACCGCCGCGTTGGTGGCGGTGCGGGTCGGGGTCGCGGTGCCAGGTGCGCACGTCCCAGCGCACCGCCGTGGGGTACGCGCGGCACGGCCGGTGCGGGGCCGGACGTGTAGAGCGGCCGGATCGCGATGCCCTCGTAGGTGGTGGTGCTCAGCGCCTCGATCGGGTCGGCGTCGGCGGCGAGGCCGGACTTGCGCAGGACCGCCGCGACGAGCGAGCGCCAGTCGTCCTCGCTCGCGGCGGGGAATTCGGCGGCCAACTCGAGGTCGGGGTCAAGACTTTCGGTCGAGGCCGGCATTCTCAGGATCGTAGGACGGCCGACGCCCGTCACGCCGCGCTCCAGGTGGCCGAACTAACGCTCCGGCGGAACGGCCTGCGCGCGGACGCCCGAAGCCACAGACGGTTCTGTCGCAGCACACAGGTGCGGGGTGGAACCTTCCGTGCATGGCCGCGCGTTGCAACAGCATGGACGCGTCAGCGGTGCCGCCGCGCAGGCGCCACGCGTCCTACCGCGGCGCCTGTCTGGCGCTCGGCGCACTCTGTCTGCTCGCTGCGCTGGCGGGGACGGTTGCCCGGTCGGGGCCGGCGGCCGCACCACCGGTCGCACGCGCTGGCCGCGGCGGCGGTCGGCTACGACCTGGCCGGCGCAGGACACCGGACGGGCGTCGACGCGACGCTCGCGGCGCGCGCGGCGGCGACCGCGACGGGGGCACGACCGGCCGCGGCGGTCGGCTCGGCGCCGGAGCCCCGCCGCCACGCGCTCGGCAGCGTCCGGACGAGAGGGCCACCGGCGACGGCGTGATGCCGTCCCAGTCCCACTCATCCGGAAAGAGAGCCAACCAATGACGATCAGTTCACCGGCCGCCTTCGGGGCAGCCACGCCGCGGCAGCTGGCCGCGTTCCGCAAGCAACTCGACGAGCAGCGCACTTTCCGGCTCGACCAGCTCGACGAGCTGCGCGAGATCGACCCCGACAACTCCAGCGAGGTCACCGAGGTGCTCGCCGCCGGCGCACGCGTCGCGCTGCACGACGTGCTCGCGGCCCTGTACCGCATGGATCACGGCACCTACGGTGCGTGCACCGAGTGCGGCGGCACGATTCCGCTCGA
The DNA here is from genome assembly GCA_963785425.1 of uncultured Actinomycetota bacterium. GTDB lineage: Bacteria > Actinomycetota > Actinomycetes > Mycobacteriales > Jatrophihabitantaceae > RYN-133. Next base: position 114,760 of record CAWAVG010000004.1, read on the forward strand.
ACGGCTCGAGGTATTGCCGCAGGTCGCGCAGTGCCTGCCGTGCAGTCGCCACGCCGCCCTGCGCGCAGGACGGTGACGGCACACTAGTGACGACGGCGTCGGGACGGTCGTAGCTGCGCGCGCGCAGTGCAGTGAGCAGCGCAGTGAGCAGCGCAGTGACTAGCGCAGTGACTAGCGTGTGTAGCCGTGACCGTTCCGACCGTCTCCCCTGAACCGCCCGAACCGCAACCGATCGACGCGGGACCGGATCGTCCGCTCACCGAGGCGGAGGAAGAGGCCCGCCGCGCGGCGGACGTGCTCAAGCGCGCTACGGGCGTCGAGCGGCACGACGTCGCGATCGTGCTCGGTTCGGGCTGGGTGCCGGCGATCGACGCGCTCGGCGAGCCCGACTCGGAGTTCAACACCACCGATCTGCCCGGCTTTCTGCCGCCTGCGGTGGAGGGGCACGCGGGACGCATCCGCTCGTTGCAGGTCGGCGAGAAGCGGGTGCTGGCCTTCCTCGGCCGCACCCACCTCTACGAAGGACGGGGTGTCGACGCGGTCGTGCACGGTGTGCGCGTCGCGGCCTCTGCCGGATGCAGGACGATCATCCTGACCAACGCGTGCGGCGGGCTGCGTGAAGGCATGCAGCCCGGCGACCCGGTGCTCATCAGCGACCATCTGAACCTGACCGGGAACAGCCCCCTGACGGGTGCCCGGTTCGTCGACATGAGCGACGTGTACACGCCGCGGCTGCGCGCCAAGGTTCGCGAGATCGACCCGTCCATCACCGAGGGCGTCTATGCGATGTTCGCCGGTCCGCAGTACGAAACTCCTGCCGAGGTACGCATGGCCGGCATCATCGGCGCGGATCTCGTCGGCATGTCGACGGTGCTTGAAGCCATCTGCGCGCGCGCCGAGGGCTGCGACGTGCTCGGGCTCTCGCTCGTCACGAACCTCGCGGCGGGGCTGGGGGACAAGCTCGATCACGAGGAGGTGCTCGCGGCGGGCAAGGCGGCGGCGACCCGGATGGGTGCGCTGCTCGAGCGGTTGATCCCGCAGCTATGACCGACGGCCGGGGAACCGTCGTCGTCACCGGTGCTGCGGGAACCATCGGCACTGCATTGCGCGACCGCTTGCCCGGCTACGGCTGGACGTTGCGGTGTGTCGACCGCACGCCCGCCGCGGGCGTGCGCTACGCCGACGTCACGTCTGCCGCCGACCTGGACGCGGTCGTACCCGGCGCGTCGGCGATCGTCCACCTGGCCGGTCAGCCGTCCGAGGCGCCGTGGCCGGTCATTCGCGCGAGCAACCTCGACGCCACCTTCGAGGTGTTCGAGGCAGCACGTCGCCACGGGGTCGAGCGCGTCGTCTACGCGTCGTCGAACCATGCTGCCGGATTCACTCGGGTGGACACCGTTGCGCCGCTGCCTGCAGACACCCCGCCCCGTCCCGACACGCTCTACGGGGTCAGCAAGGTGTTCGGAGAGGCGCTGGGCCGCTACTACGCCGACCGGTACGGCCTGCGGGTCGCGTGTGTGCGCATCGGGACGTTCGCCGAGCAGCCGACCGACCTGCGCGCCCTGGCGACGTGGCTGTCGCCCGACGACGGCGCACGCCTGGTCGACGCCTGCCTGCGTGCGGACGCGCTCGACTACGCGCTGCTGTGGGGGATCTCGGCGAACACCCGTCGCACGTGGTCGCTGGCGGAGGGCGAGGCGCTCGGGTACTTCCCCGTCAACGACTCGGAGGTGCACGCCGCGTCGCTGTCGGACCCACAGCCCCACCCGTCCGACGCATTCGTGGGCGGCGGGTTCACCTCGCCCGGATTCGGCATCGACGAGGTGGCGAGCCGGTGGTGACGCGCACCGAGGTCGAGGCCTGGATCGCCGACGACGTCGACCCGGCCGCGGCCGGCGAACTGCAGGCGCTGCTCGATGCCGGCGCCGACGGCGAACTCGCCGACCGCTTCAGCGCGCCGCTCACGTTCGGGACGGCGGGGCTGCGCGGGCCCTTGCGGGCGGGGCCGAACGGGATGAACCGCACGGTCGTGCGCCGTGCGGCCGCGGGGCTGGCCGCCTGGCTCGCCGAGCGCGGTCACGCGGGACGTCCGGTGGTGGTTGGTTTCGATGCACGCCACGGCTCGCTCGACTTCGCAAGGGATTCGGCTGCGATCTTCGCAGCGGCCGGTTTCGACGCGCGGCTCATGCCGGCGCCGGTTCCGACACCGGTGACCGCGTTCGCGGTGCAATGCTTCGGTGCCGCTGCCGGCGTCGTCGTCACCGCCTCGCACAACCCGCCGCAGGACAACGGGTACAAGGTCTACGCGGACGACGGCGCGCAGATCGTGCCGCCTGCCGACCGCGAGATCGAAGCCGCGATCCGTGCCGTGGGTGCGTCGCGCGACATCGAGCTCGACGAGCAGGGCGTCACCGCACTCGACGACTCCGTGGTCGCCGACTACGTGGCCGCGGTCGCGGGCGCTCGTCGGTGACGGCCCGCGCGAGCTGCATGTCGTGCACACGGCGATGCACGGCGTGGGAACGCTGGTTGCGCAGCGTGCCTTCGCGGCAGCCGGGTTCGACCGGCTGATCGCGGTACCGCAACAGGAACAGCCGGATCCGGACTTTCCCACCGTGGCGTTCCCCAACCCCGAGGAACCGGGCGCGCTCGATCTCGCCTTCGAGCTGGCCCGCACGTCCGGTGCCGACATCGTGATCGCGAACGATCCCGACGCCGACCGGTGCGCTGTCGCCGTCCCGGCCGGGGACGGGTGGCGGATGCTGCGCGGCGACGAGGTGGGCGTGCTGCTCGCCGACGCGCTGATGCGCAAAGGCATCACGGGCACCTACGCGACGACGATCGTCTCGTCGTCGATGTTGCGGGCTCTCGCCGACGCACGTGGCGTCGGGTATGCGGAGACCCTGACCGGCTTCAAGTGGATCTCGCGGGCCGCACCCGACCTCGTGTACGGCTACGAGGAAGCGTTGGGGTACGCGGTCGCGCCCGATCTGGTGCGCGACAAGGACGGAATCAGCGCCGCCCTGCTCGTCGCCGAGCTCGCCGCGCAGCTCAAGGCCGACGGGTCGTCACTCGAGCACCGCCTCGACGAACTGGCGGCGGAGCTCGGACGCCACGTCACCGATCAGGTGTCCGTCCGCGTCGACGACCTCGCCGAGATCGCTGCGACGATGCAACGCCTGCGCACGAGTCCACCTCGGGAACTGCTCGGCAAGTCCGTCACCGTCGACGACCTGGCGCCGACCGCGGACGTGCTGCGCCTGACCGTCGCCGGCGCGCGCGTGGTCGTTCGGCCGTCCGGCACCGAGCCCAAGTTGAAGGCCTACCTCGAGGTCGTCGACGCGTCCGGCTCGCAGGACGCCGCGAGCGCGACCCTCGCCGAGCTCCGGGCCGAGGTAGCTCAGCTGGTGCGGTAGAGGCCGCCGAGTTGCCATTGCGGCCAGGACACGTTCCAGTCGCCGTAGCCGTCACCGATCTGCATCAACGCACCATTCGCGTTGGGATACTGCACCGGATCACCCACATCGAGGAAGTCATACAACTTCTGCGCATCAGCCGGCAACAGGTTCGTGCACCCGTTCGACGAATCCACCCCGTGCTCGATGTTGTACACATTCCACGGCGCCGAATGCAGATACTCCCCGTCATAGGTCAACCGCTGATCCAGCTTGATCCCACACTCGTAATACGTGCCGTTCGTGTCATGCATACACGTCGTCGGATACTTCTCCATGATCACCTTGATGCCCCGCCGCGTCCGCGTCGCATCCGCACCCAACGCCACCGGAAACGTCCCCCACGGCCGCCCATCATCAGTCACGCTCAACTTGTGCGTCGCCGCATCCACCGTCACGATCCGCGCATCACCCGTCGCGAAATCCAACGTCAAATTGTCCGAGAACGCCAAACCCTTACCCGCACTCACACCCTTCACCGGCAGATCCAAATGAATCCGCGCATGCGCCGGCCAATAATGCTGCAACCGGAAATCCGCCTCGATCGGATGCCCAGGATCACCGTACTTCCGCTCGAAATACCACCCCCCATGCACCACCCGACCATCCACCGTCACCCGCGTCGCCTTCGCAAACCCCGTCGCATCACCAATCGGCCGCGACAAAAACGCGATAATCGGCATCCCCACACCCAACGTCTGCCCATCACCGAACTTCAACGACACATGCACCGGCTTCTTCGGCTTCGCCGCCTTGGTGGACTTGGTCTGCGAGGGTGAGTTCGAATGCGAGTGCGTCGGGGACACGGACCTGGACGATGTGATCGACGGACCCTGACCCGCAAGACGCTGATCGTTGGCGGAGGTGAACCGCGAGATCGCGAACACCGTTGCCGCGATGAGCACAATGACGGCTGCTGCGGCGAGCGGCGCGATCCATCGTGCGCGCGAGGCCTGGCGACGGTGCCGGTGCGGTCCGAGCTCGTCGGAGCTGCTCCGCATGGCCGGCGGCACGGAGCCGTCCGGCACGGCAGAGCGGGCCTTTGCGTCGAACGCGCCACTGAGCAAGCGCTCGAGTTCGTCGTCGGTCATTGGTGGTCACCTCCCAGCCGCTGGTGCAGCGTGGCGATGCCGCGGCTCGCCGCGGACTTCACGGATCCGTTCGAGATGCCGAGCGTCTGCGCGATCTCGCGCTCGGACAGCCCCGCCCAGTAGCGCAGGACGAGCACCTCGCTCTGCCGGGGCGGCAACGCGCGCACCGCTGCGAGCGCGGCCCGGTGCTCGTCGCGCAGCAGGACGTCGTGGTCGGCCCCGGCGGTCGCCTCGGGTTCGGCGACCTTCATGTGCTTGCGGGCGACCTGCCGACGCCGGATCACCGATCGCGCGAGGTTGACCACGGACGTGCGCAGGTAGCCGAGGGCGGCGTCCGGGTCGCGCAGGCCGTCGGCCTTGCGGTGCAGCGCGACGAAGGCGTCCTGCACGACGTCCTCGGCGCTGGCCCGGTCGTCGACGAGGAGCACGGCCAGCCGTACGAGATAGGTCCAGTGGGCCTCGTAGAGCGCGGGCAGGTCGACGCGCCCGATCGAGAACAGATCGGTTCGCAAGGGGTTGACGTCGCCTCCCGGCTGCACGGCTGTCAAGGCTGCCACATGTACTGGTCGCGCTGCACGGGGCGCAGGTTGCGTGCGACCTACAGCGGCTAGAGCGAGCCCGGTGCTTGCCACTGCGACCACGACACGTTCCAGTCGCCGAACCCGTCGGTGGCGGGCACGAGCTGACCGGGTGCATTGGGATAGGTGACGACGTCGCCAAGCTGGGAGAAGCTGTAGAACCACCGTGCGTCGGCGACCGAGAGGTTGGTGCATCCGTGGGACAAGTTCGCGCGGCCGATCTCGCTGTTCCACGGAGCAGCGTGGACGAATTCACCCGAATTCGTCAGCCGAACCGACCATGGCACCGGCGTGCCCTCCATGTTCTCGATACGGTCGAATTCCTCGACGACCTTGATCCCGCGCATCGTCTCGTTCGTCGCCGTCCCGAGTGAAACCGGCAGCGTGCGCACGACATGGCCGTCGGAGGTCACCACCATCCGAGGCGCGGTGTCACTCGCGTCGACCGTGCTTATGTGCGCGGCGCCGATGCGCATCGCAAGCGTCAGACTGTCGTCGAACGACAATCCCCGACCTGCGCTCAGACCCCGCAACGGCGCGGAGATCGCGATGCGGGAGTGCGCCGGCCAGAAGGCACGCTGCCGGTAGTGCGCCTCGACGGCCCAACCCGGCGCCGGTGAGGGCTCCCAGGCCCATGCTCCGCGCGCCCGCCGCCCATCGACCCGAACGGTCACCGCGTCCTCGAACGGACGCACATCGGTCACGGGATGGGTGAACCGCACAATGATCGGCATGCCGACCCCGTAGCTCTGTCCGGGAGCCTCGAACAAGCCGGCGTGCACCAGTCGCGTGTGAGCCGCCGGTGCTGCGCCCTGCCGGTGGTGGTCCACGGACTTCGGGCGGGCATCCGCCGGTGTCGGTCGAACCGGCGCAGCGGCGGCGCCGGTGCCGGTGCCGGTCACTGCGGTCGAGCACCCCGCCAACGCAATAGCAGCGGCGGCGGCCGCGACGCGCGATCCCCAGCGTGTGTGTGTTGTGGTCACGAAGACTTGACGCGCGGCGCGGGCGACGGGTTGTTTCGTGCGAGGTGGGGATTGTCACGCAGGGGCAGCACGCCAGGCCGCCACGACAGTGGGTGTCGAGACTGCGCCGTCCGTCGCCCGATAGAGCGCCGACAGGGTTCGCTCGGTCACCGCGCCGCGCAGCCCAGCAGCAGCGCCGCCGGAGCAGCGGTACCCGAGCGCGGTGCCGCGCACGATCGGGGCAGTGCCGTTGGTGACGACACACCGCTGGCCGCCGGCCAGCTCGATGGCCCACGGTCTTGTCACGTGGCTCGCGGCTGTGTGGGTCGGGAGCTTCGCGACGCGCACCTGGACGGCACGAGCCCACGGACTGGCATAGCAGTCGAGCACATGCGCCGACCCCGGCGCGGCGAAGCAGGGATCGAGAATCGTGTTCTCGGCGAAGCAGCGGTACGCCCTCGACGCCGCCACGGTGATCGACCTCGTGAAACATGAACCGGAGCGGTGCGCAACTACCCCCGCGGTTGGCGCACCGCTCCGGTCGTAAGGGGTGAAGACCTGAGTCTTCGTCGGTGTCGCCGTCGAGGTCGCAGCCGGCGAGTGCGCGGCCGTCGCACCGACGGCCGCCGGGCCCGGCGCGGAGTGGTGCGAACTGGCGCAGCCGCCGAGCACCGTCGCAACGATCGCTGCACCGCCCGCCGCGAGAGCGCGCACGCCACGGCGACATTGCGACACGGCGGCGCCTCCGGCCCGTATGGGTGCAGCTGGTCGTGCACTCACTGGTATTGACGCACGAAGCGTCCCAGAAGTTGCGCACGATTCGATGAAGTTCTGCGAGGAATCGGCTATATGCGCGCAGGCACCGCCGGCTGCGGCGCGCGGCGATTCATCGTGCGCCAGATCCGGGGCCGGATGACTGGCGTCGCCGTCACCGCCAGCATGGCGAGGCCAGTGACGACCAGCGCGCCGGTCAGCCCCGTGAGTTCGGCGAGCGTGCCCCCGAGCAGCGCGCCGATCGGCAGGCCGAGCCATGCCGAGGCACGCACCGCGCCGAGAACCCGGGCTTGCAGGTGGGCGGGTACGCGCTCGTAGCTGACCGCACCGATGATCGGATTCAGGAACCCGGCGAAGAAGCCGCTGACGGCCGACACCGCGATCGCGAGCGGCATCGTCCGTACTGCTGCGAGAACGAAGAACATGGGCGCTCCGCCGATCAGGTACCCGATCGCAAAGGTTGGATAGCGCGGCAGCCGTTCGCCGAGCCACGCGCCGGCGAGCACGCCGGCCAATGTCCCGACGCCGACCGCGCCGCTGACGAGGCCGACCCCGGTGGCCTCGTGCAGCCGGTCGCGTGACCACACCGGCAGCAACACCGTGAACAGTGCTTCGTCCAGCAGGTTCGTCGTTGCGGCCAGGATCGCGATTCCCAACAACAGCCGTGCGCGGTTGAGGAACCTGAACCCGTCGGCGAGATCGCGCACATAGCCACGCAGGCTCCACTGCGTCGTGCCGGCCTCGCCACGTGCTGCGTCCTGCACCGAGGGCGGCACCCAGGCCGCGATGCCGGCTGCGGCGAGGACGAAGCTGATCCCGTCGATGAGGATGACGCTCGCCGGGCTCGTCGCGCCGATCAGCACGCCGGCCAGTGGCGCGCCGACAAGCAACCCGGCACGCGTGGCACCCGAATAGAACCCGGCGACCCGCTCGTTGCTCATGCCGGCGAGTTCCGCGGCGGCCGGGACGAGCGGCGCCGTTGCCCCGTCGGCCATCCCGCGGGCGAGACCGGCGAATGCGACGAGCATGAGCAACGTGGGGAAGGACAACACGTCGAGTGCCGACAGCGCCGGAACGGTGCAGACCGCGAGACCGGCCACGACATTGCCCACCACGCACGTGCGCCGCCAGCCGACGCGGTCGGCGAACGGCCCACTGGTCGCCTGCGCGAACACGTAGGGCAACAGTTCGGTGAAACCGGCGAGCCCGGTGCGTCCGGCGCTGCCGGTGAGCGCGAGGACGAGCCACGGGATGGCGACCGCCGACATCGCGGTGCCCGTCTGTGACACCGCTACCGAAGCAACCAGCCCGCGCACGGGCGCGCGGTGGCGTACCGCCGTCACCGCGTCGGCCCAGGATCGTCGGGCAACAACTGGAACTGGAACACGGCGCGCTCGGTATTCGGCTGGGGATCGGGGTCACCGGGCTCGCGGCGGTACGGACTCACCAGGTCACGGACCTGCCGCGACAGGTCGCGAGCCTGCTCGCGGCTGAGCCGGAGGGGCCACGAGTCGATGTTCCACGGGAGCTCCTCCAGCTCGCCGAGCTGGGCTGTGATGCCGGCTGCGAAGGCCATCATGCGACGGTGGGCGTCGTCGGCGTTGATGCGCAGGTAGTTCTCGGCGTCCTCGATCGTGTCGGCGTCGCCGGGGTCGCCCGGCGCGCGGAAGGTGAACGACAGCGAGCGATGCTTGGCGCGCCACCATCGGTCGCGTCCCGTCCCCCGCTCGACGTCCTCGACGATCAGGCCGTGTTCGGCGAGCACGCGCAGGTGATAGCTCGTCACACCGCTCGACTGCCTGACCCGGCCGGCGAGGCCTGTGGCGGTCGCAGGTCCGTCGGTCTGCAGCACCTCGAGCAGCTGCAGCCGGATCGGGTGCACGACGCCACGCAGTGTCTTCGGGGTGAGGACGACGTCGCGATCCGGATCGAGCCAGGGAGGATCGGCCATCCACCGACCCTAAACCGCAAAGAAAATTTTGCAAAGGAACTCCTGCGGTCGTTGCCGGTCGAGGGATTTGGGTGGATTGTGGGTATACGGGCGGCAGACAAGGGCGTGCGGGGGCGCGCGACCGGCGGCGAAGGGATCCGAACGGATGACGCACCAGGCGATCGACGGGCCCGATCAGGAACGACTGACCCCGGAAGCGCGACGGGCCGTCTTCGCCGCTTTCCTCGGCTGGTCGATGGACGCCTTCGACTACTTCGTCGTCGTGCTGGTCTACGCCGACGTGGGCACCGACTTCGGGGTGTCGCTCACCCGGATGGCGTTCCTGACGACGGTCACGCTGATCATGCGGCCGATCGGCGCCGCCATCTTCGGCGCGTGGGCCGACCGGGTGGGCCGCAAGAAGGTGCTGATCATCGACGTCGGCTTCTACTCACTCGTCGGGTTCCTGTGCGCGTTCGCTCCCAACTTCACCGTCCTGCTGGTGCTGCGCCTGCTCTACGGGATCGGCATGGGCGGCGAGTGGGGCCTCGGTGCGTCCCTGGCCATGGAGAAGGTGCCGCCGAGCAAGCGCGGGCTGGTGTCGGGCATCTTGCAGCAGGGCTACGCCGTCGGGTACATGCTCGCCGCAGTGGTGTTCCTGGCCATCGACAACTGGACGAGCTGGGGCTGGCGCGGGCTGTTCGCGTTCAGCATCCTGCCGGCGCTGCTGTCGCTGTTCCTGCGGGCGCGCGTCGAGGAGTCGCAGACGTGGGAGGAGACGCGTGCGAACACGGTGCGGTCGAAGACCACGCTGCGCGACATCGCCGCGCGTCCCAAGGTCGTGCGCCGGTTCATCTACCTGATCCTGCTGATGACCGCGTTCAACTGGATGAGCCACGGGACGCAGGACATCTACCCGACGTTCATGAAGGAAGGCCTGGGTTTCGCACCTAACACGGCGCTGTACATCGCGATCCTCTACAACGTCGGTGCGATTCTCGGCGGCACGATCATGGGTGCGCTGTCCGAACGCATCGGACGCCGCGCGGTGGTGATCATCTGCGCGGTGCTCGGGCTGCCGATCCTGCCGCTGTTCGCGGCGTCGCACACGATCGGCCTGGTGTGCCTCGGCTCGTTCCTGATGCAGTTCGTCGTCCAAGGAGCCTGGGGCGTCATCCCGGCACATCTCACCGAACTGTCGCCGGCCGAGATCCGCGGGTTCTATCCCGGCGTCACCTACCAGCTCGGCAACTGCCTTGCGGCGTTCAACCTGCCGATCCAGGAGCGGCTGGCCGACAGCCACAGCTACACGTTCGCGCTGGCCACGACGATGGTCGTCGTGTTCATCGCCGTCGCAGTGCTCGCTGCGATCGGCACCGAAGCGCGTGGACAGAGATTGTCGACCGGCGCGCCGGAGAAACAACCGGCGCCTGCGATGACGTAGCACCATGGACGCATGACGCAGCAGGCGCCGGAATCGGTCTGGGACTACCCGCGCCCGCCTGCGTGCGTGCCCAGCGACCGGCACGTTCTCGTCCGGCTCGGTGACACGGTCGTCGCCGAGACACGCGACGCCTATCGCGTGCTCGAGACCAGCCACCCGCCGACGTGGTACCTGCCGCGCGACTCCGTGACCGACGGCGCACTCGAGCGCTCGGCCGCGGCTTCCACGTGGTGTGAGTGGAAGGGTGCGGCGACGTACTGGGACGTGCTCGGCCTGACCGCCGCGGCCTGGTCGTACGAGACCCCCTCGGCCGGCTACGAGGCGATCACGGGTTACGTGACGTTCTATCCCGCCAGGCTCGCCTGCTCGATCGACGGCGAGCCCGTGCGTCCGCAGGAAGGCGGGTTCTACGGGGGATGGATTACGTCCGACGTCGTCGGGCCGTTCAAGGGCGCACCGGGCACACTGGGCTGGTGAAATTCGCCGCAGTGGTGCTGCTGGTGCTCGCCGGTCTCGCAGGCAGCGCGCAGGCGCGCGCACCGAAGGTCACCCCGCCGCCTGCCGGTGCCGTGTTCGACTACCAGATCGGCGGCGCGTATCACCCGGAGGAGGGGGTGCGCATCGTCGACCGCGATCGCACCGATTCGCCGGCGCCGGGCTACTACAACATCTGTTACGTCAATGCCTTCCAGACCCAGCCGGCCGCGCGGCACTGGTGGGCGCACCGGCACCCGAATCTGCTGCTGCGCAACGGACACGGCGGCTTCCTGTCCGATCCCGACTGGCCGGGCGAGTACGTCCTGAACACGTCGACGGCAGCGCGGCGGGCAGCGATTGCGCGCATCGTCGGCAGCTGGATCGACGGGTGCGCACGCAAGGGCTTCGACGCGGTCGAGCCGGACAACCTCGACTCCTGGACGCGCACGGGGGTCGGGCACCGCCTCACCCGCGCCGACAACCTCGACCTCGCAACGCGGCTCGCGCGGCGTGCGCACGGCGACGGTCTCGCGATCGCCCAGAAGAACACCGTCGAGGTTTCCCGTGCCGGACGCAACCAGGTGCACTTCGACTTCGCGATCGCCGAGGAGTGCCAGGTCTATCAAGAGTGCGGTGGATACCGCGCCTACTACGGGCGGCGGGTGTACGAGATCGAGTACAGCCGCCGGGCTTACCGAGCAGCGTGCGCGAGTCGGGGCGCGGCGATGTCGATCATCCTGCGCGATCTCGACGTGACTCCGCGTGGCAATCCGCACTACTTGTACAAGCACTGCTAGCGGCGTCCAGGGCGCTGGGTAGCGTCAGCGCCCATGTTCGACCTCGCCGTCATCGCCACCGTGTTCGGCCTCGTGTTCGTCGCCGAGCTCCCTGACAAGACCGCTGTCGCCGGACTCGTGCTGGGCGCGCGATTCCCCGCGCGTTGGGTGTTCGCGGGCATGGCTGCCGCGTTCCTCGTCCACGTCGTCATTGCGACGGCGGCCGGCTCACTGCTCTCGCTGCTGCCCCGCCGTCCCGTCGAGGCGGTGGTCGGCGCGCTCTTCCTACTCGGCGCGGTGTTGATCTGGCGCGAGGGGGTCGAGGACGAGGAGGAGGAAGAAGCCGAGGCGGCGGCCATCCCGGAATCGGCAGGTTTCCTGAGGGTCGCGACGCTTGGCTTCGGAGTCATCTTCGTCGCCGAGTGGGGCGACCTCACCCAGATCCTGACCGCCAACCTCGCCGCGAAATATCACAACCCGCTGTCGGTCGGGCTCGGCGCCGTGCTCGGGCTGTGGGCCGTCGGGCTGCTCGCGATCCTGGGCGGCAAAACGCTGCTCAAGGTGTTGCCGATCAAGTGGATCACGCGCATCGCTGCAGCAGTCATGTTTGCGCTCGCCGTCTACTCGATCGTCGTCGCGATCCGCGGCTGACCGCTTCGCCCCGCAATGCGAGCAACAGCGGTGGTCCAACTCATCTTCGCGGGGCGAGGCCGCGGGGGCGGCGCTGTGCTAGCGGGGGCCGAACTGACGGTCGCCGGCGTCGCCGAGACCCGGGACGATGTAGGCGTTCTCGTTGAGCCGCTCGTCGACGCTGGCGGTGAACAGCCGGACGGGCAGCCCGCTCGCCTCGAGGGCCGAGATGCCGTCGGGGGCGGCGAGTGCGCAGATGACGGTGAGATCCTCGGCCCCGCGCGCGCTGAGCAGCTGCAGGCAGTGCAGCAGCGACCCGCCGGTCGCCACCATCGGGTCGAGCACGATCACGGGTCGGCCGGCGAGTGAGTCGGGAAGCGACGCCATGTACGGATGCGGTTCGTGGGTGTGCTCGTCGCGGGCGATGCCGACGAAGCCCATCTGCGACTCGGGCAGCAGGTTGAACGCTGCCTCCGCCATACCGAGCCCTGCACGCAACACAGGGACGAGCAGCGGCGGATTGGCGATCGCGGTGCCCACCGTCGATGCAACCGGGGTGATGACGTCGACCTCGGTGCGCTCGAGCGTGCGGGTGGCCTCGTAGACGAGCAGGGTGGCCAGCTCCCGTAGGGCTGCACGGAACTCGGCGTTGCTGGTGCGCTGTTCACGCATGACGGTCAGCCGGGCCTGCACGATGGGATGGTCGACCACGGTGGTGTCCACGGCACAGACCCTAATCTGAGTACGGCTACCCATGTGCGGGGCCGTCGCGCCGGACAGGGTCAGGACATGACCTCTGTGGATCCGTATCCTCGCCTGGCCGACACGCTCGCCGAGATCAGCGCACGGTTGCAGGACATCAGCGACGAGATCCGCGTCGCGGCCGGGCCCGCGCCGGCGCAACAGGCTGCGGATGCCCCGCCGCAGTCGTATCCCGCGCCGTTCGTGCCCGGCTTCGGACCGTCCTTCGCAAGCCCGGCGACGGCACCGCCCTACGCGGCGCCGTCCGCGCACGGCTACCCGCCTGCGCCGCACCATGCACCGGAATCGCACTACCCACCGGCGCACCGCTACCCACCGGCAGCCGACTACCCGCCGTTCCCGTCCGGCGAACCTGCCGGACGGCCTCCCGCCACGCTGTGGGAACGGCTGAGCCGCGAAGGCGCCGGCAGCAAGGTCGTCGCTTGGATCGGCGGCGCCGTGACGCTGGCGGGCGTGGTGCTGCTGCTGGTGCTCGCAGTGCAGCGCGGGTACATCGGCCCGCTGCCCCGGGTGTTGCTCGGCGTGGCACTCGGCGTCGCCCTGGTCGCGATCGCGCTGCGACTGCACCGCTCGCCGGACGAACGCACCGGCGCGATCGCCATCGCTGCCACCGGCGCCGCGGTGCTCTACCTCGACGCGATCGCCGCAACCGCGTACTACCACTTCGTGCCGGCATGGGCCGGCCTGGTCGTCGGCCTGGCCGTCGCCACCGGTGGCGTGCTGCTCGCCTGGCGCTGGGACGCCGAGGTGCTGGCCGTCTTCGTTGTCATGGGATGCGCGGCGAGCGCGCCGTTCCTGACGCAGGACGTGGCGCTGCTCGTGGGTTTCCTGCTCGTGCTCCAGGTCGCGACCTCGCCCGCCCAGCTGCACCGTGACTGGCCCTCGCTTGCGCCGATCGCCGCCGCGCCGCCTGTTCTCGCCGTCGTGCTCGACACCGTCGTCGGAGCGCTGGGACGCCACAGCGACGCCCTGATGATCGCCGCGCTCGCAATGGCGACCTCGCTCGTGCAGGTGACCCTCGCGACGCTGCTGGTGCGTCGGCCCCGGGCGTCGATCGAGCTTCCGATCGCGTTGGTGCTCGCGGGCGCCGTCCCGACGCTGGTCGCCACCGCCCTGGTGTCGCGGTACGACGCCGTTGCGCTCGCTGGTGGTTTCGGCGCCGCGCTCGTCGCCCTCGGCGCGGCCCGACGTGAGGTGCGGGTGCCGTCGCACTTCGCCGACGCCACCGTCGTCGCCGGTCTGGCCGCCCTGTTCGAAGCCACCTGCATCGCCTGCACCGGCGATGCCCGCGCCCTCGCCCTGCTCGTCGGCGCCGTGCTGCTCGCCGTCGTGGCAGAGCGGCTGCGCCACGTCGCGTCCCTCGGCGCCGCTGCCGTGTTCGGCGCAGCCGGTCTGGCCGCGGCGCTCGCCGAAGCGGCCCGCCCCGACTACGTGACGATGTCGCCGGGCGCGCCGATCGCGATGCGCACGGTCGTCACCGCAGGCACGACCGGCATCGTCATCGTCGCCGCGGCACTCGCCCTCCCATGGTCGGCCGGCCGGGTCGCCGTCACAGCCGACCCGTCGACTGCGCGCACGCGCTGGACGCTCGCCGGGATCGCCGCCCTGTACGGCGCCAGCGTCGCCGTCGTCAGCGTCGGGCTGGCGATCTCGCCCGACCGCCACGGCTTCCTGATCGGCCACATGCTGGTAACGCTGTCGTGGACCGTCGGTGCGTTCGTGCTGCTGCTGCGCCACGCCCACACGACCCCGCTTCGGGTCACGGGCCTTGCGCTCGTCGCGGCGGCACTGGCGAAGCTGGTGCTGTTCGACCTGTCGTCACTGAGCGGCATCCCGCGGGTACTCGCCTTCCTCGGCGCCGGGCTCGTGCTGCTCGCCGCCGGCGCGCGCTACGCCCGGCTTTCCGCGACGCCCGACGCACAGTGACCGAGCGTCCCTAGACTGGACGGGTGACAGTCACCCTGGATCGCTCGGCGCTGCGCGACGTCACGCGCGACGACGCATCGCTGCGGCGGTTCCTGCACGGCCTGCCCGGCGTCGACCAGGTGGGCGCCGAGGCTCGCGCCGCCGCCCTCGCCACCCGCAGCATCAAGACGACCGCGAAGGCCTGGGCCATCGACACCGCGATCGGGATGGTCGACCTGACCACCCTCGAAGGCGCCGACACGGCCGGCAAGGTCCGGTCGCTGTGCGCCAAGGCGCGCCGCCCCGACCCGTCCGACCCGACAGCGCCGCCGGTCGCCGCGGTGTGCGTTTATCCCGACCTCGTCGAGACCGCGGTCGAGGCGCTGCGCGGGAGCAGCGTGCAGATCGCGAGCGTGGCGACGGCGTTCCCCTCGGGACGAGCCGCCCTGTCGACGAAGTTGCAGGACGTGCGGGACGCAGTCGCCGCCGGGGCAACCGAGATCGACATGGTGATCGACCGCGGCGCGTTCCTCGCCGGGCACTACCTGCAGGTGTTCGACGAGATCGTGGCGACCAAGGCCGAATGCGGCGCCGCCCATCTGAAGGTCATTCTCGAGACGGGCGAACTGGCCACACTCGACAACACCCGCCGCGCCTCGTGGCTCGCGCTGCTCGCCGGCGCCGATTTCATCAAGACCTCGACCGGCAAGGTCACTCCCGCCGCCACACCGCCGGTCGCGCTCGTCATGCTGCAGGCCGTGCGCGACCACGCCGACCTCACCGGCGAGCTGTGCGGCGTCAAGCTGGCGGGCGGGATCCGCTCGTCCAAGGAAGCCGTGCGCTATCTCGTGATGGTCAACGAGGTGGCGGGCGAACAGTGGCTCGACCCGAAGCTGTTCCGCTTCGGAGCGTCCAGCCTGCTCAACGATCTGCTGCAGCAGCGGCACAAACTCGCCACCGGCAATTACGACGGCCCCGACTACGTGACCGTGGAGTGAGCGCTTGCGCGAACGACCGAGAAGCACAGTCCGCGACGCACGAGCGGGTCGGGCCGACGACGGACCCGAGCGCAGCGAGCGGTCCATAGGAGGACCGATGGAAACGTCAAGATTCACCTACGCACCAGCTCCCGAGTCGCGCGACATCGCGCGATTGAAGCCCAGCTACCAGATCTTCATCGACGGCACGTTCCGCGACGGCCGCGGTGACGCGATCAAGACGATCAACCCTGCGGACGAGGCGCCGCTCGCCGAGGTCGCCGAAGCGAGCACCGCCGACGTCGCGGACGCCGTCGAGGCAGCGCGCAAGGCAGCGCCGCAGTGGGCGGCACTGCCGGGCAAGGATCGCGGCAAATACCTGTTCCGCATCGCCCGCGCGATCCAGGAACGCGGTCGCGAGCTGGCGGTGCTCGAGTCGCTCGACAACGGCAAGCCGATCCGCGAATCGCGCGACGTCGACGTCCCGACCGCAGCGGCGCACTTCTTCTACTACGCCGGCTGGGCCGACAAGCTGCAGCACGCGGGTTTCGGTCGCGACCCGAAGCCGGTCGGTGTCGCCGGCCAGGTCATCCCGTGGAACTTCCCGCTGCTGATGGCAGCGTGGAAGATCGCCCCGGCGCTCGCGTGCGGAAACACCGTGGTGCTGAAGCCGGCCGAGACCACGCCGCTGACCGCGCTCGTGCTCGCCGAGATCATCGCCGAGGCCGATGTACCGCCGGGCGTGGTGAACATCCTCGCGGGCGGCCCGGCGATCGGTCAGGCGATCGTCGAGAACGACGGCCTCGACAAGATCGCGTTCACCGGCTCGACCGAAGTCGGCAAGATCATTGCACGCACACTGGCCGGCACCGGCCGCAGGCTGTCGCTCGAGTTGGGCGGCAAGGCGGCCAACATCGTGTTCGACGACGCGCCGCTCGATCAGGCGGTCGAGGGCATCGTCAACGGCATCTTCTTCAACCAGGGTCAGGTGTGCTGCGCCGGGTCACGACTGCTCGTCCAGGAGTCGATCGAGGACGAACTGATCGCGGCGCTCAAGCGCAGGCTCGCCACGCTGCGGGTCGGCGACCCGCTCGACAAGAACACCGATGTCGGCGCGATCAACTCCGCCGCGCAGCTCGCCCGCATCCGCGAACTCACCGACTCCGGCGAGGCCGAGGGCGCCACGCGCTGGTCGCCGGACTGTGCCCTGCCGGACCGCGGCTACTGGTTCGCCCCGACCGTGTTCACCGGCGTCTCGCAGGCCAACCGCATCGCGCAGGAAGAGATCTTCGGTCCGGTGCTGTCGGTGCTCACCTTCCGCACGCCGGACGAAGCGGTGGCCAAGGCCAACAACACCCCGTACGGACTGTCGGCCGGAGTGTGGACGGAGAAGGGTTCGCGCATCCTGTCGATGGCCAACCAGCTGCGCGCCGGCGTGGTGTGGGCGAACACCTTCAACCGCTTCGACCCGACCGCGCCGTTCGGCGGCTACAAGGAGTCGGGCTTCGGTCGCGAGGGCGGCCGGCACGGGCTGGAGGCGTACCTGAATGTCTGATCGCGTAGCGGTACGCAAGACGTACAAGCTCTACGTCGGGGGGGCGTTCCCGCGCTCGGAGTCGGGACGTTCGTACCCGGTCACATCCGCGAAGGACGAGCTGCTCGCGCACGCGGCACAGGCCTCACGCAAGGACGTGCGCGACGCCGTCGTGGCTGCGCGCAAGGCGTTCGGCGGCTGGTCGAGGGCGACGGCGTACAACCGCGGGCAGATCCTGTACCGCGTCGCGGAGATGCTCGAGGGCCGGCGCGCGCAGTTCGCCGACGAGGTCGCGGCCGCCGAGGGCGGGTCGGCCAAGGCGGCGCTGGCGCTGGTCGACGAGGCGATCGACCGGTGGGTCTACTACGCCGGCTGGACCGACAAGTTCGCGCAGGTCACCGGAGCGACCAATCCCGTCGCCGGGCCGTACTTCACCTTCTCCCTACCGGAGCCGACGGGTGTCGTCGCGGTGATCGCGCCGCAGGACTCGTCCTTGCTCGGGCTCGTATCGGTCGTCGCGCCGGTGATCGCGACCGGCAACACCGCGGTCGTCGTCGCCTCGGAGCCACGCCCGCTGCCGGCAGTGTCGCTGAGCGAAGTGCTTGCCACGTCCGACCTGCCGGGCGGCGTGGTGAACCTGCTCACCGGTCGCACCGCCGAGTTGGCTCCCTGGCTCGCCGCGCACCGCGACGTGAACGCGATCGACCTCACCGGTGCTGCCGAGTCCGAACGCGCCGCCCTCGAGATTGCGGCAGCCGACAACGTCAAGCGGGTCTTCGTCCCGAGGTCGACGGCCTGGGCCGACGACCCGGGCACGACCCGACTCACGGCGTTCGTCGAGACGAAGACGGTCTGGCACCCGATCGGGGTGTGAGTGCCACGCTCCAAATCGGGCAGATCGCCGCAAGCCACACCGCGTCGCCTGCCCTGACGGGCAGGGCTGTCCGGGTCGGCACTGAACCGGCACGATGATCGACTACCCTGCTGCCACGTGCTGCGCCGGATGCCGGCGCATGGTGGCTGGAGGGGAGTCGCCCCGTGACCGGTTTCGATCCCGCCGTGCCGCAGCCGTGGCGGTCCGCGCACGACGAGCATCACGGCGAACACGAGCGTCCCGAGCGACACGGTCGGCGTGACGAGCGAGAGGCCGAGGCTCCCGAACACGAGGTGCACAGCCTGCGGCAACTGTTCCGCGAGCGGCGCCTCTCGCTGCGCACGATGGATCGGCGGCTGCGGCTCGCGACCGGTGGCGCGGCGGCAAGCCTGCTCGGCACGGTGCTGCTGATCGCGCTGCGTGACGCGTCGCCCGCCGACGTGGCACTGGGCCGCAACGGCGAGATGGTCACGGCGGTCTCGGCACCGCTGTTCATCGCCACGCTGGTGCTGCTGTCGCTCGGCCTCGCCTATGTGCTCACCGGCGCGGTGCTGGCCAGCGCGCCCATCGCGGCCGTCGCGCTGCTGGTGATCATGGCCGAGATCGCCCTGCACACGGGCGCCTTCGGCAGCTCGTTGTTCGGCGTGGACCTCTTCGAACTGCTGCCGACATGGGCCACGTGGTCGGCACGCATCGACCTTGCCCTGATCACGCTGTTGGCGGTCGGGGTCATCGGCTACGACAGGCGGCGCGGCGCGGCGGTCGCACGCACCACGCGGCTCACGATCCTTGCGGCGTTCGCCCTTCTGTTCGGAGCCTTCTTCGTAATCGTCAAGGTCGCGTCGCCGGACATCGGCAATCTCGATCTGTTCCCCGAGTCGATCAGCAACTTCATGCTCGACATCGCCGACCTCGTGACGCCGCTGCTGTTCATCGCGGCAGTCGACTTCGGCGAGTGGGGCGGCCTGCTCGGCGAACGCGTCGCCGCCGCGATCAAGGTCAGCCGCGCCAAGCTGCTCGCGCCGCTCGCCGCGGTGATCGCGCTCGCGCTGATGGCGTACGGGTACGCGCGCCTGCCCGGCAACGAGTGGTTCACCGGAGCTCGGGTGTGGACGGGAGTCCGTACGGCGCTGATCCTGGGCGGCACGCTGATCGTGATGATCGTCGTGGGCCGGGCGCTCGGCCTGCACAGACGACGCTGGCCGGCAACGCTCAACGTTGCCGGCATGTTCGCCGCCGTCGCGCTGGTGCTCTACGTCATGGCGCCGCTCGCCGGAGTCATCGCCGGCAAGTTCCACGGTGTGTCGACACCGGTCGAGCAGGTCACGCCAGACGGCCGGTACACGTCCGCAGCCGACGTGACGGTCGAGCGGGGTGGCAAGGGCAACCTGTCCTACTCGGTGCTGGTCCCGCGCGGTTGGATCCGCCAGAACCAGAAGGGCGGGACGGTCACGTGGTTCGAGTCCGCGCTGCCAGGAGCGAAACCCGGCACGTTCGTCAAGGGCATCGAGCAGATGCGGGTCTTTCCGCTCACCGTCAACCCGACGCCGCAGGAACTGGCTTCGGAGTTGAAGATCCCGATCGTCGGCGAGGTCGAGCACGAAGGCGAGTTCCAGCGCTTCGATGTGAAGTTCTCCTTCGGGCCCGCGCAGCTTTGGCTGCGTCCGAACGGCAAGGGCGGCTCGTGGGTCGTCGAGTTCGCCGTGAGCGGAGTGCCGCAGGAACGGCTGGAACCCACGTGGAAGGCCGTCATGGAGACCTTCCGGCCGGGCAACGAGAAGCCCGCCACGCTCGAGGAGGAACCGGCGCCGCCGGAGTCGGAGCAGCAGAAGACGAACGACCGCTTCCAGGCCTCGTCGTTCTATCTGCTCGTGCCGGTCGCTTTGGCGTTCCTGCTGTTGATCGGGTTCCTCGGCAGGCGGTGGGCGCCACGCCTGGTCGGCGCGATGCTGCTCTTCGTCATGTTCGTGCTCGCGGCCATCCTGTACTTCGCCGACGAGTACGCGCGGGGGCTGTTCGGAGCGGACGTTCACGTGCCGTACGTCAGTCAGTTCGGGTTGTACTTCGCCGTCGGGCTCCTGTGCCTCCTCGGCGTGTTCGTACCGCTGCGAGATCCCGCGCGGCGGCGAACGCTACGCGTGGGACTGATCGGCCTCCTCGCCACCGTGTGGACGCTGGTCGGCATGGCCGCCCTGTACGACCACGCGCTTGCCGCGAGCCGGATCGCGATCTGGGCGGCGATCATCGTGCTGGTGGCCATGGCCTGGGACGTGGTGATGTCCGGCGAGTCGATGACCAACGAGGGCAGCAAGCGGCTGCCGCGCGCGTCGCGCGTGCTGGCATTCCTCGGCTACGTGCTGTTGGTCGCGGCGACCGTGCTCTTCTACAGCGGTCAGAAGGTGACGGGGACGGGCCAGGCGGCCGAGCCGCTGTTCGAGCCGGAGGCGATCACGCGCAACGGCTTGTTCCGGCTCGCGTTCCCGTTGGCAGTGTTGATGTTCCTGCTTCGGTTCGGGCGCGACCGCCCGGCCGGCCCGGCGCCGTCAGCTGGACCCACCCTTGGCAGCGGTCAGGGGCTGGGCGAGCAACCAGAGGGACAGGGCGGTGTAGGCGACCATGGCGACGATCCACGGGTACTCGGCGCGGCGGGCGGTGCGCACGGTCCCTCCGACCCGGGCGAGGGAGCGGTGCGCTAGCACGACCGCGACGATGTGCACGGCCACGATGACCGCGACGTCGACGTACCAGTAGAACGCGTTGGGCAGGAAGTGCGCGTGGATCTCGTAGCTGTCGTTGAACGGGTACGGCAGATGCAGGTTCGTGCCCGCACCTCCCGGCGCGCCGAGCAGCGGCAGGATGAGCTGGCCGTTGATCAGCACGTACTGCAGGTAGTGCGCGAGCAGGTAGCCGAACGCGATCGGCACCAGCGACGGAAGCAGCCGCGACAGGGTGTCGGCTACGCCGCGGTGCCGACCGCCCGCCGACGACACTGCTGTCGAGAACCCCAGGAAGACGCCGTACAGCAGCACCGTCAGCACGAGGAAGGCGATGCTGCGGAAGGCGTACTGGGCGTGAATGTCGTCGAACGCGACGTGGCTCGACTGGAACCGTCCCCATTGCGGGGTCGAGAGCAGCCCGTCGAACGAGATCGAGACGAGGAGCATGAGCACGAACAGGCTGCGGCTGACGCTGCGTTCGAACGGTGATTCGAGGCCGCCGGCGAAGCCACGGCGTCCGGGGGCACCGAAGCGGAAGTAGCCGAGCCGTCCCCACAACCCGAACAGCGCCGTGAACAGCTCACCGCGTTCGCGGAACGCAGTTGCGCCGAACAGTGCGCCCATCAGGACGCTGTAGGCGGCGTAGCCGATGAGCATCCAGGCGAGCACGCGGGGCAGCGTCGTCGTCGCGTTGAAGACCAGCTCGGCGAGCGTTCCCGCCGCGATCAGCGCGACGACCGGCCACCAGTCCAGGCGCGCCGGCCACGGCCGCTTCGCCTTGGACAACCGCTCGCCGAGTTGGGCCAGGTAGCCGTAGGGATTCACGCCCGCGGTGAAGTCACCGATCGTGCCGCACAACAAGGGCACGATCACCCACAGGTACACCCAGAACACGGTCGGCAGGATGTTCTCGGGAATCTCCTGATCACCCGCCAACCCTGCCCAGCACAACCCTGCGAGCAGGACGAGCCCGACGATCCCGGCCAGCTCGCTGACGCGGCGCACGTGCGTCCGGTCCGCGGTTTCGTCCGCGCGCGGACCGACCTTCGTGGGCAGCACCGCGACGAAGGACGCAGCCACGACTGCGGCACCGCCGAGGACGAAGGCGACGAGCGGGATGGGCAGTTCGATCCGCTCGCCGAACGCGTGCGCGAGCGGGATGGTTGTGCTCATGTCGCGGTCTCCTCGTGATCGTCGGGGCTCGGTTCGTCGATTGCGTCGTCGTCATCGGGACCGTCATCGGCCGTCACCGTCGTGATCGTCATCGAGATCGTCATCGAGATCGTCATCGAGATCAGCGGCCGTCCGCCGGCGGCGCCGGACACCGATCACGATGAGTACGACCACGACGATCACGGCGACGACGGCGATGACGACGCCGAGTTCGGAGGCTCCCGCGTTCTTCCCGGCGCCGCCGTTCAACTGGGAAACATCCAGCGCGCTGGATCCGACCACAGCGTACTTTCCGAGCCCGGGCATCGTGGCCTGGTAGATGTCATTTCCGGCCGGCGCCGTCTCTACCTTCGTCCACGAGCCGTTGACGTAGCGCTCGATCGAGGGGTCGGGCCGCTGGGCGGTCGCTGCTCGCAGCGTGATGGTCGCCGGCGGATCTCCGTCGCGCATCGTGACGTGCGGATCGCTCGCCTCGACGTCGTAGACGTCGCTCCAGAGGTATCCGCCGGGCGGCGCGGCGACGGGACGCACCGGGGTGGCGCGCAGCGTGAACTGCTTGGTCCCCGCCGGTGCCTGTAGTCGCCCGGTCGGGATGAGGATCGCGACCTGGGGAGCCTGCTCGGCACTGGTGAGGCTTGCCGCGCCCGCCGTCCCCTTCGTCACCGGCACCACGCGTGTCGCGGTGGTCGCCGCCTTGGTCGAGGCGGCCCCGGCAGGGCGCACCACGAAGCGGTACGGCTCGTCCGGGAAGCCCACGCCGTCGTAGACCGGCGGCGCCCACCGTGGCGCCACGAGCCAGCCGAGGGCGAGCACGACGATGCCGGCGAGCACCGCCCGCGCACGCCGGGAAATCGTCACCTCAGCCACCAGCCGGCGAGGTCGGCGAGCGAGTGCGCGAGAGCCGGGGCAAGTACGGAGCCCGAGACGGCGCGCAGCACCCCGAGCCACACGCCGACGGCGAGATCGAGCGGCAGCACCGCCCAGCCGTAGAGCGGCACGTGCAGCAGCGCGAACGCCACGCTGGTCAGCGCAACCGCCGCAACCGCGCCCGCGTGCTGCTCGACCGCGCGGTAGAGGCTGCCGCGCAGCAACGCCTCCTCCGCGCCGGCGACGGCCACCACCGCGACCGCCCACGGTGCGTAGCCGTGCGCCGACCAGACGGCCGTCCCGTCCGCGACGTGCCGCAGCGCGGCCGGCACGCACAGCACGACCGCCCCGACCACCCCGATCCCGGCCGCCACAGCCCCGCTTCTGGTACCGAACGACCAGAAATCGGGCCGATTTCTGGCGTCCCGGTACCAGAAGCGGGGGTGGTGGGCGCGGGTGAGTGCGGCGAGGGTGGTGAGGATCGCGGCGAAGACGACGCCGGCCGTGAGCGACGCTGCTCCGGACGCGCCGGCGACCTGCACGCGCACGGCGACGGCCGCCGCGAGACCGATCAACCCGACGGCGACGCGCGGATCGGCGCGGCGCAGCGCCGTCACGGTCGAAGCCACACGAGAAGTCTTACCTCAGCAGCCTGTGGGCACGGGCAGGACGGTAGGTTTCGCCGTATGACGACCAGCCTCACCGACGCCGCGATCGTCCCGATCACCCTCACCGTCAACGGCCGCATCGGGCTCACGCTGTATGCGCCACCGTGGGAGGACGAGGACGGCGAGGAGTGGCAGGGCTTTCTCGGTGACGGCGCGAAGATCCTGCTCTACCCCGGTGCGCGCGAGTTGGCCGAATTCATCGCGTCGGGCGAAGAGAACGACCTGTCCGACCACCCGGCCTGGGGGTATGTGCAGAAACTGACCCCGGACGAGCTGCGCCCCGGCGGCGAGGACGCGTACGACCTCGACGCGGTGTACGAGTGGGCCTCGGGCGAGCCCGATCCGGTGCACGTGTCGGCGCTGGCCAACGTGATCGACATGGTGGGCCGCATCGCCGACTGCTGCGACGACGGGGCACTGCGCCGCCTGGTCGAGGGCACGCCGGCCTACGCCGAACTGGTCGACGACGACATCAGCTATCACGGCAAGGAGGGGCGACGGGCCTGGAACGAGCTCGGCGAGACCGTCGCCGACTCGTGGGAGCGCGCGATCGGCTACGTCGAACGATGGCTCTCGTGGCAGGGCGACTTCTCGACCAGCGACCTCGAGAGCGACACCGTGTGGGACCGCGTCGACGCCGAACCGATCTCGATCCGTCTCGCCGACGTCACGTACTACACGGTGCGCGGGTTCGTCCCGGAAGACACCGAGGAAGAGGCCACCGCCGCCTTCATCGGCGGTGAGGACAGCGTGGCCGTGTTCACCGAGGTCGCCGACCTCGCCCGCTACTGCCGCACGGCCAAGGACCACCGGCTCGTCAAGCTCGAATGGTGGTCCGAGCTCGCCGATGTCGAGGACGACGACGTGTTCGCACCGGCGCTCGACTCGAACTACGACCTGCGCAAGCCCTCGGGACGCGGTGCCGAGCTGCTGCGCGAGGTGAGCGCGTTCTGCAACCTCGACATCGACACGTCCGTGCTCGACGGACCGAACATCGATCGCGACGACTGGCGCGATGTGCTGGACGAGGTCGTGCCGAGCCTCGACCACGACGACTGACCAACCCAGAGCCGGCTTGGAGCCGGTATCACGCACTGCGGACGCTCCTCCTCCCCTTCGACCAGATCGAAGCCACCAGGGAGCAACCCATGACCAACGTCCTCGTCCGCGCAGGTGTCGCCGCTCTCGGCGCAACCGCGGCACTCGCCATCGCCGGCCCGACCGCTGCCCACGCCGGCGGCTACAGCGCGCCGGCGTGCGGCGACCACTCGCTCGCCGTCACGAACACCCCGAGCGACGGGGCGATGGGGCACAGCCGCCTCGTGCTGCTGTTCCGGAACAAGACCCACCAGGCGTGCACGCTCTACGGCTACCCGGGCGTCGATGCCCTCGGCAGTTACGGCAGCACGCTCGCCCACGCGAAGCGCACGCTGAACGGCGCGATGGGCGGCGCCACGCACCTGCGCACCATCACCGTCCTGCCCGGGCACTACGCGTCCGCGGTGCTCGACTGGGCGAACTTCAACACGCACACGAACGGCGACTGCACCTTCTCGTCCGCCATCGCGGTGACCCCCGCGAACACCGCGCACACGACGGATCTGCAGCAGTCCGTCAGCATCTGCAGTCTCGAGGTGCACCCGACCGCCGGCGGCACCACGGGTAACGGCGCCTTCGCCGCAGCACAGTTGCAGTGGATCCGCGGCGCGTCGGCGAGCTCGGCGAACGAGGGCCTGTTCTGGCACCGCGCCAAGGTCGATCTGGCCGCCGATGGCAACGTGTACTCGTACTACACGCACCAGCTGCAGCAGCTGATCGCGCTGCCCGACGCCGATCAGACGCCGGCGCAGAACCACCAGTACCACCACTTGCTCAACAGCCTGAACAGCTTCTTCGCGACGCCGGGTCTGTACAGCTGATCCGTCACGCGGACAGATAGGTGCGCACCTCCGGAGCGGCGGTGCGCACCTTGTCTGCTGCCGCGTCGTCGTAGTGCGACTGCGATTCACGCTCGGCGTCGACGCGGGCGACGTACGAGCCGACCTCGGTCTCGAGCGTCGCCTCGTCCCAACCGAGGATCTCGCCCATCATCGTCGCGATCACCTCGGCGCACTCGACACCGCGGTGCGGGTACTCGATGGAGATGCGCGTGCGCCGGGTGAGCACGTCCTCGAGGTGCAGTGCGCCCTCGTGCGTCACGGCATAACGGATCTCGGCCAGCAGATAGTCGGGCGCCGCCGGCACGGTCGCCAGCAACCCGGGTTCGGTCAGTCCGGGGTCGAGCACGTCACGGATCATCGAGCCGTAGCGGTCGAGCACGTGACTGATCCGGTGCGGATGCAACCCGTACTCGGCGGCCAACGCGTCGAGCTGGTTGCGCATCGCGAAGTAGCCTTCGCCGCCGAGCAGCGGCACCTTGTCGGTGCACGACGGCGCGATGCGACGCGGTAGATCGTCGATCGCCGCGTCGACCGCATCGGCGGCCATCACGCGGTAGGTCGTGTATTTGCCGCCGGCGATCGAGATGAGTCCGGGCACCACCCGCGCGACCGCGTGCTCACGTGAGAGCGCCGACGTCTCTTCCGATTCGCCTGCGAGCAAAGGGCGAAGTCCCGCGTAGACACCTTCGATGTCGTCGGAGGTCAGTGGCGCGACGAGGACGGAGTTCACCCGCTCCAGCAGGTACTCGATGTCGTTGCGGGTCGCTGCGGGATGCGCGAGGTCGAGATTCCAGTCGGTGTCGGTCGTGCCGATCAACCAGTGGTTCTTCCACGGGATGACGAACAACACCGAGCTGGACGTGCGCAGGATCAGGCCGGCGTCGCCCGTAATGCGATCACGCGGTACGACGATGTGCACGCCCTTGGATGCGCGAACCCGGAACCGGCCGCGGGCGCCCGACAACGCCTGCAGTTCGTCCGTCCAGACGCCGGTGCAGTTGAGCACGACGCCGGCGGCAACCGATTGCGTCCGGCCGTCCTCGGCATCGCGCACGGCGACGCCGACGACTCGGTCGGATTCGCGGATGAAGCCGGTGACGCGGGTCGAGGCGCGCACCACCGCGCCGTACCGTGCCGCCGTGCGCGCGACGGTGAGCGTGTGCCGTGCGTCGTCCGCCTGGGCATCGTAGTAGCGCACGGCTCCGACCAGCGTGTCGGCGCGCAGACCGGGAAACATCCGCAACGCCGCCCGGCGCGAGAGGTGCTTCTGGCCGGGCATGCTGCTGTGGCCGCCCATCGTGTCGTAGAGCGCCAGACCCGCAGCGACGTAGGGCCGCTCCCAGACCCGATGGGTGAGCGGGTACAGGAAGGGGACCGCCTTGACCAGGTGCGGCGCCAGCCGGGTCGTCATCAATTCGCGTTCGCGCAGCGCCTCGCGCACCAGCCCGAATTCGAGCTGCTCGAGGTAGCGCAGCCCGCCGTGGAACAGCTTGGACGAGCGGCTCGACGTCCCGGATGCGACATCGCGCGCGTCGAGCAGCGCGACGGACAGCCCCCGCGTCGCTGCATCGAGGGCAGCACCCGCACCGACGACGCCCGCACCGATGACCACGACGTCGAACTCGGCCTCACCCAGGCGCGACCAGGCAGCCTCGCGGTAATTCGCGTCCAATCGCGATGCGGCGCCACCCTTCGGGATCGTGGGCTTGTCCACGGATGCGACGCTACTGCAATGGGGGAACGGCCATGAGTGACGTTGTCGCGGCGATCGACCAGGGGACGACCTCGACACGATGCATCCTGTTCGACCACGACACCAACATCGTGGCTGTCGAGCAGGTCGAACACCGCCAGATCCTGCCCCGCCGAGGCTGGGTCGAGCACGACGCGGCCGAGATCTGGACGAACACCCGGCGCGTGCTCGGCGGCGCGATCGGCCGCGCCGAGGTCAAGGCGAGCGACGTCGTGGCGATCGGCATCACGAACCAGCGCGAGACGGCCGTGGTGTGGGACCGCTCGACCGGCGACCCGGTCGGGCCGGCGATCGTGTGGCAGGACACCCGCACACAGTCGATCTGCAACGAGCTCGGCGCGCTCGGCGGCGGTGCGGATCGCTATCGGGAGCGCACCGGGCTGCCGCTGGCCACGTACTTCGCCGGACCGAAGGCGCGATGGATCCTCGACACCGTCGACGGCGCACGCGAACGTGCCGAGCGCGGCGAGCTCGCTTTCGGGACGATCGACAGCTGGTTGCTGTGGAATCTGTCCGGCGGGGTCGAGGGCGGCGTGCACATGACCGATGCGACGAATGCGAGCCGGACCCTGCTGATGGATCTCGACACGCTCCAGTGGGTTCCCGAGATCGCCGACGAGATCGGCGTGCCTGTAGCGATGTTGCCCGAGATCCACTCGTCCTCCGAGGTGTACGCGAAGGCGCGTGAGAAGGGCGCGCTCGCCGGCGTGCCGATCGCGGGGATCCTGGGCGACCAGCAGGCGGCGACCTTCGGGCAGGCCTGCCTCGAGCGTGGCGACGCCAAGAACACCTATGGCACAGGCAACTTCCTGCTTCTGAACACCGGCACGGAGAAGGTGATGAGCGAGCACGGTCTGCTCACCACCGTTTGCTACGCGCTCGAGGGCAAGGACACCGTCTACGCGCTGGAGGGGTCGATCGCGGTCACCGGTTCGCTCGTGCAGTGGCTGCGCGACAATCTGAAGCTCATCGCGGACGCGTCCGAGATCGAGGAACTCGCGCGTTCGGTCGACGACAACGGCGGCGCGTTCATCGTCCCCGCGTTCTCGGGTCTGTTCGCGCCGTACTGGCGCTCGGACGCGCGCGGCGCGATCGTCGGCCTGACGCGCTTCGTCGACCGCGGCCACCTCGCCCGTGCCGCCCTCGAAGCGACGGCGTACCAGACGCGCGATGTCGTCGAAGCGATGAACGCCGACTCCGGAGTCGCGCTGACGTCATTGAAGGTCGACGGCGGCATGGTCGTCAACGAACTGCTGATGCAGTTCCAGGCCGACATCCTGGACGTGCCGGTGGTGCGTCCCGTGATCGCCGAGACGACAGCCCTGGGCGCGGCCTACGCCGCCGGACTGGCTGTCGGGTTCTGGTCGTCGACCGACGAGATCCGGGCGAACTGGTCGGCCGACAAGCAGTGGGAGCCGCAGCTCGACGCCGGCGAGCGCGAGGAGCTGTACGCCGACTGGAAGAAGGCGGTCACCCGCACGTTCGATTGGGCGTGACGGCCTGACGTCGGCTCCGCGTCGGTGTCGAAACAGCTGCCTCCCGAACGACGTATGCGTGCAGGATTTCCTCGAGCGCACAGGAGGTTCCAATGGAGATCATCAACTTGGGTGCGGCGGACGGCCTGCCACCGGTGGACTGGTCCGCTGTGGCGGACAAGCTCGCCGCGGGCTCGGCTCCGGACCCGGAGGCACACAATGCTCGGACGACCTGGCTCTGCACGATCAACGCCGACGGCAGTGCACACATGACGGCTGTCGGCGCCACCTGGCTCGACGGCACCTTCTGGTTCCAAACCGGCACCGGCACCCGCAAGAGCGCCAACGTCGCCCGCGATCCCCGGTGCTCGCTGGCCCTGTCCATCCACGATGCCGATGTCGTGATCGAAGGTGATGCCCACCGCGTCACCGAGCCGGACGCCCTTGCGCGGATCGCCGCCGCGTGGGCCGACAACGGCTGGCCGGCCGAACCGGACGCCGGCGGAGCGGGCATCACCGCGCCGTTCAACGCACCCGCGCAGGGACCGCCGCCGTGGCACGTGTACCGCATCGAGCCGCGGTCGGCGACGGTCGTCCTGTCAGCCGAACCAGGTGGACTCACGCGGTTCCGGTTCTGACGGCCGTGACCGGGGACGTCGACCAGCTCGGGAAGGGGGCAGGCGGCGGTCGGGTCGGTGACGTCGGCATCGAAGACTTCGCATGTCCGCCCGCGGTGTTGATGTCGGCCGCCACCCGCTCCGCACCGTCGACATCGATGTCGACGGGTGCGACCGGGTGGCCGCGGCGGCAAGGCCATGAGCGATCGCCGCACCGAGCGCTGGCCAGGTTCGGATCGCCCGCCGACGTCGCCGCGGCGGTTGTCTTCCTCGCCGGGCCGGACGCCGGTTTCGTCACCGGCGAGATCCTCGCCGTCAACGGCGGCCACACGCTGCGAACCTAGGATGGAAGGCGCTGTGCACTCGAACCCGCGGTGACGGCCGACCGCGTCGGGGGCTCGTCGTTGGAACGGCAATACTCACATCGCGTGACCTGCCCGGTGTGTGGCGGCTGGGCACAGCTGCGCGTCGCCTATCGCGACAACCAGCGCCCGCGGATCGTGATGCTGTCCTGTCGTAACCAGACCGAGCGCAACCATCCTCGGCCCTCCCGACGGGAAATGCTGGCGCTCATTCCCGACGCGAGACTTCCGGACCTCGACGACCACGGTCATCTGCTCTGGTGACGGACGGCGCTCTCGTCCACAAATACCCGTCATAACAGGCCGAAACGGTTATTAAACCGTCCGTATGTGGAAGGCACTAGGTGCCGGTCGGGCACCGCCGTGCCCTCACAGAACCCCCACCCACGGCGAGACGGCGGTCCTGCGTCGTCGAGGAGCATCGTGACCACAGCAATCGTCATCATCGTCATAATCGTTGTCGTACTGATCATTCTCGCAGCGGTGCTGCTCCCGCGGATGCGGCGCCGCAAGGCCGAGCACCAGCAGGCCGAGCTCGAGAGTCGTCGCGCCGAGGCGCACGACCACATGCTGGGCGCGCAGGAGAGCCGGGCGCGGGCCGAGACCGAGCGGGCCACCGCGCAGGAGGAACTGGCCCGGGCGCAACGCGAGCGCGCCGAGGCCGAGCTCAGTGCGGCCGAGCGCGAGCGTGAGGCGCGCGAGCGGCTGTCGACCGCCGACGACCACGCCACCGAGTCGGAGCAACTGCGCTCCCGCGCTACCGAACTCGATCCTCGTCTGGGACAGGAGGGATCGAGCACCACCGAAGACGGCTCCACGGCGCGCTGACGCGCTCGCTATGAGGACGGTCGCGCGACAAGCAGGTGGGCGGCCACGTCGCCACGCTTGATCAGATCCGACATGCGGGACGCCTGGTTCTCCGCAATGCGCCAGGCGTCCTGGTGGCCGTGCAATCGGCCCAGTTCGGCGTCAACCTCGTCCTCGCGCCGTTGCCAATCGGCGGGCGCGGAGGGCAGGTCGGCCAGCCACGTCGTAGCGTCCGCGTCGAAGCCCGCGTGCCGGATCATCTCGTGCAGTTCGTCGACGCGCGGGAAGTGGTTCCCCTCCGGCTGCGGGCCCAGTTCGCGGTGGCGAGCCACGTAGACGAGCAGGCCCAGCCGTCCGGACGGGCCGAGCACGCGGCGGGCCTCGCGCAATATCGCCACCTGCTGATCGGTGGTGCACAGCACGCCGAGGCACCAGGCAGCCTCGAAGCGGACGTCGCCGAACGGCAGCGCGCCGGCGTCACCTCGCACAGTCGGTAACGCGAACAGCCGCCGTGCGGCTCGGCACGCGCCAGCCGCGGGCTCGACCAGCACCGGCCGCACGCCGCTGTGCTGCGCGAGGTAGGCCGCCGGGCCGCCGACGCCTGCGCCGCTGTCGAGGACGGATTCACCCGCCTGCAGCGACAGATTCTCCGCCAACCAGTCGAGCGCGGCGGGCGATCCGCTGCCGCGGCAACCCGCGGGCAGGTGGTGGTCGGGCCCCAACGCGAGGGCGACGTCGGCGGTCCAGGACGCGACCGTGTCGAACTCGGCGTCCATCGCATCGGTCATGCGGCCGTCCTGATCCGGCGGGCCACCTCGGCCTTGACCTCGGCGGCTGCCTCGAACCCCAGGTTCGAGGCCAGTCCGGAGATGTTCACCCCGTCGACGCCGTCCACACCGAGCAACGCCGTTGCCTCGGCGACCGCGGCTGTGATGCCCGCCTCGACGGGATCGGCAGCCGTCACCACCTTCGCCACCGCGTCCGCGTCCAGCTCGAGACCAGGTAGTGCATCGAGCACTGCGGCGGAGTGCTCGTCCGTGTACACGGCCACGGCGGCGATCACCGGCACGATCAGCCCTGCGGCGCGAGCGGCAGCGACGAACTCGGCGACGCGGCCGGCACTCGGCACGTGATTGAGGATCGCGACCGCTGCTCCGGCGCGCTGCTTCTCGACCAGCCGCAACGGACGACCCGCGACCGGGGGCGCGGTCGGCGTCTCGGGTACCGCGGCGCTCAGTCCGACCGCAGCCGCGAGCGCGGCCAGGCGCGGCCCGTCGAGATCGAAGACCTGGGTGACGTCGGGACGCACGTCGAATCCCCGTCCGTCACCCGTCACGCAGAGCACCGTGTCGACACCGACGGATCGCAGCCCACGCAGCTCCTGTTCGAGGACGATGCGGTTGCGATCGCGGCAGGCGAGCGTCAGCCACGGACGGACCCCGGCGTCGAGCAGCATCTGGGCGACAAGCACCGGCGGCAGATCAGGACGGTTGTGGTGCTCTCCCACAAGCACCGCGTCGCTCGGCGGTCCGACGATGTGCGCGATCCGTCTCAGCGCCTGCGGATCGTAGGGCGCGGAGGTGAAGTCGGTCAGGATCACCGGCACGGACTGCAGCGCGACACCCGGCACCTCGTCGGCCGGGGCCCACGGCACGATCTGCGGGAACGCGCACGGTCCCGATCGCATCTCGCACTGCCCGTCAGCACGCACGCCACCACACGGGCCCACGACCATGCGCTTCGGGCAGTCGTCGGTGCCGGTCACAATCCGACCCTAAGGCACCCGGGCGAAGCGATCTCCTCCTGCGATTGCCGTCGCCTCACCGAGCCGGAGCGCGCCGGCCGATGGTGATCGCCGGGGCTCCGGGCGGGGTCTGCACGGTGCGGACATCGATCAGCCCGCTGTCACCCAGCAGGTTGCGCGCCTGCTCGTCATCGATTGCCGTCCCACCGAACACGGTCGTCTGCAGGCGGGTGAGCGCATCGTCGAGCGCTACGCCGCGGAACTTGCCGTACGCGATCATCATCCAGCCGCCGGGCTTGAGCGCGCGAGCGATGGCGGGTACTCCGGCACGGAGCGCAGGCTCGGGGCAGAACGGCGCAGGCAACCAGGCAAGGTCGTACTCTGCCTCGTCCGCGAGCGCGGCGACGTCCTGCAGGCGGAGGTCGACACGGTGCGCCACCGAACTCGCGCTGACCGTGCGTTCGGCCAGGGCAAGCGCCCGGGGCAGGACGTCGATACCGACCACGGACACCTGCTCGAAGGTCTCGGCGTAGGCCACCGCGAGCGCGCCGGTGCCCGTCCCGACGTCGAGCATGCGCGCGCCTGGTCGGTGCAACGCCTGCGACAGGTCGGTCATCGTGGGCAGGATGAACTGTTCGAACGCGGCCGCCGCCTGCGCACTGGCCCGCCCCTGGGCCAGCAGCGCCTCGTCGGACTGGTCGTGCCAACCGGAAACGTCGCCGGACACCACCTTCGCCGCCTGCAACAGTGGAGCCGAAGCCTGAGCGGCCATCGCCGGACGGTCGAGACCGGCGAGATCGGCGGTGGGCTCAAGACCCCAGGCGGCCAGCACCGCCTCGGCAGCGCGCAGCAACTCCGGGGCGCCGTCTTGGCGCAGCACGAGGGCCAGAGCGGCCAACGACCACGCGTGGTCATCTCCGCGATCCATCATGTCCTGCACCCGTGCGGCAGCTGGCGACGTCATGGCCGCAGCATCGTCCGGGTTCGCGCGTCTCGTCAACGACCGGAGCGCCGTGCAGCCCCGGCAGCATGGTTACCGTGGAGGTATGCCGTTCAGCACTGCTTCTGTCGCTACCGACCGTCCGGCCCGTTACGCCAAACAGCTCACCTCGCACCTGTCCCGGCGCGCAAACACGTCATGGGACGAGGCGACCGGCCGCGGCTGGGTGGAGCTCGGCGACAACGGCCGCGCCGACTTGATCGCGGCCGACGGCGCCCTGCAGATGCGCATCGAATCCGGCACGGGCGACCTGGAGCGGTACGAGGACGTCGTCGGCCGCCACCTTGTGCGCTTCGGCAAGAAGGACGAGCTCGTCGTGCAGTGGACGCGCGACGACGGCTCGCCGGGGACGTCCTATCGCAACGACTCGGACGAGACCATCGGCGAACACTGACCGTCGCGGGTCAGGCCTTGAAGGTCACCGTCGTGGTTCCGCCACCGAAGCTCGCGTTGTTGCCGAACACCTGCGTGTTGAACGCGTTGTCGAGCGCGCGGGTGAGCGCGCCGGTCAGCGTGACCGAGTAGCCGCCGTACTGCACCTTGCCCGGGCCGCCGCTGCCGCGGTTCGGGTCGCCGAGCACGAACACGTCGATGGTTCCGTGGCCGGTGACCTGGGCGGTGGCGCGGTGCGTCGCGGTACTCATCACGATGTGCGTGATTGACACCGTGTCTCTCGCCTTCGTGTACTTGAAGCCGCCGCCGAGCTTGGTCGTGTAGTTGGGCGGGTTCGCCGTCCCGGTGTTGACCGGCAGGCGCAGGACGCCGCTGCGCAGCGTGGCCGCGGCGATCGGGTCGACCGAGATCCCGTGCCCGCGCACCGCCTGCAGGGTGTGCGTGCTCAGCTCGATCTGGACATTGCCGCCGGTCAGTGGGGTCGTCGCCGCGCTGGCGGGCGAGGTGAGCGCGGCACCGGCCAGCACGGCCGAGGCGGTGGCGGCGACGGCGAGGGCAGGCGCAGGCGCAGGCGAGGGTTCACGGGGACTCCAAGGAGATCGACGCGAAGCGGGCTCGCCGGCGCCTAACTAACGTGAACTTAACATAGCAAGATCACCGCGTCGAACCGGGAACAATGCCCGCGCGAGCGGGTTGTTCCGAGGTGAGCCTGCTGCCGGACCTACCGCTGTCCGTCCTTGACCTCGTGCCCGTCGGCGAGGGCATCGATCCGGCCGACTCGGTCGCGGCCAGCATCGCCCATGCCCGCCGCGCCGACGAGCTGGGCTTCACCCGCTACTGGGTCGCCGAGCACCACAACATGCCCGGTATCGCGAGTTCGGCGCCGGCGGTGCTCATCAGCGCGATCGCCGGCGCGACCGAGCGCATCCGCGTCGGCTCGGGCGGCGTGATGCTGCCCAACCATCCCCCGTTGGTCGTCGCGGAGCAGTTCGGCACGCTGGCCGCGCTGTATCCGGGACGCATCGATCTCGGTCTGGGCCGCGCGCCGGGTACGGACCAGTTCACGGCACGGGCGCTGCGGCGCGAGGCGACACCGAACGCCGACGACTTCCCCGATCAGCTCGGTGAGCTGGGTTGCTTCCTGGCCGGCGAATGGCCCGAGGGGCATCCGTACCGCAACATCCGTGCCGTCCCGCACGCGAGCCAGGCGCCGGTGATCTGGCTGCTGGGCTCGTCGCTGTACAGCGCCGAGCTCGCGGGCCTGCTCGGCATGCCCTTCGCCTTCGCGCACCACTTCAGCGCGGCGAACACGCTGCCGGCGCTGCAGCGCTACCGCGAGGCGTTCCGTCCGGTCGGCGAGCTGGACGCGCCCTACGCGATGGTCACGGTCAACGTTCTCTGTGCACCGACCGACGCCGAGGCTGACCGCATCGCGCTGCCTTCGGCACTGTCGTTCCTCCGATTACGCCAGGGTCATCCCGGTCCGTTGCCGAGCCCCGAGACGGCCGCGGCGCACCCGTGGAGCGACGTCGAACTCGGATTCGTCGCGCAGCGTCGCGACGGTCAGGCGATCGGCGGTCCCGAGACCGTTGAGAAGCAGCTTGCCGCCGTTCTCGAGGCGACGCGTGCCGACGAACTCATGATCACCACGATGACGCACGACCCCGCCGACCGGTTGCGGTCGACCGAACTCGTCCGCGATCTGATGGGTCACTGAGCGACATCCGCAACGCCGGGCCCGACGCATACGTCAGGATGGCGTGATGCGTTGGCTTCCGGTGCTCGCCTGTGCGAGCGCGCTGATCGCGAGCGGGGCGTGCACCTCCTCGATCGCGGGAGGTCCCACGTCCTCGTCGTCGCATCATCACCGGCACCATCACCATCGCTCCGTGGCGCCGTCGACCACGACGCACACCCCCGGGGGGACGACACCGCCGATGACCACACCAGCACCCAGCTCGTCCGCGCCCACTACCGCACCTCGAACGGCCGGCGGTCCCGCCCAACAGGCGCTGGCGCGGATGAGTCTCGCCGAGCGCGTGGGCCAGCTGCTCATGGTTGACTGCCCGAGCTCCGGCGTCTCGAGCAGCACCATCGAGTCGATCCGTACGTATCACGCCGGATCGATCATCCTCGACGGCAACAACGATCAGGGCGTCTCGCACATCCGGTCCGTCACGCGGCGATTGCAGGGTCTGGCGCCCGCACAGGTGCGCCTGTTCATCGCGACCGACCAGGAGGGCGGTCTCGTGCAACGCCTGAAAGGTCCGGGCTTCTCGACGATCCCGAGCGCGGTCGAGCAGGGCATGCAGTCGCCGACGGCGGTGCGCTCGTTCGCTCGGCAGTGGGGCAGCGAGCTGCGTTCGGCGGGCGTCAACCTCGACCTCGCGCCGGTGCTAGACACCGTCCCGCCGGGTACACGGAGCAACCCGCCCATCGGCGATCTCGACCGCGAGTACGGGCGCACACCGACGCGAGTGTCGAGTCGTGGCATCGCCGTCGCCAACGGCCTCAAGGACGCCGGTATCGACGCCACCGGCAAGCACTTCCCCGGTCTCGGCCGGGTCACCGGCAATACCGACACGACCAGCGGAGTCACCGACACGGTCACCACGCGTCACGATGCGTATCTGCAACCGTTCGCCGCCGGCGTGAAGGCGGGCATGCCCTTCATGATGGTGTCGACGGCCGACTACCGGCGCATCGACCCGGGCACCCCGGCGATCTTCTCGAGGACGATCGTCACCGGCATGTTGCGCGGCGACCTCGGTTTCCGCGGCGTGATCGTCACCGACGACATCGGCGCCGCGGCACAGGTCGCGAGCGTGCCGGCGGGCCTGCGGGCAGTGCGCTTCATCCAGGCGGGCGGGACGATGGTGCTGACGGTGTCACCGAGCGCCGTCGCCCTGATGGCGACCCGGATGCTCGACCGTGCCGAGCAGAACCCCGCGTTCCGCAACCTCGTCAACGCGGCAGCGCTCACTGTGTTGCGGGCCAAGGCCGCGCGCGGGCTGTTGAGCTAGGCGATCAACGCTGCGTAACCAGGCTTGATCGTGTCGTTGATGAGATCGAGCCGATCATCGAACGGGATGAACGCACTCTTCATCGCGTTCACCGTGAACCACTGCAGATCGCGCCAGCCGTAGCCGAACGCCTCGCAGAGCAACAGCATCTCGCGCGTCATCGACGTCGCGCTCATCAGCCTGTTGTCCGTGTTGACCGTGACGCGGAACAGCTTCTCGCGCAGCGCGCCGATCGGGTGTTCGGCGATCGATGCGGCAGCACCGGTCTGCACGTTCGACGACGGGCACATCTCGAGGGGGATGCGCTTGTCGCGGACGTACTGGGCGAGCCGTCCGAGTGTGCCGTCGTTGTCTATGTCGTCGACGATGCGCACCCCGTGCCCGAGCCGGTCGGCGCCGCACCACTGGATCGCCTCCCAGATGGACGGCAGCCCGAAGGCCTCGCCGGCATGGATCGTGAAGTGGTAGTTCTCGCGGCGCAGGTACTCGAACGCGTCGAGGTGCCGCGTGGGCGGGAAGCCGGCTTCGGCGCCCGCGATGTCGAACCCGACGACGCCACGATCGCGGTAGGCGACGGCGAGTTCGGCGATCTCTCGCGACCGTGCCGCATGACGCATGGCCGTCGCGATCGCACCGACCCGGATGCTGTGCCCGGCCGCGGCCGCCTCGACCTCGCCCTCGCGGAAGCCGGCGAGCACGGCATCGACGACCTGCTCGAGGCTGAGCCCGTCCTCAGTGTGCTGCTCGGGCGCCCAGCGCACCTCCGCGTACACGACGCCGTCGGCGGCGAGGTCGACGGCCGCCTCGCGCGCCACGCGGGTCAGACCTTCTCGGGTCTGCATGACCGCGACGGTGTGCACGAAGGTCTCGAGGTAACGCTCGAGCGAACCCGAGCTGGACGCGTCGCGGAACCACCGCGCCAGGCCCTGCTCGTCGTCGGCGGGCAGCACGTGGCCGATCTCGCTGGACACCTCGAGCACCGTGCGTGGCCGCACGCCACCGTCCAGATGGTCGTGCAGGAGCACCTTCGGCGCGCGGCGGATCGACTCTTCGTTGAGCGGCGTCGGCATGCGCCCACGGTATCGACCCCGCCCCCCGTCCCTCCCGCGAGTGGTCACCTGTTCCGCGAGTGGACAGCTATAGGTGACCACTGGACGCGTAAATGA
Source organism: uncultured Actinomycetota bacterium (assembly GCA_963785425.1). Lineage (GTDB taxonomy): Bacteria > Actinomycetota > Actinomycetes > Mycobacteriales > Jatrophihabitantaceae > RYN-133. Next base: position 152,634 of record CAWAVG010000004.1, read on the forward strand.
CCACTCGGGTAGCGGGATGAGGTGGGTCAGGAGATGCGGTCGAGAATCAGCGGGACGGGCCGGTACTCGGCGCCGATCTCGACACCGCCGTCGAGCGCCTCGAGCGCGCGATCGAAGAGCGCCGGGTCGTCGGCGTGCAGTTCGAGCAGTGGCTCACCCGCGCGCACCTCGTCGCCGGGCTTGGCGAGCATGACGACGCCGGCGCCGAACGCGACAGGGTCCTCCTTGCGGGCGCGTCCTGCACCCAGCCGCCACGCCGCGGTGCCGACGGCGAGCGCGTCCAACCGCGTCAGCACACCCGTCGCGGGCGCGGTCACGACGTGCTTCTCGCGAGCCGTCGGCAGGTCGGCCTCGGGGTCGCCGCCCTGCGCGGCGATCATGCGCCGCCACACGTCCATGGCGCGGCCGTCGCGCAGCGCGTCGGCGGGGTCGGTGTCGATGCCGGCGGCACCCAGCATCTCGCGCGCCAACGCCACGGTCAGCTCGACGACATCGCGCGGTCCGCCGCCGGCGAGCACCTCGACCGACTCGGCAACCTCCAGCGCGTTACCGGCAGTGCGTCCCAGCGGGGTGTTCATGTCGGTAAGCAACGCGGTCGTCTTCACGCCGTGTGCGTGGCCGAGCGCAACCATCGTCTCGGCGAGTTCGCGGGCCCGTTCCGGGGTCTTCATGAACGCGCCCGTGCCGACCTTCACATCCAGCACGAGTGCGGACGAGCCCTCGGCGATCTTCTTGCTCATGATCGAGCTGGCGATGAGCGGGATCGACTCGACGGTGCCGGTCACGTCGCGCAGCGAGTAGAGCTTGCGGTCGGCCGGGGCGAGTTGGTCACCGGCCGCGCAGACGACCGCGCCGACGTCGTTGAGCTGTCGCACGAAATCTGCGTTGGACACCGAGGCGCGCCACCCGGTGATCGACTCCAGCTTGTCGAGCGTGCCGCCGGTGTGGCCGAGCCCGCGTCCTGACAGCTGCGGGACGGCCGCGCCGCACGCCGCGACCAGCGGCGCGAGCGGCAACGTGATCTTGTCGCCGACCCCGCCGGTGGAGTGCTTGTCGGTGGTGGGACGGGCGACGCCGGACAGGTCGAGCCGCTCGCCCGACGTGATCATCGCCGCCGTCCACCGCGCGAGCTCGCCCTCGGACAGGCCGTTCAGCAGCACCGCCATGGCGAGCGCGGCCATCTGCTCGTCGGCCACCGCGCCGCGGGTGTAGGCGTCGATCACCCAGTCGATCTGCTCGTCCGAGAGCGCGTGGCGATCACGCTTGGCGATGATCACCTCGACGGCGGAGAACCGCTCACGCTGTTGGCTCATATCCGACCTCCGCACGGGCCACTCGCTACGCTCAGGCCCATCGTCGGCCGAAGCCGCCTAACGGCAGTTTGTTTCATCGGTCTTCGCGCGAGCGCTCATCCTAAGAGAGGTCTTCGCGGCCGAATGCCAGAGGCAGGACCTCGATCATCGGCTTGGGGCCCTCCGCGGTGTCGACGAGCAGGTCGGGCCCGCCGTGCTCCCACAGCAACTGCCGGCAGCGACCGCACGGCATGATCACGGTCCCGTGGAAGTCGACGCAGGCGAACGCGACCAGCGAGCCACCGCCCGTGGCATGCAGCGCCGACACCAGGCCGCACTCGGCGCACAGCCCCAGCCCGTACGAGGCGTTCTCGACGTTGCAGCCGACGATCAGCCTGCCGTCGTCGGTGTAGGCCGCCGCGCCGACGGGGAACTGCGAGTACGGCGCGTACGCCCGGCCCATGGCTTCGAGGGCTGCTCGACGCAGCGCCGGCCAATCGATGTCACGCGGCATGCGCGGGTCATCCCTTCACGTAGGGCTCGCCATCGGCAGCGGGAGCCTGTACCCGTCCGACGAAGCCGGCGACGGCGACGACGGTGACGACGTACGGCGCCATGCTAAGGAACGCCGAAGGGATGGTGATCGGCGGTGTCACCGCCGTGACCAATGTCTGCAGTTCGTCGGTGAACCCGAACAACAGCGCCGCGGCGATCGCACCCCGCGGACTCCACCGGCCGAAGATCACTGCGGCGAGGGCGATGAAGCCCTTGCCCGAGGAGATGTTCTCGTTGAAGGCGCCCGAGCCGCCGACGGTGAGTGCGGCACCTGCGAGACCCGCGATCAGGCCGCCGAGGATCACGTTGCGGTAGCGCATCCCGCGCACCCGGATCCCGACCGTGTCGGCCGCGCGCGGGTGTTCACCGACCGCCCGCGTGCGCAGCCCCCATCGAGTGCGGAACAACCCGACGTCGATGAGCACGATGAGGCCGTACGTCAGGTAGGTGATGATGTTCACGTCGAACAGGGCCTGGCCGATGATCGGGATGTCCCCGAGCAGCGGGATCTTGATCGGCGACAACGTGGTCCCGGCGTTGTAGCTGTTCGGGTCGGTCTGCATCAGCGACTGGTAGCCGAGGTTGGTCAGGCCCAGCGCGAACGCGTTGAGGACGACGCCGAGCACGACCTGATTGACCAGGTACCGGATCGCGAACACCGCGAGCAGGACGGCGATGACCGCCCCACCGAGCATCGCCGCGACGACGCCGATACCCAGGCTTCCTGCCGATGATGCGAACAGCGCGCCGGCGAACGCGCCGACCAGCATCTGGCCTTCGATCGCGACATTGATGACGCCGGAGCGCTCGCACACGATGCCGGCCAGCGCACCGAGGATGAACGGCAGCGCAGACACGATCGTCTGCTGCACCATGCCGGTCAGGCCGAGCGGGTTGTTCGGGTCGCCGGTCGCCATCCAGCACAGGAAGGCGAGCACGAACAGGAACGCCGACACGCCGAGCGCGGTGTGCCACCAGACCCGCCGATATCCGACGGCGATCTGCCCCATGCCGAGCGCGACGACGATGACGCCCATGACCATCGCAACGCCGCCGCCCGGGAAGCGCATGATCGGTATCTGGTACTTGTCGAAGGCCTGCGACACCTGGAAGGCGGCCTCACCGTTCTTGGCACCGAGACCCCATGCGAAGAACATCACCAGACCGGTGACGATCAGCCCGACACCGCGCAGCACCCGGGTTCGCGCAGAGATGGTCGGCTCGACGACCTCGTGGGTGACGACGAGGTCCTCGTCGGCGACGACGGTGCTCATCCGTTCCAGCCCTTCGCGAGTGAGCCCACACCGGTCCCGCCGCCGCGGCCACGCAACCGGAAGATGCCGCGGACGAGAGCCGGCGCTGCGATGAACAACACCATGACGGGCTCGATCACCGAGACGACGTCAGGCGGAGTCGAGGTGTAGCTCGAGATCGCCAGTCCGCCCGCGCGGAACGCACCGAACAGCAGTCCGGCAAGCACGGTGCCGACCGGTGTCCCGCGTCCGAGCAGGGCCACGGTGATCGCGTCGAAGCCAAGACCTGCGTCGACGTCCTGCGTCACCACGTGGCGCGTACCGAGCACCTGCGACACACCGACCAACCCGGCAAGGGCGCCGGATATGAGCATCACCGTGACATAGCTGCGCTCGATCTTCATGCCCGCCGTCCGCGCCGCGAACGCGTTCGCACCGACGGCCTTGAGCGTGAAGCCGAGCGTCGAGCGCGACAGCAACCACCAGCAACCGACCGCGGCGAGGATCGCGACACCGATCCCTGCGTGCAGGTCCTCGAAGAGCACGGGCAGCTGGGCGTTGTGGTCGATGAAGCTCGAGGTCGCCTCCGTCGAGTGCGGCGCCTGATATCCGTTGAGCCCGAGCAGATAGCCGAGGAAGTAGTACGCGACGTAGTTGAGCATGATCGTCGTGATGACTTCATGCGCGCCGGTGCGCGCTTTGAGCACTCCGACCAGTCCGCCCCAGACCGCTCCGCCGATGATGCCTGCGACCACCGCCGCCAACACGTGCAGTACGGACGGCAGGTGCCACGCGAACCCGACGTAGCCGGCACACACGGCGCCCATGATGAGCTGACCCTGAACGCCGATGTTGAACAGTCCCGCCCGGAACGCGACCGCGACCGCGAGACCGCCCAGGATCAGCGGCGTGGCATTGACCAACGTGTCCGAGATGGGCAGGAAGATCGGCACGCCACCGTTGGAGTACAGCGAATTGGTGTTGAAGATCGACCCGCGGAACAGCGCCGAGTAGGCCGCTGAGATGGCTGACCACGCGGCACTGAACGTGTCGCTCGGGTGCTCGAAGAAGTAGGTCGAGGCATGTCTCGTCCGCGCGTCCGCCACCGCGATCAACAGGGCCCCGAAGACGAGCGCACAGATGAACGCCAACACCGTGACGACCCACGTGCGTCCGTAGAGATAGGCGTTCAGCAGACGGCGGCCGATCCCTGGCCTGCGCTCAGGACGGTCGTCGAGCGACTCCGCCTCGGAAGGGGATTCGTCCTTGTCGACGCTCGTACTCATGCGTCACCTCCGGATCCGGTCGCACCGGCCATCATCAGTCCGATCTCCTCCGCGCTCGTATCCGCGGTCACCTCGCCGGCGATGCGGCCGCGATACATCACCGCGATGCGGTCGGCCAACCCGAGCACCTCGTCCAGCTCGGTCGACACCAGCACCACTGCGGTTCCCTGATCACGCTCGGCGACGATGCGCCGGTGCACGAACTCCATCGAGCCGACATCCAGACCCCGGGTGGGCTGGGCGACGATCAGCAGTTTGAGCGGACGGGACAGTTCGCGCGCCAGCACCACCTTCTGCTGGTTACCGCCGGACAACGTGCTCGCGGGCGCGGCTACCACCGGTGGCCGCACGTCGAATTCCTCGACACGTTGCTTGGCGTTGCGCTCGATCTCGGCGAGGTTGAGGCTGCCGTGCGAGGCGAACGGTGCCTTGTCGTGCACGTCCAGCACGAGATTCTGCGCGACGGAGAACGATCCGACCAACCCGTCGTGCAGGCGGTCTTCGGGGACATATCCGACACCGAGGTCGAGCACGTCGTCGGTGGTCAGCTCGGTGACCGACGATCCCGCGATCGAGATGCTGCCCGACGTCGGGATCGTCAAGCCCACCAACGATTCGGTGACCTCGGTCTGACCGTTCCCCTGTACGCCCGCGATCGCATAGATCTCACCGGCCCGGACCGAGAAACTGACATCGTCGACCAGCACGACGCCGTTCGCGTCGACGACGCGCAGGTCATGGACGTCCAGGACGGCGTCGCCGGGTTCGGCCGGATCCTTGTCGACCAAGAGCTGCACGGGCCGGCCGACCATCATCGCGGCCAGGTCGTTCGCGGACGCGGTGGGTTCGGCCGTCCCGACGACCTTGCCGCGCCGGATGACCGTGATCTTGTCGGCGATCTCACGCACTTCGTTCAGCTTGTGGCTGATGAACACGATCGAGGTGCCGCCGTCACGAAGCGAACGCATGACGGTGATTAGCTCTTCGGTCTCGCGCGGGGTGAGCACGGCGGTCGGCTCGTCGAGCACCAGCAGGCGTGCGTCGCGCGCTAGCGCCTTGAGGATCTCGACGCGCTGTTGGACGCCGACGGGAAGGTCGGCGACGAGCGCGTCGGGAGGGACCTCCAAGCCGTACCGCTTCGAGATCGCGGCGACCTCCCGGCGGGCCTTGCGGCGAGCGAGGAAGCCGAGGCGCTGCTGCTCGTGCCCGAGCATGACGTTCTCGGTGACGGTGAAGACCGGGATCAGCATGAAGTGCTGGTGCACCATGCCGATGCCGGCCTTCATGGCGTCGCCTGGACCACGGAAGACGACCGGCTTGTCGTCGACGAGCACCTCGCCGCCGTCGGGCTCGTAGAGGCCGTACAGCACATTCATCAGCGTCGACTTGCCCGCGCCGTTCTCACCGAGCAGGGCGTGGATCTCCCCGGGCTCGACGACCAGATCGACCGAGTCGTTGGCAATCAGCGGTCCGAAGCGTTTGGTGATGCCGCGCAGTTCGAGTTTCACGACGATTTCCTTACCGGCGTGCAGTGCCTGAACGCACAGGGCGGGTGAGACCCGATGAGGGTCTCACCCGCCGCTGCTGAGGCGAAACGTCAGCTCGTTGGCTGACTCGGTGACGTGATCTTGATGCTGCCACTCTCGATGCCCGACTTCACTTGCGCGAGCTGGCTCTTCAGCGAGCTCGGCACCTGCGAATCGAAGTCGTGGAACGGAGCCAGGCCCGTCCCACCGTTCTTCAGGGTGCCGACGTACGAGCCGCTGGGGAACTTCCCGGCAGCCACCTGGTTCAGGTAGGTCTGCACCGAGGTGGTCAGGCCCTTCGTCACGCTCGTGACGAAGTACTTGCAGTACTGGGCGGCCGAGACGCAGCCGTCGGTGTCGACCCAGATGACGTTGGCGTGGCCGCCGCTGGCCTGCGCTGCGGCACCAGCGCCGAGGCCCGCGCCGCCGGCGACCGGGAAGATGATGTCCGCGCCCTGGTTGATCAGGGTCTGGCTGATCTGCTTGCCCTTGTTCTGGTCGGTGAACGACTGCGAGAACTCGCCGCCCTTCTGGTTCTTCTCCGTCCAACCGAGCACCTGGACGTTCTTGTGGTTCTTCTGGTTGTAGTACTGCACGCCTTCCCAGAAGCCGTCCATGTAGATCGTGACCGGCGGGATGTTCAACCCGCCCCACGTCGCAACCTTGCCGGTCTTCGACATTCCCGCGGCCAGGTAGCCACCGAGGAACGCACCCTGCGCGGTGTTGAACTGGATGCCGTAGGAGTTCGCGCCCTGCGACGGGGCGTCGACCTCGGCGTAATGCACCTTCGGGTTGGCCTTGGCGATCGCCTTGACGTTGGCCTCCATCAGACCACCGACGGCGATGATCGGGTCGCAGCCCTTGCTCGTCTCGTTGCGCAGGTTCGGCGTGTAGTCGTTACCGGAGTTCGACGGGACGTACCCGATCTTGATGTTCGGGTTCGCCTTCGCTGCGGCCGTCATGCCCGCGTAGGACGACTGGTTGAACGACTTGTCGTCGACGCCGCCGGTGTCGAGCACCATGCAGGCGTTGATCGTCTTCCCGGTGGCCGTCGAGCTGGACGAGCTCGAGGTCTGCTGGGTGGACGAACTGCCGCCTCCGCCGGCGGGAGCGGAGCTGTTGCTACCGCCGTTGCTCTTGCTGCCGCACGCGGACAGGGTCAGTGCCACTGTGGCGACCCCGGCGATGACGGCGCTGGTACGCAGACCACGCACGATGAATTCCTTTCGAGAACCGGCCGACGTTCGCGCCGGCGCTGGCATATCTGCGACACGGTATCGGTGCCGGTCGCTCTGGCAAGGCTTCGGGTGCCGGGCAATGCATCTCGTGACCGGTTCGTTGCCATCGCGAAGAGGTAGCGTCGGAGACCATGTTCACGACTCGTCCCGAATTGCGTGGCGACTTCGGGATGGTGTCCTCGACGCACTGGCTGGCGTCGGCGGCCGGGATGGCCCGGCTCGAAGCGGGCGGCAACGCGTTCGACGCTGCGGTCGCCGCCGGATTCACCTTGCAGGTGGCTGAACCACATCTGAACGGTCCGGGCGGCGACCTTCCGCTGCTGTTCGCCGGTCCCGATCTGCCGGCGACGGTGCTCTGCGGGCAGGGACCGGCGCCCCTCGCCGCCACCATCGCCCACTTCCGCGACCTCGGGATGGAGCTGATCCCGGGCTCGGGGCTGCTCGCGGCCGCGGTGCCGGGCAGTACGGCGGCGTGGCTGACGCTGCTGCGCGATCACGGGACGGCGACGCTGCGCGAGGTGCTCGAGCCCGCGATCCACTACGCCGGCGGCGGGATCCCCGTGCTGCCGCAGATCGCGGCGACCATCGACCGGGTCGCCGACCTGTTCCGCGAGCAGTGGCCGACCTCGGCGGCCGTCTACCTCGGCGCGGGCGACTGGTTGCGCAACCCGGCCTGGGCGCAGACGCTGCAGCGCCTGCTCCGCGAGGCCGAGGCCGCCGGCGCCGACCGCGACGTCCAGATCCAGCATGCGCTCGACTCGTGGCAGCGTGGCTTCGTCGCCGAGCAGATCGACACGTTCGCGCGCACGCCGCTGTGGGACTCCTCCGGCGAGCCGCACGCGGGCGTGCTGACCGGGCAGGACCTTGCAGACTGGGAGCCCGGCTACGAGCCCCCGGCCACGCTCGACTTCGGTGGTTTCACCATCTGCAAGACGGGTCCCTGGGGGCAGGGACCGGTGCTGCTGCAACAGCTCGCGCTGCTCGCCGGGTTCGACCTGACCCCGGGCACGGCCGACTTCGTGCACACGGTCGTCGAGTGCGCGAAGCTCGCCTTCGCCGACCGTGAGGCGTGGTACGGCGACTCGCCCGAGGTGCCGCTCACCGCGCTGCTCTCGGCCGACTACACCGATTACCGCCGCACGCTCGTCGGCGCCACCGCCGACGAGCGGCTCCGCCCTGGCACACCGGACGGACGCACGCCGACGCTGCCCGACCTCGCGCTGACCGCCGCCGAGCGCGCCGACTCCCCTGACGAGTACGACCCCACGACCTCGGAACCCACCGTGTCGCGCACCGGCCAGACGCGGGGCGACACGTGCCACGTCAGCGTCGCCGACCGGTTCGGCAATCTCGTCGCGGCGACGCCGAGCGGCGGCTGGCTGCACTCGTCCCCGGTCATCCCCGGCCTCGGCTTCCCGCTCGGCACCCGGCTGCAGATGGCCTGGTTGCAGGACGGGCTGCCGAACACGTTGCGGCCGGGGCGGCGTCCGCGCACCACGCTCTCGCCGAGCCTGGCGCTGCGCGCCGGCGTCCCGACCCTCGCCTTCGGCACGCCGGGCGGTGACCAGCAGGACCAGTGGCAGATCGGCTTCCTGCTCAACCACCTGCTCGGCGGGATGAACCTGCAGGAGGCGATCGACGCGCCGACGTTCCACAGCACGCACTTCCCGAGCTCGTTCTATCCCCGCGAGGCGCATCCACGCCAGGTCGTGCTCGAGGAGCGGTTCGGACCTGATGTCGTTGCCGACCTGCGCCGGCGTGGGCACGAGGTCGTGGTGAGCGCGCCGTGGTCGCTGGGACGGATGTGCGCCGTGAGCCGCGACGACGCCGGCCGGCTGCGCGCGGGCGCGAACCCGCGCGGCATGCAGGGGTACGCGGTCGGCCGCTGAGGCATTTACGGCTTTCCCCCTGGTGCTCGGTTCGGACGGTGCACGCCGAGCACCAGCGGGGAAACGAGATCACGAGGGACGGCGGTGGCGCAGGCCGTACGCGGTGGCCGCAGCCCCGGCGACAGCACCGGCGCCGACCAACGCCGCACCGACGGCGGTCGGCGACACCGGCGCTGGGGCGGGCGGCGCGTCCTCGACCACCTCGCGGGTGACCGGCACCGAGCCCTCGGGCACCACGAGCGGGTTGGTCATCTCGGCCGTCCACGCCACGCAGAACAGCAGCCACCTGGTGACCAGCTGGATCCAGACGAGCACGGCGAGCAGCCCGGCGAACGGCCCCGCCGTGGCGCTGTGCGCCGACGCCGCCACGGTGTAGGTGCCGATGATCTTCAGCAGCTCGAAGCCGACGGCGGCGAGCAGCGCGCCGCGGATGCCGATGCGTACCGAGACCTCAGCGGCCGGCATGCGGACGAGCACGAAGAAGAACATGACCGCGTCCGCCGCGAGGGTGACCGCTACTCCGACGAGACCGAGGACGGTCCCCATGCCGGGCACGTTGTCGAGGCCGAGCGCCGAGAGGATCTCGTGGGTGAAGGCGGTCCAGGCGGCGGTGATGCCGAGCGAGACGAGCAGCGCTGCGCCCAGCAGGGCGAGCACGCCGAGGTTGGCCAGCCGCTGCTTGATCGGGTTCTGCTTGGCCGGCGTCAGCTTCCAGATCGCATCGATCGCGCTACGCAGGTTCCCGATCCAGCCCAGACCGGTGAGCACCACGCCGGCCAGGCCGACGAGACCGACGCCCGTGCGCGCGTCGATCGCGGACCTGATCGAGTCCTTGAGCGTCGAGCCCACCTGCCCCGGCACATTGCTCGAGATCTTGCTGAACAACGTCTGGACCGTGTCCGGGTGCGAGTGCAGCACGAAACCGAGGATCGACACGGCCAGGAGCAGGAGCGGGAACAGCGCGAGGAAGCTGAAGTAGGTGATCGCAGCCGCGTAGAGGTTGCCGTTGGTCACCCGCAGCCGCTCCCAGGCGGCGAGAAACCGCTTCCACCATGCCCGCTGCTTCATGCGCGTTGAGTACCCAGAAAGGTGCGGGTGCTAGTCCGTCGGGCCGAGCTGGAACTCACGGCGCCAGTGCCAGCGCCGGTCGGCGTCGCGCGAGAACAGGACGAACCCGGTGACCTCGAACCGGGCGATGAAGCCGGCGAGCCCGTCGTAGGCCGCGTCGAGGCCCGCGCCGTCGATGTCATGGGCGATCGTCACGTGCGGGTGGTACGGGTAGTCGAGCGTGCGCTCCAGCGGGCCGTTGCGGATCGCCGACTCGAGCTCCTCGCAGTCGCCCACCCCACGCGCGACCTGCACGAACACGACCGGCGTGGTCGGGCGGAAGGTGCCGGTGCCCGCCAAGTGCATCAGGAACGGCCGGGCGTGCGACGCGACGTCTTCGAGGTGCTTCTCGATGTCCGGCAGGTCGCCCGGTTCGACCGCGGTGGGTGGCAGCAACGTCACGTGCGGAAAGACCCGGTCGGCCGCCGGGTCGCCGACCCGGTGCCGCCACGACGTGAGCACGGCAGCGTGCGGCTGCGGGATCGCGATCGCGACGCCGAGCAGCAACGAGTCGTTCACGGACGGGCACCGGGCAGGAAGCCGACGCGCAGGTAGGCTTCGGCGAGCGTCGGCGCTGCCACGGCGCGGGCCCGGTCGGCGCCGGCGGCAAGGATGCGGTCGAGCTCGCCCGGGTCGTCGAGCAGCTCTGTAGTTCGGGCGGCGAACGGCTCGGCGAAGGCGACGACCGCCTCGGCCACGGCGTTCTTCAGGTGCCCGTAGCCCTGTCCCTCGAAGTCCTTGGCCAGGGCCTCCGGCGCGCGATCGGTGACCGCGCCGAGGATGGCGAGCAGGTTGGACACACCCGGCTTGGCGCCCGGGTCGTAGCGCACCTCGGTCTCGGTGTCGGTCACGGCACGCTTGATCTTCTTGGTCAGCGCACCCGCCGGATCGAGCAGGTTCAGTGTGCCGGCGTCGCCGAGCGACTTCGACATCTTCGCGGTCGGGTCCTGCAGGTCCAGCACCTTCGCCGTCCCCGGCGGGATGAACGCGTCGGGGACGACGAACGTCTGGCCGTAGCGGGAGTTGAACCGCTGGGCCAGGTTGCGGGTGAGCTCGAGGTGCTGGCGCTGGTCCTCGCCGACCGGCACGCGCTGCGCCTGGTAGAGCAGGATGTCGGCGGCCTGCAGCACCGGGTAGGTGAACAGCCCGACCGAGTAGTGCTCGGCGCCGCTGCGGGCCGACTTGTCCTTGAACTGTGTCATCCGGCCGGCCTCGCCGAAGCCGGTGAGGCACTCGAGCACCCAGGACAGCTGGGCGTGCTCGGGGACGTGGCTCTGCACGAACAGCGCGCACCGGTCGGGGTCGAGCCCGGCCGCGACCAGCTGCGCGGCGGCGATCCGGGTGCGGCGGGTGAGCTCGGCCGGCGGCGGCGGATCGAGCGTGATCGCGTGCAGGTCGACCACGCAGTAGTAGGCCTCGTGGTCGTCCTGCAGGGCGACCCACTGCTTGATCGCACCGAGGTAGTTGCCGAGGTGGAACGAGTCGGCGGTCGGCTGGATGCCGGAAAGTACGCGCGGACGGTCAGCCATGATGCTCGATTGTGGCACCCGCGTGATCGGAGGCTGCTTCCCCAGGGTCGGCATCACCAGGGTTTGCGCCGTCGCCGCTCTCGTCGTGCGTGGGTGGCGTCACCCTCACCCGCGCGACCCGCCGTCCGTCGATCTCGACGACATCGAGCAGATACCCGTCGTGGGTGACGCGATCGTGCAGTTGCGGCAGGCGGCCGAGCTCGGCCATCACGTAGCCACCGAGCGTGGCGTAGGGCCCGTCGGGCAGCTCGAGGCCGGACAGCTCGGCGACCTCGTCCAGGTTCTCCTTGCCGTCGAGTTCGATGACGCCGCCGGAGAGCCGGCGCGGCTCGTCCGCGTGCGGCACCCCGCCTTCGTCACGGATGTCGCCGATGACCTCCTCGACGAGATCCTCGAGGCTGACGATGCCGTCGGTGCCGCCGTACTCGTCGACGACGATCGAGAGGTGATGGCCTTCGCGGCGCATCTCCGACAGCGCGTTGAGCACCCGCTTGGTGCCGGGCATGACCTTGATCTCGCGGGCGAGCGCGCCGACTGTGCGATCGCGGGCCGTCCGCGCGTCGCCGAGCACCAGGTCGCGGATGTGCACGTAGCCGAGCACCTCGTCGTAGGTGCGACCGACGACGGGGTAGCGCTCGTGCGGCGCCTCGGCGGCCAGCTTGGTCGCCTTGCTCACGGTCAGCGACGCCTCGAGGAACACCACGTCCGTACGCGGCACCATGATCTCGCCGATGGAACGCTCACCCGCGGCGAAGACGTCGTCGATGAGGCGGCGCTCGTCGGTCGAGAGCGACTCGTGGGCGGCCACCAGGCCGCGCAGCTCGTCCTGGGTGATGGGCTCGCGGCCGGCGTTCGGGTCACCGCCGAGCAGGCGCACGAGGCCGTTCGTCGAACGGGAGAGCAGCCAGATGACCGGACGGAAGAACCCGGCGACCTTGTTCAGCGGCGGCCCGAACAGCTTCGCCGCGCCTTCGGTGCGTTGCAGGGCGAGCCGTTTGGGGGCGAGTTCGCCGACGACCAGGGTGACGAAGGTGATGAGCAGGGTGACCCCGATGACGCCGGTCGCGGCGGCGAGCCCGTCGCTCCACCCGTGGTCGACCAGGTAGACCTTCGCCTCGTCCGACAGCGTGACCGCGCCGAACGCCGACGAGAGCAGCGCGGTGGTGGTGACGCCGATCTGCACGGCGGCGAGGAACCGGTTCGGCTCGCCGACGAGCCTGGCCACGATGGCTCCGCGCCGTCCTGACTCGGCCAGGGACCGCACCTGGCCCTCACGAAGGGACACGAGCGCGATCTCGGCGGCTACGAAGAGCCCCTCGATCAGGATCAGCATCAAGACGATGCCGATGTTCAGCAGCGTCTGGCCGGCCACGCTCAGATCGCCTCGCTGCGGTGTCGGCCCTGCGGTGCAGTGAGCAGCTCGCTTCCGGTTGCCACGGGCCCAGTGTAGGGACTGCCGGGACCGGCTCAGGCCGTCGCGGCGCGGGGAGCGGTGATGGTGCGGCCGCCGACGACGGTGAGCGGGAACCGGCGGGTCGGTGCGCTGCCGCGCAGCAGCAGGCGCGCCACGTGCTTCGCGTCGTCGCACATCGGCACGTGCCCGGCGCCGCGGATGGTCACGTGGTCGGCGTGCGGGACCACGGCCCGGGCCACCTCCGCCTGCCACGGGGGCAGCACCAGGTCGCGTCCGGCCCAGGCGATCGTGACCGGCACGGTCGGGGCGATCTCGGCGGTGAACGGGGTCGCGGCGTCCAACAGCACGCGCAGGGCGGGCAGGGCACGCCGGAATCCGCGGATGTCGCCCAACGTGGTGTCGGACGAGACGCGGCCGGGGTGGGACATGAGCGCGCTGTAGACGACGCGGCGTCCGGCCCGGCTGAACGCCAGGCGGTCGGCGCGCGACCCGAGACGTTCGACCACTGCCGCGGCGGAGGTGAAGATGCGGCGGGTGTGCGCGAACGACTGGTCGGTGCGCCAGAACCCGGCGGGCGAGAGCGCGGTGACGCTGCGGGCGTGGCCATTGGCGGCGGCCTCGAGGGCGATCCGTCCGCCGAGCGAGTTGCCGGCGACGTGCGGACGATCGAGGCCCTCGTGATCGAGGAACGCCTTGAACATGTCGCGCAACACGTCCGGCACGGGGCGTCCGTGCGTGACCAGGTCGGGCGACTGCCCGTGGCCGGGCAGGTCGACGAGGATCACCTCGCGGTGCACGGCGAGATCGTCCAGCACGGGGTACCAGGCCTGGCGCCGATGCGTCAGGCCGTGGATGAGAACCAGGGGCTCGCCGGAACCGTGCCGTTCGCAGGCGAGCATGCACCTCTCCGTCCGACGGGTTCACCGGGGTGTTCGTTGGTGATAACCCGGCGATGCATACCCGTAACGCCGTGTCCTAGTGACTCAGCTCACAGCGTAGTGCCCACTTTGACCCTCTATCGGCTGTGATCCGGCCCGGATAACAGCCGTTAGAGGGTCGAAGTCGGACGTACGCGTGGGCTTGCTACCTGCCGCGACATGTCGCCGACCGACAGGTCCTAGTGTGCTAGCTCATGGACGAGGCACGCACCCCTACGGCAGTGGACGCGATCGCCGACCGATACCTCGACGACTCCGCTGCACACGACCCGATCACCGCCACCACGGTCGGCCTGCCCGGCCACGACCACGCGCTGCCGGCACTCGATCCCGACTGGTACGAGCAACGGGCCGAGCTGCGGGCAGCGACCCGCCGCGCGTTGCGCGCGGCCGACCCGGTCGATGCCAACGACAGGGTGACCGTGGCCGCGCTCGACGACATGCTCGAGATCGACGAGCACCTGCGCGCGCTCGGCGAGGAGGAGTCGCACCTCAACAACATCGACTCCCCCGTCCAGGCGCTGCGCGACGTGTTCGACCTGATGCCGACCGCGACCGTCGAGCACTGGGCGACCGGCGCGCAGCGGCTCGCCGCGCTGCCCGCCGCGGTCGACGGGTACCTGGCCTCGTTGCGGTACGCAGCCGACCGCGGTCACGTGCGCGCACGGCGTCAGGTCGAGGTCGCGATGAAGCAGTGTGCCGACAACGTCGGCCCCGACGGCTTCTTCGGCCGCTGGGCGCGCACCGCACAGGTCCGCGACGGCGAGCTGCCCCAGTCGCTGCGCACCGAACTCGTCCGCGGCGCGGAACTGGCCAGCGACGCCTACGTGAAGCTCGAGACCTTCCTGCGGGACGAGTTGCTGCCGCGCGCCGGCGAGCGCGAGCCCGTCGGACGCGAGCGCTACGTGCCCAGCTCGCGGCGATTCCTCGGCGCGACCGTCGATCTGGACGAGACGTACGCGTGGGGACAGGAAGAGCTCGCGCGCATCGTCACCGAGATGGAGCAGACGGCCGACCGCGTCCTGCGCGGCGCGTCCGTCCTCGAGGCGATGGAGTTCCTCGACAATGACGACGCGCGCCGGCTCGAGGGCACCGACGCGCTGCAGGCGTGGATGCAGGAGAAGTCCGACGCGGCCGTCGTCGCGCTGGCCGGTACGCACTTCGACATCCCGGAACCCATCCGCACCCTCGAGTGCCACATCGCGCCCACGAGCAACGGCGGCATCTACTACACCGGACCGAGCGACGACCTCGTGACGCGACCGGGACGGATGTGGTGGTCGGTGCCGAAGGGCGAGACCTCGTTCGGGACGTGGAAGGAACTCACCACCGTCTATCACGAAGGTGTGCCGGGGCATCACCTGCAGATCGCCCAGACGGTGTACCGGCGCGAGTTGCTCAACAGCTGGCGTCGCCTGGGTTGCTGGGTCAGCGGCTACGGCGAGGGCTGGGCGCTCTACGCCGAGCAGCTGATGGCCGATCTCGGCTACCTCGACGATCCCGGCGACTACCTCGGCATGCTGGACGCGCAGTCGCTGCGCGCGGCGCGGGTGGTGCTCGACATCGGCATCCACTGCGAGTTCGACGCGCCTGCCTCGGTCGGCGGCGGCAGCTGGACCTACGACAAGGCCTGGGACTTCCTGGGGCGGCACTGCCACTCGGCCGAAGGCGTGCGACGGTTCGAGCTCGACCGCTACCTCGGGTGGGCCGGACAGGCGCCGGCCTACAAAGTCGGGCAACGCGCGTGGCTGCAGCTGCGGGACGACGTCCGGGCCCGTGAGGGCGACGCCTTCGACCTGGCGGGTTTCCACCGCCGGGCCCTCGACCTCGGTGCCGTCGGGCTGGACGTGTTGCGCACCGCGCTGCTGGACGGTTACGCGTAGTCGACTCGTCCCACCGGCGCCGACTTCGCGGTTCAATGAGGCGTGCTCGTCGAGCGTGAGGCGCAGCTGCAGACGATGTCCGGCCTGTTCGAGAAGACGGCGGCCGGGCAAGGCTTCGTGCTGCTGGTCGAGGGCGAGGCCGGCGTCGGGAAGAGCACGCTCGTCCGCGCCGCCACCGAGCGGGCCCGTGACCGACTTGCCGTGCGGCGGGGAGGCTGCGACGACCTCACCACGGCCGCCGCACTCGGCCCGCTGCTGGAGGCTGTGCCCGAACTGGCCGAGGTCGCGGCGTCCGGCGTCGACCAGCACGTGCTGCTGCGCCGGCTCCACGGCGTGTTCGCGAGCGGAACGCCGACGCTGCTGGTGCTCGAGGACGTGCACTGGGCAGACGGCGCGACGCTCGACGCGCTGCGCTATCTCGGGCGGCGCATCGCGGACGTCCCGCTGCTCGTGATCGCGACGTACCGGCCCGAGGCCGTCGCCGGACGACAGCCGCTGCAGCGATTGCTCGGCGAGCTCACGTCCGCGACCCGACTGAAGCTCGAGCCACTCACACCTGACGGAGTGGCGCAGCTGGTCGCCGCTTCGGCGACCCCGAGCGCACTCGAACCGACCGTCCTGCACGGCGACACGGGCGGCAATCCCTTCTACGTCACCGAGGTGCTGGCCGTCGGCCGCGACGAGGTGCCCGCGACCGTGCGCGACGCCGTGCTCGCACGAACCTCCCTGCTCTCGGACGGGGCACGGCACGCACTCGGGGCCATGACCGTCCTCGCCCGTGCCCCGCTCGCGGTGATCACCACGGTTGCCGAGTGCACCGACGGCGACGTCGACGAGTGCGTCGAAAACGGTGTGCTGGTCTGCGAGGGCAACGACTGCACCTACCGTCACGAGCTCGCGCGGCGCGCGGTGCACAGCACGCTCGCTCCCGGTCTGCTGGCCGGGCTGCACCGCCGTGCGCTCACGGTGCTCGGCGCCGGTGGCGCGGACGACCGCCGGCTCGCCCACCACGCCGCGGCGTGTGGCGACACCGCGCGCGTGCTGCACCATGCGCTGCGTGCCGGCGATCGCGCCGCGCGGCTCGGCGCCCACCGCGAGGCGGCCGACCAGTACCTGGCCGCACTGACGCGCGGCGCGCCCGGCGATCGCGAGCGCCTGCACCTGCTGCAGGGCCGCTCGTACGAGTGCTACCTGACCGACCAACTCGAATCGGCGCTGGCAGCGCGGTTGCAGGTGCTCGACCTCGTCGACGCGACCGATGTACCGACCACGACGGGCGACACATTGCGGTGGCTGTCGCGCCTGTCGTGGTACCTCGGGCGTAATGCTGACAGCGAGCGCTACGCGCAGCGCGCGGTCGACACGCTGGCCCCGCTCGGTCCGTCGTCCGAACTCGCCATGGCGATCAGCAATGTGGCGCAGCTGCGCATGCTCGCCGGCGACAACGCCGCGGCCATCGACGCCGGCGGACGCGCGCTCTCGGTCGCGCGCGACGTCGGTGACCGCGACACCGAGATCCACGCGCTGAACAACATCGGCACGGCGACCTTCGCGAGCGGCAAGCACATCGAAGGGAGCCATCTGCTCACGCGCAGCCTCGACCTCGCCCTGGCCGCGGACGCCCACGAGCACGCCGCCCGCGCGTACACGAACCTGTCGTCCATCGCGGTGCAGCACCGCAATCTCGCCGCCGCCGAGCAACACCTCCGTGCCGGGATCGCCTATTGCACGGAACGCGATCTCGACTCGTGGCGGTGGTACATGACCGCGTGGCACGCGCGGGCGCGGCTCGAGCGCGGCGACCTCGACGAGGCCGCGCTACTGAGCGACGCGGTGCTCGACAACGCCGACCTCGCGCCGATCACCGGCATCGGCGCGACGTACTGTCCGCGCCGTGGTCGCCGCCCGCCGGGGTCACGACGCCGGCGCCGACCTCGACGCCGTGCTGGCGACGGCACGTGCGACGGGCGAGGCGCAGCGCCTGGTGCCCGTCGCCGTCGCGCGCGCCGAGGCCGCCTGGCTCTCCGGTCGCGCCTGCCGGCATCGTCGCGGAGATCGACGTCGCGTGGTCCGCCGCGCTCGTCGAGGGCAACCGATGGCATCTCGGCGAGTTGGCGTGGTGGCTCACGGTCGCCGGCGAACCACGTCCGACCGAGGCGCCGCCCGCAGAGCCGTTCGCACTGATGTGCGCGGGCGAATGGACCGATGCCGCCCGCATCTGGGACGAGCTGGGTTGTCCGTTCTGGGCTGCGACGGCCTGGCCCGGTTGCCGGGCCTCGACGCAGCACGCGAAGCGTTGGCCCGGGTGAACGCCGCCGGCGCGCCCGCGTTCGAGCGGGCGCTGGTGCGCGACCGCGCGGCGGCCGGCTTGGCCGTCCCCCGCGCCCGGCGTGAGGCGAACCGCGGCCTGCCGCATGAGCTGACCGCGCGCGAGCTCGAGGTGCTGCGCCTGCTGGCCGACGGGATGTCCAATGCCGAGGTCGGCGCCGCCCTGTTCGTCAGCGAGAAGACCGCCGGCCACCACGTGTCGGCCGTCTTGCGAAAGCTCGGCGAGCCGACCCGCATGCGGGCGGTGGCAGCCGCCATGCGCGAGGGACTCGTCGGCCCAACATAGGGAATGTTCCCGATGTGGAGTGGCCGTCGCCTCGCTTGACTGAACGGGCCGGACAACACCGTCCGGCGCCGATCACAAGGAGCCGTCATGGCGCTGTACATGGACGTGCACAACATGGACGGGCCCGTCACCGAGGCCGACGTCGCGGCGGCGCACCAGGCCGACCTGGCCAAGCAGGACGAACACGCGGTGCACTACGTGCGCTACTGGGTCTCGCCTGAACAGGGCAAGATCTTCTGCCTGGTGGAGGCGCCGGACGCCGACGCCGCGGCGACCGTCCACCGCGAGGCGCACGGCCTCGTCGCCGACGAGATCTACCAGGTCTCCGAAGGCGAGTAGCACGTGTTGCAGTTCCGTCCGACCACGATCCCCGGTCGGAATGTGGTCGGACGGAGCTGCAACACAGGGTCAGGCGGAGAGTTTGGCGAGTTCCTCCTCGACCCACTGCTCGTGGTCCTCCTCGGCCTTGCGGGCGCGGCGCGCGCTCCAGTAGCCGGCCATCAGGAAGATCAGCGGGATGAACACGATCTCGCCGCCGACCGCGACCCAGAAGTAGTGCTGCCACTGCTTCGGTGAGTCGGCGGCCGCCTTCTGCACGGAGGCGCCGTTGGCCTGCAGGAACTTCAGGTCGGCCTGCACCTTCGGGTCCTGCAGCCCTGCGCCGTACTTCTTCAAGAACGCGAGATCGGACGCGGGCACCGCGCCGAGTGCCTTGAGCTGGGCCCCCGCAGCGATCACCTTCGGGCCGTTCTGCTGTACGACGAGCAGCTGCGCGATCGGGATCGTGCGCAGTTCCTTGATCAGTGCGATCGCCTGCGTCTGAGTGATGTGCAGCTTCTGGACGATCTCGGTCACCGCCGTCGTGAGCGCCTTGGTGTTGGTCGGATCGCTGAGCAGCACCGCCGCGGTACCGGTGTCGATCGCGGCCCCGGCCTGCAGCGCCGCACCGTGCTGCGCATTGAGCTGGACGACGGTGGTGACGTCGGCGACGCTGACGCCGGTCAGCTCGCTGAGGGCCTTGATCTGGGCGTTGGCGTCGTTCGGGTTCTTCCCGAGCGCCGCCTGTGTCGCCGGATCGATCTTGGCCGCCGTCGTCAGCTGGGCCTTGTACTTCGCGGCGAGGGTCTGCGCCTTCGTGACGATCGTCGGGTCGGCCGCGACCGCCTGCACGACGGCCCGGTGGTCGGCGCTGAGCGTCGGGTCGTCCAGTGCTGCCTGCACGGCCGGGCCCTTCTCGACCAGGGTCGTGACGGTGTCGACGACGTGCGGCACGAAGAACACCGAGACGGCGATGACGATTCGGATCACCAGACCCCAGACCGCGAGACCGGTCGCAGTGAGAGCGGGATTGCGCCGCTCGACGGTCTCGGTGAAGCTCGCCATCCACGGTGCGTAGGCGACACCGAGGAACACCGCGAGCAGGCTGACGATCACGACGAACGTGTAGTAGCTGGTGCCCGGATGGGTCGCGCGGGTCAGGAAGATGACGGTCATGACGATCGCTCCGACGGCGCCGACAATCATGAACGGCTTGCGCACCCGCAGCTTGTCCGACGCGAAACCGATGAGCAGCAGTGCCACCGCGTTGAACGCCCAGTTCCAGTTGCCCAGCCCGTTCGCGTCCTTCTGGCTGAAGCCGAAGATCGTCTGGAAGTAGACGGGGAAGAACCCGACGGCCACGTAGTAGATGATCAGGAAGACGCTGATCGCGAACGCCGACAGGATGACGTCGGGCTTGAGCATCTGGCGGAACGGGCTGCGCAACGACGCCTCGACGTCGATGCCTTTGGCGCGAGCCTCGATCAATGCGCGGTCGCGCTCGCTGACGTAGAGCTGATCGCGCAGATTCGGCGCGAGCTCGCGCAGGAACAGCGCCGAGAGCACCGCGACGACCAGGCCGACGATGCCGGCGGCGAGGTAATGGTCCTGCCAGGCGGTGCTGTCGCTGGTGTTGCTGACCTCGACGCTCACGACGAGGCTGCCGAGCACGGGGCCGAGCGTCCAGAAGCCCATCGCCGACGCCCGTCCGAGCTGTGGACTGAAGTCCCGGATCAACGCCGGGGTGGCGACCAGGATGACGCCTTCGACGAGGCCGATCGCGACGAACACGATGCCGAAGGCGAGCTTGCCGTGCGCCAGCGGGATGCCGATCAGGCAGAGCAGTCCGACGATGAACAGTCCGACGGTGATGATGTTGACGCGGCCGTAGCGATCGGCGGCGCCGGTTGCGAACGACGCGGCGGCGCCGAAGATGTAGCCGATGACGCTGATGTTGACGTAGTAGACGAACGACATGTGGTACTCGGCCAGGATGTGCGTCCGCTAGCGCTCCGGCCAGATAGAACTGGTAGTAGAGGACGATCGTCGCGAGCACCACGATGCCGAGGCACGTGAAGCGCACGCGACCGGTCGGGAAATGCTCGAGCTGCCGGTTCCGGAAACCCGATCGGGCTGACGGGGCAGCGGCGGGAGAAGCGGACGTCTCTGCGCTCATCGAGCGCCTCCAAGTGTGGTCTGATGCACTCTTGTGAACACTCGTTTATATCCAGCTCGTCGCGCGCGCGTCAACGAAAGCGACCGTCTCGTAACGATCTTCGGTGCAGCATTCGCCGAGCAGCCGGATCTGGCGGGGCTGTCCGCTGCGGCGCACCGCGTGCTCGCCACCTCGGCGGCGCTGTTCTTCGAGCGCGGGGCCGCGAACACGTCCGTCCGAGACCTGACGAAGGCATGCGGGTTGTCACCCGGCGCGCTGTACAACCACTTCCCGTCCCGCGACGAGTTGCTGTTCACGATCGTGCGGCACGGCCACACCCGCATGCGGCGGCGCATCGACGCGGCACTGGCGCAGGTCGACGACGATCCGGTATCGCGGTTCCAGGCCTACGTCGGTGCGTACGTCGCGGGCCACGTCGACCAGCCCGAGCTCGCGCAGCTCGTGCGCCACGAGTACCTGCACCTGTCGCGGGCGCACTACCTGGAGATCGTCGCGGTGCGCCGGTCGCTGCGGCGCATGCTCACCGGCTTCATCGTGGCCGGCGCGGCGGCGGGCCGGTTCGAGCCCCTCGGCGACGCGGTCGGGCAAACCCTGATGGTGCTCGACATGTGCAGCCGAACCAGCGACTGGTTCGACCGCTCCCGGGACACCGATCCCGCCGACATCACCGCCCGCTACGTCCGGGCCGCGTTGAGGTTGGTGGGAGCTGGAACTGTGCCACCGAGGTGACCACGGAGGCTCAAGCCGACGAGCCCCACGGGGCGAGGAGGCTTCGGGCCGACTCCCGCCGCTCGCGCGAGCGAAGGGAGTGCGATTCGAATATCGGAACGGACCCGAGCGGAGCGAGCGGTCCAGACCGAGATTCGATCCCGGCGGGCAGCTAGAGGTTGGCTACGTCGGCCTGCTTGGCGCGGACGGCTTCCGCGGCGTCCTTGAGGCCGCCCAGCTCGGTCTCGGTGAGGTCGCGCTCGACGATCTTCTTGACCCCCTCGCGGCCGATCTCGGCCTCGACGCCGAGGTACACGCCGCTGATGCCGTACTCGCCGTCGACCCAGGCGCAGACCGGGATCGTCTGGCCGGAGTCCTCGATGACGGCGCGCGCCATGCGGGCCGCGGCGGCCGACGGCGCGTAGTACGCCGAGCCGGTCTTGAGCAGCGCCACGACCTCGGCGCCGCCGTTGCGGGTGCGTGAGACGAGCTCGTCGATCGTGTCCTGGTCCATGACGTCGGTGAGCGGCTTGCCGTCGACGAAACAGGCCGACGGCACCGGCACCATCGTGTCGCCGTGCGAGCCCAGGGTCAGCGTCTGCACCGACCCGACCGGGACGCCGAGCGTGGTGGCGACATTGTTGGTGAATCGGGCAGTGTCGAGCACGCCGGCCTGGCCGAAGACGCGGTTCTTGGGGAACTGGCTCGCGTTACTGCGCGAGTGCGGTCATCTCGTCGAGTGGGTTCGACACGACGATGATCACGGCATTCGGCGAGTTGCGGGCGATGTTCTCGGCGACGCCGCGCACGATCTTCGCGTTGACCTCGAGCAGATCCATGCGGCTCATGCCGGGCTTGCGGGGCAGGCCCGCGGTGATCACGACGACGTCGGAGTCCGCCGTGGGTTCGTAGCCGCCGCCGTCGGGCGTGGTCGTCGCGCCGACGACCGTGGTCTCGAAGCCCTCGATCGGACGCGACTGGTTGAGGTCGAGCGCGAGGCCTTCGGGCTTGCCCTCGACGATGTCGGTGAGCACGACCGTGTCGAACACGTCGTACTCGGCCAGACGCTGGGCGGTCGTCGATCCGTAGAAACCGGCTCCGACGACGGTCACTTTTCCGCGGCGGGCGTTGTCCGACATGCGCTTCTCCTCGTGTGTGGGAACGCCTGCGAGGTTAGCCCGAGCGTCGCGGTTCAGTGCAGCCGGATCGCGACGCCGAGAATCACGACACCGATCGCCAGGTAGCAGGCGACGTCGAACCAACGGGCGCGGATCGCCAGCGCCCCGACCCGATGCGGCGCCAACACGAGCCGCAGCCCGGCACCGATGAACATGGCCGCCGCGATCAGCGTCACCGCCGGACGCCAGCGTTCGGGCCAGATAGCGAGCACGCCGGCACCGCTGAGGACGAGGACGGCCACGAGGACGAACGGGAGCTCGTCGCGTAGCCAGGATGCGTGCCGCATGGTCAGCGCCGCCACTCTGCGAATCGTCCGGCCGGCCGTCAGGCCCGCTCGGCGGCCTCGACGACGTTGCGCAGCAGCATCGCGCGCGTCATCGGTCCGACGCCGCCGGGGTTGGGGCTGAGCCAGCCAGCGACCTCGGCGACGTCGGCGGCGACGTCGCCGGCGATCTTGCCGTCGACACGGCTGACTCCGGCGTCGAGCACGGCCGCGCCCGGCTTGACCATGTCGGCGGTGATGAGG
This sequence comes from uncultured Actinomycetota bacterium, assembly GCA_963785425.1. Classification (GTDB taxonomy): domain Bacteria; phylum Actinomycetota; class Actinomycetes; order Mycobacteriales; family Jatrophihabitantaceae; genus RYN-133. The sequence goes on from CAWAVG010000004.1 coordinate 176,065, forward strand.
CCGGCCGAGCCGGCGGCTGCGACGACGATGTCGGCCTGGCGCACGATGCCGGCAAGGTCGCGGGTGCCGGTGTGGCACAGCGTGACCGTGGCGTTCTCGCTGCGGCGGGTCAGCATCAGCCCGAGGGGACGGCCCACGGTGATGCCGCGTCCGACGACCACCGCGTGCGCCCCGTCGATCGGGACGTCGTAGCGGCGGAGCAGCTCGATGATGCCGGTGGGTGTGCACGGCAGCGGAGCCGGCGTGCCGAGCACGAGCCAGCCGAGGTTCGTCGGATGCAGCCCGTCGACGTCCTTGTGCGGGTCGACGCGCACGAGCAGTTGGTTGTCCGCGGCGCCGCCCAGCCCGGTCGGGAGCTGGACGAGGAAGGCGGTGCACGCCGGATCGGCGTTGAGCTCGTCGACGGCCGCCGTAACCTCGTCCTGGGTCGACGTTGCCGGCAGGTCTCGGCGGATGCTGGCGATGCCGATCTCGGCGCAGTCCTTGTGCTTGGCGTTGACGTACCACCGGCTCGCCGGGTCGTCGCCGACCAGGATCGTTCCGAGCCCGGGCACGATGCCGCGCTCGGCGAGCTTGGCGACCCGGTCGCGCAGCTCAGCCTTGATCTCGACCAGGGTCGCCGTGCCGTTGAGGGTCCGCGCCGTCATGGTCGTCGATTTTGCCAGTCGCCGGTTCCGACCTGTCGGACGACGAGTCAGCGGGCGCCTCAGCCGACGCCTCAGCCGACGCCGCCCAGCCGACGCCCCAGCCGACGCCTCAGCCGACGCCTCGGCCGACGCCTCGGCCTTGCCCTGTCTCCGCGCGACGAGCAGGTACACCACGCCGCACCCGAAGGCGATGACCGCGGCGGCGAGCGCGAGGAAATAGCCCGGCTGCGGGTTGCGGGCGATGTGGTACCCGGCGGCCGCCAAGGTGTCCCACGTGAGGTTGTACGGAAACGTGTAGCTCTTCGGCAGCAACCACCAGGTCAGCGCGAGCACCGCGCCGGCGGCGACTCCGGCACCGGCGAGCACCAATCCGTCGTGGCGATAGGTGCGCGGCTCGGTCCCGGCGAACAGACCGTGCCGGGGGCCGACGACCGCCACGGCGGCGATCACCACCGTCAGTGGCGCAAGGAAGCCGATCCGCCCGGCCTGCCAGCAGTAGGCCTCGGCGATCTCCAGAGCGCCGCCCTGTCCGTAGCCGGTGGGCGCGAACCACGGCAGCGCGGCCGCGACCAGGGCCGGGACGGCCGGGGTGGCGGGCAGCCACCCCAGACCGACACGCGCCCTGGGCTCCTCGGTCATTCCGGCAGGCGGTCAGGCCGGGGGTGGGGGCGGCTTCTGCAGCGAGGTCGGCGCCAGTTGCGGTCCCGACTGGTCGGACCTGGTCTGCAGCATCATCAGCACGCCACCGACGATCGCGACGAGCGCCGCGGCTGCCGTGAGCCAGTAGCCGATCTGCGGGCCGCGGCTGAGCGATCCGCCGACCGCCTTCAGTTTGTCCTCGAAGGCGCTCCAGCTCAGTTCGGTGCCGCCGAGTTCGAACTTGTACTGCGAGGTCACCAGGACCCAGGCGATGACGAGACACACGGCCGACACGACGCCGGCGATGATCGCGTACTTGGCTACCGCCCGGACGGGATCACTGGCGCTGGACAACCGGCCCGACACCTTGCCCCGCAGCAGACCGAGGGCCATGACCGCGATGATGATCAGGACGATCGGAGCGATCAGCCCGATTTTGCCGTCCTTGAACGAGTAGAGGTTGTCGAAGTCCTTGCTGGTCCCGCCGGCCTGCCCGTGCGGACGGAACCACGGGGTGACAGCGCCGATGACGGCGAGCACCGCGGCGACCGGCAGCAGCCACGTGACCGGCGGTGCCTTGGCGACAGGAGCCGTTCCCGGAGGCGGCGGCGGGACGGGTGACTGACCGGGCTGGGCAGGCCACGGCGCACCCGGTTGCGGTGCGAAGCCGGGCGGGGGCGGCGGCTGCTGTGCCGGGCCGGATGGGGGCGCCGGGTACTGGCCGCCCGCAGGCGGGTAGGCCGGCTGGCTCTGCGGCGGCTGGCCCGGACTCGGCTGGCCGGGTGGCGGCGGGTAGGCCGGCTGGCTCTGCGGCGGCTGGCCCGGACTCGGCTGGCCGGGTGGCGGCGGGTAGGCCGTCATCGGTTGTCCCTTTCCTGTGGAGCGGCAATGGCTCGATGCAGCTGTGACCGTACCGTCGCTGAACCGGCCACGTCGGGAATTCAGATCACAATCTCGATCAGCCGATGATCACGCCGAACACGGCCGCCAGCGCGATGGCGTGCTCGACGTCGACGCGGGCTCCGGCCAGTTCGCACAACCGCGGATCGAGGGTGTCGATACGCGCGCCGCGCAGGTCGACGTCGCGCAGCACGCTGCGTCCGAAACGGGCACCGCGCAGATCGGCGCCCGACAGGTCTGCGCCCGTCAGGTCGGTGTCGACCAGATTCGCGCCGGCCAGGCGCGCGCCCGACAGGTCCTGCGCGCCGAGCTTCGTCGCACCGAAGGACACCGCGCTGTAGTCGCCGCCGTCACCGAAGGTCAGACCGCGCGCACCGATGCGGTCGAACGTCGAACCGGACAGCTTGCACCCGCGGAAGCGTGCGTTGACCAGCCGCGTGTGCACGAAGCTCGCGGCCACGAACGCGCTGCGCTCGTGCTGCGAGCCCGACAGGTCTGCCTCGGTGAAGTCGCAGTCGACGAACGTGCACCCGGAGGTGACCAGATCGACGAGGTAGGCGCCGGTGAAGTCGCATCCCTCGAACTCGCGTCCGTCCCACACCTCGCCGGCACAGTCGGCGTCGCGGTAGTCCATGACGCATTCATACCGAGGCGAGGCGTAGGCCGGACAGGGAGCCGCCGGCGACTCAGAGCACGGGCCGCCCGCCGGTCACGGCGACACGCGCGCCGGACACGTAGCTGGCCTCGTCCGAGGCGAGCAGGACGTAGACCGGCGCGAGCTCGACCGGCTGTCCCGGGCGTCCCAGCGGGGTGTCGCCGCCGAAGCTCTCGACCTTCTCTTCGGGCATCGTCGCCGGGATCAGCGGTGTCCACACCGGTCCCGGGGCGACGCTGTTGACCCGGATGCCCCGCTCACCCAGCAGCTGGGCCAGGCTGGCGCAGAAATTGGCGATCGCCGCCTTGGTCGCGGCGTACGGCGCGAGCGTCGGCGAGGGCGTGTCCGAGTTCACCGACGAGCTGCCGATGATCGACGCGCCCGACGGCATGTGCGCGACGGCGGCCTTGGCGAGGTGGAAGAACGCGGAGAGGTTGGTGGCCAGGGTGTAGTCCCACTCGTCGTCGGGGATCTCCTCGAGCGACTCGTGGTTCATCTGGAAAGCGGCGTTGTTGACGAGAATGTCGATCTTGCCGAACTCGGTCTTGGCCCGGTCGATGATCGCGCGGCAGTGATCAGGCTTCGACACGTCGCCGGGAACGAGCACCGCGCGGCGCCCGGCGTCCTCGACGTACTTGGCGGTCTCCTCGGCGTCGCCGTCCTCGTTGAGGTAGGAGATCAGGACGTCGGCTCCCTCGCGAGCGTAGGCGATGGCCACGGCGCGGCCGATGCCGCTGTCGGCGCCGGTGATCACGGCGCACTTGCCGGTCAGGCGACCCGAACCGCGGTAGCTCTCCTCACCGCAATCGGGCTTCGGGGTCATCTGCGACTGGGTGCCGGGGACGTCCTGCTGCTGGGCTGGCTGGTTCATCCGTTCTCCTCGATGGCGGGCCCCGCGTTGTTCCGCGCCCGTGATTGCGCCCTACCCGTCAGCCGCGCTTCCCTCACCGCGGGCTCCTCCACCGGCAGACCGTGATGAGCGGACGCTCTCGGCGGGTAGGACGATCACGTACGCCCGACCGATGCGAGGAGCCGACAGTGTCCGCAGCCGAGCAGCGCAGCCTCGACGACGTCGTCGACGGCGCGGACGAGCTGCCCGCCGCGACAGTGACCGTCTATCCGGACGGTCCGCTCATCCTGCGCGGCGACTTCGGCCTGTGCGGCGTCGACGGCAGTCCCATCGAGTCCGGGCGCACCGTGGCGCTGTGCCGGTGCGGCCGCTCGGCGGTCAAGCCGTTCTGCGACGGCAGCCATCGACGTGGCCGGCGGCGCGCCGCCGGGCCAGCGTCGACACCGGATTCGCCGCGCGGGTGATCCGCCGCCCGGCGTAGGTCGTGCCGCCACGCAGCACGCGGCAGCCGACGGCGAGCCATGAGCACACTGCGCGCTCGGCGAGCCAGCACGGCGCTGCGAGCACGGTCCACCAGGGGAACTGTCCCGCCCCGCCGGATCGCGCCCGGCCCGCTGCTGCCGTGAGTACGGCAGCCGTCCCCGCCGCGGCGAGCAGCCGCGGGCGCCGCGCCCCTGCCATCACGACGGGCAACAGCGCCAGCTCGACGCCGAGGCGTCCGGGTTGTGCCAGGCTGTCGTACGCCTGGCGGATCCGTTGGCCGAGGAAGTGGCCACCGGTGGGCGGCAGCCGGCGCACGTAGAGATCGGGTGCTGCGCGAACCCGGCCGCCGTCGGCTATGACCGTGCGGATCAGTTCGAGATTCTCGAACAGCACGTCACCGTCGTAGCCGAGCTCGCGCAGCCGCGGGGTGAGCCGGACGCCCAGCGTGCCTGGATAGTCACCGCTCGGCAGCGCGCGGTTGAGCAGGATCCGCCCGGTGTCCTCCATGCCGGCCAGGTCATCGGCTCGTACACGTTCTGGGGCACCACGACGTCGGCGTCGGTGAGCAGGTGCTCGAGCCGGCGCAGCTGCTCGGGCCGGTAGCGCACGTCGTCGTCGGCGAGCACCATCAGCTCGTCGGCACACGCGGCGAATGCTGTGCGCACCCCGGCCACCTTGCCGTTGCGGCAGCGGTACTCGCTGCGGACGGGCAGGTGCGTCAACCCGGCGAACAGCCGCGCGTTGCGCTCAAAGACGTCCGGCGGCGATCCGTCGACGATCAGGACGGGTAGTTCAGCGGCGATCTGGTGCAGATAGTCGCCGAGTTCGGTCAGGTCGGCGTCCGCGCCGGCCGCAGCGGTAGCACGTAGTGCACGGCGATCAGCCGGCGTCGACCAATCGCAGTTCCGACGTCGGCGGCCGGACGCCGGCCCGTTCGGGCAGCGGGGTGCGCAAGGATGTGCGCCCGTCCGACCAGCACGCCAGCACGTGCTCGGCGAACCGGGTGTCGAGGTGGAGCGCAACCGCCGCGCCGAAGAGGACGCTCGGCAGCCACGGCGGGATCGGCGAGGGCGAGGGCGCCACACAAGTCATGTGCGGCGATCTGTTCGTGCAGCGCATCGGCCGTGACGTGCTCGTCGTAGAAGCGCCGGGTGCCGGTGTCGAACCCGAGCCGGCGCAGGCCGTGGCTGTAACGGCGGTTCGGCGCGGACGAGGTCATCTCGAACGCGGCGAGATGTCCGACGGCCGCCCCGCGCAATGCGCGGTGCAGCCCGAACATCGACATCACCGTGCTGACGGCGAGGGTGCAGCCCGGTACGGCGTCCAGGTAGCCCGCGTACCGGTCGTCGAGGTCCAGGCCGCGCAGAGTGCGCCGGAACAGTTCCGAGTGCATGCGTGCGGGGATCCCCCCGCCGTACTCGTCGCTCTGGATCTCGACCAGTGCGGCCTTCGCCCGTCCCGCCAGCCGCGGGATCGCCCAGGTGTGCGGATCGGCCTCCTTCAGGTGGTAGATCGAGCGGTGGGCCGCGAACTCCCGGAACTGCGTAGGCGTCCCGTGGTGCTGCAGTTGGCGCGAGAGGGACGGGCCGGTGTCCGCGTCGACGATCACGCGCAGCTGCGCCGGCACGTCCGTCGCCCGCACGTCACTTGCGACCTGCACGTCACGGCGCAGCGCGTCCAGGACGATCTGCTCGAGCCGGCCGCGCAGACCCAACAGCGCCGGATCCCATTCCCACCGGTCAGCCACTCCCGCCAGCCCTCGGTAGTGCAGCTCGTAGCACGTCCACAGCGTGAGCTGCAGGTCGTCGTCCGCGAGCGGGTCGGAAGGCGCGGCGGGAGCAGCGGGGAGCAACGCGGGGTCGTCGAGCCGCAATGCCGACAGGACGGCTTCGCTCAGCGGCCCGCGAGGGGTCGGCAGCTCGGCAGCGGTGGCAGGAGCCGGGGCTTCGGACATGTCCGCCTCGTCGGGAAGGGTCGGCGTTCCCGTCACTTGCGGGAGACCTGCAGGTTGAGGCGCGCGGCCGACAATCGGGACGTACCCCGGGGACCGCCGGGACAAACCTGCGGCGGGTCCGACCGGCGAGGCTTTCCGGTGGTCAGTGGGCGAAGTGCCTCGTCCCGGTGAGGTACAGCGTGACGCCGCGCTCCTTCGCCAGGGCGATCGTCTCCTCGTCGCGCATCGAGCCGCCGGGCTCGACGATGGCCCGCACGCCGGCGTCCATGAGCACCTGCGGGCCGTCGTTGAACGGGAAGAAGGCGTCGGACGCGGCGACCGAACCGGCGGCGCGGTCACCGGCGCGTTCGACGGCGAGCCGGCACGAGTCGACGCGGTTCACCTGACCCATGCCGACACCAACGCTCGCCTGCCCGGACGCGAGCAGGATCGCGTTCGACTTCACCGAGCGCACCGCGCGCCAGGCGAAGGCGAGATCTGCCAAGGTCGCCTCGTCGGCAGGGTCGCCGGCGGCCAGCGTCCACGACGCAGGGTCGTCGCCGGGAGCGTCGATGGTGTCTGCCGTCTGCAGCAGCATGCCGCCGCTAACGGGCTTCTGCTCCACAGACGGCGTCGTCCTGCGAGGTTGCGCCAGCAGCACGCGCGTGTTCTTGCGCTTGGTCAACCGCTCGAGCGCATCCGGCTCGTAGGACGGCGCGATGATCACCTCGGTCAGCACTTTGGCGATCTGGTCGCAGAGCTCGTTCGTCACCGGGCGGTTGGTGGCGATGACTCCTCCGAATGCGCTGACCGGGTCGCAGGCGTGCGCCTTGCGGTGCGCCTCCGCGATGTCGGCGCCGATGGCGATGCCGCACGGGTTCGCGTGTTTGATGATCGCCACGCACGGCTCGGCGAAGTCGTAGGCGGCGCGCCACGCCGCGTCGCCGTCGGTGTAGTTGTTGAAGCTCATCTCCTTGCCGGACAGCTGCTCGGCGTTGGCGATGCCGCCGGTCTGCCCCGGCGTGACGTAGAGGGCCGCGCGCTGGTGCGGGTTCTCGCCGTAACGCAGCACGGCGGCGCGCTCGTAGTTCGTCGCGATCCAGCCGGGAAAGCCGCTCGGCGTGCCTTCGACCTCGTCGTCGGGGGCGACCGTGTTGCCGAGCCACGACGCGACGGCGATGTCGTACGCGGCGGTGTGCCGGAAGGCGGCCGTCGCGAGCGCCTGCCGGGCGGGGAGGTCGAAGCCGCCGGCAGCAACCGCGGCGAGCACGTCCGGGTAGCGGGCGGGATCGGTGACGACCGCGATCGAGCCGTGGTTCTTGGCGCTCGCCCGCACCATGGCCGGCCCGCCGATGTCGATCTGCTCGATGATCTCGTCCGCGCCGGCGCCACTGGCCACCGTGTCGACGAACGGGTACAGGTTCGAGACCAGCAGCTGGAACGCGGCAATACCCAGCTCGTCGATCGTCTTGACGTGCTCGGCGTCGTTCTGGTCGGCGAGCAACCCGGCATGCACGTGCGGATGCAGCGTCTTCACCCGCCCGCCGAGGATCTCGGGGAAGCCGGTCACGTCCTCGACGGCGGTCACCGGAACGCCGAGGTCACGGATGCGCGCCGCGGTCGACCCCGTCGACACGATCTCGACGGCCGCCTCGTGCAGGCCCCGGGCCAGCTCGTCCAGGCCGGTCTTGTCGTAGACGCTGATCAGCGCGCGGCGGACGGCAATCTTGCTCACTTGTGCTCCGATATCAGTTCTCGAATTGCCTGGACGTAGAGCGGTTTCTCGGCGGCCTGAATGCGTTCGCGCAGACTTGCCTCGTCGTCGTCGGGACGCACGGCGACGCTCACCTGGGCGATGACAGGTCCGGTGTCGACGCCTTCGTCGACCCAATGCACCGTGACACCGGTCGTCGTCGCACCGGCGGCGAGCGCGTCGCGGAGCGCGTGTGCGCCGGGGAAGGCAGGCAGCAACGCCGGATGGGTGTTCACGATGCGGAAGCGGGCCACCACCTTCGGCCCGAGGATGCGCATGAAGCCGGCGAGCACGACCAGGTCCGGATCGTGCGCTGCGATCGCCTCGGTGAGGGCGTCGTTCCAGCTGTCGCGGTCGGGCTGATCCTCGAGCGCCACCGCGAACGTGGCGACGCCGGCGTCGCGAGCGCGTTGCATCGCCGGACAGGTCGGGACGTCAGTACCGGCCGCGACGACCAGCGGTCGCAGCACCGGATCGTCGAGGACGGCCTGCAAGGTGGTGCCGCTCCCGGAGGCGAGGACGACGATCCGGAAGGCCACGGCGCCACCCTATCCGGCAAGGTGATCCGGGCCCGCCGCTCGTCGGTGTCATCGTCGGTGTCGTCGGCGCGGCGCAGGATCAGGCGCGGGAGGCGGGTCGTGGCGAAGAAGTCGTCGGTGTCGTCGTCGGTGTCGTCGTCGGTGTCGTCGTCGGTGTCGTCGTCGGTGTCGTCGTCGGTGTCATCGTCGGACGAGTCGCCCGAGACGTCGTCGTCCCAGTCGTCGACCTCGGAGCGGGACCGCCACGACTGCCATCCGGCCGCCAGGGCGAGCGCGGGCACCGCTACGGCACCGACGGCGAGCGCGACCGCGGCGCCCAGTTGCCAGGGCGAGGCACCCACGGTGTGGAGTCGGGCGTCGCCGACCGCGCCGCCGCCCTGCCACCCGAGTGCGGCCATCAGGACGCCCGCCCAGGCGCAAGCAGCGACTGCACTCGCCAGGCGGCGCCACCAGCCGACAACCCGGGTCGCATGGCGGGCCACGACGAGACCCGCCACCAGCGGGACGAGCGCCACGGCTGCCCAGGTCGCCGGATTGGGTGCGCCGGTCGGGACGGCGGCGAGCACCGGGAAGGCGGGCACGACGCCGTGCGTGGTGGTGAACAGTCCGACGTGGGTGCCGCTGCCGAGCGCGAACCCCGGTCCGGCGAGGTACGCGGCACCGGCGATCGCCACGTTCGGCGCCGACAGCACGCCGAGCAGCAGCACCGGGACGGCGCCCAGGCCGGTACCGACCGACTGCGACAGCCGCTCGGCAGCGCTGTGGTGCAGCACGAGTGATGCCGCTCCGAGCACCGCCCCGGCGCCGAGATAGACCAGCGCGGCAGCGGCCCCCGCACGAGCCACGACAAGGACCCCGCGAGCGACGCGCTCGGCGCACCACGCACGCAGAACGGGGTTCGACCGCACGAACGCGACTCCGCCCGTCAGCGTGAACACGATCGCAGCGGCTACGCCGACGCCGAAGAACGGTGCGCGGCTCGTGCCCAGCGTCGCGAACGGGACGGTCGCCAGGCAGCCGACCGTGAAGCTGAGCAGCTGCGCCAGGCCGGCCACCGTGAGCCGGGCTGGATCGGTCTCATCGGCCTGCTCGGCGGCGTCGGCGAGGCCCGACCCGGCCCGCCACGCGGTCAGCCCGACGATGACGACCATGCCCAGCGGTAGCCAGGCGGCGCTGACGCCATCGACGGTGATGCCGCCGTGCAAACCCGCGAGGAAGGTCAGCAGGCCGGCGCGGATCGCGGAGTTCGTACGCCCGCTCGTCCCGGACACCGGCAGCCAGCAGGCCGCGACGACGACGACGGCCAGCGTCGCGCAGACGACCACCGCGCCGAGTCCGGTCCAGATCGCGGCGGGCCACAGCGAGCGCCCCGCGCCGCCGTGCAGCTGTTTCGGGACGACGCTGCGTCGGCCATGATCGGCGTCGGGGTCAGCGGGGAGTTCGGTCACGCGCGCGCGGACGCCACTGCCCATCGTCCCAGGCTGACAAACGCGCCCGCGGTATTGCCGCAGACGCGCCGAGGCTCGTCCCGCGTGCGTCCCGACCTCGATCGCGTGCTCTGTCGGTGGGTGTAACAGGCCCTACTGCGGCGGTGGGTTGTAGCCCGGCGGGGGCGGTTGCTGGTAGCCGGGCGGCGGCTGCTGGTATGCCGGCGGCGCGCCGGGCGCGGGGCCCTGCTGATAGCCCTGGGGCGGCCCTGCTGATAGCCCCTGCGGCGGTCCCTGCGGCGGTCCCTGCGGCGGTCCCTGCGGCGGTCCCTGCGGCGGTCCCTGCGGCCTGCGGCTGGCCGTACTGCTGCGGTTCGGACGTCTGCGGGGTGGACGTCTGCGGCGCGCCGCCGCGCGCGGGCAGCTTGCCGCCCGTCTGCGTGAACCGGACGAGCGCGAGTGCGGCACCGATCAGCGTCAGGGCCAGCACGATCCAGTACGAGAACCCGTGCCCCTCGTCGATGCCCTTCTTGTAGTCGCTGTCGGAAACACCGAACAGGTCAGCGGCCGGCCAGCGCGGGACGACGAACAGGGCGAGCAGCACGAAGACGAAGCCGAGCACGTAGGCGCCGGCAGCGGCCAGGCGCACCGGGAACGGCAGGCTCAGGCGGGGCGCGAGGACCGCGACCGCGACGAGAAGTGCTCCGAGGAGCGCCAGCAGCACGCCGAACCAGCCGAAGAAGCCGTTCCACGCGCTGTAGCTGTCGCCGTTGCACAGGTCACTGATCGTGCCCCGCACCGACGGTGGGATCTCGACAGCCGCGAGCAGCCCTGGGACTTCGTCTGGCCCTTGGCGGTGTAGGTGTAGAAGGCGAAGAAGCTGAAGATCAGCGCGAGCACGCCCGCAGCGATCGCGGCCCAGTCCAGCGGATCGACCGACTTGGGATCGAATCGCGCGCCGCCCGGGGCGGCGGCGCCGTAGGACTGCCCGCTCGCATAGGACGGCGCGGGCCCGTACGCCGCCCTGGAGGTGGGACCGATGGTTCGGGTGGGCCCGGAGGAGGGCTGTAGCTCATCTCGGAATCCCCCTTCTGGGACGGCTCGACGTCGCTCTCGATGATCTTCGCGCGATCGCAGCCTATCCTGCCCACAGCGTGCTGCCAGGAAACTCCGACCGCACCCCGCGCGGATCCGCGCCATCGGGCGGGATCCGCACAGCACAGTGCCGGGACGCGATCCGCGTCCCGGCACTGTCGGGTGGTTCAAGCGGTCGACCTCGACCGCGTCAGCTCACTGCGGTGGGCCGTAGCCCGGAGGCTGTCCGGGCGGCCCGGGGTTGCCCGGCGCGCCGGGTCCGCCGGGGGGTCCGCCAGGGCCGCCGGGTCCGCCGAGCGAGCCATGGCTGCCGCCCGGACGCTGGCCACCGATCGGCAGCTGGCCGCCGGTCTGCTGGAACCGCAGGAACGACAGCACGGCGCCGGCCAGGATGAGGATCAGCCCGACCCAGAAGCCGAACCCGTGCCCGGAGTCGTAGGCCGAGTCGGGGACGTCGACGCCGGCCACGCTCAGGCCCGGGATCACGAAGATCGCCAGGATGGTCAGCAGCGCGGCGAGGGCGTAGCAGCCGAGCCCGATGAGCCGGTTGGGCACCGGCAGCTTCACGTGCGGCATGAACAGCTCGAGCACGATCATGGCGGTCGCGACCAGCACCAGCAGCACCGCGAGCAGGGTCAGGAAGCCGCCCCACGCGGTGTCGGTGACCGAGACGCAGCCACCGAAACTCCCGCAGCCCTTCGCGTCGTAGGTGTACCAGCTGAAGAAGGAGAAGATGAACGTCAGCACGCCGGCGGCGAGAATGCCCCAGTCGAGGTTGTCGACCGACTTGGGGTCGAAGCTGCTCCCGAAGTTGGCACCCCCACCGCCACCGGGCGGTGGTCCCCACTGGCCGGGCGGTCCGCCGGGCGGGGGGCCCTGGGGCGGAGGTGGTCCCTGCGGCGGGGGACCTTGCGGGGGCGGCGGCCCCTGCGGCGGCGGCCCCTGCGGAGGCGGCGGCTGGAACGTCATGGCGTTCTCCTCGTCGACGACGTACGGATCCGTACGATCCTGTGACGAAAGCTAGCGCCACAGCGCGCCTTGTGCCTACAGGCAACGCCGGAACGTTCGGACAGAATTTGCGGTCCGCCCTCGGCAAAAGCGGCAAATCCGCGTGCGGCGGGTCAGCCGCCGAGGATCTCGCGCATCAGCTGGGCCGTCTCGGACGGCGTCTTGCCGACCTTGACCCCCGCCGCCTCCAAGGCCTCTTTCTTGGCCTGCGCGGTGCCGGACGAGCCGGAGACGATGGCGCCCGCGTGGCCCATCGTCTTGCCCTCGGGAGCGGTGAAGCCGGCGACGTAGCCGACCACCGGCTTGCTGACGCTGGCCTGGACGTAGGCGGCGGCACGCTCCTCGGCGTCGCCGCCGATCTCGCCGATCATGACGATCGCGTCGGTGTCCGGGTCGTTCTGAAACGCCTCGAGGCAGTCGATGTGCGTGGTGCCGATGATCGGGTCGCCGCCGATGCCGACGCAGGTCGAGAAGCCGAAGTCACGCAGCTCGTACATCATCTGGTAGGTCAGCGTGCCCGACTTCGACACGAGGCCGATCCGTCCGGCCTTGGTGATGTCGGCCGGGATGATGCCGGCGTTGGACTTGCCGGGGCTGATCACGCCCGGGCAGTTCGGACCGACGATGCGGGTGTCCTTTCCCTGCGCGTAGGCCCAGAACGCCGCGGTGTCGTGCACCGGGATGCCCTCGGTGATGACGATGGCGAGCGGGATCTCGGCGTCGACCGCCTCGATGACCGAGTCCTTCGTGAACGCCGGCGGGACGAAGCCGACCGTCACGTTCGCGCCCGTCTCGGCCATCGCCTCGGCGACGGAGCCGAACACCGGCAGGGTCTGGCCCTCGATGTCGACCTTCGTCCCGGCCTTGCGGGCGTTGACGCCGCCGACCACGTTGGCGCCGGACGCGAGCATGCGGCGGGTGTGCTTGGTGCCCTCCGACCCGGTCATGCCCTGCACGACGATGGCGGAGTTCTCGTCCAACCAGATGCTCATTTAGGCAGCGCTCCCAGCGAGTTCGGCGGCCTTGTCGGCCGCGTCGTCCATCGTGTCGACGAGGGTCACCAGCGGGTGCGCGGCCTCGGTGAGGATGCGCCGTCCCTCGGCGACGTTGTTGCCGTCGAGACGCACCACGAGCGGCTTGTTCGCCTCGTCCCCGAGCATCTGCAGCGCCGAGACGATGCCGTTGGCGACCGCGTCGCAGGCGGTGATGCCGCCGAAGACGTTGACGAACACGCTGCGCACCGCCGGGTCGTTGAGGATGATGTCGAGTCCGTTGGCCATCACCTCGGCGCTGGCGCCACCGCCGATGTCGAGGAAGTTCGCCGGCTTCACGCCGCCGTGCTTCTCACCGGCGTAGGCGACGACGTCGAGGGTCGACATGACGAGGCCGGCGCCGTTGCCGATGATGCCCACCTCGCCGTCGAGCTTGACGTAGTTGAGGTGCTTCTCCTTCGCCTTCTGCTCGAGCGGGTCGGCAGCGGCGGTGTCCTCGAAGCCGGCGTTCTCGTCGTGCCGGAAGTCGGCGTTGGCGTCGAGGGTGACCTTGCCGTCGAGGGCCACGACGGAACCGTCGCCCACCTTCGCGAGCGGGTTCACCTCGACGAGGGTGGCGTCCTGCGCGACGAAGGTCTCCCAGAGCTCGACGAGGACGTCGGCGACGGGGTCGATCAGCTCGGCCGGGAACTTCGCGGCGGTGGCGATCTCCTTGGCCTTGGCGAGGTCGACGCCCTTGATCGCGTCGACCGGCACCTTGGCGAGCGCCTCGGGACGCTCGGCGGCGAGCTGCTCGATCTCCATCCCGCCCTCGTAGGAGGCCATGGCGAGGAAGGTGCGGTTGGCGCGGTCGAGCAGGTAGGAGACGTAGTACTCCTCCTTGATGTCCGCGCCCGGGTCGACGAGCACGCGGTGCACCGTGTGGCCCTTGATGTCCATGCCCAGGATCTGCTCGGCGTTCGCGCGGGCGTCCTCGGGGGTCTTGGCGACCTTGACCCCGCCGGCCTTGCCGCGGCCGCCGATCTTCACCTGCGCCTTGACCACGGTTACGCCGCCCAGCCTCGCGGCGATCGCAGCGGCCTCGTCGGGGGTCGTGGCGACCTCGCCGAGGCTGACCGGGACGCCGTGCTTCCGGAACAGCTGCTTGGCCTGGTACTCGAACAGATCCACGCTTCCACGTCCTATCTGAAGATTGTTCCGGACCTTATTCGGCCACGCCTGCCGGTGCGCTGCCGCCGACGGTGGTCGTGACCCATCGCACGACCTCCTCGAGCGGGGTGCCCGGGGTGAAGATCTTCGCGACGCCGGAATTCTCGAGTTCCGGGATGTCCGCGTCGGGGATGATTCCGCCGCCGAAGACGATCACGTCGTCGACGCCGTTGGCCTTCAGCAGGTCCAGCGTGCGGGCGAACAGCGTCATGTGCGCACCCGAGAGCACCGACAGCCCGACGGCGTCGGCGTCCTCCTGGATGACGGTCTGGACGATCTGCTCGGGGGTCTGGTGCAGGCCGGTGTAGACGACCTCCATGCCGGCGTCGCGCAGGGCCCGCGCGATGACCTTGGCGCCGCGATCATGTCCGTCCAGCCCCGGTTTCGCGATGACGATGCGCAACCGATCAGCCATGAAGGCGAGCGTACTTGGGTACACCACCCTCGTTCGTTCAGTATGGAGAACCGGACACAGCGCTCGATCCCCCGCGTTCCTAGGAGACCGATGACCCACGCACCCGAGAACGGAGCCGGCCAGTCGCCTGCGTCGCGCTCTGACAACGGCGCCGAACCGGCCCCCCGACGCACCGGCGGGGCGCACGCTCGTCCGCTGCCGAACCGGCAGGCCGAGCGGGCTGCGCAGAAGCAGGCACAGCAGGCGGCAGAGGCACAGCGCCCGCCGCAGATCGCGTCGCCGCCGCCGGTGCAGACCTATCCCGTCCCGCCCACCTACCAGCAGGACGGGTCGTACCCGGCGCAGCAGCCACCGGCCCAGCGACCGCCCGTGCAGACGCCGGCACAGCCCGCGCACAGACCCCGCCGGCACAGACCCCGCCGGCACAGACCCCGCCGGCTTTCGTGCCGCAGGAGCAGGCGCCCGGCTTCGCTCCGCCGGCGCCGCCGCCGGCGCCCGTCCCCCGTCCGGAGGACCTGCTGCTTCCCGACCGGTCGCCGGTGACGACCGAGCCCGCCACCTGGGGCTGGCGCGGCCGGCTGAACCGAATGACCCGGGGTTCGATCAAGGCCAACGAGCAGGAACTCGTCATCCGGCAGGCGATCAACGACATCCAGCGCGGCTTCTCGCGTCCGATGACCGTGGTGGTGGTGCAGCCCAAGGGCGGCGCCGGCAAGACGCCGACCACGATCTGCCTCTCCGCGGCGTTCGGCGCGTACCGCGGTGGCTACGTGGTCGGGTGGGACGACAACGAGACCCGCGGGACGCTGTCCGTGCGGGTGAGCAACCCGGACAGCCAGCGCGCCACCGTGTGGGACCTGCTCTCGGACCTGCCGGCGTTCGAGCGCTTCGACGCCCGGGTCGGTGACCTGTCGTACTACGTGCGGCCCCAGCCCGATGCGCACTTCGACGCGCTCGTCAGCGACGACAACCCGGGCAACATGGCGCAGATCGGCGAGGACGAGTTCCAGCGGCTGCACCGGGTGCTGCAGCGGTTCTACCGGATGATCGTGATCGACACCGGCAACAACGTCCGGTCGCCGAACTGGCAGGCGGCGGTCAATGCCGCCGATCTCGTGGTGGTCGTGTCGACCTACCAGCGCGACGTCGGCTACAGCGGTTCGTGGGTGCTCGACCACCTGGCCCAGACCGGACGGGACGATCTGGCCCACAACGCGGTGACGATCCTGACCGCGGCCGACCCGAGCACCGACCGGACCGTTCGGGGCCAGCTGATGGAGCACTTCAGCGCACGCACCCGGGCGGTGTGCGAGATCCCGTACGACCAGGAACTCGCGCACGGCGGCCCGATCCGCTGGACGTACTTGGCGCCGGAGACCCGCAACGCCTGGATCATGGCCGGCGCGACCGTGGTGAACTGCCTCGCCGAGCACGACCAGCGCACCCGCGAGTCCCGCCGGCCCCTGTAGCGGTATCGCTTCGTCCCGCCAATGTGCGCTGGTCCGTCGCAATCGCGTACGACGCGGGGGCAAGGGGAGGGGCGCGATCAGGTTTTCCTCCGCTGTGACCGGTTCGGTGCCTGGAATCGGACGTACCGGAGGACGGTGATCAGGCGCGCTCGATGGCCAAGTAGCGGCCGTCGGCGCCGATGTCGTCGAAGGCGTGGTCGTCGAGGTCGGCTTCCGACGCATCCTCAAGGCGCGTCTGGCCTCGGCCCACTGGTACCAGCCGAGCCTCACGGTCGGATCGCCAGGAGCTCAGTCGAGGGCCGGCCGACAGATGTGCAGAAGGTCGGCGGCCGGTGCATTCGGGTACCGCGCGCGTGCAAGATCCACACGAACTCGTAGAGGCCGACTCGACCGGCGTCAAGCAGATCCGTGACTTTCACTGACCAGCCACGCCGACGTCGTCGTGTCATCTGAGCGTCGGGTTTCCAGCGAGTGCGACCTTCACTTCGTCGCCGTTCTGACTGAACCACGGCGTACGGGCCCTGGTTGATCTCGTCCGGCGCGCGCTCCCGGCGGATATCCCGGCATGATCCGGATTCGGCGTGCCGCCGGGACTGGATCTTCGAACACTTCGCCGCCTCCGGACTTGTCGACGGCTCCACCTCCCAGTCAGCCGGGGATCCGGCTTCTTGAGCTCGTTCATGTCCATCCCCCTCAACCACTCCGGATCGAACAGCTTGGGATTGTCGACGTGGGACAGCACCTTCGTGCCGCCGAGCGAACGCCCGATTCTCGCAATCGCCAGATCGGTCGGAGTGGTGCCGATCCGTGCGGCGACCTGCCCGGCGATGCCCGGCCGCACGAAGTCGGGCTGTTCGAGGCGGCGGGTCAGGATCGGCGCCAGCTCACGCTCGACGGTGGCGAAGCCGGCGGCCGCGGCGTCGAGTTCGGTAGCGATCGAGACGACGGCCGCGGCGAGGGCGTCGATCAGGTCGGCGATCGTGCGCCCGATGCGGCAGGCGGCTGCCACGACCGCGCTGTTGGCGGCGACCTCCGACAGCCCGACGGTCACGACGGCGAACAGCCCGCCCGCGGCTTCGGCCGCGATCGTGATGTTCACGAACTCGACGCACTCGCGGATGATCGCGCTGTGCGCGGTGTCGAGGTGGTGCGCGTAGGCCTCGCACGCCGCGGCCAGCTCGCGGTACCGCCTGCCGAGGGCGACGAACTGCGCCCGGGCCGAATGCATGGCCGCGACGGCGTCCGCGACCTCCGGCGCGCGCTGGGCCGCGACCTCGCCGATCGCATGATCCAGGTCGGGCGCGATGACATCGACGGTGTGCGCCGCCGCGCGCCACGCGGCGGCTGCGTCGTGCAGCTTGTCCTGGTGCCCGTTCGGCCACACGCGCCCGATTGCGTGCTGCAGCAGCGACCAGCCGCCCGGCTCAGGAACCCCGCCGCCGACCGCGGACGGCAATGTCGGCAGGTCCGCCGAGGACGACGCCCAGCGAGCCGCGGACTGCGCCGCGGTCTCGCCGGGCACGCAGGCCGCCTCGGCTCCGGCGTAGTTGATGCCGGTCTGCTCGAGCAGGGCCGCGAGGAAGAACATGGCGTTCGCCGTGTCGCCCGTCGCCGACATGGCAGCCCCCGCGGCTGCGTCGTAGGACGTACCCCAGTGCGACCCGACGTCGTCGGCGCCGGCCATGCCGTAGCAGCCGGCCAGCGCGTACCCCAGGTCCTCCGCGACTGTGACCGTGTGGCCTGCGATCTCACCGCCGACAACCCGCGCGGCGAGCGCGTACCCGGGCGGCGAGACGTCCAACACGGTCACGCCACGAACCGTAAGCCGATCGACCCGCACCGCGGAGGGGTTGTGGATAACCGTCGGCGGCCCGTCAGAGCTTGTGCAGCGGCGCGTACCGCAGCATCAGCCACTTGACCCCGGACGAGCCGAAGTCGACCTGCGCCTGCGTGCCCTCGCCCGCGCCGCGGGTGTCGACGACGGTGCCGAGGCCCCAGGCGTCGTGGCTGACGCGGTCGCCGACCTCGAGCGCGGGGACGGCCCGGTTGCCGGCACCCCCGCGCAGGCTGCCCCGGGCGGCGGCCAGCTGCGACTGCGCGGACGGGCCGCGCGCGGACGACCGGTAGCCGTGGTCGCCGTAGCGCGCGGGCGGGTCGTCGTCGCCGTAGGAGCGCACGAACGGTGCCCGGGCGACCTCGCCCGTCCATTCGGCGAGATCGGGTGGGATCTCGTCGAGGAACCGCGACGGCGGGTTCCACGAAGGCGCCCCCCACGCCGAACGCGACAGCGCGCGCGACAGGTAGAGCCGCTCCCGTGCCCGGGTGATGCCGACGTAGGCGAGCCGGCGCTCCTCGGCCATCTCTGCCGGGTCGCCGAGGCTGCGCATGTGCGGGAACACGCCGTCCTCGAGCCCGGTCAGGAACACGACCGGGAACTCGAGGCCCTTCGCGGTGTGCAGCGTCATCAGCGTCACGACGCCGCCGGACGCGTCGGGCACGGTGTCGGCGTCGGCGACGAGCGACACCTGCTCGAGGAACGCGTCGAGCGAGGTCGCCTCGTCGGTGCCGGCGCGCTGCTCCTCGAACTCGCGCGCCACGGACACCAGCTCGCGCAGGTTGTCGACGCGCCCCTCGTCCTGCGGATCTTTGCTTCGTTCGAGTTCGGCGAGGTAGCCGGTCCTGTCGAGCACCGACTCGAGAATCGTGGACGGCGTGCCGTCGGGCGAGGCGAGCAGGCCGCGCAGCTCGAGCAGCAAGGCGGTGAAGTCGCGGATCGCGTTCAGCGACCGCGGCGCGAGCCCGAACGAGGCGTCGGCGACCTCGAGCGCGGCGCCGAAGCTGATGCCCTCACGCTCGGCGAAGTACTCGACCGCCTTCTCGGCCTTGTCGCCGATGCCGCGCCGCGGCGTGTTCAGGATGCGACGCAGTGAGACCAGGTCGTCGACATTCGCGATGACGCGCAGGTAGGCGAGCGCGTCTCGGATCTCGCGCCGCTCGTAGAAGCGCACGCCGCCCACGACCTTGTACGGCATACCGACGCGGATGAAGACCTCTTCGAACACACGTGACTGCGCGTTGGTGCGGTAGAACACCGCGACATCGGACGGCGTGATCTCGTGGTCGTCGCCGAGCAACTCGATCTGCTGCGCGACCCAGGCCGCCTCGTCGTGCTCGTTCTCGGCGACGTAACCCTGGATCTTCGCGCCGTGCCCCGCCTCCGACCACAGGTGCTTGGGCTTGCGATCTGGGTTGCGCGCGATCACCGAGTTCGCCGCGTTGAGAATCGTCTGCGTCGACCGGTAGTTCTGCTCGAGCATGATCGTGGTGGCGTCCGGGTAGTCGCGCTCGAACTCGAGGATGTTGCGGATCGTCGCGCCGCGGAAGGCGTAAATCGACTGATCGGCGTCGCCGACGACCGCGAGTTCGGCCGGCGGGCGCTCGGTGGTCGACTGCGTCAACTCACGGACGAGGACGTACTGCGCGTGGTTGGTGTCCTGGTACTCGTCGACGAGGACGTGCCGGAACCATCGTCGATAGTTCTCGGCGACCTCGGCGTGGTTCTGCAACAACCCCACCGTCGACATGATGAGGTCGTCGAAGTCGAGCGCGTGCGCCTCGGTCAGGCGGCGCTGGTAGCGCGCGTACACGTCGGCGAGCACCTTCTCCGGCGGCGTACTCGCCTTGTCGGCCCAGAGTTCGGCCGTCACCAACTCGTTCTTGAGATTGCTGATCTGCGAGGCGAGCGAACGCGCCGGGTACCGCTTGGGATCGAGATCGAGCTCGCGTCCGACCATCGTCAACAGTCGACGCGAGTCGTCGGCGTCGTAGATCGAGAAGGACGACTTGAGCCCGAGCGCCTTGCCGTCGCGACGCAGGATGCGCACGCACATGGAGTGGAACGTCGAGACCCACATCGATCGCGCCCGCGGTCCGACGAGTGCGGCGACGCGCTCCTTCATCTCGCCGGCGGCCTTGTTGGTGAACGTGATCGCGAGGATCTCGCCGGGCTGAACGTCGCGCTCGGCGAGCAGGTAGGCGATGCGGTTGGTCAAGACGCGGGTCTTGCCCGAGCCGGCGCCCGCGACGATCAGCAACGGTCCGCCTTCGTGGACGACCGCTGCGCGCTGTTGGGGGTTGAGCCCGTCGAGCAGCTTCGCCGGATCGACGGCGAGCCGCGGTCGTGGCCGCGACATCGCAGGATCCGGCGGTAGGTCGAAGAGCGCATCCGTCATGGCGCTGCCAGCCTACGTCCGGGCAATGTCAGTTGTTGCAATTGCACAACTCGGAGTAATTACGCGTTTGGGAACCCCGTCCGGGCGGGTAGTCGGGACGGCGACACCATTCGAACGGAGGCAGCCGTGACGGCCGTTGAAGAGCGCGGGACCGAGCAAGCGCAGCACAAGATGCGCCGTGACGTCGGTGTCGTCGGCCTGCTGTTCGCCAGCGTCGGGTCGATCATCGGGTCCGGCTGGTTGTTCGGCGCCCTGACGTCGGCGACCCTGGCCGGTCCGGCAGCGATCTTCGCCTGGGTCATCGGCGCGGTCATGATCATCGTCATCGCGCTCGTGTTCGCCGAACTCGGCACGATGTTCCCTGTCTCCGGCGGAGTGGCGCGCTTCCCGCACCTCGCCTACGGCTCATTCGCCAGCTACACGACGGGGTGGATCCTCTGGGTCGCCGTCGCGACGACGGCACCCATCGAGGTCGAAGGAGCCCTGCAGTACGCCACCAAGTGGGCCCCGTTCACCAAGTCGCACGAAGTGTCCGGTGAAACGGTCCACACCCTCACGGCGCTCGGCTACCTCGTCGCCGTGCTGGGCATGGCGTTCTTCGTCGTCGTGAACTACTACGGCATCCGCTGGTTCGCCCGCATCAACAACGTGGCCGTGTGGTGGAAGATCGGCGTCATCGTGTTGGTGATCATCGCCTTCATGGTGACCGAGTTCCACGGCAGCAACTTCAGCAGCCACGGGTTCGCGCCCAGTGGCGTCCAAGGCATCCTGACCGCGATCGCGACCGGCGGCGTCGTGTTCTCCTACCTCGGTTTCCGACAGGGCATCGAGCTCGCCGGCGAGACGAGCAACCCGAGGCGCAACATTCCCGTGGCCGTCATCGGCTCGGTGCTGCTCACGGGCGTGCTGTACATCCTGCTGCAGATCGCGTTCATCGCGGCGGTGCGCCCGTCGGACCTCGCCAGCTCGAAGGGCTGGGCGAACCTGGCGTTCAACGGCGACTTCGGGCCGCTGGCAGCGATCGCGGGTGTCATCGGTCTCGGCTGGCTGGCGACGGTGCTCTACGTCGACGCGGTCATCTCGCCCGCCGACACCGGTCTGATCTACACCACGGTCACCGGACGCGTGTCCTACGCGATGGGACGCAACGGCAACGCGCCGCGCATCCTGGCGAAGACGACGCCGCGCGGCGTTCCGCTGGTGAGCCTGTTCGTCACCTTCGTCGTCGGCCTGATCGTCTTCCTCCCGTTCCCGAGCTGGCAGCAACTGGTCGGCTTCGTCACCTCGGCGACCGTCCTCTCGTTCGGCGCCGGCACCTTGGTCATCGGCGCGCTGCGCCGCGAACTGCCCGAACGGGAGCGGCCCTTCCGGGTGCCGTTCGGCGACGTCCTGCCCTTCCTCGCCCTCTACGCCTCGAACTTGATCGTCTACTGGTCGGGCTGGGACGTGGACTGGAAGCTCTTCGTGGCGATCCTGTTCGGGTTCGTGCTGCTGGGCGTGTTCCACCTGACCGGCAAGGGCGACATGCCGCCCATGGACTGGCGCTCCGGCGCGTCGTGGGTGGTGCCGTGGCTGGCCGGGCAGGCCCTGATCAGCTACCTGGGCGACTACCCCGATCCGGCAGCCGGCAACCGTGCCGTGTTCGGCTTCGGCTGGGGCTTCGTGGTGGTGTTCGTCTTCACCGGCATCATCTACGCGATCGCGATGCGCACGCGGCTGACGCGCGACCGGATCGAGGCGCACATCGCCGACACCGAGGCAGAGGTCACGGCGGAGAAGGACGAGCTCGGCGCGTCGCACTGACTCGCGGCGGCGCCGGCCGCACCGGCTCGTACCACCGGCACCGGGCGTGCCCGCGTCCCGCCGATTGGGACACGGTTGTCACCAGGTGAGCTCGCATGCCACCATGGCGGCATGCAGACCAGCCGATTTTTCTATGGGTACCGCTCGGTGCCCATCGTCGCTGGCTGACCAACACACACCAACGACGCCCCGGGCCGCGAGCCCCGGGGCGTTTGTCATGTCCGGGGTTCCGCGACCGCCACTACTTCAGGAGAAGGAATGACCACCGCCGTGAACAGCCCCGATACCGCCGCCGATCCCGCGCACGAAACCATCGACATGCTGCGCGGGCAGATCGACGCCCTTGACGCCGCACTGATCCGCATCGTCGCCGAGCGCGCACGCGTGTCACGCCGCATCCAGACCGCCCGGATGAACGCTGGGGGCACCCGCGTCGAACTCGGCCGCGAGCGCACCGTGCGCAACGCCTACCGCGACGGGCTCGGCCAGGACGGACCGACGCTCGCCGAGGCCGTGCTGCAGGTCTGCCGCGGCGCTCGCTGACACCGGTCCTCCGCAGGCGGGGGCAGCGGTTTTCAGCGCGCGGGTGACCAGCACGCCCGTATTGTGTAGTTCATGAGCTCTATCACGATTCGTGATGGTGCGTTGCACATCGAGCTCACCGTCCCCGAGCGCGTGCTTTCCCTGCACGACGCGAGCATCGACGTCCCGCTCGCGCACGTGACCGGAGTGCGGGTGGTGCGTGACGTGCTGGCCCAGCTTCGCGGGCTGCGCATGCCCGGCGCCGGAATCCCCGGCGTGCTCGCCATCGGTACGTGGCGCGGCACCGTCGACGGGCGCGAGTTCCACGACTTCGCGGTGATCCATCGGGCCGGGCCGGGATTGCTGATCACGACCTCCGGCGAGTACGACCGCCTCCTGATCGGCGCAGACGAGCCCGAGGCGCTGGCGTTCGACCTCGGGCTCGCCACCTAGCCGATCAGCCGTGCGACTCCGCGACGTCCGCGGTGACCGTCACCCCCTCGGCGAAGGCCACCAGCTGATCGTCCGTCCAGCCCACGTTGCTCCAGGCCTGCACCTGCACCTGGTGCGTGCCGTCGACGAAGGTCAGCGTCTTGACGCCCTGCGCGTCGGCGATCGCTCCGCGTTGGCCGTTGACGGTCACCGGGGTGCCGCGCATCGGGCCGGTGTCATCGGTCGAGCGCAGCATGACGACGAGCTTGTCGACGAACGACGAGCCGTCGGAGTGATCGCCGTCCGGCGCGATCGTCAGGAATCCTGGTGACGATTCCTGCAGGACCCAGCCGTCGGGCACCTGCGCGACATCGAAGCCGTGCTTCTGCGGGCCGGTGTAGTCGACGAGCCTGATGCGTCCCGGGGTCACGCCGTGGTGACCCGTGTCGCGTGCCGCTGGCTGCTGCTGGTGCTGCTGGTGCTGCTTCGGCTGTGCGACGGACGGCGCGTGCGAGCCGGATCCGCTCAGCGTGAGCGCGCCGGCCACGCCGATCGCGGCGATCATCGCGATGCCGGCTCCGGCGGAGCGGCGCAGCCGGCGGTGGTTGAGTGCGCGCCGGCCACGCTGCAGATCGGCGTCGACCACGCTCGGAGACGGCGCTGCCGCGTCGTCGTCGTGCAGGTCGCGCAGGCGGGTGGTGATGTCCATGGGATCTCCTCGAATGTCTACTCGGTGGTGCGCGCCGGCTCGCTGAGCGCGGCGCGCAGTTTGTCGAGCGCGCGAGCGGTCTGGCTCTTGACGGTGCCGGTGCTGCACCGCAGCGCGGAGGCGGTCTCGTCAACGCTGAGGCCCTCCACATGTCGCAGCACGACCGCCGCACGCATGCGTGGTGGCAGGTCTGCCAGAGCCGCGCGAAGTGCGCCGTCCTCATCGGGATCGTGGTCGGCGTACCGACGCGGCTCGGGCGGTTCGGACAACGGTGTCTCGCGCCGCGCGAACGGGCGGCGTTTCTCGTCGATCAGCGCGTTGACCAGGATCCGGCGCACGTACGCATCGACGTCCATGCGACGGGCGCGTGGCCACGCGGTATAGAGCCGGGTGAGGGCGATCTGCACCAGATCCTCGGCCCGGTGTCGGTCACCCGCACACAGCAGGGTCGCGATGTTGAGCAGTACGCCCCGTCGGGCGCGGACGTAGTCCTGGAAGTGCGTGTCTCGGTCGGCCGTCCTCGTCACATCCCCTAAACGGATCTGATCAGCCGCGTGGTTGCATCAGAGCATGCGACGGTCGGCGGCCCACCGGGTGAGCTGATGACGGCTGGACAGCTGCAGCTTGCGCAGCACGTTCGACGCGTGCGTCTCGACGGTCTTGATCGAGATGAACAGCTCGGCCGCGATCTCCTTGTACGCGTAGCCACGGGCGAGCAGCCGCATCACCTCGCGCTCGCGGGGCGTGAGCTGATCGAGTTCGGCGTCGAGGGACACCGTCGCGGGAGCGTCCCGGAACGCGTCCAGCACGAAGCCGGCCAGCCGCGGGCTGAACACCACGTCGCCGTCGGCCACCCTGCGCACGGCGTCGGCGAGATCGTCGGCCGAGATCGTCTTGGTGACGTAGCCGCGGGCGCCGGCGCGGATCACGGCGATGACGTCCTCGGCGGCATCGGAGACCGACAGCGCGAGGAAGCGGGTGCCGGGCAGGTCGGAACCGATCGCCTCGAGCACGGCAAGTCCGCCACCGTCGGGCATGTGGACGTCGAGCAGTACGACGTCGGGACGGTGTTTGCGGATCGCCTCGACGGCGGAGGCCGGATCGCCCGCCTCGGCCAGGACGTCCAGCCGCGTGCCCAGCTCGGCACGCACGCCCGAGCGGAACATCGCGTGGTCGTCGACGAGCACAACGCTTGTCATGACGGCTCCTTCATCGTCGCGGCATCCCCAGTCTGACCTCGGTGCCCTCGCCACGCTTGCTGATGATCTCGACGGTGCCGCCGTGACGCTGCATGCGCGCGGTGATCGAGCCGCGCAGCCCCTGCCGGTCGTCGGCGACGTCGGCAGGATCGAAGCCGACGCCGCGGTCCTTGACGAACACGTTGACTGCGTCGGGCTCGACCTCGGCGTACAGGGAGATCGCCGTCGACTTCGAGTGCTTCGCCGCGTTGACGAGTGCCTCGCGGGCGGCAGCCGCGAGCGCGGCGAGATCCTCAGTCATCGCGACGTCACCGACGACCACGACGTCGACGGTGACGGCATAACCGTCCTCGACCTCGCCCGCCGTCCGGCGCAGCTCGTCGCCGAGCTGACCACCTGCGGTGCGGTCGCCGTAGAGCAGCGTGCGCAGTTCGCGCTCCTGCCCACGCGCGAGCCGCGCGACCTCGCGCGGCGACTCCGCGTTGCGCTGGATCAGCGCGAGCGTCTGCAGCACCGAGTCGTGCAGGTGTGCCGCGATGTCCGCACGCTCC
Organism: uncultured Actinomycetota bacterium; assembly: GCA_963785425.1. GTDB lineage: Bacteria > Actinomycetota > Actinomycetes > Mycobacteriales > Jatrophihabitantaceae > RYN-133. The sequence goes on from CAWAVG010000004.1 coordinate 201,527, forward strand.
TGCGATCGGATGCGCGCACTGCGCTCCTCGCTGAGCTGCGCCACGAGCTTCATCCACCACGGGCCGGTGACGATCGCGATGCCCACGATCGTCACGACCGTCGCCAGCACACCGTCACGGATCGCCGAGAAGTTCTCGCGGACGAGGACGAACGCGGCACCTGCCGCGACGAGCGTGATGCCGACGCCGATCCGTACCCGTCCCATGCGCTCGGCCGAACCCGCAGCGAGGGAGTCGCGCGACATCGTCCACAGCCGGTCGCGGTGGCTGTCGGACGCCTGGCGCCAGATCAGGGCTCCGCCGAGACAGGCGAGCACGGTCGGGATGACCAGCCCGCCCGCAGGCAGCTTCGTCGCGACGATCACCACCGCGATGAGCGCGACCGCGGTGCCGATGACGTACTCGAGGCGTTGCGGCACGCGGCCGCGTACGCCGGGTGGTGTCGGCAGCACGATCCAGTAGGCGCCGTAGAGGGCCACGCCGAGGCCGCCGGCGCCCGTCAGCAGGAAGAAGCACACCCGCAGCGGAGCGACGCGCACGCCCATGTGCTCGGCCAGCCCCGCGGCGACGCCGCCCAGGACGCCGCGGTCAGGGCGCCGGTAGGCGCGCCGCAGGACCGGGCCGACCGGGCTCGGGCGCGGCGGGAGGGAGCGCGGACGGCGCTCCCAGAGGCGGGGTCACCATGCCATGATTGCGACTCGACGCTGCTCTGTGCATCCGGTGTTCCCCCCACACCGACGTTCAGGGTCGAAATCAGGGCACCGCCCGATGCCCCGAGGACCCCGTCAGCCGCATTGTTGACGCATGACGACGACCGAGACCCCCGGCAGCCCGCACATGACGCCCCCACCGCCGACCCGCCGGCTGCGCCGCAGCCGCACCGACCGCATCGGTGCCGGCGTCGCGGGCGGCCTGGGCGAGTACTTCGGCATCGACCCGGTCATCTTCCGCGTGCTGTTCGCCACCGCCGCGTTCTTCGGCGGCGCGGGCATCCTCGGCTACCTGCTCGCGTGGGGCGCGATTCCCGAGCAGGGACGCGACCACGCACCGATCGACGGGCTGGGTGTCGTCGCTGCGGCATCGGCAGGTGCCGACCTGGCTCATCGCGGTGGGCGCGGGGTTGCTGCTGTGGTTCGCGGCGTTCAGCTGGTGGGCCCCGGGGCCGTTCTTCCCCGTCATGGCCGTCGTGATCATCCTGGTGATCGCCTTCGGCCGCCGCGGCGACCCGACGACGGGGTCTCGCTCCGATGCGCCGGCACAGCCGCCGTCCGCACAGCCGTACCCGCAGCCGTCAGCACAAGCGTCAGCGGACCCTGGCTTTGCCGCGCAGGCCGACACGGTGAGTCTCGACAAGGACGGGCCCGCGGCCGAGCAGCCCGCGGCACCGCCGCCGAGCTGGGTCGCCGACTCACGCCGGTGGATCGCCGAGTCGCGCGAGGCACGCAATCGCCGGCTGCGCCGCGCGTTCCCGGTCAAGGTCGCCACGCTCGCCGTCCTGGCCGCCACGCTGCTGACCCTCGGCCTCATCGACGCCGCGACCGGGATCCCGGTGCCGCTCTACTTCTGGTTCTCCACCGGCATCCTCGCCGCCGGGCTGATCGTCGGCGCGCTGCTGCGCCGCACGCCGCGCAGCGTCACCGGATTGCTGGTGTTGTCGGTCGTCGGCCTCGTCGGCCTGGCCGGGTCGCACGCCAGCCTGCACGACGGGGTGGGCCAGCGGATCTGGACGCCGACGCACACGCTCGCCGCGCGCTACGACCTCGCGTTCGGGCACACCGAACTCGACCTGCGCTCGCTCGACAAGCAGGACGGCCCGCACACCGTCCGGATCGAGCAGGCCGCCGGCGACGTGCACATCCTCGCCCCGGCCACGATGAACCTGCGGGTCGTCGCGAACGTCCGGTTCGGCGACGTCGGGGTGGACGGCTCCAGCGACCAGGCCCACGGCGTCGGCGTCAGCCGAATCGTCGAACCGCTCTCCGGCGCCACCGGGCAGCCGATCACCGTCGTCGTGCACCTTGCCGACGGCCACGTCGAGGTCGACCGCAGCTAGCCACCCACTTTGACCCTCGTTCGGCTGTGATTCGCCCGTCGCAGCAGCCGAACGAGGGTCGAAGTGCGTCCGGGCGCGGCGGTGTCACTCCCACTCGATGGTGCCGGGCGGCTTGGACGTCACATCCAGCACGACCCGGTTCACCTCGCGCACCTCGTTGGTGATGCGGGTGGAGATACGTTCGAGGACGTCGTACGGCACGCGGGTCCAGTCGGCGGTCATGGCGTCCTCGGACGAGACGGGGCGCAGCACGACCGGGTGGCCGTAGGTGCGTCCGTCGCCCTGGACGCCCACCGAGCGCACGTCGGCCAGCAGCACGACGGGGCACTGCCAGATGTCGCGGTCGAGGCCGGCCGCGGACAGTTCGGCGCGCGCGATCGCGTCGGCGCGGCGCAGCACGTCCAGCCGGTGCGCAGTCACCTCGCCGACGATGCGGATGCCGAGGCCGGGGCCGGGGAACGGCTGGCGCCACACGATCTCCGGCGGCAGGCCGAGCTGTTCGCCCACGCGCCGCACCTCGTCCTTGAACAGCGTGCGCAGCGGTTCGACGAGCGAGAACTGCAAATCGTCGGGCAGTCCGCCGACGTTGTGGTGGCTCTTGATGTTCGCAGTGCCGGCACCGCCGCCGGACTCGACGACATCGGGATACAGCGTGCCCTGCACGAGGAAGTCGACCGAGTGACCTTCGGCGACGATCTCGCGCGCCGCCTGCTCGAAGCAGCGGATGAACTCGCGGCCGATGATCTTGCGTTTCTCCTCCGGATCGGTGACGCCGCCGAGCGCGTTCAAGAACTGGTTAGTGGCGTCGACGACCTTGAGCCGCACACCGGTCGCGGCGACGAAGTCACGCTCGACCTGCTCCGCCTCTTCCTGGCGCAGCAGCCCGTGGTCGACGAACACGCACGTCAGCTGCGAGCCGATCGCGCGTTGCACCAACGCGGCCGCGACCGCCGAGTCGACGCCACCGGACAGCCCACAGATGACCTGCTTGCCGCCGACCTGCGCGCGGATCGAGGTCGACCTGCTCGTCGATGATGTTCGCCTCGGTCCAGGTCGGACGGAGCCTGGCGATGTCGAACAGGAAATGACGCAGCACGTCCTGGCCGTACTCGGAGTGCAGGACCTCGGGGTGGAACTGCACGCCGGCCAGCCCGCGTCCGACATCCTCGAACGCCGCAATCGGCGTGCCCGCCGTCGAGGCACGTACCTCGAAGCCGGGCGGGGCCGAGGTCACGGCGTCGGTGTGGCTCATCCAGACGCGCTGCGACTCCGGCAGTCCGCGCAGCAGCACCCCCGGGTCGCCGACCTGCAGGGTCGTGCGGCCGAACTCCGACCGGTCGGTATGCGCGACCGTGCCACCGAGCGCATCGGCCATCGCCTGGAAGCCGTAGCAGATGCCGAACACCGGTACCTCGGCCGCGAACAGCTGCGGGTCGGTACGCGGCGCACCGGGCGCGTACACCGAGGTGGGCCCGCCGGAAAGGATGATCGCCGCCGGCCGCTTCGCGAGCATCTCGTCGACCGGCATCGTGTGCGGCACGATCTCGGAGTAGACCTTGGCCTCGCGCACCCGGCGGGCGATCAGCTGCGCGTACTGCGCGCCGTAGTCGACGACGAGGACGAGATCGGCCTGCATCTACCGATTCTAATTCAGGTCCGACTCCTGCGGTCGTGGCGCCGCACCGGCCGGCCACGGATACTGGAAACCGGTGAGCTCTTCGCTGGCGCGCCACAGCCGCCTGGCCAGCCGCTCGTCCTCGGCGGCGGGTGAACGCCGCGCCGAACCGATCCGCCCGCGAGTCTCGCCGAAGCGCTGCGGGCCGGTGTAGCTGCCCGGCTCGGCCTGCGTCGCGGCGAAGAGGACGGCGCGCGCGCCCACGCGGGCCGATTGCGTGGCCAGCCGCAACACCATCGGCGCCGCCGCACGCACGATCCGCTTGGCGCCCATGCCTTCGGCGTCGCTGAACAACCCGGTCGCCGACACACCCGGATGAGCAGCCACGGAGTCGATCGGTAGGTCGCGCGCGCGCAGCTGGCGCTCGAGTTCGTCGGCGAACAACAGGTTCGCCAGCTTCGAGTTGGAGTAGGCGTGGCGTGGGTCGTAGGCGCCGGCTGCGTTGCCGTCGAGCACGTCCGCGCCCCCGCCGTGATGGGCGATGGACGCCACCGTCACCACGCGCGCCCGCTCCGCCTCCAGCAGCGACGTCAGCAACAACCCGGTGAGGACGAAGTGCGCGAGGTGATTCGTCCCGAACTGCAATTCGAAGCCGTCCGCGGTGCGCGCGGGCTTCGGCGGTGCCATCACACCGGCGTTGTTGACGAGAATGTCGATGGGGCCGGTCCACGCGTCGGCGAACGCGCGCACCGACGACATCGAAGCCAGGTCGAGCCCTGCCGAAATCACCTGCGTTCCGCGGCTCGCAGCAGCGATGCGCTCGACCGCGCGCTCGGCGCGCACGAGGTCACGGCACGCCAGCACGACGCGTGCCCCGTGCATGGCCAATGTCTGCGCCGTGTGGAAGCCGATTCCCGAATTGGCACCGGTCACCACGGCGACGCGCCCGGAAAGGTCCGGGAGCTGTGCGGCCGTCCACTTCACTGCATATGACTCCTCACCGCCTACGGCGCAAAGTACTTGATCCACATTTACTCCGCTTTCTCCCTGACACGAAATACGCGCGCGCAAGCCGATTCGGATTCACACCAGGCAGACTTGTCCCATGTCGCCGGGCGCAGTTCGCATCAGGATGTGCCGCAGCGGGGTCGGCGCCGCCGCGCGCCGCTCGCGCAAGGGGTGGCTGTGAGCCTCGGTCTCTCGCGCCCGCAGCAGATGTACACGGTCAACCGCTACGCGCCGTTCTTGGCAGTCGTACTGCTCAGCGCCGTCACCCCCGCGCTGCCGCACTCGTTCACGCCCGACTACGCCTGGTGGGGCGCCGCGATCGGATTCATCGCGCTGATGGTGGCCACCGGCTATCTCGGGTCGAAGCGGACGCCGCGGCACTGGCTCAACGTCCTTGCGCCGTTGCTGCTGTTCCCGGCGATCCATGCGCTGCGCTGCGCGGACGGTAACGCGCTGGCCGGGTTCGGACCGCTCATCGATCTGCCGGTCGTGTGGTTCGCGCTCTACGGCCGACTGCGCGACGTGTGGTTGGCAGTTCTCGCGGGGGCGTTGACGCTCTTGCTGCCCGTCATGGCCGTCGGGAGCCCGCAGTTCCCGAGCACCAGTTGGCGTGGCTACCTGTTGCTCGTCATCATCAGTGCCGCCGTGGGGCCGCTGATCCATCGCCTGGTCGCATCGATCACGTCCTCGAACCGCGCACTGCGTCGCAGCGAGTCGGAGTTCCGCGCGACGTTCGAGAACGCGCCGATCCCGATCGCGGTCACCGGGCTGTACGGCGAGGACGCGTACCGCTGGCTGCGGGTCAACCGGGCGATGTGCGAGCTGTTCGGCCGCTCGGCCGAAGAACTCACCGGCCGCAAGATCGTCGAGTTCACCCACCCCGACGATCGGGCGTTGACCGACCTGCGCTTCGACCACGCGCTGGATCCCGCCTATCCCCACCGCATCGAGAAGCGCTACCTGCACAAGTCGGGCCGCACGATCTGGGCACTCGTCTGGTACTCGATCGTCGACGACGAGCGCGGCCGGCCACTCAACCTCGTCACGCAGATCGAGGATCTCGGCGTGCGGCGCGAGTCCGACCAGGTGCTGCTGGAGGCCTTCGAGACCGATCGCGAGGCCAACGAGCGGCTCAAGCAACTCGAACGCGTGCGGTCGGAGATGGCCTCGACCGTCTCGCACGAGCTGCGCACACCGCTCACCAGCGCCGCCGGCTACGTCGAGCTGCTGGTCGAGGGCGACGCCGGGCCGCTGACCGACGAACAGCGCGACATGCTCGACACGGTCGCCCGGAGCCTGAGTCGGCTCGACGGGATCGTCGACGACGTCCTCGGCATGGCGAGCCCGGGCCAGCACGGTCCGGTCGATCCGGGATCTGCCCATCTCGACGCTGTATTGCGATCGGCCGTCGACGCGGTCGCGCTGCCGTCCATCACGCGCGGTCAGGATCTGATCGTCGACAGCGACCTCGACGGCGCGGTCGTCGCCGCCAACGCCGGGCGCATCGAACGGGTGCTGGTCAACCTGTTGACCAACGCCGTGAAGTTCACACCCGAGGACGGCACGATCACCGTGACCGGGCGCCGTACCGGCGGTGAGGCCATCATCTCGGTGCGCGACACGGGCGTCGGCATCGCGCCGGAGGACCAGCCGCGGATCTTCGAACGGTTCTACCGCGTCGGTGACACCCAGGATTCCGTGGCGGCCGGAACAGGACTGGGATTGGCCATCGCGCGAACGATCACGACGCAGTACGGTGGCAAACTCACCGTCGACAGCGAACTGGGGAACGGCGCGACCTTCACCCTCACCCTGCCACTACGCGGAACCGTCTGATCGGGCGAACGAATCTCATGGCACAGATCCTCGTAATCGACGACGACACCGATATCGCTGCGCTGGTCGGGCTCAAACTCGAGTTGGACGGCCACGCGGTTGCGACGGAGACCGACGGCCTGCGGGGCCTCGAACGCGCGAAGTCCGACCGTCCCGACGTGGTGATCGTCGACTGGACGCTGCCCGGCCTCAGCGGGCCGGAGATCTGCGCCCGGATGCGGGCCGATCCCGCACTCGACAGCACGTGGGTGATCATGCTGACCGCGCGTCCGCTCGGGGCGAACGGGCTGGAGGAGACCGGCGCCGACGAGGTGCTCGCCAAGCCGTTCAGCCCGCGCAACCTGTCGGCGCGAGTAAGCGCCGCGCTCGATCGTTAGGTCGCGGCGACCACGCTCGGCAGCGAGCCGGTGAACACGTTGGCCGCCCCGCGCCGCTCGTCGCTGACCGGTCCGTAGAGCGTGTCGCGCTGCATCGCACGCCGTCCCGGCAACCCCGACACGATCTCTTCGAGTTGCGCAACCGTCTTCGCCGAGCCGTGCTGGCTTCCGGCCATCCGGCTGATCGTCTCTTCCATGAGTGTGCCGCCGAGATCGTTGACGCCGCCGGTGAGCAGCTGACGGCAGCCGTCGACGCCCAGCTTGACCCACGAGCACTGCACGTTGTCGATCAGGCCGTGCAACAGCACACGCGCCATCGCGTGCACCACGCGGTTCTCGCGCGTCGTCGGGCCCGGACGGGCGGCGCCGGCCAGGTAGATCGGCGCGTTGGTGTGAATGAACGGCAGGGCGACGAACTCGGTGAATCCGCCCGTCTCACGCTGGATCCGCGCCAGCGTGCGGAAGTGCCCCAGCCAGTGGGACGGGTTGTCGACGTGGCCGTACATCATCGTCGACGAACTGCGCAGCCCCACCTCGTGTGCGGTGGTGATGACCTCGATCCACTCCGCGGCGGGGAGCTTGCCCTTCGTCAGCAACCACCGCACGTCGTCGTCGAGAATCTCGGCGGCCGTGCCCGGGATCGAGCCCAGCCCGGCGTCACGTGCCTCGGTGAGCCAGTCACGGATCGACAGCCCGCTGCGCGACGCGCCGTTGACGACCTCCATCGGACTGAACGCGTGCACGTGCATGTTCGGCACGCGCCGCTTGACCTCGCGCACGATGTCGAAGTACGCGGTGCCCGGCAGGTCGGGATGAATGCCACCCTGCATGCACACCTCGGTCGCGCCCAGTGCCCAGGCCTCCTCGGCCCGGTCGCCCACCTGCTCCAGCGAGAGCGTGTACGCGTCGGCATCGGTGCGGCGTTGCGCAAAGGCGCAGAACCGGCACCCGGTGTAACACACGTTGGTGAAGTTGATGTTGCGGTTGACGACGTAGGTGACGTCGTCGCCGGCGGCGCTGCTGCGCAGATCGTCGGCGAGCGCGCTCAACGCGTCCAGTTCGGCGCCGTCGCAGTGCAGCAACGCCAGGGCATGTTCGTCGGACAGTCCTGCGGGGTCGCGCTCGGCCGCTCGCAGCGCAGCCATGACGTCACTGTCGATGCGCTGCGATGCGCCGGTGCGCACCGCTTCGGTGCGCACTGCGTCCCAGTCGCCGTAGACGCTGTCGAAGTCCGCGCGGCGATCGGCCGTGCGTCCCTCGGAGTCGATCGACGTGTGCAGATCGGTGCGTCCGCCGGACACCCAGACGTCCTCGGGTTCCTGCCACGGAATGCCTTGCAGCGTCGCGTCCTCACGGGCGAGACCGGTGTCGGGATCAGCGAGCGCCGTCACGTGCGGCAACACCCGCGGGTCGAGCCACGGCTCACCGATCTGCACGTAGTTCGGATAGACGGTCAGCCGCTCCACGAGGCGGAATCCGCTCTGCTCCGACTGCCGGGCGAGCTCGTCGATCTGCGGCCAGGGACGTTCGGGATTGACGTGGTCAGGCGTGAGCGGCGAGACGCCACCCCAGTCGTCGATTCCGGCACGCAGCAGCAGGCCGAACTCGTCGCCGATGAGATTGGGCGGAGCCTGGATGCGCATGCGCGGGCCGAGCACGAGACGCGCCACCGCAACGGTCGCGGCGAGTTCGTGCAGGTCGGCGTCGGGCATGCGCGCCATCGCGGTGTCCGGCTTCGCGCGGAAGTTCTGCACGATGACTTCCTGGATCCCGTTATAGGCACGGGCGACCCTGCGGATCTGGAACAACGAGTCGACCCGGTCGGCGAGCGTCTCGCCGATGCCGATCAAGATTCCGGTGGTGAAGGGGACGGTGGTACGCCCGGCGTCCTCGAGGACGCGCAGGCGTACCGCGGGATCCTTGTCGGGCGAACCGTAGTGCGCGCCGTGGGGGTCCTCGAACAGCTGTCGCGAGGTGGTCTCGAGCATCATGCCCATGGACGGCGCAACCGGCTTGAGCCGCTGCAGCTCCGCCCACGACATCACGCCGGGATTGAGGTGCGGCAGCAGTCCCGTGCGTTCGAGCACCAGGATCGCCATCGCGCGCACGTAGGCGAGCGTCGAGTCGTAGCCGTGCGCATCGAGCCATTCGCGCGCAGCCGGCCAGCGTTGCTCGGGCCGGTCGCCGAGCGTGAACAGGGCTTCCTTGCACCCCAGTGCGGCGCCCTGCGAGGCGATCGCCAGCACCTCGTCCGGTGACAGGAACGGCGCAGCCACCCGGTTCGGGGTCGTCGCGAAGGTGCAGTAGTGACACCGGTCTCGGCATAGGCGCGTGAGCGGGATGAACACCTTGCGCGAGTAGGTGACCACGCCAGGACGGCCGGCGTCGGCAAGTCCCTGGTCGCGCACGCGTGAGGCTGTCGCCAGCAGATCGTCGAGGGCTTCGCCGCGCGCGCCGAGTAACACCTCTGCCTCGGTCTGGTCGAGCGTGACACCGTCGCGGGCCCGCCGCAGCGCGCGGCGGAGTGCGGAAGAGGTCATCCTTCTACAAGTTCCGCAGGCGAGGCAGAATTTCCTTGCCGTACAACCTGAGGAACTTCTCCTGGTCGGGTCCAGGTGCGTGGAACACCAGATGGGTGAACCCGATGTCGAGATAGGTCTTGATCTTCTCGACGTGCTCGTCGGGATCGGTCGACACGATGAACCGCTTGGCCGTCTGCTCGACGGACAACTCGTCGGCCAGCCGCTGCATCTCGACGGGATCCTCGACCCCGGCCTTCTGCTCGCCGCTCAGACCGAGCGCACCCCAGAACCGCGTCGCCTCCATGGCGGCGTCGCGGTCGTGGTCGAACGACACCTTGACCTCGATCATCATGTCGATGTCCGCGACCGACCGGCCCGCCTTCTCGGCGCCCTCCTTGACTGCCGGCAGCAACGTGTCGGTGTAGAGCTCCGGACCCTTGCCGGACGTGGTGATGTAGCCGTCGCCCTGCCGTCCGGCGTAACGCGTGGCGGCCGGGCCCGAGCCGGCGAGGTAGATCGGCACCTGATGCTCGGGCCGGTCGTAGATCGTCGCCTTGTCGGTGCGGTAGTAGTCGCCCTCGAACGTGACCCGCTCCTCCGTCCACAGCTCACGGATCAGCCGCACGGCCTCACGGAAGCGCGCGAAACGTTCCTTGCCGTCCGGCCATTCGACACCGAGCGGCACCTCGTTCATCGACTCGCCGGTGCCCATGCCGAGCACCACCCGCTCGGGGAACAGGCAGCCAAGGGTCGCGAACGCCTGCGCCACGATCGCCGGGTGGTAGCGGAACGTCGGCGTCAGCACCGAGGTGCCCATGGTGATGCGCTCGGTGCGAGCCCCCAGCGCGCCGAGCCAGGTCATCGCGAACGGCGCGTGGCCACCGTCGTGGCGCCACGGCTGCAGGTGGTCACTGACGAACACCGAGTCGAAGCCGCACTCCTCGGCGAGCACGCCGTAGTTCAGCAGCTCCGTCGGGGGGAACTGCTCGTTGGAAGCCTTGTATCCGAACCTGATCTCGCTCATCTGCCCCTCGTCACGATCAGTTCTGCCTTCTGGAATTCCTTGAGGGACGAGTAGCCGCACTTGCCCATGACCCGACGCACCGAACCGAACAGGTTGCGCTCGCCGCTCGGGTCAGCGGTCGGTCCGACGAGCAACTCGTCCAAGGTGGGACGCTCGTCGAGACCGGCCGTCAGGTCGACCACGGCCGAGCGGGGCACGCGCGGGTGCGCGGCCGTCGCGTCCCAGTACCGCCCGCCGCCCGGCGCGTCGGCAGCGACGGCGAGCGGCTCGCCGAGCATGACGGCGTCGGCCCCGCACGCGAGCGCCTTCGCGATGTCGCCGCCGGTCTCGAGATCGCCGTACGCGACCAGGTGCACGTACCGTCCGCCGGTCTCGTCGAGATAGTCGCGGCGCGCCGCGGCGGCGTCGACGAGCGCGGTCGCCATCGGCACGTCGATACCGAGCATCGCGTGCGTCGTCGAGCCGAGGTGCGCGCCGTAACCGACGATCACGCCGGCCGCGCCGGTGCGCATCAGGTGCAGCGCCGTCTGGTAGTTCGTGCAGCCGCCGACGAGCACCGGCACGTCGAGGTCGGCGATGAACGTCTTCAGGTTCAGCCCCGGCTCGGGCTGCGCACCCTGATCGGACGCGACGTGTTCGGCGCTGATGATCGTGCCCTGGATGACGAGCAGGTCGACACCCTCGGCGAGCACATGCGGTGCGAGGTCGGCCGTGTGCTGCGGGCTCAGCCGCACCGCGACGCGCACACCGGCGCCGCGCAGTTCCTTGACCCGCTGCCGCAGCAGGTCGGGCGAGACCGGCCGGGCGTAGACGCGCTGCAACGTGGCGGTGTCACCGTCGAGATCGGCGAGTTCGGCGGCAGCGTCCTCGTACCGCGTCCACAAGCCTTCGCCGTCGAGCACGGCCAGACCACCCAGGCGCTCGATCCCGACAGCCGTCTCGGGCGACACGACGGCGTCGGACGGGGCAGCGACGAGCGGCAGCTCGAAGGAGTGCGCGTCGATCTGCCAGTTCGTCGACACCACCGACGAGCCGCGGGTGCGCCGGGTGGGAACGAGCGCGATGTCGTCGAGGTGATAGCCCCGCCGCGCGCTGCGGCCGAGGCCGATCTCCACGGTCTCCGGCATGAAGTCGAGTCTGCCTTACCCGTGGTGAGCGGCCGGGCCGGGTGCGTACAGGTGTCTGTAGTGGGGTCAGGGTCGCGGCGGCAACGCCGGCGCCGACCGGTCCGGACGGGTCGATGCCGGCGGCACCGCGAGCGGCTCGTGGTCGGCCAACGCCTCGGTGACCACCTGCAGGGCGGTCTCGAGCTGCGGGTCCTCGCCGGCGACCCAGGCCTGCGGCGGGAACGGCACCTCGACGTCGGGTTCGACACCGAAGTTCTCGACGCCCCAGCCGGCGTCGCGGAACCAGAACGCGTACCGCGGCTGGGTGACGACCGTGCCGTCGACGAGCGAGTAGCGCCCGTCGATGCCGATCACGCCGCCCCACGTGCGCATGCCGACGATCTTGCCGAGACCGAGCTCGCGGAAGGTCTCGTTGACGATGTCGCCGTCGGAGCCCGCGTGCTCGTTCGCTATCGACACCATCGGTCCGCGCGGGGCGGTGTGCGGCCACTGCACGCCGCCGGCGTGCCGGGCGTGCCCACCGCCGATGACGCGCCGCGCGAGCTGTTCGATGACCAGTTCCGAGACGTGACCGCCGCCGTTGTCACGGGTGTCGACGACGAGCGCGTCGCGCCGCAGCTCGCGCCGCAGATCGCGGTTGAACTCGGCCCAGCCGGTCGACATCATGTCCGGCACGTGCACGTAGCCCAGCCGGCCTTCGCTGGCCGCATGCGTCGCGGCACGGCGATCGCGCACCCAGTCCTGGTAACGCAGTTGGGTCTCGTCCGCGGTCGGCACGACGACGACCGTGCGCTCGGTGCCGTCGCGCGAGATCGTCAACGCCGCCGGCTTGCCTGCGAGCCCGGCCAACAGCGGCGCGGGGCCGGTCGTACCGACTGCGTGGCCGTTCACCGCTACCACGACATCGCCGTCGCGCACGTCGACGGCGGCCGCCCGCAACGGCGAGCGCGCCGCCGGAACGGACGACTCGCCGGGCAGCACCCGGGCGATCACCCAGCGTCCGTCGGCGTCGGTGTCGAGATCGGCGCCGAGGAACGCGGCTGCCGACCCGTCGGGCGCGGGCGGATAGACCATGCGCTCGTAGGCGTGGGACGCGCCGAGTTCGCCGATCATCTCCCACAGCACCTCGGACAGGTCGTCGCGCGTGGCGATCTGGTCGGCGAGCGGCAGGTACCGCTCGAGCACGCCGTCCCAGTCGACCCCGCCCATGTCGGCGATCCAGAAGTGGTCGCGCATCAGCCGCCAGGTCTCGGACATCATCTGCCGCCATTGCGCCGGCGGGTCGTACCGCACCTGGACGCGCGAGAGGTCGATGTCGATCAGTTCGCTCTCGGAACCCGAGTCGGGCGGCTTGACCTCGTGGTCGGCGGGTCCGACGCGCAGCGCGTCGCCGTCGCGCACCACGATGCGCGTGCCGTCGCCGCTGGGCCGGTACCAGTCCAGCGCCCGCACGATCGTGCGGCTGCGCCGCTTGGCGAAGTCCCAGCGCCACAGGGTCGGCCGAGGCGGCTCCGCGCCCTCGGGCAGCCCGGTGCCGAGCACGCCGGTGACCGGATGGGTGAGCCAAAGCAGCCCCTCACGCACCGCGTGCAGATCGCTGTGCAGCCCGACCGGCACGGGCACGACGACCGCCCGGTCGGCGAGTCCGTCGACGTCGACGCGGGTCGCCGCCGGTGCGTCGGGTCGCCGGGGCTTGTCCGCGCCGGGCCCGATGGGCGGCATCACCCGTCCTGACGGCTCGGCGTCGAACGGTGACACGGTGTCGGCGGCGAGCGGGATGAGGTACGGGCGCACGCCGACGGTGAACGACAGGTCGAAGGCGTGCGCGTCGTAGACCGGGTCGAAGGTTCGCGCCGACAGGAACGCGAGGTGCCTGCCGTCGAGGGTGAACGCGGGGTCGGTGTCGACGAAGCGTTCGGTCGTCGCGTCGTACACCGCACCTGTGGCGAGTTCGGCGAGCCGGATCGACCGCAGCTCCGACTCGTGCGCCTTCGACCATGCCAACCATGCCGAGTCGGGCGAGAACACCAGCCCGCTCGCGTCACCGTGCTCGTTGTTCTCCAACTCGCGCACCGCGCCGTCGGCAAGACTCACCACGAGCACGCGGCCGTCGTGCGTCGCCACTGCAGCGACATCGCCGTCGGGAGCGATCGCGAGCTCGAGCACCCGACCGAGTTCGCCGCCGGCCAGCCGGCGCGTGCCCGTGCCGTCGCTCAGCTCGAGCGCATCGTCGCCGTCGGCGTCGGTCACCCACACCGCCTCGCCGTCGTGCCCCGGCCGCACGCGCGGCAGCCGGGTCCGCACGCCGGCAGTGTCGGCGAGCGCGCGCACCGGCCCGTCGCGGTGCGTCAGCCACTGCACGGTGCCGCGCACATCGGCAACGCTGGCCCGCCCGGTGGCGTCGACCGACACGGCGTCGGCCGTCTCGAGTGACGGCCCGACCTCGGCGACGGTGACCTGCCGGGCCACCCGCGCGCCGGGTAGTTCGATCTCGAGTGCGACCGGTTCGGCGTCCGTCGCGAGCGAGTCGAGTCGGTAGATGATCCCGGCACGCTGGTACACGACCTGGCTCGAACCGCCCTCCAGGTCGCCGGCGAGATCGCGGGCGTAGTTGCCGGTGTGGTCGCTGTGCCGGCGGAGGGCGGAGCCGTCGGCGAGCACCGAGTACACGTTGCCGTGCCCCTCGTGGTCGCTGACGAACACGAGCCGGTCGCCGAGCCACACCGGGTCGCACAGCTGCCCGTCCAGTTCTGCCAGCAGCCGCTCGAAGCGGCCGCTGCCGTCGGCGTCGATCCACAGCTTGGGCCGCGTGCCGCCGCGGTACCGCTTCCAGGTGGGCGGCTCCCGGTGCACGGTCGACTGCAGCACGACCGCGCCGTCCGGCCGGCGAGCCAGCCCGCTGATCGGTCCGTACGGCAGGCGCTCGCCGGCCGCGCCGTCGACGGGCAGTGCGTAGGCCCAGTTGTGAGTGCGGAACGGCTGCCCCGCCGGGCTCGACACGACCACCCGGCCGTCGGCGCTCCACCCGAGCACCCGCGTCAGCAGGTGGTTCCAGTAGGTCAGCCGCGTCGCCGCGCCGCCGGCGACGGGCGTGACGTAGACCTCGGGGTTGCCGTCGCGCCGGCTCGCCCAGGCCAGCATGCTGGCGTCCGGGGAAAGCTTTGGACGCAGGACCGCTGCGCGGTCGGAGGTGAGCCGTTCGGCGCGGCCGCCCTCGGGCGAGACGGCCCACACGTCGTCGTCGGCGACGAAGACGAGACGCTCGGCGGCCAGGTGCGGGAAGCGCAGGTAGGTCACGGTTCGCGAGCCTAACCGGGTGCGCCGACCGGATTCGGCGCGTAGTGGTCGTGGTCAACCGGAGTAGTTGGGCGCCTCGGTCGTCATCTGGATGTCGTGGGGATGGGATTCCTTCAGGCTCGCCTGCGTGATGCGGACGAACTTGCCGCGTTCGGCGAGTTCGGCCACGGTGCGCGCCCCGACGTAGAACATCGACTGCCGCAACCCGCCGACCAGCTGGTGCACGACGGCACCGAGCGGCCCGCGGTACGCGACGCGTCCCTCGACGCCCTCGGGCACGAGCTTGTCGTCGCTGGTCACCTCGGCCTGGAAGTACCGGTCCTTCGAGTACGACTTCTTGCCCCGCGAACTCATCGCGCCGAGCGACCCCATGCCGCGGTAGCTCTTGAACTGCTTGCCGTTGACGAAGATCAGGTCACCCGGCGACTCGTCGCAGCCGGCCAGCAGCGACCCGACCATGACGGTGTCGGCACCCGCGACGATGGCCTTGGCGATGTCGCCGGAGTACTGCAGACCGCCGTCGGCGATCACCGGAACGCCGGCGGGTTTGCACGCCAGCGACGCCTCGTAGACAGCCGTGACCTGCGGCGCACCGACACCGGTGACGACGCGCGTGGTGCAGATCGAGCCCGGCCCGACGCCGACCTTCACCGCATCGGCGCCTGCATCGACGAACGCCTGCGCACCCTCGCGGGTCGCGACATTGCCGCCGATGACCTGTACGTGCCGCGTGGCCGGATCGCTCTTGAGCCGCTGCACCATCTCGAGCAGCAACCGGACGTGCCCGTGCGCCGTGTCGGCGACCAGCACGTCGACGCCGGCGTCGACGAGAGTGGTCGCGCGCTCCCACGCGTCGCCGAAATATCCGATCGCCGCCGCGACCATGAGGCGTCCGTGCTCGTCCTTGGATGCGTGCGGGTACTGCTCGGACTTCACGAAGTCCTTGACCGTGATCAGGCCCGCGAGCCGCCCCTGGTCGTCGACGATGGGCAACCGCTCGCGCTTGTGCTTGCGCAGGATCGTCGTGGCCTCGTCGTGGCCGATGCCCACCGGTGCGGTGATCAGCGGCATCGGCGTCATGACCTCGTCCACCTTGGTGGTGGCCCACTCGGCGACGGGGACGAAGCGCAGGTCGCGGTTGGTGATGATGCCGAGCAGCCGCAGGTCGGCGTCGACGACCGGCAGTCCGGAGATGCGGTACTGCCCGCACACGGTGTCGAGTTCCTCGAGGGTGGCGTCCGGCCCGATGGTGACGGGATTCGGGATCATGCCCGTCTGGGTGCGCTTGACGAGGTCGACCTGGTAGGCCTGATCAGCGACTGACAGGTTGCGATGCAGCACGCCGATGCCGCCCTCACGCGCCATCGCGATCGCCATCCGCGACTCGGTAACGGTGTCCATCGCCGCCGACAGCAACGGGATGCGGAGGGAGATGTCGCGGGTCAGTCGCGAGCTGGTGTCGACGTCGGAGGGGACGACGTCGGTCTCGCCGGGGAGCAGCAGGACGTCGTCGTAGGTCAGGCCGATCGTGGCGAACTTGGCAGGAAAAACCTCGTCATGTACCTCGTCGGGCAAAGCGTCGTCTCCTCTGTCGCCGGTACTTGAGTCTAGTCACCCCACGAAACCGCCTGGAAAGCGTGGCGATTCCGCGGGGGACCCAGACATGGTGACCGCGGGGCCCGCCAGGGGGCTAGCACCCGCTGTGGCCCTGACGACAACCTCGGGGACAAATCGGGGGTTGTCCGTATGGTCGCGAGCGGCCGCGGCCGAAACGCTTGTCGCCATGACCACGACCATGCCGTCCTACGCGCCGCACACCGCTCATGCGCAGCGCATCGCCGCCCGAGCCGTCGACCTCGTCAAGAGTTACGGCTCGGGCGAGACCGAGGTGCGCGCGCTCGACCACGTCAGCATCGACCTGGTCGCGGGCGAGTTCACCGCGATCATGGGCCCGTCCGGGTCGGGCAAGTCGACGCTCATGCACGCCATCGCCGGACTCGACAGTGTCGACTCGGGCTCGGTGGTGATCGGCGACGTCGAGCTGTCCGGGCTCTCGGACAAGAAGCTCACCGCGCTGCGCCGCGACCGGATCGGCTTCGTCTTCCAGGCCTTCAACCTCGTCCCGACGCTGACAGCCCTCGAGAACATCACGCTGCCCATCGCGATCGCCGGTCGCCGGCCCGATCAGCGGTGGCTCGACACCGTGATCGACTCGTTGGCGATCCGCGACCGGCTCGCGCACCGCCCGAGCGAACTCTCCGGCGGTCAGCAGCAACGCGTCGCGGTCGCCCGCGCGCTCGCGTCGCGCCCGCAGATCGTGTTCGGCGACGAGCCGACCGGGAACCTCGACTCGCGCACCAGCGGCGAGGTGCTCTCGATGCTGCGGCGCTCGGTCGACGATCTCGGCCAGACGGTCGTCATCGTGACCCACGATCCGGCTGCTGCGGCACACGCCCACCGTGTGGTCTTCCTGTCGGACGGACGCATCGTGGACGAATTGCGCGAGCCCACAGCCGAGCGCGTGCTCGACCGCATCAAGGCCTTCGAATATCATAAGGCGCTTCGCGGGGCCGCCATGAATACGGACGTAACGCTGTGAGCGCCATGCGCACAGTGGCCGTGCGCAACCTGGGCGCCCACAAGGTGCGGCTCGCGCTGACGATCGCCTCCGTCATCCTCGGGACGGCCTTCGTCGCCGGATCTTTCGTATTCACCGACACGCTCAAGCGCAGCTTCGACACGATCTTCCAGACCAGCGACAAGGGCATCGACGCGCAGGTGCGGCCGGTCCATGACGGCGACCCGGGGGTTCCGATCGGGCTCGTCCCGAAGATCCGTGCAGTGCCCGGCGTCGCCACCGTCGAACCGCAGATCACCGGAACGGCAGTGCTCGTCGACTCGCACGGCACCAAGCTGCAGTCGAACGGCGCACCGTCCGAGGGTGGCGCATGGTCGGCCCGATCGGTGAACCCCGTGCCGACGTTCGTCAGCGGACATGCCCCGACGAGGCCGGACGAGGTCGTGGTCAACGACGGCGCGGCTCGCAGTCACGATTTGCACACCGGCGAGCGGGTGACCGTCGTCGTCGCGAACGCGCCGGCCGTGCACGCGACAATCAGCGGCGTCTACAAGGTTTCCTACGACACCGGCGGCTACATCGGCGTGCTTTTCACGCCCCGCGAGGCGATGCGCCTGTTCACCGACGGACACCACTACAGCGTGGTCGACATCGCCGCCGCTGCGGGCGTCTCCGAACAGGCGATCACCGGACGCATCGCCGCTTTGCTGCCGGCAGACCTCGAGGCCAAGACCGGCACGCAAGTGCGTAATGCCGACAGCCAGGGCGTCGCGTCCGCGATGGGTTTCATCAACTACATCCTGCTCGGCTTCGGCATCGTCGCCCTGCTCGTCGGCACGTTCATCATCTACAACACCTTCTCGATGATCGTCGCGCAGCGGCAGCGCGAACTTGCTCTGCTGCGAGCGATCGGCGCCTCAGGCAAGCAGGTGCGCAGGTCGGTGCTGTTCGAGGCGAGCGTGGTCGGAGTGGTCGGCAGCGCCCTCGGTGTCGCCGCGGGGCTGGGCATCGCGACCGGCCTGTACGCACTGCTCGACGCGCTCGATCTGGGACTTCCGTCAGGCGGTCTGGTGATGTCGACGCGCACCGTCGTCGTCACCGTCGTGCTCGGCACGGTCGTCACCCTGTTCGCTGCGTTCAGCCCGGCGCGGCGTGCGTCCCGGATCCCGCCCGTGGCGGCCATGCGCGAGCAGTTCTCCGCGCCGGCCGCGGCGAGCCTGCGGCGGCGCACGATCGCGGCGGTCGTGGTGGCTTTCCTCGGCGCCGCCGCCACCGTCGCTGCCGTGGCCACCGACTCAGCGGGCTCGGCGGCCGCGCTCACCGCGGTCGGGCTCGTGGCAGCGATGATCGCGGCCATGCTGGCGGCTCCGGTCCTTGCCCGATGGCTGATCGTGCCGCTCGGCCGCGTGGTCGGACGGCCGTTCGGCAGCGTGGGTCAACTGGCCCGTACCAACGCGGTGCGCAACCCGCGCCGTACCGCGGCGACAGCGTTCGCGCTGACCATGGGACTCGTACTCGTCGCCGGCATCTCGGTGCTCGGCTCGTCCATCAAGGCGAGCCTGAGCGGCGTCGTCGACGACACCGTGCGCGCCGACTACATCGTGACGACCTTCGGCGGCCTGGCGGTGCCGCAACCGGCGGCGACCGCGGCGGCCGACGTGCCCGGCGCGGGATCAGTCGCGACCCTGCACGAACTGCGGGTCTCGCTCAAGGGCGTCAGGCAGGACGGCACGGGTGTCGACGGCGATCTGAAGCGTGCTCTCGACGTCTCGGTGCTGCACGGGCGCATCGACACGTCCGGCCACGCGCTCGTGGTGTCGAAGCAGACGGCGTCCGACGCGAAGCTGGCCGTTGGCGACTCGGTGCAGCTCAAGGCGCCTGGCCACGCTCCGGTCACCGAGCACGTCGCCGGGGTCTACGCCGACAACCAGTTGCTCGGGCCCTTCCTGGCCGGCGGCGACGTGTACCGGCAGATGACGTCCCGCGACCAGTGGTCGGCGATGGTGGTGCTGGTCAGTGCTGCGCCGGGTGTCGACCTACCCGCCCTGCACAAGCAGCTCGAGCACGCGACCGATCCGTACTACGTCGTGGCGGTCGAGACCCGTGACGGCTTCAAGGGCGCGGTCGCCGGCCAGGTCAACGGGCTGATCGGCGTCGTGTACGGGCTGCTCGGCCTGGCGATCGTGATCGCGGTGCTGGGCATCATCAACACGCTGGCGCTGTCGGTCGTCGAACGCCGCCGCGAGATCGGCATGCTGCGCGCCGTCGGCATGCAGCGCGCCCAGGTGCGCCGCACGATCTACCTGGAGTCGTTGCTCATCTCGGTGTTCGGCGCGGTGCTCGGTCTCGGGCTCGGCATCTGCTTCGGCGCGCTGTTCACCCGGTCACTGTCGAGCCAGGGCTTGGATCAGATCAGCGTGCCCTGGTCGCAGAGCGTGCTGTTCCTCGTCCTCGCCGCCGTGGTGGGCGTGTTCGCGGCGCTGTGGCCCGGGGTGCGGGCCGCTCGCACCAAGCCGCTCGAGGCGATCGCGGCCGGGTGACCGGGTCGCGAGCGGGCGAACGGGCCGCGCCCCGTTCGCCCCGATTGGCGAGGTAGGCCCGATGCGATCTACGGTGGACCCCGTGAGCGTGGAACCCCCCTTCGGCGAGAGTCGACCCGACGCGATTCGTGGTCCGCTCGACCCGTTCCGCGACGACCCGGACGACCCGGCGGCGCTGCTCGACGCGATCGAGCCCGCCGCGCCGCTGAGCGAGGAAGAGCTGGCCGACGTGCGTGCCGACCTGTCCGAGCTGGCGGAGTTCCGGGCCGTCCTCGCGCCGGTCGGGGTCGACGGGATCATCGTCGAATGCACCGACTGCGGCGAGCACCACTTCTTCGGCTGGGACCTGATGGCGGCCAATCTGCACGCCCTGCTCGGTGAGGGCCGTACCCACGTCCACGAGCCTGCCTTCGAGCCGGACCCCGACGCCTATGTCAGCTGGGACTACGCCCGCGGCTACGCCGACGCGGTGACCGCGCGCAGCAAGCAGCTCTGACCCGGAGCCGCCTCCTCCGCGCACGTGCGTGACGTCCCGCGCACGTGAGTGACGTCCCGCGCACGTGAGTGACGTCCCGCGCACGTGAGTGACGGCGAATTCGCCGTCACTCAACCAGTCCGGACGTCACGCGACGGGATTCGTGCGTGCCGCGTCACCTTTTCGACGCTCGTTCTTTGAACCAAGCAGGAGAGCGCGACCCACACGGGCGTGCCGGACGGTTCACACGGAGGACGCTATGGCCGACGTTCGGCGTCTCCCAGCTCCGCGGCAGGGCGACTGGGACTGGCAGGTCGACGCGGCGTGCCGCGGCCTGGACACCACCAACTTCTACCACCCGGAGAACGAGCGCGGCCCCTCGCGCGCGCGTCGCGAGCAGCAGGCGAAGGCGATCTGTGCGACGTGCCCGGTCGTCCAGAACTGCCTGCGCTGGGCGCTCGCCGCCCGTGAGCCCTACGGCGTGTGGGGCGGCATGTCCGCCGAGGAGCGCGAGCTGATGCTGAGCAGGCGCAGCGCCTGATACCAGAGCTTCCAGGGAGCCGTGGGGGCAGACTGGAGGGGACAATTCGGCCCCGCGATCATCGATCGCGGGGCCGAAGTGTGGCTTGACCAGGAACTCCCGATCAGTGCATGTGCCCGCCCGGGCCGTGGCTGTGACCGTGGCCGTGCCCATGACCGTGGTCGTCGTCCTGTTCGGCCGGCTTCTCGACGATCGCGCTCTGCGTGGTGAGCACGAGGCCGGCCACGCTCGCCGCGTTGGCCAGCGCCGCCTTCGTCACCTTGACCGGGTCGACGACTCCGGCCGCGACGAGGTCGCCGTACTCGCCGGTGGCCGCGTTGAGCCCGTGGTTGGCCTCCAGCTCGCGCACCTTGGCCGTGACGACGTAACCCTCCTCGCCGGCGTTGGTGGCGATCCAGCGCAGGGGCTCGACCAGCGCCGTCCGGACCACGGCGACACCGGTCGCCTCGTCGCCGGACAGCCCGAGATCACCGTCGAGCGCATCCACGGCGTGAACCAAGGCGGAACCGCCACCGGCGACGATGCCCTCCTCGATGGCCGCGCGGGTCGCCGCGATGGCGTCCTCGATGCGGTGCTTGCGCTCCTTGAGCTCGACCTCGGTGGCCGCGCCGACCTTGATGACGCCGACACCGCCTGCGAGCTTCGCGAGCCGCTCCTGGAGCTTCTCGCGGTCCCAGTCGGAGTCGGTGTCGTCGATCTCCTTGCGGATCTGGGCGACGCGGGCGTCGATCTCGCTCTGCGCCGCCGAGCCGTGCGTGACAGTGGTGACGTCCTTGGTCACGCTGACGCGACCGGCCGTGCCCAGCACTTCGAGCCCGACCTGGTCGAGCTTGAGCCCGACCTCGGGCGCGACGACCTGCGCGCCGGTCACGATCGCGAGATCCTGCAGGAACGCCTTGCGACGGTCGCCGAAGAACGGCGCCTTGACCGCGACCGCGGTGAAGGTCTTGCGGATCGCGTTGACGACCAGGGTGCTCAGCGCCTCGCCGTCGACGTCCTCGGCGATGACGACGAGTGCCTTACCGGTCTCGATGACCTTCTCGAGCACCGGCAACAGATCGGCGATCGCCGAGATCTTCTGGGTCGTGATGAGCAGGTAGGGGTTTTCGAGGACGGTCTCGCCCGCCTCGGCGTCGGTCACGAAATACGGGCTGATGTAGCCCTTGTCGAACTGCATGCCCTCGGTGAACTCGAGGTCGGTCGTGAGGGTCTGGCTCTCCTCGACCGTGATCACGCCGTCCTTGCCGACCTTGGTGAACGCCTCGGCGATCAGCTCGCCGATCGTCCGGTCCTGCGCCGAGATGGTGGCGACGTGCGCGATCGACGTCTCGCCCTCGACGGGGATCGCGACCTTGTCGAGCTCGGCATTGACGGCCTCGACGGCCAGGTCGATGCCGCGCTTGAGGGCGATCGGGTTGGCGCCGGCAGCGACGTTCTTGAGGCCCGCGTTGACGAGCGCCTGAGCGAGCACGGTGGCTGTGGTGGTTCCGTCGCCGGCGACGTCGTTGGTCTTGGTCGCGACCGACTTGACCAGTTGCGCGCCGAGGTTCTCGTAGGGGTCGAGGAGGTCGATCTCGCGGGCGATGGTCACGCCGTCGTTCGTGATGACCGGGGCCCCGAAGGACTTGTCCAGCACCACGTTGCGGCCGCGCGGGCCGAGGGTGACCTTGACCGTGTTCGCCAACTTGTCGACACCGCGTTCGAGCGCGCGGCGGGCCTCCTCATCGAAGCTGAGGATCTTCGCCATGGATGTCCTTTCCTGACGGCCGTGCAGACGGCCGACCAAGTGCAACCGTCACCGCCCCGGTCACGCAGTGCGCGCCGGGGCGGTGAGGGTGAGTGGTTACTTCTCGATGACGGCGAGCACGTCGCGCGCGGACAGGACGAGGTAGTCCTCGCCGCTGTAGCGCACCTCGGTGCCGCCGTACTTGCTGTACAGGACGACGTCGCCGACAGCGACATCGAGCGGAACGCGGTTGCCCTTGTCGTCGATGCGGCCCGGGCCCACAGCCAGGACGGTGCCCTCCTGGGGCTTCTCCTTGGCGGTGTCCGGGATGACGATGCCCGAAGCGGTCGTGGTCTCGGCCTCGTTGGCCTGGACGACGATGCGGTCCTCGAGCGGCTTGATGCTGACCTTGGTGGCGGTCACGGTGGATCTCCCCTTCTCGGGCGATAAGTTCTCTTCGTCGGTCTGGTCGCCGTCGCGGGTGGTCGACCGTCCCGAATTGGCACTCTAGCTCGCCGAGTGCCAGCGTTTCAACGAGGGGCCCCGCCACCCCGCGCCACGTCCCCCGTCCGCTGCCGACTTTGACCCTCTATCGGTCGTCGAAACGCACGAATCACAGCCGTACGAGGGTCGAAGTCGGGTCCCGGACAAAGATCAACGCCGGGTT
Source organism: uncultured Actinomycetota bacterium (assembly GCA_963785425.1). Lineage (GTDB taxonomy): Bacteria > Actinomycetota > Actinomycetes > Mycobacteriales > Jatrophihabitantaceae > RYN-133. The sequence goes on from CAWAVG010000004.1 coordinate 224,913, forward strand.
GCGAGCACAGGCCGCGCAACCCGGCGTTGACCAGGTGGGTGTCAGCCGTTCCCGGATGTCCCCCGAACCACGGGATGGACCTGCAGATTGCAGACGCTGACCGACACCGGGCGGTGGAAGGTCTTGAAGGTGTTGGGCGGTGTGGTCGCGATCGACTTCGAGAAGACGCAACTGCCGCCGTTGGCGCGGAAGTTCATCCACTCGACGTCGGACGAGGCCTGTTGCCACGAGTGCAGCACGATGGTGCGGACCGCGCTCGCGCCGCCGGTGAATCCATGCAGGGTGCGCCGCGCATGGGCCAGGACGTTGCCGTTGCGGCCGATCGCGTCCAGACCCGGATACCCGCGCAGGCTGCACGTGTGCTGGCTGATGTTGCGGAAGATGACGACGACGTTGCCGTGGCCGGTCGCGCCCTGCGGGCGGCTGTGGCTCACCGCGATCAGCGCGCCCTTGCAGGACGGGACGGGGGCCGCTGCGCCCGCCGGGCTCGACGCGGCACCCACAACGGCGGACGCGACGGCGCCCGCGACAGCAAGGCCGGCGATGAAGTTGCGCATGACTGGATCCCCCTGGAAGTGGTGTGCCTTCAAAGAGGCATTGGTCCTGCTGCTGATACATGGGACGCGCGTCAGCGTGAGAAGGCTGCGCCCGTCCAGTGCGCGCCGGCGTCGGTGGTGGTCCACAGAGTGCGCCCACCGTCATCCAGCCAGCGACCGACCTTGTCGTTCTGGAAGCCCGGAGGTCCGAGGTTGCCGAGCGTGGTCCGGTCGAGCACGGTGTTGAAGACGACGCCGCCGTCGGTGCTGCGGTACAAGGTGTCGCCGACAAGGATGATCGTGTGCGCGTCGACCGCGGCGATGCCGGCCGACTGCCCCAGCGACTGCGGGACAGAGTGCGCAGAATCTGTGTCGGCGTCGACGAGGATCGATTTATCGCACAACAGGTCGAGCGTGCCGTCGGCGGACAGAGCCGCGCTGCGCAGGTGGGTACAGGCGCGCGAACGGTGCCACGACGCGCCGCCGTCGGACGAGCGGTACAGCTGGCCCTGCGCCTCGGGCAACACCGGGTCGGTGGTGCGGACGAGCAGATAGGAGATCCCGTTCGCGCGCAGCAACTGCACCGAGTACCCGCGGATCGGGGCGATCGTGCTGTCCGTCCAGGTCGACGTGCCGAGCGGCGCGTAGCTGACGTGGAATTGGCACGACCCGTTACACGATTGGCCGCTGCTCGACACCTTGATCACCGTGTCGTTCAGCGTCTCCAGTGCGTCCGCGCCGCCTGCGTCCGGCGTCCAGTGTGCGCCGCCGTCGGAGGTGCGCTCCAGCACTTGCGGGCCGAACAGGAACCCGGTTTGGGCGTTGGCGAACCGCACCGACGTCGCGGCAACGGACGGGATCGGCACCCGCTGCCATGTGTGACCGGAATCAGCCGAGTGCACCATCGCGAGGCAGGTGCCCTGCCCGCAGGCGGCGTGGCCCAGGGCCCAGATCCGGTCGGTGCCGACGTAGGTCGTGTCCGCAGCTCGGAAGCCACGCACCCCGCCCATCGCCAGCAACGGCAGGCGGGTGGTGTGCGGCGCTGTTGTGGGCGTCGGTGTCGGCGTCGGCCTCGGTTGTGCGGAGAAGGTGTGCGACGCGCCGGGCGAGACCGCCGGCGCCGCCCCGTGCCCACTGTTCCCGATCCCGACGAGCGCGAGCGCGACGGCGGCTATCGCTGCGGCGGCCAGGAGCGGGAACGTCCAGGTGCGCCACCCCGCGCGCGGCCGCAGCACGGGTGCGTCGAGTTCGGCAAGAATGCGGTCGGCCAGCGGCGCGCCGGGCGGTGCCTGGCGCGCGTTGTGCTGCAGCGAGGCGCGCAGCCTCGTCTCGATGTCGGTAGGGGAGTTCATGCCGAATTCCTTCCAGCACCGGACGTGGCGCTGTCGCGCAGCGCCGCCAGGCCGCGGCTCACGAGGCTGCGGACAGTCCCCTCGCGGCAGCCGAGCGCGGTGCCGATCTCGTCGTCGGGCAGGTCGTGGAAGTAGCGCAGCACCAGTGCCGCGCGCTGCCGTTCGGGCAGGGTGCGCAGCATCGTCCAGATCTCGTCACGGTCGGCGAGCTGAGACGGGCGGTCGTCCTCGTCGATCCTCTCGGGCAGGAACTCGACCGCGAACTCGCGCCGCGAGGCACGCCGGGTGTGGTTGACGAACCCGTTGGCGAGGCTGCGCCGCACGTAGGCCAGTGGCAACTCGGCGGCCTCGACGAGTGACCACTTCGGATAGAGCCGCACCAGCGTGTCCTGGACGAGCTCTTCGGCCGCGGTGCTGTCACCGGTGAGCAGGTATCCGGTGCGCAGCAGGTCCGCGGTGTGCTCTCGCACGAACCGCGTGAAATCCACACCGGTGACTGTCACAGTGCCTCCCACCCCCAGTAGACAGCCGCGGGGGCGGATCCGTTGCACGCATCCACGACGGCCGCGTATGAGTGCGCGCCGAGTCCCCGGCCCCTGGTACCGAAAGATCGGAAACCGGGCACGATTCCGGTCGGTCGGGACCAGAAGCGGGGGTGGGTCAGAGCTGGGTGTAGTGGCCGGTCTCGTCGTCGAGCCGCCACACCTTGCGGGTGCGGGTCGGCTTCGGCACGCCGCGCTTGCGCAGGTCGCGCCACACCGGCCGGTGCCACGTCGTCAGCGGCATGGACGCGACCACCTGCACGTAGCGCGGCCGCTGGCGTTTCGGCAACCGTTCCATCGCCGCATCGAGGTCGGCCGTCGTCAGGTTGGAGTCGGGACGCAGCGTCACCGCGCCGACCAACACATGTGAGTCGCCGTCCTTCACCCCGTACGCGACGATCAGGTCGACCGCGCTGATCGTGCCGAGGCAGAAGCGCGTTCCGGCGGGCAGCACCGGCCCGTGCTCGGTGTCGACGATCTCGGCCACCGACCCGACCAACCAGTGATCGCCCTGCTCGTCGCGCAGGAACAGGTCCTCGGTCGAGCGCCACGCGTCGCCCGACGCGAACACGTCACGGCGTACCGAGCCGGTCGCGGCATCGCCGGGACGCACGCGCGTGAGCAGCAGCCCGATCTCGTCGGTGAGGCATTCGCGGGCGAGCCCGTCGCGGGTGAGCTCCAGCCTGCGCTCGGCCAGGTTGTAGGCCGCCACGCGCACTTCCGCCGTGCCGGGCAACGGCCGTCCCATCGACCCGGGCTTCTGGCCGGTCAGGTTGGCCAGGATCGCCTCGCCCTCGGCTGAGGCGTAGAACTCGAGCACCTTGGCGTCGGGGAAGCGTTCGCTGACCCGCTTCCACAGGTTGCGCGGCATGCCCGACCCGATGAACATCCGAATCGGGTTGAAGCGCTCGTTCGGGTGCTGGGAAGCGTCGACGATCTCGCGCAGGGACGTCCACGTGTAGCTGACGTGCGTCGCACCGTAGCGCCGCACCTCGTCCCAGAACGTGTCGGCGTCGTCGGCGAGCGCCATCGCGAAGCGCGCGCCGCCGGCCACCGCGCCACCGATCGACATGAGCAGCGCGGACGTGTGGTGCAGCGGGGTGACGCTGTAGACGGTGTCGCCCTCGCGCAGGGCGGCGGCGCTCGCCGTCCCCAGCGCCGACAGTGCCCACCGCTTGTTGCTGATGCGGATCGCCTTGGTGTCCGCGCCTTCGCCGGTGAACAGCACGAAGGCGATGTCCTGGGCGCGCTGAGGATTCGGGCGATACCAGGTCGGGACCTCGACCTCGGCCGGGTCGATGCGCTCCATATCGACGGCGTCGACGGGCAGCGTCCGGTCATCGGCGCCGCCGCCGAGGACGTAGCAACGCACCGTCGTGGACCCGCTGACCGCGTCGGCGTGCTCGGGGTCGGTGATCACGCGGTCGATGCGCGTCAGCCTCGCTTCACGGCCCAGGTCACCGTCCGGGCGCAGGACCGCGGCGGTCGCGCCGAGCCTGCTGAGCGCGGCGATGACGGTGAACGCGCTCGGCCGGGTGCTCATCAGCACTCCGACGGTGTCGCCCCCCTGCACCCCGATCTCGATGAGGCCCTTCACGATGCTGTCGACGCGATACTTGACCTCGCGCTGACGGTAGGCGCGATCGCCGAAGAGGAAGCAGATCTCGTCGGCGTTGCGGCGAGCCTGCTCGTCGAGCAGCAGTCCGATGCTGATGCGTGTGGACGGGTTCAGGCTCTCGATGCGCTGCAGCCGCGGCAGCAGCGCGGGCGCCTCCCCCACGACCGAGCGGGCGAGGCCTGCGACTCGGCGTGCGGTCGCGAGCGCGAGCCGGCTTGCGCCGACGCCGAGTTCGCTCGCCTGCGTGAGCACGCCCCCTCCCCCGGCACCGCTCGGGCGGAGTGCGCTGGTCTGCACCTGGTCGGCGGGGACGATCGAGTCGGGTAGCTGACCGGCACCGTCGCGCCAGCGGGCCCACGCGCCGACGGCCGGCCAGGTGTGGGTCATCGCGGTCGAACCCACGACGAGACCGAAATGCCCCGCCCGCAGCGTGAGCTCGTAGATCTCGGCGCTGGGGGCGGCGCGCCGGATCGCACGCACCGAATCGGGATGCCCGATGGTGTCGGTCGAACCGACGACGGTGAGCACGGGCAGATCGATGTCGGCGAGGGTCACCAGGCGCTCGTCGATGACGAACCCACCCTCGAGCATCCGGTTGTGCTGGAAGTACATCTCGAGGAACTGCACGACGGCCGGCCCCGACCACGCCGTCCAGCCGTCGCTCTCGAGGAAGCGGCGCTGCCGTTCGCGTGGCAACAGTGCGTCGCGGTCGTGCAGGGTCAGCAGGAACTTGACGCGGTCCTGCACGGACTTCGCCGGCGTCAACAACTTGAAGCTGGTGCGGCTGAACCAGCCGGGGACGGCCAGCTTGCGGAACAGGCCGCTGTCGATGAGCGTGGCGGCCAGGCGTGACGCGGCCTCCGGCGACAGCGGGATCGGCAGCGGCGCGTTGGCGTCGACGGGCGAGCCGAACGTGACCAGCGAGTCGATGCCCTTGTTCCGGCGGAACGCCGCGGTCTGGTAGGCGAACATGCCGCCCTGTGAGTAGCCGCCGAGGATCGACGTCGCGGCCGGTCTTCTCGCGCACGACGTCGATCGCGTCGCTCACGGCGAGGATGTGGTCGGTGAGGTCGCGTTCGAGACCGCCCGGGTCGTGGTCGGGACGGCCGAAGTCGACGACCCAGGTGTCGAGTCCGTCGCCGTGCAGGGCGCCGACGGCCGACGCGCGCGGTGACACGTCCCAGACCTCGGTGGTGAGCATGAGCGGCGGGATGAGCAGGATCGGCGCTGCCGCGTCCGGCACCGAGTCGGCGAAGTAGTGCCGCAGCTTGTAGTTGTGGTGCTCGGCCTCGACGGTGAACGGGGACGGCGCCTCGCCGGTCTCGAGCCCGCCGAAGCGCACCACCTCGGCGACATTGCGCGCGGTGGTGGTCAGCCGTGCCGCGAAGCCGGGACGCGGATGGGGCGGCTGCGCCGGCTCGATCTCGGAGTTCTGCGTCACTCACGAGGATGAACTCTCGTTGTCGACGCCGAGGTTGGCAACTCACTCACCGAGTTGGGCGCTCGAGAGCTCGATCGTCGGGATCGCCCCGAGCGTCGCAGGCCGACGGCCGGGCGCCGTCGCGCACGAGCAGATCGCCGATCGCGGCGATCATCGCCCCGTTGTCGGTGCACAGCCGCATCGGCGGCACCCGCAGCTCGATCCCGGCCGCGTCGCAGCGCTCCTGGGCCAGCGCGCGCACCCGCGAGTTCGCCGCGACCCCGCCGACGACGACGAGCGTGTCGACGTCCTGCTGGCGGCACGCGCGCAACGCCTTCGTCACGAGGGTGTCGGCAACCGCTTCCTGGAAACTCGCGGCGGTGTCGTCGACCGTCGAGATCGGGCGTGCGCTCGACGTACCGCGCCACCGCCGTCTTCAGCCCCGAGAACGAGAAACCGAGCGCCGGATCGTTGGCCCCCATGAGCGGACGGGGGAAGGGCACCGCGGCCGGGTCGCCGTTGCGCGCCGCCTTGTCGATGGACGGGCCGCCCGGGTACGGCAGGCCGATGAGCCGCGCGACCTTGTCGAACGCCTCGCCTGCCGCGTCGTCGAGGGTGTCGGACAGGTGCACGATCGGCGTGCGGACGAGGTCGCGCACGAACAGCAGTGAGGTGTGGCCGCCGGACACGATCAGGGCCGACCGAGCGGTCGGGCAACGGGCCGTGCTCGAGCGTGTCGGCGGCGGCGTGCCCGGCCAGGTGGTGCACGCCGTAGAGCGGCACGCCGAGGCTGAACGCGAACGCCTTCGCCGCCGCGACGCCGACATGCAGCGCGGTGGCCAGGCCGGGCCCGGCGGTGACGGCGACCGCACCGACGTCGGCGAGGGTGATGCCGGCGTTCGCGACCGCTTTGCGCACGGTGGGAAGCATCGACTGCACGTGGGCGCGGGCCGCGATCTCGGGCACGACGCCGCCGAAGCGGGCGTGCTCGTCCATGCTCGAGGCGAGGGCGTCGCCGAGCAGCACGCCGTCCTCGACGAAACCGACGCCGGTCTCGTCGCACGAGGTCTCGATGCCCATCACGATCGTCACGGCAGCGCCCTCCGCATGACCATCGCGTCGACGCGGCCGTGCTCGTAGTAGCCGCGTCGCCGGCCCAGCTCGGCGAATCCCTCGCGCGCGTACAGCGCTATCGCTGCAGGGTTGTCGACGCGCACCTCGAGGAACAGCTCGCGCGCGCCGCGGCGCGCCGCCTCGGCGTACAGCGTCGGCGAGCATCGCGCGCGCGAGGCCCTGCCGCCGCACCGGCGGGGACGACCCCGACCGTCAGGATCTCTGCCTGATCGCCGGCGATCAGCACCCCGCCCCACCCGAGCAGTCGCCCGTCGGCAGCTTCGACGGCGACGTAGTAGCGGTTGCGGGTGTCGGCGAGCTCGGCGCGGTAGCTTGCCGCGGACCACGCCTCGGTGCCGAACAGCTCGCGCTCGTACGGCAGCAGCTGGTCGACGTGCGCGCGCGTCATCGGGACGATGCTGGTCGGCGCTGCCGTCATCGGGACATCATCTTCGGCGGCACCGCGTCGGGACGGCGCAGGTAGAGCGGGGTCAGCGTGTCCGCCGCCGCGCCCGACCTGATCTTGTCGAGCGCGCGCGTCACCAGCGCGGGCGGGCGAGGGATGGTCGCCGTCGAGCAGCGGCAGGCCGAACACGTCGGCGTACAAGCGGGCACCCGCCCCGGTCATCGCCGTGACGTCGCCGGCATCGACGTCGGCCGGGTGGCCGACCTCGGGACCCGCGACGCGCTCGCCGTCGCGATAGGTCGCCCAGTAGACCTCCTTGCGCCGCGCGTCGGCCGCTACGAGCACGTCGCCGCGGTCGGGGGCGAGGCCGTCGAGCGAGCAGACCTCGTAGGCGGGGACGTCGACCGCCTCGGCGATCGCGGCAGCCGTGACGAGCCCGACCCGCAGCCCGGTGAACGGTCCCGGTCCGGCGCCGACGACCAGGGCGCCGATATCGCGCACGGACGTGCCGGCCGCTTCGAGGCAGCCGGCGATCGTGGGCGTGAGGTGCTCGCTGTGGCCGTGCGGGCCGAGCCACTGCCGGTGCGCGACCGGGCGTCGCGCGGCATCGGAGACGTCGACGAGATCGACCGTCACGGCGGCCGAGGACGTGTCGAGGGCGAGCACCAGCACGATCGTTCAGCTTAGTTGCCCGGTGAGTGGCGCGTTCGGTCGGTGAGTGGCGCGATATACCGCGCCACTCACGTCGGAAGGCGCCACTCAGCGAAGCGGGGTGAGGCGGGTCGCCCAGTCGCCGCCGTGGGCCGCGACGGTCGCGGTGCGCTGCTCGCCGTCCTCGGCGCGCTCGAGGGTGATCGTCAGGTACGAGTCGGCGAGCTGCTCGGCCTTGCCCTCGCCCCATTCGACGACGGTGACGGCCTCGTCGGCGGACACGTCGAGATCGAGGTCGTCGACCTCCTCGAGGGATCCCGAGCCGGTAGGCGTCGACGTGCACGAGCGGCACTGCGCCCGGATGCACTCGCGCGATGACGAACGTGGGCGACGCGATGCGTCCCGACACCTGCAGGCCCGCGCCGATCCCCTGCACGAGAGTGGTCTTGCCGGCACCGAGCGGGCCGCCGAGAACGATCAGGTCTCCTGCGCGTAGCACGCGTCGCCAGGCGCCGTCCGAAGTCGCGGGTGTCGTCGGCAGTGGGGAGTTCGATCATGCCTCGTTCAGTGCGTCCTCGATCAGTCGCAGCAGCGGCGGGTTGACGGCCTCGGGCCGTTCCATGAGCACCTGATGGCCGGCGTCGGGAACGAGCACGAACTCTGCCTTGGGCAACAGGTCGGCCATGTCGCGACTGTGGTCGCTCGGCGTGACGAGGTCATCGTCGCCGCAGATGATGACGACGGGCAGGTCGACGAGCACGTCGAGAGCGGCGAGCTTGTCGTGCGAGGTCAGCGTCGGGAAGAACTCGGCGACCACGTCGACCGGAGTCTCGCCGATCATCCTCGTCATGAACTCGACGAGTGCGGGATCGGCTGTGCGGGCCGAACGCGAGTCGGCGCACGAACAGCCACGCCGCGTCGGTCAGCCGGCCACGGCCGCGTTCGATGAGGGTGGTCTGCCGCCGCACTCCGCGCAGCGCGAGCCGCAGGGCCGGATCGCCGACGCGCGCCAACCCCGCGGGGACGCCCAGGGTGAGCCACGTGAGCTTGCCGGTCGACGTGCTGATCAGTCCGACGCCGCGGATCCGCTTGCCGAACAGTTCCGGGTGCGCGTCGGCGAGCGCGAGGATCGTCATGCCGCCCATCGAGTGGCCGATGAGCACGACGGGCCCGTGGGGCACGAGTTCGCTCAGGACGACGTGCAGGTCGGAGCCGAGCTGGTCGATGGTGGCGCGGTCGGCGCTGCCGCGCGAGGACCGGCCGTGGCTGCGCAGGTCGAAGCTGACGACCCGTACCCGGCGGCCGAACCGGTCGATGATCGGCGCGGCGCTGGAACAGCAGGTCGTCGCGGTTCTGGCAGAAGCCGTGCAGCAGCACGACGGTCAGCGGCGCGTTCAGCGGACCGTCCTGCTCGTAGTACAGGCTCACCGCGTCGTCGGTGCGCACGAAGCCGGCGCGTGCGGGCTCGGGTGCGGCGAAGTCGTCGAGCACCGCTTGCGTGCGGGTCGCGCGCACGCGGCGGTCGGCGACGACGGCGGCGCTGACCGCGGCGAACCCGGCCGCCACAGCGCCTGCCCAGATGCCGCCCCGCTTCGCCCGGTTCATGCGCCGGCGCCACCCCGGTAGGTGCGCGGCACGCGCGGGCCGATCCGCGTGACGATCTCGTAGTGGATGGTGCCGATCGCCTCTGCCCAGTCGATCGCCCGCGGCCCGTCCGGGTCGGCGCCGAACAGGATCGCCTCGTCACTCTCGCTCACGTCGAGATCGCCGACGTCGACGACGAACTGGTCCATGCACACCCGTCCGCTGATCGTGAACGTGTGGCCGTTGATCGAGACCGGGCCGACGTTCGTCGCGTGCCGCGGGATGCCGTCGGCGTAGCCCAGCGGGATGAGCGCGAGCGTGGTGTCGCGTTCGGTGGTGTACGCGTGACCGTACGAGACGCCCTCACCGGCGTGTACGCGTTTCACGCCGGCCAGGCCGGATCGCAGCGTCATGGCCGGTGTCAGCCCGAAATCGCCCTGCTCCGGGACGGGGGTGAGCCCGTAGACGGCGATGCCCGGACGCACGAGGTCGAAATGCGCCTCGGGCATGGTGAGCGTGGCCGCGGAGTTGGCGATGTGGCGCACCTCCGGCCGCACTCCGATCGCTTCGGCGACTTCGAGCGCCGCCCGGAACGCCTCGAGTTGCCTCCCGATCGTGGGATGTCCCGGCTGGTCGGCGTAGGCGAAGTGGCTCCAGATGCCGACGACCTGCACAGCGCTCTCGGCAGCGGCTGCGCGCACCAGGTCCGGCCAGTCGTCGACGTAGGCCCCGTTCCGCGACAGCCCGGTGTCGATCTTCAGGTGGACGCGCGCGGTGCGTCCGCTCTGCCGGGCGGCAGCGGCGATGATCGCGAGCTGCCAGGTGCTGCTGGCGGACAGGTCGACGTCGGCCTCGACCGCGGCGCGCACGGTGTCGGTCTCGCCGGGCGTCCACAACCACGCCAGCGCGCGCACCTCGATGCCGCCGCGGCGCAGCGCGAGCGCCTCGTCGACGGTGGCCGTCCCGAGCCAGGTGGCGCCGCCCGCCAGTGCGGCACGCGCACTCTCGAGCAGGCCGTGGCCGTAGCCGTCGGCCTTGACGACGGCCATGACCTCGGCGGACGTCCCGGCTTTCAGCGTCGCGACGTTGCCGCGGATGGCATCGAGATCGACGACGGCTTCGGCGCGTAACACGCCCGCCAGTGTCTCAGTTGACGGCGGGCCGCTGCGCGGTCGTCAGCCGCGGCGTGGCCGCGGCCGCGTCGGCTGCAACCACTGACCGAACGCGCCCGCGCCCATGTGCCGGTGGTGTTCCTGGCCCGCAGCGACCGTCGGCTCGGCGGCCGCGGCCGGGTGCGCGAGCGGTTCCTCGACGTGGCGGGCGGCCGGATAGTCGTGCCGGAACTCGGGGTGGTCGTGCCAGCAATGGTCGTCCACCTCGGTCTTGTAGCTGAATCTCAGCTCGCACTTCGGGCACTGGTGAACAGTCATCGCCGACTCCGTCCTGGATGTCTTCTTCCACGGTAGGACGGTGCCGCGTCGAACGCGACGATTCTTCGCTGATCCTTCTCGACGGATCCATTTCGGACCTACGATCGCTGCATGTGGGGCCGCAAGAAGCGCGACAAGCACGCCGGCGACGACGGCGCATCGCTCGAGCCCGAACAGTCGTACTGGACGACACACGCCGACCCCGCCGCAGGTCCCACCGCCCCTCCCGTTGCTGGGCAGCCCGGGCCGGCCGCCGGGGACGGCCCGATCAGCGGCACCGTGATCACGGTCAACGGACAGCCGGTCGACCTCGGGTCCGGGGACGCACACCAGGTGTTCACGATGCTCGCCCAGCACGGCAAGCTGACCGAGACGCACGTCTTCGAGACGACGAAGCACGCGACGCCCGAGCAGGGCGAGCAGATCGCGCAGTTGCTCGAACAGCGGCGCAGCGGTGCGATCTCCGACCCGGATTTCGCGGCCCAGGTGTTGCGGGTGCTGGGCCGCTAGACGTCGGCGAAGGCCGGCGTGACCACCTCGGTGACCGCGCCCGCCGCATGCGCACGGCGCGCGAACTCGACCACGCCGTCGACCTGGCGCGGGCCGAACGTGAAGTCAAGGGTGCGGAAGTAGGTGGCCAGCGTGGCCGGGTCGAAGTCCTCCCACCGGGCGGCAGCGGCGGCGACCTCGTCGACGTGGGCGAGGGCGTCGTCGCGGCTGCGGACGAATGCCTCGTGCACGTCCTTGACCAGGCCGGGGTTGGCCTCGGCGTAATCGCGGCGCGCGGCCCACACCGCGAACACCATGGGCAGGCCCGTCCAGTCGCGCCACACCGCGCCGAGGTCGTGCACCTGCAGTCCGCGCCGTGGTGCGTCGAACCCGGCCCGCAGTGCTGCGTCACCGATGAGCACGGCGGCGTCGGCCTCGAGCATCATCGCGGTCAGGTCGGGCGGGCAGGTGAAGTACTCGGGTTCGACCCCGTGCCGGGTCGCGAGCCACATGCGGGTGAGCAGCACCGACGTGCGCGAGGTCGAGCCGAGGGCAACACGTCGGCCGTCCAGCTCGGCCGGCGGCACCTTCGAGACGAGGTTGACCGACAGCACCGGGCCGTCCGAGCCGACGGCGACGTCCGGCAACAGCACCAGTTGGTCGGCGTGGCGCAGGTACTCGACGAGCGAGATCGGGCCAATGTCGAGATCACCGGCCACGAGCAGGTCGTTGAGCCGGTCAGGCGTGTCCTTCGTCAGCTCCACGTCCAGCAACGCGCCGGAGCGGACGAGTCCCCAGTAGATCGGCAGGCAGTTCAGGAACTGGATGTGCCCTACACGAGGACGAGCGACGACCACGCCCTCACGGTAGGCGCCCTCTTCCGTTCCCCAGTTTGCAGGGGCAGTCTGCCCGCATGGACTTCGAGCTTGCGAGCAACCTGATCACCCGGGTCAACGTCGGCGACGCGCTCACCCGCACCGCGGCACGGCTGCCCGACCGGCTCGCGCTGGTCGACGGTGACCGGCGCTGGACCTACGCCGGGCTCAACACCCGCGTCAACCAGGTCGCCAACGGTCTGGACGAGCGCGGGTTCGCCCGCGGCGACGCGCTGGCGCTGGCGTCGGGCAACAGCGCCGAGTTCCTGGTCACCTACTTCGCCTGCGCGAAGCTCGGCGTGGTGTGCGTGCCGATGAACCTCGGCTGGCGCGCCGACGAGATCGCCTACGTGCTCGACCACTCACAGGCGATCGGCATCGTCGTCGAGGCGCAGCTCGTCGAGCTGGTGCTGCCGGCAGTCGAGAAGGTGCCGTCGATCCACGACGTCATCGTCGCCTACGGGACGGACGGGCGGTACGAGCAGTCGTTGCCCGACCGCAACTGGCTGACCTTCGCCGATCTGCACGCCGGCGACGTGTCCGAGCCCGAGCGCGTCGTAGGCGAACGCGACGCCGTCAGCTACCTCTACACGAGCGGCACGACCTCGTTCCCCAAGGGCGTGGTCGGTAGTCACGTCGCCATCTATCTCGAGTCGTTGATGGCCGCAGCCGAGACCGGCATCTCGGCGGACGACCGCATCGCGTGCCTCATGCCGCTGTTCCACACCGCGCAGCTCAACGGGTTCGGCACGCCCGCCGTGATGATGGGAGCGACGCAGTACCTCATGCGGGGCTTCGACCCCAAGGCACTGCTCGATCTCATCGAACGCGAGCACATCACCCGGGCGTTCGCGCTGCCGATGATGTGGCGAGCGCTGGTCGAGGACCCGTCGACGCCACAACGGGATCTGTCGTCGTTGCAGAAGGCCGCCTATGCGATGGCGCCGATGCCGGACGCCCTGCTGCGCAAGTGCATCGAGACGTTAAAGTGCGGTTTCTATCTCGCGTTCGGGCAGACCGAGATGAGCCCGGTCACCACGTTCTTCCGTCCCGAGCACCAGCTGTCGCACTCGGGTGCGGTCGGCACGCAGGTCGTCAACGTGCAGATCGGGATCATGTCGCCGGAGGGCGAGCTGTTGCCGCGTGGGCAGGAGGGCGAGATCGTCTACCGCGGCCCGCAGGCGCTCAATGAATACCTGCGCAACCCGGAAGCGACCGAAGAAGCTTTTGTGCACGGCTGGTTCCATTCCGGCGACGCCGGCGTCCTCGCCGACGACGGCATGCTGTGGTTCAGCGATCGCTACAAGGACGTCATCAAGACCGGCGGCGAGAACGTCGCGTCCATCGAGGTCGAGAAGGCGATCTACGCGGCGGCGCCGGAGGTCGCGGAAGTCGCTGTGATCGGCCTGCCCCACGAGCGCTGGACGGAAGCGATCACCGCAGTCGTCGTGGCCAAGCCGGGCGAGCAGGTCGACGGGCAGGAACTCGTCGAGAAGGTGCGCTCGTCCATCGCCGGGTTCAAGGCGCCCAAGTCGGTGATCGTCGTGGACGAGTTGCCGAAGACGTCGACCGGCAAGATTCAGAAGAACGTCGTGCGCAAGCAATTCGCCGATTTCTACAACCAGTAACCTCGGCGCGTGGACGACCACGCGCTTGCTGCCACGCTGGTCCGAGAAGCCGGGCTGCTTGCCGCTGCGATGCTGCGCGACGGGCTCCGCACCGAGCGCAAGACCTCGGTGTCGGACGTGGTGTCGGCGGCCGACCATGCGGCCGAGGAGCTGATCAGCTCACGGCTGGCCGACGAGCGCCCGTCCGACGGGGTGATCGGCGAGGAAGGCACGTCGACGCCCGGTGATCGCACCTGGTACGTCGACCCGGTCGACGGCACGTACAACTTCTTGTCCGGATTACCGCTGTGGTGTTCGGCGATCGCGCTCGTCGAGGACGACGTGCCGGTGCTGGGCGCGGTCTACCATCCGGTGACCGACGAACTCTGGATCGGCGGGCGGGCGTGGCGCACGACCCACAACGGCGAACCGGTCGAGCATCTGCAGGACCATGCGCTCGCCGACGTCTCACTCGCCACGTATCTGCACCCGACCACGCTGCCCGACGACTCGGTGCGCGAGCCGCTGGTACGCGTCGTACAGAACACAGCGACGGTTCGCATGCTCGGGTCGGGATCGATCGAACTCGCGTCGGTGGCGTCGGGACGGCTCGGCGCGTACGTGCAGTACGACTGCCTGCCGTGGGACTGGTACCCGGGCGCGGCCTTGGTCGCCGCCGCAGGTGGGGTGACCGACGTCGTGCAGGCAAGCGGGCACCGGTGGCATGTCGGCGGGTCGCGGCAGGCTGTCGCGGAGATCGCCGAACTGCTCGGCTTGTGACGGCTCCGTCAACCCCGCGTCGTTCTCACTAGCTGAGCGCCGCCATCGCGCATCAGGAGAGTCAGCCGAGCGAGGCGGACAAAGTCGTTGCCGTCCCGTTCACCGTCGCCTTGGCGGTGAACGTCCCTGGCTGTCCGCCGTTCGAGATCGACGCTGAGAACGAAGGCGAAGTGGTCGTACCAGCAGCGATTGTTGTCGTCGCTGATGGCGCAAATCCCGTGACATTTCCCGTCGAAGCCAGCGTGATCGCGATCGCAGCGGCTGCGGTCACCGCGTTCCCGTAGGGATCTGTCAGCACGACGCTCGTGGTTGCAGACCGACTGTTACCTGACAAGCCTGATGCCGTCGTGCACACCGAGTTCGTCGTTGAGGAGATCGTGCAGGAAGGAGTGAGCGAGTTCGTGCTCGACCCCGCCCTCATTGTGACCGTGGACAGGAGAAGATCCGATGCGTTCGCAGGGCTGACTGTCAGCGACGTCGTTCCTGCAACGACTCCATGCGACGCAGTGACGGGGTTCGGGCCCGCAGAGAAGAGCGTCGTCGGCAGCGGACCGGACACACCGGCCGTGAATGAGATCGATGACGACGGGTACGTCGGTGCATTTCCCGCCGGGCTGGTGGTTGCACCGCTCCACGCGGTCGCTTGGCTGCCCGTGAACGAGGTCGCCGTGTTGCCACCGGCATCGACCGCGGTCAGGACCACGGTGAACGCGACGCCGGCCGCAGGCGAGTTGGTCGACGGGGATACCAGGAACGACGCCGCGGCTCCTGCGGACACCGTGATCGACGTGCTGACCGCGCTGGTGAGCGAAGCATCGGTTGCAGTCAGCGTGTAGGTGCCCACCTTGTCGATCCGGCAGCCGGCGAAGGTCGCCACGCCGCTCGATGCGGGCTTCGGGTTCGTTGTGCAGGTCAACGTTGCACCCCCGGGGGTCGTGAGCGCGAGCGTCACCGAACTCGCGTCCGCGGTCACGGTATTGCCGCCGGCGTCGAGCACCGTCACTACGGGCTGCGCCGACAACGTGGTCCCACCTGTGGCATTCGCCGACGGCTGAGTCGTGAAGGCCAGCTTCGCCGACGCACCGACCGACACCGTGATCGACGTACTGACGGCGCTGGTCAACGACCCGTCCGTGGCAGTGAGCGTGTACGTGCCGGTCTTGTCGATCGCGCAGCCGGCGAAGGTCGCCACACCGCTCGATGCAGGCTTCGGGTTCACCGTGCAGGTCAACGTCGCGCCGTTCGCCGCCGTCAGCGCGAGCGTCACCGAACTCGAGTCGGAAGTCACTGTGTTACCACCGGCGTCCTGCACCGTCACCACCGGCTGAACTCCGAAAGCCGTCGCGGCTGTCGCTGTCGTCGAAGGCTGCGTCGTGAACGCCAGCCTCGCCGCCGCACCCGCCGACACGGTGACCGAGGCGCTGACCGCGCTCGTCAACGACCCGTCGGACGCGGTCAGGGTGTACGTCCCGGGCTTGTCGATCCTGCAACCGGCGAAGGGCGCCACTCCGCTCACTGCCGACTTCGGGTTCGTCGTGCAGGACAACGATGCCCCCGCGGGCGTCGTCAGCGCGAGCGTGACCGAACTGGCGTCGGACGTCGCAGTGTTGCCGGCGGCATCCTGCACCGTAACCACCGGCTGCGTGGCGAACGTCGCTCCGGCGGCGGCAGCCGCCGAAGGCTGGGTCGTGAACGCCAGCTTCGCCGCTGCACCCGCCGACACGGTGATCGACGCGCTCACTGCACTCGTCAACGAACCGTCGGAGGCGGTCAGCGTGTAGGTCCCGACCTTGTCGATCCGGCAACCTGCAAACGCAGCTACGCCGCCTGACGCCGCCTTCGGGTTCGCCGTGCACGTGAGCGTCGCCCCGTTGGCAGCGGTCAGCGCGAGCGTCACCGAGCTGGAGTCCGCGGTCACGGTGTTCCCGCCGGCATCCTGCACGGTCACCACCGGCTGGGTGCCGAGCGTCGTTCCGGCCGTCGCGGTCGCCGAGGGCTGGGTCGTGAACGCCAGCTTCGCAGCGGCGCTCACGGTGACGCTCGGGCTCGTGCCCTTGGCCGTCCACGAGTGATACACGGCGGTGACCGCGTAGGTGTACGTGCCTGAGGGCACGCCGGTGTCGTCGCAGGACAGCGACGTCGTCGTCTGCGCCGCACTCGTGTTGCACGCGGCGACCGTTGTGGATGTCGAGGTGTTCGTGCGCGTCACGTAGTACGCGGACGGGGCGGTTCCGCCGGCCGGCGCGGTCCATGTGACGTGCACCGTGCCGCCAGTGGCTGACGGCTGCTGCACCGTCGGCGCGTTCAGCGTGCCCGTCGTCGCCGACGCGGAGCCGGAACCTGTCGTCGTCCAGTAGCCGAAGGCCAGCGCTGCCCCGATCGCGACGACGACAACAGCGACGAGGAGGGAAACGACGCCCCGGCGCCGGGTGCGACGGACAAGGTCGGCACGCAGAGACATCAGCTACCACTCCCCGACCCGGAGTAGGCGAGCGTGAGCACGGCACCCTTGCAGCCGTCCTGGTTGGACGCCGTGTCGAGCATGCGCACCTGGGGCCAGTTCGTCGAAGCCACGCCGAGACCGGAGAGGCTTGCGCCCGCGTTCTTCGCGACCGAGAGCGGGTATGGGCCGCTGTACTGCGCGATCGCATAGTCCGCAGTCGTGCAGGGACGGGTTTCACCGGACCTCTTAGTCACAGACTGAACGGTCACGGTCAGGTTGGTGACCGCCAGCGCGCTGTTGTTCGGGTTGCTGATCGTCAGGTTGAGCGGCTTTGAGAGCCCCGGCGCGAGCGGGTCTGCGAGGTTGCCCGAGATCGAGAACGGCTTGCCGCCTCTGCTGATGACGAGTTGCACCTCGGCGTAGGCGTAACGCCGCGCGTTGTTCGCGTCGACGCCGGACGCCACCAGGTAGAGCTGGTAAGTGCCTTCTGCGACCGCCGTGGTCGTGGTGACCTGCAGCGTGCTCGCGTTGGCTGTTGTCGGGTTCGGCGAGAAGCTCGTGGTGGCACCCCTGGGCAAGGCGCCGACCAGGCAGAGCCTGACCGGGCCCGACAGGTTCTTGCGGGCCAACTGGACGCTGTACACCGCTCTCGCGCCGGCGCTCATCGTGACCGAACTCGGGGTCACCGTCATGGCCAGGGAACCTGACAATGTGTAGTTGACGGTCAGGCCCCCTGACACCGAGCCGTGCACCTTGCCGTTGGTGGCGGTGACGGTGAACGACGACGACCCGACGGATGTTGCGCCGGAGGTCGCCACGCTCATCGTGGCCGTGCCGGTGGCGCCCGACCCAAGGGTCACGGACGCCGGCGAGAACGCGGCGGAAGAACCACTCGGCAGGCCGCTCGCGGCCAGCGATGCGGTGCCGGCGAAGCCGCCCGTCGACGTCACGGAAAGCGTGTACTTGGCCGATTGACCGCGTTGCACCGACTGGCTCGCCGGCGACATCTGCACCGTCAGGCCGGGCTTGGTCGGTGCGGACAGCGCGGTGACGGCGAACGCGAGCCCACCCAGCATCACGACAGCCAGGCTCACGAGCAGCGCTCGCTTACCCGGCCGTGGACGCATCGGATTCCCCGCGATCAGAATTGAATGGTGGCTATGTGCGCGCAGGGCCCGGGTCGCCGCTCGACGACCCGGGTCCCGAGTGCGGTCAGCTGGCGGAGACGTACAACGGGACCGTCGCGCCCTTGCAACCGTCCTGGTTGCTCGAGAGGTTGTTCATCGTCACGGTGACGGTGCCGTCGACCGTTGCACCGGAAGCCACGTCGCCCGCGGTGAAGGTCGGCGTTCCGACGGTGTAGTCGGCGGCCGAGCATCCTGCCACGGCGGTCCACGCCGTGCCGCCGCTGTTCGCGACTGTCACTGCGACCGCCGAGAGGTGTTGGACCCCGGAGTTGTTGTTCTTGACGTGGAACGCGATCGTCTCGGCCGGGCCGCCGGGCGTCAGCGGACCGCCGGTTGCGGAGTCCGTCGTGACAACGAATGGCGAACTCGTGCCGGTCGTCGCCGATCCCGAGCCGTTGCCCGAGCTGGTCCAGTACGCGAACGCCGCACCGGCTCCGCCGGCGATGATGACGGCCGCGGCACTGGCGGCCAGGTACTGCTTCTTAGTGAACTTGCGCATGGCGCAGCTCCCCCCGTTGAGAGTGAAATTCAGGGCTTCAGACGTGATCGGTCCTCGCCCTGGCGGCGGCCCCACGGACCTGACGCGATGAGAGTGCGGGCGGCCCGGAAACGCTGTCAAAGCGAAGGGGGCCATAGTCCCAACCGGGAACGAATGGGATGAAACGACCGTTCTGATCCGTGATATCGGTTCGAAGTCGACATTCGCGACTGCCTTGCCAGGAAGAGACTGGCGCGCAGTGCCCGCGATATGCGTATCCGTGCCATAGCCGGGATCAAGCGACGATCAATGCAGGCGGGACGCGAGGAGCGAGAATCCCTCGCTATGACTCAAGATCCGCCGAATCGCCGACCGAGAGGCCGGTCCGATTCAGCGCTCGTCGTTTCTTGACCTTGGGTGGGGTCCAGGCGCTGGTCGAGGTCGTGCCGTGCGGAGCGGGTTGCTTCCATGCGGCGTTCGATGTTGTCGGCAAGCCGGGCGCGCGGACGGGCGAGCAGCACGAGCGAGAGCGGTATCGACAGCACCAGCGCGATCAGCGGCGCCAGCAGACCGCCCAGGCCGACAAGGACGAGCAGGCCCCACAGCGCGAAGAACATGCCGAAGCGCAGGATCGTGTAGCCCCAGAGGGAGCCCATCCACGCCGCGAAGCCGGGCGCCTGCCGATCGGACATGACGTCAGCGTACGGGCTAGTTCCATACCGTCTGCGGCTGCGCGCGGCGCTCGGCCTGCGGGACGGGACCGTCGTAGGAACGGATGATCTCGTAGCGCGTGTTGCGCTCGAGCGGGGTGAACCCGGCGTCGCGGATGAGGGTGAGCAGGTCGTCGCGCGTCAGCTTGTCGGGCGTGCCGTATCCGTCGGCGTCGTGGGTGATCTTGTACTCGACGACGGACCCGTCCATGTCGTCTGCGCCCCAGTTGAGCGCGAGCTGCGAGGTCGACAGGCCGTGCATCACCCAGAACACCTTGACGTGCGCGAAGTTGTCGAGCATCAACCGCGAGACCGCGAAGGTGCGCAGGACGTCGGCGGGCTGGGCCATCGGCAGGTGCGAGAGCCGGTTGTTGTCGTTGTGGAACCGGAGCGGGATGAACACCTGGAAGCCGCCGGTCTCGTCCTGCAGCTCACGCAGCCGGAGCACGTGATCGACGCGGTGCCGCGGCGCTTCGATGTGCCCGTACAACATCGTCGCCGGCGTCTTGAGGCCTTTCTGGTGCGCGATGCGGTGGATGCGCGACCAGTCCTCCCAATGCGTCTTGTGGTCGACGATCTGCTTGCGCACGTCCCAGTCGAAGATCTCGGCGCCGCCGCCGGTGAGCGACTCCAGCCCGGCGTCCATCAGCTCGTCCAGAATGGCGTTCGCCGTGAGGCCGGAGATCTCTTCGAACCAGTGCACCTCGGTCGCGGTGAACGCCTTCAGCGCCACCTGCGGCAGCGCGGCCTTGAGCTCGCGCAGCACGCGCGGGTAGTAGCGCCACGGCAGCGTCGGGTGCAGACCGTTCACGATGTGCAACTCGGTCAGCCCGTCGTCCTTCATCGCGAGCGCCTTCTCGACGGCCTCCTCGACGCGCATCGTGTACGCGTCCTTCTGGCCGGGCTTGCGCTGGAAGCTGCAGTACGCGCAGGACGCTGTGCACACGTTGGTCAGGTTCAGGTGCCGGTTGACGTTGAAGAACACGCGGTCGCCGTTCTTCGCGCGCCGCACACCGTCGGCCAGCCCGCCGAGCCAGGCCAGGTCGTCGCTGTCGTAGAGGTCCTCGCCGTCGCGCCGCGTGAGCCGTTCACCTGCGGTGATCTTCTCGGTCAGTTCGGCCTTGCGGGCATCGCTCAACGGCATGGGTCGAGGGTACGGACGGCGCCCTGCCGGTCCGCAGGCGGCACTCTTGACGCCACTAACTTATCGCTGCTAACTTAGCGGCGCTAAGTCGACGAAGGGACCACCGTGCTGACCCGACTCGCCAACCTCGGGATCCGCGCCCCGCGACGCGTGCTCGGTCTCGCGGGGCTGTTCTTCGTACTGCTCGCCGCGTACGGCGCCCCCGCCGCCGGTCATCTGAGCTCGGGCGGCTTCTCGGCACCCGACGCGTCGTCGACCAAGGCCGCGGATCTGCTGACGGCGCGGTTCCACACCGGCGACGCCAACCTGATCCTCGAGGTCACGGCACCCGGCGGAGCGACGAGCCAGGCGGCTCGCACAGAGGGCCTCGCGCTGGTAGACGCGGTGAAGCACGTCCCCGACGCGAGCAGCATCGTGTCCTTCTGGACGGCGCCCAAGCAGCAGGCCGGGTCGCTGCTGAGCAAGGACGGCGCGTCCGCGCTCGTGTTGGCCCGGGTGCAGGGCAACGACAGCACGGCGCCGAAGCGCGTCGCCGACATCACCGCGCCGTTGATCGGCACGCACGACGGCGTCGTGGTGAAGGCGGGTGGCCAAGGCACGATCTTCAGCCAGGTGAACGACCAGACCAAGAAGGACCTCGCCATCGCCGAGGCCATCGCCATCCCGCTCACCGTCATCGCCCTGATCTGGGTGTTCGGCAGCTTCATCGCGGCACTGCTGCCACTGGTGGTCGGCCTGTCGTCGATCATCGGCACGATGGCGGTGCTCCGCGGGCTCGCGTCCTTCACCGACGTGTCGATCTACGCGCTCAACATGACCACGGCCATGGGCCTGGCGCTGGCGATCGACTACAGCCTGTTCATCGTCAGCCGCTACCGCGAAGAGGTGCGCAACGGCGCGGCGCCGGACGACGCGGTGCGGCGCACCATGCAGACCGCCGGCCGCACCGTGCTCTTCTCGGCGATGACCGTCGGGCTCTCACTTGCGGCGCTGATGGTGTTCCCGGTCTTCTTCCTGCGCTCGTTCGCCTACGCCGGCATCGCCGTCGTCGCACTCGCCACCATTGCCGCGCTGGTCCTGCTGCCGGCCATGCTGACCGTGCTCGGCAAGCGCGTCGACGCCTGGGACCTCCGCATCGCCGTGCGGCGGGTCCTGCGTCGTCCGCCGCCGCAGGTCAAGCCGGTCGAGGCGGCCTTCTGGTACCGGTTCGCCACCCTCGTCATGCGCCGCGCCCTGCCGATCGGACTGCTCGTCACCGCTGTACTCGTCGCACTCGGACTGCCTTTCCTGCACGCGTCCTTCGGGTATCCGGACGACCGGGTGCTGCCGCACTCCGCGAGCGCGCACCAGGTCGGTGACGACCTGCGCAACGACTTCTCGGCCAACGCGGCGTCGACGATCCTCGTGGTGGCACCGGACATCTCGGCCGCGCCGAACGCGATCGGCACCTACGCCCGACAGCTGTCGTCACTGGGGCACGTGACCTCCGTGTCGTCGGCGACGGGAACGTACGTCAACGGCCGCACCGTGGCTCCCGGCGCGCCCTCGATGCGGGTCGGCGACGCCACCTACCTGAGCGTGCGCACGAGCACCGACCCCGAGTCGGACACCGCGAAGTCGGTGCTCGCCGACGTCAAGGACGTGACCCGGCCGTGGCCGGTCGAGATCGGCGGCCAGACCGCCGTCAACCACGACAGCCTGGCTGCGCTCGGGGCGGCATTGCCCTACGCGCTCGTACTCATCGTCCTGGCGACGTTCATCGTGCTGTTCCTGTTCACCGGCAGCGTGATCCTGCCGTTGAAGGCGCTCGTGCTCAACACGTTGTCGCTGTCGGCGACCTTCGGTGCGATGGTGTTCATCTTCCAGGAGGGCCACTTCGGATCGATCTTCCGCGATCTGACCACCACGGGATACCTCGTGCCGACGATGCCTCCGTTGATGTTCTGCCTCGCGTTCGGTCTCTCGATGGACTACGAAGTCTTCCTGCTCTCGCGCATCCGCGAGGAATGGCTGGCCTCCGGACGCACTGCCGCCGACAACACCCGAGCGGTCGCGCTCGGGCTCGGACGCACCGGCCGCATCGTCACCGCCGCCGCACTGCTGATGGCGATCGTGTTCGCCGCGATGGCCGGTTCGCAGGTGTCGTTCATGATGTTGTTCGGCACGGGGCTTACCTTGGCAGTCGTGATGGATGCAACCGTCGTGCGTGGGATCCTCGTCCCGGCGTTCATGCGGCTGGCCGGACGCTGGAACTGGTGGGCGCCGCGCCCGCTCGCCGCGTTGCACAAGCGCATCGGTCTGCACGAAGGCCCGCCCGTCGCCGTCCCGCGTGAGACGGTGAGTGTGTGACCAAACGTCGCAGGGCGGCCCGCGGCTCGGGCGAGCAGTTGCGCGAGGACATCATCATCGCGACCAAGAAGCTGCTGATGGAGACGGGCAACTCGCAGGGCGTGTCGATCCGTGCCGTGGCCGACGCCGTCGGCGTCACGTCGCCGTCGATCTATCTGCACTTCGCCGACAAGAACGATCTGCTCAATGCCGTCGTCGCCGACACGTTCCGCGAACTCGACGACGCGATGCTCGCCGAGGCCGCTCTCGCGACCACTCCGTTGGGACGGCTGCGGGCGTGCGGGCTGGCCTACGTGCGCTTCGCGGTCACGCATCCCGAGCACTACCGGCTGGCCGCGATGGATCCGTGTCCCTTGCCGAACATCGAGGTAGACGAGGTGTTGCGCTCCTCCGCGTTCGAGCACTTCCAGCAGACGGTGATCGAGTGCATCGAGGCCGGCCTGTTCGTGGCCGACGATCCCCTGCCGATCACGTTCGCGCTATGGACGGCTGCGCACGGCGTCGCGTCCCTGGTCATCGCGAAGCCGTACCTGCCGTGGGGCAACCTGGACGATTTCGCCGACCGGGTGCTGTGTGCCGCCGCCGCCGGGCACGCGGTCGTCGGGCTGTTTCCCGCACCCCCGACGACGGACACACTCGAGTCGTGGATCGCGACGCAGCACGGTTAGAAGTTGGCGAACGCCGCCTTGGCGCACTGCGTCGGCTGGTGCCCCGTGAACTGCACGACTCGCAGCGGCCGAGCGCCACGGCGCAGGCCGTCACGCTGTACCGGGCGCTCGAGCACCGCCGTCCCGTCGAGCATCGGATCGTCGACGACCCGTACGCCGAACTATTCCTCGGCGCAGGGTCTCGGGCGCTGCTCGACCCGCTGTCGGTGACCTCGCCGGTGCGCGATATCGCTGCGCGCCATGACATCGGCGGCCTGCCGACCTATGTGCTGTGCCGGCACCGCTTCATCGACGAACACCTGCTCGCCGCCGACGACGCCGAACAGTTCGTCGTCCTCGGCGCCGGGTACGACAGCCGCGCGTACCGGTTCGCCGACCGGTTGGCGGGGCGTCCGGTGTACGAGGTCGACCTGCCGCCGCTGTCGCGCCGCAAGGCAGCGATCGTGGCCGAGCACGCCGATCGTTTCGTCGGCGGGTCTTACGTGCGGGTCGAGATCGACTTCCGCCGGCAGGCACTCGCCGACGTGTTGCCGGCCGCAGGATTCACCAGCGGTGCAAGGACATTCTTCGTATGGGAGGGCGTCGCACCCTATCTGGACGCCGCGGCGGTCGAAGACACGCTCGCTGCGTTGCAGGCGATGTGCGGCACCGGTTCGGTGCTGGCCATGGACATGTGGGACGGCTCGGGCGGTCCCGGCCCGCTCGCGCCGTTGCGCCGGCTCGGTGCCCGCGCGATCGCGCTGATCGGCGAACCGGTCACCTTCGGTGCGCCACCCGAGGGCATGCACCGGCTGCTCGCGCGGCACGGTTTCGCGATGAGCGATCTCGCCGACGCGGCAACTCTGGCCACGCGCTACGCCACGGCAGGCCGTCGATCCTTCGAGTCGCTTTACGTCCTCGCAGCTGATACTTGATGCCGCTATCCGCGGAGGCGGCCTTCGAACTTGGTCGACAGGACGACCGTGGTACGGGTGCGGGCGATGCCGGAGATCGCGTTCAACGTGCGGATCACCTCTTCGAGGCCGTTCACGTCGGGCACCGACACCTTCACGACGAAGGTTTCCTCGCCGGCGACGAACCACGCGTCCTCGACCGCCGACAGGCGCTCGAGGTCGGCCTCGATCGCGCCGACGTCCGCGCTGTCGGTGATGAAGACGCCGATGAGCGCGCTCATCGATTTCCCGAGCGCGGCCGGCGCGACAGCCGCGTGATAGCCGATGATCACGCCGGACGACTCGAGCTTGCCGACCCGCTCGTGCACCGCGGGCGGGCTCAGCCCGACCAGGCGCGCCAGGTCGGCGTACGTCGCGCGGGCGTTCTGGCGCAGTACGCCGAGCAAGCGCCGGTCGATGTCGTCCATGCGGTCACGACCTTCCCGCGCCGAGTTCGCCCGTCCATCGGGTGCTCAGGTTGTGTTCGACGCCGAGCACATCCAGGATCTTCGCAGCCACGAAGTCGACGAGCTGTTGCACGGTGTCGAGACCTGCGTAGAAACCGGGGTTCGCCGGCAGCACCACAGCACCCGCCTCGTCGAGCGCGAGCATGTGCTGCAGCGTCGAGCGCGTGTACGGCGTCTCCCGCGGGACCACGACGAGCAGACGCCGTTCCTTGAGCGTGACGTCGGCAGCGCGCTGCAACAGGTCCTTCGACAGTCCCAGCCTGATGCCGGCGACCGACGCGGTCGAGGCCGGTACCACCACCATTCCCTGGGTGGCGTACGACCCGCTCGCCGGGCCGGCGCCGAAGTCGCCCGGGCTCCAGTGCTGCACATCGCCGACCTCGCGGCCCAGCCACGTCTCGAGGTCCTGGCGCCAGTGCGCGTCTCGAAAAGAGAGGCCGAGCTCGTCGAGCAGCGTGAGCCGGGCAGCTCGCGACACGACCAGGTCGACAGCCTCTCCAGCGTCCAGCAAGGCGTTCAGCACGGCGCGCGTGTACGGCGTGCCGGACGCTCCGGACACGCCGATCACCCACGGCAGCCTCGTCCCGGTGGTCATGCCGCGAGCCCGTGCACTATCAGGTCCGCGAGTGCGAACCCGAACAGGCCGATGCCGATGACGCCGTTGGCCGTGAAGAACGCGCGGTTGACGCGCGACAGGTCGTGCGCCCGCACGATTGCGTGCTCGTACACGAGCACCGCGCCCGTCAGCGCAACCCCCGTGAACCAGAGCGCGCCGAGCCCGGCGGCGAACCCGAACCACGCGAACGCCACGAAGGTGATCGCGTGCGCTGTCCACGACGTGGCAAGCGCTGCCGGGATGCCGAACCGCGCGGGGAACGAACGTGACCCGATCCGCCGGTCGATCTCGGCGTCCTGGCACGAGTAGATCAGGTCGAATCCGCCGATCCAGGTACCGACGGCGAGCCCGAGCGCCACCGGGGCCCAGCCCGTCCCCTTAGTGACCGCCAGCCACGCGCCGACGGGCGCCACGAACTGGGCGAGGGCCAGCAGCAGCTGCGGGAAGTCGGTGAACCGCTTGCCGTAGGAGTACAGGACGAGCAGCGCCACCGCGACCGGCGCCAGCGCCAGGCACACCCACGACAACGCCGCGGCACTGGCGAGGAACACGACCAACGCGACGGCCGTCCCCGTCCACGCCGACGTCACGCTCAGCTCGCCGGTCACGAGTTCGCGGCGCGCGGTGCGCGGGTTGAGCGCGTCGAAGCGCCGGTCGAGGATCCGGTTCGCCGACATCGCGACGGTGCGCGCCGACACCATCGCGATCGTCACCAGCAGGAGCTGCAGCCAGTGCACCGATCGCGTCTGCTGCCACATCGCGGTCAGCGCGGCGATGTAGGCGAACGGCAGCGCGAACACCGAGTGCTCGATCATCACGAGCGACAGGAACGCGCGCACCTTCGACCGCGGGATCGCGGTGGCGGCTGTCGTCACGGCCCAAGTCTGCCAGCCCCGCTTTTGGCGGATGAGCCCAGCATTTCGCGCTCCGCCGCCAAAACCGGGGTCAGAGACCGTATTCGCTCCACCGGCTGGCCACGAGCGACTCGGTCGCCTCGTCCAGCACGCACTCGGCGGGCCAGCCGCCCTCGCGGCGGTACCCCTCGGTGGGCAGCTTGCGGGTCGCGTCGATGCCGAGTTTTCCGCCGAAGAACTGCTCGTACGCGGCATGGTCGAGGTGGTCGACGGGCCCGACGGTGTGCAGCGC
Source organism: uncultured Actinomycetota bacterium (assembly GCA_963785425.1). Lineage (GTDB taxonomy): Bacteria > Actinomycetota > Actinomycetes > Mycobacteriales > Jatrophihabitantaceae > RYN-133. The sequence goes on from CAWAVG010000004.1 coordinate 251,456, forward strand.
GTCGTGGGCGTAGTCGACGTTGCCGAACGCACGCCACGCCACCTCGCGGTAGTCGTGCACGTCGCAATCGGCGTCGACGACCACGACGAGCTTCGACAGCGACAGCAACCCGGCACCCCAGATCGCGTTCATCACCTTCTGGGCGTGTTTCGGGAACCGCTTGTCGATCGACACGATCACGCAGTTGTGGAAGACGCCCGCCTCAGGAAGGTCGTAGTCGACGATCTCCGGGATCATCACGCGGATCAACGGCAGGAAGATCCGTTCGGTCGCCTTGCCGATCGGTCCGTCCTCCTGCGGCGGCCGGCCGACGATGATCGATTGGTAGATCGGGTCGGTGCGCATGGTCATCGTGTCGACGCGCACGTACGGGAACGGCTCGACCGGCGTGTAGAAGCCGGTGTGGTCGCCGAACGGTCCTTCCGGCAGACGCGCACCAGGCTCGACCCAGCCCTCGAGCACCACCTGGGCCGCTGCCGGAACCTGCAACGGGACGGAGATGCAGTCGACCATGTCGACCCGCTCGCGCTGCACGAAGCCGGCGAACAGGTACTCGTCGATGTCGGCCGGCAGCGGCGCCGAGGCGGCGTAGGTCACGGCGGGCGGGCACCCGAATGCGATTGCGACGGGCAGCCGCTCGCCACGGCGCTCGGCGACGCCGGCATGCGATGTCGAGTCCTTGTGGATCTGCCAATGCAGGCTGACGGTGCGATTGTCCTGCTGCTGCAGGCGATACATGCCGAGATTGCGCGCGCCCGTCTCCGGATGCTTCGTGTGCGTGAGTCCGAGGTTGAGGAACACCCCGCCGTCCTCCGGCCACGCCTTGATGCCGGGCAGGGCGTCGAGGTCGACGTCCGAACCGTGCAGCACGACCTCCTGGCAGGGGGCACCCTTGACCTTGCGCGGCGGCAGCGAACGCAGCTGCGCCGCCTTGCCGAGTGCGTCTTTGAAGCCGCCGACCCCGCGCGGCAGTTCGGGCTTGAGCAGGTCGGCGATGCGGTCACCGATCTCGTCCAGGTCAGCGACACCCAGGGCGCGCGCCATGCGGCGTGACGTGCCGAATGCGTTGATGAGCAAGGGCATTCGCCCACGGCAGGGGTTCTCGAACAGCAGCGCCGGGCCGCCTGCACGCACGACGCGTTGCACGATTCCGGTGACTTCGAGGTGCGGATCGACGCGCGTGCGGATCCGTGTCAGGTCGCGATCGCGTTCGAGCGCGGACACGAACGCCTGGAGATCGCTGAGAGCCACCCGCACAGTATCGCGCGGTACCGTCGCGCGCATGGCGCAGGTGCTGCTGGTCGAGGACGACGCGGCGATCCGCACCACGTTGACTCGTGCACTGCGCGAGCAGGGGCACAGTGTGACGGCGATCAGCGCCGGCCTGCCCGCGCTCACCACGGCTGTCGAGGCCAAGCCGGACGTCGTGCTGCTCGATCTCGGGCTTCCTGACGTCGACGGCGCCGACATCCTGTCGATGCTGCGCGCGGTCAGTGACGTACCGGTCATCGTGGCCACGGCGCGTGACGACGAGAACGAGATGATCCGCGTCCTCGACATCGGTGCCGACGACTACGTGATCAAGCCGTTCACCGCATCGCAGATCAACGCCCGCATCCGCGCCGTGCTGCGCAGGATGGGACGCACGGACGAGGATCCCGTCATCACCGTCGGGGGTCTCGTCATCGACACCCGCAGCTACGAGGTCACTGTCGACGGGCGCCCGGTCGAACTCGCCCGCAAGGAGTTCGAACTGCTTGTCGTTCTCGCCCGTCGCGCCGGCGAGGTCGTCACCAAGCGCGACCTGCTCAGCGAGGTGTGGCAGCTCGCGTGGGGCGGCTCGGATCGCACGGTCGACGTCCACCTGTCATGGCTGCGGCGCAAGCTCGGCGAGACGGCAGCGGCACCGCGGTACCTGCACAGCGTGCGCGGCGTCGGGGTACGGCTGATGGCGCCGAGCGGCGACGCGCCGTGAGACGGCGCATCCTGCTGCTCGTCGTCGGCATGACGACGCTGGTCGTGCTCGCGTTCGCCATCCCCCTGGCCGTGCTCACCCACAACGTGATCGGCCAGCAGGCCGAGAAGTCGGTGCAGGACCAGGCTCGCAACGTCGCGGCGTATCTGCGCAGCGCGCAACCGGGCCGCACCAAGGTGAACGGCTACCTCCGGCGGCAGACCCGTGACAGCGGCTACCCGATCTCCGTGCGCCTGCCTCACGGGGAGGTCGTGGGCCGCACACCCGGCGAGGACGAGGGCGCTCCCAAGGGCGGCTTCCCGTCCAACGGCCCACCACCGAGCACCCGACCCGATGGTGGCTCGGGCGGATCCGACCCCGATCACGACGCGCCGCCGCAGCTGACCAGTGCCCCGGGCGGTTCGGTGGCAGTCGCTGTGGCCCCGGCACCGGACGGCTTCTACCAGGTGCGGGTCTACCTCTCCGACGACAAACGCTACGAGGGCCTGACCGGCTGGTACGTGCTGATCATCGGCGCCAGCCTCGGACTGATCGTGCTCGGCATCGTCGCCGGCGAACTGCTCACCCGCCGTATCGCCCGTCCACTCGTCGACACCGCACGCACGGCGCAGCGGCTGAGCACCGGCGACGTGACAGCGCGCGCACCTACGGACGGACCGCGCGAGGTCGCCGATGTCGGCATCGCTCTCAACCGCCTCGCTGACCGCATCGACGAACTGATCGTCGAAGAACGAGAGACCGTCGCCGATCTGTCGCACCGACTGCGCACCCCACTGACGCGGTTGCGGCTCGATGCCGAGGCGCTCTCCGATCCGGACGAGGCCGAACGGCTCAGCACCCGGGTCAGCGACGTGGAGCGCATGCTCACCGCGGTGATCCACGCGGCGCGCCGGCCCCAGCGCGAGGGACGGCTGCCGTCGTGCGACGCAGCGGCCGTCGTGCGCGAGCGCGTCGGGTTCTGGTCGGCGCTGATGGACGAGCAGGGCCGGGTGAGCACGATCTCGCTGCCGGACGACCCGCTACCGGTGCGGGCGTCGGCCGAAGATCTCGCGACGACTCTCGACGCGCTGCTCGAGAACATCGTCGCGCACACCTCGGAGGGCACGCCGTTCGCGGTCACGCTCACCGCAACCGCCGACGGCGCCCGTCTCGACATCGCCGACGACGGACCGGGCATCCCCGATTTCGCCGAGGTCCGCGGGCGGTCCGACCGAGGGTCGACGGGCCTCGGCCTCGACATCGCCCGCCGGTGCGCGGAGGCCGGCGGCGGGTCGATGAGCATCGGCTCGGCACCGTCCGGTGGTGCGCTGGTCACCTTGCTGCTGCACAGCCCGTAGCCAGTACCTATCCGGGCTTAGGACAGGCTTGACGCTGCGCTGATGAGGTCCTGACCCGTCCCGCCGGATCGTTGCCGGCATGACCAGACGATCCTCCCCCGAACGCCTCCTCCGCCGCTGCCGCGCGGTCGGGTGGGCCACCGCAGCCGGCGCGTCCCTCGCGACCGTCGCACTCATAGCCGGCGTCGAGCACAGCTCGGTCGCGGCGACCACCACCACCTCCACCACGTCCACGACGACGGGCACGAGCAACACCACGTCGAGCACGTCGAAGTCGTCGAGCACGAACACCTCGCAACGCCCGACGACGAAGACGACAACGGCGACGCCCTCGACGTCCTCGTCGAGCACCGTGCAGGCGCCGACCGTGCAGCAGCAGCCCGTCGCCGGGAGCCACGGATCATGACCGCCACGCATGTCGGGCGGGCCTGGAGCTGCACGGTGCGCCTCGTCGTCGACGACGCCCGCGTGCTCGACGCGGCCGCCGCTGATCTGCACACGCTGCTCGAGCGGGTCGACGACGCGGCCAGCCGCTTCCGCGCCGACTCCGAGCTGAGCCTGGCGAACGCGCGGGCGGGGCGGCCGACACCGATCTCGCTGCTGCTCGTCGAACTCGTCGATGCCGCGCTGCGCATGGCGCAGCACACCGACGGCGCACTCGATCCGACGCTGGGGCGCACCTTGGCGCGGCTCGGTTACGACCGCGACATCTCGGCGATCGCCGTGGACGGCCCGCACGCCGCACCGCACATCGCTGCCGCCGATTGGCGGCAGGTGCGCCTCGATCGCGAGATGGGCCTGCTCACGGTGCCGCGCGGGGTCGCACTGGACCTCGGCTCGAGCGCCAAGGCGCACACCGCCGACATGGCGGCGGCCACCCTTGCCCATCGTTACCGCACGCCGGTGCTGGTCGAACTGGGCGGTGACGTCGCCGTCGCCGGTGACCGGCCGGACGGCTGGGTGGTCCAGGTCGCCGAACGCGACGGCGACGACGGCCAACTGGTGCTCGTCCGCGCCGGTGGCCTGACCACGAGCACGACCACGGTGCGCCGGTGGCGGCGCGGGGGCCGGCCCGTCCACCACATCGTCGATCCGCGCACGGGCAACCCGGCGGACGGCCCGTGGCGCACCGCGACGGTCGCCGCCCCGGACGCTCTGCACGCGAACGCTGCGAGCACGGCCGCCATCGTGTGGGGCGCCGATGCCGTCGACCGGCTGGAAGCACACGGCTACGCCGCACGGCTCGTCGCAATCGACGGATCCGTGTTCGTGACCAGCGGCTGGCCCGCGCCGCGTGCGGCTACGGAGGCAACGCGATGACGATCTGGTACATCGCACGCGGAGCGGGACTGGCCGCACTGGTGCTGCTCACCATGTCGACCGCGATCGGCGCGCTGATGACCGGGCGAGGGAAGCCGGCCACGCGGGTGATGTGGAACTACGTGCACCGCGTGAGCGCATCGCTCGGTCTCGGCGCACTCGTCCTGCACATCGGGTCGATCCTCGCCGACTCGTATGCCCATGTCGGCTGGGTCGCCTCGATCGTCCCGTTCACCTCAAGCTTCCGACCGACCTGGATCGGCATGGGCACGCTCGCCGTCTACACCTTCGTCCTGGTCGCCGCGGTCGGCGTCGCACGGGCCCGGATCGCGACATCCGAGCGCGGCACGCGGGTGTGGCGCCGGCTGCACGGCCTCGCCTACGTCGGGTGGGGGCTGGCTCTCCTGCACGGCTTCAACTCGGGCACTGACTCCGGCGTGGGCTGGGTGCGCGGACTCTACATCGCGTGCGCAGCGGCGGTCGCAACTGCCGTGAGCGTTCGCGTCGGTCTCGAACGCGGTCCCGATCTCGTGCGCAGCGCCCGTCCGAAGTTGGTGACCCGATGACCGCGCTGTTCGAGTCCACGCCCGTCGCCGACGTCGTGTGGACGATCGGGGCGCCGCGCGTGCTCGCCGGCCTTGATCGCGCCTACACCCTCGACCATGCGGAACACGTCGCTGTGCACGGCGCGCTTCCCACCGTGGATGCCGAGCGCCTGATCGTGCTGCTCGACGAGTCCGGGCTTGCCGGTCGCGGCGGGGCGGGCTTCCCCCTCGCGACCAAGCTGCGCTCACTTCGCGGCGCGCGACCGACGATCGTCGTGAACGGCAGCGAGAGCGAACCCGCCAGTACGAAGGACCGCACGTTGATGCGCCGCACGCCGCATCTCGTGCTCGACGGAGCGCTTGCCGTCGCGTCGGCGGCGCGTGCGGCGCGCGTGATCGTCGCCGTCCACGACCTCGCTGCCGCCGACGCGATCGAGCACGCCGTCCACCAACGCCGCGACGCGCACCGGGTCCGCGTCGTGCTCACCGGTCCGGAATTCGTCGGCGGCGAGGCGCGCACCCTGCTCCGCGTACTCGCCGGCGGGCCGGCCCGGCCCCCGGGACGCCGTTCGCTGCCCACCGGCGACGGCTACCTGGTGTCGAACGTCGAGACATTCGCGCAGACCGCGGTTCTGATCCGCACCGGCGCCCGCGACTTCGCGGCCACCGGCACGCGGCAGGAACCGGGAACGGTGCTGCTGAGCGTCGGCGGGGCGGTCGCCCGCCCGGGCGTCGTCGAGGTCCCGTTCGGTACGCCGCTCGGCATCCTGTTGCGGGCGGCGGGTGCGGACGATGCGGCGCACGTCGTTGCGGGCGGCTACCACGGCGGATGGTTGCGGCCGGATCCCGACATCCCCGTGTCGCGGGCCGGGTTCGCGACTGCCGGAACGACGCTCGGTGCGGGCGTGGTGTTCGTGCTGGACTCGACGACCTGCGCGTTGGGCGAACTGGCCCGAACGACGGCATGGCTCGCCGCGCAGTCGGCCGGCCAGTGCGGGCCCTGCCGGTTCGGGTTGCCGGCGCTCGCCGCCGACATCGCTGCGATCGATCACGGCGATCCGCACGCCCTGCCCGACGCGCAGCGGCACGGCGAGCTGGTCGTGGGCCGCGGCGCCTGCGCCCATCCCGACGGCGCGTCGCGGTTCGTGCGGTCGGGCCTGGCCGCACTGCAGGACGAACTCGTCGCACACCGGGCCGGCGGCTGCGGACGCGTCGACCGCGGACAACTGCCGACGGGATCATTCTGATGGGCGAGCAGACCATCGAGATCGACTGGACCAGGTGCGACGGTCACGGCCTGTGCGCAGATCTCGTTCCTGACCGGATCGTCTTGGACGAGTGGGGATTCCCTCTCATCCGACGCGCGACCGTCAACCCGTCCGAGCTGGTGGACACCCGCCGCGCCGTGGCGATGTGTCCGGCGCTGGCGCTGCGGCTGCAAGCACGATGACCGCTGCGGAACTGGGGTCGCAGGGCGTGCTCGCGGACGTGGTCGACGTCGAGATCGTCGTCCCGGTCTTCAACGAGGAGGTCGATCTCGAACCGAGTGTGCGCCGCCTGGACGCCCACCTGAACGAGCAGTTCCCGTTCCGGACGGTGATCACGATCGCCGACAACGCGAGCACCGACGGCACATGGTTGATCGCGACCGCATTGGCGAGTGAGCTCGAGCGGGTGCACGCCGTGCACCTCGACGCAAAGGGACGCGGCCGCGCGCTGCAGCACGTGTGGACGGCGAGCGACGCGCGCGTGGTCGCGTACATGGACGTCGATCTGTCGACCGATCTCAACGCATTGCTGCCGCTGGTGGCACCGCTGCTGTCCGGTCACAGCGACGTGGCGATCGGCAGCCGGTTGTCGCGCTCGGCCAGGGTCGTGCGCGGGCCCAAACGCGAGCTGATCTCGCGCGGCTACAACCTCATGCTGCGCACGACGCTGCGCGCACGGTTCAGCGATGCGCAGTGCGGGTTCAAGGCGATGCGTGCCGACTGTGCGCGAGCGCTGGTGCCGCACGTGCGCGACACGTCGTGGTTCTTCGACACCGAGTTGCTCGTGCTCGCCGAGCGGAGCGGGCTGCGCATCGCGGAGGTTCCGGTCGACTGGATCGACGACCCGGACAGCCGCGTCGACATCGTCGCGACCGCGTTCGCAGACCTGCGCGGTGTCGCCCGGATGGCCCGGTCGCTGATGCGTGGAGACCTACCCGTCCGCGATCTGCGCGCACAGCTCGGTCATCGCTCGGCGGCAGCGGAACCGCTGTTGCGGCAAGCCATTCGGTTCGCCGCCGTCGGCGTCGCGTCGACGTTGGCGTATCTCGCGTTGTTCCTGCTGTGGCGTGCTCCCTTCGGCGCACAGGTCGCGAACCTGCTGGCGCTGCTCGTCACCGCCGTCGCGAACACCGCCGTCAACCGGCGATTCACGTTCGGCGTCTCGGGCGAGGGTGCCGTGCGCCATCAACTGCAGGGACTGCTGGTGTTCGCACTCGGCCTCGGCCTGACGAGCGGCTCGCTGTGGTTGCTCACCCTGTTGACCGGCGCTCCACCGCGCGCCCTCGAGGTCGCCGCGCTCGTCGTTGCCAATCTCGCCGCCACCGTCCTGCGCTTCGTGCTGTTGCGCGAATGGGTCTTTGCCCGGAAGGAATCTGTATGACCGCGACCACTCCTACATCGACCACGTCCCCCGCCCCCACCGCACCCGTCCCCGTCCCCGTCCCCGCGAGTGGTCACCTATGGCGCGAGTGGTCGGATATTTCCGACCACTCGCGCGGTATCCGACCACTCGCGCGGACGCGGCCCGAGAAGGGTGCCCTGGCGGCGCTGCTCGGGCTGACCGCCGTCCTCTACGTGTGGGGCCTCGGCGCGTCCGGCTACGCGAACGACTTCTATGCCGCGGCGGTCCAGGCCGGGACGAAGTCGTGGAAGGCGTTCTTCTTCGGCTCGCTCGATTCGGCCAACTCGATCACGGTCGACAAGCCGCCGGCCGCGTTGTGGCCGATGGAGCTGTCCGGCCGGATCTTCGGCTTCTCGTCGTGGTCGATGCTCGTGCCGCAGGCGATCATGGGCGTGGCGTCGGTGTGGCTGCTCTACGCGGCGGTGCGTCGTTGGTTCGGCCCTGCGGCGGGGCTGCTCGCCGGTGCCCTGCTCGCGGGCACTCCGGTCGCCGTGCTGATGTTCCGGTTCAACAACCCCGATGCGCTGATGACGCTGCTGATCGTGGCCGCGGCGTACTGCGTGACGCGGGCCCTCGAGAACGCGTCGACCATGTGGGTGCTGCTCGCAGGGGCGGCCGTGGGCTTCTCGTTCCTCGCCAAGGGATTGCAACCGTTCACCGTGTTGCCGGCGCTCGCAATCGCCTACCTGGTCGCGGCGCCCGCCCCGCTCAGGCGTCGCGTCGTACAGCTGCTCGGCGCCGGCGGCGCGCTCGTGGTCGCCGCCGGATGGTGGGTGCTTGCCGTCGATCTCACGCCGGCGTCGTCACGTCCCTACATCGGCGGGTCGGGGAACAACACCGCACTCGGACTGGCATTCGGTTACAACGGCCTGTCGCGGCTCACCGGGGGCAGCGGTCCTGGTGGCGGCGGTGGCGGCTTCAGCGGCTCGGCCGGCATCGGCCGGCTGTTCAACGCACTCAACGGCGGGCAGGTCGCGTGGCTCCTGCCGGCAGCGATCATCGCGATGGTCGCGCTCGCAGTGGTCTCGGGGCGCGCGACCCGCACCGACCGGACCCGCGCCGCGCTGATCATCTGGGGTGGCTGGTTGCTCGTCACCGCCGCAGTACTCAGCTTCGCGACCGGCATCATCCACACGTACTACGACGTCGAACTCGCCCCGGCGATCGCGGCGCTAGTCGCGATCGCGACGGTCGCGCTCTGGCGCAACCGCCACGAGTTGGCCGCGCGGGTGGCACTCGCGGCAGGAGCTCTCGTCACCGGGATCTGGAGCATGTCCCTGCTGCACCGCAGCAGCGGGTGGTTCGGCTGGCTCGCGGTGGCGGTCGCGCTCGCGGGTGGCGTCGCCGCGGTGGCCGTGCTGGTGCCGCCGGGACGGTGGCGCGTCGTCGGCGCAGCGGGTGCGCTGGCCGGCATCGTGGCGCTCACCGGTGGTTCGGCCGCCTATGCGCTCGAGACCGCGGCGACGCCGCACACCGGTTCGACGCCGTCGGCCGGCCCGGCCGTGGCATCGAGCGGGTTCGGCCGCCTTGGCGCGGGCCCGGGCGCAGCCTCGGGCGGAATCCCCGGGGGCTTCCCCGGCGGCACGCGCGGTGGCACGCCGCCGTCCGGAGCCAGACCACCGAGTGGCTTCACGCCGCCGACCGGCTCGGCTCCGCCACCCGGGACCGGGCGGCGCACGACCGGCGGCGGAACGGGGTCAATGGGCCCCCAAGTCACGGTCTCGTCCGCGCTCGTCACGCTGCTCAAGAACGCCGGCACCACGTGGTCGGCGGCGACGATCGGCTCGCAGTCGGCCGCGCCGCTGGAGCTGCAGTCGGACACCGCCGTGATCGCGATCGGCGGCTTCAGCGGATCCGACAACGCACCGACACTTGCCCAGTTCAAGGCCCTGGTCGCGGCCGGGAAGGTGCACTACTTCGTCGCGGGCGGCGGTGCCGGCGGATTCGGCGGCGGCGCGGGCGGGCGAGGCGGCACCGGCTCGAGCGCGATCAGCGCGTGGGTCGAGAAGAACTTCTCGTCCGCGACCGTCGGCGGCACGACCGTCTACGACCTCACGAAGGCGAAGTGACCGATGACTGCAACCGTCCACGAATCCCCGACCCCGCCGGTGAGCGGCGCGTCCGGGGCTGAGTGGCGCGCTACATCGCGTCACTCACCACTTGAACGCGCCACTCAACGGATACGGGACGGTGGCGGGCGCCGCCTCGCGTTCGGTGCCCTGCTCGCCGCGACCGGTCTGCTCTACCTCGTCGGGCTCGGCGCCTCGGGTTGGGCCAACCAGTACTACTCGGCCGCGGCGCTGGCCGGGAGCAGGAGCTGGACGGCGTTCCTGTTCGGCTCGCTGGATTCGTCGAACTTCATCACCGTCGACAAGCCACCGGCCTCCCTGTGGGTGATGGACCTGTCGGTGCGCCTGTTCGGCGAGAACTCGTGGGCTCTGCTCGTGCCCCAGGCGCTGATGGGTGTCGCGTCGGTGGCGTTGCTGTACGCAGCGGTCAACCGGGTGTCGTCACCGAACGCCGCACTGTTCGCCGGCGCGATCCTGGCGACGACGCCCGTGGCGACGTTGATGTTCCGGTTCAACAACCCTGACGCGTTACTGGTACTGCTGATGACCGCGGCGGCGTACGCGACGATCCGCGCGATCGAGGCGGCGCGGCCGCGCTGGCTGGTCCTTGCAGGGGTGCTGCTGGGTTTTGCGTTCTTGACGAAGATGTTGCAAGGATTCCTGATCGTTCCGGCACTCGCAGTCGCGTATGTCGTCGCCTCACCGACGACGGTGCGCAAACGGCTGCTGCATCTGCTCGCAGCCGGCGCGGCCATGTTCGGGGCGGCAGGCTGGTGGGTGGCGATCGTTGCGTTATGGCCGGCAGGATCGCGGCCGTACATCGGCGGCTCGAATCACAACAGCGTCCTCGAGCTGATCTTCGGCTACAACGGCTTCGGCCGGCTCACCGGCTCGAGCAACAACGGCAACGTCAGCGGCGGCACGGGCGGCTTCTCGTCCGGCGAGACGGGCTGGGCCCGGCTGTTCGGCAGCGAGATGGGAACGCAGATCAGCTGGCTGCTGCCCGGCGCGCTCGCCGGCATCGCGGCCCTCGCGTGGCTGTGTGCACGGGCCCCGCGCACGGACCGGCTGCGCGCGAGCCTCATCGTGTGGGGTGGCTGGGTTCTGTGCACCGGCATCGTGCTCAGCTTCGCCGCCGGCATCATCCACCCGTACTACACCGTCGCGCTGGCACCGGGCATCGCCGCGGTCGTCGCGCTTGCCGCGGTGACGCTGTGGCGGGCGCGCTCGCGCGAGGCTGCCCGTTGGGTGCTCGCGGCGATGGTGGCGGTCTCGGCGTGGTGGTCCTTCGAGCTGCTGGGACGTGCCGACTGGGCGCCCTGGCTGAAGTGGGCGGTCGTGCTGCTCGGAGTGGCTGCGACGATCGTCGTGGTGTTGCCGCGCATGGTCGCGGCGATCGTCGCCCCGCTCGTGGCCGGGACGATGTTGCTCGCGCCGGCCGCCTATTCGCTGCAGACCGCGTCGACCGCCCACACCGGCGCGCTGCCCAGCGCCGGACCGGCGAGCACGTCCGGCGTCGGCTGGCCCAGCGGCGCGATGCGCGGCGGGCTCCCCGGTGGCGGTACCCCGCCGCCTGGCACGGGCGGTCCGCGGTCGGGCACCGGAACCCGGCTTTCGGGCGCGGGCACCCGCCCGTCACCGGCACCGGCACCGGCACCGGCACCATGCCGCCCCGCGGCGGCGGCCAGGGTGGCCGGGCCGGCCGAGGCATACCGGGCGGCCTGGGCGGCGCGAGCACGATCGGCACGGCCCTGACGTCGGCGTTGCAGCACGACGCCTCGTCCTACCAATGGGCCGCGGCGACCGTGAGCGCCAACACGGCCGCCTCGCTCGAACTCGCGAGCGGGCAGTCGGTGATGTCGCTGGGCGGGTTCAACGGCACCGACCCCGCGATCACGCTCGCCCAGTTCAAGGCACTCGTGCAGGCCGGCAAGGTCCACTACTTCGTCGCGGACGCACAGGGCTTCATCGGTTCGACCACGGCGGACACCTCGACGGCGTACGCGATCCAGCAGTGGGTGAGCTCGCACTACCCAGCGAAAGCGGTCGCCGGTATGACGGTGTACGACCTGTCGTCATGAACGGCACGATGGAGGCGTGGGTGGCGCGGGCACACGAGTTCCGGGAGACGTGCTCGTGCACTTGCGCCGAGCCCGTGACCACGTCGACCGCGCGTACGCCGAACCGCTCGATCTCGACGCCCTCGCAGCGATCGCCGGTGTGAGCAGGTTCCATTTCCACCGGCTGTTCACGGCGACCTACGGCCTGACGCCGGCGGCGTACGTCTCCCAGCGGCGCGTGGAGCGAGCCCAAGACCTGCTGCGTGCGACGAACCTCAGCGTCACCGAGGTGTGCCACGCTGTCGGCTACACCAGCCTGGGCTCGTTCAGTACGCGATTTCGCCAGATCGTCGGTGAGGCTCCGAGCGAGTTCCAGGCCCGGTGGGGCGCGCAAGCGCCACGCATTCCCGGCTGCTTCGTTCTCATGTGGGGGCTGGCCGAACGCAGGTAGCAGGTCCGCAAGCTGGGAGAAGCGCACGAGCAGCGGGCCTGCCTAGCCTTGCCGCATGCTGACAAACATTTCGATCACCAGCGTCTTCGTCAAGGACGTCGACGAGGCCAAGCGCTTCTACACCGAGGTCCTCGGCCTGGAGGAGAAGGACGACATCACGCTCGGCAACGGCTACCGGTGGTGCACGGTGGTGCACCCGAGCCAGCCCGAGCTGCAGGTGACGCTCAGTGTGCCTGGTCCGCCGCACTCACCTGAGATGGTCGAGGCCATCAACCGGGCACTCGACAGCGGCGGCATGAACGGGCTCGGTTTCGCGGTCGACGACTGCCGCAAGACAGCGGAGGAGCTCAAGAGCAAGGGCGTGTTCTTCATCCAGGATCCGGTCGAGCGCCCGTATGGAGTCGAGGCTGTGTGCCGCGACAACTCGGGGAACTGGATGGTGCTCGTCGAGGAACGGAATTTCGACGAGTCGGAGATGGCTCAGTTCAATCCGGCGTAGGAGTGCAGGCCGGACACCACGATGTTCACGATCAGGAAATTGAAGGTGATGGCACCGAAGCCGAGCAGGTTGATCCACGCGGCGGCGCGGCCCTTCCATCCTGCGGTCGCCCGAGCGTGCAGGTAGCACGCGTACACGACCCACACGATGAACGCCCAGGTCTCCTTGGGATCCCAGCCCCAGTAGCGTCCCCACGCCGCTTCGGCCCAGATCGCGCCGCAGATGATCGCGACCGTGTAGAGCGGGAACGCGAACGCGACGATGCGGTAGGCCGACTTGTCCAGCGTCTGCGCCGACGGCAGTCGCGCTGCGAGGTTGCCGACCGCGCCGGGGCGATAGTCGGCCGCCTTCGACAAGCGGTCGTGCCGCTGCTTGACCAGATAGAGGACGGTCAGCATGGCGCTGGTCATCAGCGCGCCCTCGCCGATGGAGACGAGCGTGACGTGAATGGCCAGCCAGTACGACTGCAGGGCGGGCACGAGCGGCTGCGCGCGCGAGTAGAGCACCGTCCCGGCGAGGAACATGAGCAACACGACGGGCAGCAGGATGAACCCGCCCAGATGCCGGATCGCCGGTGCCTTCCACAGCACGCCGAGGAACGCCACGACGCCGATCGCCCCTGCGACGGAGGCGAACTCGTACATGTTGCTCCACGGCACCGCGTCGACCGCGAGGCCGCGGATCGCGATCGAGACCGCGTGCAGCAGCAGGCCGAGCACGGTCAGCGCGACGCCCGCACGGCCGGCCCGGTCGGCAAAGCTGCGCTTCGTGGGCGTGGACGCGGGCGCTTCGGGCGATTCGGCCACCGGCGGGCCGCCGGCGCCGACGAGGGTGCGCGCCGCTTCGGCGGCCGGGACGGTGGCAGCGACCCGCCCTTTGCGGCCGAACGAGTACTCGGCGGTGTAACTGACCGCGGCCAGCGCGTAGACCGAGATGGCGGTCGTGAAGAAGGTGTCCGACAGGTGGGCCATCGAGCCGTTGATTCCGGCCATCGCCTACTCCCTTCCCGCCGGGACGAGCTGTTCCTGCGCCGGCCGTCCGGCCGCCCGCAGCCGGTCCAGCAACGCCGCGAACTCGGCCGTGAAGTTGCCGGAGTCGCTGCGCGCCAGCCCGCCGACGCTCACCACGGTAAGCGATCGGCTCGCCGCGTCCGACGACGGGGTCAGCCGCAGCCACACGCGGCGGCGGCGCACGCCCAGCGATCCGAACAGCCCGAGCACCATCGCACCCGCCGACCACAGCAGCCAGCCCTGGGCCGGATCGTGCGAGACCTGGATCGAGATCCACGGCAACCAGCCGTCGAAGCGCACCCGCACCCCGCCGGTCAGCTTCGTGCTCTGCCCGATCCGCAAGTTGGCCGCGCCGATCTTGGTCATCTTGGACGTGTCGAGGCTGAACACCGACTGCGGCAGGCCGCGGTAGTCGAGATCCCCCTTGAACACGAAGATGCCCAGCACCGGGTCGCGCACCTGCGGCGAGGCCGAGGTGACCACCGTGCCGTTGAACGCGGGGGTGGGCGCGAAGAGCCCTCGCACACCGATGTCCTGCTTGGCTCCGGGACGTCCCTGTTCCTTGAAGACGCCCTCGGAAAGCAACGTGGCGCCGTCGCTCGCGATGAACGGCTGGGTGTCGTGTACCACCGACCCGTCGGGCATGCGTGATCGTCAGCTGCGGCGCGAAGCCGTGGTTGATCAGATAGACGCGGTCGCCGCCGATGCGTAGCGGGTGGTTGACGCTCAAGGACGCGTGCTCGACGGGTGAGTCGAGCGTCGGCCGGTAGGTCAGGTCCGCTCGGAACTCGGTCGGCTCGTCGTCGCTGGTGTACCGGGCGATGAAGTTGGTGACCTTCTCGATGCAGAACGGTGCGGGCGACACCTTGCCCTCGGCGGCGAAGCGACCCGGCTTCCAGTTGTCGTAGCTGTTGACGGTGTTGCAGAAACCCTCGACCCTGCACGACGATCTTCTGGCCCTCGTAGCTGTAGAGCCGGCCGACCGCGACGAGGACGAGCGAAATCAACAGCGCAATATGAAAGATCAGGTTTCCTGTCTCTCGGCTGTAACCCTTCTCGGCCGAGAGAGTGACCGCCCCCGACGGCTCGGGACGTTGCTCGACCCGCCACCGCCTGCCGAGCGTCGCGCGCGCGGCCGCGGCGTACTCGGCGGCATCACCAGCGGTCTCGAACGATCCGGATTCGGGCAGCCGGTCGAGATGGCGCGGCGCGGGCAACGGCTTGCGGGCCACCGCGCGGGCGTGCACCCGGATACGCGGCACGAGGCAGCCGGCGAGCGAGACGAACAGCAGCAGGTAGACCGCGGCGAACCACACCGAACCGAACACGTCGAACATGCCGAGCGCGTCGAGCACCTCGCCCCACGAACCGTGCGAGTTTATGTAGCTCTGCACCTTGGCCGGGTTCAGCGGACGCTGCGGCAGCAGCGAGCCGGGAACTGCCGCCACCGCGAGCAGGAACAGCAGGACGAGCGCGGTGCGCATGCTCGTGAGGCGCCGCCAGCCGCGCAGGGTGAGGCGCCACAGCCCGGTCACACCGAGATCCCGGACGTCGGGTCGACGTGCGAGCGCAGCACGTTCACCAGGTGGTCCCAGGCGCCGGTCACGAGCAACACGCCGATCGCGATCAGCAGCGCTCCGCCGATGCCGCTGATCACGCGGCGGTGGCGCCGCACGAAACTCAGCGCCGACGACACCCAGCCGAAGCCGAGCGCGACGAGGATGAACGGGATGCCGAGGCCGAGGCAGTAGAACAGCATCAGGAAGGCGCCACGGCCGGCGGTGCCCTGGACGGCCGACAACGTGTAGACCGCGCTGAAGGTCGGGGTGAGGCACGGCGTCCACGCAAGCCCGAAGGTCGCTCCGAGCAGCGGCGCACCGACCAGACCGGGTTGCGGCAGCCGGTGGAACTTGAACTCGCGCTGCAACAGACCGATTCCGCCGAGGAACACGACGCCGAGCACGATCGTGACGATGCCCATGATGCGTTCGAGAGCGATGCGGTGGTCGCTGATCGCCGCGCCGAACTGACCGAAGAGCACACCCTGCAGCACGAAGATCGCGGTGAAGCCGAGCACGAACAGCACCGCTCCCAGCGCCATGCGTCGCTGGCTCGGCTTGTCGCCGTTGCCCGAGAGCCCCGCGACGTAGGACAGGTAGCCCGGCACGAGCGGCAGCACGCACGGAGACAGGAAACCGATCACGCCGACGAGCGTGGCCACCGCGGCGGCGAACAGCAGCGGCCCGCTCTGGACCGCATGCGTGAAGCCGTTCTCGGCGAGCGCCACTTGGTGCTAGTCTCCCGCGGTGAGCCGGTTGAGCATCGGCTCGAGATCCTTCGGCGTGAGCGGGCCGACGTACACGCCGGCGACGCGGTGCTGCTTGTCGAGCAGCACGGTGAACGGTGTGGCCTGCACGCGGATGTTGCCCATGCGCAGCGCGGTCTCGCCGTTCTCGTCGTAGATCATCGGGTACTGGATGTGGTTGTCCTTGACGAACGACTTGGGGGCGTCGCGCGAGCCCTCCTTGATGTCGACGCCGACGAAGGTCACGTCCTTGTTCTTGTACGTCTGGTACACGTTCTCGAGCTGCGGCGTCTCGACGACGCACGGCGGGCACCAGGTGCCCCAGAAGTTCACGACGACCGCCTTGCCGTCGTAGGCGGACAGCTTGTAGTCACCGTTGCCGAGCAGCGGCCCGCCGAAGTCGGGGACGGGCTTGCGGTCCTTGACCGGGATCAGCGAGCCGATCTGCTGCGCGCCCGAGAAGCTGTACCTGTCCGAGCCGCCGCCGAACTGCCCGAGCACGCCGACAGCGCGAGCGTCATGGCGGCGACGATCGCGAGCACCCGGGCCGGCGTTCTCATCGCCGTCCAGTGTGCTTCACCGACCTGTGCGATCGGAATCTCGGGGGTTGCGAGTGTGACGGCGGTGGCTGTTAGCGCGGCTAGGCCCCGGCACCCTCGCCGGCGGGGAGCACGCCGGCAGCGGGTTCGGCGTAGCCGACACCGACCACGATCTCGCCGTCGAAGGTGAGCGTGGTGACCGAGGCCAGGCTGCACTCGCGCTTGCGCGGATCGTGGAACAGGCGCAGTCCCTCGGCGCGGCGCCGGGCCGCCACGATCGGCAGCTGGTGACTGACGCAGACGGCCTCGAGCCCGGTCCCTTCGACGCGGCGGCGCGCGGCGCGGGCCGCGGCGAGCACGCGCGCGGCGACCTGTGCGTACGGCTCGCCCCAGCTCGGCCGCAGCGGGTTGCGGAAGTGCCACCAGTTGGACGCATCGGTGAACAGCCCCGGGCCCCCGGCGACGTGGCGTCCCTCGAGCTTGTTCTGGGCCTCGATGAGACGTTCGTCGGTCTCGACCGGCAGGCCGGTGAGCGCGGCAAGAGGTGCAGCGGTCTGTTGTGCGCGCTCGAGCGGTGACGACACCACGTACCCGATGGGCCGTTGCGCCAGGAACTGGGCCGCGAGCTCGGCCTGGGCAACCCCGAGATCGGACAGCCGGAAGCCGGGCAGGCGGCCGTAGAGCACGTGGTCGGGGTTGTCGACCTCGCCGTGCCGCAGCAGGTGGACGGCCGTGGTCATGCCGTCGATCCTGCCAAAGCCGGTTTCGTCGCTGCGGACGCGGCGGTGGGTGCAACTGCCGGCAGGTCGCGGTACCGGGCGATCGGGCTGCGCAGGATCGCCAGCGAAGCCGTGGCATGGATCGCCGCCATCACGACGATCGTCGTCCGCAGCCCGAGCGCGGTGCCGAGCCAGCCCGCACACAGCCCGGCGACCGGCATGGTGCCGAAGTTGATCAGCTGCGTGGCCGTCACTGCGCGGGCTTGCAGGTGGGCGGGCACGTAGCGCATCCGGAACCCGCCCTTGATCACGTTGCCGGCGACCACGCCCCCGCTCAGTGCGGCCAACGCGATCGGGACGAGGGCGATCGCGGCGCCCGGGCCGGCCAGCCCGAGCAGGAGGGGGGCGGGGCCGGCGACCAGTTGGAACACGACCAGCGCGCGTGCGCTGCCGAGTGAGGTGGTGAGCCTCGTGGCGCAACCGGCACCGACCACTCCGCCGAGGCTGCCGGCCGCGAGCAGCGCCCCGATCACCGTGGACGACAGCCCGCCGGAGCGCACCAGGAACAACACGGTCAGCGCGTCGAACCCGGTCAGGCCGAAGTTCGAGACGCCGCCGCTGATCGTCATGAAGCGCAGCAGCGGATCGGCATAGACGACCCGCAACCCGTCACCGATCCGCTTTCCCAGCGAAACACCGTCCGGTTCCGCGCGGGCCGCGCGCGCCCGCAGCGGGATCCGCCACAGGCACAGCGCCGAGACGGCGAAGCTGAGCGCGTCGACCACGACTCCCGAGACCGCTCCGAATGCTCCGGCGAGCCAGCCGCCCACGCCCGGCCCGGCGACCTTCGCCGCGGCCTCCGTGCCGAACATCCGGGCGTTGGCGCCGGTCAGGTCGTCGGGCGCGACGACGCGCGTGACCAGTGCCGGATACGCCGACCGGAAGAACACCGTGCACGTGCCGTTCACGATCGCGACCGCGATCAGCTGGGGCAGCGTCAGCGCGTCGGCCGCCCAGGCGATCGGGACGCTGGCGAGGGCGCCCGCACTCACGAGATCGGCGCAGATCATGACGGCGCGGCCGGGCAGCCGGTCGACGAAGGCACCGACGGGCAGCCCGATCACCAGCCACGGGAGCCAGGCCGCGGCGGTGAGCAGCCCCATCCACCACGCGCTCGCATGCAGATCGACGATCGCGAGCAGCGGGATGAGGATGCTGGACGTCGCGTTGCCGAGAACGCTGACGCCCTCGCCGAACCACAGCAGGCGGAAGGCCGGTTGGCGGTGCAGCGCGGCCGTCATGGCTGCGCCGGGAATCCACGCGCGAAGAAGAAGACACTTTCGCGGTCGCCGTCACGGTCGCCGTCACGGTCGCCGTCGCGGTCGCCGTCACGGTCGCCGTCACGGTCGCCGTCACGGTCGCCGTCACGGTCGCCGTCACGGTCGCCGCGGTGCTTCCACCGGTCCAGCAGCGCGATCAGCTCGGTGCTCAGTTCGGCCAGCTCGGCGGGCGTCAGGCGCAACCACGACGTCGTGGCGAACGCTGCGTCGCCCCACTCGCCGGCCCCTTCGTGGTTGTCGAGCCAGTCGCGTGCGCGATCGAACTGGCGACGCAGCTGGAGCGACTCGGCCGCCAGTGACGCCGTGTACGCGGCCACGTCATCGCCGAGATCCGAGCGCGACCACTGCCAGCCGGCAGAGACCAGCCGCCACCATCGCTCGCGCCGGTCGCGGGCGAGTTCGGGTGCCTCTTCCACTAGGCCGGCGGCGGCGAGCACCTTGAGGTGGTGGCTCGCGCTCCCGACGGCCTGACCGGTGCGCGTCGCCAGCACGGACGCGGTGGACGGACCGTCGACCTGCAACGCGTCGAGGATGCGCACGCGGAACGGGTTGCCCAGCGCCGACAGTGCCGCAGCGTCCCTGATCGTCCTGGTGGTGTCCCGCGAAGGCTCCCTCATATACACAAGGATACTTGTACAACTATCCTTGTGCAATGGTGGTGTCGGTCGGGCTCGCTACCGTCACCGTCATGGACTTCATCGCGCACGTCCGCGCCGAGTCAGCGCGGTTCGCGGCGGTGCTCGCCGACGCCGATCCGACGGCACGGGTGCCGTCCTGTCCTGACTGGACGGCAGCCGATCTGGTGTGGCACCTCGGCGAGGTGCAGCTGTTCTGGGCCACGATCGTCGCCGAGCGGCTCGACGATCCCGGGGCGGCCGACGAGGCGAAGCCACCCCGTCCCGATGACTACGGCGACCTGCTCGCCTTCTACCGGCGGGCCGGCACCACCCTCGCCGACGCTCTCGACGCGACGCCACCGAGCACCACCGTCTGGACGTGGTTCGATGCCGACCAGAGCGCGGGTTTCGTGCGCCGCCGGCAGGCACACGAGGCGCTCATCCACCGCATCGACGCCGAGCTCACGACCGATCGTCTCAGCGACGTCGATCCGCAGCTGGCGACCGACGGCGTCGCCGAGGTGCTCGACTGGATGTACAGCGGTGTGCCGGCCTGGGCGAGTCGCTCGCGGTCGGGTCCGGTCGGCCGGCTGGCGACCACCGACACCGACACGACGTGGTTGGTGCAGGTGGGCGCGTTCGACGGGACGAGTCCGAACAGCGGGAACACTTACACCGACGAGGGCACCATCACCAGAGTCGAGGAGGGCGAGCCGACGTTCTCCGTCAGCGGGCGTGCGCGCGACCTCGACGCCTGGCTGTGGAACCGGCCGACGCTGACCGAGATCACTCTCGACGGCGACTCCGGCCGTTTCGTCGGGATCATCCGGTCGGGGATTCAGTAGCGCTGGCGGCCGCTTCGGCGGCGCGCGGCAGCGCCTCGGCGATGCGGCTCATCGCGGCGTCGTCCATGGCCGCGTTCACGAACCAGGCCTCGAACCCGCTCGGGGGCAGGTAGACGCCGGCGTCGAGCATCGAATGGAAGAACGGCTTGTAGCGGAACGTCTCGCTCTCGCGCGCCCCGTCGAAGTCGGTCACCGGCTTCTCAGTGAAGAAGACCGACACGAGGTTGCCGGCGTACTGCACCTGGTGGACGACGCCGGCCGCGTCGAGTGCCTCCGTCGCGAGAGCGCCGACGGTGCGCGCGTTCGCGTCGAGCCTGGCGTAGACGTCGGGGCCCGCGTTGCGCAGCGTCGCCAGGCCCGCAGCCACCGCAACGGGGTTACCCGACAGCGTCCCGGCCTGGTACACCGGGCCCGCCGGGGCAAGCTTGGACATGACGTCGGCCCGGCCGCCGAACGCCGCGGCCGGCAGCCCGCCGCTCATCACCTTGCCGAAGGTGAACAGGTCGGCCTCGACCGGTTCGAGCCCGTACCAACCCGCCGCGCTGACCCGAAAGCCCGTCATGACCTCGTCCATGATCAGCAGCGCGCCGTGGCGGGCGGTGATCTCGCGCAGTCCTGCGTTGAATCCCGGCAGCGGGGCGATCGCGCCCATGTTCCCGGCGGCGGCCTCGGTGATCAGGCACGCGATCTCGCTGCCGAACTCGGCGAAGCAGGCTTCGACCGCGCCGAGGTCGTTGTAGGGCAGCACGATCGTCTCGGCGGTCTGTGCCCCGGTGACGCCCGGGGTGTCGGGCAGGCCGAACGTCACGACTCCCGACCCCGCCGCGGCCAGCAGCGAGTCGACGTGGCCGTGATAGCAGCCGGCGAACTTGACGACGCGCTGCCGACCGGTGAAGCCGCGGGCCAGCCGGATCGCCGACATGGTCGCCTCGGTGCCGCTGTTCACCAGGCGCACCTGCTCGACGGGAGCGACGCGGTCGACGAGCTCGGCAGCGAGCTCGACCTCGCCCTCGGTCGGGGTGCCGAAACTCAGTCCGCGCGACGCCGCCTGCTGCACCGCAGCGACGACGGCGGGGTGCGCATGGCCGAGGATCATCGGGCCCCAGGACGACACGAGGTCGACGTACTCGACACCGTCGGCATCGG
The DNA here is from genome assembly GCA_963785425.1 of uncultured Actinomycetota bacterium. GTDB lineage: Bacteria > Actinomycetota > Actinomycetes > Mycobacteriales > Jatrophihabitantaceae > RYN-133. Next base: position 272,903 of record CAWAVG010000004.1, read on the forward strand.
TCAGGTACGGGCCACGACCACTGACCATGAAGCGCGGCGTGCCGCCCACCGCGCGGAAGGCGCGGACGGGAGAATTGACTCCTCCGGGAATGACGTGTTGCGCGCGTTCGAACAGCTCGGCCGATCTCGGTGCATCCACCCGTCCAGTCTGCACTGACAAGGACCCGCCCTCGATGTCGATGCTGCACCTGCGGATCGTCTGCCCCGCCGAACTCGAGGACGACGTGCTGGAAGTCCTGCGCGACAAGGTGGGCGTGGTTGCGGTCTCGAGCGTGTCCGGGTCGTCGCACGGCGTCGTCGTCAGCGCCGACCTCGCCCGCGAGTGCGCCGACGGCGTGCTGCGCGAGCTGCATTCGCGTGGGGTGTCCGACCGCGGCCTCGTCGCGCTCGACCCCATCGATGCCGCGTTCGGCGGTCTCGTCGACAAAGCCGAGAAGGACGCGCCCGGCGAGGGCGTCGACGCACTGATCTGGGACGAGCTCACCGAACGCGTCGGCGAGGACGCCACCCTGACCTGGACGTTCGCAGCGTTCATGGTGCTGGCCACGCTGCTCGCCGGGATCGGGGTCGTGACCGACTCGCAGATCACGATCGTCGGCGCGATGGTGGTCGGCCCGGAGTTCGGGCCTCTGGCCGGACTGTCGATCGCGCTCGTGCGCCGGCGCTCCGGGATCGCCAGGCGGTCGGCGCTGGCGCTGCTCGTCGGGTTCGTGACAGCGATCGTGGTGGTCGCACTCTTCACGCTGCTCGGGCGCGGCGTCGGTCTGGTGTCAGCCGCGGACATCACCGGGCGACGCCAGACCGACTTCATCTACCACCCGGGGTGGTTCTCACTGATCACCGCGCTCGTCGCAGGCACTGCCGGCATGCTGTCGTTGACGAGTTCGAGGTCGGCGGTGCTGGTCGGCGTGTTCATCTCGGTCACCACCATCCCCGCAGCGGGCAACGCCGCGGTTGCCGGCGTGCTCGGAAACTGGCACGAGACCTGGCAGTCGGTGGCTCAGCTCGGGATCAACCTCGTCGGCATCACGGCTGCCTCAGCGGTCACGCTGCTCGTACGGCGCTCGGTCGGCACGCTCAAGTGAGCTCGCGCCGCATGGCGATGCGGCGGCCGATGGCGTCCAGACCGACATCGCGTTCCCAGTCGCGGATCTCGACGAGTTCCGGTGTGAGTTCGGCGAGTTCGACGAAGCCGCGCGCCTCGTAGAACGGCGCGTTCCAGGCGACCTCGGCGTAGGTGGTCAGCGTGATCGCCGCGTATCCCGCCGCCCGGGCCCACTCGCATGCCGCGTCGAGCAGCGCCGATCCGAGCCCCTGACGCATGTGCGACGGCAACACGGCGAGTTCCTGGACGTGCGCGTTGGCGTCGACCTCGTCGATCTGCACGAACCCGACCGGTGGGTCACCGGCGACGAACACCGCACGCGATTCGTGCAACGCGTCGAGGGGGAACGGCAGGTCGGGCAGGTTCATCCCGGCGACGCGGAACAACGACTCGGCACGGGCGTCGATCGCGGGCAACTGCTCGAGGTCACGCGGCAGGGCGCGGCGTACTTGCGGAAGCACGCCGGTTGCACCCAGCACCTGCGCGAGTTGGTGCGGCCGGCGGGTCGCGATCGCCACCTTGCGACCGTCCGACAGCGCCAAGGTCAGTGCGGTCGTGCCCCTGGGCAGGCCCTCGCCGTACCTGCGTCCGAGCAGCGGCGCGTTGTCGGTGTCGCCGAGGTCGACGCCGAGGATCTCGCTGCGCGGCAGGCTCTCATCACCCACGATGAGCTCGTCGTCGGTGACGACGATCGAGCGCAACTCCCGCGCAGCGTGCACGATGAGCAGGTCGACTCCGATGACGAGCACGCCGCCGCCGATCCACGCGAACAGGTGGGCGCGCCCGCCGCCGATCACGAGCAGGTCGATCAGGAAACCCGCGATCACCGCCGCCAGCAGGACGACGCTGGACACATAGGTGCGCGCCGGCTCGACGTAGCGACGCATCCCCGCGACTACGAAGCGGCCGCGACCTCGGCGGCCCAGTACGTGAGGATCACCGACGCTCCGGCGCGCTTGATCGACGTGAGCGTCTCGGCGATCACCCGCTCGCGATCGAGCCAACCGTTTGCCGCCGCCGCCTCGACCATCGCGTACTCGCCGCTGATCTGGTAAGCCGCAACGGGAACAGGGCTGGCGTCGGCCACGGCGCGCAGGATGTCCAGGTAGGGCAGTGCCGGCTTGACCATCACCATGTCGGCGCCCTCAGCCACGTCGAGCGCCACCTCGGCCAGCGCGTCGGCAACCGTGCGCGCGCCGTCCTGCTGGTAGCTCTTGCGATCGCCGGTCAGCGACGAGTTCACCGCTTCGCGGAATGGTCCGTAGAACCCCGAGGCGTACTTCGGGGCGTAGCCGAGGATCGCGGTGTTCGGATGGCCGGCATCGTCGAGCGCATTGCGTACCGCAGCCACCTGCCCGTCCATCATCCCGCTCGTCCCGAGCACGTGGGCGCCCGCCTCGGCCTGCGCACGCGCCATTGCCGCGTAGCGCACGAGGGTCGCATCGTTGTCGACCTCGCCGCGCTCGTCCAGCACGCCGCAGTGGCCGTGGTCGGTGAACTCGTCGAGGCACAGGTCCGACATCAGGACGGTGGCGTCGCCGAGTTCGGCGCGCAGGCCACGCAGCGCCACATTGAGCACGCCGTCAGGGTCGTCGGCGCCTGATCCCGTCGCGTCCTTGTGCGTCGGCACCCCGAAGACCATCAGCCCACCGACGCCGGCCTCGACAGCTTCGACCGCTGCCTTGACGAGGCTTTCCTGACTGTGTTGCACGACGCCGGGCATCGACGCGATGGCCACCGGCTCGGCGGTGCCTTCGCGCACGAACATCGGCAGGACGAGATCGCCGGCACGGACCTCGATGTCGGACACCAGGCGGCGCAGCGCGGCGGTCCGCCGCAGCCGGCGGGGCCGGGAGGTCGGGAACGACGGAAGGTCGGGCAGCGGCACGCCTCGAGATTACGCGTCCGCAGCCGAGGGCTCAGGTCGCGACGGGAATCGCCAGGACGGGTTTGAAGCGCTCCGGCTCAGCCGGCCGCGACGTCGTCGACCCAGAATGTCGTCGGGCTCGTGGCGTCGTTCTTGGCGGTGAACGTGAGCGTCACGCTCTGCCCGGCATAGGACGCGAGCGCGAATGACGACGACGTCCACGTCGACTTCGTCCCTGTGTTCGAGAACGTCTTCAGCGTCGTGCTGCCCAGCTTCACGCTCAGCGTGTCGTGCGCGCTCGTGCCGGACTCCGTCGTCGTCATCCGCGTCCACCAGGTGAGATTCCCCGAGGCCGGCACGGTGAAGGTCTGCGACGCGGTGGCGGTTGCGGAGGTCGTCGCGCCGAAGTGCAGCGAGTGCGTGCCGCTGTGCGCCTGACTGGTGACGACGAAGGGACCGGCCATGGACCACGGCGCGGTGCCGTTCTCGAACCCGCCGTTGGTCAGGGCGGACCCCCCGCCCCCGCCGCCACCACCGGACGACCCCGAGCCCGCCAGCCACGCGGTCGCGTTGAGCGCCAGCGTGCCGTCGGTGCCGGCCGGGTCGTTCCATCCGTCGTACAGGGTGTTGCCCGGCTGTCCGGTGCCGTCGTCGATCGGTGAGCTGTCGCCCCAGTACGCGACCCGTCCCGAGCCGTAGGTGGACGTGACGAACGCCGCGCCGCTCGTGCCGCCTGCCGGGTAGCCGGTGCGGTAGACCTCGCCCTTGACAGTGGCGTCGTCGCCCGGATGCAGGGTGGCGGTCGTGCCGTTGCGGATGATCGTGCCGGTGACCGCGCCGAACGGGCCGCTCAGCACGGCATCGGAGGAACCGAGCACGTCCGGGTCCTCCGAGGCGATGTTCAGCGAGTCGATCGAGAATCCGAACGGGTCAGCCGTCCCCATCAGGTCGTTGAGCACCTGCACCGAGTCGGCGCCGTCGTTGTTGCGGTCGCTGCCGGTATGGTCGCTGATCATGAACAGGCCGCCGCCGGCGTGGACGAAGTTCAGGATGGCGGTCTTCTCCGCCGCGGTGAACAGCACGTTCGGCTCGGGCAGCACGAACGCGTTGAACTTCGACAGGTCGAGCGGGTTGGTGCCGGACCCGTAGGTGATCGCGTCGCCGGGCGCGAGCGTGTCGAGGGCGTACGAGCCGGTCTTCTGCAGCGCAACGCCCCACGACGACAGGGCACCCGTCCAATCGGTCTCGTCGGTCGGCGTGGCGTCCTGGGTGGTGGGGTCGGGCATGGCCGTCGACACGATCCAGTCGGCGTTGCCGGCTGTTTCGGCCTTCGTGTCGTCGAACAGGACGTGGTAGCTCACGGTCGCCGCGTGTGACGGCGTGGCCGGAAGGGAAGACACGCAGGCGGCAAGGGTGGCCGCCGCGGCGAGAGCGGTGATACCGCGCATAACGGACATGGGCCGGAGCGTATTGATCACCGCGCACGTCCGAAAGTGGTCAGTTCGTGGCACACAGTGGTCAGCAACAACTGACCACCGCGGCCGGAAGTGACCACTGTCTTCAGAGTCAGCGGGTGGCGCGGCGCGACGACGGCCGGGCGGACTTCTTCGCGGCCGCCGCGGCGGCCTTCTCCTTCTCCTCGGCGGCACGCAGCGTGGCGTGCGCGGCGAGGGCGTCGACCAGCGCCGCGACGGTGGCAGTCTCGGGCTGGACGTCGACGCGCAGTCCGAACTCGCGCGCCGTGGCCGCGGTCTGCGGGCCGATGCAGGCGACCACGGTGCGCGCGTGCGGCTTGCCGGCGATGCCGACCAGGTTGCGCACGGTCGAGGACGAGGTGAAGCACACCGCCTGGAAGCCGCCCGACTTGATGGCGTCGCGGATCTCGGCTGCCGGCGGCGCCGCGCGCACCGTGCGGTACGCAGTCACGTCGTCGATCTCCCACCCGATCTCGCGCAGGCCCGCAGCCAGCGTCTCGGTCGCGATGTCCGCGCGCGGCAGCAGCACCCGGTTGATCGGGTCGAGCACGTCGTCGAAGGGCGGGAAGTCGGCCAAGAGGCCCTCGGAGCTCTGCTCACCGGACGGGACGAGCTCGGGCGAGATGCCGAACGCGCGCACCGCCTCGGCGGTCGCCTCGCCGACGCAGGCGATCTTCACGCCGGCGAACGCGCGGGCGTCGAGCCCGAACTCCTCGAACTTCTCCCGCACGGCGCGCACGGCGTTGGTCGACGTGAACACGATCCACTCGAAGCGACCGGTCACCAGGCCCTTGATCGCGCGCTCCATCTGCGTCGGGGTGCGCGGCGGCTCGACGGCGATCGTCGGCACCTCGACGGGCACCGCGCCGTAACCGCGCAGCCGCTCGCTCATGGCGCCGGCCTGCTCCTTGGTGCGCGGGACGAGCACCTTCCACCCGTACAACGGGCGCGACTCCCACCACGACAACTTGTCGCGCTGACCGGCCGCCTTGCCGACGGTGATCACGACGGTGCCGGTCATGCCGACGGCCGCGAGTTCGAGATCGATGAGCGTGCCGGCCGACGGTCTGCTGGCCGGTGGTGGTCGCCGCGCAGCTCACGGTCACCGGGCTGTCGGGCTTGAGGCCGCAACTGACGAGCTGCTGACCGACGTCGGCAACCTCCGTCGCCGGGACGGTCAGCACGAGTGTGCCGGGCGCCGCCGCGAGTGCTTCGAAGTCGGCGGTCTCGTAGCTGGTCAGGTCGGCCTCGGTACGCACCGGGCCGTAGGCCACACCGGCGTAGGAGGCGGCGCCGACACCGGTCGCCACGCCCGGCACGACCGCGAACGGCACGGAGGTGCGGCCGATCGCGAGCGCCTCTTTGATCACGTCCTCAGCGGCGAACGGGTCGCCGGCGACCAGCCGCACGACCGACAGCCCGTTCCGGGCCTCGGCACCGAGCAGCTTGGCCGTCTCGGCCGGCGTCGCCTCGGGATCGCGGACGTCGCCCGCGGCCAGCGCAACCACGGCGGGCGCGACGGTCGGCGTCGGCCACGACGAGGTCGGCCGTGGCCAACGCGTCGCGAGCTCGACCGGTCAGCAGCTCGGGATCGCCGGGGCCGGCCCCGACGAACGTGATCTTGCCCAGAACCTTGCGCGAGCGGGTCATGTCGAGCTCTCTCCATCCGGGCCGTCCGCACTTGTCGCGGCCGTCCCCATCAATTGATCTGCGCCATCGGCGAGCAGGTCGCCAGCCAGGCGGCGGCCGACCTCCTCGGCGCGGGTGGTCGGACCCGTTGCCGACAGCCGGACGGCGTCGCTGCCGTCGACCGCGGTCACCGAGCCGCGAAGGAACACTTCGGTGCCGTTCTCGCCTTCGGCGATCTCGGCCAGGGCGCCCACGGGCGCCGAACAGCCCGCCTCGAGGGCGGTGAGCAGCGCCCGTTCGGCCGTGACGGCCGAGCGGGTGTCCGCATGGTCGAGGCCGGCGAGCAGGGCCAGGGCCTCGTCGTCGGACGTGCGGCACTCGATCGCCAGGGCTCCCTGCGCGGGCGCGGGCAGTACCTGGATCGGGTCGAGCACCTCCGTCGCCTCGCCGCCGCGGCCGAGCCTGCGCAGTCCCGCGTAGGCGAGCACGACGGCGTCGACCTCGCCTGCGGCGACCTTGCCCAGCCGGGTGTCGACGTTGCCGCGGATGGCGACGACGTCCAGCCCGAGCCCGAGGGCCCGCAGCTGCGCGGCCCGCCGGGGCGAGCCGGTGCCGACCGGGCGCCGACGGGCAACTCGCCGAGCGTGAGCCCGTCGCGTGCGATGAGCACGTCGCGCGGATCCTCGCGAGCCGGGACGGCCGCGATGACGATGCCGGGGGCCGCGCGCGGTCGGCAGGTCCTTGTAGGAGTGGACGGCGACGTCGATGTCGCCGGCCAACAGGGCCTCGCGCAGCGCCGACACGAAGACGCCGGTACCGCCGATCTGGGTGAGCGCCTCGCGCGAGCGGTCGCCCTCGGTCGTGATAGGCACGATGTCGACCGGTGCACCGAGCGCATGCGCGACGAGGTCGGTCTGGGTGCGGGCCAGCGCACTCGCCCGGGTGCCGATGCGCAGGGTGCGGACGGCGGTCACGACTCAGCTCCCGTCTTGCGGACGGCGGCGACCGACTCGGCCGTGGCCGGGTCGAGGTCGAACAGCTCGCGGAGCGCGGTGGCGTACTGGTCGCCGCCCGGCGTCGACGCGAGTTCCTTCACCCGGACGGTGGGCGCGTGCAGCACCTTCTCGACGGCCCGGCGCACGGCGTTGGCCACCTCGCGCCGCACGTTGTCGTCGGCGTCGGCGATCCGGGAGTACAGCCGGGTCAGCTCCGCGTCGATGACCTGGTTGGCCCGGGCCCGCAGCGCCGTCACGGTCGGAGCGACCGCGAGCTGGTGCTGTTCGGCGAGGTAGTCGCTCAGTTCCGCGGCCACGATCGCGGTCGCCGCGCGCACCTCGTCCTCGCTGACCGCGGCACCGTCGGAGCGCAACGTTTCGAGGTCGACGTAGGTGACGCCCTCGAGCTCGGCGACGACGGGATCGACGTCGCGCGGCATCGCCAGGTCGAGCACCATCAGCGGGCGGTCCGGGCGCGGGCCGATCATCGCCGACTCGACGACCAGCCCGGTGGCGCCGGTGGAGGAGATGACGACGTCGGCGTCGGCGATGGCCGTAGCTCACCTCGCCGAGCCCGATCGCGCGGGCAGACAGCGAGGCTGCCAACCGGTCGGCCCGCTCGGTGCCGCGGTTGGCGACGGTCAGTTCCACACCGTTCGTGCGGCGTCGCAGCGTGGCGCCGGCAAGGGCGCCCATCGATCCGGCGCCGACGATCACGACGCGGGCGCCGTCGAGCGTGCCCCGGGCGGCTGCCGCGTGGTCGAGCGCGACCGAGACGATCGACGCGCCCGCCTGGTCGATGCCGGTGTCCGTGTGCACGCGCTTGCCGACTCGCAGCGCTGTCTGGGTCAGCTCATGGAGCACCGAGCCGAGCGAGCCGGCCTCCGTGCCGAGGGCGTAGGCCGCGCGCACCTGGCCGAGGATCTGCGACTCGCCGATCACCATCGAGTCGAGGCCGGCCGTGACGGTGAACATGTGCTCGACCGCGGCCTCGGCGAAGTGGACGTAGAGGTGCTCGGCCAGATCGGCGACCGGTACGCCGGCGTGCCGGGCGAGGACGGTGCTGATCTCGGTCGACCGCGGGGTGGAACCGGGCGACGTCGGCGTAGACCTCGATGCGGTTGCAGGTCGACAGCAGCAGCACCTCGCTGATCGTCTCGGCGCGGTGCAGCTCGTCCAGGGTCTTGGCGAGGTCGTCGGCGGCCACGGACGCCTGTTCGAGCAGCGCGACCGGGGCCGTGCGGTGCGACAGGCCGACGACCAGAACGCTCATCGCGTGCCCACCGCCCTCGAGATGTCGGCGGCGGCCTTGCGGGTCTCGTGGAAGGACAGGATCTGCAACTCGGCTGCGAGGTCGACCTTGCGCACGTCCACGTGCGGCGGGCACCGTCAGCACGACGGGCGCGAAGTTCAGCACGCTGGTGACACCGGCGCTCACGAGCCGGTCGCACAGGTCCTGCGCGACCGAGCCGGGCGTGGCGAGCACCGCGATGGTGATCTGCTCCTCGGCGACGATCTGCTCGAGGTCGGCGATGTCCCGCACGACCAGGCCCCGGATAGTGGTGCCGATCCGGGCGGGGTCGGCGTCGATCAGCGCGGCGATGCGGAACCCGCGGCTGGCGAAGCCGGCGTAGCCCGCCAGCGCCTGCCCGAGGTTGCCGATACCGATCAGCGCGACCGAACGGTGCACCGTGATGCCCAGCGTGCGGGCGATCTCCTCGGTGAGCGTCGCGACGTGGTAGCCGACCCCGCGGATGCCGTAGGAGCCGAGGAAGGACAGGTCCTTGCGCAGCTTGGCCGAGTTCACGCCGGCGGCTGCGGCCAGCTCCTCGGACGACACGGTCGTGATCGCCCGGTCACCGAGCGAACCGAGCACGCGCAGGTAGGTGGCCAGGCGCGCGACGGTGGCGTCCGGAACCCGTCCGTCGACCTTGTCGATCTTCGAGTCGATCTTCGCGTCGATCTTCGCGTCGATCTTGGAATCGGCCGACACGCCCGCGACGCGTGACGCGTTGCGCTCGGCAGACATGACACCTCGTCGACCCCGGTGCGAGCCGGTGTGGTAGGGCGGATCGGTCCTTCGGACGGTACGCCGCTCGTGAATCTTTTCCCAAATCGCGCGAGCCCGTGCTATAGGCCGTCCTCAGCCCCGGACGGGCTTGCGGAGCGCCTTGCGCAGGCGCGATTCCTCGACGCGCCAGTAGCCGTGCTCGCGCCCGTCGACAAGGATCACCGGCACCCGGTCGGAGTACTCCGCGCGCAGGTCGCCGGCAGCCGTCGACATCGATCTCGGCGTAGCCGAACCCGAGCTCGTCGCGCAGGCGCCGCAGCGTGGTTCCGGCGACCTCGCAGAGATGGCAGCCGGCCCGGGTGATCAGCGTGACGCGATGGTCCGCGGAACGGTCCGAGAACAGCGCGCGCGAAACCACCGCGCCATTGTGCGCGCCGATCGCTGTTCCGATCCGCCGGGCCCGGCGCCCCGCCCAGTGCCGCGACCGTTCCGCGGCCCATCGCGCGGGATGGAATCGGCCACACAGACCTTCTGATCAAGGACGTTAACGGCTAACGTAGACCGATTCGCGGTGCATTTCGCTCAATAACGGCATCCGCGACACAGACCGGTGGCTCGACCGCGCGAACTGTTTGAGGGCCTCTTCGGCCCGGGTAGCGTTAGCGCGGTCTTAACGCGGCGTCGTGCCCTGAACGCGTCGCGGAGAGGGACGCGATGCGGCGCGCGAAGAGATCGGCACCGGTGGGTGCCGCCTCGGCCGCCGGGCTGCGCTCGCTCGCCGAACTCGTCGCCGCCGAGCTCAACGAACTGACCCGGTCCCTGGGTACGCACCTCGTCCCGCAGCCGGCCGGACCGCTCGGCTTCGCCATGGCAAGCCCGACGCGCGCCCCGTCCACCACCACATCCACCACCACGGCGAGCAGGCGCGGCCATCGCATCGGGCACCGCACCCGAAACGACCCGCACCCCGATGTGCCCAAGCCCTCCGGACCCGGCAGCGAGACCGACATCAGCGACGAGCACGTCGAGACCTGGCGGCTGGTCACCGCCGCGCAGGCCGGCGACGGCGAGGCGTTCGGGCAGCTCTACGACCGCTACGTCGACACGGTTTTCCGATTCATCTACTTCCGCGTGAACGACCGGGCGCTGGCCGAGGACTTCACCAGCGAGACTTTCCTGCGTGCGCTGCGCCGGATCAGCACGATCAGCTACCAGGGCCGGGACATCGGCGCCTGGTTCGTGACGATCGCGCGCAACATCATCCTCGACCACGTGAAGTCGGCGCGGAACCGCCTCGAAATCACGACGGCCGACACCGTCGAGGGCGATCAGCGCGAACCGAGCCCGGAGGCCGCGGTACTCGACCTGCTCACCTCCGAGCGGTTGATGGCAGCCGTGCGCCTGCTCGGCGACGAGCAGCGCGAATGCGTGCTGCTCAGATTCATTCAGGGATTCTCGGTCAGCGAGACCGCAGCAGTGATGGGCAAGAACGACGGGGCGATCAAGGCCCTGCAGCACCGGGCAGTCCGCAAGCTGGCGGAATTAGTGGGGAACGAACTCCGGTGAGCGCGAAAACGTTACTGATCAGTAGCCGAATTGCGGAAAACCTGAGCATTCGAACCAGTATCCGAAGCGCTTGCGGCTCGTTGACCGCTGTGGAAGATCGAGTCGACGAAAGATCGTGGCGATGACCGAGCACCGGGTGCCCATGCTGGGCGGCGCATGGCGCCGCCGCAGCGACCCCGCGCGCTCGCCCGACCCCCGGGTGCGCGAACTCGTGGGCGCTCTCGCCGGCCTCGAGGTCGCGCCGGCGATGCGGGCGGAGTTCCGCTCGGAGCTGCGTGCGCAGCTCGTAGCCGTCACCCCCCGCCTCGTCGCGGAGGGCGAGCCCACCGTCGCCGACACCGCCACGAACGGCAGGAAGGCCGCCAATGTCGCGCCCGCCGAGGCCGGCCGCCGGTTCCGGTTCGCCAAGCCGCTCATCGCGGTGGCGTGCGCGCTGACCGCGTTCGTGCTGCTGCTCGGCGGTGCGGTGCTCATCAGCCGGCACGCCCTGCCGGGTGACGCGCTCTACGGCATCAAGCGCGCCAGCGAGGACACCGAATACAGCCTGACCAGCGGATCGGTCGCCAAGGGCAAGTTGAAGCTCGACTTCGCCGCCACCCGGATCGGCGAGGTCGCCGACCTGCTGCACACGCCCAGCGCCATGGCGGCCGGTACCGGTGCGCTCGCCGACAGCGGCCGGATCAACTCCGGCACCGCCGGGCTCGTGCAGGACACCCTGGGCTCTGCGCGCAGCGACGTCTACGCGGCCTCGCAGATGCTCAACGGCGAGGCCGTCCGCAATCACGACCCGGCCGCACTGACCGCGATCACCTCGTGGGCGCCTGCCCAGATCACTGCGATGCGCACGATCGTGCGCCGCATCCCGGCCGGCTCCCTGCACCAGTACGCCGCGCGCACGCTGAGCGTGCTGGAGCAGGCCCGGCAGCGCTCCGCCGCGCTGAGCGGCGAACTGGGCTGCAGTTGCCTGACGTCGTCCACACCCGACGCATTCGGGCCGGTTCCGTGCGCGACAGGCTGCTCGGCAACGCCGCGCACGACGAAGGCGCCCGACAGGCATCCGGCGTCCGGCACCCGCACGCCGTCCAGTTCCCGCACGCATCCGGTCACCGGCCCCACCACTGCCGCCCCCCGCGGCGGCACCGGGCCGGGCACGGTGAGGGTTCCGAACACGTCCCCGACCCGCAGCGCGCCGGGCGGGCACCAGCCGCAGCCGAGCACCACGATCGTCCCGACCAAGTCCCCGATAGCCGGGCCGACATCACCGACAGTGCCCGGCCTTCCGACCCTGCCCGGCATCGGCGGACACTCCGGCACCGGTACCGGCTCGGGCAAGACCGGCCCGAAACTGCCGATCACAGTGACGTCGTCGTGCGTCAGCGCCGGGGTCGGCGGCATCGGCGTGCATGTCGGCAACTGCTGAGCTGGTTCTGAACCACCGGCGCCTGGCCGTCGATACCCTGGGCGGGTGAGGCCGAACCCCGGCATCGGCGACGAGATCGCCCTGCTGCGCAACGTTCCCCTCGATCCTGACGCCGCCGCGTTCTTCGACGTCGACAACACGATGATGATCGGCGCGTCGATCTTCCACTTCGCCAAGGGCCTCGCCGCCCGCAAGTTCTTCCACTGGCGTGATCTCGCCCGCTTCACCGCACGGCAGGCGCGCCTGCGGCTGCGCGGTGAGAGCCACGACGATCTGCACCGCACCCGTGAATCGGCTTTGGCCTTCATCGCCGGCAAGAGCGTCGCCGAGATCGTCGCCCTCGGCGAGGACATCTACGACGAGGAGATGTCCGACCGCATCTGGTCGGGGACGCTGGCGCTCGCCCAGGACCATCTCGATCGCGGCCAGCGGGTGTGGCTGGTAACCGCGACGCCGGTCGAACTGGCCACGATCATCGCCCGGCGGCTGCACCTGACCGGCGCGCTCGGGACGGTCGCCGAGTCCTCCAACGGCGTGTACACCGGACATCTGGTCGGCGAGGTGCTGCACGGCGAGGCGAAGGCGCATGCGGTGCTCGCGCTCGCCGAACGCGAGGGACTCGACCTGGACAAGTGCACTGCCTACTCCGACTCGATCAACGACATCCCGATGCTGTCGCTGGTAGGGCACGCGGTCGCCGTCAACCCCGACTCGGCGCTGCGGGCCGAGGCCAAGGCCCGCGGCTGGGAGATCCGCGACTTCCGCACCGGCCGGAAAGCGGCGCTGATCGGCGTCCCGTCGGCCGTGGGGGCCGGCGCCCTCGGCGGCGGTATCGCGGCCGCCGTGGTGCTGCGCCGCCGCCGGATCGGCCGCGACGAGCAGCGCGCCCGCCTGGCTGCAACCTCGCGCGGTTTCGCTCACCGGCTGCCGATCAGCGTGCGTCCGCCGACCGCCGTCCGAGCGCTCTGGTCGTTCGGGCGCGGCTGAGCGTCCCGGCGGCGCTCAGCACCCGCTCGCGAGTACGTAGCAGCGCAGCTTGGGTTCGGCCGAGACCTCGGGAGCCCCGACGGTGTTCACGTACGGCGTGCCGACGGCGGCCAGACCGAACGCGGCCTCGAGGATCTGCTGGTACATCGCCACGTCGGACGGGTCGACGCCGGGCTGGTACGGCTGCAGGCAGACTGCCGGGTCGATGCGCGACGGGCGCGCCGGGCCGGCGTGGTCGAGGGCGTCCATGACCAGGGCGTACGCCGCAGGGTCGATCGTGCCGACGTTCAGGTGCTCGTTCACGTCGGCCGGGCAGATGTCCTGGGTGGACACGTTTGTGATGCGCCCGTCACCGGTGTGCAGCGCGGACGAGGAGGTCGCGTCGGTGGAGTTCGGCTGCACGACCTCGTCGGTGTGGGTGAAGATCTCGGTGTAGGAGATGCCGGAGAAGGTCTCGGCGCCGCTGTTCAGCGCTGCGATGAAGTGCGCGCTCGCTCCCTGCTGCCACACCGCGGGAGGGCACTTCGTCCCGCCGGGCACGCAGAGGGTGCGCACCGTCGTGCCGTGGTTCGAGCCGGCCATGCCGATGACGTCATCGACCATCGAGCGGGTGTCGGGCCAGAATCGGAGTGCCCAGCGCATCGACATGCCGCCCTGGCTGTGGCCCAGCACCGCGATCCGCTCGCCGGCGCGCGCGTGCATCGTGCGGATGGCGTACACGAGGTACTCGCCGGCCGTCTGGATGTCACCGAGTGTGCTGTAGGGCATCGTCACCTGGCACCAGGGCCGGTGCTGCGCCGTGAAAGCACGCTCGTAGTTCCACGAGTAGTTCTGCGTCGCCGTCACGCCGGTGGCCGGGTTCAGCAGCACCGGCTCGTCGGCAGACCCGCGCAGCGCCCCGTGGCACTGCAGCGCTGCCGCGAGCTGGGCGCGGGGCACGCTGAGGGCGGGACCGGGTCGGTCGAGGGGCGCGTACGGCCTGCCGGCCGCAGCGCCCGCGGGCGCCTGCGCCAGCAGCGACCCGGCGAGGACGAGCAGCGCGGCCAGGGCGGCAATCAGGGTGCGAGGGCTCATACCGGGAACAACGAGCGCGACCGGCATGTGTCACGACGCACGTTGCGCGCCTCGATCATCGAGGTCTCAGCGCCGGGGCGTGAGGATGAGCGCGTGCGGCGGTCGCGATGACGGTTCTCGCAGCATCGACCGGCCCGAGCGCGGCCCGGCTACGGGTGGCCCGTACCTCGACCGTCGTGCTCGCCGCGGTTGTTGGCGCGCTGATCGTCTCGCTCGCCCGGTGGGGCGTCGACTGGCCGGCCCAGGAGTTCCGGGCTTGGATCGCGGGCCACGACGGGCTGTCGGTCTGGACGTTCCGCTGGTACGGCGGCTCGGCGTTGCCCGGCTACAGCGTGCTGTATCCACTGCTGACCGCCTCGTTCCACAGCGGCGAACTCGGGGCGGCGGTGGTCGGGGTCCTCGGCTGCGCCGGCGCCACGTGGGCGGGCGTGCACCTCGCGAGCGGGCTCTCGCTGCGCCGCCAGGTCGTGGTCGGCCTCGGCGTCGCGTTCAGCTCGTGCGTCGAGCTGCTGCTCGGCGAGGTGCCGTTCCTGCTCGGCGCGGCGTTCGCGGTCGCGGCGTTGGCCGCCGTGTTGTCGTCGCGGCCGTGGCCACTGACCGTGGTGCTCGGCTGCCTCGCCTCGCTGGCCAGCCCGCTCGCCGGATTCCTGCTCGTCGTCATCGCGCCGGCGGTGGCCACCGTCGTCGGCCGGCGACAGGCCGCCGCGCTGACCGCGGGGCTGACGGGATCGGCGGTGGCGTTCGTGATCGGCGGGGCGAGCGGCCCGTTCCCCTGCCCCTGGCAGACCTTCGCGGGGGTGGCGGGGTTCTGCGCGGCGGTGGTCATGATCGGCCCGCGGAGGCATCGGGCGCTGCGGGTGTTCGCGCTGAGTTACCTGGCGTTCGACGTCGTGGCGTTCCTCGTGCCGAACCCCGTCGGTGGCAATGTGGCGCGGCTGGCGAAGGTGGCCGTCGTCCCGCTGGCGTGCTACTTCCTCTCGACGCGGGGCGCGCGCTCGCTGGTGTCGGCCGTGCTCGTCACGCTCGTCGGGATCGTGCGTCCGGTGTCGGAGTTCGTGTCGTCCTGGCAGGCGAGCGTGGCCGACCCGACGCGCGACGCCGCCTACTACAGCGGGCTGCTGAGCTATCTAGGACGCCAGCCCGGCCCGCCGGTGCGGCTCGAGATCCCGTTCACCCGGGGCCACTGGGAGACCTACTTCGTGGCCCGGCAGTACCCGATCGCGCGGGGATGGGAGCGGCAGTCGGATCTGCTGTACAACCAGGTGCTCTACCGTCCGCTGACGGCCCAGCGGTATCGCCGCTGGCTCGACGAGAACGCGGTCGGCATCGTGGCATTGCCCCGTGCCGCCACCGACTCGGGCGGCGCCCCCGAAGCGGCCCTGCTGCGCCACCCGCCGAGCTATCTGGTCCCCGCGTGGCATGACGCCAACTGGCAGGTGTGGCGGGTCGCGCATCCCGTGCCGCTGGTCACCGGTGCTGCCACCATGGTCGACGAGGACCCCTCGTCGCTGACGCTGCGGTTCCGTCACGCCGGCGCGGCCGTGGTGCGCATGCGCGCGTCACGGCTGTGGTCGGCGCAGGAGCCGGGCGCGTGCGCGGGGGCGACCGCGCACGGCTGGCTGTTCGTGCGGTCGGCGGCCGCCGGCACCGTCGAGGTGGCCGCGCAGCTCAACGCCGGCCTGTTGTTGCTCGGAGACGAGTCGTGTCGGCCGTGACCAGGACGACTCGCCTCGGGGCGTGACGGGCGGTTCGGCTACTTCTTGTTGCGCCGCTGGACGCGGGTCTTCTTCAGCAGCTTGCGGTGCTTCTTCTTCGCCATCCGCTTACGCCGCTTCTTGATGACAGAACCCATGAATGCCAAACCTCGTCAATCGAGTGGAGTACCGACCCCCGAGCCTACCTGCCCGCCCGGGTGCGGCGCTCCGGCGGGATTCAGCCGGCTTCGATGAAGGCGGCCCGCAGGTAGTCGTGGACGGCCTTCTCGGGCACCCGGAACGAGCGACCGACGCGCACAGCGGGCAGATCGCCGCTGTGCACCATGCGGTAGACCGTCATCTTCGACACGCGCATGACCGCCGCCACTTCGGCGACGGTGAGGAACTTGACCTCGGCAAGGGCAGGGTCGACCGGACGAGGCACGTCATTGCCCTCGTTCGCGGTCCCCTTCTTGGCGGACGGACTCATGGTTCACCGACACTCTCGGCACGTGTCGGTGCGTCGGCTTCCCCTCCGACGACGGGACACGCACGTGCTGTAAGAAGATTAGCGGTACTGGTGGGGCGGATGCGATAGCTGTACCCCACCTGAACGCTGACTAAGCGGCGCAACGTCGCCTTCGTCCTTTATGTCCCCAATATTGGTGCGGTCAATCCTTCGCGCCGAGCTCCGCGCTGCGCAGCGCGGCGGCCTCGATGGCCGCCAACAACGCGGCGCGGACCCCGTGCACCTCGAGTTCGCGGATCGCCGAGATGGTCGTCCCGCCCGGGCTGGTGACCGCCTCGCGCAGCTGGACGGGGTGCTCGCCGGAGTCGCGCAGCATCTTCGCCGACCCGATCGCGGTCTGCACGATCAGCTCGGCCGCGAGTGCGCGGGGGAGCCCGAGCAGGATGCCGGCGTCGATCATCGCCTCGACCAGGTAGAAGAAGTACGCCGGTCCGGAGCCGGACAGGGCGGTCACTGCGTCCAGCTGGCTCTCCGGGACGCGCACCACCCGACCGACCGAGCCGAGCAGCGCCTCGGCGGTCGCCAGGTGTTCCTCGGCCGCGTGCGCGCCCGCCGAGACCGCGGTCATCGCCTCGTCCACGAGGGCAGGCGTGTTCGGCATGCACCGCACGACCGGCACCCCGTCCGGCAGCCTCGAACTGATCTTGGACGTGGTGATGCCGGCACAGACCGAGACGACGAGGTGGCCGGGGCCGACGGCCGGGGCGAGTTCGGCGAGCAGCGCGTCGATGTCCTGAGGCTTGACCGCGAGCACCAGCGTGCGCGCCGCCGCGGCGGCCTCGACGACGTCGAGCGTCTTCACGCTGTAGGTGTCGGCGAGGTATCGCGCGCGCTCGGGGTGCTTCTCGACCACGACGACGTCGGCCGGCTCGCGCTCACCCCGCAGCATGCCGGTGAGCAGCGCCTCACCGATCTTGCCGCCGCCGAGCAGAGCGACCGTGTCCATGGGTGTCAGCCTTTCGAGACGAGGGAGCGGGCGAAGAACACCATGTTCGCCGGTCGCTCGGCCAGGCGTCGCATCAAATACCCGTACCACTCGGCCCCGTAGGGAAGATAGATGCGTACCGTGTGCCCGCCCTCGGCGAGGCGGCGCTGCTCCTGGGGGCGGATGCCGTAGAGCATCTGCAGTTCGAAGTCACGGCCGGCGCCCTTGCCGTGGGACACGGCGCGTTCGATGCCGATCTCGATCAGCCGTGGGTCGTGCGTCGCGAGCATCGGGTAGCCGTCGCCCGCCATGAGGATGTTCGTGCAGCGCACGTAGGACAGGTCGACGTCCAGAGGTTTCTGGTACGCGACGGTCGCCGGTTCCTTGTAGGCACCCTTGCACAACCGCACCCGGCTGCCGGCAGTCGCGAGATCGCGGCAGTCGCCCTCGGTACGCTTCAGATAGGCCTGCACCACCGCGCCGGTCGCCGGAAAGTCAGCACGCAGCTCGGTGAGGATGCCGAGCGTCGAGTCGGTCGTCGTGTGGTCCTCGGCGTCGAGGGTCACCGTGGCGCCGACCTCGTCGGCGGCGGCACAGATCTCACGCGCGTGGTCGAGGGCGATCTTCTCGCCGTCGCCGCCCAGCGCCTGCCCGACCGCGCTGAGCTTCACGCTCACCTCGACGCGCGCGGTGAGCGGGGTCTGCCGTTCGGTGAGGCCGTCGCGGTGCAACGCGTCGAGCACCTCGCGGTACGCGGCGACGACCGCTGCGGCCTGGGCGCGATCGGTGGTGTCCTCGCCGAGGTGATCGAGGGTGACGTGCAGGCCGTCCTTGACGAGCGAGCGTGTCGCGTCGACAGCCGCGTCGGTGGTCGCACCGCCGACGTAGCGGCGCACGACCTCGCGGGAGACGGGCGCATTGGTCACCAGCTTCTCGACGCCCTTGCTGCGCGAGGCCGCCAAGATCGCCGAGCGGAGCAGTCCTTCCATGCGCCTCAGCCTACGGACGGGCGACGTCAGGGATGCGACAGCCAGTCCAGGCGCCGGAGGATCACGCCCTCGCGCAGCGCCCACGGACACAGCTCGAGCACGTCGACGCCGAGCACATCCATGGCCGCCATCGCGACGACGGCGCCGGCCAGGGTCTGGTGTGCCCGCGCCGTGCTCACACCGTCGAGCTCTGCGAGATCCGGGGAGGCCATCCGCGAGATGAACGCAGTGACCTGCGCGAGCCCGTTGCGGTTGAGCAGCCGCTCCACGCGGGGGCCTGCCGAACTCGGTGCGGCGCCGGCGAGCCGTGCAAGGGTGCGGAAGGTCTTGCTCGTCGCGACCACGCGGTCGGGCGTCCCGACCGACAGCAACTTGCGCGCCGGCGCCGCGAGTTGATCGTCGACGTAGACGCGCAGCGCCGCGACAGCGTCCTTGCCGGGCGGGTCGTCGTGGAAGTGCTCGCGCGTGAGCCGGGCCGCGCCGAGCGGCAGCGACAGCGCGACCTCGGGATCCTCGTCGGCTCCGGCGGCGAGCTCCAGCGACCCGCCACCGATGTCGAGCGAGATCAACGTGCCCGCGCTCCAGCCGAGCCAGCGGCGCACGGCGAGAAACGTCAGCCGCGCCTCGTCCTCGCCGCTGAGCACCTGCAGGTCGACACCGGTCTCCTTGGCCACCCGGCGCAGCACCTTGTCGCTGTTCTTCGCGTCGCGCACCGCGGACGTCGCGAACGCGAGCACGTCGTCACATTTGAGCGCGGCAGCCTGCTTGCGTGCTTCGGCCACCGCACGCACGAGCGCGTCGCCACCCTTGCTGTCGAGGTTGCCGTGCTTGTCTATGTGTTCGGCCAGGCGAAGCTCGCTCTTGTCGGAGTGCTGCGGCGTGGGCTCGGCCCCGCGGTGCGCGTCGACGATCAGCAGATGCACCGTGTTCGATCCGACGTCCAGAACACCGAGGCGCATGCCGCTCACACTAAGCGGGCAACTACTACGCTGCACGACATGGCGGATGCGATCACCGAGGTCTCGCTCGACTTTCCCCGAGAGTGGATCGAGTTCCAGGACCCTGCCGACTCGGCGCACTGGATCCGGGCGGACCTCACGTGGCTGTGTTCGCGATGGACGTGCATCTTCGGCAAGGGCTGCCACGGCACCGTGACGGGTCAGGCGAGCACCGGCTGCTGCAACCACGGCGCGTACTTCACCGACAAGGACGACGAGAAGCGCACGCGCAAGTGGGCCGAAAAGCTCACGCCCGACGACTGGCAGTTCTACGCGAAGGGCCACAAGAACGGAAAGCTCCGCTTCTCCGAGCGCGCGGAGGACGACGAGGAGAACCGGCGCAAGACCCGCACGATCGACGGTGCGTGCATCTTCGCCAACCGCGAGGACCACCCGGGCGGCATCGGCTGCGCCCTGCACGCTTACGCCTTGCGTATCGGCAAGAACCCGGTGGAGACCAAACCCGAGGTGTGCTGGCAGCTGCCCGTGCGGCGCGAGCAGGAATGGATCGACCGGCCCGACGGCACCCGCATCCTGCGCAGCGAGATCCAGGAATTCGACCGGCGCGGCTGGGGCGAGGGCGGCCACGACCTCGACTGGTACTGCACGAGTTCGCCGGAGGCGCACGTCGGCGGTGAACCGATGTACCTGTCGTACTCGGCCGAACTCATCGCTCTTATCGGCGAGCCCGCCTACAACGAACTTGCCCGGGTTGCCCATGACCGGCTCAAGCTCGGCCTGGTCGCCGTGCACCCGGCGACTGCGGCGGCCAGCCAGCGCTGAGTTCCTCCTCGATCGGCCTCAGCCGTGGGCGGCGCTGCTGTCGTCGGCGCTGCTGTCGTCGGCGCTGCTGTCGTCGGCGCTGCTGTCGTCGGTGCTGCCCGCCTCCTCGATCGGCAGCGGGCGCAGCCACGTCCACGCGAAGAAGGCAGCAGCGGCAATGAGCATCCCGATGCCCGTCCACAGATTGACTGCGATGCCACCACTGCGGCGCGAGTCCGCGGCGGAGTCGAACGCCACGCCCCAGATGACGCACACGATGCCGTAGATCGCGAACAACGTCGCCACGATCGTCCGCAGGTCGAAGAGGATGTTGCTCAACCGCGACGGCTTGGACGCCGCCTTCGTCGTGGTTTGTTCGTCAGGAGTCTGCTGTGTCATCCGTGCGCTCCTCAACCGATGCTGAACACGATGTAGCCGAGCACGGACAGACCGATCGCGGTCCCGCCGAGGATCGCCGGCGAGCGGTACCAGCCCTTGGCAGCTACCTCGTCGTCATCGTCGGGGGCCGGCAGCGCCCGCACCAGTCCGACCAGTTCGTCGTCGGTTTTGGGCGTGGTGCGCAATGAGACGAGCCAACCGAACAGCACCGCCAGCACGAACGCGACTCCGCCGCCGACGAAGCTCGAGCCCTGACCGGAGAAGCTGAACACGCCGGCGGTGTTGAGGATGAAGACGACGACGGCTCCCAGAGTGCCGGCGACGAGACCTGCAAAGCCGGCTGAACCCGTCATCCGCTTCCAGAAAAGGCCGACGATGAAGATGGCGAACAGCGGGACGTTGAAGAACGAGAACAGCGTCTGGATGTAATCCATGATGTTCGAGAAACCAGCGGCGATGAACGCCGTCGCGATCGCGAGCGCAGTGCCCGCCACGGTCGCCGCGCGGCCGACGCGCAGGTAGTACTTGTCGTCGCGGTCGGGACTCAGCCAGTCCTGCCAGAGGTCGTAGGTGAACACGGTGTTGAACGAGCTCACGTTGGCGGCCATGCCGGCCATGAACGACGCGAGCAGTCCGGCGAGGGCTACTCCGAGGAACCCGTTCGGCAGCAGGTCGCGCAGCAGCGACGGCACGACGTCGTTGTAGGCGAGCGTGCTGGTCTTGCCTTCGCGCAACGCGGCGATCCCCGGCACCAGCACGGCCGCGATCATGCCGGGGATCACGATGGCCAGTGCGAGAAGGATCTTCGGGAACGCGGCGATGAGCGGCGTCCGGACCGCAGCCGATTTGTCGCGAGCTGAGAACGCGCGCTGCACCTCGGCGAAGTTCGTCGTCCAGTACCCGAACGAGGTTACGAAGCCGAGCCCGAGCACGACGCCGAGCACCGATCCGAAGTTGCCGCCGATGCCGGTGAGTTCGTGCGCGGGAAACGGCGACAGGCTGCTCGCGCCGTCGGGCTGTGCAGTCAACTTCTGGGTGAGGCCGTGCCAGCCGCCGACGCGGTGCAGACCGATCAGCGTCACCGGGATCATCGTCGCGACGATCACGAAGAACTGCAGTACCTCGTTGTAGATCGCGGCCGACAGCCCGCCGAGGAACGTGTAGAAGAGCACGACGACACCTGCGGCCACGATCGCGAGCCACGTGGGCCAGCCGAGCAGCGCGTTGAGCACGATCGCCATCGCGTACAGGTTCACGCCGGCCAGCAGCACGGACGCGATCGCGAACAGCAATGCCTGCAATCGCTGGGTTTTGGCGTCGAATCTGCGTGCGAGGTACTCCGGCACGCTGCGCACCTTCGAGCCGTAGTAGAACGGCATCAGCACGAGGCCGAGGAACACCATCGCGGGGATGGCGCCGATCCAGTAGTAGTGGAAGGTCTGCACGCCGTACTCGGCGCCGTTGGCGGTCTGGCCGAGCAGCTCGGTGGCGCCGAGGTTGGCCGACATGAACGCCAGGCCGGTGATCCAGGCGGGCAGGCTGCGCCCGGACAGCAGGAAGTCGAGGCTGGTGGCGACGCGTCGTCGCGCGATCAGACCGACGCCGAGAACGAGCGCGAAGTACACGCCGACCATCGCGTAGTCGACGGGCTGCGCGTTGATCCGCTGCGGGGTCGCGAGGACGACGCCGGCCTGGGTCAGCATTGCCGGGACCAGGATGTGAACGTGAACATTTCGGAGAACTATACCGATATGTCCGTTTGGTTCCTACTGGTGCAGGTGTCCGCGACCAGAGCCCAGCCTGCTTCGCGGTAAGCCCGACTGCGCCTCGGCGTGCCCGGTGTGAGCGACACGCAGGTTCGTGGTCCCCTTTTCGCTCCGCAAGCGTCGCTCAGCGCGCCCCTTTCGCTCCGCAAGCGTCGCTCAGCGCGCCCCTTTCGCTCCGCAAGCGTCGCTCAGCGCGCCCCTTTCGCTCCGCAAGCGTCGCTCAGCGCGCCGTGCCCCAGCGCCGGGCTGCCCGCTTGCGATAGCCGGGTCCGAAGCCGTACAGGACGATGTAGCGCGGGATGAGGGGCACCTCCGCCTCGACGATCTTGCGCCGCTCGGGATCGAGGTCGTCGAGCAGCCAGTTGCCCTCCTCGGCGAGACGGGGCAGCTTCTTCGGCTTGATGTTGTGCGCCTGGTCCCAGCGGTGCCAGTCGCGCTGGGTGATCGACGCCGCGACCACCGGCATCATCTCGTTCTCTTCACGTTCGAGGTGCGGATAGAGCACCGCGACGAGTTCGTCGAGGGCGCCGAGGGTCTCGACCCGATCGGCATCGTCTCCCGAGGCCGCCCAGCGCTTCACTGCATCGCGGAAGGTGTCCATTGCCGGGATGACGCGTTTGTGGTCGGCGTCCATCACGTCGAGCAGCTCACGCGCCTGCGGGTTCTTGGCCAGCACAATCGGGTAGAGGCCGTCGTCCTCGCCGCCGTGATGCTCGTGCAGGAAGTCCATCAGCCAGACCGCGTGCGCACCGAGCGCGGCGCGCTGCCCGGCGTCGGGCTGTCCGTTCGTCAGCACCTGGCGCAGCCGGCCGAGATCGCGGCGCAGGGCGTTGTGGACGATGCCCATCATCCGGGTGTCCGCCGGACCGTTCATGTCGTGCTTCATCCGCCACCCCCTCCTCCTGGCACGCAGCTTAGGGGACGGCGGGCGCGCTCAGACCTCGAATTTGTAGCCGAGCCCGCGCACGGTGACGAGGTACTTGGGGTTGCCCGGGTCGGGTTCGATCTTCGCCCGCAGCCGCTTGACGTGGACGTCGAGCGTCTTGGTGTCGCCGACGTAGTCCGATCCCCACACCCGGTCGATGAGCTGGCCGCGGGTCAGCACCCGGCCGGCGTTGCGCAGCAGCAGCTCGAGCAGGTCGAACTCCTTGAGCGGCATGTTGACCGAGCGGCCGTCGACCGACACGGTGTGCCGTTCGACGTCCATGCGGACCGGCCCGGCCTCGACGGTGTTCGTGATCAGCTCGTCGGGCTCGCCGCCACGGCGCAGCACCGCACGCACCCGCGCGATCAGTTCCCGCGACGAGAACGGCTTGGTGACGTAGTCGTCGGCGCCGAGTTCGAGGCCCACCACCTTGTCGACCTCGGTGTCGCGTGCGGTGACGATGATGATCGGAACCTTCGACCGGTTGCGCAGCTCGCGGCACACCTCGGTACCCGACAGGCCCGGCAGCATCAGGTCGAGCAGCACGAGATCGGCACCGGCGCGGTCGAAGCTGGTCAGCGCGTCGGGACCGGTCGCGGCGATCTCGACCTCGTACCCCTCGCGCCGCAGCATGTAGGACAACGCGTCGGAGAACGATTCCTCGTCCTCGACAACGAGTACCCGCGTCATGGGCGACGTCCTTCCCCGGACCTGACTGGCTCCGGTGCGGACTGTCCCGTACGGGAATGAACGCGAGGTAGCCGGATGGTGAACGTGGAGCCCTCACCGACTGTGCTTTGCACCGCAACCGTCCCAAGGTGGTTCGTGACGATGTTCTTGACGATCGCCAGGCCCAATCCGGTGCCGCCCGTGGCCCGCGAGCGGGCCGGATCGACGCGGTAGAACCGCTCGAAGATCCGGTCGAGGTCGCTCTCGGCGATGCCCAGTCCCTGGTCGGTCACCGAGATGTCCACGGTCGGGCGGGCCTGGTGGTCACTGCTCGCGACAGCCGCCACCAGCACCCTGGTGCCGGCGGCGCTGTAGGCCACGGCATTGTCGACGAGATTGGAAACCGCGGTGATCAACTGGCTCTCGTTGCCCCGCACCGCCAGCGTGTAGTCACGCATCTTGACCTTGACCGTGATGCCGCGCTGCTCGGCGGCCAGGTGCACGCGGTCGGTCGCCTCGAGCAGCAGCCTGGCGACCTCGACCTCGGCCGCCCCGGGCATCGGATCGGCGCCCTGCACCCGCGAGAGCTCCATCAGTTCCTGCACCAGGCGCGCGAGCCGGGTGCTTTCGTGCTGCATGCGCGCCGAGAACCGGGCCACTGCCGTCGGGTCCTCGGCAGCGTCCTGGACGGCCTCCGCGAGCAGCGTGAGGGCCCCGACCGGGGTCTTCAGCTCGTGCGAGACGTTCGCGACGAAGTCGCGGCGCACGCTCTCGAGGCGCCGGTGCTCGCTCATGTCGGTGAGCAGCAGGCCCACGGCACCGACGCGGCTGTCCTCGACGACCAGCGGCACCGCCTCGACCGACAGCGCGATCGGTTCGCGGCCCAGGCGTCCGACCGGCAACTCGACGGTGCGTGATTCATGACTGCCGGTGGCGCGGGCCCGGTCGGCCACCTCGGCGAGGTCGGGGAACGACACCCGGTCGACGTCGACGACGTTCATCGCGTTGGCGGCGGGGTTGAGCAGCACCACGCGGTCGTCGGCATCGAGCACGATCACGCCCTGGTCCAGGGCTTCGACGACCAGCGACGAGAGCGGTTGCGCCGACGTGTACACCGGTCGAGGCCGGGGCGGCAGGGCCGGCGCCGCGGGTCGACGGGCCATCACCACAACCAGCGCCACACCGAGAGCGACGGCGACGACGCCGAGCACGACGGCCGTGATGAGCACGTCTGCGATGGTACGGATTTCTTCCGCCGGGCCGGGCCTGATCTTCCCCGCTCGCTACTTCTTGCCCTGGTTCGCGACGGCCTCGATGGCCTGGGCCGCGGCGTCGGGATCGAGATAGGCCGCCGGTTTCGCCGGCGTCAGTGTGGCCGCGTCGAGGTCGTAGGCGAGCGGGATGCCGGTGGGGATGTTGAGCGCGACGACCGCCTCGTCCGACAGCCCGTCCAGATGCTTGACCATCGCGCGGAGGGAGTTGCCGTGCGCGACCACGAGCACCGTGCGTCCCAGTCGCAGGTCGGGCACGATCGCGTCGTACCAGTACGGCAGGAGCCGATCGACGACGTCCTTCAGGCATTCAGTGCGCGGGACGGACTCGAGCAGGTCGGCGTAGCGCGCGTCACTTGTCTGGCTGAAGCGGTCGTCGTCGGCCAGTGGCGGCGGTGGCTGGTCGTAGGAGCGGCGCCACAGCATGAACTGCTCGTCGCCGAACTCGGCGCGCACGGCCGCCTTGTCCTTGCCCTGCAGTGCACCGTAATGGCGCTCGTTCAACCGCCACGACCGGCGCACCGGCAGCCAGTGCCGGTCGGCGACGTCGAGGGCGATGTTCGCAGTGCGAATCGCACGGCGCAGCAGGGAGGTGTGCACGACGTCCGGGGCGAGCCCGGCCTCGGTGAGCAGCTCACCGCCGCGGCGCGCCTCGGCCTCGCCACCGACGGTCAGGTCGACGTCGACCCAGCCGGTGAAGAGGTTCTTCTTGTTCCAGTCGCTCTCGCCGTGGCGGAGCAGGATCAGCGTCGGCACGCGTTCATTCTGCCGGGTCGTCGACCGGGCGTTGTGCGAAGTCTCGGAACGCGGCCAGGTTCGCCAGCGACTCGTTGTTCTTGACGCGCCACGCCCACTCACGCCGGATCGACGATCCGAATCCGAGTTCGAGCAGCACGTTGAACGTGCCGTCGGCGTATTCGAGCACGGAGCCGAACACGCGATCGAGCTCGTCCGGCGTCACCGCGGCCAGTGGCAGCCGGCCCGCGAGGTAGACGTCGCCCATGCTGTCGATCGCCCACGAGACGACGTAGGTGCGCACGTTGCGCTGCAGCAGGAATTCGTAGACCGCCTCGCGGTTCTCGTCCGGCTTGCGCATGACGAAGGCCTGCACCTCGAGGGCGTGCGCGCCGACCACGAGCCAGCACGCCGTCTTCAACCGCTTCTCGCCTGGCAGGGCGACGACGAAGCGATCGTGGGAGTCGCGTTCGAAGTCGAGTCCGAGGTCGACGAGCGTCGCTTCGATCACCTCGCGGGGATCGGTCATGCGCCGGCCTCGTGGTAGGCGTGCAGGAGCTCGGTCGTGGTGCGCTCCCACGAGAACAGCTCGGCGTGGCCGCGCGCGGCGCCGCGGAGGCGGTCGAGCTCACCGGGCGTGCGCAACAGCTCGCCGATGACCTTCGCCCACTGCTCGGGGTCGTGGCTGTCGACGAGCACACCGGAGACGTTGTCGCGCACCGCCGTCGGGAGCCCGCCGACCGCGGCGGCGACGACCGGCGTCGCGCACGCCTGCGATTCGAGCGCGACGAGCCCGAACGACTCGTTGTAGCTGGGGACGACGGTGAGATCGGCCGCGCGGTAGTACGCGGCGAGGGCGTCCGGCTGCGCGGGTGGCACGAACCGCACCGAGTCGGCGATGCCGAGCTCACGGGCGAGGTCGGTGAGCCAGTCGGGGTTGGCCAGTCCCGACCCGCTCGGCGCGCCGACGATCGCGATCTGCAGCGGCAGCTCACGAGCCAGCCGCGCGGCCGCGTGCAACAGCACGTCCGGCGCCTTGAGCGGCTGGATGCGGCCGACGAACAGCAGCAGCGGACGGTGCGGTTCGAAGCCGAGTGCGCGGCGGGCGTCGTCGCGGTCGCCCGGGGTGAACACGTCGAGGTCGACACCGGGCGCGACGGTCTGCACCTTCGCCGGGTCGGCGTCGTAGTGGTCGATGAGCTGCTTCGCCTCGTCGGCGGTGAAGGTGATGAGCCGGTCGGCTTCGGCCACGACCTGTTCCTCGCCGATGACACGGGCTCTCGGCTCGGGCGAGTCGCCTTCGGCGAGCAGCGAGTTCTTCACTTTTGCCAGGGTGTGGGCGCTGTGCACGAGCGGCACCCGCCACCGGTCGCGCACCAGCCAACCGACCTGACCCGAGAGCCAGTAGTGCGAGTGCACCAGGTCGTACCAGCCGGGCTCGTGGAACGCCTCGGTACGCAGCACGCCGGCGGTGAATGCGCAGAGCTGGGCGGGCAGGTCGTCCTTCGCGAGTCCCTCGAACGGACCGGCGCTCACGTGCCGCACGATCACGCCGGGAGCGAGGTCGACCACGGGCGGCTGCTCGCTGTGCGTCGCCCGGGTGAAGATCTCGACACCGATGCCGCGGGCGGCGAGGCGCTTCGCGGTCTGCACGATGTAGACGTTCATGCCGCCGGCGTCCCCGCCGCCGGGCGGGTCCAGCGGGGACGTGTGCACGCTGAGCATCGCGACCCGCCTGAGCTCTCCCACCCCTCGATCATGCCCGAGCGGCAGGATGGAGCCATGGGCAGAGTTGCAGTCGTCACCGGAGCGTCGAGTGGGATCGGCGCGGCCACGGTGCGCCGGTTGTCGGCCGAGGGTTTCGAGGTGGTCGCCGCCGCGCGACGCCGCGACCGTCTCGACGAGCTCGCGGCGTCCGTCCCGAACGTGCGGGCGGCGACCCTCGACGTCACGGAGGCGGCCTCGATCGCCGCGTTCGCGGCGTCGATCGACGACCTGGCGGTGCTCGTCAACAACGCCGGCGGAGCGATCGGCACCGAGACGATCGAGACGGCCGACCCGGCCGACTGGCAGGCCATGTACGAGACGAACGTGCTCGGCGTGCTGCGCGTGACGCAGGCGCTGTTGCCGGCGCTCGAACGCGGCGCCGGCGGGCACGTCGTGGTGACCGGATCGATCGCCGGGCATCTCGTCTACGAGGGCGGGGGTGGTTACACCGCCGCCAAGCACGGGGCAACCGCGCTGGTCGAGACCCTGCGGCTGGAACTGAACGGGCGTCCGGTGCGCGTCACCGAGGTCGCGCCGGGCATGGTGCGAACCGAGGAGTTCTCGCTGGTGCGGTACCGGGGCGATCAGGCCGCGGCCGACAAGGTGTACGCCGGCGTCGACGCACCACTCACCGCCGAGGACGTCGCCGACTGCATCGCGTTCGCCGTCACCCGTCCCGCCCACGTGAACATCGACCTGCTCGTCGTGAAACCGATCGCGCAGGCCGCGCCGCACAAGGTCGCCCGCCGCTCCCCCTGACGCTTTTGGCGGCACGACCCGGTATTCCGGGTTCTGCCGCCAAAAGTGTCAGAGGGTGACGCCGGTCAGGTGGGCCTCGGGACGCAGCCGGATCCCGAACCTCGCCTCGACCCCGTCCCGGATCTCGCGCGCAAGGGCGAGCAGCTCCTCGGTCGTCGCCCCGCCGCGGTTGGTCAGCGCCAGCGAATGCTTGGACGAGACGCGCACCCGGCTCGTCCCGTAGCCCTTGCCGTAGCCGGCGTTCTCGATCAACCATCCGGCCGAGAGCTTCATCTGGCCGTCCACCACGAAGTGCGGGCAACCGTCGGGCACGGCATCGGGCGCGACGAACGGGTTGACGAAGAACGACCCGACGCTCCAGGTGTCGTGGTCGTCGGCGTCGAGCAGCATGCCCTTGCTCCGTCGCAGTTCGAGCACCACCGCGCGCAGGTCGGACGAAGGCACGCGGGTGCCGGGTTCGACACCGAGGCGGCGGGCGACCTCGAGGTAGCGCACGGGGGGCGCCAGCTCCGAGGGCGGCAGCGCGAAGGTCACGGCGAGCACGACGTAGCGGTCGGTGTGCTTGAACGCGCTGGTGCGGAAACCGAACCGGGCCCGCTCGGGCGCCCAGTCCTGGACGGCCCCGGTGGCCCGGTCGAAGATGCGCAACCGGGTGATCGTCTCGGCCACCTCGGTGCCGTAGGCCCCGACGTTCTGGATGGGGGTGGCGCCCGTCAGACCGGGAATGCCCGACATCGCGGCCAGCCCCGACCACTGCGCATCGACCGTTCGCGCGACGAGTTCGTCCCAGACGACACCCGCCTGCACGATCACCTCGTCGCCCGCGCGGTCGATGCCGTCCGTGCGCACCAGCACGACCACCCCGGGCCAGCCGGCGTCGGCGACCACGAGATTCGACCCGCCACCCACGACGAGGACGGGCTCGCCTGCGGCGTCGGCCGAACGGACCGCCTCGACCACGTCGTCGGCCGAAGCGGCGGACACGACGCGC
Source organism: uncultured Actinomycetota bacterium (assembly GCA_963785425.1). Classification (GTDB taxonomy): domain Bacteria; phylum Actinomycetota; class Actinomycetes; order Mycobacteriales; family Jatrophihabitantaceae; genus RYN-133. The sequence continues at coordinate 302,211 of CAWAVG010000004.1, forward strand.
GCGGCGGGTCCGCCGAGGCGCAGTGTGGTCAGCTCGGAAAGCGCGACCGACTGCGTGAGCGAGTCATCAGCGGGCACGGCGCTCGACGCTACCCTGGCGCGTTGTGGCCAAGCGGTACGCGGCCGGTCGCGCACGCGCGCTCGGGATCCCGACTCGCGGCACCACCAACCCGAATCGGCTGCGTCGGATGGACACCTGGATCGCCGCGTCGCTCGGAGCGCACCTGCGGGCGGCGAGCGATCCGCTCGTCGTCGACCTCGGTTACGGCGCCACGCCGGTCACCGCCGTCGAACTCGCGACACGACTGGCCCGGGTGCGGGCGGACGTGCGCGTGGTCGGCGTCGAACTCGACCCCGAGCGGGTCGCCGCGGCGCAGCCAGCGGCCGATCCCCCGCGCCTGCAGTTCCGCGCGGGCGGGTTCGAACTCGCCGGCCTGCGCCCGGCGATCGTGCGGGCCGCCAACGTGCTGCGGCAGTACGACGAAGCCGCGGCGCTGACCGCGTGGGACACGATGCGGACCAATCTTGGCGTCGACGGCGTACTCGTCGATGGGACGTGTGACGAGATCGGCCGGCTCGGGTCGTGGGTACTGCTCGACGCGACGGGTCCGCGCTCGCTGACGCTGGCGTGCAAGATCGAGACGTTGACTCGTCCGGCCGAATTCGCCGAACGGCTGCCCAAAGCCCTCATCCATCACAACGTCCCCGGCACCGCGATCCACGGCCTGCTCCGCGATCTGGACGCCGCGTGGGACGCGGCGGCACCGCTGTCGAGCTTCGGCGCCCGGCAGCGCTGGATCGCCGCGTGCCGCTCGCTGCAGCATCCGGTCGACGCCTCACGCGCGCGGTACGGGGAACTGACGGTCCCGTGGCGCGTCGTCGCCGACGGCTAGTTCATCCGAGCGCGCGGACCGCCCGCGCGGCGGCGCCGCCGTCGATCAGCGTGCCGAGGCCGAGCTTGCTGCGCTCGGACAGCGCGGTGTGCAGGTGCCGGGTCACGTCGGTCATCAGTCGCGTCGTGCCGATTGGCGATGCCATCCGCTGGACGGTGCCGGCGGTCGTCCCGGGGTAGGAGATCAGCTGCCGGTAGCCGGACAGCGCGGCCGCGGCAGCACAGTGCCGCAGCACCGCTCGGCCGATACCGAGTCGCTGCCACTGGTCCTCGACGAGCAGCGAGATCTCTGCGCAACCGAACGGGTGGATCGAGTCTCGGACCACGCGCGCGAGCGCGACCACGCGCCCGTTGTCGGTAGTCGCGACGAAGCTCAGCGGGTCACGAACGTGCCGGTCGAGCACCATGATCGCCGGTGGGCGGCCGCCGATGCGGTACCGGTCGAGCAGTGACTTCGGCGAGCAACGGCTGTGCATCAAGGCGACGCCGGGCAGGTCCTGTGCCTGCGCACCGCGCACGGTCAGCGGGGTGCCGTCGACGTACAGCAGCCAAGCGGCGCGCAGGTTGTCGGTGTTCTCGGTGGCGGCCATGTCGTCACGATCTGTCGTCAGTGTTGCGCGCAGGTGACAGCCGCGTCGCCACTGGTGAAACTCGTAGTGCCGCAGCACGATTGCCGCGCGCTGCGCCGGCAGCCGCACGAGGTCGGCGGCGATCGCGGCCCGCTCGGCGTGCGCGCTCCTGGGATCGGGTTGCGCTCCGGCGCGATCGGCCAGATCGACGAGGGCAACACGCGGCGCCGTCCTCGACCATCATCGCCGCCAGCTCAGGAACCGTTGACGACCATCCGGCGCACATACGCGTGGGTGTTCTGGGCGCCGACCTGTTCCCAGCGTTCGTAGGCGCGTCCGAGCACGTCGGCGACGAGGTCGTCGGCCAGGACGGGATCGACGCAGAGCACGACGGCGAGGCGAGACAGCTTGTGCTGATGCTCGCCGACGTAGCGCGCGTCGTCGCGCTCCTGCTCCACCCCGACGACCTGCCTGCTGCCAACGCAATCTGTCCTGTCACGGTCACCCCTCTGCGTGCTGTCGGTCAGTGACGCGCGAGCCTCCGGAACTGTTGCAGCCGCCGCGGTCAGCGTGCGCGGCGACATCTGACAGACTTGGCGTGCAGGGGTGCAGGCGGCGAGTGTCCTCGGGGCCGTATCTCTTGGGCCTCTAGCTCAATTGGCAGAGCTGCGGACTTTTAATCCGTAGGTTGCGGGTTCGAGCCCCGCGGGGCCCACCCTCGGCGCTGTTCCTTCAAGCGGCCTTACCGCTTCGGGTCGATGTGGGTCTTCGGACCGACGCCCGCAACGTGTGCGCCGGCAAGCACCCGTCCGACGGCATCGAGCCCGAGCGTGGCCGCGACCAGCGGTCGCGGGTCGATCTGCCCGGTCGCGTACGCGTCGATGGTCGCGTCGAGTGCCGGCGACGCCGAGAGCACGCCGACTGCGGTGACGTCCTTGAGCGCGAGCACGCGGGTGTCGAGCATGCTGGGTGTGCCGGCGAGGCCGATGTAGACGACCCGCCCGGACGGCTCGACCAGCTCGAGCGCGCGGGCCGGCAGCTCCGCCGCATTCGTCGCGTCGATGACCGCGTCGAACGCGAGGTCGGGGAGATCGGCGTCCGTCCAGCACGCCCCGAGACCGAGCGACCGCGCGAACTCGAGCGCGGGGCCGGGCAGGCCGAGCAGATGCACCTCGGCGCCGGCGGCGCGCGCGAACATTGCCGCGAGCAGACCGATCGTCCCAGGACCGGCGACAAGCACCCGATCGTCGTCGGTGAGCCGCGCCGCGGTCATTGCCCGCAGGGCATTGCCGCCCGGTTCGACGAGCGCGCCCGCTGTCTCGTCGACGGAATCGGGAAGCCGGTGCAACGAGCTGACCGGCACGGCGAGCTTCTCGGCGAGCGCACCGGGACGATCGCCGCGGATACCGACCTCCTGCCGCTGCTCGCAGACGTGCTGATGGCCTCGCCGGCAGCGGCGGCAGGTTCCATCGCCGAGCATCGTGTCGCCGGTGACCCGCCGGCCGACCCACGCATGGTCGACGCCGGGCCCGACCGCCGCGACCGTGCCGCACCACTCGTGGCCCAATCTCATCGGATAGTGGGCGTGACCCGTCTGCAGGTAGGACATGTGCCCGGTGAAGAACTCGACGTCGGTGCCGCACAGGCCGACGCGTTCGACGTCGACAACGACCTCGCCCGGGGCGGCTGCCGGGACAGGCACCTCGGCGACGCCGCCCTCGCCAGGCCCGGTCAGCACCCACGCCCGCATCGTCACCGCGACGGGTGCTGTCGTCCGCGACGGGTGCTGCGTAGCCTCCATGAGATTCCAGAAGTTAGACCATCGGGTCCGGAGTCGGAAGGTGGCGGGCAGTGAGCCTGCGCAGCGCTCAGTGGTACGACGGTCACGATCGCAATGCCTACATCCACCGGGCATGGATGCGCCGCGGCGTGCCCGACGACGCGTTCGGCCGGCCGCAGATCGTCATCGCCAACACCGCTTCGGACCTGACACCGTGCAACGCACACCTGACCGAAGTAGCCCGATCAGTTCGCGACGGCATCTACGAGGCCGGCGGCATCCCGTTGGAGATGCCGGTTGTGTCGCTGGGCGAGACGCAACTGCGTCCGACGGCGATGCTGTGGCGCAACATGGCCGCGATGGCGACCGAAGAGATGTTGCGCGCCAACCCGATCGACGGCGTCGTCCTGCTCGGCGGGTGCGACAAGACCATCCCGTCGCTGCTCATGGCCGCCGCGTCGGTCGACCTGCCGGCGGTCGTCGTCCCGGGCGGCCCGATGCTGACGGGGACGTTCCGGGGCACGCCGTTGGGCTGCGGGACGGACGTGTGGCGGCTGTCCGAGGAGGTCCGGGCCGGCACGCTGTCGAACGACGACTTCACCCGGTCGGAGTCAGCGATGATCCGCAGTCGCGGGCACTGCAACACGATGGGCACCGCGTCGACCATGGCACTCGTCGCCGAGGCGCTCGGAGTCGTGCTGCCCGGGCTGGCCGGAACGCCGGCCCCGGACAGCAGACTGCTCGCAGGCGCGCACCGCACCGGGAAGCTGGCCGTCGAGATGGTCGAGGTCGACCGGCGGCCGAGCACGATCCTGACCAAGGCCTCGTTCCACAACGCGATCGTCGCGCTGGCGGCGATCGGCGGCTCGACGAACGCCGTCGTGCACCTGCTGGCCATCGCCGGACGGCTCGGCATCGATCTCACCCTCGACGACTTCGACCGCATCGGCTCACGCGTGCCCGTGTTGGTCGACCTGCTCCCGGCCGGACGGTTCCTGATGGACGACCTGCACCGCGCGGGTGGACTGTCGGCGGTGTTGCACGAGGTCAGCGACCTGCTCGACCCGCACGCAGTCACCGTGACCGGCGCGCCACTGGTCGACCACCTCGAAGAGGCCGCGATCTGGGACCCCGAGGTCATCCGTCCCCGCGCCGCGCCGCTCGTCGGCGAAGGCGGCATCGCCGTCCTGCGCGGCAACCTCGCGCCTGACGGCGCTCTGATCAAGCCTGCCGCCGCGTCGCCGAACCTGTTGCGCCACCGCGGACGGGCCTTGGTATTCGACAGCATCGAGGACTTCCACGCGCGCATCGACGACCCGGACCTCGATGTGGACGCCGACTCGGTGCTCGTGCTGCGCGGCTGCGGACCGCGGGGCTACCCCGGCATGCCCGAGGTGTCGAACATGCCGCTGCCGCCGAAACTGCTCGCCCGGGGCGTCCGTGACATGGTGCGTATCTGCGACGGCCGGATGAGCGGCACCGCCTACGGCACCGTCGTCCTGCACGTGGCGCCGGAAGCGGCCGCCGGCGGCCCGCTCGCCCTGGTGCGCACCGGCGACATGATCGTGCTGGACGTGCCCGCGCGCCGCATCGACATCGACGTCCCCGCCGACGACCTCGCTGCCCGGAGACCCAATGAGGCAACAGTGACCGCCTACGCCGCGCCGCACCGCGGCTGGGAGCGCCTGTACGTCGACCACGTCCAGCAGGCCGACACCGGCGCCGACCTCGACTTCCTGACCGGCGCCAGCGGCTCGGCCGTCACCCGCGAGTCCCACTGAGCGCTGAACCACGGGTCAAGTCAGGGTCGGGAACCGCTGCGCGGCCTCTTCCTGAACGCGCCACGTCCGGGAATGATGAGCCGGGTCAGGTCTTGGAGGACCTGCCAGGAGGGGCGCCGCACGGATGGCCACTTTCAGTCGTGGTTTCCACGGCCGGCGCGAACAGGACCCCGAACTGCCGCCGGGCCAGTACCTCACGCACGATTTCCCGGTGCTGTCGGCCGGCCCTACGCCGTCGGTCGCGCAGGACCGGTGGGCCTTCACTGTCACCACCGAGACCGGCCGGCAGCACAGCTGGACATGGGCGCAGTTCATGGCGCTGCCGATCGAAGAACGCACCGTCGACATCCACTGCGTCACGCACTGGTCGAAGTTGGGCACGACGTGGCGCGGGGTGTCGCTCGACGTCCTGCTCGCCGACGTCGACACGGCCGCCGATTACGCGATGGCGCACTGCTACGGCGGGTACACGACCAACCTGCCGCTCGAGGACCTGACCGACGGCAAGGCCTGGGTCGCCTTCGAGTTCGAGGGCGAGCCGTTGGCGCCGGTGCACGGCGGACCGGCGCGGCTGCTCGTCCCGCACCTGTACTTCTGGAAGTCGGCCAAATGGGTCAACGGCGTGCAGCTCATGGACGCCGACGAGCCCGGGTTCTGGGAGGGCCTCGGCTATCACATGTACGGGGACCCATGGCGAGAACAGCGCTACGACGGGGACTAGAACGCAGGTGGCGGGAAGCGCGTCTCGTCGCCGTCCGCGACGAGACGCCGACCGCCCGCACGCTGCGGTTCACCGTCCCCGGCTGGCCGGGACATCTCGCCGGACAGCACATCGATCTCCGGCTCACGGCCGAGGACGGATACACCGCGCAACGCAGCTACTCGCTGTCGGCGCCGCAGAACGGCGAGGAAATCGAGATCACCGTGCAACTCGTCGCGGACGGCGAGGTGTCGCCCTACCTCGCCCGCGACATCGAAGTGGGCGATGTCGTCGAGATCCTCGGCCCGCTCGGAAAATGGTTCGTCTGGCGCCCCGAACAGCCCGACCCGGCGCTGCTCATCGGCGGCGGTTCGGGCGTGGCGCCGCTCGTCGCGATCCTGCGCGCCCACCGCGCTGCGTCTGCGGCCGCACCGCTGCGGCTGATCTACTCGGTGCGCACACCGGAGGACGTGTACTTCGCCGACGAACTTCGTGATCACGACGACGTCACGCTGCTGCACACGCGCGCCACGCCGCCGGACGATGCACGCGGTGCGCACCGCATCGACGCGCGCGACCTCGCCGAGCTCGGGTGGACGTCCGACCGGCAGCCGATCTGCTACACCTGCGGGCCGACCCCATTCGTGGAATCGGTCATCGCGCTGCTGCTTGCAGCGGGTCACGACGGAAACCGGATTCGAGCCGAACGTTTCGGAGCCATCGGAGGATGAGATGACCGCACACCTCGACGGTAACGCCCTCGCCGGCCCGCTCAGCGGGTTGTTCAGCACCGACCTCACAACTGCCGTCTTCGTCTGTGCGGGATGCGGCCGCAGCGATGTCGTCGCGACGGTCACGGTGTACGGCGCGCCGATGGGCATGATCGCGCGCTGCCCGGGCTGCGAGGCGGTGCTGCTGCGCTACGTCGAGACCGCCGGTGGGCGCACCTTCGAGATGCGTGGTGTGGCGACGCTGCGGATTGCGCCGGACGAGTGATCGCTCCGGTCACCGCGAACGCCCGTAGGAGAAACAGCCGGCCTCAGGTTCGTCCCGAAATTGCCGATGTGGAAGGCAACGACAGGGGAGAAACGGTGGTCGACGGTGTACGCACGAGTGACAGCAGTGGCAGTCTCGGCCGCCGCGTTGCTGGCGTGCGGCGTTTCGGCGGCCGTCGCGACGCCGACAGGTCTGCCGACCCGGCTGCCCGTCACCTCGACGCCGACCGTCCCGGTTCCGTCACCGAAGCCGACGTCACCCACGAAGTCGCCGACCGCATCACCGCCTGAATCGCCCACGAAGTCGCCGACCGCGTCACCGACCGCGCCGTCGAAGACGGCCGCCGGCACCGACAGTCCGCGACCCTCCACGGGGAAGGCCCCGTCCGGCTCGACCTCACCGGCGCAACCTGGCAAGGCGGAGCCCGGCCGCGGCACCGCCACCAAGCCCAGCCTGATCGATCTCAAGGCCGGCGCGCGTGCGCAGGCGGCCAAGAACCGTGCCGACCACCGGGTGGCCACACTCGCCCAGCAAATCGCCGCCGAGGCCAAGCGGGTGCAACAGCGCTCGGAGGCCTCCGCGACCGCCGAACAGCGCTACGTCGCGCAACTCGGCGTCGAGTCCCGCGCCCGCGCGGCCGCAGTGACGGCTGCCGAACGCGTCGCCTCGGCCAGGGCCGCCCTTCGCCACGACCAACAGATGCTCGCTGCTGCGGCCGCCGCGGCCTACGAGACCTACACCGGCCCCGATTCGCTCGGCATCTCGACCATCGGCAGCCTGCTCATCGCCGACGATCCTTCCGCCGTGCTCGACACCGGCTCCGAGCAGGGCATGCTCGTCGCCCACCAGGCCGCCGTCGTCGGGCAGCTCAAACTCGCGCTGCAGACTCTGCGGCACGCCGAAGCGGCGCAGTCGGCGGCCGAGGTCACGGTTACCCGCGAGACCGCACGGCTGGCCGGTCTGCGGTCGGAGGCCGATGCCGCACTCGCCGACGCGAAGCGCACGATCACCACGCTCACAGCCGCCCTGGGCAACGCCAAGGTGAGCCAGAAGGTCGCCGACGCAGCACTGTCGTCGTTCCTGGGCGGCTGGTCGACCGCCGACCCGAGGCGGGCCGGCGCGCTCAACCTCGCCTACACCAAGCTCGCGCTGAAGAACAAGCACCGCAAGCCCGCCCCCGCCGGCCCGCACTGGACGCCCGCTATGGGCCGCACCGTCGTCGAGCGCGCCCTGCCCTACATCGGCACGAACTACGCCTGGGCCGGCGGGCAACGCCGACGGTCCGACGCAGGGCGTCTGCGCACCCGGTGACGCGCACCTCGACTGCCACTACGTCGGCTTCGACTGCTCCGGTCTGGCGCTCTACGCGTGGGCGCCGTACCTGTCCATGGCCCACTTCGCCGCGACGCAGTACCACTCGGGGTCGGTGCACCCCGCCCCGGACGCGCTGCTCCCCGGCGACCTCGTCTTCTGGAGCAGCGACGGCACCGCCGCCGGCATCCACCACGTCGCGATCTACGTCGGCGACGGAAACGTGATCCAGGCGCCGCAGTCGGGCGACATCGTGCGCATCACGCCGCTGGGCGACGTGTCCTCCGACTTCTTCGGCGCCACCCGTCCGCTCACCTGAGCCACCGTTGCGTGACGTCCTCGCCGTTGAGTGACGTCCCCGGAGGTCGAGTGACGCCGTTTTCGGCGTCACTCAACCCCGTGGGACGTCACGCAAACCTCGGAGGCGTCACTCAACCCCGTGGGACGTCACTCAACGCATGAGGCGTCACGCACCGGCGCGGGACGTCACGAGACGTCGGCATGCCGTGGCACAGTGGACGCGTGGACGGCCCGCTGCTCATGGCGATCGACGGGAATTCGCTCGTCCACCGCAGCTACCACTCCCAGGCGCACACCGGCGTCCCGACCTGGGCGGTTCGCGGATTGCTCACCCAGCTGGTGGCCGCGGTCGAGCGAATGCGGCCGAGCGCCGTGGTGGTCGGCTTCGACGACGCCGAGCGATCCGAGCGGCGCGAGCGGTGGCCGCAGTACAAGGCGCAGCGGACCGAGAAGCTCGAGACGCTCGTCGAGCAACTCGCCTGCGCCATCGAGACGCTGCGCGAACTCGGCGTGACCGTCGTCGTCCCGCCGGGCCTCGAGGCCGACGACGTGCTGGCCTCGACCGCCGAGCACGCGCGCCGGTGCGGCGGCGAGACCGTCATCGTCACATCCGACCGCGACGCGTTCGCGCTCATCGACGACTCCACGCGTGTGCTGCGCATCATCAACGGCGGTGTCGACGCGTCACCGCTCATGACGGCAGACCGGCTCGTCATGCTGCTCGGCGTCCGGCCCGAGCAGTACCGCGACTACGCGGCGCTGCGTGGTGACCCCTCCGACAACCTTCCCGGCGTGCGCGGCGTCGGCCCGCGGACCGCTGCCCGCCTGCTCACCGAGTTCGGTTGCGCCGCCGCGGTCTTCGACGCACCCGACGCCGTGGCGACCCGGTTCGGGCCCGGCCTCGCCCGCAAGCTGGCCGCAGCCGACGCGCGCGAGAACTGGCAGCGCAACTGCGAGGTCATGACGATGCGCCACGATGTCGCGATCGCGCCGCGTCCACTGCCGCTCGACGCGACCCAGGTGGCGACGACGTTCCGTGGCCAACAGCTGACCTGGACGGTCAACGACGCGGTACGGGTGCTCGCCGGGGTCGACGAGGCGAAGCCGAAGGAACCGCCGGCGTGGATCGACGCGTCGTGGCAGGGCTACTCATCGCCGCCGCGCCTGCCCAAGCTGGCGCCCCGCAAGCCGGCGATGGCTCAGCTCACGCTGTTCGACTACTAGCTAGCCTTTTGCCTGTGACCGACGCGCTGCGCGAACTCGCCTCCGCCTACGGCGTCGCGGTCGAGTACTGGGACTGGCGCAACCAGCACGTCCGGGTCAGTGACGAGACCCTGACCGCCGTGCTCGCCGCCCTCGACATCGACGCCTCGACCCCGGCAGCCTGCGAGCGCGCGCTGCAGGAGCGGTACCGCAGCACATGGCGCCAGGTGCTGCCGACGTACGTGGTGGTGCGCCAGGGCGAACACCGCACCGTCGACGTGCACGTCACCGACGGCGCATCGGCCGACGTCTGGATCACCCTCGAGGACGGTGCGTACCACTCGAACCCCGCGACCGAGCCCGACACGGCTGCCCCGCGGGAGATCGACGGACGGTGGGTGGCGACCACTCGGGCGACGCTGCCCACGAACCTTCCACTCGGCTATCACCGCCTGCACGCGTACACGTCCGGCGAGCAGCACGACACCACGTTGATCGTCACGCCGGCACGGCTCGGCATGCCGTCGCGCATCGGCGACCGCAAAGTCTGGGGCCTGGCCACGCAGCTCTACAGCGTGCGCTCGCAGGACTCGACCGGCGTCGGCGACCTCACCGATCTCACCGACCTGGCCGTGTGGTCGGCGACCGAGCACGGCGCCGGCTTCGTACTGGTCAACCCGCTGCACGCGGCCGCGCCGATCGTGCCCGTCGAGCCGTCGCCCTACTTGCCCACGTCGCGCCGCTTCGCCAACCCGATCTATCTGCGGATGGACAGGATCCCTGAACATCGCGAGACCCAGCAGAGCACGCGACTCGACAACCGCAGCGAACTCGTCGACCGCGACGCGGCGTGGATGGTCAAGCGTGCGGCGCTCGAGCAGACGTTCCGCGCGGGACGATCGGAGGGACGTGAGATCGCGTTCCGCGCCTTCTGCCGGCGCGAGGGTCACGCGCTCGCCGACTTCGCGACCTGGTGCGCTCTGGCCGAGGTACACGGTCACGACTGGCACGACTGGCCGGCCGATCTGCAGCACCCACGGAATGCAGCTGTGGCCACGTTCGCCGCCGAGCACGCGAGCCAGATCGACTTCCACCGCTGGCTGCAATGGCTCGTCGACGAACAGCTTGCCCAGGCGCAGTCGACAGCACGTGCCTACGGAATGGACCTCGGCATCGTGCACGATCTCGCCGTCGGTGTCAGCTCGACCGGCGCCGACTCCTGGACGTGGCAGGACGACCTCGCGCGCGGGATGACCGTCGGTGCTCCCCCGGACGCCTACGCGCAGACCGGGCAGGACTGGGAACAGCCACCACTGCGACCCGACCGCCTGGCCGAACTCGCCTACGCCCCCTTGCGCGAGCTGATCGCGAACAGCCTGCGCCATGCGGGCGGCCTGCGCGTCGATCACGTGATCGGGCTGTTCCGGCTGTGGTGGATCCCGTCCGGAGCGGGCGCGACCGAGGGCACGTACGTGCGTTACGACCACGACGCGTCGATCGGCATCCTCGCGCTCGAGGCGGCCCGCGCCGGAGCGGTTGTCGTCGGCGAGGACCTCGGCACCGTCGAGCCATGGGTGCGCGACTATCTGCGCGAGCGCGGGCTGCTCGGCACGTCCGTGCTGTGGTTCGAGTTCGACTACGACGGCGGCGGCGGCCCGCTCGCGCCCGAACGGTGGCGCGAGTACTGCCTCGCCTCGGTCACCACGCACGATCTCCCGCCGACGACGGGCTATCTCGCGGGCGACCACATCCGGCTGCGGCACGACCTCGGCCTGCTCGTCCGTTCACTCGACGAGGAACTCGACGCCGACAGAGCCGAACAGGGCGCCTGGCTCGACGCCATGCGCGAGCGTGGCCTGCTCGCGCCCGACGCGTCCCACGACGAGACGGTCGTGGCACTGCACCGTGCGCTCGGATTCAGCCCGGCCCGGCTGCGCTGCCTGGCACTGACCGACGCTGTCGGCGACCGGCGCACGCAGAACCAGCCGGGCGCGAACGTCGGCTACCCCAATTGGCGCATGCCCCTCGCCGGCCCGGACGGGAAGCCGATGCTGCTCGAGGACGTCTTCCGCAGCGAGCGCGCGGCGCGGCTGGCCGAAGTCATGCGCGAGGGTCTCTGACCCTCCCGTCGCGTCCACAGTGGTCAGCGGTGGTGGTAGTTGCTGTAGACGTCGAGCCCGAACCGGTACAGCCCCTGCTGACCCGCGAAGCCGAGGTACGGACGCCGGAAGATGTTCTCGATCGACGCGAGCAGCGAATAGTGGTTGTACGGCGTCGTGCTGTAGGTGTCGGGCTCGACCCACCGCGAGATGACCAGCGCACCGATCCGCCCGCCGCCCATGCCCACGATGCCGGGCATCGGCGAGTTGGGGCCGGCCTGCTCGTTGCAGCACGCCGACGAGTCCGACTGCGGACCGTCCGATTCGTCGGCGGTGATGATCAGGACGCCGTTCGCCTTGTACGCGGGTGAGTTCAGTATCCGCGGCACCCACGTGCGCATGAACGTGTTGACCGATTTCAGCCCGCCTGGCCGTCCGTCGACGCAAGGCGAGTCATGCCCGTCGGAACACAGGTTCGGGGTGATGTAGCTGAAGCTGCGCGTGGTCGCGCGCGAGCGCAGGTCGCGTCGGAGCAGGTCGAGATTGACCACGTGCTGCTTGCAGTACGCCGGCCGCCCGGTGATCGCCGTGAAGTACATGAACGGGTTGTGCCGCACCGCGTACTGGTCGCCCTTCACCGCCTTCTGCGTGGTGTCCTGGCTGTTCAACGCCGGATGCAGGCACGGCGTCTTCATGTCCTGCATGTAGCCACGCCACGAGTACCCACCGCGCGCCAGTTGCATCGGCAGGCTGTTCACCGTCTTCGGGAACACGCAGCCGTGCCCCACAGCCTGCTGCGGCGCGACGGTGCCGCTGCCGACGAAGCTCGAGTACACCTGGCAGTCGCCCTGCATCTGCGGGTTCGGCGCCTGGCCGGAGATCTGCGCGACGTAGTTGGGCTGGGAGTTGTGCGCGGTGCCGTAGTAGTTCGAGAGCAGCACCCCTTTCTTGCGCAGCGTGTTCGCCAGGTACGGCGCCTTCGACAGCCGACCCCAGGTTTCTGCGTAACCCTTGTTCTCGATGTTGATGACGAAGACGTGCCGCGCGGGCGGCACGTAGTTCGACAAGGGGACGGCGTGCTGCACGGCCGCGTGTGGCTGCGACGCCTGCGCGGCCGCGACGGTTCCGGCAACGGCGAGCAGGCTTGCCGCCACAGCGAGGAGTCGTCTCATGACGGCAGCTCCCAGCCCTGGCGGAGCGCAAGTTTCTTCAGGCCCGACCACTCGGTGCTCTCACCGGTCGTGCCGGTCGGTGCCGAACAGTCCGTCGGCGGCGGTGGGGCGATGACGCCGTAGGACGGCGCGAGCCGGGTGGCCGAGAAGTCGAGCGCCGACACGATGTTGTTCGCGTGCCCGTCACGTCGGGTCAGCGGACGCAGCCCCCACCGCCATTCGATCGCGCGCAGGATCGAGGTGTGGTCGAACACCGTGTGATCGATCCGGGCCCTCGCATGCGGTGAGATGATGACCGCCGGTACGCGGAACCCGCGGCGCGCCGTCCACGGGTGGGCGTCGGGTGCGAACCCCGGCGCGACGTGGTCGTAGAAGCCGCCCCATTCGTCGTAGTTGATGATCAGCAGGGTGTTCGCCCAGTTCCGGCCTGTGGTGACGGCTGTGTAGACCTGGTTGAGGAAGGCCTCGCCGGCGCGGATGTCGGCGTGCGGGTGGTCGTCGGCCGACGAACCGGACGCCTCGTCCTCGAACCGCGGGTCGACGAACGACACGTCGGGCAGACTGCCGCTCGCGGCGTCGGCGACGAACTGCGCGAACGGTTTGGCGATCGAGAGGTACTTCGTGCCCCACAGCGCGAGGAACGGCACGTCGGAGAAGTAGTAGGTCCCGGTGCGGCCCTTCGCCTTGAGCCGGTCCCAGATCGTCGGCATCGTCGAGATCGTCGTCGAGTTGTGCAGCCGGTCGGTCTTCGCGCTGTGCTGGTAGAAGCGGTTCGGGTAGGTCTCGGCCAGGGTCGCGGCGAAGTAGCGGTCGCAGGTCGTCCAGTCGACCGCGGCCTTGCCCAGGAAGGCGAGATCGGCCTGCTTGTAGTAGCTGATCGAGAGCGAGTCGTTCTCCCCGGCTCGCAGCCAGCCGTCACACCTGCCGTCGTTCAGTTCGATGCGCCCGCCCTCGTACGAGTGGTCCGGATCGTTGAATCCGCAGCTGTTGAAGTTGGTCTGGTGAAAGGTGTTGTGGCGCCGGCCGAGCCGGTCGGTGAAGGTCAGCCCGGCCTGCTTGCCGTCGGCGCCCGGCACCCAGCCGAGGAAGTGGTCGAAGGAGCGGTTCTCCATCATCACCACGACGATGTGCTCAATGCCGGAGTGCTGCGGGGCGGGCAACCGGGGCGCCACCACCGCGTCGCTGCTGAACGCGTCGCCCAGCCCGATCGCGCCGCCAGCAGCACCGGCGCCGGCCACGGCGGCACTCGACAGGAACGCTCTTCTGCTCAGGGTCACGCCCAAGTAAACGACACACGGTGTCGCGGAGTCACTCCCGACCCGCGCTGTTCGACAGGCGTTCACGTCCCGGTCGGCCGTACCCTGTCCCGATGCGTGGTCTGCGCGCGGCAGCGGTGGTGGCGATGACCGCAGCCGCGGTGTTCGTGACGAGCGGACCGGCCGGCGGCGCTCGACGGCCACGTAGTGCCCTGTCGGCCGCACAGTCACCCGCGGCCCGGCGCAGGGCGCGCTGTTCGTCGGCGACTACCGGCACTCGAGCCACTTCTGCTCCGGCGCGGTCGTGCACAGCTCCGGCCTCGACCTGGTCGCCACCGCTGCGCACTGCGTCTCCGGCAACGGGACGGGCCTGGAGTTCGTGCCCGGCTATCGCAAGGGACGAGCGCCGGACGGGGCGTGGCGGGTCGTCGCGGTGTTCGTCGACGCCACCTGGCAGCAGTCGAAGGACCCGCATCACGACTTCGCGTTCCTGCAGGTGGCCCCGAACAACGGCCACCGGATCGAGTCACGGGTACATGCGCTGCGCCTGGGCGTCGCGCCCGCGCGGCGCACCCGGATCACGATGTTCGGCTACCTGTCCGGCGCGAACGACACGGCCCTGCACTGCACCCGCCCCACCTACCGCAGCAACGCCCATCCCGCGTATCCCGCGATCAACTGCCAGGGCTTCGGTGGCGGGACGAGTGGCGGCGCGTGGCGCACCGCGGGCGGCGCGCTCGTCGGGGTGACCGGCGGCTACCACCAGGGCGGCTGCAGTCCTGACACGTCCTACGCCGCGCCCTTCGGCGCCGCGAGCACGCGGCTGTGGCGCCGTGCCGAGCAGGGCGGGCGCGGCGACGTCGTGCTTCCCGCCGGCCCGGACGGCTGCTGACCGGTCGGCCCGCTGCCGGTCAGTCCTGCGCCACCCGCTCGCTCGCACCGAGCGCGCCGCGCCGCCGCGCGTCACGCGGCGAGGTGCGCCGCTCGAGGCGCGCGCCGAGCAGCTCGCCCGCCAGCTCCACGCGCCCGGCCCGCGTCGCGCAGTGGATCAGCGTGTCCTCGACGATCTCGCGCTGCGCCGCGCTGCCGCCGAGCCGCTCGACGCCCGGCAGCTCCAGCAACGTGTCCGTGGCCCGGGCCGGGTCGTCGTGCACGAGATCGAGCAGGGCGTCGGCGAGCGGGGCGACGGTCGCGGTGAACACCTCGTCGTCGCGGCCGGACGCCGACCGGCGCAGGGCCGCCAGTCCGTGGCAGTCGCCGGCGGCAGCGAGGGCGACGGCGGCGTGCAGCGCAGCGAACGGCGTCGGCGGGTCGACCAGTAGCCCTCGCGGCACCGTCTCGAGCACACCGCCCGAGGCGATCGAGGGCCACGCACCGACGGTGTAGCCGCGCCACAGCAGGGACGCCGAGTCGACGAGCGCACGCATCCCGGTGACGGCCGGCGGCGCAAGTTGCGCCGCATACCGGGCCGCGGCGGCGCGGTCGTCGCCGAGAGCGAGTTCGTGCAGCGCGGCGTGCCATGAGAAGTGCGCCCGGTGCGAGGCGTGCGCGCCGCACGAGGCGATCCAGGCGTCGAGCCACGAGAGCCCCGCCGCGTGGTCGCCGGTCTCGTAGTGGACGTGGGCCTTCGCATGCACCGCATGTCCCGACGCAGGCTCGGTCGGCGAGCGCCAGGCGGGCTAGCTCGGCGGCCTCGTCGAACCGGTTCTGCTCCTGGCGCACGAAGGCGAGCAGCGAGCGGTACCACCAGTCGTCGCGGTAGATCGGTTCGAGTCCCTCGACGAGCGCCCAGGCCTCCGCCGGCACCTCGGTCGCCCCGCCGAAGGCGATCGTCGGCACGGCGAGGCTCACGGCGAGGGCGTCCTCGGGATAGGCGTGGATGTAGGCGATCAGCGCGGCCGCGGACTCCGGCCCGGGCTGCTCCGCCCGGGCTGTCGCGACCTCGATGAAGCGCCGCTCCCGCTCGTCCGCGCCCGACGAGGCCCGCCGCGCGGCCTGAACCGCGGCGGGCACGTCGACCTCGGCGCCCCATTCGACACCGAGCAGCGCATTGACCGCATGGCCGAGCGCGAACGACGGATCGGTGCGCACCGCCGCCGTCACCAGCGTCTCGGCACCGGACTGCACCCGCAGGATGCGTCCGATCGCCTCGACGTAGTGGGCCGCAGCGGCGGAGTTCGCCGACAGCGGCAACCCGTACGGGTCGCGCGCACGGCGCGCCAGTCGCGGCGAGGGCAGCGCCGCGAGAACCGAACGGGCCAGCGCCGCGGCCTGCGCTCGGATCTCCGGGAGGGCGGTGCTCTCCCACAGCTCGCCGCGGCGCAACGGCCCGATCGCCCAGATAGCCGCGGGCGTCCCGCCTGCGACGGTCAGCTTCCCGTCGGCGTCGGCAGCGAAGCCGAGATCGAGCGGGCCGGGTTCGGCCAGCCCGGTCTCGAGCAGGTTCATCACCAGCGGGTCGGCGCTCGTCCGCACCGAGACGCCGGCGCCGGTGCAGTTGAGCACTGCGGCGACCTGCAGGGTGGCACCGTCCGTCGAGCGTCACCTCGACGCCGGAGGCCGTGTCGCGCGCACCGGCGACACCGGCCGCGTGGACGTGCAGCGCGCCGCTCGCCCGCCGCTGGTCGAGCCAGGCATGGATGGCGGGATCGACGCGGTGCCGCACGCGGTCCCACCGGCGCGCCGCGGTGGCGAGGAACGCGGCGCGCGACGGCTCGTCCAGGCGTTGCCACAACGCGGACGTGACCGGCCGCAGCCCGTCGACGGCAGCGCGCCAGTCACCCGTGGCGCGGATGTGGTCGAACACGAATCGCCGCGCGCGGGCCAGGGTCAGCGGGCTCGTCGGGGAGGCTCACCGACCGGCGCCGGCTGCGCGGGTTCGCCCGCGTGCGGCAGCGGCAGCATGCCGTGTCGCGAGGTGACATGCACGCCGACGCCGGCCTGTCCCCACCGCATGGCCATGTCGGCCATCGTCAGGCCGGCGCCGACGAGCAGCACCTCGCCGCCGGCCGGCACCGTCCGGGCGCAGCGTCGGCTCGCCCACGGGTCGGCCACGAACCGGGCCGAGCGCCGCAACGCCGCCGGTGCCCACGCGGTCGAGGGCGCGTCGTGGCCGGTGGCCAGGACCGCGGCGTCGATGGGACGGCTGGTGCCGTCGTCGAGGGTGACGCGCAGCCGCCGGCCGTGCCGGCGCAGGTCGGTGGCGCGCGCCTGCAGGTGGGTCAGGCGCACGCCGGCCGCCGCGCCGACGGCGTCCTCGAGCACGTGCGCCAGGTAGGCGCGGTAGTGCCTGCGGGGCACGAAGCCGTCGGCGGGGAAGTCGGCCGCGACGTGGCGGCGCACCCAGCGCAGGAAGTGGTCGGGATCGTCCGGCCAGGCGCGACATGCCCTTGGCCGCCACGTTGAGCCGGTGGCGCGGGTCGTCGGTCGAGTAGGCCACGCCCTGCCCGATCGGCTGCGGGTCGATCAGCAACACCTGCAGGTTCGTGCCGCGCCGCCCGGCGACGCGGGCCAGATGCGCAGCCGCCAGGGTGCCGCTGGCTCCGCCGCCGATCACGGCCACCGCCGTGCGGGTGATCACCGCAGGCACGCTCGCCGGAGCCGCACATCGACCGGGCATGCAAATTCTCCTTTGCCTATGGATTGAATAGACAATACCAGCTCAGTGCGTCGACGTCTTGACAGTGCTCTGACATCGGCGTGACGTGTGCGCCACCCCGCGCGGCTACCGTGGCCGCGTGGACCGTGTCGGCGACGCCCCCGCACGCGGGCTGGTCCTCGTCGCCGAGGACGAGCCGGCGATCGCCGACGTTATCCGGCTGAACCTCGCGCAGGCCGGCTACGGCGTGCTCGTGGCGGCGACCGGTGACGGCGCACTCGCCGCGGTGCGCGCGCACCGTCCGGCCGCGATCGTGCTCGACGTCGGCCTGCCCGGCATGGACGGCATCGAGGTGTGCCGCGCATTGCGCACCGGTGGCGACTGGACGCCCGTGCTGTTCGTGACCGCCCGCGACGACGAGGTCGATCGGATCGTCGGTCTCGAACTCGGCGCCGACGACTACGTCACCAAGCCGTTCTCGCCGCGCGAACTCGTCGCCCGCGTCACGACGGTGCTGCGGCGCACCCGCGGCAGCCCGGAGGGCGCGCCGCCGATGGCGATCGGCGACCTGTGCCTCGATGTTGCCCGAGCACCGGTGCTACCTCGGTGGCGCAGAGGTCGCGCTGACCGCGACCGAGTTCGAACTGCTCGCTTTCCTGATGCGCAGGCCGGGACGGGTCTTCGCCCGCGAGCAGCTGCTCAGCGAGGTGTGGGGCTACGCCAGCCCGGCGGGAACCCGCACGGTCGACGCCCACATCGCGCAGCTGCGCGCGAAACTCGGCGGCGCCGGCCCGATCCGGACCGTGCGGGGCGTCGGTTACTCGGTCGACGCACGCGCCGAGCGGCGATGACCGCACGCCGCGGCCCCCTCTGGGTGCGGATCGCGCTGCTCGGCGTCGTCACCGCGACCGTCACCGGTGCGGTGGCCGGCCTGCTCGCGATCAACCTCATCCGCTCGGGCGACGACCGCAGCGCCCGCCGAGAGCTCGGCAACCTCGCCGTCGCCGCCGAACGCGAACTCGGCGCGGGCGTGGCCCGACCGCTCAAGCGGCGCGTGCTCCGGGCCATCCGCGTGCACGCGTGCCTGCTGACGACGTCGGGCACGCTCGTGCCGGCGGACCCGATCGTGCAGCAGACCCTGACTGCGGCCGATCGAGCCCGCCTCGGAGCAGGACGCTCGATCTCGGCGAGCCGCGACGTCGGCGGCCGGCACGTCTATCTCGAGGCGCGGGCGGTCGCGGGGGGCGCGATCGTGCTCGTCCAGGCCCGCTCCGACGCCACCGCCGGCGGCGAGGCCGCGCTGCGACGAACGCTGTTGGCCATCCTCGTCGGTGTCGCGGCGTCGGCGCTGCTCGCCGTGGCGCTCGCTCGCTGGCTCGCTCGCCCGCTGCGCCGCACCGCCGCGGCAGCCCGGGCGCTCGCCGCGGGACGTCGCGACGTCACGGTGCCTCCGGACGGCCCCGCCGAGATCGCCGACGTGGCGGCCGCGGTGAACACGCTGTCCGCGGGCCTCGCGCACTCCGAAGCGCGCCAGCGTGAGTTCCTGCTCTCGGTGAGCCACGACCTGCGCACCCCGCTCACCGCGATCGTGGGCTACGGCGAGTCGCTGGCCGGCGCGGTCGTCCCGCCGGAGCGCACCGCCGAGGTCGGTGCCGTCGTGCTCGCCGAGGCGCGGCGTCTCGAACGGCTCGTCGGCGACCTGCTCGACCTCGCCCGTCTCGACGCCACCGATGTCGCGCTGGATCTGGGACCGGTCGACCTCGTTGCCCTCGCCCGGGCAGCGGCCGTGGTCTGGTCGGCGCGCTGCCTGCGGGCCGGCGTCGAGTTCCGTCTCGAAGCGGCGCCTGCGCTCGCCCGGGCCGACGCGGCCAGGCTGCGCCAGGTGCTGGACGGGCTGATGGAGAACGCGCTTCGCGTCACCCCGGCCGGGGCACCGATCGTGCTCGGCGTCGCGACCGAGCCGGACGGACGCGCGCGTGCCGAGGTGCGCGACGGCGGCCCGGGACTGCGCCCGGACGACCTGCCGGTCGCCTTCGAGCGCGGCGAGCTGTACCGGCGCTACCGCGGCGTGCGACAGGTCGGGACGGGCCTCGGCCTGGCAATCGTCGAGCGCCTCGTGCAACGGCAGGGTGGCACCGTGGAAGCGGGCCACGCGCCCGAGGGCGGCGCACGGTTCACCGTGCGCCTGCCCCCGGCCTGAGGCGACTACTTCACGCGGAGCCCGTCGATGACCACGCGCGCGACCGGAGCGGCCGACGAGTGCTCGGGCGCCTTGCCGAGCACGGCCACCTGATCGCCCTGCTTCACGTCCGACAGCGCTCCCGTGGTGGCGCCGTGCTGCCCGGGCGTGCGCTCGCGGACCTTGGTGTCGTGGGTGAGCGTGAAGGTCTCGGTGAACCCGTCGGTCGACCTGACCGAGATCGAGGTCGGCGAGATCGCGGTGACCGCGCCACGCACTCCCGAGTGGGTCACGAACCCGTCCTGGCCCTTGGTCGTGACCTCGCCGTGCAGCACGTGGCGCAGGATGGCGTGCAGTTCGTGACGATGGTGGTGGGCGTCGGACCGGCCGTTCGCGTGGCCCGTCCCGGCGGTCGTGGACGGGTCCGAGCCGCTGGTGGCGAGCGCCGCGGTGCCGACGCCGACGATGGCGACCGCTGTGCCTGCGGTGGCGAAGATCTTGCCGAACATCGTGCTCCTCGTGATTGCTGATCGTGCGTTGCTGACGGCTTCGAGCCTGCCGCGGCGAGGTGAGCGCACCGCCTCGGAATTGTCAGGATCGTGCAAAACCGACGTGAGGCCGCCGGGGGCCGTGCGTCATACTGACCGGCACCCGGGGGCCACGAACTCACATGAACGATTTGGCGGAGAAGGCGCTGGACGGCCTGATCGCCGCCCGGCGGGCAGTCGTCGCCCGCCCCGTCCCGGCCCTCGCCGCTACCGGGTTCGGGTTCGCGGCAGTGATCATGGTGACCGGCGCCCGCCTGGGTGCGGCGCCGTCGGCGGTACCGATCAATCGTTGGCTGGGGCTGCTGCCCGAAGCCGGCTACCGGATCACCGACGTCGCGACGGGACTGGTCATGCTCGGCGCGATCGTCGCGCTGCTCGTCACCTGGATCGTGACCTTCGCGGTGGCGCTGCGGCGCCGGCTCACCGAGCGGCAGCTGTGGAGCGTGGCCGCGAGCTGGGCCGTGCCCTTCGTCATCGGGCCGCCGCTGCTGAGCACGGACGTCTTCGCAGCGGTCGCGCGCGGGTTGCTCTCGCGCGCCGGTGTCAGCCCGTACATCCGGCCGCCGTCACAGCTGGGCGAGTTGCGCATCGTCGACGCGATCGACGCGACCTGGCGCGGCGCCGAGAGCAGCGAGGGCCCGCTGAGCACGATGCTCGGGCACCTCGTGGTCACCGTGTGCGGCGGCGCCGTCGTTCCGGCCCTGCTGGTGTTCCGCCTCATCGCGCTCGTCAGCACGATCGTCGTGGGACGGTGTGCGGCCGAACTCGCCGGCGGTCGTCGCCGGCAGAGCGCGTTGTGCCTCACCGTCCTCAACCCGGCCGTCCTGCTGTTCGTGGTGTCGGCCGCGCAACTGGTCGGACTGCTCGCGGCGTTGCTGCTGACGGCAATGGTTGCCGCGCGCCGGCGCAGGTGGCCCGCCGCCGCGATCGCCATCGCGCTGGCGGCGGCGCTCAAGCCGGTCGCGCTGGTGACGGTCCCTGTCGTGATCGCCTATCACGCCTTCGGCCAGTCCGCGCGCGAGGCGTGGCGGCGGGTGCTTCGCGATGTCGGCCTCGTCGCGGTCGTCCTCGCCCTGGTCACCGTCGCCGTTCCCCACGGCCTGGGCTGGCTGGCGAACTTCGGCGACGCGTTCCACGAGCACCTCGGCTACACGCCGGCCACCGCGGCAGGAAATCTGATCGGCCTGGTCGTGCCCGCTGCCTACGACGACGTGCAGACCGGTGCGCGCATCGCCACGGCGGTCGCCGGCGTGGTCGCGGTCATCGCGCTGCTGATGACGATGCGCATGCGCCCGCTGGAACAGACGCTCGGTCTCGCGCTCCTGGCCACCGCGCTGGCCGCGCCGGTGCTCTACCCGCAATTCCTGTTGTGGGGGTTGGTGTGCCTCGCGGCCCGGGCGGACACCGTCCAACGGTTCTGGCTCGTCGCGCTGTCGTGCGCGGCATGCGTCATGACCCCGGACGGGCTCGGCGAGCAGGGCGGCGAGGCGGCGGCCTTCGCCGGTATCGCGGTGATTGCCGTCGTGCTCGGCGCCGTGCTCACGTACCGGCGGCGGCGCTCAGCGCGGCCGGCTGATGATGCGCGCGCCCCGCGCCGGAATCGTCGTCACATTGCGCGCACGTGGCCATTCCTCGCGTCCGACCGGCGAGATGTCGACGCTGCGCATGACGACCTTCAGCACAGCCTTCGCCTCCACCATCGCCAGGGCGGCGCCTAGACACCGACGGATCCCGCCGCCGAACGGGATCCAGGTGGCCGGGGGCGGGTTGCCCTCGAGGAAGCGTTCGGGACGGAACTCCTCAGGCGAGGGATACACCGACGCGCGCCGTTGCACGAGTTCGATGGACGGGAAGACGACGACGCCGGCGGGCAGGTCGTACCCGGCGACGGTGGCCGGCTTGTTGAGGCGCCGGGCGACCTCGCCGATCACCGGCCGCAGGCGCATCGACTCCTTGATCACGGCCTCCAGGTACTCGTCGTTGGCGGCGTCGGCGGCGCGCTGCGTCTTCGCGAGCACCTCGGGCCGGCGGGCGAGGTCGTGGCAGGTCCACGCCAGCGTCGACGCCGTCGTCTCGTGCCCGGCGAGCAGCAGCGTGACGAGGTGGTCGCGCAGCTCTGCGTCGCTCTGGTCGGGGGCGGCCACGAGCAGCTTCGACAGCACGTCCGTGCGCGCGGCCAGATCGGCGACCCCGCGGCGTTCGGCGATCTCGCGGTGGATCAGCGCGTCCGTCCTCCGCTTCACGTCGTTGAACCGCTTCCACGGGCCGATGTTGTCCAGCCGCGGGTAGAGCCAGCCGAGAAAGATGACGGGGCCGATCCGCACCAGCCGCTTGAGCAGCGGCCGCATCTGCGCCAGGCGGGCCTCGTCGGTCATGCCGAAGACGATGCGCAGGATCACCTCGAGGCTGATGTCGTTCATGTGCGGGTGCACGGCGAAGGGCGCGTCGACCGGCCATGCCGCGACGCTGTCCGCGGCCAGCTGCTCGACAACGGGCCCCCAGCGGGCGATCGCCTCGCCATGGAAGGCCGACATCACGCGCTTGCGCGCGGCGAGGTGCTCGGCCTCGTCGAGCAGCAGCACGCTGTGCTCGCCCATGATCGGGCCCAGGATCGCGTTGCCCTCGCCGGCATGGAACACGTCGGCCGGGCCGGAGAAGACCTCCCGGATGTGCTCGGGCCTGCTCACCACGACTGCGCGTCCAGCCGGCGCCACGTGGATCGAGAACACGTCGCCGTACCTGCGTTGCCAGCGCGGGGCGAAGATCTTGCGCGCCCCCATGAACATCAGGGTCTGCGCGAAAGCGGGCCAGCGAGGCCCGTCCGGCAGGCGCAGGGTGGCAGGCAGTTCGCGACGGATGACGAAGCGTTCGGTGACAGCCATACCTGGATTTATACATATGTATAGAACGCTCGTCTAGCTAGACTCGGGGAGTGGGTCATCGCGAACAGTTGCTCGCCGCCGCCCGCACCCTGCTCGAACGCCAGGGCTACGCGCACATCACCGCGCGCGACCTCGTCGCCGAGTCGAGCACGAATCTGGCCAGCATCGGCTACCACTTCGGCTCGAAGGCCGAGTTGCTGAACCAGGCCATCGAGGACGCCTTCGCCGACTGGGCGCGGCAGCTCGCCGATTTCGTCATGGCCGATCCGGCGGCGACGCCGATCCAACGGGCCCTGACCACGTGGGTCGCCGTGCGCGACGCGCTGCCCGACCGCGGGCCGATGCTCCAGGCCTACGTCGAGGCGCTCGCCCAGGCCCAGCGTGAACCGACCCTGCGCGCTCAGCTGGCCCACCACATGCAGGCGGTCCGGACGATGGTCGCCGAACGCGCCGCCCAGTCCCTGGGCGACGGCATCACCGCGGACGATCCGCGCTGTCTCGCGGTCGCTTCGTTCGTGATCGCCGTGTGCGACGGGCTCGCGGTGCAGTACCTGCTCGACCCCGATCGCGTGCCGGACGGCGATCAGCTGCTCGCCGGGCTCGCGATGACCTTCCTCGCGTCCTTCCCCGGTCAGCCGCTGCCCGGCTATGCCCTGCCGGGCGGCGAGAGCACGAGCAGCGCGGTACCGCCGGTCAGCGGGTCCCGCCGCTGATCTCGCGCACCGCCGGGCGCACGTCGGCGAGATAGACCGCGGCGATGACCACAGAGATCAGCGAGAAGATCCCCAACGGGTCCCAGGAAAGCACGCTGAACAGCGCGCCGAGCACGAGCATCGCGAGCCAAGCGGGCTTGGTCAGCTTGTCGACCGCGGGGAAGGCTGCGACCTTGCGGGTCAGGCAGTCGGCCAGAGCCCACACGCGCAGCGCAAGCAGGCCCCAGAACAGGATCCAGTCCGTGTAGTAGTAGAACTGCGAGACCACGAGCACACGTCCAGAGTAATGACCGAACTCAAGTTGGGTCGCCGGAGCGACGGCTGGACGACGACTGCCCCGCCCGAGCGAACTCGGACGGGGCAGCGGACGCGGTGCTGTGCGGTGCGGTGCTGTGCGGTACTGGTCCGCGCTGGAGCGTGCCTCAGCTGGTCGCCTTCTTGGCGCCCGGCTTCTTGGCCGTGCTCTTCGCAGCCGTGCTCTTGGTCGCCGTGCTCTTGGCAGCCGTGCTCTTGGCGGCCGGTGCTTCTTGGCGGCGGTCTTCTTGGCGGCGGTCTTCTTGGCGGCGGTCTTCTTGGCGGCGGTCTTCTTGGCGGCGGTCTTCTTGGCGGCGGTCTTCTTCGCAGCGTTCTTGGTGGCGCTCTTCGTCGCGGTGGCCTTAGCCGCGGGGCGGGTGGTCGCAGGCTTGCTCGCCGGCTTCGTGCTGCGGGTGGTGCTCCGCGACGCCGAGGGCTTCGAGACCGGCTTGACGTTGCGGCCGGTCAGCGCCGACACGGGCTTGAGGACGCGCTCGTTCACCGTTTCGACAACGGTGCCGACCACGCCGCCGGTCAGCGACTCGGCGGTGGCGACGACCTTCGCGACGCGCTTGTCCGACTTGACGGTCTCGAACAGCCCCTCGGCGCGGTCGGTGACGCCGGCGCGGTACTGCTTGGCCTGCGCGAGGTACGGCTCGACCGCGGTGCGGATGGCCTCGAGGTTGAGCGTCTTCTCGGCCTGGGTGCGCAGGTCGATGACCGCGCCGCTCGCGCGGTTGGTCAGCTGGGTGACGTTGCTGCGCGCGGTACCGGTGATCTCGCTGAACTGCGCCTGCGCGGTGCCGACGGCGCCGACGGCCTGGTCGACGGCCTGGTCGACGGCCTGTCCGACGGCCTGCTTGCCCTGCTCGAGCGCGGTGTCGGCATAACTTCGGATGTCGTTGGTGATCGACATGATGGTGCTCCTCACGGGTCGGTGTTCTCGATGCGTTGCATTGGGACGGGCGCGCTGCCCGGCCGGATCAGAATCCGGCCGCCTGCGCCCCGGCCGTCCCGCTCTCGCGTCGGAACGACTGGTAGATCTCGACGAGCACCTGCTTCTGGCGCTCACTCAGGCCGATGTCGGCCAGGATCGCCGCTACGACCTCAGGGTCGCCGTCGTGCGCCTCGAGGATTCCGGCGCGCACGTACAGCTGCTCCGCGGAGATGCGCAGCCCCTTCGCGATCTGCTGCAGGATGTCGGCACTCGGCTTGCGCAGCCCGCGTTCGATCTGCGACAGATAGGGGTTGGAGACCCCGGCCAGGCGCGCCAGTTGACGCACCGAGACCTGCGCCTGCTCACGCTGCTCACGAATGAACTCACCGATCGCAGCGCCGCTTCGCTTGGCTTGTTCCTTTGGTCCTGCGGCTATCACAGTTCCCATTGTTCCTGAGTACTGCTAGCTATTGCAAGCAGCCTGCTAGCGACTTTCGTCACGATCCCGAGGTCAACGGTTGGGGGCTTCGGCGCGCCCGGACGACGGGCACCAGCAACCCCAGCGCGACCACCTGCACACCCACCACGAACCACGTCGCAGCGGCGGTGCCGTGCTCGTAGAGCGCGCCGATCACGACGGCGCCGCCGAGCCAGGCGAGACCGTAGATCGCGGTGAACGTGCCGTAGCCCGCACCGCGGCGACCGGCCGGGACGAGATCGGCGACCGCGGCGCGCATTGTCGAATCGTGGACGCCGGAGGCAGCGCCCCACACGAGCGCGCCGAGCACGAGCAGCACGACAGTGTGCGAGAACGCGAGGAAGGGAACCGCCGCGGCCAGCGGGGGCAGCACGAGCAGCCCGCGGTACCCGACCCGGTCGTAGACCCGACCGAACCCCACAGCGGCCAGCCCGGCCGCGGCCATGGCCGCTGCGTACAGCACCGGTACGACGCCGTTCGGCACGAGGCGCGCGGCAGTGTCGTGGAAGCCGAGCTGCGCCCACGTCGCGAACCCGAACATGGTCATTGCAGAGAACGCGGCGTAGCGCCAGAACAGCGGCGGCAGGTCACTGCCGAGCCGCAACTTCTTGCTCTCGGCCACCCTGACCGCCGGCTCCCACGCCAGCGGATCCGGCGCCCGACGGCGCAGCCGGCCGAGGGCCAGGATCGCGAACGCTCCCGGCACGGCGAGCAGCGCGAAGGCGAGTTCGTACTGCCCGCCGAGGGCGAGTACGGCCGCCATCAGCAGCGGGCCGGTGACGGCTCCGGTCTGGTCGAGCGCCTCGTGCAGCCCGAACGCCCGGCCCCGTCCCATCCCGGCCGACGCGTGCGCGAGCATCGTGTCGCGAGCCGGCGTCCGCACGGCCTTCCCGACCCGCTCGCCGTTGTAGAACAGGCCTGCGGCGGCGAGGTTGCCGGTGACCGCCACGAGCGGCACGCACACGACGGTCAGCAGATAGCCCACCATCGTCTGCGGCCAGGGCCGGCCGGTGCGGTCGGACAGCCGTCCGGTGAACACCCGCAGCACCAGTGCCGCCGCCTCACCGGCGCCCGTGACGAGGCCGACCATCAGCGCCGACGCGCCGAGCGTGCCGAGATACGGCCCGATGATCGAGCGCGCACCCTCGTACACGATGTCGGCGAGCCCCGACACGATTCCGAAGCCCACGACGAACCGCACCGGCGAGATGCGGTTCGACGCGTGCGATGGGTTCGTCAGCGCGACCCGGCTCGGTAGACGGCCTGGGCCTGCTCGAACAGGCCCTCGACGTCGTGCAACGCCACGGCGACCGCGATCGCCGTGGCGCCCAGCAGCAGCATCCCCGCGGCGAGCGACCACCGCGCCGGGCGCGGCGCGGGCGCGTTGAGCGCACCGATGCGCGCCGCGACATCGCCCGTGCCGGCCGCGAGGACGACCGACGGTCCGACCCGGGCAGTCGGGGCGACCCGTGTCAGCGCCGCGGCGACGGTGGAGCGGGTCGACACGGCGGCCGCCTCCTCGTCCGCCCAGCGCTCGCACGCGAGCTCCAGAGCGGCGGGCACGCGCCCCAGTAGCGGATTCGCCGCGACCGCGAGCGCGGCGGCGCTCTGGTGCCAATGGTGTCCGCGCGTCAGGTGCGCGCGCTCGTGGGCGAGCAGCGCGCGACGTTGCCCGGCGTCGAGACTGCGCAACATACCGGTGGTGACGACGATCCGGCCAGGGCGCCCGGGCACCGCGAGCGCCTGCCTGGCATCCGCGTCGATGACGGCGAGCTCGCCGCCGTGGGCGGGCAACGCCGCCGCGAGGCGGTGCGCGCACAGCAACGCGCGCCCGCGCCGGGCGGCCACCTGCACGACTCGCGTCGCGAGCGCGACGACGAGGACGGCCGCCACGACGCCTTCCCAGCTGGGCACGCCGCTCGCCGACTGCAGCACGGCATCGGACCACTGTCCCGCCGCCGCGACGAGGGGCAGCTGCGCGCACACGACGAGTGCGAGCAGCCCGAGCGATGCGCTGGACGCAGCCGCGGCGACGAGCGACCCGGTCGAAAGCAGCCAGGTCGAGAGCGCCGGGGGCAGCCGGCGCGCGAGCGCCGGCGCGGCGAGACCGAACAGCGCCGACATCGCCAGTGGCGCCACCACCCACGCGGTCATCGCGCCCGCCTGGGCGGGCGTTGCTCGGCGAGCAGGTCCGACAACGTCTCGGCGTCCTCGGTGGTGAGTGCGCCGAGGAACTGCGAGAGCACCGCGGCGTGGTCGCCACCGCGGTCGAGCAGTTCTTGCATGCGGTGGGCGGCGATGCCGGCGTCGTCGAGCACCGCGGTGTAGGCGTGCGCGCGGCCGACCGTCTGCCGGGTCACAGCGCCCTTGGCGTGCAGGCGCGTCAAGATCGTCTGGACGGTCGTGTACGCGAGGCCGGCATCGACCGCGTCGGCGACCTGCGCCGGGGTGAGCGGCTCACCGGCCGCCCACAGCGCGGCAAGCACCTCGGACTCGAGGCTGCCGCGGGCCCGCCGTGGCGCCATTCCCACCTCCGCTGTCCGTCCCGATGAGAGACCGCCTTGACCGAACAACTCCTGCAGCCTAGTAAGGGTAATCTCCGACAAGTTTGTAGGAGCAGGACTCTTCACAGATCGCGAGGACCGGGTGCTCAGCTATTTCCAGGCCGCCGTCATCGGCCTGCTCCAAGGTGTCACCGAGCTGTTCCCGATCTCCAGTCTCGGCCACTCCGTGCTCGTGCCGGCGCTGCTCGGCGGCGGCTGGAAGCAACTGGTCACGCAGTCCTCGACGCAGACGTCAGAGAACAGCCCGTACCTGACGTTCATCGTCGCGCTCCATGTCGCGACGGCCGTCGCGTTGCTGATCTTCTTCCGACACGACTGGGCGCGGATCATCCGCGGGTTCGTGCGCTCGGTGAAACCGACGATCGCCGCGCGGCGCATCGTCGCGCGCGACAGCGACGAGCGGCTCGCGTGGCTGCTCGTCGTAGCGACGATCCCGGTGGGCATCACCGGCCTGGTTCTCGAGCACACCTTCCGGACGCTGTTCGCCAAGCCGCTCGCCGCAGCCATCTTCCTGACGGTCAACGGCCTCGTGCTGTTCGCCGGCGAGCTGCTGCGGCGTCGGGCGCCGGTCGACGACGCGGAGGCCGAGCACGAGGCCGCTGCCGGAGCGGTGACCGCCGAGGCGACGGGCGAGGTGACGGGCGAGGTGGTGCTCGAGGCGCAGACCCACCGCCCGGTGCGCCGGCTCGCCACCCTGTCGTGGCTCGAGGCCGCGATCATCGGTTTCTTCCAGTCGTTCGCGCTGCTCGCCGGCATCTCGCGGTCGGGCATCTCGATGGTCGGCGGCCTCGCCCGCGGGCTGTCGCACCGTGACGCCGCGCGCTTCTCGTTCCTGCTCGCGACCCCGGTCATCTTCGCCGCCGGCGTGCTCAAGCTGCCGACGCTCGCCGGACCCGGCGGCGCGCACATCCACGGCCAGGTCGCGCTCGGCGCAGTCCTCGCGGGCCTGGCGTCCTACGCGTCGGTGCGGTGGCTCACGCGCTGGTTCGAGACGAGGACGCTGACCCCGTTCGCGATCTACAGCCTCGTCGCGGGTGCCATCTGCATCGTCGTGTTCGCCTGATCTGGAGCTCTCCCGCCGGACGCACCTTCGTCGGCCGGCCGGAAGCCGCGCAGCCGCAGCGAGTTGGTCACCACGAAGACCGAGCTGAACGCCATCGCGGCACCTGCGATCAGTGGGGACAGCAGCCCGAACGCCGCCACAGGGATGAGCACGATGTTGTAGGCGAAGGCCCAGAACAGGTTGCCCTTGATGGTGGCCAGCGTGCGCCGCGACAGCTTGATCGCGTCGGCGGCCGCGGTGAGGTCGCCGCGCACGAGCGTGATGTCGGAGGCTTCGATGGCCACGTCGGTGCCGGTGCCCATGGACAGGCCGAGATCGGCACGCGCGAGCGCCGCCGCATCATTCACGCCGTCGCCGACCATCGCCACGACGCGACCCTCGGCCTGCAGCCTCTCGACGGCGGCGACCTTGTCGGCGGGCAGCACGTCGGCGATGACGTCGGTGTCGGCGATGCCGACCCGGGCGGCGACGGCGAGCGCTGCCGCCCGGTTGTCGCCGGTGAGCAGCACCGGCCGCAGCCCGAGGGCACGCAGTTCGGCCACCGCCCTCGGGCTCGACGGCTTCACCGAGTCGCCGACGACGATGACCCCGCGCGCCCGTCCGTCCCAACCGACGGCGACGACGGTCGCCCCGCCCGCCTCGGCCCCGGCCTGCACCGCCGCGAGCTCGGCACCGACAGCCATGCCCTCATCCGCGAGCAGCGCCGCGCGGCCCACCACCACCCGGTGCCCGGCCACCTCGCCGCTCACGCCGACTCCCGCGCGGCCGGCGAACTCCGCGACGGCGGGCAGCGCGCCGCGCTCGCGGGCCGCAGCGACCACGGCGGCGGCGATCGGGTGCTCGCTGGCGGCTTCGAGCGCGCCGGCGAGAGCCAGCACCTCGTCGGCCGACTCGCCGCCGGCGGCGTGCACGGCCAGCACGCTCATCGACCCGGTGGTCACGGTGCCGGTCTTGTCGAGCACGACCGTGTCCACGCGCCGCGTCGACTCGAGCACCTCCGGTCCCTTGATCAGTAATCCGAACTGCGCACCGCGTCCCGTCCCGACCAGCAGTGCGGTGGGCGTGGCGAGCCCGAGCGCGCACGGGCAGGCGATGATCAAGACGGCCACGGCCGCGGTGAAGGCGTGCACCGTTCCGGCGCCGACGGCCACCGTGACGAGCAGCGTGCCAAGCGAGAGAAGCAGCACGACGGGCACGAACACCGCCGAGATGCGGTCGGCGAGGCGCTGCACGGGAGCCTTGCCCGACTGGGCGGCCACGACGAGCCTCGAGATCTGGGCCAGCGTGGTGTCCGCGCCGACGCGGGCGGCCCGGACGACGAGCCGTCCCCCGCGTTGACGGTGGCGCCGGTGACGGGATCGCCGACGCCGACCTCGACGGGTACGGGCTCACCGGTCAGCAGTGACTGGTCGATCGCCGACCGGCCTTCGACGACGATGCCGTCCGTGGCGATCTTCTCGCCCGGCCGCACGACGAACGTGTCGCCGGGGAGCAGCGCCGAGATCGGCACGCGGGTCTCGAGCCCGTCGCGCAGCACGGCGACGTCCTTCGCGCCGAGTTCCAGCAGGGCGGCCAACGCCGCGCCGGAGCGGCGCTTGGCTCGCAGTTCGAGATAGCGCCCGGCGAGCAGGAAGACCACGACCGCGGACGCGACCTCGAGGTAGATCTGCGACGTGCCGGTCCCGCGCGAGGCCGTCAGATCGAAGTGCATACGCATGCCGGGCATGCCCGCGTCGCCGAGGAACAGGGCGTAGAGCGACCAGCCGTAGGCGGCGAGCGTGCCGAGCGAGATCAAAGTGTTCATCGTGGTGGCGCGGTGGCGCAGGGTGAGCCAGGCGGAGCTGTGGAACGGCCAGCCACCCCAGACCACCACCGGGCTGGCCAGCACCAGTGATAGCCACTGCCAGTTGTCGAACTGCGCGGGCGGGATCATCGCCAGGGCGAGCACCGGCGCGGTGAGCGCGGCCGACATCAGCAACCGCCGGCGCAGCGCGGCGAGCTCGGGATCTGCTGTCTCATGCGGCGCGGTGTCGGGTGACGTCGCGACCTGTGGCAACTCGGCGGAGTAGCCGGTCTGCTCGACGGTGTGCACCAGCTCGGCCGGGCCGAGCTTCGCGGGGTCGTAGGCGACCGTCGCTTTCTCGGTCGCGTAGTTGACCGTTGCGCTGACCCCGTCGAGCCGGTTGAGCTTGCGCTCGATCCGGGCAGCGCACGACGTGCAGGTCATGCCGCCGACCGTGAGTTCGACCGTGCTGTCCATCGGTGTCAGTTCCCGGAGCCCGACCCGGCGAGCTCGTAACCCGCCTCGTCGACGGCGTGTGCGATCTGCGCGTCGGTGTAGTCGCTGCCGGTCACGAGCACGTGGCCCGTCTCGAGATCCACGGCAACGGTGGCTACGCCGTCGAGGGCGCTCACCTCTTCGGTCACGGCCCGCACGCAGTGTTCGCAGGTCATTCCGGTGACGGTGTAGGTGCGTTCGGTCATGCTTCGACCATACCCATTGGGGGTATGCGCATCAAGTACCCCACGGGGGTATGCTGACGACGTGCACGGATACACGGAGAACAAGGACGCGTACCTCAGGCGCATGCGCCGGATCGAAGGCCAGGTGCGTGGGATCGCAAAGATGATCGACGACGACAAGTACTGCATCGACATCCTCACCCAGGTGTCCGCGGCGACCAAGGCACTGCAGTCGGTCGCGCTCGGGCTGCTCGAGGAGCACATGGCCGGGTGCGTCGTCGATGCCGCGCGCGCGGGCGGTGACGAGGCCGACGAGAAGGTCCGAGAGGCTTCCGACGCCATCGCCCGGCTCGTACGTTCGTGACCGGCGCCCGCGCGGACCGGATCAGGTCGCATCTGTTCGGTACTGTCGGCTAAAGTCGATCATGTGACCACGCGGAAACCCGCGCGGATGACGTTCTCCGGTTGGGTCGAGGCGCAGATTCGTGCGGCAGAGGATGCCGGGGCGTTCGAGAATCTGCCCGGGAAGGGCAAGCCGATTCCGGGCCTCGACCGCCCCCGCGACGACATGGCCTGGATCGCGAGCAAATTGCGGTCCGAGAACGTCGATCTCGCCGAGGTGCTCCCGCCGGCGCTCGCGCTCGCCCGCGAGGTCGAACTGCTCGCGCCGCGCCTGGCGAAGCTGCATTCCGAGGCGCAGGTGCGCGACTACCTCACGGATCTGAACGCCCGGATCCGCCGAGCGCACCTCGCACCGCAGGTCGGGCCGCCGATGCGCGTGGGCCGGGTCGACATGGAGCGGGCCGTGGCCGACTGGCGTGCGGCGAAGCAAGCTGCGCGTCGGGCTCCGAAACAGCCGCCGCCGGCGCCGGAGAGACGACGCCGGTGGTTCGGCTCAGGACGGCGCGATCCTGGTCAGTGATCGATCGCCGCGGCGTTGCCGGCGACAGTCAGCTCCGCGTCGTCCGGGAGCGCGCGCTTGATGACTGCCAGCGCGATCGGGCCGAGCTCGTAGTGGTGCACGGCCGTGCCGAGGAACCCGACGGTGCGGCCGCCCGCTTCGATCGGCGTGCCGGGCGGGGGAAGCTCGTCCGACTCGCCGCCCAGGTGCAGCAGCACGAGGCGCCGCGGCGGCTTGCCGAGGTTGTGCACCCGCGCGACGGTCTCCTGGCCGCGGTAGCAGCCCTTTTCGAGGTGCACGGCGCTGCCGATGAACCCGATCTCGTGGGGGATGGTGCGGTGGTCGGTCTCGAAGCCCAGCCGTGGCTTGCGCGCCTCGACCCGGGCGGCTTCGAAGGCCCAGATGCCTGCCGGCGCGGCGCCCGCCGCGGTGAGACGGTCGAGGTAACGCTCCCGCGCATCGGTCGGGACGAGCACGTCGGCCGCATCGGGAAGCGGCCACGACATCCGGCGGACGAACCCGCCACCGTCGAGCGGTGCGGCGCGACCTACGTCCGGCACCGGCAGGCCGGCGGCCGCGAGAACCTCCGGCGTCGCCGGCCCGACCAGGCTCAGCACCGCCCAGCTCGCCGACACGTCGACCGGTTCGACCCGCTTGAGGAACCGCATCTTCTGCAGGTACTCGACGACGATCGGGGCGGCACCGGGCTCGGTGTCGATCCACACCACGCCCCCCAGTTCGACGAGCTGCCAGTGCTGTTCGACGTGACCGTGCGGTGACAGCACGAGCGCCTCGGTCGCGTCGCCGTCATGGAGATCGCTCACGTGCTGCGAGCAGATGGAGTGCAACCAGCCCAGCCGGTCCTCGCCGCTGACCTGAACCACGTCGCGGTTCGACCGGTCGACCACGCCCACGCGCGTGGCCAGCGTCCGCTGCTCGCGCAGCGGGTCGCCGAAGTGCCAGGCGACAGCGGCGTCGATGCCCGGGGCGGTGACCGTCATGTCTTCCTCATCGCTCGGGGAGCACGTTTTGTTCCGCGTCCGGGCCGGTGACACCTGCCGCATCAGTACAGCTCCCGCACCGTCCGAAGATCGTCAGGTGCGCCCGGTCGACCCAGAAGCCGCGCTCCTCGCGAAGCCGGCGCTCCAGATCATCGGCCAATTCCGGCGGCGCGTCGACGACAACCCCGCAGTCGTGGCACACGACGTGGACGTGGTCGTCCTCCGCCGGCCGGAACGCGGGAGCCCCGTGGTCGAGGTGCGTGTGGCGCACGAGACCGAGCTCCTCGAGCAGCTCCAGCGTGCGGTAAACCGTGGTCAGATCGATGTCGGGGACGGCCTCGAAGATCTGCTCAGGAGTGGCGTGGCCCTGGTTGCGCACGGCATCGAGCACGCGGGCGCGCTGCGGCGTCACCCGCAGCCCGCGCGAGTGCAATCGCTGCGCCAGATCGGGGCCGGTGACCGGCGCGTGACGGTGTCCGCTCACCCGCTCATCGTAGGTAGGTTGAGGCCGTGACGCAGATGGTGCTGGCCGTGCTGGGCCGCGGGGTCGTCGATCCGGCCACCCCCGTCGTCCGCGCCGTCGACCCGGGTCTGACTCGCGGCGACGGTTGCTTCGAGGGAATCCGGGTGCTGACCGACTCCGCGGGGATGACCAGCGTGGACAAACTCGACCGGCATATGGCGCGCATGGCGCGCTCCGCGGCCGCCCTCGAGATCGCGTTCGACGCCGATGCCTGGCGCGGCCTCGTCACCCAGGCATGTGCGGCGTGGACGGCGCCCGGCGAGGCGGCGATGAAGCTCGTGCTCACCCGAGGGGTCGACGGCGTGCCCACGGGCTTCGCGACGATCACGCCGCTGGACCCCGACTACGTCCGGCAGCGGGTCGAGGGCATCCGCGTGGCCGTCCTCGACCGCGGCTACACCGCCGACGCGTTCGCCGACGCCCCCTGGCTGCTCGGCGGCGTCAAGACCCTCTCGTACGCGGTCAACATGGCCGCCCAGCGCGAGGCGGCCCGTCGCGGGGTCGAGGACGCCCTGTTCGTCTCGGCCGACGGCCACGTGCTCGAGACGCCGACCGGCTCGATCGTGTGGGCGGTGGGCCGCACCCTGCACACCACCCCTCTCGGTGCGACGGGCATCCTCGCCGGCACCACCCAGGCGTTGCTGTTCGAGCAGGCCGCCGAGGCAGGTTGGCAGACGGGGCACACGCTCGCCACCGTGGCCGATCTGCACGACAGCCAGGCGCTGTGGGTGATCAGCAGCGTGCGCGGGCCGGTCGAGGTGATCGAGCTGGCCGGGCACGCGCGCGCGCGCCGTCCCGACCTCGACACCGAGATCAAGAAGCTCTGCGGATTCTGACCACCCCACCGCCCGGAAGCGTGGCGATTCCGCAAGGACCTCGATCTTGCCAAACCCGTTGCCGTCGCTTGATCCTGCGTCGTAACGTGGACGCACACGAGAGAGGAGGTGGTCCGGAGTTGAATAC
Source organism: uncultured Actinomycetota bacterium (assembly GCA_963785425.1). Taxonomy (GTDB): domain Bacteria; phylum Actinomycetota; class Actinomycetes; order Mycobacteriales; family Jatrophihabitantaceae; genus RYN-133. The sequence continues at coordinate 337,376 of CAWAVG010000004.1, forward strand.
CTGTTGGACACGTGAGGTGGCTGCCAGCTAGCCGCTAGACCAAGGACCAGCGTGGCATCTGCCCGCGAGCTCTCTCTCGAGCGGCGAGCAATACCAGGCAGCTACCCGGCCCCGAGCCGTCGGCCCGTCCAGCCGACCGCGTCGCTGAGGAATCGGCAGACGCGACCAGGCTCGGGGCCGAACCATGTCCGGATCAGACCAGGTGCACCAGCTTGTAGATCGGCCGGGCGGTCCAGGTGAGCATGCCCTGCTCGCCCAGGAAGGCCATGATCTTCTCCGCCATCCACCGGCGGGTCTGCTGATGGTGCGGGTTGCGTCGCGCGATGCGCGCAGCGTGCTTCGGATCGAGCCCGACGTGCGTGTACACCTGCGGATTGATCAGCGACGTCACCACGAATGCCGAGACCGCCGCCGCGAGGGTGTTGCTCACCAGCTTCGCGACCGGTCCCATGGTCGGCATCAACCGCGCGACCTCCTCACGCGCGAAGCGGACGTGGCGCGCCTCTTCGATCACGTGGATGCGGTTCACCATGCGCACCAGCGGATGGACCGTCTCGTCGTTCATGGTCGCGCGCTGCAGCCGGTCGGTGACCTCCTCGGCGACGAGGACGGGCGCGAACAGGGTGGTACCGCGGGCGGTGGCCTTGTAGACCCGGGCGAGGTGGTGCACGAACCGGTTCGGGCGGTAGGTGGGCGTGCCGATCCGCTCGAGCGCCTTCGCGAACATGATCACGTGCCGGGTCTCGTCCCCGACCTCGGTCAGCGCGTACTGCGTGTGCGGGCTCTGCGGATCCTGGTGGTAGGCGTAGCGCGCCAGCATCTGGATCAGGATGATCTCGAACCACAGCCCGGTGCTCGCGACGCTGGCGAGCTCCTGCTTGGACAGTTCGAGTCGCTGCTCGTGGGTGAGCTGGTCCCACAGCGCGGTGCCGTAGAGCGAGACCCGTTCGAAGGGCAGGAAGCAGAGCTCGTCCAGGCCGGGACCGTCGATCGGGGCGTCCCAGTCGATGTCCAGCTGCGGGTCGTAGGAGTTCTTCGACGACGACCGCAGCAGCCTTGTCGCGGTCTTGTCCCGGCTCTGCTGCCTGCTGGTCGGGCGCTGGTCGGGCTGCTGGTCGGGCTGCTGGTGGCGCTGCTGTCCTGCACGGCGGTCATGGCGCACCCCTTCGGCTGGCAAGGTATGTGCCACAAGGTGTAGCAGGAACATCTAGTGTTGACAAGCTGTCACATATAGATCGGTTAAGCTCATTCCATGACGACCGGGACGCGCAGGGCCACCCACACCAGCGGGCAGCGCTCCCGCGACGGCCGGTCGACCCGGTGGGATCCGCATCGCCGGCAGCGGCGTGCGGCGATCATCACCGCGGCGGTCGAGGCGATCGAACAGTACGGGCCCGACGTCCTCACGGCCCAGATCGCCGAGCGCGCCGGCGTCCCGCGAACCCACGTCTACCGGCACTTCGACGGCAAGCAAGCGCTCGATCTCGCGGTGTCGCGCCATGTCGCGCGCCAGATCGGCGAGACCATCCGTTCCGGGCTCGCCGAGTCGGGTTCGGCGCGCACCATCATCGGCGGCGCCATCGACCAGCACCTGCGCTGGGTCGAGGCGCACCCCAACCTGTACCGCTTCCTGGCCCAGCACGCCTACGCCGTCGCCAACACCGGTTCGGCGGCCGCGGACGACGCCAAGACCGCGTTCGCGGGCGAGCTCAGCGGACTGCTCGAGCACTACATGGCGCTGTTCGACCTCGACCCGTCACCGGCCGAGCGGATCATCATCGGCGTGGTCGGCATGGTCGACAGCACCGCGGCCTGGTGGCTCGAGCACCCGGACGTCCCGCGTGCGGAGCTGACCGGCCAGCTGACCGAGCAGACGTGGTTGATCATCGATCACACCGCGCGGGCCGCCGGCCTCTCGCTCGGGCTCGACGACGAGTTGCCGTCCCCGCCCGCCTGATTCGCGAGTGGTCACCTATGGCCCGAGTGGTCACTTATAGGTGACCACTCAGGGCATAAGTGACCACTCGCGCGGCTAGGAGCGGACGCGGGGCAGGCGGGCGTTCAGGTGCGGCGCCAGCGCGCGCCCGTGCGGTGCCAGCTCGGACGCATACACGAGCGCCTCGTCGACGAGTGCGTAGAGCCGGCGTTCGGAGTCGACGACCTTGGCCGACGGCGTGGCCTGCGCCGACACCGTGCTTATCTCCCACCGCTGGTCGCCCGCGAGCCCGGTGTAGACCAGCGCCTCCCCGGTGTTCGCGGCGAGGACGACCTCGAGCTCGTCCCGGCCGGTGCCGAGCCGCCAGAACCCGGTCTCGCGCCAGGCCTGCCGCAGCACCGCCCCGTCGGCATCGAGCAACCAGGCCCGCGATTCGTAGGCGAGGAAGGGCCGTCCGTCGTGCGCGAAGCTGACCCGCTGGCCGAACGCGAATTCCGAACCGTCGGGTGCGATGCCGTTGCCCTGGCCCGTCCAGACGCCGACGAGCGGCAGCACGGCGAGCAGCGAGTCGTGGATCGGTGCACCGCTGCGCAGATCGGCGGTGTCGGGCTCGCTCACCGTCCGGAGACCAGCTTCACGAGCAGGTAGCCGCACACTGCTGCGAGCGCGACGAGCGCGCCGACCAGGACCACGAAGTAGGCGGTCTGCATGGCGCCACCTTAACGACTTTTGGCGGCTGAACCCGATATGCCGGGCCCAGCCGCCAAAAGTTTGTCAGTACAGCGAGAGGGACGCCTCGACGAGGCCCGGTCCGGTCGCGGTGACGCTGCGGCGGCCCTTGCCGTCGCGGTGCATCACCGACAGCGTCCAGGTGCCGGAAGCGGCGAAGAAGCGGAAGTCACCGGTCGCGGACGTGACGACCTCGGCCGTGAACTCACCCGTCCCGTCGAGCAGCCGCACGTACGCGGCCGGCACCGGGGCATCGTCGCGCGAGACGACGCCGTAGATCACGGTCTCCTTCTCGAGGTCGACGCTCGCGGGCAGCGTCGGCGTCTGAGCCGGCGCGCCGCACACGTCAGGCGTCCTTCTCGATCGGGACGCCGACCAGCGAGCCGTACTCGGTCCACGACCCGTCGTAGTTCTTGACGTTCTCGTGGCCGAGCAGCTCGTGCAGCGCGAACCAGGTATGGCTGGACCGCTCACCGATGCGGCAGTAGGCGATCGTGTCGCGGCCGTCGTCCAGGCCCTCGTCGCCGTAGAGCTTGCGCAACTCGTCGTCGCTCTTGAACGTGCCGTCCTCGTTGGCGGCCTTCGACCACGGGACGTTGAGCGCCGTCGGGATGTGGCCACCGCGCTGCGACTGCTCCTGCGGCAGGTGCGCCGGAGCGAGCAGCTTGCCGCTGAACTCGTCGGGCGAGCGGACGTCGACGAGGTTCTTCTTGCCGATGGCGTCGACGACCTCGTCGCGGAAGGCACGGATCGACAGGTCCTGCTCCTGCGCCGTGTAGGAGGCCTTGTCGCGGCTGACGGTGTCCTTCGACAGCTCGCGGCCGTCGAGCTCCCACTTCTTGCGCCCGCCGTCGAGCAGCTTCACGTTCTGGTGGCCGTAGAGCTTGAAGTACCAGTAGGCGTACGCGGCGAACCAGTTGTTGTTACCGCCGTAGAGCACGACGGTGTCGTCGTTGCTGATGCCCTTCTCGGACAGCAGCTGCTCGAACTGCTCCTTGTTCACGAAGTCGCGGCGGACCTGGTCCTGCAACTCGGTCTTCCAGTCGAGCTTGACGGCGCCGGGGATGTGGCCGCCGTCGTAGGCGGAGGTGTCCTCGTCGACCTCGACGAAGACGACTCCAGGGGTGTTCAGGTTCTCTTCGGCCCAGTCGGCCGTGACGAGCGCGTCAGCGCGGCTCATTTGTTGACTCCTTCGCTAGGAAAAATCGGGATGACTCTACAGCGCGTGGCATGCAGAGGTGTTCGACGATCGGCCCGGAGATCGGGCCCGGAGGCGTCAGCCCTGACACAGGCAGCTGCCCACACGGCACAGGTCGACCGTGCGGCGGGAGAACAGGGCGACACGCTTGACCACCGCGCGCCACGCGCCCGGCGTCCCGCGTCCCTCAGGCGAGCCCATGTCCCTCAGCGTAACCGGCCCACGGCGGTGGCCTCCAGGCACTTGGGACGCCGGTCTCAGCCGGCAGGATCGGCGCGGAAGACGACCGCGTGCGCGGACCCGGAGACCCGCAGACCGGCGGTCGTGGGAACGAGCTGGACGATCCGCAAACCGTACGGCAGCGGTGGCAGCGGCACGGCGAATTCGAGGGTCGGGACGAGCTGGCTCAGGACGATCCGGCTGACGCTGAAGCCGGCGACGGCGAGGTTGCGCACATGCACCGAGATCCCGCCCTCGGAGCTGATGGCGGCAATGGCTTCGCCGCTGACGCCGGCCACCTGCCCGAGGCCCGGCACGGGCAGCCGGGCAGTGACGACGAGGGTGTCGTCGCGGTAGAAGAACCGGACACCCGGCACCCGGCTCACCCGGGCCAGTTCGCGGTACGGGATCACGAGCTCGCCGTGGACGCGCTCGACCGCCAGCTCGCTCGCCCGCCGTGCGAGCAGGTCGCGCAGCGGCAGGTAGGCGTTGGTGAGATGGGCCTGCAGCGTCGTTCCACGCACCGCGCCGAGCTGAAGGTCGGTGGCCGACACCTCGACCCGGTGGTAGCGCCCGCGGATCGCCTGGGTGAGGAAGGGCCGGGCGTGCACCTGGACCCGGGCTGCCTGCCCCAGCGGTGTGACCAGGTAGGCCGATGCGCGGCGCTCCGCCTCGGCGGCCAGATAGCGGTCGGCCACGACGACCAGCACGCCGAGCAGCACGAGCGCGACGACGCCGACGAGCACCACCGCGTCCACTTATCGTCCCGCTCAGCGGCTGATCGCGGAGCACAGCAGTAGACCGACAGGCGCCACCAGCGCGAGCACGACCAGCACTGTGAGGGCCGGACGGACACGGCGCGCGAAGCCGGCCTCGGCGAGCGGGGTCACGTGCTCGACGAAGCCCAGCGCCACAGCGAGCAGCCCGACGAGGACCCCGATCGCCGCGCCGACGAACAGGCCCCGTCCGCCCGTGAACTCGGTCGAGTCGCGCAGGACCAGATGTCCGACGGCGGCTGCCACGACGGTCGACACGAGGACGCCGAACAGCCCGCGCGGAACGTCGTCGTCGAAGCGCGGCACCGCAGCGACCAGGTCGGCGAAGAAGCCGGCGGCCAGTGCGCTCGCGGCCGCCGCGACGACGGCGAACGCGGCGTCACCGCCCAGCACGCCCGGCGGGAACTCGTGCCGCAGTTGCAGCAGGGCCGGCAGGCTCGCCTCCGCGACGACCAGGACGGCGATACCGCCGAGCGACGCCCCGACGCGCACCCGGGCCGCCCCGCGCGACAGCTGGTGCACGAACATCACCGGGACGGCGAGCGCCGTCACGACGAGCATCGCGGCCAGCCGACTGTGAGGCCAGACGGAGGTCGTGACATCGACCCCGCCCGCGGCGAGCGCGGCAACGACCAGTGCACCGCCGCGTCCCGGGACGCGGACGACCTGCGTCCACGCGACCGCGAGCAGCGCCTGCACGGCGGCAACGGTTACGAGCAGCTGCACCGCTCCGGTGCGCGCGGCCCACGCGAGCACGGCGCCGACCAGCACCGCGACCGCCGCGCTACCGCCGAAGTTGTAGCGGTCGTCGGCGAGCTCGCCGAGGTCGCCCTCGCTGGTCACGGTCATGGGGCACTCGCTGTACCTGCCGACACGCCGATCGCCGCGCGCACCCATTCGACGATGCGCCCGACGAGCGCCGGCGACGTCGCGCTCTCGGCGTGCCGCATGCCCGGTTCGATCCACACCGTGGCCTGCGGCGCCGCCACCCGTAGCAACTCGACGTGCGGCAGCGGGAAGTAGTGGTCGGCGTCGCCGTGGACGATGAGCAGTGGGGTCGGCGCGATCCGTCCGGCGACCTCGTGCGGCGCCTCCGGGACCGGGTCCCACCCGGAACTCGCCAGGCGTGTGTGGCGGGTGAGCCGGACCGCGGTGCGTCCCGCGCGGGTCTCGCAGAGCCAGTGCACGAGGCGCATCGGCCTCGTGCCGCGCTCGTACCACTCGCCGGGCGAGGAGATGCTGACGACCGCGTCGACGTCGCCGCCGAGGCCGGCGTAGCGCAGCACCGCCGAGCCGCCCATCGACCAGCCCAGCACCGCCACGCGCCGGTAGCCGTGCGCCCGCAACCAGCCGACGGCCGCGGCGACGTCGTAGACCTCGTCGGCGCCGACCGTGCTGCGCCCGCCGCTGCGGCCGTGGCCGCGGAAGTCGATGGCGAGCACTCCGGCGCCGTGCCCGACCAGTGTCCGGCTGATGGCCACCACGTGCTCGCTCCGGGACGAGCCGGTGAACCCGTGAGCGACGACACAGCCGAGGTCGCGCAGCCCGGGATCCCAGTGCCGGGAGTACAGCCGCACGCCGTCTGACGTGTGCAGGTGCACGTCCCGGGCCACGATCACGCAGCTATTGTCTCAACACGGTTTCCGGCGTCGGTCGCGCGCGTCGAAACCGCCTGGAAACATTCGTCCGGCAGGGTTTTGGACGAGACGTACCCGCGCACGTGACGACCCCCTCGACCGGAGGCACTGGATGGATCTCATCCTCCTGACCGCAGCGCGCCAGCAGTCCACGGCCGAGATCCTGCCCGCTCTGGGCCTGCTCCCCCACCGGGTGACCGTGCTGCCCCTGGACGCGGCCGTGCTCGTCGACCGTCCGCTCGGCGACGCCATCCTGCTCGACGCGCGGCGCGACCTCGCCTCGGTGCGCAGCTTCACCCGGGTGCTGTCGGCCGTGGGCGTGACGACGCCGATCATCGGCGTGCTGACCGAGGGTGGCCTGATCGCACTCTCGGCAGAGTGGACCATCGACGACCTGGTGCTCGACACGGCCGGGCCCGCCGAACTCGACGCGCGGCTGAGGCTGGCCGTCGATCGCCGGGCCGCCGCGAACGACCTGAGCCCCGACCAGGTCGACATCGGCGACCTCACCATCGACGAGTCGACCTACACGGCGCGGCTGTCCGGCACGGCGCTCGACCTCACCTACAAGGAGTTCGAGCTGCTCAAGTTCCTCGCCCAGCACCCCGGCCGCGTCTTCAGCCGGTCTCATCTGGTGCAGGAGGTGTGGGGCTACGACTACTTCGGTGGAACCCGCACCGTCGACGTCCACGTGCGGCGGCTGCGCGCCAAGCTCGGTCCCGAGCACGAGCAGATGATCGGCACCGTGCGCAACGTCGGTTACAAGTTCGTCCGGCCGGCCGGCGAGCCGGCGCCGCGCGCGCAAGCGCCGTCCGGTGCGCCGGTGCGTACCTGACCGAGCACGCAACCCCAGGCGATACGTTGGCGCGGTGTCCGCGCCCGTGCCGTTCCTCCGCCCGTCCGTCCCCGATGACGCGCAGCTGGCCGGGATCCGCTCGCTCGCGACCCGGGTCGCCGCCCAAGACGGTCGCGACCCGTTGTCGGACCAGGCGCTGACCCATCTGATGTCGTCGTCGGTCGAGCACGTGCTGACGACGCGCGACGGCGCCGTCACGGGATACGCCCAGCTCGACGGTGACTCACTCGAGGTCGTCGCCGAGCCCGACATGATCGGCGCGCTGGTGTCGCGCTTCCGCGACCGCCACGTGACGATCTGGTCGCACGGCCGGACGTCCCGGGTCGGGAGCGAACTCGAGCAGCGCGGCTTCACCGCGGTGCGCGAACTGCACCAGCTGAGACGGGCGCTGTCCGATCCGATCGACGTGCCTGACGTGCCCGGCGGCGTCGAGATCCGGCCCTTCGTCCCCGGCCGCGACGAGGACGCCTGGGTCGCCGTGAACGCGGCAGCGTTCGCCACGCATCCCGAACAGGGACGCTGGACGCGCGCCGATCTCGAGGCGCGCGAACGGGAGTCGTGGTTCGATCCGTCAGGTTTCCTGATGGCCTGGCGCGCCGACGAACTCGCGGGATTCCACTGGACGAAGATCCATCCCGATGGCGCCGGCGAGGTCTACGTCATCGGCGTCGCGCCGCAGGCGCAGGGCCTCGGTCTCGGCGCAGTGCTGTTGCAGCACGGGCTGGCGCACCTGCGCCGGCGTGGCTGCGCCGAGGTGCTGCTGTATGTCGACGGCGACAACACCGGCGCGATGCGGCTGTACGAGCGGTACGGGTTCCGTCCGCACGATCTCGACGTGCAGTGGGCTCCCGGCGAGGGAAGCCCACCCGCGTCGGGCTAGTCGGCTTCGTGGTCGGGCACCGTGTCGAACACGTACCCGATCCCGCGGACGGTCCGCAGGTGGCTCGCGCCGTGCCAGCGGTCGAGCTTCTTGCGCAGTCGCAGCATGTGGACTGCGACGGTGCCGGGATCGCCGGTGAACTGCGACCCCCAGAGTTCGTCGAGGATCGTCGTGCTGGGCACGACGCGATCGGCGTTGGCCATCATCAGCTCGAGCAGTCGGAACTCCTGCAGTGCAAGCAGGACTCCGTGCCCGCCGACGGTCACCCGATGTGCGGCCCGATCAAGGATCACCTCACCTGCCTGGAGCCGATCCGGGATTTCGGCTGCTTGGCTCATCAGTCGTTCACGCCACCGCGTGTGGCCGCTTGCCGGTGACGATGAAAATGGTGTGGCGCGCGACCGCGACCGCGTGATCGGCGTAGCGCTCGTAGTAGCGGCCGAGCAGCGTCATGTCGATAGCCGCCTCGGTGCCGCGCGCCCAGTTGGGTGAGAGCACGACCGTGAACAGCTTGCGCCGCAGCGCATCCATCGAGTCGTCCTCCAGCTCGATCGCCTGCGCAAGCGCGATGTCACGGCCGTCGACTACGTCGGCCACCTTCTGCACGAGCGATCCGGCCACCTCGCCCATCTGCGAGATGATGTCGCGCGCTTCCGCGGGCACCGCGACCTCCGGGTAGCGCAACCGTGCGATCTTGGCCACGTGGTGCGCGAGGTCGCCCATGCGCTCCAGGTCGGCCGCGAGGTGGATCGTGCTGATCAGCACGCGCAGGTCCGTGGCCACGGGCTGCTGCTGGGCGATCAACTGGAACGTGCGGTCCTCGAGGTCCGCCCGCAACGCGTCGATACGCCGGTCGTCGGCGATGACCTGGTCGGCAAGCGCGAGATTCGCGTCGAGCAAAGCCTGCGTCGCACGCTCCATGGCAATGGCGACGAGGTGCGTCATCTCGATGACGCGGTTGCCGATGTCGTCGAGTTCGTCGTGGTAGATGTCGCGCATATCAGTTCCGTACTCTCTGTGTGTGAGCGGCCGGTGGGAGGCGGCGGGTCAGCCGAAACGGCCCGAGATGTAGTCCTCGGTCCGCTTGTCGGTCGGGTTCGAGAAGATCTTCTCGGTGTTGTCCATCTCGATCAGCTGACCTGGCTTGCCGATCCCCGCGAGGTTGAAGAACGCGGTGCGCTCCGAAACCCGCGCCGCCTGCTGCATGTTGTGCGTGACGATCACGATCGTGTACTGCTGCTTCAGTTCCTGGATCAGGTCCTCGATGGCGAGCGTCGAGATCGGGTCGAGCGCCGAACACGGCTCATCCATCAACAGCACCTGCGGCTCGACCGCGATCGCCCGCGCGATGCACAGGCGCTGCTGCTGCCCGCCGGACAGTCCCGCACCGGGCTTGTCGAGCCGGTTGCGCACCTCCTCCCAGAGGTTCGCGCCGCGAAGCGCCTTCTCGACGACAGCGTCCAGGTCTCGCTTGCTGTGCTTGCCGGTGAGCTTGAGCCCCGCCGCGACGTTGTCATAGATCGACATCGTGGGGAACGGGTTCGGGCGCTGGAACACCATGCCGATCGTCCGGCGGACGTTGACCGGGTCGACGTTGTCGGCGTAGATGTCGTCGCCGTCGAGCAATACGTTGCCCTCGACGCGTGCGCCGGCGATCACCTCGTGCATGCGGTTCAGCGTGCGCAGCACTGTCGATTTGCCGCAGCCGGACGGCCCGATGAACGCGGTCACCGAACGTGGCTCGATGGTGAAGTTGACGTCGCTGACGGCGAGGAACTTGCCGTAATAGACGTTGAGGTCGTTCGCGTCGATGCGCTTGGCCATGTCGAGCTCCTATTTCGCGAGCTTGTTGGTGCGGCCGATCAGGCGCGCAATGACGGTGAGAACGAGGACGATGAGAATCAGTGTGAGCGCGGCGCCCCACATCCGGTCGACCGCGTAGTTCTTGACGGCGCCGGCGACCCGTAGGCCGGTCTTCGGGTCGAGATGATAGCCGCCGCCCGTCGCAGTGAGCCCCGCATCGGCGAACTGTGACCGGATGAGTGTGGGCAGCGCCGTCTGCGCACCGCTGAACGGGTCGGAGTTCATGCTGTCCGAAGGGCTGACCAGGATCAGCAGTGGCGCGGTCTCGCCGGCGACCCGGGCGATGCCGAGCACGACGCCGGTGATCAGACCGGTGAACGCCGTGGGTACGACGACCTTCAGAATCGTCTTCCACTTCGGCACACCGAGCGCGTACGACGCCTCGCGCAACTCGTTCGGGACGAGCTTGAGCATCTCCTCGGTCGTGCGGACGATCACCGGCACCATCAGGATGATCAGCGCCATCGACACGAGCCAGCCGCTCTTCTGCAGGTTGAGCGTCTCGACGATCAGCGCGTAGATGAACAGGGCGGCGACGATCGACGGGACTCCGGTGAGGATGTCGACCATGAACGTCGTCGCCCGCGCGAACGTTCCCCGGCCGTACTCGACGAGGTAGATGCCGACCAGCACGGCGACCGGCACCGAGATCACGGTGCACAACGCCACCTGCTCGAGAGTGCCCACGACCGCATGCAGAGCGCCGCCACCGGGATCGGTGTAAGTGATGTTGCGGGTCGTGCTCGACCACCACGAAGCGTGCAGCACGGTGCTCACGCCGTTGCTCACGACGGTCCAGAGCACCCACACCAGCGGGATGAGCGCGACCACGACCGAGGCCCACACCAGGACGGTGGCCAGATTGTTGGTGAACTTGCGCCGTCCCTCGCCCGCCGTCAGCTGATTGGGTGCCGTCGCCACGCTGCTCATACGAAGTCCTTCCTGCGATTGACGACGGTTCGTGCCAGCGCGTTGACGATGAAGGTCAGCGCGAAGAGCACGAGGCCGGCGGCGATGTAAGGGCCCGGCTGGGTGCCGAACTCGCCCGATCCGCTGGCGATCTTCGCCGCAAACGTGGTGCCGCCGTTGAACAGCGAGAAGGAGAAGTTGCTGACTGCGGACAGGATCAGCAGGACGGCGATCGTCTCACCCAGGGCACGTCCGAGTCCGAGCATCGCGCCGGAGATGACACCGGGACGGCCGTAGGGCAGCACCGCCATCCGGATCATCTCCCAGCGCGTCGCGCCGAGCGCGAGCGCCGCCTCCTTGTTGGCGCTCGGAGTGCGGTCGAAGACGTCACGGCTGATCGCAGTGATGATCGGCAGAATCATGATTGCGAGCACGACGCCGGCGTCGAAGACCGTGCCGACGTCGATGTTCTGGTTGTTGAACAGGCCGAGGCCGATGTGCGAGAGCGTGTTCTGCACCCCGGTCAGATGCGGCGCGAGCACGCGATAGCCCCAGACGCCGTAGATGATCGACGGGATCGCGGCGAGCAGGTCGATCGTGTTGGCGATCGGACGGCTCAGCCGCTTCGGCGCGTACTGGGTGATGAACAGCGAGATGCCGACCGCGAGGGGCAGCGCGATCAGCAACGCCACGATCGAGCTCAGCACCGTGGTGTAGGCCAGACCGGCGACGCCGAACCGCAGGGTGCCGTCGTGGCCGATGCTCCATTGCGTGGACGTCAGGAAGTTGACCTTGTCGTCGGCGATCGACGGGATCGCCTTGAGCAACAGGAACAGGGCGATCAGCACGACGACGAGGATGACCAGGGCGGACGCGCCGCCCGTGAGGAACGCGAAGACGCGGTCACCGGCGCGGCCACGAGGTTCCCGCAGCGACGGACCGGCGCCGGGTCCGTCGTCGCCGGCTACGACATCGGGGCCTTCGGTCGGCGGTGGCGGCGCGGTGATGCTCACCGTCGCCTCCTCGGCAGCCAGGTCGTCGGCGGAGCCGGCAGGCGCGTCCGTCATCGGGTCGGGCCCGACCGGGCCCGGTGTGTTGCTGGGCTTGTTCTCGGCCACGCTCGTCCCACGTTTCGGGTCGGTCCGGTCAGCCATCGCGGATCACGCAATCCTTCTCATGCACAGCACCCGCCGGCCGCCAACATTCGCGCTGACGGCCGGCGGGGGTGTCGGTCGAACCTTGGTCGAGCTAGCTGATCTTGGCGATGGACGCCTTGACCTGGGTGGCAAGCGCGTCCGGAATCGGGGCGTAGCCCAGGCCCAGCAGCAACTTCTGCCCGTCACCGACGGTGTAGTTCAGGAAGTTCTTCACGAACGTCCCCGTCGCGGCCGTCTTGTACTTGGTGCACACGATCTCGTAGGTCACGAGCACGATCGGGTAGGCACCGGCGGTGTTCTGGCCGTAGTCGATCGACAGGCTCAGGTCGTTGCCCTTGCCGACGACCTTCGCCGTCGAGACGGCCTTGCTCGCCGTGTCGGGAGTGAGCTGCACCGGCCCGCTACCGCTGTCGATCTGGGCGTAGTTGAGCTGGCCCTTGACCGCGTAGGAGTACTCCATGTAGCCGATGCCGCCGCTCGTCTGGGTGACCGAATCGGCCACGCCCTGGGAGCCTTCCTGGCCCTGCCCGGCGAAGTGGGCATCGCTGGACACCTTGCTCGGCGCGCTGGTGAAGTCCTTCGGCGCCGCGGCGGCGAGGTAGCTCTCGAAGTTGTACGTCGTGCCTGAGTCGTCCGAGCGGTAGAACGGCTTGATCGCCGTCGACGGCAGGTTCACACCCTTGTTGAGTGCCGTGATCTTGGGATCGTTCCAGGTCTTGATCTTGCCGAGGAAGATCTGCGCGACCGTCGAGGCGTTGAGGGTCAGCTTGTCCACACCGCTGAGGTTGTAGGCGATGGCGACCGGGCCGACGACCATCGGCAGGTCGATCGCCGGGCTGCCGCACTGCTTGGTGGCCGGCGGCATCTCTGCCTTGGGGTCGAGCGCTGCGTCGGATCCCGCGAAGTCGGCCTTGCCGTCGGTGAACGCCTGGATGCCGTCGCCCGATCCGATCGAGTCATAGTTGATCTTGGCGCCGGGGCACTGCTGCTGGTAGGCCTTGCGCCACGCGTCCATCGCGTTGGTCTGGGCGGTCGAGCCGGAGCCGTTGAGCGAGCCGGTCGAGCAGCTGCCACCGCCGGAAGTGGTCGAGGAGCTGCTCTGGCCGCCACCGCCGGAGTTCGCCGAGGTGTTGGCGGTCGAGCCGCCGCTGGAACCGCAAGCGGTCAGGGCGACCGATCCGGCCGCGATCAGGGCCGCGATTGAGACAAGGCGAATACGCCTCACTACGTCACCGTCCTTGACTGGTGTCGATTCTTGTTGTCGACCCGGACGCTAGGGACGGATTCCTACCTGTTGCTGGCCGCGGCATGAACGCAATATGAACGGGACACCAGGAGCAGGGGTCGCGCCTGGGCGGCCTCACAGCGAGTAAGCTCGCGCTATTGATCGTCGGTCAATAGGAGCGACATGCCTGATTTCGACGTCCTCGTCATCGGTTCCGGGTTCGGTGGCAGCGTGACTGCGCTGCGGCTGGCCGAGAAGGGCTATCGCGTCGGCGTGCTCGAGGCCGGACGCCGCTTCACCGACGACACGCTGCCGAAGAGTTCGTGGCACCTGCGGGACTTCCTCTGGGCGCCGAAACTCGGCTGCACGGGGATCCAGCGCATCCACGTGCTCAAGGACTGTCTGATCCTGGCCGGCGCCGGGGTCGGCGGCGGATCGCTGAACTACGCCAACACCCTGTACGAGCCGCCGCAGCCGTTCTACGACGACCCGCAGTGGGCGCACATCACCGACTGGCGGGTCGAACTGGCCCCGCACTACGAGCAGGCCAAGCGGATGCTCGGCGTGGTCACCTATCCGGGCGACACCCCCAGCGACCGCGAGATGCGGCGGCTGGCCGAGCAGTTCGGCGTCGAGCACACGTTCCGCAAGACCCCCGTCGGCGTGTTCTTCGGACGCGACGGCGAGCTCGAACCGGGTGCGACCGTCGCGGACCCCTACTTCGGCGGCGCCGGGCCCGAGCGCACCGGCTGCACGAACTGCGGTGAGTGCATGACCGGCTGCCGGCACGGCGCCAAGAACACCCTGGTGAAGAATTACCTCGCCCTGGCCGAGCGCGCGGGGGCGGTGGTGCATCCGTTGACCACGGTGACCGGAGTGCGTCCGACGAACGGCGGTGGATACGCCGTCGACACGGTGCGCACCGGCAAGCTTTTCACCCGCCGCGCCGACCGGACGTTCACCGCCGATCAGGTGGTGTTCGCGGCAGGCACCTACAACACCCAGAAACTGCTGCACTCGCTGCGCGCATCGACGCTGCCGAAGATCTCGGCGCGGCTCGGCTACCTGACGCGCACCAACTCCGAGTCGTTGCTCGGCGTGCGGATGGACGAACCCAAGGACGACTACACGCAGGGCGTGGCCATCACCTCGTCCTGGCATCCGGACGAGAACACCCACATCGAGCCGTGCCGGTACGGCAAGGGCAGCAACGCGATGGGCCTGCTCAACACGGTCATGACCGACGGCGGCACCCGGCGGCAGCGCTGGTGGCAGTTCCTCAGCATGCTGGTCCGCAAGCCCGCGCTGGCGCGTCTGCTGGTGCCGCGGCGGTGGTCCGAGCGGGTGATCATCCTGCTGGTGATGCAGTCACTGAACAACTCCATCACCGTGCTGCGCCGCCGCACCCGACTGGGATTCAGTCGGCTGACGTCCGTCCAGGGCGAGGGCGAACCCAACCCCACCTGGATCCCCGCGGCGAATGAGGCGGCGCGACGGCTGGCCGACAACGTCGGCGGGACGCCGGGCGGCACCTGGGGCGACCTGATGAACATCCCGATGACCGCGCACTTCATCGGCGGCTGCGCGATCGGCGACTCGCCGCGCACCGGCGTGATCGATCCTTACCACCGCCTCTACGGCTACGACGGCCTGCACGTGATCGACGGCTCGACCCTGTCGGCGAACCTCGGCGTCAACCCCTCGTTGTCGATCACGGCCCAGGCCGAGCGCGCCACCGCGCTGTGGCCCAACAAGGGCGAGACCGACCAGCGCCCGCTCATCGGTGCCGGGTACCGGCGCCTCGACCCCATCGCCCCCGCGCACCCGGTCGTCCCGGACACCGCTCCGGCCGCGTTACGCACCGTCAAGTTGGGTATGCCTCACACGCGTACCGCGTAATCGCACCCTTTCGGTCTCTCGATCGTTCTTGGCGTCGAGCGTGCTGTTCCGACCGGTGGGCCGGTGCGCCGAGGATCTTGAGGAGAGCCGATGATCGAGGCACGACGTCCCCGCTCCCGCACCACGCGGATGCTTGCCGGAGCCGTGGCGCTCAGTGTCGGGGTCGGCGCGACGCTGTTGAGTACCGCTGCTCCGGCGGCTGCGGCGGCACCGCGCGCGCAGGCCGTGGGACGGTTCCTAGACGGCGCGGCGGGCGGCCAGCCGATCCAGTCCGTCGTCGATCTCAAGGACGCCCGCGCCACCAACCCGGGCACGGTCAGCGACCAGAACCCGTTCGACGTCGTCGTCGGCGGCCAGGGCGATGTGCCCCTGAGCCACAAGCTGCAGCTGCCCGGAAACGGCAACTCCTTCCACGTCGGCGCGGCGAACCAGGTCGCCGCGGCGCGCTCCAACGGCTACTCGCTCGGCGCTTCAGGAGCCGTGGGCAACCAGGGCGGCATCTCGGCCGGCGGCCACGGCAGCACCCCGGCCGATGCGACGCTCGACCTCTCGGGTGCCTCGTTCCCGACGTCCCTGCCGCTGCCCGGAAGCGGTGGCGCGGCTTCGCTCGGCGGGATCACGGCGACGATCGGAGCGGTCTCAGCCCGCGCGCACACCCCGCCCGGTGTGGGCGTTCCGGGCGACACCCGCTACAACATCGGCAGCCTCACCCTGACGCTGTCCTCGCCCGCCCTCGGCAACGTGCTGGAGCAGCTCGGCTCCAAGCTGGCGCCGCCGACCCCTCCGTCGGGTGTCCCGACCCTGCCCAAGGCCTGCTCGTTCAAGTCCCAGGCACTCACCACCGTCACGCTCGCAGGGGGCGCGGTCACGATCGAGCCGCTCCACGGCTCGATCACCGTGGACCTCGCGGCGCTGCTCCGCACGCTCGGTGCGAACCTGAATGCGTTGCCTGCCAACACCGATCTGTTGGCGTACCTGCTCAACTACCTCGGTAGCGCCAATGGTCTGTCGGCCGGACTGCAAGATGCGCTGACGCAGACTTTCGCGGCCCAGAAGCAGAACTTCATCGCTTGCGGGACGGCGATAACCAACAAATTCCCGGTCATCGGTCCGCTGCTCCAGACGCTGCTCAATTCGCTCACCGCTGGGCAGAATCAGCTCCAAGGCGCGATCAACGGTGTGATCGCGCAGATCGGCAGCGCCGGTGGCAAGCACCCGTTCGCGCCGCTGGTCAACGGGCTCAAGCAGGCCCTGCAGATCGGCGTCAATGTGCAGCCCAACGGTCCGCGCGGCTCGTACCGCAGCCCGCTGCAGGCGACGCCCGACCAGGCCACCTCGGTCGTGGCGGGACAGACCATCGTGCGCGCGATCGAGGTCGACCTCGGTGGCGGGCAGGGTGCCAGCCTGGCCCTGGCGAACGCTGCGGCCGGTCCGTCCAGCCGGCCGGC
Source organism: uncultured Actinomycetota bacterium (assembly GCA_963785425.1). Classification (GTDB taxonomy): domain Bacteria; phylum Actinomycetota; class Actinomycetes; order Mycobacteriales; family Jatrophihabitantaceae; genus RYN-133. The sequence continues at coordinate 354,108 of CAWAVG010000004.1, forward strand.
ACCGCCGCCCGCGCAGCCGACGACGACGCCGCCGAGCGGAGCCGTCAAGCATGACCACCGCCTCCCCACCGGCATCCCGGCCGGTCAGGGGCCGATCGGTGGCGGCGGCTCGCCGCAGCTGCCGCTGGTGCTGCTCGTCATCGGCCTGGCCCTCGCAGGCGCCAGCGGAGTGGTCTGGAAGCTGCGCCCCCACCGGCATTGAGTGACTGGGAAGTAATTCGCTCCAGCGTTTAGGTCGGCGCCTGTTGCCGGGTAACCTGGCGGGCAAGGAGGCGTTGAGATGGCGGGGGACGCCGAAGATCGCATTTCCACTCGCGTTGCCGATGTATGGGGCCATTTCGCGCCGGAAGTGCTGTGCGTGTCGATCGTGGCCGCGGTCATGCTCGGACTGCGTCCGCCGCAGAGCGCGCTCATGCTCACCGTCCCCATCGCGGTGATGGCGGTGGTCATCGCCAGCTGGTTGCTGATGCGCCGCCACGACCGCCGGTTGTGCGAGCAGTGCATGGCATCGATGCCGCTCAACGCCGCCGAGCACGCCGTCAAGTACCAGCGCCGCTTCTGGATGGCGCACACGGGCTCCGAGCGGCGATTCATGATCCCTTATCTCGTCGTGCTCGTCGGCTCGAACTTCTTCCCCGGCACGTGGGGGCGGATCGCCTGGGCCGTCATCCAGCTGAGCATGATCTACCTGATCATGAGCCACGTCGCGCATCGGCGGTTCCAGCCGTGGTGCCCGTGGTGCAGTTCCGGTGGCGGGGGCAGCGAGCGCGACGACGACGTGACGCCGCCGCCACTGCCCGACAACGACCGTGAGCTGGTCTGAACTTGATCGCTCAGGACGACGAGAGCGCCTGCACCACCCGTGACGGGCTCGGCCGGCCGAGCTGTTGCGCCATCCAGAGGCTCGTCGCGACCAGCGATTCCAGATCGACGCCGGTCTCGATGCCCAACCCGTCCAGCAACCACACGAGATCCTCGGTGGCCAGGTTCCCGGTGGCGTTCTTCGCGTAGGGGCAGCCGCCCAGCCCACCGGCCGACGCGTCCACGGTCGTGATGCCGGCGCGCAGCGCGGCCAGCGTGTTCGCGAGCGCCTGGCCGTACGTGTCGTGGAAGTGCACGGCCAGCCGGTCGGCGCCGATGCCGCGCGCGGCGAACGCGGCGAGCAGCGCGCTCACGTGCCCCGCGGTCGCCACGCCGATCGTGTCGCCGAGCGAGAGTTGCGAGCAGCCCAGGTCGAGCAGCCGCGCGCCGACGTCGACGACCTGATCGATCGCGACATCGCCCTCCCACGGGTCGCCGAAGCACATCGAGACGTAGGCCCGCACGTCCAGCCCCGCCTCTCGCGCACGGGCGACGACCGGGGCGAACATCTCGATCGACTGGGCGACCGTGCGGTTGAGATTGCGCTGGGCGAAGGTCTCCGTGGCGCTGCCGAAGATCGCGATCTCGGTGATGCCGTGTTGCAGCGCCCGCTCGAGGCCGCGCTCGTTGGGCACGAGCACGGGGTAGCGCACGCCCGGCCGCCGGTCGAGGGCGGCGACGAGCTCCTCGGCGTCCGCGAGCTGTGGCACCCACTTCGGATGCACGAAGCTGGTCGCCTCGATGGTGCGCAGCCCGGCGTCGGCCAGCCGGTCGATGAACTCGTGCTTGACGCTCACCGGGACGATCGCCGATTCGTTCTGCAGCCCGTCGCGCGGCCCGACCTCGTGGATCGTGACGGCTGCCGGCAGCCCCGGCTCGGTGACCCGCTGTGGCGCTCTCACCCGTCCAGTATCGGCGACGGGTGGTTGGCGCAGTCGGGTGCATCGACCACTTAGTCTGCAGCGGGAGGGACGCATGGCGCGGCAGATCACGGCAGCACGCGAGTGGATCCACCTGGCGCTCTGCGTGCTGCTCGGCTGCGTTGCGCTGGCCGCGTGCGCATCCGGTCCGGCCGATCGGCCGGCACGGAGCCACGCGTCGGTGCCACGCGACGTACGGCTGCTCGGCTCGTGGCGGGTGACGAGCGCGACCGTCGCCGACCATGCCATGGTCGGAGCCGACACGATGACGATCGCATCGCTGCGGTTCCGTCGCGACGGTCTCCTGATCACGAACGGCGTGAGGTGCGGCGCTCCGCGCTTCGTCACAGACGGTAGGAGCCTGGAGCTGCGGTTCCCGCGGACCAGCACGTGCTCGTTCACACTCGGCGGCTCGGAGCGAGCCCTGCGGCTCGCCACGATCCTCGCGTCGCTCACCTCGCGCCATCGCATCACCTTCGCGGTGCGCGACAAGCTCCTGATACTCGCCGGCGGTCGTTACCGCGTCGTGCTGACCCGCGGAGTTCCTCGCCGCGACCCGACACCCGCGCTGTCGTCAAGCCTGCCGCAACCAACGCCTCGTCAGTCGCACTGCCCGCGCAGCGCGAGGATGCGCTGCAACGAACGGTCGGACGGGCCGCGGTCGAGCTCGCCGCCGGCGATGGCGTCCCGGAGCGCGTCGACCGCGTCCTGACCCTGCCCCACGTCGCGCGCCGAACACAGGATGATGTCCATCCCGGCGGCGGCGGCCCGGACGCTGCGCGCACCGGTGTCGCCGAAGTCCTGCAACGCGCCGGCCTCGATCGCGTCGGTGATGGTCACCCCGCGGTACCTGAGCCGACCGCGCAGCTCGCCGAGGACGATGCGGGGCGACAGCCCGGCGGGCAGCGTCGCATCGAGAGCGGGGTAGGTGGCCCACGACGTCATGACCATGTCCACACCGACACGGATCGCGTCGCCGAAAGGTAGTTCGTCGACCCGGCGCAGCTGGGTCAGCGGCACGTCCAGACGCACCGGCCCGAGGTCGGTGTTCTGGTCGCGCGTCGCGGCGCCGAGGCCAGGGAAGTGTTTGGCGGTGGTGACGACCCCGCGCGACTGCTGCGCGGTGATCGACGCGGCGCCGCACTCCCCGCAGACGCGCGGATCCATGCTGTAGGAGCGGCCGAACTCGTCGTCGAAGTTGCCGGCCTGGCGGTAGACGTCGAGCACCGGCGCGAGGTTGCAGTTCATTCCGGCGTCGAGCAGGTTCTGCGCCGCGCCGGCACCTGCGCTGCGGGCGGTGCCGGCCGGATCGGTCGACTGGCCGATCTGCTTCTCCGAGATGCCCGGCGCGCCGGGCAGCCGCTGCACGATGCCGCCCTCCTGGTCGGTCATGAGCAACAACGGCTGCCTGATCGCGCTGGCTCGCTGCGCCTGCGCCAACTGCGCTGCGACCGCCTGGATCTGGCTGCGGTCGTTCTTGTCGATGTTCTCGCCGAAGAAGATCACCCCGCCCACCACGCCCGCCCGGATGGCATCGAGGAGGTCGGCGGGCGGTGTCAGGCCGGGATAGGACCAGACCACCCGTTGGCCGGCCTCTTGTTCGGCAGACAGCCGTGACCGGTGATGGCGGGTTCCCGAACGGGACCCGCGCGTCGCTGCGGCTGCGCGGGCGGACGTCCCGAGCGCACCGCCCATCAGCAGCGCCGCGCCCCCCACGAGCGCGTTCCGCCTGCTCACGAGCCCGTCGCTCGAGTGAGGTCGTTCGTCAGCCTGATCCGTGCGAGTCATCCCGTCCTCCTGCCCGTGTCGGAGGCTTCGGCCCGACGCGGTGGATGTCCGCTAAAGACCGAAACTTCCGATTTTCGATCTTCGTCACGCTGGCAGAGGCGACGGGAGGCGTCAAGGTCGCCGCGATGTTCAGGACGGGCGGCGCACGGCCCACCCCGTCCGGACGGTGGACACTCGCAGATCGGTGCGGTGCAGCACGCTGTTCGTCCCGTGCTCGTCGAGCAGCAGGTCGATGGTTGCGAGATCGTCCGCGTCGAGGCGACCCTCGAGCGCGGACCGGATGCGCGCGAGGTAGGCGCGGGCGTACCGACCCGTCGCGGCCGGCAACGGCGGCCGGAGGTCGATCACGAACTCCCGTCGGCCCACGAGCGGCAACCCGGCGGCAGCGAACCGGGCGTCCCAGTCGGAACCGAGATGCGGCACCCGCGCAGCGTGCTCCGGCTCGATAGCGGTGTGCCACCGCACTTCCAGACCCGGCCGGCCGATGCCGAGGTCGTCCGGCAGGAAGCGTGGCTGCCCGTCGATCTCGACCACCGCCAGCAGGCCACCGGGCCGCAGTGCATTCATGACGTCGCTGAGCGTGCGTTCCGGGTCTGCCATGTGGTGCAGCGACATCGACGCCCACACCAGGTCGACCGGGCCGGCGTCGGGCCACCCTTCGTCCAGGTCGGCGCATCGCCCGCGCACGCGGTCGGACAGACCGAGTGCCGCTGCATGCTCGTCGATGCGGGCGACCATCTCGGCGGACTGGTCGATCGCCACGACCTCGGCGTCCGGGAACAGCCGTGCCAGCGCGAGCGAACCGCTGCCGGTGCCCGCGCCGATGTCGACGACGCGCTCGCACGTCGCCGGTGCAAACGTGCGGACCCACGCGGTCGCCTCCGCGAGGTAGCCGTGCAGCACCTCGGCGTCGAGGTCGAGGAGCTCTATGAGGTCTGCCGAGTCGTGGTGGTCGTGCTGCGTCATATCGGGAACGGTACGCGGGCTGTGCGCTATTGGCATACGCTCTTGCGTATGACGCAAGAAGCTGATTTGGATGCCGTCGTCCGGGAGCGCATCAAGAGCTTGCGTCTGGCGCGCGGCTGGTCGCTCGACGCGCTCGCCGCCCGCTGTCATCTGAGCGCGTCCACGCTGAGCCGCATCGAGACGGGCCACCGGCGGATCGCCCTCGACCAACTGGTGTCCGTCGCCCATGCCCTCGGCACGACGCTCGACGCCCTGGTCGAGACCGTCGACGACGACGACGTCGTCATCCGACCGCGTCGCGACAGAGCTCGCGGACGGACGACGTGGCTGCTCACCCGCGAGGGCGCCTCGCACGGTGTGACCGTCGCCAAGATGCGGATCACCGCGCGGCGACCGGCGGGCGGCGAGCTCGGCGTCCACCCGGGGCGCGACTGGTTCACCGTTCTATCGGGGACGGCCCGCCTGCAGCTCGGCGACCGCACGATCCTGATCGAGACCGGGCAGGCCGCCGAGTTCTCGACGATGGTCCCGCACGCGGTCAGCGCGCATGGCGGCCCGGTCGAGATCCTGACGATCCTCGACCACGACGGCCAACGCGCGCATCTGCACCCGCCGACGGCGTAGTGCGGCAGACTCGGTCACCACGTGGGTGGACGGTGCCGGACGAAGCGCGCAGGATGCTGGTACCACCGATCGGGAGGGGCCCGAGTCGCGAGGCAGATCGCTGCGGGTGGTCGCGGCCGTTCTGCTGTTCGTGTCGGCGAGCGTCGCGACAGCGCCGGTATCAGCCTCGGCGCGGACGCCGCGCCTGGCGGTGGCAGTGCGCGGCAATCATTTCGTCAACGCGCGCGGGCGGGCTTTCCGCCTCCTCGGCGTGGATCGTTCCGGCGGCGAGTACCTGTGCCTGCACAAGCACCGGGGCACGCGCGGCCTGTTCGACGGGCCGACATCCTCGCAGAGCATCGCCGCGATGAAGAGCTGGGGCGTCACCGCCGTCCGGCTGCCGATCAACGAGAGCTGCTGGCTCGGCATCAACCGCGTCCCCGTCAGCCGGCGCAGGTACCGCACCGCGGTGGTCGACTACGTCGATCGGCTCAACGCCGCGAAGCTCGACGTCATCCTCGACATGCACTTTGCGGCGCCGGGTCGCCGGTGGGCTGACGGGTTCATCCCGATGCCCGACGCCGACCACGCGCCGGCGTTCTGGCGCTCGATGGCGTGGACGTTCAAGTCGGATCACGCCGTGGTGTTCGACCTCTACAACCAACCGCACGGTGCGAGCTGGTCCTGCTGGCGCAACGGATGCACGCTTCCGGCGGGAGGCCTGGGCAGCAACTGGCATCCCGCATACCGGGCGGTGGGCATGCAGCAGCTGGTCAACGCCGTGCGCTCGACCGGGGCGACCCAACCGATCATGCTGGGCGGTCTCGACTTCGCACTCGACATCGACCGCTGGCTGGGCGTACCGGCCGCACGACCCGGTCGGCCAACTCGTGGCCTCCGAGCACGACTACGGGCGCACCCACCCATGCACCGGGCTGTGCGTCGGCGCGATCAGCGCGGTGGCCCGCCGCGTGCCCGACGTGATCGGTGAATTCGGCGAGAGCGACTGCGCGCACGGCTACGTCAGCGCGTTCATGCGCTACGCCGACCGGCACCGGCTCTCGTACCTGGGCTGGGAGTGGAGCCCGAGCCCGAACGGCTGCACGAGCGGCCACCAACTCAGCCTGATCCGGGACTGGGCCGGCAGACCCACGTGGTACGGCCTCGGCCTGAAACTGCACCTGCAGGCGTTGCCGCACCGCCCCTGACGAGCGGGGCGCAAGCTCGGGACGGCTGCCGCGATCGCCGATCCGCAACCGGCGCGCCAGACTTGCGCATCGGGATTGAGTATTTCCTGTGTGGATCTTGTGGCGCACCTTGGCAGGCATTGGCCTTGATCACTCACTATTGCCGGGATTCAGTATCCGAGACCCTAAGGACCGTTATGTCCAAGCGCATCGCGACCGCAGTGGTGGCGGCGCTCGGAGCAGCAGCTGTCGCCGTTCCCGCCACCGCCGCCGTCCCGTCGTTCACTCCCCACGGCGCGCCGGCGCACGTTGCACACAGCACGGTAAGCAAGGGCGGCATCACCGTCACCCTCCCTTCGCGCGTCGTCACTTACAACAAGCATCGCTACCGTGTCGTGCCAAAGGTTCGGCTGGCCCGGGGCGCTCAGAAGAACCTCCGTCGCGCGACCGTGGTGGCCTTCGCCGGCCGACGGCGGGTTGCCGCCGGACATGCCGTGATGCTCCCGATCGGTAGTTACACCGCCCGTGTGACGGTCCCGTATCGCGCCTATCGCTATGTCATCAGGCACAAGCTGGTCGTCCGTCACAAGTGGGTGACCCGGTACAAGTGGGTGACCAAGACGGTCACGACGATCCACCCCGGCGGTTCCCCGGACGGCACCGTCTGCACGATCACGGCGGTGCTGTCCTCCGCCGACGACGGTGTCGACGACACCATCGACACGGCGAGCTGCACCAACCCGGCCTATCCCGACCAGGACATCTCCGCGACGGGCGCCGATCTCACCGATGTCCCTCAGGGCGACGACACCACGGTCTACACGGTGGGGCAGCAGGTCGATACGAACGGCACGGTGCCCTTCAGCGAGTACACGACCAGCAAGCAGGTCCGGCACCGGGTCGCCCACCGGGTGTGGGTTGCGTACAAGAAGCGGGTCGCCTACCGCGTCAAGAGTTGGCACAACGGCCGCTACGTGACCCCGACGCGCAATCTCGTGGTGCGCGACGGCGGGTACGTGCGGTTCTTCACCGGACACGATGCGGATCCCAAGGTGTTCCACTTCGTTACAAGCGATGACAGCCAATGGCTCTACTCGATCAGTTGCGGCGACTACGGCTTCTTCGGCGTCAATTTCAACTCGAGCGACTACCAGGTGATCGGCTCCTTCGGTCCGGAGGACGCCACCGATCTGAACCGCACGGCGTACGCCGTCCACATGCACGGCGGCGGCCGATTCGAGTTCGACGTGTTCGCCTACGACTGCACGTGGGCGATCGGCGTGTTCTCGGACAAGCGGGTCGGGTAACCAAGACGTTTAGGGAGCCTCGGACGATCTCGGCGCCGCCCCGCGTCGAGATCGTCGCGGGGTGGCTTCGGGCGCCGCGACGGAATACCCCGGCGTGATGATCTTGCGACTTCGGATGCCCCGGTGCGCATTCCCGCAAGATCATCCGTCAATTGCCGGACTGCCGAGCGCGTGAGGGCGTACTACGACCAGGCGGCGGCCGACGCCGCCGTGAACGTGCACCAAGGCCGAGTTGCAGGGCACCCAGTTGCGTGTCGAAGGCAGCGGCGCCCTGCCGAACCACAGCGGATTGTCGACCCCGGCGAGAACGCCGAGCCGCGGGCCGCTGCGCCGCCGGCTTCACGACAACCCGTTGCCGTCAGTGGCCGCCGCGGTGTGGCGCGTTGATCAGTGCCGGCTTGACCATCTTCCGGGCGGGGGCAGCTGCGGTCCCGGACCCGGTGTAAGTGCCTGCGACCACGTAGGCGGACAACTCGAACTGCGGGGTGTAGTACTGATCTGCGTTAGTGCCGTACTGGAAGCCTTGCAGAGCCAGGCAGTATCGTTTGGTTCCGGTTGGCCGGATCACGACGGGGGATGGGTACGAGTTCTCGACGGAGGTCCCGGCAGGCACCTCGTTGGTCGCGTATGGCGCGGACACAGTGTGGTCACTGTCATAACAGTGGCCCTGCGATCCGACGGTGATCTTCTCCAGCGAGAAGGCGAAGTTGGTGTTCGCAAAGGACAGGTTCGCCTTGGTGTTGAAGTATCCCAGGCGGGTCAGCGCGAGTGTCGCCGTCGTCGGGTCGGTGACATAAGCGAGGCCGTTCACCGCCGTAATGGACTCGATGTTGATATTGCTCAACGCCGGGCCAGTGCTCAGCCGGCCGGCGGTATCGACATGTGCATAGTGCGACGTCGACCCATCCTCGATCCGCACGACAGTCGCGGAGACGGCCACAGCGGTCCCCGCTCCGGCGATCACCACCGCCAACGCCGACAACGCGACCGCCAATCCGCCGCTATGACCCCTGAGCCCCATGATGTCCCCCCACCCGTCCCGACCGAGCGCCGGGACTGCAGGGAGTGTCTCACCTCAGCGGTCGCGGTAGCCACGCGTACAGGTCAGCCGTCCGATGATCTCAGCCCGATGGACATTTTGATCCGCGCCGACGTGGTGCTGACCGCGGCACGGCAGGCGATGAACGAGATGGCGATCAGTTGCGCGCCCGGCAGGACTCGAACCTGCAACCTCTTGATCCGTAGTCAAGTGCTCTATCCGTTGAGCTACGGGCGCTGGGTGGACCGACCGATGAGTTTACCGACTGCACCTACTCGGTTGCCGACCGGGCAGCGCGGAGGCTCCGGGATTCGAACCCGGGATGGGCGGTTAGCCCAAACCGCATTAGCAGTGCGGCGCCATAGACCAGACTAGGCGAAGCCTCCAGCCGGTCACGGACACGTCCGTGACCAGCCGAAAGCGTACCCAACGCCACGATCAGCCGCTGACGGCCTCGGCCAGCATGCCGAGGGAGTCCTCCAGCTGCGACTTCTGGACGAGCGGAAACGTGACCTTCGACAGCAGTTGCTTGTCGGTGACCTTTTCCCAGTCGTAGGTCAGCTGCACCTCGGTGGACTCAGGGCCCTGGGCGTCGAGCCGCCACGTCCACTCCCAGCCGGGCGGCTCTGAGCCGGCGGGCGCCGTCTGCCACGCGACGAGTTTGTCAGGCACGTACCCCGTCACCACGTTGTCGGTCTGGTAATCGCCGCCCGCGTGATCGCCGGTCATGTTCATGCGGAACTTCTGGCCGGTCGCGGTGATCCGGTCGGCGTGGTCGTCGCTGCGCACGAAGCCGGAGCCGTCCAGCTCGGCGTGCCGCGACGGCAGGGTGAGCACGTCGAAGACGACCTTGGCCGAGGCCGGAATGGTGCGCGAAACGGTGATCGACTTGCTGTTGTCAGCCATGTCAGCGACCTACCCACAGCAGGCGGGCGCTACTCGCGTCCCAGCAAGCGCTGCAATCGATGCGGACGGACGATGAACGCCTCGGCCTCGAGCGCCGCCACCGCGATCCGCGGCAGGTCGCGGGCCGACGGATAGGAGATGAACCGCGGCTCCCAGTACGGGCGGAACTTCACATTGAACCGGTACAGCGACTCGATCTGCCACCAGCGCGAGGCGAAAACCAGCAGCGAACGCCACAGCCGCAGGATCGGGCCGGCGCCGATGCGCTCGCCGCGTTCGATCGCGTCGCGGAACACAGCGAAGTTCAGCGACACCCGCCGCACACCGAGGTCGCAGCAGGCGTTCATCAACGATGCGATCATGAATTCGTTCAGGCCGTTGTCGGATGCGCGGTCGCGCCGCATCAGGTCGAGCGATAGCCCGTCCGCTCCCCAGGGCACGAAGTGCAGCAGCCCGCGCAATTCGCCGTCGTGCGTCGCGGTCGCCAGCACGCAGTCACCATCGGCCGGATCGCCGAGCCGCGACAGGGCCATCGAGAAGCCGCGCTCGACCGCATCGCCGCGCCATGCGGCGGCCACTCGCTGCAATCTCGCGAGCTCGTCGGCCGGGACGTCGCGCACCCGGCGCACCTGGACGTCGTGGCCGGCCCTGCCGACCCGCGTGCACGCCTGGCGCACACCACGCATCGCTCGTCCGTCCAGGGTGAACTCGCCGACGTCGAGGATCGCCTCGTCGCCGAGCCCGAGTGCGGACAGCCGGCACTCGCGCTTGAATACGGTCGCGCCGAGTTCGCTGCAGCCCATCACGGCCATCGTCCAGGCGTACTCGTCTGCCAGGGCGCGGTAGGCAGCGATCGCGCCGGGCCACGCTTCGGGATCGCCGATCGGGTCGCCGCTGGCGAGGGCAACCCCGTGCACGACCCGGTAGGTGAGGGCAGCCTTTCCGGACGGCGACCACACCACCGACTTGTCGCGTCGCAGCGCGAAGTAACCCAATGAGTCGCGTTCGCCCTGCCGCTCGAGCAGGGCCCGTAGCCGCTGCTCGTCCTCGTCCGACAGCTGCGCAATCGGCTGGGACGGACGGAGCACCAGCAGCGCGACCACGACAGCCGTGACGAGGCCCAGCGCGAGCAGTGAGCCGTGGAAGATGTCGCCGAACCGCTCACCGGTGAGGTCGATGACGCCGCCCGCCCCGACGAGTGACTGCACGACCTCGCGCAGCCGCAGCCAGAACGACGGCGCACCCGACACGTGATGGGGGTAGGCGTAGAGCAACAGCAACCCGAAGCCGATCGAGACGATCGTGAATTGCACGAACACGCGTAGCGCGAACCAGCGGCTGCGCGGGTCGGGTTTGGCCGTGAAGCGTGAGCGGGCGGCGAGCAGTGCGACCAAGAGCACGAGCGTGATCGCGGCCTCGACAGGGCGCCGTTCGGCCCGGAACAGGTGGGCCACGGTCATCACCATCGTGATGACGACCGCCCCGATCCACTCGCGCCGCTTGCGTTTGCGCAAACCCGCCGCGAGGCGCAACAGGAGCAGTCCCGACACCGCCGTCACCGCGGCGGCCGCGGCTGTTGCCGGGACGGGGATGATCTTGGTCAGCGAATGCACCCGGCCGCGTTCGCTGGCCCACAGTGCGTCGGCAAGCACGAACACGCCGAGCAGCCAGGCGATGGTGGCGACGATGCGCGGAGCTCGGGCGAGGTAGCCGGCCTTGAGGCGCTGCCAGCGCGACGGAGCCGGCGGCGGTGGCTCGCGCATGGTCGTAGCGGCACGCTGCTGTCGCGTCGCCGTGTCGTGGGCCCCTCGTGGCACGCGTGCATCGTCGCAAACGCGACCGAAGTGCTTACGAAGGCGCTGTGCAGAGCCTCAGCGCGGCTCGATGAGCGGCAGCAGCACCTGCTCGATGATCTCGTGGATCGCCGCCGCCGATATGGGCTCGCGCTGCAGGATGATCCGGTGGGTCAGCACCGCCGGCAGCACGTCGGCGATCAGCGGTGTGTCGGCACCGGGGCGGACGTCGCCGCGCTCGATGCCGCGCCGCAGCAGGGCGAGCAGGGCGGCGCGGCGCGGCGCCTGGAAGTGCTCGTCGACGGCTCGGGCGAGCTCGGGGTCGGACACGGCCTCACACTTGATCGCACGCATGACCGCTCCGGCCGGGCTGTCGAGGGTGGCGGTGATCGCCCGGGCGATCTGGCGCAGCACGTCCGCGGTGGTCATGTCGTCGGTCAGAGCCACCGGGAAGCCGCACTGGTCGGGCGTGGGCAGGTGGGCGCTCATGGCGTCCAGCATGAGCTGGGCGCGGGTGGGCCAGCGACGGTAGATGCTCGCCTTTCCGGTGCGGGCGCGCGCTGCGACGCCCTCGACGCTGAACGCCGTGTAGCCGACCTCGGACAGCTCGGTGTACGCGGCGTCGAGGATGGCGTCCTCGAGCGCGGCGCCGCGTTTGCGCTGCATCACGCGGGTCGCCGACATGTCGTTGTCACATCCCCAGGCCAGGCTTCGTCTTAACAGTATGTTGTCTAAAAGACGGTTGCGTTCCTTACTCGCAAGGCTTACCTTAGCGCAATAAGGAACGGATTCGTACCCTAACAGTCACAGCCAAAGACCGGGAGATTTTCGTGGCCGACACAGACGTGGAGCGCGGGGCGACCACCCCGACCGCGCACCGAGGCGCGCGGCGCCAGGCCCACACCGCACTGATTCTGATGGTGATCGCGGGCGCGCAGATGATGGTGGTACTCGACGGCACGATCGTGAACATCGCGCTGCCGTCGATGGGACGCTACTTCGACAAGAGCCAGACCGACATGACCTGGGCGCTCAACGCCTACGCCCTCGCCTTCGGTGGCCTGCTGCTGCTCGGCGGGCGCATGGGCGACATCCTCGGCCGGCGGCGGATGTTCATCCTCGGCCTGTCGCTGTTCACGATCGGCAGCTTCCTCGCCGGGGTCGCCCCCAGCTTCGGGCTGTTGCTCGCCGGCCGCGCCGTGCAGGGCATCGGTGGCGCGATCGCGTCGCCCACCGCGCTCTCGCTGATCACGACGGAGTTCAAGGAGGGTCAGGCCCGCACGAAGGCGATCGCGGTCTACGCCGCCGTCTCCGGTGCCGGTGCCGCGCTCGGGCTGCTGCTCGGCGGGATCCTGACGAACTACCTGAGCTGGCGGTGGGTGCTGTTCGTCAACGTCCCGATCGGGATCCTGCTCATCGTCGGTGCGTTCTTGTACCTGCACCAGTCCGAGCGGTTGCGTGGCAAGTTCGACTTCACCGGGGCCCTGCTGTCCGTGGCCGGGCTGGTGGCCACCGTCTACGGGTTCATCCACGTGGCGCACAGCGGCTGGAACAACACGCAGACCTACGCGGTGTTCGCGGCGGCGGTCGTGCTGCTGGGTGCGTTCGTGTACTTCGAGGCGAAGGTCGCGGCGGCGCCGATGATGCCCATGCGCATCTTCGAGGACCGCAACCGCGCAGGCACGTACCTGATCATGCTCGTCGTCGGTGCGGCGATGTTCGGCATGTTCTACTTCATCACCTTCTTCACCCAGGGAGTGCGCGAGTACGGCCCGCTCAAGACCGGCTTCGCGTTCCTGCCGGTGGCGGCCGTCATCGGGGTGGTGTCGCAGATCAACGCCAAGCTGCTGCCCAGGTTCGGGCCGAAGCCGCTCATGGTCACCGGCACGACGCTGCTGACCGTGGCGCTGTTCTGGTTCGCGTCCGTGAACAAGGACTCGAGCTACGCGGGCAAGCTGCTGCCGGGCATGTTCGTGCTCGCCGTCGCGATGGGCTTCCTGTTCGTGCCGCTGACCGTGACCGCCGTGTCCAACGTCGCCAACACCGACGCGGGTCTGGCCTCGGCGCTGCTGAACGTCGGGCAGCAGGTGGGTGGCGCGCTCGGGCTGTCGGTGATGACCACGGTGTTCGGTACCGCGGCGAAGAACTGGAGCACCGACCACGTCAAGGGTTTGTTGGCCCAGGTCCCCGACAAGTCGCAACTGCAGGCGGTCGTCGGATTCCTCCAGGCCCACGGCCAGAACGCCGAGCCGAAGGACATCCAGGCCTTCGTCCAGGCGCACCCGAGCACGGGCTCGTTCTTCGCAGCCGGCGGCCCGTTCAACGACTTCGTCCGCGAACTGCTCGCCTACGCCTCCGGCAAGGGGTTCCTGCTCGGCGCGGCACTCGGGGTGGTCGCGATCATCTCGGCCGTCGTGCTGATCAACGTGAAGAAGACCGACTTGCCCGCCGACACGGAGACCCTCGCCGTCCCCGCCTGACGTTCCACACGTCCCCTCCCCGCTGAGTGGCGCGTTTGACCTGAGTGGCGCGGTATGCCGCGCCACTCAGGCCGTTAAGCGCCACTCAACGTGGGGACGGGCCTGTGGACGGCGCTGTGGAGGAGCCCCGGGTCGTCCACAGCGGCTCCCGCGACGACACGGCGGGGTGCGGTCGTCAGCATTCGATGACGTTGACGGCCAGGCCGCCGCGGGCGGTCTCCTTGTACTTCACCTTCATGTCCGCCCCGGTCTCGCGCATCGTCTTGATCACCTTGTCGAGGCTGACGATGTGGCGGCCGTCGCCACGCAGGGCGATGCGCGCGGCGTTGATCGCCTTCACCGCGGCCATCGCGTTGCGCTCGATGCACGGCACCTGGACGAGGCCGCCGACGGGGTCACAGGTCAGGCCGAGGTTGTGCTCCATGCCGATCTCGGCAGCGTTCTCGGCCTGGTCGGGCGTGCCGCCGAGCACCTCGCACAGCGCACCGGCGGCCATCGAACATGCCGAACCGACCTCGCCCTGACAACCCACCTCGGCTCCGGAGATCGAGGCGTTCTCCTTGTAGAGGACGCCGATCGCGCCGGCAGTGAGCAGGAACCGCACCACCCCGTCGTCGGACGCGCCCGGGCAGAACCGCACGTAGTAGTGCAGGACCGCGGGCAGGATGCCCGCCGCGCCGTTGGTCGGGGCGGTGACGACGCGGCCGCCGCCGGCGTTCTCCTCGTTGACCGCGAGCGCGAACAGGTTGACCCAGTCCATGACGCGCAGCGGGTCGACGTTGTACTGCTCGCCGCACAACCGTCGGTACAGCTCCGGCGCGCGGCGGCGCACCTTCAACCCGCCGGGCAACGTGCCGTCGTGCAGGTAGCCGTTCGCCACGCACTCCTGCATCACCGACCAGATGCGAAGCAGCCCGTCGCGCACCTCGTCCGCGCTGCGCCAGGCCTTCTCGTTCTCGAGCATGATGTCGCTGATCGGCAGCCCGGTCGCTTTGCAGTGCTCGAGCAGCTTGGCTCCCGACACGAACGGGTACGGCAACACGGTCTTGTCCTCGGTGATCCGGTCGGCGCCCGCGGCCTCCTCGTCGACGACGAAACCGCCGCCGACCGAGTAGTACGTGCGCTCGCGAAGGCACGCACCGCTCGCGTCGTAGGCGTAGAACCGCATGCCGTTCGGGTGGAATGGCAGGCTCTCGCGGCGGTGCAGCACCAGATCGTCGTCGTTCAGCTCGACCTCGTGCTTTCCCATGAGCGCGACCCGTCCGGCAGCCTTCGCCGCGGCGACCCGCTCGGCCACCGCATCGGTGTCGACCGATTCCGGCGTCTCGCCCTCGAAGCCGAGGATCACCGCGCGGTCGCTGCCGTGCCCGTGCCCGGTCGCGCCGAGCGAGCCGAACAGCTCGGCCCGCACCCGGACGACGTCGGCGAGCACTGCGTCGGCGTCGAGCCCGGCCGCGAACGTGCGCGCCGCCCGCATCGGCCCGACCGTGTGCGACGACGACGGCCCGATGCCGATCGAGAACAGGTCGAACACGCTGATCGCCATCAGCGCACCCCGACCCGACAGCGCGGCCCCGCCAAGCATCGGCCAGCGTTCACTCCGGTTCCCACGCACCCCACGCTAACGTCGCAGTGGTGATCCGTCCCGCACGCGTCGAGGATGTTGCCGCGATCCTCGCCCTCATCCGCGAACTCGCCGGCTACGAGCGGGAGCCCGAATCGACCGTCCTCGCCACCGAGGACGGGCTGCGCGCCGCGTTGTTCGGCCCGCATCCCGCGGTCTGGGCGCACGTCGCCGAACTCGACGGCGCGGTGGTCGGCACCGCCGTCTGGTTCGTCAACTTCTCGACCTGGACGGGCCGCCACGGCATGCATCTCGAGGACTTCGTCGTCAGCGCGCCCGCGAGAGGCACCGGCCTCGGGGTCGCCCTGTTCGACGAGCTGCGGCGCATCTGCGTCGAGCGCGGCTACCCGCGTTTCGAATGGCACGCGCTCGACTGGAACGTCGACGCCGCCCGGTTCTACGCGGCCCGCGGCGCCCGCAAGCTCGGGGAATGGGACACCTGGCGGCTCGATCCGCTGGCCGGACCGCCTGGATAGGGTCGCTGGATGGCAGCGCCGATCGTGCGACGTTCGCCCGTGCATTCCGGACGCGTCGTCGCCGCCGAGCAGCTCACGGCACGGATGCGCCGGGTGACCGTTGCGTCCGAGGCGATGCGCGGCGTCGAGATCCGCCCGGCCCAGGACATCGAGGTGCACCTGCGCGAGGCGGCCGGGCGCCGCGTCAAGCGCCGCTACACGATCCGCCACGCCCGGCCCGAGTGCGGCGAACTCGACCTGGACGTGCTGCTGCACGGCATCGGGGCGGGCGCTGCCTGGGGCGCCACGGCGGCGCCGGGTGACGAGGTGTCGTTCCAGGGCCCGCGCGGCAAGCTCGAGATCCGGCACGCGCCGTGGCATGTGCTGTGCGGCGACGAATCAGCGCTTGCGGCCATCGCCGCGATCACCGAGTCCCTGCCCGAGGACGAGCAGTCCGTGGCGGTGATCGAGGTGGGCGGCGCCGGTGACGAGCTGCCGGTGCGCGGCGACGTGCGCTGGGTGCACCGCGGCGCCCACCCGCCCGGCACGCCCGACCTGCTGGTGCCGGTCTGCGAGGCGCTGACGGTGCCGCACGGCTGGGCGCAGTTCTACCTGCTCGGTGAGACCCGTTCGATGGTCGCGCTGCGGGCCCTGTTCGAGGGACGCGGAGCGGCACACGACACGATCTTCGTGAAGGGTTACTGGAACATCGGACGGCCCGACCGGATCGCCGGCACGACGCCGTAACGGCCCGCCGGACGGCGGTGACTACCCCCGGCACAGCCCCAGGTCGAGCACCAGCGCACCGCTCGGCGCCGCCACCACGGCATGCCTCGCGGCCGACGCCACCCGGCCGTCCAGCAGCCAGGTCTGCAACTGGCGCCCGTCGGTCGCGTCGAGACAGCGCAGCTCGCCGGCGTCACCGGTGCCGCGCACCCAGACCGTGGACGCACCCGCACCCGCGAGATACGCGCCGAGGCCGAGTGCTGCGCCCAGTGTCGCGCCTCCCACCGGACGCAGCGTCACCGGATCGAGCCGTACCAAAGCGCTGACGCTGTCGTACCCGGCCAGCCAGATCCGGCCTCCGGCGACCGCCAGCGTCGGCTCGTTCGCAGCCAGGGGCGCGGCCCGCTCGACCCGCGCCGGGCCGTTGCGCCGGGGCACTATCGCCAGGATCCGGCTGGGCGCGCCCAGGTACGCCACGATCAACCGGTGCCGGCTCGGATCGGCGGCGATCGCGGCGATCGGCCCGGGCGCCGTCGCCGCGTGCAGCGGCACCCGCAGGCCCGGCCCGACCTCGACGAGGTCGACGTCGTTGGTCACGAACAACCGGCCGTCCATCGCCGTCGCGTTGTCGCAGGGCGGCGCCCAGCCGTCGAACACGACGTCGAGGGTGCGCCCGTCGTAGGCGCGTGCCAGCCCGTTGCCCACCAGCCACACGACGTCCGCACCGGCGTCCGCGACGAGTCTGGGCGCGGCCACCGCGGCCGGGAGCGCGATCCGGGCGACGGGCCGACGAGGCCTGACGACGAAGATCCCGTCGCGGCGCAGCGCCCACGACGACGACGCCACCGCAGCCACGTCCAGCACCGGCTCGCGGCCCGGGAGCACCGACCGGAACCCGCTGCCGAGGTCACCGATGACGTGCGCGGGCGGCGCCGCGACGGGCATCGGTGCGGGTTGCCGCGCGGTGACGACGACCGCTGTCACGCACACGATCGCGGTCGCGAGGATTCCGACCAGGCGTGCCGGGATGCGTGGCAGTCGGGCGGGCACTGGTCCCGCAGCGTCATCGTCGACGCTGTCCGGGACGAACTCGATCTCCCGCATCGGCCGCGGCTTCTACAAGATCGGTTCGGGACGGTAGTCGGCGGCGGACGGGTCGCCGGCCAGCAGTTCGTCGATGCGCCGCACGACGGCCGCGACCTGGGCGCGGGCAGCACCGGTGAAGCTCAGCGGTTCGGCCAGCAGGCCGTCCAGCTCGGTGGCGCTCAGACCGAGGCGCGAGTCGGCGGCCAGCCGGGCGAACAGGTCGTTGCGGTCGGTGCCCTTCTCGCGCATCTCGAGTGCGACGGAGACCGCGTTCTCCTTGATCGCCTCGTGCGCCTGCTCGCGGCCCCGGCCGGCGCGCACCGCGGCCATCAGCACCTTCGTCGTGGCGAGGAACGGCAGGTAGCGGTCGAGTTCGCGTTCGATCACGGCGGGGAACGCGCCGAAGTCGTCGAGCACGGTCAGCGTGGTCTCGAGCACGCCGTCGATGGTGAAGAACGCGTCGGGCAGCGCGACGCGGCGCACGACCGAGCACGAGACGTCGCCCTCGTTCCACTGGTCGCCGGCCAGCGCGGCGGCCATCGACGCATAGCCGCGCAGCACGACCATGAAGCCGTTGATGCGCTCCGCCGAACGCGAGTTCATCTTGTGCGGCATCGCACTCGATCCGACCTGGCCGGGACGAAAACCCTCGGTCACCAGTTCATTGCCGGCCATCAGCCTGATCGTCGTGGCGAGCGAGGACGGCGCGGCCGCGAGCTGGACGAGCGCGCTGAGCACGTCGAAGTCGAGTGAGCGGGGATACACCTGGCCGACGCTGTCGAGCACGCGGTCGAAACCGAGGTGGGCGGCGACCGACCGCTCGAGTGTGTCGAGCTTGTCGGCGTCGCCGCCGAGCAGGTCGAGCATGTCCTGCGCCGTGCCGACCGGACCCTTGATCCCGCGCAGCGGGTACCGGGCGATCAGGTCGTCGAGGCGCGCGAGCGCGACGAGCAACTCGTCGGCGACCGTCGCGAACCGCTTGCCCAGCGTGGTGGCCTGCGCCGCGACGTTGTGCGACCGCCCCGCCATGACCTGCGCGTCGTACTCGGCAGCGCGCCGGGCGAGCCGGGCCAGCACGGCGAGGGTCTTGCCGCGCACCAGCCGCAGCGACTGACGCACCTGCAGCTGCTCGACGTTCTCGGTGAGGTCGCGGCTCGTCATGCCCTTGTGGATCTGCTCGTGGCCGGCGAGGGCCGCGAACTCGTCGATGCGCGCCTTGACGTCGTGCCGGGTGACACGCTCGCGTTCGGCGATGCTGTCGAGATCTACCGCGTCGACACCCTGGTCGACCACGCGCTGGTAGGCCTCGATCGCGCCGTCCGGCACGCCAACGCCGAGCTCGGTCTGGGCGCGCAGCACCGCGAGCCAGAGTTGGCGTTCGACGACGATCTTGTGCGCGGGTGACCAGACGGTAGCCATCGCCGTCGACGCGTAACGGTCGGCGAGCACGTCCGGGATCACAGGCTTGGCCACAAGGCCCATTGTCCCACTGAGGTGAGTGACCTACAGGACGACGTTGAGGCTCACGAAGTCGGCGAGGGCGCGCATGGCATTGACAGGTGCGCGGGCTCCGTTGCGTCCCCACGCGCTCACGGCCACCTTCAGACCGGCGGCGACCGCCTCGATACGCGCGACGAGCACGTACCGGCCGCCCGCTGCGCCGAGCCGCGGTGAGATGGCCTGGGCCCCGTCGGTGCTCAGCGCCGTCTCGACATCGATGTTGAGCCCACGGTAACGACCGCTGACGGCTTCGAAGACGACCCGGCCGTCGATCGCCGCGCCCCGCACGCACCGGTACACGCTGAGGTGGCCGAGCTGGAGGGCGGGCAGGTAACGCTTCATCGCGCCCGCGATCGCGATCGTGACCGGCGCACCGATCTCGCAGGTGAGAGTGTCGGCCTGCGCCGGCGTCGCGGGCGGCGTGACCGTGACGATCGGGGGCGGCGTGCTGGTCCCCGCCGCGGCGTTCCCGGTCTGGCCGCTCTGGCCGCTCGGCCGGGTCAGTGCCCAGACGGCCACGGCGAGCAGCACGACCGCACCCGCGACGAACCGGTAGAGCAGGCCGCTGCGCGGGCGGGCGGCGCGCCGGGCACGGTGCCCCGGAGCGCGCTCGTCCGGCTCGTCCGGCTCGTCCGGCTCGTCGGCGATGAATTCGACTGGCATCGCCTAGCGACGGTAGTCGCCGGTGCGACGGTCAGACGGAGATCGCACCCTCTGCCGCGCGCTGGGCGATGTCCGAGCGCTGCTGACCCTGCGGCAGATCGACCGTCGCCGCCAGCGCGTAGGCGGCCGCGCGTGCGGCGGCCAGGCTGGGACCGGCGGCGGTCACCGACAGCACGCGGCCGCCGCTCGACACGATTGCCCCGTCGTCGCGACGGCGGGTGCCGGCGTGGATGACGCCGTCCTGCTCGGCGCCGCTGATGACGTCGCCGGTGCGGGGCGGGCCGGGGTAGCCCGCCGCGGCGCGCACGACGGTGACCGCGCTGCCGTCGCGCCAGCGCAGCCGCGGCGGCTGCCCGCCGACGGCGGCCCACCGCAGCACGCCCGCGAGCGGGGTGTCGAGCAGCGCCAGCACCACCTGGGTCTCGGGATCGCCGAACCGCGCGTTGAACTCGACGACGCGGGGGCCGCGTGCGGTGACCGCCAGGCCGATGTAGAGCAGGCCGGCGAACGGAGTTCCCCGTCGCCGCATCTCGTCGACGGTCGGCTGCGCGACGTCGCGCACGATCCTGTCGGTGAAGCCCTCGGGCAGCCACTCCAGCGGTGCGTAGGCGCCCATGCCGCCGGTGTTCGGGCCGCGGTCGCCGTCCCCGATGCGTTTGAAGTCCTGGGCGGGGACGAGCGGCACGACGCCGGTGCCGTCGGTCAGGCAGAACAACGACACCTCGGGGCCGTCGAGGAACTCCTCGATCACCACGCGGCCGCAGGCGGCCGCATGGGCCAGCGCCACAGCGCGGTCGTCGGTGACCACGACGCCCTTGCCGGCGGCCAGCCCGTCGTTCTTGACCACGTAAGGCGCGCCGAAGTCGTCGAGCGCGGCGCCGGCCTGTTCGGGGGTGATGCACACCCGCGCCCGCGCGGTCGGCACGCCCGCGGCCGCCATCACCTCCTTGGCGAAGGCCTTGCTGCCCTCGAGCTGCGCCGCCTGCCGCGATGGGCCGAAGCAGTCGATGCCTCGAGCGCGCACGGCGTCGGCGACCCCGGCCACCAGGGGCGCCTCCGGTCCGATGACCACGAGGTCGGCACGCACCTGTTCGGCCAGGTCGGCGACAGCGGCGCCGTCGTTGGCGTCGACGCCGCGCTGTTCGGCCACGGCCGCGGTGCCGGCGTTGCCGGGAGCACACACCAGCGACGTCACCGCCGGGTCGTGGGCCAGCGCCAGGCACAGCGCGTGCTCGCGGGCTCCCGACCCGATCACCAGCACCCGCACGTCCGCGAGCCTAACCACCCGCTTCTGGTACCGAACGACCAGATTCCGCCCCCGGATCGGGTCACTCGGTACCAGAAGCGGTCAGGACGTGCGGACGATGACGAGGCCGTCCTGGGTCGGGACGAGCACGAAGCGGTCGTAGAGGGCCGGCGTCGCGAACCGGGTCACCGCACCGACGGGCACCTGCTCGAGGGTGCGGCCGGTGGTCGGATCGAGCGCGTGCAGCACGCCCGCCGATACGTCGAGCGACCAGACCCGGCCGCCGCCGACGACCGGTGAGCCGTTGGGCTCGGCGTGCCACAGCAGCTCCAGCGCACCCCGATCGATCTGCACGGCGCGGTCACCGTCGGTGCACGGCACGATCACGATCGAGTCGAGCACCGCGGTGCCCCCGTACGACGGGCACAGCTGTGCCTTGCTGACCTCGCCGCCGATGCCGCCGAGATGCTGCTGGTCGAGGACGTAGGCCGTCCCCGACTTGCCGACCGCCAGCACCCACTGGGTGCCGACCAGGGCCGGGCCCTGCGAGCCCAGATCCAGGTCGGCGGCGTTGTCGGCGGCCCAGGTCGTCGGTGAGAAGGAGTCGACGAGCCTTCCGGTCGGGCTGATCTCGAGCACCGAGTCGCTGTGGTCGTAGCGGTCGCCCTCGACGGAGGCACCGTTGCCCACCTGCACCATCAGGTTGCCGGCCGCGTCGACTGCGGGCCCGGGCGGCGTCCAGATGCCTGCTTCGCGCGCGGTCGGGACGGTGTAGGCGACGGGTGTTCCGGTGCCGTCGAGCCGGGTCCCGACGACGCGTCCCTTGTATCCGCCGCAGTCGCCGTCCAGGCCGCCGAACGGCACCCAGACCCGTCCGCCGGCAATGGTGAGCGCGCCGCGTTCCTGCATGGCTGCGGTCTCGACGCCGGGCAGGTCGAGGCTGCGCTGCCAGCGCACGTGCCCGGAGTTCAGATCGAGCGCGATGAGCTCGTGCCGCACCGGCGACCCGTACTCGGGAGCGACGTACACGACGCCGTCGAAGACCACCGGGGTGCCGGTGATGCCGAGCGGATCGATGTTGCCGCAGGGCAGCTCGTCCCGAGTCGCGGGCGCGGCGAGCTGACGCTGCCAGATCAGGTGCCCGGTCAGGTCGAAGGCGTACACCCGGTTGCCCTCGGTCGCCGCGACCACCGTGCCGCCGACGACCACCGGCGACGCGTACACGGCGCCGTCCAGCTTGAGATCGGCGACGGTGTGCAGGCGGCCGCTGACCGGCGGCATGTCCGGCGAGACGCCGTTGCGGTCGGCCGAACCGTGATAGGTCGGCCAGTCGGCCGGGCGCGCGGACGGGCCGCTTCGCGTGGGAGAGACCTGCGACGGCGTCACGGTCACCGGGCGCGGCGCCGTGCCCGGGGTGGTGGCCGCGTCCGTCCCGCCGCCGCTGCTCGGGCAGCCCGCGAGCAGCACTGCCGCGGCGGACGACAGCGAACGGAACGCGCATGTAGCTCAGTATCGGAGAATCGTCAGGCCCGTGGTCGTCCCGACCAGAATCCGCCGCCCGGTCAGGGCGGGTGTGGCGAAGCGCGTGACCGACCCGACCGACACCGCCGCGCGCTCGCCGCCGTGGCTCAGACCCAGGCCGTGGAGCACGCCGGCGCCCGGATCGAGTGCCCACACCACGCCGCCACCGATCACCGGCGACCCGGTGACCGACGACGAGGCCTGCCACAGCAGGTGCATGCCGCCGTTCGGGCCGATCCGCACGGCTCGCACGCCGTCGGTGCACGGCACGTACACCACGCCGTTGCGCACCGCGGTGCCGCCGAACGACGTGCACACCGCCCGGCGGTCGACGGCGCCGCCGATCCCGCCGAGGTGACCGAGCCGTAGGACGTACGCGTTGCCGGACTTGCCCGCGGCGAACACCCACTTGTTCGACACGATCGCCGGTCCCTGGGAGCCGAGGTCGAGGTCGGAGGCGTTGTCACTGGCCCACGTCGACGGCGAGAACGAGTCGAGCAGCCGTCCGCGGGTGCTCAGCTGCAACACCGAGTCGCTGTGGTCGTACGGGTCACCCGGACCGGACGCGCCGTTGCCGACCGACACCAGCATGTTGCCGGACGGGCCGACGACCGGCCCCGGCGTCGACCAGATGCCTGCCTCGCGGGCGGTCGGGACGGTGTACCGAACGGGGCGTCCCTTGCCGGTGAGCGGCCAGCCGACCACCCGACCCTTGTAACCCCCGCAGTCGCCGTCTAGGCCGCCGAAGGGCGTCCAGACCCGTCCGCCGGTGATGTTGAGCGCGCCGCGTTCCTGCATGGCCGTCGTGTCGACCCCGCTGAAGTCGAGGTTGCGGTTGGACGCTATGCGCCCGTTGCCGACGTGCAGGGCGAACAGGCGGTGCCGTACCGGGCTCGCGAACTCGGCGGCGAAGTACACCAGCCCGGTGCGCGCCGAGTACACCGGCGTGCCGGTGATGCCGAGCGGGAAGATGTCGCCGCAGGGCAGCTGTGACTGCGGGGCCGGGGTGCCGAGATGGTGCTTCCACACCAGCCGGTTGCTCGGACCGAACGCGTACGCGGTGTCGTTCTCGGTCACCACGATCGTGAGGCCACGCGCGACGATCGGCGACGCGTAGACCGCCCCGTCCAGGGTGAACCTGCGCGCTACGTGCAGGCCGCCGTGGAAAGCGGGCATCGACGTGCTGCGTCCGGTGCGCAGGGCGTTGCCGTGGTAGCCCGTCCAGTCGGTGGCGACCCGGCGGGCGGCGTGACCGACGGCCCCGGACGCGTCCGCCGGCGCGGCGAGGCCGGCCAGCGCGGTGGCGATGATCGTGGCGATGGCGAGGATGGCGGCAAATGTCCGGCGGGGCATGTCTGCAGTCTGCGTCATCACCGGATCGATCGCTAGCGTCGACACCATGGCCCTGCTCGATCTTGATCCCGACCAGTTGCCGGTTTTGGCGGCAGGACCCGGCATTCCGGGTCACGCCGCCAAAAGCGCTAGTCGAGCAGGTCGCGGACGACGACTGTCTCGTCGCGGCCTGGGCCGACGCCGATGACCGAGATCGGCGCGGTGATCATCTTCTCGAGCGCGGTGACGTAGTCGCGGGCGTTACGGGGCAGGTCGTCGAGGGTGCGCGCCTTCGAGATGTCCTCCGTCCACCCCGGGAACGTCTCGTAGATCGGGACGGCGCGGGCGAACTCGGTCTGGTTGGCCGGGACCTCCTCGACCCGTTCCCCGTCGATCTCGTAGGCCACGCAGACCGGCACCTCGTCCATACCGGTGAGCACGTCAAGCTTGGTGAGCACGAAGTCGGTGACGCCGTTGATGCGCGCGGCGTAGCGCGCGATCGGCGCGTCGAACCAGCCGCACCGCCGCGGCCGTCCGGTCGTCGTGCCGAACTCCGCACCGGCCTCGCGCAGTTGCTCGCCCTTGGCGTCGAGCAGTTCGGTGGGGAACGGGCCCTCGCCGACACGGGTCGTGTACGCCTTCACCACTGCAACCACCCGGCTGATGCGCGTCGGCGGGATGCCGCTGCCCGTGCACGCCCCGCCGGAGGTCGCGTTCGACGACGTCACGAACGGATAGGTGCCGTGGTCGACGTCGAGCAGCGTGGCCTGGCCGGCCTCCAGCACCACCGTCCTGCCGTCGGTGAGCATCTGATCGAGCAGCAGCGCGGTGTCGGCGACGTAGGGACGCAGCCGCTCGGCGAAGCCGCCCAACTCGGCCACGACCGCGTCGACGTCGAAGGCCTTGCGGTTGTAGATCTTGACCAGCACCTGGTTCTTCAGGTTCAGCGCGCCCACGACCTTGGCACGCAGCACCTCGGCGTCGAACAGGTCCTGCACCCGGATGCCGATGCGCGCCATCTTGTCGGCGTAGGTGGGGCCGATGCCGCGTCCGGTCGTCCCGATCTTGGAGTTGCCGAGGAAGCGCTCGGTGACCTTGTCCAGCGTGCGGTTGTAGGGCGTGATGACGTGCGCCGAGCCGCTCACGACCAGGCGCGACGTGTCGACCCCGCGCGCGTCCAGCCCGTCGATCTCGTCGAACAGCACGCCGAGGTCGATCACGACCCCGTTGCCGATGACGGGCGTGCAGCCGGGGGTCAGGATGCCCGACGGCAACAGGTGCAACGCGTACTTCTCGCCGTCGACCACGATCGTGTGCCCGGCGTTGTTGCCGCCGTTGAACTTGACGACGGCGTCGACCCGGCTACCGAGCAGGTCGGTCGCCTTGCCCTTGCCCTCGTCGCCCCATTGGGCGCCGACCAGAACGATCGCTGGCATGCGTTCCCCTCGGAATGTGTACGGCCCCGAGCAGGGTAGTCGACGCCCGGCGGTCAGCCGCCGATTGCGGCTGCCGCCTCGGGATCGCTGTCGCGCAGGAAGTCGGCGCAGCGCTGCGCCTCGTCGTCCTCACCGATGGTGGCGGCAGCCTGCGCGAGCGCGTGCAGCGCGCGAAGGAAACCGCGGTTGGGCTCGTGTGCCCACGGCACGGGGCCGGAGCCACGCCAGCCGGCCCGGCGCAGCGCGTCGAGTCCGCGGTGGTAGCCGGTGCGCGCGTACGCGTAGCCCTCGACCGTGCGGCCGTCGGCCAGGGCGGCCTCGGCCAGCGTGGCCCACGCCAGCGACGAGGTCGGCAGCGCTGCCGCGACGTCGACCGGGTCGTCGCCGGCGGCGAGCCGGGCGGCCGCGGGATCCTCGGGCAGGCGGGTGGGCGGGGTGAGCAGGTTGCCGTGCGAGTGGGTCACCCGGCCGATTGTGTCAGCGCCGGCTGCAGGGCACGCACCCCGCCGAGGAAGGTGTCGATGCCGAAGCGGTAGTAGTCGTCCGCGTCGTCGCACTCGAACAGGGCCTCGGTCATCTCGCGCAACCTCGGGTACTGCTCGACGGGCAGCGACCGCAGGGCGGCGCGCTTCGCATCGAGCACGGCATCGCGCTCTTCGGCGGTCGGCCCGACTTCACGTCCCGGCTCGCCGTCGACAAGCATGACCGCCATCCGCAGCGCGTAGACGCCGATGTCGGCGGTCTGCCGCACGTCGAACCCGGCGCTGCGCAGCACCTCGAAGACGTGCTCGGACAGCTCGCGGCCGGCGTCGTTGGCGAGCACTCGGAGGAAGGCGAGTTGGACGGCGCCGGGGTGGCGCCGGAGGCCGTTCACCATCGACGTCACGAGCACCCGCAGCTGGTCGTACCAGTCGAGGGCGGCGTCGACGCCGACATCGGTGCCCTCGAACAGCGCGTCGCCCATCGCCTCGAGCAGGTCGTCCTTGTCCTTGACGTGCCAGTACAGGGCCATCGGGGTCACGCCGAACTCGCGACTCATGCGGCGCACGGTGATCGCGTCGAGACCCTCGGCGTCGGCGATGTCGAGCGCGCGGGCCACTATCGCCGCCCGGCTGAGCTCCGATTTCGCCATCACGCTTGACAACTATACACCGTAAGAGGTTTGCTATACAGCGTAAATGTACGGTGTATATCTACCCGACACAGGAGCTCTTGTGAACACGACCCGACGCATCTGGGTGCTGGTGACCGTCTCGCTGGCGACCTTCATGACCTACCTCGACAACAACATCGTCAACGTGGCGATCCCGGCCATCCAGCGCGATCTGCACCTGAGCACATCGGCGTTGGAGTGGGTCGTGAGCGGCTACATCCTGACCTTCGCCAGCCTGCTGCTGGCCGGTGGTCGGCTCGCCGACATCTTCGGCCGGCGCCGGCTGTTCGTGCTCGGTCTGGGGGTGTTCGCGGGCGCCTCGCTCGTCGCCGGCCTCGCGGGCGGCGACGGTGTGCTGATCGGGGCGCGAGCCGTGCAGGGCCTCGGCGCCGCGCTGGTCACGCCGACCACCCTGGCGCTGATCTCGGCGACCTTCACCACCCGGCGCGAACGCGCGACGGCTGTCGGGATCTGGTCGGCGATCGGGGCGCTCGCCCTTGCGGTCGGCCCGCTGGTGGGCGGCCTGATCAGCCAGCACCTGGCTTGGGGCTGGATCTTCTTCATCAACGTCCCGGCAGGGCTGGCGACGATCGCGCTCGCGCTGTGGGCCGTCCCCGACGACTCGGCGACGGGTGCGCGGCGCCGGCTCGACCTGCCCGGCATCGCCGCCTCGGCACTCGCGCTCCTCGCGTTGACCTACGCGCTGATCGAGGGGCACGACAAGGGTTGGACATCGCCGCTGATCGTGGCTGCGTTCGGCCTGGCCGCGCTCGCCTTGGTCGTGTTCGCAGCCGTAGAGCGGCGCAGTGTCGAACCCATGGTGGACGTGTCGTTGTTCGCCGATCGGATCTTCTCCGGCGGCATCATCGCCGTCGTCATGTGGGGCTTCGGGCTGTTCGGCATCTACTTCTTCACGTCCCTGTACCTGCAGAACGTGCTCGCTTTCAGCCCCACCGTGGCCGGCGCCGCCTTCGTCCCGATGGCGCTGCTGATGGCGGTCGGCGCGACGGTCGCCGAGCGCGTCGCGAGCGTCGTCGGCCCGTACCGCGCCGTCGGGACGGCGATGCTGCTCATGGCGATCGGGATCGGCACGGTGAGCCTGCTCGGGCGCGACGCCACCTTCCTGGAGTTGATGCCGAGCTTCGCCGTGATCGGCGTGGGCGGCGGGCTGTCGGTGCCGCTGACGTCGATGGTGCTGGGCGCGATGCCGGTGCACCAGGCGGGCGTCGCGTCCGGCATCTTCAACGCCGCGCGCGAGGTGGCCGGGTTGCTGGGCATCACGGTGATCGGCGCGATCCTGACCGCGCGGCAGAGCGCCCAGCTCTCGGCCGGGCGGGCGCCGGTGGACGCGTTCCTCTCCGGCTACCGGATCGGGCTGATCGTGGCGGCGATCCTCGTCGCGGCAGGCGGTGCGGCCGCCTTCGTCGCGCTGCGCGGCACGTCCCCGCGCGAGATCGACGCGGCCGAGCTCGCCCTCGCCGCCTGACGTCCCCGCCAGTGGTCAGTTATCGCGTGAGTGGTCGGCTGTAGGATCGCTCGACCCGTAACTGACCGCTCGCGAAGGGGCGACTGGGTCAGGTGCTCAGGCGGTCGGGCTGGTGCCGGTGGACAGCAGGTCCGCGCAGGCACGCTGCACCCGCACGGCCATGCCGGTCTCGGCCAGCTTCAGGTACGACCGCGGGTCGTAGGCCTTCTTGTTGCCGACCTCGTCGTCGACCTTGAGGACGCCGTCGTAGTTGGTGAACATGTGCCCGGCCACCTCGCGGGTGAACGCGTACTGGGTGTCGGTGTCGACGTTCATCTTGACCACCCCGTGCCCGACGGCCTCGCGGATCTCCTCCAGGGACGAGCCGGAGCCGCCGTGGAAGACCAGGTCGAACGGCTTGTCCTTACCGACCTGCTTGCCGACCGCATCCTGCAGCTGGCCGAGGATCTCGGGACGCAGCCGCACGTTGCCCGGCTTGTAGACCCCGTGCACGTTGCCGAAGGTCGCGGCAAGAAGGTAGCGGCCCTTCTCGCCGGTGCCGAGCAGCTCGGCGGTGCGCAGCGCGTCGCCCGGCGTCGTGTAGAGCTTCTCGTTCATCTCGCCGACGACGCCGTCCTCCTCGCCGCCCACGACGCCGATCTCGACCTCGAGCACGATGTGCGCGGCAGCCGCGCGCGCCAGCAGGTCCTGCGCGAGCTGCAGGTTCTCCTCGAGGTCGACGGCCGACCCGTCCCACATGTGGGATTGGAACAGCGGCTCGCGGCCGGCGTCGACGCGTTCCTTCGACAGCGCGAGCAACGGCCGGACGTAACCGTCCAGCTTGTCCTTCGGGCAGTGGTCGGTGTGCAGCGCGACGCGGATCGGGTACTTCGCGGCGACGACGTGGGCGAACTCGGCCAGGGCGACCGCACCGGTGACCATGTCCTTCACGGCCGTGCCGGCCGCGAACTCGGCCCCGCCGGTCGACACCTGCAGGATCCCGTCGCTGCCGGCATCGGCGAAGCCGCGCAGCGCGGCGTTCACCGTCTCTGACGAGGTGACGTTGATCGCGGGGTAGGCGAACCCGCCCGCCTTGGCGCGGTCGAGCATGTCGGCGTAGATGTCAGGCGTCGCAATCGGCACCCGCCCACCCTAATGAGGCGCCGGCGCGGGGTGTCCGGTGCGGACGTCAGCGCAGGAACTCGCGCAGCGACGGCTGCGGCACGGACGCCGCGGTGTGCATCGCCGCGCGGTAGGCGCTGTTGACGACGGTCGCCTCCAGCCGCGCGCGGGCGACGTCGTCGGACTCGGCGTGCAGCACCCGCTGCGAGGTCGCGAAGGGGCCGGGCCGCACGGCGCGGAGCACGGGCCGGCCGGGGTTGCCCAGCTGGCTGGGGTGGTGGCCGGGGAACGTGGCGGGCGGTGCGTCGATCCTGCGCACGGCGTCAGACCTCGAGCGCGTCGCGGGTGGCCTGCTCGCCCGCGACCAGCAGGGCGCGATTGCGCTCGGTCGCCTCGTCGACCTCGTCGGTCAGCGCTCGCAGCGCGTCGCGGTGCTCATCGAGCAGGCTCTGCCACGGCTCGGCCGCGGCGTCGGCGATCTCACGCAGGGACGCGGTCGGCTCGAGACCGAGTTGGGCGACGAGGCCGTCGACCTCGATCGCGCGCAGCACCTCGGCGGTCTGCACGGCGCGGGTGGTCGCGGCGACGGCGGCATCCGCCCGGCCCAGCCAGCGGGTCCGTGCGCCGGCGACGACGTGGTGCTGGTTCTCGAGGGCGAACAGCAGATCCTCGAGCAGTTCACGCTCCTGCCAGAGGATCGCCGACAGCTGACCCAAAGCGGCGCTCGGTCCGGGATCGGGAACCGGATGAAGGGCGGCACGGGGCGAGCGGGTCACGCCCTCCCAATCGGCTCGCGAGGGGCAAACATTAGTGAAATCAGGCCCACTGACACCATCGAATCCGGAGCTCACGAGTACGTATTCGACGGAATCCGAAGCCAAGTCCGGTTTGCACACACAAACTTTACAGACTTTGGAATGACATCTTGCGCTCCGGATAATCGACCTGGCAGACTTCACTTCACACCGATCTAACGACGGTGGGTGGAAGGCGTCGGGAGCCTTCCCAGGTCCGCGGGGGACCGAACTGCACGACCGGCACGAGCCGGCCTCACGCACAGGAGCCCCCGCGATGACGATGATCCTCGACCGCACCCCGGTTGCCGAAACCCCCTGCGATGGCAGCGGCCCGGTCACGACCAAAGTCGCACCGACGCCCGCCCAGGTCGAGGAGCTGGTTCGCGCCAACCTCGCCCTCGTCGGTCACCTCGTCCGCGACGTCCTGAACCGCGTCCCCGCGCACGTCAACCGCGACGACCTCACGTCGGCAGGCATGTACGCCCTCACCCTCAGCGCGAAGAGCTTCGACCCGACCCTCGGCGTCCCCTTCGCCCGCTTCGCCGCCATCCGCATCCGTGGCGCGCTCACCGACGAGCTGCGCACGATGGACTGGGCCAGCCGGGCCGTCCGCGGCAAGGCGCGCGAGCTGAACACCGTGCGCACCGAGCTGACCTACTCGATCGGTCGCGAGCCCACCCGCACCGAGATCGCCGGCGCCATGGGCATGACCATGGGCGAACTGTCCGGCCTCGAGTCCGACGTGCACCGCGCCGGCCTCGTCAGCCTGCAGGCGCTCCCGTCCGAGGACGGCGCGGCCGCCGTGCCGGCCAGCGACGACCACCCGGAGCAGATGCTGATCAAGCGCGAGCAGATCGGCT
The DNA here is from genome assembly GCA_963785425.1 of uncultured Actinomycetota bacterium. Lineage (GTDB taxonomy): Bacteria > Actinomycetota > Actinomycetes > Mycobacteriales > Jatrophihabitantaceae > RYN-133. The sequence continues at coordinate 384,944 of CAWAVG010000004.1, forward strand.
ACCTGCACGACGCCGTGGTCGAGCTGCCCGCCAAGCTGCGGCTGGTCGTCGAGCAGTACTTCTTCGGGCAGCGCCGCATGGCCGACATCGCCGCCGAGCTCGGCGTGACCGAGTCGCGGGTGTCGCAGCTGCGCTCGGAGGCGCTCGTGCTGCTCCGCGCGGCGATGAACAGCGCCGACGACAACCCGACCGACCCCGGTGCCGCCGGCCGTGGCCGCGCCGCCGCCGCCCGCGCCACCTACACCGCCGCCGTCGCGGGCCGCTCGAACCTGGCCGAGCGGCTGTCGGTCACCACGCTGCTCGGCGAGTCGCGTCGCACCGAGGGCCAGTACCGCATCGCCAACTGAGCACTTCGCGGTCGGCGAACGCCCCTTTCCACGAGGTCCGCGTCCTGATCGACTGACCGGCATGGATCTGCTGGTGATCGGCGGGACGGTGTTCCTCGGACGCGCCATGGTGGACGAGGCTCTCGCCGCGGGCCACACGGTGACCGTGTTCAATCGCGGCCGATCAGGCACACCGCCGGACGGCGCGCGGCACCTCGTCGGCGACCGCACCGTTCGGGCCGACCTCGATCAGCTGCGCGGTGCGCGCTTCGATCTCGTCATCGACACCTGCGGCTACGTGCCCGTCGATGTCGGCGCTGCCGCCGACGCGCTGGCTTCCACGTGCGGGCACTACGTCTTCGTCTCGAGCATCAACGCCTATCCCGGCTGGCCGGAACGCCTCGACTACGCCGAGCACCCGCACGACGGCAACCCCGACGCGACGCGGGACGACCTGCCGGCCGGCGTCGACGCGGCTGAGGCGTACGGCTGGCTCAAGGTCGGCTGCGAACATGCCGTCGAGCGTGCTTTCGGGCCCCATCGCACCACCGTGGTGCGCGCCGGCAGCATCGTCGGGCCCAACGACGGCGCGGTCGGGCGGCTCCCGTGGTGGCTCGACCGGGCCGCGCGCGGCGGCGAGATCCTCGTGCCCGGCCCACCGGACGCGCCCGTGTCGTTGATCGACGCGCGCGACCTGGCGCGGTTCGCGCTGCGCGCGGCGCCCGGCACCTTCGACACGCCGGGCCCGCTCGACCGCGACACCCGCGCCGAGTTGATGGCCGGCTGCCTCGCCGTCACCGGTGGCGACAGCTCGCTGACCTACGTCACGGACGAGCAGTGGCTGGTCGACCAGGGCGTGCAGTTCTGGACCGAAATGCCGCTGTGGATCCCGTCCGAACTCGGCCCGGCGACCTTCCGCAGCCCGGCGGACGCCGCTGTGCGCGCCGGGCTCACCTGGCGTCCCCTCCTCGAGACGCTCGCCGACACCCGGGCATGGCAACAGGGTGTCGCCGGCGGCTGGCGCCCGAGCGGTTCCACTCCAGGGCTCGCGCCTGATCGCGAAGACGATCTGCTCGCCGCCTGGCACGGGCGCGCCTGAGCGGAATGCCGCATTAGCGTCGCGCCCCTCGTAGGGTGCGGGACATGCACGTGCTCGCGAACCCCATCTCGCCCGACACCCTGCTCAGCAACTTCGGGCTGGCGGGCCTCGCGGCGATCCTGTTCGCCGAGTGCGGCCTGCTGGTCGGCTTCTTCCTCCCGGGCGACACCATCCTGCTTGCCGCGGGCATCTCGTTGTCGATCGGGACGATCCACACGTCGCTGGCCTGGTACCTCATCGTGGCGCCGATCGCCGCCGTCGCCGGCAACCTTGTCGGCTACTGGATCGGCTACCGCGTCGGGCCCAAGGTGTTCGACCGGCCCAACTCGAAACTGTTCCGTCCGGAGTACGTGACGCGCGCGCACGCCTTCTACGACCGGTGGGGCATCCTGACGGTGCTGCTCGCGCGCTTCGTCCCCATCGTGCGCACGGTCGCGACGGTCATGGCCGGTACCGGCCGGATGCGGTTCTCGCTCTACGCGATCGTATCTATCATCGGCGGCATCATCTGGACCGACGGCGTGCTCCTCATCGGCTACGCCCTCGGGCACGTGAAGTTCGTCCAGGACCACAAGAGCTACATCGACTACGCGGTGATCGCCGTGGTCGTCCTGTCTCTGGTGCCGGCCGGCATCCATTTCTTGCAGGCGCGGCGCCACGCGAAGGACTCCTGAGCGAGAGATGCTCAAGTTATCATTTGTGCTGCCGATGGATCCCTGGGTCTAACGCCAACGTGACCCGCAGGGATGAGCGAGGCGCCCATGTGGATGTGGATCTTGACCGGGTGGGTCGGAGCGAGCTTTCCGCTCGCCATGGCCTTCGGACTCGTCCTGCGGCATTACGGACACTCTGATCCGGTGTGCGGGCGTACGGCGAGCGTAACGAAGGTCTGGTGACGGGTCTCGTCGCCGAGCAGTGAGCGCCGGAATCAGCTGCAGAGCTTCTTGAGATGATCCGGCGGCCCTAGGTGCACGCCGAAGAACGAGAAGCTGCACTTGTGCTGGGCGATGTGGTCCTCGATCACAGTTCGCTGATGCCACACCACGAACGCGAGCACGACCACCGCGATCGCCACGACGATGCGCACCACCAGCGCGGTCACGACCATGCTGATCACCACGCCGATCACGATCAGCGCGACGATCACGCCGATGCCGATACCGGTGACGTTGCCCGCGTCCAATGCCAGTGCCACGGCCGAACGATAGCCTCAGGAGGTGGACCTTCCTCCTGAACTGCCCGCCGGCGGACTGCGTGTCGTAGCACTGGGCGGCATCAAGGAGATCGGCCGCAACATGACCATGTTCGAGCACGAGGGTCGGTTGCTCGTCGTCGACTGCGGCATGTTGCTCGGCAAGACCAACTCACCCGGGGTCGATCTCACCCTGCCCGACTGGTCGTACTTCGACGAGCGGCTCGCTGATCTCGACGCGGTTGTGCTCACGCACGGCCACGAGGACCACATCGGGGCGCTGCCCTACCTGCTCAAGGCGCGGCCGGACGTGCCCGTCTACGGATCGCGGCTGACGCTGGCGCTCGTGGCGGCCAAGCTTGAGCAGCACCACGTCCACAACCCGCAGCTGCGGCAGGTGCGCGAGGGCGAGCTGACCGACGTCGGTCCGTGGGGCCTGGAGTTCTTCGCCGTCAACCACTCGATCCCCGATGCGCTCGCCGTGGCCATCAGGGTCGGCGGACAGACCGTGCTGCACACCGGCGACTTCAAGATGGACCAGACGCCGTTGGACGGGCGCATCACCGACCTGAACGGATTCGCGCGCCTCGGCGACGAGGGCGTCGACCTGCTGCTTGCCGATTCGACCAACGCCGAGGTCGGCGGGTTCATCCCGTCCGAGCGCGATGTGGGCAAGGTCGTCGCCGACGTCATCGCCAAGGCACCGGGGCGCATCATCGTCGCGTGCTTCGCCTCGCACGTGCATCGCGTGCAGCAGGTGCTCGACGCGGCACGGTCGACAGGACGCCAGGTCGCGCTGGTGGGCCGGTCGATGGTTCGCAACATGACCATCGCCCGCGAGCTCGGGTTGCTGCGCGTGCCCGACGGCCTGCTCATCGACCTCAAGCTCGCCGAGGAGCTGCCGTCACGGCGGGTGCTGCTGGTGTCGACCGGATCGCAGGGCGAACCGCTGTCCGCCCTGTCGCGCATGGCCAACCGCGACCACCAGACGGTGCGGATCAGCTCCGACGACACGATCCTGCTGGCCTCGTCGCTGATCCCGGGCAACGAGACGTCCGTCGGACAGGTGATCAACGGGCTGTCACGGCTCGGGGCGAGCGTGGTGCACAAGTCGACCGCGCTGGTGCACGTGTCCGGTCACGCGCCAGCCGGCGAACTGCGGTATCTGCTCAACGCGGTGCGTCCCGCCAACCACATGCCCGTGCACGGCGAGTGGCGGCACCTGCGTGCCCACGCCGAGATCGCGAAGTCGACGGGCATCCCGGACGAGCGGATCATGCTTGCTGAGGACGGCACCGTCGTCGACCTCGTCGGTGGCATAGCGCGCATCACCGGCCACATCCCGGTCGGCTACGTCTACGTCGACGGACTCGAGGTCGGCGACATCGGCGACGCGACGCTCAAGGACCGGCGGATCCTCGGCGAGGAGGGCTTCCTGTCGATCCTGGTCGCCGTCGACCTCGAGGCCGGCAAGGTCGTGCACGGCCCGGAGATCACCTCACGCGGCTTCAGCGACGACGCGGAGGCGCTCAAGCCGATCCTGGCCGAGCTGATCGAGGTGGTGGAGCGCGCCCTGGCCGACGGCACGCGCGATGTCGACTCGTTGCAGCACCTGGTGCGCCGCACGGTGGGCCGCTGGGTCGACCGCGAATACCGGCGCCGTCCGATGCTGATCCCCACCGTCGTCGAGGTCTGATTCGAGTCACCAGGCACAGACGTCACCAGGCACAATGGAACCGTGACCACCAGCACCGCTCCCCTACGTCCCGGGACGATCAGCCCGCGCCGTCCGGTGCCGGCCGGCGTCATCCGCCCGCACTACGTCGACGCGAAGCCCGGCACCCCCGCCGACTACGACGACCCGATGGTCAAGGACCCCGACACGATCGCGCGGATGCGCATCGCCGGGCGCATCGCCGGCGACGCGATCGTCGAGGTCGGCAGGCACGTCGCGCCCGGCGTCACGACCGACGAACTCGACCGCATCGGCCACGAGTTCATGATCAGCCGCGGCGCGTACCCGTCCACCCTGGGCTACAAGGGATTCCGGAAGTCGTTGTGCACGAGCGTGAACGAGGTCATCTGCCACGGCATCCCGGACGACCGCCCGCTGCAGGACGGCGACGTGGTGAAGGTCGACATCACGGCGTTCAAGGACGGGGTGCACGGCGACACCTGCGCCACGTTCTACGCCGGCGACGCGAGTCAGGAAGTGCGCGACCTCGGTGAGCGCACCCGCGAGGCGATGCTGCGCGGCGTAAGAGCGATCCGGCCGGGCCGTCCGGTCAGCGTGATCGGGCGTGTCATCGAGTCCTACGCGCGGCGCTTCGGCTACGGCGTGATCCGCGACTACACCGGCCATGGCGTGGGCTGGAGCTTTCACACCAGGCCGACGATCCTGCACTACGACGAGCCACGTGCGACCACGATCATGGAGCCGGGCATGACGTTCACCGTCGAGCCGATGCTCAGCCTCGGTGGTTACGAGTGGGAGTCGTGGGACGACGACTGGACGATCCTGACCAAGGACCGGTCGTGGGTCGCGCAGTGGGAACACACGGTGGTCGTCACCGACGACGGCGCGGAGATCCTGACGCTGCCTTCGAACCCTTGATAAGACACTATTACCAAATCTGCGGTCCGGCGTAGATACCCGGATACAGTCCGGGCGTGGACCCCGTCAGGAATCCCTACGCCCCCGGTGCCGGTCAACGCCCGCCCGAACTCGCGGGCCGCGACACAGAGCTCGACGGGTTCGAGGTGGTGCTCGAGCGGGTGGCCCGCTCGCGTCCCGAACGGTCGATGGTGCTCATCGGGCTGCGCGGCGTGGGCAAGACGGTGCTGCTCAACGCGATGCGTAGCGCGGCCGTGCGGCGCGGGTGGGGAACCGGCAAGCTCGAGGCGCGGCCCGGGCAGTCCCTGCGGCGCCCTCTGGCCGCCGCAATGCACCTGGCGGTGCGCGAGCTCGCCCATCCCCAGGACGAGGCGGTGCGCCAAGTGCTCAGCGTGGTCAAGGCATTCGCGCAGCGCGAGCCGGCCGGCGCGAAGCCGACCAAGCAGCGGTGGTCACCGGGCATCGATGTCCCCGCCGCGATGGGCCGCGCCGACTCCGGCGATACCGAGATCGACATGGTCGAGTTGCTGGCCGACGTCGCAGGTCTGGCCGCGGACACCGGCCACGGCATCGCGGTCTTCATCGACGAGATGCAGGACATCGGACCCGACGACGTCTCGGCCCTGTGCGCCGCATGTCACGAGATCTCGCAGCAGGGCCTGCCGCTGGTCGTCGTCGGGGCCGGGTTGCCGCACGTGCCGGCAGTGCTGTCGGCCGCCAAGTCCTACTCCGAGCGACTGTTCCGGTTCGCCCGCATCGACCGGCTCGAGCGCGCCGCGGCCGATGTCGCGCTGCGGGTGCCGGCCCGCGACGAGGACGCCGACTTCACCGACGACGCGCTCGCGGCGATGTACCAGGCGACCGGCGGCTATCCGTACTTCGTGCAGGCATACGGCAAGGTCGCCTGGGACGTCGCGCCACGATCGCCCATCACCGCCGACGACGTCGCCGTGGCCGCGCCGGTCGCCGAGAGCGAGCTCGCGGTCGGGTTCTTCGGGTCGCGCTACGAGCGGGCCACACCGTCCGAACGCGAATACCTGCGCGCGATGGCCGAGGTCGCCGTCCCGATCGCGCCTGACGAACCCGTCGCCACTGCGGCGGTCGCCGAGGCACTCGAACGCTCGCCGCAATCGGTGTCGCCGGCCCGCGACGCGCTGCTGAAAAAGGGGTTGATCTACTCGGGCCAGCGCGGGCGCATCGCGTTCACCGTCCCGCATTTCGGTCGGTACCTGCGCGAGCTGGAGGCCTGACTCAGCGCGCGTGCTGCCGGATCCAGGTGTGCATGGCAATGCCTGCCGCGACTCCGGCATTGATCGAGCGGGTGGAGCCGAACTGGGCGATCGACACGGTCGCGCCGGCGGCGGCGCGTGCCTCGGCGCTGAGTCCGGCGCCCTCCTGGCCGAACAGCAACAGCGCGGCGCGCGGTAACTGGGTCTGTTCGAGCGGGACGGCGCCGGGCAGGTTGTCGACCGCGACGAGCGTGTAGCCCTCGGCGCGGGCGTAGTCGGCGAGCTCGGCCGGGGTGTCGAGGTGCCGCACGTGCATGTAGCGGTCGGTGACCATCGCCCCGCGGCGGTTCCATCGGCGGCGTCCGACGATGATCACCTCGCGCGCCTGGAAGGCGTTCGCGGTACGCACCACCGTCCCGATGTTCAGGTCGTGGCGCCAGTTCTCGATCGCCACCGCGAAGTCGTGGCGGTGCGTGTCGAGATCGGCGCGGATCGCCTCGACCGTCCAGTAGCGGTAGCGGTCGGCGACGTTGCGGCGGTCGCCGGTGCGCAGCAGGTCCGGATCGAGGCGCGGATCGTCCGGCCAGGGCCGGGGGTGCGGGCCGACCCCGATGTCCACCTCGCCCTGTTCCCGCGAGTGGTCATCTGTGCCGCGAGTGGTCATCTATAAGTGACCACTCGGCGCGTCAGTGACCACTCGCGGCATCAGGACAGGCCGAGGTCGGCGAGCGTGTAGACCGAACGAGCGGCGAAGCCCTCCGCCTCGATCTTCGCGATCCCGCCCCGGTCGGCGATCAGCGCGATCCCCGCGACCGTGGCGCCTGCGTCCTGGGCGGCGTGCGCGGCGGTCAGCGGTGAGTCGCCGGTGGTCGAGACGTCGTCGACGATGAGCACCCGCCGTCCCTCGACGGACGGGCCCTCGATCTGTTGCTGCATGCCGTGTGCCTTCTGCGACTTGCGGACGAGGAACGCGTCGACCGATCCAGACGAGGCGTGCATGACCGCGCAGGCGACGGGGTCGGCGCCGAGGGTCAGACCGCCGACGGCGTCGTAGTCCCAGTCGGCGGTCAGGTCGCGCAGCGCGGCACCGACGAGGGGGCCGGCCTTGCGGTGCAACGTGATCCGGCGCAGGTCGATGTAGTAGTCGGCCTCCTTGCCGGACGACAGCGTCACCTTGCCGTGCACGACGGCGAGTTCCTTGATGAGCTCGAGCAGTTGGTCAGGCACGAGGCGACCCTATCCGCGCCCCCGCCCCGCCCGTTGAGTGACGTCCCAACCCTTGAGTGACGTCCCAACCCTTGAGTGACGTCCGCGGACGTTGAGTGACGGCGATTTCGCCGTCACTCAACGGCGCGGGACGTCACGCAACCGCGGGAGGCGTCACTCCGGCGTGCTCGGCGTCGCGCGAGCGGCGGAACGCGGGGGCTTCAGAAGTTGCGGCGCGACATCACCCGGCGCAGCACCGAACGCGGCACCAGCCGGGTGAGCAGCACCAGCCGCCGGTACTGCCGCGTCGGGACGCTCACCGGCTTGCCCGCGAACGCGTCGGCCAGACCTTCCCGGACGACGTCGGCCGCCGACAGCCACATCCGCTCGGGGACGTGCGACATGTCGGCGGCGGCGCGCTCGTGGAACTCGGTGCGCGTGAAACCTGGGCAGATCGCAGTGACGGTGACGCCGCTGCCCTTGAGCTGTACCGACAGCGCCTCGCTGAACATCGTCACCCAGGCCTTCGACGCGGCATAGGTGGCATTCGAGCCACGGGGGACGAACGCCGAGACCGACGAGATGTTCACGATGCGGCCGCTGCCCCGTCCGGTCATGGCACGCACAGCCGAGTGCGACAGCCGGAGCACGGCACGCACATTGAGGTCGAGCTGACGCTCCTCGTCGGCGAGTGCGGCGCTGCCGAAGACCTTGTACATGCCGACGCCCGCGTTGTTGATCAGCAGGTCGACGGGGTGCTCACGATCCTCGATCCGCTTCGCCACGACCGAGCACCCCTCGTCCGTGACGAGGTCGGCGGAAATCACCTCGACGCTCGTACCGTGCCGTTCCAAGAGCTCGGCGGCGATGCTCTCGAGCCGCTGCGTGTCGCGGGCGACCAGCACCAGGTGGTAGGCGTCGGCGGCGAGTTGCCGCGCGAACTCCGCGCCGAGCCCGGCCGTCGCGCCGGTGACGAGGGCGGTCGGCACGGGTCAGTCCGTCGTACGGCGTGACTTGCTGGCCTTCGCGCGCGAACGGGCCAGCTCGGCCCCGCGGGCGACGGCCTCGGAGTCCGAGCGCACCTTCGCACGTGCCTTCGCTGCCGCGGCGCCGCGCTCGGCGGAGGTCCGTGGCGGCGCGGTCCTGGACTGAGCGGCGGCGCGAGCAGCGGCAGCCCGTCCGCCCGGCCCGGCGAGACCCGGACGCTGGCGGCGCGCGCCGCCGAACAGGCCGGGACGTGGCTGGCCGCGCAGCTCCGGCGGCACGAGGACGTCTCGGCAGTCGCGGAAGTACTTCTGCGAGGGCTTCGGGATGAAGACCAGCGCGAGTGCGGCGACCGCACCCACTCCGACGATCACTCCGGCGACCTGCGGCACGACCGGGAAGCCTTTGATCGGGATGACATAGAGCGGCAGGGTCGTGAAGATCATGACGATCAACATCGCCCACCGCGAGCCGCTGGCGGTGCGCACGCGTCGGTAGGCGAGCAGTAGCAGCACCAGGGCGAGCCCGATGACCACGCCGGTGAGCAAGGTGCCCTGGCGCAGGGCGTGCAGGTCGGAGCTCACCTTGTCGGGGCCGTAGGGCACCTTCTTCTTCGATCCGGCGTCGTTGTTCGCCTTGACGAGGAAGGCCCGCAGCTGGCTGGTCGAGCCGAGCAGCGTCAGGCCACGCGCGACCAGGGCGACCGCGGTGACGGCGAGGGCGATGCAGGCGTAGTCGATGGTGCGGGGCGTCGGCAACCGTTTCGGGATCTCGTCGCCGGTGCCGGCGGTCGTCGTGGTCGGCGGCTGCTTGCGCAGCGACGGACGGGCGTCCGGGCCGGCGTCCTGGGGCGTGTCGCTCACCGGCGCAGTGTACGTGGCGCACCTGATCAAGGCGGCCGCCCCGACCCGCCGACGACCTGCCCGCGCCGCGGGCATGGCCTAGAGTCGGCGGGAACACCGACCGCCCGCGGAGGCCCGTGCGATGACCGACCAGCCCGACGAGGGCAGCCAGTCGAGCACCCCGGCCGACCCGACGAGCCCGCTGGACTTCGATCCGTACCGCTACGGCAAGCCCGATCATCCCGTACCCCCGGAGTACGCGCCGCCGGGATACGTGCCGCCGGCCCAACCACGCGCAGGCCGCGCCGTACCCGGCCGCCCCGCCGCAGCCGGTCTGGCCCCCGGTCGACATGACCAAGCAGCAGCCACCGCAGTACGGCAGCTATCCGGGCTACACGCCCCATCCGCCACCCCCGCCCGGCTACCCCGCCTACGGCATGGTGCAGGAGGGCAACGGCAAGGCGACGACGGCGATGGTGCTCGGCATCCTCAGCATCCCGTTGTGCTTCCTGACGTTTCTCGATCTCGGCCTCGCGATCCCGGCAATCGTCGTGGGCGCCATCGGCATGCGCGACGCCAAGCGCTTTCCCCAGCGCGGCGGGCACGGCAAGGCCTTGGCCGGCGTCATCTGCGGCAGCATCGGGCTCGTCCTGGTCATCATCTTGTTGGTCGTCGTGATCGCGCGCATCGCGCCGTGCATCCACAGCGGCGGCGGGGTGTCGCAGTCGTGCGTCAACGACCGGCTGTGACCGGGCCGCGGCGATGAGCACCGACTCCCCGCAGGACCCGTACGGCGGGCGGCCCTACTACGGCCAGCAACCCCCGCCGGGTTACCCGCCGCCCGGGTACCCGCCGGGTTACCCGCAGCCGGGCTACTACCAGCCGGCCGGCTACCCGTACGCACCACCGGGATATGCGTACCCGCAGCCTTACTACCCCTTGCAGCTGCAGCGCCCCGGGACCGCGACGACAGCGTGCGTGCTGTCGTTCGTCAACGGCGGGCTGCTGATCGCGGCGGCGCTGCTGCTCTTCGCGGGGGCGAGCGTGATCAGCGACCTCGGCAGCGTGACGCAGACCTACACCACGTTCACAACGACAGAATTCAGGTTGGACGCGGTGGTCAATCTCCTCGCGGCCGTGCTCCTCATCGCAGGCGGCGTGACGTTGGCCGGACGCAGAGCGACCGGCCGAACGATGATCTGCGTCGGCAGCGTGATCGTGATCGGCGCCGCGATCTACTGGATGACCCGCTTCGACGCGTTCGCGACGACGGTGTTCTACGGCCTGCTGTTCGCCGCGATGTCGGTGCTGTCCATCGCGATGGCCTTCACCACCGCCACGAAGGCGTGGCTGGCGGCGGCACCGGGAGCAGCGGGTCCTCCGTCTGCCGCCCCGGCGCCGTACGGCTGATCGTCAGCCCGTCGAGACCGTCAGGCCCGACCGGTCGTCGTTCGCGTCGACGGTGACCGTCTGCCCGTCCCTGACCTCGCCCGCGAGCAGCGCCTTCGCCAGCGTGTCGCCGATCGCCGTCTGGACCAGGCGACGCAGCGGACGCGCGCCGTAGAGCGGGTCGTAGCCGTTGATCGCCAGCCACTCGCGCGCCGCCTCGGTGACGTCGAGCGTCAGCCGCCGCGCACTGAGCCGCTTGGCCAGCGCGCCGATCTGGATGTCGACGATCTGGGTGAGCTCCTCGGTCGTGAGCGACTCGAACACGACGATGTCGTCGAGGCGGTTGAGGAACTCGGGCTTGAAGTGCGTGCGGACGGCAGCCATCACCGTGTCACGGCGCAGCTCGTCGCTCATGACTTCGCCGACCAGCGCCGTCGAACCGAGGTTGGACGTGAGCACCAGGATCGTGTTGCGGAAGTCGACGGTACGGCCCTGGCCGTCGGTCAGCCGCCCGTCGTCGAGGACGGCGAGCAGGATGTCGAACACGTCCGGGTGGGCCTTCTCGACCTCGTCGAACAGCACGACCGAGTACGGACGGCGGCGGACCGCTTCGGACAGCTGGCCCCCTTCGTCGTAGCCGACATAGCCGGGCGGCGCACCGACCAGGCGAGCGACCGAGTGCTTCTCGCTGTACTCGCTCATGTCGATGCGCACCATCGCGCGCTCGTCGTCGAACAGGAACGCCGCGAGTGCCTTCGCCAGCTCGGTCTTGCCGACACCGGTCGGGCCGAGGAACAGGAACGAGCCGGTCGGCCGGTTCGGGTCGCTGATCCCTGCGCGGGCACGCCGCACGGCGTCGGACACGGCACGCACGGCGGCCTTCTGGCCGATCACCCGCGCGCCGAGCTCCTCCTCCATGCGCAGCAGCTTCGTGGTCTCGCCCTCGAGCAACCGGCCGGCCGGGATCCCCGTCCAGGCAGCCACCACGTCGGCGATGTCGTCGTCGCTGACCTCCTCCTTGACCATGACGTCGGTCTGTTCCGACTCCGCCTCGCTCGCCGCGGCGAGTTCCTTCTCGAGGCTCGGCAGTTCGCCGTACTGCAACCGCGAGGCGGTCTCGAGATCACCGTCGCGCTGCGCACGCTCGATCTGACCGTTGATCTCGTCGATGCGCTCCTTGAGCTCGCCGACGCGGTTCAGCCCGGACTTCTCGCGCTCCCACCGGGCGTTGAGCGCGTCGAGCTTCTCGGTGAGGTCGGCCAACTCGCCACGCAGCCGGGCCAACCGTTCCTTCGACGCGTCGTCGGTCTCCTTGGTGAGCGCGAGCTCCTCCATCTTCAGCCGGTCGACGGAGCGCTGCAGCTCGTCGATCTCGACCGGGCGCGAGTCGATCTCCATGCGCAGCCGCGACGCGGCCTCGTCGACGAGGTCGATCGCCTTGTCCGGCAGGAAGCGCGACGTGATGTAGCGGTCGGACAGCGTGGCGGCCGCGACCAGCGCGCCGTCATTGATGCGCACCTTGTGGTGCGCCTCGTAGCGGCCCTTGAGCCCGCGCAGGATGCCGATCGTGTCTTCGACCGACGGCTCGCCGACGAAGACCTGCTGGAAGCGTCGCTCGAACGCGGGGTCCTTCTCGATGTGCTCGCGGTACTCGTCCAGCGTCGTCGCGCCGACCATGCGCAGCTCGCCCCGCGCGAGCATCGGCTTGAGCATGTTGCCGGCGTCCATAGCGCCGTCGCCGGTCGCGCCGGCGCCGACGACGGTGTGCAGTTCGTCGATGAAGGTGACGACCTGCCCGCCGGAGTCCTTGATCTCGTTGAGGACGGCCTTGAGCCGCTCCTCGAACTCGCCTCGGTACTTCGCGCCGGCCACCATCGCGCCGAGGTCGAGCGCGACGAGCTTCTTGCCGCGCAGGCTCTCGGGGACGTCGCCGGCGACCATGCGCTGCGCGAGGCCTTCGACGACGGCGGTCTTGCCGACGCCGGGCTCGCCGATCAGCACCGGGTTGTTCTTGGTACGGCGCGAAAGCACCTGGATCACGCGCCGGATCTCGGCGTCGCGGCCGATGACGGGGTCGATCTTGCCCTCGCGCGCAGCAGCGGTCAGGTCGTTGCCGTACTTCTCGAGCGCCTCGAACGTGCCCTCGGGATCGGCGGTCGTCACCCGGCGGCTACCCCGCACCGACTGCAGGGCCTCCGCCAGTGCTGCGGGCGTCACGCCGTGCTGCTTGAGCAGGTCGGCGACCTCGTTCTGGGTCTGCGCGACCGCGAGCAACAAAAGCTCGGTGCTGACGTACTCGTCGCCTCGATCACGTGCCTCGCGCTCTGCCGCGCTGAGCACGGCGAGTACCCCGCGCGAGGTCGCGGGCGAGCCCACCGTCGAGCCCTGCGCGGCGGGCAGCTTGTCGACCAGCCGCTGGACGTCGGCGCGGATCCCCATCGGGTCGACGCCGAGCTTCTGCAGCAGCGGGCGGGTCAGACCCTCGGCGTCGTCGAGCAGCGCGACCGCGAGGTGCGCCGGTTCGACGGCCGGGTTGCCGCGCTCGGCGGCGGTCTTCACCGCGCTCGAGACGGCCAGCTGGCTGCGGGTGGTCAGGTCCATTGCGGTCACTATCTCCTCTGTGTCACCGCGAGTGGTCACTTTCGGCGCGAGTGGTCAGCTATTGCCGACCACTCGCGCCATAGGTGACCACTCGCGCAGGTATCAGCGCCGGGGGGCGTTCTTGGGACGCCACACGACGAGCGCGCTCGTGGCGGGGTTGCGGGCGGCCAGTTCGGCGCGCGCGTGGTCGAGTTCGGCGGCGAGTTCGGCGACCCGCTGACGCAGCGCGTCGACGTGCGCCTCGAGTTCGATGATGCGTTTGACTCCGGCGAGATTCACGCCCTCGTCCTGCGAGAGCCGCTGCACCTCGCGCAGCAGCGCGACGTCGCGCGCCGAGTAGCGCCGTCCCCCGCCGCCCGTACGCCCCGGCGTGACGAGACCGAGCCGGTCGTACTGGCGCAGCGTCTGCGCGTGCATGCCCGCCAGTTGGGCCGCCACCGAGATGACGAACACCGGTGCGTCTTCGGGGACGTCCTCACGCCTGGGCATGGTCGCCTCCTCGGGCAAGCGCGGCGGTGATCTGCGGACGGGGGTCGGTGTGCTGGGTCGCCGCGTACTTCTCCAGCGCCTCGCGCGACTCGTCGGTCAACGCCGTCGGGACGTCGACCTCGACCGTCACCAGCAGGTCACCGGTCTTGGACTTGCCGGCCACGCCACGGCCACGCACGCGCATCGTGCGCCCGGACGGCGTGCCGGGCGCGACCTTGACCGACACCGCACCCTCGAGCGTCGGCACCCGTAGCGTCGTGCCGAGGGCCGCCTCGGTGAAGCTGATCGGGACGGTCAGCGTCAGGTCGTCGCCGTTGCGCCCGAACAGTGGGTGCGGACGCACTCGCACGGTGACGTACAGGTCGCCCGCCGGGCCGCCGCGGGTGCCGGGGGAACCCTTGCCGGGGATGCGCAGCTTCGCGCCGTCCTTGACACCGGTGGGCACGCGCACGGTGATCGTGCGGGTCTGCACCGTCGAACCGGTGCCGCGGCAGTCCGGACACGGATCCTCGATGATCTGACCCTTCCCACGGCACTCACGGCACGGCTCGCTGAAGCCGAAGCCGCCCTGGTTGGTCATGACCATGCCGCTGCCGCCGCAGTTCGGGCAGGTGTGCGTCGAGGTCCCGGGGCGCGCGCCACTGCCGTGGCAGGTGCGACACGTACCCGCGCTCGACAGCTGCAGTGGCAGCGTCGTGCCGCGCACGGCTTCCTCGAACCCGAGGGTCACCTCGGCAGCGGCGTCCTGGCCCTTGACCGGCCCGGCCGCGCTCGAGCGGCGCCGCCCGCTGTTGGACGTCGCCGTGCCGAACAGATCGGAGAACAGGTCGCCGAGGCCGCCGCCGGTACGGGCTCCGAACATGTCGGACATGTCGAAGGTGGTGCCGCCGCCGGAGTAGCCGCCGGCGTAGTTGCCACCGGGACGGAAGCCACCGCCGAGGTTGCCGAACAGCGACCGGGCCTCGTCGTACTCCTGCCGCTTCTTCGGGTCCGAGAGCACGTCGTAGGCCTCGGACACCTCCTTGAACCGGGCTTCGGCCTCGGTGTTACCGGGGTTCTTGTCCGGGTGCAGGTCGCGGGCGAGCTTGCGGTAGGCCTTCTTGATCGCTGCCTGATCGGCGTCCTTGGCGACGCCGAGCGCCGCGTAGTAGTCCTTCTCCACGTAATCCTTCGCGCTCATGCCCACCTCCTTTTGTCGATCCGCCGTAGGTGGATCGGCGTCTGACCCGCTCGCTTCGCTCGCGGGCCGTCTGCCGCTCCACACCGCAAGCTCGCTGACGCTCGCGCGGGCGGCGGGCTCTTCGCGCGAGCGCTCATCGCGTTCGTGGTCACCTTGTTACTCGTCTTGCGCTTGTGTCTTCAGCTGCTCGTCTTGTGCTTGGGTTGCCTCTGCTGCCGGCTCGCCGGAGGGGTCGGAGACTCCGACCATGGCCGGGCGCAGCAGGCGATCGTTGTGCCTGTAGCCGGGACGCATCACCGTGGTGCAGGTCGGCTCGGCGACCTCGTCGCTCTCGTCGTGCAGTACCGCCTCGTGGATGGTCGGGTCGAACGGATCGCCGACCTCGCCGAACGCGACGAGCCCGAGCTTGGTGAACACGCCGTCGAGCCGATCCGCGACCGCCTTCAGGCCTCCGGTCAGGTCCCCATGCTGGCGGGCCCGGTCCAGATCGTCGAGCACCGGCAGGAAGTCGGCGAGCACCCGGCCGATCGCGAGTTCACCCGCCGCCTGCCGTTCGCGGTCGGCCCGCCTGCGGTAGTTGGCGTACTCGGCCTGCAGCCGCTGCAGGTCGGCGGTGCGCTCGTCGAGCAACGACGCCTCGACCATCGGCACCTGCGCGGCCTCGGCCGCCGGTTCCGCCGGCGCCTCCGCACCCTGGTCGGGTGCGGAGGTGCCGGCTGCGGCCTGATCGTCAGGCTTCGTGTCGGTCTGCCGATCGATCTTGCGCTTGTCCGTGATCACGACCGGCTCCTCCTCGGAACGGTCGCGACTCAACGCTGCTCCTCGGTCCCCTCGTCCGACGACCTCGGCGTCGACGACGCCGTCGTCGGCCGTGGCCGAGTCGGACGCCGCGCCGGTCGCGTCGCCGGGAGCGCCGCCCTCGGCACCGGCGGAAGCCGCAGCGGCCTCGTACATGGCGCCGCCCGCTTCGGAGGCGATGCGCGACACCTTCTCCTGCGCGGCCTTGATCGCCTCGAAGTCAGCGCCGTCGAGCGACTTCTTCAGCTCGTCGAGCGCACCTTCGAGTTCGGTCTTCTTCTCCGCGGGGAGCTTGTCACCGCTGTCGGTCAGGAACTTCTCCGTCGCGAACTGCTGGGCCTCGGCCGAGTTGCGGATCTCCGCCTCGTCGCGGCGCCTGCGGTCCTCTTCGGCGTGTGCCTCGGCGTCCTTCATCATCCGGTCGATCTCGTCCTTGCTCAGGCCCGAGCCACCGGTGATCGTCATGCCCTGTTCCTTGTTGGTGGCAAGGTCCTTGGCGCTGACATGCACGATGCCGTTCGCGTCGATGTCGAAGGTGACCTCGATCTGCGGCATGCCGCGCGGCGCCGGCGGAAGACCGGTCAGCTCGAACATGCCCAGCTTCTTGTTGTACGCCGCGATGTCGCGCTCGCCCTGGTAGACCTGGATCTGCACGCTCGACTGGTTGTCGTCGGCCGTCGTGAAGATCTCCGAACGCTTCGTCGGGATCGTCGTGTTGCGCTCGATGAGCTTCGTCATGATGCCGCCCTTGGTCTCGATGCCAAGCGAGAGCGGGGTGACATCGAGCAGCAGGACGTCCTTGACCTCGCCCTTGAGCACACCGGCCTGCAGGGCGGCGCCGACGGCGACGACCTCGTCCGGGTTGACGCCCTTGTTCGGCTCCTTGCCGCCGGTCAGCTCCTTGACGAGCTCACCCACGGCGGGCATGCGTGTGGAACCACCCACCAGCACCACGTGGTCGATGGCCGACACCGGCATGCCGGCGTCCTTGATGACGTTCTGGAACGGCGCCTTCGTGCGCTCGAGCAGATCTGCGGTGATCTTCTGGAACTCCGCCCTCGACAGCGACTCGTCGAGGAACAGCGGGTTCTTCTCGGCGTCCTGCGTGATGTAGGGCAGGTTGATGCTCGTCTGGTTGGACGACGACAGCTCGATCTTCGCCTTCTCGGCGGCCTCGCGCAGTCGCTGCATCGCCATCTTGTCCTTGGTCAGGTCGATGCCGTGCGCGCTCTTGAACTTGTCGACGAGCCACTTGATGATGCGCTCGTCCCAGTCGTCGCCACCGAGGTGGTTGTCACCTGAGGTCGCCTTGACCTCGATGACGCCGTCACCGATCTCGAGCAGCGAAACGTCGAACGTGCCACCGCCGAGGTCGAAGACGAGGATGGTCTGCTCGGTCTCGCCCTTGTCGAGGCCGTACGCGAGCGCCGCAGCGGTCGGCTCGTTGACGATGCGCAGCACGTTGAGGCCCGCGACCTGGCCGGCCTCCTTGGTCGCCTGGCGCTGGGCGTCGTTGAAGTACGCCGGGACGGTGATGACCGCGTCGGTCACGTCCTCACCCAGATAGCTCTCGGCGTCGCGCTTGAGCTTCTGCAGCACGCGCGCGCTGATCTCCTGTGGGTTGTAGGACTTCCCGTCGATGTCGACCTTCCAGCTCGGGTCGCCCATGTGGCGCTTCACCGAGCGGATGGTGCGGTCGATGTTCGTGACGGCCTGGCGCTTGGCCACCTCGCCGACGAGCACCTCGCCGTTCTTGGCGAACGCGACGACACTGGGGGTGGTGCGCGAACCTTCGGAGTTCGCAATGACCTCCGGCTCGCCGCCCGACAGGACGGACACGACGGAGTTGGTGGTACCGAGGTCGATACCGACAGCACGTGCCATGGTGATGGGTCTCCTTCTTCCGGACTTCAGTTGTTCAGGCTCTACAACCGGCTTCATGATGCCGATCGGATGAACCCGCTGTCAAAATAACTGAGCCGACCCCGCTCAAGTTCCCGGATGTTTGGTGGCGCCGGTCACACTGAGCTGGTGAGTGAGCCGGTCTGGGACGTGGACGGTGACGGGGGCCGCGATCACGACCCGCCCGAGGAGCTGCTGAGCACCGGCCGGCCCCTGCCCGCGTGGGTGCGCGCCGGCGCCATCGCCCTCGCCGTCCTGGTGGGCGGCTACCTCGCCGTGCATGCGGTGCTGCAGGGCGGTGGTGGTTCCACCGCGCCCGTCGCAGCTGCCACCGCGACCCATTCGCCGCAGATCGCGCCGCCGCTGTTCCGTTCTCCCGGCGGTCCGGTGCGCGTCACTCCGGTCTTGATCTGTGGTGAGACGCTGGGGCCGCTGGTGTCCGGGTCACGGTTCGACCCGTCGACGGGACTGCGCCTGCTGATCGGCGGAACGCGGCTTCGCGTGGTCGACTTCGACACCGGCCGGGCCGTTGCCGTGCGCGGGCCCAGGTTGCGGGCAGGACAGTGGATCAACCAGCTCGCGGACGCGGCCGGTCGACACTATGCGACGACCGCCGGGCCGGGATGCGGGTACAACCGCGAGCGGGTTTTCACCGTCGGCGGCCCCGGCGCCCGCGTCGTCGCGGGCGTGCGTCCGTCGCAGGTGGTCGCCGACGAGTCACGGGTGTGGACGGTCGCCGACCCGCCGCACGAGCTGCGTCCCCTAGGCCACGGACGTGACATCACCCTGCCCGCGGGGTTCGCCCCGGTCGCGGCCACGCACGGAGTCATCGTCGGCAATCTCGTGGACGCCATGGACTCGGCGGAGATCGTCGGTGTCAACGGCGCCAGCGGAGCGCTCTACCCGGCGCCCGGCAGGGGCGCGATCCTCGCGGCGGGCGACGGGCGCTACATCTGGTCGGCGGGCTGCACGCTCAGCACGGACGGTCCGTGCGAACTGCGTACCGCGACGGTGCGCGGGCATCCCCTGCGCACCTACCGGCTGCCGCGGCCGCCGGGCTCCTCGGCCGGCCGGCTCAGCCCGAACGGGCGCACCCTCGCGTTCACCCTCGCCGCGGCCCACGTCGACCCCTATCACCGCCAGGGCAATCCCAGCCCGGCCAGCGCCGTCGCGTTGCTTGACCTGCGCACCGGCCGGCTCACGATCGTGCCGGGCCTCGAGCTGCCGTCGCGGTACCGGCCGCAGTTCGCGTTCGCCCCGTCCGGGGGATGGCTCGTGATCGCCGCTGCCGACGGCGGTCAAACGCGCCTGTACGCCTGGCGGCCCGGGATGGGCCGACCGATCACCTCGCCCCTGCGGGACCTGCCGAGCCCGGCGCCGCCGCCGGTGCAGGTATTGAGATGAACGACGTGCCCGACCGCGAAGCCGAGCCGGACGAACTGCTCGCCGCGGAAGGCCGCTGCCGCCGTGGGCTCGCCGCTCTGCGGGCGCTCGGCGTGGCGCTCGTCGTCGCGCTCGGCGCCTTCCTCGCGATCCGTGCGCTGGGGGGCGGCAGAGCCCACACAGACAGCGGCAACTGCCGGACCGGACCTCGTCGCACTCGCCGCAGACCGCGCCGCCGCTGTTCCGCCAACCCGGCGGCGGGCCGCGCACGCTCCCGCCGTGGCCGACGGCACGGGGCGCGTGCGACGACCAGCCCAGTTGGCCCTCGTCTCGGGGCAACGACCCGCGCACGGCACCGGGCTGACGATGCTCGTGGGCGGCAGCCGGGTGTGGCTCGTCGACTTCGACACCGGTACCAGGACCCGCCCCTGCACCCGGCGCTGGGCCGTGACGGATACGTCGAACAGCTGGCCGGGTCCACGGCGGTCATCTCGGCGTGCAGCCGGGCGGCGCCCGGACGGTCTCGGTGGGCGGCCAGGCGTCGGCGTACCCGCGGGGTCCGGTACACGAGCGTGTACGCGGACGGCTCGAAGGTCTACGTGGTGCACCAGGCCGACCGCCGCCATCGCGTAGCGTCGCTCGCCGCCGACGGCCGGCAGGTGCGGCTGGCAAACGGTTCGCCCGGCGGGCGTCACCGCGGGGGTCGTTGCCGGCACCGGTCCAAGGGCGGGCGGCAACGCGGTGCTCCGACGCTCCGTCGGGTCGGACCCGCATGGTTGCCCGCGGATCGCCGCTGGCCGCCGGCGGCGGACGGGTCGTCGGCACGCTCGGCTGCAACGTGGCCGCCCGTGCCTGCACGTGCGCAGTATCGATGTCCCACGGCGCGACGCCTACGGATGCCCCGCCCGCCCGGGGCGGCACGCGTCGTGAGCCCCGACGGGCGCGAGTTCGCGTTCGCACTCGAGCGCGCGATCCGGACCGCCGCTACGAGATGGGCGATCCGTTGCCGCCGGCCGACATCGCCGTGGCTGCAGCTCGATACCGGCCGGCTCGACGTCGTGCCAGGCATCGAGCTGCCCGGGAAGGTCGGCCTGAGCCTGGCCTTCGCACCGGACAGCGACTGGTTGGTGGCAGCGCTCGACGCCGGTCGGGACACCCGGCTGTTCGCCTGGCGTCCGGGTCTGGCCGCATCCCGAAGAGACCGCTCCTGCATCGACCGGGCCGGCCCCCATCGAGGCGGCCTGGTGGTCACTCGCGGACTCAGATCAGCCCGACAGGGTGTACGTGCCCGGCTGCGAGGTGGTCATCGTCGTCCACCCGAAACCGTCCGGCGCGAGCTGCGCTTCGATCACCGGCGCGTTCGGGTCCGCGGGAGTCGTGACCGCGCGCAGGTTCTCCGGATTGCGCACGCGCACGCCGAAGGTGCACCTACACGGCACGCGCAGCACGAGCTTCGACTGGCTGAAGCGGACGACGCGCACCGGCGCCGCGACGATCGGGTTGGCGTCGGCAACGCGATACACCGTCCACGAGGCGTCGTGCCAGACACGGTCGAGGTACTGCGGGCGGTTGCGGGCGACGAGACGGAACTCCGGGGTGATCGTGCGGCGGTACGTGCTAGCGATCGCGACGAAGCACACGGCGTTGTTGTCGAGCCACACCTTGTACTCGGTGGCGTCGAGTTCGGGTTCGGCGAGGACGGCGTTGAGCGCGTTGTCCTCCTGGTACTCGTAGCCGCGAGCGAGCATCGCGTGGTCGAGCAGCGCGAACGACGCGGTGTGCGTGCCGTCGTCGACCACCTCGAGCCGGCAGTCGCGCAACTGCGCATGCAGCGTCTTCAGCTCGCCGATCAGGCTCGTGTAGTAGTCGGGCGAGGCGGTCGGCTCAGCGGCGTCGAACACGTCACCGACGCTCTGCTTGGTCGACAGCGCAAGCGCGATCGAGACGCCGAGCAGCGCCGTGCGCAACCGGCGCGTCGAGGTGGCGACCACCACGGCCGGTAGGCAGTAGGCGACCCACCGCAGCAGGTTGTCGCCGAGCCCGTTCGGGATCAGGAAGATCATCGGCGCGCCGAGCAGCGTCAGCCAGATGGTGGTGCGCAGCCAGTCCGGCGTGGCGGCGACGAGCAGGCAGAGCGCCGCAGCGACCAGCTGGGCCAACTGCAGCAAGGTGAACGACTCCGGACCGGGTTGCCCGAAGAGGATCGCGACGCCGATCAGGGCCACTCCGATCGGCGCCACGACGAGCACGCTGGTACGGCGCCACTCGGGGCGGGAGAGGAACAACCCGAGCAGCAGGATCGCCAGGAACGCTGCCGACACCGGCGACGACGCGACCGTCAGCAGCCCGAACAACGCGGCGAACCAGACGCGACGGCGCATGACGAACACAGCCGCGAACACCGCCATCAGACATCCGAGCGCGAAGGGCACCCGTCCGCTCCACATGTTCAGCCCCGCGGTGAGCACGACGACCCACAGGCCGGCGACCGGATGCCGGGTCTCGCGCAGCGCGTACCAGGCCGCCGGGGCGGTCGCGGCGGTCGCGATCGCCGCGAGCCCGATCGCACTGACCAGGGCAGCGAGGTACGGCGTCAGCACCGAGTAGTTCCCCGGCGTCGAACCGCCGCCGAACCAGCCGAACCAGTAGTCGAGCCCGACGCCGTGCAACACCGCCGAGGCCCGCGCCGTCGCAGCGAAGATGTCGTTGACGTTCGGCGCGACGATCGCGAAGACCGCGGCGTCGATGACGCCGACCGCGACCGGCATCAGCCAGCGCGCCTCGCGCCGCACCCACGGCACGGGGCGCTGCTCGGCAGCCGGATCGGCGACGGCGGTCATGATCCGCAGTCGGGTCGTCCGTCACGTCGACGGTCATCGGGTTGATCAGCGGCGGCAAGCGCACCGTCGGCGGCCCGTGCCCGCCGGCTCGCTCAGGTGCAGAACGAGGGTTCGCGACTGTCCGGCCGGAATCGTCAGGATGGTCTTGAAGACCGGGTGTCCCCGCTCGGCGCCGGTGACGGCAGTGAACGACGAGCCGTTGTTCGTGATGCTCGTCAGCCGTGCGCCGGACGATGCGTAGTAGTAGACCGCAAGCCGCGTCGCGCCGCGCTTGCTCTGGTAGTCCCGAAAGCCCGTGTAGCCGTACACGTACTTCGGCAGGTGCGCCGGGGCATCATTCGACAGAGTGATCGTCGAGGTCACGGCCGCGTGGCGCCGCACCCGGTGCGCTGGTAGCCGAACGATCCGTGCAGGTAGTAGTCGAGCTTCGAACCGAGGGTGTTGACGATCGCGAGGCCCGCATAGGGCGAGGTGGTCGGCACCTCGCCGGCGAGCGGCAGATCGACGCGAAGGCGGTTCTCGATCGCCGGGTCGCGCGCCCACAGGAGCAGCCGGTATTCGCCCGCTGCTTTGCCCGCCGCCTTCAGCAGCGCCGCCGGGCTCGCGCCGGTAGCGACGAATTCCTTCGCGACGGCCCGCGCGATCTCATCGAGGAAGTTCTTGCGCTGCCGGCTTGTCTGGGCGACGGCACCGCGCGTAGACCTCTTGCTGGGTCAGCGCCACGACGTTGGCGGCGCTGACTGCGTGACGATCGGGCAGAACGTGCCGGGCCGGTCACCGCGAGCAGGTAGCTCAGCGCGGTGGGATCGAGGGCGATCGCACCGTCGATACGCTGCCCGCTCTTGCGTTGCCACATGGATGCCCAGATCTGCGCGGCATAGGGAAAGTGCGGGCTGCCGTCACTGTTCTTGTACGACTTCGTCGGGCAGACCCGGCCACAGCGCGTCGAAGTCCTGGCCGAAGTCGACGCTGGACGGCACGCCGTACAGCGAGTCGTTCGACCCGAACTGGACGAAGCGACAACTTGCCGTGATCGGCGCGCAGGATCGCAAACGCGCCGGGCAGGCCGCCGAGCCCGCGCAACTCGGCGTTGTTCTCGAACGTGACCATGTAGGTGCGCGGCCCGTCCGCGCCCGAGCATCGACGGGGCGACATCGGCGGCGAGACTCGCGGCATGCACCGAGCGTTCGAGATGGGTGAGCTGGTCGAGCAGGTCGTCGCGCGCGGTGTTGACCGATCCGAGCCACGTCGAGTCCGACGCTGCGTTGATCGTGTGCACGGCCCCGTCCATCACTGACGCCGCGCTGTGCGAGCGGCGGTGCGAGCGCCGAGACCGCGCCGAGGTCGAAACGTCCGTCAGGGCCTCGCAATGCCTTGCCGTTAAGCCGTGCGTGGCGTCGATGACGGCCGGGAGTGCTCCGTCGGCGATCGAATGCACACTCGACGTGACTGCCCTGCGGTGTCCAGCGGATCGCCGAGGTAGGGGATCGCGGCCGCGACCGCCCACACCGGTCCGGTCGTGAGGTCGTAGGCACGATCGGAGTGCGCGCGCACCGCATCCGCGTCGGCACGCGCGGCACTGAGATTGCCGGCAGCGACGTCAGCGCGCAGATTGTGCACGCCGGCGCGCACCGCCTCGAGTTCGGTGCGCGCCTTGAGACCGGTGTAGATCAGCCACGCGCCGCAGCCAATCACGAGCAGCACGAGTACACCACGCCGAGCAGCACCGCCGCCGGGTCGACCGGCGCCGTCGCTGTGCCGCGGCCGGCGCGTCCGCCGGTGGTTGTGCCGGTGCGGCTGCCGACTGGTCGGGCGTCTCGGACGACATGTTCTCCTCAGGCACGGTCATGGCGACCCGCAGTCGTCTGCAATGACGTGCGTAACAAGCGGATTAACCGTCGGCTGCAGACGCATCAGCGGCGGGCCGTTACCGGCGGGCTCGTTCAGGTGGAGGACGACTGTTGCGTCGCGCCGACCACCGTGCTGACGATCGAAACGCCGGATCCGATCCCGGCCTATGGCGGCGAGCGTCATTCGCCCGTCCGTCCCGGCCCGTCGAAGGCGCGGGTGCGCAGGGCGGAGTCCGCGCTGTGGTCGGCGGCTACGTCGTCGCTATCAGGCTCCGGAGAAAGCGAATCGGGGCGGTTCAGGTGAACCGCCCCGATCGTAGTTCGGAGTGCTGAAGCCGAGCCTCAGGCATGATTGCTATTTCGGCGCCGACCGGCCAGCAACATCATCGCCCCGCTGACGAGCAGGTCGATACCGAGTGCGCCGATCCCGACGACCGTCACACCGGTACCGGCGAGGTTACTACCACGGTCACTGCCACCACCGCCGTTGGCGTCGACCTCGAGACCGGGCACGGCGGACCCCGGACAGCTACCGCGGGAGACCTTGATGCTGACGGTGTGATGCCCGGGCGCCGCATTACTCGGGATCTTCGCCGGGATGCTGTAGCGGCCCGCCGGATTACGGTTGGCCAGTGGAGACCTGCTGGCTGTCGAAGATAACGGCGACCGTTGCGCCGGCCGAGCAGCCGTTGCCCTGGACGACGACGGTGCCGCCGGCCTCCGGATGGGGATTCGAGAAATGAATGCCGCCCGTGCCGGTGGAGCCGGCAAGCGGGTAGGTACCCGCAGGAGCCGCGGACGCGCGACCGGCAATAACCGCGGCGGCGAGCACCCCGCCCAGTGCCGCGAGCGCGGCGAGCGTACGCGTCATCGTCGTCTTCATAAATTCCGCTCGTGGAACTGCAGGGGTTTTCCGTCGGCGGAATGGCAGACGGGCAGCAGGATGACGGTATCCCTTATCGACCAATCTTCGTAGCCGTACGCGGGCCTGAAAGCGCTCTTTGCCGGACGAATCCTGTTTCCCGAGCATCGCCAGCCGCCGCGCCGACTAATAGGCGCCCCGCCGCAACAACAACGCGAAGATCGTTCTGAACAGGATGCTGAAATCAAGTCCCAGACTCCAGTTCTCCACGTAGTACAGATCCAGGCGCACGGCGTCGTCCCACGACAGTTCCGACCGCCCGCTGACCTGCCACAGACCGGTGATGCCTGGACGCACGAGCAGGCGCCTGCGTGCGGCGCCGGTGTAGGTCGAGTCGATCGCCGCGAGCGGACGCGGCCCGACCAGGGACATCGATCCGCCGATCACATTGATCAGCTGCGGCAGTTCGTCGATGGACAGCCGCCGGATCCACCGGCCGACCGGGGTCACCCGCGGGTCGCGCCGGATCTTGAACAGCACGCCGCCGCCGTCCTGCTCGTTCTGGTCGATGACCACGTCGCGCTGCGCCTCGGCGTCGGCGCGCATCGAACGGAACTTGAGGATCGTGAACTCGTGCCCGTGGACACCGAGGCGGCGCTGCCGGAACAACACCGGGCCGGAGCTGGTCGTCTTCACCAGGACGGCGGTGACGAGCAGGATCGGTAGCGCGATCAGCAAGAGGATGGACGCGCCGACGATATCGAGGCTGCGCTTGAGCACGCGCGGCAGGCGGCCGAGTTGGGGCTGCTCGAGCCAGAAGAGCGGCAGGCCCTCGACCGGGCTCACGTGCACGCGCGGGCCGGCGATCTCGGTCAGTGCCGGGGCCATCACCAATCCGCGGCCAGTGCCCTCCAGGCGCCAGCCCAGACGCCGGACGCTGGTGGGTCCCATGCCGTTGCCGGTGACCGCGACGACGTCGGCGTCGATGCGCGCGGCCGCCTCGGCGGCGTCCTGGACACCGCCGACGACCCGCACTCCGGGCACGACCTCAGCGTCGCGGGGCGAATCCTCGACGCACACCCCGACGACCTTCAAGCCCGCGCCACGAGCGCGGTCGGTCACCTCGATGAGGTGCTGGACCGATTCGGTCGTGCCCACGGCCAGGATGCGGTAGCACCAGCCGCCCTGGGAGCGTCGCCGGCGGGCGAGCGCGCGCACCGCCGCGCGGCCGATGAGGAGCAGCGCGATCCCGATCGGGATCACCCCGACCACGTACCCGCGCGCGACGTCGGTCTTGGTCGCGTAGCAGGCGGTGGCCAGGACGCTCACGGTGAGCGCGCTGGCGCGCAGGACACGTTTGGCCTCTTCCGGGCCCGAGGCCAGGTGCCGGATCTCGTAGCCGCCGACCCAGAGCAGCATCACGACCCAACCGAGCGCGATGCCCAGCCCCACCGCGAGGTACGGGACCGCGCCGGTGTCCGTGCTGCCGTTGCCGAAGCGCACTACATAGCCGACGACCGTGGCGATGATGATGCAACACATGTCGAGCGTGAGCAGCGAGATCCGGTACCGCACGGCCCACAGGGGCGGCAGGGCGATGTTCTCATGGACGCGCTCAGCAAGGTCCGCCTCCTCGGCGGCGAGCTGCGGCCGGGGCGGCTGCTGCGCCAGATGGATCGACGACGTCGGCACGCTCGGTTCGCTGAGTCGAGCCAAGGCCGAGCCCTCCCTGCCGATTCGCGTGTGCTCCGTGTGATGTGCGTACAGGCCGATTGTGGTCCACGGCGGTCCACGGCGCCATGGCCAATCGTCCCCCGCGTCGCGGCAGCGTCAAATCGATGCACTTGGCGTGAAAGGCCCGCTCCACGCGATCGCCGAATGCTCACCGGCCCGCTGCGGGCGCAACTGCCGCGCTGACGCGCATTGGCCCGGGATCCGCGGATCCCGGGCCGAGGCGCACCGTCGTCGGTAGTGCCGAACTAGATCAGACCTTGCTGCTTGAGCCACGCCTTGGCGACGGTGTCGGGGTCGACATTCGTCCCGAGTTTCGAGTCGAGGGTCAGCAGGGTCTTGGTGTCGAGCTTTGCCGACACCGCGTCGCAGGCCTGCTTCATCGGCTGCGTCAACGTGCTCTTGGCGAACACCGGGACGATGTTCTGGGCCGCGAACATGCTCTTCGGGTCCGCGAGGGACACGAAGTGGTTCTTCACGATGCTCGGGTCGGTCGAGAACACGTCCGCAGCGTCGATGTGGCCGTTGATGAGCGCATTGACCGTCGCCGTGCCGCCCGCGTCGGTCGGGACGAACTGTCCGAACTCGACGCCGTAGATACTCTTCAGCGCGGGGACGCCGTCGGGACGCGACTTGAAGTTGGCGGGCGCGCCGAGCGTGAGGTTCTTGGCCACGCTCGCCAGGTCGCCGATCGACTTCAGGTGGTACTTGCTCGCGGTCCCTTGAGTGACGGTGATCGTGTCGGAGTCCTGTGCCGGCGCGAAGTTCGTCACGGCGAACTTGTTGGCCGCCGCAACCTGCTGCAACTGCGCGTACACGTCATCGGGCGTCTTCGCGCTCGTCGTCTTGCCGAGCAGGAACGGCAGGATCGAGCCGGTGTACTCGGGGATGGCCGTGATCTCGTTGTTGGACAGCGCCTTCATGTAGACCGCGCGCTCGCCGATGTTGAGGTGCTTGGTGACCTTCACGCCCTTGGCGGCCATGGCATCGCCGTAGATGTCGGCGAGCAGGATGCTCTCGCCGAAGTCTGCCGACCCGATGGTCACCGAGCCCGGGTCCTTGGGCAGGCCGCCCGCAGGCGCCGTCGGCTGCCCGGAGGTCTGGGTGTTGAACGTCTGTGTCGGCGAGCCGCCGCCTTGCGCGGAGCTTCCGCTGCTGCCACACGCGGCGAGCGCCAACAGGCCGAGCACGGTCAGCACCGCGAGGTAGATCCGTTTCATCGCATTCTCCTTCGAGACTGTGGTGAGAGGTCTGAGAGATCAGATCGGTCTTCACGCATGCGTCAAATGCGCCTCCGCGGCATCGTCGGAGGGTGCGTCCGCCTGTTCCGGACGGATCTTCGCCGCTCGGCCGGACAGCCCGGGCGAGACGACGTAGCGCTGGACGA
This sequence comes from uncultured Actinomycetota bacterium, assembly GCA_963785425.1. GTDB lineage: Bacteria > Actinomycetota > Actinomycetes > Mycobacteriales > Jatrophihabitantaceae > RYN-133. Next base: position 412,848 of record CAWAVG010000004.1, read on the forward strand.
GGTTGAGCAGCGCATCGGCGAGCACGGCCAGCACGGCCACGGTGATGCCGGCGGCGACCATCGCGGGATAGCCGGTCTGCGGATCGAACAGGGTCTCGGTGCCGTCCTTGATGTAGCGGCCGAGCCCGCCCAGGAACGGCAGGAAGCCCGCCACCGTGACCGTCGCGATGACCTGCAGCGTCGCGCTGCGCAGCCCCGACATGATGAGTGGCAGCGCGCAGGGGAACTCGACCTTGCGCACGACCTCGCTGCCGGTCATCCCCATTCCGCGCGCGGCGTCGCGAGCGGCCGGGTCGACGTTCTGCACGCCCGCATAGGTGCTCGTGAGGATCGGCGGCAGGGCGAGCACCACGAGCACGATCATCACCGGGACGAAGACCGACAGGCCGCCCCGATCGACCACGCCGGGGATGGCGAAGTTCGTCGTGATCACCGACGAGAACATGATGTAGAGCAGGATCGCGAAGCCGAGCGTCGGCACGGCGCGCAGGCCGTTGGCAAGGCCCACGACGAGCACGACGCCGCGCCCGGTGTGCCCGACGATCAACCCGATGGGCAGCGCGATGGCCGTCGCGACGATGAGGATCAGCACCGTATAGATCACGTGCTCGCGGATGTGGGCGAGTAGGCCGTAAGGACCCCACCAGTTCGACGGGTCGTTGAACCAGACCAGCACCCGGCCGAAGCCCGGGACCTGCAGGTCGGCCAAGACATTGCGGGTCATCAGTGCGTCCCCGCTCGTTGCCACGGTGTCATGGTGCGGACGATCACGAGGACGATCAGGTCGAAGATCAGCGCCAGCAACACGAACAGGATCAGTCCCACGAGCGTCGGAGTGACCGAGTTGTAGGTGTAGCCGAGCACGAACAGCTGGCCGAGCTGAGTCACACCGATGACCGATCCGACCGACACGAGGCTCACGTTCGACACCGCGGCCACCCGCAGCCCCGCGCCGATCACCGGCACCGCGAGTGGCAACTGCACCGCGAAGAAGCGCTGCCGGCCGGTGTAGCCCATCGCCGAGGCAGCGGCCAGCGTGATCGGTGACACGGCGTCAAGGCCGTCGGCGACGGTACGCACGAGCAGGGCGAGCGTGTAGAAGGTCAGCCCGACCGCGACGTTCTCCGGCGAGAGGATGCCGGTGCCGAGGATGCCCGGCAGCGCAAGGAACAGCACCAGCGACGGAATCGTGTAGAGCAACCCGGCCAGCGACGTGATCGCCGGGTAGGACCAGTGGTAGCGACTCGCCACCCAGCCGATCGGCAGGGCCAGTGCGAGCCCGACGAGCAGCGGAACGCCGGCGAGCCACACGGTGGTCCACAACCAGCTCACGATGTCGCTGCGATGCGCGGTGAAGTACGTCCAGAGCTCACTCACGGGCGGTGCTCCGTCCGGCGGAGTTGACCGTGTCGCGGCGGATGGACGCCGCGCGCCGCTCGATGCGCTCGAGCACTTCGCTTGCCGTGACCGTGCCGACGAAGTGGTCGTCGGAGTCGACGACCACGCCCCGCCCGCTGGGTGAGGACAGCGCGGCGTCGAGCGCCTCGCGCAAGGTGCCCGACTGCTTGGCCAGCGTGCCGCCGAGGTTGAGCAGGTCGGGGGTGATCTCGCCGTCGAGCGCCGTGCCGCTCAGGCCGCCCACCGCGAGCCAGCCCTGGGGCTGCTGATCGTCGTCGACGACCAGGGCCCAGCCGTCCTGGGCGCGGTCGCGGGCCGTGCGTACCTGCTCGCCGAGCCGCACGACGTCCTCTTCGGCCGTCGGCAGCTCGCCCGCGGCGGCGAAGCCGAGCGCCCGGTATCCGCGGTCACGCCCGACGAAGCCCGCCACGAAGGCGTCGGCGGGATGCGAGAGCAGCTCGGCCGGCTCTGCGAACTGGGCGAGCTTGCCACCCACGCGCATGACCGCCACCTTGTCGCCGAGCTTGATCGCCTCGTCGATGTCGTGGGTCACGAAGGCGATGGTCTTGCCGAGTTCGCTCTGCAGCCGCAGGAACTCGTTCTGCAGCTGCTCGCGCACCACCGGGTCGACGGCGCTGAACGGTTCGTCCATCAGCATCACCGGCGGGTCGGCGGCGAGCGCGCGGGCGACTCCGACGCGCTGCTGCTGGCCGCCCGACAGCTGGCCCGGGTAACGCCGGGCGAGGTTCTCGGGCAGCCCGACCCGCTCCAGGAGCTCCATGGCGCGGTTGCGGGCGGTGCGCTTGCTCTCACCGAGCAGCAGCGGGACGGTCGCCACGTTGTCGAGCACGGTGCGGTGCGGGAACAGCCCGGCGTGCTGGATCACGTAGCCGATGCCACGCCGCAGCTGCGCGGTGTCGATCGTCGCGGTGTCCTTGTCGTCGAGCATGATCCGGCCCGATGTGGGCTCGAGCATCCGGTTGATCATGCGCAGCGACGTCGTCTTGCCGCAGCCGGACGGACCGACGAAGACGGTGATCTTGCCGGTCGGCGCCTCGAGGGACAGCTCGTCGACCGCAAGGGTGTCGTCGCCGAAGCGCTTGGAGACGCTTTCGAAGCGGATCATCGGGCCTCCTCGAGGGTGATGAGGGCGTCCGCGCGGGCGCCGAGGTCGGCGCCGATCCGCGCCGCCTCGGTGGCGACGATCTGCCCGTAGGCGTGCATCGTGGCGTCGTCGATGCGATAGGTCGGCCCGAGCAGGTTCAGCGCCCCGGCGATCCCACCTGCCCACCGGATCGGTGCGGCGATCGCGGTGACGTCGGGCTCGAGCCGGTCGCGCTGCGCCACGAACCCGTACGGCGACACGTCGCCGCGCAGGGCGCCGGCGACGGCGAGGTCTTCCAGCGCGATCGCGCGGCCGACCCAGCTGGTGTGCCGGATCGCGTGCGTGCCCTCGACCATGGCCAGGTAGATGGCGGTGTCGCCGGCGCCGCGGATCACGAGATAGGCCGACTCACCGGTGCGTTCGACGATGCGCTGCAGGCTCGGACGGGCCTGGTGCACGAGCGGTTGCCGGCCGAGCGCCACGGCGCCGAGCTGGATCAGGCGGTTGCCCGGCTCGTAGCGGCCCGACGGGGTGCGGACGACGAACCCGGCCGCCTCGAGCGTGCGCAGCAGTCTCAGCGCCGTGCTCGGTGCGAGCCCGGTGTGGCGCGCGCAATCCGAGAGCGTGCTCGCGGCGTTGTCGGCGACATGGGCGAGCAGCGCCAGCGCACGCTCGACCGTCCGGGTCGAGGCGGCAACGCGGACACCGGCCAGCTCACTGTCCAAGTCGGAAATGCGAGGCTCCCGAGGATCGAGCGGCACCGGCCGCACTGCCACGCGATGGCACCGTGTTGCCATTGCGCGGTAACAGGTCCTCCATGCAACCACGCAGGTACGACGACGCGTCCCGATTCCGAGTTCGTTACTTTTTCGTGACCGGCCCGGGCGGCGGCTCGGGATCCGCGCCGGCCCGCTGCAGGCCGGTGAGGCGCCGCACCAGTCCCGCGCCGGGCATCTCGCCGAGGACCGAGGTCAGCCGTTCCATGCGTTGCGCGAGCTGTTCGAGAGGGCCGATCAGCGCGGCGGCGGTGCGTTCGACCTGCGACACGACGCGATCGAGCCGGGCCACCGTCTGGTTGAACCGGACCAGCGAGTCGTTGAACGATTTCATCGTCGCCGGGAGCTGGGCGACGAGCCGCGTGTTCTGCTCCACGACGTCCTGCAGCCACCGCGCCTGCTCGTCGGCCTGCTTCATCAAGTCACCGACGACCGGGATGGATCCGACCGCGGGCGGCACGCGGGAGCTCTTCGGCATGGCCGCATTGAACCGCATGTCGGGGCCGCTACGGCGCCACCGATGGCAGTTGGTGGGCAGTTGGTGACCGGCCGGCGACAGTTAGCGCGGCCACACCAGCGGGCCGGATTGGTTACCAGCCGGTAATACCGAATAGATTCGGCATAGTTCGTACTGCCGTTCCCGAGGTTCGCCCCGTCCGGGGTCCGCCCTGCCAGCCGCCGCTTGAGGAGATCGCGTTGAGCGTGAGCCCGCATCCCGTTGCCTACGGGAAGGTGTTCGACTGGGTCTACACCGCGCCCGGCGCGCTGCGGATCGTCCTTGCCGTGGTCATGCTGGTGATCACTGCCGCCGTCGCCGGGCGCCGCATCGCGTGGCTGGTCAAGCTGATCCGCTCCGGTCGCCCTGCCGAGGGACGCACCGACATGATCGAGGAGCGCCTCAAGGACCAGGTCGTCGAGGTGTTCGGCCAGCGCCGCCTGCTGCGGTGGAGCGCACCCGGCATCGCGCACTTCTTCACGTTCTGGGGCTTCGTCATCCTCGGCGCCACGATCGTCGAGGCGATGGGCGCGCTGGTCATCAGCAAGGACTTCGCGTTCCCGGTCATCGGGCACGCGCGCTGGCTCGGCTTCCTCGAGGACTTCTTCGCCGTGGCGGTGCTCGCCGCCATCGTCTGGTTCGCGATCAACCGCGTGCGCAACGCTCCCGACCGCAAAGCGCGCAGCAGCCGGTTCTACGGCTCGCACACCGGGCCGGCCTGGGCGGTGCTCGCGATGATCGCGCTCGTCGTGATCACGCTGCTGCTCTACCGCGGCGCGCAGTACAACACCGGACACTTCCCCTGGGGCAGGTCGCACGCACCGTTCGCATCCTGGGCGGTCGCGAAGCTGCTCGGCAGCGGCGCGTACAACCAGGGCATCGAGACGTTCTTCCTGCTCGCGCAGATGGCCGTCATCTTCGGTTTCACCATCCTGGTCGTCCACAGCAAGCACCTGCACATCGCGACTGCGCCACTGAACGTGCTCACCAAGCGCGAGCCGGACGGGCTGCGCGAGTTGCTGCCGGTGACCGACGATGCGGGCAAGCCGATCGATTTCGCCGACGTCGAGAACCTGTCCGAGGACACCGTGTTCGGCAAGGGCAAGATCGAGGACTTCACGTGGAAGGGCTACCTCGACTTCGCGACCTGCACCGAGTGCGGCCGTTGCCAGTCGCAGTGCCCGGCGTGGAACACCGGCAAGCCGCTGTCGCCGAAGCTCGTGATCATGGACCTGCGCGACCACCTGTTCGCGAAGGCGCCGTACCTGATCGGCGGCAAGAACATGCCGACCGACCGCACGGTCGAGGGCAAGGAGGGCCACGTCCCCGAGGCCGGCTTCCCGCGCATCGAAGGGTCCGGCCCGGAACAGGCGCTGCGCCCGCTCGTCGGTGATCTGGCCAGCGGCGGCGTCATCGACCCGGACGTGCTCTGGTCGTGCACGACCTGCGGCGCGTGCGTCGAGCAGTGTCCGGTCGACATCGAGCACATCGACCACATCGTCGACATGCGTCGTTACCAGGTGCTGATCGAGTCGGCGTTCCCCTCCGAGGCCGGCGTCATGCTGCGCAACATCGAGAACAAGGGCAACCCCTGGGGGATGGCCGACCGCGGACGCGACGAGTGGATGGCCGACCTCTCGTTCGAGGTACGCCGTGCCGAGGCGGGCACGAAGCTCGATCCGGACATCGAGTACCTGTTCTGGGTCGGCTGCGCCGGCGCGCTCGAAGACCGCTCGCGCAAGGTGACGATCGCGTTCGCCGAGCTCCTGCACACGGCCGGTGTCGAGTTCGCGGTGCTCGGCTCCGGTGAGACCTGCACGGGTGATCCGGCACGCCGCCTGGGCAACGAGTTCCTGTTCCAGATGCAGGGCATGCAGAACGTCGAGGTGTTGAACTCGCTCACGCGCGCGGCGCCGCTGAAGGTCGTCGCGACCTGCCCGCACTGCTTCAACACGCTGGCCAACGAGTACCCGCAGCTCGGCGGCCACTTCGAGGTCGTGCACCACACGCAGCTGCTCGGCAAGCTCGTCGCCGACGGCCGGCTCACGCCCGTCGAACCCGTCGACAAGAACGTGACGTACCACGATCCCTGCTACCTGGGCCGGCACAACAAGGTCTACACACCGCCGCGCGAGGTGCTCGGCGCCATCGCGGGCCTGAAGTCGCAGGAGATGCACCGGTGCAAGGACCGTGGTTTCTGCTGCGGCGCAGGCGGCGCACGGTTCTGGATGGAAGAGAAGATCGGCAAGCGCATCAACGTCGAACGCACCGACGAGGCGCTCGCCCTCGACCCGGACGTGATTTCGACGGCGTGCCCGTTCTGCATGGTGATGCTGTCCGACGCCGTCGCCGCGAAGGTCGGCGAGGGCGAGGCGCGCGAGGACGTCAAGGTGCTCGACGTCGCGCAGATCCTGCAGCAGTCGATGGGCGGTGCGCCGGCGAAGGTGACGGCGGCCGAACCGGCGTCCGGCGCGACCGAGAGCGCTGCTACCGATCCTGAGTAGCCGGGTAGGACAGCGCGTAGGAACCGGGCGGTCCACGTAGCCTCGGGCCGGACGAAACGTCGAGCAGCACGTCCGAAAACCCCCGACAGGAGGACTCTGCGTGTCCGAGCCCGAGCGGCTGCGCCTGGGACGGCGCGGCGCGGACGATGCGGGCAGCGCAGACGGTGGCGCCTCGTTCCTCGAACGTCGCCGCAAGCGCCGCGCAGCCAAGAAGCGCCGAATCGCCGCGATGTCGCGCCGGCGCCGGATCGCGCGCCGGGTCGGGATCGTGTCGACGTGGTTCCTCGGGGTGATCGCCTTCTTCATGGTGGCGGCGATCGTGCTGTTCTACACACTCAGCGGTGACGTGCCGCGTCCCCAGGATGTCGCGCTCCCGCAGACCGCGACGATCCTCTACGCCGACGGCAGCGTCATGGGTCGCATCGGCACCATCGACCACACCGACGTCCCCATCGCGCGGGTGCCCAAGCAGGTGCGATGGGACGTGCTGGCCGCCGAGGACCGCAACTTCTACAACGAGCCGGGGGTGTCGATCACCGGCACGCTGCGCGCTGCGTGGAACGACCTGACCGGCGGTGACACGCAGGGCGGTTCCGGCATCACCCAGCAGTACGTCAAGAACGCGTACCTGAACAGTTCGCAGACATTGAGCCGCAAGCTTCGTGAGCTCGCCATAGCGATCAAGCTCTCGCGCGAGTACTCCAAGGACCAGATCCTCGAGTTCTATCTGAACACCGTGTACTTCGGACGTGGCGCGTACGGCATCCAGGCGGCCGCGCACGCCTACTTCCGGCGCGACGTCACCAAGCTCGACGCGGCGCAGGGCGCCGTGCTCGCCGCCCTGCTGCGCGCGCCGTCGTACTACGACCCCGCCGTCAATCCGGGCGAGGCCAAGGCGCGCTGGAAGTACGTGCTGTCCGGCATGGTCGACACCGGGCACCTGACCCAGCAGCAGGCCGACGCCATGCGCTACCCGAAGGTCGCGCCGGTGCCCAAGAACAGCGGCCTCACGATCGACGGCCCGAACGCCATCGTCGTCGCCCGCGTGATCGACGAACTCGCCGCGCACGGCATCCCCGAGAACGAGATCTACGCCAAGGGTTTGACGATCAAGACCACGATCGACCCGAAGGCGCAGGCCGATGCGATCAGTGCGATCCACCAGACGTTCAGCGGGCTGACGAGACAACAGCGCAACATGAAGAACGCGCTGGTCGCCGTCCGGCCCAAGGACGGCGCGGTGCTCGCCTACTACGGCGGTCCGTTCGGGCGCAACTACGCGCACAAGAAGGATCAGTACGACTACGCCGGGCTCGGGTCGGCGGCTCCCGGGTCGTCGTTCAAGCCGTACACGCTCGCGACGGCGCTCACCCAGACCGTCGACAAGAAGTCGCACGGCACGCCGATCACGATCAGTTCGGTCGTCGACGGCAGCTACTGCGTGACGATCGAGGGCACCAAGATCTGCAACGATCCGAGCGACCGGTCGTACAGCAGTTCCCACATCAAGGTCTCCGACGCGATGAAGTACTCGCTGAACACGACCTTCGACCAGATGGCGCAACAGGTCGGGCCCGCGAACGTCGCCGACACCGCGCACGCCGCCGGCGTATCGAAGACGATCAACGGCAAGCCGTCGCTGCAGAACGCGGACGGCAGGACGAGCTTCGGCATCGGCATCGGCGACTACCCGGTGCACCCGATCGACCAGGCCGTCGGGTTCGCGACCTTCGCCGCCAAGGGTCAGGCCCACACTCCGTACTTCGTGCAGTCGGCGAGAGCTTCCGACGGCGAGGTCGTCTACCAGCACAAGGACTCGGGCAGCCAGGCGATCGACACCAAGGTCGCCAACGACGTGACCCTGTCCCTCGAGCCGATCGCCCAGTGGTCGGGCGTCCCGCTCGCGGGCGGGCGGCCGTCGGCGGCGAAGACCGGGACCGAGGGCATCCAGGTCGGCAAGCACGCGGGCGGCAACAGCGACGCCTGGATGGTCGGTTTCACACCGCAGGTCTCGACCGCGGTGTGGGTGGGCAGCGGCAACTCGACCTCGCCCATCGTCAACTCCTACGGCGCGCCCGAGTACGGCCGCGATCTGCCCGGCAGGGCGTGGCAGCTGTTCATGGACAAGTGGCTCGCGGGCAGGCCCGCGCTGCCGCTGCCGACCAAGCAGCTGATCGGCGCCCCGGAGCCGACGCACACGCCCGCCCCGACGTCGACCTCGGCGCCTCCGCCCTCCTCCGATGCCCCGTCGACGCCGTCGACGAGCGCGTCGACCTCGAGTGCGCCGCCCACGACGTCCGCGCCGCCGACGACCCGGCCGCCGACGACCAAACCGAAGCCGAGCCCGTCGTGTACGCCGGGGATCATCCTGCCCAACTGCCCTTCGCCCTCGCCGTCGTCGCCCTCGCGTTCGTCGACCTCCTCGACCGCGGCTGCCGGTGGCGCCGCCGCATCGACCAGCAACGCCGGCTGACCCCGCCGAGCGGCGTGCCAGGATGAGCGCGTGACGATCGAGGCCCCGAGTCACCGCGACCCGACCGTCGCGCACGCCGCAGGGATCGTCGGTGGCCCGTGGGGACGCCGCGCCGGCATCCGCAGCACCGCCTGGTGGACGCCGCTGCGCGTGCTGCTCGCCGCCACGATCGTCACCCTGCTGCTGGGGTTCCTGCAGAAGTCGCCGTGCGCGAACGGCGACTGGACGGGATCCAAGCAGTACACCCACATGTGCTACTCCGACGTCATCCCGTTGTGGTCGGACGAGCGGCTCGACGTCGGGGCCGTGCCCTACCGCGACACGGCCGTCGAGTACCCCGTCCTGACCGGCGGATTCATGTGGCTGACCGCCGAGTTCACGCGCGGGTTGCACGCGCTGGAGAACGACTGGACCGAAGTCGTGCTCTTCGGCGTCCTGACCAGCCTGCTGCTGGCCATGTGTGGGCTGGTCGTCACCGCGGCCACCGCGTTGACCGGGCGGGGTCGTCCGTACGACGCCGCCCTGTTCGCCCTGTCACCGCTGCTCGTGTTCCATGCGTTCTCGAACTGGGACCTGCTGGCGATGGCGCTGGCCAGTGCGGCGCTGTGGGCGTGGTCGCGGGATCGTCCGGTGGCCGCGGGTGTCTTCATCGGCCTCGGTACCGCGGCGAAGCTGTATCCGGTGTTCCTGCTCGTCCCGCTGTTCGTGCTCGCCGTCCGCACCCGCCGGTACGCGCCCGCGGTGTGGGCCGGGGTCGCGACTGCCGTGGCCTGGTTGACAGTGAACCTGCCGGTCGCGATGGCCTATCACGACGGCTGGTGGGCCTTCTACAAGTTCAGCACCGACCGGCCCGCCGAGCGCAGCTCAGCCTGGGCGGTGCTCAAGACCCTGGCCGACAGCGGGTCCAATCCGTCGGACTCGGTGTACTGGGTGCCGCCGGGCGCGGCCGTCGCGCTGGCCGTGGTCGCGGGAGTCCTCGTCGTCATGTGGATCGGGTTCAGCGCCCCGCGCAAGCCCCGGTTGGCGCAGCTGGCCTTCCTCGCCGTGCTCGCGTTCCTGCTCACTACGAAGGTGTGGAGCCCGCAGTACTCGCTGTGGCTGGTGCCGCTGCTCGCGCTGGCGCGCCCGCGGTGGCGGCTGGCGCTGGTGTGGCAGTTCGTCGAGGTCGCGCTGTGGTTCGTGACGCTGACGCTGCTGCTGGGCCTCGACCCGGACCAGTCGGCGCACGGCATCGGCTACGGGTGGCTGATGCTCGTGATCGGCATCCGGGACGGGTTGCTGCTCGCTCTCGCCGCCCTGATCGTGCGTGACATCTGGCGTCCGGAGCTCGATGTCGTACGCGCGGGCGGTGTCGACGACCCCGGCGGCGGCGTGTTCGACCAGGCCCGGGATTACTTCGCCCGAGGTGGGCATAACGAGGAACAAGCCCGCACACCGAGTAGCGGGTTTACGCACCAGTAACTTAAACTGAACAGTCTCGTTGAACCGGGTACGAGCCTGAGCTCGCTGCCCGAACCGCCGGATCGGTTGTGGAGTGACACCTATGCGTGCTGCGTCACCGCGTCGCGTGACCTCGTGGGTCGCGCTGTTGGTGGCCGTGCTCTGCTCGGCCGCCGCGGTCATGCTGATGACCTCGCCTGCCCAGGCGTCCACCACCGTCGAGGTGCAGCTCACGCTGTCCGGGCTCGCGTCACCGGACAATCCGACCGGCGGCTCGCGGGTCGGCGTGCACCCCGGCGACTCGGTGGTCATGCACGCGTCGGCGATCCCCACGGCCGGCGCGCCCGGCGGCCTGAGTGGTGTGCTGTCCGGCCTGGTCGGCGGTGTGGCCGGTCTGCAGGTCAAGATCACGGGCGGCAACCTGCCCGGCGTGCACTACCCGTTCACCCTCGGCAAGGTGGCCAACTGCGGCGGCGCCGCGTCGCTTCCGCTGCGCTCCCTGGCCAAGGGCACCTACTCGTTCAAGTACGTGGTCGAGAAGGTCAGCGTGCTGACCTCCGTGCTCGGCGCCGTGACCGGCTGCAACAAGAGCACGATCACCCCCACGCACGACCAGCTCGGTGCGCTGACGCGCAACAACGTGAAGGTCAGCGACAACGCCGTCTACAGCGGGTCGATCGTGGTGGCGACCAACCCGCCCGGCGGCCAGGTCGGGATCCAGCTCCCGCAGCAGTCGATCAGCGTCAAGGCCGGCCCCGTCCACACGTCGGTGAACCTGCCTGGTGCGAACGTCGGTGTGCCCAACCCGGTCCCCGGCATCACGTCCAACCTGCCCAAGCCGCCCGGCCTGGGCGGCGGTGGCGGCACCTCCAACGGCGGCGGCAAGCACGGCACCGGCTCCGGTGGCGGCGTGAACTACCGGCCTCCGGGCGTGACGGTGCCCGAAGAGGTCATGCCGCACGCCGTCAACTACGGGGGTGCGGGCGGACAGCGCTACTCGGCGCCGGGCGGCCTGCCGGCCAAGACCGTGGGCGGCCACATCGTCGCCGCCCCGGCGTCGGTGACCGCCACCGCAGCCCAGCCCGCCGACCCGTCGAACGTCGCCAACGCCGGCATCTCGAAGTCCGCCGGGCTCGGCAACAGCCAGGACGGCGGCCTGTTCGGCAAGCAGCTGCCCGTCGTGCTCGCGATCGCTGCCATCCTGGCCCTGTCTCTCGTGACGGCCGGCTACGCGCGGATGCTTCTTCTGCGCCGGCACTGACCCCGGCGAGCCCAGCACGGCGGCTGAGCCGCGGGACCTGCCGTTTTGGGGATCCCGTGACGCCACGGGTAACCTGGTGCGGTTGGCCTGTTCCCGGTCCCGGCGCCTGCCGAGGACATTGTCGGGCCGGCTCACCTCCTGCCACGGAGAGACCGTGGCCGATCAGTCCACAGGAGGACTTTGGTGACTACTGCTGCATCCACCGGCCTGCGCCATTACGAGGTCATGGTCATCCTCGACCCGAGCCTCGAGGAGCGCACCATCGCCCCGTCGCTCGACGCGTTTCTCTCCGTGGTCAAGAACGACGGCGGAACGGTCGAGAAGGTCGACATCTGGGGACGGCGCCGCCTGGCCTACGAGATCGACAAGCACGTCGAGGGCATCTACGCCGTCATCGACCTGCAGTCCTCGCCCGCCTCGGTCCAGGAACTCGACCGCCAGCTCAACCTGAACGAATCGGTGCTGCGGACCAAGGTCCTGCGCCCGGACGAGCGGTGAGCTGAGATGGCAGGCGAAACCATCATCACCGTGGTCGGCAACCTCACCGCCGACCCCGAGCTGCGCTTCACCCCGTCGGGGGCGGCCGTCGCGTCGTTCACGATCGCGTCGACGCCGCGCACCTTCGACCGCAACACCAACGAGTGGAAGGACGGCGAGGCGCTGTTCCTGCGCTGCTCGATCTGGCGCCAGGCCGCCGAGAACGTCGCCGAATCACTCACCCGTGGGATGCGCGTGATCGCCTCCGGGCGACTGAAGCAGCGCTCCTACGAGACCCGCGAGGGCGAGAAGCGCACCGTCATCGAGCTCGACGTCGACGAGGTCGGCCCGTCCCTCAAGTACGCGTCGGCGAAGGTCAACAAGACCACCCGCGGCAGCTCCGGCGGCGGCTTCGGCGGATCCGGCGGCGGTTCCGGCGGCGGCGCGACGAGCGCCAACGACGACCCGTGGGGCTCGGCCGCACCGGCCACCGGCGGCTCCGAGGGCGGCGGCTTCAGCGACGAGCCACCTTTCTAACCATCACATCGCAAACTTGCTTCCGACCAGGAGATAGATCGTGCCCAAGCCACCCATTCGCAAGCCCAAGAAGAAGGCCAACCCGCTGCTCGCGGCAAAGATCGAGTACATCGACTACAAGGACACCAACCTGCTGCGCAAGTTCGTGTCCGACCGCGGCAAGATCCGGGCCCGCCGGGTCACCGGGGTGACCTCGCAGCAGCAGCGTCAGCTCGCCAAGGCGATCAAGAACGCCCGTGAGATGGCCCTGCTCCCCTACACCTCGACCGCTCGCTGAGGAGGCCGACCATGAAGCTCATCCTCACCCGTGAGGTCGCCGGGCTCGGCCTGGCCGGCGACATCGTCGAGGTCGCCGACGGCTACGGACGCAACTTCCTCGTGCCACGCGGTGCCGCCATCGCATGGACGAAGGGCGCCGAGAAGCAGATCGTGCAGATCAAGCGCGCGCGTTCGGCCCGCGAGATCCGCGATCTCGGTCACGCCCGCGAGGTCAAGAACGACCTCGAGAAGCTGTCCGTGGCGCTCGAGGCCCGCGCCGGCAAGGACGGCCGGCTGTTCGGATCGGTCACCACGGCCGACATCGCGGCCGCGGTGAAGAGCGCCGGCGGCCCGCTGCTGGACAAGAAGACCATCCAGCTCCCGGGTCACATCAAGACCACCGGCGCGCACGTCGTCACCGTCGACCTGCACCCGGACGTGGTCGCGTCGGTGCCGGTGACGGTCACCGCCGTCTGAGCCTGACGATCGCTTTCGGGCGGTCCCGGTCGCACGCTTCGGCGTGTCGCACCGGGGCCGCCCGACTTCTTGTTCTCCACAGGCACGGGGCAGTGAATCCGCCGGGTGCCGCCTGCAATTCACAGGGCTGTCCCCACCCTGTCTACAACCGCTTACGGCACTGCCCACAGGCTCTTCACAGGGCTGTCAACAGGCTGCTTTGACGCTGCTGCACGCGTCGGCCCTAGCGTGCTGACGGCGCTCGCAGCACGCTCTGACGACGAAATCGTCGTATCCCTGCGGTGCACTGGTCGCAACCGAACGCACGTGCGAGAGCAGGGAAGGCGGAGCGTCCATGACGCTGGCGAACGAGACACGCCCGGCAGGGGGTCCCGGCTCCGCCGAATTCGACCGCACGCCGCCGCAGTCGATCGAGGCCGAGCAGTCGGTGCTCGGCGCGATGATGCTGAGCAAGGACGCCATCGCCGACGCGGTCGAGCTCGTGCGCCCAGGCGATTTCTACCGTCCCGCGCACCAGCTGGTCTACGACTCGATCCTCGACCTCTACGGCCGCGGCGAGCCCGCCGACGCTGTCACCGTGTCGGCCGAGCTGACCCGGCAGGGGCAGCTGGTGCGCGCGGGCGGCGCGTCCTACCTGCACACCCTGATCTCGCTCGTCCCGACCGCGGCGAACGCCGGCTACTACGCGCAGATCGTCGCCGAGCGCGCGACGCTGCGGCGCCTGGTCATCGCGGGCACCCGCATCGTCCAGATGGGCTACGAGACGGCGTCCGGGTCGACCGACATCACCGGCACCGTCGACGACGTCGTCGACCGCGCGCAAGCCGAGGTGTACGAGGTCACCGAGCGCCGCACGTCCGAGGACTTCGTGCACATCGAGACGCTGCTGCAGCCGACCCTCGACGAGATCGACAAGATCAGTTCGACCGGCGGCATCGGCACGGGCATCCCAACGGGGTTCCAGCAGCTCGACGAGTACACCAACGGGCTGCACCCGGGGCAGATGATCACGGTCGCGGGCCGCCCGGGTTCCGGCAAGTCGACCCTGGCTCTGGACATGGCGCGCGCGGCCGCGGTGAAGAACGGCAAGGCGACAGTCATCTTCTCCCTCGAGATGAGCAAGATCGAGATCATGATGCGCATGTTCTCGGCCGAGGCGACGGTGTCGCTGGCGAACATGCGCTCGGGGCACATGAGCGATCAGGACTGGACCCGACTCGCGCGCCGCTCGAGCGAGCTGGCCGAGGCGCCGTTGTTCATCGACGACAGCCCGAACCTGACGATGATGGAGATCCGCGCGAAGGCCCGCCGGCTGCGGCAGCGCCACGACCTGCAGATGGTGGTCATCGACTACCTGCAGCTGATGACCAGCGGAAAGCGGGTCGAGTCGCGCCAGCAGGAGGTCAGCGAATTCTCCCGCGCGACCAAGCTGCTCGCCAAGGAACTCGAGGTGCCGGTCGTCGTGCTCTCCCAGCTCAACCGCGGCCCCGAGCAGCGCACCGACAAGAAGCCGATGCTCTCCGACCTGCGCGAGTCGGGCTCGATCGAGCAGGACTCCGACGTCGTGCTGCTCGTGCACCGTCCCGACCTCTACGAGCCCGAGACCGAGCGTGCCGGCGAGGCCGACCTGATTCTGGCCAAGCACCGCAACGGCCCGACCGCGACGTGCGCCGTCGCCTTCCAGGGCCGCTACAGCCGCTTCGTCGACATGCCCAACTGAGCCTGTAGCTGCGCCGTCGGACGGAGGACCGCTACGACGAGCAGGGTGGCAGCCGTCGTTGCCGCGCCTATCCAGGCGGCGACGGTGTAGCCGGTCTCGCTGGGGAACGTGTCGCTCGTGTAGCCGGCCAGGATGAGCCCGGCGAGCGCGCTGCCCGTGGCGAAGCCGACGGCGCGGACGACGGCGTTGACGCTCATCGCGCTGGCGGTCTCGGCCTTCGGGGTGCCCGCGAGGATCACGGCCGGCATGGCGGCCGAGAACGCTCCGACGCCGAAGCCGAGGACGCCGATGGCGGTGACCGGCCCGGCCAGGTACGAGCGGGTCAGCGCGAACACCGCGAACGCGACGAGGACGGCGACGGTGCTCGCGCCGAGCAGCGCGCGGGCGCCGACCCGGGCGCGCAGCCTCGGGACGAGCCGGCCCGCGCCGAACCCCAGCACCGAGAACGGGACGAGCACCAGCCCCGCCTGGGCGGTGTCGAGCCCGAAGCCGTAGCCGACCTGTGACGGCGTCTGCACGTAGCGGGTGATCAGGCTGAACAGCAGATACATGCCGACCCCGCCGGTGAGCATCACCAGGTTGGCGGCCGCGACGGCCGGCTGACGGAGCAGGCGGATGTCGACCAGCGGCGCGGCGACGCGCAACTCGAGCGCGGTCCAGAGGGCGAGCAGCAGCACGGCGCCGGCCAGGATGACGCCGGCGAGCACCGCATGCCGGCGCCACAGATCGACCTGGCTGATCACGAGCAACAACCCGAGCAGCGCGATGCTCAACAACATCGCACCGGGCACGTCGATGCGCGGGGCAGGTCCCGGCGGTGCCTGCGGCAACACGATCGCGGCGGCCACCAGCGCCGCGACGGTGATCACCAGGCCCAGCCCGTACGCGGCGCGGATGCCGCCCACGTCGGTCAGCAACCCGGCGACGGGATAGCCGACCCCGATGCCGGCGGTCGACGCCACCGAGAGCAGCGCGATCGTCCCGGCGGCGCGGTGCTCGGTCAGGTGATCGCGTGCTGTGCCCATCATCAGCGCGATCAAACCGGCACCGACGCCCTGCGCGGCGCGCCCGACGAGCAACGCCGTGAACGGCAGGGGCACGACCGTGAGCGCGCTTCCGGCGACGACGACCGCGAGCGTGCTCAGCACGACCGTGCGCCGCCGCGGGCCAGAGCCGAGCCGGCCCAGCACGGGGGTGGCGACCGCGCCGGAAAGCATCGCGATCGTCAACGTCCACTGCGCGGCCGCCAACGACACGTCGTAGTGCTGTGCGACCGCGGTGATGAGCGGCGCGCCGAGGCTCCCGACCACGGCGAGCAGGAGGCCGACCGAGACGATCACCCACACCAGCACGCGCCGCTCGCTCGGCACGACGTCGCTCATCGCTCGAAGCTAGTGCCCGCAGCTACCGGTCCGCCGCTGGTGTCCTCGACATCACTCGAGGACGACGAGTTGCTGGGTCGCCCGCGTCATCGCGACATAGCGATCGACGGCGTCCTCGATGGCGGTGCCGACGGGCTGTGCGCCGACGAGGACGACCAGGTCGAACTCGAGGCCCTTCGCGAGCACCGGGCTCAACGACCGCACGCGCGACGTCGCGACATAGGTTGGGTCGCCGATCACGCAGGCGATTCCGTCGCCGTGCTCGGCCAGCCATCGGTCGAGGACGGCGTCGCGCTCGGCGATCGCGGCGCGCAGGACGGGCACGCCCGTGCTGCGGATCGAGCGTGGCACGTTCGCATCCGGCAGCGCCGCGCGGATCACCGGTTCGGCCTCGGTCATGACCTCGACCGGCGTGCGGTAGTTGACGGTCAGCGACGCGATCCGGACGTGGCCGAAACCCGCGTGATCCAGCCGCTCCGTCCAGGACTCGGCGAACCCGTGCCGCGCCTGGGCACGGTCGCCGACGACCGTGAAGCTGCGTGCCGGGCAGCGCGCGGCCAGCATCTGCCATTCGGCGTCGGTGAGCTCCTGGGCCTCATCGACGATCACGTGCGCGAACGGCCCGACGAGCGGGTCGGCCTCCTCGGTCGACTGCCCGGACGCGTTGGTCAGCGCGTCGCGCAGATCGTCGCCGCGCAGCATCGCCATGACCTGCAGTTCCGAGTCGTCGCCCTCGATCAGATCCGCGACGACCGTGGCCATCTCCTCCCGCTCGCGTGCCCAGGCGACAGCACGTTCGCGATCACGTCGTGCGGCGTCCGGATCGCCGAGCCGGCGGCGCGCCGCATCGAGCAACGGCAGATCGGCCACCGTCCAGGCTGCGGCGTCGGCACGCTGCAGCCGACCGACCTCGTCAGGACGCAGCCACGGTGCGCACAGGCGCAGGTAGGCGGGTACCGACCAGAGGTCGGCCACGACGTCGGTGTGCGCGAGCAGCGGCCAGGCGCGGTTGAACGCGGCGACCAGGTCCCGGTCGCGAGCCAGCGCGGTGCGCAGCAGTCCCTCCGGCACCTCCTCGCCGCTGTACTTGTCGACCAGGATCGCGAGCAGTTCGTCCCACACCATTGCGCGCGCGTCGTTGTGGGGCGTGCCCGGCACCGGCACGTCGAAAGCCTCGGCCCAGTCGGCCGGGGTCAGCGTGACCAACGACCACGGCGTCGCCAGGGTCATCGCCGTCTTGGGCGGGTCCTCGTAGAACCGCACCGCGGCGTCGATCGCGCTCACCATGGCGGCGTCGGCCTTGAGGCGCGCTACGTCGGCGTCGCTCTCGTCCCGCGCAGCCGCGCCCTCGGGCACGAGGTCACGCAACGTGCAGGTCTGCACTCCTTCCTCGCCGAGGCTCGGCAGGACGTCGGCGACGTAGGCGAGGTAGGGCTGGTGCGGCCCCACGAACAGCACCCCGCCGCGGCGGCGGCCCAGCCGCGGATCGGCGTAGAGCAGGTAGGCGGCGCGGTGCAGCGCCACCACCGTCTTGCCGGTTCCCGGCCCGCCGTCGACCACGAGCGCGCCTCGCGACCCGGCGCGGATGATGGCGTCCTGATCGGCCTGGATCGTGGCCAGCACGTCGCGCATCCGGGACGACCGGCTGCTGCCGAGACTGGCGATGAACGCCGACTGGTCGTCGAGGGCGGCGCGCCCTTCGAGGCCGTCCGGCGTGAACACCTCGTCCCAGTAGTCGCTGACGCGACCGGCCGTCCAGCGGTAGCGGCGCCGACTCGCGAGGCCCATCGGGTTGGCGTGCGTCGCGGCGAAGAACGCCTCGGCCGCGGGCGAGCGCCAGTCGACGAGCAACCGCCGGCCGTCGGCGTCGGTAAGCCCCAGCCGTCCGACGTAGACGGGATCGGTGGTGGCGTCGGCGCGCACGATGTGGCCGAGGCACAGGTCGAGGCCGAAGCGGCGCAGCGCGCGCAGGCGAGCGGTCAGCCGGTGGATCTCCTGGTCGCGTTCCAGCGCACCCTGCCCGCCGCGCCCCGGGGCTCGGCGTTCGGCGTCGAGCCGCTCGGTCAGGTCGGCGATCGTGTGGTCAAGCGATGCCGCGATCGCGGCGAAGTGCTGCTCGTCGCCGGCGATCAGCGCCGGATCGGCCTTGGCGGCGAGGCGGTCGGGCAGGGCGAAGGCACTCGTGGTCAGGGGAGCTCACCTCATCGTTGCTGTCGAGGTGCGTCACCCTAGGACGAAATCGCCTGCCTCATGAGGCAGGCGAAAGTCTGCTAGAACTGGAAGTGGCAGGGCAGGTCGGGTGCGACATCGCTTCGTCGGTCGTCGAAGCGTTCCGGCGCGACGATGGACGCGACCACTCGACGTGAGGGAGCCCTCGTGATCACCTGCTGCATCCAGTACACCCTCGACCCGCACCAGGCCGCGGCGTTCGCCGACTACGCCAGGCGGTGGCCGCCGATCATCGAGCGGTGCGGCGGAGACCTCGTCGGGTACTGGCTGCCGAAGGAGGGCGCGAACAACTTCGCGATCGCGATGATCGAGTTCGGTTCGCTCGCCGACTACGAGGTCTATCGCCGCAGACTGGCCGAGGACGGCGAAGCGCAGCGCAATGTCACGGACGTGCGGCAGGCGCGCGCGATCCTGGTCGAGAACCGGTCGTTCCTGCAACGCGCCTGATGTCGGCGCGGCGCTGCGCGACGATGCGGGCTCATCCGCGCAGGGCAGCAGTGGCGGCCGGGCGCGCCTGCCCCGCGGCGCGCGCGTCGAGCCCGACCCGGGTACGGCGTTCGAGCAGATCGGACTCGTCGAGTGCCAGTTCGTGGGTTACCGCGAAGCGGAACTCGGCGGCGGTGGTGTCGACATCGTCGGCGACGGGTTCGAGGACGGCGGCGTCACCCTCTGCCGCTGCAACGACCTCGCCCGCCTCGGAGCCGTAGCGCCGAACGAGATGGGTGGGTACGCCCTTCGGTGCTGCGCCCGCGCCGACGAGCGGGGTCGTCGCCGTGACGCAGCGGGTCGCAGCGACGCCGCCGGCGGCGAGCGCCGTGTCGAGCGCGTCCTCGGCCATCCGCCGGTAGGTCGTGAGCTTGCCGCCGACGACCGTGACGAGCCCGTCCGGCGCTGTGAGCACCGCATGCTTGCGCGAGATGTCGGCGGTCGTGGCGTCGCCGGTGTCGAGCAGTGGCCGCAGCCCTGAGTACGTGCCGAGCAGGTCGGCGCGGGTGAGCGGCTCACGCAGGGCCGTGTTGATCGTGTCGAGCAGGAAGTCGATCTCGCGCTCGGACGGCGTCGGCACGTCCGGGATCTCGCCCGGGGCGTCTTCGTCGGTCAGGCCGACGTACACCCGCCGGTCGGGCGCGGGTAGAGCGAACACGAAGCGGTTGATCGTGCCGGCCACCGGCACGGTGAGGCCGGCGGTCAGACCGCCGAACCGTTCCTGGCCGACGACCAAGTGGGTGCCGCGGCTGGGCCGCAGCGTGATGCCGGGGGCGACGGAACCGGCCCAGACACCGGCGGCGTTGACCACGATGCGTGCGGGGAGGTCGAACGTCGTTCCCGTCAGCGTGTCGCGCAGTACGGCGCCGCTTCCCGTGACCTGCTCGGCCGCGCACCGGGTGAGCACTCTCGCGCCGTGTGCCGCCGCGGTCCGGGCGATGGCGACGACCAGCCGAGCGTCGTCGGCGAGCTGCCCGTCGTAGGCGAGCAGACCGCCGCGCAGCCCGTCGGAGCGCACGGTCGGGGCGTGGTCGACGACCGAGCGGGGCCGGATGGTGCGCGACCGGGGCAACACCGATCCCGGGGTGCGGGCCGCGAGGCGCAGCGCATCGCCTGCGGCGAACCCGGCACGCACGAGGGCGGCGTTCGCGTGCGAGATCTCGGGGAGCAGCGGGACGACCTGAGGCAGGGCGCGGACGAGATGCGGCGCGGTGCGCGTCATCAGGATGCCCCGTTCGACCGCGCTTTCGTGAGCAATGCCGACCGCGCCGGACGCCAGGTAGCGCAACCCACCGTGCACGAGCTTCGAGCTCCATCGGCTCGTACCGAAGGCGAGGTCGTGCTTCTCGACGAGGACGACCGAGAGGCCGCGCGTGGCAGCGTCCAGGGCCACGCCGGTGCCGGTGACGCCGCCACCGATGACGAGCACGTCGACCGGCGCATTGCGCGTGGCGAGCTCGGCGACCTCGGCGAGTTCGCGCTCGCGCCGGGCGGCGTTGAGCGCGCTGCCGGGTGTCATGACGGCGTCTCCTGCGGTGCCAGGTACCTGTCGAGCATGGCGCGCAGTTCGCGATCGAGGCGTTGGATGCTCACCTCGCCGTCGGCCAGGACGGGAGCGGTGAGCGCGAACGACCAGGCAGCGAGCCACAGTGCGCGCGCCTGTGCGGTGCGGTCCCCCCGCCGGATCGACCCGTCGTTGTGGCGCAGGGCTGTGGCGAGCAGGGCGAGCTGCGCGTCGGTACTCGCGCCGCGGCGCTGCACGAGATACGGCAACAGGAATTCGGGGTCGACCTCGATGATCTTTCGGGTGAGCGGGTGCTCGCGCACCGCGCGGACGGTGGCGACGATGCCCGAGACGACCGTCGTGCGCGCGTCCTTGCCCGCCCGTGCAAACGCGCGCTCGCTGATGGCGGCGAGCTCGCGCGTCGTCAGGGCGGCGACGACCGCATCGACGTTCGGGAACCTCCGGTACAGCGTCGCCCGTGACACGTCGGCGGCGCGGGCGAGCTCGGCCATGTTGATGCGACGCATCCCGACAGCAAGCACGAGCTCGTACGCAGCGTCCAGAATGCGCTGTTCCGGGATCGCTGTGTTGCGATACTGCGACACCATGTGTCAAAGTGTATCAGTGACCGAGTCGCAGTTGCCCGTCGTCGAGATGCGTCCCTACCGGTGGGGGGTGGACGACGTCGAGCTGCCCGAGACAGCAGGCGCGGCGCTCACCGCGCTCGGCGTGAAGCCGGTCGGGCCGGCGGTCGACCCCGGTTCGGCAACGCTGCCCGACAACACCCTTCCCGCAGAGGTCGCCGCCGCGCTGGCCGAGGTGATCGGTTCCGAACACGTGCGCTCCGATGCGCACGTGCGGGTGCTGCACACCCGGGGCTGGTCGACGCCCGATCTGCTGAAGCTACGCAGCGGCGACGCCTCCGACGCCCCCGACGCCGTCGTGTTCCCCGGCTCGCACGACGAGGTCGTCGCCGTGCTGGAGGTGTGTGCGCGGCACCGCATTGCGGTCGTCCCCTTCGCCGGCGGCACGTCGGTGGTCGGCGGTCTGACACCGGCGCGGGCCGGCTTCGCCGCGGTGATCGCCCTCGATGTGCGCCGCCTGGACGCCGTCACCGACCTCGACGAGATCTCGCGGACGGTCACGCTCGGCGCCGGGCTGCGGGGCACCCGGGCCGAGACGCTGTTGAACGAGGCCGGCCACACCCTCGGCCACTTCCCGCAGTCGTACGAGGGCGCCGGGATCGGCGGTTACGCCGCGGCCCGTTCGGCGGGGCAGTCGTCGGCCGGTTACGGCCGCTTCGACGAGATGGTCGTCGGCGTCGTGCTCGCCACACCACGCGGAACGATCCGGCTGGGCACCGCGCCGCGCTCGGCCGCGGGGCCGGATCTGCGCCAGCTCGTGCTCGGGTCGGAAGGCACGCTCGGCGTCATCACGTCCGTCACGGTGCGCATCCGTCCTCGCCCGCAGGTGCGCGAGTTCGAGGGGTGGCGCTTCGACAGCTTCGCCGACGGTGCGGCCGCGCTGCGACGACTCGCGCAGGACGGTCCGTTGCCGACCGTGCTGCGGCTGTCGGACGAGGCCGAGACCGCGATCAACCTCGCCGACCCGAACGTGCTCGGCGGCGGGCCTGGTGGCTGCCTCGCGGTGACGGGCTTCGAGGGCACGGGCCGACGATGTCGCGAACCGGCGCGCAGGGGTCTTCGCCGTGCTCAGTGCCGCGGGCGGCACGCCGCTCGGCACCGAACCGGGTGAGGCGTGGCGCGCGGGGCGCTACCGCGCGCCGTACCTGCGCGATCCGCTGCTCGACGCCGGGGCGTTCGTCGAGACCCTGGAGACCGCGACGTTCTGGTCGCGACTGACCGACCTACGCGCGGTTGTCACCGCCGCGATCACCGACGCGCTCTCGGCCCAGGGCACACCGCCGGTCCTCCTGTGCCACATCTCGCACGTGTACGAGACCGGCGCGTCGCTCTACTTCACGGTGCTGTGCGCCCGGACCGACGATCCGCTGGCCCAGTGGCAGCAGGCGAAGGACGCGGCGAACACCGCGATCCGCGCGGCCGGCGCGACCATCACCCACCACCACGGTGTCGGTACCGATCACCGCGCGACCTTCCAGGACGAGATCGGCCCGCTCGCGCTCGACATGCTGCGCGCGGTGAAGGCGTCGGTCGATCCGGTGGGCGTCATGAACCCCGGTGTGCTGGTCGGCTGACGTGCGCGCCTTCACCGCTCTGGTCAACCCCATCTCGGGCGGCGGAAGGGCAGCCGAGAAGTGGGGACCGCTGGCCGCGCGCATCAGCCAGGCGGGCGCCGACGTGCGCGTCGAGCTCACCCGCAGCCGTGAGCACGGCATCGAGGCTGCGCACGCCGCCGCGTCCGAAGGACGGGTGGTCGTGGCGGTGGGCGGCGACGGGCTGGTGCGCGATGTCGCCGAGGGGGTGGTCGCGGCGGGCGGCGTCATGGCTGTCGTCCCCGCCGGCCGGGGCAACGACCTGGCCCGATCCCTTCGTTTCCCCACCGACGTCGCCGCGCTCGCCGACCTGCTGCTGACCGGCGCGGTTGCCCCGTGCGACGTGATCGACGTCGGCGACACCGTCGTCGTCGGCAACGTGTACTGCGGTATCGACTCCGTTTCGAACGCGATCATCAACGGCAACCGGTGGCTGCCGGCGAAGCTCGTCTACCGGCTCGCGCCGGTACGCGCGATCCTCACCTGGCACGCCCCGCGCTTCATGTTGACGCTGGACGGAGCGTCGACCGGTGTCGACGCGCACATGGTGGTGATCGGCAACTCCGGCGCCTACGGGCACGGGCTGAACATCGTGCCGTCGGCGCGTGTCGACGACGGCATGCTGCACGTGCTGATCGTGCGCAACGGGCCGAAGCGTGCCATCGCCTCGTTCATGCGCGACGCGCAGCGCGGTACGCATGTCGCGCGGCCGGAGGTCTCCGTGCACACCGCTCGCGAGGTCACCATCGCCGCCGACCGAGCAGTACCCGTGTGCGGCGACGGCGAGGAGGTGGCGTCGTTGCCGGTGACGGCGCGGATCCGCCCTGCTGCGCTGAGGCTGATCCGGCCCTGACCTCGCTGCAGCCGAACACGCCGGCACCGACCCACTACGGTTGAGCGGTGCCCGGGCCGAGCGACATCGCGAAGCGGCCCGCACCACCCGAGCTCCTGCCCCCGTGGCACACCGCCGAGCGCCAGGCGCTGATGGCACAGGCTCGAGCGTTCGCGCGCGACGAGGTGTTGCCCGTCGCCGACCAACTCGACCCGCAGAAGGGGTTGATCCCGGCCGCTCTGCTCGCCCGGATGGCCGAGCTCGGCTACTTCGGCATCACGATCCCGAGCGAGCACGGCGGGATGGGTCTCGGCGCCTTCGAGTACTGCATGGTGGCCGAAGAGCTTGCGCGCGCGTGGATGAGCGTCGCCAGCATCATCGCCCGCGGCCAGGGCCTCGGCACCGGTCTGTCGGACGCGACGCGTAGCGCCGAGCTCCTGGCGCGTTCTGCCCGCGGCGACTGGATCGGGGCGATCGCACTGTCCGAGCCTGAGGCCGGGTCCGACCTCGCCGGCGTGCGGACGCGCGCGGTGCGCGAGGGCGACGAATGGGTGATCACCGGCCACAAGCGCTGGTGCGGCAACGCCGAGGCGGCGGATTTCATCCAGGTGCTCGTCCGCACCCGCGATCCGCACGACGACGAGCCGCGCTCGGCCGGGCTGCAGACGCTGCTCGTCGAGAAGGATCGTGGCGACTTCCCGGCCGGACTGACCGGCACGCCGATCGACAAGATCGGTTACCACGGGTTCCTCACGTGGGACCTCGTGTTCGACGGCGTCCGGGTACCGGCGGGGAACGAGGTGAGCACCGGGCCCGGCGACGACAGTGGCTTCTCCGACGTCGGAGCATGGCTCGATCTCGCGCGCGTCCACACTGCCGCGCGAGGGGTCGGTCTCGCCCAGGCTGCGGTCGAGGACAGCACGCGGTACCTCCAGGAACGCGAGCAGTTCGGTCACCCCATCGGCGACTTCCAGGCGCTGCGGTTCGCGCTGGCCGACATGGCGAGTGCGGTGGAACAGGCGCGCGCGCTGTACCGGCAGGCGGCGCATCTGATCGATGTCGGCCACGACGACGCGTCCCGACTCGCGTCGATCGCGAAGCTGCGCGCGACGGAGACGGCCGCTGACGTGACGACGCAGGCGATGCAGTTGCACGGCGGCAACGGCTACACCACCGAGCGGGCCGTCGAACGGTACTGGCGCGACGCGCGACTGACAACGATCTTCGAGGGCACGTCGGAGATTCAACGGAAGATCATCTCCGACTTGATGCTTCCGCGACCGAATCGTGAGTCTTGACCGCTTCCCGGGAATAGGACAAGGGTCGCAAGTCCGGACGTGCTCTTCTACCGCCCACTCGGTTCCCGAGCGACGCTGGTCGTCGCATGCTGTCGAAAGGTGTGCGACCCGTGCTTCGCCTCGATGTCAACTTCTTCGACTACGTCATCCTCGCGATCTACTTCGCCCTCGTGGTCACGATCGGTGTGCTCGCGCGGCGGGCGATCGCGACCAGCGAGGACTTCCTGCTGTCCGGGCGGTCGCTGCCCGCATGGGTGACGGGGCTCGCGTTCATCTCGGCGAACCTGGGCGCCATCGAGATCCTCGGCATGGCCGCCAACGGCGCGCAGTACGGCATCTCGACCGTGCACTTCTACTGGGTGGGCGCCGTCCCCGCGATGGTCTTCCTCGGCATCGTGATGATGCCGTTCTACTACGGATCCAAGGTTCGCAGCGTCCCTGAGTTCCTGCTGCGCCGGTTCAACCGCACGACCCACCTGTTCAATGCGTTGTCGTTCGCCCTGGCCGCGGTGCTCATCGCCGGGGTCAACCTCTTCGCGCTCGCCCTGGTGATCAACGCGCTCATCGGTTGGCCGATCTGGCTGTCGATCGTCATCTCGGCCGCGTTCGTGCTCGCCTACATCACGCTAGGCGGGTTGTCGGGCGCGATCTACAACGAAGTGCTGCAGTTCTTCGTGATCATCGCGGGGCTCGTCCCGCTCGTGATCATCGGCTTGAAGGACGTCGGCGGCTGGGACGGCCTGCAAGCGAGGATCAAGCAACCTGAGTTCTTCAACAGCTGGTCGGGAACCCACGTCGGTACGTGGTCGAACCCGCTCGGCGACTGGATCGGCATCATCATGGGCCTCGGCTTCGTGCTGAGCTTCGGCTACTGGACGACCAACTTCGCCGAGGTGCAGCGCGCCCTGTCGGCCAAGGATCTGTCGGCCGCGCAGCGCACTCCGCTGATCGGGTCGTTCCCGAAGATCTTCATTCCTGCGCTGACGGTCATCCCGGGTCTGATCGCCGTCGCAGTGCTCAAGGACTTCAAGTCGCCGAGCGCCGACTACAACAACGCGATCCCGGAACTGATGGGCAAGTACCTGCCGAACGGCACACTGGGCGTCGCGCTCGCCGGGCTGCTGGCCGCGTTCATGGCGGGCATGGCCGCCAACGTGAGCTCGTTCAACACGGTGTTCACCTACGACATCTGGCAGACCTACATCGTCAAGGGCCGCCGCGACGGTTACTACCTGAACGTGGGCCGGGTCGTCACGGTGGTCGGGATCGCCATCGGTATCGGCACTGCGTTCATCGCGCAGGGCTACACGAACATCATGAACTACATCCAGTTGCTGTTCGGGTTCTTCAATGCGCCGTTGTTCGCCACCTTCATCATCGCGATGTTCTGGAAGCGGGCATCGCCGTGGGCGGGGGTCTCCGGCCTCGCGGCCGGCGCACTCGGGCGCCGCGGTCATGCACTTCGCGAGTTACGACATCGGGTACTTCTACCAAGGCGGCCACGTCACGTCGCACTCGGACATCAACGCGCAGATGGCGAACTTCTACGGCGCGATCGTCGCCTTCGTCGCCGATGCCGTGGTGACCGTCATGGTCAGCCTCGTGACGAGACCGAAGCCGCGCGAGGAGCTGGCCGGTCTCGTGTGGGGCATTCCCGACCCGGACGCCCCCGACCCGGCGTCGATACCCAAACCGAAGTGGTGGGCCTCGCCCAAGGTGCTCGGCGGGGTCTCGCTCGGCATCACCGTCGTCCTGTCCGTGCTCTTCGTCTAGGAGGTGAGCAGAATGAGTGACAAAGCCGCGGACAACTCGGCCGACGAGGCGCCGCGCTCGGCAGCGGCGCGCCTGTTCGACATCCGGCTCATGATCGGCGGGCTGTTCGTCGTCTACGGCGTGATGCTCACCGTCGCGGGGTTCGGCACGTCCGACAAGGACCGCGCGAAGGCCGCCGGCATCAACATCAACCTGTGGCTGGGGATCGGCATGCTCGTGGTCGGGCTGCTGTTCCTGCTCTGGTTCAAGCTGAATCCCCTCCGTCCCGAACCGGACGAGGGGACCGCTCGCGACGACGTCGACGAAGACGACAAGGTGAACCGATGACCAGGCCCGCGTCGGTGATCGTCGTCGGCGTGGACGGCTCGGAGGGCAGCGCGGACGCGTTGCGGTGGGCGGCCGGCCAGGCGCAGCTGACCGGCGCCTCGCTGCGCGCCATCGCGAGCTGGCGCTGGCCCAGCTACGTCACCCGCGTGCCGCCGGGTGCCGACCCGGCCGGCGACACCGAACGCACGCTGCGCGAGAGCGTGGAGCCGATCCGCGCGGAGTACCCGGACCTCGAGATCAGCGAGCACGTGGTGCAGGGCCCGGCCGGCCCGTCCCTGCTGACGCACTCGGAGAACGCCGCGCTGCTGGTTGTCGGCGCTCGCGGACGGGCGGCGTTCCCCGGCATGCTGCTCGGCTCGGTGGCCGAGTACTGCGTGCGCAACGGCCCGTGCCCGGTGGTCGTCGTGCGCACACTCGCGCGCTAGGGATCAGTTCCAGAACCGCTCGATCTCACCGGCGCACCGGGCGGCCTGCGCGCGCGCAGCGTCGAACACGGCCGGCCGCGTCGATGGATCGAGCGGATTCGGGCCGATCGCGGCGACCGATTCGGCCAGATGCCGGGGACGGCACAGCTCGCCAGCACGGCGTCGACCGTCGCGGCGGCTCGTGGCCTGCTCGGCGGCACGTTCCATCATCGCGAAGAACTCCGTCATGTCGAACTGCACCGACAGCTCGGTCGTGTGCTCGTCCTGTTGCATGCGCGCTGCCGCGGCACGTTGACCGGTCGCGAATTGCGCGGCGACCGCAGCGCCCGCCGACGTCCCGATCAGCAGTCGGCGCCGGCCAGATCGATGCCGCGAGCCGCGAGCCCGTCGACGAGTCCGACGAGCCAGGCGATGCCGCCGACACCGCCACCCGCAAGCACCAGCGTGCGGCCATGTGCCGGACCCGTCGGTGCGCTCATGAACGAGAACGTAGTCGACCCGCCGCGTACGGTCGGCACATGATCGGCGGCGGCGGCCTGCCGCCTGTCGCAGCGGTTCTACGTCCAGGTCGTCGCACCGCAACTGGTCGGCGTGCCGCACAGCGCCGCGCTGCTCGGCTGGGGCTCGGACGTCCTGGGCTACGACACGGAGCGCTCGACCGATCACGGCTGGGGTCCGCGGGTGCTCGTCTTCACCGATCATCACGTGGCCGAACTCGATCTGCCCGAGTCGTTCGACGGCGTGCCGGTGCGCTTCGGGTGGGCCGAGGTCGAGGCGCGCGCCTGGGTCACGGTGACGCGCCTGGACGAGTGGCTGCTCGAGCAGCTCGGCGTCGACGCGACGCACGAGCTGGCGGTGCTCGACTGGCTGCTCACGCCCCAGCAGCGGCTGCTTGGCGTGACGGCGGCCGGGTGTTCGCCGATCCGGACGGTGCGCTCGCCGCGGTGCGCACAAGGCTGGCGTGGTATCCCGACCAGGTGTGGCGTTGGTTGCTCGACGTGCCAATGGCGCCGCATCGCCCAGGAGGAGGCGTTCGTCGCCCGCACGGCCGAGGTCGGCGACACGGCCGGTTCGCGCATCGTCGCCGCGCGGCAGGTGCGCGAGCTGATGCGGCTCGCGCTGTTGCTGGCGCGGCAGTATGCGCCGTACCAGAAATGGCTCGGCACGGCCGTCGCCGAACTGCCGGCCGACGACGAGTTGCCGGCAGCGCTCGACGCGGCGAGCACGGGTGACCAGGACGCCCTTGGTGCGGCCTACCTCGCGGTCGCTGCGCGGCACAACGCCAGCGGCCTCACCGCGCCGTTGCCGGCAAGCGCTGGGCAACTACTACGACCGTCCCGCGCCGGGTGATCATGGCGGACCGGTTCGCCGACGCGCTGGCCGCGACAGTCACCGAACCGCTGCTGGGTTCACTTCCGCTGATCGGCGCCGTCGACCAGTTCGTCGACAGCACCGACGTGGTGGAACGTCCGGCGCTGTGCCGGCTGTTCGAGGTCGTGCTACCGCGCTGGCCGCGACTCATGACGGCATGGCGACGGCGTGACTCGGCGATGTCGCTCACGTGCGTCCGTCGGGCGGTCGCGGTCCTGCCAGGTGCAGACGCAGATCTCGTTGCCTTCGACATCGGCAAGGATCCAGAACGCGCGAGCCTGCTCGTCCGACACCAGCTTCCCGCCAGCGGCGAGCGCGTCCGCGATGCGGGTGTCTGCCTGGTCGTGCGGCACCGTGATGTCGAAGTGGATCCTGTTGCGCTGCGGACGTGGCTCGTCCATCTGCTGGAACCACACAGCCGGGCCGCTGCGGTGCGGGTCGACCAGCGCGTCCTGCGGACCGTCGTGTCCGGGCTCGTCGACATAGGCGAGAACGGCCTTCCAGAACGGACGGATCGCCGCGATGTCCATCGCGTCGATGGCCGATCTCGAGTGCCTGCACCGGATCGCAGGGCGCCGGCGAAGGCCGTGGTGTCGAAGCCGAGATCCCGCACCGAGTCGGTGATGCCGAAGGCGAGCTCGACGTCACGCGCCGTCACCGCCGCCACGGACTCGTCCATCAGACGCAGGTCGACCCGGTCGGCGCGCAGGTCAATGTGCAGGTGCGGGTCGGCCGCGGCGCCGCACGCCGCGGCGGCGCGCGCTGCGACTCGCGCCGCCTCGGCGAGATTACCGACCACGACGGAGGTTTCGTACGCGCCGAGGAGGTAGCGCCAGCCGAGCTGCTCAACCGCGTCGGAGGCGGCCGTACGCGTGAGGGGATGACTCATCCGCGAAGCGTCGCAGATACCGGCGACAGCGGGCGGTGCTACTCCTCGCGCACGCGGGTACGCGAATCGTGCCCGACGGGCAGGTTCAACGAGTTCGCGATGAAGCACGCGGCGTTGGCCTGCGCGTGCAGCGAGTCGGCAGTGTCGACCATCGCCTCGTCGGTGACCGTGACCAGCGGATGCAGCATGATCTCGGTGAACCGGCCACCGCCCTCGTTGTCCTCCGTCATCACCGCGGTGGGGTGATCGACGTAGGCGCTCACGACGACGCCGTTCGTCGCCGCGAGATGCAGATAGGCGAGCATGTGGCACTGGGATGCCGCGACGACCAGCAACTGCTCGGGATTCCAGCGCGACGGATTGCCGCGGAACGCCGGATCGGCCGAGCCGAGGATGGGTGCGCAGTGCTCGGCGCTGATCTCGTGATCACGGTCGTACGAGCGATACGTCGCCGTGCCCTCACCGCGGTTTCCCGTCCACTCGACCGTGGCCGTGTAACGGTGCTGCCTGGACAAGGATCCCCCGTACTGAAGCGAGCCCGTAGCGGCAGTCCCGCTGAGCCGTACCCAATTCGTTAGCCGTACGTTACAGCGGCGGTGTTGAGGCGCGCGGCGTGCGCCGAGCAGGATTCGACGATGCTCTCGTTGCGGCTGGCGCTGCGTGCCCTGCGTTGGCGCGGCGCGGCGTCCGTGACAGTCTTCCTCGTGGCGCTCGTCGGCATCACCGCTGCGGCGGTCGGGCCGATCTATCTGCACGCCGTGGACGAGACGGTGCTCAGCCAACGGCTGCTCACCGCGCCGCAGACCCAACGCGATCTGCGCATCGATCGCAGCACCACCGCAGGCGTGACGGGAGTCGACTGGCACGTCGCGATGCTCGAGCTCGGTTCGCAAGCCGCCGACCCGCCCTACTTCGACCCACCGGTGTACTCCGAGCAGGCACCGATCGAGTGGAGCGGCCTGACCCGGTACGCCAGCGAGTTCGCCGCGCTCGACGGCCTGTGCCAGCACGTGCACGTGGTCGCGGGGGCGTGCGTGCCGGACGACAGCCGCAACGGCATCGTGGTCACCCAGCGCACGGCGAGCGGGCAGCACCTCCATGTGGGCCAGGTGCTCGAGCCGGAACCCACCGAGACCGAGGGACCGGTCGAGGTCCGGATCGTCGGCATCGTCGCGCCGATCCGTCCCGATGGGGCGTACTGGGCGCCGTGGAACTACCTCAGCGCCGTCGACACGATCTTCGACACCCGCCTGCCGCAGCTCGACGCGTTCTTCGTCAGCCACCGCATGCTGTATTTCGTTGCAGCACGCCATCGCCGAGACGTTGACGGTGAACCTGCGGCTGCGAGTGAACAACGTCCATCTGGACGACCTGCCAGGCATCCGGGCACACATCGCCGAACTGCAGAACACGGCCGCGCACACGGCCACCGTGTCGTCACAGTCGATACCGACCGTCGCCAGCGGGTTGCCGGCGATCCTGAACGCGATGCAGAAGGAGATGTCGCTGGCGCGAACGCTGGTGATCCTCTCCACGACCCAGCTCGTCCTGCTCGCGATCGTGATCCTGTACGCGGTGGTGGCGGGCTCGGCGGCGGCGACCGGGCACGAGGTCGCGCTCGCGAAACTGCGCGGACGCCGCGCGCGCCAGGTGATCACGCAAGGCGTCGCCCAGCCCGTGCTGCTCGTCCTGCTCGCGGCACCGTGTGCCGCGCGTGCTGGCCTGGGTGATCGTCAAGGTGCTGGCGGGGCATCTGCTCGAGCGCTCCGCGAGCGTTGCCTTCCCCATCTCTGCCACCGAGGTCATCGTCGCGGCCACCGTCGCCAGCGCACTTGCCGCCGTCGTCGCTGCCCGGCGCATCATCGCGGCGCCGGTCGGTGCCCTGTTGCGCCGCAACAACGATCCGGCCGACAGCGGCATCGGCCTGGTGCTGGTCGACGCCGCGACCGTCGCCCTCGCAGTCGCGGGCGTCGTCGAACTCGTGGCGACGGGTGCCACGAGTTCGGGGCGCACCAATCCACTCTCGGCGGTCGCGGCGATCATGCTCGGCGCCGCGATCGCGGTGCTCACGGTGCGCCTGCTGCCGTTCTTGGGACGAGCGCTGGTGCGGCGCACGCGCGAGTCCCCGCGGCTGGCCGGGTATCTCGCGGTGCGCCAGATCGTGCGGCGTCCGGCCGGGGCCCGGGTGATCGTCCTGATCGGCGTCGCACTGGCGCTGGCCAGCTTCGCGATCGTCAACTGGTCGGTCGCCGACTCCAACCGCGAGGGACGTGCCCTGGCCGAGGCGGGCGCCGACACCGTCCTCACCGTGCGCGCGGATCGCAACGTGCCCGACCTGCGGACAGCTGTCGACCATGCCGACCCGGGCGGACATTCGATGGCGGCCGCCGTCGTCCGCGTCGACCGTGGCACCCCGTTGCTCGCCGTCGACACGAAACGGTTCAGCGGCGTCGCAGCGTGGCCCTCGAACAACGCGGGTGCGCAGCTGAACTCGATCCTGCCTCGTCTCCTCCCCACCGTCGCCCCGCCCGTCGCCGTCACCGGCGCCGCGCTGCGTCTGTCCGTCGACATCAAGGCGCTGCCCAGGCAGGGACCGGCCGAGCTGCTCACCGCATCGCTCACCGGACGAGATCACATCAACTCGACCTACGACTTCGGGCGGGTCCGGCCCGGCCGGCACACCTATCGCGTCGACATCTCGACCCTGTGCAGACCACCGTGCCGGTTCACCGGGCTGGCGCTGAGCGACCGGCCCGGGTTGTCGCGGCACCCGACGCCGAACAACGCCGAGATCATCGGCGAGGTCTCCGCTGCGCAGTCCGCGTCGACGACGGCCACCTCGTGGCAGCCCGTCCCCGGATTCGACGTGCCGTCCCGATGGCGCAGCGACGGCACGGGGTTCGTCCGGCTGCTCCCGGCCCACGACGCACTCGGCTTCACCCTGCAGAAGAGTTCGCAGGACGCCGCGTGGCCGGAGATCATCTCGGCGGACACGCCGGCGCAACTGCCCGCGGTGGTCGCGTCCGGCACGGCGGGCACGTACCTCGGCCCGGCAATCCACGACATCACCTCGTTCGGTCTGGACGGTCGGTCGCTGTCGCTGGACGGGCAGATCACCGCAGTCAGCCTGCCCAGCCTCGACCGCACGGGCGTCATGGTCGACTTCGGAGCCGTCCTTGCGGCAACCCGTGGCGGCGTCTCGTCCTCGACCCGCCTCGAAGTGTTCCTCGCGCCGGGCGCCGCGCCGGACATGGCCGCACGACTGGCCCGGCAAGGCGTCCACGTCGTTTCCGTGGTTCACGCGGCGACATTTCGCGCGCGGCTCGACCACACCGGGCCCGCGTTCGCCGACGGGCTCTTCCTGATCGCCGCAGCCGCGGCAACCGCGTTGGCCATCGGCGCCACGGTGCTCGCCGGCGCGACCTCGGCACGGCGGCGTTCCTACGAGCTCGCCGCTCTCGAGGCGGCCGGCGTGCGACCGCGCACACTGCGGCTCTCGGCGGCGGTCGAGCAGGGCATCCTGCTGGTCGCCGGATTGATCGTCGGGTTGGTCGCCGGCGTCGTCGGCGCCCGGCTCGCGTTGCCGAGCACCCCGGTGTTCGTCAACCCCGACTCGGGGCCGCCGGTCGAACACCAACTGCCGGTGGGCCTGCTCACGGTCCTGTCGGCGGCACTCGTCGTCGTGTTCGTCGCCACGAGCCTCGTGATCGCGCGATTCGTGTCGCGCCAGGCCGGCGTTGCAGGGTTGCGCGAGGCACAGCCATGACGGGCGTCGCGATCCGGTGTGAAGGCGTCGTCCACATCTACCCGGCCAACGGCAAGGACATGGACGACGTGGTCGCGCTGCGCGGGGTCGACCTCGAGGCCGATGCCGGCGAGTTCATGGCGCTGCTCGGTCCGTCCGGATCGGGCAAGTCGACGGTGCTCGGTCTGCTCGCAGGCGTGCTGCGTCCCTCGGCCGGACGGGTGCTCATCGGAGAGCACGACATCGGCCGGATGCCGCCGCGGGCCCTGGCCAGACTGCGCGGGTCGCTGGTGGGCACGGTGCTCCAGAACCCGGGCCGCAACCTGCTGCCGTACGCCACGGTGCGGCAGAACGTGCGCTTCGCGGCATCGGCCAACCCCGCACCGGCCGAACCCGACGAACTGCTCGAACAACTCGGGCTCGCCCACCTCGAGGAGCGCGTCGCCGGGCGATTGTCGGGCGGCGAGCAGCAACGCGTCGCCATCGCCGCGGCGGTGTCAGGTGGCAGCAGCCTGCTGCTCGCCGACGAGCCCACGAGTCAGATGGACGCCGCGGGACGCGAGGAGGTCGTCGACCTGTTGCATCAGGTCAACACCGACCTGGGCGTCACGGTCGTCGTCGTCACCCACGATCCGCACATCGCCGAGCGGGTGGGCCGCACGGTGACGATCCGTGACGGCCGGGTCGGGGCCGAGGGCCGGCACGGGCGCGACTTCGCCGTCGTCGGACGCGACGGTTCGCTGCAGCTCCCGCCCGAGGTACGAGAGCACTTCCCGCCCGGCACGATGCTCGAGGTCACCCACGACGCCGACGGCATCCGGCTGCTGCGCCGCACCGAGGACGGCACGCCATGACGTTGACCGCACGGGGGCTCACCTACCGGATCGGCGATCGCGCGATCGTCGATCGGATAGATCTGGACGCGCAAGCCGGACGCATGTTGGCCGTGTGCGGCCCGTCCGGCGCGGGCAAGTCGACGCTGCTGACGATGCTCGGCGGGCTCATCGCGCCCGACAGCGGCGAGGTGAACCTGGCGGACGACGCGGTGCGGATGGGTGATTTCGCCATGCGCCGGCGCATCTCCGTCGTGCTTCAGGGGTACGGCCTGGTCACCGCTTTGACCGGCCGCGAGAACATCGCCATCGTTCTGCAGGCGCGCGGCGCCGCCCGGGCGCAGGTGCGCGAGCGCACCGCCGAGGTGCTCGCCCAGGTCGGGCTCAGCGACGTCGCGGACCACCTCATCGACGACATGTCCGGTGGTCAGCAACAGCGGGTGGCGGTCGCACGCGCCCTGGTCGGCGCGCCCGAGGTGCTGCTCGCCGACGAACCGACCGCCGAACTCGATGCCGAGAACCGCGTACGCATCGTCGCGCTGCTGGCCGAGCACGCGCGCTCCGGCGCGGTGGTCGTGATCGCTTCGCACGACCCGGACGTGGTGGCCGCGTGCGACGACGTGCTCGAACTCGACGGGGGCCGTGTCATAGGCGGTATGCCCGCGCGGCACCGCCGGGTCTGATGGGCGGCAGGCCCTGCGTCTGCCAGTTCACAGTGCGGCGGTCACGGGCAGCACGGCGCGTGGGGGCGACGTACCGTGGGTCCATGTCCACCGCTGCTCCTCCCCTGGGTACGAAACCGAAGCGCGGGCCCGCGGCGTGGGCGGGCGCCTTCACCGGGTTCTACCCGGCCACCGCGAGCGACCTGACCGGGCTCGACCCGGTGGCCCGCTTCCTGTACGCCGCCCGCAGCGTGATCCTCGTGATCTCGGCGCAGGCCGCAGGGATCGCCGGCCTGCTCGCCGCCACCGACCGGCGTTTCGAAGTCGTGCCGTTCGTGCTGGTGTTCCTCGGCTACGTGATCCTCCACGCGATCAGCAACCTGTCCAACGACTACTTCGGCTACCGCCGCGGCCACGACACCGAGGACTCGCCACGCCGCCGCTACACGCTGCACCCGGTGGCCAGCGGCGCGTTCACGATGCGATTCCTGGCGACCGGCCTGGCCGTGCTGGCCGCCGTCGCGGTGGCGATCGCCGCGTACTTCGTCGTGCTGCGCGGCTGGCCGGCGCTCGCACTGACCGCGGTCGGTGCCGTGCTGCTCTACGCATACGACGCGGCACCGCGCGCGCTCAAGGAGCTCGGCCTCGGCGAGCTCGCCGCGTTCGTGGTGTGGGGACCGCTGATGATCGGCGGCGGCTACTACGTCATCACCGGCCACTGGTCGGGCCTGGCGTTCCTGGCGTCCGTGCCCTACGGGCTCGGGGTGATGTCGATCCTGGTCGGCAAGCACATCGACCAGCGTGGGTTCGACATCTCGCAGTCCCAGAACACGCTGCCGGTCATCCTGGGTGAACGAGGCGCGCGGGCGTTGAACCAGACCTCGGTGCTCTTGATGTACGTGTTCGTCGTCGTGGGTGTGCTCACCGGAGCGCTGTCGCCGTTCGTCGCGGTCGTCGTGGTCGCCGTGCCCCGTGCCGTGCGCGCGCTGCGGGTCATGGCCGCGCCCGCACCGGCCGCGCCGCCGGAGGGCTACGTCGGCTGGCCGCTCTGGTACCACCGCGTATGCCTCGTCCACAACCGGGCGTTCGGGTGGTTGTTCCTGCTGGGCGCCGCCGTCGGCGCGATCTGGCCGGCAGCGTCCATCGGCCACTGAGCCCCCTCCCGAGTGGTCACTTATGCGCCGGGTGGTCACTTATAGCTGACCACTCGCGCGATAAATGACCACTCGCGGGGACGGGGGCCGGACGGGTCCGCGCTGCAGGACGTCAGCGGCAGGTGAGCAGTTCGTAGCGGGGATTGGCCAGCGCGAGGTGGCCTTTGTACTCGCCGACCCGCCCGCTGGCCCGCAGCACCGTGCCCGGTTCGATACCGGCGATGTCGGTCCGTCCGAAGAAGAGCAGCCGCACTCCCCCGGTCGTGTCGAACAGCTGCACCTCGAGCGAACGGCCGGCGGTCGTGCCGACCTGCACCGTCTTCACCCGTCCCTCCACTGTCACCTTCTGGCGCCACACCACGTCGCCGATGGGCGTCACGCCGTTCGCCGCCGGACGCGGCGCCGCCGGGCTGCGCGGCGCGCACTCGTCGCGCAATGCGGGTGCGCGTGCCGCCTCGTGCTGTCGCGCTTCCAGCCGTTCGACGACCTCGTGCGGCAAGGTCGTGTCGAACGGGACGATCGTCGCGGCCACGTGCGGGATGCGGCCGACTGCCTCGGCGATGCGATCGGCCGTACGGTCGTGCAACAGGCGCTGCGAGATGCGGCCGAAGGTGCGCCGCGGCAGCAGCAGGGTGACCTCGGCGTGGTCGGCGACGACGGTGTTCAACGAGAACTCGGCGGCGCGGTGCACCAGCCGGCGGTCCTCGCAGTCGACCATGACGAGCGGTACCCGGTCGCCGAGCTTGCGGGCGATCCAGCCCTTTCGGAGCGTGTCGGCCACCTGGTCGTCGAGCATGAAGTGCACCGCCTGCACGGACGTCGGCCGCAGGCTGCCGGCGTAACGCAGTGCACGCAACACGGCGAGGTCGAGCCGGTCGACCAGCACGAGCACGGTGTGCCTCGGGTAGTGCGGCGCGTCGGCCTGGTCCTGCCGCACCCAGGTGACGAGATCGAGCGCTCGGGCCTCCGCGCGGTAACGCCGGTTGAGCCGCATCAGGATCAGCCACAGGATCGGGAACAGCACGACGACCAGCCACGCGCCCTGGGTGAACTTCACGACAGCGAAGATCACGACCACGATCGACGACACGACGCCGGCGACGAGGCTGATCGCCGCACGCACACGCCATCGCTTCGGGCGGTGTGAGCGGTAGTACTGCGCCATGCCGTAGCCGGCCATCGAGAAGCCGGTGAAGACGCCGATCGCGTAGAACGGGATCAGCGCGTCGACGACGGTGCCGACCGCCATGATCAGCGCCAGGGCGGCGACCGTGAGCACGATGATGCCGTTGCTGAACGCGAGCCGGTGCCCGCGGCGCGTCATCTGCCGCGGCAGGAACGAGTCCTCGGCGATGAAGCTGGCCAGGAACGGGAAGCCGGTGAACGGCGTGTTGGCACCGGTGATCAGGATCAGCGCGGTCGCGAGCTGGACGAGGTAGAAGCCGACGTTGCCGTACCACGCGTGCCCGAAGACCGCGTGCGCCACTTGGCCGATGACGGTCGGGGTGCCCCTGACGTACGGCGTCGCATGCGTCTCGAACGACAGGTACGAGATTCCCAGCACGAGCGTGCCGAGCATGACGCTCATAATCGTCAGCGTCTTGCGCGCGTTCGACCCCACCGGTTCCTTGATCGCGCTGACCCCGTTCGAGATCGCTTCGAGACCGGTCAGCGAAGCGCCTCCGTTGGCGAACGCCTTCAGCAGCACGTAGATAGCCGCGCCCGTGAAGATCGCATGCCCCTGGTCATGGACGCCGATCATGCCGTGGACGTGCGGAAGCCTCGGCAGATCGCCGAAGACCGACCTCAGCACGCCGATCACAACCACGAGTCCGGCGGTAGTGACGAAGAGGTAGGTCGGCAGGGCGAAGGCCTTGCCTGCCTCGCGGACCCCGCGCAGGTTGCCGAAGGCGAGGATCAGCACGATGACGACCGTGAGCGGCTCGCTGATCGTGTGCAACGCCGGGACGAGAGTCACGAGCGCGGCCGTGCCAGCGGCAGATTGCACGGCAACGGTGACGATGTAGTCGATCAGCAATGCCACCGAGGCGATCTGTGCGACCTTGGGTCCGAAGTTCTCGCGGGCGACCACGTACGAACCGCCGGCCTTCGTGTAGATCGTCACCACCTGCCGGTAGAGGGCAGTCATGACCAGCAGCACGGCCAGCACGATGAAGGTCATCGGCAGTACCAGGTGGAAACCTGCCAACCCGAACGCCGGCAGCAGGAAGATCAGCATCTCCTCCGTGCCGTAGGCCGAGGACGAGATGCAGTCGCTGGACAGCACGCCCAGCGCGGCCTTCTTCGACAGCCGCTCCTCGTGCAGCTGCCCGGTCACCAGCGGTTTGCCGAGTACGGCGCGCTTGATGCGATACCCGAGCCGCTCCGGGACATCGACCGCCAGGGCCGCCGGACTCTTGGTCGGCGTCTCCGTCGGCGTCTCCGTCGGCGTTGCCTGCGGTGTTCTCGCCGCCGCGGTCGCAGTCACCGAACGTGGCGCGAGCGCCGACCGGGCTGGCCGTGCCTGTCGACGAAGGCGAGCGCCTCGACGACAAGGGTCCAAGCCGCGGCCATGATGGCCAACGCCAGCAGGAAATTGACGAACTCCACCAGCCGATCGAACCGTGTCACGAGGGCTTCCGCGGCAGTCCGAACCGTCATTCACGCGATGCTCACGCAATCCTCGCGGTGGTCGATTTCGAATCATCCGCGGTGCGGGCAGAGCGTGAGCGGATCGCGAGCGAGTCGTGAGGACGCGGCTTGAGCCTGGTCCTGCCGGGTCCATGGAGGTGTTCACTTCACAGCGCCTGCCGTCACGGCGGGCCGGCGCGGGACGCCGTTACGTCCCTACGGAGCTGCAGTGAGTGACGCCTGGTTCGTCGTCCTGACGCTGGTCATCTTCGGCCTGCTGGCGCTGATCGCGAAGGGCATGGAGCGGCTGTGAACGGGACGAATCTCGTCGGACTGATCCTGTCCGTCCTCGTGACCATCTTCCTGGTCGTCGCACTGATCTTCCCCGAGAAGTTCTGATGTCCGACACCTGGGCCGGAGTCGTTTTCGTCATTTCCCTCATCGGGGCGCTGGCGCTCGTGCACAAACCTCTCGGCGAATACATTGCGCGCGTGCTCACGGGTACGCGGCACCTGAGGGTCGAACGCGCCGTCTACAGGGTGGGCGGTATCGACCCGGAGGCCGACCAGGCATGGGGACGCTATTTGCGCTCGGTGCTTGCCTTCAGCGCCGTGTCGGTGCTTTTCCTCTACGGCTTCCTGCGCATCCAGCAGCATTTCTGGCCTCCCTACGCCGTGCCGCAGATGGTCGGGCACCAGGCGTGGAACACCGCCGCAAGTTTCGTCACAAACACCAACTGGCAGTCGTACTCCGGCGAGAACGCGCTCGGCTACGTCGTGCAGATGGCCGGTCTGGCGGTGCAGAACTTCGTATCCGCAGCGGTCGGCATCGCCGTGGCGATCGCACTCGTGCGCGGCTTCGCCCGCAGCAAGACCGATCGGCTCGGCAATTTCTGGGTCGACCTCACCCGGATCTGCCTGCGCATCCTGCTGCCGATCTCGATCGTGTTCGCGATCGTGTTCGTCGGTGCCGGAATGGTCGAGAACTTCCACCATTACCAGACGATCCACACGATCGCCGGCGGCAACCAGACCATTACGGGAGGCCCCTGGGCGAGTCAGGAGGTCATCAAGGAACTCGGTACCAACGGCGGCGGATCGGCCAACGCGAACTCGGCCCACCCGTTCGAGAACGCCACCGTCTGGACGAACTGGATCGAGATCTTCCTGCTGCTGTGCATCTCGTTCTCGCTGCCGCGGACCTTCGGCAAGATGGTGGGCGACAAACGGCAGGGTTACGCGATCGTCGCGGTGATGGCGCTGATCGCGATCGTTTCTGTCACGCTCAACGTCACGGCGCAGACCATGCACCACGGCACGGTGCCCACTTCGGTCGGAGCAGCGACAGAAGGCACCGAAACGCGATTCGGGGTGCCGAACTCGGCGGCTTTCGCCACGGCGACCACCCTCACATCGACGGGTGCCGTCGACAGCTTCCACGACTCGTACACCAGTCTGGGTGGCAGCACCCTGATCTTGAACATGGCCCTCGGCGAGGTCGCGCCCGGCGGCACCGGCTCCGGGTTGTACGGCATGTTGATCCTTGCGGTCATCACGGTGTTCGTCGCCGGGTTGATGGTCGGCCGAACGCCGGAGTACCTGGGCAAGAAACTTGGTGGCCGGGAGGTGAAGTTCGCTTCCCTCTACCTCCTGACGACACCGGCCATCGTGCTGGTCGGCACGGCGCTGGCGATGGCGTTCCCGGCCGAACGAGCCGGCATGCTGAACGCGGGGGCACACGGCTTCTCAGAAGTGCTCTACGCCTTCACTTCCGCGGCGAACAACAACGGCAGCGCGTTTGCCGGCATCACGGTGAACACCGCGTGGTACGACACCGCCCTCGGCATCGCCATGTTGCTCGGCCGCTTCCTGCCGATCGTGTTCGTCCTCGCGCTGGCCGGATCGCTCGCCGAACAGAAACCTGTCCCCGCCTCGGACGGCACGTTGCCGACGCACCGAACACTGTTCGTCGGCATGTTGTTCGGCGTAACGCTCATCGTGGTCGCCCTGACTTACTTCCCTGCACTCGCACTCGGTCCACTTGCGGAGGGCCTGCACTGATGTCGACGCCAACCCTTAGCCCGCCAAGGGGGAACCGACGAGAACCAGCCACCCCGCACCGCGTCGGCGGCGGTCTGCTCGATCCCGGGATGCTCTGGACGTCGCTGCCCGATGCGCTGCGGAAGTTGAACCCGGCGACGCTGTACAAGAACCCGGTCATGTTCATCGTCGAGATCGGGGCCGTGTTCACCACCGTGCTCTCGGTTTCCAACCCGACCTTGTTCGCGTGGCTGATCGTCTTCTGGCTCTGGCTCACCGTGTTGTTCGCCAATCTGGCCGAAGCAGTTGCCGAAGGCCGGGGCAAGGCGCAAGCCGACGCGTTGCGCCGCGCGAAGACCGACACCATCGCTCGTCGGCTGGTCGATCGCAACGAGTTCGACGGCGCCAAACAGCCGGTACCCGCCCCGCAGCTGCAGCAGGGCGACCGCGTCGTGTGTGAGGCCGGCGACCTCGTCCCCGGCGACGGCGACGTCATCGAGGGCATCGCCAGTGTCGACGAGAGCGCGATCACCGGCGAGAGCGCGCCGGTGATCCGCGAGAGCGGCGGCGACCGCAGTTCGGTCACCGGCGGGACGAAGGTGCTTTCGGACCGGATCGTCGTCGAGATCACGCAGAAACCGGGTGAGAGCTTCATCGATCGGATGATCGCGCTCGTCGAGGGTGCGAGCCGGCAGAAGACACCGAACGAGATCGCGCTCAACATCCTGCTGGTCTCGTTGACGATCATCTTCCTGCTGGCCACGGTGACACTGCAGCCGATGGCGATCTTCGCCAAGGCGAACCAACCGGGTATTCCGAACAGCCCGGCGCTCGACACACACGGCATCACCGGCATCGTCATGGTGTCGTTGTTGGTGTGCCTGATCCCCACCACCATCGGCGCCCTGCTCTCGGCCATCGGCATTGCCGGCATGGACCGCCTCGTCCAGCGCAACGTCCTTGCCATGAGCGGTCGCGCCGTCGAGGCGGCGGGGGACGTCAACACGCTGCTTCTCGACAAGACCGGCACGATCACGCTGGGCAACCGCGAGGCAGCCGAATTCGTCACGCTGGACGGCTGCGATCCGGGCGCGCTTGCCGACGCAGCTCAGCTCTCGTCGCTCGCCGACGAGACGCCCGAAGGCCGATCAGTGGTCGTGCTTGCCAAGGAACAGTACGGGCTACGCGAGCGCGCGCCGGGCGAGCTCTCCCACGCCGGCTTCATCGAGTTCACCGCGCAGACCCGGATGAGTGGAGTGGACCTCGCCGAGGACGACGGTCTGCGCCAGATCCGAAAAGGGGCGGCCACAGCAGTGATGAAGTGGGTGCGAGACCACGGCGGCCACCCGACCGAACAGGTCGGTCCGATCGTCGACGCGATCAGCGCGTCGGGTGGCACCCCGCTCGTCGTCGCAGAGCTGCGCGCAGACGCACCGGCACGCGCGCTCGGGGTGATCCACCTGAAGGACATCGTCAAGCAGGGCATGCGCGAACGATTCGACGAGCTCCGTCGAATGGGCATCCGCACGGTGATGATCACCGGAGACAACCCGCTGACGGCCAAGGCGATCGCGGACGAAGCCGGCGTGGACGACTTCCTTGCCGAGGCCAGGCCCGAGGACAAGATGGCGCTGATCAAGCGCGAGCAGGAGGGCGGCAAGCTCGTCGCGATGACCGGCGACGGCACCAACGACGCGCCGGCACTCGCCCAGGCGGACGTCGGTGTTGCGATGAACACCGGCACGTCGGCCGCCAAAGAGGCCGGCAACATGGTCGACCTCGATTCGAACCCCACGAAGCTCATTGAGATCGTCGAGATCGGCAAGCAACTGCTCATCACCCGCGGCGCGTTGACCACGTTCTCGATCGCGAACGACGTCGCCAAGTACTTCGCGATCATCCCCGCCATGTTCACCGCCGTCTATCCAGGCCTGAACAAGCTCAACATCATGGGCCTGCACTCGCCCGAGTCGGCGATCCTGTCGGCGGTCATCTTCAACGCGATCATCATCGCGGCGCTGATACCGCTGGCGCTGCGCGGAGTGCGGTACCGGCCCTCCGGTGCCAGTGCCATGTTGCGGCGCAACCTCTACATCTACGGCGTGGGCGGCATCGTGCTGCCGTTCATCGGCATCAAGCTCATCGACCTCCTGGTTCAGTTCCTTCCCGGAATCGGGTGATTCGTCGATGCCTAAGGTCCTTGCCTCGATCCGCCAGTTCGTCGCGGCGATTCGCATGCTGCTGATATTCACGGTCATCCTCGGCATCGCCTACCCTTTGTTCATCACGCTGGTGGCACAGCTGCCGGGACTGCAGTCGCGAGCCGACGGGTCACTGA
The DNA here is from genome assembly GCA_963785425.1 of uncultured Actinomycetota bacterium. Taxonomy (GTDB): domain Bacteria; phylum Actinomycetota; class Actinomycetes; order Mycobacteriales; family Jatrophihabitantaceae; genus RYN-133. The sequence goes on from CAWAVG010000004.1 coordinate 455,924, forward strand.
TCAAGGTCGACGGCAAGGTCGTGGGCTCGGGACTTCTCGGCCAGAGTTTCAGCGGCATCGACGGCACGCCTCTGCGCCAGTACTTCCAGTCACGACCCTCCGCTGCCGGTGCCGGGTACGACCCCACCGCTTCCGCCGCCAGCAATCTCGGCCCGGAGTCCATCGTCGACGTACTTCCCGATCCGTCCGTCAAGGGCGACACCGGCACGCAACGCCTGCTGACGCTGGTCTGTTCGCGCAGCCTCGCTGTCGGGCAGGAGTTCGGCGTCGACGGTTCGCGGCCCTTCTGCACGCCGGACGGAGTGGGCGCCGTGCTGGGCGTGTTCTGGTCGGGTCCGGGCTATCACGGCCACGTCACCCACGCCGTCAGCCTCAACCAGGAATGTCCGACGAAGCCGTTCCTCGCGAGCTACAAGGGCGTGTCGGTGCAGTGCGCCCGATTCGGCGTCGACTACACACGTGCGCAGGTCGTGCCGATCCGCGGCGACGCTCCGGCGCACGCGGCGGTGCCGGCCGACGCGGTGACGGCGTCCGGATCCGGCCTCGACCCCGAGATCAGCCCCGCCTACGCCGAGCTGCAGGAGGCGAACGTCGCGAAGGCACGCGGCGTGTCGACGAACGACATCGCCGCGCTCGTTGCCGACTACACCAAGGGGCGCGATCTCGGGTTCCTCGGTGAGCCGAGGGTCAACGTGCTGCGGCTCAACATCGCGCTCGACGAGAAGTACCCGGTTCACGGCTGAGCAGCGTGATGGGCGAGAGCATCATGGTCCCGTGACGAACCGAGGTGGTCTGCGGATCTACCTCGGTGCTGCACCGGGGGTGGGCAAGACCTTCGACATGCTCGACGAGGGCCGCCGCCGCCTCGAACGAGGCACCGACGTCGTGATCGGCTTCGTCGAGACGCACGGCCGGACACACACCGCCGAGCGCATCGGCGACCTCCCGATCGTCGCGCGCCAGAAGGTCGAGTACCGCGGCGCCACGTTCGAGGAGATGGATCTCGCCGCGATCCTGCGTCGCCGTCCGCAGCTCGCTCTCGTCGACGAACTCGCCCACACCAACGTGCCCGGTTCCGGGCCCCATACCAAGCGGTGGCAGGACATCGAGTCGCTGCTCGAAGCCGGGATCGACGTGCTCAGCACAGTGAACATCCAGCACCTGGAATCGCTCAACGACGTCGTCGAGACGATCACCGGCGTCGCGCAACAGGAGACCGTCCCCGACTCCTTCGTACGATCCGCCGAGCAGGTGCAGGTCGTCGACCAGACACCTGAAGCGCTGCGCCGCCGCATGGCACACGGCAACATCTACCCGGCTGAGAGAATCGACGCAGCGCTCGGCAACTACTTCCGGCAGGGCAACCTCACCGCACTGCGCGAACTCGCGCTCCTGTGGCTCGCTGACCGGGTCGAGGAGGGCCTGCAGCGCTACCGCGAACAACACGGCATCACCGGGACCTGGGAGACGCGAGAACGCATCGTCGTCGCCCTGACCGGGGGGCCGGAAGGTGACGCGTTGATCCGCCGTGCCGCCCGCATCGCCGCTCGCGGCAGCGGTGCCGACCTGATCGCCGTGCACGTCTCGCGCAGCGACGGGCTCGTCGGCTCGGGCAGCGCCGGGCTCGAAACGCAGCGACTGCTGATCGAGTCGCTCGGCGGCAGCTACCACTCGGTGCTGGGCGACGACGTGCCCCGCACCCTGCTCGAGTTCGCGAAGAGCGTGGACGCGACGCAGATCGTGCTGGGCGCATCGCGACGACGGCCGTGGGGAGCGGCGCTGATCGGGGCCGGCACCGGCCAAACGGTCACCCGCCTGTCCGGACCCATCGACGTGCACATCGTCAGCCACGACTACGCGGGCCGCGGCTACCAGCTGCCGCACTTCGGCTACGGGCTCACGCCACGCCGACGCCTGCTCGGTATCGCCGCCGCGGCCGTGCTCCTCGCGGGTATCACTGCGGTGTTGACCCTGGTGCGTTCGCACATCACCTTCGCCACCGACGTCTCGGTCTACCTGCTGATCGTCGTGGTGACCAGCCTGGTGGGCGGGTTCTGGGCCGCAGTGCTGGGCGCCATCGCGGGCTCGTTCCTGCTGAACTACTACTTCGCACCACCGATCCACACGTTGACGATCACCGACGGCGAGAACATCCTCGCGCTCGGCATCTTCCTGCTGGTCGCCGTGCTCGTCTCGCGGGTGGTGGATCTCTCGGCGCGGCGCTCGGTGCTGGCGTCACGAGCCCGCGCCGAGGCCGAGACGCTGTCGGCGCTGGCAGGCAGTCTGCTGCGCGGCGAGCAGGCCCTGGACGCCCTGCTCGCCCGGGTAAGGGAGACCTTCGCGATGAGCAGCGTCAGCCTGCTCGAGCGTGAGCCCGGTGCATCCTGGAGAGTGCTGGCCCAACTCGGGCCGGAGCCACCCGAGGAGCCGAGCGACGGGGACTGCGCGGCGGAGATCGACGAGACGCAATCGCTCGTGCTCAGAGGGCACTCGCTCAGCGGCGAGGACCAGCGCATCCTCACCGCGTTCGCTGCGCAGGTCGCCGTTGCGTATCGCCAACGCGAACTCGCCGAGGCGGCGAGCGCGGTCGAGCCACTCGCCGAGTCCGAGCGGGCGCGGACGGCCTTGCTCAACGCAGTCAGTCACGACCTCCGCACGCCGATCGCGGCCGCGAAGGCAGCGGTGTCCAGTCTGCTCGCCGACGACGTCGCATGGTCGGAGGCCGATCGACACGAGCTGCTCACGAACGCCAACGTCTCGCTCGACAGGCTCACCGATCTCGTCACCAACCTGCTAGACCTGTCCCGGCTGCAGGCCGGGGTCCTGCCGGTGCTCACCACACCGGTCGCGCTCGAGGACGTCATGCAGCGCGCACTCGACTCGGTCGCGCCCGGCGACGCCCCGCTCGACGTCGAGGTTCCTACCGACCTGCCCGAGGTGATGGCCGACGCGGGCCTGCTGGAGCGCGTCGTCGCCAACCTCGTGCAGAACGCCTTGCGGTATTCACCCGACGGTGCCCGGGTCGCAATCACCGGTAGTTCTCATGCCGGACTGGTGGAGTTGCGCGTCATCGACCGCGGCCCCGGCATCCCGGCCGCCGACGCGGACGCGGTGTTCGCAGCGTTCCAGCGCAAGGACGATTCTCCGGCGGCAGGCGCCGGTGTCGGGTTGGGCCTGGCGATCGCCCGCGGGTTCACCGAAGCGATGGGCGGGCAGGTGTTCGCCGAGGAAACTCCCGGTGGCGGCGCCACCCTTGTCGTCGAATTGAAGGAGGCGGGGTGACCAAGGTTCTGATCGTCGAGGACGAACGCCCGCTGCTGCGCGCGCTCGCCATGAACCTGACAGCTCGCGGCTACGAAGTGACGGAAGCCGAGAGCGGCACCCGCGCGCTCGCGGACGTGGCGGCAGCCGACCCCGACGTGATCGTCCTCGACCTCGGTCTGCCCGACATCAGCGGCCTGGACGTCATCAAGGGCGTGCGCGCCTATGCCTCGACACCAATCATCGTGCTGTCGGCCCGTACGGGCACCGGCGACAAGGTCGCCGCGCTCGATCTCGGTGCCGACGACTACGTCACCAAGCCGTTCAGCATCGACGAGTTGCTCGCGCGGCTGCGTGCGGCCACGCGCCGGTCGGGCAGCACCGACGCGGTCGACGTGGTGCAGGTCGGCACGACCACCGTCGATCTCGGCGCCAAAACGGTGATCTCCGCCGAGGGCGAAGCCGTTCATCTCACGCCGACCGAGTGGCATCTGCTCGAAGCGTTGCTCCGACGGCCGGGCAAGCTGGTCACCGGACGGTCCCTGCTGACCGAACTGCGTGGCAGCCCCGACCACACCGACCCGTCCTACCTGCGCATCTACATCGCGGCGCTGCGCCGCAAGCTGGAACCGCAGCCGGCGCGGCCCCGCTACCTGATCACCGAACCCGGGATGGGTTACCGGTTCCAGCCGTGAGGCTCACACGTCGGTTGCCACGAGTTCGAACCCGTCGGCGGACGGACGCACCTGCAGCCCCTGCAGATGCTCGCTCGTGTCCTCGGCGAGGCTGTTGTGTGACTTCGCCGCGCATCCCACGAACGGGACGTACTCGACGAGCGCCTGCTTCGACTGTTCGGCGGCCATCATCTTCTTGAACTTCATGCCGAGGACGACGACGCCTGCCGGATAGAAGAACGATGCCGCGGCGGTCGTGCCGCGCGAGTGGATCACCCGCACGTCGTGGGTGCGGCCGGCCAGTTCGTTCACGACGGTGAGCGCCGAACCGTGACTCTGTGCGAGCCAGTACTTCGCGTCCTTGCGTCGCGCGAGCAACAACCAGGTGATGCCCAGGTGGTACTCGACCAACGCGCGGCTCTGCACTGTCACCGACTGTCCGTGCGCCTGGTAGAAGCACTGCTTGGCCTGGTCGATGTGTTCGCGTTGTGTCTCGTCGTCGCTCCCGACGCGTTCGGCCTCGCGCAGATGCGTCCGTCCGGTCTCGTACGGGCCGAGCACGAGCGCCTCGACCTTGGCGTCGATCTGCTTGAGCAGCCCTTCCTGTGCCTCGCTACTGCCGATCAGTGCGTGCAGCACCGGCAGCAGGTCGCGCACGGCGGTGAGACCGCCGGTCGTGACGGCGTAGTTGCTCACGGCGTTCGCCAGGCCCGACCACGACCCGAGCACCGACACCGACTCCATGTCGTCGAGCACCGGCAGGTCGCGTCCCTGGCGGTGGGCGTTGCGCCGATACATCGCGGCCGCGGCGTCGCGCATCCGCTGGTCGCTCCAGGTCTTGGCCTGCTGCATGCGCTCGGTGAACGAGGGCAGTTGCGGCGCCGGCGGCGGCAGCGGGTCGACGGCGGACACACCGTTGTCCGAGACGTGCTCGGTCCACAGCTGACCGTCCCAGTACCGGTACTGGTGGCGACCGCCGGGATCCGGGTACCACGCCTGGGTCATCCGCCCTCCTCGACGCCCCTGCTCGACGCAGTGATTCTCGACTGCTGTCACCATGGCCCGCAATGACTTCCGTCCGCCGGGCCACTCCGATCACGCACGTCTCGCGTGGTTGGACGCTGCGTTATGCCCTGCTGTGGTTCGGTTTCTGGACGGCGAACCTGGCACCGGTGCAACTAGTGCTGCCCGACCAGTTCGATCGTTTCGACCATGCGCACAAAGTGCGCGATTTCGGCATCGTGAGCGGCGCGACCGGCGTGGTGGCGCTGCTCGCGCTGCCGTTGTTCGGTGCCCTGTGCGACCGCACGAGGTCGCGTTTCGGCCGGCGCCGGGTGTGGATCGTCGGCGGTGTCGCGGTGTTCGCGGCCGGGCTGGTCGCCACCGGCCTGCAGCACGGGTGGGTCGGCGTCGGGGTGGCGTGGCTCGTCGCAAGCATCGGCATCGACATGGCCACCGCCGGTGCGACCGCTGTGATCGCCGACCGCGTGCCCGACGAGCAGCGAGGGGCGATCTCGGCGGCCATCTACGGCCCGCAGGCGGTCGGCATCCTGATCGGGGTCGGGCTGCTCACCGCCATCGGTACCGACGGGGTGCTCGGGTACGCGGTGCTGGCCGCACTGCTCGTCGTGTGCGCCGCGCCGTTCGTGAGGTGGCACCAGGACAGCACGGACGTGACCTTGTTGCCGTTGACGCTGCGCTCGGTGCTGACCGGATTGTGGGTGCGCAACAGCGACTTCGGGTGGGCGTTCGGCGGGCGGCTGCTCGTCAACACCGGCAACGCGCTCGGCACGACGTACCTGCTCTACTTCCTGACCGACGACCTGCGCTTGCAGGACCCACAGGGCGGGCTGCTGATCCTCACCCTGGTCTACCTGGTCTTCACGCTGCTGGCGACGGTCACTGCAGGGCGCGCTTCCGACCGCAGCGGACGCCGCCGTCCTTATGTCGCCGTGGCCGCCTTCCTGCAGGCCATCGCCTCACTCCTGCTCACCGTCGCGCCGGCGTACGGCGTGGCACTCGTCGGCGCGGCCTTTCTCGGGGCCGGCTACGGCGCCTACATGTCGGTCGACCAGGCGCTGGTCACGGCCGTCCTCCCGGACGAGACCTCGCGCGCGCAGGATCTCGGCATCATGAACATCGGCTCGGTCGGACCGCAGGCACTCGCGCCGCTTGCCGCGGGTCTGATCATCACCGAACTCGGCGGCTACCCCGTGCTGTTCGCGGCGTCCGGAGTGACGACCGTGATCGGTGCGCTGCTCGTGTTCCGCATCCGCTCCGTCCGCTGACCACGCTGCCCCCCGTCAGGTGCGGGTGCGGGTTACGTCGAGGTCGCCGTCGGCGTAACGGGCGCGCAGCACCTTCTTGTCGAACTTGCCGACGGTGGTCTTCGGCACCTCGTCGATGAACGTCCAGTTCTCGGGCACCTGCCACGACGCGACCTTCCCGTCGAGGAACTTAGCCAGCGACTCGGCCGACGCGTCGCCCTTGACGACCACGCAGGCCAGCGGGCGTTCGGTCCACTTGTCGTCGGGAATCCCGATGACCGCGGCCTCGAGTACATCCGGCGAGCCGGCGAGCAGATTCTCCAGCTCGACCGACGAGATCCACTCGCCGCCGGACTTGATCACGTCCTTCGAGCGGTCGGTGATCTGGAAGAAGCCGCGGTCGTCGATGGTGCCGATGTCGCCGGTGCGCAACCACCCGTCGTGGAACTTCTCCGGTGCCGCGTCGCGGTGGTAGGCGCCGGTGATCCACGGGCCGCGCACCTCCATCTCGCCGACGGCGACACCGTCCCAGGGCAGCACCTCGCCGCTGTCGTCGACGATGCGCATCTGGACGCCGGCGATGAGGCGGCCCGACTTCATCCGCCAGTCCATCTCCTCCGCGGTGCCGAGTTCGACGTCGACGGGCGGGTGCGCCATGCCGCCGACGGGGGAGGTCTCGGTCATGCCCCAGCCCTGGATGATGCGCAGGCCGTACTGCTTCTCGAACGCCTCGGCGATCGAGCGCGGGATCGCCGCGCCGCCCGAGGTGCCCATCCGCACCGAGGACAGATCGAGCTCGCGCTCGCCCCCGAGCTGCAGCATGCCGCCCCAGATGGTCGGGACGGCCGACACCATCGTCGCGCGCTCGGTCTCGATGACGTTCACCCAGTCGGCCGGCGTCATGTGCGGTCCGGGGAACAGCAGCGAGGCACCGGACAGGAACGCGCCGTACGGGATACCCCACGCGTTGACGTGGAACATCGGGACGATGGTGAGCAGCCGGTCGGTCTCGGTCGCTCCGGTCACACAGTTCGACAACGTGCCGAGCGCGTGCAGATAGGTCGAGCGGTGCGAGTAGACGACGCCCTTCGGGTCGCCGGTCGTGCCGCTCGTGTAACACATCGAAGCAGGCGAGCGCTCGTCCAGCTCGGGCCACTCGAGATCCGGCGAGGCCCCGGCGAGCAGCTCGGCGTACCGGTGCACCGGCTTGTCGCCGAGTGCGGAGGTGTCGCCGTCCCCGATGACCACGTACGCCTCGACCGATCCGAACGACGACGCGATCGGCGCGAGCAGCGGCAGCAGGCTCGCGTCGACGATGAGGATCTTGTCCTCGGCGTGGTTGACGATGTGTTCGAGCTGGGCAGGCGGCAACCGCAGGTTGAGCGTGTGCAGTACGGCGCCCATGCACGGCACGGCGTAGTAGGCCTCGAGATGCTCCTGGTGGTTCCAGCACAGCGTGCCGACCCGATCGCCGGGGCCGACACCGAGGTCGCGAAGTGCGTTGGCCAGCCGCTTGGCGTTCGCGCCGATCTCGGCGTAGCTCGTCCGCCGCGACGAATCACCTTGCCACGTGAGGCATTCGCTGCGTCCGAAGACCGAAACGCCGTGCTCGAGGATCGCGGTGATCGTCAGCGGGAAGTCGTCCTGCATCGTGCTGGTGATGGCAGCGGGCATGCCAGGGCCTTCCGTCGCGGTGCTGTGGGCGGTGATGGTGTGTCCTAGCGAGCCTAACCACGGGGTAGCGTCGGAGCGACCTTCAGGAGAAGGGCGGCTGATGCCCCAATGGTGATACGCGAATGGTGAACTCGGCGCCCGAGATCGTCGCCCGCGGGCGCTACGAGTTGGCCGAGGGCGGTCGTTGGGTCGACGGCCGGCTGGTGTTCGTCGACATCCTCGCCGGCCGCCTGCACGAGCTCACCCCGGACGGGGTGCAGGTGCTGCTCGACCTCGACGTGCCGCTCGGGGCGGTCGCCCCGATCCAGGGCGCACCCGGTACGTGGATCGCCGCGGCAGGCACCGGCATCGCGCTCGTCGACACCAACGGCACCCTCGACTGGCTCGCCCGCCCCGAGGACGGCGCACCGCAACCGCGTCGCATGAACGACGCCGTCTGTGATCCGTCCGGACGGTTCTGGGCGGGCAGCATGGCCTACGACAACACCGTCGGCGCCGGCTCGCTCTACCGCGTCGACCACGACGGCACCGTGACCCGCGTCGTGGACGGGATGACCATCGTCAACGGCCCCGCGTTCTCGGCCGACGGGCGCCGGATGTACCTCGCCGACTCGCACGCCGGAACCGTCGTCGTGTACGACGTCGATCCGGACGACGGAACGCTGCTCGCACGCCACGACCTGGTCTCACTGGCCGACAGCCCCGACGGCATGACCGTCGACTCGTCCGGGCGGCTGTGGTCGGCCATCTGGGGCGGGTCCGCCGTGCACTGCTACCTGCCGGACGGCACGCGCGAGCAGACGATCGAACTGCCCGCCCGACAGCCCACGAGCGTCTGCCTGGCCGACGGTGCGCTGTACGTGACGACGGCCGCGGTCGATCTCGACGATCCCGGGCCGGGCGAGGGTGCGGTGTTGCGGATGCCGATCGACGCGAGCGCGCCGCCGGCAGTGGCGTACCGGCTCAGTCGGTAGGTCCGCCGCGCTTGCGCAGGCGCCGGTGGGCGAGATCGAGCACGAGCCCGACGAGCACGCCGCAGGCCACGATCGGGATCCACAGCCAGACGAGGTACGAGCTGGATCGCCCGAGCGCGATCAGCACCAGCGTGTAGACCAGGAACGACGCGATGACGGCACCGATCACCTGGGCGCGGACTGCCGCGTGCTCGCGCAGCACCCTCAGGTCGGCCCGTGTGCCCGACTCGCTGCGCTGTGCCTTCCGGTCGGCCTTGCGCGCCGCCTTCCGGGCTCTCTTGGCGGCCTTGTCGGCGGCTTTCGTATCGGCCTTGCTGCCCACCGGTGCGCCGGCGTCCGGCTCGTCCTGCTCGGGCAGCATCGGCACGGGACCCGTCGGCAGGTGCTCGGTCAGCACGTGCTCACCGGGAAGCTGTTCGGTCGACGTACCCGCCCCGGCCGGCAGCGGGGCGTCGACGACGGCGATGCGCTGGGTGTGGCTCTGGTCGGCCGCATCGGCCAGTTCCTGCTGCGTGCGCGAGTGCCGGCCACCGCCCGGATCGAACGCCGGATCGAACGCCGGATCGAACGCCGGATCGACGCCCGGACCGTCGGCAGGCGCCGAGAGCGCGGTCTCGACGGCGTCGTCGTCGACCTCGTCGGGTGCCGAGTGCCGTCCCATGGTTATGAGTGTGTCAAACGTGGGGCGGTTTCGGCCCTAACCTGCCGGTTGCAGGCTTAGGGTCGTCGTCGTGGCCAGGCGAACCCGCTTCCGTGCCGCAGCCGCGTTCGTGCTCGCGTCGGTGCTCACCCTCGGGATGACCTCGGGCTGCACGACGACCGTCAGGGGCACGGGCGTGGTCAACCCGCTCGGGCACACGGTGCACGGGGATTCGGGTGATCGTTTCGACACCGAGGTCAAGGCGTCGCTCGGTGACGTCATCGCGTACTGGAAGTCCACCTACCCGTCGATCGCCCACGGTGCCGGGCTGCCACCGTTGCGGGGCGGGTACTACTCCGTCGACGGTGACGCGGTCGTCGCGACCCACGCGATCCCGGCGTCCGCGCGCGGCAACAGGTGCCTGCAGCGCAAGGTCGCGTTCATCGTCGACAACGCCGCGTACTGCCAGCTCGACGACTCGATCGTCTGGGACCGCGGCCAGAACCACCTGCTCCCCGTGCTCACCGCGCAGTACGGCCCGGCGCTCACCGCGCTGGTGTTCGCGCACGAGTTCGGCCACGCCGTGCAGCACCGGCTGCACCTCGACAACCGCGCGGGTGTCGCGACGATCGATGTCGAGTCGCAGGCCGACTGCGCCGCCGGCGCGTTCGCCGCTTACGCGCTCGCAGGTAAGGCGCCGCACGTCCCGATGACCGCGAGCGATCTCGACAGGGCGCTCGACGGGTACTTCCAGATCCGCGACTCCACCCCGGACACACCGGTCGACGCCACGCACGGCAACGGCTTCGACCGGCTCAACGCGCTGCAGCTCGGCATCCAGCACGGCGCCTCGTACTGCTTCAGCCCGTCGTATCTGCGCAACCGCACCTTCACCGAGCGCGGGTACGTCAGCGAGCAGGACCTGTCGAACCAGGGCAACCAGCCGCTCGGCCAGTTGCTCGGGGCCAAGGGCATCACGCCTGACCTCAACCGGTTCTGGCACACCGCTGCAATTAAGACCGGGCACACCTTCCGCAGCGTGCTGTTGGTGCAGGCCGACCACCCGAAGTGCGGCAGCGCCGAAGCGTCGAGCCGGTTCGGCTACTGCCCGGACGACAACACCGTCTACTACAGCCAGTCCTTCGCGACAGGCGCCTACTACAGCATCACCGACATCGCGGTCTCCAAGCGCACGGCCGCGGTACGGCTCATCCCCGGCCAACCCGGTGACTACGCACTCGGTTTCCTGCTCGCGGTGGCCTGGGGCATGGCAGCTCGCGTGCAGTTCTTCCACGGCTCCACGACCGACCCGAGCGCGCTGAAGACGGCGATCTGCTTCGCCGGCGCGTACACCGAGGACATCAACCGCGAATTCGGCGACGCGACGCACAAGTACATCCTGTCGCCGCCGGACATGGACGAGGCGACCTCCGCCGCACTGAGCCTCGTCGACCTCGACACCGCGTTCGGGGCGCGCGGAACGACCGGGCTGCAGCGGGTGCAGCAGTTCGTCACCGGCTACAGCGGCGGCCTCGCGTCCTGCCGCTGATCCGGCCGGGCGAGCGCCACCGCGGTGCCTTGAACGCCCGGGCGTAGGTTGCAGGAATGCCCGACATCGATCCCGCCTTTGTCGCGCTCCCGGCGCGCGAGCTCGCGGGTGTGGCCCTGGAACGAGCTCGCGAACTCGGCTGCGAGCATGCCGACTTCCGTCTCGAACGCACCCGTTCCGGAGTGCACGCACTGCACGACGCGCGCCTCGACTCGAGCTCCGACCGCGAGGACGTCGGGCTCTCGGTGCGGGTCGTACACGACGGGGCCTGGGGATTCGCCAGCGGCATCACGCGCACGGCCGCCGCTGCGCGCGAACTCGCCGAGCAGGCCGTCCAGACCGCCACGGTGAGCCGGGTGCTGAGCTCGGCACCGGTGGAGCTGGCCGCCGAACCTGTGTACGCCGACGTCACCTGGGTGTCGTCGTACGACGTCGATCCGTTCGGCGTCGACGAGGCCGACCGCGTCGGACGGTTGGCCGAGCTGTCGGAGCGGTTGCTCGCCTCCGACGGCGTCGACCACGTCGACGCTCAGGTGCAGATGGTGCTGGAGAACAAGTTCTTCGCCGATCTGCACGGCACGATCACCACCCAGCAGCGCGTGCGGATCGCCCCGGAGTTCACCGTCGTCCACGTCGACCGCGCCGGCGGCAACTTCTTCTCGATGCGCACCCTCGCACCCGCCGCCGGACGTGGTTGGGAGTACCTGACGGGAACCGGCTGGGACTTCGACGCCGAGCTCGAGCGGCTGCCCGAACTGCTGCGCGAGCACGTCAAGGCGCCCAGCGTCGACGCCGGCACGTACGACGTCGTGATCGATCCGTCCAACCTGTGGCTCACGATCCACGAGTCGATCGGGCACGCGACCGAACTCGACCGCGCACTCGGTTACGAGGCGGCCTATGCAGGCACCAGCTTCGCGACGCCCGACAAGCTCGGCCGGCTGGCCTACGGCAGCGCGATCATGAACGTGACGGGCGACCGCACGGTCGAGAACGGGCTCGCCACGATCGGTTACGACGACGAGGGGGTTAAGACCCAGCAGTTCGACATCGTCAAGGACGGCACGCTCGTCGGCTACCAGCTGAACCGGCAGATGGCGCACGACAACGCGCAACTGCTCGGCACCGAACGCTCGAACGGGTGTGCGTTCGCCGACTCCGCCGGTCACATCCCGCTGCAGCGCATGGCGAACGTGTCCATCCGGCCGGCACCCGACGGTCCGTCCACCGAAGAACTCATCAGCGGTGTCGAGCGCGGCATCTACATCGTCGGCGACCGGTCGTGGTCGATCGACATGCAGCGGTTCAACTTCCAGTTCACCGGCCAGCAGTTCCATCGCATCGAGAACGGCCGCCTCGTCGGCCAGGTGCGCGACGTCGCGTACCAGGCGACGACGACCGACTTCTGGGGATCGATGGAGGCCGTCGGCGGGCCGGACACCTATGTGCTCGGCGGCGTCTTCACCTGCGGCAAGGGCCAGCCCGGCCAGGTCGCACCGGTGTCGCACGGGTGCCCGTCCGCACTGTTCCGAGGTGTGAATATCTTGAACACGCGGAACGAGGCCGGCCGATGACTCAGATTCAGGAGCTGATCGAGTCAGGGCTTGCCGCGTCGACTGCGGACGGGTGCATCGTGCTCGCCGAGGAGCACACCGAGACGAATCTGCGCTGGGCCACCAATGCGTTGACGACGAACGGTCAGATGCGCGAGCGGTCGGTCACGGTGATCTCGACGGTCGACGGTTCCGACGGCACCCGCGCCGGAGTGCTCACTCGAGCCGTCACCACCGAGGACGAGCTGCTCGACCTCGTCCGGGCGGCCGACGCGGCGGCACGCGCCTCGAGCCCGGCCGACGACGCCGCCCCGCTCGTCGAGAGCTATGCGCACGGCGACGACTGGAACGCCGACCCCGCGCAGACGAGCGTCGCAGTGTTCGAGTCGCTCGCACCGGCGCTGCGCGGCGCGTTCGACACCTGGGCGAAGTCCGACCGGCTGCTGTTCGGGTTCGCCGAGCACCACATGACCTCGACCTACCTCGGCACCTCGACCGGGTTGCGGCGCCGCTTCGACCAGCCCGACGGACGCATCGAGATCAACGGCAAGTCGGCCGACTACGCGCAGAGCGCCTACGTCGACCAGCACACCAACGACTTCACCGACATCGACACCGCGGCGTTGACCGACGGCCTGCTGCAGCGCCTCGACTGGGCCGCGCGGCGCATCGACCTGCCGGCGGGCCGCTACGAGACGATCATGCCTGCGGGCACGGTGTCGGCCATGGTGCTCTATGCGTACTTCAGCGCGTCGGCGCGCGATGCCGCCGAGGGCAGCAGCGTGTTCTCCGGCGCGAACGACGGCACGCGGATCGGCGAATCGCTCTCGTCGCACCCGCTGCGGCTGTACTCCGATCCGGCGTACCCGGGCCTCGAGTGCGCGCCCTTCCAGATCGTGCAGTCGTCGGGATCGGGCGTGTACTCCGTCTTCGACAACGGCTACCCGAACGCGCCGATCGACTGGATCGCCGACGGCAAGCTCGCCAACCTGATCTCGAGCCGCAACTGGGCCGCCCGCACCAACTCCGAGCCGCGTCCCCTGGTCGAGAACCTGATCCTCGACGGCAACGGCACGGCGTCCCTGGACGACATGATCGCCTCGACCGAGCGCGGCCTGTTGCTGACCACGCTGTGGTACATCCGCCAGGTCGACCCCCAGACGCTGTTGCTCACCGGCCTGACCCGCGACGGCGTCTACCTCGTCGAGAACGGCACCGTCCAAGGTGCGGTGAACAATTTCCGGTTCAACGAGTCGCCCGTCGACCTGCTCGGGCGGGCGAGCGAAGTCGGACGTACCCAGCCCGCCATGTCCCGCGAGTGGAACGACTGGTTCCGGCGCACCGCCATGCCGGCCTTGCGCATTCCCGACTTCAACATGTCGACGGTGAGCAAGGCGTCCTGACGCGTCCCGACCCCCACGCGTCCGTCCCGACAACGCTTCCGCCGCTCGCGAGTGGTCACCTATGGCGCGAGTGGTCACTTATAGGTGACCACTCGCGCCATTAGTGGCCACTCGCGGTTCTAGGCGTTGGTCAACGTCACGGTGTGAGGATTGCCTCGTCACTCCAACACGCGCGAGAGCGCTTTCAGTCGGTAGCTTCGAACAATTCCCATCTGGCCGCCCCTCCGCGGTGGAGTTCGTCCTGCGGAGCTTTCGGGCGCAGTCGACGATGACTCGCGAGGAGAGCGCATGACGGCAACGAGCAGCATCCCGGGCCTGGATACGGCCCCGACCACACACGCGAAGCTGGTGCGATGGGTCCGTGAGACGGCAGACCTCACGCAGCCCGACCGCGTGGAGTGGGTGGATGGCTCGGCGCAGGAGTGGACGCGCATCACCGACCAGCTCGTCGAGAACGGCACGTTCGTGCGCCTGAACCCGGACAAGAAGCCGAACTCGTTCTGGTGCGCGTCCGACCCGACCGACGTCGCGCGCGTCGAGGACCGCACGTTCATCTGCAGCCGCGACCCCAAGGACGCCGGATCCACCAACAACTGGATGGATCCCGACGACATGAAGGCGATCCTCACCGAGCGCTTCCGCGGGTCGATGCGCGGTCGCACGATGTACGTGTTGCCCTACTGCATGGGACCGCTGGACGCCGACGAGCCGATGCTCGGCGTCGAGATCACCGACTCGCTCTACGTGATCGCGTCCATGCACGTGATGACGCGCCTGGGCAGCAGGGCACTCGAGCTGTTCACCGACGACCGCGACTTCGTCCCCGGCCTGCACTCGCTCGGCGCTCCGCTCGCGTCAGGGCAGGAGGATGTGCCGTGGCCGTGCAACGAGACGAAGTACATCGTGCACTTCCCCGAGGAACGGCTGATCTGGTCGTACGGCTCGGGCTACGGCGGCAACGCCCTGCTCGGCAAGAAGTGCTATTCGCTGCGCATCGCGTCGGTGAAGGCTCGTGACGAGGGTTGGCTCGCCGAGCACATGCTCATCGCGAAGCTCACCTCACCCGAGAACAAGAGCTACTTCATCGGCGCCGCGTTCCCGTCGGCGTGCGGCAAGACGAACATGGCGATGCTCGAGCCCACCCTGCCCGGGTGGAAGGTCGAGACGATCGGCGACGACATCGCGTGGATCCGTGTCGGCAAGGACGGCCGCTTCTATGCCGTCAACCCCGAGAACGGCTTCTTCGGTGTCGCGCCCGGCACCGATTTCCACACCAACCCGAACGCGATGCGCACGATCGCGAAGGGCAACTCGGTGTTCACGAACGTGGCGCTGACCGATGACGGCGACGTGTGGTGGGAGGGCATGGGCGAGCCGCCCGCGCACCTCACGTCGTGGAAGAAACAGGACTGGACGCCGGCGAGTTCCGAACTGTCGAGTCATCCGAACTCGCGTTACTGCACACCCATCGACCAGTGCGACACGAAGGCGCCGGAGTGGAACGACCCGAACGGCGTTCCGCTCGACGCGATCTTCTTCGGTGGCCGGCGCCGCGACACCGTCCCGCTGGTGACCGAGGCCCGTGACTGGCAGCACGGCGTGTTCATGGGCGCGACGCTGTCGTCGGAGACGACCGCGGCCGCGACCGGTGCGGTCGGCGTGGTTCGCCGTGACCCGATGGCGATGCTGCCGTTCATCGGCTACAACGCCGGCGACTACTTCGCGCACTGGATCGAGGTCGGCAAGAGCGCCGACGCGGCCAAGCTGCCGAAGATCTTCTACGTCAACTGGTTCCGCCGCGACGCCGAGGGCAACTTCACCTGGCCGGGCTTCGGCGAGAACATCCGCGTGCTCAAGTGGGCCCTCGATCGCATCGAGGGCAAGGCCGCCGCTCAGGACACTCCGATCGGCCGCGTCCCGACCCCTGAGGCCCTCGACACGTCCGGACTGGACATGTCAGCCGAGGAACTGGACAAGGCGCTTACGGTGAATGTCGAGGAGTGGCGCGCTGAACTACCGCTCATTCAGGAATGGTTCGACAAGATCGGTGCTTCGCTACCGACGTCCATGCGCGACGAGTTCGACGCGCTGAAGCTGCGGCTCGACGTCTGATCGGGCATCGCGGCTCCGAAGGAGGACCGTGGAACGCCCAGGAATGGCCAAGGCGCTGCAGGCGAGGCTGACCGAGTCGCTGACCGAGCAGATCGACCAGCGCAGCACGGAGCTCATGAACGAGCTCCGTGCCATGCGCGAGGAGCTGCGCGAGACGCGCGCCGAGCTCAAGGACGCCGTGCGCATGTTCGAGGTGCGGATGCGCCGCGACACGGTGTTCGCAGGCGAGGTGCGCGCGGCGCGTGAGGCGGAGCTGTTCGCTGCGGAGCACCTGGCCGAGGCGCGCCAGTTCCCGAACCCGGACGAGACGATTCGCTTCGCCACCGATCTCGTGTCGATCGACGGCACGGTCGTCGACGTGGGAGTGACGAACGGCAAGACCCTCGCACGCATCGTCGCGTTCCTCCGTGATCGCGAGGTGTACGGGTTCGGCATGAGCAGCGGACTGCCGGAGGACTGGCGACCGGGCTTCCCGGCCGGTTCGTTCAAACAGGACGAGCTGCCCGAGGTTCGTGGAGTGACCATGGTCGACGGACCGTTCGGCGAGACGTTGCCGGCGTTCCTGGCCGAGCACTCCGAGCCGATCGCGCTGCTGCACATCGACACCAGCATCTACAGCTCGACCGTCCGGACCCTCGAGCTGCTCGACGAGCGGATCGTCACCGGCACCGTCGTCGTCCTGGACGAGTACTTCAACTACCCGGGCTGGCAGGACCACGAGTTCAAGGCGTGGGACGAGTACGTGCAGCGCACCGGCCTGCGCTTCCGCTACGAGGGCTACACGTTCGACAACGAGCAGGTCGTCGTCACGATCGAGCGTTGATTCTCCGACGCCGTCCACGGTTGTCCGTGGCTGCGCTGAAGTCGGGCACCGGCTCGCCGCGCCGGTACATGTCGAGCATGGTGTGCACCATCGTGAATTGAATGAGGTCGATCGTGCGGTCCAGCTTCGCCACCTCGGCGAGCGCTTCTGCGCGCGACAACGTGCCCACATCATCAGGTTCGGAATCAGTCATACGGCCGGCATACGCTAGCCGTCTGACACTTTCATCGCGCGACCGCCGCGTCAGTCGTGCAAGTGGTTTCTCCGCGGGCGGTGTTCCGCATCAACCCAACTTGGCGGAATCCAGTGCGGGTATCCGCCGATGATCTCCGAGCGCCAACCCATGCGTTCGAAGGTGGCGTGGTTCGCGCTGCACGTGAGCGCGCCGTCATCTATCCTCGTTCTTCGGGTGATCTTGTAATCGGTCATGTGATGAGCCTCTGTCCACGCGATGGGCGCATCGCACCCCCAGTAGGAGCAGCCCTTGTCTCTGGCGAACATCGCCAGACGCTGCTGCTCGGTGAACAGCCTCTGCTTGTCGGAGTACGCGACGATGCCCTTGGTCCTGGACAACAGCACCATCAGCGCGCGGGCCTCCGGGTCGAGCCACCGTTTGGCCATGTCCATGGGGACGGCGACGCCGTGCGCCGTCCAGGCCACACCCTCACCTTTGCCGAAGTCGTCGAGGTCGGCGTGCAACACGATCGTGGTCGCGCATCCGTTCACGGTCGGCAGCTGTCCGGAGGCGAAAAGCAGCTTCATCGCCTCCAGGAGCGCGTCGTGGCGCCGCTGTGCCGGGGTGCGTCGGTCGAGCTCGCCGTTGGGGCCGGGACGGGGTTTGCCGAGAGTGTCGAACACGGTGGCCAGATATTCGTGCAACTCATTTGTCGCCTCGAGATCGGCCGGTCCGGAGCCGTCCGCACGCCGGTGCGCGGTGATCCCGCGTCGCCGCCCGGCGCGGTCGGCGTCACGGTAGGCGCCGTCCTGGTCGAGGCGGGTCTTCATGCCATGCGCGTGCCGACTCAGGGTCTCCGGGTCGTGGTCGCGGGCGAACTCGATCAGATTCGCCTCGAACAACGGCCCGGCATCATCGACCACGAAGCCGTCGATCTCGTCCACCGTGCGCACAATCGTGGCCGCCGCCCGCGTCGAAAGCTGCCCCGCTGCTAACGCCGCCGCGGTTTGCGGATGCGCCGGCTCCACGGGCTGCCCGGTGAGTGTCGTCCGCTCGTTCACCGCCGCGGCGAGTTTCACCCGCCCACCGGCATCACGGGCACCGATGTTCAGTGCGAACCGCAACAGGTCGACGGTGTTCTTCGCCCCCAGTTCGAAAGCCACCCCCGGGCCTCGAGCCGGCCGATCACCGCCAACGACACCAGGTCGGCCTCGTGCTTGATGCGTTCCTGCTCACGCAGTACGTCCAGCAGTTCAGCGCCGGACAACCGGTCCAGATCCCTGCTGCCAGTGATCGTGCTCACGCGTTCTATTCTACTGCGAAGCCCGACACAAAGTTTGACCCTGTGGAAAAGGAACCGCAGAAATAGCTGGAGATTCGTTCGTCCCGGTCCTCGATGCAAGACTGTCCGCGTGGACGATCCGTGGGGCGAGGACGAACCGCCGGCGGTGCAGGACGCTCCGCCGTTGCCGCCACGGCTCGCACGGCTGGCCGAGGTGGAGCGGACCGGGATTCCCATCCTCGACGCGGACCCGGACTACTGGGATTTCCCGCGCGCCGATGAGCTTCCCGAGGTGCAGCGCCTTGCAGCCGACGGCTGGCGTCCACTGCACGAGGCACCCCTG
Source organism: uncultured Actinomycetota bacterium (assembly GCA_963785425.1). Taxonomy (GTDB): domain Bacteria; phylum Actinomycetota; class Actinomycetes; order Mycobacteriales; family Jatrophihabitantaceae; genus RYN-133. The sequence goes on from CAWAVG010000004.1 coordinate 474,654, forward strand.
TACTGCCTGCTCCCCGCAGCGTGGCCGGCTGCGCACCGCGCCTGGGTGCCGGACCGGCTGCCACGAGTGAGCTGCGGCGGTACGACCGCCCACTACTACGGCTCCGTCGCGCCCCGGCGCGACGACACGTACTCGGACGACGACGAGATCGCGCGAGAGGCACGCGGCGCCGGACTGCCGCCGCCACCCCCCGGACGCCTCTGGCTGATCCGTTCCCCGTGGCCGCGCATGCCGGTCTGTGCCGTCTACGACCTTGTCTGGAAGCACACCGAGCGACGCGGTGACAGCGAGGCCGCGGCCGTCTATCGTGCCGCGCGCGCGGTACTCGCATGGGACGAGGACACCGCGGTCGCCGCATGCTCCTCGGAACTGCGCGACCTCCTCGACGATTGGGCGGTCGCGGGACGGATCGGCGAGGCGGCCGGCGCGTTCGTCGAGCTGCGTATGTCCCCGCGCCGGCTCGACGAGTTCATGCGACGCGCCGGTCTGGACGAGACGCGCGTGCTCGGCTGGTTGCACTCGCTCGGCACCGACCCGGATGACGAAACAATCGCATTCTTCACCGCCTGGAGGTACGCCGATCTTCCCGGCGACCCGCCCACCGGCCTGTACCGTTTCCGCGACCGCGATCCCGGCGAACTGCGCCGTTGGCTCGAAGCCGACTTCGACCTGTACGCCGCGGACAAGCTCCGACTCGCCGGGCTGGACACCGCGCTGACCTGGCGCGACGCGGGCTTCAGCGAGCAGGACACCTACGAACTGCTGCGTGACGACCCGGACCTGACTCCGGCCGAGGCGCGCGCCTTCGACACCAGCCCGGTCCGTGGGCAGCGCCGCGGCTGGATCTATTTCGGCTTCGATGCCGATGAGGCAGGCGAATGGGCAGGCGCCGGTGTGACGCCGAGCCAGGCACGCGTCTGGCGGGCCGCCCACAAGACCCCCGCCGATGTCCTGCCGGGGCAGCGCTTCCCCCAGGAGCTGACGGCCGGCACGAAGTACACCGCCTACAGCGCGGCGTTCGACTCCGAATACGGGCCGTTCGAGACGACGTGGAACGAGGTACCGGACCCACCGGGCACCCGCGGCCGTCGCGCTCGGCGTTATGCGCGCGACCCACATCCCTGGATCAACACCGACTAGAACCCTTCGCCCCGAGCGAACGTACCTGCTGCGTCACGCGATACCGCGCTAGCGTCCAGGCATGGGAAACGTCGTCCCGCTGCGCCGGCCCGTTCCGCGCGAGCCCGAACCGTTGTGGCGCGAGGCGATCGGGGCGCAGTTGCGCGACGAGCGGCGCGACCGCGGCGAGCGGATCGCAGACGTCGCCGATCGGGCGGGGATCTCGCCGCAGTACCTGTCGGAACTCGAGCGCGGCTGCAAGGACGCGTCATCCGAGATGCTGTCGGCAGTGTGCGGTGCGCTCGGCCTGTCGGTGCTGTCGCTGACCCGGCGGGCCGCCGCCCGTCTCGACCGCGCGGCACAGGACAGCCGCTCCGCACCGACCAGCCGCACCGCACAGACCAGCCCGCCCGCACAGCGCAACCAACCCGCACACGGCCCCCTCTGCCTCGCCGCCTAATCCGCCCCGGCGTTGCGACGGGTGAGGACGAAGTCGACCACCCCGTAGTCAAGAGCGGCAGCCGGCGTCAGGATCAGATCTCGCTCCGTGTCCTCGCGCACCTGCGCCGGAGTACGTCCGGTGTGCGCAGCCAGGATCTCCTCGAGCATCGTCCGCACGCGTTCGACCTCGTCGGCCTCCAGGATGAGATCAGGAATCGCACCCCGTCCCTCTGCGGCCGGCGCATGGATCACGACCCGGCCGTGCGGCAGGATCTGACGCTTACCCGGTGCGCCGCCGGCCAGCAGCACTGCAGCGGTCGCTGCGGCCTCGCCCACACACGTCGTCTCGACGTCGCACTGGATGTACTGCATCGCGTCGTAGATCGCGAGCGTCGCAGCGATCGAGCCGCCCGAGGAATTGATGTAGAGGTTGATCGGCAGCTCCGAGTTCTCCGACTCGAGGTGGATCAGCTGGGCGATGATCGCATTGGCCACGCCGTCGTCGATGCCGGTGCCCAGATAGATCACCCGCTCCGCGAGCAGCCGGCTGTAGATGTCGACCGTGCGCTCGCCCTGGTTCGTCCGGGTCGTGACGTACGGAATCGCGTAGCTGCTCATCGCCGCGCTCCCAGTCCGATCGGGCGGGCCGGGCCCGGCAGCACGTCCGCCGCGGTGTCGACGATGTGGTCGACGAACCCGTAGCCGCGGGCCTCCTCCGCGCTGAACCATCGATCCCGCCGCGAGTCGCGCTCGATCGTGTCGACGTCCTGGCCCGTGTCCTCCGCGATGAGCGCGATGACGGTGTCCCGCGTACGTCGCAGGTCGTCGGCCTGGATCGCGATGTCCTGCGCCGCCCCGCCGATGCCGGACGAGCCCTGGTGCAGCAGGACCTTCGAGCGCGCGAGCATGTACCGCTTGCCCGGGGTGCCTGAGCTCAGCAGGAACTGCCCGGCGCTGTAGGCCATCCCGATGTTCACCGTGACGACATCGTTCGGGATCGCCCGCATGCAGTCGCGGATCGCCAACATTCCCGGTACCGAACCGCCCGGTGAATTGATCAGCAACCGGATGTCCGCGTCGGGGTTCTCCGCGGCCAGCAATAACAGGCCCGCGCACAACCGGTTGCTGTTCCAGTGCTCGAGCGGCTCACCGAGCAACAACGTGCGGCGGTCGAAGAGTCGTCGGTAGATCGCCTCGTCCAACTCATGACCCGGAACCACCAAAGTCTCCGTCATGGCTTCACTCTGGATCGCCACACCGGCGCTGTCTCGTGGCGCTGCTCAGAGCAGCGCGGGCGGCGAACTCAGTGCCGAGCGGTCAGCCGGGCCATCGACGACTTCAGCCGCTGGATCAGCTCTTCGTCGTCGAAGCCGATCACCCGCGCCGGCACGCGCGCTGCCGTGGAAACCGGTTCGGCCTTGGCCGCCATCCGCTCCTTGACTGCCGCGACCGAGTAGGGCTGCTCCGGCAACTCGCCCAGCAACTCGGCGCACGCGAGGTCGTAGCCGTGCAGCTCGCGCACCGGACGTCCGAAGGCCATCGCCAGTGCCTCGCGTAGCGGGATTCGCGTGCGCAGGACGTGGATCCCCAGCTCCCGCAGGCCGTCCTCCGCGCTCGCGACGGACAGCGTGCGACGGGTGCGCGTGAGCAGCACCGCAACCGGCTTGCCGCTGCGCCGGGCGGCCTCGACGGCCACCTGCACCTGCGACAGATCCAACGCACTGGGCGAGGTCGGCACCAGCACCACGTCGGCGACGCCGATCGCTGCCGCCACGATGTCCTGGTCCGCAGGCGGGGTGTCGATGACGATGTTCGGCACCTCCGGCAGCACGAGCCGTGCCGTAGGTTGCGCCAGTACCGGCATCGGCAGCGCAGTGCCGGCGTCGGCCGCCCGTTGCGCCCATTGGACCGCGGAGCGCTGCGGATCGGCGTCGATGAGCGCGCACCGCGCCCCGGTCGCCGCGGCCAGGGCGTGCGCGATGTGGACGGACGTGGTGGTCTTGCCAACGCCGCCCTTGCGATTGGCGACGGTGATGATCACCTCAGCAGCTTAGTTGCCGCGGAAGAGGATCTCCGGCGCGCCGCGCGCACGAAATGTCGATGACTCACACACGCGTTCGCAGCCAGAACATCGCCAGCGCGGCGACGCTGTTCGAGTCGCGGAACTCGCCCGACGCGACCATCGCCTCGAGCTGCTCGACGGCGAAGTAGGCGTGCACCATGTCCGCTTCGGACACCTCGCGCCGCGGCGGCCCGGCGTGCAGTCCCGTCGCCAGGAAGATGTCGAACGCGTTGGTCGCGAGGCCCGGCGACGCGTCGAGTCGTCCTAGGTGCTCGAAGGAGTCGGCACGAAGACCCGTCTCCTCTGCCAACTCCGCGGTCGCCAGCTCCAGCGCCGTCCCGCTGCGGCCGCTCGGCCATCCGCCCTGCGGGAACTCCCACGAGCGCCGCTGGAGCGGGTACCGGTACTGCTGCACGAGCCAGAAACCCGCACCCGTGTACGGGACGACCACGGCGAAGTCGCGCTTGTCGATCACCGTGTACGTGCCGCGCGACCCGTCGGCGAAGGCGATGTCGTCCTCTCGCACCGACAACCATTGCGTGCGGACGACTTCACGCCCGCCGAGACGCTGGATGTCGCCCATCAGACCGGCCGGCACAGCAGGTGAGCGACGAGCGCGGTCCAGCCGGTCTGGTGCGAGGCGCCGAGGCCCTCACCGGTGTCGCCGTCGAAGTACTCGCTGAACGTCACCTGCTCGCGCCACAGCGGATCGGCGGACGCCTCGAGCCGCTCCCCGTCGCTGGGACGGGTGCCGGCGGAGCCGACACGGAACAGATCGCACAATCTCGAATCGATCAGATCAGCAGCCGCCGCAAGGCTCATCGGCGCACCCGACCCGGTCGGCACGACGAGCGTGAAGTCGTCGCCGAGGAAGTCGTGGTACCTGCGCAACGCGTCGGCGAGCAGCACGTTCACCGGGAACCACACCGGCCCCCGCCAGTTCGAGTTGCCGCCGAACAAGCCGGTCCGCGACTCGCCGGGCTCGTAGTCGATCGACAGCTGCTGGCCCTCGACAGCCATGGTGAACGGTGTGCGATACGACGCCGAGAGCGACCGGATGCCGAACGGTGACAGGAACTCCTGCTCGTCGAACATCCGGCCCAGCACGCGACGCAGCCGCTCGGGCTCGAGCAGCGCCAGCAGATGATCTCCGCCGTCCTCGCCCGTCGGGCCGTGCGTGTGCAGCCCGTCCAGCATGTCGGGACGCCGGCGCAGCAGCCACCGCAAGCGCGCGGTGAAGTCACCGAGCTCGTCCGGACCGATGCGCGTGTGCGCGACGGCGAGCACCGGTAACAGGCCGACCATCGAACGAACCCGCACCTGCTCCGCCGTGCCGTCCGGATGCACCAGGACGTCGTAGAAGAATCCGTCGGCGTCGTCCCACAGCGCGATGTCATGCGAACCGAATCGGCGCATTGCATGCGCGATCGCGAGGAAGTGTTCGAGGAACTTCGTGGCGACCTCGTCCCAAGCAGGCACGCTGCGTGCGAGCTCGACCGCGATCGTCAACAGATTCAGGCAGTAGAACGCGACCCAGCTCGTCGCGTCCGACTGCTCGAGTCTCGTGCCGTCGGGCAGGGGCGCTGATCGGTCGAACAGCCCGATGTTGTCCATGCCGAGGAACCCGCCCTCGAACAGGTTCGACCCGTCGGCGTCCTTGCGATTGACCCACCAGCCGAAGTTGAGCAGCAGCTTGGTGAACACGCGGATGAGGAAGTCGGTGTCACCCTCGCCCGAAACGTCGGCGTCGATCAGGTACACCCGCCACGCCGCCCACGCGTGCACGGGCGGGTTGACGTCACCGAACGCCCACTCGTAGGCAGGCAACTGGCCGTCGGCGTGCATCGCCCACTCGCGGCACATGAGCAGCAACTGTTCCTTGGCGAAGCTGGGATCGATGTGCGCGAGCGCGACGCAGTGGAAGGCGAGGTCCCACGCGGCGAACCACGGGTACTCCCAGTCGTCGGGCATGCAGATCACGTCGGCGAGGGACAGGTGCTGCCACGACACGTTGCGCGCGCCCGGTCGGGTCCGCGACGCCGGGGGAACGGGTTCGGCCGGGTCGCCTTCGAGCCACTCGGCGACGCCGTACCGATAGAGCTGCTTGTTCCACAGCAGCCCCGCGAAGGCGCGGCGGGCGATCCAGGCATCCTGCTCGCTCAGCCGCTGCGGCAACACGGCGCGATAGAAGTCGTCGGCCTCGCGGGCACGGTCGGCACACACCGCGTCGAACCCGGGGCCGAAGCCGTGCTCGTCGAGAGCGCCTGCCACCATGCGCAACCGCACCCGAACGGTCTCACCCGGGCCCACCGCGTCGAACCGGTACCAGAACGCGGCTTTGGTTCCGGTGCCCTCATCGTTGACCGCCGATTCGTCGCCGTGGACGACGCGGGCGTCGATGCCGTCCTTCGTGAACCGAGTGGGGTTCGCGTCCACACCGAACAGCGCGGCGGCATTCGTCTCGTTGTCGCACACCAGCACGTCCGGCGTGCCCTCGGCGACCACCGAGTACGTCCCGAGGAACACGTGGTCGCACTCGAGCGCGCGCTGGTTCGCGCCGAGCCGCTCGGGCGGGTCGACGCGATGCAACTCCGGCGTGCGGTCGTCGCGTCCCCACACCCAGGTGTTGCGGAACCACACCTGCGGCAACAGATGCAGCGGGGCCGGGTCCGGTCCGTGGTTGGTTGCTTCGACGACCATCAGGACGTCGTCCGGCGCTGCCTTCGCGTAACTCACGGTCACGTCGAAGAATCGGTTGCCGTCGAGGACGCCCGTGTCGGCCAGTTCGTACTCGCGCTGATCGCGGCCGCGGGCGGCGTTCTCGCGGCGCAGCTGCTCGTACGGGAACTCGGCCTGCGGATAGCGGTAGCGCCAGCGCACCCACGAGTGGCTCGGGGTGCCGTCCATCGCCCACCAGTACTCCTTGACGTCCTCGCCGTGGTTGCCTTCGCCGTTGGTGAGCCCGAACAGCCGTTCCTTCAGGATCGGGTCTCGGCCGTTCCACAGCGCCACCGCGATGTTCAGGAATCCGTATCGATCGCAGAAGCCGCCGAGCCCGTCCTCGCCCCAGCGGTACGCACGGCGGTGCGCGTGCTCGAACGGCAGGTACGTCCATGCGTCGCCGTCGGCCGAGTAGTCCTCACGCACCGTCCCCCACTGGCGCCCCGACAGATACGGACCCCACAGCCGCCACGGGCTCGCCGCATCGGGTGACTCGGCCAGCCGGGCGTGCTCCGGGGTGGGCGGTGTGTGCGCAGCTTGGGCGGAGTGGGCCGGTACCACGGTCCTGACGCTACGCGGATCGGAAATTCGGTTGCCGCCGGCGCGTAGCGTCGTTTGATCGTGGCGCCTGATGCCGTACTGATCCGCGAACAAGACCACCTCGACCTCGCCCGACGTTGCCTGCTCGCCATGCGCGACGCAGCCGAGCGCATCGCCGACTACGGGGTCGACGAGCTCGCCAGCCAGAGCCTGGGACGCATCCGCGCCGAGCGGCTCAAGGCGCTCAGCGCCGATCCCGGAGCACCGCCGTTCTTCGGCCGCACCGATCGCGACGCCCCCGACGACGAGACCTTCCACATCGGCCGCCGCCACGTGCGCGACAACCGTGGCGATCCGGTCGTCATCGACTGGCGCGCGCCCATCGCCCGCGCCTTCTACCGGGCCACGCCGGCCGATCGCATGGGGGTCACCCTGCGGCGCCGGTTCGGTTTCCACAACGGCGAGCTGTCGTCGTACGAGGACGAGCACCTCGACCTCGGCGAGCAGCTGGGCCTCGCCTCGGATCTGTTGCGCGAGGAGATCGAACGTCCTCGCGTCGGCCCGATGCGCGACATCGTGGCGACCATTCAGCCCGACCAGGACGACCTGGTACGCGCCGACCTCGACACCTCGCTGTGCATCCAGGGCGCACCGGGCACCGGAAAGACCGCGGTCGGGCTGCACCGTGCCGCCTACCTGCTCTACACCTATCCCGAGCGGCTGCGGCGCTCAGGCGTGCTGGTGGTCGGCCCGAATGCAGCCTTCCTGCACTACATCGCGCAGGTGTTGCCGTCGCTCGGCGAGGGCGGCATCGAGCAGGCGACGGTCGCCGAGATCGTCGGCGGCGAGCCACGCGCCGACGAGCCGGTCGATCTCGCCACGCTCAAGGGCGACGCCCGGATGGCCGACGTGCTGCGGCGCGCGGTCGTGTCGCATGTCCGCAAGCCCACCGAGGACGTGCTCGTCATCATCGGCACGCGTCGCTACCGCGTGGGTGCGCATCATCTGCGCCGCTACGTCGACGACGCCCGCCGCGCGCTCACCGATGGTCTGCGGTGGTCACTCGCACGCGAACGGCTGCGGGTGCAGGTCGCCGAGGACGTCCGCCGCCAACGCGAGGACGCCGGCGGCGCCCCGTCCGACGCGGAGACCATCAAGATGTCGCGCACGCCGGCGGTCAAGGAGTTCGTCGAGCAGGTGTGGCCGGCTCTCTCGGCGCCCGAGCTGCTCATGCGGCTCTACGACGACGCCGACTTCCTGCGGCGCTGCGCCCCGACCCTGACCGAGGACGAGCGGGCGGCGCTGTACCGGCAGCGCCGCGCGGCGGTGCGCACCGTGCGGTGGACGCCGGCCGACACGGTGCTGCTGGACGAGCTGAGCGGGCTGATCGATGCCACCCCGACCTACGTCCACGTCGTCGTCGACGAGGCGCAGGACCTGTCGGCGATGCAGTGTCGCGCAGTGGCCCGCCGCTGCCCGCTCGGGTCGGTCACGGTGCTCGGCGACCTGGCCCAGGCCACGACGCCCTGGGCGCCCGGCGACTGGGCCGTCACGCTCACCCATCTGGGCCACGAGTCGGCGACCGTGCGGCCGCTGACCGCCGGCTACCGCGTGCCCGGCGAGGTGATCGAGCTGGCCAACCGGCTGCTGCCGCACATCGCGACCGGCGTGCCGCCCGGCACCGCGGTGCGCTCGGGCGAGTCGGCGCTGCGGTTCGCGCCCGCGTCGGCGCTGACGGAGACCGTCACGGAGCTGACGGCCATCGAGGGGTCGATCGGCGTGATCGTCCCCGACGCGCGGGCCGACGTGGTGCTCGCCGAACTCCGGGCGTCCGGCATCGACGCGGCACCCGTCGAGTCGGAGGACGACCCGCGCATCACGGTGGTGCCCGCGACCGCGGCGAAGGGACTGGAGTTCGACTCGGTCGTGCTGCTCGAGCCCGCCGAGATCGTGGCCGCCGAACCGATGCGGCAGGCCGGCCTGCGGCGCCTCTACGTCGTCCTCACCCGGGCGGTCTCGCACCTGCGCGTGCTGCACGACCAGCAGCTCCCCGCCGAACTCGCCTGAAACCCGGGACTTCGCAACGCGGCCCGATATGGTAGGAACCCCTGGGTTTCTCGTGACGTGCGCCACCCCTGTACGAACCGAGGAACGCCGGAAAACGCAGCCGACCCCGTGCCGCAGGTGGCCACCCCACCGCTGGCCCGAGCCGAGGAGTTCTCCATGTCAGAACACGTCCATGCGGTCCAGCCGGAACCGGACATGGTGCAGCTGCTCACCCCCGAGGGCCAGCGCGTCGAGCACCCCGACTACTCCCTCGACATCAGCGACGACGAGATCGCCGCGCTCTACCGCGACCTCGTCATGGTGCGCCGCATCGACACCGAGGCCATCGCGTTGCAGCGCCAGGGCGAGCTCGGGCTGTGGGCCAGCCTGCTCGGCCAAGAGGCCGCGCAGATCGGTGCCGGGCGGGCACTGCGCACGCAGGACATGGCGTTCCCGACCTACCGCGAGCACGGCGTCGCGTGGTGCCGCGAGGTCGACCCGCTGACCTTGCTCGGCCTCTACCGCGGCACCAACCTCGGCGGCTGGGACCCGAAGGCGAACAACTTCAACCTGTACACGATCGTGATCGGCGCGCAGACGCTGCACGCGACCGGCTACGCCATGGGAGTCGTGCGCGACGGCGCGGTCGGGACGGGCGACCCCGACCGTGACACCGCGGTGCTGACGTTCTTCGGCGACGGTGCGTCGAGCCAGGGCGACGTCAACGAGGCGTTCGTGTGGTCGGCCGCAGGCAACCTGCCGATCGTGTTCTTCTGCCAGAACAACCAGTGGGCGATCAGCGAGCCGGTCGAGCGCCAGAGCCGGGTGCCGCTCTACCAGCGCTCGTCCGGCTTCGGTTTCCCGGGCGTGCGCGTCGACGGCAACGACGTGCTGGGCTGCCTCGCCGTCACCCGCAAGGCGCTGGACGACGCGCGCAACGCGCAGGGTCCGACCTTCATCGAGGCGTACACGTACCGGATGAACCCGCACACCACCAACGACGACCCGCGGCGTTACCGGCTCGGCAGCGAGGCCGAGACGTGGAAGCTGAAAGACCCGATCGAACGGGTCCGCGCCTACCTCACCCGAGAGGCGCGCATCGAACCGTCCTTCTTCGACGAGGTCGATGCCGAGGCCAAGGCGCTGGCCGAACATGTCCGCAAGGGTTGCCGCGAACTTCCCGACCCGACGCCGGCGTCGCTGTTCGACAACGTCAACGTGACGTTGCCCGACGACCTGCGCGCCCAGCGCGACGACTTCGTCGAATTTGTCTCTGCTCTGGACGAGAGTGGCACGCGATGAGCGCTCGCGCGAAGAGCCCAGTCATCAATGCGGCGAAGCCGCAATCGTGCTCGACGATCTACCCGAGCGCAGCGAGCGGTGGAGAGGAGACGCGAGGATGACTGCAGCAAGTATGGCGAAAGCGCTCAATGACGGCTTGCGCAGGGCGATGGAGGACGACCCGAAGGTCCTCATCATGGGCGAGGACGTCGGCAAGCTCGGCGGCGTCTTCCGCATCACCGACGGGCTGCAGAAGGACTTCGGCGAGGACCGGGTCATCGACACCCCGCTGGCCGAATCGGGCATCATCGGCACGGCGGTCGGGCTCGCGATCCGCGGCTACCGGCCGGTGTGCGAGATCCAGTTCGACGGCTTCGTGTTCCCCGGCTTCGACCAGATCGTCAGCCAGGTAGCGAAGTTCCACAACCGCTCGGCCGGCCTGGTCAAGATGCCGATCACCATCCGCATCCCGTTCGGCGGCGGCATCGGCGCGGTCGAGCACCACAGCGAATCGGTGGAGACGTACTTCGCGCACACCGCCGGGCTCAAGGTCGTGGCGTGCTCCAACCCGTCCGACGCCTACTGGATGGTGCAGCAGGCGATCGCCGACGACGACCCGATCATCTTCTGCGAGCCCAAGCGGCTCTACCACGCGGCAAAGGCCGAGATCGCCGACGAGCCGATCCCGCTGTACCAGGCGCGCACCGTCCGGCCGGGTGCGCACGTGACCGTCGTGGGTTACGGCCCGACGGTCTCGACGCTGGTCGCCGCGGCGGAGGCTGCCTCGGAAGACGGCATCGAGCTCGAGGTGATCGACCTGCGCTCGGTGTCGCCGCTGGACATGCCGACCGTCCTCGAGTCCGTCAGACGCACCGGCCGGCTCATCGTGGCGCACGAGGCACCGCACAGCTTCGGTGTCGGTGCCGAGGTGGCGACGCGGGTGATGGAAGAGGCGTTCTACTCGCTCGAGGCGCCCGTACTGCGCGTCGCGGGCTACGACACGCCGTACCCGCCGAGCCGGCTCGAGCACGAGTGGTTGCCCAACCTCGACCGCGTCCTCGATGCCGTCGACAAGATCATGGAGTACTGAGCGTCGTGAGTATCCAGCAGTTCAGGTTGCCCGACCTCGGGGAAGGCCTCACCGAGGGCGACATCCTCAAGTGGACGGTCGCCGTCGGCGACACGATCGACGTGAACGACACGATCGCCGAGGTCGAGACCGTGAAGGCCGCCGTCGAGCTGCCGTCGCCGTACGCCGGTGTCGTGACGGCATTGCTCGCGGACGAGGGAACCACCGTCCCGGTCGGCACGCCGATAATCTCCATCGACACCGGGGGCGCCGGGGCGGACGCCGCCGAGAATGCCGCGGCCGGCGAGGACATGGTGCCGACGGTGCCCGGCGAGCCCGGCACGGAGGAGAAGCAGCTCACGCTGGTGGGCTACGGCCCCCGCGAGGAGACCGGGCGGCGGCGCCGCCGGCGCCCGGCCAACGGCACCGCCGCGACCCAGGGCGCGCAGGTGTCGTTCAACCTGCCGCCGGCTCCGGCAGGTCCGGAGCCCGGGGTCGTCGAGGAGCCGACCCCTGCCGCCGCCCGTGCGCTTGCCAAGCCGCCCGTGCGCAAGCTCGCCAAGTCCCTGGGCGTCGACCTGGCGACCGTGCAGCCGACCGGTCCGAACGGCACGGTGTCGCGCGACGACGTCCAAGCCGCGGCCTCCGGCGCGCGCGAGGCCGGCTACGCCGCCGTCAACCAGGTCGGCGAGGTGCGCTCGGGCCACACCGAGACGCGCATCCCGATCAAGGGCGTGCGCAAGCACACCGCGGCCGCCATGGTGTCGAGCGCCTTCACCGCGCCGCACGTCACCGAGTTCGTCACGTGCGACGTCACGGCGATGATGGAACTGCGCGACCGCGTCGCCGCGCGCCGCGACTTCCGCGACGTCAAGGTGAGCCCGCTTCTGTTCGTCGCGAAAGCGGTCATCCTCGCGGCCCGCAGGACGCCGGCCATCAATGCCACGTGGGACGAGGCCGCGGGCGAGATCGTGCTCAAGCACTACGTGAACCTCGGCATCGCGGCGGCGACGGACCGCGGGCTCATCGTCCCCAACATCAAGGACGCCGACCAGCTGTCTCTGCTCGACCTCGCCCGTGCGATCACCGCCCTCACCGAGACCGCGCGGTCCGGCCGGACCTCGCCGGCCGACATGAGCGGCGGCACGATCACGATCACGAACGTGGGCGTGTTCGGCGTGGACACCGGCACGCCGATCCTCAACCCCGGCGAGGCCGGCATCGTGGCGTTCGGCGCGATCAACCGCCGCCCGTGGGTCGTCGGCGCGGGTGCCGACGAGCGCATCGAAGCGCGCTGGGTGACCCAGCTCGCGGTCTCGTTCGACCACCGCCTCGTCGACGGCCAGCAAGGCTCGCAGTTCCTCGCCGACGTTGCGGCAGTGCTCAGTGACCCGGGACTGGCACTGCTGTAAATACCGGATCAGATCCTGTGATCCGGCGCACCACAGGGCATATCGCTTTGCTTTCGTCGGTTGTACTAGGCATTCTGGTTAAGAATCCTCAGACACGAAAGGCACTCCGATGTCCCGCACTTCCACGCTGATGCGCAAGCTCGCGAAGCGTCGCACCTCCCGTGAGTTCGAGCGCGCCCTGCGCAACGCTTCGGGCCCCATGGAGCAGGAGCTCCGCGCGCTCGCCGCGCGCGCGCAGGTCGGCGGTCTCTGACCGACCGCGTAGACCCCACGCCCGCCCGTCCCCTCCGGACGCGGCGGGCGTTCGTCATCTCGGAGCCCTTTCCCCGCTGGTGCTCGGTCGGCGCACCCCGAACCGAGCACCAGCGGGGAAACGGCTGCGGGACGGCACGGTACGGAACAATGTGGGGCCAGGATGTCTTCACGAGATGTGGCCCACGTCCGCGTTCGCGCTCCCGAACTCGCCGACGGATCGTGGTTCAACACCACCCACCCGCTCGCGCTCGCCGACCTGCGCGGTCGGTGGGTGCTACTCGACTTCTGGACGAGCTGCTGCGGCAACTGCCTGCACGTCATCGACGAGCTACGTCCGCTGGAGGCGAAGTACCGCGACAGTCTCACCGTGATCGGCGTGCACTCGCCGAAGTTCTCGCACGAACGCTCCGACGCGACCGTGCGCGCGGCCGTCGAGCGCAACGAGATCGCCCATCCGGTGCTCAACGATCCCGAGTTGCGGTTATGGCGGCAGTACGCGGTCAAGGCGTGGCCGACACTCGTGCTCATCGACCCTGAGGGCTACGTCGTGGCGCAGGCCGCCGGCGAGGGCCAGGTCAGCGCGATCGACATGACGATCGCCGACCTCTCGCCGCAGTACACGCTGCGCCGCGCGGACGAGCCGTACGTCGCGCCAACGCCTGAGCCGAGCACATTGCGCTTTCCGGCAAAGGCGATCCTTCTGCCGTCAGGCAGCCTGATGGTTGCTGACGCCGGGCACCATCAGCTCGTCGAGCTAGCGGCCGACACGGTCGTGCGCCGCATCGGCGACGGCACCCGCGGCCGTACCGATGACCCGCTGCGCTTCGCCGAGCCGAACGGACTCGCCGAGCTCGACGGCGACTTGTTCGTCGCCGACACCGCCAACCACCTCCTGCGCCGCGTCCGACTGCGCGACGGCGCAGCCGTGCAGACCATCGATCTGGCCCACGAGCTGCGCGACGCACGCACGGTCACGGGGCCCATCCCAGCCGTCCTCTCGCCATGGGACGTCGCGTGGTGGCCCGCTCTCGGCAAGCTGGTCGTCGCCGCCGCCGGCGTGCATCTGCTGCTCGCGGTGGACCCGTCCACCGGCGCTACCGAGGTGCTCGCCGGCACGACCGTCGAAGGATTGCGCGACGGTGCCGCCCTCGACGGCTGGCTCGCGCAGCCGTCCGGGCTCGCCGTCGACGGCGACCGGGTGTGGTTCGTCGACTCGGAGACCTCCGCGCTGCGCTATCTCACCATCGACGCCACGCTGCACACCGCCGTCGGCGAGGGGCTGTTCGACTTCGGCCACGTCGACGGCCCGGCCGCGACCGCACGGCTGCAGCACCCCCTCGGCGTCACGCTGCTCGACGACGCCACCCTCGCCGTACTCGACACCTACAACGGCGCAGTCCGGCGCTATGACCCGCGCACCGACCGGGTCAGCACCCTGGCCGCCGATCTCGACGAACCCTCAGGGGCGGTGCTCGTCGATGGCGATCTTGTCGTGGTCGAGTCGGCCGCACATCGCCTGGTGCGGCCCGTGCCGGCGACGGAGTTGGTCCATGAGGCTCCGCAACAGACCGCTCGTCCCGTCTCTGCGGTGGCACCGGGAACGGTGCGGCTCGACGTACGGTTCGCGCCGGCGCCCGGTCGCAGCCTGGACGAGCGGTACGGACCGTCGACCACGCTCACCGTGTCGGCGTCACCGCCCGAGCTGCTCCTGGCGGGCGCGGGCGAGTCGAGGGACCTGGCCCGCGACCTCGTGATGGCCGAGCGCGGCACGGGCGTGCTGCAGGTGGTCGCGCAGGTGGCGTCGTGCGACGACGGCGGCGAGCACCCCGCCTGCTACCTGGCCCGGCAGGACTGGGGTGTGCCGATCGAGATCACGCCGTCGGGCGGGCACCGCGTCGAGTTGGTACTGCTGGGCTGAGCGAGCGCACGCACCGGGTCACGATCCGCTGGTCCTTGAACGGGCCGCGCACGTCCCACAGCACGCGCAGCCGGGTGCGCGCCGGATCGATGTCGATGAGGCCGCGGTAGAGGTCGGCGCGGCACGGATGCTCGACCAGCTCCCCGGGCCGCCACGCATGGAACGGACGGCCGTCGGTGAAGCGCACCTCCCAACCGTCGCGCACCGGCACGATGTGCAGTTCGCGGGTCACCTCGTAGCGCCCGCCGTCCCAGTGCAACTCGCCCAGTTCCAGCCAGTGCACGATCGACCCGACCAGCGTGAGTTCGAGCCACCCGCTGACGCGGCCGAACCCGCCGGCGTGCCGGTCGACCAGCCGCCGCTCGAGTTGCCACACGCCCAACACATCGGTCGGGCGCGGACTCGTCAGCAGCGCGGTCACCGGCCCATCCTCGCAGCACAACGCCCTGTTCGGCGTGAGGTCACCGCGCGATCGGCGATGCTCACCACAACATGGCGCTTTCACCGCGGCACCGACATCGCGCGCAGGTTACCGTCGCACGATGCCCTGCGATCTCGTTCTCAAGGCGATGAACTCCTCGCACCGCGTCATGCTTGCGCTCACTCGCGACAAGCTCGGAGCCAACCTGCTCGGCATGCCGTCGCTGGAGCTGACGACGATCGGACGCAAGAGCGGGCGACCGCGTTCGGTCATGCTCACCTCGCCGCTGCAGCAGGGCGACACCTACGTGGTCGTCGCCTCCCGCGGCGGTGACGAAATCCATCCGGCGTGGTTCCTCAATCTGCGCGACAACCCCGACGTCGAGGTCCGGATCATCGGCACGGCCAAGCAGAAGATGCGTGCGCGCGTGGCGACTCCGGACGAGCGCGCGCTGCTGTGGCCGCAGATCACGGCCAAGCATCGAAATTACGCCGGCTACCAGGAGAAGACCGAGCGCGAGATCCCGTTGGTGCTGCTCGAACCCTGACCTGCGGGCCTTCGTCCTCACGCTTAGGGAACACCGGATTCATCATCGGGTTCGTCTCGATAGCGTCGGTCCGGTCCGGGAGGATCACCTTGCCGGAGTCCTTGGGAGGGATTCGATTTGCGCGCACGCGTGTGTCCGCTTGCCGTCGTCACCATCGTCGTCACTGTCGCCAGCGCCCTCCTGGCCGCGCCGTCAGCAGTCGCCGCCGCGCCGGGCACCGCGAAGAGGTACGTGCTGCACCCGCGTGCAGCCAACGTTCGCGGCAGCGTCTCGCAGACCTTCACCCTCACGGTCGCGCACCCCTAGCCGGACATCACCACCGCGCCAGTAGCGTCGGAGTATGACTTCGCCGACACGTCCCGTCCGCATCGGACTGCAGCTGCAACCCCAGCACGCCGACTACGCCACCATCCGTGACACGGTCAGCCGCGCCGAGGACATGGGCGTCGACGTGATCTTCAACTGGGACCACTTCTACCCGCTGTACGGCGACCCGGACGGAAAGCACTTCGAGTGCTGGACGATGCTCGGCGCCTGGGCCGAGCAGACCAGTCGCGTCGAGATCGGGGCGCTGGTCAGCTGCAACAGCTACCGCAACCCGCAGCTGCTTGCAGACATGGCACGCACGGTCGACCACATGAGCGACGGCCGCCTCATCTTCGGCATCGGGTCGGGATGGTTCGAGCGCGACTACGACGAGTACGGATACGAGTTCGGGACGGCTGGTGGCCGCCTCGATCAGCTCGCCGAGGATCTGCCGCGTGTCGAATCACGCTGGGGCAAGCTGAACCCCGCGCCGACGCGGAAGATCCCGGTGCTCATCGGCGGGGGCGGCGAGAAGAAGACCTTGCGGCTGGTCGCCAGGCACGCCGACATCTGGCACTCGTTCAGCGATCTCGCCACACTCGAGCGCAAGACCGCCGTCCTGCACAAGCACTGCAGCGACGTCGGCCGTGATCCCGGCGAGATCGAGCTGTCGGTCGGCGCGCCCAAGGGAGATCCGGGACGGGTCGGCCCGCCGTTGCTCGACGCCGGCGCCACCCTGTTCACCGTCGGCCTCGACGGCCCGGACTACGACGATCTCGCGCCGCTCAAGCCCTGGCTCGATTGGCGCGCGTCCCTCTGAGGTTGTATCCGGTTGTCTAGCTGCTGGCGCAGAAAGGTTTAGAGATGGCTCGCATCGCCTGGTTCTTCGATGTGCCGGACGAAACGACGCTGCCTGATCGCATCCAGTCGCTGTTCGCGAAGGCCCGCGAGCGACTCGGGTTCCTGCCGAACGTCTTCGCCAACTACAGCGTCCGGCCGGAGCGCTTCTCCGCCTGGTTCGCGCACTACCAGCAGCTGCACGAACCCACCGAGAACCTCGATGCCGCAGATCGCGAAATGATCGCCGTCGTCGTGAGCTCCTACAACCGCTGCACCTACTGCATCGTGTCGCACGGTCATGCGCTGCGCGTTGCCCTCGGCGGCGACCTCGCTGCCGAGATCCTTGCCGACCAGATCGCCACGAACTGGCGGCACGCCGACCTCGACGACCGCCGGGTGGCGATCTGCGCCTACGCCGAGAAGCTGACGACCTCGCCGCACCTGATGAGCGAGGACGATCTGGAGATGTTGTCCGACGTGGGGCTGACCACGAACGAGGTGTGGGACGTCGTCGAGATCGCGTCGATGTACAACTTCACCAACCGCATGGCGCTGGCGACGGGCCAGCAGCCGAACGAGCAGTACCACTACCGCGACCGCGGCCCGACCGAGAAGGATTGATTGCGTGGACGACAAGACGATTCTCGAGAACATCCATCAGCTCGTCGCCGAGGAGAAGCAGCTGCGCGCCGACCACCACGGTCTCGGCGGGCAGGACCGCATGCGGCTGCAGCACCTCGAGGAGCAGCTGGACCAGGCGTGGGACCTGTTGCGGCAGCGCCGCGCCCGCGAGGACACCGGTGACGACCCCGACGTCGCCCAGGAGCGCTCGGTGAACGAGGTCGAGGGCTACCTGCAGTAGCGGCTATCGCTTCCGTGCGGCTGAGTAGAGGACACCCGGCTTCACGGCGCCTGCGAGGATGCGCGCCTGCTTCGTCACGAGTACCGACACCACGCCGGCGCTGTACACCCGTCCCGAGCCCCACTTGCCCTTGACGGCATGCATGCGCGCACCGAACGTCTTCTCGATCAGCCCGGCCACCGGCGGCGAGGTCTGGTACGAGATGAGCTGCAGCCAGTCCGTCCCGAGCTCGCGCACGTTCTCGGTCGGCAACAGACCGCCGACCCGCGAGATAGCACCGGGGGGCGGCACGAAGGAGAAGTTGCGATCCTCGGGCGGACCGAAGGAGATGCTCGTGAAGGAGATGTCGATGGCGGCTTCGCTCTCGCCGCGGGCGAAGATCTGCACCCGCACCGGCACTGCCTGCCGCCCGTCGATGTCGATGTGAACCGAGCCGATCAACGACCGTGACGAGACCGGCACGACGACGAGCTCGTAGGTAGGCCGGCCGGGCACGACCTGGTCGCCGCTGCGAAGTGTGGTCGACCGGGCATCGTTCGGGATGGAGAGGATGTCCTCGGCCAGCTGCGGCGGTGTCAGCACGGCGGCAGGACCCGCCGACAGCGGCAATCCGCTCTGATCGGTGTCGACGACGTGGCGCTCGTACGTTCTGCTGTGTGTGTCCCAGAGCACCATCCGGGTGCCGTCGCGGAACACGTCCTGTTCGTCGTTCTGGCCGAGGATCGCGACTCGCTGCTGCTGCTCGTTGGCGTACCAGTACCGGATGGTGTGCGAGCCGTTGAGCAGCGAACCGCCGTAGGGCAGCTCGCTCTCGAGCGCGGCGATCAACGAGTGCGGCAGACCCAGGTTGACCTTCGCCAGGATCGTGCCCGCGTAGCCGCCGAGATGCGGGGCGCGTACTTCCGAGACCAGCTGTTCGGGCCCGGTCACCGACAGGGACGTCTCGTCGCGAAAGGTGCCCGAGACGTAGCTGGTCACCGCGACGATCGCCGCCCCGAGGACGACGACGGATGCGAGCCAGCGCAACTCGGGGTGCCTGGCGAGGATCCCCGGTGACTTCACTGCATCCACGATGGGAGCCTTGCACTGTGATCGGGCTGAGCCCTCACGCCTCCTGCTCATCCCTCAGGTGGGACCCTGAGGACGATCTCAACAAGGAGTGACCGTGCGACTTTTGATCGTCGAGGACGAAGCCCGGCTGGCGTCGGCATCTGCAGCGAGGCCTGTCGAACGAAGGCTTCACCGTGGACATCGCCCACACCGGCCCGGACGGGCTGCACATGGCGCAGGAGTCGGTGTACGACGCAGTCGTCCTCGACATCATGCTGCCGGGGCTGTCCGGCTACCGCATCATCGAGCACCTGCGCGCCGCCGAGAACTGGGTTCCGATCCTGATGCTCGACTGCCAAGGACGGCGAGTACGACGAGGCCGACGCACTCGACCTCGGCGCCGACGACTACCTGACGAAGCCGTTCTCGTTCGTCGTGCTGCTCGCCCGGTTGCGCGCGCTGCTGCGCCGCGGGGTGCAGCCGCGACCGGCCGCCCTCACGGTCGACGACCTCGTGCTCGATCCGGCTGCTCACACGGTCAAGCGCGGCGACACCCCGATCGAGCTCACGCCGCGCGAGTTCTCGCTGCTGGAGTTCCTGATGCGGCGCGCGGGCGATGCAGTGAGCAAGGCCGACATCCTGCACCACGTGTGGGACGCGAACTACGAGGGTGACGCCAACGTCGTCGAGGTCTACGTCGGCTACCTACGCCGCAAGATCGACACCCCCTTCAACCGGCAGACCGTCCAGACCGTGCGGGGCGCCGGATACCGGCTGACGGCCGAGCCGGCGGCATCCTGATCGCCTGCTGGAGGTCCTGACTCGTGTCACGCTGGGGCGTGCTGGCGTGGCCGGGACGCTACTGGGCGCGGCAGTCGCTGCGCGCGCGGTTGACGCTGCTGGCCACTGCGCTGTTCAGCATCGCCGTCGCGACGGGCGCGGTGCTGGTGATCGTGCTGCAGCGCTACGCGCTGCTGCGGGTGCTGGACGCCTCGGCGCACAAGAGTGCGGTAGCGGTGGCTCGGCTGGTCAGCAGCCCCGGGCCCGTACCGGGCACGGTCATCCCGCCGACCGGTGTGACCGCGGTGCAGGTGCTCGACCCGCACGACGCGGTCGTCTCGGCGTCAGGGCCGGGCGTCGACCGCAGCCAGTCGTACCTGACCAAGGAGCAGCTCGCGGCGGCGCGGGCCGGGCAACGCTTCGACGTCGAGAGCACGGCCCCGACCGGGGTGCAGCTCCGGGTGCTCGCCGTGCCCGCGCATCGATACACGGTCGTCGTCTACACCGACGTGTCGCGGGTCGACGACAGCGTGCGGGTGCTGACCAAGGCGGCCCTGATCGGCGCGCCCGATAGCCGTGCTGCTCGTGGGGTTGTCGACATACTTCGTGACGACGCTGACGCTGCGCTCGGTGGCCGCCCTGCGGCACGGCGCGGCCGACATCACCGCGGCCGGCCTGTCCGGCCAGCGGCTGCCGGTGCCGGGTGCGCAGGACGAGATCCACCGCCTCGCAGTGACGCTGAACCAGATGCTCGACCGGATCGAGTCGGCGACGTCGCGACAGCGCACCTTCGTCGGCGACGCGGCGCACGAGTTGCGCTCACCGCTGGCGTCGCTGCGTGTGCAGCTCGAGGTCGCGCAGCGGTTGGGCCCTGACACCGACTGGCCAGATCTGATCGACGACGTGCTGATCGATGTGAGCCGGCTCGACCGGCTCGTGGAGGACCTGCTCGCCCTCGCCCGGCTCGATGAGACCGGTGCCGGGTCGGCGCGGTACGAGTCGGTCGACCTCGGCGCGCTTGTCCAGTCGATCATGCCCACCTACGAACACGCACGCGTGCCGGTCGAGTGCACGGCCGCGTCCGAAGTGGTCGTGCTCGGCGAGCGCGACGCGTTGCACCGTGTCGTGGTGAACCTGGTCGACAACGCGGTGCGGTATGCGAGCAGCCGGGTCGACGTCGCGGTCGACACCGACGGGCCGTCCGCCCGGCTCGCCGTCACCGACGACGGGCCCGGCCTGCCGGAGTCGGAACGCGAACGCGTCTTCGACCGGTTCTACCGCTCGGAGAGCTCGCGCTCGCGCGACTCGGGCGGCACCGGTCTGGGCCTACCGATCGTGCGTGATCTGCTGCGCGCCCATGAGGCGACGGTGCGGCTCACCGCCCGTCCCGACGGCGAATCCGGGCTCCAGGCACTCGTGCTGCTGCCTCGCGAGGAATAGGACTCAGGTCGGCACCGGCGCGCGCACGCCGATGTCAGGCGGCGGATCGTCACCGTCGTCGATGACCGCCCAACCGCCGTGCGCAGGCGACGGCGACGCGCGCCGACCACGGTGCACCCGGCATCGTCGGCAGCGGTGGAACGGACGCCCCTCCGGACGACGATGCCGAATGCAACGTCGGCCGTCGGCGGCCGGCCGCTAGCAGGGTGGCAGGCCGTTGGACGTCGTCGGCGTGGGCGTCGGGGTCGTCGTCACCGTGGTGGTGCTGGACGGCCCGACGCTCACTGACGTCACCGGGGTCGCCGGCGGCGTCACCGGGCTCGAGTCACAGGTCGGCTGCGGCGCGACGTAGTGGTACACGCTGAGCCTGATGAGCACGTCGGCAGCGTAGGCGTTGCCGGGAGTCGGGCTCATGCCGACGACCGTGCCGTCCTTCGCCTGCACCGGCCCGGTGACCGTGCGGTTCGGGCCGATGTTCGTGAACTGCTTGCGGTTCAGCTCGTTGCGCGCATCCCCGACCGACATCTTCGTCACGTCGGGCAGCACTGCCTTGCCGGTCGACACCCGCAGGGTCACCTTCGAACCCCGTGGCGCGGTTGCGTTGTACTTCGGCCGCTGGGTGGCGACGTCACCGGCGGGTTGGTCGAAGGTGTTGATCGGCTTGCCCTGCACTGCCACGAGCCCGACACCCTGCAGCGTGTTGACCGCATCCTGGAACGACGAACCCGACGACGTACGGGACGTTGAGGACGTCCTTCTTGTACAGCGAGTAGAGCACCGTCGAACCCTGGGTCACGTCGGCGTTGGCGGGCACCGTCGCGCCGGCCTGGTCGGTGACCTTGCAGATCACGTTTTCCTTCGTGGGCGTCGACTTGTCGTCACACGGGCCGGCCGTCGTCGGCGACTCCGTGTTCTGCACCAGATAGACCGTGCACGAGTTCGTCGCGCTGCAGTTGGCCTTGTTGCCGAGCTGCTTGTTGGCCGCCGCGAGGGTCAGACCGACCAGGTTCGGAACGGCGACCTTCTTGCCGCTGTCGTTGTTCGACCCGAGCTTGTAGATGAAGAACGCACCCGGCGCCGATCACCAGCAGCAACGCGATCACGATGGCCGCCCAGATAACGGCGTTGCGCCGTTCCCGCTCGTGGTCGGCGGGATCGAGGTCACGGTGCGGCAGCCCGACCGGCGGGGGCGGCGTGCGGGCGATGAACTGTGTGCGTTCGGCGTCGGTCATGACCGACTCCGCCGAGACCGGCTGGTTCGCCAGCGCCCGCTGCAGGTCATTGCGCATCTCGCCCGCGCTCTGGTACCGGTTCTGCGGGTTCTTCGCGAGCGCCTTCATCACGATCGAGTCGAGCGCGCGCGGCAGTCCGGGAACGCGCGACGACGGCATGGCAGGGTTCTCGCGCACGTGCTGATAGGCCACCGCGACGGGCGAATCGCCCTGGAACGGCGGCACGCCCGCGACGAGCTCGTAGAGCAGGCACCCCGTCGAGTAGACATCCGAACGTGCGTCGACCGCCTCACCACGCGCCTGCTCGGGCGACAGGTACTGCGCGGTGCCGATCACGTTCGCGGTCTGGGTGACGGTGGCGGAGTTGTCGGCGACGGCACGCGCAATGCCGAAGTCCATCACCTTGACCGCGCCCGAATGCGTGATCATCACGTTCGCAGGCTTGACGTCGCGGTGCACCAGCCCCGCGCGGTGGCTGAAGTCGAGCGCGGCCGATACGTCGGCCACGATCTCCATCGCGCGCCGCGGCGGCAGGCGGCCCTCGCTCTTGAGGATGTCGCGCAACGTGCGGCCCTCGACGAACTCCATCACGATGTAGGGCTGGGTCGTGCCCTCGGCACCCACGTCCTCGCCGGTGTCGTACACAGACACGATCGACGGGTGGTTCAGGCCGGCAGCCGATTGCGCCTCGCGCCGGAACCGGTTGAGGAACGACGGATCGCGCGCGAGGTCGGCACGCAGCACCTTGATGGCGACGTCGCGTCCGAGGCGCACGTCGCGTCCGCGGTGCACCTCGGCCATCCCTCCGTAACCGATGAGGTCACCGAGTTCGTATCGCCCACCGACCAGTCGGGGCTGCGCCATAACCTTCCTGTCCTCACTCGTGGTGGTGCTCAGTGTGCTGGGTGACGGGCCGGGCCGGGGTCAGCCTCGCCGTCGCGTCACTTGGGGTGACCGTTCAGATAGGCCTGCATGACGGCCTTGGCCACCGGTGCCGCGGCCTCACCGCCGGTGGTCTCGTTACCGGCCACGCCGCCGTTCTCGATGATCACGGCGACGGCGATCTTGGGAACGCCGTCGACGCTGGCGTAGCCGATGAACCACGCGTCCGGCGGTTCGTCCTGACCGTTCTTCAGCTTGCGTCCGGTGTCGGCCGTACCCGTCTTGCCGCCGACCACGACGCCCGGGATGGCAGCTTCCTGGCCGGTGCCGTAGGGCTGCGTCACGACGCCTTCCATCATCTGCTGCAGCTGCTGGTCGAGGCCGGGGTCGACCGCCTGGTCGATCTGCGTCGGGACGGTCTTAGCCAGCACGTCGAGATTCGGCGCGAGCTCACGGTCGACCAGATACGGCTGCATCAGGGTGCCGTCGTTGGCGACGGCGCCGGCGATCATCGCGCCCTGCAGCGGGGTCATCCGGACGTCCTGCTGCCCGAATGCGGTGCGGGCGAGGAAGCCCTTCTCGGTCAGGTCCGCCTGCGAACCCACGTGCGACGAGGCGACCGGCAGCGGGATCTGCAACGGCGTCGACGGGTCGAACCCGAACGCCTTGGCCTGGTCGGCGATCTTCTGCCCGCCGAGTTGTTCGACCGCCAGCGCGGCGAACGTCGTGTTGCACGACTTCGCCAACGAGTACGCCAACGTCGCGAACTTGCCGTCGAAGCACGTCTCGCCGCTGAAGTTCTCGATGCAGTTCACGCTTCCCGCCGGGCAGCCCGACGCCGTGCGTCCCGTCTCGGGGTAGTAGCCGTTGGGGGCGATCAGTTTGGTGTCGGCTTTGACACCGGCCTTGAGCGCGGCAGCGGAGACGACGACCTTGAACGTCGAGCCCGGCGGGTAGAGCTGGTTGAACGCTCGGTTGAGCATCGGCTGCGCCGGGTTCTTGCTCAGCCGGTGGAAGTTCTTGTCGATCTTCCCGACGTTGTGGAGGCTGAGCTGGCTCGGGTCGTACGAGGGCGAGCTCGCTGCCGCCAGGATCGCGCCGGTGCGGGGGTCGATCGCGACCACGGCGCCACGACGCACCGTTCCGTTGCTGCCCTGACGCAGGTTCGTGTACGCCGCGTCCTGCGTCGCCTTGTCGAGCGTGAGCTCGACACTGCCACCGCGCGGATTGCGCCCGGTCAGCAGATCGGTGAGCCTCGTGCCGAACAGCTTCGGGTCGTCGCCCGAGAGCACCGAGTTCTCCGCGGTCTCGATGCCCGTCGTGCCGAGGAACGTGCTGGGTGTCGCGCCGAGTGAGTAGAAACCGGTCACCGGCGCGTACTCCGGCCCGCCGGGGTAGACCCGCAGGTACTTCAACGTGTCGCTGGTGGCCTTGGAATGCGCGATGGCGTTGCCGCCGACGGTGATGTCGCCACGCGGGCTCGAGTACTCGTTGAGCAGCACGCGGCTGTTCTGCGGGTTGTCCCGGTAGCTGTTGCTCTTGACGACCTGCACCCAGTTGAGGTTCACGAACAACGCGATCATGAGCACGGCCAGCGCCGCGGCAACCTTGCGGATGGAGGTGTTCATCGGTTGCCCATCGCCACGGGTTGCGCTTCGGGACGGGCCGGCGGAATCGTCGCGGGCCGGCGCGCCGCGTCGGAGATGCGCAACAGCAGGGCGAGCAGCACCCAGCTGCCGATGAGCGACGAACCGCCGTAGGACAGGAACGGCGTGGTCAAACCGGTCTCGGGCAACAGCCGCGTGACGCCTGCGATGACCACGAACAGCTGCAGCCCGACGAGGAACGACAGGCCGGTCGCGAGCAGCTTGCCGAACGCGTCGCGCACCGCGATCGCCGCGGCCAGTCCGCGTCCGACGAAGATGCCGTAGAGGACGAGCAACGCGACGACGCCGAACAGGCCGATCTCTTCGCCGAACGACGACACGATGAAGTCGGTCGCGGGCAGCGGGACGAGCTCGGGGTGCCCGCTGCCGAGCCCGGCTCCGAAGATGCCGCCCGTCCCGAGACCGAACAGCGATTGGCGCAACTGGTAGCCATCCCCGTTGTGCTTCGCGTCGAACAGGTGCAACCACACGTCGACGCGGGTCTGCACCGTCCCGAACAGTTGGTAGGACACGTAGGCGCCGAGGGCGAACAGCAGGATGCCGATGATGACCCAGCTGACCCGCTCGGTGGTCACGTACAGCAGCACGACGAACAGGCCGAAGAACATCAGCGACGTGCCGAGGTCGTGGCCGCGCACCAGCACCCCGATGCACAGCAGCCAGACGACGAGCAGCGGGCCGAAGTCGCGCCCCCTCGGCAGGTCGAACCCGATGAAGCGCTTGCCGAGTGAGAATCCGATCCGGCGTCCGGCGAGGGCCAGCACGTCGCGCTTGGCCACGAGGTAGGCGGCGCCGAAGATCGTGAGCAGGATCTTCGCGAACTCGCCCGGCTGGATCGAGAAGCCGGCGAGCCGGATCCAGATGCGCGCCCCGTTGACCTCGCTGAACCGCGCGGGCAGCAGCGCCGGCAGCAGCATGAACACCAGGCCGACCAACGCCAGGGTGTAGGCGTAGCGCTGCAGCGACCGGTGGTCACGGATGAGCATGATCAGCGCGATGAACAACGCCACCCCGATGGCCGTCCACAGCACCTGTGTCGGCGCGGAGTTGGAGTAGCTCTCGCCGAGATCCTTGGCCTGGCGAGCGAGCCCGACGTCCAGGCGATGAATCATCACGAGACCGAGGCCGTTGAGCAGCACTGCGATCGGGAGCAACAGCGGGTCGGCGTACGGGGCGAGGCGACGGATGACCAGATGCGTGATGACGCCGATGACGATCGGCACGGCGGCATAGGTGAACAGGCGCGACGAGAACGTGCCACCCTCCGCGGCCTCGACGGCGGCCTCGGCCGCGACGACGATGAGCACCGCGAAGATGAGCATCAGCAATTCGGCGTTGCGCCGCGTAGGGAGCTTCAGCGCCTGCGTTCCGGAACTCGCCACGGCTACCGGCACCCTGGCGTCGACGACGCCGTAGGCGGAGTCGGGGACGTGCTCGACGACGCAGGCACGGACGACGACACGGACGGCGTTGACGTGTGCGAACCGGTCGTCTTCGTGGCGGTAGCCGACTTGAGTGCCGAGGTCGCGGCCGACTTCACACCGGACGTGATCGACTTCGCCGAGCCGGTGACGTGCGGCGTCGGCGAGAGCCGCACGTGCGTTGCTGCCGACTTCGTGTGCAGCCGGGTGCGCTTCGGCGAGGTGTGCGTCGTGCGCGTCGGTGACTTGGGTACGGAGGTCGAACTCACGCGCGAGGTCGTCGAGGCCGGCGTCGAGGTGGCCGGGCCGGACGACGGCGGCGAGTCGGTCGCCGTTGCTGTCGCGGTCGGGCACGGCGGGGCGGTCTGGTGGTGCAGCCGTTGCACGATGTGGAACGCGTCGGACTTGCTGCTCGCGGTGATGCCCGACTCGACCTGCGAACGCCAGGCCGGGTTCAGATCGGCGACCTTCAGTCCGGTGTTGCGGTAGACCTCGGAGAACTTCAACGGCCCGAACGAGGCGTCGACGCCCTGGTAGATCGCGACCTCGTCACCGGCACGGCCGACGTAGTACTGAGTCTGCGCCCAGGCGTACGTGCCGCCGAGTGCCGAGAAGATGAGGACGAGCACGCCGATAACGATCGCGGGGATCTTCCACCGGGCCCGCCGCTTGGTCGGTTCGGGCTCGGCCGCGGGTCGGGCCGGACGCGACATCGCCGCGGCTCGTTCGGCGGCGCTGTCGGTCGGCGAAGTCTCCGCTGCGGCCGGGTCGACGAAGGCGCCGTCGCGCACCGGGATGTCGTCGACCACGTCACCGGGGCGGGCGTTGACCACGTCGGCGACGATCACCGTCACGTTGTCGGGTCCGCCGCCACGAAGCGCCAGCTCGACCAGCCGGTCGGCGCACTCCTGCGGATCGGGGATGCCCAGTGTCTCGGCCATCGTCTCGGTGGTCACGACATCGGACAGCCCGTCCGAACACAACAGGTAGCGGTCGCCTTCGTGGGCCTCGCGGATCGAAACGTCGGGCTCGACCTCGGCACCGCGCAGCGCACGCAGGATCACCGATTTGCGCGGGTGATCCTTGGCTTCCTCGGGCGTCAGCTTGCCGGAGTCGACCAGGTACTGCACGTACGTGTCGTCGTGCGTGATCTGGTTCAGTTCCGCGTCGCGGAGCAGGTAGGCGCGCGAGTCGCCGACGTGCACCAGGGCGACCTGCGAGCCGGCGAAGCGCAGTGCAGTCAGGGTGGTGCCCATGCCGTCGAGTTCGGCGTTCTGCTCGACGGCGTCGGCGATGCGCTGGTTGGCCTCGAGCACGGCTCCGCGCAGCGCGGCGATCAGGTCGCCCGGGATCCGGTCGTCGTCGAGCGGTTCCATCGTCCCGATGACGATCTTGCTGGCCACCTCGCCCGCCGCGTGCCCGCCCATGCCGTCGGCGATCGCGAGCAGGCGCGGACCGGCATAGACCGAGTCCTCGTTGTTGCCCCGGACGAGACCGAGGTCGGAGCGGACCGCGTAGCGCAGCGTGAGAGCCACTAACGCAACTCCAGCACTGTCTTGCCGATGCGCAGCGGTACACCGACCTCCATCGGCACCGGCCCGTCGAGCTTGCGCTGGCCGAGGTACGTGCCGTTGGTCGAACCGAGGTCCTCGACGACCCACATGCCGTCCTGCAGGCTGATCCGTGCGTGTCGGGTGCTCGCGTAGTCGTCTGTCAGCACGAGGGTCGAGTCGTTCGCACGTCCGATGAGCACCGGCGCGCCGGTCAGGCCGATTCGGGTGCCCTGCAGCCCACCCTCGGTCACGACGAGCTGGGTCGGCCCGCGGTTGCCGGCGCTGCTCGCGCGACTGGACGGCGCCGCCGAGCGCGACCCCCGTCGTCGCGCCGGTGGCGTGGCGACACGGGCCTGCCCGCTGGTGCGCAGGTCGCCGCGGATCACGCGGACGGCCGCGAAGACGAACAGCCAGAGCAGGGCAAGGAACCCGAAGCGCATGACCTGCAGCGCGAGAGCCGAATTCACGCGTTGTCCTGGTTGAAGACCATCCGCGTGTGTCCCAGGCGCACGACGTCTCCGTGGCGCAACATGTGGCTGCCGATCTCGTGCCCGTTCACGGTCGTGCCGTTGGTCGAGCCGAGGTCGTAGATGGTGGCGCGCTGACCGTCGTACTGCACGTCGACGTGGCGGCGTGAGACGCCCTGGTCGAGGAGCTGCAGATCGGAGTCCGACCCGCGGCCGATGACATTGCTCCCGTAGCGCAGCTCGAAGCGCTGGTTGGTCGAATCGACGATGAGCACCGCCCGTGCCTGGCGCTGCTGGGGCGGCGCGTAGGGCGGCGGCGACGGCTGCTGTTGTGGCTGCGGCGGCTGCGGCTGCTGCGGTGCGCGCGGTGGGGGCGAGGCATAGCCGGCCGCGCCCTGCGGCTGCTGGGCGTAGTCACCGGGGCTGACGCCGGGCATGACGGGCATCGACAGCGAGTCGTGCGGACGGCGGCGCGGCGGCGCGTTCGACTCCATCCGCGACGCGACACCGAACACCCCGGTATGCAGTTCCTCGTCGCGGGCGAGATAGACCTCGATGTCGCCGATGGTCGTCCAGCGGTTCTCGTCGAGGTGTTCCTGGACCAGTTCGGCCAGCGCGGCCGTCAGCTGTGCCTCCCAGGGCACCAGGCGCTCGTAGTCGGACTGCGACAGGGTTACGCGGTACCGGTTCGGGCACATGACCTGCCCGTTGCCCATCACGTTCTTGCGGTCGCCCGCCTCGCGCTGCAGCGCCGTCCCGACCTCGACCGGCTCGACCTGGCCCTTGAAGACGCGCGCGAAGGCACCGCCGACGAGGCCTTCGAGGCGGCGCTCGAAGCGCTGAGCCAGGCTCACGTCGTCCAACCTCCGTCCGGGCCATCGCAGCGTTGCGATTCCGCGTTCGTGTTGCGCGCACAACGCAGCAGCACACCCGCGTGCGTAGCCTCGGATTCTACTGGGACGCCGCGGGTCGCCCGCAAAACGGTGCGTCCGGGCCCACAGCGCGCACACACGGGCGACCGGCCGTGACGACGCTCCGTGCTACCGTTTCCGGCGTTGTCATGCGCCCGCGAAGCGGGCGAGCCGGGCAAGTGGCGGAATGGCAGACGCGCACGGTTCAGGTCCGTGTGTCCGAAAGGACGTGGGGGTTCAACTCCCCCCTTGCCCACCATGTGATCTCTCGAGAGATCCTGGCTCCTGCCTTGCACTCGGCATCGTCGCCCGGACGGCGCGTCCGGCGGACGGCGACGACGATGCCGCGTGCACGGTGCATCACTGAGCCCGAGTGTGACGGCACAGCACGTGCGCGCACACTCGTACCATCCTTGTTCGGCCCGTTTCCCGCCGGACCGGGCCGATGGACGACGGATGGAGCCGCCCAGATGACCTCAGCCAGTGTGCGCACCCGGCCTGGCGGGTTCAGCACCACCAGCGGCGCGATCCCGACGTGGGAACGCGTCAGGAACGTGTGGAACTACCGGCGCATCCTCGGGCTGCTGGTGCGTCGCGACCTCAAGGTGCGCTACGCGGCGTCGTTCCTGGGCTACGTGTGGTCGGTGCTCGACCCGCTGCTGATGAGCCTGGTGTTCTGGTTCATCTTCACCCAGATCTTCCACCGCCACGTCGGCTACCCGCCCTACATCCTGTTCCTCGTCATGGGCCAGATGATCATGTCGTGGTTCCAGAGCGGGGTCACAGCGACGGCCAAGGCGCTGCGGGCCGAGGCGCAGATGGTGCGCTCGAGCAGCGTGCCGCGTGAGTTGTGGGTCGTGCGCGTGGCAATGTCCAAGGGCGTCGAGTACGTCTACAGCCTGCCCGTTGTCGCGATGTTCGCCATCGCCTACCGCAAGACGCCGAGCTGGGACATCGTCTTCCTGCCGGTGGCGATGCTGCTCTGCTTCTTCATGGTGCTGAGCATCGGATTGATCCTCGCGCCGCTGACCGTGCTGATCCGCGACATCGACCGCATCATCCCGATCGTGCTGCGTTTCCTGTTCTACTGCTCGCCCGTGCTCTGGAGCGTCAAGGACGTGCCGGCCAGCCTGCGCAGCGTCGCGTCCTACAACCCCCTCGCCGGATTCCTGACGCTCTCACGGTCCGCGTTCTTCCCGCAGGAACTGGTGTGGCGCTCGGTGTTGATGTCGGTCATCTCGATCTTCGTCCTGTTCAACATCGGGGTATGGGTGTTCACCCGGTTCGAGAGCCAAATGCTCAAGGAGATCTGAGCCGATGACCGCTCCCGTCTACGCGCCGGGCTCGATGCCCAGCCCGATCATCAGCGTCAACGACGTCGGCGTGCAGTTCTCAAAGAACCGCCGCCGCAAGCGCAGCCTGCGCGACCTGCTGTTCCGCGGCACCCTCGGCCCCGGCGGCACCGCACCCGGCGAGTTCTGGCCGTTCCGGCATGTCAGCTTCGACATCGAGCCGGGCGAGTCGATCGGCGTGGTCGGCCGCAACGGCGCGGGCAAGTCGACCCTGCTCCGTCTCATCGCGGGGGTGCTGATCCCCGACGAAGGGGACGTGACCGTGCGCGCCGGCGTCGCGCCGCTGATCGCGCTCACCGGTGGCTTCGAGGGCGAGCTGAGCGGACGCGACAACATCCGGCTCGTGTCCGGCCTGCACGGCATGTCGGAGGCCGAGATCGACGACGCCTTCGAAGAGATCGTCGACTTCTCCGAGATCGGCGACTTCCTCGACACCCCGTACAAGCACTACTCGTCAGGCATGAAGGTGCGGCTCGCGTTCTCGGTGGTCTCGCGGCTGTACGAGCCGATCCTGCTGGTCGACGAGGTGCTCGCCGTCGGTGACAAGGCGTTCCGCAACAAATGCCTCAACCGCATCGACAACCTGCTCGCGGGCGGCACGACGCTGTTCATGGTGTCGCACGGCGAGGGCCTGCTGAAGCGCTACTGCGAACGCGGCCTCTACCTGGACGGGACCGGGCTCAAGTACGACGGTCCGATCGAGGACGCGATCGAGATGTACGAGAAGGACATGGGCACGTGGGTCAACCGCGACACCGACGACTACACCGTCGACAGTCTGCAGGACGCGCTGTCAGCCGACTCCGAGTGAGTCGAGGATCGCGGCGGTGACCGTGTCCTGGTCGCGCGAGGCGTCGATCATGTGCAGTAGTCCCCGCGTGCGGTAGTACTCGATCAGCGGCCGGGTCGCCTCGTCGAAAACCTGCAGGCGGTTCGCCACCGTCTCTTCGTTGTCATCGGCGCGCCCTTGTTCCTCGGCGCGGAGCAGGATCCGCCGGGTGAGTTCGTCACGCGCGACGTCGAGGTAGATCGCCGCATCGGGGCCCGCACCGGCCTGCTCGGCCAGTGATCGCGCCGCCACCGCCTGCTCGACCGTGCGCGGGAAGCCGTCGAGCAGGTAGCCGCCGGCCCCGGCCGCGGCGGTGACCTTCGGCAGCAGCAGGTCGAGCATGATCCGGTCGGGCACCAGGTCGCCGCGCTCGAGCAGCGCGGCGACCTCGCGGCCGATCTCGCTCCCCGCGGCCACCTCGGCACGCAGCAGGTCGCCGGCCGCAATGTGTTCGACGCCCACGTGTGCTGCGAGGCGCTCCCCCTGCGTCCCCTTGCCGGAGCCGGGCGGGCCGATCAGGAGCACTCTCATCGCGACACGCGCCGTGCGATGGTTCGCATCTGCTCACCCTCGCATCCGTGCTGACCGCCCGGCGCGCCGGGGCCCGACCCGGCGTCTGCGTGCCGCGACCCCGAAACCTCAAGAAACCCAATCGGACCGATTGCGCCACGTTGTCCCCGCGAATCGGACACATGGGACGGAACCCTCGCTACGGATTCAGTTGCGGAAAGGTTTATAAGCTTCGGATTCGACGGAGAGATGGCCTCCGAACATCATCATCAGTTTTTCTTGGGCACATCTTGAGACAGGTATTGACCTAACGCGGAACTAACAGCAAGATATGTCTATCGGGACAACCTCACAGAGACAAAACATCGAAGTGAGAGCCCCGTGAAAGTAGGGTAAGAAGAACCCGCAAGGCCCCGGCCCAGCCGGCACAACTGAATCGTCGATCACCCGGTGAAACCCCCGCTCATCGGAGATCGGCACCCACGACAAGGACGTGGCGATGAAACCCCCGCTCACCGCCGCAGTCAGTCGGACCACGTACGAAGCCCCCGGTGGAACCCCCGCCCGCCGGGGGCTTCGTCACGTCTTGGGGTCGGTGGCCGCACCCGGATCATCAGCCTGATCGTCAGCCCGATCCGCAGCCCGATCCTCAGCGGACTCGACCTGATCGCCCGCGTGCGACGCAACGATGCCCGACTCAACGATGTCTCGACTCGTCCGCGTCGTCCGCTTCGGCCTCGTCCGCCCCGTCCGGTCCCGTCCGCCTTCGACGCCGTCCGCCGGATCTTCACCTTGCCGGACTCCAGATCGATGCGCTTGCCGCCCGACGCGTCGCCGATCTGCTCCCGCGTGGCCTGCAGCCGCCGCTTCTCCTCGTCCATGTGCCGCTTGGCCGGATTGAAGAGGGTGTCGAGGCCCCACTGAGTCATGGTTCACAGGCTACGCCGAGGACACCGCTCACGGCTGCCGATCACGGCAACGATGGTGGCGCCCGCAACCAGGCCCTCGTAGCCTTGACGTCATGCTGTTCTCGCGCCAGAAGTCCGAGCTCGTCGACCAGGACCGTGCACTGCGCGGGCGCGACGACTACCCGTTCACGATCCCGGCCAGGCACTACGTCACCGGCCGCCCGATCAAGCCACCGTTCACCGACGCTCCGGCCGGTCTGCAGACGGCCGTCTTCGGCCTCGGCTGCTTCTGGGGCGCCGAAGAGGTCTTCTGGCAGCTCCCGGGCGTCTGGACCACCGCGGTCGGCTACGCCGGCGGCTACACACCGCACCCGAGCTACGAGGAGGTGTGCTCCGGGCTGACGGGACACACCGAGGCCGTCCTGGTGGCGTTCGACCCGGAACAGGTGAGCTTCGAGAAGCTGGTCGCCACCTTCTTCGAGGTGCACGACCCGACCCAGGGCATGCGCCAGGGCAACGACGTCGGGACGCAGTACCGCTCGGCGATCTACTACACCGACGAGGCGCAGCGCGAGATCGCCGAGCGGGCGAAGACGATCTTCAGCCAGACCCTGACCGAGCTCGGCTATGGCAAGGCGACCACCGAGATCGCTCCGGCGGGCGAGTTCTACTACGCCGAGGACTACCACCAGCAGTACCTGGCGAAGAACCCGAACGGCTACCGGTGCCACGCGACGACCGGCGTGCGCTTCCCGCTGGACAAGCTCACGGCCACCGCCTGATCGACACGCGATGCCCGAACTCCCCGAGATCGAGGCGCTCGCCTCGTTCCTGCGCGAACGCGCGGTCGGCCGCGCCGTCCAGCGCGCCGACGTCGCCGCCTTCAGTGCGGTCAAGACGTTCGACCCGCCGCTGAGCGCGCTCAGCGGCGCCGTGGTCAACGGCGCGTCGCGCTTCGGGAAGTTCCTGTCCCTCGACTTCGACGGGCTGCATCTGGTGATGCACCTGGCCCGCGGCGGCTGGCTGCAATGGCGTGACTCGCTGCCGCCGGCACCGCCCCGTCCGGGCAAGGGCCCGCTGGCGTTCCGGCTGCACCTGGCGCCGGAGTTCCCCGAGGGCCCGGTGGCCGGGTTCGACCTGACCGAGATGGGCACCCAGAAACGGCTCGCCGTCTATCTCGTCCGCAACGTCACGGAGGTCCCCGGCGTGGCCCGGCTCGGCCCCGACGCCCTCTCTCTCACCGAGGACCAGCTCGGCGACATCCTGGCCGAGGCACGCTCGCAGCTGAAGGGGACGCTGACCGAGCAGGGCGTCATCGCCGGCATCGGCAACGCCTACTCCGACGAGATCCTGCACACCGCCAGGCTGTCGCCGTTCAAGATCGCCTCGAAGCTGACGCCGGACGAGGTGCGCCGGCTGCACACGGCGCTGCAGAGCGTGCTCACCGACGCCGTCGAGCGCTCGGTGGGGCAGCGGGCCGCGACGCTCAAGGGCGAGAAGCGAAGCGGGCTGCGGGTGCACGCGCGGGCCGGCCTGCCGTGCCCGGTCTGCGGCGACACCGTGCGCTCGGTGTCCTTCGCCGACAAGCACTTCGAGTACTGCCCGACATGCCAGACCGAGGGTCGCGAACTCGCCGACCGCCGGCTGTCGAAACTGCTCAAATAGGGTTGGCGCATGCATCCTGGTGACATCCCGACCGTCGACGTTTCCGCCATCACGCCCGACACCGTCGTGCTCGACGTGCGCGAGGACGACGAGTGGAGCGCGGGCCACATCGACGGCGCCCGGCACGTGCCCATGTACCAGGTGCCGCAACACGTCAACTACACCGAGGACCTCGCCCGCGACGTCCCGATCGTCGTCGTCTGCAAGATGGGCGGCCGGTCGGCGCAGGTGACGGCGTGGCTCAACCAGCAGGGCTGGCAGGCGTCCAATCTCGACGGCGGCATGCTCGCCTGGGCGACCGCCGGCCGTCCCATGGTCAGCGAGGACGGCCGGCCGCCGCGGGTCGCCTGAGCGACCGCGCAGCCGGAACGTTCCGCGCGTCTTCACCTGACTCACAACGAGGCGCGAGACGATGAACCGTGTGAGGCCACATCGGTGGACGCGACGGCGTGCCGCCGTCTCGGCGCCGGAACGCCCGTTCGTGGTCGCCCATCGCGGCGCGTCGTCGACCGTCGCCGAGCACACCCTCGCCGCCTACGTCTCGGCGATCGAGGCCGGTGCGCAAGGTCTCGAGTGCGACGTACGACTCACCCGCGACGGCCACCTGGTCTGCGTGCACGACCGCACGGTCAACCGCACCTCCGACGGCTCGGGCGTCGTCTCCGAACTCGACCTGCCGGGCCTCGAGGCGCTCGACTTCACCTCGTGGCGCACCGACCTGCCCGGCGCCGCCGACGAGCTGATCGGTGACTCGCCCTACCTCGCCGGCGTCGCGCCGGACCTCGCCGAGGACGGCCGGGTGCTCACGCTGGAACGACTGCTGCAGCTGGTGGCCGACGCCGAACATCCGGTGCGCCTGCTGATCGAGACCAAGCATCCGACCCGCTACGGAGGCCTGGTCGAGAAGGAGCTCGTCGACCTGCTCGCGCGCTTCGGCTGGGCGGGGCACGCCGGACCGCCGGACTCGATCCGCCAGCCCGCGGACATGGACAGCCGCGTCGTCGTCATGAGCTTCGCCCCGACGGCGCTGCGGCGCGTGCGGCTCCTGGCGCCCGACATCCCGACCGTGCTGCTGATCGAGTGGCGGCTGCCGGGGCTGCGTGAGGGCATGCTGCCCCCGGGGATCCCTATCGCCGGCCCGGGCCTGAACATCCTGCAGGCCGATCCCGAGTTCGTGCACCGGGCGCACGAACGGGGTAACCAGGTATATGTCTGGACGGTGAACGAACCCGACGAGATCGACTACGTGTGCGACCTCGGTGTGGACACGCTCATCACAGACCGGCCCGCCGAGGTCATCGCGCAGCTCGATGCACGGCAGCGTTGAGGCCAGCGACCCCGGGATTCGGGTCACAGCCCGACATCACCCCGTTACGGGTGTGGCGATCGGGGGAACGAATGTGGTAACGGGCCTCGCGAGGCCCGTCCTGCATGTCGACGCCTTGGGAAGGAGGGCCGCGTGATGGGAGCGATGCTGGTTCGGCACGAACCCGCCACGGCTTCGGCGGTACGCCGTGAGCTGGCCCTCGATCTGGACCTTCAGGGCATCGGGTCCGACTCCGTCGACGACGTCACACTGGTCGCCAGCGAGCTGATCGGCAACGCCATCCGCCACGCCGGCGGCGACCGTGACGCCTGGGTCGTGTTATGGGTCGTCCAGGACGGCGGGGTCACGGTGAGCGTCGAGGACCCCAGCCACGATCTGCCCGTCCGCCGCAACCCGGGCCCCGATGCCACGAGCGGGCGCGGCCTGGCCATCGTCGACACCCTGTCCCAAGACTGGGGTGTCGAGCACACCGCCCGCGGCAAGCGGGTCTGGGCCACGGTCAAGGTCGCGTAGGCACGCCGGCTACACCGGCAGTCCGCGCATCACCCGCAGCGCCACCGACAGCGTGGCCAGATCGACCGTCTCGCGGTCGAGCGCTGC
This sequence comes from uncultured Actinomycetota bacterium, assembly GCA_963785425.1. Taxonomy (GTDB): domain Bacteria; phylum Actinomycetota; class Actinomycetes; order Mycobacteriales; family Jatrophihabitantaceae; genus RYN-133. Next base: position 511,088 of record CAWAVG010000004.1, read on the forward strand.
GCGGACGGTGGTGCGCGCCCGATCGACCCGCTCCGGGTTCTGCGCGGTCCAGGCGGCCGTGCGGCTGTCGGGATCGAGTGCGTCGTCGGTGGTGCGCAGCACGGACGTGGTGATCGCAGACAGCGCCGCGTAGACGTCGTGGCGCATCGCGGCGCGCGCGAGCGTGGACCAGCGGTCGTCGCGGGGCAGATGCGTCACGCAAGTGAGCATCTCGTCGATGTAGAACTGGTCGGACAGCGCGAAGTGCAACTCAGCGATCTCGGCCGCCGAGTGCGCCGACGCGTTGGCGATCTCGACGACGTCCAGCAACAGGAACGTACTGAGCAGTTCGGCCAGGTGGGCCGCGAGTTCGTCGGGCAGGCCCAGGGCCGCGAGCCGTAGCGATTCGGACTCGATGTCGGCGAGTTCGGCGCCGCGCACCAGTGTGGTGATGCGCGGGCCCAGCTCGGCCAGCGTCGGTCCGAAGCGCTCGATCTCGGCCGCCACGTCCGAGATCGGGAACCGGACGTCGACGAACCAGCGGGTAGCGCGGTCGACGAGGCGGCGGATCTCCTGGTAGCCGGCGTGCTGCGCCTCGGTCGACACCTTGTTGTCGAGCGCCTCGATGTCGGCCCACAACTTCTCGAGGCCGAAGACCTCCCGCACGACCGAGTACGCGCGGGTGATCTGCGCGACCTCGGCGCCGGTCTCTTCGATCGCCCGGTGCACGAACGTCGTGCCGCTGCGGTTGATCATGTCGTTCACGACGACCGTCGTGATGATCTCGCGGTGCAGCGGGTGGCTGTTCAAGGACGACGCGAAGCGCTCCGCGATGCGCTTCGGGAAGTAACCCGCGAGCATCCGCTGGAACCACGGCTCGTCCGGCACCGTGCTGGACGCGATTCGCCGCATCAGCGTGATCTTCGCGTACGCGCAGAGGACGGCGTTCTCGGGCGACACGAGACCGTAGCCCTCCGACTCGCGCTGCTCCATCTCCTTGTCCGACGGCAGGAACTCGATCGCGCGGTCGAGCTCGCCGGCGTCCTCGAGCAGCTGCATGACACGCAGGTGCACGGACGCGAGCGCCGGGCTGAGCTTGCGCGCCATGCCGAGCAGCACGTTCTGCTCGTAGTTGTCGCGCAGCACGTGCTCGGCGACGTCCTCGGTGACCGACTGCAGCAGCTCGTTGCGCTCGTCACCCGAGAGCTGCCCGGCGGCGACGGCCTGATCGAGCAGGATCTTCAGGTTCACCTCGTGGTCGGACGTGTCGACGCCGGCCGAGTTGTCGATCGCGTCGGTGTTGATGCGGCCACCTGCGCGGGCGTACTCGACGCGACCCAGCTGGGTGAAGCCGAGATTCCCGCCCTCGCCGACCACCCGGGCGCGGAGCTGGTTGCCGTCGGCGCGCAGCAGGTCGTTCGCCTTGTCCCCGGCATCGAGGTGCGATTCCGTCGACGCCTTCACATACGTGCCGATGCCGCCGTTCCAGAGCAGGTCGACCGGGGCGACGAGGATCGCGTGGATGAGTTCGGTCGGGGTCAGCTTGGTGACACCCGGTGCCAGCCCGAGGGCGGTCGCGACCTCCGGCTTGATCGGGATCGACTTCAGCGTGCGGGGATGGACGCCGCCGCCCGTACTGATCAGGGATGTGTCGTAGTCGGCCCACGACGAGCGCGGCACCGCGAACAGGCGCTTGCGTTCGGCGAACGACGTCGCGGCATCCGGCTCGGGATCGAGGAAGATGTGCCGGTGGTCGAAGGCGGCCACCAGCCTGATGTGCTCGGACAGCAGCATGCCGTTGCCGAACACGTCGCCGGACATGTCGCCGATGCCGACGACGGTGAAGTCCTGCGTCTGGGTGTCGAGGCCGAGCTCGCGGAAGTGGTACTTCACCGACTCCCACGCACCGCGGGCGGTGATACCCATCGCCTTGTGGTCGTAGCCCACCGACCCACCGCTGGCGAACGCGTCGCCGAGCCAGAACCCGTAGTCGGCGGCGATGCCGTTGGCGATGTCGCTGAACGTCGCGGTGCCTTTGTCCGCCGCGACGACGAGGTAGGGGTCGTCCGCGTCGTAGCGGCGCACCCGCGACGGGGTGACGACGTGCTGCTCGCTGCCGCCGTCGGTGACATAGTTGTCGGTCACGTCGAGCAGCGAGCTGATGAAGGTGCGGTAGCAGGCGACGCCCTCGGCGAGCCAGGCGTCACGGTCGCCCGCGGGATCCGGCAGGTTCTTCGCGACGAACCCGCCCTTCGCGCCGGTCGGGACGATGACCGCGTTCTTGACCATCTGCGCCTTGACCAGACCGAGGATCTCGGTGCGGAAGTCCTCGCGCCGGTCGGACCAGCGCAAGCCGCCGCGAGCGACCGGCCCGAACCGCAGGTGCACGCCCTCGACCTTCGGCGAGTACACCCAGATCTCGAAGGCCGGACGGGGCTGGGGCAGGCCTGGGATCGCATGCGGGTCGAGCTTGACGGCGACGGCGCTGCGGCGGTGGCCGGTGCTCTTGCCGTGCGTGGCCTCCGCTCCGAGCAGATCGTCACGGTAGGCGTTGGTGCGCAGCGTGGCCATCACCAGCGACAGCAGCGAGCGCAGGATCGAATCCTGGTCGAGACTCGACACCTCGGCGAGCTCCGCCTCGATCGTCTCGACGCGCTCGTCGGTCGTCGACTCCTCGCCTGCACGGTCAGGGTCGAACCGCGACTCGAACAGGTCGACGAGGCGGCACGCGATGTCTGGATGATCGACCAGCGCGCGCTCGATATAGCCCTGGCTGAACGCGGTGCCCGCCTGACGCAGGTACTTCGCGTAGGCACGCAGCAGATTGGCCTGCCACCACGTGAGATCGGCCCGGACGACGAGCGCGTTGAACCCGTCCTGTTCGAGGTCGCCGCGCCACAACAGCTTCAGCGCGGCGACGACGTTGCGTGCGCGCACGTCGTCGAATTCGCAGCCCGCGGGCAACCGCAGACCGAAGTCGTAGATCCACACCTCGTCGCGGCCGACGAGCTCGATCTCGTACGGGCGTTCGTCAAGCACCTCGATGCCCATCTGGGTGAAGATCGGCAGCGCGCGGGCGAGCGAGACGGGTCGGCCGGTCCGGAACACCTTGAGCCGGCGGTCGGCGTCCTCGTGCGCGGGAGGCGTGTAGAGGCTGAACGCGAGGCCGTCCTCGTGCGGCAGCGGGTGCAGCACGGCGATGTCCGCTACGGCCGTCTCGGCGCCGAAGTCCTCCTTGTACGCCTCGGGGAACGCGCTCTCGTAGGTGTTGAGCAGGTCGGTGCCCTCGTCGACCCCGTACCGCTGCTCGAGCAGCTCGCGCAGGTCGTCGCTCCAGCGGCGGATGGCGCGGGTGACGTCGGCCTCGACGGTCGGCCGGGCGGGCGAGGCCGGCTGGGCGCCCGGACGCACGGCGATCAGGAACTGCATGCGTACCAGGCCGAGCTCGACGATGCGGTCGTCACGGCCGATGATCTCGCCCGGCCAGTGCCGGGCGATGACGCCGCGGACGCGCCGGCGCGTCTCGGGGCCGAACCGGTCGGCGGCGAAGTAGACGAGCACGCTGACGAAATCGCGGTTGAGGTGGATTCGCGCGAACACTCCGACGCTGCCACGTTCGGCGCGGTCGACGACCAGCTGGGCCAGGCGCAACAGGTCGCCGGTGGGGGCCTCCAGCAGTTCGTCGCGGGGCAGGGTGCGCAGCGCCGCGAGCAGCCGCCGTCCGGTGTGGCTGTCGGCGCGCACGCCGGAGCGCAGCAGGATCTCGGCGATGCGGCGGCGCACGACGGGGACGCGGCCGACGGTGCCGTCCTCGACGCCGGTGATCAGGCCGAGGAACACATGGATCGTCTGCGGCGCACCCGGCTTGGCCGATGCGATCACGGTGACGCAGTCGTAGCGTGCCGAGCGGCGCACCGTCGACACGAGCGGCGACTTGAAGATCACCATCGGAGCGCCACTGCGATAGGCCGGCAGCAGTTCGAGCGGCGAGATGCGGGCGGCGCCGCGCAGCACTCCTTCGGCGTCGTCGTCCTCGACCTGCGCGCGCGGGCTCGCCAGCTCGTTGGCCGAGTACGCGGTGTGGCCGAGAATCATGTAGTTGCCGTCGGCGAGCCAGCGCAGCAACTCGCCGGCCTCTTCGCTGGTCTCGCGGTCGAACTCGCCGGGGTCCTCGGTGAGCTCGTGGGCGAGCATGCGCATGCGGCGATACATCGCCGGGGCGTCCTCGACCGAGTGGTGCACGTCGTCGAGCACGCTGCGCAGGTCGCGGGCCAGCACGTCGTGCTGGTCGGTCGGGATGTCGTCGAGTTCGATGTGCATCCACGACTCGACGATCGCGTCGTCGGGCACCGGCGCGTTGTCGTCGATGTCGAGGACCTTGGTCAGCCGGCCGTCCGCATCACGCTGCACGACGATCTGCGGGTGCAGCACCCGCTCGGCCGGACAGCTGCGGCGCTCCAACTCGGCACGCAGCGAGTCGACGAGGTACGGGACGTCGCCGGTGACGATGTCGACCGCGGTGGTGTCGGCGTCGAGGTCGGTGACCCGCAGGAGCGTCTCGCCGTCGCGACGCTCCGCACCGAACTCGAGGTTGCTGGCGGCAAGTCGGGAGAGCCAGTCCTCGTCCCGGCCGGGCAGCTGGCTCGCGGCATGCGCAAGGTAGCGGCTGACGAAGACGTCGGAGTCGACGCCGCGGGCTAGATCGGTCATCTCTGTGGACATCTCGGCGTGCCCTGCCGGCATTGCTGGTCACCTCGTTGTGACGGACGTGCGGGCAGCCCCAGGGTTTGGGCCGTTCCTCCATCCTCCCACGGTGCGGCCGCGATCGGCGGCCAGGCTCGGACGCTCACACCTGATCGACTCCCGCCCTGGCCAGGCTCCGCCCGATGCTCTGCGCGGCGACGTTCAGTGCGGCGACCAGCCGAAGGCGGTTCGCGCCGAGGTTCGGGACGACGATGCCCACGCTCGCGATGGCGTGCTGCTGCGTGTTCATGACGGGCACGGCCACCGAGCAGGCACCGAGGCTCATCTCCTCCGCGGTGTAGGCGTAGCCGTCGCGCAGCACGCGGCGCAGCTGCTCGCGCAGACGTCCCGGTGCGGTGATCGTGTACGGCGTCACCTGAGTCAGCGAGGTCAGCACCTCCTCCTGGATCTCGCGCGGGGCGTGCGCGAGCAGCACCTTCCCGACCCCGGTCGCGTGCATCGGCAGCCGCGACCCGATCGTCGACACGATCGGTACCGAAGCACGTCCGGACACCCGATCGAGGTAGAGCACCTGCGTGCCGTCGCGCTCGGCCAGGTGCACGGTCGCCAAGGTCGCGGCGTAGAGATCGTTCAGGAACGGCGAGGCGATCTGGCGCACCCCGGCCTGCGCCGGCGCGAGCAGGCCCGCCGCCCAGATGCGTCGCCCGATGGCGTACCGCCCGTCGTCGCCGCGCACAACGGCCTCGCCGCGATGCAGTTCGGCGAGCAGCCGGTGCGTGGTGGCCAGTGGCAGGTCAGCGCGCCGCGCAACCGCCGACATCGTCAGCCTCGCGTGCGTCTCGTCGAAGGCGCCGAGAACCGCGAGGACCCGGCCGACAACGGTGGCACCCGGAGTTCCGGTATTGCCTGCCACCGTGCGCGAATCCTTCCGCTCAGCAAAAGCCAATGGTCGCACGGGTGGGCGCGGGTGGCTACCTTGGGTCGACTTTGTCCGTATTCGCGCCTCCCCCGCAGCACGGACCCGCGGCACCCCGAGAGGAAGGGCCGACGATGACGACGAACACCGTCCCGACCGACACCGCAGGCGACACCGCGCGGCCCGACCGGCTGACGCCCGGCACGCTGATCGCCGCGGCCACCGCCGTCGCCGTCGCCCAGATCGGGCTCTCGCTGCCTGCCGTGCTCAACGGGCTGTTCCAGCTCGACCTCGGCACGTCCTCGACCCAGCTCACCTGGATCTCGGACGCGTTCCTCGTCCCGGTGACCCTGTTCGAGCTCACCTTCGGCGTGATCGGTGACCTGTTCGGCCGCAAGCGGCTGCTCGCCGCAGGTGGGGTGCTCATGGCGATCGGGTGCGTGATCGCGTTCCTCACCCCGACGTCGGGATCGACCGATGCCCGGGTCGCGCAGTTGTGGACGGGGCAGGTGCTGTCGGGCCTGGGTGCGGCGGCGATCTTCCCGACCTCGATCGCGATGCTCGCAGCCGGAACGCACACGGTGCGCCAGCGCTCGCATGCGATCTCGGTGTGGGCCGCGGCGCTCACGGGGGCCGGCTTCGTCTCGCCGGTGCTCAGCGGGCTCATGGCCAAGATCTCGCACTCCGGCGGCGTCGATGCCAGCTGGCGCTGGGCGTTCCTCGCGCTCGCCGTGCTGTCGTTGCTCAGCGCGGCGACGACCATGCTTCTCGCGAAGAACTCGTCCGCGCCGGTCGGGCGATCCCTCGACCTGCCCGGTCAGGCGCTGGTGGCGGTCGCGCTGTTCGCGCTGCTCTTCGCGGTGATCCAGGGCGCCGACGACGGCTGGACGAGCGCTGCGGTGGTGGGTGGCTTCATCGTCGCTGTGGTGTTCCTGATCGCGTTCGTGCTCGTCGAGCGACGCGTGAGCGCCCCGCTGATCCGGCTTGGAGCTGTTCAACAACCGGGTGTTCGTGTGCAGCGCGATCGTGACGGTCATCGGCATGTTCGCCTATCTAGGCACGGCGTACACGACGAGCATCCGGCTGTCGGCGATCCAGGGCTACTCGCCGTTGAAGACGTCGATCGGATTCGTGTGCCTGAACGTGATGGGCGTCGTGCTGTTCCCAGCGAGTGCGCGGATGCTGCGGCGGTACAACCCCGGCTGGACGCTCGCGGTCGGCATGGCCGCCATCGCGATCGGCGACCTGTGGCTGGCGGCGATTCCGGCGACGAACCTGAGCATCGCGGCCGTGGCGGTTCCGTTGCTGATCGTCGGCAGCGGCTTCAAGCTCGCGGTCACGTCCATCACCGTCGTCGCGGTCAACGGCGTGCCGACCGACAAGGCGGGCATGGCCAGCGGAGCGACGAGCATGCTGCGCGACCTCGGCCTCACGCTCGGACCGGCGATCATCGGCGCGGTTGCCCTGAGCCGGGCCGCGAGCGAGATCGCCTCGAAACTGGCGGGCTCACCGGCACTGCGTGCGGCGCTCGCCGGGTTCAACGCGGCCCCGGCACACGCGCCCGCAGCGCAGCGGCCGGCGCTCGAGGCGGCGGTCGGCGCGGTCAATTCGGGTCCTCTCGGGGCGAACGGCGTCCCCGCCTCGGTGACGCTGCCCGACGGCAAGACCGTGCCGCTGAACCCGCTCAAGGACACGGCGTTCCACGCGCTCTCGAACGCCTACGCGGTCGGCTACCTGATCTGCGGCATAGCCGCCGTGGCCGCCGCGCTCATCGCCGGGTTCTTCCTCGCCGGACGGGCCCACGACAGCCACGTCTCCGACGACTGACGCCATCTGGTCAGTCGACCGGCCAGGTGTGGACGGGTTCGTTCGAGTGCATGTTGTCGATGTAGCGGCGCAGCATGCCGCGCAGCGCGTCGCGGCGGTCGAGCGGCCGGTCACGCTCGTCGAGCATGTGGAACGTGCGTGCCTGCCATTCCGCGCCGTTGGTCTGGTTGATGCAGCGCCCCTCGATGATCCCGAGCAGCCGTTCGCTGACCGACGAGTCGACGCCCCAGCTCGCGAGCCCCTCGCGGGCCATGGGCAGCAACCGGCGCAGCACGAGTTCGGTCACCGGCACCTCACCGAGGCCGGGCCAGTAAACGTTGGCGTTGATGCCGTCCTTCGCGCCCGCGGTGAAGTTGTCCTCGGCCGCCGTGAACGACATCCGCGTCCACAGGGGACGGTCGTCGTCGGTGAGTGCCCGCAGCATGCCGTAGTAGAAGGCGGCGTTGGCGAGCACGTCGACGACGGTCGGGCCGGCGGGCAGCACGCGGTTCTCGACACGTAGGTGCGGCTTGCCACGATGCACGTCGTAGACGGGCCGGTTCCACCGGTAGATCGTCCCGTTGTGCATGCGCAGCTCGGCGAGCGCGGGGGTGTCGCCGCGGTCGAGCACCTCTGCCGGGTCCTCGTCCTCGACGATCGGCAGCAGCGACGGGAAGTACCGCACGTTCTCCTCGAACTGGTCGAAGATCGAGGTGATCCACCGCTCGCCGAACCACACCCGGGGACGCACGCCCTGCGCCTTCAGTTCCTCGGAGCGGGTATCGGTGGCCTGCTCGAACAAGGCGATCCGGGTCTCGCGCCACAGCTCCTTGCCGTACAGGAACGGCGAGTTCGCACCCAGCGCGACCTGCACGCCCGCGATGCACTGCGCGGCGTTCCAGTTCGCGGCGTACTGCTGGGGACTGACCTGCAGATGGAACTGCACGGACGTGCACGCCGACTCGGGCGCGATCGTGTCGGTCGAGGTCGCCAGCCGTTCGACGCCGTCGATCGCGATCGTGATGTCCTCGCCGCGTGCCTCGAAGATCTGCTCGTTGATGAGCTTGTAGCGCGGATTCGCGCTCAACGACTCGTGGGTGAGGTGCTCCGGCCCGAGCGTGGGCAGGATGCCGATCATGACGATGTGCGCGCCGATCGCCCGCGACCGCTCCTCGGCGTCGTTCAGACTCGCCCGTAGCGTCGTCTCGAGTTCGTCGGCGTTGGTGCCTGCCAGCCGACGGGGCGGCACGTTGATCTCGATGTTGAACTGGCCGAGTTCGGTCTGGAAGTCGTCGTTGGCGATGGCGTTGAGCACGTCGGCGTTGCGCATTGCCGGATTGCGCTCCTCGTCCACGAGATTCAGCTCGATCTCGAGCCCGGTCATCGGACGCTCGAACTCGAACCGCGACTCGCTGAGCATCCGCGAGAACACATCGAGGCAATGCCGCACCTTGGCCCGGTAGAGCTGGCGGTCCTTGCCGCTGAACTGCCGCTGCTCGACGTCTTGGCCCATGCCCCAACCTTCCGGCAAATCCCGCACGGCGTAAAGATGAGGGCATGCCTGCCGTGCCGGACAGCGCCCATGCCCGCCCGTTGCCTACCAGCGCGTCGTACGGCATCACCGTGCGCGTCTATGCCGCGCCGTCGGCGTCCGTGGTCGGCCAGCTCGCCACGGCGGTGGGAATGGCAGGGGGCCTGGTCACCGCGATCGATGTGAGCGAGTCGCGCGCCGACCGCATCACGATCGACGTGTCGTGCTCGGCACTCAACGGCGAGCACGCAGCCGAGATCGTGACGGCGTTGCGCGAACTGGACGGGATCACTGTGCACCGCGTGTCCGACCGGACGTTCCTGCTGCACCTCGGCGGCAAGATCTCGGTCGAGTCGAAGGTGCCGCTCAAGACCCGCGACGACCTCTCGATGGCCTACACACCCGGTGTGGGACGGGTGTCGCTGGCGCTGGCCGCGCACCCCGAGGACGTCGTCAAGCTGACGGTGAAGGGCAACGCCGTCGCGGTCGTGACCGACGGGTCGGCGGTGCTCGGGCTGGGGAACATCGGGCCCGGGGCGGCGCTGCCGGTCATGGAGGGCAAGGCGGCGCTGTTCAAGCGGTTCGCCAACATCGACGCCTGGCCGATCTGCCTCGACACGCAGGACACCGACGAGATCGTGCGCATCGTCCAGGGCATCTCGCCGGGTTTCGGCGGGATCAACCTGGAGGACATCTCGGCGCCGCGGTGCTTCGAGATCGAACGCCGGTTGCGTGCCTCGCTCGACATCCCGGTCTTCCACGACGACCAGCACGGCACCGCGATCGTCGTGCTCGCCGCACTGACCAACGCCCTGCGGTGCGTGACGAAGACCCTTGCGGACGTGCGCATCGTCGTCGCCGGCGGCGGTGCTGCCGGGACGGCGATCGTCACGCTGTTGCTCGCCGCGGGCGCCGAGCACGTCCTGGTGTGGGACCGCGAGGGGATCCTGTCGCCGTCCGATCCGTCGCTGTCCCCGGCGAAGCAGACGCTGGCCGCCACCACCAATCCGGCCGGTGTCACCGGTGATCTGCACGCCGCGCTGCGCGGAGCCGACGTGTTCATCGGCGTCTCCGCGCCGGGTGTGCTGCCTGCGGAGTGGATCAGCGACATGGCCGAGCGACCGGTCGTGTTCGCTCTCGCCAACCCCGACCCCGAGACCGATGTCGATGCCGCCCAGCAGCTGGCGGCCGTCCTCGCCACCGGCCGTTCGGACTACCCGAACCAGATCAACAACGTGCTCGCGTTCCCCGGGGTGTTCCGGGGACTGCTCGACGCCCGCGCCCGCGAGGTGACCACGCCGATGCTGCTCTCGGCCGCGGCGGCGCTCGCCGCGTGCGTCAGCGACGAGCAACTCAACGCGACCTACATCGTCCCGTCGGTGTTCGATCCGGCGGTGCCGACCGCGGTGGCGGCTGCGGTGAGCCAGGCTGCGGCGGACCGCGCAACGCCCGAAATGGAACCCCAAGCCTGACCCACCGCGTCTCCCTTCCCGGAATCCCGTTCCGCGAGGAGGACGTCGATGTCAGCATCTGCACGCCTGGCCGCCGCCGCACTGGGCACCGTCGCCGTCATCACCCTGATCGGCGGGTGCACCCAGTCCGGTGCCGGCGGGTCGTCGGCGGGGGAGGCGTCGGGCGGCGGCGGCGCGGTGGGGGGCAATCTCGCGCCGGCCGGTAGACAAGACCCCGCGTACGGGCGGTCGGCCGCCGCGTCGGCTCCGGCGCCGCACGGCGGAGCCGGTGGTGGCGGCGGCGTCGCCGACTCGAGCGGCACCACGCTGAACGGCCGGTACACCGCGGTCGAACTCGGCGGCGCCAAGATCCGCATCGTTTCGATGACCGTGCAGGTCAAGCGCGGCGCGTCGGTAGCCGACCAGGCCAACGCCGCGGAGGCGATCGTCACCGGAGCCGGCGGTGAGGTCGACGCCGACGATCGCTCGTCGGGCCGCTACGCGCAGGCCACCATCGTGCTGAAGGTTCCGCCGGAGCAGCTCACCCCGGTGCTCGGGCAGCTGTCCAAGCTCGGCATCGAGCGCAGCCGCCGCCAGACGACCCAGGACGTCACCGCCCGCGTCGCCGACGTGAACTCGCGCGTCGAGAGCGCCCAGCGGGAGATCGCCCGGCTGCGCGTCCTCTACGGGCACGCCCGCAAGATCTCCGACGTGATCACGATCGAGTCGGAACTCGCGCAGCGCGAGGGCGACCTCGAGTCGTTGCAGGCCCAGCAGCGCGCGCTGGCCGCCGAGACGACGACCGCCACCGTCACCTTGACGCTGACGAGCCCGCCGGCGAAGCAGGTCGTGACCAAGCCGCACAAGAAGCCGCACCACGACAGCGGTTTCCTCGCCGGGCTCAAGAGCGGCTGGCACGCGTTCACGGGTGGGGTGAAGGTGCTCGCGACGATCGTGGGGGCGGTGCTGCCGTTCGCCGTCCTGCTGATCGTGCTGGGACTGGCCGCCCGCGTGCTGTGGCCCCGCTTCGGTGCCCGGCTGCGTCCGCGCGGCCCGGCCCCGGCACCGGCCGCCACCCCGCCCCAGTAACCGCGAGTGGTCACTTATGGCGCGAGTGGTCAGCTATAAGTGACCACTCGGCGCGTAACTGACCACTCGCGGGTCAGGACGGGGCGAGCTCGCGGGCCGCGGCGAGGAAGCGGTCGTTCTCGTCCGGAGTGCTGACCGTGACCCGGGCCCCGTGGCCGGCGAATCCGCGCACGATCAGGCCGCGCTGTTCGCAGGCCGCCGCCCACCCGGTGGTGTCGTCGCCGAGCGGCACCCACACGAAGTTCGCCTCGGTCGGCGGGACGTCGTAGCCGCACTCGCGCAGCGCATCGCGCACCCGCACCCGCTCGCTGACGACCTCGGCGACGCGGTGGTGCAGCTGCTCCTCGGCGGCTGGTTCGAGCGAGGCCAGCGCGGCTTCCTGGGCGACGGTCGTGACCGAGAACGGCACGTGCGTCTGGCGCAGCGCGGCAGCCAGCGCGGGGTCTGCGGCGACCGCGTAGCCGACCCGCAGGCCGGCGAGGCCGTACGCCTTCGAGAACGTGCGCAGCACGATCAGGTTCGGGTGGGCGTCGAGCAGCGTCAGCCCGTCGGGGACCTGCTCGTCGCGCACGAAGTGGTGATAGGCCTCGTCGAGCGCCACCACGACGTCGTGGGGCACGCGGCGCAGGAACGCGAGGAGTTCCTCGCGTCCGACCACCGTGCCGGTCGGATTGTTCGGATTGCACACGAAGACGAGCCGCGTCTTGCCCGTGACGCGCTCGGCCATCGCGTCGAGGTCGTGGGTGTAGTCGCGCAACGGCACCTGGACAGACGATGCGCCGCTGACCGCGGTGATGATCGGGTACGCCTCGAACGAGCGCCAGGCGTAGATCACTTCCTCGTCGGCGTCGGCGACGGACTGGGTGAGCTGCGTGCACAGCGACACCGAACCGCACCCGACGACCACCTGCGCGGCATCGACATCGTGACGCTCCGCGAGCGCGGCGACGAGCGCGCTCGAGTGGCTGTCGGGGTAGCGGTTCGCCGATTGCGCGGCGGCCGCGATCCGGTCGATCACATGCGGCAACGGCGGATACGGCGTCTCGTTGCTGGCCAGCTTGATCGCACCGGGCACGTTGCGACCGGGCACGTACGCGGGCAGCGAGGACAGCACCGGCCTCAGGTGGACGCTCATGTGTTCAGATTCCCACAGCGGCTGACCTACGATTCCGGCAACGTCGTCGGGGACGGCTTGCGCAGTGAGACGACTGAGGTCAGCGCGTCGTGCCGGGCCGGCGCGTCGATCGCCCCTAGCCTTGATCCCGTGGCGACTTACGTGGCGGTGTTCGCGCTCGTCCTCGCCTACGTGGCGACGGTGGCCGCGTACTGCGCGCTGCGCACCCTCGCCAAGCTGCGCCGCGACACGCATCTGCTCTCGCGAGGCACACGCGGCCCCAGCGGCCAGCGGTCGCTGATCGAGATCACCACCCACTACGCGGAGCAGACCGCCGTCGTCGCCGAGCAGGTCGAGGAGCTTCGCGCCCACGTCGACGCCGCCCAGGCCGAGGTCCGCGCCCTCGTCGACACCGGCCGCCAGGAGGCGCTCACCGCAGTCGCCGAGCGGGCCGGGGTCGAGTCCGGGGCGCTGCGCCGGGTCGCACTGGTGCGTTACGACGCGTTCGCGCAGGTGTCCGGCCGCATGTCGTTCTCGCTGGCCCTGCTCGACGACCGCGGCGACGGCGTGACGATCAGCGCGATCACCGGCCTCAACGACACCCGCGTGTACGCCAAGCCGATCGCCGCGGGCGAGGGCGAGCAGGAACTGTCGCCCGAGGAGCGCCAGGCGGTGTCGGTCGCCCTCGACCGTGCCGCCCGGATCACGCGCCGAGCGGGCTGACCGGGTCAGAGCCGGTGTCAGAGGTAGAGGCCGGTGTTCTCGTCGTTGCGCTCGGCGGCGACGGCGTGCACGTCGCGTTCGCGCAGCAGCAAATACTCGTCCCCGGCGATCTCGACCTCGTTGCGGTCGTCCGGGCTGAACAGCACGCGGTCGCCGACCTGGACGGCACGGACGTGGTTGCCGACGGCCAGTACCTCGGCCCAGATCAGGCGCTTGGCCACCTGAGCGGTGGCTGGGATCAGGATGCCGCCCGAGGACTTTCGCTCGCCCGCGTCGCGCGGCTCCCGGACGAGAACCCGGTCGTGCAGCATCTTGATCGGGAGCCGGTCGGTCATGACGTGAGATTAGTCGGCCCCAGCCGATACCGAATCGCGTCATGGCTGAAGCCGGACAAGGCATCTCGATGTACTAGTCTCAGCGGCCTTCCACCTGGAGAGAGGACACCCGACCGGTGACTGGAATGAGGACGAAGTGGCTCGCGCTCACCACCGCAGCGCTTGCCGCGGTGGCGCTGAGCGCCTGTGGCGCGGGCAAGACGGACAACACCAGCTCGAGCGCGCCACCCGGTACCGGCGCCGCCTCGGGCGGCCCGACGGCGGGGTCGTCGATCACCATCGGCACGACAGACCAGGTGATCGCCCTCGACCCGGCGGGCGCCTACGATTTCGGCTCGTCCTTCTTCATCAACAACCTGTACCAGTTCGTGATGAACGTCCCGGCCGGGGCGAAGACCCCGCAGCCCGATGCCGCGCAGTCGTGCTCGTTCACGAAGCCGACCGAGTACACCTGCACGATGAAGCCGGGGTTGAAGTTCTCCAACGGTGACCCGCTCACCGCCAAGGACGTCGCGTTCTCGTTCACCCGCATCGTGAAGATCGCCGACCCGAACGGCCCGTCGTCGCTGCTCTCGAACATGGCGTCGGTGAGTGCGCCGAGCGACTCGAAGGTCGTGTTCACGCTCAAGAACGGCAACGACCAGACCTTCCCGTACATCCTCGGCACCGCCGCCGGCCCGATCGTCGACAGCAAGGTCTTTCCGGCGAACAAGGAACTGCCTGACTCGCAGATCGTCGGATCGGGTCCGTACAAGCTGGTCAGCTTCGAGAAGAACCAGCAGGCCGCGCTGACCGCGAACCCCAACTACGCGGGCCCGAACAAGCCCAAGACGCAGAACATCAACGTCAAGACCTACAGCGAGAGCTCGAACCTCAAGCTCGACATCCAGAGCGGCCAGATCGACGTCGCCTACCGCACCTTGACGCCGAGTGACATCCAGAGCCTGAAGAGCGACAGCAGCGTCAAGGTCATCAAGGGTGCGGGCGGCGAGCTGCGCTACATCGTCTTCAACTTCAAGACGATGCCGGGCGCGAACGACCAGCAGAAGGAGGCCATCCGCAAGGCGATGGCGTACTCGGTCGACCGTGAGGCACTGGCCAACGACGTCTACAAGGGCACCTACCAGCCCTCGTACTCGATGGTTCCGCCCGGCATCAAGGGCGCCACGACGCCGTTCAAGGACGTCTACGGCGCGACGCCGGACAAGGCCAAGGCGGCGTCGGTGTTGCAGCAGGCCGGACTCAAGACGCCGGTGAGCCTGAACATCGAGTACACGACCGACCACTACGGCCCGACCTCGACGCAGGAGTACGGCGCGATCAAGCGTCAGCTCGAGGCGACCGGATTGTTCAAGGTCACGCTCGGTTCGGCGCTGTACACGACCTACTCGACCGCCCGGGTGAAGGACACCTACCCGATCTACCAGCTGGGTTGGTTCCCGGACTACGTGAACGCCGATGACTACCTGTCGCCGTTCCTCGTCCCGGACAACTTCGTCAACGCGCACTACTGCGATTCGAAGGCCCCGGCCGGCAGCCGTCCGTGCGACAAGGACGGCCTGGCGCCGCTGCTCAAGCAGGAGGAGACGCACTCCGGGTCCGTCGCGGACTCCGCGCTGGCCAAGATCCAGTCCAAGCTGGCGACCGGCGAGATGCCGTACCTGCCCCTGCTGTCGGGCTACCAGGTCGCGGTGACGCGGACGAACATCAGCGGTGTCCAGGAGACGCTGGACCCGACGTACCAGTTCCGGTTCTGGATGCTCAGCAAGAGCTGACCTCCGACCGTGCCGGGCACGCACGCTCCTGTTGGGGCGTGCGTGCCCGGCTTCATTCGTTTCGTGCAAGGGTGTACGCGACATGACAACCACAACGACGTCGTCGGGTTCGTTGCGCACGTACCTGGTCACCAGGCTGCTGCTGGTGATCCCGATGGTGTGGATTCTCGTCACCGTCGTCTTCTTCGTGATGCGCGTCGTCGGCGACCCGATCACGTCGCACCTGTCCGGGCACGTTCCCGAGTCGGTGATCAAGGCGGCGTTGCACAAGGCCGGCTATGACAAGCCGCTGCTGACGCAGTACTGGGACTACATCTCCGGCATCGCCCGGTTCGACTTCGGGCGGGCAGTCACCGACAACCAACCGGTGACCCACCTGCTCGTCACTCGGGGCGCGGCCACCCTCGAACTGACGCTCTACTCGCTCATCGTCGCGTTCGCGATCGGCATCCCGCTCGGACGTGTCGCGGCCCGCTACCGCGACCGGTTGCCCGACGTCATCCTGCGGGTGTTCGCCGTCCTCGGCTACGCGATGCCGGTGTTCTTCGTCGGCCTGCTGCTGCAGCTGCTGTTCGCGATCAAGCTGGGCTGGCTGCCGCCGTCGGGACGGGCCAGCGTCGACGTCGAGGCGGCGATCCAGAACGTCGCGCCGAACACGCACATCTACCTGATCAACGCCGTCCTCTACGGCGACACCAGCTACGTCTGGGACGTCATCAAGCACGCGATCATGCCGGCGATCACCCTCGGCCTGCTCACCGGTGGCGTGTTCCTGCGCCTCGTGCGGGTGAACCTCTTGCAGACATTGCGTTCGGACTACGTCGAAGCCGCCCGCGCCCGCGGCGTGCCGGAGGGCAAGGTCATGCGCAAGCACGCGTTCAAGAACGCCCTCATTCCGGTGGTGACCGTGATGGGCCTGCAGATCGCCGCCCTCCTCGGCGGCGCCGTGCTCACCGAGGACACGTTCGAGTGGCAGGGCATCGGCTACACCCTCACGCACTACATCGAGAACAGCGACTTCGTCGCCGTCCAGGGCATCGTCGCTGCGCTCGCCGTGATCGTCGCGCTGGTGAGCTTCGTGATCGACGTGATCGTCGCCGTCATCGACCCGCGCGTGCGGTACTGAGCCTTGCTACGGACAGAGAGGCATCCATGACCACGACAGTTGCCGAGGGCGAGGGCCTGGCCGGAGCCGAGCTCGGCGGCAAGCGCAGCCGGATCCCCGGGCATGGCCGCGATGCGGGCGACGTCGGGCTTCCAGCGGGGCACGCTGGTGTTCGGCCTCGTCATCGTGTTCTTCTTCGTCGTTCTCGCCGTGTTCCCCTCGTGGATCGCGCCGTACGGGTTCGACCAGACCGGTGTCGGCGCGAAGACCTTCCCGACCCAGGCGGCGCCGTCCGCCCAGCACTGGTTCGGCACGACGGTCGACGGTTACGACGTGCTGTCGCGCGTCGTGTACGGGGCGCAGACGGCGCTCGAGGTGATCGTGCTCGCGGTGCTGCTGGCGATTGTGGTCGGCGTTCCGGTCGGTCTGCTGTCCGGATACTTCGGCGGCTGGTTCGACCGCGTCGCGGTGCTCGTCGCCGACTCGCTGTTCGCGTTCCCCACGCTGCTGCTGGCGATCGTCGTGGTCGTGGCGATCAGCGGCGGCAACAGCGGCAAGTGGTCGTCGATCATCGCCACCGCCGTGGCCATCACCGTCGTCTACGTGCCGCAGTACTTCCGGGTCGTCCGCAACGCGACCGTGGCCGCTCGCGAGGAGCCGTATGTCGAGGCGGCGCGGGCCATCGGCGCCAAGCCGATGGCGATCATGACCCGCTACGTGTTCGGGAACGTCGTGCAGACCGTTCCCGTCATCGCGACCATCAATGCCGGCGACGCGATCCTCACGCTGGCCGGACTGGGTTTTCTCGGCGTGGGCATCGAACCCACCGCTGCCGCCGACTGGGGGCACGACCTCAACACGGCGGTGCAGAACGACGTCTCGAACGGCTTCTGGTGGTCGGGCGTCTACCCCGGCGTCGCCATCGCGCTACTGGTGCTGGGTGTGACGCTGGTGGGCGAATCCCTCAACGACGTGCTGAACCCGCTGCTGCGCACAGCAAAGATCACCAAGGTGGTCTTTCCCAAACGTGCGGCGAAGGACGAGTCCGCGTGACGGCGGCCGACGCGGTTCTCGACGTCCGCAACCTGCGGGTCTGGTACGCCGGGCCGGCCGGTCCGGTCCGCGCCGTCGACGAGGTGTCGTTCTCGCTGCGTCCCGGCGAGGTGCTCGGCCTCGTGGGCGAGTCGGGCTGTGGCAAGTCGACCCTCGGCCGCGGCCTGATGGGCCTGACGCCGCGCGGCGCCGCGGTCGACGGCGACGTCACCTTCGACGGCGCCGACCTGCTCTCGTTGCCGAGAAGGCAGCGCGACAAGTTGCGTGGCGGCGGGATGGGTCTGATCTTCCAGGAGCCGATGACGCGGCTGGACCCGTTGATGAAGATCAGCAATCACTTCGACGAGGCGCTCAAGGCGCACGAACCGGGCCTGAAGAAGCGGCAACGCCGCGAGCGGGCGCTGGAGGCGCTGCGCGCACTCGGCATTCCGCCCACCCGCTACGACACCTACCCGCACGAGTTCTCCGGCGGCATGCGGCAGCGGATCATGATCGCGCTGACGTTGGCGCTGCGGCCGAAGTTCATCATTGCCGACGAACCGACCACCGCGCTCGACGTGCTGGTCGAGGCGCAGATCCTGCGCATCCTCGCCGACCTGCGTGAGCAGTTCCATCCCGCGATCCTGCTGATCACGCACAACCTCGGCATCGTCGCCGAGGCGTGCGACCGCGTCGCGGTCATGTACGCCGGGCGCATCGTCGAGCAGGGCCCGGTGCGTGACATCTTCGGCGCCCCGAAGCATCCCTACACGCAGGCTCTGCTGAAGTCGACGATCTCGCTGTCGACGCAGGAGTTGCACTCGATCGCGGGCGCGCCGCCGGACCTGGTGAAGCCGCCCGCGGCGTGCCGGTTCCACCCGCGCTGCGAGCACGCGATGCGGATCTGCGCGGAGCAGGACCCACCCACCGTCGGCTCCGGGAGCCACCACGCCCAGTGCTGGCTGTTGCAGCCGGGCGAGGGTCCGGAACGCGAACCGCTCACACGTGAAGAGGTGTCCGTTGCTGACGAAGCCTGACCCGTCGACCGCGCAACCGGACGCGTCCGAGCCGCTGGTGCGGCTGCGGGACGTCGAGGTGCACTACGCGCTGCGCACCAACGCGATGTCGCGCCTGTTCGGCGGCTCGTCCGGCACCGTCAAGGCGGTCGACGGAGTCTCGATCGACCTGGCCCCGGGCGAGGTGCTCGGGCTGGTCGGCGAATCGGGGTCGGGCAAGTCGACGCTCGGACGCGCGCTGCTCGGGCTGGTTCGTCCGAGCGCGGGATCGATCACGTACCGCGGTCGCGAGCTGGCCGGACTCGGCGAGCACCAGCTACGTCCGCTGCGCCGCAAGCTGCAGATGGTCTTCCAGGATCCGCATGCGTCGCTGAACCCGTCGATGACGGTGGGGACGGCCATCTCGGACGCGTTGCGCATCCATGGCCTGCACGCCGACAACCGCGAGCAGGCCGTCGCCGATGCACTCGAGCGGGTGGGGCTGGCGCCGGCCTCGCGGTTCATGTCGAAGTACCCCGGCGAGCTGTCGGGCGGCCAGAAGCAGCGTGCGGTCATCGCCCGCGCGATCGCGCTCGACCCCGAACTGCTCGTCGCGGACGAACCGATCTCGATGCTGGACATGTCGGTGCGCGCGAAGATCCTCGAACTGCTGACCGAGCTCAAGCGCGAGCTGGGGCTGACCTACATCTACATCACCCACGACCTCGCGTCCGCACGCTTCTTCTGCGACCGGGTCGCGATCATGTATCTCGGCAAGGTCGTCGAGATCGGGCCCGTCGCCGAGATCTTCGATTCGCCGCGACACCCGTACACCAAGGCGCTGCTCCGCGCCGTGCCCGATCCCGATCCCTCGCGCGGGGTCGCGCGCGACCTGCCGCGCGGCGAGGTGCCCGACGCCGCTCGTCCACCGCTGGGGTGCTCGTTCCACCCGCGCTGCCCGGAGGCGTTCGGTCCGTGCGGGTGGGAGTCGCGCGACGTGCGCATGGTGCTCGAGCAGCGCTGGACCACCGTCGACGCCGAGCAGTACGCCCGCGAATCGGAGCTGGTCGGGCCGGCAACGCACTTCGACGATCGCGAGCCGTCGCCGGCGGTCGCGCTGCTGCGGCCGGGGCGCGGCGCGGCCGAGGACGAGATCGAGCTGCTCACCCAAATGCGCGACAGCGACCGCGACGAACCCCTCTGGTCAGGCGTGCAGAACATGCGCGCCGACAACGGGAAGGTGCGCGTCGAGTTCGCCGACCGGCACGAACCGCAACTGCTGCCGATCGAGGGTTCGCAGGTGCGCGTGTCATGCCATCTGTTCCACGACCCCCGCTAGAGCCTGGGCACGTACAGGTTGATCGCACCGTGTACGGTGCCGCGGCGCCTAGGAACCTGTGGCAGGTAGAGGTTGATGCCACGATGCACGGTGCCATCGGAGCCTGTCACCGTCGGTGCAGACGGAGCGGTGCGCCGGTTCCAGACGACATTGCGCCAGCACCGCGCACCGAAGCGGGCATGCGGCGCACTCGACAGGGTGCCGCCGGAGGCGCAGACCACGTAGCGCCCGGGCGGCAGGCTGTGCAGCAGGTAGTGCCCGGACGGGTACGTCCAGCCGGCGGGCGAGGTCAGCTCCAGACCCTGTTTGTAGGCGACCACTGTCACGGCGTTCAAAGCCGGATGACCGGCGCCCGCCGAGCGGATCACGCCGGCGATCGCAGCGCCTCGGCGCATCAGTGCGTTGATTCCGGACGTCGCCGCACCCTCGGTCACGTCGACCCGGACGGATCCGGCTGCGGGTGGATAGCCCGCGACCCGCGACCACGGTTGCGCATGCCAGCACTGCGGCGCCCAGCCGTTCTGCTGTGGCACGTCGTAGTCCTGGCCTATCCAGAAGCAGACCTGGAAGCCGTTGCGCCCGGTCACCGCGGGCAGCCCGTCGAACTCGTAGTCGCCGGGCGAATCGGTGGTCGTGCCGAGCACGCGGCGACCGTGCTGGAACAAGGTGACGTCGGAGAAGTCGAGGCGGTGACCGGTGGCCCTGTCCCGCAAAACCCCTGAGATCGCGCCGCCGTCGTGCAGCGCGACCCCGGCGGTGCTCGTGGTGCCGCTGTCGACGTGGACGGCGATCGCGTGCGAGGTGGCACCCGCCCCGAGCCACCACCGAGGTGAGCCGTGGCAGCGCGAGACGTATCCGTACGGTGCGCCCGACCCGATGCCGGTCGCGCACACGAAGTAGTCGCCGGTCGGCAATCCGCTCTTGGTGAAGTCGCCGATCGTGTCGGTCTGGACCTGCCGCGTCCGACCCGTCGCCCGGTTGATCAGGTGCACGTACGACTCGACGCCGAGGCCCGTGCCTGCCTCGACGATCTCACCGTTGAGCGTGCCGCCCGTGCGATACGCCGGCCGGCGCGCTGCGTGGGCCGCAGTCCCTGCGACACCGATCATGGACGCCACGACCGCACCCACAACGGCGGTCCGCGTCATCCCCGAGATCCGCATCGTCCCTCCCGTCGAACCCGCGACTGTTGGCGGGAATCTACCGCGGAGGGCACGGGCTCGGCGAGGTCCGAACGGGCAGAGACGATCAGCTCCACATGCGGATGTTGGCCGTCGCGGCCGCGGAGTAGTTCGCGTGTGCAGTGCGCACGAGCCGCGCGAGTTCGGCTGCTGCTGCGCGGCTGCGGCGGTGCGCCGCCATCCACCGCTCGTGCGCCCCGGTGTGCACGGCGGCAGCCGGGCCCGTCCAGCACGCGTCGAGCCGGCGCGCATCGGTCTCGAGATCGGTTGCGAGTTGATCGGCCCGGGCGTCGAAGGCATGCAACCGCACGACGAGCGCTTCGAGCGCGTCGAGATCGGCCCGGAAGGTGGTCACGGGCTCGCCAGCAACAACGTCGTGCGTCCGGAGTCGTCGGCGACGCCGTACGCGGTGGCCGTTGCGCGCAACGCCTCGGCGAGCTCGCCCAATCCGGCGATCACGGTGTTCGCCTCGCGGTGCCAGTCCCGCCACACCCGCTCGAACGTCGCCGCCGCCCGCCCGAGCCAATCGTCGCCGAGTACCGCCTCCGCCTCCGCGCGCAACGCCTCGAGTTCGCTGCGCAACTCGAGTGCGACCGTCGCCGTGGCGGTGGCGGCGTGGTGCACGGCGGGGACGGTGACGTCGAACCCTGTCATGCCGGCAGCGTAAGCAGATCCTCGTCGTCCCTGCGCGGTGTTCGCTGCGGCTGTGGACAACTTCGCGAACCGGCACCGCGCCGCTCAGTAGGCTGGCTGACGTGATCGACCTGCGACTCGTCCGCGAGGATCCCGACCTGGTGCGGGCCTCCCAGCGCCTGCGCGGCGACGACGAAGGCGCCGTCGACCGCCTGCTCGCCGCGGACGAGGCGCGTCGTGCCGCGGTGGCGAGCGCCGATGCCCTGCGCGGGCAGCAGAAGGAACTCGGACGGTCGGTGTCGAAGGCGAGCGCCGACGAGCGGCCGGCGTTGCTCGAGCGCGCTAAGCGGCTCTCGGCGGAGGTGAAGGAGGCCGAGGCGGAGCAGGACGCGACCGACGCCGCGCTCCGGGACGCGCAGCTGGCGATCGCCAACCTCGTCGAGGACGGCGTGCCCCCGGGCGGCGAGGACGATTTCGTCACGCTCGAGACCGTCGGCACACCGCCGCAGATCAGTGACCCGCGCGAGCACACCGAACTCGGTGCGGCGCTGGGCGCGATCGACACCGAGCGCGGCGCCAAGGTGTCCGGTGCGCGGTTCTACTTCCTCACCGGCATCGGTGCGCAGCTCGAGCTCGCCCTCGTCAATCACGCGATGGCGCAGGCCGAGCGGACCGGTTTCACTCCGGTGATCGCGCCTGCGCTGGTGCGTCCCGAGATCATGGAGGGCACCGGTTTCCTCGGCGCGCACGCGTCCGAGGTGTACCGGCTCGCCGACGACGACCTCTATCTCGTCGGCACGTCGGAAGTCGCGCTCGCGGGTTACCACTCGAACGAGATCCTGCCCGAACTGCCTTTGCGGTACGCGGGATTCTCGTCCTGCTTCCGTCGCGAGGCCGGGTCGTACGGCAAGGACACCAAGGGCATCATCCGGGTGCACTGGTTCGACAAGGTCGAGATGTTCTCCTACGTCCCGGCCGACGAGGCCCGCGACGAACACCAGCGGTTGCTTGCGTGGGAGCGCGAGTTCATCGACAGTCTGGAGCTCGCGTACCGGGTCATCGATGTCGCTGCTGGTGATCTCGGTTCGTCCGCCGCGCGCAAGTTCGACATCGAGGCGTGGTTCCCGTCGCAGGGTGCGTACCGCGAGCTGACGTCGACGTCCAACTGCACGACGTACCAGGCACGGCGGCTGAACATCCGTACCCGGGGCGAGCGCGGCAACGAGCCGGTCGCGACGCTCAACGGAACGCTGTGTGCGATCGCGCGCACGATCGCGTGCCTGCTCGACCATCATCAGCAGCCGGACGGTTCGGTGTACGTGCCGGCCGCGCTGCGTCCGTATCTCGGTGGACGCGACGTGCTGAAGGCATGATCAAACTGGTGGCGACGGACCTCGACGGGACGTTGCTGCGGTCGGACGGATCGGTGTCGCCGCGCACGCGTGCCGCGCTCGAGGCCGCGGAGGCAGCCGGGCTCGTCGTGGTGTTCGTGACCGGACGGCCGCCCCGCTGGCTCGACCACGTGGTCGCGGAGACCGGGCATCTCGGCGTCGCCGTGGGTGCGAACGGCGCCGTGATCTACGACCTGCACGACGAGCGGGTCGTGCGCGCACGCACGCTCGCGCCGGAGATCGCGCTCGAGGTGGCGCACGACGTCCGCGCCCGGTTCCCGGAGGTGAGTTACGCCGTCGAGTATCTCGACGGCTTCGCTGCCGAAGCCGACTACGTGCACGACTGGAAGATCAATCCGGCCGTCGACCGGCAGGGCAATCCGATGCCGTCGCCGCGGATCGCCCCGTTGCGGGAGATCGTCGACCAGCCGGTGCTGAAGGTGCTGGCCAAGGACAGGGGCCGTGAGGTCGACGAGTTCCTGGCGCTGGCCGGCACACTGCTCGGGGGCCGGGCGTCCATCACCCACTCGTCCTCGATCGGGCTGCTCGAGATCGCGGCACCGGGCGTCACCAAGGCGACCGGGCTCGCCGAGGTCGCGGCGAGCCATGACGTCGCCGCGAGCGAGGTGGTCGCGATCGGCGACATGCCCAACGACATCCCGATGCTCGAGTGGGCCGGGCGTTCCTGTGCCGTCGCGAACGCGCACCCGGCGGTGCGGGCCGTCGCCGAAGAGGTGGTCGGCTCGAACGACGAGGACGCGGTGGCCGTCCTGATCGAGTCCGTCCTCGCTCGTTGAGTGACGTCTCGCCGGTTGAGTGACGTCTCGCCCGTTGAGTGACGTCCGCGGCCCTTGAGTGACGGCGATTTCGACGTCACGCAACCCCGTGGGACGTCACTCAAGCCCGTAGGACGTCACGCGTTCCCACCAGCGGGGAAAGGCTGGTCAGGACGTGCGTAGGGCGGCTCGGTGGATCTTCCCGCTGGTGGTCTTCGGCAGCTCGGGGACGAACCGGATTCGGCGCGGGTACTTGTAGGGCGCGGTCTCGGCCTTGACGTGCTCCTGCAGCTCGCGCGCGAGGTCGTCCGAGGCCTCGACACCGGCGCGCAGCACAACCACGGCGACGACGATCTCGCCGCGCGCCTCGTCCGGCTCGCCGATGACGGCCACCTCACGAACCGCGGGGTGGCCGAGCAGCGTCGACTCCACCTCGACCGGCCCGATCCGGTACCCGGCACTGACGATGACGTCGTCGGCGCGCGACTCGAAGAACAGCCAGCCCTCGTCGTCCGCTCGCACCCGGTCGCCGGTGTGCCACAAACCCGCCGGCGCGGGCTCGCCGTCGTAGCCGAGGAAGAACGTGGGGACGCTCGCCGGATCGACGCACAGCTCGCCGTCGACGATCGAGGTGGCGACGCCGGGCAGCGGCCGTCCCATCGAGCCGGGCGGTGCGTCCACGCCGGGCGGCGAGCCGGTCAGGTGACCGGTCTCGGTCTGCCCGTAGCCGTCGGCGATCGTGAGCCCGGTCTGCGTGCGCCACGC
Organism: uncultured Actinomycetota bacterium; assembly: GCA_963785425.1. Lineage (GTDB taxonomy): Bacteria > Actinomycetota > Actinomycetes > Mycobacteriales > Jatrophihabitantaceae > RYN-133. Next base: position 535,728 of record CAWAVG010000004.1, read on the forward strand.
CTCGAGTGCCGGGACGCCCAGCGCCTCGCCGGCGGTGACGAGCCGGCGTAGCGACGCTACGTCCGTGATCGGCCCGTGCGCGGCGATGAGGCGGTACTCGGTCGGCGCCATGCACAGCACGTTCACGTTCTCGGCACGGATCGTGTCCAACCGCTCGACCGGATCGAAGCGGCGGTCCTGCAACAGCGCCGTCGCTCCGCACAGCCACGGTGCCAGGAACGAGTTGCGCGCCGACTTCGACCAGCCCGGCGCCGCAGTCGACCACACCAGCTCACCGGGCTCGGCCGCCATCCACTCTCGCGCCTGCAGCTGCTGCCCGTACACGTAGCGCTGCCCGTGGGTCACCAGCTTCGGCTCGCCGCTCGTCCCGGATGTGAACAGCACGAACGCCGGCTCGAATTCACCGAGTTCTGCAAATGGCGGCGGCTCGGCGTCGTATTCATCGGGCACGCTCAGCACCGGGCAGTCAGGACGTGCCTCGTCGACGACAGCACGGTTGCGTTCCGCGCAGACGACGAGAACCGGACGCGCGCGGCGCACCCGCAGCTCGACGTCCTTGGCCCGCAACTGCTCGCTGCACGGGAGCATCGCCGCACCGAGCCGTAGGCAGGCGAGCATCGTCAGCGGGTACTCGATCGTGTTGCCCACCAGCGTGAGCACGACCGACCCCCGTCCGACGCCGCGCTCGGCCAGCGCACCGGCGAACCTGCCGGCGGCGTTGAGCAGGCGCCCGAACGTCCACTCCTCACGCGCCCCGTCACCGGCGAGGGTGATGAGCGCGAGTTCGTCGCTCGGACGTGCGCCGAGCACGTCGCGGACGTAGTTGGCCACCCGCTAGAGGTACTGCCCCGGACCCTGGCGCGCCTCGTCGTCCTCGCCCGGGCCGAACGCGCCGCCGCCGAGCACCTGCCCGCCGGGGCCGACGATGATCTGGCGCTGGCCGCTGCCCGGCAGTGCCCGCTGCCGCATCTGCTCGAGCTGGGCACGCGCGGCCATCTGCTGCTGGAACAGCGCCGCCTGGATCCCGTGGAAGAGGCCTTCCAGCCAGCCGACCAGCTGCGCCTGCGCGATCCGCAGTTCCGCCTCGGACGGCACGCCCGTCCCGAACGGCAGCGTCAGCCGCTCCAGCTCGTCGCGCAGCTCCGGCGCCAGCCCGTCCTCGAGCTCGTGGATCGAGGTCTCGTGGATCTCGCGCAGCCGCTGCCTGCCTGCCTCGTCGAGCGGTGCGGCCCGCACCTCCTCGAGCAGCTGCTTGATCATCGTGCCGATGCGCATGACTTTGGCCGGCTGCTGCACCATCGCCGAGACCTCGTCGGGATCGCTACCCGATTCGCCGCTTTCTTCCGCGTCTGCTTGGGTGGCAGGTACGACCTCGGCACTCGAATCAACGGGTGCTCTCTCGTCGCTCGGCTGTCGGGGTTCCGGGGTGGGCTCACTCACCCAACCAGTGTCGCAAAGCGGCGGACGGGGGTTGGCATCGATGGGGTCGACGACGGTGCGCGGGCTCGACGTGGCACGGGTGCGCGGGCTGTATCTGTCGTTGCCGTCCGGACCGGCCAGCCTCGACGGGCCGCTGTCGGCGGTGCAACCCGAGTCGGTGATCCGGGCCATCGTCGCGACGCTGCGCTCCGCGCCCACTCAGCCCGGCGGCACGTCGTTCCGCTCGCAGCGCACCGCGTCTGCGCTGGTCGAGACCCGCCGCGCGCTCGGCGACCTGGTCGGGGCCGGCCCGGAATCGGTGGTGCTCGGCGCGACGCTCGGTGGCCTGCATGTGCAGTTCGCCGAGCTGCTCTCGCGCAACTGGCAGCTGTCCGACCAGATCGTGCTCAACCGCCTCGACAACGACTTCGTGCTCACCCCGTGGCTGCGTGCCGCCCGCGCTTGCGGGGTCGCCGTGAAGTGGGCCGAGTTCGACCTCGAGACGGGCGAGGTGCCCGCCTGGCAGTACGAGCACCTGATCACCCCGCAGACCCGCCTGGTCACCGTCCCGCTCGGAAATCCCGCCACCGGCACCATGCCGGACGTGCGCGCCATCGCCGATCTCGCGCACGACGTCGGGGCGCTGGTGCTCGCCGACGTCGGCGCCGCCGCCCCGCACGTGCCGCTGTCGCTGGACGAGCTCGGCGCCGATCTGATGAGCGTCGATGCCGCGAGCTTCGGCGGCCCCACGCTGTCGGCGCTGATCGCTCGTCCTGGTCTGTTGTCCGATGTGGACGCAAGCGCGCACGCCCCGGCGCCGAAGCGCTTCGAGTTCGGCCCGCTGCCGGTGGAACTGCTCGACGGGGCGACAGCCGCCGTCGACCACCTCGCCGCCCTCGACGAGCATGCCGTCGGCACCCGGCGCGAGCGGCTGCAGCAATCGATCACCGCATCCGGAAGACACACCGCGCGGCTCTGGGAGCACTTCGACGAACGCGTCGCCGCTCTGCCGCACGTCACCGTGTTCGGCGGATCCGGGCCGCGACTGCCGGTGCTCGGCTTCACCGTCGCGCGTCGCCGCCCGCCGCAGGTCGGCGAATTCCTCGCCCGCCGCGGCGTGTCCGTGTGGACCGGGCCGTCCGGCATGTCGCAGCTGATGACCGCCTTCGGCGCGGACGAGATCGGTGGCGCCTCCTTCGCCGGGTTCATGCCGCACGCGACCCTCGGCGAGGTCGACCAGCTGCTGGCGGGGCTGGCCGATCTCGGCTGAGGGCTGGTTCGCCGGACCGGCGGATACCGTCGTGCCGTGAGCGAGAGCGGGACGGGTTTCGGTGCGCTGCCGCCGTCCGCGGCGTGGCGTCACGTCGGGCTGCGCGACGGGTTCGAGGTCGTGCACTTCGAGGGCACAACCGCACGGGGCAGCACCAGCGCGGTCGAGGACGGCGCCGCGTGGGCCGTCGGTTACACGATCGAACGAGACGACGACGGGCGCACCCGGCGCGCCCTGGTCCACGGTCTCTCTTCGGTAGGCGAGCATCGGGTCGAGCTCATCCACGACGGCGTCGGATCATGGACGGTCAACGGTGCGCCGGCACCGCACCTGACAGGTTGCTCGGACGTCGACCTCGAGTCGTCCGCGCTGACCAACGCGTTTCCGGTGCGCCGCCTCGGTCTGCGGGTCGGCGACCATGCCGACGCGCCTGCGGCGTACGTGCGTGCCGTCGACCTGGGCGTCGACCGCCTCGAGCAGACCTACCGCCGCATCGACGAGCGCCGCTTCGCCTACACCGCGCCGGTGTTCGACTTCTCGTGCGAGCTGCACTATGACGCGTCGGGCCTGGTGCTCGCCTACCCCGGTCTCGCCGTCCGCGCCGCCTGACTACCCCGGACGGGATTCAGCTCAGCAATGCTGGCCCATGATGTAGTCGTACTTCGGGCCGCCGCTGTCGGCGGCCTCGATCAGTCCGCCGGTGCGTCCCGTCCCGACCAGCACCTTGGTCTGTGCGCCCGGGCCGACGAGGGTGGCGCCGGACGGTGGCGAGCCGACGTCGGCCACCGGGACGTCCACCTCGACGACGCCGTTCGGGCCGTTGCCGAAGTGGCCCGAGTCCGAGTGGGCGGTGTTGTACTGGCTGCCCGACACGGTGCCGTCGTTGTAGGTGACGGTTCCGGTCGAGTCGACCTGCGCACTGGCGAAGTAGGTCGTGCCCTTGTACGTCCAGAGCAGGTAGTACTCGTTGCCGCCGCCGGCGGGTGACGCCGCGTTCTTCGACAGGTTCTTGACGGTGGTGAGCACGCGCAGCCGGTGGTTCGCGGCGTCGTAGGAGATGTTGCCGCTCAGCACGTCCAGCTGCGGGTTGGCGCCGGTCGACGTGCCCAGCGGGTACGAGTCGTCACCGGCCGGGTCGGTGAACAGCGGGGTGCATCCGTTCGTCCGCTTGGTCGACCCCGCCGACGGCTGCGTCGGCAGCACCGGGTTCTTCGGTGTCGTCGAACCGTCGATGTGCTGCGCGAGCGCGCCGACGTACGGCGTGCCCATGCCGGAGGTGTAGTCCCAGCCGGGCGCGGACGTGTACGCGCCGTTGCCGACGGGCGGGCTGCTCAGGCCGCCGCCGATGTCGAAGAACTCCGACGCCGAGTGCACCGACTTGAACTCGCGGTACAGGCTGACGTTGGCGAACCCGTTGCCCACGAACTTCCCGTTCACCTTCGGCGCGGCCGCCTGGATCCGCGTCCACATGCCCATCCAGAGCGGGGACGACAGGCTCGTGCCGCCGCCGGGGTAGCTCGTCTCGCCCTCGGCGACGATGCCGTAGCCGTTGGAGGCGACGTCACCCGACTGTGCAGCGACGTCCGGCGCGCCACGACACGGCTTGCCGACGTTGGTCGTCGTGCCGCCGGGGCTGTAGCTGCAGATCCCGAGGATCTGGGTGATGCCGTCCTGGTAGCTCGGCTTGGCGAAGATCGCGCTGGTGCCACCGCCGGAGTAGGTCCAGGTGTATTCCTGCGCGCGCGTCACGGGCTTGGTCGGGTTCGTGTAGAGGACGGTGCCGCCGACGTCGACCGCGTTCGGGCTCGAGGCCGGGTAGTTGTCGACCGGCGCCGCCTCGTTCGTGACACCGTTGAGCGTCGCGGCGGGGACGAGCGGACACGACGATCCCGTGTCGCCCGCGGAGGAGAACAGCGTGCGTCCCTCCATCACTGCCTTGCGCAGCGCGGCCTCGCTGGCCAGCGTGTACATCTGGCCCGCCGAGAAGGCGGCGGGAGTGCTGCCGAGCTGGTCGCCGGCCGGGTTCTCCTCGCACTCGCCGTAGGACGCATTGGCCTGCAGCGGCCCGTTGGCGTCGTCGGCCCAGCGGTTGAAGACGTTGAGCACCGACTGGTCGGACAGGTCGTGACCGAAGTACAAGGTCTCGCCCAGCACGTCCGGGCTCATGCCGGTCGAGGACTGGGTGTCGAGATCCCACTCCACCTCACCGGCGTTGTCGTCGTACTTCACCTTGGTGCCGTCGGTGTGGACGACCTTGATCGGCACCCGCGGCAGACCGTGGAGCCGCTCGAAGGTACGCAAGTTGGTGATGACCGGCGCGGTCTGGCCCTCACCGAACACCGCCATCTGCTGGCCCTGGCCGAAGTCGACGGTGCGGTTGCCGATCGGCTTGGCGCTCTGCCCGCCGGGCTGGCCGTAGACCTGCCACAGGTCCTGCGGCGTGGTGAGCCCGATGCACTCACTGCCCGTGCACGAGTCCTGGGCCGGTCGCACTCCGTGCGTCGCCGAAGCCGGCAGCGGGTTGTCGGGGCCGTTGTGGAACAGGTGCATGCCGAGCTTGTTGTTCAGCCCGACGACACCCGTGATGCCGAGCCCGCTGGGCACGCGCGGCCCGACGGTGTTCGCGTAGTAGGTCCTGCCATTGGCGCGGAAGTTGTGCAGCGTCACGTCGAAGGTGTTCTCGACCTGACCCACCGTGCCGTCCAGCACGAGCAGGTCGCGGCTGCCGGTCGCGCTCGCAACGGACAGCCCGTGCGCCGTGGCGTACTGCCGCACCGCGTCGAAGCGGTCCTGCGGGACGCCGAAGCGCGCATCGAACTGGGCGGGCGTGAGGAAGTGGTGGTACTCGCTGCTGCCGGGTGTGTAAACGGCGCGGTAGAAGCTGTTCTCGGCCGCGGCGTCGGGACGGGCGAGCGTGATGTCGAGCTGGATGTGCCGGCTCGTAGAGGTCGGGCCGAGATCGGACCTGCTGATCAGGTGCGACAGCACGTCGCCGGCGAGGCGGACTGTTGGCGTGGCGGCCGTCGCGGTGCCTGCGTTCAGGCTTACGGCGGCACCGGCGAACAACGCGGCTGCGGTGAGCAGGGCGGCGTGCCGGCGTGGGCGTGGGGCGCGTGGCGTCATGATCGTCCCTGTGGGCGTAGGTCGGGGGATCCCCCCTTTGGCGGGGCTAACGACCGAGCTGCCCGGCAGTAACGATCAGGAAACGCGCAGCAGCACCTTGCCGATGTGCTCGCTGGATTCGACGAGACGGTGCGCCTCGACCACGTCGTCGAGATTGAGCACACGATCGATCACCGGCCGCACGGCGCCGGACTCCACCAGCGGCCAGACCGCGACGACGGTTTCCGCCGCGATGGTGGCCTTGGCGGGCGCCGGGCGCGCGCGCAGGCCGGCAGCGTGGACGGTCGCCCGCTTCGTGAGCAGGGCGCCGAGGTCGAGCTCGCCGGTGCGTCCGCCCTGCAGGCCGAGCACGATCAGCCGGCCGCCCAGCGCGAGCGAGGCGACATTGCGGCCGAGGTAGGAGGCGCCCATGTTGTCGAGGATCACGTCCACGCCGGCACCGTCTGTCTCAGCCCGCACCCGCTCTTCGAAGTCTTCTTCGCGGTAGTTGACCGCGACGTCGGCTCCGAGTTCGCGGCAGAACGTCACCTTGCGGTCCGTGCCGGCGGTGGCCAGCACGCGCGCCCCGCGCTGGGTGGCGAGCTGGATCGCCATCGTCCCGATGCCGCTCGTGCCGCCGTGCACGAGCAGGCTCTCACCGGGCTGCAGGCGGCCGGCCTCCGTCCCGAACACCATCGACCAGACCGTGCAACTGACCTCGGGCAGGGCCGCCGCGTCGAGCAGCGAGACGCCGTGCGGCACCGGCATCAACTGCCCGACCGGGACGGCTACGTACTCGGCGTAGCCGCCTCCTGCCAGCAGCGCGCAGACCTCGGCGCCGATCTCCCAGCCGGCCACGTCCTCGCCGAGTTCGGCGACGGTGCCGGAGCATTCGAGCCCGAGGTACGGCGAGGCGCCGCGGGGCGGCGGGTAGTTGCCCTGCCGCTGCATGCAGTCGGCCCGGTTGACCGCGGTCGCCGAGACTTTGATCAGGACCTCGCCCGGACCGGGCGTGGCGTCGGGGACTTCCTCGACGCGCATGACCTCGGGATCGCCTGGTTCGGGGACGACAACGGCACGCATTCGATCGACCGTACGCGGTCGGGTCAGAGGTCAAGTCGCACGGTCGGCCGGGCCGGCTTCGGGCGGGCGACCTCGCGAAACCCGGCCCGCAGGAACGTCGACAGCGCGCCGTGGTGCAGGTCGGCGCTGGTGGCGCGCGGCATCGCCGTCACATCGACGGGGTACGCCTCGACGGCGACCGCCCCGTTGCCGCGCGCATGGCGGACCGCAGCGGCGAGCAGCTGTCCCGACGTGCCCTGACGCCGGTGCCCGACGCGTACGACGAAACACACCACCGACCACAACCCGGCTTCATCAGCGGTCGCCCGGCCCACCTCGGACCGGTCGATCCGGGCGTAGCCACGCCGAGGCGCGATACCGCACCAGCCGACCGGCTCGAGGGCCGCGTCGTAGGCCAGCACACCCGGCGCAACGGGGTCGTCCAACTGCGTCCGAAGGGCATCACGGCGCGCCTGGTCACTACAGGCGCGATACTCGGCGTTCGGCTGCCGGAAGAACTGGCACCAGCAGTGGGCGGCGTCGCCCTTGCTTCCCATGATCGCGACGACGTCGTCCCACCGGTCGGCGGTGGCCGGTACGCAGTACGTCAATGGGTCTTCTTCCCGGCGCGGAGTCCGGCGACGGTCTTCTCGATGCGCGTCGCGCGCGTCTCCGGGCGCTTGGCCTCGTCGACCCAGCGCACCCACTCCTTGCGATGGGTGTAGGACAGCGCGTCGTAGGCGGCGCGCGTCTCGTCGTCGAACGCCGCGTCGAGATCGGCGGGAACCGTCACCTCGCGCGGTACGGCGTCGGCGGCGATGTCGACGTCGATCTCGTCCCCAGCGGCAACGCCTGCCGCGGCACGATGCTCGGCGCTGAGCGGGACGAGGTAGCGCCCGCCCATCCGTACCGCCGTCGTGCGGTAGGTGTAGCCGTTGACGGTGATCGACACGGCCGGCCGTCTGCCGGCGTCGAGTGCGTCGATCACCTCGTCCGGGATCGGGATGCCGGTGGCGGTCTTGCCGCCCAGTTCGACCGTCGAACGGAAGCGCATCACCGGATCATGGCACCCGTCCGGGGCCTTTCCCCGCTGGTGGTCGGTTCGGACGCCCCGAACCGAGCACTGGCGGGGAAACCGGCTCAGGGCGCGCGATCGAGACCGCGCAGCGGCTGCGAGGTCAACTCGTCGTGCCCGCAAGGTGCGTGCGCAGGAACTCGACCTGCCGGGCGACCGACTTCTCGAAGATCTCGCCGGTGTAGATGTCGAAGTGGCCGCAGTCGAAGGACTCGATCTCCACCGGCCCGGCCGCCTTCCGCGCAACCGCGTGGACCGCGGACGCCGGCGCGACGTTGTCCTGCTCGGCAACGACGAGCAGCATCGGTGCGCGCACCCGTCTCGCCACCGACACCGGACGGTTCGCGGCGATGCGCAGGGCGCCGCGGGCTCGCATCTCGTTACGGAACGTCGGCCCGACGATCGCCTCGTAACCCTGCTCCGCGCCCGGCGAGGCGATCACCGCCCGACTTCCGGGCGCGCCGACGATGGGGACGAGGTAGGCCGAGCGCCCGGTGAGCGAGCGCGCGAGGTCGCGCAGCCCGTCGCCGGTCAGGCGGGCGAGCTTGCCCAGGCCGGACGTCGCCCGCACCAGTGCGAGCGCGGCCAGGCCGTCCATCGCGGCGCCCTGCGAGATCACCGCGGCGATGCGCTGGTCCTCGCCGCGACCGCGATGACGTGGCCGCCGGAGTACGAGCTGCCCCACGAAGGCGATGCGGGACGGGTCGACATCGTCGCGGGCACGCGCTGCGGCGATGGCCGCGTGATAGTCCTGGCGGTGCTTGCGGTGGTCGACGTCCTGGCGCAGCGGCCGTTTCGAGGTGCCGCCGTCCGAGGTGCCGAAGCCGCGGTAGTCGAAGACGAGCACATCGGTGCCGGCGGCGGCGAAGCGGCGGGCGAACGGCAACAGCCCGGAGTCGCGGGTGGCGCCGAAGCCGTGGGCCATCACGACGCAGGGCCGCCCGGCGCCGGTGCGAAGGTCGTCGGTGTCCGCCGGCAGGTACCACGCGGCGCAGCTCGTGCCGTGGCTGTCGAACGTGATCGTGTCCATGCGCACCCCCGCAGCTACCTACCCCCGGCCCGTCGACCGATCACGACAGCAGGCCGCGCACGCCGTCGAGCAGTCCACGATCGACGGCGAGCCAGTCGACGTCGTCGAGAGTGTCGGCTGCGAGCCAGCGCACCTCGGTGTGGTCGGCGTACGCGCGGGGCTCACCGTCGACGAGGCGCGCGTGCCACAGCTGCAGCCGGATCCGGGCGTCGTTCGCGACACCCAGCGGGGAGAGGCACTCGACCTCGATCGCGAGCTCCTCCCGGCACTCGCGCACCAGCGCCTGCTGCGGCGTCTCGCCGGCCTCGACCTTGCCGCCCGGGAACTCCCACCCGGGTGGGGTGCGGCGGCGTGCCGCGAGCACGCGCCCGTCCTGCACGAGCGCCGCAGCGACCACGTCCACCGGGGCACGGTAGCGCCCGGCTACGGAACGGCCGCGCTCCAGCGGATCACCGGCTCGTGCAGGCGCGCGCAGCACGGCAGGCCGCTCTCGTCGGTCAGGTCGACATCGGCGACCACCTCGTCGGCGACCGGGACGTCGGCCAGCATCAACTTCGCCCGCCGGAACATCGAGAACTCGTGGCCGTCGTACTCGCCCCAGGTGAGGTAGAGAAACCGCTCGCCGCGCCTGCCGTGCACGGCCGGGCCGCTGAAGTCGCGCGGTGTCGTCGAGCTCGACGACACGCACGTCCGTCTCCCAGCGGGCATGGTCGGCATCGCCGGGCACCAATCCTTCGGGACGCGACCCGACCTGCAGTGCCACGTGCACGTCGCGGTGGCTGCCGCACACGCGCCCGGGCAGCTTGTGCCCGTTGATGACCACCCGCATGTCTGAGAGTGTGCCCGTATGCACCTCGCCTACACCGCCGAAGGCAACGAGCTGCTGGCGCACGACCCGCTCGCCCTGCTGATCGGCATGCTGCTCGACCAGCAGATCCCGATGGAGAAGGCGTTCACCTCGCCGTCCGTCCTGCGCGAGCGGCTGGGGCGCGACCTCGACGCGACCGAGCTCGCGAGCTACGACTCGGAGAAGTTGGAAGAGATCTTCCGGACGCCGCCGGCGCTGCACCGGTTCCCCGCCGCGTTCGCCAAGCGCGTCCAGGCATTGGCGAGGGTGCTTGTCGACCAGTTCGACGGCCGCGCCGAGAACGTGTGGACGGGAGCGGCCGACGGGTCCGACCTCGTCAAGCGCGTCGGGCGGCTGCCGGGGTTCGGCGAGCAGAAGGCGAAGATCTTCGTCGCGTTGCTCGGCAAGCAGTTCGGGGTGCAACCGACCGGCTGGCGCGAGGCGGCCGGCGCTTACGGCGAGACCGATGCGTTCCGGTCGGTGGCAGACGTCGTCGACGACGCGTCCCTGCAGAAGGTGCGCTCGTTCAAGAAGCAGGCCAAGGCCGCTGCGAAAGCGGGCTCGGCGCCCTCCTGATCAACCGATCGCGAACGCACCCGCCCGCATCGCCTCGACCTCGCCGGCCAGCCGGTCGACAAGTTCGTCGTCGATGACGGCACCGCACCGCGTCAGCCAGTTGGCGACCATGCGGTGCCCGCCCTGGGTCAGCACCGACTCGGGATGGAACTGCACGCCGTCGATCGGCAGGGTGGCGTGGCGCAGCCCCATCACGATGCCGGACTCGGTTCGCGCGGTCACGAGGATCTCCGGCGGCAACCCGTCCGCCTCGATCGCCAGGGAGTGGTAGCGGGTCGCGACGAACGGCGACGGCAGTCCGGCGAGCACACCCGTCCCGTCGTGGAACACCGTGGAAGTCTTGCCGTGCAGCAGTTCCGGGGCGCGGACGACCGGGGCGCCGAAGGCGGCGCCGATCGCCTGGTGGCCGAGGCAGACCCCGAACAGCGGGAGCGCGCGCTCGGCGCAGGCCGTCACGAAGGCCATGGACGAGCCCGCCTCGTGCGGCGCGCCGGGGCCGGGCGAGAGCAGCACGCCGTCGACGTCCAGGGCGTCGAGGTCTACGGGCGCCACCGCGTCGTTGCGCCGGACCTCGGCGTCGACGCCGAGCTGACCGAGGTACTGGACGAGGTTGTAGACGAAGCTGTCGTAGTTGTCGACGACGAGAACGCGGGTCACTTCTGCCCCGGGACGGTGACCTGGTTGATCGGCAGATGCGGCTCGATCCACGGGAAGATCACGAAGAACAGCAGCGCCGTGACCGCGAGGAACAGCACCAGCACCCCGCCCAGCTTGAGGGTGAGGTTGCCGGGCAGGTGACGCCAGATCCAGACGTACATCAGTTGCTCACCTCGCTGAAGAGGCCGGCGATGCCGGCCGGCATCGACAGGCCGTGCGCGCGTACGGTCTCGGCGAGCACGCCGTGCAGCACCATGCGCCGGGTCGCGGTGAATTTCGGGTGGCAGGTGGTCAGGGTGATCCGCGCCTCGGTCGGCTTCACGCCGGCGATGGTCGGGCACGGGGTAGAGGACGTTCCCGTCGGACGGGTCGACGATCTCACGTCCGGGCACACCGTCGGCGTCGGTAGCAGCGATGTTCCCGGGGCGGCCCTCGATGCGGTAGACGAACCAGCGCGACTCGGTCTGGACGATGACCGCGTCGCCCGCCTGCACCTGGTCGAGGTTGAGGAACGGCTCGCCCTTGCCCACCCGGTGCCCGGCGATGCCGAAGTTGCCGACCTGACCGGGCAGCGCCGTCCCGACGTAGTGGCCGGGACCCTTCTCGAGGTTGGCGTCGGAGGTGCCCTGCACGACGGCGTACCCATAGTCGCGGCCGAGGCGCGGGATGTAGAGGTAGGCGATGCCGGTGCCGTCGGGTACAGACGGAGCCGCCTGGCCGGGCAGCGGCAACAAGCGGGTCCTTGCTGTCGTGTTGCCATTCCTGCTTCAGGGCGGTCTTGACCTCGGCCTGGGCCCGGTCGGCGAATAAGTTGGTCACGTAGACCTCGTAGACCACGAACAGCAGAACGATCACGCCCGCGGTGATCAGCGTCTGGCCGGCACCGCGCAGCACGAAGCGCACCCGATCGCCCCACGAGTGCGAGCGAATTGCAGGCCCGGCATGGTGCGGCGCTTCGTCCGCGGTCTTGACCATTACGTCTTCATCCTGCCGGTTACTTGGCCTCGCGTGCGTACTGGAGCGTGATGGAACCGGTGTAGACGGGCACGGCGACCTCGGTCGGCGCGACGGTGTAGCCGAGGCCGAAGTAGCCGGCCGCCTGCTTGAACAGCGCGACCCCGGGCGACTGGTCGAGTGCCGAGCTCATGGTCCGCGACGGCCCGATGGCCGCGACGCGGAAGGGCGGCGAGAACACCTCTCCGTTGAGCAGCAGCGTGTTCCCGACGCAGCGCACCGCGCTGGTTGCGATCACCCGCTGCCCGGCGATCGTCATCGCCTCGGCTCCACCGGCCCACAGCGCGTTGACGACGGCCTGCAGGTCGCTCTGGTGGACGACGAGCTGGTTCGCGTCGACGCCCGCCGCGGTGTCCGTCGCGGCCGCCGACGCATCGGCGTCGTCGAGCACCACGATCAGCCCGGGCCCGTGGACGGCCGTGAGGCCGCCCGGCTCGCGCAGCGGCGCGGCTTCGGCCTGCAACCGGGCAACGGCCCCGTCGCTGCGGCCGGCCAACCGGGTCGCGGCGGTGACCTGGGCCCGCAGCGTGGCGTACTGGTCGTCGAGTGCGCGCACGCGGGCCTCGGCCGTGCCTACGAGATCGCGCAGGTTCGCGGTGCCCGGCGGCCGCAGATCGGTGCCGCGGGAGTCACGGGCGCTCGCGGCGAACCCGAAGCCGGCGACCAGGCACACGACGGGGACGAGCACCCGCCAGGCCTGGCGCGGGCGCAACTGCATCGTCGGATCCGTCTCTGCTCGGCGGCCTACAGGGTCGGCGTCTACGCTATCCCGTACAGCCCAACCGCCCGTCCCACAGTTCATGCGTCGCGCAGGAGTCGACAGTGCCGAAGTCCAAGGTCCGCAAGAAGCCTGACGCCGCGACGCGTCCGCAGTCGGCGGCCGCGGGTGCGCGCCCGAGCAAGGCGCTGGCGCCCAGCCCGTCGTGGTACCCGATCACCATGGTCGTGATCATGGTGCTGGGCCTGGCGTACCTCGTCGTCTACTACCTCACCAACAGCGGCCACGGCGTGCCGATCATGCAGGATCTCGGCGCCTGGAACTTCGCTGTCGGGTTCGGCGTGATGATGCTCGGGTTGATCATGGCGGTCCGCTGGCGGTGACGCGATCGCGCGTCCACAGCGTTTTCCACGGCTGTGATTACACGGTTGTAGTTCATCCCCAGGTGGGGACAACCCTGTGGATCGCGTGACCGCTCCGGTCGTGCGGTTCGGGCCCGACCGCCGGTTGACCGTTCTGGCCGGTGCCGGCGCCCTGGTCGGGGCGATCCTGTGCGCCACCGCCGGCGATGCTCCGGGACGGTTGCTGTTCGGCCTGGCGACCCTGGTGCTGCTGGGCTACGTCGCGGGCGACCTGATCTGGTCGCCCCGGCTGGCCGCCGACCGCACGGGGGTGCGCATCCGCACGCCGTTCACCCGAGCCGACCTCGACTGGAACGACGTCGCAGAGGTGCGTCCGGACGTCCGCAGCCGGTACGGGCTCCGCAGCGCGACGCTCGAGATCGACGCGGGCGAGGTATTGGTCGTGTTCAGCCGGCGCAGCCTCGGCACCGATCCCGAGGTGGCCGGCGGCCTCGTCGAGGCGATGCGGCCGCGCTGAGCGGGCTCAGAACGTCCCGGTCGCGGTGCGGACGACGACGACGAGCACCACCAGCACGATCATGCCGCCGAATCCGGCGAGCTGCACGCGGTCGGGGATGCGGGTGCGCATGCTCGGCAGCCCACCGATGGCGAACCCGCACAGGGCGCCGGTCACGAAACCGCCGATGTGCCCGAGCCGCGAGATGCCGGCCACGGAGAAGGTGAACGCGAAGTTCAGCACGATGATGCCGACGAGGTACTGCAGATCGAGATTGAGTCGGCGGACCAGCACCAGGCACGCCCCGAGCAGGCCGAACAACGCCCCCGATGCACCCACCACCGGCACCAGCGGAGCCCCGAAAGCGTAGATCGCTGCCCCGCCGCCGAGCGCCGACACCGCATAGACCAGGGCGAAGCGCCACCAGCCGATCTCCCGCTCGAGGTAGGGCCCGACGAACACCAGCGACATCATGTTCACCGCGATGTGCAGCAGGTTCGCGTGCAGGAACGCGGCCGTCGCGAGCCGCCAGTACTGGTGGGAGTGGAAGACGTCGTAGGGCAGTAGCTGCGAGTCCTGGAACAGCCGGCTGAACTCGGGATCGTTGATCCCGCGCGGCGACGGCAAGGCGGTGGCGAGGTAGGCCGCGACGTTGAGAACGACCAGCGTGATCGTGACCAGCGGGGGAGCATCGCGTAGCACCGCGCCGACCGAGTTGCGCACCGGCCGCTGCGTCTTGCGCCCGATCGCCGCGTCGTCCGGGCAGTGGAAACCCACCGAGGCCGGACGCATGCACTCGGGGCAGATCGGCCGGTCGCAACGCGTGCAGCGCACGCCGGCCTCGCGGTGGGGATGGCGGTAGCAGTGCGCCACCCCGGTCTCGGTCATCGGAGCCGCGACACCTCAGCCGACGGTGACCGACTCGATCGTGACCGGCGTGGTCGGACGGTCGCGACGGTCGGTGGCGGTGGCGGCGATCGCGTCGACGACAGCGCGGCTCTCGGCGTCGGCCACCTCGCCGAAGATGGTGTGCTTGCGGTTCAGGTGCGGCGTGCGGCCGACGGTGATGAAGAACTGCGAGCCGTTGGTGTTGGCGCCGGAGTTCGCCATGGCCAGCAGGTACGGACGGTCGAAGTTCAGCTCGGGATGGAACTCGTCGGCGAACTTGTAACCCGGGCCGCCGTAGCCCTCGCCCAGCGGGTCGCCGCCCTGGATCATGAAGCCCGCGATCACCCGGTGGAACACCGTGCCGCTGAACAGCGGGTCGGACGACTTCACGCCGGTGCCGGGGTGCGTCCACTCGCGGGCGCCGGTCGCCAGCTCGACGAAGTTGGCCACCGTCTTCGGCGCGTGGTTGCCGTACAGCAGGACGTTGATGTCGCCGGCACTCGTGTGCAGCGTCGCCTGCTGGGTGGACATCGGGGCTGACATCGTCGGGATCTCCCTGATCGTGGGCATGGCGCGGGCTCGAGCCGGTGTCCCATCCTGCCACGCGCCCCTGACTGGTACCCCGGTTGCGATCCGGGGTAGGTGACTGGCCAAGATGACTACCAGCGAAACCCTCCCTGCCCAGACGACCAAGGAGCCTGCGATGCCCAAGACCGACGTCGCCGACGTCCGCGACAGCGTGCGCAGCAACGCCGCCTCGGCGCTCGACACCGTGAAGGCGCAGGCCGCTGCGGCCGGTGAGACCCTGGCCGGGGCCGCGAGCTCGGCCCTGGACACCGCCGGAAAGCAGAGCCGCAAGGCCCGCAAGCAGGCGGCCGCACGCGCCCGCGCGTTGGCTGACGAGGCAGCGGCTGCCGCGCGGAAGTCGGCGAAGCAGTCGGCGAAGTCGGCGCGCAAGCGGGTTGACAAGGCGAGCAAGAAGGCCCGTAAGAAGGCTCAGAAGCGGGCACAGGAACTCAGCGTCACGATCCAGG
The DNA here is from genome assembly GCA_963785425.1 of uncultured Actinomycetota bacterium. Classification (GTDB taxonomy): domain Bacteria; phylum Actinomycetota; class Actinomycetes; order Mycobacteriales; family Jatrophihabitantaceae; genus RYN-133. Next base: position 551,278 of record CAWAVG010000004.1, read on the forward strand.
AGAAGGCCGGCCGCAAGCCGCGCCGCAGCCGCAAGGTGATTGTCCTGGGGGGCGTCGCACTGGCCGGCGTCGTGGCGATGACCGCGAAGCGCAAGAAGCAGAGCGCGCCCGAGGACCCGTACACCGCGTCCCCGACGGCCGACACCGGCTCGGGACTCCCCGGCGACACCGCCTGACCCTTACGTTTTCGGCGGACAAGCCCGAATAGATGGGCTCATCCGCCAAAATCGTCAGCGAGGACGGGCGACCGCGACCTTCGCGGCGCGCTCGGCCAGTGCATCGTCGAGCGGCTCGAGGTCGTCGTCGAACCCACGGCGGTGCAGCGCCCGGCGCAGCAGGTCGTCGGCGAAGCGGGCGCTCTTGGCCAGCACCGGGCCGTGCAGGTAGGTGCCGATGACGTTGTCGCGTACCGCGCCCTCGGTGCGGTCGGTGCCGTTGTTGCCGCGTCCGGACTGGGTGCGGCCGAGCGGCGCCACCCCGGGACCGAGTTCGGTGAGCCCGCTGTGGTTCTCGTAGCCGACCAGGCGCCCGGCCTCGGGGGTGTCGACGTAGTTGTTGCCGATGAGCCGCTGGTGCCGGCCGCGGGTGATCACGTCGAGCACCCCGACACCCTTGATGTGCTCGCCGTCCTGGGTGATGAACGCGTGTCCGAGCATCTGGTAGGTGCCGCAGATCGTCAGCATCACCACGCCGTCGTCGGCCATCGCCCGTAGCTCGGCGCCGCGTGCCGCGAAGTCGGCACCGATCTCGCCCTGGGTCGCGTCCTGCCCGCCGCCGCCGAGCAGGATGTCGGCGTCGTGTGGCAGCGGGTCGCCGACGCTCACCGGCACGACGCGTACCGGCCGCTTGCGCCATTCGAGCCGGCGGCGGAGCACGACGACGTTGCCGGTGTCGCCGTAGATGTTCATCTCCCGCGGGTACAGGTGCACCAGCGTGAGCGTGGCCGGGTCACTGCTCATGTGAGCGCTGTTCCGATCCGCATGAGGACTGCGTGCAGCGCCCACATCGCGGTGTAGGTGCTGAACACGACGACCGTGCCGTGCGCCGCCACCGACGCGAGCGCCGAGCGCACGGCCTTCTCGGGATCGGCTTCGACCTCGTCGGTGTCGACCTCGTCGTAGCGCAGGCGCAGCGCCATATCGGCTGCGCGGGTGCCCGATGTCGAGACCCGCGCGGGGTGGCGGGCAAGGGCGGCGAAGTCCACGTCCCACAGCCAGGACACGTCGCGGCCGTCGGCGTAGTCGTCGTTGATCACGACGACGATCGCGTCGGCCGCGGTGGTGTCCAGCGTGCGCAACGTCTGCCGGAACCCGGCGGGATTCTTCACCAGTTGCAGCACGACGTTGCGGCCGTCGACGTCGAAGCGTTGTCCTCGTCCGAACGCCGGTGACACGGCGGCCAGGCCGCGCGCGATCGTCGCGTCGTCCAGGCCGAAGGTGAGGGCGAGTGCAGCGGCGCCGGTCGCGTTCTGTGCGTTGTGCGGCCCCTCGGCGCGCAGGTCGATGTCGTGTTCGGCGGCGCCGATGCGCATGCGCAGCGGTTCGTCGGTGGCGGGCAGACGTACCAGCTCGGCACTCGTCCGCTGCTCGGCGAAGTGGATCGGGCCGCCGTAGAGCTCTTCGTCGGTGGGGAACAGCTCGCGCAGTTCGGGGCCGACGCCGTAGTACGACACCTGCGCACGGGTCTCGGTCGCGAGTTTCGCGATGCGCTCGTCGTCGCGGTTGAGCACGACATCGCCGGTGGTCGCGGCCGCGACCTTCCCGAGCAGCCGCGCGGTCATGTCGATCTCGCCGAAGCGGTCGAGCTGGTCGCGCATCACGTTCAGCAGCAGCGCGCGCCGCGGGGACACCGCCGCGACGAAGCGCACCGCCCACGCCTCGTCGAGCTCGAACACCGCGACGTCGTAGGGCAGTCGTCCCGACCATCGCGCGTGTTCGACGGTCGCGGTGATCGCGCCGCGCACGAAGTTGCTGCCCGTGTCGTTGCTCAGCACGCGGTACTTCTCGCCGAGGATGGTCGCCACCATCTTCGTCGTGGTCGTTTTGCCGTTGGTGCCGGTCACGACGACCACGCCCTCAGGCAGGCGGGCCATCGCGCGCGTGAGATAGCGCGGAAAGAGCTTCTCGACGACGAGCCCCGGCAGGGCGTTCCCGCGCCGTCCGAGCAGGCGCAGCAGGCCCAGGGCCACCTTGCCGACCCACACGGCCGGCGCGTTCGCCAGAGCAGACATGATGCTCCTCAGGCTACGGCGTCGCTCGTCACCACCTCGACGAGCGGCGCGTACAGCGCCATCAGCGCGAGCGCCTGCGCGTGGGTCTCGTCGGTCGCGCCGGCGCACGCGTCCGCGACGACCCGTACCCGCACTCCCGCGTCCGCCGCGGGGAGCACGGTCGAGATGACACAGCAGTCTGTCGACACCCCCGTCACGACGATGTCGTCACCGACGGTGCCTGCCAGCTCCGTCCACTTGCCGAAGGTCGTCGCCGTCACCGCCGCACGATCGCGGTAGGGGGCGACCAGCTCGTACATCGGATCGTCGGGTGGGACCAGCGCGAACGGCCACTGCCGGTAGTACTCGGTCCACGCACCACTCGGTCGTTCCGGCGCGACGAACCGGGTGAAGGTCACCGCCGGCTCGAAGGCCCCGACGAGCCGCTCGATCGGCCCGACGATCTCGCCGAAGCGTGGAGCTCCCCACGGGCTGCCGGGGTCGACGAAGACGTGTTGCAGGTCGACGACGACCAGGTGCCCGGTCGGGGCAGGACTCACGCCCTGCCTTCTTGTGCGCGGATGCGGCGTCCGTCGAACAACACAGTCACCACGAATCCGAGGACGAGGGCTACCAGCACACCCAGATTGGCGCCTGCCCACTGACCCGTCTTCCCACCGAGACCGAAGGGATCGAGCAGATATCCCTGCCACTGCAGCCACGAGGTACCGGTGGTGTTGGTGACAAGACCCCACCCGAGGAAGGTTCCGATCGCGAGAGTGGCCAGCGGCAGCGCCCGCACGTCGTCGTACCGGCCGGATCGATCGAACAGCTCCGGCTCGGCGTAATCACGCTTGCGCAGCAGGAGATCGGCCAGCATCACACCGCACCAACCCGCGACCGGCACACCCAGGGTGATCAGGAAACCTTCGAATTGGGACACGAAGTTCTTGGCGACGAAAACGACATAGATCGTGCCCAGGACCATGACGATTCCGTCAACAAGTGCGGCAACCGGACGTGGGATGCGGAGGCCGGCCGTGAGCAGCGCGAGCCCGGACGAGTAGATGTCGAGGATCGCGCCACCGACCAGCCCCAACACGGCGACAATGAGGAACGGCACGAGTGCCCAGGTGTCGAGTTCCTTGGCCAGCGCCCCGATCGGGTCGTAGGCGATGTTGTTGAGCAGCTTCGTCGACGACCCTGACAGGAGCAGACCGAAGATCACCAACACGACCGGCGCGACCGCACCGCCGAATGTCGTCCAGCCGATCACCCCGCCGCTGGACGAGCGACGCGGCAGGTAGCGCGAGTAGTCGGCGGCGGCGTTTACCCAGCCGAGCCCGAACCCGGTCAGGACGAACACGAAGACTCCGATGACCTGCTGCGTCGACCCCGACGGGATCGCCGTGACGTGGCTCCAGTTGATCTTGTCGGCGACCAGGATGATGTAGATGACGGTCAAGATCCCGGTGAGGATCGTGATGACCACCTGCGCGCGCATGATCAGGTCGAAACCCATCACCCCGCCGACGATGACGAGCCCCGCGACCACGATCATGGCGATCACCTTGGTGGCGGTGCCGCTGCTCCAGCCGAGCTGGTCGAAAACCGTGGATGTCGCCAAGGTCGCGAGGATGGTCAGCACGGTTTCCCAGCCGACCGTCAGCACCCACGACAGCAGGGCGGGGACGGCGTTGCCGCGTACGCCGAACGCCGCCCGGCTGAGCACCATCGTCGGCGCCGACCCGCGCTTACCGGCAAGGGCGATGAACCCGCACAGCAGGAACGAGATCACGATGCCGAGCACGCTCGCGATCGCGGCTTGCCAGAACGAGACGGTGAAGAAGAGCACGAACGCGCCGTAACCGATGCCGAGCACCGACACGTTCGCGCCGAACCACGGCCAGAACAGCTGCCGGGGCCGTCCCTTGCGCTCGGCATCGGTGACGACCTCGATGCCCTTGGTCTCGACACTGAGCGCTCTCGGGGTCGGCTCGCCGACCGGTCCGCTTCGATCTGTCGCCACCATTGCCGCACTCCGCTCGCCGCGCTGCTGAGAACGAGGTCAGCGTAGCGACGGCAAACGCTGTCAGCCGTGCAGCAGTGGCGCGTATGACAGGCCGACGACGAGGTGCTCCGGCGAGAGCAGCCGCGCGACGGTCTGGCCCCACGGTTCGGTGCGCGCCTCGTGCAGCATCGTGTAGCCGGCCGCGCGCAGTTCGTCCGCCCCGGCCTGGACGGCGTCGGCATCGGCGAGCTCGAACTCGACCGACGCCTGGGGCACCGGGACCCCGCTCGGCCAGTCGGGCGTCCCGAAGCAGGCCTCGGCGGCCTGGGTGAGGGGCCACAGGCCGAAGTGCTTGCTTCCGGCGATGTCGCCGCTGTGCAAGTAATCGTCGTCCGGCGCGCTCTCGAGCGGCAGGCCGAGCGCGTCCACATAGAGCGCGCGGCTGGCTGCGATGTCGGGCGTGATGGTGGCGAAGCTCGCGATGAATTCGATCTGCATCGTCTGATCCCTTCAGGCCCCTGCGAGAGTAGGCCGCCGCGACGACAACGCTCAGTCGGGACGGTCGGCGGTGAAGTGGACGTCGCAGAACTGCGCGCGCCAGGCGGTGACCTCCGGCGCCACACTCTCCGGCGCCACGTCGGGGTCGAGTGCCCGGGCGACGAGCTCGGCAAGTGCGGGCATGTCGTCCTCGGTCATGCCGATGCGCGCCGCCTCGGGCGTGCCGAGCCGCAGCCCGTTGACATCGCCGTCAACCAGTTCCCTGGGCAGTCCGATGCCGCACGTGAGCAGGTTGGCGCGGCGCAGCCGGGCGGCGGCGTGTTGCCCACCGCCGTAGCGCTGCGCCTCGACCGCGAACTGATGCGAATCGGTGCGTCCGCGCGACGTCGTGAAGACCGGCAGGCCGCGCTCGACGAGCTCGGCAGCCAGCCGTCCTGCCGTCGAGACCATCCGCTGCGCATACGCGGCACCGGTGGCCTTCCAGTCGAGCATCGTGACAGCCAGCGCGGCGGTACGGCCGGCGTCGAAATTCGCGGTCAGTCCCGGATAGGCGATGTGGTCGAGCCGCTCGGCGAGGTCGGCGTCGTCGGTGACGATCAGCCCGCCGGCCGGTCCGCCGAGGCTCTTGTAGGTGCTCATCGTCATCAGGTGCGCGCCCTGACGCAGCGGTGATTCCCAGACGCGCCCGGCGATGACTCCGCACGCGTGCGCGGCGTCGAAGAGCACGTACGCGCCGACCTCGTCGGCGATCTCGCGCACCGCCCCGACCGGGTGAGGGAACAGGTTGAGGCTGGCGCCGATGGTGATCAGCTTCGGCCGGAGGTCGTGCGCGAGCGTCCGTAGGGCGGCGACGTCGACGGTGTAGTCGTCGGCGGTCACGGGCGCGGCAACCGTCCTCAGGCCGTACCGTCCGGCCGCGCCCGGCCCGTGATGGGTGATGTGACCGCCGACCTCGGCCGGCGGCGCGATGATCGTGTCGCCCGGCGAGCAGGTGGCCATGAAGGCGTACAGGTTCGCCAGCGCGCCCGAGCCCACCCGCACCTCTGCGTGGCGGGCTCCGAACACCTCGGCCGCCAGTTCCGCAGCGATGATCTCGATGCGTTCGATCGCCTCGAGTCCCATCTCGTACTTCTCACCCGGGTAGCCCAGCGACGGGCGCGAGCCGAGCTTGGCCGACAGCATCGCCTCGGCACGCGGGTTCATGACGTTGGTGGCCGGGTTGAGGTTCACCGACTCGACGTTGTGGATGGTGTCGTTCTGCGCGACCAGACGGTCGAGCTCGGCGAGCACGGCGGACACCGGCTCACGCGCTGTCGCAGCGGCGACGTCCTGGACGAGCTGTTCGCTCGCGGCCGGAACCCAGGGACGGGCGACGAGCGCGGGATCCATGCCGGGATCCTGTCAGTCTGTGGAGACGAGGGGAATCGAACCCCTAACCCCCGCCTTGCAAAGCCGATCCGGCAAGACTTCGCAAGATCCGCTACCTGGGCTCTAAAGCCCCCTAAGCCGCGGATTTGCTCGACTGCGCGGCGTTGGTTGTTGTTGACCGGAAACGGCCGCGGACGGCCGTTTTCGGTCGTGCTGCGGACTATTTGCGGACTAGCGGCGGGCGACCACAGCCACGATTACCCGCTGAGAACTAGTACCGCTTGCTCCTCTGTAGCGTGAGCGACATCGAGAACATCTTTCACTGCCCGTCCGGACCGGAGGCTCGTAACGAAGAGCTGTACGAACACGAGGGTGGACACGCCGGCAGACCCGAGCCAGACCGAAATCAACTCTGTTCCCGACAACCCGACGATGAGCGATCCGCCGGCCAACAACGTCGCGAACGACGCGAGAACCACGCCGAGCCGTGGAAGGCGCAGCAACTCACTCAACAGTTCATGCTCGCCTTGATTTGCGAAGTACGCCGACACCAACGATGGCAACACGAGCAAGATCGCCACCGCCGCGGCGGCAGAGTCGCCGCTCGCTCTATGAAGGCGTCCGCCAAGGAGTTCGCTCACGGCGCCGGCGACGAGCAGAAGGATCGAGGCGAACAGAGCGACCTGTGCTGGCACCAGGAATCCGGAGCGTTTGGGCCGCAGGGCGAAGGCGAGCCAGAATGCGCCCGTCTGAGCGCGGTCCTTGAAGCCAGAGGTGTAGATGGACGCCCGTTCAGGCGTCATCCGACGCTGATAACGCTCATTGCCTGCGGCTGGTCTTGCTCGCTCGCCAGGCCCTAGCCCTCCGCGGACGTCCCAAAGGTAGACGCTGTCGAGGCACATGCCGTCAGGTGCGAGTAGTCGGCAGTGCTCGCGTGTTGCGGTACCTACGACGGGCGCCGCTACCAGCATCGGCGTGAAAGTACGAAACCCGAGTCGCTCACGAAGGCGCAACTGACTCGGCTCCTGCACCTCCTGATATCGATACTTGATGATCACTGTCTCATCAGCGAGGTGAAGAGGCGTCATGAGCATGAACCGGAGAGTGAGGTTCACCAATAGCGACGAGAAGTCTTCGTGCTGGTCGAGGATCTCCGCCCACCTCCGAACATCTTCTGGATCCCCAGACAGATCTTCTGCCAACTCCCACGAGGCCACACTTTCGGTCGCATCTTCTGGATGGCTGAGGACCTTGCGATCGTCGTCGCTCGGAAAGCATCGGACGGCGTTGTAGATCGTCTTCCGGATCGCGGGGCTTAGCGTCGCGACGTCGAACGCCGAGTGCCGCTCAGTGTCGAGGCATGCGAGGAGCGCCGCCTGTCCTGCTCGAGCGTCCATATCGCTAGTGACTACGGTCAGCGATTTGCCCTGAGCGTCGCGGACATCGACATCTAGCAGTAGTCCCTTATTAAGGACTGTAAGCGGCAGAAGGATTGGAGCCGCGAGATCGCCTCCGGACCTTCGGACAATTTGGCGCACTCGCTCACCGTCGATATCGAGCGTGACGCGCCGTTCGAAACCTCGGCTACCCACGAACGAGATCGTTTCAACGCGGCGCTGGACCCAGTCGACGTCTTGGAGGAGCGCGAGGGTGGTCCTGCCTAGACTGCGTAGTTCGTCCCACGTCTCGGTACCTAGATGCGCAGGTGCTTCGTGACTTGGTAGTTGACGATGCGCCTTGGAGGCTGCCTCGCCCGCTTCTCCGCCGCCTGCACCCCGCTGCGGTTCACCGCCGTTGGTGGTGCGATCGATCGACTGCTCCCCGACGTCCCCTCCCGAGTCGGTCATCGGCGCCGTATTGGTGGCACCACGGCTCAGCTGGCTCGTTTCGCCGGAGCGGCAGCAGCTACTTTCGTTCGCCGTGCGCGCGTGTACGTCCGGACTGGAGTCTCGGCAGTTGAACCGACTCGGAATGCCTTCTGCCCGCGTTCCTGGAGGATCTTGACAAGCTCCTGCTCAGTCACGGTGGACTTCTTCGACACCTTGGTTCCCCGGTTCGCTTGGACGTGGCGCGACGATGAAAGGCGCCAGCGTATCATCGCTCCTCCCCCCGACTGGAGAGGGATGCGACCATCGCGCAAGCCGACACGCCGACGTATTTAGACAACGATTGAAGAGTAGTGCCTAGTTCCCGTGACCTCGACCGTTCCACTAGCTCCGTCACTGTCATGTTGACACTATCTGGCACTGTCTAGCCATCAGAGGGTAGGCGCGCGGACCGTTCGAACGTAGTTCCTGCACAACTTGTCACTAGGAATCGCTGGATGGCACTGTAGCGGGATGGGTGGAACGCATGTGGTGCCGCCCTCGCACGACCCACCTGATTTCGGCTGGTTTAACAGCGCGCGGACCTTATCGACGAAGGACGCGGCCGCAATCATCGGCGTGAGCCGCGGCGTAGTCGAGAGCTGGTGCAGAACTGGAGTCCTTGACCACGACGCCTTCGACGACAAACGGCCATCTCGTCTGATAAGCGAACGTGAGCTTCTCCAGTGTGCGTACAGCCAGCCGAATAGGCGCCGCGTCGTCCTCGAGTACATCGCAGACCAGCGCAAACCAGGCAATCCAACAGCTCGGTCTCCTTCTGGGCCAATCAGTCAGAGGGCGCGGCCGTTCCGGCGAATCGCAAGGGGGCCGACGCCAGTCCGGCCGAAGAAGGCAGAACTCCTTCGGGAGAGGGTGCTCTGGATCCCGCGCCGGCCCCCGATTTGCAGACCAAGTCAGCATCCGTACACGAGCCCGCGAACGCCTCGACGCATCGCGCGTATGACGGCGAGCTTGCGGAGCTAAGGGCGGTGAACGTACAACTGCGCGAGGACATCGCTAGCCTCTCGGCGCTACTCGAAGAAACAGAGCAGTCGTATGCAAAGAAGTCTGCGCAATGGTTAGCGCTGCTGAAGCGCCATTACGTTCCGAAGAACCCCGCCGCGCTGGATGGTCTAGGTGATGTCGATCGCGGACCGACGTAGGCCGCACGCGGTCCGCTGTATACGGCCCACGTAGACGGAAGGATTACTCGGGTGAACGACGTCCGCAGCGCGTCGGCCGCTCACTCGCGTTGATCTTTGTCCTTCTCGGCGAAAGATTACGAGGTCCGTTCATCGTCACGACGAAACGATCGCACCGTCGGGTGCCAGAAGCGTGAACGGACTAATGGGGTGGTTTTGAGGGTGAAGAACGGTGGGTGGTCTGGTGATGAAAGGTGCGGATGACCTGGTCGAGGGCTTGAGCTATGGCAGGCAGGTCACGGGTGTAGATGTGGTGGTGATCGAGTTGGTGAGCTAGATCGTTCAGGATGCCCGGCCAGTCCGCGCTCCGGCGCGGGCGCTCGGCGGCCGGCGCCGCGACGAGACGCTCGACGACCTTCACGGCAGACCGACCCGACGCGGCGGCGCGCGACTGCTCCCACGCGCGCTGCCGGCAACTCGCTGAACACCACTTCGGGATCCGCCCGACCGGCTTGACGTGGATCGCGCCAGGGCACCACGCGCAGATGCGCGCGGCATCGTCGCCGAGTCGGCGCCGGCTCTGGTCGCCTGCGACGTTCGCTCTGCTGCCGTCCGGCGCGCTCGCTCGCGTGCGATCGGATCGATCCTTCGCTTCTTGCTCATCCCGTCCGCCTTTCGTCACGACGTTGTCCACAGGGAAGGGATGGCCGGCGGGGAGTTGGCGCACGATGTGTTCGAGCTCCCCAACATGACGCCCATCTGGACGAGGGGAGCGAGGAGCGCAGGAATGGCGAGCATCGCGAGGCGGCCCGACGGGCGGTGGCGGGCGAGGTACCGCGACACCGCCGGGCGCGAGCATGCCGCCATTTCGGCCGCAAGATCGACGCCCAGCACTGGCTCGACTCGGTTGCCGCCGCGGTACAGACCGGCACCTACGTCGACCCGCAGCGGTCAAGGATCACGGTCGAGCGAGCTGGCGCAAGTCCTGGCTGGCCGGCAAGATCAACCTCAAGCCGACCACTCGGGCCCGCTACGAGGGCGTCCTCGAGCACGCACGTGCTGCCTCGGTGGGGCGACGTCCAGCTGGTCCGCGTCGAGCACGGCGACATCCAGGCCTGGCTGGCCGGGCTGGCTGCCGCCGGGCAGTCCGGGGCGTCGGTGCGCAAGGCGCACGGCGTGCTGTCGGGCATCCTCGGCCTAGCGGTGCGCGACCGACGGCTGCCGTGGCAACCCGGCGCTCGGGATGGACCTGCCGCCGCTGGGGAGCAAGGACGGCGGCGGTACCTGACCGCGGCGCAGGTCGAGGAGCTGGCCGATGCCGCCGGGCCGAGGGACGGGTCGCCGTCCTGGTGCTCGAGCTACTGCGGGCTGCGCTGGTCCGAGCTCGCGGCGCTCCGGGTGCGGCACGTCGACCTGCTGCGCCGCCGGCTCGATGATCGAGCGAGGCGCGTCACCGAGGTCGACGGCAGACGGCTGGTCTGGGGCACGCCGAAGTCGCACGAGCGCCGGTCCGTGCCGCTCCCGCGGTTCCTCGTCGACGAGCTGGCGGCGGCGTTGGCCGGCACGGGCCCGGAGGACCTGGCGTTTCCCGTCCCCACAGGGCGCCGTCCTGCGCAACCGCAACGCGCGGCGCCGCGCTGGTTCGACGAGGCGGCGCCGTGCGACCGGCCAGCCGGGCCTGACGCCGCACGAGCTGCGGCACACCGCGGCCTCGCTCGCGGTGAGCGCCGGCGCCAACGTGAAGGCCGTCCAGCGGATGCTCGGACAGCGTCAGCGGCGATGACCCTCGACCGCTACGCGGACCTGTTCGACGACGACCTGGACGACGTCGCCGAGCGGCTTGGACGTCGTCCGCGAGTCCAGCGCTGCGGACCTGCTGCGGACTTTTTGCGGACTGAGCCGAAGTCGATCCGCGAAGCGCAAGATCAGAAGAGGCTGCAGCCCAGCAGATCACGGGGCCTTCAGAGAGTGGAGACGAGGGGAATCGAACCCCTAACCCCCGCCTTGCAAAGGCGGTGCTCTGCCAATTGAGCTACGTCCCCGAGCGGTGGATTCAGCGCGACGAGTCGGAGGTTGCCTCGCGCCACAGGGCGGCGTCGGCGTGGGCCTGTGCGGCGCCGCAGGCAGTGCGCGCCACGACGCCGGCGGCGCCGAGCACGAGCACGAGTGGCTTGCGCACGTTGCCTCCGAGAGATCGTCGAGGTGCGTGGGCCTGGGAGGACTTGAACCTCCGGCCTCATCCTTATCAGGGATGCGCTCTAACCGTCTGAGCTACAGGCCCGGGCAGCACTGCAGGAGTGCGAAGCCAAACTGTACTGGCCGCCCCCGGCGGCGACCAACCGGGTTCGCTATCTCTCGGACAGGGTGATCTCGATCCCGCCGACCAGGTCGGCGCAGAGGTTGTAGATCACCGAGCCGACGGTGGTCAGCGCCACGAACAGGACGATGTTGACCACACCGACGATCGCGGCGCCGCCGAACACGATGCCGGCGGTGATCGGCGGCTTGGAGCCCGAGCCGTTCAGCTGCACGACCGCGTCGTTGACCTTCTGGATCACGCCGGCGGCGTCGAGCACGCCGTAGAGCACGCCGATGATGATCAGCCACACGAAGAACAGCGCGATCGCGAGCACGCACGAGAATTTCAGCACCGTCAGCGGGCTGATGTGGCGAAGCTGCAGCCGGGCCCGGCGCGGGCCGCGGTTGCGCGCCCGCCCGGCCGGTGGCGGCCGCCGGGGCGGAGGACCGGTTGAACGGGCCGCCCTGCGACGCCGGCTGGCTGCTTGACGACGCGGGCGCGGCTGCCGGGGGTGCCGGTGGTGCGCTGCTCGGTCGCCACGGACGACTGCTGCTGGGACGAGCCGGGCTGCCGCGGACTGCCGGAGATGGTGGTCGCACCGAAGTCGCCGCCCGAGGACGACGATTTCGATCCGGTGCTCCCGCCCGCCGGGCCGTGCTTGGTGCCGTTGTGGGACGTCGACTGCGCAGCCGATGGCTGGGCGGTCGACTGCATCGGCTGCGAAGCACTCCCCCCGTAGGGCGATTGCGTCATTGGCGCCTACTCCTGCTCGTCCGGTTCGTCGGCGTTGCGCGCGAGGGCAACCAGAGTGACGCCGTCCGGCAGGTTCATCAGACGAACTCCCATGGTCTGTCGTTGTGCGCGACGGACTTCCGCGGCCTTCGTGCGGATGACCACGCCTTCGGACGTGATCGCGTAGATCTCGTCCTTGGGTGATACGGCGACGGCGCCGACCAACCCACCTCGCGTAGAGACGATACGCGCGGTGAGCACGCCTTTGCCGCCGCGCCCCTGGATCGGATACTCGTCCACCCGGGTCCGCTTGGCGAATCCGCCCTCAGTCGCGACCAAGATTTCGACGCCCGACCCGCCATCGGCGTCGGTGCCGACGACCGACATCGACAGCAACTCGTCACCGTCGTTGAACCGCATCCCGAACACCCCGGACGTGGCCCGGCCCATGGGTCGCAGCGTCTCGTCGTCGGCCCGGAACCGGATCGACATCGCCTTGCGGCTGACCAGCAGCAGGTCGTCCTCGGCCGAGATCAGCGCGGCGCCGATCAGTTCGTCGTCGTCGCGCAGGTTGATGGCGACGATGCCGCCGGTGCGGTTCGAGTCGAACAGCGTGAGCTCGGACTTCTTCACCAGCCCGTGCCGGGTGGCGAGCACCAGGTACGGCGCGACCTCGTAGTTCTTGAGCGCGATCACGTTCGCGATCTGCTCGCCGGGCTGGAACGCCAGCAGGTTGGCCACGTGCTGGCCCTTGGCGTTGCGGTTCGCCTCGGGCAGCTCGTAGGCCTTCGCCCGGTAGACCCGGCCCTTGTTGGTGAAGAACAGGATCCAGTCGTGCGTCGAGCTGACGAAGAAGTGCGACACGATGTCGTCGGTGCGCAGGGACGCGCCTTGCACCCCGCGGCCGCCGCGTCGCTGCGCCCGGTACAGATCGGTCTTGGTGCGCTTGGCGTAGCCCGTCCGCGTGATCGTGACGACGACGTCTTCCTGCGCGATGAGATCCTCCATCGACACGTCGCCGTCGTTGGGGATGATGCGCGTGCGCCGGTCGTCGCCGTACTTCTCGACGATCTCGGTCAGCTCGTCGCGGATGATCGCCCGCTGCCGGCCCGGCTTGGCCAGGATGTCGTTGTAGTCCTCGATCTCAGCGGCGATGCGGTCGTGCTCGTCGATGATGCGTTGACGCTCGAGCGCGGCCAGGCGCCTCAGCTGCAGGTCGAGGATCGCGGTCGCCTGAACCTCGTCGATCTCGAGCAGCTGCATCAGTCCGCCGCGGGCCTCGTCCGCCGACGGCGAGTTGCGGATCAGCGCGATCACCGCGTCGAGCTGGTCGAGCGCCTTGAGCAGTCCGCGCAGGATGTGGATGCGCTTCTCGGCCTCGGCCAGCAGGTACTGCGTGCGCCGGACGATGACCTCGACCTGGTGATCGACGTAGTGCGAGACGAACTGGTCGAGCCGCAGCGTGCGCGGCACGCCGTCGACGATCGCCAGCATGTTCGCGCCGAAGGTCGTCTGCAGCTGGGTGTGCTTGAACAGATTGTTCAGCACCACCTTCGCCACGCCGTCGCGCGACAGCGTGATCACGATGCGCATGCCGATGCGGTCGGAGCTCTCGTTGTGGATCGCCCGGATGCCGCCGATCTTCTTCTCGTTCACCAGCCCGGCGATCGACTCGACGAGGTTGTCCGGGTTGACCTGGTAGGGCAGCTCGGTGACGACGAGGATCGTGTTGTTCCGCTGGTCTTCCTCGACCTCGACGACGGCCCGCATGCGGATCGAGCCGCGCCCGGTGCGGTAGGCGTCCTCGATGCCGTCGCGGCCGACGATCAGCGCCTTGGTCGGGAAGTCCGGGCCGTGGACGAGCTTGATGAGCTCCTCGAGCAGCTCCTCCGGCAGGGCGTCCGGGTGGTCGAGCGCCCAGACGACGCCGGCTGCCACCTCGCGCAGGTTGTGCGGCGGGATGCGCGTGGCCATGCCGACGGCGATGCCCTCGGACCCGTTCACCAGCAGGTTCGGGAACCGGGCCGGCAGGATGACCGGCTCGACCGTGTTGCCGGCGTAGTTGGCGACGAAGTCGACGGTCTCCTTGTCGATGTCGCGCAGCATCTCCATGGCCAGGTTCTGCAACCGGCACTCGGTGTACCGGTAGGCAGCGGCCGGATCGTTGCCGGGCGATCCGAAGTTGCCCTGCGGGTCGATCAGCGGGTACCGCAGCGACCACGGCTGCGCCATGCGCACCAAGGCGTCGTAGAGCGCCGAGTCACCGTGCGGGTGGTAGTTGCCCATGACGTCGCCGACGACGCGCCCGCACTTGACGTAGTTGCGATCGGGCCGGAACCCGGAGTCGTACATCCCGTACAGGATCTTGCGGTGCACCGGCTTGAGCCCGTCCCGCACGTCCGGCAGCGCCCGCCCCACGATGACCGACATCGCATAGTCGATGTAGCTGCGCTGCATCTCCGTCTGGATGTCAACAGGCTCGATCCGGTCGAACCCACCCGTATCTGTTGTGTCGGTCATGTGGCACGTCCCTCAAAAGTGACCATCGGGCGATGAGCGCTTGCGCGAAGAGCAGCGCCCCGCGCGAGCGCAGCGAGCTTGCGGTATGTCGCGACAGACGGACCCGAGCGAAGCGAGCGGTCCAGATGGAGCGGCATGTCAGCGCTAAATATCAAGGAAGCGAACATCCTTGGCGTTGCGGATGATGAACGACCGGCGCGCCTCGACGTCCTCACCCATGAGCACCGCGAACAGCTCGTCCGCAGTAGCGGCGTCGTCCAGCGTCACCAGCCGCAGGATCCGGTTCGACGGGTCCATCGTGGTCTCCCACAGCTCCTTCGAGTTCATCTCGCCGAGGCCCTTGTAGCGCTGGATCGCGTCGTCCTTGGCGAGCTTGCGGTTGGCGTCCTGGCCGGCCTTGATGAGTCCGTCGCGCTCCTTTTCGGAGTACGCGTAGCTCGGGTCGCCCTTGCTCCACTTGATCTTGTAGAGCGGCGGTGCGGCCAGGTAGACGTGCCCGGCCTCGATCAGCGGGCGCATGAACCGGAAAAGCAGCGTCAGCAGCAGGGTGGTGATGTGCTGACCGTCGACGTCGGCGTCGGCCATCAGCACGATCTTGTGATAGCGCAGCTTCGCCAGGTCGAACTCGTCGTGGATGCCGGTGCCGAGCGCCGTGATCAGCGACTGCACCTCGTTGTTCTTCAGCACACGGTCGATGCGCGACTTCTCGACGTTGATGATCTTGCCGCGGATCGGCAGGATCGCCTGGAACATCGAGTCGCGGCAGGACTTGGCCGAACCGCCGGCCGAGTCGCCCTCGACGATGTAGAGCTCGCTCTGGCCGGGATCGGTCGAGCGGCAGTCGGCGAGCTTGCCCGGCATGCCGAACGTGTCGAGGGCGTTCTTGCGGGCAAGCTTGCGGGCCTGTTGGGCGGCCCGGCGCGCCTTGGCGGCCTGGGTGATCTTGGTGACGACCTGCTTGGCCTCGGTCGGGTGGCTCTCGAACCAGGCGGTGAGCCGATCGTTGGCCACCGACTGCACGAACGTCTTGGCCGAGGAGTTGCCCAGCTTGGTCTTGGTCTGGCCCTCGAACTGCGGCTGGCTCAACTTGATCGAGATGATCGCGGCCAGGCCCTCACGGATGTCGTCGCCGGTCAGCCGGTCTTCCTTGGTGTCCTTGACGTGCTTGCGCTCGATCGCCCACCGGTTGACGACGGTGGTGAGGGCCGCCCGGAAGCCCTCTTCGTGCGTGCCGCCCTCGATCGTGGCGATCGTGTTCGCGAAGGTGTGCACGCTCTCGGCGAAGGACGCGTTCCACTGCATCGCGATCTCGACCGACATCTCGCGCTCGCGGTCCTCGTCGGCGAAGGAGATGACGTCCTTGTTGATCGGGTCCTTGTCCTTCGTCCGGTTGATGTGCTTGACGAAGTCGACGATGCCGTCCCTGTAGAAGTAGCTGATCTCTTTGGGCGTCTTCGGCTTGGCGGCGTCGGCGGTCGCGTCGTCCTCGTCGACGATCTTGTCGACGCGCTCGTCGCGCAGCACGATCGTGAGGCCCTTGTTCAAGAACGCGTACTCCTGGATCCGGCGGCGGATCGTCTCGAAGTCGAACTCGACGGTCTCGAAGATCGACGCGTCGGCCCAGAAGGTGACGGTCGTGCCGCGGTGCTTCGACGGGCCCATCTTCTGCAGCGGCGCCGCGGGCTTCTGGTCGACGTAGGGCTGGAACCACTGCGACCCGTCGCGCTCGATCTCGACCTCGAGCCGGCTCGAGAGCGCGTTCACGACCGAGACGCCGACACCGTGCAGACCGCCGGACACCTTGTAGGCGTCGTTGTCGAACTTCCCGCCGGCGTGCAGGACGGTGAGGATGACCTCGACGGTCGGCTTCTTCTCGGTCGGGTGCATGTCGACGGGCATGCCGCGGCCGTTGTCCTTGACCCGGACGCCGCCGTCGGCGAGCAGTGTGACCTCGATGCGGTCGGCGTGCCCGCCGAGAGCCTCGTCGACGGAGTTGTCGACGACCTCCCACACGAGGTGGTGCAGGCCGCGGGCCGCCGTGGAGCCGATGTACATACCGGGCCGCTTGCGGACGGCCTCGAGCCCCTCCAGGACCTGAATGCTGCTGCCGGTGTACTCGTTCTTCTTCGGTTTGGCCGCGCTCTTCGCGGTGGCACTGGCAGTCACGCAGTGATCCCTTCTCGGACACGAACGAGGGGCGGACGTGGGCATGGTGGAGCAATACCGACCGTGCCGCGTAATCCGCCCCGTTTCAGTGTCCAGTCTACCGGAAGCGGGCGGCCCGAACCCGCGTCAACGCGCCTGATGTGGACGGAGAATGAATTGCCACCCAGGTCGTACGGTCTCCCATACACCTCGGGGTCGGCCACTCACCAGGGGGCGATCAGCCGTAGGTGTCGCGGGGGCCCCGCGCGCCGCGCACCGCACGTGGGCCGTGCTTCCAGCTGGGCGCGACCGGGCCGGTGACCACGATACGGGTGACCACCTCGGGCCCCAGTTCGGCCACGATGCGGGCGAGCAGCGTGCCGGCGAGCAGGCGCAACTGCGTGGCCCAGGCCGTCGACTCGGCGGCGACGCGTAACTCTCCCTCGCGCAGCCCGCTCGGGGTGCAGTGGCTCGCCACGTCCGCGCCGACGATCTCGGCCCACGCGCTGAACACCCGCGCCTCGGACAGCGGGCGCTGCCACCCGCGGTCGGCGACGAAGTCGGCCGCGACCGCGCCGACGCTCGCCGGGTCCGTGGAGTCCGGCCAGGCTCCGGAGTAGCCGCCGCGCGAGCCCTCGGCGTCGGTGTCCGCCTTGGGCCGCCGCGACCGGGGGCGGCCGGGGCGCGAGCGGGAAATGCGCTGCGCGCGAGCCAACGCGGCCTTAACGGGATCCTGAATCTTGTCCACAGAATCGGGCTGTTTTCCACCGTCTGCTGTGGAGGACGGTGTGACCGGGGTTACGTTTTCGGGTGCATGTGCTGGATCCACCGGAAATTCTTCAGCCACGGCTGATCGTCCCATCCATGATGCGGTGGCAGGCGCCGGCCAGCTGATCGGGCACGTCGGAGCCGACGGCGGCGGTCACGATGACCTGCTCGGCCTTGGCCGCGGTCAGCGCCAGCTGCTCTCGCCGCCCCGCGTCGAGCTCGGCGAACACGTCGTCGAGCAGCAGCACCGGCGCGGCGTCCTCCGACGCGGCACCGCGCAGCAGCTCGTAGCTGCCCAGCCGCAGCGACAGCGCCACCGACCAGCCCTCACCGTGGCTGGCATAGCCGCGGACCGGGAGCGCGCCGATGCCCAGCTCGAGCTCGTCGCGGTGCGGCCCCACCAGGTTCACGCCGCGCTCGAGCTCGGCCGGGCGGCGCCGGGCGAGTTCCTCGAGCAGCGCGGCCCGCAGGGTTTCCCGGTCCGGGACGAGGTCGTCGGCGAGCGCGGGCACCAGGTCCGCGAGCGCGCTCGCGTAGTGCAGCGTGAGCTCGGCGCTGGCCGGCGCCACCTGCCCGTAGGCCGCGACGGCGTGCGGGCGCAGCGTCTCGACCGCGGCCAGCCGGGCCTGGAGCAACTCGCTGCCGTGGTCGGCCAGGTGGGTGTCCCAGACGTCGAGCGTGGCGGCGACCCCGGAGCTCTCGCCAGGCCCGGCGCGTCGCGCCGCACCGGCCGATTTCAGCAGCGCGCCGCGCTGGCGCAGTACCCGTTCGTAGTCCGAGCGGACCGCGGCCATGCGCGGCGAGCGGGCCACGACCAGTTCGTCGAGGAAGCTGCGCCGTTCGCCCGGGTCGCCTCGCACGATGGCGAGGTCCTCGGGCGCGAACAGCACGCAGCGCAGTGCGCCGAGGACGTCGCGGACCCGCGGCTGCGCGACGCCGTTGAGCTTGGCCTTGTTCGCCCGGCCCGGCGCGATCTCGAGCTCGACGCGCAGCTCGCGGCCGCCGGCGACCAGGGCGCAGCGCACCACGGCACGCTCGGCGCCGTGGCGTACGAGCGGCGCATCGGTCGAGACGCGATGGCTCGCGAGTGTGGCGACGTAACCCAGCGCCTCGATGAGGTTGGTCTTGCCCTGCCCGTTCGCGCCCACGAGCACGTTCGGACCCGGTTCGAGCGCGAGTTCGGCCGTCTCCCAGCTGCGGAAGTCGGCGACCGAGAGGTGCCGGACAAACACGTCAGCACATCCCGGCTCAGCCCGGCAGGCGGACCGGCATCATCACGTACGTGTACTCGCCGGCACCGCTCTCGGCGTCAGCGGCGTCCGGACGCAACACCACCGGCTTGTTCGGCGAGGTGAACAACAACCTCGCGCTGGACGCGGTGAGCGCCGCGAGCCCGTCGAGCAGGAACTGCGGGTTGAAAGCCGTGGTGATCGCCTCGCCGTCGTAGCCGACCTCGAGGTTCTCCTCCGCGCGTCCCTCGTCGTCGCCGCCGGCCGACAGCGACAACCCGTCGGGACTGAACTCGAGCCGCACCGGGGTGTTGCGGTCGGCGACCAGAGCGACGCGGCGCACCGCCTCGACGAGCGGGGCGACGGTGATCTCGGCGGTGGACGACCACTCGTTCGGCAGCAGCGACCGGTAGGCGGGGAAGGTGGCGTCGAGCAGCCGCGTGGTCGCCCGGCTGGCGCGGCCGTTGGTCGAGCCGGCGAAGCCGATGATGCCTTCGCCGGCGCCGCCGGCCGACAGCGCGAGCGTCATGGTCGAGCTGTGCGACAGGCTCTTGGCGGCATCGGAGAGGGTGCGAGCCGGCACGAGCACCTGGGCCGGCTCGGCGGACGGATTCTCGGGGGTCCAGTCGAGCTCGCGCACGGCAAGGCGGTAGCGGTCGGTGGCGGCGAGGGTGATGCGTGGCCCGTCGATCTCGAGCCGCACACCGGTGAGCATCGGGAGGGTGTCGTCGCGGCCGGCGGCGACGGCGACCTGGCTCACCGCCGTGGCGAACGTGGCGCTGTCGACGGTGCCGGCGGTGGTCGGCATGCTCGGCAGCCGCGGGTAGTCCTCGACCGGCATGGTCGGCAGTGTGAAGCGGGCGGCGCCGCACACGATCGACAACCGCGATCCGTCGAGCGTGACGTCGACGGGATGCGGCGGCAGGGCCTTGGTGATGTCGGCGAGCAGTCGGCCCGAGACCAGCGCCTGGCCGTCCTCGCCGGCGCTGACCTCGAGGTCGACCTCGGTCGAGGCCTCGAGGTCGAAACCGGACACGGTCAGCTGCTCAGCGCTGATGGTGAGCAGCAGGCCGGCGAGCACGGGCATGGTCGGACGCGTCGACAGGCTGCGGGCGGCCCAGGTGACCGCGTCGGCCAGAGCGTCTCGCTCAACCCGGAACTTCATCGTGCCTCCTGCGCGCGGTTGCCACCTGTCGAATGACAAGTCGGGGAGTACAGCGTGCCGTACCGGTCGTCCCCACAATCCACCGCCCACCAGTCGTTGTCTTTGCGGATTGATGATTTGAAGTATCCGTCTGTCTTCTTCGCAGCTGTGGACTCTGGGGACAACGTGCGTGCGGACCCCTGCAGCTCCGATGTCGTCTGGGTCGAGGCGGAGTCGGAAGTTGTGGACGGTCCTGGGGCGATCATGCCCGCTCCGTGGGACAACGGGTGGACGGCAGGTGATGCTCCGGTGTCGTGCACATGAAGGCGCCCGTTCTCCACAGATCTGCCCACAGAGTGTGAATTAGAGGTCGAGGTCGGTGCGACGGGCCGGACAGCGGGACGAGCAACTGCCGACATCAGGTACGCGACCGCAGCTTGATGCGGCTGGTGAGTTCGGCGATCTGGTTGTAGGTCGTGAGCTTCTCGCCCATCTGCATCTTGATCTTGCGTTCGGCGTGCATGACCGTCGTGTGGTCGCGGTCGCCGAACTTCTCACCGATGCGCGGCAGGGACAGGTCGGTCAGCTCGCGGCACAGGTACATCGCGATCTGACGCGCGTGCACGAGGGCGCGGCTGCGGGAGGGGCCGACCAGCTCGTCGAGGGACACCCCGAAGTACTCGGCGGTGATGCCCATGATCGTCGAGGAGGTGATCTCGGGGGCGTCCAGTTCGCCGACCAGGTCCTTCAGGACGGTCTCGGTCAGCGCCATGTCGATCGTCTGCCGGTTCAGGCTGGCGAACGCGGTCACCCGGATCAGGGCGCCCTCGAGTTCGCGGATGTTGCTCTGGATGCGTGAGGCGATGAACTCGAGCACCTCGGGCGGCAGGTTCATCCCCTCCTGCGCGGCCTTCTTGCGCAGGATCGCGATGCGGGTCTCGAGGTCGGGTGCCTGCACGTCGCTGATCAGGCCCCACTCGAAGCGGGTGCGCAGCCGGTCCTCGAGCATGTTGAGCTGCCGCGGCGACTTGTCGGAGCTGATCACGATCTGCTTGTTCGCGTTGTGCAGCGTGTTGAACGTGTGGAAGAACTCCTCCTGGGTCCGCTCGGCGCGCTCCAGGAATTGGATGTCGTCGATGAGCAGCACGTCGACCGAGCGGTAGCGGTTCTGGAACGCCTGCATCTTGTCATCGCGCACGGAGTTGATGAAGTCGTTGGTGAACTCTTCGCTCGACACGTAGCGCGTGCGCAGGCCGGGCTGCAATCGCTGGGCGTAGTGCCCGATCGCGTGCAGCAGGTGCGTCTTGCCCAGCCCGGACTCGCCGTAGATGAACAACGGGTTGTACGCCTTGGCCGGCGCTTCGGCGACGGCGACAGCGGCCGCGTGGGTGAACCGGTTGCTCGCGCCGATGACGAACGTGTCGAACGTGTACTTGGGATTGAGCCGCGCGTCGCGCGCATCGCGTTCGGGACGCCGCGCCGGGCTGTAGTCGCCGCCGCCGTTGCGCGCGGGGGCGGTGTAGTCGCCGTATCCGGTGGTGCTGCCGAGCCCGGGACGCCGTGCCGACCACTCGTCGGGTTCGGCGTCGGCGTCGGCGAAGGAGTCGTCGCTGCCGCCGACACCGCTGCCGTCGATACCGCTGCCGTCGACACCCTCGCCACCCTCGGCACCGGCGACCGCCTCGCCGGTCTCGTCGGACGTCGCGACGTCGCCGTCGTCCTGGTTGGCGACGGTGACCGCGACCTGCACGTCCTTGCCGAGTTCTTCGGAGAGCACGACGGCCAGATAGGGCCGCAGATGGCTGTCGAGGTACTCACGCACGAATTCGTTGGGTGCGGCGAGCAGTGCGGTGTCGGCGACGAGCCCGAGCGGTCGGGTCAGGCTGAGCCATGCCTTGTGCTGCGGGCGGAGCGCGTCGTCATTGTCGAATCGAGTTCGGGCCTTGGTCCAGACTCCGAGGAGCGCGGTCTTCTCATCCACGGATCAGGATCACTCCAGCTCGTTGTTGCTCATTCTCGCCGCTCCGGTCCGAACCGAAACACCGCTGTGCCCGACTGTCTCACGACCGTCGTTCCCGCGCGCATCCACAGGCTTTCCCACAGCTGTGTACGCAGCAATGACGCCGCCGCAGGCCCGCCGGGGCCGGTGGAGCGATGCCGCGTGACGCGCTGGTCAGTGAGCTGTCCGAGCTGGGTGACGAGGGTTGGTCAACGTGGCACGGTGCGGGAACCTAACAGCGTCGAATGATGGACGACAATAGGCTTGGGCGTGTCTTTGCGGGAACCCGGAGGAAGACCGTTAGTTTCCTTGATTCGGGTCCGTGCCGCCCGTGCTGATCATCACGAGGTCGTCACCGGATCATCACGAGATCATCGCCACAGCCGACGCGGCACTGCGACGTCTCGCGCCGGCCGGGCCGGGTTTGACCCGTGCCGGGGGCAATCCGTACCGTAGACGGTTGTGCTGCGGCCTTCGCAGCAGCATGCGTGTATCGACATCGGACTGCAGGTCGCACCGTGCGGCCATCCCCGTCGAAACGCCGACTACGCGTGACACCGCCGATCTTGGAGCCCGACCGTGAGCAAGCGCACCTTCCAGCCGAACAACCGCCGCCGTGCCAAGACGCACGGCTTCCGGCTGCGGATGCGGACTCGCGCCGGTCGCGCGATCGTCGCCGCCCGTCGCCGCAAGGGCCGCCGCGAGCTGTCGGCCTGAGGCCGGCCCCGCCTTCGCGTCCGCGGTCGGCCACCGTCGTGCTCCCCGCGACCAACCGGATGCGCCGTTCGAGCGACTTCGCCGCCACTGTCAAAGGCGGGCGCCGCGCTCGCCGCGGCACGGTTGTCGTCCATCATCTGCCCCAGGCCCATCCCGGCCGGGCCGCGACCGTCGGGTTCATCGTTTCCCGCGCGGTTGGGCCGAGCACGACCCGCCACCGCGTGGTGCGCCGGTTGCGCCATCTGATGCGGGCCCGGCTCGCAACGCTCGCCGACGGCAGCGCGACCGTCGTCCGGGCGCTGCCGGCTGCCGCGAACGCGTCCACGGACGTCCTCACCGGCGATGTCGCCGCGGCCTTACACGCGACCGAGGAGCGTCGGTGAGCCGCGCGCAGGCCGCCGCGGTGCGCGCCATCAGGCTCTACCGCGACTCGGTGACCCCGATGCGACCGCCGACGTGCCGCTACACCCCGTCGTGCAGCGCGTACGCCCTCGAGGCCGTCGAACGGTTCGGTTTCGTCCGCGGCGCCTGGCTCGGACTGCGCCGTCTGCTGCGGTGCCACCCGTTCCACAAGGGCGGGCACGACCCGGTGCCCTCGTCCGTTGGTCCTGACAGATCGACTGAAACTGTGTATTCGCTGAGTAAGGCGCGTGCGCAGGTCGTCCCGCCAAGGAGTAGTTGAGTGGATTTCCTCTATACCGCGGTGTCGTGGGTGCTGCTGCGGTGGCACTCGCTGTTCAGCCTGATCGGGCTCGATCCCGCCGGCGGGCTGAACTGGACGCTGTCGATCATCTTCCTGGTCGTCACTGCGCGACTGCTGCTGTTCCGGCTGTTCATCAAGCAGGTGAAGTACCAGCGGCACATGCAGGAGATGCAGCCGCAACTGCAGAAGATCCGCGAGAAGTACAAGGGCGACCGCGCCGAGATGCAGCGGCAGATGATGGCGCTGCAGCAGGAGCAGGGGTTCAATCCGCTCGCCGGGTGCCTGCCGATGTTCCTTCAGATCCCGATCTTCATCTCGCTGTTCCACGTGCTGCGGCACCTGTCGAACTCGGTCGAGAAGTGCAATCCGGCCAACGGCTACCACGGCAGCCTGCTGCACCTGTACACGTTCACCCAGAGCGAGACGTGCAACGCCGCCCAGGCCAAGCTGTTCGGGGCGCCGCTGGCGGCTTCGCTGCACGACAACAAGCACACGATCGTCGACCTGCTCGGCGGCGATCTGAGCAGCACCCGCATCGTCACGATCATCCTGGTCGTCATCAGCGCCGCCGCCACCTACATCACCCAGGTGATGGTGATGTCGCGCGCCACCACGACACCGACCGGCACCGCGGCCACCGTGCAGAAGCTGATGAAGGTGTTCATCCCGATTTCGGTGCTGTTCTCCGGCGTGATCTTCCCGCTCGGCGTGCTCCTGTACTGGTTCACGAGCAACACCTGGACGCTGGCGCAGCAGGCCTACATCAACCGCTACCACCCGCCGGAGCCCAAGAAGGAGGACGTCGAGGTCGGTGCGCGAGGCAAGACCCTGGCGCCCAAGCCCGGGCAGCGGCCGGTGCGCGACGCGCGGACCCGCTCCGCGGCGAGCGACAACGGGCCGACGGTACCTGCCGACGGGCCGGCACCGGTTTCCGACGGTGGCGCGCCCCGCGCCGCGTCGCCGCGTCCCGGACAGCGGCCACAGCGTCCGGGCCAGAAGCGTCCGCCCAGCAAACGGCCCAGTCAGGCCAAGAAACGCCGCTGATCTGCCGCGCTGCCTCCCGTTTCTCCGATATGCGTGCAATGCCAGGAAAGGACCGTTGAGATGAGCAACACCGTGAGCGATACCGAGAACAGCGTCGAGGACCGGACGAGCGCCGACCCGAGCGCCGAGAGCGCTGCCGACACCTCCGCCGAGGTGCCCACCGACGCCAGCGAAGCCGATGTCAGCGACGAAACTGCCGATGCCGATGCCGATGCCGATGCCGACGACGACGACGACGACGATGACGGCGACGGCGACGGCGCCGACGAGCGGGAAGGCAGCGCGCTGCTCATCGAGGAGGGCGACATCGCCGCCGACTACCTCGAGCGGTTCCTGGACATCGTCGACTACGACGGCGACATCGATCTCGACGTCGAGAACGACCGCGCGGTCGTGGCGATCATCGGCACGGGCCTGCAGGCCCTCGTCGGTACCCGCGGCGAGACACTCGACGCGTTGCAGGAGCTGACCCGGCTCGCGGTGGCCCAGAAGACCGGGACACGCAGCCGCCTGATGCTGGACGTGAGCGGGCACCGCCAGGCACGCCGCAGCGAGCTGTCCGGGCTCGCCGCCGACACCGCGGCGCGCGTGCTGGCGAGCGGGGACTCGCAGCGTCTCGCCCCGATGAACCCGTTCGAGCGCAAGGTCGTGCACGACGCGATCACCTCGATCGAGGGTGTGCGCAGCGAGTCCGAGGGTGAGGAGCCGAACCGGCGCGTCGTCGTCTCGCCGGACCGCTGACCTCGTGGCGGATGCGCCGCCGACAGAGCCCGTCCCGGAGGTCGCCGGGCGGCTGTTCGGTGAGCGACTCGCGTTGGCGCAGCGCTACGCGGCGTTGCTCGCCGGCCTCGGCGCAGCGCGTGGCGTCATCGGCCCGGGCGAAGCGGCCCGGATCTGGACTCGGCACCTGCTCAACAGCGCCGCGGTGACCGAGCTGTTCGCGCCCGGAGCGCGAGTTGTCGACGTCGGCTCCGGGGGCGGACTGCCGGGGCTCGCGATCGCGATCCGCCGGCCGGACGTGCGAGTCGAACTCGTCGAGACGCTGCAACGCCGGGTCGAGTTCCTCATCGACGCGGTCGACGAACTGGGGCTGGGTGCTCAGGTGCGCGTGGTGCACGGCCGGGCCGAGGACCCGCAGATCGTGCGGGCGGTCGGTGGCGCGGAGTGGGTGACCGCCCGGGCGGTAGCGCCGCTCGACCGTTTGGTGAGATGGTGCCTACCGCTGGCCGTCCCCGGTGGACGGCTTGCCCTGATCAAGGGGGCGGGCGCCGCGACGGAACTCGAGCGGCACCGGGCGGCACTGCGGCGCCTGGGTGCCCACGACGCGCGGATCGTGTCCTGTGGCGACGGGTTACTGGATCCGCCGGTGACGGTAGTGACGGTTGATGCCGCTGATGCGTTGGAGGAAGCGGATGGGTGACGGGGCGGACGCGTCCACTGAGGTTTCGGTCGAGCGACCCGGTGACCCCGTTTCACGTGAAACAGTGAATCCGCCCGAGGACGCCTCATCGGCGGATGTTTCACGTGAAACGTCGAGCGACGCCCCCACCGGCAACGCCGACGGCGCCTTCGACACGCCGATCGCCAGGGAGGCGATGCAGGCCGTCCACGTCATGAACGTGCGTCAGGAGCGCTGGCCGGCGCCCCCGCAGCCCCGGGTCATGACCGTCGCCAATCAGAAGGGTGGGGTCGGCAAGACCACCAGCACGGTCAACCTCGCCGCCGCGCTCGCGCAGCACGGTCTGCGGGTCTGTGTCATCGACCTCGATCCGCAGGGCAACGCGAGCACGGCGCTCGGCGTGGACCACCCGGTCGGGACACCGTCGATCTACGACGTGCTGCTCGGCGGCCGTCCGCTGGCCGAGGTCGCGCACCCGGTCGGACTCGCCGAGACAATGACCTGCGTGCCGGCCACCCTCGACCTGGCCGGTGCCGACATCGAACTCACCTCGCAGGTCGCGCGGGAGTACCGCCTGCAGCGCGCCATCACCAGCTTCCTCGAGCAACACGACGGTCTCGACTACCTGTTCATCGACTGCCCCCCGTCCCTGGGTCTGCTGACGCTGAACGCGCTGGTCGCCGCCCGCGAGGTGCTGATCCCGATCCAGTGCGAGTACTACGCGCTGGAGGGGCTGGCGCAACTGCTGAACACGATCGAGTTGGTGCGCTCGCACCTCAACCCGGCGCTCGCGGTCAGTACCGTGCTGCTGACGATGTACGACAGCCGCACCCGGCTGGCCGACCAGGTCGCCGCCGAGGTGCGCACGCACTTCGCCGACCTGGTGTTGAGCCCGATGATCCCGCGCAATGTGCGGGTCTCGGAGGCGCCCGGGTTCGGGCAGACCGTGATGACCTACGACCCGGGCTCGCGGGGAGCGATCGGCTACCTTGAGGCGGCGCACGAGATCGCCCTGCGCGGCGGCGCACAGACAACGACGGACGGAAGCGACGGGCCATGACCGGCAAGCCTCGCATCGGCGGCCTCGGCCGCGGCCTCGGTGCCCTGATCCCCACCGCCGCACCTGTGCCGGAGCCGGCTGTGGAGCCCGCCGCGGACCGCGGGGCGGACGCCGAACCGGCCACGCAGTCCTCGGAACAGCCCCGTCCCGAGCCGGCCGGCGAACCGGCCGCCGCCGACACAGCGAACGGCTCGGTGGGCGATGCCGCTGAAGACCTGCTCCCGGTCGCCGGCGCGGAGTTCGCCGAACTGCGCCTGGACGAGATCCAGGCCAACGCCAAGCAGCCGCGCCAGGTCTTCGACGAGGACGCGCTCGCCGAACTGACCCACTCGGTGCGCGAGTTCGGGGTGCTGCAGCCGGTGGTGGTGCGGCGCATCGCCGACGGCTACGAGCTGGTGATGGGCGAGCGCCGCCTGCGCGCGGCGGCCGCCGCCGGCCTCGAGACCATCCCGGCCATAGTGCGCAGCACAGCCGACGACGCCATGCTGCGCGACGCGCTGCTGGAGAACATCCACCGCGCCCAGCTCAATCCGCTGGAGGAGGCTGCTGCCTACCAGCAGCTGCTCGAGGAATTCGGCGTCACCCACGACGAGCTCGCGCAGCGCATCGGCCGCAGTCGCCCGGTCGTCAGCAACACCATCCGGTTGCTGAACCTGCCCGTCCCCGTGCAGCGGCGGGTCGCGGCCGGTGTGCTGTCCGCCGGTCATGCCCGGGCGTTGCTCGGTCTCGACGACTCCGGCGCCCAGGAGGACCTGGCCGCGCGGGTGGTCGCCGAGGGCCTGTCGGTGCGTGCCACCGAGGAGCTCGTCGCCCTGCATCAGCACGGCCACGGCGAGACCAAGCCCCGGCCGGCGCAACGCCACCCCCCGGATCACCGCGCCCGCCATCGCCGAACTGGCCGACCGCCTCTCGGATACCTTCGACACCCGCGTGCGTGTGGACCTGGGCCGGCGCAAGGGGAAGATCACCGTCGAGTTCGCCTCGGTCGACGACCTCGAGCGCATCATCGCGGTCATGGCGCCGCAGCTCGCAACGCGTCCCGTTGCCGAGCCGGCGCCCGATCAGTCCGGCCGCGAACCGAACGATCCGTAGGACACCACCTCGGCGGCGTCGCGCCGCCCGCGCCGCAGCGACGGGGAGCGGACGTCCGGTGCAGGGTGGCCCAGGCTGATCACACCGACGGGACGCAGCCGCTCCGGCACGGCGAAGGCGTTCCGGAGGTCGGCCCACCGGTGCGGCGGTACCCCGAAGAAGCACGACGCCAGCCCCCGGTCGGTCGCTCCGAGCAGCACCAGTAGCGCTGCCATGCCGGTGTCGACGTCCCAGTAGGGGACCGGCCAGCGCGCCTCGTCCCGGTCGGTCCAGCCCTTGTCCGGCTCGGCATATCGGTCGAGATAGGCGGTCTTGTCCGAGAAACAGACGATCAGTGCCGGGGCGGTCTGCAGCCGGGCGAGCCATCCGTCGACCTCGCCGGACTCGGCCGTCGCCGTCCAGAATGCCCGGGTCGACGTTATGTCATCCAAAATCAGGAAGTGCCAACCCTGGGAGTACCCCGCTGACGGCGCGCGAACGGCCAGTTCGAGCAGTTCCTCGAGTACCTCCCGGGACACGGGTCGATCCTGGTCATAGGTTCGAATCATCCGTCGTGCGCGGATCGCCGCCGTCAGCTCCATGCTGTCAACTCCAGCACATATCAGCTGACCACCGCGAAGGCGATGTGTCATCGTGGCGCGGTGGACCTGCGGCAATCGCGCAAGCTCGAGGACGTCTGTTACGACATCCGCGGCCCGGTGCTCGAAGAGGCCAAGCGGCTCGAGGACGAGGGCCGGCGGATCACGAAGCTGAACATCGGCAATCCGGCACCGTTCGGCTTCGAGGCACCGGAAGAGATCCTCGTCGACGTGGTGCGCAACCTGTCGCAGTCGCAGGGCTACTGCGACTCGCAGGGTCTGCTCTCGGCCCGCACGGCGATCGTCCAGCACTATCAGCAGCGCGGCATCGACGGCATCGACGTCGACGACATCTGGCTCGGCAACGGCGTCAGCGAGCTGATCACAATGGCGCTGCAGGCGATGCTCGACAACGGCGACGAGGTACTCGTGCCGGCGCCGGACTACCCGCTCTGGACCGCCTCGACGAGCCTGGCCGGCGGCACACCCGTGCACTATCTGTGCGACGAGTCGGTCGGATGGCTGCCTGACCTTGATCATCTGCGATCGAGAATCACCCCACGCAGCAAGGCGATTGTCGTCATCAACCCGAACAACCCGACGGGCGCAGTGTACCCCCGGGAGGTATTGGACGAGCTCGCCGCCATCGCGCGCGAACACCATCTCGTCGTGCTGGCGGACGAGATCTACGACAAGATCCTTTTCGACGGCGCGGTGCACCATCCGATGGCCTCGGTCGCGCCCGACGTGTTCACCCTGACGTTCAACGGCCTCTCGAAGGCGTACCGGGTCGCCGGCTTCCGTGCGGGCTGGATGATGGTGAGCGGGCCCAAGCACCACGCGTCGAGCTACCTCGAAGGCATCTCGATCCTGGCCAACATGCGGCTGTGCGCGAACGTCCCCGCCCAGCATGCGATCCAGGTGGCGCTGGGTGGCCGCCAGAGCATCCGCGACCTCGTCCTGCCGGGCGGACGTCTCCTGGAGCAGCGCGACGCGGCCCTGAGCGCGCTGGGCGCCATCCCGGGGGTGTCCTGTGTGAAGCCCGCGGGTTCGCTCTACGTGTTCCCGCGGCTCGACCCGGCGGTCTACCCCATCAAGGACGATCAGCAGTTCGTCCTCGACCTGCTCCGGGCACAGCACGTCCTCGTGGTGCAGGGGAGCGGGTTCAACTGGCCGCATCCCGATCACCTGCGGATCGTGACGCTGCCGCGCGCCGACGACCTGAGCGAGGCCATCGGGCGCATCGGCAGCTTCCTGGCCGCGTATCGCGAAGCTGCCTGACCCGCTGCCCAGCCCGCTGCCCAGCCTGCACCGGAAGTCCTACGCTCGTAGCGTGTCGCGGCGTCTGGTCAATCTCACGCTGGACAACCTCGGTGACCTGTCGCCGAGGTGTCGGGGCTGTGTCTTCTGGGAGCTCGACGCCGCCGCGGGCAACCGGGCCGGCGCCGACGGCTCGGCCGCGCTCGAGAAGGAAGCGTGGGTCTCCGACACGCTGCTCGAATGGGGCTGCTGCGGCCAGATCGTCTACGTCGACGGCGAACCCGCCGGGCACGTGCTCTACGCCCCACCCGCCTACGTCCCGCGTTCGCTGGGGTTCGCCACCTCACCCGCAGGGCCGGACGCGGTGCTGCTGATGTCGTTGTGGGTGGACCCCGCCGCGGCCGGCGGCGGCCTCGGCCGGATGCTCGTGCAGGGCGTGGCCCGCGACATCAGCCGCCGCGGCATCCGCGCGATCGAGGCGTTCGGCCGCACCGCGGCGCACACGGACGATCCGGCGGTCGCTTGTCTGCCCCCGGCGGACTTCCTGCTCGCGGTCGGCTTCAAGACGGTGCGCCCGCATCAGCACACGCCGCGGCTGCGCCTGGACATCCGCAGCATCGTGTCGTGGAAGGAGGACGTCGAGTACGCCTTCGAGCGGCTACTCGGCTCGATCTCCGTCCCGGCCCTCGGGGGGCGCTGACACCAGCCGGATCGGCTGCGGCGAACGACGCCACGGACCCTGACCGAGATCGGTCGGGGTGCCCCACGCGGCGCGCAGCCGCTCGCCGCGTTCGGCCCACGCCTGCTCGAGGGCGGGCACCAGCGCGGCGTACACCTCGACACCGAGCAGGGTCGAGTACTCCGAGGCCATCCGGCGGAACACCGGCTCCTGCGCCGAGTAGGCGGCCGGGTCGTCGGTGCAGAAGTAGCCGTCGGGGTCGAACCAGCCGAACCAGTGCGGGCGCAGCGTCACGAACACGCGCTCGCCCGTCCCGTCGGCGGTGACACCTGCCCCGAACGCGGCCGCCGGCGCGCTGTGGCACACGTACGGCCGGGCGTGCTTCGGATCGACGCCGAGCCGCAGCGCGACGTGCCACAGCGCGCAGCCGGTCCTCCCGTTCGCCATCTCGGTGTTGAGGAAGATGCAGTTGCCGCCGACGGTCTCGTGCCGCGAGTCCCACACACCGTCGTCGTCCTGCTTCTCGACCAGCCAGCCGGCGCCGGTGATGCGCTCGTAGTGCTGGGCCTCGTCGGGGGTCATGGCGTCGACGAATGCCTGCACCCGCAGCGGGCTGTCACCTGCGGTCGCCGCCGGCTGGGTGTCGTCGTCGGCCTCGGCGATCGCACGCCCGTAGGACGGTGCGGTGCGGCAGCAGCCGGTGACCGACAGGTCGGCCGGACGGTGCTGGCCGGGCCGCTCGCCGACCAGCGGCGTCGTGCCCCGGCAACCCTGACCGTAGATGCAGCGGTAGTTGCTGGTGAGTGCGCCGATGTCGAGGATGTAGTCGTCCGCCCCGACGCTGACCGTGACGGTCTCGCGGGCGAACATGCCGGTGAGCTCAGCGTCGGGCAGGAACCGGTACGGCATCGTCGCTCACGCGTGTGCCGGGATGCGCAGCACCCCGGTGGGCGGGTCGTCCGACTGCGGCAGGTACAGCCGCTGGATCGCGACGAGCAGGCCCTCGGCGACGGTGTCGCGGAAGAGCGGGTCCGTCAGGCGCACGCGGTCCAGTGGCGAGGTCAGGTAGCCCATCTCGACGCGCACGGCGGGCATCCGGGTCAACCGCAACAGCGCCCAGGTCTTGGCGTGGATGCGGCCGTTGGTCATGCCGGTGCGGGCGACGATCTCGCGCTGCACGAGGTCGGCGAGCCGTTCGCCGATCGTCGACGACGACTCGGCCGCGCCGAAGTAGTAGGCGGCGATGCCGTTGGCGCGCGGCGAGCTGAACCCGTCCACGTGCACGGAGATGACCAGGTCGGCGCCGACCTCGTTGGCCAGCGCGGCGCGCTCCTCGTCGGTGCGGCTGTTCTGCGGGCCGCGGGTGAGCCAGGTCTGCACGCCGAGTGCGGTCAGGCGTCCCTCGAGCCGGCTGGCGAGGTCCCAGCACAGGTCGGCTTCGACGATCTCGCTGCCCGGGTCCTGCGGGTCGCCCACGTAGACGGTCCCGCGGTCGTCACCGCCGTGCCCGGGGTCGATCACGATCCGCTTGCCGAACAGCGACGGGCCGGCTGCGGCCACTGCAACCATCTCGCGCAGCAGTTGCGGCCGCCCGCCGGTCACGCGGCGGCCGAGCTGTCGCAGCGCGCGCAGGGTGTGCGGGCCGCAGATGCCGTCGGCGACCATGCCGTAGTCGCGCTGGAAGTTGCGCAGCCCCTCGGCCGTCCGCGCGCCGAACACCCCGTCGGCGCGCGCGAGGTCATAGCCGAGTTCGAGCAGCTGGGTCTGCAGTGTGGCGACGTCGTCGCCGGTCAGCAGCTGCCCGGGCTCGTGGGCGAGCACGCGGTCACCGAGTTGCCAGTGCGCGTTGACCAGCCCGGCGTAGGTCTCGGTCCCGACGATGCCGTCGACCGACATTCCGCGGGTCTGCTGGAAGTGACGCACCGCGAGTTCGGCGGCCTCGTCGTAGGTGTCCTGCCCCTTTGGGTCGGTGTTGTCGAGCAGGCCGAGCGTGGCGAGCATGCGGCGCACGTCGGCGACAGCCGTGCCGGTGGCACCGCGACGCAGCAGCTGCATGATCGGAAGACATCCTCGGGCGGCTCGGGGGTCCAGTACGAAATCCACATTGTTCCACCTTCCCCACCGCGGACTCGTGCTGCGGGGGCGTTGCGACACGCGAAACGGCCGTCACCTCGCGGTGACGGCCGTTCGTTATGTGGTGCGACGCGCGCGGTGCAGGCGTCGCGTGCGACTCAGACGTATTCGCTGAGCTCGCGCAGGATCGCGGCCTTCGGACGTGCGCCGACGATCGTCTTCACGATCTGGCCCTTGTGGAACACGGCCATGGTCGGGATCGACATGACCTGGTAGTTCCGGGCGGTCTCGGGGTTCTCGTCGATGTTGAGCTTGGCGATCGTGAGCTTGTCAGGGTTCTCGGTGGCGATCTCGTCCAGGACGGGCGCCACGAGACGGCACGGTCCGCACCACTCCGCCCAGAAGTCGACGAGCACCGGCCCGTCGGCCTGCAGCACGTCGTCGCTGAAGGTGGCGTCGGTGACGGTCTTGGTGTTAGCGCCCATTCCTGCTCTCCTGAGGTCGGTGATGTCTGTCTGCTGTAACGCCACGCGGTGGCCGGTCATTCCACCGGCGTGTGGGCGAGCGCGCCGTTCGTGTCCGACAGGCCCGCTAGGTAACGCTCCGCGTCGAGTGCCGCCTGGCAGCCGGTGCCGGCGGCGGTGATGGCCTGGCGGTAGGTGTGGTCGACGAGGTCGCCGGCGGCGAACACGCCCGGCAGGTTGGTGTGCGTACCGGTGGTGGTGAGGACGTAGCCCTCCTCGTCCAGGTGCACCTGCCCGCGCACCAGTTCGCTGCGCGGTTCGTGGCCGATGGCGATGAACAGGCCGCCGACCCCGAGGTCGCGCTCCTCGCCGGTGACGGTGTCCTTGAGGCGCAGGCCGGTCAGCGCGCCCTCGCCGTACAGGTCGACGACCTCGCTGTTCCACGCCCAGCGCATCTTGGGGTCCTTCTGGGCGCGCTCGGCCATGATCTTGCTGGCGCGCAGCGCGTCGCGGCGGTGCACGACCGTCACGGAATTGGCGAAGCGGGTGAGGAAGGTGGCTTCCTCCATCGCGGTGTCACCACCGCCGACGACGGCGATGTCCTTGTTGCGGAAGAAGAAGCCGTCACACGTCGCGCACCATGACACGCCGTGCCCGGACAGCTCGTCCTCGCGAGTGACGCCGAGCTTGCGGTAGGCCGACCCCATCGCGAGGATCACGGCGTCCGCGGTGTACTCGCCGTCGTGGGTGCGCACCACCTTGAGCGCACCTGTCAGGTCGACCTCGGTGACGTCGTCGCTGACCAGCTCGGCGCCGAAGCGCTCGGCCTGGGTGCGGATGTGGGTCATCAGCTCGGGACCCATGATGCCCTCGGGGAACCCGGGGAAGTTCTCGACGTCGGTCGTGTTCATCAGCGCGCCGCCGTACTGCGAACCCTCGAACACCAGCGGGGCCAGATCGGCCCGCGCGGTGTACAGCGCCGCGGTGTAGCCGGCAGGGCCGGACCCCACGATGATGACGTTGCGGTGCTGGGTCACGGATTGACCTTCTCTCGATGTGGTCTCGACGGCCGAAACGATCCTAGGAGGCCCGGCATTCCCGTCCGTTCGGCTCGCCGTCTCAGCGCCGTCGGACCATCGAGACGATGTCCTGGATCTCGCTGATGCGCATGCGCCACAGCAGCATGCCGAGCACCGCGAGCCCCGCCACGCCGCCCAGCAGCAGCGTGGCGATGGCTGCGCTCCGGCCGTGACCGAGTGCGCTCTGCAGGGCCAGACCGACCCCGAACGCGGCCGATCCGCCCACGACCGACGCCAGGCTCACCTTGGCCGTCGTGCGGACGACACCGCCGAAGCGCAGATTGCCCAACCGCCGGGCGAGACTGACCTGGCCGACCACCGCACCCACCACGTACGAGGCCGACGTGGCGACGGTGAGCGAGACGGCGATGCGCGCCGTGTCGTCGAACACGTGGCTGCACACGAGCACGATCGCGATCTTCGTCCCGACCATGAACACGTTGATCAGCGTCGGCGTGCGTCCGTCGCGCATGGCGTAAAAGACCCGTAGCTGCAACATCACCAGCGCGAACGGGAACAGCCCGAAGGCCGAGGCGGCGAGCGCGGTGCCGATCAGGCGCGCGCCGTCCAGGGTCGTCTGTCCGTGCGCGAACAGCACGATCGTCAGGGACTGTCCGAGCACGATCAGCCCGAGGGTGATGGGGACGAGTGCGATCGCCGAGAGCCGGGCGCCCAGTCCGAGGTCGGCGACCACCTCGTCGTGCTGTTCGCGGGCGGCAGCGCGCGAGAGCCGCGGCATGAGCGCGGTCAGCAACGACACGACGAGGATGCCGTAGGGCATCTGCACCAGCAGGTCGGCCTGGGTGAAGATGGTGAACGCCTTGTGGTGGCCGCCGACCGCGGCGATGACCGTCACGCCGATCTGGCTGGCCACGACGTAGCAGAGCACCCAGCCGGCGAGCTGGCCGACCTCGCGCATCCGGCCGGTCTCGTTGGGTGCGGCGCGGAAGCGCCACCGCCAGCGGAAACCGGTGCGGCGCAAGGCTGGGACGAGCGCGAAGGCTTGGACGGCGATGCCGAGCGTGGTCCCCACGCCGAGCACGAGCACCTGGGTCGTCGTCATGGAGCTCGGGGTGAGCGTGTTCGGCCCGGGCAGCGCGAAGAAGACGCCGATCGTCGCGATCATGACGATGTTGTTCAGCACCGGTGCCCACGCTCCGGGGGCATAGCTGTGCCGGATGTTCAGGACCGCCATCAGCATCGCGCCGACGCCGTAGAAGAAGATCTCCGGCAGCAGCAGCGTGGCGAACAGGCTGGTCAGGGCGCGCTGCGGGCCCGCGTCGACGAAGCCCGCTGCGATGAGCGGCGCGCACAGGACGGCGAGCAGGGTCACCGCCGCCAGGGCCACGCTGGCCAGGGAGAGCAGCCGCTGGGTGTAGGAGACGCCGTCGTCGGCATCGTCCTCCTGGGCATTCACCAGCAGCGGGACGAGCACGCTCGAGAGCACGCCGCCGAGCAGCAACTCGTAGACCATGTTCGGGAAGTTGTTGCCCAGGTTGTAGGCGTCGCCGACGTGGCCGACGCCCAGGGCGGCGACCAGCAGACTGCTGCGCAGGAAGCCGGTGACGCGGCTGACGAGGCTGGCCACGGCCATCGACCGGCTGTTGGCGATCAGGCCCCGGTCGGGCGCTTGGGTGGCGTCCTTCGTCGCAGACCCGGCCGCCGAGTCGACGGTTGTTGCCACCGGCCCGGCGGCGGCCGATGTCGCGCCGTCGGCGCCGCGGGCCGGCTCCACGTCCGTGGGGCGCCGGCGCCGGTCGGGCCGCTTTCGGCGCGGACCGACGTAGGTGGTGGTGCTCCACGGGTTCTGCCCGGGACCGTCGGCACCGTCTCCGGTCCAGTCGGCGACGAGCACGGCCGAGATCGGGTCGGCCTCGGTGAACGTGCGCGGTTCCATCATCCGGCCGCGCCCGGCGTACAGCGAGGGGGTGCTCCAGTCGTCGTGCGTCATGCTGCGGAGCTCATGTCGCGGAGGCGGTGCTCGCCGTGACGGGCGTCGGCTCGTCAGGTGCGCGCGGGGTACGCCTGCGCAGCCGCCGCACCTGCCGGATCACCACCGCCACGACGAGCAGGATCGCGGCGAGCACGGTGATGATCACACCGATGGTGCCGAGCGCTGTGCTGCGCACCGACAGGTGGACCGGACGGCCGAGCACCAGCCCGCCTGGGGTGCGGATGCGCACCACCACACCGATCAGGCCGACGCGGTCGACGTGGGTGGCCACATGCACCTGCACCTTGCTGTTGGCCTTGAGCGTGTACACCTGCGGCGCCGTTCGCGCGCTCAGCCCGGACGAACCGCCGACAGGATCGACCAAGATCTCGACGTCCACCTCGGTGTTGAGCCGGTTCACCACCGTGATCGGTAGCTGGGAGTTCTTCGAGGTGAGGGTGTACGTGCCGTCGGAGGGACGCACGATGTAGACCGAGTGCTTCGTCGCGCGGATGACGCTCTCCAGCCGGTCGGCCATGGCGAGACCGACGGTCGGATCGGTGATCAGCGAGGTGGACTCGGCACGCTGAATGGCTGTCGGATAGCGGGCGAACAGCGCCTGACCCACGCTCTGGTCGTGGAACATCGTCTCGACGAGCGGGATCTGGTTGCCGATCTGCCGCAGCGAATGCAGCAGCCGGTGCGGCAACCGCGGCCCGTGCGCCGTCGCCCGCAGCGTCCCGCGGTCGGTCGCGGAGATCGCTTTGTCGCTGACCGCCTGTTCGATGGTGATCGGCTGCGACCAGGTCGTGTTAGCGGTGGCTTCGATGACCCGGGCCGCGGTCGCCGGGTCGACGTCGAGATCGCGCGGCGGGGCGATCACGACGTAGCGCGACTGGCCCGTCTCGACGCGTAGCGCCAGTTGCGCGACGAGTTGCGGCAGCAGGGCGAGGCCGTTCGTCCTGGGATCGAGTGCGGAGTCGACGAGGTGCTGGATCGGGGCCGAGGTGACGGCGAACCGCGCCGACGAGCCCGGTATGGGCGCCAGCGCGTCCGGGACCGGCTGCACGTCGCCGCCGGTGAGGGAGCTGTCCGAGACGAGTACCGTGCCGGCGCCCTTCCCGAGCAGTGCCGCGAGAGTCGCCGGGCTCAGGCTGCGCCCGACCGGCCACACCAGGTCGTGGCCCGGTGTGCGCCCCAGCGCATGGGTGACCGTCGCCTGTTCCTTCGGATCCATCGCCACCGACCAGTCCAGCCCGGCGTGCGTGAGCGAGTCGACGGCGGGATCGGCGGACGGAGTGAACTCCACCGTGACGTTCGGGTGCAGGTCGAGCACATGTGCCAGCCGCGTGAGCCACTGCTTCGCCGCGTCGGCGCCGGTGCCGTCGACCAAGCCCTGCGGCGTGCTCACCTTGTAACCCTGCTCCATCTGGGCGAGCTCGTCGATCAGGTCGGGGTCGGTGACGATCGTCATCGGCACATCGGGCGAGACCTGTTCGATCACCTGGAGCAGGCGGTCCAGCCGTCCGTTGTCGGCGACCTCGGTCGCGAGAGAGTCGTCGAAGAAGATCTTGGACTGGAGCAGGCGGTGCGGGCGGTCGAGCAGCGGCCACACCCAGCTCACCGTGGCCTTGTGCTCGGGGTTCTTCGTGAACGACGGGACGAAGGTCTGCGCCGTCGCCGTGCCGCTGCCGGTCGGGCCGGAATAGCTCGCGATGAACCAGAACGGGTAGATCAGGTCCGCGCAGAGGCAGACGCCGTCGTGGACGAACACGTCCGTGGTCGTCGTGATGGGTTCCGTCACGGGCCTGTTCGGCGGCAGGATGATGTTCTTGGCCGACGCGGAGAGCGGAGAGACCCCGTCGACGCTCGGCGGTCTCGGATGCGCGATCGCGCTGTCCAGACCCTCCTGTGACCCGATCGGATCGCTGCGCGCGGCCGTGATCGTCGTGACCCGCAACGACTGGTCGGTGTGGTTGACCAGTAGCACGGTGAAGGTGAGCTGCTTCGGCTTGTGGGTGACGTGCGGCGAGTTCGGGACGACGTCGGCGACGGTCATGGTCACGGGCGCGACCGGCTGCGCATCGGCAGGGACTGGCGACCAGACGGCCGATCCGGCCACCAAGACCGCCGCTACGACTGCCGGGACCGCCCGGGCCAGTGCCCTGCGCATCGCGCGCTCAGGCGGTTTCTGCGAGCAGCCGACCCGCGGCGTCGAGCAGGCCGCGCTCGTCGGGGTAGGCCAGTTGCGCGGCGATCTCGGGGAACGGCACCCAGGCGACCTCGGTCACCTCGATGTCGGCATCGGACAGCTCACCCCCGGTGGCGCGCATGAGGTAGTGCTGCACCGTCTTGTGGATGCGCCGACCCTCGGCCACGAACCAGAAGTCGATGGTGCCCAGCTCGCCGAGGATGGTGCCGGCGATGCCGGTCTCCTCCTCGACCTCGCGTACGGCGGCCTGCTCAGCCGTCTCGCCCGCCTCGATGTGGCCCTTCGGCAGCGACCACAGCAGCCGCCCGTGCCGATCGGTGCGCGCGATCAGGGCGCCGCGGGGGATCTCGCCCGCCAGGTCGAGGACCAGCCCGCCGGCGCTGAACTCGTCGACCTGGCGCAGCCGCCGCTCGCGGCGGCGACGCTGCTGACGGCCCTGCTTCTTGGCCGGTTTCTCGCCCTGGGCGGTCGGCGCGTCGCCCTGTTTGGCGCCGCCCCGGCGCCGCGACCGCGGGTGCTGCTGACCGCCCGCGCCCTGGTCGCCTCGAGCACCGCCGGTCGCCATGGCCCGATCGTAACCGCTGCCCGGATCGGGGGTCGGTACGCTCGTCTGCCGTGACTTCGCCCGCTGACCTGATCCCCGTGCCCGCGGCGGCGCAGTCCCTCGGCGCCACGTTCGCCGGCGCCGGGCACGAGCTGCATCTGGTCGGTGGCACCGTGCGTGACGCGCTCATGGGACGGTCCGCGCAGGACCTCGACTTCGCCACCGACGCCCGTCCGGAACGCACACTGGAACTGATCACACCCATCGCGTCCGCGATCTGGACGACCGGGCAGGACTTCGGCACGATCGGCGCGCGCGTCGCCGGCGTGATGTGCGAGATCACGACCTACCGTGCCGACCGGTACGACCGCGTCAGCCGGAACCCGATCGTCGAGTACGGCGACTCGCTCGAGGAGGACCTGCGCCGGCGCGACTTCACGATGAACGCGATGGCGCTGTCGGTGACCGGCGATCGTGCCTTCGCCGATCCGTTCGGCGGTCTCGGCGACCTGGTCAAGTACGTGCTGCGGACGCCGGCCGTGCCGCAGGATTCGTTCGCCGACGACCCGCTGCGCATGCTGCGCGCGGCGCGGTTCGTCGCGACGTTGGGCATGGTGCCGACCGGCGAGTTGGTCGCGGCGATGACCGAACTGGCGCCGCAGTTGGCCCGCATCACTGCCGAGCGGGTGCAGGTCGAACTGTCGAAGCTGCTGCTCGGTCCCGACCCGCGCACCGGCGTCGAACTTCTCGTCGACACCGGCCTCGCCGAGATCGTGCTGCCGGAGCTGCCGGCGCTTCGGATGGCCGACGACGAGCACGGCCAGCACAAGGACGTGTACGCGCACACGCTGCAGGTGCTGGAGCAGGCCATGGACCTCGAGGACG
This sequence comes from uncultured Actinomycetota bacterium, assembly GCA_963785425.1. Lineage (GTDB taxonomy): Bacteria > Actinomycetota > Actinomycetes > Mycobacteriales > Jatrophihabitantaceae > RYN-133. Next base: position 590,929 of record CAWAVG010000004.1, read on the forward strand.
ACGGGCCGGACCTCGTCCTGCGGATGGCTGCCCTGCTGCACGACATCGGCAAGCCGGCGACGCGCGAGTTCTTGTCCGGCGGGCGGGTGAGCTTCCACCACCACGAGGTGGTCGGGCGCAACATGACCCGCAAGCGGCTGCGCGAGCTGCGCTACAGCAAGCAGTTCGTCGAGGACGTGAGCCGGCTGGTGTTCCTCCACCTGCGGTTCTACGGATACCGCGACGGTGACTGGACCGACTCGGCCGTGCGGCGCTACGTCGTGGACGCGGGGCCTCTGCTGCCGCGGCTGCACAAGCTCGTCCGCTCCGACTGCACCACCCGCAACAAGCGGAAAGCCGCGATGCTGTCGGCGGCCTACGACTCGCTCGAGCACCGCATCGACGAGCTGCAGCAGCGCGAGGAACTCGACGCGATCCGTCCCGACCTCGACGGCAACGAGATCATGACCGTGCTCGGGATCGGTCCCGGACCCGCCGTCGGCCAGGCCTGGCAGTTCCTCAAGCAACTGCGCATGGAGCACGGCCCGCTCGACCGCGAGCGCGCGATCGAGGAGCTCAGACGCTGGTGGGCTCAGCAGCAGGAGGGCTGAGTGTCGTGGCGCCCGCCAGGCGCGTGTAGCCGAGCGCGGTGAGCAGGTAGGCCGCACCGATGGCCACCACCGACACGGGGGAGCGGCCGTCGGCGGGCAGGGCGAGTGCGACCAGCACCGCCGCGGTCACCACGGCGATGTTGAAGAGCATGTCGTAGAGGGCGAAGACGCGGCCGCGGAACTCGTCGTCGACGTGGCGCTGCACGAGCGTGTCGACGCAGATCTTGAGCCCCTGCGCGCAGAAGCCGAGCGCCAGGGCCGCGGTCAGGTACAGCGGCAACCGGTAGGGCAGCACGAGTGCCAGCTGCGCCACGCCGGCTCCCGCGAGCATCGCGCCACACCACCGGGGCAGGCCCGTGCGTCGCGAGGCCGGTGGGGTCACGAGCGCGGCCACCGCCGAGCCCACCGCGATCACGACGACGAGCTGGGCGAGCCCGGCCAGGCCCGTCCGCAGGGGCCCGTCGGCGGTGAACAGGTTGCGGAAGAGCAACACCGAGCACACCGCGAACAGCCCGTAACACAGGCGATGCACCCCGACTGCCGCGAGAGCGAGGAACGCCGGGCGCCGGCGGTGCAGGTGCGCGAGCCCGGCGGCGAGGCCGCGCGCGATCTCGCCGAGCGTCTCGCGGCGCGCGCGCTGACGTTCGTCCGGGCCGAGGGCCGCTCGGTCGAAGCCGCGCGCCCGCCACGCCGCGAGCAGGTACGGCAGGGCGGACGACGCGGCGAGTACCGCGTAGCTGCCGGTCGACGCGCCGCCCAGCAGAGCGCGCACCCCGACCGCCGCCGCGCCCCCTGCCGTCGTCGCGAGCGCACCGAGGGTCGTCGAGAGCGCGTTGGCGGTGACGAGCTCGTCCGAGGCGACCACGTGCGGCAGCGAGGCCGACAGCGCCGACAGGAAGAACCGGCTGATCGACACGACCACCAGCGCGCTCGCGTAGAACGGCAGGCCGTGCAGGCCGCTCGCGATCTCGATGCTGATCGCGACGACGGCCAGGGCGCGCAGCACGCTCGTCCACACCAGCACGCGCCGGCGCCACCACCGGTCGAGCAGCACACCGGCGAAGGGCCCGATCACCGAGTACGGCAGCAGGAGCACCGCGAAACCAGCCGCGACGTCGGCGGCGCGCGCCTGCCGCTCCGGATTGAACAGCACCGCGCCGGCAAGGCTGAGCTGGAAGGCGCCGTCGGCGAACTGGGCCGCGAGCCGGACCGAGAACAGCCGCCGGAAGCCGGGCGAGCGCAGCGCCGCGCGCAGGTGGTGGCGGTGGCGCAGCGTCGCTCCGGTAGCTGCGTCGGCGCCCACGCAGCAGACGTTAGCCGGGGTGCTCGGCCCGGGCGCTGGTGCCGACCCCCTGCCGCCCGCCAAGATGGGCAGGTGACGAGCTGGGGCGATCTCGGTGCGCTGGAGCCGGTGGGCGGACGGCTGCTGGTCGCCACGCCACTGCTGACCGATCCGCACTTCACCCGCGCCGTCGTCTACCTGCTCGAGCACGACGGCGGCGGGACGGTCGGCGTCGTGCTGAACCGTCCGAGCCACACCCCGGTCGGGCAGGTGCTGCCCAGCTGGCAGGACGCCGTCAGCGGCCCCGCGGTCGTGTTCAACGGCGGCCCCGTCCAGCCCGACGGCGCGCTGTGTCTCGGCCAGCTGGCGACCGACGGACCGGGGGTACGCCCGGTCGTCGACGGCGTCGCGACGGTCGACCTCGACGGCGACGTCACGGTGATCACCGGGCTGACCCGCCGGCTGCGGGTGTTCGCCGGACACTCCGGGTGGGCACCCGACCAACTGGACGCCGAGATCGCGGAGGGCGCGTGGTGGGTCGTTCCCGGTAGTCCCCGCGACCTGTTCAGCGACGACCCTCGTCCGATGTGGGCCCGCGTGTTGCGGCGCCAGCCGCCGCCGTTGTCGATCGTGTCGACGTACCCGCCCGATCCGTCGCTGAACTGATCGCGCTGTGCGACCGATGCCGGTGCTCGGCGACAAGAACCTGGTCATCGCCGGCGACAATCTCGCCGTGCTCCCGTCGTTGCCGGACGGCGCGTTCACCCTGATCTACCTCGACCCCCCGTTCAACACCGGTCGCGCGCAGGTGCGCCGCCCGCTGACCGCGCGCCGGTCGGCGACCGGGTCGCGGGTGGGCTTCGGCGGACACACCTACGAGACCGTGCGCGGCCGGATCACCGCCTACGACGACGTGTTCGCCGACTACTGGGCCTTCCTCGAGCCGCGGCTGGAGCAGGCGTGGCGGCTGCTCGCCGGTGACGGCACCCTGTACCTGCATCTGGACTACCGCGAGGTGCACTACGCGAAGGTGCTGCTCGATGCGCTGTTCGGCCGAGAGTGCTTCCTCAACGAGATCGTGTGGGCCTACGACTTCGGGGCCCGGGCCACGCGCAAGTGGCCGGCCAAGCACGACACGATCCTCGTGTACGTGAAGGACCCGGCGGCCTATCATTTCGACGCCGCGGCGGTCGACCGCGAGCCCTACATGGCGCCCGGCCTCGTCGGTGCCGAGAAGGCAGCCCGCGGCAAGCTGCCGACCGACGTGTGGTGGCACACCATCGTGTCGCCGACCGGCAAGGAGAAGACCGGTTACCCGACCCAGAAGCCTGAGGGCGTCCTGCGGCGCATCGTGCTCGCCTCGTCACGTCCCGGCGACTGGGTTCTGGACTTCTTCGCCGGCAGCGGGACGCTGGGTGCGGTCGCCCGCGACACCGGGCGTCGGTTCGTCCTCGTCGACGACAACCCGGACGCTGTCGAGGTCATGCGCCGCCGTCTCGCCGGCGACGGCGTGCTGTTCGAATCCGGGGACGGCGCAGTTCTCGATGACGGCCCATGATTCGCGAGCGGAGCGCCGCGTCGACAGTGAACCCACGTTCGTCGCGTGAGGTCAGGTCAGCCCGTCGCGCAGGCGGGCCGCCGCGTCCTCGGGCGCCACGTCGTTGATCCAGACCGCAGCTCCGGACTCCGACCCGGCCAGGTACTTGAGCTTCCCTTCGGCGCGCCGGATCGTGAAGATCTCCGCGCCGAGATGCCACGGGTCACGCGACTGCCGTGCCGGCGCCTGCTGCCACCCGGCGATGTACGGCGTCGGGGTGTCGAAGAGCCGGTCGAAGGCGCGCAGCACGGTGAGGTACATCTGCGCGAGGTCCTTGCGTTCCACGTCGTCCAGCGCGGGCAGGTCGGGCAGGTGGCGCCGCGGCACGACCCGCACCTCGTAGGGCCAGCGCGCCGCGAACGGGACGTAGGCGACCCACGACTCCGACTGGGTGACGATGCGCGTGCCCTCGTCCAGCTCGGCGCTGAGCAGGTCGCACTGCAGGCACCGGCCGGTGCGCTCGAGGTGACGCTCGAAGGCCTCGGCGGTGCGGTAGAAGCGTGGCGGCACGAACGGATACCCGTAGATCTGCCCGTGCGGGTGGCTCAGCGTCACCCCGATCTCCTCGCCGCGGTTCTCGAAGCAGAACACGTAGTCGATCGAGTCGATGGCCTGCAACGCTGTGGTGCGGTCGGCCCACGCATCGATGACGGTCTCGACCTGCGCGACAGGCAGTTGCGAGAAGGAGGAGTCGTGATCGCTGCTGAAGCACACGACCTCGCACCGACCGGCGCCCGGCCCCGACCGGAACGGTGGCACGTCGATGAGCGGAACGGTGTCTGCCGAGCGCAGCGAGAACGAGGGGAAGCGGTTCTCGAAGACCACCACCTCGTAGTCGGGTGCGGGGATCTCGGTCTGCTTCCCGTCGCGGGACGGGTCCAGTGGGCACAGATCGGCGGGCGGCCGGTAGGTGCGTGCCTGGCGATGACCGGCGATCACCGAGTAGTCGCGCATCAAGGGGTTCCACCGCATCTGCGAAGTCGTCTCCGCATGCGGCAGATCGGTCCGGCTGTCACGCGCGCTGCGGTCACGTCCTGCTTCGCGGTCGTAGTAGATGAGCTCGCGTCCGTCGGCGAGCGTGATAGCGGTGCGGTGCGTCATTACCCCACCGACCTGATAGAACTGAGCCCGTGTCGATCCGTTGGCGTGCGCCGGGGCGAGTCAACCTGATCGGGGAACACACCGATTACAACGACGGATTCGCGCTTCCGTTCGCCATAGGTCTCGGATGCGATGCGACGGTCGACCGGCGTGACGACGACATCGTGCACATCACCTCCGGGCAGCGCGACGACGCGGTGCGCATCGCCCTCGACGACCTCGAACCGGGGGTGGGCGACTGGGCCGCGTATGCGGCCGGCGTCGTGTGGACGTTGCGCGAACAGGGTGTCGCTGTCGGCGGAGTCGACATCGCGCTCGACGCCGACGTGCCGGGTGGCTCGGGGCTGTCGTCGTCCGCTGCCGTGGTGTGTTCGGTGACCTGCGCGCTGGACGAGTTGTTCGGTGCGCACCTGGATCCCGCGCAACTGCTCGCGGTGTCGCGCCGCGCCGAGAACGACTACGTCGGTGCCCCGACCGGCGGGATGGACCAGCTCGTCTCGTTGCACGCGACCGAGGGCAACGCGCTGTTCTGCGACATGCGCACGCTCGACGTGGACCAGGTGCCCTTCGACGTCGCGGCCGACGGGCTCGCTGTGCTCGTGCTCGACAGCGGCGCCGAGCACCGCCACGCCGACGGCGAGTACCGGCAGCGGCGCGAGGGTTGCGAGCGCGCCGCACGGCTGCTCGGCGTGGACGCGTTGCGCGACGTCGCGCTCGCCGGCCTCGACGAGACCCTCGCGCGGCTCCCCGATGACGAGCTGCGCCGCTTTGTCCGGCACATCGTCACCGAGGACGACCGGGTGCTGCAGACGGTCGAGCTGCTGCACGCCGGCCGGATCCGCGACATCGGACCGGTGCTGACCGCGTCGCACGCGTCCATGCGCGACGACTACCGCATCACGATTCCCGAGCTCGACGTCGCGGCGGACACGTTGGTGTCGGCGGGAGCGTACGGCGCCCGGATGACCGGTGGCGGCTTCGGCGGTTGCGTCATCGCGTTGCTCGACGTCGATGCACTCGACACCGCCGTGGCGGCGGTGCGCTCGGCCTACGACGAGCACGGCTTTCGTGCTCCGCGTCCGATGAGCCTCCGCCCGGAACGCGGAGCGCATCGACGCTGAGCCCGGCGAGGTCAGCGTGTCCATCGGCTCAACCCTTGGTGCCGCCGAGCGTCAGTCCGGCCACGAACTGACGCTGCAGGAGGAAGTAGATGATCAGCGTCGGGATGACCGTGATGGTCGCCCCGGCCGCAATCAGGTTGTCGTTGTTGAGGAACTGGCCCTGCAGGTTGTTGATCGCGGTCGTGATCGGCAGCCGGTTGCCGCTGGTGATCAGCAGCAGCGGCCAGAAGAACTCGTTGTATACCCAGATCACCTCGAGGGTGCCGAGTGCGGCGATCGCGGGCCGGCACAGCGGCAGGATGATCGAGCGGTACATCTTCCAGACGCCGCAGCCGTCGACCAGCGCGGCCTCGGTGAGCTCGGCGGGCAGCGCCCGCATGTAGTTGCTCATCACGAAGGTGCAGAACCCGAGCTGGAACGCCGTGATGATGATGATCACGCCCCAGTAGGTGTTGAGCAGGCTGCCCGAGTCGCTGACGCTGTACGGCAGGTGGATCAGCCGGTACATCTCGAACACCGGCGTTGCGAGCACCTGCGGCGGCAGCAGGTTCCCCGCCGTGAACAGGATCAGCAGCGTGACGTTGAACCGCCAGCTGAACCGCGAGACGGCGAATGCCATGAGCGAGGCGAGGAACAGCGTGACGATCACGGTCGGGATCACGATGATCGCCGAGTTGACGAGCGCGGTGGAGAAGCCGCCCTGGCTCCACGCCGTCGAGTAATTGTTGAACGTCAGCTTGTGCGCGATGCTGAACGGACCGTTCTGATCTACGTCCGCCTTCGGACGCAGCGAGACGTACAACGTCCACAGCAGCGGCACGAGCCAGAACAGGCCCAGCGCTATCAGGAACAGGTGCGTCCCGAAGCGCGGGCGCCGCGAACCGCGACCGGCCACGTGGTGTTCGGGCTGGGCGGCCAGCGGATCGAGCGGGCGAGGATCGGCCAGGGTGTCGGTCACGGCTGCTTGTCCTTCCCGAACGTACGGCTCAGATAGATGACGATCGGGACGAGCGACACGACGAGCAGGACGACGGCCAACGCGGAGCCGATGCCGATGACTTGGCCTTCACCGATCAGGTTCTGCACGACCAAGGCGCTCATCAATTCGAGGCCGTTGGTGCCGTGGTTGAAGATCCAGACGATGTCGAAGGCGCGCAGCGACTCGATGATGGTCACGACGACGACGACGATGTTGATCGGGCGCATCGCCGGGAACACGACGCGGAAGAAGATCTGTCGTTCGTTCGCGCCGTCGATCGCGGCCGCTTCCTTCAGGGCCGGGTCGACGCCCTTCAAGCCGGCCAAGTACAAGATCATGATGTAGCCGACGTGTTTCCACGTCGCCGCGATCAGTGCTGACCAGATGTTGATGTTCGGGTCGCCGAGCCAGTCGATCGCTCCGGGTTGCCCGGCGTCCTTGCTCTTGGCGAACAGGCCGATGACGCTGTCGATGAGACCGTCGGCCGGTGAGTACATCAGCTTCCAGATGATGCCGACCAGCGCCAGCGAGAGCATCACCGGTACGAAGAACACGGTCTGATAGATGCGGCTGCCGCGGATGCGCTGGTCGAGCAGCACCGCGATGAGCAGACCGAGCGGAGTCGCGATGACGCCGAGGAACAGCAGCCACAGGACGTTGTGGCGCACCGCCGGCCAGAACTGCGGGTAGTCCTGGAAGATGTAGGAGTAGTTGCCGACACCGTTGGACTTGATGTCGCCGAGCGCGAGCCCGTTCCACTTGGTGAACGACAACCCGACCGAGGCCACGGTCGGCAACCAGATCATCACGAGTTCGACCAGGACCGGAATCCCGACCATGAACCCGAGGACGATCTTGTCGCGCTTGGTCAACCGTTGCAGCCGCTTGCGGCCCTTGGCAGGCGTCGCCGGTCGCTGCTCCGGCGCAGTCGCGACCAGGGGCGGGTTGTCGCTCATCTGGGTCCTTACTGCTGTGCGTACAGCTGCTTCGCCTGATTCTCCACGGTCGAGGTGTCGAAGTTGCCGGTCTTCAGGAAGGTCTGCAACGCCGGGATCATCACATCGTTGGCGAAGGCCGGGAGCGCGTCACGGTCGAGGAACTGCGAGATGTACTTCGCGTTGGCGATCGTCTGTTGCGCCTTCTTGCCCAGCGGGCTCAGGTAGTCCAGGCTCGCCTTCAGGTTCGTCTCGATCTGGTTCGGGTCCTTGGAGCTGTACGCGTTCTGCCCCTCCGGGCTGCCGCCGAAGGCGAGGAGGTCCTTGGCGGCCTGGTTGTCGCCGCCCTTCTTCGACAGCATGTACCCGTCGATCGGCGCTTCGAGCGCGTCCTGGCCGTTCGACTCGGTCAGGATCGGGAACTCGAAGAAGTCGATGTCGTCGAGGGTGGCCTTGTCGGTGAACTGCTGCGTGACGAACGAGCCGAGCAGGAACATGCCCGCCTGCTTGTGCGCGAGCTTCAGCGCGGTGTCCTGCCACGTCAGCCCGAGGGCCTGCGGATCCTGGTAGGGCAGCACCGACTTCCAGGTGTCGAAGACGTTCTGGACCTGCTTGCTGTTCCAGCTCTCCTTGTGCGCCATCAGGTCGATGTGGAACTGGTAGCCGTTCAGGCGCATGTTGAAGTAGTCGAACGTGCCCATCGCCGGCCAGCCGTCCTTGTCGCCGAAGGCGATCGGGATCAGCCCGTCCTTCTTCATCTGCGCGCACAGGGCCTTGTAGTCGTCGAACGTCTTGGGGATCTGGTAGCCGTTCTTCTGGAACAAGCTCTTGCTGTAGAAGACCGCCCACGGATAGTTGTAGTTCGGCACGAAGTACTTCTTGCCGTCGTCGCCCGTGGACGCCTGCTGGATGCCCTTGCCGAAGTTGTCGGCGCCGAGCTTGTCCCACACGTCATCGAGCGGCGCGACCAGACCCTTTGCCGCGTAGTACCGCATGCGGTAGCCGGCGAACCAGGTGAACGCGTCGTCCGGCGAACCCTGCAGGTAGGAGTTGATCGCGTTCTGGAAGTCGTTGTGCGACTTGGTGTTGATGGTGACCTTGTCGCCGGACTTCTTCTCGAACGCGCTCACGACCGCGGCGATGCCGGTCTTCGGCACGGGGTCCGACGCGCTCGACCCGAGCGTCGTCGATGTCGAACCGCCGCCGCCACCGCTGCTGCTCGCCCCGGTGCATGCCGCGAGCAGCGGGAGGCCCGCCACTCCGGCCGCGCCCACGGCGGCCCCCTTCAGGATCGAGCGTCGGCTCGGCGCGAAGCCGCCGAGTTGCGGTGCGGTGGGTTCGGGCATGGGTGCCTCCTCGGCAACGACGGTGTGACGCTGGTCGCCTGGCGTCGAAAATCAACCGTAATTCATCAGAATTCAACGGGACCGTCAAGGGATCGACACTCATTCGTGACCGCACCAGCGCGGATCCGGCGAGATAACGTCGGAAAAGCGCACCAAACCGGGGCAATCCGGCAGTTGGAACGTGTGCGAATCTGTTTAGGCCGTGTTAGTTCTTGCTGGAGTGGCGTCGCGGTCGACATCGACGAGGCGCACCGTGCGCACCTGCTCGGCCAGCGCGGCGCGCGCGTCCGGAGCCAGCCCGCTGTCGGTGATGACGACGTCGGCCGCGGCCAGCGGGGCGAACGAGGCGAGGCCGACGGATCCCCACTTCGTGGAGTCCGCGCACACGACCACCTGATCGGCGCTGGCGATGAGGGCCCGGTTCGTCTCGGCCTCGGCGAGGTTGGGAGTCGTGAATCCGGCGCCCGGATCCATACCGTGCACGCCGAGGAACAGCTGATCGACGTGCAGGCTGCGGATCGCCTGGTCGGCCACCGGGCCGACCAGCGCCGCGCTGGGCGTGCGCACCCCGCCGGTCAGGATCACCACCTGGTCCGTGGCCTTGCCGGAGCCGGCGATCAGGTCGGCGACGGTCGTGGAGTTGGTGACGATGGTCAGCCCGGCGATGTCGCGGACGTGCTGGGCCAATCCCCAGGTCGTTGTCCCCGCCGAGACCGCGATCGCCGATCCGGGACGGATCATGGTGGCGGCCATCTCGGCGATGGCGTTCTTGGCGGGCAGCTCCAGGCTCGACTTGGCTTCGAAGCCGGGCTCGTCCGACGACGTCGTGGTGAGCACGGCTCCGCCGTGCACCTTGTACACCGACCCGTCCGCGGCGAGCTGCTCGAGATCGCGCCGGATGGTCATGTCCGAGACGCCGAACAGCGCCGTCAGGTCGGCCACCCGCGCCCAGCCGTGCTCCTGGAGCTCGGCCAGGATGCGGGCCTGGCGTTGCTTCGCGAGCATGGCGGTCACTTTTGCGCAGGGTCGAACACAAGTCAACACCGGCCGGCGCCCCGTGTGGGGACGCCGGCCGGTGCCGGGTGATGCGGGGTGGAGCGCTCAGGCGCTGTGGCTCAGCGCTCGACCTTGCCGTCGATGAAGTCCTGCACGGCCTCGCGTGCCTCGTCGTCGAAGTACTGCACCGGCGGGGACTTCATGAAGTAGCTCGACGCCGACAGGATCGGGCCGCCGATGCCACGGTCCTTGGCGATCTTCGCCGCGCGGACCGCATCGATGATGATGCCGGCCGAGTTCGGCGAGTCCCAGACCTCGAGCTTGTACTCGAGGTTCAGCGGCACGTCGCCGAAGGTCTTGCCCTCGAGCCGGACGAAGGCCCACTTGCGGTCGTCGAGCCAGGCCACGTAATCGGACGGGCCGATGTGGACGTTGCGCTCGCCGAGGTCGCGGTCGGGGATCTGGCTGGTGACCGACTGCGTCTTGCTGATCTTCTTCGACTCGAGCCGGTCGCGCTCGAGCATGTTCTTGAAGTCCATGTTGCCGCCGACGTTGAGCTGGTAGGTGCGCTGCACCTCCACGCCGCGGTCCTCGAACAACTTGGTGAGCACGCGGTGCGTGATCGTCGCGCCGACCTGGCTCTTGATGTCGTCGCCGACGATCGGGACGCCGGCGTCCTCGAACTTCTTGGCCCACTCGGGCGTGCTGGCGATGAAGACCGGCAGCGCGTTGACGAAGGCGACGCCCGCGTCGATCGCACACTGCGCGTAGAACTTGGCGGCCTGTTCCGAGCCGACCGGCAGGTAGCAGATCAGGACGTCGACGGCCTTCTCGCGAAGCACCGACACGACGTCGACCGGCTCCTCGTTCGACTCCTCGATCGTCTCGCGGTAGTACTTGCCGAGCCCGTCGAGGGTGTGGCCGCGCTGCACCGGCACGCCGAGTTCGGGCACGTCGCAGATCTGGATCGTGTTGTTCTCGCTGGCCAGGATCGCCTGCGACAGGTCGGTGCCGACCTTCTTCGCGTCGACGTCGAACGCCGCAACGAACTCGATGTCGCTGACGTGGTACGGCCCGAAGTTCACGTGCATCAGGCCGGGGACCTTGGCGGCCGGGTCGGCGTCACGGTAGAAGTGGACGCCCTGGACGAGCGAGGCGGCGCAGTTGCCGACGCCGACGATGCCGACTCTGATCGAACCCATCAGGGCTCCTCCTTGGGATTGTGACGTGGTGGTACCGCGAGGGTGTTCTCGTGCTCGATGAGCTCGGTGAGCCAACGGACCTCGCGTTCCTTGGACTCCAAGCCGTGCTGTTGCAACTCGCGGGTGTAGCGGTCCACCCGGGCGCTCGTGCGGCCCAACGAGCTGCGCATACCGTCGCGCTGCTCCTCGACCCGGCGACGCCGTCCTTCGAGGATCTGCAGCCGGATGTCCGACCGCGTCTGGGCGAAGAACGCCAGCCGTGCGCCGAAGCCCTCGTCATCGAAGGCGTCCGGACCGACATCGCTGAGCAGGTCGGCCAGATGCTCCTTGCCCTCGGCGGTGAGCCGGTAGACCCGCTTGCCACGGCGCGAATGGGCGCCGCTCGGCGGCTCGAGTGCCGGCTCTTCGGAGATCCAGCCCGCCTCGGCGAGCCGTCGCAGCGTGGGATAGAGCGAACCGTAGGAGAACGCCCGGAATGTCCCCAGCAGGGTCGACAGCCGTTTGCGGAGCTCGTAGCCGTGCATCGGGCTCTCGTTGAGCAGCCCCAGAACCGCGATCTCCAACATCGGCGTGTCACCCCCTATCGCTGCGATGTATCACCACGATACATCACCGTGTCACATGCAGCCGGGGTCGGGTCGTCTCCTCACGCGCTCGCTCCGCTCGGGGCCGATCGCCGAACGGAATCGCTCGCTGCGCTCGCGAGGCGGCGGGAGTCGGCCCGGAGCCGTCGTCGCCCGGAGGCTCATCGGCGTGAGCCTCCCTGGTGGTTGCGTTTACCGAATAAGGGGGGCGGCGAAGGCGGCTTCGGGGATGGCGAAGGCGGCGACGAGGTCGAGGGCGTGCGGGCGGAGCTCGGCGCAGAGCCGGTTGACCTCGGCGAGCACCGCCTTCGAGCGGGTGGCGGTGAGCCGGCCGTGCTCCTGGAACCAGCCACGCTCGGCCTCGAGCGTCGACAACGCGAACAGGTCGCACAGCGGATCGAGCGCCTCGGCCGCCTCGGGGTGCTCGTCGATCGCGTCGGCGAAGGCCTGCAGCAACACCAGGTCGACGTGGGCGCGCGCGGCGGCGAGCAGGTGATCCTGGGCCGCGTTGAACACCGCGAACGGGTCGTCGGCGCCGGGCGCCTTGCGCAGCCGCCGGGCCAGCGTCTCGAGCAGGTGCCGCTCGCGGAACTCGAACATCTCGAGGTGCCAGCCGCGGTCGAGCAGCGACGCCTCTTCGTCGCGCCCGGCGTCGACGCAGCCGCTGCACCAGGCGGCGTGCGCCGACCTTCTCGAGGACGGTCTCGAACGCCTGGTCGGTGACGAAGCGCGCGGTGCCGAGCCAGTCGAGCTCGCCGAAGTGGTCGCGGTAGCCGGTGAGCAGCTCCTTGGCGACGAGCTGCAGCAGGACGGTGTTGTCGCCCTCGAAGGTGGTGAACACGTCGGTGTCGGCCTTGAGGCCGGGCAGCCGGTTCTCGGCGAGATAGCCCGCGCCGCCGCACGCCTCGCGGCACTCCTGGATCGTGCGGGTGGCGTGCCAGGTCGCCGATCGCCTTGATGCCGGCGGCGCGCGCCTCGAGCTCGCGCCGGCGGGGATCGTCCTCGAGCTCGTCGCCGGCGTCGGCGATCGCTCCGAGTGGTGGCGTCGTCTCGTCGAGCAGCGCGACGAGCTCGAGCTGCGCGAAGTGCAGCGCGTAGGTGCGAGCCAACGCCGGCAGCAGTTTGCGCTGGTGGGCGAGGTAGTCGAGCACGCGGATCTCGGATCCGTCCGGGCCTCGAACTGGCGCCGCTTGTCGCCGTAGCGGATGGCGATGGTGAGCGCGACCTTCGTCGCCGACCCGCGCCGCCGGCCACGCTGATCCGGCCCTGCACGAGGGTGCCGAGCATCGTGAAGAACCGCTTGGTCTGGTTCTCGATCGGCGTCGAGTACGTGCCGTCGGCGGCGACGTCGCCGTAGCGGTTGAGCAGGTTGTCACGCGGGATGCGCACGTCGTCGAAGTACAGCCGGCCGTTGTCGACGCCGTTGAGCCCGGCCTTGAGCCCGCAGTCCTCGATGCGGACGCCCGGCAGGCGTGGCGCCGTCGCCGTCGCGGATCGGGACGACGAACGCATGCACGCCCTGGTCCTCGCCACTGGTGATCAGCTGCGCGAACACGACGGCGACGTGGCCGTCGCGGGCGGCGTTGCCGATGTACTCCTTGCGCGCGTCGTCGTCCGGGGTGTTGATGACGAACTCGTCCGTGTCCGGGTCGTAGGTCGCGGTCGTGCGCACGTTCGCGACGTCGGACCCGTGGCCGGTCTCGGTCATCGCGAAGCAGCCGAGCAGCTCGGCGTTGACGGTGTCGGCGAGGTACGCGTCGTGGTGGCGCTCGGTGCCCAGGTGCAGGATCGCGCCGCCGAACAGGCCCCACTGCACGCCGGCCTTGACCAGCAGCGACAGATCGCCGAACGCGAGCATCTCGAAGGCGGTGACGCTGCCGCCGACGTCGTCCTGGCCGCCGTACTTGGCGGGGAAGCCACGTCCGGAGTACTGCGGTCCGGCCAGGGCGCGGCAGCTTGCTGAGCACGTCCGCGCGCTGGTGCTCGACGTCGGCGCCGACGGTCACGGCGAACCGCGGGTCGTCGGCCAGCTCGCGTGCCTCGTCGCGGACGGCGTGCCAGCGCCCGTCCAGCACCCGGCGCAGCGTGTCGACCGGCACGGCGCTCCGCGTCGTTTCCGGGGCACTGCTCACGTCGACTCCAATCGCGGAAAGACGCCCGGGGCGGGCCGGGCGTCGGCGGGCTGTCCCGCATAGCTCTGTACCCCGGCGGCGCCGCCCCACAGCAGCGCGGACAGATACCGGGCGAGTTGCGGACGGGTCATCGCCGTCGGGTGGTCGAGCCACCACAGGCTGGCCGCGCTGATGAATCCGACGATCGCCTCGCCCCACGGGTGCGCCTAGGCCGGGTCGAGGCCGTCGGCGCGCAGCGGCTCGGCGAGCTGCTCGGCGAGCATGGCGGCGATCACCTCGCTGAACGTCGTGCCGTCCTCGAGGTGCGGGTGGCGCACCACGAACCGGTACAGCTGCGGGGCTCTGCTCGAGCAGCGCGAGGTAGGCGTCGACGCTGTCGCGTGATGAGCTCCTGCGGGCCGGGTGCCCGCTCGGTCACCGCGCGCAGCGCGGCGAGGATCGTCCCGACCACCCGCTGGGTGACCGCGCGGTGCAGGTCGGTCTTGTCGGCGAAGTAGCGGTAGATGACCGGCTTGCTGGTGTGGGCGTCGGCGGCGATCTGGTCCATGCCGGCCTCGGGACCGTGGCGTTTGACCGACCGGACCGCGGCGTCGATCAGCTCCTCGCGGCGGGTGCCGCGGTGGGCGTCCCAGCGGGAGCGGCGCCCGTCGACCGGGACGGCCGTGGTTGCGGCCACATCGCCTTTCACGATACCGACGGTATCGCATACTCTGGGTGCCATGAGTCTCACGTCGCGCCGCCGATCGTCGGCGGCAACCGCATCCCGTTCGCCCGCTCCAACGGCCCGTACGCGCGCGCGTCCAACCAGGACATGCTCACCGCCGCGATCGACGGCCTCGTCGCGCGGTTCGGGCTGCAGGACGAGCGCCTCGGCGAGGTCGCCGCCGGCGCGGTGCTCAAGCACAGCCGCGACTTCAACCTCACCCGCGAGTCGGTGCTCGGCTCGCGGCTGGCACCGACGACGCCGGCCTACGACGTGCAGCAGGCCTGCGGCACGGGGCTCGAGACCGCGATCCTCGTCGCGAACAAGATCGCGCTCGGCCAGATCGAGTCCGGCGTCGCCGGCGGGGTCGACACCACGTCGGACGCCCCGATCGCGGTGAACGAGGACCTGCGCGAGGTGCTGCTCGAACTCAACCGCGCGAAGACGCCTGGGTGCGCGGCTCAAGGCGCTGGGCGGGCTGCGGCCGGGCCAGCTCGTCCCGGCGATCCCGCAGAACAGCGAGCCGCGCACCGGGCTGTCGATGGGCGAGCACCAGGCCGTCACGACGCGCGAGTGGGGCATCACCCGCGAGGCGCAGGACGAGCTCGCGGCAGCCTCGCACCACAATCTCGCCGCGCGCGTACGACCGCGGCTTCTTCGACGACCTGGTCACGCCGTTCCTCGGCGTCTCGCGCGACCAGAACCTGCGTGCCGACTCGACGGTCGAGAAGCTGGCGAAGCTCAAGCCGGTCTTCGGCCGCGGGACGAGGGCGCGACGATGACGGCGGGCAACTCGACGCCGCTGACCGACGGCGCCTCGACCGTGCTGCTCGCGTCGGACGAGTGGGCCGCCGAGCACAACCTGCCCGTGCTCGCGCACTTCGTCGATGCCGAGACCGGCGCGGTCGACTACGTGCACGGCGACAAGCAGCGCCGACGGCCTGCTGATGGCGCCGGTCTACGCGCTGCCGCGACTGCTCGCGCGCAACAAGCTGTCCCTGCAGGACTTCGACTTCTACGAGATCCACGAGGCGTTCGCCTCGACCGTGCTGACCACGCTCGCCGCGTGGGAGGACGACGCGTTCTGCAAGCAGTACCTCGGCCTGGACACGCGCGCTCGGCTCGATCGACCGGTCGAAGCTGAACGTGAACGGCTCGTCGCTCGCCGCGGGCCACCCGTTCGCGGCCACCGGCGGCCGCATCGTCGCGACGCTCGCGAAGCTGCTGCACGAGAACGGCGGTGGCCGCGGCTGATCTCGATCTGCGCCGCCGGCGGCCAGGGCGTCGTCGCGATCCTGGAGGCCTGAGCCATGACCGACCGCTACCTGAACCTCGTCAACTCGCCGATCGGCGCCAAGGTCGCATCGACGGTCGGCCTGCCTCGGCCGGCAGTGCTGCGCCGCTTCCGCGCGGGCGATCCGATCGCTGCCCGGGCCCGGTGCTGCTCGGCTCGACCGCCGGCAAGGTGCCCGCCGCGCTGACCAAGATCGTCACCGAGGCCGGCGCCGAGGCCGTGACCGAACCGGGCGAGGGCGCCAAGTGGGGCGCGCTGCTCCTCGACGCGCGCGCGGTCGCGACGCCCGTCCGATCTCGCCGGACCTGCGCGCCTTCCTCGCGCCGCGGCTGCGCGCACTGCTCCCGTCCGGACGGGTGCTCGTGCTGGGCGTCGCCCGAGGGGAGCTCGCGACCCGAGCGTGCCTGCCGGCGACGACATCACCGTCGACGCGACCCGGCAGGCGCTGGACGGCATCGTGCGCTCGCTGGCGAAGGAGCTGCAGCGCGGCTCGACGGCCAACCTGCTCCGGGTCGACGACGAGGCCTCGCTGGCGTCGGCGATCCGGTTCTTCCTGTCCGGCCGGTCGGCGTACGTCGACGGGCAGCCGCTGCTGCTCGGCCCGGGCGTGGCACCCGACCCGGAGGACTGGGACCAGCCGCTGGCCGGCAAGACCGCGCTCGTCACGGGTGCCGCGCGCGGCATCGGCGCCGCGATCGCCGGCGTGCTGGCCCGCGACGGCGCGCACGTCATCGTCGCCGACCTGCCGTCCGGCCGGCGAGGCGCTGGCCAAGGTCGCGAACCGCATCGAGCGGCACGACGCTGCACCTCGACGTCGCGCCGCCCGACGCGCCGCGAGAAGTTGCTCGACCACCTGGGCGCGCAGACCGCCGGGCTCGACATCCTGATCCACAACGCGGGCATCACCCGCGACAAGCTGCTGGCGAACATGAAGCCGGAGCAGTGGGATTCGGTGCTCGCGGTGAACCTCGAGTCGCAGCTGCGGATCAACGCCGCGCTGCTCGAGTCCGGACCAGCTTGCGCGACCAGGCCCGTGTCGTGTGCCTGTCGTCGACGACGGGTCTGTCCGGCAACCGCGGCCAGACGAACTACGGCGCGACGAAGGCCGGCGTGATCGGCATGGTGCGTTCCTCGGCGGCCGCGTTCGCCGACCACGGCGATTCGACGATCAACGCGATCGCGCCCGGCTTCATCGACACCGAGATGACGGCGAAGATGCCGCTGGCCACCCGCGAGGTGGCGCGCCGGCTGTCGTCCCTGCAGCAGGCGGGCCTGCCGATCGACGTCGCCGAGGCCGCCGCGTGGCTGGCGTCGCCCGGCGCCGGCGGCATCAACGGCCAGGTGCTGCGCGTCTGCGGCCAGAACCTGGTGGGCGCGTGATCCGCACTTTGACCCTGCAACGGTCGCAATTGCCCCCAATTCACGGCCGATACGGGGTCAAAGTCGCATGACGACGGAACTGAAGAGTGCGCCGGCGCTGCTGCCGATGTACGCGAAGGCGGCGGCGACGGGGCCGCTGCACCGCGGCGGCGACCTGCCCGACTCGCGCTACACGCTCGCCGACCAGCCGATCGATGCGGAGCACCTGGCCGACTACCAGCGGGTGTGCGGCTTCGGGACGAGCGACGTGCTGCCGCCGACATACCTGCACGTGCTGGCCTTCCCCGTCACCGTGGCCCTGATGACCGAGCGTGCTTTCCCGTTCCCGCTGGTCGGGCTGGTGCACGTCGCCAACTCGATCACGGTCGTCCGGCCGGTGCACTCGGACGAACACGTGTCCTTCGACGTGCGCGCCGCCGACCTGCGCCCGCACCCGGCGGGACGCCAGCTCGACCTGCTCGTCGACGCCACGATCGCGGGCGAGACGGTGTGGACGGGCCGCTCGACCTATCTGCGCCGTGGTGGCGGCAGCGGCGACAAGAGCGCGCGCACCGACGCCACCGCACCGGGGGGTCCCGCCGCGATCATCAGAGTCCCTGATGACATCGGGCGGCGCTACGGCGCGGTGTCAGGCGACCGCAACCCGATTCACCTGCACTCGCTCACGGCGAAGGCGTTCGGGTTCCCGTCGGCGATCGCGCACGGCATGTGGCTCAAGGCGCGCACCCTGGCCACCCTCGAGGGACGCCTGCCCGACGCCTACACCGTCGATGTCGCCTTCAAGACGCCGGTGTTCCTGCCCTCGTCCATCGCGATCAGCGCCACCCGCGGCGAGACCGGCTGGGCGCTGGACGTGCGCAATCCGCGCACCGGCAAGCCGCACCTGTCCGGCGCGACGTCCTAGATCCCCGGGTCGTCCTGGCCCGTGTCGTCGTTCGAGGGCTCGTCGGCGCCGTTGCTCGACGGGGTACGTGAGGTGCGGCGATTGAGCCAGTCGACGAACGAGTCTGCGGCGGTGCCCAGGCTCGAGCCGACGTTGCGCACCGTCGTCACCAACGGGTCGGTCGACTCGTCGATGCGCTTCTTGTACGTGCGCACCGCCTCGCGGGCACTGTCGGACACGCTCGCGGTCGGGTCGTCCTCGCGGTGCGGGTAGGTCCCGTCGAGGATCGCGCGGTATTCGTCGGAGCCCGACCAGCGCTTGAGCTCGGCAGCACGCACCACCGCGAACGGGTGCGTCTGCTTCTCGGTGTTGAGCAGCTTGAGCACGCCGTCACGAAGGTCGCCGGCTGATTCGTAGTCGGCGGCCTGGGCGAGGAAGGCGTCGACGTCGATCTCGTCCAGGTGCGCGCCGCCGGCGAGCTTCATGTGGGTGCGCAGGCAGGGGTCGAAGTCCTGGACGGCGAGCAGGCCGGCCCGGTCGCCGGACAGCTCGGCCTTGCGCTGCCACTCGCGCAGCGCCGCGATCAGCGCGCGCAGCCCGAGACCGCCGACGGGCAGCCAGCCGAGCACGCCCACCAGGTTCAGCAGGTGGAACAGCATCGACTGGTAGAGCGCGTGGCCCGACAACGCGTGCCCGGCCTCGTGGCCGAGCACGAACCTGCGCTCCTCGTCGTCGGTCAGTTCGTAGAGCCCGCTGCTCATCGCGATGAACGGACGGTCGACGCCGAGCGTGATCGCCTCGGGATAAGGATTGTTGAAGACGTAGAGCTCCGGCCGCTCGGGGAGATCGAGCGTGGTGACGACCTCGTCCATGATCCGGTTCAGGCCCGCGAACTGGCGCCCGTCGACGCGCACGGCGGACGAGAGGTAGACGAGCCGGTACTGCCGTTCGCGCAGCAACCCCGAGGCCGCCTTGAGTACCTGGTCGAAGCCCGGTACCGCCCGTAGGGCCGTCAGGGCCGTGCGGTCGGCGGGGTGCTCGAAGGCGCGCGAGCTGATACCGGTGAGAACCACCCGCCCTGCATCGTCGACGGACCTACCGGTTTGCTCGCTCATGAGTCACCTTCGTCGCGTGTGCTGATGAGCCCAGTCTCCCCCGCGCCCCGCAGAGTGCAAGGTCGCGGACGGACCGGTGCGGCAAGGTGCCTCAGGTCGTGACGCGCTTGGCCTCGCGAGCCTGCGATGCGGCGGCGTCCTCGGTGGCGGGGTGGTCGCTCGGCTCGGGACGCGGACGTACCCGGTTCGCGACGACGCTGAACAGCCGCTGGTATCGGGCGCCGATGAGCCGCACGAGCGCGTCGAGAATCTTCGCGTCGAACCCGACGACGACGCGCGGCTGGTTGCCGGAGATGCCGCGCGCGATCGTCCGGGCCGCCGACTCGGCGGTGGTCTTGGCGAGCTTGCTGTCGAAGAACGCGGCGAACTCGCTCTGGTTGATGCCCGCGACCGTTCCTGCGTTGCGCGCGATCGCGGTCTTGATCCCGCCGGGGTGCACGCAGGTGACCTTGACCGGGTGCCCGGCGACCAGCATTTCCTGACGCAGCGACTCGGTGAACCCGCGCACCGCGAACTTGGCGGCGTTGTACGCGCTCTGGCTCGGCATCGCGAGCAGGCCGAACAGGCTCGAGATGTTGACAAGGTGGCCGTCGCCGGACTCGATCAGATGCGGCAGAAACGCCTTCGTGCCGTTGACGACTCCCCAGAAGTCGACGTCCATGACGCGCTCGATCTGCTCGAAACTCATGTGCTCGACGTCGCCGGTGAACGCGACGCCGGCGTTGTTCACCACGATGTTGACGGCACCGAACTCGTCGACGACGGCGTCGGCATAGGCCAGCACCGCGGCGCGGTCGGTGACGTCGAGATGCTGCTCGTGCACCTGCGCGCCGATCACGCGGGCGTGGCGAGCGGTCTCGGCGAGTCCGATGTTGTCGACGTCGCTGAGCGCCAGCTTTGCGCCGCGCCTGGCGAGTTCGTAGGACAGTGCGCGTCCGATGCCCGAACCGGCACCGGTGATCACGGCGACCTTTTCTGCGATGGCGGTCATGCGGCGGAAACCTCCTGGGGCGCGCGCTGCTCGGCGCGTGCCGTCGTCTCGTACGAGTGCCGGTCGAACTTCTTCGTCATCCTTCGGAAGGTGAACGTGAAGCTCGGCCACAGCGTGGTGTTGCGGCCGTGCGCGTCGAGGTACCAACTCGCGCAGCCGCCGGTCGTCCAGATGGTGCGTTCCATCCGGTCCTGCAGCTTCTCGTTGTACTCGCGTTGCACGTTCTCGCGCACGTCGAAGGTGGCCAGCCCGTGGCGGTCCATCTCGTCCAGCGCACTCGCGACGTAGTTGATGTGCGATTCGGCCATGTAGACCATCGAGCTGTGGCCCAGGCCGGTGTTCGGCCCGATCACGAACAGCATGTTCGGGAAGCCGTGCACGGCAGCGCCCTTGTACGCCTGCTGCCCCTTGTCGCGCCACACGTCGGCCAGCGACCGTCCCTCGGCACCGACGATGCGCTCGAACGTGGGCGAGTCGGTGACGTGGAAGCCGGTTGCGACGACGATCGCGTCGACCTCGCGCACCGTGCCGTCCTTGGTCACGATGGCGTTCGGACGGATCTCGGCGATGCCGTCGGTGACCAGGTCGACGTCGTCGCGGGCGAGCATCGGATACCAGTCGTTGGAGATCAGCATCCGCTTGCACCCGATCTGCCAGCTCGGCGTCACGGCCTTGCGCAGCGAGGGGTCCTTGATGCTGCGGTCGATGTTGCGCTCGGCAAGCTTCTGCACCGCCTGCAGCAGCCGTGGCTGGTAGGCGAAGCCGAACACGAGCATTTCGCGCGCCCAGTAGATCGCCTCGCGGGACAGGCGCTGCGTGAGCGGCAGGTGCTTGAACGCCAGGCGCTCGGCCTTCGTGTAGGCGCGGTCGCCGCGCGGCAGCACCCAGGGGGCGGTGCGCTGGTAGACGTCGAGGTGGTCGACGCGTCCGGCCAGTTCGGGCCCGATCTGGATCGCCGACGCGCCGGTGCCGATGAGCGCGACGCGCTTGCCCGTCAGGTCGGCGTCGTGGTTCCAGCGGGACGAGTGGAAGATCTCGCCGGCGAAGGTGTCGATGCCCTTGATGTCGGGCAGCGCCGGCTCGGCGAGGGCGCCGACCGCGCCGACGAGCACGTTGGCGCTGAAGGCCCCGTTGGTGGTGTCGACGAGCCACTGGTCGGTCGTGGCGTCCCAGGCGGCGCGGGTGACGTCGGTGTTGAACAGGTGTTTGTCCAGCACGCCGTACTTGCGCGCGGTGTCGCGCAGGTACTGCTGGATCTCGGGCTGCGGCGAGAACGAGCGCGACCAGTTCGGGTTCAGTTCGAACGAGTAGGAGTACAGGTGCGAGGGCACGTCGCAGGCGGCGCCGGGATAGGTGTTGTCGCGCCACGTGCCGCCGACCTCGCCCGCGCGCTCGACGACCAGGAAGTCCTCTCGGCCCTGCTGGGCGAGCCGGATCGCGGTGCCGAGGCCCGCGAAGCCGCTGCCGATCACCAGGACGCCGACGTGGCGGCGTTCGGTCTCAGTCATGTTGTCTGACGCTAATTGGTCATTGAACGCGAGTCAATAGATAGTTGGCTCGCGTTCAATAGCGTTACGATGGCCTCATGCCGGAAAAGCGCACCCGCCTGACCCCGGACGCACGGCGGGCCCAGCTCGTCGCCCTCGGCGTCGACATGCTCGCCACCCGCACCCTGGACGAGCTGTCGGTGGAGGACATCGCCACCGAGGCCGGCATCTCGCGGGGGCTGCTGTTCCACTACTTCGCGTCCAAGCAGGAGTTCCACCTCGAGGTGGCGCGGGTCGCCGCCCAGGAACTGATCTCGCGCACCGAGCCCGACACGACGCTCGCGCCCCTGCAGGCCCTGCGCGGCGCGCTGACCGCGTTCATGGACTACGTCACCGAGAATCCCGACAACTACAAGTCGCTGGTGCGCGGCGCGGCCAGCGGCCACACCGACATGCGCGCGATCTTCGACCGGACCCGCTCGACGATGGCTGGGCGCATCGTGAGCGTGCTGAGCGAGCTCGGCCTGCCGCTCGGCGCGCGCGCCACCCTGGCGGTGCACGGCTGGGTGGCCTTCGTCGAGGAGTGCGTCGTGCGGGCGATCGACGACGGCTCGCTCGACGATCCCGCGTTTCGCGACGGGCTGCTCGAGATGCTCACGAAGTCACTGCCGGCCGTGGTGCTCGCGTCCTCGGACGAGGACGTGGACACGCTGGTGTCGATCCTGACCGCCGACCAGTCCATGGCCGCGAAATAGGCACGGTTCGGCTGCCGTCCGGAGAACTAGGATGACCGACTATGGCGTTCACCGTCGAACCGAACCCGAGCCCGGCCACCGCTGAGGAGCGCGCGAAGATTCTCGGCGCGCCCGGCTTCGGCAAGTATTTCACCGACCACATGGTGCGCATCGACTACCGCGACGGCGCGTGGGGCGAGGGCGCCGTGGTGCCCTACGGCCCGCTGCAACTCGACCCGGCCACGATGGCGCTGCACTACGGCCAGGAGATCTTCGAGGGCCTCAAGGCCTACCGGCAGCCGGACGGTTCGGTCGCCACGTTCCGTCCCGATGCGAACGCCGCCCGGTTCGTCCGCTCCGCACGGCGTCTCGGCATGGCCGAGCTTCCCGAGGACCTGTTCGTCGCCTCGCTGCGCGAACTGGTCGCGGTCGATTCCGAGTGGGTGCCGACGAACCCCGGCGACTCGCTGTACCTCCGTCCGTTCATGATCGCGACCGAGATCGGCCTGGGGGTCAAGCCGGCGTCGAGCTACGCCTACCTGCTGATCGCCTCGCCGGCCGGTTCGTACTTCGCGGGCGGCGTGCAGCCGGTGTCGGTGTGGCTGTCGACCGAGTACACGCGCGCCGCTGCCGGCGGCACCGGCGAGGCCAAGTGCGCCGGCAACTACGCCGCCTCGCTCGTCGCGCAGGCGCAGGCCGCCGCCAAGGGCTGCGACCAGGTCGTCTGGCTCGACGCGGGCGAGCACCGCTGGGTCGAGGAGATGGGCGGCATGAACCTGTACTTCGTGTACGGGTCCGGTCCGAATGCGCGCATCGTCACCCCGGCCCTGACCGGAACCCTGCTGCCGGGCATCACGCGCGACTCGCTGCTGACGCTGGCCGGCGAGCTCGGTTACACCGCCGAGGAGGGCAAGATCTCGACCGACGAGTGGCGTGAGGGCAACCAGTCGGGCGCCATCACCGAGGTGTTCGCGTGCGGGACCGCCGCCGTGATCACGCCGATCGGCTCTGTCAAGAGCGCGTCCGGCGAGTGGACGGTCGGTGACGGCACCCCCGGCCCGGTGTCGATGCAACTGCGCGAGCACCTGACCGGAATCCAGACCGGCAAGCGCGACGACACCCACGGGTGGATGCACGCCCTCACCGCGCGTGACGGCTCCCTGGGTTGAGTGACGGACCCCCGGTTGAGTGACGGATCCGGACCTCGAGTGACGGCGAATTCGACGTCACTCAACCCGTCCGGACGTCACTCAACGAGTTTTCGATCCCGGCGGATTCAGGCCGTGGGCCAGGTGCGGAAGTTCTGGTAGCTGCGCGAGGGCGTGGGGCCGCGCTGGCCCTGGTAGCGCGAGCCGTACTGCGCCGAGCCGTAGGGGAACTCGGCGGCCGATGACAGCCGGAACAGGCACAGCTGCCCGATCTTCATGCCCGGCCACAGCGTGATCGGCAGGTTGGCCACGTTCGACAGCTCGAGGGTGATGTGTCCGCTGAACCCGGGGTCGATAAAGCCCGCGGTCGAGTGGGTGAGCAGGCCGAGCCGGCCGAGCGAGCTCTTGCCCTCCAGCCGCCCGGCGAGGTCGTCGGGCAGCGTGACGATCTCGAGCGTCGACCCGAGCACGAACTCGCCCGGATGCAGCACGAACGGGTCCTCGTCCTTCGGCTCGACCAGGGTCGTCAGGTCGTCCTGCTGCTGTGAAGGGTCGATGTGCGTGTACTGCGAGTTGTTGAAGACCCGGAAGTACCGATCCAGCCGCACGTCGATGCTGGAGGGCTGGACGAGCTCCTCGTCCCACGGGTCGAGCACCAGGCGGTGCCCGTCGACCTCGGCGCGGATGTCACGGTCGGACAGCAGCATGCGTGCAGGTTATTCGACGCGGCGGGGCGCCGCGGAGCAGGTCAGGCAGTAGGTCCCGCAGGCGGCGGCGGAAGCGGCGCGGCAGGGGCCGTCGGCGGCCCGGCGACCTGCTCGGCGGCGGGGCCGTTCGCGCCCGCCATCAGCTGATCGACCTGGTCCTTCGTCAGCCTGGTGCCGGCCCCGCAGAACGTGCAGGTCA
The DNA here is from genome assembly GCA_963785425.1 of uncultured Actinomycetota bacterium. Lineage (GTDB taxonomy): Bacteria > Actinomycetota > Actinomycetes > Mycobacteriales > Jatrophihabitantaceae > RYN-133. The sequence continues at coordinate 615,435 of CAWAVG010000004.1, forward strand.
TGTGTCGGCGGCGGCTGATCGGGAACACGGGGATGAAGAACAGGGTGAACATGCGCGTGATCTGCAGGACGCGATGTGCGGCCGGGCGGTGGCACTGTCCGCAGACCAGCGTGAGTATGGCCAGCTGCTTGACGAAGCTGCGGAAGCCGAAAATGATCATGTGCAGAAGTGTCGGGGACGCAGGGGTGCCCTGCAACCGCTAGCCCGCGGCAGTGGCCAGTTAGGGCCCAGTGGTCAGTCAGAACTGACCACTGCGGACACAACCAACCACTGTCGGGTCAGCGGGCGGTCGACCGGACGAAATCGACGACGGCGTCGGCGAGCTCCGGCCCGGCGTCCTCCTGCAGGAAGTGGCCGGCATCGGCGATGACCGGGTGCTCCCGCCCGGCCGCGCCGGCCATGGTGCGCTCCAGGATCGGACGCATGCCGCCCGTGATCGGGTCGCCGTCGCTGAAGGCGATCAGCATCGGTGTGGGCGACGCGGTCAGCCCCGCCCAGGCCGCGCGGTTCGCGTCGGCCGCCGGGTCGTCGGGACGGTAGGGCACCAGTCCGGGCATGGCCCGCGGGCCGGCCTTGAACGACTCGTCGGGGAAGGGGGCGTCGTACCCGGCACGCGCCTCGTCCGACAGCGGACGGCGGCACCCGGCCTGCACGAACCGGCCGATGTCCAGCGTCGGCGCCGTTTGCACCGCCGTGCGGAACTGGTGCCAGATCTCCGGCATGTCGACGTCACCGGTCGGCAGGCCGGTGTTGGCCGCCACGATGCGCGCGAACCGGTCGGGATGTTCGGCGGCCAGCCGCAGCCCGATCAGGCCGCCCCAGTCCTGCCCGACGAGGGTGACGCCGTGCAGGTCGAGCACGTCGAAGGCGAGCTCACGTACCCATTCGACGTGGCGGGCATAGCTGTGCTCGCCCACCTCGGCCGGCTTGTCCGAGCGGCCGAACCCGATCAGGTCCGGCGCGATCGCGCGCAGTCCCGCGTCCGCCAGCGCCGGCAGCATCGTGCGGTACAGGAACGACCAGGACGGCTCGCCGTGCAGCAGCAGCACCGGCTCGCCGTCGGCCGGCCCGGCCTCGACCCACGCCATGCGCAGGCCGTCGGCCAACGTCGCGTACTGCGGCGGGTAGTCGAAGTCGGGCAGGTCGGTGAAGCGCTCGTCGGGCGTGCGGAGTGCTTTCACGTCGCCGGCCATGTCACATGTAACCGAGGATCGTGCTGGCTTCGCGCAGGTAGTCGGGCACATCGGCCGGGGCGGGGTCCGGCGGCGCGGGCTGGATCTCGCCGGCCTTGATCTTCTCGCTCCAGTCGCCCAGGCCGCGGACGAAACCGCCGTGCTGCCGGCTGCCGTAGTCGACCATGCCCGGCTCCCACCCGACGCCGAGGAAATCGCAGATGCGCCGCGTCTGCTGTGCGGGATCGCGGGTGAGCTCCTCGTAGCGCAGCACCAGTCCGCCGTGCGTCTTCTTCGCCTCGTCCATCGCCGTCGCGAAGCGCAGGATCTGCTCACCCCAGTGCTGCGGCGGCGTGTTGGGATGCGCCTTGTGCATCGACTCCATCATCCGCACGGGGTGGCGGTGCAACAGGATGAATCGCGCTCCGGGCCAGTAACGGTGGATGCGGCGCCAGCTCAGGGTGTTGTGCGGCGTCTTGTCGACGACGATCGACTTGCCACTCTTGAGCAGCTGGTCGTAGAGCACCCGGTCCCACAGCATGTTCTCGAGGTCGCGGTTGCTCAGCCGCAGTTCCTGCATCGCCAGCTCGAGCAGCTTGGCGGTGGACGTGTCCAGGCGCAGCGCGCGCAGGTGCATCTCGAGCGGCGCACAGATCTGCGAATGGCTGTTGAGCACCATCCGCATCATCGTCGAACCGGAGCGCAGGTAACTCAGCAGGAACACCGGGTCCGGCACCAGCCGGAACTGCTCGGCGGGGCCGGCGGTGCGCAGCACCGGCGCCGAGGCGGTCGCGCGACGGACCCGTCGCGAGGCGGCCCGTGCGGCACGCCGGGCGAACTCCTTCGCGCGAACCGACTTCGTCCGTACCGACGCCTTGTCCGACGCGTTCACCGAAGCGGTCACCGGAACCTTCCTGGGAGCTGCTGTGGACCTTTCCTGCGGGCGAGTATCCCCGAACCCGATGCGTGTCGGCGCAAGCGGGTCGAATGCGACCGCCCCCGACACCGCTGAGAATCGCGCGGCCGGTGGATCACGACGTTCATATACTCCGGGCCGTGAGCGAGGCCAACGAGCAGTCCACCGCGGTCGACTCGACGGCCGCCGAACCACCACCGGCAGAGCGGGACGCGACCTCGTCGTCGTCGAACGGCGGGCGGTTCGGCGCCCTACGGCAACGCTTCGACGACAGCACGTGGCTCGCCGTCCTCGGCGGGTTGGGCGTGTTCATCAGCGCCGTCGCGCTCTACACCCGGTTCCCGTTCACCGGGGGCCTCGGCCGCGACGAGTCGATCTACGCCTACGAGGCGCAACAGTTCAGCCGCGGGCACGCGCCCTACGCCAGCATCTTCGACCCGAAGACCCCCGGCTCGGGCATCCTCGGCGGCATCGCCGCGTTCGTCGCGCATCAGTTCCACGCGAACGATCTGCACGCCATCAGACTGATGTTCCTGCTGCTGTCGATCCTCACCGCGGTCGCGGTCTACCTGTGCACCCTGCAGCTGTTCGGGTCGGTGCTCGGCGCCTTCGCCGCCGGCATGACCTTCACCTTCTTCACCAAGTTCGCCCACGACGCGATCATCGGCCCGGACGCGAAGACGCCGGCGGTGCTCTTCCTCGTGCTCTGCATGCTCTTCCTGAGCCGCCGGAACTGGTTCACCGGCGCCGTGTTCGCCGGGCTGGCGTTCGCCTGCTGGCAGCCGATCTTCCCGATGGCGCTCATCGCCGTCGTGGCGGCGACGGCCGCTGCCGATGCGCGGCATGTCCAACCGGCTGCGCGCGCTGGTGCGCACCCTCGTCGGCGCCGCCCTGCCGATGGTCGTGCTCGGCGATCTACTTCCTCGTCGTCGGCGCGTTCAAGACCTTCATCAGCGCGACGCTGCTCTACCCGCTGCTCGGGAGCGGCCCGGGCGAAGGAGTGGCCTGCCACCCACCTCGACCCACCCGATCCACGTCATCGCGCCACTACCCGATGACCGCGGTCCTGTTCTGGGTCGGCACGTGTCGCCCTGATCGGGCTCGTCGTGCTCGAGTTCGTCCGGTCGAAGCGCGCCGCGCTTGACCTCGCCGCTCGTGCTGATCGTCTTCGGCACCTTCGTGCTCAACGTCCTCTACGCGCTCTACGACTTCCAGAGCGACCCCGACACGCTGCCGTTGCTGGCCTACCCGGCGATCGGCATCGGCGGGGCGGTGGCCGCCGGCGTCGCCTTCCTGAAGTCGCCGGCGCCGCGTCGCGTGGCGACGGCCGTCGTCGTGGCGCTCGCGATCGTCCTGGCGGGCGTGTCGTGGGTCAACTACACCGACAGCTGGGGCAACGACCGCAAGCTCGTCGGGCAGAACCGCGACGCCTGCGCGCTCGACCGGGTGGTCGGCCACGGGAAGCTCGAGAGCCTCGGCAACCCAGTCGTCCTGGTGCTCACGCACCGCAGGAGCCCGACCAACTACATCTACCTCGCCTCCGGCGTCGACCGGTGGAAGATCAAGCACACCAAGAACGGCTTCAAGGGATGGGTCGCCGAGATCGTGCGCCGCCGCCCGCCGGCGATCAACGTCGACGGCTGGAAGACGGGCTGGACGAAGCCGATGATCCGGGCCCTGAAGCAGCACGGCTACAAGCTGCGCTACCTCGGTCCGTGGAAGATGCTGATGACGCCGGCCGAGATCGCGCACGCCAAGCAGGTCAACGTGAAGCTGACCCCGAAGTTCACGCCGGTCGCGACCACCGCCGACGGGGCCGACGCTGCCGGCCAAGGTACCCTGTGGAAACGGCTAATCGCTTTCACAGCCGTGCCGGTGGGCACTGCTAGCTTTGTGTGTCGTGCCCGGGTGATTCTCCCGGGGCAGAACAGGGTCGGCCGACAGGACCGACCCGTGGCAGGCCGTGGGGCGCACCCCGCAGGCCGGCCCACAAGGCAGAGAAGAGAATCCGAGGACTTATGCAACGCGCGGACAACTTCAGCCATGACGTCGTCGTCATCGGTGGATGCGGGCACGTCGGGCTGCCGCTGGCGATCGCCCTGGCCGACAGCGGCGCGTCCGTCCTGGTCTACGACCTGAGCAAGGCCGCAGTCGACCTGGTCAACGACGGTGTCCTGCCCTTCGACGAGCCGGACGCCGGCGACAAGCTGAAGAAGGCCGTCGAGTCGGGCGCCCTGCGCGCGTCGACCGACGAGTCGGTGGTCGGCAACGCCGAGAACGTGATCGTCGTCATCGGCACGCCGGTCGACGAGCACCTCAACCCCGACCCGCAGGCGATCCCCCGGGCCCTCGACCAGTGCGCACCGTACTTCCGCGACGGTCAGCTGCTCGTGCTGCGCAGCACCGTGTTCCCGGGCGTGACGCGCCTGGTCGAGCGCATGGTCTCCGAGCGCGGTATCGACATGGACGTGTCGTTCTGCCCCGAGCGGATCGCCGAGGGTAAGGCGATGACCGAGCTGTACTCGCTGCCGCAGATCGTCTCGGGCAACTCGCCCAAGGCCAGCGAGCGGGCGGCGGCGCTGTTCGGGCGCCTCACCGGCCAGATCGTGCACCTCGAGCCCGAAGAGGCCGAGCTGGCGAAGCTGTTCACGAACACCTGGCGCTACATCAAGTTCGCCGCGGTCAACCAGTTCTACATGTTCGCCGACAGCCGCGGCCTCGACTTCGAGCGCATCCGGCAGGGCCTGTCGCAGGACTACCCGCGTGCGCAGGACATGCCGAGCGCCGGCTTCGCCGCCGGCCCGTGCCTGTTCAAGGACACGATGCAGCTCGCGGCCTTCAACGACAACAACTTCGCGCTCGGCCACGCGGCCATGCTGGTGAACGAGGGTCTGCCGCTCTACGTCGTGAGCCAGCTCGCCGAGAAGCACGACCTCGGCTCGCTCACCGTCGGCATCCTGGGGGCGTCGTTCAAGGCGAGCTCCGACGACATCCGCTCGAGCCTGGCCTACAAGCTCAAGCGCATCCTGTCGTTCAAGGCCCGGCAGGTGCTCATGACCGACCCCTACGTGACGGTCGACCCCGATCTCGTCCCGCTCGAGCAGGTGCTCGCGGAGGCCGACGTCCTGATCGTGGCGACGCCGCACCCCGAGTACCGCGCCATCACGACCGAGAAGCCCGTCGCAGACGTCTGGAACGTGTTAGGGACCGCGTGAGCCAGCCTGTGTCCGGCCACCACCTGCGCGTGTCGGTGGTCATCCCCGCCTACAACGAGTCGACCAACATCGTCCCGGTGCTCGACCGACTGCTGGAGTCGGTCAACCTGCCGTGCGAGGTTCTCGTCGTCGTCGACATGCCTGAGGACACCACGATCCCGGTGATCGAGGAGTACGCGCTCAAGGCTCCCGACGTGCGCGTGGTGATCAACGACTTCGGACGCGGCCCGGCGTACGCGATTCGATACGGCATCCACGTCGCCCAGGCGCCGGTGGTCGTCGTGACGATGGCCGACGGCTGTGACGACCCGCGCCAGATCGACGAGCTGACCCGGTTGGTCGAGCGCGGCGTGGTCGTGGCCGCGGCGTCGCGGTACATGCCGGGCGGTCAGCAGGTCGGCGGCCCCTACTTCAAGCGCGTGCTGTCGAAGAATGCCGGCCGGTCGCTCTACTGGTTCGCCCGGATCGGCACTCGTGACGCGACGAACTCGTTCAAGGCCTACAGCCGCGATTTCGTCGAGTCGGTCGGTATCGACAGCTCCGACGGGTTCGAGATCGGCCTCGAACTGACCGCCAAGGCGCGCCGGTTGCGGCTTCCGGTGGCCGAGATCCCTACCATTTGGTTGGACCGGCCCGCCGGCGTCTCGAATTTCAAACTGACGAAATGGATTCCCAAGTACGTCCGCTGGTACCGCTTCGCGTTCGGCAAGCGCCTGCGGGTCGAAGACCTGCCGGCGGTCGTCCGCGAGGAAGTGTCCGTTAGTACCCCAGGTGCCGCCAGCGCCAACCCGCAGAATACGGAGTTACACACATGAAGGTTCTCGTCAGCGGCTCGGCCGGTTTCATCGGCGGCTACGTGGTCGAAGAGTTGCTCAACCGCGGCCACGAGGTCGTCGGTATCGACAACTACTCGAAGTACGGCAAGGTCGTGAAGTCCTACGACGACCACCCGAACTACGACTTCCACGAGGGCGATGTCCGCGACACCGACCTGATGACCAAGCTGCTCATGGACTGCGACCACTTCATCGCAGGCGCGGCGCTCATCGGTGGCATCTCCTACTTCCACACCTACGCCTACGACCTGCTGGCCGAGAACGAGCGCATCATCGCCTCGTCCTGCGACGCCGCGATCAAGGCGCACGAGCAGGGCAAGCTGAAGAAGGTCACCTACCTCAGCTCGTCGATGGTGTTCGAGTCGGCGACGCACTGGCCCTCGGCCGAGGGTGACGAGCGCAAGATCCCGCCGCCGCTGTCGTCCTACGGGTTCCAGAAGCTCGCCGTCGAGTACTTCGCGATCGCGGCCTGGGACCAGTACAAGCTGCCCTACACGATCGTGCGCCCGTTCAACTGTGTCGGCATCGGCGAGAGCCGCGCGCTCGGTGACGTCGAGATCGAGTCGGGCAACGTCAAGCTCGCGATGAGCCACGTCGTCCCCGACCTGGTGCAGAAGGTGCTCAAGGGTCAGGACCCGCTGCACATCCTCGGCACCGGCGAGCAGGTGCGGCACTACACCTACGGCGGTGACCTGGCGCGCGGCATCGTCGAGTGCGTCTTCCAGGACGCCGCGCTCAACGACGACTTCAACCTGTCGACCGCCGAGTCGACCACCGTGCTCGACCTCGCGCAGCTGATCTGGAAGAAGATCAACGGCGACAAGCCGTTCAACGTCACCAGCGACGACGCCTTCGAGTACGACGTGCAGAAGCGCGTGCCGGACGTGTCGAAGTCCAAGCGCGTGCTCGGCTACGAGGCGACGACCACCCTCGACGAGATGCTCGACGAGGTCATCCCGTGGATCGACCAGGCCATGAAGGACGGCACGATTTAGTCGTCCGCCGCGATCGGGTCGCCGTCTGGACGGCTCACTGCGTTCGGGTCCGTCCGGCGGCCCGGAAGCTCGCTGTCCGGCTCGCGTGCGGCGGCGTCGGCCCGAAGCCTCCTCTCCTACGGGGCTCGTCGGCTTGAGCCTCCCCGGTCGTTGCGTTGCGGGACGATCGCGGCGTCACGAGGGTCGGTGGCGTGCGGCGACGATGGCGATGTCGTCGAAGCTGCTGTTGCGTGAGCTGACGTCCAGCAACAACTGATCACTGAGCGTTTGGATCGGGCCGCGGTGGTTGAGCACCGCGGCCCGAAGCCGTTCCAGGCCGACCCCGATGTCCTCGTCGCGGCGCTCGATCAGGCCGTCGGTCGTGAGCACGACCAGCGCGCCGGTCGGGAACGGCACCGTCACGGTCGGCGTGTCGGTCGCGCGCTGCACGCCCAGGAGCACGCCGTGGTCCTCGACGAGCCTGGCTTCGAATCCGTGCGCGATGACCGGTGGCATGTGCCCGGCGTTGCAGATGCGCGCGGTACCGGCCCGGTCGATCTCGACCAGGCACAGCGTCGACGTCATGTCGGGGAACGACATCGTCAGCAGGCGGTCGAGGTTCGCGGTGATGTCGGCAAGATCGTGCCCGGCCACCGCGAGCGCACGTAACGAGTGCCGCAGCTCCGCCATCACCGTCGCCGCCTGCAAAGAGTGCCCGAGCACGTCGCCGATCGCGAGCAGCGTGCGGTCCTCGTCCAGTTCGAGGACGTCGTAGAAGTCGCCGCCGATCTCGACGGCCTCGCTCGCCGCGAGATACCGGACGGCGACCTCGAGGTAGGGCGGCTCCGGGATCGTGTTGGGCAACATCGCCCGCTGCAGGGTCAGTGCGATCTGGTGCTCGACGGCGTAGAGCCGCTGGTTCTCCAGCGCGCCGGCGACCGCCTGCGCGAAGTGATCGAGCATGAGCTCGTCGGCCGGCACGCCGCTGTCGCCGGACATGAGCATCACCGCACCGACGGTCTCGCCGCGCGGGGTCGCGATCGACGCGGCCGTGATTCCCGTGTCGGGCTCGACACCGAGTGCGCCGGTGAACCGGCGGATGCTCGGCGATCCGGTGCGCGCGGCCGTGGCGATGTCGAGCACGTCGCCCGACGACCAGGCTGTGACGATCGGGTCGACGCCGCGCACGCCGGTGACCGCGGCTCGTCCGATCCCTTCGCGGGCGATGAACACGGCGGCCGGTGAGTCGAACATCGTCGCGAGGCCTGAACTCGCGAACTGGACGAGATCGCTGACGGTCGGTGCCGCGTTCATCAGCAGAGTGGCTTCGTGCAGCCGCTCCAGGCGGCTGGCCATCCGGTCGGACGCACGCCGGGCCTCGTGATAGCGCAGCAGCGCCGTGACCGACGCGGCGAGTTCGTCGCGTTCGATGGGTTCGATCAGGTAACCGTCGGCGCCGCGGTTCAGGCCGATGGTGCGGTCGTCGGTGTTAGTGGCGGTGGCCGACACGGCGAGCACCGGGATGGCCGCGCTCGCGCGGGAGGACTTGATCTGGTCACACACCTGCAGACCGGACATGTCCGGCAGGTGCACGTCGACGAGCACCAGGTCGATCTTGGCGCGGTTCAGGTGCGCCAGGCCTTCCTCACCGGTCACGACCTCGACCACCTCGTGCCCGGCGCGCCGCAACCATTCGGCGAAGACCAGCCGGGTGCCCTCGTTGTCGTGGATGATCAACACGCGCGCGCTCATACGGCAGCGCCCGCGCAGGTCATGGCGATCGCGCGCGCCAGTGATGCGCGGTCGAGCACTGCTTTGTCCAGCGTGAGGAGGCCCGGCCGTCGTCTGCGCAGCTCGCCGAGTTCCACGCTCGAGCTCGAGATGACGACGACCGCGAGATCGTGCCACTCCTGATGCTCGTCGATCTCGCTGAGTACCCGTGCACCCCCGCCGCCGGGCATCCGCAGGTCTAGCAGCAGCAGGTCGGGGGTCGCGTCGGTGAGTGCGGCGAGCACCGCATCGGCGTCGATCGCCTCCACCACCACGTCCGCGACGGTGGTGAGCAGTCCGCGCAGCATCTCGCGGCACGCCGGGTCGTCGTCGCCGATGAGTACCGACGACAGACGAGCGCCGAGCTCGGCACCGTCCGGCTGATGGTTGCGCACGCGTGCGCGGAAGGTGCTGCCCTGACCCGGCGTGCTCGTCAGGGTGAGCGACCCGCCGAGCGCGGTGGCGACCCGCCGGGCGTACGGCAGGCCCAGGCCGGTGCTGTGTGCGCGCACCTGCAGGTGGCCCGGCACGCGGTAGAACTCCTCGAAGACGAGGTCGTGGTGTTCCGGTGCGATGCCGATGCCCGTGTCGGTGACCTCGATGTCGATGTAGTCGGCGTGGTCGACCCGCTGCGCCGCGACAGTGACCACGACCTGCCCCGCCTCGGTGAACTTGAGCGCGTTGCTGATCAGGTTCCGCGCGAGTTGCGTCAGTAGCACACCGTCGGTGACCACCGGACCGAGATCGTCGGGCACGTGCACGACGAGATCGACTCCTGGTGGCGTGAGCGTGCGCAGGGTGGTGCGCATGTCGGCGACGAGACCGGCTACGTCGACGGTCGTGAGGTCGGGTTGGATCTGCCCGGCTTCGGCGCGAGCGATGTCGAGCAGGCCGTTCACGGCATCGAGCAACTCGTTCGTCGCGGCGGCGATAAGGCGCACCTGGTTGTCCTGCGCGGGCGTGAGCGGGTCCGACTGCGGATCGCGCAGCAGGGTGGCCAGGCCGTTGATCGAGTTGAGCGGGCTGCGCAACTCGTGGCTGACGTTGGCGAGGAAGCGGGACTTCGCATCGTTCGCGGCCCGCAGCTGCTCACCGCGCTCGTCGAGCTCGGCGTACAGCGCGACGACGCCGCGGTTGGTCTCCTGCAACTCGTCGTTGAGGCGCACCAACTCGTCCTGCTTCGACTGCAGTTCATGCAGGGCACGCAACAACTCGTCGTGCTGGTTGCGCAGCTCCTCCATCGGCGAGGGTGGCGATGGTTGCGCGAGCTCGGCGCGGATGTGCGCCAGCGTGCGCGTCGAGTGCGGACGCTGCGAGACGACGCGCGTCTTGGTCATCGTGATGGTGTTGTCGTCGGCGAGCACCACCCCGTCCATGAGGCGCCGGATCGCCACCAACCCCGTCACGCCGGTCACGGGTGTCGACGGGATGACGGGGCGATCGGGACGCGCGCTGATGACCAGCGTCGGGTGTTCGTGCTGGTCGACGCCGAAGTCGACCGCGGCAGTTGCGCCGGCCCCGCCGACGACCCGTCCCAGCTCGCTGATCGCGGTGGCGATGCGCACCTGGTCGGTGGTGTCGAAGCCGAGCGATTCGGCCAGTGCGCGCGCGAGCCGGCGCGCGGTGAGCACGTCGGTCTCGGCACGGATGTCGAGGCTGCCGAGGTGTTCGGTCATCGCGGCCTGCGTGCAACGAGAACCGAGGCGTCGTCCGGACGGTTGCCGCAGTCGCGCAGCACCGTCGCGGCGATCACCGCGGCCGATCGGCGGGCGAGGCCGGGCGTGCGGGCGAGGTCCCAGCTCTCGCGTACGCCGTCGCTGTGAAGCACCACGATGGCGTTGTCGCTCAACGGGATCGTGAACGGACGGATCCTGGGCCGCTTGTGCCCGACGATGCCCGGCTGCGAGAGCGCGGCGGACCGACGCCCGTCGACGACGAACGCGCTCACGTTGCCGACGCCGGCGAACTGCAGCGTGCGGTACGTCTCGTCGATCGCAGCGATGGCGACGGCGGCGCCTCGGGTGCCGTACAACTTCGCGTGGATCGACTCGAGCACGATCTGGACGTCGGTGGTCGTCGCGGCGTGGAATGCCGCGACCGCCTCGATCGAGGCGTCGGCGGCCATCGGGCCGTGACCGAGCCCGTCACTGAGCATGAGCAGATGCGCCGCGCCGAGCGTCCTCGCCGCGACCGCGTCGCCGCACATCGATTCTCCGGAGATCGGCCGCGTGATCCCGGCTACGTCGAGCGGCTCCGACGCGTCGTTGCCCTCGTCGGGCCAGATGTCGGCGACGAGCACGGTGCCGCGACCCGGTGCGGTGCTCACGTCGATCGCGGTCGACAGCCGTTTGACGGCACCCAGACCCACACCGAGGGTGCCGGCCGTCGAGTGGCCGTCGAGCACCGACATGGCGAGATCGACCATTCCCGGGCCGGTGTCGCTCGCGATCACCCGGACACCGGGCACTCCGTCACGGAGCGCGATCTGGATGCCCAGGGTGGCACCGACGGCGTGGTTCCACAGATTTGCCGCGATCTCGCTGACGACGATGCCGACGTCGCCCGCGCGTCCTTCGCTGAAGCCGAGTCGCTCGGCGAGTCGCAGCGCCGGCCGGCGCGCGGCACCGACCACGGACGCGTCGTCGACCGCGAACCACTCCGTCCCGGTCCGCACGGTCTCCACTCAGCGTCCCCACTTGGTGACCGTGACCCGGGTGCCCGAGCCGGGTTCGCTGTGGATGTCGAACTCGTCGACGAGCCGCCGGGCCCCGGACAGCCCGAGGCCGAGGCCACTCCCGGTGGTGTAGCCGTCGGACAGGGCCAGCGTCACGTCGACGATGCCCGGGCCGTCGTCGGCGAAGCTCGCCCGCACCCCGCGCCGCGCGCCGTCGTCGACCAGTTCGAGCACCGCGGTGCCACCCCCGCCGTAGATCAGGGTGTTCCGGGCGAGTTCGCTGGTCGCGGTGACGATCTTGGTCTGGTCGACGAGGGAGAGTGCCGCACCCACGGCCAGCGTGCGGGTCGCCTGTCGCACCCGGACGACGTCCTGATCAAGTTGGATCTCGACCGAGGTGCTCTCGGCGACGCGGAGCGACACTGCTACCCGGTCTCGGCGGGGTCGTCGTGGATGAGCTCGAGTTGGCGACGTCCGGTCGCCGTCACGTCGATCGCGAGCAGGCGGATGCCGCGCTCGACGTCGAGGGCGGTGCGCACGCCGTGCAACGAGAGACCGAGCTCGACCAACGTGATCGCGACAGCGGGACGCATGCCGACCACGACGGTGTCCGCGTCGAGCACCTTGGCGACAGATGCGACGGTCGACAGCATGCGGCCGATGAAGCTGTCGACGATCTCGAGTGCCGAGATGTCGATCAGCACGCCGCGCGCACCGGTGGCCACGATCCGCTCGGACAGGTCGTCCTGCAGAGCGAGCGCCGTCTCGTCGTCGAGGTCGAGCTGGATCGACACGAGCAGCAGGTCGCCGAGTTTGAGGATCGGAACACGGGGCATGGATCAGTACGCCTTCCGCGCCACCACGACGCCGCTGCTGCGCAACGCCGTGATCAGCGCATCGGCGAGGGTCGCCTTCGTGGCGATGTCGCCGAACTCGATACCGAGCGCGACGACCGTCTGCGCGATCTGCGGACGGATGCCGGAGATGATGCACTCGGCGCCCATCAGGCGCGCGGCGACCACAGTCTTGAGCAGGTGCTGGGCGACCTGCGTGTCGACGGACGGGACGCCGGTGATATCGATGATCGCGTGTTCGGAGCCGGTCTCGACCAACGTCTCGAGCAGCTTCTCGGTGACCACTTGTGTTCGCGCCGAGTCGAGGGTGCCGACCAGCGGGACGGCGACGATGCCTTCCCAGAGCTTCACCACCGGCGTGGAGAGCTCGAGCAGTTCCTCGGACTGCGAGGCGATGATGCGCTCGCGAGCCTCGACGTAGGTCTCGAAGGTGTAGAGCCCGAAGTCGTCGAGCAGGAGCGCGAAGTCGGCCATTTCCGCCGCTGTGTCCGCGTCGCCCTGCGCGGTGATGTCGGTGACCACCCGCTTGAGAGCGAAGACCGACGAGGCGGTCTCACGCGGCGAGAAGCCCTGGCGGGCGCGGTTGCGCGACATCTCGGCGAGCAGCGCACGCGTTTCGGCGTACGGGTCGTCGCGAACCCCGGACTGGCCGCCGTCGAGCCCGGCGACGACCTCGTCGAAGATGGGCGTGAGTTCACGTTCCAGCTCGGCCGGCGTGATCCGTCCGCGCGAACTCGAGGCGGTCACCTGCACCCATTGCGAGATGATCGCGTCCCGTCGGTCGCGCAGGATCGCGCTGAGCCGCGCTGAATGGGATTGCGTCACGTGAGCCCCTCTCCCGCGCCGATCGTGGTGATCGACCGGTGCCGGAGCATGATATCCGCAGCCCGGCTCATCGGGCCGGTTCGTGTAATCTCGGGCCGTCCGCGGGTGTAGTTCAATGGCAGAACATCAGCTTCCCAAGCTGACAGTGCGAGTTCGATTCTCGTCACCCGCTCCACGTTGAGGGCCCCGGTTCCCCGGGGCCTTCGTCATGTGGCGGCTGAACGACTCTCAGCGTGGGCTGCTCGTTCACGGCGTGTCGTGCCATCCGCGTGCCACTTCGTCCGGCGAGCAGCGGATTGAGTGCGTCGGCTACCACGCGGTCGCGCTGCGAGTTGATGGGCAGGGCCTCGCCGACGAACTCGTCCAGGTGCTGACGGATGTCGGGGATCAGCGCGGAGGGATGGCGACGATCCGTCGCCCGGCCGCGGTCTTGGGTGGCCCGACGACGAGCTCGCCGTGACCGAGTTCGACGACCGCCACTCGGATGTCGATCAGGCCGTCGTCGACGTCGCGCAGATCAGACGGGTATCGCGCCGTCCGCGGCTAAATGCGGTTGGTGCCGTTGCGCGGCACTGCAGCGCCAGCGCATCGATCCCGCTCACGGGGTGCTCGCGCCGCCGAACTCAAACAGGTTGCCATCCGGATCGGTGTAACTGATCTTGCGGACTCCGTCGCCAACGGACTGCTCGTCAGACGGTGCAAGGCCACGTGCGGCGGCTGAGCCAATCCGGCTGTCGAGATCATCGACGAAGATCAAGTGTCGTGCGTGGCCGGCAGCGACGGGCCGGGCCTCGAGAAACAGATGGCGTTCCGGCGCGAGCTCGAATACCGCCTCGGCGTTGTTGGGTCGGAACACCGGAGATGCGCCGAGGAGCTGCGTGTACCAGCGAACAGCTACCTCGAGGTCGCTGACTGCAGTACCGGCGAAGAGGTCGACGCTCATATTCAGGACGATAGCCATCATCTGAAGCGCGACCGCACGTTTGTGCCGGACAGCGGCTCTGCCGGGTAGCGGCTCTACCGCTCACGCCGCGCAGCGGCTCTACCGGCTCTGCCGCGTTCAGCGCGCCGTCCGTGGCCTTGTCGCTGAGCGCGCGCGACCACGCTGAGCCGAGACGAGTTGGTTGCATACGGCGCGTCGTGCTTCGTCGCTCTCGCGCGGCTTGTCTCGGTGCAGGGGCGGACACTGTCCGGGTGCGTACTGATTCGGGCTTCACAGGTGTCAGCCTCCGCGGGACGTCCACGTCTGACATGCAGTTGTTCGTCTCGCTGAGCGAAAAGGTCGAGCGTTCGGTGGACTGGGTGGTGGGTCTGCTGAATCGGGGAGAGTCCCGCCTGGAGTGGTGTCGGATGGCCACCACCGCCGCGGGTGAGCTCGTGGCAGCTCACGCCTTCGATTCGTGGTCCCCTCACACCGATCCGGGTGCGCTGCCCACGTTCGTCCATCTGCTCGGTCATCGCGACGAGTCGGTCGCTGCAGCGTTACTCACCCACGATTTGCGCGCCCAGGGGGCGCGATCGGTCCAAGCGCGAATCGTCGTAGAAGCGGACGCCCCACCGGCGCTTCGAGCGTTGCGCGAGTCGCAGCCGGCCCTGCTTGCCGCCGCCGGCTTTGAGCTGGAGGTGAATCGAGTGCGGCTGCGCTGGCCGATCGGGCATGCCCCGCCCGCCCGTCCTAGAGAAGACCTCACCTTCCATCCCGCGGCAACTGTCCCGACGGACACGGTCACACGGGTCTTCGCCGAGGTCGGCGACGGTTCCGAGGACCACGAGATGCGGCGCGATCGCGCTGCTCTGGGTCGGCAACACGAAGCCACGAGGCGCCTGGACCGCGCCCGGCGCCGGAACCATCCGCCGGAATGGTTCGCGATCGCGACCGATCCGAAAGGTCAGCCGGTGGGTTATGTCCAGTCGGCAACAGCCGAGGACGGCCATGCAGTCCTGGCCGAGATCGGCGTAGTCCAATCCCGCCGCGGATACCGCTACGTCGATGACCTGCTCGCCTACGGAACGCTGGCCGCGCTTCGCTCGGACGCGACCTTGCTGCTCAGCGACACGGACCAGGACAACCACGCCATGCGTGCGGCCTTCGCCCGTGCCGGTTACGTCGAGTTCGCGTCGCGACGCGACTTCCGCTGGGTCGCCTGAGCCGAGCTCAGGCGACGGAGTGAGCCCCAACCCGCGGTCAGGCGACCAACAGGCTGAGCGCCACCGCGCTCTTATGCCGCGCAGCGGCCCTACCGGATGTGCCGGCGTCAGTGCGCGCATCGGCCGAGACCCGGTAGTCGATCTCGGACGCGATCACAACGGAGGTCCGGGCGTCGTTGCTCCTGCGAGCATCACCGGAGCGTGCCTGGTGGGCAGGCCCAATTAGCGTGGGCGTGTGCCCAGTCTGCCGTCGGAACGGCCTACACCTTCCGCGTCGGCACTGCACGGCGCGCGACATATGGCCGAGTCTTTCGGCGTGGACGTGCAGCGGTACGACCGTGCGCGACCGCGCTACCCCGCCGCGCTCGTCGAGCGCATCGTTGAAGGCAGCCCCGGTATTGACGTACTCGACGTGGGTTGTGGAACGGGTATCGCAGCGCGCCAGTTTCATGCTGCCGGCTGTAAGGTGCTGGGGGTCGAGCCGGACGCACGGATGGCGGAGTTCGCTCAAGCCTCGGGTGTGCCGGTTGAGGTGGCCACCTTCGAGGCGTGGCAACCGGGTGATCGCACCTTCGATGCGGTGATCGCGGCACAATCTTGGCACTGGATCGATCTCGCCGCCGGCGCCGCCAAAGCGGCGGCACTGCTGCGCCCGGAAGGTCGCTTGGCCATCTTCGGTCACGTGTTCGAGCCGCCGGCAGAGATCGCCGAACCCTTTGCCACAGCACTCCGGGCCGCGGCGCCGGACTCGCCCCTGGCTGGCCAGCCCGCCCGCCGGCCGCTTCGGACCTACCAGGCGCTGTACGGCAAGGTCGCTGACACGATCGCAGCCACTGGACACTTCTGCGAACCCGAACAGTGGGAGTACGACTGGGAACAGATCTACACCCGCGACGAATGGCTCGACCTGCTCCCCACCACCGGCGGCCTCACGCAACTCACCGCTGACCAAATCGCGAACATCCTCGTCGCCGTCGGCAACGCCATCGACGCCGTTGGCGGCCACTTCGTCATGGCCTACTCCACGCTCGCGGTGACCGCGCTGCGAGGCAACTGACGCAGACAAAGATCATCTGAGCCAGACGGTAGCTGCCTCGAGTGCGGCCGGCATGGCGCTGGACGCCGAGGTCGACTGCGTGTTGACGCGCGATTAATCGCAACTTTGCGCAGATAAGTGCAGCAAAACCTTGACCGAGCGGCGTGACGCTCCATAGGGTCGCGAGGACGGTTAAGTCCGGAAAATGGCTTTTATCACGGCCCCGCTAGCGACGCCCCACGCCGCGGCCGGTCTCCCGCCCCGCAACGCGCTGTCCTGCGCCCAACGGAAGGACCTCGCATGAGTACAACCCCACACCGCCGGCGGACCGCGCCGCGCACGAAGCGGACGGCGCTGGCCGTCGCCGGAGTGATGGTCGCCGGCCTCATCCCGGCCCTGGCAGCGACCGGCACGGCCGCGGCCGCCCCGCGCGCCGGGCGGCAGCAGGGCCGCCTCACCGCCAGCGGGCCGCAGCTCAGCCTTCGAGTGCCCGCCACCCAGGGCGCTCCCGGCTACCGGCTCGACATCCAGCGCTCGCCGTTCCAGCTCACGACCGTGCGCGGCAGTCACACCGTGCTGGCGACCACTGATGGCGCGATCGGCTTCCGCACGGCCACCGGGCAGGCCTCGGCCACCGCGGTCACCGACGCCCGCTGGCACGACGGGGTCCTGGATCTCACTCTGGCCACGACGGTCGCCGGTGACACGGTCGACTACCGGATCACCCCGTCCGCCGACCGGTACCGGGTGACCTGGACCGTCCACGGCGGCACCGCGGCCGACCAGGTGTCCAGCCACTACGACGTCGCCTCCGCAGGCCACTGGTACGGCCAGGGTGAGGCGCAGACACCCGATGGCGGCCCGTACACGCGCCAGCCGTGGCCGCTGGATTCCGGGACCGTCAGCGACGACGCGATGGGACCGGCCGAGTACCTGATGACGGACCCGTTCTGGTTCACAGAGCGCGGCACGGGCCTGTGGGTCAACACCCGCGAGGTGATGGACGTGTCGCTGAATTCTCAGCAGAAGGGCGTCTTCGGTTATGCCATCAACGGCGCCACCTCGATGGACGACACAGTGTTCGTCGAGCGGAACGCCCACGACGTGTACCGCGACTACGTCGGCATCACCGGCACGCCCACCAAGAGCGACGCCACCCGCGCGGAATACAAGAAGCCGCTGTTCAATACGTGGGCACAGAACTATACGAACGTCTCGCAGCAGTCCGTGCTCCACTACGCGCAGGGCCTGCACCGCGCCGGGATCCCGCTGCACACCATCCAGATCGACGACGGCTGGTCGACCCATTACGGCGACTTCGACTTCAACAGCAAGTTCCCGCACCCGAAGCAGCTGTCGCAGCAGATCCACGAGATGGGCTACAGCTTCGGCCTCTGGGTGACGCTCTGGATCAACAACGACGCCAAGAACTACGCCTATGCCGCATCCCACGGCTACCTGCTCAAGTCCAAGTCCGACCCGACCAAGCCGTGCAGCGTCACTTGGTGGAACGGGACCGCGGGCATCGTCGACCTTGGCAACCCGGCCGCGAAGGCCTGGTACATCGACCAGTTGAAGACCCTGGAGCGCACCTACGGTGTCGACGGATTCAAGTTCGACACCCGGTTCTTCGACGAGTCCTGCGCCACGTCCCCCGGTTACACACCGCTGGACTACATCAAACTGGGCGCCCGGCTCACCGACATGTTCGACCAGCAGGGCGCGGGTGTGCGGCTGTCGTGGACCGGGTCGCAGAAGTACGGCTTCGTGATCCGCGAGGTCGACAAGGGAACTGGCTGGGACTCGCTGCAGGCCGGCGTCGCCCAGGCCATGTCGATCAGCACGATCGGATACCCCTTCGTCGAAACCGACATGATCGGCGGTTCGCTGGGCCAGGCGCCACCCACGAAGCAGGTGCTGGTGCGCTGGGCGCAGGCGGCCGCATACATGCCGCTGATGTACTCCTCCACCTCACCGCTGGGCGTCACGAACAACCCGTACGGCACCCGCAGCTATGACCCGCAGACCGCGCACCTCTACGCTGCGGCGGTCCGCCGGCACGAGGCGATCGCGCCGTATATCGACGCCCAGGTGGCCCGAGCGGTTCGCACCGGCGAGCCGATCATGAAGCCGCTGTTCTTCGACTTCCCGAAGGACCGGGCCTCGTACACGATCGCGGACGAGTGGCTGCTCGGTGACTCGTTGCTCGTCGCGCCGGTGCTGCACGCGGGCACAAGCCGCGACGTGCACCTGCCCGCCGGCAGCTGGTACGACGTCATCAACAATCGGATCGTCCGTGCCGGGCAGCAGGGCGTGACGCTGAGCGGTTACCACGTCCGTCTGGCCGACACGCCGGTGTTCGTCCGACTCGGCACCGGGTCCTCGACCGGGCTGGTTCGGGCGATGACCCATCACGCACAGCGGGGAGCGGACACCTACTATCGAGAATTCCCCTATAGGTAGCTTTACCAGGCGCACGAACCCATTCCCAAGCTGACAGTGCGAGTTCGATTCTCGTCACCCGCTCGGAGCTTCCGGCAGATGCCGAGTGTGCGCAGCCATCCCGAGGTCTACGCGGTCGGCGAGTTGAACACGTTCCCCTCGAGTGCGGCGCGTACGGCCGGCACGTAGTACTCGACGACCTGCTCGTCCGACAGCTGCGCGAGCACGTCGATACCGATCATCGTGCGGGCGACGGCCTGGCCGATCATGATCGACACCGCGGCGGCGACGCGTTCCGGCGGCACCCCGAGCCCGGCAGCCGCACGCGGGACCATGACGCCCGACGCGAAGGCGCGCAGCGCTGCCGCGTGCTCATCGTCGGTGAGCGCCGAGCGCACCATCGATTGGAGCGCGGGGCCGGTGGCGGGATCACCCCAGGCGCCCACGAACGCGCTGACGAACCGGTGCGCGAACTGCTCGCGCGGTCCGGAGAGCAGTTGCTCGAGCAGACGCGCGGGATCGACCGGCATCCGGATCGCTGCGAGGAACACGGCGTGCTTGCCGGCGAAGAAGTGGTGCACCAGCGCCGGCGTGACTCCCGCGGCGGCGGCGATGGCCCGCACGGTGGTGCGTTGGAAACCACGTTCGGCGAACAGCCTGCGCGCGGCGCGCAACACGTCCTGCTCGGTGGTCGACGGCCCGGGCCGGCGTCCCGCACGCGCCACGGGCACCTCCTTCGGCTCTTGACGCGGAGCAGCGTCCGGAGCTAATTAAACACATGGCCAATTCAGTCGTCCAGGCACGCGGACTGCACGTCGTGCGCGACGGCACGCAGATCCTGCGCGGACTCGACTTCGCACTCGCGCCGGGCCGGATCACCGGGCTGCTCGGTCCGTCCGGCTGCGGGAAGACGACGCTCCTGCGCGCGATCGCCGGCGCGCAGCGGCACACGGGCACGCTCACCGTCCTCGACCTGCCTGCCGGCAGCGCGGGCCTACGGCACCGCGTCGGGTACGCCGCGCAGTCGGGCGCGGTCTACGGCGACCTGACCGTGCGCGAGAACCTGCGCTACTTCGCCGACGTGCTGCACGCACCGCGCGCCGACGTCGCCCGCGTGATGCGTGAGGTCGACCTCGCCGAGCACGCCGATCGCCTCGTCGCGATGCTGTCCGGCGGCGAACGCTCGCGCGTGAATCTGGCGATCGCACTGGTCGGGACGCCGCAACTGCTGCTGCTCGACGAGCCGACCGTCGGCCTCGACCCGGTGTTGCGCGAACAGCTCTGGCAGGGCTTCGTGCGCGTGGCAGCCACCGGGATGTCGCTGATCGTCTCGAGCCACGTGATGGACGAAGCCGACCGGTGCGACGAGCTGCTGCTCATGCGCGACGGGGTGCTGCTCGCGCACGAGACACCGGGCGAGTTGCGGGCACGAACCGGCGCGTCGGATCTCGAGCAGGCGTTCCTGGCCCTCATCCGGGAGCGGGCGGCATGAACACTCCGCGTCCGGCCGAGGCCGTCAGATGAGGGCGACGACGTTGCGGGTGCTGCTGCAGCTGCGTCACGACCCGCGCACCGTCGTGCTGCTCTTGGCCGTCCCCGCGCTGTTGATGACCTTGCTGCGCTATGTGTTCGACTCGAGGGCCGAGTTCAGCCACATCGCTCCCGACCTGCTCGGCATCTTCCCGTTCCTGCTCATGTTCCTGATCACCTCGGTGGCGACGCTGCGTGAGCGCTCGTCCGGAACGCTGGAGCGGCTGATGACCCTGCCGCTGCCGAAGTTGGCCCTGCTCGGCGGGTACGGCGCCGGTTTCAGCGCGGTCGCGATCGGGCAGGTCGCGGTGACCACGGCCGTCGCGTTGCTGCTCGGCATGACCGTGGACGGTCCGCTGGTGTGGCTGTTCGTGGTGATCCTGTTCGACGCGCTGCTCGGAGTGGCGCTCGGACTGCTCGCCAGCGCGTTCGCGACGACCGAATTCCAGGCCATCCAGTTGATGCCCGTCGTCGTGCTGCCGCAACTGCTCTTGTGCGGCCTGTTCCAGCCGCGTGCGGACATGGCGCAGGTGCTGCAGTGGGTCGCCGACGTGCTGCCGTTGCCCTATGCCGTCGAGGCGCTGCAGTACGTCTCGACCGGCGCGGCACCCGATGCGGCGTTCGCGCGTGATCTCGCGGTGCTCGCCGTGTACGTCGTCGGCGCCCTCGTCGCCGCCGCGGCAACCCTGCGCCGCACCACCGCCTGATCGTCGGTTCGCGACAGATTTCGGCCGAGAATTCGGACGAGGCGGCACATAGGCCGCGTCCTCGAACGGTTGGGTCGCGCGTCAGCTTTCCAAGATCGGCCGGGACTGCAATCATCGCCCCGACCCGAGGGGTGGGGGGAGTAGTCGGTGACGATCAAGTCAGTTGGTCGCAGGCGATCGCGGCGGGCCGCTGCAGCGTGTGCTGCGGTGGTGCTCGCGACGGCGCTGGCGGCGTGTTCGGGCGGCGGTGTGCATTCGGCGCGCACCGGAGCGGCGACGGTGCCGACGGCGCGTGGGTCGAACCCGTTGGTGGGGTCGTTGATCGCGGCGTCGACCGACCTCGGACCGTCGCGGGCGCAGGTCGTCGACGTCCTTGTCGGACTGACCGGCGCGAAGCGCCCGGCACAGCTGTTCCGTTGGGCCGCGGCGCACCAGCTCGCGGTCCGGTGGACGCGGGGTAACCGCTATGCCGACGTCCGCGGCACGGCGGCCGCGATGAGCGCCGGGTTCGACGTTTCGATCCACGACTACAAGGCGCGCACGGGCAAGCGGTTCTATGCCACTACCCGCTACGCAGCGGTGCCCCGTGCGGTGCGCGCGTCGGTGACCGGGGTCGGCTCGATCCTGAGTTACGTCCAGAAGCCCACTCCGGCGTCCCTGCCGTTCCACGCCGACGTCCCCGCCGGCGGCCTCGGGCCGAGCCAGCTGCTCCGCGCCTACAACGCGACGCCGTTGGCCCAGGCCGGCTACACCGGCAAGGGCAAGACAGTCGTGTTCTTCGAGCTGGACGGCTACACCCAGGCCGACCTGGACAAGTTTGCCGAGCTCAGCGGGACGAGCCGGTTCACGCCGGTGCTCGACACCTCGATGCCCGGCAAGGTCGAGGGCGAGACCGACATGGACCTGCAGGTGGTGCACGCCATCGTCCCCGACGCGAAGCTGGTCGTGTACAACATCTCGACCGCATGGTCGGGCACCTCGGCCGCTGACTACATCGAGCACATCGCGGCGTCCTACCGCCAGGTCGAGCAGAAGTACCCCGGCTCGGTGTGGAGCATCTCGATCGGCACCGCCTGCGAGGCGCTGTTCCGACCCACCGACCTCGTCCCGTTGGAGTCCGCGCTGGAGCAGGCGACTGCGCACGGCACCTCGGTGTTCATGTCCACCGGCGACAGCGGCGGGCTCGAGTGCAAGGCGGCGCGGACGGGCAGCTACGGGGCGCCCCCGACGCAGCAGGACATCGGCATCAGCGCGATCAACAGCTCGCCGAGCGTCACCGCCACCGGCGGCACCGAGCTCGACACGGACGCGAACGGCGGGTGGATCTCGGAGGAGGCGTGGAGCCAGTTCGCCACGCAGCAGGGCACGAGCGGCGGTCCGAGCATCTACGTCGCCCGGCCCAGCTGGCAGACCGGTCCGGCGCTCGGCGGGGTCAGTGACACCACGCACCGGCTGACTCCGGACGTATCCGCCGACGCCGACCCCACGACGGGGCTGAAGATCGTCGTGAACGGCGCCACGCAGCAGGGCGGGGGCACGTCCCAGTCGGCGCCGATCTGGGCGGGGCTGACGGTGCTGATGAACCAGTACCTCGAGGCGAACGGCGGCAAGGCGCTCGCCCCGATCAATCCGCTGCTCTACAAGGCGGCGGCGTCGACCCCGAGCGCGTTCCACGACGTGACGCTCGGCGGCAACCTGCCGTACGCGGCAGGTAGGGGATTCGACTACCTGACGGGTCTCGGCACACCGGACGTCGGCGTCCTCGTCAAGGCTCTGCAGGCCGCGCAGAAGGCGGGATCATGAGCGACCAGTCGCCCGAGATGACGCAGGCACCCTCGGGCGCGATCCCGACGACCACCTGCCCGACCTGTCACAGCGAGGTTCCGCACGACGTGTTCTGCGGCGTGTGCGGCTACCACCTGGCCCGCGACGCCGAACACAGCGGCGCCGGCTTCCGGTCGCACTCGTACTCCGCCGCGCCCGGCGAGCACGTGCTGCGGCTCTCGATCGTGTCGTCGCTGTTCCCGCACCTGCCGCACCGCTCGCGTGCGCCGTTCCGGGTCGCCGTCGTGGTGCTCGTCGCTGCGCTCGTGGTGCTCGCCGCGCTGAGGCTGCAGGCCCCGATGATCGCGGTGGCAGCGCTCGGCGTCCCCCTAGTCTTCCAGCTGTACCTGCAGGAGTCGGACGTCTACGAGGACCTGCCGGCCAGACTGCTCGCCCTCGCTGCGGTGCTCGGCGCGGTGATCGGGTGGGGATGGACGGCGCTGACCGACCACCGGGTCAGCGACGCATCGGCGACCAGCCTGCTCGGCGGGTCGAGCACCGGCGACTTCTGGCTCGACGCAGTGCTGATCCCGGCGGCGACCGGGCTGCTCCTTCTGGTGCCGGTCGCGGCCGCGTTCGCGATCAAACCGCCGCACATCGACGAGTCGCTGGACGGCTTCCTGATCGGCTCGCTCGGAGCGGTCGCGTTCACCGCGGCCGCGACGATCACGCGGCTGGCCCCGCAGCTCAAGACCGGCATCGTCGCCCACGACCGCCCGGTCGAGAGCATCGTCGTCGAGGCACTGCTGCAGGGCGGCACCGTTCCGGTCACCGCCGCGAGCATCGGCGGCATCGTCGGGGCGGCGCTGTGGGTGCGGCGCCGCTCGCAGTCGGGCCACCTCGGCCGCTGGCTCGCCACGGCGCGGATCATGGTTCCCGTCGCGATCGTGCTCTACGCGGTGCTCGGCATCATCGACTACGAGCAGCCCCCGGAGGCGACGCTGCTCGCGCTGCACATCGTCGTAGCGATCGCCGCGTTGCTGGTGCTGCGGTTCGGGCTGCACGCGGTGCTGTTGCACGAGGAGCACGAGGTGCACGTCGGGCCGCCGCGGGTGTGCCCGCACTGCGAGCAGGTCGTGCCGGCGATGCCCTTCTGCCCGCACTGCGGGTTCGCGCATCGCGCCTCGTCGCGCTCGGCCCGCTCGCGGCTCGACCTGGGTGTGGCACCGCCCGCTGACGAATCGGCCGGCGAATCGCCCGCCGAACCGGCACAACACCCGACCGCAGAGCCGGACGTCCCGAATCCCGGCAGCGCGAACGAAGAGGAGGATCCGGCGTGACGTATCCGCAGGGTCCAGGGTCCGCAGGGTCCGCAGGGTCCGCAGGGTCCGCAGCCGCCGGCGCCGCCGCCGGCACACCCGCAGCAGGGCCTCCCGCAACCGGGCGCGCCCGCGCCGGGCCGTCCGCAGCAGGGTTATGCCCAACCGGGGTATGCCCCACCCGGCTACCCGCAGCAGGGCTATCCGCAGCAGGGGTACGGCGCGGGCGGCTACCCGCCGCAAGGGCCACCGCCGTACGGGTACGCACCCGCGCAGGCGCCGCGTCCCGCCGTCGCGCAGACCTCGCACACCAAGATCATCGCGATCCTCGTGGTGGCGCTGCTGGTCGCGGTCGGAGCGTTCGTGCTGATCTCGAACTTCGTCACCCCGTCGGCGAGCACGGCCAAGGCCTGCAACCCGACCTGCGTCGAGCCGCCGCCGGTCGGGCCGCCGGTGTCGGCCAATCCGCGCTTCACCGCGTCCGACGGATCGTTCAGCGTCGAGTACCCGACCCAGCTGCCGAATCTGGGCGCCGTGGCGATCAAGAAGGGCGGCGACGCCATCGTCGCGCAGGTGTCGCACAACCTGGGCGTGATCCTCGTCCAGGGCGGGGCGGCCAAGGGTGCCACCGCCCAGCAGGTGGTGGCCTCCTTCGTGCAGAGCAAGTTCGCCGACGCCCGCGCCGCGTACCAGATCCCGAACGCCCAAGTGGGCTACACGCCGGGCTACGGTGCGGTCTTCGACGTGTACCCGCAGTCGACGACGGGGGCGTCCACGCATGCGCGGCTGGTGGTTCTGGGCGCGGTCAAGAACGACACCTACGTCGTCGTCGTCGGGCTCGGTGGCTACCAGGAATTCACCAAGGACGGCCTCAACGACGGGCACCCGTCCGGTGTGGCCACGGCTGTCGCGTTGTTCATGGACCCGATCAACAACAGCGTGCTGTGGAAGGGCGACCCGCCGCGGTAGCTCAGTCGCTCAGACCCTCGAGCACGACGGCGGTGATGTCGGCGAGCTGGTCGACCTGCTCCGGGGTCAGGCGGTCGATGACGTGTTGACGCACGGCCTCGACGTGGCCGGGCGCGGCCGCCTCGAGAGCGGCGAAGCCAGCGTCGGTCAGGCGCGCCAGCTGTCCGCGGCGGTCGGTCTCGCAGTCCTGGCGCTCGATCCAGCCGCGTTCCTCGAGGCGGGCGACGGCGTGCGAGAGGCGGCTGCGTGACGACCGGGTGGCATCGGCCAGTTCGCTCATCCGCATCGTGCGCTCGGCGGGCTCGGAGAGCCGGACGAGAATCTCGAAGTAGCCGTGCGGGATCCCGGCATCGCGCTGGAGCTGCCGGTCGAGCGCGTCGAGCAGCAGCGTCGTCGCCTCGATGTAGTTGCGCCAGGCGCGCTGCTCGGCGGGGCTGAGCCACCGCGGTGACGCACTGGGCTTACTCACCCAGGAATCCTATCCGTCACCCACCAGTAGTTGAATGCTCAACTGAAAGTGGTAAGGTGCGGTCATGTCGATCCACCGCCTCAACCACGCCGTGCTGTTCGTCCGCGACACCGCCCGCAGCGTCGCCTTCTACCGCGACGTCCTCGGTTTCAGCGTCGTCAACGAGATGAACGACGGCGCCGCTGCCTTCCTGCGGGCGGCCGGGTCGAGCAACGACCACGACCTGGGGCTGTTCCGGATGGGGCCGAACGCGACTGCGTCGCCGGCCGGCCGCACATCGGTCGGGCTCTACCACCTCGCGTGGGAGGTCGACACCCTGAGCGATCTGCAGGAACTGTCCGCAGCACTGTCCGGGGCCGGCGCGCTGGCCGGTGCCTCCGACCACAGCACGACCAAGTCGCTGTACGGCCACGACCCGGACGGGCTCGAGTTCGAGATCGCCTGGGTCGTCCCGGCGGACCGGCTCGACGACGCGGTGCTGGCGGCCCGCTCCGAGATCCGTCCGCTGGATCTCGAGCGAGAGATGGAGCGCTACGGCGCGCACACGCCCGGTGGCATCGGTGTGAGTCGTACGGCAATCTCTCCATAACGGCCAGTTAGGGTGAAAAGGGACGCGGGTACCCCTCTTGTGACAGCCGGTTACTAGGAGGACCCCCACCATGCTCTGGACCATCATCGTCATGCTCATCGTCGGCCTGATCGCCGGCGCGCTCGCCCGACTGCTCGTGCCCGGCAAGGACCCGATGGGCATCGGAGCCACGATCCTGCTGGGACTCGTCGGCTCGTTCATCGGCGGCTTCCTCGGCTACGTGCTGTTCCACCACGACGCCAAGCAGGGCGCGTTCCAGCCGGCCGGCCTGATCGGCTCGGTCATCGGCGCGATCATCGCGCTGCTGATCTACCGCGCCGTGAGCGGCCGCAGCCGTCGCGGCGGCATGATGCGCGCCTGACGTCCCAGCGCTGAACCGACTTCGACCCTGTAACGGTCGCGATCCGCACCGGATCACGACCACTACAGGGTCGAAGTGCGTTCGGGGACGTCCGTAGGATTGCCGAGTGCCAGACACCGCCCCGCATGCGCTGCTGCTCGAACAGATCCACCCGGACGCCGAGGCGCTGCTGCGATCGGCGGGGTTCCAGGTCGAGACCCGTCCCGGGGCCATGGACGAGCGCGAGCTCATCGACGCCCTCGCCGAGGTGCAGCTGCTCGGCATCCGGTCGAAGACGCATGTGACGGAGCAGGTGCTCGAGGCGGCCTCCGACCTCGTGGCGGTGGGCGCGTTCTGCATCGGTACGAACCAGATCGATCTCGAGAGCGCGTCCGAGCACGGGGTGACCGTGTTCAACGCGCCGTTCTCGAACACCCGCTCGGTGGTCGAGCTGGCGATCGCCGAGATCGTGGCGATGCGGCGCCGGCTCACCGAGAAGAACGAGCTCATGCACGCCGGCATCTGGGACAAGTCTGCCGACGGTGCGCACGAGGTGCGCGGTTGCACGCTCGGGATCGTCGGCTACGGCAACATCGGCACGCAGCTGTCGGTGCTCGCCGAGAACCTCGGCATGAAGGTGATCTTCTACGACACCGCCGACCGGCTGGCGCTGGGTAATGCGCGCAGCTGCGCATCGCTGGCGGACCTGCTCGGCGAGGCCGACGTCGTGACGTTGCACGTCGACGGACGGGCCTCCAACCGCAGCATGTTCGGCGAACGCGAATTCGCGCGGATGAAGCGGGGCGCGCTGTTCCTGAACCTGTCCCGTGGCTTCGTCGTCGACTACGCGGCGCTGCGTGACCGCGTCGTGTCGGGCGCGATCGCCGGTGCCGCGGTGGACGTGTTCCCGGTCGAGCCCAAGGCCCGCGGCGAGGAGTTCGTATCCGAGCTCCGCGGGCTGCGCAACGTCATCCTGACCCCGCACATCGGCGGCTCGACCGAAGAGGCCCAGCAGGACATCGGCCGGTTCGTGGCCGGCAAGCTGCGCGACTTCGTGCTGGACGGGACGACCGCGATGAGCGTGAACCTGCCCGGCCTCGCGCTGCCGCAGCCGCCCGACACGAACCGGATCATCCTGATCCACCGCAACGTCCCCGGCGTGATGGCGACCGTGAACCAGGTCTTCGCCGACCACAAGGCCAACGTCGAGGCGCAGCTACTGGGAACTCGCGGCGAGTTCGGCTACGTCGTCACCGACACGAGCGCGGCCGTGACCGAGGAGATGCTGACGCAGCTGCGGGAATTGCCCGAGACGGTGCGGTTGCGGGTGCCCGCTCCGCGGTGATCCCGGCGAGGTGGCCTCCGCTTGCTAACAGCGAGCTGACAAGGCATGGTGGACGCGCGGGATGATCAAGCGGGGATCACGTCACGAATTCGTACGGAGACCCGAATGCGCCGTCTGTTCGCCCTACTCAGCACCGTCGCCGTCCTGGCCGGTGTGCTTGTCATAGCCAGCCCTGTCGCCGCCTCGGCGCGCGTGCCGCGCGCGCCCCGGGCCTTCGGCCACACGATCGAGGACTACACCGCCTACGTGCCGCAGGACTCGTGCGACTCGCGTCCCAAGAAGGGGACGATCGAGCTCGCCACCCTGCTGACCCGCACGTACAAGGGCACGACGTACGGCACGTACCGTCCGTGCGACGGATCGGTCAGCGAGCACCACGACGGGCGCGCCATCGACTGGATGGTGTCGAGCCGCAACCGCGCCCAGCACGCGATGGGCCATGCCTTCTGGGTGTGGCTGCTCTCGACCGACAAGTACGGGAACAGGTTCGCCATGGCCCGCCGCCTCGGCGTCATGTACATCATCTTCAACAGCCGGATGTGGGGCATGTGGAGCGGGAAGTGGGAGGAGTACGACGGTTGCCAGACCAAGTACAAGGCCCGGCAGTACGACAACATGTGCCACCGCACCCACATGCACATCTCGCTGTCGTGGAACGGCGCACGGGCGCTGACCTCGTTCTGGACGGGCAACGTCTACCGCACCGACTACGGCCCCTGCGTCCCGAAGCGACACAAGTACGCCCCGCGGTGGTCGCACCGCAACTTCACGCCCTGTTCTTAACCGCCGGGATTCGACCTGGTCTCCCCCGCTCGCTGCGCTCGGAGGGATCCTGCGGCCGAAGCGCAAGCTCGCTGGCGCTCGCGCGCGGCGGTGCCCCGAACCACACCGCCTCGCCCCTGGGGCTCGGCGGTTTGTTCGGGGCTTGTGTGTTTGCGGCGACTACCGCTGGGTAATATTGTGGTGTTACTCGTCAGTAACTTCTGTTCACGGGAGCGTAGTAGCGATGGGCCACTTCAAGAGCAACGTCCGCGACATCCAGTTCAACCTGTTCGAGGTGTTCGGCACCGAGGCCGTCCTGGAGAAGGAGCCCTTCGCCGACCTGGACGAGGACACCGCCCGCGGCATCATCGCCGAGGTCGCAAAGCTGGCCGAGGGCCCGCTGGCGGCCTCGTTCGCCGACGCCGACCGCAACCCGCCGGTGTTCGACCCGGACACGTACTCGGTCACCGTCCCGGATTCGCTGAAGAAGTCGTTCAAGGCGCTCCAGGACAGCGAGTGGTGGCGCACCGAGACCCTGCCCGAGCTCGGCGGCCAGCTGGTCCCGCGCACGCTGGTGTGGGCGATCGCCGAGCAGGTGCTCGGTTCGAATCCCGCGCTGCACATGTACATGGCGGGTGCGCCGTTCGCCGGCATCCTCTACCGCAACGGCAACGAGACCCAGCAGAAGATGGCCCAGCGCATGATCGACCGCGGCTGGGGCGCGACGATGGTGCTCACCGAGCCGGACGCCGGCTCGGACGTGGGCGCCGGCCGCACCAAGGCCGTCGAGCAGGCCGACGGCACGTGGCACCTCGAGGGCGTGAAGCGCTTCATCACCTCGGGCGAACAGGACCTCACCGAGAACATCGTCCACCTCGTGCTCGCGCGTCGCGAAGGTGCCGGGCCCGGCACCAAGGGCCTGTCGCTGTTCGTCGTCCCGAAGTTCCACTTCGACGTCGAGACCGGCGAGCTCGGCGAGCGCAACGGCGTGTTCGTCACCAACGTCGAACACAAGATGGGCCTGAAGGCCTCGACCACCTGCGAGCTGCGCTTCGGCGAGATCGACAACATCCCCGCGGTGGGCTGGCTCGTCGGCGATGTCCACAACGGCATCGCGCAGATGTTCCAGGTCATCGAGCACGCCCGCATGATGGTCGGGACGAAGGCCATCGCCACGCTGTCGACCGGCTACCTCAACGCGCTCGAGTACGCCAAGAACCGCGTCCAGTCGGCCGACCTGACGCAGGCCGCCGACAAGACCGCGCCGCGCGTCACGATCATCAACCACCCGGACGTGCGCCGCAGCCTGATGCTGAACAAGGCCTACGCCGAGGGGCTGCGCGCGCTGGTCTACTACACGGCGACCGTGCAGGACCGCATCCTGATCGCCGAGACGACCGGCGCCGAACCGGACGCGACCGACCTCGCCATCAACGACCTGCTGCTGCCGATCGTGAAGGGTGCGGGCTCGGAACGCTCCTACGACCAGCTCGCGCAGGCACTGCAGACCTTTGGTGGCTCGGGGTACCTGCAGGACTACCCGCTCGAGCAGTACATCCGCGACGCGAAGATCGACACGCTGTACGAGGGCACGACGGCGATCCAGGCGCAGGACTTCTTCTTCCGCAAGATCGTGAAGAACAAGGGCGCCGCGCTGGGCGCGCTCTCGGCCGAGATCACCGAGTTCCTCGCCTCGCTCGAGGACGAGTCGCGGTTGAAGGAGGAGCGCGCGGCGCTGCAGAAGGGCCTCCAGGACTTCGGCGGCATCGTCGCCGCGATGTTCGGCCAGCTCATGAGCGGCCAGGAGGACGTGCGCAACGTCTACAAGGTCGGCCAGAACGCCACCCGCCTGCTGCTGTCGGCGGGCGACCTGATGGTCGGCTACCTGCTGCTTCGCCAAGCGCACGTCGCGCTGGGCAAGCTGGACGCCAACGGCGTGAGCGCCGCGGACCGCGCGTTCTACGAGGGCAAGCCCGCTGTGGCCCGGTTCTTCGCGACCACCGTGCTGCCTGAGCTGAGCGCCCGCCGCCAGGTCGCCGAGGCGATGGACAACGCTCTGATGGACGTCGCAGAGGAGTCGTTCTGAGTTCGTCCCCGCTGACTAGGCTCGAATCTTGTGAGTGAGGCACGCTGGATCGAGCTCGACGGTGCGGTCAACGTCCGGGACGTGGGCGGGCTGCCGACGGTCGACGGCCGGGCGGTGCAGCCGGGCCGGCTGATCCGTTCCGACAACCTGCAGAGCCTGAGCGAGCGCGACGTCGATCTGCTCGTCAACGAGATCGGCGTGCGTTCGGTGGCCGATCTTCGCACCGGCGTCGAGGTGCACCACGAGGGCCCGGGCCCGCTGACCGAGATCGACGACGTGGAGGTGCGCAACCTCTCGCTGCTGCCCGAGGCCGGCGACCGCACGGACGTGGCTGCCGACGGCAAGGTGATCCTGCCGTGGGAGAAGCGTACGGAGGAGACGGGCGGGCGCCGCGGTACCTCGGGGGTCTACCTTGCCTATCTCGACGACCGTGCCGACTCGATCATCGCCGCGCTACGGCTGATCGCGCATTCGCCCGGCGCGACGATCGTGCATTGCGCCGCGGGCAAGGACCGCACCGGGACGGTCGTGGCGCTCGCGCTCACCGAGGTGGGCGTCACGCGCGAGGCCGTCGTCGAGGACTACGCGCGCAGCAGCGAGCGGATCGAGGCGATCTTCGACCGGCTGCGTGCCACCCGCACGTACGCACGCGACCTGAGCGGCACCGCGGCGCAGCAGCACGCACCGCGGGCGACGACGATGCAGCGGCTGCTCGAGGCCATCGACGCCGAGTTCGGCGGCGTCGCCAAGTGGCTGCGCAGCCACGGCTGGACCGACGCCGACGCCGCCGCCTTGAACGCCAAGCTCCTCGACTGACGTACAGGGGGCTAGAGGCCGAGGGAGGTGGCGGCGAGGTCGGTCTCGCGCCACCGGGGGATGGACGCGCCGGGCGCCCACGTCGCGTGCGTGCCGCTGCTGACGCGCTCGGGCAGCCGCACGCGGACCACCGGTCCGTCCGACAGGCGCCGCGCGTCGAACACGAGGCACTCGGACAGATCGCGGTTCACGTCGGACGTGATCGTGACGAGGTATCCGTCGTCCTCACCGGTCGATCCGACGCGGGGCGCCATCGCGGTCTCGCTCGCGAACACTCCCTCGTCGAAGTGCACGTGTTCCTCGACGCCGGTGACGACGTCGTGCTTGACGATGCCGCTGAACAGGAACCACCCGGGCACGGCTGTCGCTGCGTAGCTGTAGCGGTACGCAGCGCCGGCATGATGCTGATTGACCACGCCGAACTCACTGACGGTGTCGGTGAGCCGCTCCTCCTTGACGAGCCCCGTCGTCAGGTCCAGCCGCCACCGGTGCAGGTGCGTCTGCAGCTGTTCGCTGTCGAGGAACCGGAACATCCGTTGATACAGCGTGCCGCCGGACGAGCGCGGCTCCGGGTCGTCCTGGAAGAACCCGTCGAGGACGATCTCGTCGCCGTCCTCGTACGCGTTCACCCAGTGCAGCACGTACGTCGGATCGGCCTCGAACCAGCGCACGTCCGACGGCTCACCACGACGGGGGACGACCGCGAACCGCGACGGCAACTCCGGGTGGAAGCGCGCGGCGTACTTGCCGGCCGCCAGCCCGCGCGGGTCCCAGAACAGCGGCAGGTCGTTGAGGATCGCGTAGTTCTCGGTGAACGCCATGTCGTGCGGCAGCCGGGGTCCGGGCAGCGGGACGTCGATGTAGTGCACGAGTTGGTCGGCGGCGTCGACCACGCCGTAGTGCAGATACGGCGCCTCGGTCGAGTAGTTGAAGAACAACAGGTCACCGGTGCGTTCGTCGTGCTTCGGGTGCGCAGAGACGCCGACGGACGACGGGAACCTGCCGTCCCAACTCGCCTTGCCGAGCGTCTCGAGTGTCGTCGGGCTGAGCCGGTACAGGTCGCCGCACTGGTAGAAGCTCGTCAGCGCGACGCCGTTGTGCAGGACGACGTCGGTGCTCGAGGCGTCCTTCATCCGCGTGCGTGCTCCCCACCCGCGCTCGGACGGTGAGGACGTCGGGTCTTCGGCGAGGCCGGCCCACAGTGGGCGGCCCGCATGCTGCTCGGCGACGAATCCGTCGGTGCGCACGAATCGGTTGCGGTAGAAGGCTTTTCCGTCGCGGAAGCCGATCGCGTGCACCATCGCGTCGCCGTCGAACGGGTGATAGATCTGCAAGGCCGGATGCACCGGGTTCTCGGTGTTGCGCAGATAGACGCCGTCGAGATCATCAGGAATCCTGCCGATCACGTCGCAGTCGTCGATGTCGTACGTCGCGCTCCGCTCGACGGTTTGTGGACGCCACGGCCCCGTTCGGTACGGGTGGTCGTCGTCGGCGGGCAGTGTCGACAGCGCGCGCCCGAGCACCTCGACGTCCATGGGTCCTTGGTACGCGTATCGCCGGGGGCGGTCAATCGTCATGATGGGCACATGACGAACTCGGCCGACCTCGTGTTCACCGACACCGCCGTCTGGGTCGGCGACGGCACGCGTTCCGACGCGCTCGCGGTCAAGGACGGACGCGTCGTGGCACTCGGCGACGAGCACGTACGCTCGCTGATCGGCCCGCCCACCGAGGTGCTCGACCGCGCCGGCGAACTGGTCGTCCCAGGCATGCAGGACTGCCACATCCATGCCCCGCCGGCCGCGCGCGAGTTGTTGACGATCGACCTGCACGAGCTGCCCGAGGGCCGACCCGCTTACCTGGCGCGGATCGCCGCGTACTGCGAGGCGAATCCGGACGTCGAGTGGATCACCGGCGGCGGCTGGGCACTCGACCACTTCCCGGGGACCGGCCCGCACCGCGACGATCTCGACGCTGTGACCGGAAACCGTCCGGCGTTCCTGTTCAACCGCGACGTGCACGGCGCGTGGGTCAACAGCGCGGCGCTACGCATCGCCGGCATCGACGCGACCACTCCCGATCCGCCGGACGGCTACTTCGAGCGCGATGTCGACGGCACACCAACGGGGATGCTGCACGAGGGAGCGGCGTACACGTTCAACGAACGGTGGGTGCCCGAGCCGTCGCGTGCGCAGTGGGAGCAGGCGATCCTGCACGCGCAGCAGCATCTGTACGCGCTCGGCATCACCGGCTGGCAGGACGCTTGGGTGACGCCGCAGACCTTCGAGGCCTACCGCGCACTGGGTGCCGACGGCCGGCTCACGGCGCAGGTCGTCGGCGCGCTGTGGTGGGACCGGCATCGCGGCCTCGATCAGATCCCCGAGTTCCAGGAGCGCCGGGAGCGCGCGGCGGGCACGTTCCGTCCGACGACAGTGAAGATCATGGTCGACGGCATCATCGAGAACCAGACGGCATCGATGCTGCAGCCGTACTGCGCGGGCTGCGGCAGTCACGTGCCCGACGAGAACTACGGCCTCGACTACGTCGACCGCGACCTGCTGGTCGCGGCTCTCACCGAGCTCGACGCGCTCGGGTTCCAGGTGCACATGCACGCGATCGGCGACCGGGCGATCCGCAACGCGCTCGACGCGGTCGAGGCGGCGCAACGTGCGAACGGGGTGTCCGACCGGCGCCATCACATCGCGCATCTACAGGTGATCCAGCCGTCGGACCTCGCTCGCTTCGGCCCGCTCGGTGTTGTCGCCAACTGCCAGACCTACTGGGCGCAGCGCGAACCGCAGATGGACGAGTTGACCTGGCCGTACATCGGGGACGAGCGCGGTGCGCTGCAGTACCCGTTCGAGGGGTTGCGCCGGGCCGGCGC
Source organism: uncultured Actinomycetota bacterium (assembly GCA_963785425.1). Taxonomy (GTDB): domain Bacteria; phylum Actinomycetota; class Actinomycetes; order Mycobacteriales; family Jatrophihabitantaceae; genus RYN-133. The sequence goes on from CAWAVG010000004.1 coordinate 649,877, forward strand.
CCGACTCGCGATGGGCAGCGACTGGCCGGTGACGACAGCCGATCCGTTCGACCAGCTGGAGGTCGCGGTGCGGCGCGTCGACCCGGAGCACCGCGACAACGTGCCCTTCCTGCCCGCCGAACGGCTCTCGCTCGACGACGCGCTCACCGCGTTCACATCCGGCTCTGCGTACCTGAACCACGACGACGCCGGCGGCACTCTCGCGATCGGCAAGCGCGCCGACCTCGCCGTGCTCGACCAGGACGTGTTCACGCTTGACGGCAAGCTCGCCGATACGTCGGTCGTCACGACGCTCGCCTCGGGCGAGGTGGTGTACCGGTCAGGCTGACATGGTGGCGGTGCTCAGCTCGTGCGGCACCGGCGGGACGACGGGCAGCGCCGCGCCGCCGGGACGCATGCCCTGCAGCAGGATGGGCAGGTAGCGACGCCACAGCCGTGGACCGCGCGCACCGCTCGCGTCGGTGATGGTGCACAGCATGATCACGATCGCGCTGAGATCGGCGACCTCGGCGTCCGCGCGGACGGCACCGGCGGCGCGAGCGCGCGCGAACGGCTCCGCGAACGCCGCGATCATCGCGCGGTGATGGACGGGAGAGTCCTGGCGCTGGCCGAGCATGATCTCGCGGATTGCCCGGTTGTCGCTCTGCGCTTCGAGCAGGCGTTCGAGCAGGCTGACGAGCGCGTCCCACGCATCCGCTTCGCTCAGCGACTGTCGGGCGCGGGCGACGAAGTCGTCGACGACGTCGTCGAACACCACGTCGGCGAGCACGTACTTGTTCGGGAAGTGCCGGTAGGCGGTGCCCACGCCGAGTCGGGCGTGCTCGGCGATGTCGTCCATGCTCGCCTCGAACCCGCGCCGGGCGAAGACCTCACGGGCGGCCTGGATCAGCGCAGCGCGGTTGCGCACCGCGTCCTTGCGCTGCGGTCGGGGCATGGGGTGATACGACGACACCGGGCTTGTCCTTCGCTGACCTTTGTAAAGTTCTTGTTAGTGTGACACGCAGTGAGAGGGGCTCGCCACCGCTGCGGGCAAACCCGGTAAAGCTCCGCCTCGCGCGCCCGCTGCGGTCCGACGCTGAACCGATCGCATCGCCGGCACGTCCCTCTAGACAGCGGCAGGACGGGGGCGCGCGATGGCTGTGGTGGCCCGTTGTTAGCTCGCCGATTCCTCGCTGCGGGCTGCTGCCTCCTGTCGGTGCTCGCCCTGGCAGCGTGCGTGGCTCGTGGCGGCCACGCCGCGGGTGCCGCGGGCGGCCGAGGGGGCGCCGAACTCCGGGTGCTGCAGATGAACCTGTGCGACAGCGGACTAGCCCCGTGCTTCACCGGCCGCGCCTTAGCTGAGGCCGCTCGCGTCATCCGAACCGAACGGCCCGACATCGTCACGCTCAACGAGATCTGCAGCAATGACGCGACCCTGCTGGCGCGCACGCTGCGCCGCGTTGTCGGTAGCGGGCTGTTCGTGTCGCGATTCAGAGCGGTCGACGAATCGGGCACCGGCCACCGTGCCGTTCGCTGCCGCAACGGCGAAGCATTCGGAGACGGTCTGCTCGTGCACACGCCGGCCGATCACGGCTACTCCGTCTCAGGCGGCGAGTACGCCGCCCAGGACCCGGCAGACACCGAGAAGCGCGGATGGTTGTGCGTGAACGCGATCCGGGGCTTGCTTGCCTGCACGACCCATCTGTCCAGTACCGACCCCGAGGTCGCGTTGCGCGAATGCCGTTTCCTGATGAGCAGGTCGATCCCGATGCTCACCGGCGCCGACCGCGCCGAGCCGGTGATCGTCGGTGCCGATCTCAACCTCCGTAGCGGTCAGCCGGCCGACCCGCAGTCCTGCGTGCCGCACGGGTTCGTCCGCGCCGGCGACGGGGCCCGCCAGGACGTTCTCGCAACCGGAGCGCAGGTCGTGAGTGCAAGAGCGATCAGCATGCACGGCGCGACAGACCATCCCGCCCTGGTGGTCGACCTGATGCTCATCGCGGTCCCGTAGGCCCGCTCGATCCATTGCCCGGAGCCCGGTCGGATCACGCCTGCTCACCTACCTGCCGCCGTGGAAGGATGTGGCGCGATGTGCCATCGGGCATCTGGAGGGCTCGCATAGTGGCCTAGTGCGGCGGTCTTGAAAACCGCTATGGCTGGTGACAGTCATCGTGGGTTCGAATCCCACGCCCTCCGCAACGCCGCCGTCGAACGGTTCTGTCCTGCCTGCTCGGCGCAATCCGCGGAGCGCATCGGGTAAGGTATCTTGACGTCAAGATAATTGAGCGGACGGAGTTGGCGAGACCATGGCGAAGATCATCTACACCCGCACCGACGAGGCGCCGCTGCTGGCCACCTATTCGCTCCTGCCGATCATCGAGGCGTTCGCGCGCACCGCAGGGGTCGACGTCGAGAGCCGCGACATCTCGCTGGCCGGGCGCATCATCGCCCAGTTCCCCGACCGTCTCGGCGACGACCAGCGCGAGGCCGATGCCCTCGCCGAACTGGGCGAGCTCGCCAAGACGCCCGAGGCGAACATCATCAAGTTGCCGAACATCTCCGCGTCGATCCCGCAGCTCAAGGCCGCGATCGCCGAACTGCGCGAGCAGGGCTACGACCTGCCCGACTATCCGGACTCGCCCAGCACGGACGAGGACCGCGACGTGCGCGCCCGCTACGACAAGGTCAAGGGCAGCGCGGTCAACCCGGTGCTTCGCGAGGGCAACTCCGACCGGCGCGCGCCCGCCTCGGTCAAGAACTACGCCCGCAAACACCCGCACCGCATGGGCGAGTGGAGCGGCGACTCGAAGACGAACGTCGCCCACATGGACGCCGAGGACTTCCGCAGCAACGAGAAGTCGGTCGTGATCGACAACGACACCGCGCTCACCATCACCCTGCACGGCGACGACGGCTCGTCGACCGTGCTGCGCGAATCGGTGCCCGTGCTCGCCGGCGAGGTCGTCGACGCGACCGCCATGAACGTTGCCGCGCTGCGCGCGTTCCTGACCGCGCAGATCGCACGTGCCCAGGCCGAGGACGTGCTCTTCTCGGTGCACTTGAAGGCGACGATGATGAAGGTGTCCGACCCGATCATCTTCGGACACACGGTGCGCGCGTTCTTCCCCGACACCTTCGCCGAGTTCGGCGAAGCGCTCGCGGCCGCCGGCCTGTCGCCCAACGACGGGCTGGGCGGCATCCTGAAGGGCATCGAGTCGCTGCCTGAGGCCGACGCGATCAAGGCATCGTTCGACGCGGAGCTCGCGAGCGGGCCGGCGCTGGCCATGGTCGACTCGGACCGCGGCATCACGAACCTCCACGTTCCGAGCGACGTGATCGTCGACGCGTCGATGCCCGCCATGATCCGTACGTCCGGGCACATGTGGGGACCGGACGGCGACGAGCACGACACGCTTGCCGTGATCCCGGACAGCAGCTACGCAGGCATCTACCAGGTGGTCATCGACGACTGCCGCGCCAACGGCGCGTACGAACCGGCGACGATGGGCTCGGTGCCGAACGTCGGGCTGATGGCGCAGGCCGCCGAGGAGTACGGCAGCCACGACAAGACGTTCGAGATCGCGCAGACCGGCACCGTCCGGGTAACCGACGAGTCCGGGACGGTCCTCCTCGAGCACGCGGTCAGTCAGGGCGACATCTGGCGGATGTGCCAGACCAAGGACGTGGCGATCCGCGACTGGGTCAAGCTCGCCGTGACCCGCGCTCGCGCGACCGGTGACCCGGCGATCTTCTGGCTGGACGCCGACCGCGCCCACGACGCCAACCTCATAGCCAAGGTCGAGCAGTACCTGCCCGAGCACGACACGGACGGGCTCGACATCACGCTGGCGGCACCTGTCGCGGCGATCGCCACCTCGCTCGAGCGCATCCGGAAGGGCGAGAACACGATCAGCGTGACCGGCAACGTGCTGCGCGACTACCTCACCGACCTGTTCCCGATCCTCGAGCTCGGGACGAGCGCGAAGATGCTGTCGGTCGTTCCGCTGATCAACGGCGGTGGGCTGTTCGAGACGGGCGCCGGCGGCTCGGCGCCGAAGCACGTCCAGCAGCTGGTCAAGCAGAACTACCTGCGCTGGGACAGCCTCGGCGAGTTCCTGGCCCTCGCGGTCAGCTTCGAGCACCTGGCGCAGTCGACCGACAACGCACGGGCGAAGATCCTCGCCGACACCCTCGACCGCGCGACCGGCAGGTTCCTCGACGAGAACCGCTCGCCGGGCCGCAAGCTCGGCACGATCGACAACCGCGGCAGTCACTTCTACCTCGCGATGTACTGGGCGCAGGAGCTGGCCGACCAGAGCGACGACACCGACCTGGCCGAAGCCTTCACCGCGCTCGCCAAGGCGCTCACGGACGGCGAAGAGACGATCACCGCAGAGCTGCTTGCAGTGCAGGGTGAGCCCGTAGACATCGGCGGCTACTACCGGCCCGACGACGAGAAGGCTGCCGCGGTGATGCGTCCGTCGACGACGCTCAACGAGGCGATCGCCGCACTGTAGACACGAACCGGCCGGCTGCCGGAGTGTGCCGGTGTCCGGCGCGGGACAGTGCGGGACTGTGCGGCCGGGTGCGAACTGGTGCGATCCCGCGGCCGGCCCTAGCTCACTGCTGGGCGCAGCACACCGGGCTTGAACGGCCGACCGAGCCTCTTGTGCGTTGCCGCCGCTGCCGTGACGATCGTCGGCATGAAGCAGTGGGAGACGGTTGATACCGGCTGGGGCCGGCTGGCGGCGGACTTTGCAACGTTGAGCGAACCGTCGAACGTTCGCGAGTACGTGGGCTTGCACCACGCGCTCGGCGTCGCCGGGGGCGACACGTTGCTCGACCTTGCCTGCGGCGCAGGGCTGGCGCTGGAGTTGGCGTCGCTGCGGGGCGCCGACGTGGCAGGGATCGACGCCTCGCCGCGGCTGATAGCTGTCGCGCGCGACCGCAACCCCGATGGCGACGTCCGCGTCGGCGACATGAACGAACTGCCCTGGGACAGCGCGAGCTTCGACGTCGTGACGAGCTTTCGCGGCATCTGGGCCACGACACCGAACGCTCTGGGCGAAGCGTTGCGCGTGCTGAAGCCGGGCGGCAGGTTGGGCCTGACCGTCTGGGGTCACATCAAGGCCTCACCGGGGGCATGGGCGCTGGCGCCGTTCACGCTGGCCGACGCGCCGAAGGTGACGAACCAGGCCGAGATGAACCAGATGGGCAAGCCCGGGGTCGGAGAGCGGCTGCTCGTGGAGGCCGGCTTCGGCGACGTCGAACGCAGGAACCTCCCGTTCGTATGGGAGTTCGCCGACCCCGAGGCGTTCGCGCGGGCGTTGGCGTCGACCGGGCCGGCCTACGAGGCGATCGAGCAGGTCGGTGCCGAGGCGTTTCACGACCGGTGCGTCGCGCTCGCGACCGAACACGTCCGCGAAGGACTGCCGTTGCGGGCGCAGATCAATGTCACGGCGTTCCTTGCCCGGCGTCCGGTCGAGCTGCCTGATTCGTACGCGGACGACTTCACCGGCAACTTCCTGTCGTGGTATCCGCCGAACGAGTACGCCGAGCAGGCGCGGAAGGAGGACCTGGACGAGGACGGGTTCGTCTCGACGGTGGTCAAGCTCTGGGGTCGCATGCCCGGTGCGTTCGAAGACCTGTTCGCCCTGCAGCGAGGTGCCGCCAGGTTCGGCAGCCTGTCGTTGCGTCACCGCGGTGTGCTCACCACGGCGATGGCGGCGACCCTCGGCGACTCGGCCTGCGCCTACGCATGGGGCGGAAAGTTGGCGCATTGGGCGGGCAGCGCGGACGTGCCGGTCAGCGTGCTGCGCGGAGACGACGAGGCGCTCTCCGTTGAGGAAAAGGCATTGGCCCGGTGGGCGCGCAAGGTGGTGCGCGATCCGAATGCGACCAGCTCGGACGACGTCGACGAGCTTCGCACCGCCGGGTTCAGCGACGACCAGATCTTCGCCGCCACCCTGTTCCTCGTGCTCCGCCTGGCGTTCTCGACGTTCAACGACGCCCTCGGGCTGCGTCTCGACCAGGCGGTCGCCGACAACCTTCCGGCAAGCGTTCGCGAGGCGGTGACCTGGGGCCGCGCCACCATCTGACGGCCCGGCCGGGCGAGACGCATCGCTGCGCCCGCGAATGTGGCGCAACTGTGCGATGTCGCAGCGAGCGGCACGCTGCAGTGTGAGCTCATCCAGTTCCGACCGGTCAGGAGACCACCATGACCTCACGCCCGATCCGTGCCGCGCTCGTCCTTCTCGCGGGAGCGGCCGTGCTAGCCACGGGATCGACAGCCGCCGGGGCCGCTCGCCCCGACCGCGTCCGCGCCGCGGTGGCGACAGGGATCCCGGGCAACGGCAGCATCGTCTATGTCCGTAAGGGTGACCTGTACCTGAAGAGCCCGGACGGTACGAGGACGCGTCGCGTGACGACGAACGGGGCGACAGCCACTGCCGACCACACGGGTGGACCCGGCTACCTGTCGCCGTCGCAGACGGACTCGGGTGTCATCGTCGCGATCCGGAACCAGAAGGGCGCGAAGGGCTACCCCACAGGATGGCTGTGGGTGATGAACCGCAACGGCCGGGTGATCCGTAAGTTCGCGCCGCCGCAGGACTCCTACGCATCAGCCGGCACCGTGTCGTGCTCGCCGGTCCCGTATCGCTACCAGCCGTACGGTTTGTATCGCGCCATCGTCTCGCCGGACGGCAGCAAGATCGCCTACGTCGAGCACGGCACCTGGCAGGACCCGTCCTGCACCCTCTCCACCGTGTGGGCGACCTTCGTCGTCGGTATCAAGGGCGGGGCGGCGCACCGCGTGCGCCAGAGTGACTCGACCACGTGGGACCTCGAAGCCGGGTCGTGGGCGTCATCGACGCGGCTTGTCCTCGACAAGCTCTCGCCCTCGGACGAACTGCTGCTGCAGGCCGACGCTCCGAACTACGTGGCCAAGACGTGGTGGGGCAACGCCGGCAACGCCGGTAGCGACTTCGCGGTCGCGACACCGAGCGTGCGGCACGGCATCGTCGCAACCACGGGCGCGTCGGACTACCAGCAGGGCGAACCCCACGTGCTGCGGTTGTGGACGATCTCCGGCACCCCGCCACGCCCACGGCCCCACTGTGAGAACACGGCGACCGGCGGAGGATCGGGCGCGCAGGCCTACTCGCCGTCGATCGCGCCGGACGGCACGGGCGTGGCCTGGTTCGAGCAGGGCAACGCCACGACCGCGGTACGCGGCGAAGGCGTCTACGTGATGCGGCTGCATCTGCCGAGTACGTGCCCCACGGGCAAGGTGCTGCTGGCGCAGGGCGGCTACTCACCCTTCTGGGGCCCGGCCCGCGTCTGACGCCGACCCGACCTGGCCGCCGGGCACATGTCGGAAGCGCGACTTCTCAATCGGCGAGGGCTAGATTTCGCCGGCATGTGGTGCGGTGTACTCGGCCCGCTGGTGGTGCGCAGGGCCGACGGCACGACCGTTACGGTCGGGGGCTCGGCGCGCCGGTTGCTGTTCGCCGCGCTGCTGAGCAGGGCCGGGCGCACGGTCGCACCGGACGTGCTCATCGAGGACGTCTGGGGACAGGTGCCGCCGCGCAGCGCTGCCAAGACCTTGCAGAGCCACATGGTTCGGCTGCGCCACGACCTCGGCCGCGGCGACGCCGATGCCGTGCTGCTCACCGAACGCACCGGGTACCGGCTCGTCCTCGGGCAGCACGACCTCGACGCAACCGACTTCGAGGACGGTGTCCGCGCGGCCGGGGCACCGCCGGTGTCCGCCGATCCGTCGCGGGCGTTCGCCACCCTTGACCGGGCGCTTGCCCTGTGGCGCGGCGACGCCTACGAGGAGTTCGCCGATGCCCCGTTCTGCGTGGCGGAGCGCGTGCGTCTGTTCGAGTTGCGGGCCCTCGCGGAGGAACAGCGCACCGATCATGCGCTGGCGCTGGGCGCCGCCGAGGATCTCGTTCCGGCGCTCGAGAAGCGGGTGGCCACCGCGCCGTACCGCGAGCGTGGGTGGGAGCAACTGATCGTCGCGCTCTACCGGTCGGGACGGCAGGCGGACGCGTTGGCGACCTACCGTCGGGCGTGCTCGACCCTCGCCGAGGACCTCGCCATCGACCCGGGCCCGAGGCTGCGCGGCCTCGAGAGCCGGATCCTGCACCAGGACCCGGAGCTGCTTGCCGCCTCGGCCGGCGCGTCGGTGCAGCTGTCCGAACCACACCGCGACGTCTGCCCGTACCGCGGCCTGGCGAGCTACGTCGACACCGACGCGGACCTGTTCGTCGGCCGCGAACGGCTCACGGCCCAGTTGGTCGGAATGCTCGCCGACAACCGTGTGGTCGTCGTGGTCGGCGCGAGCGGGACGGGCAAGTCGTCCGCGCTGCGAGCCGGCCTGATCCCCGCGCTGCGGGCCGGCGCCCTGCCCGGATCGGCGGCGTGGCGCTCGGCGGTGATCACGCCGGCCGACGAGCTGTCCGGGGCGCTCACCGGCGAGCTCGACCTCGTGGTGCTCGACCAGGCCGAGGAGTTGTTCACGAGGCTCTCGGCGGCCGGCCGGCGCGCCGCGATCGAGCGGCTGGAGGAATTCGTCGGCGCCGGGGGCCGTGCCGTCCTCGCGCTGCGCGGTGACTTCTACGGCCGGCTCGCGGAGGTCCGTCCGTTGGCGGCCTACGCGCAGACGGCCGCCGTGCTGGTCGGACCGATGCGCGAGGACGAGTTGCGCCGTGTGGTGGTCGAACCGGCCGAGCGGGTCGGCCTGCACGTCGATGACGAGCTGGTCGAGGCCGTGCTCGACGAGGTGGCGGGCCAGCCCGCCGCGCTGCCGTTGCTGTCGGCCGCGCTCGTGCGCACCTGGGCCAACCGCGACGGGCGCACGCTGACGCTCGACGGCTACCGCCGCGGCGGCGGTGTCGCATCGGCCGTCGAGGCCACGGCCGAAGAGGCGTACCTGCGTCTCGACGACGACGAACGCGCCGTCGCCCGTCGTCTGCTGGTTCGCCTCGCCGGCCGCGAGGCCGACTCGTGGGTGCGTCGCCCGGTGCGCCGCGCGGACATCGCCGTCGACGACACGTCTGTGCGGGTGCTGTCGGCGCTGGCGGCCGACCGCCTCGTCACGATCACCGACGCGCGTGTCGAGATCACGCATGACGCGCTGCTCGCGCACTGGCCGCGCCTGCGCGGCTGGCTCGAGGAACGCGTCCTCGCCGCGGAGTTGCTGGATCACCTCGACGTCGCGAGTCGCGCCTGGCACGACGCCGGGCGGCCCGGCTCGGATCTCTACCGGGGCGCGCGGCTGCACGCCGCCGCAGACTGGCGCGACGACCATCCCGACGACATCACCGCCCTCGAGGCCGAGTTCCTCGCGGCGTCCGAGGCAGCAGCCGGCGCCGAACTGCTCGCGACCCGGCGCCAGCTCGCGCGCGAGGCGCACGGCCGTCGCCGGTTGCGGGCCGTCGCGATCGGCCTCGCCGCGATGGTGATGCTCGCCGCCGTCGGCATCGGCGTCGCGGTGCACGAGCGCGCCTCGGCCGACCGGGCGGCGGCGCAGGCGCGAGCATCCGCGCTGACCGCGGACGCACGCCGGCTCGCAGCCCAGTCGCTCACGGCACCGGACATCGCCTCGTCCAGCCTGCTCGCGGTCGCGGCCTACCGGCTGCAGAACTCGCCGGACACGCGCGGCGCCCTGCTCGCCGCGGTCGAACGCAACCAGTCGGCGCTGTGGCGCGTGCAGGTGGCGCACCGCATCCAGTCCATCGCCACGAATCCCGCCGGCACCCGTGTGGCCGTGATCGACAACCGCCGCATGCTTTCGGTGTACGACACCCGCACGCGCCGCCTCGTGTCGCGGTTCTTCTCGCACGGCTATCTCGTCACCGGGATGTCGCGGGACGGCCGGCAGGTCGTCGTCTCCGGCCCCGATCCTCGCGAGACGGTGAACCACAACAGGGTGGCGATCTTCGACGTCGCGACGGGGCACCGGACGCGCGTGCTGACCGAGGACGACGACAACAATCGCTTGTCGCCGGTGATGTCGCAGGACGCCCGCTGGCTCGCTGTACTGGGCCTGCGCCACGTGGCAGGCCGCGTCGCGATCCGGATCTACGACGCGCACCGCTGGGTGGCGAGGCCACGGACGGTGTTCGTGCCCGTCGACCCGACCGGGCTTGCCGTCTCTCGAACCTCGCTCGCGGTGCAGAACCCGGACGGCAGCGTTCGGGTCTGGTCACTGCCGAGCCTGCGCCCGATCGCCCGGGTGGTCGGGCCGCGGGCGGCTCCGCAACCCGGCGTGCTCGCGGTCGCCCCCGACGGCGGCACGGTCGCGGTGAGCGAGGTCAACGATCCGACGCGGGTCACGGTGTACCCGACCCGCGGCGGGACGCCCACCATTGTCCCGACCCAGCCGCAGGGCGTCAGCGCAGCCGCGTACGCGCCGGACGGCCGCGCGCTGGCGGTCGGATCCTTCAGCGGCTCGCTCAATGTCTACCGACCCGCCACCGGCGCCCTCGCCGAGGCCCTGACCGGTGAATCAGGGCCACTGCTCGGCCTCGCCTGGTCAGGCACGACACATGCGAGCGGGCTGTACTCGGGCGGTCTCGACAGCCAACTCGTTTCCTGGGGCGTGTCGGACAGCCCGAGGCTGATCACCGAGGCCGGCCCCGATCTGCACGCGCCCGACCGCGGCGAATTGTTCGGCCACACCGTCCTGGGCATGACTCCTGCGGACGGCCCGAGCGCGGGCGAACGCGGTTACGCCCTCGACGTCCGCACGGGTCACCTCATCACCTGGCCGCTCACGCTGCCGACCAACGGGTATCTCAACCAACTGGTCACGAGCTCCGACGGCCGGACCGCCCTCGCCAGCGAGGAAGACACGTCGGGCCACAACACGGTCCTCGTCCAGGATCTGGTGCACGACCGCAAGCTGGGCACCCTGCACCTGCCGCCGGACGCGCCATCGGCGTTCGGGCCCGGCGACAACGCAGCGCTCAGTCCGGACGGCCGCACCGCCTACGTCAACCTGAACGCCTCGCGCATAGGCGTGTTCGCCGTCCCGTCCGGCACCTATCTGCGCAGCTTCACGATCAAGTTCGCGCAGCCGGACGCCGCGCGCGTGCTGGCAATACCGTGGCAGTTCGCGCCCGACGGGACGCTGGTGTTCGGCGGTGCCGACACCGGCCCGCATCAGCCGGACGCGGGGGGCATCGGCCCGAACGACGCCACACCTCCCGACCAGCGACTGGGCCGCGTCGACGTCCACACCGGCCGCCTGCTCGCGCAGACGGGTCTCGGCGACGTCACCTCCCCGACCGCCCTCGCCTGGTCGCCCGACCATCGCCTTCTCGCTGTAGGAACCTACGACGGCACGCTTGCGCTGTACGACGCACGCACCCTGCACCGGGTGGCGACGGCCGGCGTGGCCGAGCCCGGTGCCATCAGGACGGTGAGCTTCTCTCCGACCGGCAGCGACCTGGTCTCGGCCGGGACCCCCGGCACGCTGAACTCCTGGAGCGTGCCGGGGCTGAGCCGCGAGGCGAGTCCGATCGCTGTCGGCAACGGCGCGAACAACGGCGGGATATTCGCGTGGTACCGCCCGACCGGGCGGATCGTCGGTCTCGCCCCGGACGTCCGAAGGCCCGGCACCGATCTGCAGCGGTGGTTCACCTTCGACAGCGCACCGGGCGACCTCGTCCGCACGGCGTGCCTGCTCGCCGGCGGCACCGTGAGCCGCGCGCGCTGGGCACAGCTCGCCGCCGACCAGCCCTACCGCCGAGTCTGCTGAACCAGGTTTCCGGCGGGCTGCACGCGCACTGCAACCGTGCTGCAACCGCAGCTGTCGACAGTGACCCGGCCGGCACATCCGGCGCCGGACCGAACTCGGGGGTCACGATGCGCATGTTCACCCGCCTCGTCGCGCTGTCGACGGCGGCGCTCGCCATGATGGTCGGCCTGGCCGTGGCTCCGGCTGCCTCCGCCGCCTCCACCCCGGTCCCATTGCCCGTCTGCTGCGCGCACGACACCGTCGGTTACGGCGGCAACGTGTACACGCTCGCCCTGCCGCCCGGGGGGACCGGCCCGGAGCAACCCGTCCTGATACGTATCGACCCGGCCACCAACTCGATCACCGGCAGCCTGACGCTGCCGAGCGGCGCTTCGACCGGCGACAGCATGGACACGAGGGCGATGGCGGTGGCCGCGCACTCCATCTGGGTCACGTCGTACTTCCGGAACGAGGTGCTGCGCATCGACCCGCGCAGCATGTCGGTCACCGCGGCGATCTCAGTCGGCCGCTCGCCGGACTCGATCGTGTCCGACGGTTCGTCTCTGTGGGTAGCCCTGCAGAACAACCGCTCGGTCATTGAGATCGACCCTGCCGACAACTCCGTGGTGCGCACCGTCAGGGTCGACTCAAAGGACAGTTCGGACGGGCCGTACCAGTTGGCCTACAGCGGCTCGGACGTGCTCGCGTCCATGCCGGTGAGTGGACGGGTTGCCCGCATCGACCCGAGCACCGGCAGGGTGCGCTACGACCTCGTCGGTGCTGACGCGGCTTCGTGCGCCCGGATCCTGCCGGCCTCTGGCGGCTACTGGCTCGATGACACCGAGTGCTCGCAGAGCTACTACAGGTGGAACGCCCGTACGAAGCGGATCTCCACCGTCCTGACACCCCCCGCCGGCGACTGGGGCGCAGTGATCGTCCGTGGCGCGCTCTACACCGGTGAGTACATGTGCAACGACACCGGGTGCACCCACGGAAAGCTGGTCAAACGCAACGTCGTCACCGGTGCCGAGATCTCCCACCGTGGCGTCGGGATCGAAGCCTTCCTTCCGCACTATGCGGCCGGCGCCTTCTGGGTCGCCGACTTCGACGACAGCGCACTCCTGCGCGCCGACCACTTCTGAGAGGACCACGATGATGAGTTCGTTGCGAAGGACGGCGACGGCGATCGGCGCCTCGGCGGCGGTGGTGATCGGTGCGCTTGCAGGCGCATCGCCGGCAACTGCCCGCACGGAACCTGTTGTCGCGACGTACACGCCCCCGCCGGGCAATTACGCGCTGCAGGCCGGCCTCCGCACGATGTGGACGGCGAATGTCGACGAGTTCCACGACGCGAAGGTCTACCGGCTCGACCCGTCGTCGCGCCGGATGACCCTTGTCGCGTCCCTGCCGTTTCCCGGCGGCGGCATGACGATCGCCTTCGGCAGCATCTGGATCAGCGACTACTTCGGCAACGCCGTGTGGCGGCTGGCTCCGAACGGGCACGTGCAGGCCAAGATCGCCACGGGATTGCAGCCGCAATGGATCCATGCGGCGTTCGGATCGCTCTGGGTTTCCGACCATCACGGCGCGGCGCTGAGCCGCATCAACCCTCGAACCGACAGGGTCCGCGACACCGTCCAGGTCGGCGCGCCCGACACGTTCCGCAACGGACCGCAGGACGTCACCGACGACGGCACCAACGTCTACGTCGTCAGCTCCAACCTCCAGGCACTGCAGGCCGTCGACCCGGCCACCGACGCCGTCACCACACCGGCGACGATCGACGACCAGTTCTGCGGTCCGATCACAGCCATCGCGGGATTCGTCTGGAGCGTCGACCCGTGCACCGGAACCACCTACCGGCTCGCGACCGACGGCACCGTCCAGCAGGCGATCGCGTCCACAGGCATCCCGGGGTCTCTGGCCACCCGCCGTGGCACGATCTGGATCGGTGACGACACCACTGTGGATCCCGACACCGGACGGAGCTCCCATGCCGTCCTGGAACAACGCGATCCGCGGACCGGTGCGCTGCTGCGCACGGTGACGATCGGCGGCGACGCATTCGCTCTGGCCGCCGGCTTCGGAGACCTCTGGGTGTACGACGCGAACAACAACACGATCAGGCGCGTCCACGTCTGAGGCCCGACCACCGTCGAGCACATCGCGTCGCCGGTGCACGTTCGGATTGCCCGGTCGGATTAGATGGGCCGGTGGACATCGCCCAGTGGTTCCTGACCGGTTCGCAGCGGGGCAACCCGGCCACCCGGCTCGACAGCCGGCACGCTGACGGCCTTGCGTGGACGGCGGGCAACGAGGTGGAGCCGTTGATCCACGGCAGGACCTACTTTCCGCAGCTGCTGCGCGCGGTGCGGGCCATGCGGCGCGGTGACCTGCTGATGTTCACCGACTGGCGCGGAGATCCCGATCAGCTGCTCGACGGTCCCGGCACCGCGGTCTCACGGGTCTTCGCGGACGCCGCCACGCGCGGAGTCGTCGTCAAGGGCCTGGTCTGGCGTTCCCATCTCGACCGGTTCTCCTTCAGCGAGCAACAGAACCGCCATCTCGGTGAGGAGATCGAGGCAGCCGGCGGCGAGTGCCTGCTCGACATGCGGGTGCGTCCCGGCGGCTCGCACCATCAGAAGTTCGTCGTGCTGCGCCATCCCGGACGCGTCGAACTCGACGTCGCATTCGTGGGCGGGATCGACCTGTGTCACAGCAGGCGCGACGATGCCGACCATCGCGGCGACCGGCAGCGTCAGCCGATGGCCGACGTCTACGGCGCGCATCCGCCGTGGCACGACGTCCAGCTCGCGATCCGCGGGCCGGCGGTGGGCGACGTCGAGACGGTGTTCCGCGAGCGATGGGAGGACCCGCAGCCGCTGAGCCGCAACCCGATCAACCTGGCGAGCATGGCGATCCGGCGCGACGACCGAACGGCCGGCGCGCTGCCCGAGCAGTTGCCCGATCCGCCCGCACGCGGCACGGCCGACGTCCAGGTGCTGCGCACGTATCCGGCGCGCCGGCACGGCTACCCGTTCGCGCCCGACGGCGAGCGCAGCGTGGCCCGCGCGTACTCCAAGGTGATCCCGCAGGCCCGCTCGCTGATCTATCTCGAGGACCAGTACCTGTGGTCGACGGAGATCGTGTCCTGTTTCGCAGAGGCGCTGGCAGCCAATCGGCACCTGCACCTGATCGCCGTGATCCCGCACCATCCCGATCAGGACGGCCGGTTCTCGCGCCCGCTCAATCTGTTGGGCCGCCATCAGGCGCTCACCGAACTGCACCGCGCCGGCGGCGGCCGGGTTGCGGTGTACGGCGTCGAGAACCCGGAGGGGTCGCCTGTCTACGTCCACGCGAAGGTCTGCGTCGTCGACGACGTGTGGGCGTCGGTGGGGTCGGACAACGTGAACCGCCGGTCCTGGACGCACGATTCGGAACTGGCCTGTGCCGTGCTCGACAACGAGCCGGACGAGCGCGCCCCGCGCACCGTCGACAGCGCAGGCGTCGGCGCGCGGCGATTCGCTCGCGAGCTTCGCCTGCGGCTGGCCCGCGAGCACCTCGATCGCGACGACACCGGCGCGGACGACAGCGATCTCGTCGACCCTGCCCGGGCGTTCGCGGCCTTCGCCGAGAGCGCGCGGGATCTGCAGGCGTGGCACGACGGCGGCCGCGTCGGCGCGCGCCCGCCCGGCCGGTTGCGTCCCTACGCCGGCACGCACCTGTCCCCGACCGCGCGTGTGCTCTCGCTCCCGCTCTACCGGATTCTGGTCGATCCCGACGGGCGGCCGCGGACGATGCGTCGCGCGCACACGTTCTGACCGGCCGCGACGGCGGAGCGTCGTTTCACAGCTACCGGGATTAGGGTGGACGCCAACGACGAGGCGAATCGGAGCCTTTCTCCCGGGGGATGCGTGTGAGCGGGTCCGTGACTTCACCACCGCCCGGCCAGGGTCTGCACTACGACGCGTCGCGTGGCCTGCATTACGACAAGCCCCGCTGGCGCGGCTGGCAGCACCTGGTGACCTTCGAGGTCGCCCTCGTCGTCGGGACGCTGGTCATCGTCCACGCTCGTGGCGCGACCCACACGACGGTCGCTGCGATCTACGCGTCCGCGGTCGCCTGCCTGTTCGGCACGAGCGCGCTCTACCACCGCGGTCGCTGGCAGCCCGGTGCGTCCCTGCGTCTGCAGCGCCTCGACCACCTGATGATCATTTTCTTGATCGCCGGGACAGCGACGCCAGCGATCGTGATCTGCCTGCACGGCACGATCGAGATCGTCGAGCTGACGTTGCTCTGGGCTCTCGCCGTGTTCGCCGCGGCCTTGCGGCTCGCCAGGTTGCGCGCCCCCGAAGCGTTGGTCGGCGTCATCTACGTCGGCCTCGGTTGGATCTCCGGGCTGGCGGTCCCGGCGGTGTGGCTGCACGCCGGTGTCGCTCCGGCGGTGCTGCTCATCGTCGGTGGCCTGCTCTACACCGCGGGTGCCATCAGCTACCACCGCCGCCGCCCCGACCCGAACCCGGCGGTGTTCGGCTACCACGAGGTGTTCCACACCTACGTCAGCCTCGCGGCCGCCTGCCAGTACGTGGCCA
Source organism: uncultured Actinomycetota bacterium (assembly GCA_963785425.1). Taxonomy (GTDB): domain Bacteria; phylum Actinomycetota; class Actinomycetes; order Mycobacteriales; family Jatrophihabitantaceae; genus RYN-133. The sequence continues at coordinate 666,200 of CAWAVG010000004.1, forward strand.
TCGCCTGCTTCGTGCTCTGAGGGCGCTCAGACAGTTCTCGTCAGTGGCATGCCGCTGCGTCCGCGCGCGCTCGTCCTGACCCCGAGCACCTGGTTCACGCCGATCCGGTTCGCCTGGAACCCCAGCGCCGAGCCGGCGATGTAAAGGCGCCAGATGCGCGCCCGCGCCGCGCTCGACAGGGCCACGGCGCGGTCCCACTCGCGTTCGAGGTTGGCGAGCCACGCGCGCAGCGTGAGCGTGTAGTGCTCGCGCAGCGACTGGACGTCGCGCACCTCGAAGCCGGCCTCCTCGAGCACCGCCACCATCGTGGCCATCGGCACGAGTTCGCCGTCGGGGAACACGTACCTGTCGATGAACGAGGTCTTCGACGGACGCGGACGAGGTCCGGGACGGCGCGAGATCGCGTGGTTGAGCAACCTGCCTTCGGGACGCAACAGCCGGTGGAGCGCGGCCGCGTACTCGGGCAACGTGTCGGCACCGACGTGCTCGGCCATGCCGATGCTCGAGATCGCGTCGTACGGCCCGTCGTCGACCTCGCGGTAGTCCTGCACCCGGACGTCGACAAGATCCGCGACCCCGGCCGCGGCGACGCGCGTGCGCGCGAAAGCCGCCTGCTCCTGCGACAGCGTGATCGCTACGACCGACGTGCCGTAGTGCTGCGCGGCGTGGAGCGCGAACGTCCCCCAGCCGCAGCCGACATCGAGAACGCGCATGCCCGCCTGCAGATCGAGCTTGCGGGCGACGAGGTCGCACTTGGCCACCTGCGCGGAGTCGAGCGTCTGCGATTCACCTTCAGGCCAGTACGCGCACGAGTAGGTCATGGTCGGTCCGAGCAGCAGGCGGTAGAAGTCGTTGCCGACGTCGTAGTGGTGTGCGATCGCGGCTGCGTCGCGCGCCGTGCTGTGCCGTCGCCCGGCGAGGTGGCTCTCCTCGGCCGGCGGACGGGGCGGGGTGCCGATCAGTCCCAGCCGCACGACCGCCCGGGCGAGCGCACGCACGGTTGCTGCGTCGACCTGCACGCCCGGGCCCCGACTCCGGCGCGGCGAGTTCGTCGAGCGCGCTCAGCCCGGCCCACAGGTCGCCCTCGATCAGCAGATCGCCGGACACGTAGGCGCGGGCGAACCCGAGCTCGTTCGGTTGCCACATGATGCGACGCAGAGCGCGCCGGGTGGTGATGTGCACTTGTACCGGCGCATCGGGCGGCCCGAACTCGCTGCCGTCCCAGCAGCGCAGCCGCACAGGCACCGCGTCGCCCAGAGTCGCACGGACCAGAGGGGCGACGACGTCGGCGGCACTCACGTCCCCGCCTGCGCGCGGAACTCGGCAGCCTTGCGGTTGCGCCCCGGTATCGCCGCGGGCGCCCGGCGCCGGACCTCGGTCATGACCCGCTTCGTCAGCGCGATCGCGCTCTCACCGGGTGCCGCCTCGCCCGGGTCGAAGAACTCGACGCGAATGCGCGGACGACGCGGGAACCGCACGATGTCGACGGCTCCCGTCACGCTCACGCCGAGCACGGTCGTCCCGGGAACGGCCAGTGCGACGCGGCCGGCACCGCTCAACGGACGCAGCGGCCGCCCACGCGAGACGGTTCCCTCGGGGAACACTCCGACGCACCGTCCCTCGGCCACGGCGTCGACCGCCGCCGACATCGCGGTGAGATCGCCGCGGCCGCGCTCGATGGGGATCTGGCCCATGTGGTCAAGCACCCAGCCGACTGCCCTGGGATGCCACAGGGACGACTTGGCCAAGGCATGGATCTGACGCTTTCCCGCAGCGACGCCGACGACCAGTGGATCCCATGCGCTGTCGTGGTTGACCATGAGCACGACCGGGCCGGTGGCGGGAAGCAGGGACAGACCGACCACGCGTAGCCGTCCCCACCACCTGACGATCGGCGTCGCGAATGCCATCACGACGCGGTAGGTCACCGATCGGGTGTGGGCGTCCATGTGGCCGATGCTCCCACGGGCCCGACGTCGGCCGGCGGGTCGGCCGGGTGCTCGTCGATCTCGTAACACCAGCTGAGCGGCCCCGCCGGGAATGCCTGCGGCGCGAGGCCGAGATCCGCCCAGACGTCCTTGCCGATCGTGCCGCTGTCGATGCCCCACTCACGGGCGACGGTGGCGACCAGAGTGAGGCCCCGGCCGGCGACGGCGTCACGGCCGGCCGACACGATCTGCGGCAATCCGAGTGCGTCGTCGGACACGGTCACCCGCACGCGGGACCGGTGCACACGCACGGTCACGGCCAGCCGGGCGGCGCCGGCCTGGATCGCGTTGGTCACCAGCTCACTGGCGATCAGACTCGCGTCGAACTGCACGAATGCGACCCAGTGCGCAGTGCCGACGCGCTGACCGATCGCCTGGGTGACGATCCTGCGGGCGACGGCGGGGGCCGCTGGTCCCGGACTCAGAGAACGTTCCTCGAACCAGCACATCAGGCTGCCCCGCCGGCGAGGAAGGGACGCGCCGCACCGAAGCCAGGAAAGCCCAGGTAGCTGTTCACCGGGACGTTTCGCCTCCGACCCACGTTGCGGCGCGTTCCAACCAAACGCCGCCAGGGTCCGGGGCGGACCGGGGTCGCGAATCCGACACCCGATGGTTCGACGATAGCACCTCGGCGGGCTCGCGAGCCCGCCGAGATCACCCCTGATCCAGCTCGACCGCGGCGATCACGGCGGACGGTGCGAGTGCGCCTGAGGCAACCGCGCCGGCCACGTCCGACAGCGGCGCCTGCGTCTGGCGGGCGAAACGACGCAGCATCGAGAAGGCGACGTCGACGTCGACCCGCCCGCGCTCCGCTAGAGCACCCTTGGCCTGTTCGATGACGATCCGGCTGTTGAGCGCGGCCTGCAGCTGCTCGGCGAGCTGCTCGCTCTCACGGATAGTGCGGTGCTGCAGGATCGCGATCGTGGCCACGTCCGCGAGTGCCTGACCGAGATCGAGATCGACTCTCGTCAGCGGCGCGGACGTCTGGCGGAACAGGTTGAACGCGCCGATCGTGTGGTCGCGTAACCGCATCGGAAGCGCGTAGACGGGTCCGAAGCCGATCGTGCGCAGCTCGGCGGCGAACATGGGCCAGCGGGTCCGTTGGTCGTTGACGTCCTCGGCCGAGACGGCCTGCCCGGTGCGGAAACAGTCCAGGCACGGGCCCTCGTCGTTCTGCAGTTCGAACAGCTCGAGCACATGCGTCCGCGTCGACGAGGCGGCCATCACGCGCAGCCTGCCCTGCTGGTCGGTCAACATGAGACCGGCGGCTGCGAGATCGAGCAGTTCGACGCCGCTGGACACGAGGTCGTCGAGCAGCTCCACGACGTCGAACCCGGTCACGAGGCTGTCGGCGAGCGTGACGAACTTGCGTCCCAGCAACACTTCTCGCGTCGGATCCCTATCGTTCATCGCCGTCCAGCCCCCGTCCATCATCATCTAAGCGCAGCCTGCGGGAGACGACCGCCCGGGCCACGTCCTTGAGCGGAAGTCCCTCCGCAAAGGAATATGCCCGTAATCGGGCAAGTGCCTCCTCGATCGGGACGTTGAGTTGGACCATCACCATGCCCGACGCCTGATGCACCTCGGGTCGGTAGAGGCTGATGTCGTCGTCGAACTGGGCGGGCTGTGTCACGTGGCCGGGATGGTGGTTCGGCGCAGCGCCGTCTGCAGTGACGCCGTCAGGCCCGGATCCGTTGGCCTGCGCGCTGACGACGAACAGCCCGAGCATGGTGTGGGCCGCCGCCCCGGCGAGGTGCAGCGCTCGCGAGATCTCGGCGTCGTGCAGCTGCCCTGCCATGTGTCTGAACAGCGCGAGCGCTCCGAGGTTGATCGCGCCGATCCGCAGCGGGAAAGCGAAGGCCGCGCACATGTCCCGCTCGGACGCCCGTGCGGAGAAGACCGGCCAGCGACGCCGCGCGGCGGGGTCGCCGAGATCGGCGGCGAAGGCCGGGCGGCCGTCGCGCGACGCGTCGATGCTCGGCCCCTCGCCGAGTGTCGTCTGATCCTCCTCGAGTTCGGCGCCGAGCTCGTCGGAGTAGTAGACGCGCGCGTGCTGACGCGTCCGGGTGTCGAGCGTGAGCGTCGCGACGTCCGTGCCGGTCGACTCGGGCGCGGTACGACAGAGTGCGGTCAGCTGGGCGTCGACATCGCCCTCGATGCTGTTCATGTCAGGTCACCCCCCGTCAGTGGGTCAGAGAGTGTCCCGTACTCGACGCGGGTGATCGGCGTAGGCAGGCAGGAGGCGCACCGGAGAATCGGGCCAACTCGTGCCTCACCCTACGTCACCGGTGCGATCCGCGGAGCGTCGTGCGGCGCAGCGCGTCGCGAGGTACGCCCGCCCGGCGGCGCCGATCCTGCGACCGCCGACGCCGTGCTCAGTGCCTCTGCACGGTCGGTTCTCAGAGCAGCCCGCGGACGAAGGCGGCCTGGCCGACGTGCTGCATGTCGTCGTTCACGACGCTGACGAGGCGCACGCCGAGCGTGACCGGTGGGTCCCAGTCCTCGTCGACGACGCGATCGAGGTCGGCATGGGTGAGGGTCGCGACGTAAGCGAGCGTCCGCTCGTGGACGGCATCGTGGTAGCCGGCGAGCAGCGGTGCGGACGCGCGGACGGCCGCGACCTCGTCCGGACCGTGCCCGTAGCCGTGATCGTGCGGCTCCAGCGGCAGCCCGAAGCGTTGCTGCCAGCCGTCGGCGAGCCAGACCTGCTCATGATCGGCGACTCCGGCGACGTGGTCGTCCTGGATGCGGGTCAGATGCCAGACGAGCCAGGCGATCGAGTTGGCCCGCCCGTCGACGCGGTCCACGAGCTGGGCGTCGGTCAGGCCGTCGACCACGTTGTGCACCGACCGCTTGATGCGGTCGAAGGCGTCGGTCAGGAGCTCGGCTTCGTTCATCGTCCGTCCTCTCGCGTGCGCAACCCGTGGAACGCGACGGCGCAGACCGCGTCAGCGAGGTCGGAGTGCGCCGGTCGGTACCACTCGATCAACGAGTTCACCATGCCGAACAGCAGCCGGGCCGTGGTCGCCGGGTCGACATCGGGACGGATGTCGCCGTCGGCCTCGGCCTGGCGGACGAGCCCGGCGACGTAGCGGTCGAACTGTCGCCTGCGCTGCAGCGCGGCGCGTTCGATCTCGGTGTTGCCGCGCGCCCGCAGCAACAACGTCACATAGGGCAGGCGGTCCTGGAGCACCTCGACGCTGGCGCGGACGAGATGCTCCAGCTTGTCGATCGCGGCAGCGTCGAGCCTCCGGGTGCGCTCGAGCGCGTCGAACAGTCCGTCGAGCGCGCGGTCCATCGCCATCCGCAGGAGCTCGTCCTTGCTGGTCACGTGGTGGTAGATCGCCGACTTGCTGATGCCCAGCCGTTGCGACAGATCCTCCATCGACGTGCCGTCGTAGCCGCGCTCGTTGAACACCGTGACCGCGACGGTCAGCAGCGATTCGAGGTCGTATCCGGGGCGGCCGCGCCTGGTCGCCGTCATCTCGTTGCAGCCGGTGTGATCGGCCGCGGAACTCGGCGACGATCTCGTCGCCACGCCGCACGGTGACGTCGTAGATGCCGGTGCGTCCGAACGACGTGCGCAGCGCCGCGGTGGCTACGAGTTCGTCGCCGAGGCGCGCGGACGTCGACGAAGGTGATGTCGGCGCCGGCCGCCACGGTGGGTGCCGCGACGCTGTTGCAGGCCGCGGCGAAGGCGGTGTCGGCCAGCGCGAAGACGAGGCCGCCGTGGGCGATCTCGTAGCCGTTGACCATGTCGGTGCGCACGGTCATGCGTGCGGTCGCGCGCCCGTCGCCCCAGGAGTCGACGACGATGCCGAGAGCCCGCGACGCCTCGTCCGACGCGATCATCACAGCGACGGGGTCGCCCTGGCGGTCGGGCACCTGGAGAGGATAACCTACCGAACGAACGGTCAGTAATTCACTCGAGGAAGTCGGTGGCGATGACGGTTCTGCGCAGCTACGTCGGTGACGAGTGGGTCGAGCCCGGACGACGAGGGTGCGCCCGTGCACGACGCGGTGACCGGCGACGAGGTCGCCCGGATCTCGACCAAGGGCATCGACATGCGCGCGGCACTGCAACACGGCCGGTCGGTCGGCGGCCCGGCGCTGCGCGAGCTGACCTTCCACCAGCGCGCCGCGCTGCTCAAGGCTGTCGGCGGCATGCTGCGCGAGCACCGCGAGGAGCTGTACGAGCTCTCCGCCCGCACCGGTGCCACGCTGTTCGACTCGCGGTTCGACATCGACGGCGGCATCGGCGTCGTGCTCAGCTACGCGAGCAAGGCCAAGCGCGAGCTGCCGAACGAGTCGATCTACGTCGAGGGCGCCCCCGAACCGCTCGGCAAGGGCGGGCAGTTCCTCGGCCAGCACATCCTGTCGCCGCTGCGCGGAGTCGCCGTACAGATCAACGCGTTCAACTTCCCGGTCTGGGGCCCGCTGGAGAAGTTCGCCCCGGCCTTCATCGCGGGCGTCCCGACGCTCGATCAAGCCGGCCTCGCAGACCGCGTACCTCACCTCGCGCATGGTCGAGCTGATCGTCGAGTCGGGGTTGCTGCCCGACGGCGCGCTGCAGTACGTGTGCGGCAGCGCCGGCGACCTGCTCGACCACCTGGAGGAGCAGGACCTGCTCGGCTTCACCGGCTCGGCCTCGACCGCGCAGCGGCTGCGTTCGCATCCGACGGTCGTCTCGCGAGGGGTGCGGTTCAACGCGGAGGCCGATTCGCTCAACTGCTCGATCCTCGGTCCGGACGCGACGCCCGGCACGCCGGAGTTCGACCTGTACGTCAAGCAACTGGTGCAGGAGATGACGGTCAAGGCGGGCCAGAAGTGCACCGCGATCCGTCGCGCGTTAGTCCCGGACACCATGATCGACGCCGTTGTCGAGGCGGTGCAGCGCGAAGCTCGCGAAGGTGACCGTCGGGAACCCGTCCGCCGAAGGCGTCCGGATGGGAGCGCTCGCCAGCCTCGAGCAGCGCGAGGAGGTGCGTCGCTCGCTCAAGGCGCTGCAATCGGTCGCCAAGATCGTCCACGGCGACCCGGAGCACGTCGAGGTCGTCGGCGCCGACGCCGAGCGCGGCGCATTCATCTCGCCGATCCTGCTGCGCGCCGACGACGCGGCCGCGGAGGAAGTGCACTCGGTCGAGGCGTTCGGGCCGGTCTCGACGGTGATCGGCTACCGCGACGCCACCGACGTCATCGACCTCGCCGCGCGCGGTCGGGGCAGCCTCGCCGGCTCGATCGTCACCGGCGACGCCGAGTTCGCGCGCACGATCGTGCTCGGGGCCGCGCCCTGGCACGGCCGGCTGCTCGTGCTCGACCAGGACGACGCCGCAGAATCGACCGGGCACGGATCGCCCATGCCGATGCTGGTGCACGGCGGTCCCGGGCGCGCCGGCGGAGGCGAGGAACTGGGCGGCATCCGCGGCGTGCTGCACCACATGCAGCGCACCGCCGTCCAGGCGTCGCCGAAGGTGCTCGGTGCGGTGACGAACCGGTGGGTGAGCGGTGCGCCGCGTCGCGAGGGTGAACATCCGTTCCGCAAGTCGCTCGAGACGCTGCGCCTGGGTGACACCGTCGTCGGCGGCCCGAGGGCAGTCACGCTCGACGACATCGAACACTTCGCCGAGTTCACCGGCGACACCTTCTACGCCCACATGGACGACGAGGCGGCGCGCGCGAACCCGTTCTTCGACGGGCGGGTCGCACACGGCTACCTGATCGTGTCGCTCGCGGCCGGATTGTTCGTGCACCCCGATCCCGGCCCCGTGCTCGCCAACTACGGCGTCGACAACCTGCGCTTCCTGACCCCGGTCTACCCCGGCGACGAGCTCACGGTGACGCTGACCTGCAAGCAGATCAGCCCGCGCGAGGGCGAGTACGGCGAGGTGCGCTGGGACGCCGACGTGACCAAGCAGGACGGCTCGTCGGTCGCCAAGTACGACGTCCTGACGATGGTGGCCAAGACGCTGGTAGGCGAGTGATGACTGGGCCACAGAGCGATGAGCGCTTGCGCGAAGAGTCTGCCCCCGCGCGAGCGTCGGGGAGCATGGGTGTGCCTCCCGAGACGGCCTCGAGCCAAGCGAGCGGGCCAGATCGAGATGCACGTTGGGCAGACATGGTTCAGCGCCGCATCGAGCCGCGTGACTGGATGCCGGACGCGTACCGCAAGACGATGATTCGGCAGATCGCGCAGCATGCGCACTCCGAGATCATCGGCATGCAGCCGGAGGGCAACTGGATCACCCGGGCGCCTTCGTTGCGGCGTAAGGCGATTCTCATCGCAAAGGTGCAGGACGAAGCCGGGCACGGTATGTATCTGTACTCGGCCGCCGAGACGCTCGGTGCCGATCGCGCCGACCTGACCGACATGCTGATCAGTGGACGGCAGAAGTACTCCTCGATCTTCAACTACCCGACGCTGACCTACGCCGACGTCGGTGTGATCGGTTGGCTCGTCGACGGCGCCGCGATCTGCAACCAGGTGCCGCTGTGCCGCTCGTCCTACGGGCCCTATGCGCGCGCGATGATCCGGGTCTGCAAGGAGGAGTCTTTCCACCAGCGGCAGGGGTACGAGCTGCTGATGACGATGATGCGCGGCACCGAGGCGCAGCGGCAGATGGTGCAGGACGCGACGAACCGGTTCTGGTGGCCGTCGCTGATGATGTTCGGGCCGCCAGACGACCAGTCGCCGAACACGGCCCAGTCGATGGCGTGGGGCATCAAGCGGCACACCAACGACGAGCTGCGGCAGCGCTTCGTCGACATGACGGTGCCGCAGGCGCAGAAGCTGGGCGTGACCCTGCCCGATCCTGACTTGCGGTGGAACGAGGAGCGCGGGAACTACGACTTCGGCCCGGTCGACTGGACCGAGTTCACATCGGTGGTGAAGGGCAACGGCCCGTGCAACGCGCAGCGCGTCGAGCACCGGCGCCGCGCCCACGAGGACGGCGCCTGGGTGCGCGAGGCTGCGGCTGCGCACGCCGCCAAGGCGCACCTTTTCCCCGCCAGTGCTCGCTCTGCGGCGGCCGAACCGAGCACCAGCGGGGAAAGGCCGGACGGTTTCCCCGCCAGTGCTCGCTCTGCGGCGGCCGAACCGAGCACCAGCGGGGAAACGCGATGACCGGCTACGCGGCAGAGGGCGGTCACGGCGCCGTCCCGACAACGGGTGTGCCGGCCGCTCCCGACAACGTGCGCTCCTCCTGGCCGCTGTACGAGGTGTTCCTGCGCGGCAAGCGCGGCCTGAATCACGTGCACGTCGGGTCGCTGCACGCGGCTGACGCGCTGATGGCCCTGCATCACGCGCGCGACCTCTACACGCGCCGCAACGAAGGCGTCAGCATCTGGGTCGTCGCGGCGTCGGACATCACCGCGAGCAGTCCGGACGAGAAGGACCCGTTCTTCGACCCGGCCGGCGACAAGGTGTACCGCCATCCCACCTTCTACGACATCCCCGACGACGTACCGCACATGTGAACAGGCGCCGATCATGAGTGACGACAATCCGTACGACTCTCTCGCCGACGACGACGGCGACGACCACCGCTGGGCCTACGGCACCGGTTTCACCGACCCGCTCGCCGGAGTCGACACCTCGATCCCCGCCGACGTCGATCCGCAGGCGCTGGCCACCTACTGCCTCATGCTGGGTGACGACGCGCTCATCTACTCCCACCGCCTGCAGCAGTGGATGACCCGGATGCCGGAGCTGGAGGAAGAGACCGCGCTCGCGAACATCGCGCTCGACCTGCTCGGTCAGGCCCGAATGCTTCTCGCCCGCGCGGCGTCCATCGAGAACACCACCGAGGACGCGCTCGCGTTCTTCCGTGTCGAGCACGAGTACCGCAACGTTCGCCTCGTCGAACGCCTCGACGAGGACTTCGCCGAACTGGCGGCACGGCTGTTCGTGTTCAGCACCTGGCGACTCGCGCTGTTCGAGCGACTGTGCGGTTCGCGCGATCCCGTGCTGGCGGCCATCGCAGGCAAGGGTGTGAAAGAGCTGACCTATCACCGCGACTACGCCGCGCAATGGGTGGTGCGCCTCGGCGACGGCACCGAGTACTCGCGCACCAAGATCCAGGCCGCGCTCGAGGTCGTCTGGCCGCTCGTCGAAGAACTGTTCCTTCCCGGCGCCGAGCCGGCCATCGAAGCGGCCGTCGAGCGCGCGGAGTTCGACGTCGTCATCGACACCGTCCTCGCCACCGCGGGCCTCGACCGCCCGACGGCCGCACCGCGCGCGGCGGTCGGCGGCCGCACCGGCCGCGACGGCGTGCATACCGAGGCGCTCGGCTACGTGCTCGCCGAACTGCAGTCCATCGCCCGCAGCCACCCGGACGCACAGTGGTGAGCGCCTACTCCGTCGCCGCGGCGGTTACCGATCCGGAACTGCCGCAGTTGACGCTCGAGGACCTCGGCATCCTGCGCGACGTACATGAGGACGGCGACCGGGTCACGGCCACTATCACGCCGACCTACTCGGGCTGCCCCGCGATGCGTGAGATCAGCAACGATCTTGCGCACCGCCTGCAGCAGGCGGGTTACCGGACGGTCGAGGTGCGCACGCAGCTCGCGCCGGCGTGGACGAGTGACTGGATCACGCCGATCGGACGGGCGAAGCTGGCCGCCGCGGGAATCGCGCCACCGCACAGCGCGCCCGCGCGCAGCGGACCGATCCCGCTCACCCTCGGCACTCGCGCGGCCGTCGCTTGCCCGCACTGCGGTTCGACGAACACCCGGGAGACGGCGGCCTTCAGCGCGACCGCGTGCAAGTCGCTGCACCGCTGTCGCGACTGCAGCGAGCCGTTCGAACACGTCAAGGCGATCTGATGCCCGCGTTCCACACACTGACCGTCGAGCGGGTCGACGCGCTCACCGACGACTCGGCTGCGGTGACATTCAAGGTTCCTGACGAACTTCGAAATGACTTCGCATTCGCGCCGGGCCAGTCGCTGACGCTGCGACGCGGCGACGAACGCCGCTCGTACTCGATCTGCGCGCCGGTCGGCCGGCCGCCGCGCATCGGCGTGCGCGAGGTGCCGGGAGGTGCGGTGTCGAGCTGGCTCGTGCGCGACATCCGGCCGGGCGACCTCGTCGAGGTGCAGACCCCGAGCGGCTCGTTCATCCCTGAACTCGGCTCGCCCGCGCACCACGTGCTCATCGCCGCCGGCTCAGGCATCACACCGATGATGTCGATCGCATCGTCAGTGCTCGCCACGCATCCCGAATCGACCGTCACGCTGTTCTACGGCAACCGGCGCACCGAGTCGGTGATGTTCGCCGACGAGGTGTCCGACCTGAAGGACGCCTACCCGGCGCGGATGCGGTTGGTGCACGTGCTCAGCCGCGAGCCGCAGGAGGTCGAGCTGTTCAACGGCCGCCTCGATGCGGCGAAACTGCGTGCGCTGCTTCCGGTGACGGTCGATGTCGGCGCCGTCGACCACTGGTGGTTGTGCGGCCCCTTCGGCATGGTCACCGACGCCATGGGCGTGCTGACCGAGCTCGGCGTGGCACGCGATCGCATGCACCGCGAGCTGTTCTACGTCGAACCCGAACCGCCGGCCGAGCTGCACCACCTCGAGGCCCCGGCGGGCCCGGAGCCGAGGTGACGGTCGTCCTCGACGGCCGCAGCACCACGGTGACCGTCGCTCCCGGCACCGCGATCCTCGACGCCGCGCAGAAGTCGCGGTCCGACCTGCCGTTCGCGTGCAAGGGGGGAGTGTGCGGCACCTGCCGCGCGCTCGTCCGCGGCGGCGAGGTCACGATGCGCCGCAATTACGCGCTCGAGGACGAGGAGGTCGAGGCCGGGTACGTGCTGACCTGTCAGGCGCTGCCGGTCAGCGACACGATCACACTCGACTACGACGCGTAAGGGGTTACCGGTGCAGGACCGCACACCCAGGCCCGAGGATCTCGAACCGATCGAGCGGGCATCGATCGACGAATTGCGCGCGTTGCAACTCGAACGGCTGCAGTGGTCACTGCGCCACGCGTACGAGAGTGTGCCGCACTACCGCAAGGCCTTCGACGACGAAGGGCGTGCACCCGAACGACTGCAGGTCGCTCGCGGACCTCGCACTGTTCCCGTTCACGGCCAAGGCCGACCTGCGCGACAACTACCCGTTCGGCATGTTCGCCGTCCCGCAGGACCAGGTCTCGCGCATCCACGCCAGCAGCGGCACGACCGGCCGTCCGACCGTCGTCGGCTACACCGCCGCGGACATCCGCACGTGGTCGACAGTGATGGCGCGCTCGATCCGCGCGAGCGGTGGTCGGCCCGGTGACAAGGTGCACGTCGCGTACGGCTACGGGCTGTTCACCGGCGGCCTCGGCGCGCACTACGGCGCGGAGGCACTGGGCTGCACGGTGATCCCGGTGTCCGGCGGCATGACCGAGCGGCAGGTCACGTTGATCCGCGACTTCGAGCCCGACGTCATCATGGTGACGCCGTCGTACATGCTGGCGGTCGTCGACGAGATGGAACGACAGGGCGTCGACCCGCGCCGGACGAGCCTGCAGGTCGGCATCTTCGGCGCCGAGCCGTGGACCAACGACATGCGTCTGGAGATGGAGCAGCGCCTCGACATGCACGCCGTCGACATCTACGGCCTGTCCGAAGTGATGGGCCCGGGCGTCGCGAACGAGTGCGTCGAGACCAAGGACGGGTTGCACATCTGGGAGGACCACTTCTATCCCGAGGTGATCGATCCGGCCACCGGCGAGGTGCTTCCCGACGGCGAAGAAGGCGAACTCGTCTTCACCAGTCTCACGAAGCAGGCCATGCCGGTCGTGCGGTACCGCACCCGTGACCTCACCCGGTTGCTGCCCGGAACCGCGCGCACGATGCGGCGGATGGAGAAGATCACCGGCCGCACGGACGACATGATCATCCTGCGCGGCGTGAACCTGTTCCCCACGCAGATCGAGGAACTGATCCTGCGCACGCCCGGCCTGGCGCCGCACTTCCAGTGCGTGCTTTCACGCAGCGGCCGGCTCGACGAGCTGACCGTGCGGGTCGAACGCCGGACCGATGCCGACGCAGGAGACGCGCAGCAGGCCGCCGCGACGCCTGCGCACGCTGATCAAGAACACCATCGGCGTCAGCGTCGCGGTCGATGTGCTCGATCCCGACGGGGTCGAACGATCGATGGGCAAGATGCGCCGGATCATCGACCAACGCGGCCGCTGACCCTTCCGCTTTGCGGCGAACGATGATCGAATGACCGAACGTCCGGTTCGCGTGTCCCTATGAGGTGCCTCGTGCGTCGCTTCCGTCCTGTGTCTGTGCTCGTTGCCTGCGCCGCACTTGTCGTGCCGGCCGTCGCGTCCGCGTAGGCCACCGTGCGTCCTAGGGTGGTGCTTACCCACCAGGGCGAGGTGACCCGGCAGGACATCGCGAGCCGCGGCAAGTCCGAGACCGACACGGTCGTCGAGCCCGACGTCGCGGTCGACCCGCGCAACCGCAACATCGCCGTGGCGGCGGCGCACGACTCGCGCTACGCGGACGGCGGCGCAGTCGGCATCTCGGTCGGCGTGGACGCGCGACGGCGGCGCGACCTGGCACCACAAGCCGGCACCGGGCATCACGAAGGCCGCCGGTGGAATCTGGGACCGTGCGTCGGACCCGGTCGTCGCATTCGGCCCCGACGGCACCGTCGTACCTGTCGGTGCTGGTGATCTCGGTGCACTGCCCTTCCGCCGTGGTCGTGCTGCGATCGACACGACGGCGGCCAGACGTGGAGCAAGCCTTCGTACGCCGACCGGCGCACGAGCTGCGGGTTCTCCGACGACAAGAACTGGCTCGTTGTGGACACGCACAAGTCCAGCCCGCACTACGGCCGCCTGTACCAGTTCTGGACGCCGTTCATCTCGCACGGCAACACGTTCATCGGCGACCCGCAGGCGGTGCGCTGGTCGGACGATCACGGCACGCACGTGGAGCGCCGCTGCACTTCCTGACCGCCAAGGATCGCGGCACGCAGAACTCGCAGCCGATGATCCTGCCCAATGGGCACATCGTCGACACGTTCTTCGACTACGGCCAGGGTCAGCGATCTCCGGACGCGGCTCCCAACGGCGCGTCGGAGGCGGCATCCCCGACGGCGCGGTCGCGCGCCGCGGCCATCGATCACCGCCGGGGCGATCGATCGGTCGTCTCGACCGATGGCGGTGCGACCTGGTCGGCCGAGCAGGAGGTCGTCAACAACGGCGGCGGCTACGCCGACGGAGTGCGCTGCTGCCTGTTCGGCGCTGACATCGACGCGGTGACCCATCGAATGTATGTCGCCTACGAGGGCGGCGTCGGCAACACCGACCCGGTCTATCTGACGTTCTCGGACAACGGCATGGACTGGTCGTCCCCGGTCCGCGTCTCGCGCGGCGACGTGAGCGGTGTCCAGCGGGTGAACGTGGACGTGGTCGCGAGAAACGGCAGCGTATACGTCGGCTACGGCACGCGCACAAAACCGCGCCAGAGCGGTGGATTCGTCCAGCAGCAACTGTCGACGTCCGGCAACGGCGGTCGTTCATTCGGTCCGCCGGTGTCGATCGGTCCGCGGTCGGTGCTGAAGTACGCCGCGTTCGCCGAGGGCTACTTCCCCGGCGACTACATCGGCGAAGCGATCGCGCCGGGACCGCGTCTACATGGTGTGGGCCGTCTCGTCGAAGCCGCCGGCGTCCTCGACGTCCAAGTACCACCAGGTGATCTTCGGGGCGACGCTCCGGCCGTAGCGCCTCCGCGAGTGGTCATTAACGCCCCGAGTGGTCACCTATAACCGACCACTCGCGCGATAAGTGACCACTCGGGACGGACGTCAGCCGAGGGCGGCGGCGATGATCTCCTGCGCCTCGTCCTGGATCTTCGCGAGATGGTCAGGGCCGCTGAACGACTCTGCGTACAGCTTGTAGACGTCCTCGGTTCCGGACGGCCGCGCGGCGAACCAGCCGTGCTCGGTCACCACCTTGAGCCCGCCGATCGCGGCGCCGTTGCCGGGGGCCTTGGTCAGCTTCTCGACGATCTTGTCGCCGGCGAGCGAGTCGGCGCTGACGTCGTCGGGCGAGAGCTTCCCGAGCGCCGCCTTCTGCTCGCGGGAGGCGGGCGAGTCGATCCGCGCGTACGCCGGGTCGCCGTGCTGCTCGACCAGCTCGCCGTAGAGCTGCGACGGCGACTTGCCGGTCGTCGCGATGATCTCGGACGCGAGCAGGCACAGGATGATGCCGTCCTTGTCGGTCGTCCACACCGAACCGTCGCGCTGCAGGAACGAGGCGCCGGCCGATTCCTCGCCGCCGAAGGCCACCGACCCGTCGAGCAGGCCGGGCACGAACCACTTGAAGCCGACCGGCACCTCGAGCAGGGTGCGGCCGAGCGACGCCGCCACGCGGTCGATCATCGACGAGCTGACCAGCGTCTTGCCGATCGCCGCGTCACGCGGCCAGTCCTCGCGGTGCGCGTAGAGGTACGAGATCGCGACGGCGAGGTAGTGGTTCGGGTTCATCAGCCCGCCGTCCGGCGTGACGATGCCGTGCCGGTCCGAGTCGGTGTCGTTGCCGGTCGCGACGTCGAAGGCGTCACCGCTGGAATCCATCAGCTCGATCAGCGACGCCATCGCCGACGGCGACGAGCAGTCCATCCGGATCTTGCCGTCCCAGTCGAGGGTCATGAACCGGAACGTGCGGTCGACCAACGGGTTGACCACGGTCAGGTCGAGGCCGTAGCGCGATCCGATCTCGCCCCAGTAGTCGACCGCCGCGCCGCCCAGCGGGTCGGCGCCGATCCGCACGCCGGCGGAACGGATCGCGTCGAGATCGATGATGCGCGGCAGGGCGCTGACGTACTCATCGAGGAAGTCGTAGGTCTGCGCAGCACCGCGGGCCCGGGCATACGGGATGCGGCGCACGTCCTTGAGGCCGTCGGCGAGGATGTCGTTCGCGCGGTCCTGGATCCAGGTGGTGATCTCGGTGCCGGCCGGTCCGCCGTCCGGCGGGTTGTACTTGAAACCACCGTCCGACGGCGGGTTGTGCGACGGCGTCACCACGACACCGTCGGCGCGATGCGCCGGACCGGACGCGTTGTGCGCCAGGATCGCGCGCGACAGTGCGGGGGTCGGCGTCCAGGCGTCGCGTGCGTCGACGAGCACAGTGACGTCGTTGGCCGCGAACACCCCGAGCGCGGACGCCGCCGCCGGCGCCGACAGGGCGTGCGTGTCGGCGCCGAGGAACAGCGGCCCGTCGATGCCCTGCTGGGTGCGGTATTCGCAGATCGCCTGACTGGTCGCGACGATGTGATCCTCGTTGAACGTGGCCGCGAACGCCGAGCCGCGATGCCCCGACGTCCCGAACGACACCCGTTGCTCGGGACGGGACGGATCGGGGTGCGCGGTGTAGTACGCGGTCACCAGCGCGGCGATGTCGACGAGGTCTTCGGGTCGGGCGGGCTGTCCCGCACGCGGATCGGCCATACGTCCATCCTGGCACCGCACTACGGTCTGTCCCTATGGCCCAGCCCGACACCGACCTCGACACCGTCACCGCGATCGCGACCGCCGTCCGCGCCGGCGACCTCACCGCCCGTGCCGCCACCGAGGCCGCGCTCGCCCGCATCGCCGACCGCGACAGCGCGATCGGAGCGTTCCAGGTGGTGCGCAGCGAGGCGGCGCTGCGCGAAGCGGACGCCGTCGACCAGCGGGCCGACCGGTTCTCGCTGCCGCTGGCCGGAGTGCCGATCGCGATCAAGGACAACATCGCCGTGAGCGGCGAACCGATGCGCAACGGCTCGGCGGCCACCGACATGACTCCCCGCGAGTTCGACCACGAGCTCGTCCGGCGGCTGCGCCGCGCGGGCGCGGTCGTCGTCGGTCTGACCCGGGTGCCGGAGCTGTGCGTGTTCGGCGCGACCGACTCGGTGTTCGGCACCACCCGCAATCCCTGGAACCCCGACCGCACACCGGGCGGCTCGTCCGGTGGCGCGGCGGCGGCGGTGGGCGCGGGCATGATCGCCGCGGCGCACGGCAACGACGGGATGGGATCGATCCGCATTCCTGCGGCCTGTTGCGGGCTCGTCGGCATCAAGGCCGGCCACGGTCTCGTGCCCGCCCAACTCGGGAACGGGTCGTGGTTCGACATGGCCGAGAACGGCCCGTTGGCCACCACGGTCGCCGACTGCGCCCTGCTGCTCTCGGTGATGGCGGGACGTCCCGAGCTGTCCGACGTGAGCGAGCCCGCGGCGCTGCGGATCGCCGTTTCGTCCCGGAGCCCGATCGCCGGCGTGCCCGTCGACCGCTCGTGGGCCGAAGCCGCCCCGGCAGCCGGCGGTGTCTTTCGCGAGGCCGGCCACACCGTGCGCCAGGCCAATCCGCCCTACGGGCAACTGCTCGGCCCGTCGTCGCTCGCCCGCTGGATGGCCGGCACCGAACTGGACGCGCGGCTGGTCAGTGATCGGAGCCGGCTCGCGCGCCGCACGAAGGCGCACGCGGCGGCGGGGCGGCTGGTGCTGCGTGCCGGTTTCCCGAAGGAGGCCGGCCGTGAGCGGTGGCGCCGCCGCGCCGAGTCGTTCTTCGCCGTCCACGACGTGCTGGTGACGCCGGTGCTCGCCCAGTCACCGATCCGGTCGGCGGCATGGGTGGAGCGGGGTTGGTTGCCCAACCTGGTCGCCAACGTGCGCTACGCGCCGTTCGCAGCGCCCTGGAACGTCGCGGGCTGGCCGGCGCTCGCCGTCCCGACCGGTGTCGGGCCCGACGGGATGCCGCGCGTCGTGCAACTCGTCGGCAGGCCCGGCAGCGAGGCGACCCTGCTCGGGCTGGCCGCCCAGCTCGAGCGGCGCCGGCCCTGGCAGCGCGTCGCGCCGGCCTACGCGCGCTAGTCGCCGAGATCGAGCGGGGCCACCTCGTCGACCACGACCGCGTCGACGACCCGCTCGTCGTCCCGCGTAGCCGCACTCTGCCGGGGTCGGGTCCGCGGTACCGGGCGCAGCGTGTGCAGCCGGACGTCGGCGTGCACCGCCAGCCGGTCGAGCTCGGTGCGCAGCGTCTTGAACACCTGGTCGTAGACGAGGCGCTTCGTCAGCGCGGGCGCCAGCGAGCCGGCCAGCCCGGCGATGCGCCCGGCCCGGGCGGTGGCCAGTTCGAGCGGGTTGAGCACCTCGACGGTGATCAGGCGGCGGTTGCGGTCATTTGTGCCCGGAGGACGCGGCGCCTCGAACACCTCGGCCTCGGCTGTGCTCGCCGGCACCCGCCGCAGCCGACGGACGAGGACGAGCGCAGTGACGAGGTTCGTGACCACCAGGACGATCACCAACGCCAACACGCGTTCGACGCTACCGGCAGGTAGCGATCACCGGGGCGCCGCACGAAACCAGGCTTCGCGATCGCGCGGGTCGGCGCCCGTCCGCGGTCGCGAGGGCGGCGCGGCGGCGCCGGTCACCGCCGCGTAGTGGTCGAATCCGCTCTGCAGGATCGCCTCGCCGCCGGTCAGGTCGGGCAGGTGGGCAGCGAGATCCGCAACCCGCGCCGACCGGACGTGGCCTGCGTAGCGCGTCCACCCGTCGGCGGTCGTTGTCGACTCCAAGACCGTGGCGGCGAGGCTGCCGAGCAGCGCCGACACCACATTGACGAGCCGCTCGGGGTACTCGAGCTCGAACCGGTCGATCGGCTCGCACACCCGGGTGCGGGCGCGATCCAGTGCGGCCATCACCACCACCGGCGCGAGGTTGCGGAAGTCGGCGCCGACGCTCGACATGGCCTTGTTGAACTTCTGGTGCGCGTGGCTCTGCCGGGGCGCGTAGTGCGACGCGGTCATCGTGACGACGCAGTCGGTCACCGCCCACCCGTACCGGCCCTGCAGCAGCGCGGCGCGCACTCCTTCCTCGGTCGCGGCGATGAACGCCGGCGGCAGGTGGCCGCGCTCGATCCCGGGGGCGAACTCGACGCCGTGCCCCACCGCCGCCGCCTCGACCCGCAGCCCGACCGTCGCCAGGTACGGATTCCCGTCGACCCGCATCTCCTCGTAGGCCTCACCGCACCCGGCGACGCGCTCGATGCACACGGTGCGGGTGCCGCGGAAGCGCACCGGCACGCCGTAGCGATGCCCGAGCAGCGCTGCGATGACCTCCTTCTGCACCTCGCCGTGCAGGCTCAGCGCGCAGTCGTCCTCGTCGAGGCGCAGGTCGATCAGCGGGTCCTCGTCCGCGAGCTCGGTCAGCGCGGCGAACAGGGCAGCGCGCTGCGCCGGATCGACCGGTTCGACGAGCGCCTGCAGGGTCGGGGGCGGGAAGTGGCGCGTGCCGCGTTGCGGGGTCGCGCCGATGCTGTCGCCGACGCGCCATCCGGACGGGCCACGCACGACCGCGATGTCACCCGCCACCGCGGCGCCCGGCTCGCCACCGACGCCCGCTGGACGGCTCACGGCGACCTCGGTGACCCGTTCGGGCGCCGCGTCCGCCACCGCGATCCGGTCGCGCACCCGCAGCTCGCCGTTCCACATCCGCAGCCAGGCGCGCCGGCCGCGCTCGTCGCGGTCAACCGCGAACACGGTCGCCGCGAGCGGCCCGTCGTCCGGCTGCACGCGCGGCAGGACACGCGTGATCACCCGCCGCAGCTCGGACACGCCGGCGCCGGTGATCGCCGACCCGCACACCAGCGGCGTCACGGCACGCCGCAGGACCGCGCGCCGGACCACCGGATCGCTCTGCGTGTCGATCCCGACGACCCGCGCGCCGCGGGTGCCGGCGTCGACCGCCTGTGACAGCGCGACGAAGCGGTGGCCGAGCCGTCGGCCCAGCTCGGCGGCCACGCGTTGCGCGTCGGCACCCGTACGGTCGATCTTGTTGACGAACACCGCGGTCGGGACGCCGAGGCGCGAGAGCGCGCGCCACAACACGACCGTCTGGGGCTGCACGCCCTCGACCGCCGACACCACGAGAACCGCCGCGTCGAGCACGGTCATCGAGCGTTCGACCTCGGCGATGAAGTCGGGGTGGCCGGGGGTGTCGAGCAGGTTGACCGCGAGCCCGTCCAGGGCGAACGAGGTCACCGCGGCGCGGATCGTGATCCCGCGGCGCCGCTCGAGATCCATCGAATCGGTGCGGGTGGTGCCGGCATCGACGCTGCCGAGCACGTCGATCACGCCCGCGTCGTAGAGCAGGCGTTCGGTGAGGCTGGTCTTACCGGCGTCGACGTGTGCGACGACAGCGAGGTTGAGCGAAGGCATTTCTCTCCACGGCAGGACAGCGGACGGTCCGGAGCGTGGAAGTGCTTCGCATGTGGCCCACGGTCGCACCCGTGGCTAACGAATTTCGGCGAGCGTCAGGGCGAGCCGATGTCCAGATGGCCGGCGCGGGCGGCGATGACCCCGGCCTGGAACCGGCTGGACGCACCCACCTGGGCCATGTAGTCGGCGATCTGGCGGCGGCACGTGCGCACCGAGATCGATAGCCGTCGCGAGATCGCCTCGTCCTTCTCGCCCTCGGCCATGAGCCGCAGGATGGCGGCGCGGGTCTGGTCGATGTCGGCAGCGTCGCTCTGGCGCGACATCGCCTCCTCGAAGGTCTGCGACTCGGCCCACAGCTGCTCGAACGTGGCGATCACCCAGGCGACGACGTTCGGCTCGTGCACCACGGCCAGCCCGGCGCGGTTGGCGTCGTTGGTCGGCAGCGGCAGCAGGGCGACCTCGCGGTCGATGACCAGGCTGCGGCCGGGCACCGAGCCGGCGAACCGGATCCGGGCGCCGTTGTCGGCGAGTTCGGTCAGGTAGCTGCGGGTGTGCCGGTCGCGCAGTGCGGTGTGCTGGTAGATGAGGCGACTGCGGATGCCGCGCCGCGCGGAGTACAGGTTTGCGATGCGGGTGCGGCTGTCGATGCGGGTCTTGGGCAGCCGTCCGGGAGCGACCGAGAGCAGCTCGTCGCGGCACCGGTCGGCGTAGTGCATCAGCACGTTGCCCATCTGGTTCTGGTCGTCGACCACCTCCACGGCCGGCGTGAGTTCGCCGGCCGCGGTGAGGGTGTCGTTCCAGTCGATGACGAGGCGCCGGATGGCATTGCGCCGCGACTCGACCGACGCGCGGCGCACCCCGAGCTCGAGATCCTCGGCGCCGAGCACGATCGCCTCGGCGAGCATCGGGCTGACGGCGGTGACGCGTTCCAGCTCGTCGATGCGCAACAGGCTCATCTCGGTCATGCGCCGCATCGGCTTGTCTAGGTCGAGGACGTCCTGCTCCAGGGCGTCGGCGAGCTCGCGCAGCGACGAGCCGGGGTGCTGCAGGGCAGCGCGGTAGAGCGCGATTTCGGCGTGACCGAATTCGTCCGTTTCGCCCATGTCGCCGTCCGCAAAAAAGGTGTCAGGCAGCTACCTGCCACCGTGAAGGTTTGTCTGGATCTCGACGAGATTGAATCCTAGATGTAAGGCATCATTGAGTCTCATCACGGCGCGAAAAGCGGCCGAACATTGCGCGCAAATGAACACAAAAGAGGTCAAGTTGATGGTTTCGATCCTTCGCCGGGTGGTCGCGCTCGTCGCGCTCGCCGTCGGCATCGGGGTCGCTGCCGGTACCGCTCCGGCGGCGGCCGCCACATCGCACCCGACGCACCACGCGGTGACCCACCACGCGGTGTCGCACCAGGCGGTGTCGCAGCAGGCGTCGCACCCAGGCGCCACCTCCCTCGACGACTGGTGGTTCTGAACCGTTCGTCACCCGGTTGCGGCTGTAGTCCTGGCAGTCGCGACCCGTACCCGGTCCCGCTTCGTTCAGCGCCCGTCGGCGCCCCGGAGCGGGATCGGTGTCTGTGCCGTCCCTCGGGCCGCTGGGACCGGTCCCTGGGCGCTCACTAACCTCAGCGGCATGGAGCACGTCCACACGGGCAAGGTCCGCGAGCTCTACCGTCTCGACGACGGCCGGCTCCTGATGGTCGCGACCGACCGGATCTCCGCCTTCGACCACGTGCTGGACACCGCGATCCCCGACAAGGGGCGCATTCTCACGGCGATGTCGGTGTGGTGGTTCGACCAGCTCGCCGACCTCGTCCCGAACCACCTCATCAGCTACGGCGCCGCGGCGATCCCCGCCCAGTGGCGCGGCCGCGCGATCGTCTGCCGGGAGCTCTCGATGGTGCCCGTCGAGGCGGTCGCGCGCGGCTACCTGGCCGGTTCCGGGCTCATCGACTACACCGCGTCCGGGGCGATCTGCGGCAACCCGCTGCCGGCCGGGCTGCGCGACGGTGACCGGCTGCCTGCCCCGATCTTCACCCCGGCGACCAAGGCGCCGATGGGCGAACACGACGAGAACGTCAGTTACGACGCTGTCGTCGAGACGGTGGGTGCCCCCATCGCGAGCCGGCTGCGCGAGCTCACCCTCGCGGTCTACGCGCGGGCGGCCGGGATCGCTGCCGACCGGGGCATCCTGCTCGCCGACACCAAGCTCGAGTTCGGCCGCGACGCCGACGGCGGGCTGGTGCTCGGCGACGAGGTGCTCACCCCGGACTCGTCGCGATTCTGGCCGGCCGACAGGTGGGAGCCGGGCCACGCGCAACCCAGCTTCGACAAGCAGTACGTGCGTGACTGGCTGCTCTCGCCGGAATCGGGGTGGGACCGGCGCGACGGCACGGCGCCGCCCCCGCTTCCGGACGACGTGGTCGCCCAGACGAGGACGCGCTACCTCGAGGCCTACGAGCGGCTGACCGGACTGGCCTTCGCCGACTGGCTGTCGTGAGGAACGGTCACCGGTGTGTCGACGCAGTGCTCGCCGAAGTGGGCGGCGATCTTCTCGCCGATCGCGGTGAGTGCGGCCAGATCGTCGTCGTCCAGCACGTCGATCAGGTTCGAACGCACTGACTCGACGTGACCGGGCGCCGCGGCGCGCAGCGTGTCCCAGCCGGCCTCGGTCAAAACGACGTAGGCGGCGCGAAGGTCCTCGGTGCACTCGGCGCGCGTGACCAGTCCACGCTGCTCCATCCGGGTGACGTGGTGCGACAGGCGGCTCGGCGACCACTGCATGCGGGTCGCCAGCTCGGTGAGCCGACGGCGGTGTCCGGCCGATTCGGAGAGCGTCGACAGCACAAGGTAGTCGGGCATCGACAGCCCTGATTCGCGGGCAAGTTCGCGGGCGACGGCAGCATCGACGAGCAGTGTCATGCGCCGGTAGGCGCGCCATGCCCGCTGCTGATCCGGGCTGAGCCATCGCGTCACGTGAGACACGATACTCGACGAGTTGTTGACGTGTCATCAAATTGCGCTGTAGCGTGTGACACGTCAACATACTGTCTAGGCCGAGGAGCGTCCCGTGCCCAACCTGCTCGTGATCATTGCCAGCACCCGCCCGGGCCGCGCCGGCCGCGCCATCGGCGACTGGTTCGTCGACGTCGCGACGGCGCACTCCGGCTTCCAGGTCGACGTTGCCGATCTCGCCGAGCTCGACCTGCCGTTCCACGACGAGGCGGCACATCCACGATTGGGTCAGTACGAGCACGAACACACGAAGCGGTGGTCGGCGCAGGTCGATGCCGCCGACGCCGTCGTCTTCGTGATGCCGGAGTACAACTACTCGTTCAGCGCCCCGCTCAAGAACGCCTTCGACTACCTGCACAACGAATGGAAGTACAAGCCGGTCGGTTTCGTCAGCTACGGCGGCGTGTCCGGCGGAATGCGCGCCGTGCAGCAGTTCAAGCAGGTCGTGACCACCCTGACGATGCTTCCCGTTCCCGTGCAGGTCGCGCTGACGAACTACGCCCAGCACCTGCACGACGGCGCCTTCGAGCCCGACGCCGGCGCCGAGGGCGCGGCCAAGACGATGCTCGACGAACTCGCGCGGGTCGCGCCGGCGCTCGCCACCCTGCGCTGACCCTTCGTCCCGCCGTGCCCGTCCCGTCCCGTCCCGCGAGTGGACACTAATGGCGCGAGTGGTCACCAATACCTGACCACTCGGCGCGTAAATGACCACTCGCGGACGTCGCTACGCTCTGGGCCATGAGCCGCGTGATCGTCGACGTCGTCCTGAAGCCGGAGATCCTCGACCCGCAGGGCCAGGCCATCGTCGGCGCCATGGCGCGGCTCGGCATCGAGGGCGTCAGCGACGTGCGGCAGGGCAAGCACTTCGAACTCGAGGTCGCCGACGGCGTCGACGACGACACCATCGCGAAACTCGCCGACACGCTGCTCGCCAACCCGGTGATCGAGAACTTCACCATCCGCCGGTGACGCGCCACCGGCCGCTAATCTGATGGGGTGCCGGTGCGGGTTGGTGTCGTGACGTTTCCCGGAAGTCTCGACGACCGCGACGCCGCGCGCGCCGTGCGCCAGGCCGGCGCCGAGGCGGTTGCCCTGTGGCACGCCGACCCGTCGCTGCACGAGGTCGACGCCGTGATCCTGCCCGGCGGGTTCAGCTACGGCGACTACCTGCGCGCCGGCGCCATCGCCCGCTTCGCGCCCGTGATGGACGCCGTCATCGACGCGGCCCACGACGGGCTGCCCGTGCTCGGGATCTGCAACGGCTTCCAGGTGCTGTGCGAATCGCATCTGCTGCCAGGGGCGCTGGTCGGCAACGCCGGACGCAAGTTCGTCTGCCGGCCGCAGTCGTTGGTGGTCGAGAACGTGTCGACGGCCTGGACGTCGTCCTACCGCGCAGGGCAGGAGATCGTCATCCCGATCAAGAACATGGACGGCATGTTCGTGGCCGACGAGCACACCCTCGACCAGCTCGAGGCCGACGGACGCGTCGTCGTGCGTTACCGGTACGGCAACCCGAACGGCAGCTACCGCGACATCGCCGGCATCGCCAACGAGGCCGGCAATGTCGTCGGGCTGATGCCGCACCCCGAGCACGCCGTCGACGGGCTCACCGGCACCGGCAGCGACGGCCTGGGTTTCTTCCTCTCGCGCACCGTTGTGCCGGCGCGATGATCGACACCGTCCAGAGCGCCGAGGCGACCCCCGACCAGCCGCAGCCGGCGAAGGAACTCGGGCTCGCCGAGGACGAGTACCGCCAGATCCGCACGATCCTCGGCCGCCGACCGACCAGCTCCGAACTGGCGATCTACAGCGTCATGTGGAGCGAGCACTGCTCGTACAAGTCGTCCAAGGTGCATCTGAGCCAGTTCGGCGCCAAGGCGCCGAACGGCACCGCTGGAAGCAGAGCGCTGCTGGTCGGCATGGGCGAGAACGCCGGCGTGGTCGACGCCGGTGACGGCTGGGCGGTCACCTTCAAGATCGAGTCGCACAACCACCCGTCCTACGTCGAGCCGTACCAGGGCGCCGCGACGGGCGTCGGCGGCATCGTGCGCGACATCCTCACGATGGGCGCGCGGCCCATCGCGGTCATGGACTCACTGCGGTTCGGACGCCTGTCCGCGCCTGACACCGCGCGCGTGCTGCCCGGCGTGGTCGCCGGCGTCGGCGGTTACGGCAACTGCCTCGGCCTGCCGAACATCGGCGGCGAGGTGAGCTTCGACGAGTGCTACGCCGGCAACCCGCTCGTCAACGCGCTGTGCGTCGGCGTGATGCGCACAGACGGCATCAAGCTCGCCAAGGCCGACGGGCCCGGCAACAAGGTCGTCCTGTTCGGTGCACGCACCGGCGGGGACGGCATCGGCGGCGCGTCCGTGCTGGCCAGCGCGACCTTCGACGACTCGAAGCCGTCCAAGCGCCCGTCTGTGCAGGTGGGCGACCCGTTCGCCGAGAAGGTGCTCATCGAGTGCTGCCTCGAGATCTTCGCCGCCGACCTGGTGGTCGGCATCCAGGATCTCGGCGCGGCCGGGCTGTCGTGCGCCACCACCGAGCTCGCTGCCGCCGGCACGGGCGGTATGGACGTCGACCTCGACACCGTCCCGCTGCGTGACCCGACGCTGGCTCCCGAGGAAATCCTCATGAGCGAGTCGCAGGAACGCATGATGGCGGTGGTCGAGCCCGACCGTCTCGACGACTTCCTCGCGGTCTGCGCGAAGTGGGACGTCACCGCCACCGTGATCGGCACCGTCACCGACACGGGCCGGCTGCGCATGACCTGGCGCGGCGAGCAGATCGTCGACCTGCCGCCCCGCACCGCGGCGCACGACGGCCCGGTCTACCGGCGTCCGATCGAACGACCGCCCGACCAGGGGATCCTCAACGAGCACGACGGACACAACCTGCCGCGCCCGCGCGGCGGCGCCGAGCTCGGCCAGCTGATGATGCGCATGGTCGCCTCGCCGAACCTCTGCGACCGGTCGTGGGTCACCGATCAGTACGACCGGTTCGTGCTCGGCAACACCGTCCTCGCGCAGCCCGAAGACGCCGGCGTGATCCGTCTCGACGAGTCGACGCAGCGCGGGATCGCCCTCGCCGTCGACGGCAACAGTCGCTACACCCGGCTCGATCCGTACACCGGAGCACAGCTCGCGCTCGCCGAGGCGTACCGCAACGTCGCCGTCACCGGGGCGCGTCCGCTCGCGGTGACCGACTGCCTCAACTTCGGCTCGCCCGAGGACCCTGCCGTGATGTGGCAGTTCGCCCAGGCGGTGCGCGGGCTCGCCGACGGCTGCCAACAGCTCGGTACACCCGTCACCGGCGGCAACGTCAGCTTCTACAACCAGACCGGCACCACGGCGATCCTGCCGACGCCTGTGATCGGGGTCCTCGGCGTCATCGACGACGTGCGCCGGCGCGTGCGCAGCGGTTTCGCCGACGACGGGGCGCAGATCTTCGTGCTGGGCGAGACCCGCGACGAGTTCGGCGGTTCCGCATGGGCCGACGTCGTGCACGGCTTCCTCGGCGGACGGCCGCCGGCCGTCGACCTGGCCCGCGAGAAGGTGCTCGCCGACGTTCTCGTCGCCGCGGCTGCCGACGGCCTGCTCGGCTCTGCGCACGACCTTTCCGACGGCGGCCTCGCCCAGGCGCTGGCGGAGTCGTGCCTGCTCGGCGGCGTCGGCGCGCACATCGAGCTCCCGTCCGAGCTCGACCCGTTCGTCGCGCTGTTCAGCGAGTCGGCCCACCGCGCGCTGGTGTCCGTCCCGCGCCCTTACGTGAGCGCGTTCACCGCGTTGTGCGACGAGCACGGGCAGACCTGTACGCACCTCGGCATGGTCGACGTCCTCGAGATCAACCTCGAGGTGCGCGGGCAGTTCACGCTGTCTCTGCGCGAGCTGCGCTCCGCCTGGTGGGCGGTGCTGCGCCAGCGCTTCGAATGAGAGCGCGCGGCGTCGCGGCCGAGGTCGAGGGCTACACCGCGCAGGCGGTCGCGGTCGCCGGCTGGCTCGAACCGTTCCTGGCCGACAGCCTGGACGAGACGACCGTGCTGCCCGGCTGGTCGATCCGCACCCTTGTCGGCCATCTCGTCGCCAGCAAGGCCGGCCTCGGCGAATACCTGGCGACCACCGCGCCCGGGCCGGCGACCCCGATAGGCGAGTACGTGCGTGCCTACGCCCCGGCCGCCGCGGACATCACCGCCGCCAGCGCGGACGCCGCCCGCCACCTCACCCCGGACGAGCTGCTGGCCCGGCTGCGCGAATCCGTGGCCGCACCGCAGATCGCCGACTCGGCCGTCGTCGCCGGGCCGCGCGGACCGATCACCGCGCTCGACCTCGCGCGCACCCGCACCGTCGACCTCGTCGTCCATTGCGACGACCTGTCCCGGTCGTTCCCCGACCGCGACCCGATCCCGTTGCTGCGTCCCGCGCTGGCGACGGCGGTACGCACGCTCGCCGAAATCCTCGCGGCGCAGGCGCCCGGGCGGTCGGTCGAGGTGCGCATCGCCCCGTTCATCGCCGTCCAGGCCGTCCCCGGCCCGCGCCACACCCGCGGCACCCCGCCCAACGTCGTCGAGACCGACCCCGTCACCTGGCTGCGGGTGGCCACCGGCCGCGAACCCTTCGCCACCGCCGCCGCCCGCGGCGCCGTCCGCGCCAGCGGCAACCGCAGCGACCTCACCGACCACCTCCCCGTCCTCGCCTGAACCCGACTTTGACCTTCTGTCGGCCGCTGGGAGGCCCGTTCCGCGACCGTTAGAGGGTCAAAGTCGGTATGAGCGCTGCCGGACTGGACGGGATCGGTGCGCCGCAGCGAAGGTGACCGAACAAGGCCACGTACGATGGACACGTGGCGGCCCGAGGCGACGGACTCCTTAACCACGATCTCGACCCCGGCGAAAAAGCCCCCCAGGACGCGTGCGGCGTCTTCGGTGTCTGGGCCGCGGGTGAACAGGTCGCCAAGCTGACCTACTTCGGCCTGTACGCGCTGCAGCACCGCGGGCAGGAAGCAGCCGGCATCGCCGTCAGCGACGGCAGCGCGCTGCTGGTCTACAAAGACCTCGGCCTGGTCAGCCAGGTCTTCGACGAGGCCACCCTCGCCACGCTGCAGGGCCATCTCGCGATCGGGCACACGCGCTACTCGACGACCGGCTCGACCACGTGGGAGAACGCGCAGCCGAGCTTCCGCACCACCCCGGCGGGCACCGGCATCGCGCTCGGCCACAACGGCAACCTGGTCAACACCCTCGACCTGTTCACCGAGGCCCGCAACGCCGACGCGATCCGCCAGGACACGCTGACCGCGACGACCGACTCCGACCTGCTGACGACGCTGCTCGCAGGACGTCCGGACGTGAGCGTCGAGCAGGCGGCCATGGACGTGCTGCCCAAGCTGCGCGGCGCGTTCTCGCTGGTGTTCATGGACGAGCACACGCTCTACGCCGCGCGCGACCCGCAGGGCGTGCGGCCCCTCGTCCTCGGCCGCCTCGAGCGGGGCTGGGTCGTCACGTCCGAGACCGCCGCGCTCGACATCGTCGGCGCGAGCTTCGTGCGCGAGATCGAACCGGGTGAGCTCGTCGCGATCGACGAGGACGGCCTGCGCAGCCAGCACTTCGCGAACGCCGAGCCGAAGGGCTGCCTGTTCGAGTACGTCTACCTAGCTCGTCCCGACACCACGATCGCCGGACGCAACGTGCACCAGGCACGCGTCGAGATCGGCCGCCGGCTCGCCAAGCAGCACCCGGCCGATGCCGATTTGGTGATCCCGGTGCCCGAGTCGGGCACCCCGGCCGCGATCGGCTACGCCGAGGCCTCCGGGATCCCGTACGGCACCGGGCTGGTCAAGAACGCCTATGTCGGACGCACCTTCATCCAGCCGTCCCAGACGATCCGTCAGCTCGGCATCCGGCTCAAGCTGAATCCGCTGCGCGACGTCATCCGTGGCAAGCGCCTGGTCGTCGTCGACGACTCGATCGTGCGCGGCAACACCCAGCGCGCCCTGGTGCGCATGCTGCGCGAGGCCGGTGCGGTCGAGGTGCACGTGCGCATCTCCTCGCCGCCGGTCAAATGGCCGTGCTTCTACGGCATGGACTTCGGCACCAACGCCGAACTGATCGCGAACAGCCTCGACACCGAAGGCATCCGTGCCTCGATCGGCGCCGATTCACTCGGTTACATCTCCCTCGAAGGGACGATCGCCGCGAGCGACCAGCCGTACAACCGGCTGTGCTGCGCCTGCTTCGACGGGCGCTACCCGATCGAGCTGCCGGACATCGTCGGCAAGCACGTGCTCGAGGGCATCGAACGCGGCGTCGGCCGCACGATCGACCCCGCGACCCGCGAACCCGAACACGCGCCGGGATACAGCGCCGAGGACGCGCTCACCCGCCCGTGACCGGTTCCGGGCGCGACGACACCGCGACCTACGCCGCCGCCGGCGTCGACATCGCGGCGGGCGAGCGGGCCGTCGAGCTGATGAAGGACGCGGTCAAACGCACGACGCGTCCGGAGGTGCTCGGCGGTCTGGGCGGGTTCGCCGGGCTCTTCTCGCTCGACCTCGCCCGCTACCCGCAACCCGTCCTCGCCAGCTCGACCGACGGCGTCGGCACCAAGATCGCGATCGCCCAGGCCCTCGACCGGCACGACACGATCGGCATCGACCTGGTCGCCATGGTCGTGGACGATCTCGTGGTGGTCGGTGCCGAGCCGCTGTTCCTGTCGGACTACATCGCGACCGGCAAGGTCGTGCCCGACCGGATCGCCGCGATCGTGTCGGGCATCGCCGAGGGGTGCGTGCGGGCCGGCTGCGCACTCGTCGGCGGCGAGACCGCCGAGCACCCCGGCCTGATGGGTCCGGACGAGTACGACGTCTCCGGCACCGGCGTGGGCGTGGTGAACGCCGACGCGGTGCTCGGCCCCGACCGCGTACGGCCCGGCGACGTCCTGATCGCCCTTGGGTCGTCGGGATTGCACTCCAACGGCTATTCGCTGGTGCGGCACGTGCTGCTCGATCGCGGCGGCCTCTCGCTCGACGCCGCCCCGGACGACCTCGGCGGACGGACGCTGGGCGAGGAGCTGCTCGAGCCGACCCGCATCTACGCCCAGGACTGCCTGGCCCTGGCCGCCGACGCCGGCGCGCGCGCGTTCGCGCACGTGACCGGCGGCGGGCTCGCGGGCAATCTCGCCCGTGTGCTGCCACCCGGCGTGGTGGCGGTGGTCGATCGCTCGACGTGGACGCCGCCACCGATCTTCGCGCTGATCGCGCGGACGGGACAGGTCGGTCTCGACCAGATGGAACTCACCTTCAACCTCGGCGTCGGGATGGTCGGCGTCGTAGCTTGCGACCGTGTCGACGACGCGCTGGCCCTCTGCGCCGCGCGCGGCGTCCCGGCGTGGCAGCTTGGACACCTCGACACCCCGCGGGCTCACACGGAACAAACCTCACCTGATCGTCCCAGACAGGTCGAAATGGCAGGCAGTTACGGCGGCCGCCTAGGGATTACGGCCTGATCCCTCGGATTTAGCCGACGCAATACGCCAGAGGCCTTACCAAAGCGGGTGGCACGGATTCACCAGGTCTGTGAAGGGGTTTTCGAGCACCTGTTGCAGACGCAACATCGCTGCGCGGGGAGCATTTCAACGCTCAACAAATCCGAGCGACAATCTCAACGCCGGATCAAGGACACCGACGCGATCCGCGCCGGTGCGCAACGGCACCGGTCAGGTGCCGGAGCGCGTCCAATTGCCCTCGTCGTCCTCGTCGCCGTCGTCCTCGTCGCCCGATTCAGGCGCTTGCGGATATCCCGACAACTCGCGCTGAAGCGCATCGAGGTCGGTGAAATGGGAGTTGTACTTCAGCTCCCGAGCGACTTTCTGCTGCTTCGCCTTGGCACGGCCGCGCCCCATGGCTCGACCCCCTCGCTCACCCGGTCATCCGGCGGGCGGCTCGTCGCGCGAGGCGCGGGGTGGCCCGTCCGGGGAAATTGGCATCCTCGTGGGATCAAGACTACCGCGCGGGAATCCCTAGCCGCACGCAGGACGAGCCGGGGCGTCGCGATGTCCACCCTGCCCGTTAAAGTCCAATTTCGGGCGCCGGACGATTCGGACACCGACAGACGCGTGGCACACAGTGGACACCTGACGTTCTGCGCGTGGGCAGACACACGGGTGCGTATGCATACTTGCCACGTACCGCGGTACAGGACCCGCGATACGCCCCAACGGGGCCCCGCGTTCCGCCCCCGCCGACGCAGGACTTCGTTGGGTTCGACCACTCAGCACACCCCAGAAAGGGGCCCCGATGACGACACCGCGTCACCGTCCCGAGTCCGAGCCGCTGCTCACGCCGTCCGAGGTCGCCACGCTGTTCCGCGTGGACCCCAAGACGGTCACCCGTTGGGCAAAGGCCGGCAAGCTCACCTCGATCCGCACGCTGGGCGGCCACCGCCGCTACCGCGAGTCCGAGGTCCGCTCGCTGCTCGAGGGCAACACCCACGCCACGATCGACGCTTAAGTACTTGGCCTAGCGCCGATCAGGCACACGAAGCGCCGCACTCCCATCCGGGTGCGGCGCTTCTGCTATTTCCCCGCTGCTTCCCGGCTCCTATCGTGTGGGCATGGCCGGCCCGCAGACAGTGACCCCGTCCTATGCGTCCGGGACGGCCGACAAACCGTTGCTAGGCGAGACGATCGACGCCAACCTGCGTCGCGCGGTGGCCGCTTTCGCCGATCGTGAGGCCGTCGTCGACGTGGCGGCCGAGCGCCGGCTCACGTATGCCGAACTCGACGCGGCCGTCGAGGAGGTCGCCCGCGGGCTGATCGCACGCGGCGTGCAGCGCGGCGACCGGGTCGGGATCTGGGCGCCCAACGGCATCCCGTGGTTCGTCGTCCAGTACGCGACCGCGCGCATCGGGTCGATCCTGGTCAACATCAACCCGGCGTACCGCACGCACGAACTCGCCTACGTGCTCGAACAGGCCGGCATCACGACGCTGATCTCGGCCGTCTCGTTCAAGACCAGCGAGTACCGGCAGATGATCGACGAGGTGCGGGGCACCCTGTCCGCGCTGAAGGACGTCGTCTATCTCGGCGACCCGACGTGGGACGAGTTGCTGGCGGCCGGCGCGACGGTGACGGGGGAGCAGGTGCGCGAGCGTGCCGACGCGCTCTCCTTCGACGACCCGATCAACATCCAGTACACCTCGGGGACGACCGGGTTCCCGAAGGGTGCGACGCTGTCGCACCACAACATCCTCAACAACGGGTACTTCGTCGGCGAGGGGATGAGCTACACCGAGCAGGACCGCATCTGCGTCCCGGTGCCCTTCTATCACTGCTTCGGCATGGTGATGGGCAACCTGGCATCGACCTCGCACGGGGCCTGTGTGGTCATCCCTGCGCCCGGCTTCGACCCCGCCGCGACACTGCGTGCCGTGCAGCAGGAGAAGTGCACGTCGCTGTACGGCGTCCCCACCATGTTCATCGCCGAGCTGGGCCTGCCCGACTTCGCGACCTACGACCTGTCGTCGCTGCGCACCGGATGCATGGCCGGCTCGCCGTGCCCCGTCGAGGTGATGAAGCGGGTGATCACCGAGATGAACATGGATGAGGTCACGATCGCCTACGGCATGACCGAGACCTCGCCGGTGTCGACCCAGACCCGCAAGGACGACACGCTCGAGCGGCGCACCGGCACCGTCGGCAAGGTGCACCCGCACGTCGAGGTGATGGTCGTGGACCCCGACACCGACCTGCCGGTGCCGCGCGGCGAGCCGGGGGAGCTGTGCACCCGCGCCTACTCGGTGATGATCGGTTACTGGAACGAGGCGGAGAAGACGGCCGAGGTGCTCAAGAGCGGCTGGATGCACACCGGCGACCTTGCGACGATGGACAGCGAGGGCTACCTGAACATCGTCGGCCGGATCAAGGACATGGTCATCCGCGGCGGCGAGAACGTGTATCCGCGCGAGATCGAGGAATTCCTCTACACCCATCCGGACATCGTCGACGCGCAGGTCATCGGCGTCCCCGACGAGAAGTACGGGGAGGAACTGATGGCGTGGGTGCGGCTCAAGGACGGGGCGGCGCTGACGGCCGAACAGCTGCGCGAGTTCGCCACCGGCAAGCTCGCCCACTACAAGATCCCGCGCTACGTCCACGTCGTCGACGAGTTCCCGATGACCGTGACCGGCAAGATCCGCAAGGTCCAGATGCGCGAGGAAGCCGTCAGCCTCCTCGGGTTGTAGTCGGGCCGCGTTCACCGTTGCGGATTTGCGCCGGCCGCGTCAGAGGAGTAAATAGGTGTACTAAGCAACTAGTTGGTTGATGCATGCACGCGAGGTGGGGCCATGACAGCGTCGTCGCGGATCGGCGCGAAGGCACGCACGCGCCCGATCGACGGGCCCGTGGCCGACGTCGCCGACACCTTCGTCGAGTTGATGCGCAGCTTCCATCGGGCGAAGGCGCGCTACCTGGCCGCGGCCCAGCACGACGTCGAGTGGTCGGCCCAGATGGTGCTGCGGCAGCTGGCCAACCACGGCCCGATGCGGGCGGTCGAGATCGCCACCTGCCTGCAGTCGGACCCGTCCACCGTCAGCCGGCAGGTCGCGGCGATGGTCAAGGACGGCCTGCTCGAACGGCGGTCCGACCCCGAGGACGGCCGGGCGAGCATCCTGGCGCTGACCCCGCGCGCCGACGACGCCCTCGCCGAACACGAGCGGGTCCGCCTCTCCCATTTCGCCGACATGCTGTCAGACTGGACGGCGTCCGATCTGTCTGCATTTGCGGTGCTGTTGCGGAGATTCACCGACGACTTCGAAAAATCCAGTTCCACCCTCGGCACCGAGCCACCGCGCCCGGCGGAAAGGAAATTCTGATGTCCGCGCCAGCACCAGCGGTGCCGTCCGACGGCTTGTCGCACAAGCAGATCCTGACAATCCTGTCGGGCCTGATCCTCGGCATGTTCCTCGCCGCCCTCGACCAGACGATCGTGTCGACGGCGATCCGCACGATCGGTGACGACCTCAACGGATTGTCGGTGCAGGCGTGGGTGACGACCGCGTTCCTGATCACCTCGACGATCGCAACCCCGCTGTTCGGCAAGCTCTCGGACATCTACGGCCGCAAGCCGTTCTTCATGCTCGCGATCTCGATCTTCATCGCGGGGTCGATGCTGTGCGGACTGGCGCAGTCGATGTACCAGCTCGCGGCCTTCCGCGCCTTCCAGGGGATCGGCGCCGGTGGACTGTTCCCGCTCGCGCTCGCGATCATCGGCGACATCATCCCGCCGCGCGAGCGCGCCCGGTACCAGGGCTACTTCATGGCGGTGTTCGCGACCGCGTCGGTGCTCGGCCCGGTCGTCGGTGGCTTCTTCGCCGGCACGAAGTCGATCCTCGGCATCTCCGGCTGGCGCTGGATCTTCTACATCAACGTGCCGATCGGCGTGCTCGCGCTCCTCGTCGTCCAGGCCGTCCTGAAGCTCGAGCACACCCGACGCGATCACCGCATCGACTGGGGCGGCGCCGCGGCGCTGGTCGTCGCGCTCGTCCCACTGCTGATCATCGCCGAGCAGGGCCGCACCTGGGGCTGGGCCGGCGGCAGCGCATTCGTGTGCTACATCCTGGGCGCGATCGGGCTCGTCTCGTTCCTGCTGGTCGAGGCGCGCATGGGCGACGAGGCGTTGTTGCCGTTGCGGCTGTTCAAGGGCAGCGTGTTCGCGATCGGGTCGACGCAGTCGTTCATCATCGGTATGGGCATGTTCGGCGGGTTGGTCTCGATCCCGCTGTACCTGCAGATCGTGAAGGGTGCCTCGCCGACCAAGGCGGGCCTGCTGATCCTGCCCCTCGTCGGCGGCATCATGGCGGCGTCCCTGCTGGCCGGTCAGGTCACGTCACGCACCGGGCGCTACAAGATCTTCCCGGTGGTCGGCTCTGTGCTGCTGGTCATCGGCATGCTGTTGCTCTCGCAGGTCGGCGCGGACACGGCATTGTGGAAGACCGACCTGTGCATGGTGGTCTTCGGTGCCGGACTCGGCATGAACATGCAGTCGATCGTGCTGGCGATGCAGAACGCGGTCGAGCCGAGGGACATGGGCGTCGCCACGTCGGCCGTGACGTTCTTCCGGCAGGTCGGCGGTTCGATGGGCACCGCGATCTTCCTGTCGATCCTGTTCAGCAGGGCCGCCGTCAACGTCACGTCCGACTACGCGAAGGCGGCGGCCACGGATCCGGCCTTCCGTGCGGCCGCCGCGGCGCATCCCGACCAACTGAAGCTGCTCCACGCGCGCGGCCTGAACGACACCTCGTTCCTCACGAAGATCGACAAGGCGCTCGCTCATCCGTTCCTCGTCGGGTTCTCCGACGCGATGGACGTGGTGTTCCTCGTGGGCGCCTGCGTGCTGGTGGCCGCGGTAGTGCTCGCCGTGCTCATGAAGGAAGTGCCGTTACGCACGCAGTCGGGGATGCAGGCGGCACGTGAGCGTGCGGCGGCGACCGATGCGTCGATGCCCGACGCCGGCGGGGCCACCCATCAGCCCGAGCAGATCACCCCGACCGCCGCAGGCCGCGCGTCGCACAAGCCGTAGCACCGCGCCGCAGCGCCCCCGGAACCTGCAACGTCGAGGAAACACTGCGCGGCTACGGTCCGTGGCATGAGCACGGCCCTCGGACGCAGTACCGACCAGGACGTGTCGACGCTCACCGAGGTCGCGGACTTCGACGCCCTCGACGACGAGCCGGCCGCGCAGCTGTTGTTCGAGTGCCTGCCGTGCCGACGGTGGGCACGCGAGGTCGGTGCCGGGCGTCCCTACCGGTCGATGCGACAGCTCCTCACTGCGGCCGAGGACGTGCTCGCGGACCTGTCCCGCGACGACGTCGAGCAGTGCGGCGCGGCCCTGGGCCAGGGCGCGAAGGACGATCTTGCGGCGGCCTGTCAGGAGCTGCGTACGACCATGCGACGCAATCTCCTGACCACCCTCCGCTGACCCCGCATGGATGCGAAGAGCGAC
This sequence comes from uncultured Actinomycetota bacterium, assembly GCA_963785425.1. Taxonomy (GTDB): domain Bacteria; phylum Actinomycetota; class Actinomycetes; order Mycobacteriales; family Jatrophihabitantaceae; genus RYN-133. The sequence continues at coordinate 702,384 of CAWAVG010000004.1, forward strand.
CTCGCATTGGGCACGATGGCGCGAACTCGTACGTTAAGGAGGTATCGCGACCTCGTGTTGCGATACGTAAGGGCGGTCACGGTCGAGCCAGCCTGCGTGGGTGCGGGGGTTCCCGACGTTGGGTAGCGGCTCGCCGTGACCGTTCTGCATCGGCCGGCCAGGCCACGCGCATCGGCCAGACTGCTGGCATGACACCTGCCTTCGTCGCCCCTGTGCTCGCCACTCCGGCCGGACCCGTGTCGGGCCCCGATCGCCCGATCCTGCAGGGCTATCTGCAGTGGCAGCGCGCCACGCTGCTCAACATCTGCGCCGGGCTCGACGGTGCGCAGCTCGCGCGTCGGGCGCTGCCGCCGTCGCAGCTCTCGCTGCTCGGTCTGGTGCGGCACATGGCGAAGGTCGAACGGATCTGGTTCCGGCTGCGCGCCGCCGGCGAGGACGTGCCACCGATGTACGACCCGGCCCTCGGCAAGGACCACGACTTCGAAGCGCTCGATCCGGACGAGGCAGCCGATGCATTCGACCGGTTGCAGGCCGAGTGGCGGGCGGCCGACTCAGCTGCCGCGTCGCTCGGCTTCGACCACCTCGTCGAGGTGCACGGCGAGCGGTACTCGCTGCGGATGATCTACGTGCACATGATCGGCGAGTACGCGCGGCACAACGGCCATGCCGACCTACTGCGCGAGGCGATCGACGGCGTCACGGGTCGCTGACGGCACGCAGCAACGAATCGGACGGACGATCGGGGCTCGGCGCGACCAGCCGGAAGGTGCATCCGAGGGCAACCGCCGCACCGTCGGCCTCGGCGTTGTCACCCACCATCACCGTGCGTGCCGCGTCTGCACGCAGTTCGGTCAGCGCGAGTTCGAAGATGCGCGGATCGGGCTTGAGCACTCCCCGCTCGTCCGACAGCACGAGCACGGGCAGGAACTCGGTGAGCCCGTACGCGGCGATGACCGGGCGCGGGTCCCAGCCGATGTTGCTGATGACGGCGACCGGAGTGCCCGCGTCAGCAAGTTGCCGCAACACCGGCGCGGTGTCGGGAAACGGGTGCCAGGCCTGCGGGGTCGTGCCGCGGTCGTAGAGGCGGTCGGCCTGCTCGCGACTGAGCCCGGCGTGCATCGACAACCCTGAGTAGGCCGCCCGGTGAGCCGCGTGGTCGAGATCGCGCCGCTCCCACACGTCGACGAGATGGTCGGGCAGCTCGTCCGGGGTGCGGCTGCCGTTGATCGCGCCCCACCGCTCCAGTTCGGGAGCCCACGAAACGAAGTCCGGGCCGAGCGCCGCCTCGAGCGCCGCCGCTGCGGTCTCGATGTGGAACAGCGTCCCGGAGAAGTCGAACAACACCGCGTCGAAACCCACGTGCCGACCCTACGGACGGGCTAGCTGCCGGTGTCGGGATGCCGGTCGGTGATGCAGTACTCGCGGCCGACCGGATCACGCAACACGCTCCACCCGCGACGTCGCGCGACGAGATCGGCGCCGTGCGCGATGTGCCGTCCAACCTCGGGCTCCCGCTCACTCGCGGCGAAATCGAGGTGCATGCGAGCGGTATCGCTGCCGATCCGTTGGAACAGCAGACGCAGCGGCATCGCCGGCGGCCGGTCGAGTCTGCCGAATTCGGGTTCGGTGTCGGCGTATGCCCGCCAGCGGGTGAGGCGGCTCCACCAGGCCAGTTCCGCCTCGAACTCCGGCTCGGGTACATCGAGGCACACCTGATCGAGGATGCTGCGCGTGCCGTCGGGCCAGGTCTGGGGCGCCGGCCGGGCCCGGTCGCCGCCCACGTGCTCGACGACGCAGAAGATCAGGCCGGCCGGTGACCGCAGCACGATGACGTCGCCGTGCTCGTCGATCACCTGGGCCCCCAGCGTGGTCGCCTCCGTGGCTGCCTCGTGAACGTCGTCGACGTGCAGGTCGAGGTGCGTACGGGCCGTGCCGCCGTCGATCGTCTGCAGCCACACGTACGCGTCGCCGTCCGGAGGCAGCAGGGCTGCAAACTCGTCGCGCGCTCCGCGGCGCGGCGAGGGCGTGGTCGCGGTGAGCGCCGTCCAGAAGTCGATCCAGGCGGGATCGGCGTTGCGGGGGGTGTCGAGGAACGCGGTCAGCCAACGGATGATCACTGGTCGAGCGTGCCAGGCGGGCTTCAGTGCGCGCCAGGAAGCCGGCGACGGTGGACCCGATCCAGCCCGGGCGCGGCACGCCTTCGATGTGGCCAGGGGCGGGATCGAACCGCCGACCTACCGCTTTTCAGGCGGTCGCTCGTACCAGCTGAGCTACCTGGCCGCGTCCTCGTCCCGAGGACCAGCGAAGTTTAGCGGACGGTCGGGCGTGACCGGTCGGTTGCAGTCAGTGGCTGCCGTACCCGCCGCCGTAGCCGCCACCGCCGCTCGAAGTCGGCGCAGCGGCCGGAGCGCTCGTGCCGGCGGCATGCCAGGTGCCGCCCTGGTCGTTCAGGCCGTTGCCCTTCGTATCACCCGGCGCCGAGTCGGAGCTGAACTCGTACAGCGGGTGCCCCTGGTAGGTCACCTGGGTCGCCGACCCGCGGCGCACCGTGCCGAACATGCCCGCGGACAACCCGGCGCCGACCTTCGCCGTGCCGAGGATCGGTGGCCAGATGCTCAGGCACGAGCCGGTGCAGATCAGGTGCGTCGGGGTGTCGGCGGTGTTCGTGTAGAGCGTGCGGCCGTCCGCGCCGACCAGATGGCCGTGGGCGAGCGAGATCTGGACGGCCCGCGTCGAGCCGTTCGCGACGGGACTCGGCGCGGTGGTGCCGCCGCTGGACGAGCAGGCCGCGGTCAGGGCCAGGACGGTCGTCGTCGCGGCGAGCAATGCGCTTGTGTTCATGGGAACCTCCGTGGTTACACCCAGGAGCACGGCTCGGTCCGCGGCGGAGTTCAGAGCACGGTGGCGTCCACAGCTGACACTTCGTCGTAGCGAGTCCAGGTCAGGGACACCACGGCCGGATGCACACCGATGGGAGCTGCGATCGTCGCGCCGGGCGCGCTCGCGCGGAGCTGGTCGAGGAAACCGCCCTCGGCGAGCAGGTACGTCGCCACCGAGGCGGACGCCGGTACGGCGCCCAGGTCGTCCTCCCCGAGTCCGAGCACCCGCACCGCGCGCCCGAGCCGTTCGGCAAGGGCGGCAGCTGCCTGATCGACCTCGCTGCGTGCCGACGACCGGCTCGACGCGATCGCGGCCAGCAGCACGGGATCGGCGCTTCCTGCGCCGCCACCCGCCTCGCCCAGCCGGTCGGCCAGCGCGGTGATGATCGCGGGGTCCGGCCCGAGGTGCTCGGCGACCCGCACGTGCTCCCGTGCCGCCACGACGGCGGGGATGTCAGTCGTCACGTGGTAGCCGGCCGACAGCAACAGGGGGACGACCACGACCGGTCCGCTCTGCGAGTCCAGCGCGGCGGCGAGGGACGGCTCGGCGACGTCGAGGAAGCACAACGACACGGGCACCTGGGGCCGGGCCGCGGCGACCGCCTCGGCCAGCGCGGCGGTGGTCGCCGCACCCGCCGGCGAACGAGTGCCGTGGGCGGCGATCAACAGCGCGGCCACCACGCCGATGAGGATATGGGTCTCTCGGCCGTTGAACCGACTTCGCATCCGCTGCGAAGATATGTTTAGGTAAGGCTGACCTAACAGCGCGAAGGAGACGCCCGGTGGATCTGTCGAAAACCCTGCTCCTGGGGTTCATCGCCGGCGTCACCATCCTCATCGGCATGCCGATCGGGCGGATGCGGTCACCGCGTCCCAACCTGCGCCTGATGCTGAACGCGGTCGCGATCGGCGTCCTGCTGTTCCTGGTCTGGGACGTGCTGTCGGCGGCGTGGGAGCCGATCGACGGTGGCCTGGTCTCGATCCACGAAGGCAACGGCGGCGGCGCGACGGTCGCCGGGTACGGCGCCCTGTTCGTCGCCGGTCTGACCGTCGGTCTGCTGGGCCTCGTCGGTTACGACCGTTACCTGAAGCGCCGCAAGCAGGCGACCGGTCGCGGCGGACCGGGCACCATGTCGGTCGAGGAGCGCCCGCCGGCTGTCCGCGGCGTGGCGTCGTGGAGCAAGGCGCGACAGACGGCGCTGCTGATCGCCGTCGGCATCGGCCTGCACAACTTCGCCGAGGGGCTGGCGATCGGTCAGTCGGCGGCGCGCAACGACGTCGCTCTCGCGACCGTGCTGGTCATCGGCTTCGCACTGCACAACGCCACCGAGGGTTTCGGGATCGTCGCGCCGCTGGCCGGCGACATCGACGAACGTGGCGAGACGCGGCGCCCGTCCTGGGGGTTCCTCGGCGCCATGGCGCTGATCGGCGGCGGGCCGACCTTCGTAGGCACCTGGGTCGGCCACGGCTTCACCAGCGACGCGGTCAGCGTGGTGTTCCTCACCCTCGCCGCCGGCTCGATCATCTACGTCGTGTGCCAGCTCCTCGGTGTCGCCTCGCGCGCCAACCGGATGGACCTGCTCGCCACCGGCCTGCTGATCGGCCTGGTCGCGGGCTTCGTCACCGACGCGATCGTCACCGCCGGCGGAGCGTGACCACCTCGGGCAACGTCGCCGGAGCGCCCAGCAGGTAGGCCAGCACCACCGCGGTGATCGACTCGGCGCACAGCAGCCCGATCAGCACCACCACCTGGAACCGCGCGGCCTGCGTCGCGCTGGCGCCGCCCAGCAATGCGCCGACGAAGGCGCCCGGCAATGTCACCAGCCCGACGGTGCGGGTCTGGTCGAGGGCGGGGACGAGGGCCTCGTAGACCGCCTCCCGCGCGATCGGCAACACCGCCTGACGCGGCGTCGCGCCGATCGAGAGCCAGCCCTCGACCTCGTCGCGCCGTGCGTGCAAGCCGGCCGACAACCGCCGTCCGGTCAGCGTGGCGGCCGTCATCGTCCCGCCCATCACGATGCCCGAAACCGCGACGAGGTCGCGCAGATCCCGCGAGAGGGTGGGCAGCGCGACGATGATCGCGATCGCGACGCTCGCGCCCGCGAAGCACGAGATGACGACCGAGCGCAACGCGTGGGCGTGCTCCCGAAGCCGACGCCCCGCCGTCCACGTGGCGACGCCGAACATGACGCCGACGACCGCGATCACCGCGATGGGCGCGGCGAACACGCCGCGGAGGGCGAGCGCGACGATGCTCAACTGCACCATCGCCCGGACCGCCGCGATCAGCAGGGCACGGCGATGCGGGATCTGGGCGACGGTCAGGACGCCGAGCGCGATCACGATCAGCACGGCGAGGCCGACGCCCAGCCGCAGATCCGCGCTCACGACGACCATCCAACGCGATGGCCGCAGCTTCGCGCAGGGCGGGTGCCGCCCGGCGGGGCAGGTCGAGCGAGCTGTGGCGACCCCGACCGGACTTGAACCGGCGACTTCCTCCGTGACAGGGAGGCACTCTAACCAACTGAGCTACGGGGCCTGGATAGTGCGTTACTGCGTGCCCCCAACGGGATTCGAACCCGTGCTACCGCCTTGAAAGGGCGGCGTCCTGGGCCTCTAGACGATGAGGGCGAACCGCATCACTCTAGCCCCGTCGGCTGACCCGCCCAGCATAGGGGACGGGCCGCGGGCTGTTCAAAACCGCCTCCGGCGCCTGCCGGCGAACAGTCGCCAGATCAGCAGGACGACCACACTGCCGGCGACCGCGCCGAGGAACGTCGACGCCTTGCGTAGGTCGAACTTGTCGTAGGCGAGCACCGCCCACAACGTCCCGCCCGCGTAGGAGCCGACGATGCCGAGCAGGGCGGTGCCGAGGCAGCCGATCCGGTGCGGGCTCGACACCAGCAGGCGTGCGATGGCGCCGGCGATCAGGCCGATGAGCAGCAGTCCGAGCAGGTACAGGATCATGCTTCGGGTCGCATTCCGAGCAGGCGCACACCGTCGTCATCGCGCAGCACGGCGGTGACCCAGCCGCCCTGGCGGCCGTGTTCGCACAGGGCGCGCGCGTTCACCGGCAACTCGACGGGTTCGAATGCGCGGTGCTCCCAGTTCATCCGCGCGCGGTGCCCGGCCTCGGCCAGCTCGTACACCGATCCGTCGACGGCCAGTTCGTCGCGCGCGTTCGAGAGCCGGGCGATGACGTCGTCCAACGCCTCGACCAGCGCGGGGTTGCCGTCGCACCACGTCGCCACCAGATCCGGACGGGTGCGGGCGACGCGCGATCCGGTGCGGTAGGAACCGGCGGCGAGCGAGAGCCCGAGCGGCCCGGCGTCCAGCCCGATCAGTGCGAGTGCTTCGGCGAGGACGTGGGGCAGCCCGATCACGCGCGCGATCGCGGCGTCCTGCTCGGCGGCTGCGGCGGGCACCGGGCGCGCACCGAGGTCGCAGACGAGTTCGGCGACGCGCAACCAGCTGTCGAGGTCGGTGTCGCGCTCGATGGTCAGCGTCCACGGTGCGTCGCGGAACAGCAGCGGGTCGGCTGCCGCCCAGCCACTGTCCTCGGTACCCGCCAGCGGGTGGCCGCCGACGAAGCTGGCCTGCGGGGCGAGCTCGCGTACCGCGGCGAGCACCGGCGCCTTCAACGTCCCGACGTCGGTCATGAGCACGCCCGGGCTGAGATGACCTCCCAGCGACGCCAGGGCCTGCCGCACCTGCGGCAGCGGCATCGCCAGCACGATCAGGTCGGCACCGTGCACCGCGGCGCTCTCGTTCGGTGCCACCGGGAAGCCGGCGGCGCTCGCTGCGGCAGCAGCGGCGTGATCGATGTCGTACCCGACGATCTCGAGTCCGCCCTGGCGCATCGCGTGCATCAGGGAGCCGCCGATGAGACCGAGCCCGAGGACGGCGACGCGGTGGAACCGGGCCGTCATCGTGCGGGGGAGGGCGCCGGCAGCGCGGCACTCGTCGAAGCGGACATCGGCTCGACGCTAGCGCGGTCGTCAGAACGACTTCCCGCCGCCACCGAAGACGTGTCAGGATCGATACCTCACAGTCGGGCAGGTGGGTCATGGCAGAACGCGGGTTCGCCGTCGCGGCGTATCGCGACGCCGGCCAGTGGCGTGCCGAGCCGTTGCCGCAGGCCGTGCTCGACGATCTCGGCGTGCTGCTGCAGGCGCTGCGCTCGCAGGCGCCCGAGGGCGGCCCGTTCGTGATCGCGTGCGTCGACGAGGAGTTCTTCCTCATCGCGCGACAGGACGGTGCGCGCATCTCACTGCTGCTGTCCGACCTGACCGCGTCCGTCGAGTACCCGCTTGCCGAGCAGGCACTCGCGCGGCTCGGCGAAGAGCCGCCGGACGACGACGAACTCGACGAGGTGTGGCCGGTCGGCGACCTCGATCTGTTCGCCGACCTGAACGTCGGGGAGGACGAGATGGAGCAGATCCTCGACGACATGGACGCCTACCCCGACGAGATGCTCGACGCGATCGTCGAGCGGCTGGGCATCAGCGAGGCATATCGGCGAGCGACGGAGATGGCGGTCCGGTGAGAGCTGGAGCGGTGTAGTCATGAGTGCGTTCGCGGCCGTGGTCGCCCGTCGCGGAGACCGGTGGCGTGCTGCCGAGGTCGACGTCGACGAGTGCGAGAGCGTCGAGGACATCGCCGATCTCGCCCGTGACTTCGTCGGCGACGTGCGGCTGGTGCTCATCGAGCAGGACGACGAGTACGCAGCGATCGTGCGTATCGACGACGAGGACGACGACCCCCGCGCGTTCCTGTCCGACGGCCACGCTGCCGATGCCTATCCGTTGGCGGCAGCGATCGCCGAGGATCTCGTCGAGATCGGTGAGGACGAGCTCGACGGTGACGAGGACGCTCCGCCGGCGCACGACAGCGCGCCGTTCGGTGACGCCGAGATCGTCGACGACCTCGGCACCTCGCCGTCGGACCTGCTGTCGATGTGCGCGCACGAGGGCACGCTGCCCATGGACGTTCTCGTCGTGGTGTGCGAGAAGGCCGGGTGCGGCGAGACCTTCGACGACCTGCGTGCCTGACACGGATGCGATCGCCGCGGCGCTTGCCGAGGCGCGTGCGGCGCTGGACACCGGCGACGTCCCGATCGGTGCGGTGGTGCTCGGTGCGTCGGGCGACGTCGTCGCCGTCGGCCGCAACGAACGTGAAGCCCTGCACGATCCGACGGGTCATGCCGAGATCGTCGCGCTGCGCCGGGCCGGGGCTGCGCTCGGCACGTGGAACCTGACGGGCTGCACGCTCGCGGTCACGCTCGAGCCGTGCACGATGTGCGCCGGCGCGATCGTGCTGGCGCGGATCGCTCGGCTGGTGTTCGGTGCGTGGGACCCGAAGGCCGGTGCCGTCGGTTCGCTGTGGGACGTGGTGCGCGACCGCCGGCTCAACCACCGTCCCGCGGTCGTCGGCGGCGTCCGCGAGGCCGAGTGCGCCGCCCTGCTGGCCGACTTCTTCGCCGCCAGGCGCTCGTGAGCGCTGCGGTACCCTCATCGACGGTGGCGTGTCCGAGCGGCCAAAGGAGCACGCCTCGAAAGCGTGTGTGGGTAACACCACCGTGGGTTCGAATCCCACCGCCACCGCCAACTGGACGCCTGTAATTGCTGGCCCGCAGTTCGTCGCCGGCAATGGAGCAGTGCGGCGCCGTACACACTGACCACCCGAGAGCTCGCGCGTCGGACGACGGTGACTCCCGGCGCGATCTCGCAGCGGATCGCCCGGGCCGAACGCGAGCGGACTGGTCGTGCGGTCAGCGGTTCCTCGATCGCGTGCCGTCGACGTCACTCTCACCGAGGCTGGACATCGTGCGGTCGACCGCTTGGTCGATGTCGTGCTGTCCCGCGAGGTCGAGCTTCTCGGCGTCCTCGACGAGGCCGAGCAGGCGACGCTGACGGGGTTGCTACGCAAGCTCGTTGCCGCAGTGCACAACGAGGTCGGCATCTCGCGTCCGACGCTCGTCGGCGGACAGTGACATTCCGGCGGTAGAGTCATCAGCGGCTGGGACCTAGCCAGCCCGGGCCGGCAGCCCGCTCCGCTGCCCAGAGCAGTCGCTCGCAGCCGGGCACGATCGACCGTCTCGCCTTCAGGTGCGTCCAATGCTCGTTTCCTGCCGAGTCGTGCTGTGAGCCTTCTCCTCTCCGTCCTCCTCGCCGTCGCATCGGCTCTCGCGTTCGCCGCGGCAACCGTCGGCCAGCAGCGCGCGGCCGCGCGATCCTCCGACGCCGACGCTCGGGGCGGACGATTCATCGGCCAGTTGCTGCGCAACCCGCGGTGGATCGCCGCGACGCTGGGCAACGCGGTCGGCTACGGATTGCAGGCGGCCGCGCTCGGCGTCGGCTCGGTCGTCGTGGTCGAGCCGATCCTCGTCACCTCACTACTGTTCGCACTGCCGCTCAGCGCGCGGCTCGCGCACCAGCGGCTGCCGTCGACCGCCGTGGCGGCCGCGCTGCTGCTGAGCGTGTCGCTGTCGGTGCTGGTGATCCTCGGCGACGGAGACCGCGGACTCGACCGCGCGTCCTACCAGAGCTGGATCGTCGTTGCGGTCATCGCCGTGCCGCTCGTCGCAGGCTGCCTGATCTTCGCGCACGCACGGACCGGAGCGCTCCGGGCGAGCCTGCTCGCCATCGCGGTGGGGCTGCTCGGCGGCGTGCTCGCCGTCCTCACCAAGAGCGTCGTGGACGCCGCTTCCGGCGGCCTCGTGCACGTGCTCGCGACAGGGGAGACCTACGCGCTCATCGTCGTCGGGATCGGCGGTACCTACCTGCAACAGCTGTCGTTCCAGGCCGGTGCCCTGCAGGCGTCCTTGCCGATCATGACCGTCCTCGAGCCGATGATCGCCGGCGTGCTCGGACTGACGTTGCTCCACGAGCAACTGCAGACGGGCGACCTGCGCATCACCGCGCTGGGTGCCGCCGCCGTGACCATGACCGTGGCCACGGTCGCGTTGGCCCGGGTTCAGGCCAGGTCGACCGCCGGTACATGAACCGCGCTGGGCGCCGGACAGGACGCGCGCACGTGCCTGTCCGAGGCCCGAGCCGTCAGGCTCCCGCGGGCGGGACGGCCGAAGCCATGACCAGCTCGGCGCGCTCCCACGCCCGGTGCAGGCCGACAGCCACGACGAGCTCGTCCGCGAACGCCTTGTTCGAGCTCTCGCCCACCTGTACACCCGGTGCGTCGACCGGAATGCCGGCAGCGCCGAGGATCTGGTCGGCGTCGCCCCACGCGGCCAGCGCCTTGCAGTGCCGGTAGGCCTCCTGCAGCAACAGGGTGAGCTTGATGTCGCCGCTGTTGGTGGTGTTGCCGGCGATCACGAGTGCGTCGAACTCGATCGAACGCACGGTGAGGAGCGTGCGTTCGACAATCTCCTTGCTACGACCGCGGGCGAGCACCCCGCCGACCGGCGCGATGACGTGCACGGTCGCGCCGTACTTGTCGAGGGCCTTACGCAGCTTCGCGATGCCGGCCAGGTCGGAGCCCGCGTCGGCGACGACACCGATCTTGCGACCGGCTATCGGACCGGGTTCGACCACGACCTGCGACAGGGCTGCCGACGTGATCACGTCAGCGGGCGGATTGCCCTTCGGCGCAGGAAGGCCGAGACCATGCGCGACCTGCTCACACAGGTCCGCGTCGACATTGGCCAGCACCGCGAGCTCGCGCTCCTTGACGGCCTGCTCATAGCACTTGCCCAGCTCGAACGTGAACGCCTCGACGATGTGCGCCTGCTCGAGCGCGGTGAGGCTGCGATAGAACATCGCGGCCTGCGTGAAGTGATCGGCGAACGACGCCGGCACGTCACGCACCGTCGCGCCGTTCGACCGGTCGCGGCGTCTGCACGTAACCACCCTCGTCCGCGTCCGCTGTGAGCGGTTCGCCGTCGTCGATGCTGTTCGGTCGATATGGAGCGAGCCCGGTGTGGATCGCCGTCTGGTGCATGCCGTCGCGCAGCATGTCGTTCACCGGGCAGTGCGGTCGGTTGATGGGCAGCTGCGCGAAGTTCGGTCCACCGAGGCGGGTCAGCTGCGTGTCGAGGTAGGAGAACAAGCCGCGCCTGCATCAGCGGATCGTTCGTGACCTCGATCCCCGGGACGAGGTGTCCGGTGTGGAACGCAACCTGCTCGGTTTCGGCGAAGTAATTCGTGGGATTGCGGTTCAGCGTGAGCTTGCCGATCAGCTGCACCGGCGCCAGCTCCTCCGGCACGATCTTGGTCGGGTCGAGCAGATCGATGCCCTCGAACGAGTCGGACCCGTCGTCGGGCATCACCTGGATGCCGAGCTCGTACTCCAGCGGCGCTCCGGCCTCGATGCCGTCGGCCATGTCACGGCGGTGGAAGTCGGGATCGCACCCCGCGGCGATCTGCGCCTCCTCCCAGACCAGCGAGTGGACGCCGGCGACCGGCTTCCAGTGGAACTTCACCAGGCTCGTCCCGCCCTTGGCGTCGACGAGGCGGAAGGTGTGAACGCCGAAACCCTCCATGGTGCGGTACGAGCGCGGGATCCCCCGATCGCTCATGTTCCACATGACGTGGTGGGTGGCCTCGGTGTGCAGCGAGACGAAATCCCAGAAGGTGTCGTGGGCCGACTGCGCCTGCGGGATCTCGCGGTCGGGGTGGGGCTTGCCGGCGTGGATCACGTCCGGGAACTTGATGCCGTCCTGGATGAAGAACACCGGGATGTTGTTGCCGACGAGGTCGAACACTCCTTCGTCGGTGTAGAACTTCACGGCGAACCCGCGCGTGTCGCGAACGGTGTCAGCAGACCCGCGCGAGCCGAGAACGGTCGAGAAGCGGCAGAAGACATCGGTCTGCTTGCCCTTCGCTGCGAGGAACGCAGCGCGTGTCACCGACTTGGCGGTTCCGTAGGACTCGAACACGCCGTGGGCCGCCGCGCCGCGCGCGTGCACGACGCGCTCCGGGATGCGCTCGTGGTCGAAGTGGGTGATCTTCTCGCGGAGGTGGAAGTCCTCCAGCAGCGTCGGCCCGCGGTCACCGGCCTTGAGTGAGTGGTCGGTGTCGGGAAGACGCACACCCTGGGCCGTGGTCAGGTACTCGCCTGACTGCGCACGGTCGTCGAGCGGGCCGGGAGGGCCCTCGACGACGCCGGTGGGGCTGGTCTTGGCGGGGGCGGTCTGGTCTTGCTGACGACGTGACGGCATATCGCATCTCCATCGGACATGGTGTGGAGGCGATGGTTTTCACCCGCGACTCGACCATAACTCTGCGCGCCTGCGCCACGCCGATCGGGGTGGCGGACGCCGAGGCCCGCTGTGTACGAGATGTCGAATTCGCCGCTTCCTGCTCGACGCACGGGTAGGAGCACAGATCCTCAACAGAGCGGAGCAGCGATGAGCACGTCAGCGCCGTACATGTCGATATCGGTCCACGGCCAACGCTCGGCGGTGCGGTGATGGCCCGCATCCGCGTCGACATGACGATGTCGTTGGACGGGTTCGTCGTCGGACCGAACGACAGTGTCGACGAGCCGATGGGCGTCGGCGGGTTCCGGCTGTTCAACTGGCTCGATCGACGTGCGGAACCCGGCCCGACCCGGCAGGTGTATGCCGAGGGGATGGCGACCCGGGCCTTCATCTCGGGCCGGCGCACCTACGAGCACGCCGACCATTGGCACGGCGACCACCACGACGGCGTCCCCGTCTTCGTCCTCACCCACCACGTGCCGGACGAGCCGCCGCCGGGCAGCGTCCGGTTCGTCACCGACGTCGCCGAGTGCGCAGCACAGGCTCGTACGGCTGCCGGTAGCGCCGACGTCCTGGTACACGGCGCGGGCGCGGCGCAGTCCTTGCTGCGCGCGGGAGAGGTGGACGAGTTCGAGCTGCACGTGATGCCGGTGCTGCTCGGCCAGGGTCGGCGCCTGTTCGACAACCTGCCCGCCGAGATCGTCGAACTCGAGCTGGAGCGGTGCCTGACGACGCCGGACACCGTCGATCGCCACCAGCGGGTGACGCACCTGCGCTATCGCGTCCGGCCCGCGTGAGCCGGCTCAGCCGAGCCCGACGCGTTCGATCTCGATGACGCTCGACCCGGCGATCGAGTCCGTCCCTGTGTAACTCACCGTCAGGTTGTGCTGGCCGAGCGGGAAGCGGGGCAGGCGCAGCGTGACGACGCCGACGCGCGGCGTCCCCTGCGCCAGACGGTTACCGTTCTCGTCGATCGTCACGGTGCCGCCGCTCGGACGGAACGGCCCGGCGGTGACGGTGACCGTGGCCGTGGAATTGATCCGGTCGCGCGTATCCGGCGTTCGGCGTATACGTGACGGCCGCCGGTGCACTGCCGTCGACCGTCCCGTGCGCTGCGCAATCGAGGTTCCTGGCGCCGGCGGCGAGTACGCGAGGCTGTCATTGGCGGGGACGTCAGCATCGGTAGCCGTCAGCAGGGGAATCGTAACGGCGCCGTGCCGGATACTCCTCCGGTTTGATCAAGATCAAGCAAACACGGATCAATCGGGCTTCAGAGCACCTGCGAGCCGTACATCTCGCCGAGCCGATCGCCGATCAGTTCCAGCCGTGCGCCGTCCGGGTCCCGGAAGTACACCGACACGTCGCTGTGGATCTCGTGTTCCACGCCGGCGGCCTCGAGGCGTCCCACCGCCTCGTGCCACTGCTGTTCGTCCACGGAGATCGCGATGTGATGCAGGCCGCCGAGGACCTCGGCGTACGGACCGACGTCGAGTCCCGGGAAGTCGAAGAAGGCGAGCAGGTTGCCGTTGCCGATGTCGAAGAAGAAGTGGGACGAGCCCGGGTAGTCGCGGTTCTCGATCAGCTCGGTCAAGGGGAATCCGAGCACGTCCTGGTAGAAGCGGATCGTCGTCTCGACGTCGCTGCTGATCAGGGCGGTGTGGTGCAGCCCGCGCGCGGTGCTCGGCGGGCGCTCCGAACGCAGGTACTTCTCGCGCAGTGCATCTCGGTCAGCCATGCGCCTGATTGTGCAGCTTCCGCACCGGAACCGGTGCGGAAGCTGCCCACGTGCGACGTGTCAGGCCGACTTGACGGCCGAGATCTCGAACTCGAGGGTGACCTTCTCGCTCACGAGGACGCCGCCGGCCTCGAGCGCGGCGTTCCAGTTGACGCCCCAGTCCTTGCGGTTGATGACGACCGAGCCCTCGAAGCCGATGCGCTCGTTGCCGAACGGGTCGCTGGCCGCGCCCTGGAACTCGAGCGGAAGGGTGATGGACTTGGTGATGCCGCGGACCGTCAGGTCGCCGGTGACCTCGAAGTCGTTGCCGGCGTCGTGCTTGATGGCCGTCGACGCGAACGTGATCGTCGGGTACGTCTGGACGTCGAGGAAGTCGTTGGTGCGGATGTGGTCGTCGCGCTGCTTGTTGCGCGTGTCGATGCTGTCGACCGCGATCGAGACCTGGACGGACGAGTTCTCCGGGTTCGCGCCGTCGATCGTCGCGGTGCCCTCGAACTCGTTGAACGAGCCGCGCACCTTGGTAACCATCGCGTGGCGCGCGACGAAGCCGAAGCGGCTGTGCGAGGCGTCGATCGTGTAGGTGCCGGTCAAGGTGGTGAAGTCGGTGAGGGTGTTGGTCATGGCAGGGCCTCTTCCTAATGGTTGATCGTTCAACTAAGACGCTAGTGCCTAGATTGTGATATGTCAACAACACCGCGCGGCGCAGGATATTTCACGGCCGGACCGGTAGGGTTTCGCCGCACCCGTCGACCGCCGGCGCAGAGGAGAGCAGCGTGAGCGACCTCCTTTCGCGCGTCCTTCTTGTCGAGGACGACGAGGGCGATGCCCTGCTCGTGCGGGAGTGCCTTATCGAAGCGGGCGTCCCCGAGGTGGACGTGCTGTGGCAGCGCAGCCTCGCCGACGGCATCGTCGCCCTGGGCGAGGCACCCGGCTGCGTGCTGCTCGACCTCGGCCTGCCCGACGCGGAGGGGCTCGGCGCCCTGCACGGCCTCGTGGCCGAAGCCGTCGGGATCCCGATCATCGTGCTGACCGGCCGCAACGAGCGCGCCGGCGTCGACGCCGTCGCCGCCGGCGCGCAGGACTATTTGGTCAAGGACGACATCACCCCTGAGCTTCTCGACCGTTCGATCCGCTACGCGGTCGAACGAAACCGCGCGCAGGCGACCGAGTTGGCGCTCCGCGAGGAGCAGATGCTCTCGGCTGAGAACTCGCGCCTGGAGCGCGGTCTGCTGCCCCGGCCCCTGCTGCGCGACGATTTCGTCGAGTGCGCGACCTATTACCAGCCGGGCCGCAACCTCGCCGTGCTCGGCGGCGACTTCTACGACGTCGTGCAACTGCCCGACGGCCGGGTGCGCGCCGTCGTCGGCGACGTCATGGGCCACGGTCCCGACGAGGCCGCGCTGGGCGTCCACCTGCGCGTCGCCTGGCGCACACTCGTGCTGGCCGGGGTGCCGGACGAGACGATCCTGACCTCGATGTCGCGCCTGCTCTCGGCAGAAACCGGCAGCGGCGGGCGCTTCGTGACCGCGTGCGATGTCGCCATCGACCCGGATCGCAGCGTCACCCTGCGCGTGGCCGGCCATCCCGCACCGCTGGTCTGTTCGGCCGGACGGGTCGCCTACCTCGAGCCGGAGATCGGTCCGCCGCTGGGTATCGAGGGACTCACCGGCGCCGCGCGCCGCTGGCCCCAGAGCGGGGGCTGGCCCGTGTCGCGCACGCTGCTGGCATCCGGTGCGTCGATGATCCTGTTCACCGACGGGCTGCTCGACGCGTACCGCGTACCGGCCAACCGGGCGAGCCTCGGCGTCGACGAACTGCTCGACGCCACGAGCGAGGCAGTGGCGCGTGGCACCAAGGTGGGAGCGTGGCTGCCCCACATCGTCGGCACCGCACCCGTCCGCTCCGCCGACGACACCGCTGTCGTTGCGATCACTGTGCGCTGACAGGCGGCGCGAGTGAGCGAAGGACGCGGGATGTTCGCCGAGTGGTCTCTGCGACGCCGTGTTGCCGGGTGGTTCCTGACCCTGGTCTTCCTCCTCGTGATCGCCTTCGCGACCGTGCTGTACGCGACGCTGCGGTTCAAGGACACCGGCGACTCGATCATCGATCGCTGGCAGCCGGCCTACACGACGAGCCAGACGCTGCTGAGCGACATGGTCAACGAGGAGAACGGCCTGCGGGGTTACGTGCTCGGCAAACGTGCGGTGTTCCTGCAGCCGTACCGCCAGTACTCGGTGCTGCAGACGCGGCACGAACGGGATCTGCGTGCGGCGCTGGCGGGCGAGCCCGAACTTCTCACCGACCTCGCCGCGTTCGATCGCGCCGCGTCGTTCTGGCGCGCGCACGTCGCCGCGAAGTACATCGCCGAGGTCCGATCCGGCGATCTCCGCGCGTCAGGCCTGGCCGTGGATCTCGCCGGCAAGGCCGCATTCGACCGCGTCCGGGCCCGCGCCGCAACGTTGAGCACGCACCTCGCTGCCGTACGCGACTCGGCCGAGGGGCAGCGACACTCGGCGATCCTGTTCTGCTTCCTGGCGACGATCGCCGCCGCGGTCCTCACCCTCGGTAGCAAGTACGTCCTGTGGCGCGGACTGCAGCGACAGGTGTTGAGCCCCATCGACGATCTCGCGGCGCAGACGCGCGAGGTGGCCGGCGGTGCGATCGCGAAACAGATCAGTGCAAGCGGGCCGCCCGAGATCGCAGCGCTCGGCAAGGACGTCGACTCGATGCGGGCGCAGATCGCAGCCGAGCTTGCGCGGGTCGAGCGCGCGCGGGCGGTGTTGCTGGCGCGTGGTGAAGACCTGGCGCGGTCGAACGCCGATCTCGAGCAGTTTGCCTACGTCGCCTCGCACGATCTGTCCGAGCCGTTGCGCAAGGTCGCCAACTTCTGCCAGCTGCTCGAACGGCAGTACAGCGACCAGCTCGACGACAAGGCCCGGCAGTACATCGCTTTCGCCGTCGACGGTGCCAAGCGCATGCAGGTGCTCATCGCCGATCTCCTCGCGTTCTCGCGGGTCGGTCGGACCACCGAGGGTTTCGTGCCGGTCGATACCGAGGTCGCGCTCAGCCGCGCCCTCATCACTTTGGACGAGCGGATCGTCGCGGCCGACGCGCAGATCGTGCGCGGCGGGCTCCCGACGGTCGACGGCGACGCAACTCTGTTGAGCGCCCTGTTCCAGAACCTCGTCGGGAACGCACTGAAGTATCGCGACCCCGCACGACCGCCGCGCATCGAGATCTCTGCTGTGCGCGAGGGACCGAATTGGTGCTTCACCGTCGCCGACAACGGCATCGGGATCGATCGCCAGTACGCCGAGCGGATCTTCACGATTTTCCAGCGGTTGCACCTGCGGGATCAGTACGGCGGAACGGGTATCGGCTTGGCGTTGTGCCGCAAGATCGTCGAGTTCCACCGAGGCCGGATCTGGCTCGCCGAGAGCGAAGGACCCGGTGCTACCTTTGCGTTCTTGATCCCCGAACATTCACAACCGCAGGCGGATCTCACGAAGGATCTTGCAGAGACGGCGGACGCACGATGAGTACAGAGCCGATGCGCGAGTACGAACGCCCACTGACCGTCCTGCTGGTCGAGGACGACCCGGGTGACGTGCTGATCGCCCGCGAGGCAATGGCGGCCGGCCGGCTCGACACGACCCTCGAGGTGGTGACCGACGGCGTCGAGGCGATCGCCTACCTGCGTCAGGAGAACGGCTTCAAGGACGCGCGGCGCCCCGACCTCATCCTGCTCGACCTGAACCTGCCGCGGATGTCGGGTCACGAGGTACTGGCCGAAGTGAAGAGCGATCCGGTGCTGCGCCGGATCCCCGTGGTCGTGCTGACGACGTCGCAGGCCCACGCGGACATCCTGCGCAGTTACGAGCTGCACGCCTCGGTACACGTGTCGAAACCTGTCGATTTCGACGAGTTCGCAGGGGTCGTGAAACAGATCGACAACTTCTTCGGCAGCGTGGCCGAATTGCCCAACGATTGACCGGAAAAGAGTTCGCCAACCACCGCGAAATCGGCGGTTAGACGGCCCGGGGTCGTGGGAAAGGTCGAGCCATGACCGGACGCAGCGCGACCTTGTCCATGGATGGGACGCCCATCTCCCAGGCCGACATCGAGCGGATGGAGGAGGAGGAGCGGCTGCATGGTGAGCGTCAACGTCAGGCCGCGCGCGTCGTCGCTGCGGCAGCCACCGACGTCGACGACTGCCGCATGCTCCTCGAGATGCTGGGTCTCGGTGATGACGTGGTGCAGGCCGCGCGCAAGGAGATTCGCACTCCCGCCCAACCGCGCCGCCGCCGCAGCCGCGCTGCCTGAGCGCTACGGCCGGCCGACCCTGCGGACGGCCGTCGGCTCGGACCTGCCCGGCGACGTTGCACTGACCCGTCCGGCGTTCGGATCGGCCGACCGCGCAGGTGGCCGGACATGACGACAAGCTCCGCGCTGCAGCACGATGTGCTCGCCTACTCCGGTCCAGGAGGCTTCACCGCAGCAGCGCTGACGTCGGTCACGAGCGCGTTCTCGGCGGGCGCTGCCGCCGTGTTGCTCGCCGAGGCGGATCAGATCGCCGAGGTGCGTGCCGCGCTCGGTGAGGACGCAGCCAACCTGGTGACCATCGACCGTTCGGTGGCCGGCAAGAACCCGGCGCGAGTCATTCCCACCCTGCAGAACCTGGTCGACGCCCATCGCGCGACCGGTGTGCGCTGCATCGGCGAGCCGATCCGGGCCGATGACCCGCTGCCCGTGCTCAGCGAGGTCACGATCCACGAACTGATGCTGCAGCTGCCGGCGTTCCGCGCCTGGAACTGTCACCTCACGTGCGCCTACGACGAGTCGTTGCACCCGGACACGGTCGCGCGGATCTCGGCCTGTCACGACGCGCTCGCCGATCCCGAGGACAAGGTCGAGCGCGCCCGCGCCGAACCCCTGCCGCCCCGTCCGATCGACAGCGAAGAACTCGGCGTCGACCGCACCACGCTGAGCGCCCTGCGTGGATTCATCGAGGGACGGGCGACGAAGGCGGGTCTTGACGACGAGCGCGTCGACGATCTCGTCTACGCGGTCAACGAAGTGGTCACCAACAGCATCTGTCACGGCGAGGGACGTGCGCGGGTCAGCTTCTGGGTCGCCGACCTCGACCGGTCGGTGACCTGCGAGGTGCGCGATCGCGGCTGGATCCGCGATCCCCTCGCCGGGCGCATCGCGCCGCATCCCGACAAGCCCAGCGGACGCGGCCTGTGGCTGGTGAACCAGTTGTGCGACCTCGTCCAGCTGCGGTCGTCGCCCGCCGGCACGACGGTGCGGTTGCACATCGACGGCTGACCTGAGTGTTAGCCAATTGAGCGATCGGGCATAAACCGGGCGGACATCTGTCACCGCCGACAGCGAGGAATCGCCGATGACCGCCACAGCCGAAGGCACCGCAACTGTTCGTAGCCTCGTCCCCGCCCGGATGGACCGGCTGCCGTGGACCAGGTTCCACTGGCTCGTGGTCGTCGGGCTCGGGGTGTCGTGGATCCTCGACGGCCTCGAGATCCAGATCGTGTCGCTGGTCTCGCCGATCCTGGCCGATCCGCGCACGCTGGCCCTGAGCACCGGGCAGGTCGGCTTCCTGGCCTCGATGTACCTGATCGGCGAGGTGTGCGGTGCGCTGTTCTTCGGCCGGCTCACCGACAAGCTGGGCCGCAAGAACCTGTTCATCGTGACGCTGGCGATCTATCTCGTCGGCAGCGGCCTCGGCGGCCTGTCCTGGAACTACTGGTCGTTGTTGATCTGCCGTTTCATCGCCGGCACGGGTATCGGCGGTGAGTACACCGCCATCAACTCGGCCATCGACGAACTGATCCCGTCGCGTTACCGCGGTCGTGTCGACATCGCCGTGAACGGCACCTACTGGGGCGGCGCCGCGCTCGGTTCGGCCCTGGGCCTGTACCTGTTCTCGACCACGAACGGGATCGCCCTCGACTGGCAGTGGCGTATCGGCTTCTTCATCGGCCCGGTCCTCGGCCTGATCATCATCTTCCTGCGCCGCTCCATCCCGGAGAGCCCGCGCTGGTTGATGACGCACGGCCGTAACGAGGAAGCCGAACGCACGGTTGACGAGATCGAGGAGCGCGTCAGTCATCACGGCGTCGAGATAAAGCCGGTGGACGAGAGCAAGGCGTTGGAGGTCACGCAACCCCCACGGCTCGGGTTCGTCGAGTTGACGAGGATCTTCTTCGGTACGTACCCGCGTCGCTCGATCTACGGCTTCACGATGATGGTGACGCAGGCGTTCCTCTACAACGCGATCTTCTTCAGCTATGCGCTCGTGCTGTCGGTGTTCTACAAGGTGCCTTCCGGCAGCATCCCGTACTACTTCTTCCCGTTCGCCATCGGCAACCTGCTCGGCCCGCTGCTGCTCGGCCACCTCTTCGACGTCGTGGGCCGGCGCAAGATGATCCTGCTGACCTACGGGTTGTCCGGCATCCTGCTGTTGGGCACTGCCTGGCTGTTCGACCAGGGCTCCCTGACTGCGGTTACCCAGACGGTCCTGTGGTGCGTGATCTTCTTCTTCGCATCGGCGGGTGCGTCCTCGGCGTACCTGACCGTCAGCGAGATCTTCCCGCTGGAGCTGCGTGGTCAGGCGATCTCGTACTTCTTCGCGCTCGCGCAGGGCGCCGGCGGCGTCGTCGCGCCCTTCCTGTTCGGCCACTTGATCGGCGGCGCGAACAACAGCCACGTCAAGCCGGGGCCGTTGAGCTGGGGTTACGCCATCGGTGCGGCGATCATGCTCATCGGCGGGCTCGTCGCCTGGTTCATCGGCGTCGACTCGGAACGCAAGTCGCTGGAGGACATCGCGAACCCGCTGTCGGTGAAGAGCAAACCCGAAGGTGGCGTCACCCAGGCCGCGGCGGCAACGTCATGATTGTCGTGGGCGTCAGCCCGACGACGGGTTCGCCGAGCGCGCTGCGCTGGGCGGCGGCCGAAGCCCAACTGCGCAACCTGCCGCTGCGTGCGGTAATGGCCTGGCGGGCGCCGCGGCCACCGGCAGCATCGGGAATGCGGCCGCCGGCAACGACGGCGGTCGCCAGCGACGACTACGGACGCGACGCCGACGAACGGTTGCGTGGCTTCGTGGCGGGTGCTCTCGGGACGGACGCGAACGTCGAGTGCGTCGTCGTGCACGGCAGCGAGGTCAATGCGTTGCTGTCATCCGCCCGCGGCGCACATCTGCTGGTGATCGGCGAGCCCCAGCCGGGGCGCCTGGCGTCGATGATGAGCAGCCTCACCGCGCCGCAGGTCGTGCTCAAGGCCGAGTGCCCGGTGGTCGTGATGCCGAGCGCAATGGCAGTCAGCACGGCATAGCCGCGCTCGCCCCACTCGGTAGCGTCACCGGCGATGGCCACCAGCTCGATCCAACGCCGGTGCGTCGCCGTTGAGGGCAATCGCATCTCCTACCTCGAGTGCGGCGCGCCCGACGCGCCGCCCGTGATCCTCGTGCACGGCCTGATGTCCGACAGCGGGACATGGGCCGAGGTGCTGGCACCGCTCGCCGAACGCGGCGTGCGCGCAATCGCGATCGACCTGCTCGGCCACGGCCAGTCGGACGCACCCCGCGGCCTGTACCTCCTCGACGACTTCGCGATCCTGCTCGACGGCTTCATGGCCGCACTCGGTATCGCGCAGGCGACGCTGTGCGGCCACTCGCTCGGCGGCGCGATCGCCGTGCATTTCGGCTATCACTATCCGAACCGCGTCCGGCAGCTCGTCCTGGTGTCCGCGGGCGGACTGGGCCGCGAGGTCAGCCCGGCGCTGCGCATGTTGGCGCTGCCCGGTGCCGAACAGTTGACCGGCGTGGTGATGGGACGCCGGTGGGTGCAACGGCTGCTGCGCAGCTCGCCGGTACACCGGGTGTTCCGCGTGACGGATCAGCGCCTGGTCAACCTGCGCCGCATCGGACGCACGTTGTTCCGCGCCGATCTGCGTGCTGCGTTCTTCCGGTCGTTGCGCGGCGTGATCGGCCCGCGCGGCCAGCTCGGATCGTTCGTCGAGATGCAGTACCTGGCCGCACACCTGCCCACGATGCTGGTGTGGTCACAGCGTGACGTGATCATCCCGGTCGCCCACGCCCATCGCACGCACGAGCACCTGCCGGGCAGCGAGCTCGTGGTGTTCGAGGGCGGTGGGCACGAGCCCCATCGCCGCAACGCCGAGGAGTTCGCCGACGCCATGGTGACCTTCGTTCTCACGAAGTAAGACGGAAATCCCTGGTGATGGGATTGTCGCTAGCGTGACGGCCATGGCGCGACGTCGGCGGTGGGGGATCCTCGCCGTCGGCACGTTCGCGCAGGCGGCGACCTGCTCGTTCCTCTACGGCATCCCGATGCTCGTGCCGGCGCTGCGCGACCAGGACGGACTGTCCCTCGTCCAGGCCGGCCTGATCGTGTCGGCTCCCATCGTCGGACTGCTGCTCACCCTCATCGCGTGGGGCGCCTTGGCCGACCGCGTCGGCGAGCGGCTGGTCATCGTCACCGGTGTCGCGGGTGCGGCAGTGCTGCTGGGCCTCATCCCGCTGGCGTCGAACCTCGGAGCCGTCGCCGCGCTGCTGGCGTTCGCCGGCGCGTTCGCCGCATCCGTCAACGCGGCGAGCGGACGCGTTGTGATGGGTTGGTTCCCCGTGCACGAGCGAGGACTGGCGATGGGCACCCGGCAGACCGCGCAGCCACTCGGCGTCGCACTCGCCGCGCTCGTCCTGCCGCCACTCGCGGATGCCGTCGGCCCGCGCGAGGCCCTCCTGTTCCCTGCCGCGCTGTGCCTGGCCGCGGCCGTAGCGGCATACGCCGTCGTCGCCGACCCGGCACGGCCGACCCGTGCGCCGGGGACGCCCGCGCCCGGATCGCCGTATCGCGGTCCAGCGACGTTGGCCCGGATCCATCTGGCGAGTGCGTTGCTGGTCGTACCGCAGTTCGCGGTGGCGACCTTCACCCTCGCCTACCTCGTCAGCCAGCGGCACTGGCCGAGCGCGGTCGCGGGCCGGTGGATCTTCGGCTTCCAGGCGGCGGGAGCACTCGGGCGCATCGTCTCCGGGGTGTGGTCGGATCGCGTGCGCAGCCGCCTCGCGCCGATGCGGCAACTCGCCGTGACCAGCGCCGTCCTGATGGCCGCCATCGCCGTCGCGGCGTACCTGCAGCAGGGCTGGATAGTGGTCGGCTTCGCGCTCGGCGCCGTGGTGACCGTGGCCGACAACGGGCTGGGGTACACCGCCGTCGCCGAGTACGCCGGCACCGCGTGGTCCGGCCGTGCGCTCGGCGTGCAGAACACGGTGCAGAACGTGGCCGCCGTGGCGACGGCGCCGTTGCTCGCCGCGGTGATCGGCGATGCGCGCTACGGTCTCGCGTTCGCAATCGCCGGGCTCTGTGCGCTGTTCGCAGCGCCGATGACACCTGTGTTCGCGGAGAAAAGGACCTGTTCGTCGCTCAAGTCCCGCCCTGCTCCGACCGATCAGTAAGTCATGCCCGTGCGTGTCGACCCGCTGGTCCTCGGCCGGGTGCTGCTGGCTGCTGCCGCCGGTCTGACTGCGCTCACCGTCCCGATGCTGGATGCAGCGCCGCGTGCCTTGGTGCCCGCGAGCATCGTGTGCGGCGGATTGTTGGCCCTGCTCGCGCTCTCGTTCGTGGTGGCGTGGGAGCGCCTCGGTACCCGAGGCACGCTCGCGTTCCCGGCGGCGGTGTGCCTCGGGCTCGTGTTCCTCAGCACGTCGTCGGCGCCGGCGTACTCGCCGCTGGCCGGGCTGCTGTCACTGTGCTTCGCCTACATCGGCCTGACCCAACCACCGCGCACGTCCCTGGCGATGCTGCCGCTCGCCGGTGCGGCGTTCGTGTTCATCAACGGCGGCTGGTCAGCCGCGATCGGAATCAGGTTGTTCATCGCTGCGTGCGTGTGGACGATCCTCGGCGAGGTGTTGGCGCAGTTCAACGCGCGGCAGAGCGCCATGTCCGAGGTGCTGCGCGCAGCCGCGCACACCGACATCCTCACGGGGGTGGCCAACCGCCGCGATCTCGACATCCGGCTGGGCGCGGCGGCCGCGGGCGACACGGTGGCGATGTGCGACCTCGACCATTTCAAGCGTTTGAACGACGTCGAAGGCCACCACGTCGGCGACCAGGTGCTCGCCGATTTCGGATCCCTGCTGCGCGCGACGCTGCGGAGCAATGACTACTGCGCCCGCTACGGGGGCGAGGAGTTCGTGCTGATCCTGTCCGCGACGTCGCCGGCGGATTCGGTCGCGATGCTCGCCCGCCTGCACGCGAACTGGGAGGTGCTCCGTCCCGGACTGACGTTCTCGGCCGGCATCGCCACGTTCTCGTCGCGGCGCTCCTACGCCGACACGCTCGGCGCGGCCGACCGCGCGCTGTACGCGGCGAAGGCGGCGGGTCGCAACTGCGACCGGGTCGAGGACGCAGGCAGCAGTGCGAACGTCGGAGTGCGAACGTCAGTGCGAACGAGGCAGCGAACGTCATCGCGCGCCGTACCGAGCCGAAGCCCACTCCGCCCGTCGCTGTCTGACCGCGTGGCCGGAACTGTGTGGCGGAGGATGCGGGATTTGAACCCGCGAGGGGTTGCCCCCAACCCGCTTTCCAAGCGAGCGCCATAGGCCACTAGGCGAATCCTCCGCTGCAGAGAATACGGGCATCCGTAGACTCGGAGGCCGACCCCCCGTGTGGCGCTCACCCTGCGAACCTCCCCAGGGCCGGAAGGCAGCAAGGATAAGCAGGCTCTGGCGGGTGCGCGGGGGGTCCCTATATTCGCTGGCCTGTCACTGGGCTGTGCCCGTAGCGTCGCCGGAATGGGTAGCTGCTGCGTGATGGTGCGCCGTGGCCGGGGGACCGGCCGGCGCGCGCTGGGGATTCCATCGGCTGACCGACCAGTGGGCTGACCGGGTCGTCGCCGCTGCCGGGGTGCGTCCTGGTGAGCTCGTCGTCGACCTCGGCGCCGGGCACGGCGCGCTGACCGCCGCACTCGTGGCCGCGGGCGCCCGGGTCGTGGCGGTGGAGCTCCACCCGTCCCGCGTACGTGTGTTGCGCGAGCGCTTCGCCGCCGCCCCCGTGCGCGTCGTGCGGGCGGACGTGGCCGACCTGCGACTGCCGTCGCGACCGTTCCGGGTCGTCGCCAACCCGCCGTTCGGCGTCACCATGGCACTGCTGCGGCGGCTGCTCGTTCCCCGCGGCGCGCTCTACGCGGCGGACCTCGTGCTGCCGCGCGGCTATGTGCGCCGCGTCGAGGACGGCCCGCACGCCCGCCGTTGGGTGCTCTCGCGTGGGCTCACGGTGCCGCGGGGCGGGTTCCGTCCCGCCGCACCCCGTGACGCCGTCGTGCTCGTCGTCCGCAGGCCGGGAACGCGCGTGGCGCGGCGTCGGCCGTACTGATTACTGTCGGGGCGTGGCAGACGGTGCGCGCAACTTGGCCTTGTATCGCAAGTACCGGTCGGCCACCTTCGCCGAGGTGGTGGGCCAGGACCACGTCACCGCGCCGCTGCGCGCCGCGCTCGGGTCCGGACGCATCAACCACGCCTACCTGTTCAGCGGACCGCGCGGGTGTGGCAAGACCTCGAGCGCGCGCATCCTGGCCCGCAGCCTGAACTGCGAGAAGGGCCCGACGCCGGACCCGTGCGGCGTGTGCGACTCGTGCCGCGAACTGGCTCCCAACGGCGCCGGCTCGATCGACGTCATCGAGATCGACGCGGCCAGTCACAACGGTGTCGACGATGCGCGCGACCTGCGCGAGCGGGCGTTTTTCGCGCCGGTACGCGACCGCTACAAGGTCTACATCATCGACGAGGCACACATGGTGACGACCGCGGCGTTCAACGCGCTGCTCAAACTCGTCGAGGAACCGCCCGAGTTCCTGGTGTTCGTGTTCGCCACGACCGAGCCCGACAAGGTGCTCACGACAATCCGTTCGCGAACGCACCACTACCCGTTCCGGCTCATCCCGCCGGGCATCATGCGCGCGCACCTCGAGTCGATCTGCGAGCAGGAGGGCATCACCACCGAGCCCGCGGTGCTGCCGTTGGTGGTGCGCGCCGGCGGTGGCTCGGCGCGTGACTCGCTGTCGATCCTCGACCAGCTGCTCGCGGGCGCCGGCAACGAGGGCGTGACCTATCAGCGCGCGGTGTCCCTGCTCGGCGTCACCGACGGCGCGCTGCTCGACGACATGGTCGATGCGCTCGCGGCCGGCGACGCCGCAGCGGTGTACGGGACGGTCGACCGCGTCGTCGAGGCCGGGCACGACCCGAGACGGTTCGCCTCGGACCTGCTCGACCGGTTCCGCGACCTGATCCTGCTCGACGCCGTCCCGGACGCCGGCGCGCGCGGGCTGATCGACGCGCCGCAGGACGTCGCAGAGCGGATGGCCGACCAGGCCGCCCGCCTCGGTGGCGCCACCGTGACGCGATATGCCGAGATCGTGCACACCGCGCTGATCGAGATGCGCGGCACGACCTCGCCGCGGCTCGTCCTCGAACTGCTCTGTGCGCGAATGCAACTGCCCGATGCCAGCGCCGACAGCGCCGCGTTGCTGCAGCGCGTCGAACGGCTCGAACGCCGCGCCACCGCCGTCGGCACTGCGATCGCGACGGTGGAGGTGCCGGCGCGCGCGGAGCCGCGCGGGGAACCAGCGACACCGGAATCGGGACCGGCGCCGAAGGCGAAGCCGGCGCCGAAGGCGAAGCCGGAGCCGGAGCCGAAGCCGGAGCCGAAGGCGAAGCCGGCTGCTGCGCCGCCGAAGGTCGAGGGTCCGGCGAGTGATGCGCCAGCTGCACCTGCTGCGCCACCTGCCCCTGCTGCACAGCCTGCGCCGAAGCCGACGGCAGCGCCGGGCCAGCTCGACGCGGCCGCGCTGCGCCGGCTGTGGCCCGACGTGCTCGAGATCGTGAAGCAGCGCAGCCGGCGCACCCGGGCGCTGCTGGACAACGCCCAGATCATCGGTTCCGACGGCTCGACGATCACGCTCGCGGCACCGGCCGCGCTCGCCAAGATGATCGCCGAGGACAGCAACACCACCGTGCTGCGCGACGCGCTGACCCAGGAGATCGGCGGCTCGTGGCAGGTGGCGGTCGAGGTCGGCGCGGGCGCGCCCGAGCCGCTCCCCGGCACGCGGCCACAGGCCGGCGGTGCCACCGAGGCGTCCCGGCCGCAACGCGCACCCGAACCGGACCCACGCGACGACCTCGACGAGTCCGAGGATGTGGCGTCGGCCCCGTCCGACCCGGAGGCCGACGCCATGAAGTTGCTGCAGGACCGGCTCGGCGCCCGTCCGGTCGAGTGATCGGTTCCCGGTTAGGCTGAACCACCGGACCTAGGTGAGGAGCGCGGCGTGGCCCAGCGCGGTGGTGGTGGCGGTTTCGGCGGTCAGCCGAACATGCAGCAGTTGATGAAGCAGGCGCAGAAGATGCAGGAGCAGCTCGAGGCTGCCCAGGCCGAGCTCGCCGACTCCGAGGTCACGGGCACCGCCGGCGGCGGCCTCGTCGAGGCGACCGTGCGCGGCTCCGGCGAGCTGCTCGCGCTCACCATCGACCCCAAGGCCGTCGACCCGGACGACGTCGAGACGCTGCAGGACCTCATCGTCGCCGCCGTCCGTGACGCCAACCGGGCCGCGACCGAGCTGGCCAACGAGAAGATGGGCCCGGTCGCGGGCGGTCTCGGCGGCATGGGTTTGCCCGGCTTCTAGATGTACGAAGGCGCGGTCCAGGATCTGATCGACGAACTCGGGCGGCTGCCGGGGGTCGGTCCGAAGAGCGCGCAGCGCATCGCCTTCCACCTGCTCGCCGCCGAGCCGGCCGACGTGGAGCGCCTCGCCAGCACGCTCACGCGCGTCAAGAACGAGGTCAAGTTCTGCTCCATCTGCGGCAACGTCGCCGAGGCGGACGTGTGCCGCATCTGTGGTGACCCGCGCCGCGACCCGTCCGTCATCTGCGTGGTCGAGGAACCCAAGGACGTGGTCGCGATCGAGCGCACCCGCGAGTTCCGCGGGCGCTACCACGTGTTGGGCGGAGCGATCAGCCCGATCGACGGCATCGGGCCGGACGAGCTGCGCATCCGGGAGCTGCTCGGGCGGTTGCGCGACGAGACGGTGACCGAACTGATCCTCGCGACCGACCCGAACCTGGAGGGCGAGGCGACTGCCACCTACCTCGCTCGGCTGGTGAACCCGATGGGGCTGACCGTCACGCGGCTGGCGAGCGGCCTGCCCGTCGGCGGCGACCTCGAATACGCCGACGAGGTGACCCTCGGCCGGGCGTTCTCCGGCCGCCGCAAGATCTGACCGATGAGCGTGCGTCGGGCGAGCTACTGGGCTGCGGTCGTCGTCTCGGCCGCAGCTCTGTTCGCCGGGAGCCTCTACGCCTATGTCTCCTACCGGCAGACCTCCGGCCCGGACGGAACCGTGCGCGGCTACTTCGCCGCCCTCGAACGCGGCGACGCGACTTCGGCGCTCGGCTTCGGCGACGAGCCGGCCGGCCCGACCGAACTGCTCACCGACGAGGTGCTGTCCGAGCAACTGACGGTCGCGCCGCTGCGCGGCGTGACAGTCGATGCGGTGACCGAGCACGGCGACCGCGCGAACGTCGAGGTCAGGTACCGGTTGGGGTTCCCGTCCGGCGAGCGCCGCTTCCGCGCCGTCCTGCAGGTCGTGAAGCGCGACAGCGGGTGGCGGCTGCAGTCGACGGTGATCGCGGTCCGGATCCATGTCGAGCAGGCGGTCGACCGGCTGAACTTCGCCGGCACGACCGCCCCGGACGGTCGGGTGCTGATGTTTCCCGGCGCGCTGCCGATCCGGTTCGACACGCCGTACCTGCGCGTCGACCCGGGCACCGACACCGTGCAGTTCGGGGGCAGCCGCCGTCTCGACGTGCGCGTCGAGCCGACCGCAGGGGCGCGGCGCAGGCTGACGGCGCGGTTGCGACACCAGCTGCAGGCCTGTGTGCACTCGGCGCGCACCACGATCGCGTGCCCGCTGCCCTCGCCGGACACGATCCCGGGCAGTCTGCACGGTCGGCTCTCGGCGGTGCGGTGCACGTACCAGGTGACCAGCGAGGCGTCCGGCGCCGTCACGATCTCCGGCAACGCGTTCTTCGTCGGCCGCTACCGCACGCTCACCTATGACAATGTCGCCGAGACCCATCGCGGCCGGCTCGCGCTCCCGGTGCAGGCCGTCGTCTACCCGGTGGCCCCGCTGGCCGTCCGGTTCTCGGACACGACATGAGACGTCTGTTCATTTCCCTCGTCGCCGTGCTGGTCGCGTTCGTGCCGTCGGCGGCGGCGACGCCAGGCGATCCGTACGCGCCGCAGTACTACTTCGACCAGTGGCACGTCCATCGTCTGTGGTCGCTCGGCGCGGACGGACACGGCGTCACGATCGCCGAGATCGACACCGGCGTCGATGCCGCGCTCGGTGTGTTCGACGGCCACGTCGTCCCCGGCACCGACTTCGGGCGCCTCGGCGGCAACGGCGAGATCGACCGTGACCGCGATGCTTACGGCCACGGGACATCGATGGCCTCGATCATGGTGGGCCGGCCGGGCCAGTTCCACATCCAGGGCCTCGCGCCGGCCGCGACGCTGATGCCGATCGCCATCCCGCTGTCCGGCACCACGGACGCGCAGGAGAACGATCGGCTGCCGGAGGCGATCCGGTGGGCCGCCGACCACGGCGCCAAGGTCATCAGCATGTCGCTGGGCGGGGTGCGGCGCGAGGCACAGAACCGCACCGCCTGTCCCGACGACGAGCAGCAGGCGATCTTCTATGCCTTGCGCAAGGGCGCGATCCTGTTCGCCGCGAGCGGCAACCGCGGTGCGAACGACGACGCCGTCGAGGAGCCCGGCGTGTGCCTCGGTGTCGTGTCGGTGGGCGCCGTCGACAAGCACGGTGTGGTGGCGTCGTTCTCATCGCGGCACCGGTACCTGACGATGACCGCGCCCGGTGTCGACATCGCCTCGATCGGTCCGCAGGGCGCGCCGTTCTCGGGCGACGGGACGAGCCAGGCAACGGCGATCGCCTCGGCGGTGGCCGCCCTGGTGTGGTCGAAGTACCCGTCGCTGTCGGCCGAGCAGATCGTCGCGCGCATGGTGGCGACGCTCGACCGGCGCACCAACCCGGCCGACCCGTCCTACGGCTACGGCATCCTCGACGCCTACCGCGCGGTGACCGCCGATGTGCCGACGTCGGCGCCCGACCCGGTGGCCGCGCTCGCCCGTCCGTTCATGAACGCGCACATGGCACAGTCGCGGCCGGTCAAGGCGCCGGCGCCGATCGTGCACGCCGCGACGCCGCCGGGCTCGTACTCGGTCGGGTCGTCGCCGCGGCTGTACGAGCCGCAGGTGCTGGTCGCGGCCGGCATCGCGCTGGCCGGATTGCTCGCGCTGGTGGCCCTGGCGATCGGCGGCGCTGTGGCCCGCCGGCGTCGGCGCTTCGCGGCCGCGTTCGCCCCGCCACCGCCGTCCCCGAGTGGTCACTTACGCCCCGAGTGGTCACCTATTTCTGACCACTCGCGCGACTACTGACCACTCGCGATCGTTTTGGGCGGCCCACCGCGTCTACTGAGGATGTGACGGACCTGCGGGATGCCCGCGGCTCGCGGTGGCTGCCGCCGACGGTCGCCGCGGCGCTGATCCTCGGTGTGGCCGCGCTCGCCGTCGCGCTCCTCAGCGGCGGTCACTCACCGCGGGCGGCGGCGCAGGCGTCCACCTCACCGCTCGCACGTCGCATGGCAGCCGCCATGGTCGGTCCCGCCTGGCGCTTGACCCGTCTGCGGGACGGATTCGGGACGATGACCGTGCCGGCGGCACGGAACCCGCACGACACGGCCACGCTGACGTTCAAGCCGCACGGCGAACTCGACGGCAACGACGGGGTGAACGGGATCGACGCGAGGTACCGCGTGACCCGGGACGGCTACGTGGTGCGCGGCCCGGTCATGGTCGGCGGCGTGGGTGGTCTCGGTGGGCCGGCCGACTCACCGGTCGCCCGCATCGAAGCAGCCATCGACGCATGCTTCTACGTCACCCGCGCACCGACGGAGGTGACGCTGAAAATACGCGGCAACACCATGACGCTACGGGCCCGTCATCGCACGCTCACCCTCGTCCGGACGTACCTCATTCCCCGACAACAGTTCGCCACCAGCCGAGCAGTCGGGGCGCTCAGCCCGGCTGGCCGGACGGTCACCGGTGATCGTCCGTACACCGGTCATGCGCAGGTAGACGAGCTGATGGCGGCGCGGCGGGCGGTGAAGTCGCCCCCGGCGAACGTGGCCGACCGTGGTGGCAGGAGCCCACCGAGCACTGCCTGCACGAGCGGCTGGCCGCGACCGTCCGCACGCTGCTGCGCATCGCCGGCGGCCCGCATTGGGCTGACCGCGCGAGATTTGCCGCCCCGACACGTCTAATAGGACGTGACCGCGCGTAGCGACCTGGTGGGCGACCTGTTCGCCGCGCACTACGTCGCGCTGGTGCGACTCGCGGTGAACCTCGTCGACGATGCCGAGAGTGCCGAGGACCTCGTGCAGGACGTGTTCGCCTCGATCGACCCGGCGAAGGTCGACGATCCGGTGCGCTACCTGCGCACCGCGGTCGTCAACCGATCGCGCTCGGCATTGCGCCGGCGCCGCGTTGCCCGAGCCTTTGCCGGACGGGCGACCCGCATCGAACTCGCCGAACCTGCCGACGTCGGTGCGGTGCGCACCGCCGAGCGCCGGACCGTCCTCGCTGCGATCGACGCATTGCCGCAGCGTCAGCGCGAAGCAGTGGTGCTGCGCTACTACGAGGACCTCCCGGTCTCCGAGATCGCGCAGGTGCTCGACACGACACCGTCGGCGATCTCGTCTGCCCTGACCCGCGCACTCGACACCCTCGCCACGACCTTGGGAGACCGCGATGACTGAACTCGAGACGCTTGTCCGCGAAGCGCTGCACGACCGCGCGGACGCAGCACCGATCCGGCACACCACGTTGATTTCGCGCCGCAGGCTGCGGTGGGTCGCGCCGGTGCTCGCTGCCGCGTCGGTCGTTGCGCTGGTCGCGATCTCGCTCGTGCTCGTGAGTCGCCACGACGCAACGACACCGCCGGCAGCGCAGAAGTCGTCGTCCTTCGTGGGCTACGCCTGGCGGCTGGTGCAGATCGACGACCGGGAGGGCCGGCTGACGTTGCCCCCGTCGACGAAGGCCGCCGTGTCGTTCGGGCGAGGCGGGACGATGACGGGCAATGACACCGTGCACGCGCTCCAGGTCTCGTACCGGGTGGTCACAGCCGGTTACCGGCCGAGCGATTCGGTGGGGGAGTCGAACAACGGTCTCGCGGGACCGATTTCGTCAACGGCCAAGCGCACGCTGTTCGCGGTCGGCAGTTGCTTCTCTTCCTCGGTGCCGGACGGCGGCAAGCCTGCGCTGGGCGGCACGATCGAGGCAACGGTCCACGGCGACCGGCTGACCCTGCACACGAATGACGGCGTGCTGACCTTCGTCCGCACGTCCCGCTGACAGTGGTCAGTTCGGCCGCACAGTGGTCAGTTGCAACTGACCACTGAGCGCGAAACCAACCACTGTCGGTGAGCGCAGCGGATCGGAGTCAGGCGCGCTGGCGGATCACCCGGTTGCAGGCGCTGATCACGGCCCGCAAGGACGCCTGGGTGGTCGACTCGCTGATGCCGACACCCCAGAGCACGTCGTCGCCGATCTCGATCTCGAGATAGGCAGCGGCTTCGGCATCGCGGCCGGAGGTGAGCGCGTGCTCGTTGTAGTCGAGCACCCGCACGCCGAGCCCGCCCCAACCGAGGTCGATCTGCGACAGCGCGTCGCAGAACGCCGACACGGGCCCGTTGCCCACGCCGCTGATCTCGTGCTCGTCGCCATGGACGGTCACGGTCGCGTTGATCCGCTCGGTGCCCTCGTCCGACGACGACGACACCTTCACGAGTGACAGAGCACCGGGCGCGAGGTACTCGGCAGCGAAGATCTCCCACATCAGGGCCGCGTCGACCTCACCACCCTCGCCGTCGGTGTGGCGCTGGATGACGTGGCTGAACTCGATCTGCAGCCGCCGCGGCAGGTCGAGCTTGTGGTCGGCCTTCATGATGTAGGCGACCCCGCCCTTGCCCGACTGCGAGTTGACCCGGATCACGGCCTCGTACGAGCGGCCCACGTCCTTCGGATCGATCGGCAGGTACGGGATGTCCCAATGCATGTCGCCGACCGGCTTGCCCGCCGAAGCTGCCGACCGCTCGAGCGCCTCGAAGCCCTTCTTGATCGCGTCCTGGTGCGATCCCGAGAACGACGTGTAGACCAGGTCGCCGGCGTACGGGTGCCGCTCGTGCACGTCGATGCGGTTGCAGTACTCGGCGGTGCGCCGGATCTCGTCGATGTCGCTGAAGTCGATCATCGGATCGACGCCCTGGCTGTACAGGTTCAGCCCCAGCGTCACCAGGTCGACGTTGCCGCTGCGCTCGCCGTTGCCGAACAGGCAGCCTTCGATGCGTTGCGCGCCGGCGAGCACCGCCAGCTCCGCGTCGGCGGTGGCCGTGCCCCGGTCGTTGTGCGTGTGGACGGACAGGCACACGTGCTGGCGACGCGAGAAATGCCGCGACATCCACTCGATCTGGTCGGCGTAGACGTTCGGCGTCGACCGCTCGACGGTGCACGGCAGGTTGATCACGATCTCGCGATCGTGCGACGGCTGCCAGGCGTCCATGACCGCTTCGCAGATCTCGAGTGAGAAGTCGAGCTCGGTGTCCATGAAGATCTCGGGCGAGTACTCGAAGCCGAACGCGGTTTCCGGCAGGTAGATCTCGGCGAACTTCATCACCGCGCGAGCGCCGTCGACCGCCACCGCGCGGCACTCCGCCCGTCCGTCACCCGGGAACCCGAACACCACCCTGCGGAAGGTCGGCGCCGCGGCGTTGTACATGTGGACGGTCGCGTCCTTCGCGCCCTCCAGCGACTGCACGGTGCGCTCGATCAGTTCCTCGCGGGCCTGCGTCAGCACCGAGATGCGGACGTCGGCCGGGATGCGGTCGCCCTCGATCAGCGACCGGACGAAGTCGAAGTCGGTCTGCGACGCGGCGGGGAAGCCGACCTCGATCTCCTTGTAACCCATGCGGACGAGTAGGTCGAACATCGCGTTCTTGCGGGCGGCGTTCATCGGGTCGATGAGGGCCTGGTTGCCGTCGCGCAGGTCGGTCGAGAGCCACCGCGGTGCGGACGTGATCGACCTGGTCGGCCAGGTGCGGTCGGGCAGGTCGACCTTGGGGAACGGCTTGTAGCGGTGGCAGGGCATGCCGGACGGCTGCTGCGGGTACGGGGTCGAACTCATGACGTGCTCCAACGGATCTCTGAGGTGGATCGGTCGGCGCAGTGCAGCGGCCCGCGACGAGGGGCCGACCGGAGTTAGTTCCGGGCCTCGCCGCGGCGGTTAAGGAGCAGGCCGCGCATCATGGTGGACCCATCCTAATCACCCCACGAATCGCCTGGAAAGCGTGGCGATTCGCGAGGGCCCGATCGGCGGCAGCTCAGGGCAGCGCGTCCAGCGGTAACGGCCCGCGGCTGAGTACGGTGCGGATCGCGAACGTGCTCCGCGCGTCGGTCACCGGTTCGATCGCGAGGATCTTGTCGAGCAGCAGATTCTCGTAGGCCGCGAGGTCGGGCACGACCGCCTCGACCAGGAAGTCGGCCTCGCCGGAGATCACGTGACAGGCCACGACACCCGGGATGTCGGTCAACTCCCGCTCGATCACCTGCGACGTGTCGCGCGAGTGTTGGTGCACCCGTAGCGAGATGAACACCGTCAGCCCGAGCCGTAACGCCGAGCGGTCGAGTTCGGCGCGGTAGCCGCTGATCACCCCGTCCGCCTCCAGGGCCTTGGTGCGGCGCAGGCACGAGGACGGCGACAGCGACACTTTCTCGGCGAGATCGACGTTGGCGAGGCGCCCATCGGCCTGCAGCTCACGCAGGATGGCACGATCGGTACGGTCGTAGCGATGCTCCGGCACAAAATCGATCTTAGCGCTCGTTTGGCGCAACGGGGTTGCAGTAATGTCCCTGATTCGTGCAACATTCGGCAGCGCGTGCCGGGCCGTTTCCGAC
Source organism: uncultured Actinomycetota bacterium (assembly GCA_963785425.1). Classification (GTDB taxonomy): domain Bacteria; phylum Actinomycetota; class Actinomycetes; order Mycobacteriales; family Jatrophihabitantaceae; genus RYN-133. Next base: position 737,334 of record CAWAVG010000004.1, read on the forward strand.
ACAGTCCAGCCATGACGGAAAACCTCTCAACGCCGAAGGCCACCGCCCTCTACATCGGCGCTCTGCTCGGCCCCGGACTGCTGTTGCTGCCCGGCCTCGCCGCCCGGATCGCCGGGCCGGCCTCAATCCTCGCCTGGCTCGGCCTGCTTGTGCTGTCCGCACTGTTCGCCGTCGTGTTCACCGCGCTCGGCGTGCGGTTCGGCAGCCGAACGGGCGTCTCCGGGTACGTGACCGCAGCGTTCGGGCCGCGCGCGGGACGGGCCGCGACCTGGTGCTTCGTGAGCGGTGTCGTGCTCGGCGCCCCCCTCGTGTGCCTGATCGGCGCAGGCTACGTCGCGCCGCTGTTCGGTGGTGGACGGGTCACAACCGTCCTCGTCGCGGTCGTGATGTTGCTACTCGTCGTCGTGCTCACCACCTGCGGAGCGCGAACGTCCGCCGCGGTGCAACTTGGCCTGGTGCTGGTGCTGGTCGCGCTCATCGCCGTCGCGGTCATCGGATCGTCCGGGCACGCGCGCGCCGAACGGTGGACGCCTTTCGCCCCGCACGGCTGGTCGGCGATTGGCAGCGCGGCCGCCGTCCTCATGCTCTCGTTCGTCGGGTGGGAGGCGATCGCGCCGATGACCGGGCGGTTGCGCGACGCCGGGCGCCAGCTGCCGCGCATCATCGCCATCGCGTTCGTCGTGAGTGCTCTGACCTACCTGGCCCTGGCCGCCGCCACCATCAGCACGCTCGGACCGAACGCCGGCGGCAATGCGCCACTGGCCGCATTGATGCAGGTCGCGATCGGCGATGCCGGCCGGGTCGTCGCCGCGATTGCCGCCGTTGTGCTGACGCTGGCCGCCGTCAACGCGTACGTCTCAGGTGCGGCCGAAATGGTCGCCGAGCTGCACCCGACGCCCAAGGTGCGCGCGGTGCTGCCGGTCGCGATCGGTGCGGTCGGGGTCGTGGTGCTGGGCCTCGCCGCCGCCGGCCTGCTCTCGACGGAGCAGCTGGTGGGCCTGCCGACGACCCTGTTCCTGTCCGTCTATCTGCTGTGCATGCTCGGCGCCGGCCGGTTGCTCACCCGCAGCGGGCGGCTGGCGGCTGCGGCCGCGTTCGGCGTGGTGGCGCTGGTGCTGGCCTTCAGCGGCTGGCCGGTGTTCGTCGCGCTCGCGATCGGCATCGCGGGTGCGGCTCGGCGGGACGAATTCCGTCGTCGACACAGCACATCGACGCTGAATCCGTTGTTGAACAGCACTGTCGGGTGTGGGTAGCGTAGGCACACACCCACGGACCATATTTGCGGAGCGCGCCACATGAGCGACAAGCGGGACGTCAAGAACTTCATCAACGGCGAGTCGGTCGACGCCAAGGACGGGCGTCGCCTCGACCTGGTCGATCCGACCACGGGGGAGGTGTTCGGATCGTCGCCGCTGTCGTCGGCCGAGGATGTCGACGCCGCGTACTCCGCTGCCGCGACCGCGTTCGAGACCTGGCGCGACACGACGCCGTCCGAACGTCAGCGCGCGCTGCTGAAGTTCGCCGACGCGATGGAGGAGCGTGCGGAGGAGATCATCGCCGCCGAGTGCCAGAACACCGGCAAGCCGATCGAGCTCACCCGCTCCGAGGAGATCCCTCCGTCGGTCGACCAGATCCGGTTCTTCGCCGGCGCCGCCCGCATGCTGGAAGGGCGCAGCGCAGGCGAGTACATGGCCGGCCACACGTCCTACATCCGCCGCGAGCCGGTCGGTGTCGTCGGGCAGGTGACGCCGTGGAATTACCCGATGATGATGGCCGTCTGGAAGGTCGCGCCCGCCCTCGCCGCCGGCAACTGCCTGGTCATCAAGCCGAGCGACACCACGCCGGTCTCGACCGCCCTGATGGCCGAGATCGCGTCGGAGTTCTTCCCCCCCGGTGTGTTCAATGTCGTGTGCGGCGACCGCGACACGGGACGTGCGTTGGTCTCGCACAAGACACCCCGGATGGTGTCGATCACCGGCTCGACCCGGGCCGGCATGCAGGTCGCCGAAGCCGCGTCGCACGACCTCAAGCGCACCCACCTCGAGCTCGGCGGCAAGGCCCCGGTGATCGTTTTCGACGACGCCGACATCGAGAACGCCGCCGAGAACATCGCGGTCGCCGGGTACTTCAACGCCGGCCAGGACTGCACCGCGGCCACCCGGGTGCTCGTCGGCCCGCGTGTGCACGACGACTTCGCTGCCGCACTCGCCGAGCAGGCCAAGAACACCAAGACCGGGCTGCCCGACGACGCCGACATCCTGTACGGACCGCTCAACAACGCCAATCAGCTCGACCGCGTCGGTGGCTTCTTCGAGCGGCTGCCCGACCACGCGTCCGTGCTCGCGGGCGGCGCGCGGCAGGGCGAGAGAGGCTACTTCTGGCAGCCGACCGTCGTCGACAACCTGCAGCAGGACGACGACGCGATCCAGAACGAGATCTTCGGGCCCGTCATCACCGTCCAGAAGTTCACCGACGAGGACGAGGCCGTGCGCTGGGCCAACGATATCGAGTACGGGCTCGCGTCGTCGGTGTGGACCAAGGACCACGGCACCGCGATGCGGGTCTCGCGCCGGCTCGACTTCGGGTGCGTCTGGGTCAACGCGCACATCCCGATCGTCGCCGAAATGCCGCACGGTGGTTTCAAGCACTCGGGATACGGCAAGGACCTTTCGGTGTACGGGCTCGAGGACTACACCCGTATCAAGCACGTCATGCACAACATCGACTTCTGAGGACGACCATGACTGTTGAGCAGAAGCGCTCGCTGAAGACCGACATCCCCGGACCGCGTTCGAAGGAACTGCACGCGCGCAAGACGGCCGCGGTGTCGAGCGGGGTCGGCACCACCCTGCCGATCTACGTGGCCCAGGCCGGCGGCGGCATCGTCGTCGACGTCGACGGCAACCAGCTGATCGACTTCGGCTCGGGCATCGCGGTCACCTCGGTCGGCAACGCGGCGCCGCGCGTCGTCGATGCCGTGCAGGAGCAGGTCGCGGCGTTCACGCACACCTGCTTCATGGTCACGCCGTACGAGGGCTACGTCGCCGTAGCGGAGAAGCTGAACGAGCTGACCCCGGGCACGTTCGAGAAGCGCAGCGCGCTGTTCAACTCCGGCGCCGAGGCCGTCGAGAACGCCGTCAAGATCGCGCGGCACCACACCGGCCGGCAGTCGGTCGTCGCGTTCGACCACGCCTACCACGGACGCACGAACCTCACGATGGCGCTGACGGCGAAGAACATGCCCTACAAGCACCGGTTCGGGCCGTTCGCCGGTGAGATCTACCGGGTGCCGATGGCGTATCCGTTCCGCTGGCCGACCGGACCCGACAACTGCGCTGAAGAGGCGTTCGCCGAGTTCGTGTCGCTCGTCCACACCCAGGTCGGCGAGTCGAACTGCGCAGCGGTACTGGTCGAGCCGATCCAGGGCGAGGGCGGCTTCATCGTCCCGGCCCCCGGCTTCCTCGCGAAAGTCGCCGACTGGTGCCGCGAGAACGACATCCTGTTCATCGCCGACGAGATCCAGTCGGGGTTCTGCCGCACCGGCGACTGGTTCGCTTGCGAGCACGAGGGCGTCGTGCCCGACCTGATCACCACCGCCAAGGGGATCGCCGGGGGCATGCCGCTCGCGGGCGTGACCGGACGGGCCGAAGTGATGGACGCCGTGCACAACGGAGGGCTCGGCGGCACGTACGGCGGCAACCCGGTCGCCTGCGCCGCGGCGCTCGGCGCGATCGAGACGATGCAGGCCGAGGATCTGGCCGGCGCCGCCAAGCGCATCGAGCAGACGATGCTGCCGCGGCTCGAGGCGCTCGCGAGCAAGTACGACGTGATCGGCGATGTGCGCGGCCGCGGTGCGATGCTCGCGGTCGAGCTGGTCGAGCCGGGCACGCTGACCCCGAATGCCGAGCTCACCGGCGAGATCGCTGCAGCGTGCCATCAGCAGGGTCTGATCGCGCTGACAGCCGGCACGTTCGGCAACGTCCTGCGTTTCCTGCCGCCGCTGGTGATCGGCGACGATCTGCTGCACGAAGGGCTCGACATCCTCGAAGCGGTTTTCGCCGAGAAGGCCTAACGCGCCACGATCGTGAACACCGGGCCGCTGTAGATCGCACTGTCGCGTGCAGGCGGGCCCTGCGGCTCGACCATCGTCAGCCGCCAGTCGTCGGCTGAACTCGGGCAGAGGTGCGCGGCCGCGAAGAGCAGTGGCGCGTCGGGCCCGGACACGCACCACGGCACGCCGGCGCGGTCGGCGGCGATCGCGACGCCGGCGGCCTGGGGCCACAGGTCGCGGTCGAAGCCGATCGCCACGACGCGTCCGTCCCGCACGGGGTCGGCGGCGAGGCGACGGACGAGTTGCGAGTAGTCGAAGCCGTGCAAGAACTTGTCGGGCGGTTGACTGGTCGAAGCGACGGCCGCGACAACGACGAGCCCTGCTGCGACGGCGACGCCGCGACCGACCGCGGGCCTCGCGGTCGCGCGCTGGACCGTGACCACGGACGAGACACGCACGATCGCATGGGCGAGAGCCGTCGCGATGAGCACGATCGGAACCGTGAGGTAGAAGAACCCGATGTAGTGGTTGACCGGGTCGTACAGATCGACGGATGACTCGACGTAGGCGACGAACAGCAGTGTCTGCACCACGACCATCGCGTAGACGTGACCGAACAGCCGTTCGCGCTCGCGGCGGCGCCCGGTCGCCCACAGAGCCGACGCTGTGAGCGCCGCCCCGGCGAGCAGTGGAGCGGGCACCCCGGGCTCGGTGAAGTACCAGCCGAGGAAGTTGAACGAACCACCGCCGCCGTGCGCGCCGGCGCCCAGGTAGTGGACGTACTGCGGCCAGGGGCCGGGGAAGTGCAGCACGACTTCGAGCACCATCGGGAGCGCGAACAGCGCGACCAGAGCGCCGCCGAGCACCAGCGCGCGGCGATGACCTGCCAGCTCCTCGCGTCGCGCACCGCGATGCGCGATCAGCCAGCCGCTTAGCACGAACAGGGTCGTTGCGCCGCCGATGCCGATGAAACACGCGTGCCCGTGGACGAGCAGCCCGAGCGCGAGAAGGAAGCTCGGCAGCTCGCCGGTGCGGCCGAGGGCCAGACAACTTCCCGAGACGACCAGCAGCAGGAACGGCGCCATGTACAGATAGGGGAACCACACCTGGTCTCCCACCATGGACAGGCGCAATGCGAACACGGCGAAGACGCCGAGCGCCACTGCGGCGACTGTCGTGGACCGCGTCGCGCGGAGCAGCGCGAGGACGGCGAGCGCAACTAGTGCCGCCCCGAAGACACTCGCGCCGAGCAACTGCGCGTTGTACGGCGCGGGCACCACGTGCAGCCAACTGAAGAACAGACCCTGACCCGCCGCGAGCATGTACAACAGGGCCGGCCCCGGATGGTCGAAACCCATGCGCGAGTAGTTCCCGACCAGCTGGTGGCCATGGTCGGCTCTCGTGACGAGCAGCCCGTTCAACGCCTCGTCGCTGGCTTCGTGCAGAGAAGTGGTGAACAGGTACCCGTTGTGGGCCGTTGCGGCGACAACGATCAGGAGCGTGCTCGCGACGAATACTGCGAGCGATCGATGGCGCGCGAGGCAGGAGGTCACCGCACCGGACGCAGCCCGCACGACCGCCGGGCGGGTCGGGAGATGATCGTGACGCGCCAGCTGGTCGACGGTCATGCGACGCACTCCATGCCGATCAGATCGGCTTCGGTGTCGATCTCTTGAGACGACCAGGCGCGCGGCGGTGCCTTGCGTGCTCAGACGTTCCACATTGCGGCGACGTGTCGCGCGTCGGTGCCGCAACAACCTCCGAGCACCGTGGCCGACGGCAGCAGCGGGGCGAGCTGCGTGAACGACGCGGCGAGCTCGGCAGGGTCCCCCGCGTCGAGCTCGTCCGCCTCGTCCAGCTCGGCATGGCTCTTGCGGGAGGCGTTCACCTGCACCGCGCGGATCCGGTCGCGCCACGGGCCGGTGTCGGACAGTGCCGCCCGCAGGTGCGTCGGATGCGCGCAATTCACCCCGAAGTGGTCGGGCGGCGCGAGGTCGTCGACTGCGGCTATTGCGCCGGCGAGCGACGTGCCGTCGGGTAACCGTCCGTCCGTTTCGACGGTGAACGAGATGCCGATCGGGAGACCGACCGAGCGTGCCGCGCGCACGATGCCGATCGCCTCGTTCGGATCGGTCAACGTGTAGGCGGTCGCGAGATCGGCACCAGCCGCCGCGAACGCTTCGAGCTGCGGACGGTGGTAGTCGGCGGCCTCGTCGGGATCCGTGGCGGCGCCGGGCCGGTAGCCGTCGCCGCGCGGGCCGATCGTGCCGCCGACAGTCGTGTCGTCGATCGCGAATCGCTCGCGCAGTTGGTCGAGGAAGTCGATCGAGGCCCGATTGACCCGGTCGAGCGCGGGCCGGTCGTAGCCGAGCAGCGCGCCCCACTCCGGGTTCGCGCGCCACGTGCCTCCCTCGAGCAGGAAGGCAGCGTCGGCACGCGCGGCGATCGCGGCGTAGTCGGCGTAGTAGTCGGCGAGCACCTGACGTCCGGCCTCGTCGTCGAGCAGCGGGAATGCGGCGAAGTGCGGCAGGTCGATGCCGCGCCGGAAGATCAGATCGGTCTCGAGCCCGCCGTCGGCGACCGTCGGACGATCGAACATCACGGTCACCTCAGTTCTCGGTCGCGGCCGCGATGACGCGGGTGAGCACGGCGTGCATGTGCTCGAGGTCTGCCACCGGCAGGCCCAGGCGAGCGACGATCTTGCCCGGAACCTGCAGTGCCTTGGTGCGCAGCCGTCGCCCCTTCGGGGTCAGGGTCACGGCGAGGGCGCGTTCGTCGGCGGGATCGCGGTCGCGGGCGATGAGACCGGCCGCCTCGAGTCTCTTCAACAGCGGCGACAGGGTGCCCGGATCAAGTTGCAGCGCCGCACCGAGGTCGCGCAGGCTGCGCGGACTGCGCTCCCACAGCGCGAGCATCACGAGGTACTGCGGATGGGTCAGCCCCATCGGCTCGAGCACGGGCCGGTACAGCGCGATGACGCTGCGCGACGCGACGGCCAGCGCGAAGCAGACCTGGCGCTCCAGGGCGAGGGGATCGGCGGTCGCGGTCGGCACCATCACATCCTAGCAATAGTTGGTGCCCCAATGATTGGGGTACCATGAAATCGTGAGACCGACGATGATGCACTGGTTGAGATACGCCGTCAGCGGTTCCGCACCGGCGCACCTGGCCGAATGGGTGCTGCACGACGTCACCGCGCCGACGTGGCTGCTGCGTCACACGGCGCGGTTCTTCCTGTACCTGGCGCCGCTGATCGCCGCCGTGCTGGTCTTCCTGCCGGCGCCGTGGCCCTTACGGCTCGGCTGCGTGCTCATCGGCGTCCTGGGGTCGGTTGCGCTCTCGTTCGGGTACACGGTCGAAGGCGCCGAGCGGCGCGCCGAGAAGGCGGGCTTCGAGTACGGCACTGCGCAGCGGATCCGCGACGAACGCGGCGATCGCAAGCAGCGCGAGACCGCGGCGCGGCTGCGGGCCCGGCGCGAAGCGCGGTGGGCGGCGCGCTCTCGCTGAGCGCGAGGCGAATACGCGCGCTTGCGCCCGGTAGCCTTTTCGGCGTGCCAACCGGAGTGAACGCAGGACACCGCTTCGCGGTGCCAGGCTGGTCGGACGAGGCCCGCTGATGTCTCTCGTGGTCCAGAAGTACGGCGGCTCGTCCGTCGCCGACGCCGAGCGCATCAAGCGGGTCGCCGAGCGCATCGTCGCCACCAAGCGCGACGGCAACGACGTCGTGGTCGTGGTCTCGGCGATGGGGGACACCACCGACGAGCTGATCGACTTGGCCCAGCAGATCGTGCCCGTCCCGTCCGGACGCGAATTCGACATGCTGCTGACCGCGGGCGAGCGCATCTCGATGGCGCTGCTCGCGATCGCGATCAACAGCCTGGGATACAAGGCCGAGTCGTTCACCGGCTCGCAGGCGGGTGTGCTCACCACGTCCGTCCACGGCAAGGCGCGGATCGTGAACATCACGCCGGGACGGGTCGAGAACTCCGTCGCCGATGGCAACATCGCGATCGTCGCCGGCTTCCAGGGCTTCTCGAAAGAGACCATGAACATCACGACGCTCGGCCGGGGTGGCTCGGACACCACCGCAGTTGCGCTTGCCGCGGCGCTGCACGCCGATGTGTGCGAGATCTACACCGATGTCGACGGCGTCTACACCGCCGACCCGCGCATCGTGCCGAACGCGCGCCGGCTCTCGACCGTCACCTACGAAGAGATGCTCGAGCTCGCGGCATGCGGGGCGAAGATCCTGCATCTGCGCTCGGTCGAGTACGGACGGCGGTACAACGTGCCGATCCACGTCCGCTCGTCCTTCTCGACGAAGACCGGAACGACCGTCGCTGGATCGATGGAGGATCAGACCGTGGAACAGGCGATCATCAGCGGAGTTGCCCACGACCGCAGCGAGGTCAAGGTGACCGTTGTGGGCGTGCCCGACAAGCCCGGCGAGGCGGCCGCGATCTTCCGCTCGCTCGCCGAGGCCGAGATCAACATCGACATGATCGTGCAGAACATCTCGACGGGTGGCACGGGGCGCACCGACGTCTCGTTCACGCTGCCGAAGACCGACGGGCCGACGGCGCTCGCGGCGCTGAACAAGGTGCAGGCCGGTATCGGGTTCGAGCAGCTGCTCTACGACGACCACATCGGCAAGCTGTCGCTGATCGGCGCCGGCATGCGTTCGCACCCCGGCGTGTCCGCCCGGTTCTTCAGCGCCATCTCCGACTCCGGCGTCAACGTCGAGATGATCTCGACGTCGGAGATCCGGATCTCGGTGATCTGCCGCGACACCGACCTCGACACCGCCGTCCGCGCCGTCCACGACGCGTTCGAGCTGGGATCGGACGAGGAGCAGGCCGTCGTCTACGGAGGTACAGGTCGGTGAAAGGCTCACCCCGTGAGACTGCTCCGCAAAGAACGCTCCGCAATTTCGCGGGGACCCCGATGAAGGTCGGCGTCATCGGGGCCACTGGCCAGGTCGGGACGATGATGCGGCGCATTCTGGCGTCGCGGCACTACCCCGTCGACGACATCCGCTTCTTCGCCTCGTCGCGCTCGGCCGGCTCGACGCTGCAGTGGGACGGCGTCGACATCCGGGTCGAGGACGCGGCGGTCGCCGATCCGTCCGGGCTCGACCTCGCGCTGTTCTCGGCAGGCGGGGCGACGTCGAAGGAGCTCGCGCCGAGGTTCGCCGAGCACGCGGTCGTCGTCGACAACTCCTCCGCCTGGCGCATGGACCCCGACGTGCCGTTGATCGTCGCCGAGGTCAACGGGTACCTGGTCCGCGAGGCCCCGAAGAACATCATCGCCAACCCCAACTGCACGACGATGGCGGCGATGCCTGTACTCAAGCCGCTGCACGACGAGGCCGGCCTGCGTCGGCTGGTCGTTTCGACCTATCAGGCCGTGTCGGGGTCGGGCGGTGCCGGCGTCGCCGAACTCGACAACCAGGTGCGCGCGGCCGGCGACAAGGCGTCCGAGCTGACCTTCGACGGTGCGGCGGTCGACCTCGGCCCGCCGGCCAAGTACGCCCGTCCCATCGCGTTCAACGTGCTGCCCCTGGCGGGCAGCCTGCTCGACGACGAGTCCGGCGAGACCGACGAGGAACGCAAGCTGCGCAACGAGTCGCGCAAGATCCTCGACATCGCCGACCTGCTCGTCTCGGGCACCTGCGTGCGGGTGCCGGTGTTCACCGGCCACTCGCTGTCGATCAACGCAGAGTTCGCCGGTCCGCTGCCGGTCGCGCGCGCGGTGGAGCTGCTGCGCGCCGCGCCGGGCGTCGAGATCTCCGACATCCCGACGCCGTTGCAGGCGGCGGGCGCCGACCCGTCCTACGTGGGGCGGCTGCGGCAGGACGAGGGCGTGCCCGACCTGCGCGGGCTGGCGCTGTTCGTCAGCAACGACAACCTGCGCAAGGGCGCGGCACTCAACGCCGTCCAGATCGCCGAGCTCCTCACCTGACCCGCTTTTGGCGGCGTGACCCGGAATCCCGGGTCCTGCCGCCAAAAGTGTCCAGGGGTGTGGAAAACGGCTGACGCGGTGTCCGGACGGGTCATGGTGGCTCGATGTCCTGGACCGATCTCACCCGGCGCCAAGCCGGCGTCGTGACGCGAGGGCAGTTGCTCGACGCCGGGATCGCACGCGGCACGATCGACGAGTGGTTGTCCCTGGGCCGCCTGGAGGCCACGGGAATCGACGGCGTCTACCGCTTGGGCGGTGCACCGTCGGCTGCCGGCGAGCCGGCATGGCTCGCTGTGCTCGGCACGCGTTCACCGTTGAGTTTCACGTCCGGCGCCCAGTGGTGGGACATGCAGGTGCCGGACGACGGGTTGGTGCACATCACTCGGTTCGATCGACGCCGGCTGGACTGGCCGGCCGGCGTGCGCGTCCATCGAGTGGCGCTCGACCCGTCCTGCGTCGTGCGACGTCGCGGGCTGTGGGTGACCACGCGGAGCGAGACTGTGCTCGACTGCATGGGCTGGCTCTCACCCGGGCGCGCCGCGGTCCTGGGCGACCGAGCACTACAGCAGGGGTGGCTGACGATGGCGGACGTCGCGCACCGTCTCGAGAACTGGCCCGGCCGGTGGGGTAACCGCCAGTTGCGTCGGCTGTCCCAGCGTCTCGGCGACCGAGCTCACGCCGAGTCGGAGCGAAAGCTCCACGCGATCATTCGGTCCGCCGGTATTTCCGGTTGGATTCCGCAGCTCAATGTCGTGATCGCAGGCCGAAGGTACGAGATCGACGTGGCCCTGCCCGAAGCGCGTATCGCCATCGAGGTCGATGGCTACGCCTATCACAGTGGTGAGGACCGGTTCCAGCGCGACCGAACCCGGCAGAACGCGCTCGTCGGGTCGGGCTGGCGGGTCTTGCGCTTCACGTGGACGGATCTCGCGGATCGTCCCGACTACGTCCTCGCGCAGATCCGGCAACTTTTGGCGGCCTGACCTGGAATACCGGGTTGTGCCGCCAAAAGTGTCAGGGGACGGGGGCGTTCCACTCGTACGGCTCCATCTCGCGCAGGATGCGGCGCCGGCGGTTACGCGGCAGGTGATCGATGTAGAGCACCCCGCGCAGGTGGTCGGTCTCGTGCTGCAGGCACCGTGCGAGGTAGCCGGTGCCGCTCACCGACACCGGCGCGCCGGTCTTGTCGACCCCGTGCACGCGGGCCTCGGTGAACCGCGGCAGATCGTGATACGGCCCTGGGACGGACAGGCACCCCTCGTCGGAGTCGTCGAGCGGCCCGGAGGTTTCGATGATCGGGTTGACGACGTGCCCCACCGCCCGCGAGCCCGCACCGTCGGGGCAGTCGAAGACGAACACGGCAAGGTCGACGCCGATCTGGGGCGCGGCGAGTCCGACGCCCTCGGCAATGGCGAGCGAGGCGAACATGTCATCGATCAGGCTCGCGAGCGACTCGTCGAACCCGGTCACCTCGCGGGCCGGGTTGTGCAGCACCGGATCCCCGACGACGCGGATCTTGCGCGGTGTCCCAGCCACGGTTCCGGAGTTTATCGATCCGCCTCGCAGCTGCCCAACGCCGTCGTTCGCCGTCTCTTTGGCCCCAATTTCCTCGCCAGCACCAATGCTGGGGGAATCCCGCGCTTCGCTTAGCGCGGAGTGAAATTGACGATAAGGTTTCCTTCGGAAGGTAATTTGCGCGTAAGTCGGAGGTCGTAGTGGGTAACGGACCTGACGTCCCCGGCGAATGGGACTCTTCCGGGCCCAGCGAACCCCCTGCCCAGCTGCTGCGTCGCGCCATCTCGCATGTCGAGTCCTTGCTCAACCGCCTCGAGAACCCCGGCGAGCAACTTCCGTCAGAGTCACCGGTAACGCTCGCCGAGCCCGTGCGGACCCCTGAACACGTTCACTCGGAGTCGGTGTTCGGCCCACCGCCCAGCGGGCCTCCCGCCCCGGCCGAAACCGCGAACAACGTCGTCGAACTGGCCCGCAACCAGCCCGAAGAACCCCAGCCGGAAGAACGCCAGCCGGAAGAACCCCAGCGACACGAGCCGCCGCCATCGATCGCGCCTGCCGAGGTCGCGCCTGCCGAGGTCGCACCTGCCGCGCCGTCGCCGGCGAGCGCCGAGCCCGACTACGTGCCGCTCGCCGGGGTCAGCAGCACCGCCCAGGCCGAGGCGCTGCGCATCACCCTGCACGCGCACGAGGAGGCCCACCGGCTGCGCGCCGAGGCGAACGGCCTGCGCGCCGAGGCAGCTGCCGAGGGTGAGCGGATCCTCGTCGAGGCCCGGATGCTGAGCGACCGGCTGCACGTCGAGTCGCGCGAAGGCGCGACCGAATTGCTCGCGGCGGCCAAGGCCGAGGCCGAGGCGATCATCGCCGGCGCGCGGGCCGAGGCCGACCGCATCACCCAGTCCGCGCGCGACGACTCGGCGGCGGTTCGCGCCGAGCTCGACGCGGACGCCGAGCAGGAGCGCGTCCAGGCGCTGGCCGCAGCATTGGCCGACGCCGAGCGCGACGCCGAGCGCATCCGCGCCGACGCGCTCGACCAGGGACGGGCCGAGGCGGCCCGGCTGGTTCAGGCCGAGGCCGCTGCGGCGGCCATCGAGAGCCGTCTGGCCGTGGAGGCGAGCTGCACCCGGGCCGAGCAGCTGCTCGAGGCGGCGAACACCGGCGTCGCCGACGTCCGTGGGTGCATGCGGCGCCTGCTCGAAGAGATGAATCAGGCCCTGGTGGCGTTCAACTCGTCCGTCGGGTCGGTCGAGTCCCTGCGGGACGCGGTCGCCGAGCTCGCGCCGCCCGACGAGGCGGCCGACGGCACGATCGCCGAGGGCCGGCGCCCGCTCGGGCTGCTGTTCGGCGCGCCGCACGGGTGACTCCGGGCCGGTGAGCCCATATGCCCGGTGCGGGCACAGCCGGAGACGGCACCTCGATTTGTTTTGCCTCATGATGAACCCGACAATTGATTGTTGGAATTTCAACGTCTTGCCGGGCGGATTCCTCCCTGGCGCATATTCATCACGAAAGGCGACGAGGCACGCGTGTTGAACGGGCGATCGCCGGCGACTGCGCTTTGGCGCCGTCGCGGCACCGCCCTGCTCACCTTCGCCGTGATCGCGCTGGCGACGACGGCCTGGCTGTTGTTCGCTCCCCGCACGTACACCGCGACCGCGTCGATCACCGCGACGCCGGACGCCACGCTGGCACCCTCGCGCGGCACGGTCGAAGAGTTGCAGGACACCCTCGTCGGGCTCGCCGACTCCGCGCCCGTCCTGACGAATGTCGTCGATCGCGTCGGTCACCGCCGCACCGTGGCGACCTTGCAGGGTGAGGTGCGGGCCGAACGCGTCGACGGCACGGCCATCATCCGCATCCACGTGTCCGACTCCGATCGCCGGTACGCGGCGCTCGTTGCCAACACGATCGTGACCGTGCTGCCGGCCTACGACCCGACCCGCGGCGACTTCCGGTTCGCCAACGCGGGCATCGCCGAGGTGCCGACCGGATTCAGCTCCCCGGACGTCCCCACCGCCGTCGTCATCGGCGCGCTCGTCGCCGTACTCGCAGCCGTCGCGCTGGCGCTGTTGCACGAACAGGTCGCCGGACGGGTCGACAGCTCTTCGCAGCTCACCGCCTTGGTCGGGGTGCCGGTGCTGGCCTCGGTGACGCGCCCGCGCGACCCGGGCGAGCTGCCCGCCGAATCGCAGTCCGGACCGAACGTGGCCGAGTTCCGCGCGCTGCGCGTCGGGCCTCGAATTCGCGACCAGCGACGCGCCGACGTCGCTGGTCGTCGCCGCGCCGGCCGGCCGCGACGACGCCGCGGCCTGGACGACGATGAGCCTCGCGAGCTCGCTCGCCCAGGTCGAGCACCGCGTGCTGGTCATCGATGCCGATTTCGGCGCCGCGGCACCGCACCCGGCGTTCAAGAGCAAGGGACCGGGCCTCGCCGACGTGTTGCGCGGCAACGTGGAACTGCGCGACGCCGTCCGTCCGACCACGGTGTCGGGAGTAAGCGTGTTGCCCGCCGGGCGGCTCAACGGCAACGCCCCCGCCACCCTGGTGGAACTGCGTTTCCATCGCGCCATCGCCCAGATCGACAAGGAAGTCGACGTCATCCTCGTGCACAGCGCCCCACTCGCCGAGTCCGACGACGCGTTCGTCATGGCGGCCGGCAACGCCTTGCTCGTCACCGTCCCGTCCGGGCGGCTCCGGGGCAGGACGTTGCGCGAACTTTCGGCCTCGCTGGACCGCATGCGGCTTCGTGTCGTGGGCTGCGTGCTGCTCACCGGACGTTCCGCGCGCTAGGCATAACGGGACAAACGCACGCAACCGGAGCCCTGAGCTCAGAAAATTGAGCTTTGACGTTTACTCGGCGTGAGATCCAGCCCTACGATGTGATCACCACGCAGCCGGGGGTCCACATGCGGGGCGATCCGAGCGCGAGGAACGGTGATCCGATTGGTTCACATCGGAACGGAGCCCGAGACCGCAGAGCTGTCGGCGCTGCTGAGTCGGCTCGACACGTACTCCGTCGACGGTGTGCAGCTGCCCTCGCCCTCGCCAGCCGAAGCAATGGCCATCTATTCGGTCGCCGTCCGGCTCGTCCAGTTGCAGATGTCGCTGACGGACGCGTGCGAGTCGGACGATCTCAACGTCACGCGTGACGTGCTCATCGGGATCCGCCGGATGCTGCGTGCGGCGCTCGCGAGCATGGAACCCGAGGCCGACCGTCCGCCGCGCCTCATGCTGATCGAAGGCGGCGCGCGCTAGCCGCGTCGTGCAGCGCTCGCTGCGACCTCACTCGGTCGGGGTGTTCGGCGCTTCGCGCCTCCGACCCCTCTGTCGCTCGGCCTGAGCGAGCAAGCTCGCTCTGCCTCGCTCGGTCGGGGTGACAGGATTTGAACCTGCGACTTCTTCGTCCCGAACGAAGCGCGCTACCAAGCTGCGCCACACCCCGGTGGGAACAACCGGCCCAGCATACCCAACATCGCGGCGCGGGTTTACCGCGGCGCTGGCCGCGGGACGAGGGTCAGCAGCGACGCCTCGGGGCGGCAGGCGAAGCGCACGCGGCATGAACGGATTGGTGCCGAGTCCGGCGCAGACGTGGAACCACATCCGGTCGTCCCAGCGGTGCAGCCAGCGGGCCCGCCGCACGTCGATGCCGCAGTTGGTGACGATGGCCGGACCGAACGGCACGCGCACCTGGCCGCCGTGCGTGTGCCCGGCCAGCACCAGGTCGTAGCCGTCGTCGGCGAAGGCCTGCAGCAGGTGCGGCTCGGGGGAGTGGATGACGCCGATCCGCACCACCGCCTGCCGGTCGGCCGGGCCGGCGATCAGCTCGTAGCGCGCCTTGCCGAGGTGCGGGTCGTCGGTACCGGCGAGCGCCACCGGCTGGCAACCGACGTCGACGCGCTCGCGCCGGTGGGTGAGGTCGAGCCAGCCGGCCGAACTCATCGCGCGCGCCATCTCCGGCCACGGCAGCGGCGGACCCTTGGGCCGTGGGGTGCTCTTCTGGAAGTACTTCAGCGGGTTCTTCGGCGTCGGCACGTAGTAGTCGTTGTTGCCGGGGACGAACGCACCCGGGAACTCGTAGAGCGGCGTCAGCGCGCGCATCACCGCCGGGATGCCGTCACGGGCCGACAGGGTGTCGCCGGTGTTGATGATGACGTCGGGCGTCAGCGCCGACAGCCCGCCGATCCACGCGTGCTTGCGGTGCTGCGGCGGCGTGATGTGCAGATCCGAGACGTGCAGCAGCCGGATGGGCTCGCTGCCCGGCGCCAGCACCGGGATCTCGAACCGGCGCAACGCGAACCAGTTCCGCTCGACGACCGCGCCGTAGAACAGCCCGGCGGCCGCGGCAGCGCGTCAGGGTACGAGAGCACTGCGTTCACCCTACGGATCACGGTTGCCGGACGTCGGTAGCGTCACAGCCATGCCCGAGCTGAAGTCCCAGCTCCACGCCGACCTGAACACCGCCATGAAGGCGCGGGACGAGCTGACCACCGCGACTCTGCGGATGGCGCTGACCGCCGTGACCACCGAGGAGGTCGCCGGCAAGACCGCCCGCGAGCTGAGCGACGACGAGGTGCTGCGAGTGCTCGCCAAGGAGGCGAAGAAGCGGCGCGAGGCGGCCGAGGCCTACGACAGCGCCGGCGCGGCCCGAGCTCGCCGAGCGCGAGCGGGCCGAGGGCGAGCGTGCTCGACCGCTACCTGCCGGCCCAGCTCGACGACGCCGAGCTGGCCGACCTGGTGCGCGCCGCGATCGCCGAATCGGGGGCGAGCGCGCCCAACCAGATGGGCGCGGTCATGAAGCTCGTCCAGCCCAAGGTCGCGGGACGGGCCGACGGCAAGCGGGTCAGCGACGAGGTACGCCGCCAGCTGAGCTAGCCGGGTCGCTAGTGCCCGCCGCCGTCCACCGGGACCGCCGCCACCGGGACCGCCGCCACCGGTCACCGGCACCGCCGCCGGCACCGCCGGGCCGCCGGACCGCCACCGGGCTGCGGCGGTGCCGCTGCCGCCGCCCGCGAGGCGCCGGCTGCTGCCGCCGCCGCCACCGCTGCTGTTGCCACCGCCTGGCGTGCCGCTGCTGTTGCCGCCGCCGTGGCCCGGGTGCGGCGTCGGCGGCGGCGGCGGCGGGACGTAGACGTACAGGTCCTGCCGCACGCCGGAGGACGGGCACACGGTGATCGTCGCGCCGCGCGGGGCGATGCGTCGGGCCGTAGTAGGCGATCTCGCCGACGGGCAGGTGGTCGGTGTTGTCGCACTCGATGCCGGCCTGGCCGCCGAGCAGCACCATCCGGTAGCCGTCGTGCTTGAGCTGCCTGCGGGCGTCCTGCGGGCTCAGCCCGATCACCGTCGGCACCGGGTCACCGTTGACGGTGTCGGGCGAGGGCCACGTCCAGCCCGCCCGAAGGTCCTTGTCGTGACTGAGCTGCGCCTGCATGGCCGCGATCCAGAACTTCGCGGCGACGCCACCGAACGCGGTGTCGGCCGCGTCGGTGATCCCGGGCAGGCCGGACGCCGGTGAGCTCGGGTTGTCGAGATTGATCAGCGCGTTGGTGGCGACGTACTTCGGCGTCATGCCCACGAACCACAGCGCGCCGTTCTTGTCGGCCTTGTGGGTGCGCGGCGAGTACGCCCGGCGCCGTGCCGGTCTTGCCGGAGATCGGCGAGCCGGGGTGCGCGGCGTACCAGCTCGCGAACGGCATCGCCGACGTGCCGGGGTACTTCGTGTCACCGGTGAGGATGTCGACGGCCTGCCGCGCGACCTGCGGGCTGACGACCTGACGTCCGGGGGTGCGCGGCACGCGGATCGCGCTCGCCGTTGCTCGTGGTGATCGACTTGATCGGCGACGGGGCGTTGTACCGCCCGTCGTTCGCGACCGCCGCGTAGGCGCTGGTCAGCTCGAGCGGGCTCGTCTCGAGGTCGCCGAGGGTGAGCCGGGTCGCGCTCTGGTACTTCAGGATCGACTGCTCGACCGAGGTGTGCGGCTCGCCGCTCGGGCGCGCTGAACGTGCTGATGCCCAGCCGCTGCGCCATCGAGATGATCGGCTCGAGCTGGCAGCCGACAGCAGCTGGTCGGCGAGGCCGACGTAGAAGGTGTTCGACGACTTGATCGTCGCCTCGCGCATCGTCAGGTTGCCGCCCGGGTTGTAGAACTCGTTGGCGTCGCCGTTGAAGACCTGGCCGTTGTCCGGCGGGCACGACTGTCCACTCGTACGGGCCGACCGGGGTCTTCATCTGCCACGTACGGGTCGACGCCCGTCGACAGTGCGGTCAGCAGCGGGAACAGCTTGTACGTCGACGCCGCCTGCGCGGTGTAGGACGTGAAGATCGGCAGGGTCGTGGTGCCGCCCCGTCCGGACGTGCCGTACTTCTTGCTCGTCGCCATCGCCAGCACGTCGCCGGTGTGCGGGTCGACCACCGGCATGATCGACGGCCATCGGCGGCCTTCGTCGACAGCATCGACGTCAGAGCTTGCTGCTGCATGCTGTTCTGCAGGCTCGGCGTCGAGCGTGGTGACGATCTTGAGGCCGCCGGTCTGCAGCTGCGCCTCGGTGACCGCCTTGTGGTCGAGCAGCCAGTTGACCGCGTAGTCGCAGAAGAAGCCGACGTTGGCGACGTTGGCCGGCGCGTTCGCGCAGCCCTCGCGTACCTGCGGCGGTGCGGTGGTCGCGAGCGAGACCGGCGTGGCCTTGTACTTGTCCGCCTGCGCCTGGCTCAGGTCGCCGACGGCGACGAGGTTGTCGATGCACCTGGTCGCGGCGCTGGCGCGCGGCTTCGGGGTTGATGAACGGGTCGTAGTCGGTCGGCGCGCGCAGCAGGCCGACGAGCATCGCCGACTCGGGCACCGTCAGCTTCCGCGCGGGCTTGTCGAAGTAGGTGCGCGCGGCCGTCTCGATGCCGTAGGAGTTCTCGCCGAAGAACGCGATGTTCAGGTAGTTGTCGAGGATCTGTGGCCTTGGACTCGTGCTTGGTGCCCTCGAGGTAGAGGGCGCACTTGGCGTCCTCGATCTTGCGGTTGAGGTTCTGGGCGATCGCCTCGTGCTGCTTCTGCAGGTTGTCGCCGGCCTGGTAGTAGCGGATCTGCTTGACGTACTGCATCGTCAGCGTCGACCCGCCCTGGGTGTCGCCGCTCGAGGTGTTGATCGCCGAGCGGATCAGCCCGCGCATGTCGACGCCGTGGTGGCTGTAGAAGCGGCGGTCCTCGGTCGCGACCAGCGCGTTCTGCAGCGCCGGCGGGACCTTGCTCAGCGGGACCGGCTGGCGGTCCTGCTTGAAGATCGTCGCGATCAGCGTCTTGCCGTCGCTGGCGTAGACCTGGGTCTTCTGCGGCGGCGGGGTCTCGCTGCAGGTTGCAGGTGGTGTTCTGGAACTTGTCGGCGTAGTGCTTGGCGACCAGGCCGAGGCCGCCGACGAACGGCAGTAGCGACGCCCGGCGGCCAGGACGCCGGCGACGACCAGCGCGCCGATCAGCTTCGGCAGGACGAGAGCCGGGTTGGGATTCGATCCGGGACCAGCCACGGGTACCCAGGGTACGTGGCTGACGGCCCGATCGGCCGGATCGGACTCGGGCGGCCCTCAGTTGCCGGGCGCGGCCTGCGCGGTCGAGCAGGGCGCCGATGCGGCGCAGCCCGTCGAGGTCGTGGACGTCGGCCGGCAGGGCGGCGACCGACGACCAGCGGCACGCCGGGGTGGGCGGCGGCGAAGCGGCGCGTCATCCGGGCGTCGTGCTCGGCCGCGGCGGCGAGCTCGGCGTGCACCCGCAGGGCGGCCTCGGCCAGCCGGGTGGCCGGGTCGTCGGGCTTGGCGGCGAGCGCCTCGGCGGCGGCCTCGGCCCGGGCGGCCGGGCAGGTCGCTCAGCGACCGTGTGGTGCACCCGGTTCACCACCAGCCCGGCCAGCGGCATGTGCTCGTCGGAGAGCCGCTCGACGAAGTAGGACGCCTCGCGCAGCGCGTCCGGCTCGGGGGCGGCGACCACGACGAACGCGGTGCCGGGCGCCTTGAGCAGCTCGTAGGTGTGCTGCGCGCGCTCGCGGAAGCCGCCGAACATCGACTCGAGCGCCGACACGAACGAGGACAGGTCGCGCAGCAGCTCGCCGCCGAGGACCTTGGTGAACACCCGCGCGAGCACGCCGACGCTGACGGTGACGACCTTGAGGTAGGCCTTGCCGCCGGCGCGGGCCGGGGCGGTGAGCACCCGGATCATCCGTCCGTCGAGGAAGCGGCCGAGCCGGTTCGGGGCGTCGAGGAAGTCGAGCGCCGACCGCGACGGCGGGGTGTCGACGACGATCAGGTCCCACTCGTTCGGCGCTGACCAGCTGCCCGAGCTTCTCCATCGCCATGTACTCCTGCGTGCCGGCGAAGGAGGACGACAGCGATTGGTAGAAGGGGTTGGCGAAGATCTGCTCGGCCCGTTCGGGCGTCGAGTGCTCGAGCACCACGTCGTCGAACGTGCGCTTCATGTCGAGCATCATCGCGAACAGACCGTCCTCGGCCCCTTCACCTCGCGCGGGGTGTTGTCGAGCTCGGTGAGGCCCATCGACTGGGCGAGCCGGCGGGCCGGGTCGATGGTCAGCACGACGGTGCGCCGGCCCGCCTCGGCGCCGAGCATCGCCATCGCCGCGGCCGTCGTCGTCTTGCCGACCCCGCCGCTGCCGCAGGTGACGATGACGCGGGTCTTCGGATCGCGCACCAGCGCGGCGATGTCGAGGGCGCCGCTCATGACAGGAACCGCGCGGCGAGTTCGTTGAGCTCGCCGCGGTCGACGGGCGGGTTCAGGTCGGGCAGTTCGATGCGCGGCAGGCCCAGCGCGTCCAGATGGCCGGCGTTCTCGGCCTGCGATGACCAGACCGCTCGGCGTACTCGCCGACCTCCTCGGCCAGCCCCTTGGTCAGTGCGGCGGGCAGGTTGACCTTGCGCAGGCCGGCGGTGAGCAGCTTCGCGTCGACCGTCCGCGTCGTCGATGAGCGCCGGCCGCGCCCGGTTGACGATCACCGCGCCGAGGTGGAAGCCGGCCGCGCGCAGTTCGGCGGCGGCGTCGATCGTCTCCTGCACCGGCATCTCTTCGAGCAGCGTGACGAGGTGGACGGCGGTCTGCGTGCCGTGCAGCAGCTCGATGACGCCCTCGCTCTGCCGGTTGATCGGCCCGAACTTCGTCAGGTTCGCGACCTCGCGGGTCGCGTCCAGGAACTTGGTGATGCGTCCGGTGGGCGGGGCGTCGAGCACGACGGCGTCGTAGGTGTGGCCGCTGTCGGGGTCGGCGCGGGTGACCGACTCCTTGACCTTGCCGGTCAGCAGCACGTCGCGCAGGCCCGGCGCCAGCGTGGTGACGAAGTCGACCGCGCCCATCTTCTTCAGCCCGCGCGCCGAGCGCTTGAGGCCGTAGAACATGTCGAGGTACTCGATCATCGCCTGCTCGGCGTCGATGGCCAGCCCCCACAGCGACCCGGAGCCGGGCATCGTCACGAGCCGGCGCTCCTCGTAGGGCAGGGCGGGGACGTCGAAGAGCTGGGCGAGCGCCTGCCGTCCCTCGACCTCGACGACCAGCACCTTGCGGCCCGCCGTGGCCAGAGCGAGCGCGAGCGAGACGGCGACCGTGGTCTTGCCCGTGCCGCCCTTGCCGGTGACGACGTGCAGGCGGGCCTTGCCGGGGATCGCCTCGGACAGCCGCGACCGGGACGCGGCCTGCGGCGTCGATGCGGCGGCCATCATTCGAGCGTAGGAGATCGCGCCACGGGCCGCGCCGTGCGGTCGGGGGACATCACAGGCTACGGTCGTGAGCATGACCACCCCGTCCGAACGCCTGGCCGAACTCGGGATCACGCTGCCGGCGGTGGTGCCGCCGGTCGCGGCGTACGTCCCGGCGGTGCGTACGGGGTCGCTCGTCTACACCTCCGGGCAGCTGCCCGATGGTCGACGGCGCGATGCCCGCGACCGGCAAGGTCGGCGCCGAGGTCTCGCCCGAGACCGCGTACGACTGTGCCCGCGCCTGCGCCCTGAACGCGCTCGCCGCCGTCGATGCGCTCGTCGGGATCGACGCCGTCGTGCGGGTGGTCAAGGTCGTCGGGTTCGTGGCGTCCGAGCCGTCGTTCACCGGGCAGCCCCAGGTGATCAACGGGGCGTCCGAACTGCTCGGCGAGGTGTTCGGCGTCAGCCGCACGCCCGCTCGGCGGTCGGCGTCGCTGCGCTGCCCCTCGACGCGCCGGTCGAGGTGGAGCTGATCGTGGAAGTGCGATGACCGACGCGCAGATCCGCGACGCGGCCACAGTCGTGCTGCTGCGCGACGGCGTGGACGAGCTCGAGGTCTGGCTGATGACCCGGGTCACCGGGATGGCGTTCGCGGCGGGCATGGCGGTGTTCCCAGGCGGACGGGTCGACGCCGCCGACGCCGACCTGCCCTTCGCCGACGGCTCCGGCGGGCGCGCCGCGGAGCGGTTCGACTGCACACCGGAGCAGGCGCGTGCCGTCGTCGGCGCCGCGGTGCGCGAGGTGTTCGAAGAGACCGGGGTGCTGCTCACCGTGCCGATCGCCGACCTGTCGGCCGCGCGGTCGGACGTCGAGGCCGGCCGGGTCTCGTTCGGCGAGCTGCTGCGCGCCAACGGGCTCGCCGTCGACGGCACGGCGGTGCATCCGTGGTCGCGGTGGGTGACGCCGCAGGGCGAGGTGCGGCGCTACGACGCCCGCTTCTTCGTCGCCGCGCTTGCCCGACGGCGTCGAGGCGCAGGACGTGACGACCGAGTCGGCCTCGGCCGGCTGGTTCGGCGTGGGTGCGGTGCTCGAGTCGGCGCAGCGCGGCGAGATCGGCATGCTGCCGCCGACGATCATGACGCTGGCCTCGCTGGCCGGCTACGGCACGGTGGCCGAGGTGCTGGCCGCGGCCGGCCAACGCGCTCGCTCGAGCCCGGTGCGTCCGGTCGTCGAACGCGACGCCGAGGGCGGGTATCTCGCGAAGCTGCCCGACGGCACGGTGTTCGCGATCCCGAGCTCGCTGTTCCCGAGCATGAGCCTACGAGCAGCTGCGGCAGGTGACGCCGCAGGCCGCGGTGGTGCGGCAGCGCAATCCCGGTCCGATGACCCTCGACGGCACGAACACGTGGCTGCTCGGGCCGCGGCGCACGGTCGTCGTCGATCCCGGCGAGCAGGACGAGGCGCACCTGCGCGCTCTGCTCGATGCGGCCGGTGAGGTGGAACTGATCGTGCTGACGCACCGCCACTTCGATCACGCCCAGCTCGCGCCCGCGCTTGCACGAGGCGACGGGTGCGCCGGTTCGCGCGGTGGACTCGTCGTTGTGTGTAGGCGGCGAGCCGCTGGCCGACGGCGAACTGCTCTCGGGCGACGGCGTGCAGCTGCGCGTGGTGCTGACGCCGGGTCACACGTCCGACTCGGCGTGTCTCGAACTCGACGCCGGGCCGGTGCTGACCGGCGACACCATCCTCGGCCGCGGGACGACCGTCGTGGCCCATCCGGACGGCGTGCTCGGGCCGTACCTCGACTCGCTGGCGCGCCTGCGCGAGCTCGGCGACCGGCTCGTGCTGCCCGGCCACGGCCCGGAGCTGCCGTCGCTGGGCGAGGTCGCGGCGCAGCTACCTGGCCCATCGCGCCGAGCGACTCGACCAGGTGCGGACGGCGGTGGAGATCCTCGGTGCGGACGCCACGGCCCGGGCGATCGTCGAGCACGTCTACGCCGACGTCGACCAGTCCGTCTGGTGGGCCGCCGAGCTATCGGTCAGAGCCCAGCTCGACTACTTGGACGGTTGAGTGACGGACCTCCGGGTTGCGTGACGGATGGCCCCGTTGAGTGACGGCGAATTCGCCGTCACCGAGGTGTGGGACGTCACTCAACGGGCCCGGCGGCTCAAATCAGCGGGCCCGGCGGGCGAGGCGTTCGCGGTCGAGGATGACCACGCTCTTGCCTTCGAGGCGCAGCCAGCCGCGCGACGCGAAGTCGGCCAGCGCCTTGTTCACCGTCTCGCGGGAGGCACCGACGAGCTGGGCGAGCTCCTCCTGCGTCAGGTCGTGCGTGACCCGCAGCTGGCCGCCGTCGACCGAGCCGAAGCGCTGCGCCAGCTGCAGCAGCTGCTTGGCGACGCGTCCGGGGACGTCGACGAAGATCAGGTCGGCGAGCATCGTGTTGGTGCGGCGCAGCCGGCGGGCCACGACGCGCAGCAGTTGCAGTCGCGATCTGCGGGCGGTCCTGCACCCACTTCTGCAGCGCCGACTTCGGCAGCCGCGCGACGCGCGCATCGGTCACGACCGTCGCGGTCGCGGTGCGCGGCCCCGGGTCGAACAGCGACAGCTCGCCGAACTGGTCGGACGGGCCCATGATCGCGACCAGGTTCTCGCGGCCGTCCGAGGAACGCCGGCCGAGCTTCACCTTGCCGGACAGGACGATGAACAGGCTCTCGCCGGGCTCGCCCTCGTTGAACAGGGTCGTGCCACGCGGTGCGTCGAGGATCTCGAACTCGCTGGCCAGCGCCTCGACCGACTCGGGGTCGACGCCCTGGAACAGTCCGGCCCTGCGCAGGATCTCGTCCACGTCAGCTCCTTCTCGGCGGTCGGCACGGGTGCGACCGGAATCACAAGACACAGGTGTTGCGCAAGTCTAGTGGGTCACCGTACGAACCCCTGTTGCGCCAGCGCCAGCGCCGTCCGAGGCGGAGCCGGAAGCGCGAGATCGCCGAGTCGGTGCCCTCCCGCACGAACGTGTTGAGCTCCTCAGGACTGGCGTCGTCGAGGAAGTGCTCGATCTCGCGCTCGGTCGCCACCTGGTTGAGCGGCTCCTCGACCCGTTCCATGAACAGGACGAACCCCATCAGCACGAAGGGGAACAGGAGCACCAGGAAGCCGACCATATCGGCGACCATTGTGCCGTAGCCCGCGTCGTCGGCCGCGACTCGTACGCTGAGCGGCGTGCCGCGCAGTTTCGACGACGAGTCCCCTGTTGCCCTGACCCGTCGGGCGCGTCGGATCAACCGCGAGCTGGCCGACCTCTATCCCGACGCGCACTGCGAGCTCGACTTCACCACGCCGCTCGAGCTGTCGGTCGCGACGATCCTGTCGGCGCAGTCGACGGACAAGGGCGTCAACCTCGTCACGCCGACGCTGTTCCGCAAGTACCCCGACGCCGCGGCGTACGCCGGCGCCGACCGCGCCGAGCTCGAAGAGCTGATCCACAGCACCGGGTTCTTCCGGAACAAGACCAGCACGCTGATCAAGCTGGGCCAGCAACTCGTCGAACGCTTCGACGGCGAGGTGCCTGGGAACCTGAAGGATCTCGTCACGCTGCCCGGTTTCGGGCGCAAGACGGCCAACGTCGTGCTGGGCAACGCGTTCGGCGTCCCCGGCATCACCGTCGACACGCACTTCGGACGACTGGTGCGCCGCTGGAAATGGACGGACGAGACCGACCCGGTCAAGGTCGAGTCCGCCGTGGCCGCGCTCATCCCGAAGAAGGAATGGACGATGCTCTCGCACCGGGTGATCTGGCACGGTCGGCGGCGCTGCCACGCCCGCAAGCCCGCGTGCGGCGCGTGCCCGATCGCCCGGCTGTGCCCGTCCTACGGCGAGGGCCCGACCGATCCCGTCGCCGCGGCGAAGCTGGTCAAGTCGGTCGACCAGATGCTCGCCGGCTCCTGATGAAGACCGACACCGCGGGGCCGGACGCATCCTCGAGCAGGTCGGCGTGACCGACCGGCTTGTCCCGCCGTGGCTCGAACAACTCGCGGAGGCGGCCGACGGCATCAGCGCCGAGCAGATGTCGCGGTTCCTCCCGCCCGATGACGGCAGCGGGCGCGCCTCGGCCGTCCTGATGGCCTTCGGCGAGCCCGAGAAGGGACCGTCGGTCCTGCTTGATCGAGCGTGCCGCCGACCTGCGCAAGCACCCGGGCCAGGTCGCCTTTCCCGGCGGCGCGATCGATCCGGACGACGCCGACGAGGCCGCCGCCGCCATCCGCGAGGCGAACGAGGAGGTCGGCCTCGACCCGGCGTCGGTCGAGGTCCTGGCCGCGCTGCCCGCGATCTTCATCCCGGTGACCGGATTCGTGGTCACGCCGGTGCTCGCCTGGTGGCATCGACCCGCATTCGGTCGTGCCGGTCGACCGGGGCGAGGTGGAGCGCGCCGTGGTCGTCCCGATCGCCGAACTCGCCGACCCGGCCAATCGGTTCCGGGTCACGCACCCGTCCGGCTGGCTCGGCCCGGGCTTCGCCGCGTCCGGGCTGTTCATCTGGGGCTTCACCGCCGGACTGCTCGATCGCATGCTGGCCCTCGGCGGCTGGGAACAGCCCTGGGACACCGAACGGTTCGAGCCGCTGCCCGAGCGTCTGATAGGACGCCCGGACCGGCCGTGAGCCGGGCCGGCCCGCCGGTACCGTCTTCTCCATGTCCGCCCGTCGCCGCCTCGGCCTGGCGGCCTGCGCGGCGCTGGTGCTCGCGGGCTGCAGCAACAGCGCGTCGCCGATCAACAGCCGCCCGAACACCGGGACGGCGACCGCGAGCGCGGTCAACGGCGTGCAGCAGGTGACGGTCGAGGTCGGCGTCGACGATCGGTTCCACCCGTCGACGATCGTCGTGCACCCCGGCCGCGTCGAGATCGTGCTCAAGCACGATGCCGCCGGGGCGCCGCACAATCTGTCCATCGGGCAGCTCGGCGTGTTCGTCCCGACCATCGACGGCGGACGGACTTCGGCGACCAGCTTCACCGCTCCTGCGCCGGGGAAATACCAGTTCGTGTGCACGCTTCACGCCAAGCTCGGCATGACCGGGACGCTTGTGGTCGAGCGGTGAACCTGCTCGACGGGATCATCATCCTTGCGGCGCTGGGCTACGCCTTCACCGGCTTTCGGAACGGCGCCGTCGTGGGTGCGCTGTCGCTCGTCGGGTTCTTCGCCGGCGCGATCCTGGGCGCACAGATCGCCGAGCCGCTCGGATCGCATCTGGCCCACGGGCGGGCGCAGATTCCCGTGGCCATCGTGTGCGTGCTGTTCCTCGCGATGCTCGGCCAACTGCTCGGCACGTGGCTCGGGATCCGGTTGAAGCAACGGTTCGTCCGCAGCGTCGGCCGGCACGTGGACGCCGGTGTCGGCGCCGTGCTCGGGGTGCTGTCGGTGCTGCTCGTGGCGTGGATGATCGCCGTCCCGCTGGCCTCGTCGCCGTACCCGACCCTCGCCTCGGAGGCCAGCCAGAGCTCGATCGTGCGCGGCGTCAACGACGCGATGCCCGACGGCATGCGCGCGCTGTACGGCAAGCTGCGTGCGTTTCTCGACCAGAGCGGGTTCCCGCCGGTCTTCGGTGACCTGCCGTCGACAACGATCGTCAACGTCCCGGCGCCGGCGTCGCTGACCCCGTCCGAACGCCGGCACGTCCGCATCGCGGCGCAGTCGACGTTCAAGGTCTACGGCCAGGCGCCGGAATGCGGCCGCGGCATCGAGGGATCCGGCTTCGTCGTCTCGGCGCACCACATCATGACCAACGCGCACGTCGTCGCGGGCACGCGCCAGGTCAGCGTGGTCGTCGGCAGCCAGCAGTTGCCCGCCACCGTGGTGCTCTACGACCCCGATCGCGACGTGGCGCTGCTGAACGTTCCCGACCTGGACGCGCACCGGCTGCGCTTCGCGGCCTCCCCCGCGAGCACCGGCGATCCCGCGGTCGTGATGGGCTATCCCGAGGACGGTCCGCTGGACGTGCGCGCTGCGCGGGTGCGCACGCGGACGATGGTGAGCGGCTCTGACATCTACGGCGACGCCGGTGTGCGGCGCGAGGTCTACTCGATCCGTGCGCTGGTGCGCAGCGGCAACTCCGGCGGGCCGCTGCTCGCCGCCGACGGGTCGGTGCTCGGCGTCGTGTTCGCGACCGATCTGCGGTCGAGCGACACCGGCTACGTGCTCACCGCGGGCGAGGTCGCGAGCGATTTCGCGAAGGGCCGTCGCGCCACCACCGCGGTCGCGACTGGCGGCTGCACCGCCGGCTGAGTACTAGAAGATCGTCTTGGCGAAGGCGATGATCTCGCCGCTGACGAGCTCGGGCACCTCGTTGTGCGGGAAGTGCCCGACCCCGTCGAGCAGGCGCCATTCGTAGCGGCCGGTGACGTACTGTCCCGAGCCCTGCGCCGTCGCCGGAAGAACGCAGGTGTCGAAGTCGCCGTGCAGCTGCAGGACCGGCGCACCGATCGGCATGCGCACCGAATCGGCGAAACGTCGCCCGTCCGTGCGGGGTAGTGAGCGGACCAGCCAGCGGAAGTACTCCGACGCGCAGTAGTACGCCGGCGGGATGCGCATCGCCTCGGCGTAGCGCTCCACGTCGGCGACGTAGCCGGGCGTGCCGCGCCACCGCGGGCCCGTCCAGGTGTCGAACAGCGCGCGCACCCAGCCCGAATCACGCGCCAGGAGGTGCTCTGGTCGCCGCGGGATCTGGAACGTCCGGAGGGCGTACCCGGACGCGTGCCGCTGCGCCTTGTCACGACGCACCGCCGAGCGCAGGCGCAGCGGGTGGGCCGCGCCCGTCACGGCGACGCCGCGGACCAGTTCGGGACGCGTCGCGGCCATCGTCCAGGCCGAACAGGCCGCCCAGGTCGTTGCCGACCACCATCGCATCCGACTCGCCGAGAGCGGACACGAGCGCGGCCATGTCCTCGGCGAGGTTGGGCGCGTCGTAGCCGCGGGGCGTCTTGTCGCTCGCGCCGAATCCACGCAGATCGACGGCGACGGCGCGGTAACCGGCGTCGGCCAGGTCGACGAGTTGGCGGTGCCAGGCCCACCAGAACTGCGGGAAGCCGTGCAGCAGCAGCACCAATGGTCCGGTGCCCATCTCGGCGACGTGCAGCGCGATGCCGTGCGCGCGGACGACGCGGTGCGTCCAGGGTCCGTCGACGAGGACGACCGAGCTGTCCGGGGCTCCCGGAAGCGGTCCGAATCCCATGCGGTTACGGCGCTGACTTGGGGTGGGACTTGAGGTAGGCCATCGTGTCGCGGCTGGTGTCGATCGTGCGCTGTGGCGCTTTGACCCGCTTGACCTTCCTGACGCCGAGGAACACCAGCGCGCCGATGATCACGAGCAGCAGCACGAACACGATCAGGTAGCCGAGCCACCGGTACAGGCCCATGGCGATGAAGCCCTCGGCCAGCGCGATCAGGCCGAAGGTCAGCGAGAACACGAGCAGGACGCCGGCGGCGGCGAACATGCCGACGCCCACGCCGGCGTTCTTCACCGAGGAGCGCAGTTCGAGCTTCGCCAGCTCGATCTCGCCCCGGATGATCGTCGACAGCGACTCCGACGCGTCGTGGACGAGCTGCCCGATCGAGGGCTCGGTGGACTTCGCGCCAGCGGTCGCGGCGGGGGTCGCGGCGCCGGATTCAGAACTGATCGTCACTGCGTTCGCTCCCTCGACATGGGCAGGTCGGTTGGCTGTGATCCTTGCAGCCTCGCCGTAGGGCCCGCATCACGCTCCCCGCAGCCGGGCCAGCAGGGCGCTGCCGTCGGGGCTGCCGAGCCCGGTGCATGGGTCCCAACCCGGGCCGGCCGAGTAGCTGCCGTTGTCGCCGGTGGTCACGTCGCGGAAGCCGGGCGGGCTCGCGCCGGGGCTCGCTCCCGCGTAGAGCGTGTCGGCGAAGCCGTGCAGCAGACCGCCGGTCGCCTGCGCCAACCGGGCGACCAGCCCGGCCCACAGCGGGGCGACGGCGCTCGTCCCGCCGATGACCGTCCGCGTGCCGTCGACCAGCACCTGGTAACCGGTCTGGGGGTCGGCGTTGCCGGCCACGTCGGGCACGCCCCGTCCGGAACCGGGCACACCCACGTCGGCCTGCCGGGCCGGTCGGCCGAAGGTGTCGCTGACGCCGCCGCCGGTCGCGCCGTTGCCGTTCCCGTTGTTCCAGACCGACTCGGTGCCGCCCGACAGCGACGTGCCGCCGCAGCCGATGACGTTGGGGCTCGACGCAGGGAAGTCGCAGTGGTCGGTGCCGTCTCCCGAGCCGTCGCTGCTGCCGCTGTCACCCGCCGCCGCCGTGACCACGACGCCGAGCTGCACGGCGTCGGCGAACGCGCCGTCCATCGCGGTGCGGGCCTGCGCCGTCCACTGGTCCTCGCTCTGCCCCCAGCTGATGCTGACGGCGGCGGGTGTCGGGTCGGCGTGGATCGCCTCGCTGACCGCGTCGAGAAACCCCGCATCGGTGTTGGGAGCGAAGTAGACGCTCAGCGTGGCGCCGGGCGCGAGCGCGCCGGCCACCTCGATGTCGAGCAGCACCTCGCCGTCGGCGCCCTGGGGATCCTGCCCGGGTTGGTTCGTCGCGCCGTCGACGCCGACCGCCGTCACAGTGGGACCCGTGATGCCGAGCCCCTGGAAGTAGGTGTCGAGGTCGTCCTGGCCGAACCCCCCGCCGAGTTCGATGATTCCGATGCTCTGCCCGGTGCCGTCGGTGTTCGCCGGGAAGTTGTACGCCTGCGCGAGCTGCAGCGGCGTGTAGCTCGTCGCTGCCGCGTCGGCCGCGGCCACCCGCAACCGCGTGCGGCTCTGTGGGCGGTCGTCGATGCCGAGCACTGCGATCACCCGCTCGCCGACCTCGGCGGGAACGCTCAGCTCGCCGGTGCGCTGCCGGTGGGTGACGCGCGCCCCGTTCGGAGCCCGACTGGTCACCTGCTGCAGCTCGGTACCAAACGCGGCGGAGATCACCGAGGCCGTACCGCGAACGCGGATGCGCCGCGACGCCGCGTCGACGGCGAGGATCTCGAGGCCGGCAGACTCGAGCGCGCCGCGCACCGCGTCGACATCGGCGGGATCGGCGCCGAGCTCGCCATCGGCGCGGCGCCGCAGCACGACCGTCACCTCGATCGAGGTGCTCGGGTCGAGCGGGGTCGCGTCGGCGACGTCGGGAGCGGCGTCGCGCCCACTGCCGGGCACCGTGAAACGTGCGGATTGGGACGAATCGTCCGAAGTACCGGTCATGAGTCGACTAGTACGCGCCCGCTCCGACAATTCGCAAGCCCACTAGCGTCGGCGGACGTGGACGATCCGCTGGCTCCGCTGCTCGAGCTGCCCGGCGTGAGCGAAGCCGTCGCGCAGACGCGCGCCGCCGTCGACGCGCTGCTCGGCGACCGGGTCTTGCGGCGCCGCTCGGCCGACGTCTCGGCCGAATCGTTCCTGCGCGGCGCGTGGGCGGCCGCACGGCTGTCCGGAAGTGAGGCCGACCTTGCCGACGTGCGTTCCGGCGCAGCGCGGCGCGACCCGCTGGTGCAGGGGGCGTTGCGGGCAGTGGGCGCGGTCGGCTCGCTCGCCGACACGTGGTCGCGGGCGCCCCGGCAGGCGCTGGCACGCCTGCACGCGCTTGCGGCCGCTGATCTGGTGGCTGCCGATGTGCTCGGCCGGCCGAGCGCCGGTGCGCAGCGACTCGACACGCTCGCCGTGATGCTCGCGCAGACCTCGGCGCCGGCCGTCGTGGTGGCCGCGCTCGTGCACGGAGAGATCGAATCGCTCGACGCGTTCGCTCCCGTCTCGTCGATCGTCGCGCTCGCCGCCGAGCGGCTCACGTTGATCACGCGCGGCCTCGATCCCAAGTCGTTGGTCGTCGTCGAGGCCGGGCATCTCGAGCTGCGCACCGAGCACGGCGCGGCGCTCGAGGCCTACCGCAGCGGCACGCCCGAGGGCATCGCGCGGTGGCTGCGGCACTGCTGCGCGGCCGTCGCTGCGGGGGCCGTCGAGGCGCAGGCGATCTGCCAGGCGCTGCTGCGCGGCTGACGTCGGTTGAGTGACGTCCCGTGAAGTTCGGTGACGTCGAATTCGGCGTCACTCAACGCGCTGAGACGTCACTCAACGCGCTGAGGCGTCACTCAACGCGCTGAGACGGATCGACGGCGCCGGGGTGATGTGCGATCACCTCGACGCCGTCGGCACGTCCGCGGCGGGCTACACAAGCGTGCTCTGCCCAATCGTCGCGTCGAAGCCCGGATCGCTCCAGTCCTCGCCGACCCACCTCGTGCGGTGTGAACGCCCGCGTGGGTACCCGTCGTGTCGTGCGGGAGCGGGGTCTCGCTGGGGGCTGGACCGCCATGGACGGGGCCCCGATCCGTCCTTGGAATATGGCGCGCGTCACACTCCACCGCAAGAGGCCACCGGCGTGTCGGCACGGGTCCATCGCGTCGGCACGCCCGGCGCTCACGCCCGGCGGACGCGGCGACGCGCAGCGAACCACACCAGTCCGCCGGCGGCGATTCCTGCACCGACGGCCGTCGCCGTCAAGGTCGGATGCTCCGGACGCAGTCCGGAGATGCGCTCCCGCAGCGGTACCGCGTTGGAGAACGTGAGGGTGGGCCAGTCGCGCTCGGCGGCGACGCGGCGCAGGGCACGGTCGGGATTGACGGCGAATGGGTGCCCCACCGACTCGAGCATGGGGACGTCGGTCACCGAGTCGGAGTAGGCGTAACACTCCTCCAGGTCGTACTCGCGGTCGGCGGCGAGCTCGCGGATGGCGATTGCCTTCTCGGTGCCGTAGGCGTAGAGCTCGATCTCGCCGGTGTACTTGCCGTCGGCCACGACCATGCGGGTGGCCACGACGTGGTCGGCGCCGAGCATCGCGCCGATGGGTCCGACGACCTCTTCGCCGGACGAGCTGACGATCACCACGTCGCGTCCGGCCGCCTTGTGCATGCCGATCAGTTCGACCGCCTCGTCGTAGACGATCGGGTCGATGATCTCGTGCAGGGTCTCCGAGACGATGTCGCGCACCTGGGCGACGTCCCAGCCCGTGCACATGCTGGTGAGATAGGCGCGCATCCGC
Organism: uncultured Actinomycetota bacterium; assembly: GCA_963785425.1. Classification (GTDB taxonomy): domain Bacteria; phylum Actinomycetota; class Actinomycetes; order Mycobacteriales; family Jatrophihabitantaceae; genus RYN-133. Next base: position 769,608 of record CAWAVG010000004.1, read on the forward strand.
TCGATCTGGTCTTCATCGGCGCCGGCCAGTGCGAAGACGAACTGGGCGTACGCGCTGCGCAGCACGGCCCGCCGGTTGATGAGGCCGCCTTGGTAGAACGGCCGCCCGAACGCGAGCACGCTGGACTTGGCGATGATCGTCTTGTCGAGATCGAAGAACGCCGCCGTCCGCGAAGTGCTGCGGGGAACCACGTCGTGATCGTACGGACGCCAGGTGTCAAATCCGTCGTCCACACCCTGGGTCGTCGCCCACAGCCGGGAAGATTCTCCGTCGGGGCAGGCCGGTGCGCGGTTGGCTGACGGACGTGATCGGCGTGATCGGCGGCAGCGGCGCAGTGGGTGCATCCACGTTCGCCGCCGTCCTCACGTCGGTCGCCGCACGCGCGGTGCTGATCGACCTCGACCCGGTCGGCGGCGGCATCGACGTGCTCCTGGGCATCGACGACGTCCCCGGCGCGCGCTGGTCGGGCCTGCGGGTCGGCGGCGGCTACCTCGACCCGGCCGCGCTGGCCGACGGGTTGCCCCGCTGGCGCGGCGTGGCGGTGCTCGCGGCCGACGAGCCGCCCGATCCCGACGCCGTGGCGCAGGTCGCCACGAGTGCGGCCGAGGTGGGCACCGTCGTGTTCGACCTGCCCCGCGCGCCGTCCGAACTGCGCGAGGCGGGCCTGGCCTGCTGCGAGCTCTGTGTCGTCGTCGCCGCCGCGACCGATGTCCGGACGCTGGTCGCTGCCCGCGCCGTACTGCGCTCGTTGCCGGACGTCGCCACCGGGGTCGTGCTGCGCCGTGGCGGGTTCGGCGTGGGTGAGGCGGTCGACCTGCTCGGCGCCCCGCTTCTCGGCGTGCTTCCGCCGGTCGACCGCCCGTCCGAACGGCAGGCTGCGCGCATCGGCGCGGGACTGGTCGACGGCATCGCCGGAGCAGCGGCATGACGGCCGGCATGTCGCCCCCCTTGGTCGAGCGGGTACGCCACCGGCTCGTCAGCGACCGTGGCGACGTGGCGGCGGCGATCCGCGCCGAGGCGGGCGGCATCGTCGACGACGCGGTCCTGGCGCACCTGCACCGCGAGGTGGCCTCCGAACTGACCGGCGCGGGCGTGCTCGAACCACTGCTCGCCCTGCCCGGCGTCAGCGACGTGCTGGTGAACGCCCCCGACTCGGTCTGGCTCGACCGCGGACGAGGGCTGGAACGGGCGTCGGTCACCTTCGCCGACGACGCTGCGGTGCGGCGGCTGGCACAGCGCCTCGCCGCGGCGGCGGGGCGCCGGCTGGACGACGCGCAGCCCTATGTCGACGCGACGCTCGACGACGGCACGCGGCTGCACGCCGTGCTGCCGCCGCTGTGCCCGACGACCACACTGTCGCTGCGGGTGCTCGCCCGCGAACCGCTCGGGCTCGCCACGCTGGTCGAGCGCGGGAGTGTGCCGGCTGAGATCGCCGAGCTGCTGTCGGCGATCGTGCAGGCCCGCCTGGCCTTCGTCGTCACCGGCGGCACGGGTGCGGGCAAGACGACCCTGCTCGGCGCCCTGCTCGGCACAGTGCCGGACGTCGAACGAGTCGTCGTCATCGAGGACGCCGCCGAACTCGTCGTGACCCACCCGCACACCGTGCGGCTCGTGACGCGCACCGCCAACGTCGAAGGCGCCGGTGCGGTCGGGCTGCGCGAACTCGTGCGGCAGTCGCTGCGGATGCGCCCCGACCGGCTCGTGGTCGGCGAGTTCCGCGGAGCCGAGATGGTCGAGTTGCTGGTGGCCTTGAACACCGGTCACGAGGGCGGTGCCGCGACCTTGCACGCGAACTCCGCCGGGGACGTGCCGGCGCGGCTGGCCGCGCTCGGCGGCCTCGCCGGGCTCGGCCTCGGCTCGGTCACCTCACTCGCCGCCAGCGCGCTGCGCGTCGTCGTCCACCTGCGCCGACTGCGCGACGGCGGCCGCGTGGTCGACGAGCTCGGCCTGCTCGACCGGGCGGGCGACAGTCTGGGCGTGCACCCCGTTTGGCGCCGCGGCCACGGCCTCGCAGCGGCCGCGAACACGCTGTTCGACGAACTCGTGGCCCGTGAGGCTCCCGTGCCGGGTCTGCTGCGGATCGCGCAGTGCTGACCTGGTCCGCGCTGGCAGTGGCAGTGCTGCTCGTCCCCGGTGCGCACCCAGCACGCGTGCGCGCACAGGCGCTCGCCGGTCGCGGGCGGCTCCGCGCCCGCACTGGCTCGCCTGCCCGTCGTCGCGCCTCGCTGCCGTCCTGGGCCGTGCCGGGTCTGTGCCTCGCCGTTGCGGCGGTGACCGGGGTCGCGACCGGAGCGGCCCTCGCGCTCACCGTCCTCGTCGTCTCGCTCACCGCGACCGCCCTGCTGGGCGCTGCCGCCCGCGGTCGCCGCCGCGACCGAGCCGCGATCCAGCTGGCGGCCGCCGTCACCCTGATGGCAGCCGAGCTCGAGGCCGGCACGTCGCCTGCGGCGGCCGTCCTGGCCGGGGCCGAGGCGTGTCCGAGCCACGAGCAGGCGCTCCGCGCGATGGCCGCGCGCGTGGCGGCCGGCGACGACCCCGTGGCCGCGGCCCATTCGCCGCCCGCCGCCCCGGACGGGCGGGACGCCGGCCACGCCGGCGCCGGGACGGACGGGGACGGGGACGGGGACGGCGACGAGGTTTCCGAGCTGGCCGCGCTCGCGCACGCGTGGCGGGTCGCGGTCGCCACCGGCGCGCCGCTGGCCGAGGTGTGGACCCGCGTCGCCCGAGAGCTCGCCGACCGCATCGAGCAGCGCCGCGCCGTCGCGATCGCGCTGGCCGGTGCCCGGTCGTCCGCGGCCCTGCTCGCCGTGCTCCCGGTGGTCGGAATCGCGCTCGGCACGGCTATGCAGGCGGAGCCGGTCCGCGTCCTGTTCACGACGGCGACCGGCCACGCCGTACTGCTGATCGGAGTCTGTCTCGACGCCGCCGGGCTCGGCTGGACCCACTGGCTCACTGCACGCGCCGAAGCCAGGTGAGCACTGCATGGTTGTTCCTCGCCTGCGCGCTGCTGCTCACCGGCGCCCGGGCGGCGCCCGCCAGCGGTCCGCGCCGGGCGGCCGAACCCAGTGCCGCAGGCGCGAGCCTGCCGCTCGCGCTCGATCTGACGGCAGTCGCCCTACGCGCGGGACAGCCACTCGAGCGCGCGCTGCTCGCCGCCGCTCCCGCGGCCGGGGGTGCCGCAGCCCGGCTGACGTCGGTCGCCCGCTTGCTCGCCCTCGGCGCCGACCCGGTCGATGCCTGGGCCACGGTCGCCGACGACGCCGCGCTCGCCGGCGTCGCCGCGTCCGCACGCCGCAGTGCGCACAGCGGAATCCGGCTCGCAGCCGCGTTCGAGAATCTCGCCGCCGACCTGCGTGCGCAGGCCGCCGACGCCGGCCGCGCCCGCGCACATCGTGCCGGGGTCATGGCCGCCGCGCCGCTCGGGCTCTGCTTCCTCCCGGCGTTCGTCTGCCTGGCGATCGTCCCCGCTCTGATGGGGCTCGCTGCGACCGTCCTGCGCTGACCTCGTAGGGTCTGCCCTCATGCGTCGCGAGACACGGCAACCGCCGCGATTCGTTCGGTCGTCCGGGCCCGGCAAACGTAACGGATCGCTCTGCCGTACGTAACGAAGTGATGAATATCGTTCAACTTCCCACTTCCACTGGAACTATCAGACGCAGCCCCGGAAAGGAGCAGGCTTGACCAAGTTCTTGCTGAGACGGCTCGTGAACTACCTGATCTTGGTATTCATCGCGACCTCCCTGGCCTACATCCTCGCCGCGGTCAGCCTGAACCCGAAGTCGAACTACGAGGGACGCAACCCTCGCCCGCCCGCTGCGGTCATCGCCGAGAAGCTCGACGCCATCAACTCGAATCCGGCGACGCCGGTCGTGGTGCGGTACGGGCACTGGCTCGACGACCTCGTCCACGGCAACTTCGGCACCGAGGTGCAGGGCGACTCGGTCAACTCCGACATCGGCCGGCGGCTGTGGGTCAGCGGGCAGCTGCTCCTCCTGGGCACCATCATCGGCGGCCTGCTCGGCGTAGCCATCGGGGCCTGGTCGGCAGTGCGGCAGTACAAGTTCATCGACCACTTCTTCACCGTCACGTCCTTCGTCGTGCTGTCCGTGCCGGTGTTCGTCCTCGCCATCTTGTTCCAGCTGCTCGCCGTGCAGATCAACAAGTGGACGGGCAGCACCGTGCTGCAGTACTCCGGGCAGTTCGACCCCGCGATCACCGGCGGCTGGGACCAGTTCCTCAACCGCCTCAACCACCTGATCCTGCCGACGATCACGCTGACGCTCGGGGGTGCGGCGTTCCTGTCGCGCTACCAGCGCAACGCGATGCTCGACGTGCTCGCGAGCGATTACGTGCGCACCGCCCGGGCCAAGGGACTGCGCCGCAGCCGCGCGCTCGTCAAGCACGCGCTGCGCACCGCGCTGATCCCGGCGGTGACGATCTTCGTGTACAGCTTCGCGCTCATCTTCGTCGGCGCGACGTTCACCGAGATCATCTTCGGCTGGCACGGCATGGGCGAGCTGTTCGTGACCTCGATCCAGAGCAACGACACGAACGCCGTCGCGGCGGTGACGTTCTTCGTCGCCGTGCTCGTGCTGCTCGCCTCGCTGCTGCAGGACTTCGTCGTCGCGCTGCTCGACCCGAGAGTCAGGACGTAGCCATGACCACACCCACCGATGCGCTGCTGCCGACCGGACACTCCGACCGACGGCCAGAGCGAGCCCGGCGCGGCGCTCGACGAGACCTCGATCCAGAGCCGCGGACGGCTCGTCCTGCGGCGGTTCCTGCGCCAGAAGCACGGCCTCGTCGGCATGGCGATCGTGCTGCTGCTCGTGCTCGCCGCGTTCGTCGGCCCGCACTTCGACAAATGGGCCTACACCGACCACGACTTCGAGAACTTCCTGCACGGGGCCGTCGTCCGACGCACTGGTTCGGCACCGACCAGACCGGTGTCGACCTGTTCGCCGCCACGATGCGCGGCGCGCAGAAATCGATCCTGATCGGCCTGTTCGTCGCGCTCCTCGCCACGGGCATCGCTGCGATCGTCGGCGCGGCCGCCGGCTACTTCGGCGGCTGGACCGACCGCGTGCTGATGTGGATCGTCGACCTGATGCTCGTCGTCCCGTCGTTCCTGATCATCGCGATCATGTCGAGCCACTTCGCGGGCAACTGGGTGTTGTTCGTCGTGCTGCTCGGCGCGTTCATCTGGCAGATCACCGCGCGGATCGTCCGAGGTCAGACCCTGGCGTTGAAGAACCGCGAGTACGTCCTCGCAGCGCGCTACATGGGCGTCTCGCGATGGAAGATCATCATGAGCCACATCCTGCCGAACCTCTCGTCGCTGTTGATCATCGACGCCACCATCAACGTCAGCACCGCGATCATCACCGAGGCCGGCCTGTCGTTCTTCGGCTTCGGCGTGCAGCCGCCCGACGTCTCGCTCGGCACGCTGCTGTCCGACGGGCAGAACGCCGCGTTCACGCTACCCGTGGTTGTTCCTGTGCCCCGCGATCTTCCTCGTCCTGTTGGTGCTCGCCGTCAACCTCGTCGGGGACGCGCTGCGCGACGCACTCGATCCGTCCACCGGGAAGGCCCAGTGACCACCGAGATCACCGAATTCATCTCGACCCGCAAGGTCGACACCGACGCGGTGCTCACCGTCGAGGACCTGTCGGTCACCTTCCCGGGCGGTACCGGGCCGGACGTGAACGCCGTGCGCGGGCTGAACTTCTCGCTGCGCCGCGGCGAGGTGCTCGCGATCGTGGGCGAGTCCGGGTCGGGCAAGTCGGTCACGTCGCTCGCGGTGATGGGGCTGCTGCCGACCAACGCGCGCATCGCCGGATCGGTGCGGCTCGGCGATCGCGAACTGCTCGCGCTCAACGACAGGCAGCTGTCCGAGATCCGCGGCAAGCAGATGTCGATGATCTTCCAGGAGCCCTTGTCGGCCCTCACGCCGGTCTACACCGTCGGGCAGCAGGTCTCCGAGGCGCTGCTGATCCACAACGACGGCATGACCAAGCGGCAGGCGCACGCACGCGCGGTCGAGCTGCTCGACCTCGTCGGCATCCCGAACCCGAAGCAGCGCGCCAACGCCTTCCCGCACGAATTCTCCGGCGGCATGCGGCAGCGCGTGATGATCGCCATGGCCATCGCCAACGACCCGGACGTGATCATCGCCGACGAGCCGACGACCGCCCTCGACGTGACCATCCAGGCGCAGATCCTCGAGGTGCTGCAGACCGCGCAGCGCGAGACCGGCGCGGCGATCATCATGATCACCCACGACCTCGGCGTCGTCGCCGGCCTCGCCGACCGCGTGATGGTCATGTACGCCGGCAAGCCGGTCGAGGTCGGCTCCACCGACGAGATCTACTACCAGCCGCGCATGCCGTACACGATGGGGCTGCTCGGATCGATCCCGCGCATCGACGAGCACGGCGGCTCGTCGCTGACGCCGATCGAGGGCAACCCGCCGGCGCTCGCGTCGCTGCCGCCGGGATGCCCGTTCGCGCCGCGCTGCCCGCTGGTCATCGACGAGTGCCGCGCAGACCGAACCGCAACTCGAGAACATCGGCGGCGTCGGCCACTTCGCGGCCTGTCACCGCAAGCAGGACATCGACTCGCAGCAGCTCGAGGTCAACGACGTGTTTCCCGCGCCGGAGATCGCCGACGCCGCGCATCGCGCGCATCCCGCGCGAGCAGCGCAAGCCGGTGCTCGAACTCGACCAGCTCGTGCGGCACTATCCGCTGCTCAAGGGTGCGGTGCTCAAGCGCCAGGTCGGCACGGTGCACGCCGTCGACGGCATCGACCTCGAGATCCGCGAGGGCGAAACCCTCGGCCTCGTCGGCGAATCAGGGTGCGGCAAGACGACCACCCTGCTGCAGATCCTCGAACTCAACGCACCGCAGTCGGGATCGGTGCGCATCAACGGACGCGACACCCGCGAGGTACGGGGCGAGCGAGCGGCGCGGCATCCGGCGCGACCTGCAGGTGGTCTTCCAGGACCCGCTCGCGGCGCTCGACCCGCGCCTGCCCGTCGGCGACGTGCTCGCCGAGCCGATGCGCACGCACGGCATGAACCGCAAGGAGATCGAGAAGCGCACCGCCGAGCTGCTCAAGCTCGTCGGTCTCGATCCGGGCATGACCTCGCGCTTCCCGCAGGAGTTCTCCGGCGGCCAGCGCCAGCGCATCGGCATCGCACGAGCCCTCGCCCTCACGCCGAAGGTGCTGGTGCTCGACGAACCGGTGTCGGCCCTCGACGTGTCGATCCGCGCGGGTGTCATCAACCTGCTGCTGCAACTGCGCGCCGAACTGTCTTTGTCGTACCTGTTCGTCGCCCACGACCTGTCGGTCGTGCGTGTCATCGCCGATCGCGTCGCGGTGATGTATCTCGGACGCATCGTCGAGATCGGCGACGTCGACTCGGTGTACGAGCGGCCGTCCCACCCGTACACGCAGGCACTGCTGTCGGCCATTCCCGTGCCCGACCCGCACAAGGAACGTCAGCGCAAACGGCTCCTGCTCACCGGTGACCTGCCCAGCCCGGCCGATGTGCCGCCGGGATGCCGGTTCCGTTCGCGGTGCTTCAAGTACGACGCGCTCGGCGCCGACGACAAGGTCCGGTGCGAGACCGAGGATCCGGGGCTCTACGACCAGGGCCCCGATCACAAGGCCGCCTGTCATTTCGCCGAGGCGGTCGCCGTTGTGTAACAACCCCCGTCCAGTCACGCGCTGGGCAAACCACCACCATCAGGAGGACAAGTGAAGGTACGCACCCGCGGCGTCGCATTGGTCAGCGCCGCGCTCATGGCCACGCTCGGCGTGGCCGCATGTAGCAGTTCGTCAGGCGGTGGTGGTGGTGGACGGCACCGGCACAGGGACGGGCGGCGCGCCAGCGCCCGCTCCGTCGACCAACTCCAGCGGCGGCACGAGCGGCCTCGTCGCGGAGGACATCAACCCGAAGCCGGCGTCGGCGCTCAAGCAGGGCGGCACGCTGATCTGGGGCATCGACCAGTACTCCACGCAGTGGAACTACAACGAGCTCGACGGTCCGGAGTCGTCGACGGCGAACGTCATGAACGCCTTGATGCCGCAGCCGTTCGTCTCGGACGCCAAGGCGAACGTCAACCCTGACCCCGACTACGTGCTGTCGGCGAAGGTGACCTCGACAAGCCCGCAGACGATCGAGTTGAAGCTGAACCCGAAGGCCGTGTGGTCGGACGGGACGCCGATCACCGAGGCCGACTACGCGGCGCAGTGGAAGGCCCTCAACGGCAAGACCAAGGCCTACCAGGTCGCCGGAGCACGACCGGTTACGACCAGATCAGCAGCGTCGAGCAGGGCACGGGCGGCAAGTTCGACGTCGTCTTCAAGTTCGCGAAGCCGTTCACCGACTGGAAGTCGCTGTTCAGCCCGCTCTACCCGGCGGCGTACAACAGCGACCCGAACAAGTTCAACAAGGGTTACCTGAACGCCATCCCGGTGACCGCCGGGCCGTTCGGCAACCCGCAGTTCGACAAGTCGGCCAAGACGATCACGGTCACGCCGAACCCGGACTGGTGGGGCAACAAGCCGCTGCTGGACAAGATCGTGTTCCGTGCCGAGGCCGCCACCGCGCTGAACCAGGCCTACATCAACGGTGAGATCGACTACGACTTCGACGTCACCGTCGACCCGACCGACTACAAGCAGGTCAAGAGTGCGAGCAACGGCCACGTGACGCTCGCCGCCGGTCCGGACTACCGCCAGTTCACGTTCAACGGCAGCCGCGGCTTCCTGAAGGACGAGAAGGTCCGTCAGGCGATGTGGCTCGGCACCGACCGCACCGCGATCATCAAGTCCGACCTGACCGGCATCCCGTGGCCGGACGTCCCGCTGAACAACCACTTCTTCATGAACAGCCAGGCGGGCTACCAGGACAACATGGGCGACCTCGGCACCTATCGACTCGGGCAAGGCCGAGCAGATGCTCACCTCCGACGGGTTCTCGAAGGGCAGCGACGGTTACCTGGCCAAGGGCGGCAAGACGCTCGAGGTGCAGTTCGTCATCCCGGCCGGCTACCAGTCGAGCAAGAACGAGGGCGAGCTGTTCCAGGCGATGATGAAGACGATCGGCGTCAAGGTCGACATCAAGACGGTGCCGAGCGACGACCTGTTCGACAAGTACATCATCCCCGGGCAACTACGACGTCGCGCCGTTCTCGTGGCTGGGCACGCCGTTCCCGATCTCGAGCGGCCTCGTCGATCTACAAGTCGCCCAAGGCTGGTGGCGGTCAGAACTTCACCGGCCTGAGCAACCCGCAGGTCGACCAGTTGCTGGCCAAGGCCGTCGCGTCCCCGGACTCGCAGGAGGCGACCTCGCTGACGCAGCAGGCCGACAAGTTGCTCTACCAGGAGGGTCACACCTTCACGCTGTTCCAGCGCCCGCAGATGTGCGGCGTGAAGAACGGCCTGGCCAACCTGGGCTCGTTCGGTTTCGCGAGCGTCGATTACACGAAGATCGGTTACGAGAAGTAGTACCGCTCCTCGACAGGGCCCGGCCGGTGACGGCCGGGCCCTGCTGCATTCCGGCCCGCTGACTGCGGACGCGCATAGCGCACGGCACCGACGCTCGCCGCGCCACGGTCCACATCCCGGCTCGTCGTCCACAGCGCCTCGGACGCGCCCCTGCGGACGGTCGCGGTCTGTTTGCCTGTGCGCATGACACGACTACGAACTCTGATCTCTCGGCTCGCAAGCCGGATCCGCAGCGGCGTCGACGCCGGCATGACCACGGCGGAGTACGCCGTGGGCACCGTTGCCGCCGTCGCCTTCGCCGTCGTCCTCTACAAGATCGTGCGCAGCGCTGCGGTCTCCTCGGCGCTCAGCTCGATCGTCAGGTCGGCGTTGCATGCGCTCTGAGCGCGGCGCGCGCACCTCGCGCGCCGACAGCGACGACGCGGGCATGGTGACGGCGGAACTCGCCGCCTGCCTGCCGGTGCTCGTCCTCCTCCTCGCCGTCGCGCTCAGCGTCGTCTCGATTGCGTCGGCGCGGCTGCGGGCGCAGGACGCCGCACGCGAGGCCGCCCGCGCCGCGGCCCGGTCGGATGACGGCGCGCGGGTCGCGGCCGAGATCGCTCCCGGCGTGCACGTCACCCTGTCCGGGTCCGGGTCAACCGTGCGGGCGGTCGCGACGTTGCGGGCGCACCTGGTCGTGCCGTTCCTGCCGGCGGTCGAGGTGACCGAGCAGGCGGTGGCGGCACGCGAACCGCCGTGAGACGAGGGACCCGCAGCGACCCCGGCGGCCCCGGCGACCGCGGCGCAGCGGCCGTCTGGGTGCTGGGCTGTGGCGCCGTCGTGCTCGCTGTCGCCATGCTCGTCCTGGTTCGCTCGCTCGCCGTGCTGGCGCGGCACCGCGCCGAGACCGCTGCGGATCTGGCCGCGCTGGCCGCCGCCGGCCGCATCGGGGTGGGCGGCGATCCCTGTCTGGCCGCCCGCGCGGTGGCCCGGGCCGATGACGCCGAGCTGCGCTCGTGCGTCGTGTCCCTCGACGCTGGCGGACGCAGCGGGACGGTCCGCATCGAGGTCCGCGCGAGGGCCCGTCTGCCGGTGGTCGGCGTCCGGGAGGCGGCTGCGCGCGCCCGGGCCGCCCGCCTGCCGGGACCCTCGGCGGGCCCTTCACCGAGTCCTCACCGCGCGCAGTCATGCCGGTGCCCAGGTCTGTGGCATGCTGACGCAGGCGAAAACCGCCGCACCAGACCGCTCAAACCTCGGGCGAACGCTGGTCACGTCGTACTGGCAGAGCTCGATCGATTCGGGTATGACACGGGTACGCACACGGCCGGGATGAGGATGGCGAACGGGTGGAGCTTTCGGTAACCAGGCAGGGCCCCGGCGAGGTTCCCGTCGTCGCCGTGAACGGCGAGGTCGACGTCTACGCCGCACCCGCGCTGCGTGACAGACTCACCGAACTGCTGCAGGACGGCTCATCTGTCGTCGTTGATCTCAGCGAGGTCGGTTTCCTGGACTCGACCGGGCTCGGCGCCCTCGTCGCCGCGCGTACCGCTGCCGCCGAGCAGGGCGCCGCCCTGCCGCTCGTCTGCACGCATCAGCGCATTCTCAAGCTGTTCACGATCACAGGCCTCGACGACGTGTTCCGGATCCACGACTCGGTCGAGTCGGCCATCGCGGGTCTCGGCGAACCGGCCGACGCCGGCGCCGACGCCGACTGAGACACCGCCGGATCGGCACGGCATGGGCCACGAGACACTCGGACCACCCCGGCAGGCCTGATCCTGAGCCTGTGGTTAGACTCCGCCCGACAACACAGCCCGCTCTGGGACACGAACTCACGTGCCGGCGGGCGCCGTCCTCATCCGAGGCTTGCGGTCGGGCCGTGCTCGCCGCGAGGAACGTTCATTGAGAGGTATCTGGATGGTCGCGCACCACGCTGGCGCACACCTGGCAGCCCTACCGGGCATTTCGGGCGGACAGAAGGGCGTCGTCGTCGTTCTGGCGGTCCTCGCCGTGCTCGCGCTCGCCTACGCGTACGTCCTGGTCAGGGAGGTACTCAAGGCCGACCAGGGCACCGAGAACATGCAGTCGATCTCGAAGGCGGTCCAGGAGGGCGCGGCGGCGTATCTGAACCGCCAGTTCCGCACGCTGAGCGTGTTCGCGGTGATCGTGTTCGTGCTGCTCCTGCTGCTGCCCGTCAACGAGGGCGGCGCGAGCGTGCGCATCGGCCGGGCGATCTTCTTCCTCGTCGGCGCCGCGTTCTCCGCGACCGTCGGCTACATCGGCATGACGATGGCGACGCGTGCCAACGTCCGCGTCGCCGCGGCCGCACGCAACGGCGGTGGCGAGCGCGGATTCCACATCGCGTTCCGCACCGGCGGCATCGTCGGCATGCTCACCGTCGGCCTGGGCCTGCTCGGCGCCAGCATCGTGCTCCTCACCTACAACGACCACGCGCCGACCGTGCTGGAGGGCTTCGGCTTCGGCGGCGCCCTGCTCGCCATGTTCATGCGTGTCGGCGGCGGCATCTTCACCAAGGCCGCAGACGTCGGCGCCGACCTCGTCGGCAAGGTCGAGGCGGGTATCCCCGAGGACGACCCCCGTAACGCGGCCACCATCGCCGACAACGTCGGCGACAACGTCGGTGACTGCGCGGGCATGGCAGCCGACCTGTTCGAGTCCTACGCCGTCACGCTGGTGGCCGCGCTGATCCTCGGCCAGTCGGCGTTCGGCGCCAAGGGCCTGATGCTGCCGCTGATCATCGGCGGCATCGGCATCATCAGCTCGGTGGTCGGCATCCTGACCACCAAGCTGCGTGACAGCGACCGCAACGGCCTGGTGCCGATCAACCGCGGCTTCATGATCTCGGCGGCGACGTCGCTCGTGCTCGTCGCGATCCTGGCCTTCACCTACCTGCCCGCGAAGTTCAGCGGGTTCGGGGCAGGCTTCGCCTCCGACGGCAACCCGAAGGTGATTGCATTCGTCGCCGTGCTGATCGGCATCGTGCTCGCGGTCGTCATCCAGCAGCTGACCGGCTACTTCACCGACACCATCCGCCGTCCCGTCCGCGACGTCGCAGACACCTCGCGCACCGGCGCGGCAACGGTCATCCTGTCGGGCATCGCGCTCGGTCTCGAGTCGGCCGTCTACACGGCGGTGCTGATCGCCCTCGCGGTGTTCGGTGCGTTCCTGCTCGGCAGCGGCTCGATCGGCGTCTCGCTGTTCGCCGTCGCCCTCGCCGGAACGGGCCTGCTCACCACGGCGGGCGTCATCGTCTCGATGGACACCTTCGGCCCGGTCAGCGACAACGCCCAGGGCGTGGCGGAGATGAGCGGCGACATCGACGAGCGCGGTGCGCAGGTGCTCACCGATCTCGACGCGGTCGGCAACACCACGAAGGCGATCACCAAGGGCATCGCGATCGCGACCGCCGTGCTGGCCGCGACCGCGCTGTTCGGCTCGTTCACCGCAGCGGTCGGCACCGCGGTCGGCAAGTACCACGGCAGCGGGCAGAACTTCCTGATCGTGTCACCGAACATCCTGGTCGGCGCGATCATCGGTGCGGCTGCGGTGTTCCTGTTCAGCGGCCTGGCGATCAGCGCCGTGGGCCGCGCGGCCGGACGGGTCGTGTTCGAGGTCCGCAAGCAGTTCCGCGACAAGCCCGGGATCATGGACTTCAGCGAGAAGCCCGACTATGCGGCCGTCGTTGACATCTGCACGAAGGACTCGCTGCGCGAACTGGCCACGCCGGGGCTGCTGGCGATCTTCGCGCCGATCACGATCGGCTTCGCCTTCGGCGCCGGTCCGCTGGCCGGCTACCTGGCCGGCGCGATCGCGGCGGGCGTCCTGATGGCCGTCTTCCTCGCCAACTCCGGCGGCGCGTGGGACAACGCAAAGAAGATGGTCGAGGACGGCCTGCACGGCGGCAAGGGCAGCGATTCGCACGCCGCCACCGTCATCGGCGACACGGTCGGCGACCCGTTCAAGGACACCGCCGGCCCGGCGATCAACCCGCTGATCAAGGTCATGAACCTGGTCGCGGTGCTCATCGCACCGGCCGTGATCGAGTTCAGCACCGGCACCGACAAGAACAACGCGGTGCGCGCGATCATCGCCATCGTGGCGTTCGCGATCATCGCCGCGGCCGTGATCGTGTCGAAGCGGCGCAAGGTCTCGATGGGCGACGAGCCGGCGGCCGAGCCGAAGAAGGCCACCGCCGCCGCCTGACATCCTGCACAATCCGCGACTTTGACCCTGTAGTGGCTGTGATTCCTGGCGAATCACAGCCACTGCGGGGTCAAAGTCGCAATACGGGGGAGGTGTGATGTCGCAGTTCTCGCTGTTCGGTGCCGCCGCCGCGAGCCCCGACCTCGCCGATCTCGACGGCGTCCTGCTCGGCGGCGGGCACTGGGTGCGCACCGGCCCGTCCGCCCGGCTCTCGGTCGTGGTCGCAGACCGCTGGCGCGCGGACGCGCTGGCCGAGGAGTTCGACGTGCGCGGCGTCGCCGGTGACAGCGTCCCGGCCGAGGACGGGTGGAGCGCGCGCACCGCGTTCGACACCGAGCTGATGCCGCACGCGATGCGCTGGAGCCGCGGGGCGAACGAGGGGCCGCCGCCAGGTTTCGAGCTGACGCCGGCCGGCCTGCGCCTGTGGACGATCGCGACCGGGGCGGCGGACGAGGCCGGCTACCTGCTGGGCACCGCCCGCGGCGACGGCGCGCTGCACCTCGCGGCGGGCGCGCAGCTGTCGCGGCAGGGTCTCGCGGCGGTGTCGCTCAGCCAGCGGCCAGGTCCCGGCTGGCGTATCACGTCGGCCCGGCGATTGCGGCGCTTCGCCGAACTCGTCGGCGCCGCGCCACCCGGGTCGGGACCCGACTGGCCGGGTGGCCGATGAGCCGGCGTCACAGCCCGGTTGCTCCGGTCCTGTACCGTCCGCGACTGGCGGTGTGTAACCGTTTGCGCACCCGGGACAGGAGCAACTAGTGGCAGGCAGGACGACGAAGGCGGGCACCAAACTGGTGATCGTCGAGTCGCCTGCGAAGGCGAAGACGATCGGCGGCTACCTCGGCCCCGACTACACCGTCGAAGCCTCGATCGGCCACATCCGTGACCTGCCGCGCAACGCCGCCGACGTGCCCGCCAAGTACAAGGGTCTGCCGTGGGCACGCGTCGGCGTCGACACCGAGAACGACTTCGAACCGATCTACGTCGTCAGCCCTGACCGCAAGCAGCAGGTCACCAAGCTCAAGGCTCTGGTCAAGGACGCCGCCGAGGTCTACCTCGCCACGGATGAGGACCGCGAGGGCGAGGCGATCGCCTGGCACCTGGTCGAGACGCTCAAGCCGACGGTGCCGGTGCGGCGCATGGTGTTCCACGAGATCACCCCGAGCGCGATCGCGGCCGCCGTGGCCGACCCGCGCGAGATCGACGACCAACTCGTCGACGCGCAGGAGACCCGCCGCATCCTCGACCGCCTCTACGGCTACGAGGTCAGCCCGGTGCTGTGGAAGAAGGTGCTGCCGCGCCTGTCCGCCGGCCGGGTGCAGTCGGTCGCCACCCGGATGGTCGTCGAGCGCGAACGTGCGCGGATGGCCTTCCACTCCGCCGAGTACTGGGACGTGCAGGCCACCTTCGCGCCGCGCGAGCGCAAGGCCAACGACCCCGAGACGTTCAGCGCGACTCTCGTGAGCGTCGACGACGTGCGTCTGGCAACGGGACGTGACTTCGACGCCGCAACCGGACGCGCGCCGAGCTCGGTGCTGCATCTGGACGAGGCGGGCGCGCGCGGGCTGGCCGCGCGTCTCGAGGGACGCGACTTCGCGGTGCAGGGAGTCGATGAGAAGCCCTACCGCCGTCGTCCGTACCCGCCGTTCATGACGAGCACGTTGCAGCAGGAGGCCGGCCGCAAGTTCCGCTGGTCGGCGCAGCAGGTGATGCGCACCGCGCAGCGGCTCTATGAGAACGGCTTCATCACCTACATGCGCACCGACTCGACGACCCTGTCGCAGACGGCGCTGACCGCCGCGCGCTCGCAGGCCCGCGAGCTCTACGGCGACGCGTACGTGCCGGCCGAGCCGCGCGTCTACAACCGCAAGGTCAAGAACGCCCAGGAGGCGCACGAGGCGATCCGTCCCGCGGGTGACTCGTTCCGCACGCCGGGCGAGGTCGCGAACCAGGTCAACAGCGATGAGTTCCGGCTCTACGAGTTGATCTGGCAGCGCACGCTCGCCTCGCAGATGTCCGACGCGGTCGGCACGACCGTCTCGGTGCGCATCGGCGGCACGTCGATCACCGACGAGGCGGTCGTGTTCACCACGTCCGGACGCACCATCACGTTCCCCGGCTTCCTACGGGCCTATGTCGAGGACACCGACGAGACCGCGTCCGAGCGTGACGACGCCGAGAAGCGGCTGCCGCAGCTGACGCGCGGCGACGTGGTCGACCCGCGCGAGTTCGAGGCGGACGGTCACACGACCTCGCCGCCGGCGCGCTACACCGAGCCCTCGCTGGTCAAGGCGATGGAGGAGCTCGGCGTCGGCCGTCCCTCGACCTACGCCTCGATCATGCAGACGATCCAGGACCGCGGCTACGTGTGGAAGCGCGGTCCGGCGCTGATCCCGACGTGGACGGCGTTCGCGGTCGTCGGGCTGCTCGAGTCGTACTTCAGCAGGCTCGTCGATTACGGGTTCACTGCGTCGGTCGAGAACGACCTCGACGACATCGCCAACGGCGAGCGGTCGCGCGTCGACTGGCTGCGCCGGTTCTACTTCGGCGCCGACGATCCCGATCGGGTCGCCGACAAGGAACGGATCTCCGCCCAGGGCGGCCTCAAGCGCCTGATCGAATCGCGGCTGGAAGAGATCGACGCCCGCGGCGTGAACTCGATCCCGGTGGGCGACGACGGAGTCGTCGTGCGCGTCGGCCGGTACGGCCCCTACCTTCAGCGCGGCGAGGGCGACGACGCCGCCCGGGCCTCGCTGCCCGAGGACCTACCCCCGGACGAGCTGACCCCGGAGAAGATCGACGAGCTCCTCTCGGCACCGTCCGGCGACATCGTGCTCGGCACGACCGAGGACGGCCGAGAGATCACCGCCCGCTCGGGCCGCTACGGCCCGTACGTCACCGACGGCGAGCGGACGGCGTCGCTGTTCAAGTCGATGTCGCTCGACACCGTGACCCTGGCGCAGGCCGAGCAGCTGCTCACCCTGCCGCGCACCCTCGGTCAGCTCGACGGCGAGGACGTCACCGCCCAGAACGGCCGCTACGGGCCGTACATCAAGAAGGGTTCGGACTCGCGGTCCATCGAGTCCGAGGACCAGCTGTTCACGATCACCCTGGACGAGGCCGCAGCGATCCTGGCGCAGCCGAAGCAGCGCGGGCGTCGCGCGGCGGCCGCACCGCCGCTGCGTGAACTCGGCGCCGACCCGGTGTCCGGCAAACCCATGGTGGTCAAGGACGGCCGGTTCGGCCCGTACGTTACCGACGGCGAGACCAACGCGTCGCTGCGCCGCGGCGACGACGTCGAGCAGCTCACCGACGCACGCGCGGCCGAACTGCTCGCCGACCGCCGCGCGCGCGGCCCGGTCAAGAAGACCGCCCGGAAGAGCGCGGCGAAGAAGCCGGCCAAGAAGAGCGCTCCGCGCAAGACTGCCAAGAAGGCCGCCAAGAAGCCGGCCGCGAAGAAGACAGCCGCCAAGAAGTCCTGAGAGCGGCGCCCGGGTGCGACTTCGACCCTGTAACGGCTGCGATTGCGGCGGTTGCGAATGACCGCAGGCACGAGGACCCCGACCGCGGGCCGGAGCGGCGCTGCTCCGGCACCACGGCCGGGGCCGGGCGGCGGCTCGGTGGCCGCCCTGCTGCCACCGAACCGGATCACCGCGGGTGAACCGGGGGTTCCCTGACGCGGATACAAGGGTCATCGTCTGCGGTGGCATTCTCGTTACACGGCGACTGTTGCGCCGCACGCCAGTGGAGGTGCAATGGAGCGGCCGGAGTTCGACGAGGCGCTCGTCGCAGCCGCCTCCGCGGGCGACGAGGTCGCGCTGCGCGGCGTCTACCTGGCTCTGGCACCGGCCGTCCTGGTCTACCTGCGCGGCCGGGGGGTCAGCGACCCGGAAGCGGTCACGAGCGAGGTGTTCGTCGCCGTGCTCCCGCGGCTGCCGCAGCTGCGCGGCGGCGTCAGCGGGTTGCGCACCCTGGTCTTCAGCATCGCGCACGCCCGGATGGTCGACGCGTACCGCGCGAGCGCGCGCCGGCCGTCGACCGTCGACTACGAACCGGCCGAGGACACCAGGGCCGTGCCGTCGGCCGAGGACGACGCGCTGCGCCGGCTGGGTAACGAGCGGGTCGAGGCGATCCTTGCGTTGCTGCCGCCCGACCAGCGTGAGGTGCTGTACCTGCGGGTGATCGCCGACCTCTCGATCGAGCACGTGGCGCAGGTGATCGGACGCTCGCAGGGTGCGGTCAAGCAGTTGCAGCGGCGCGCGCTGGTCGCGCTACGGGCGTTGCTGGCCGATCGGCGGGTAACGCGATGACGCGACTCCGACGATCACTTCGGCGACATGGCTGCCACTGACGCGGCGTCAGCGCAGTTCCTCGCCGAGATGCGCTCGCTCGCCGACATCGATGCGCCCGAGCCCTCGGACGAGCTCGAGGCGCTGTTCGGTTCTGCTCTGCCGCTCACGCAGCGGGGCCGGCCCGGGTCGGCTGCGCCGGCGCCCCGACGCGTGCGTCGTCATCCGTTGCTGGCCGCCGCCGCCGTGTTAGTCCTCGCCCTCGCGCTGCTGATCACCGGGGCGGCCACTCACCACCTACCCGCCTACGCGCAGCGGCTGGTGTCCAACGTCGTCAACACCCTGACGCCGTTCCACATCGACCCGACCCGCACCCACCCGCGGCCGCCGGCGCCGTCCGAGGGCCCGCGGTCGGGTCCGTCCGCGTCGCGGCATCCGTCCGCGCCGCGATCGGGCTCGGGGCCGCCGTCGGCGCCGCGGTCGGGACCGTCGCCCTCGGCACCGACCGGCAGCCTGCCGGTGACACCGAGCGTCCCCGTCACGCGGTCGGGGTCGGTGAGTGCGCCCGCGACCAGCACGGGTGTGACGTCGCCGTCGACGCCGCGCACCTCGCGACCCGCGGTGACGAGGTCGACGACGACGACGGCGTCGACGGCGTCGCCGGCCGCGGTGTCGGAGCCCGCCAAGGCGTCACACACGCCACCGGGCAAGGCCCTCGGCCGCGGGCACCACAGTCCCGGCCCACCCGGACGGACGACGGCCCACGGTGGCCCGAAGGGCCCGCGGGAACCGTCGGCTACGGCCGAGGCCGATGGTGGCCGGCCGGCACCATCGGTCTCCGTGGCGCCGGGTCACGGCAACGGCAAGGGTCTCGGCAAGGCTCACGGCAACGGCAAGGGTCTCGGCAAGGCTCACGGCAACGGCAAGGTCACGGCAAGGCTCACGGCAAGGCTCGCGGCAAGGCACGGCCACGGCCACGGCCGGCACGCGGGCCCGTCAGTACACGTACGCGTCCAGATAGGCATTGCCGAAGCGGCGCTGCGGGTCGCACCGAGCTGCCAGCGCGCCGAACTCGGCCAACCGCGGGTAGTGCGCGCGCACGTCGGCCGGGGCCATCGCAAACACCTTGCCCCAGTGCGGCCGCGGAGAGAACGGCGCTAGCGCGGCCTCGACCGCAGCCACGGCGGGACGGACCCGCTCGTCGTCGGCGACCCACGTGAAGTGCACCGCGAGCGTCTCGCGGTCGTGGAACGGGCTCAGCCACAGGTCGTCGGCCGCGATGGCCCGGATCTCGCAGATCTGCAACGCCGTCCCGAACGACACGTCGCGCAGCGCGGCCACCGCCGCTGCACCCTGGTCGCGCGGGACGAGGTACTCGGTCTGCTGCTCGTCGCCGGCGCTCGGCCGGAACTCGGCCCGGAAGTGCGGCAGCCGCGCGTGCCACGGGCCGGGGGCGCCGAGCTGCTCAGTGGCGGCGCTGGTGTCCTCGCCGGCGATCGGGTGCATGGCTTGCGTCGCCGGGCGCGCCTGCCAGGCGGAGCCGTCGACCGGCTCGGTGCCGGCGGGCGCCTTGACCCAGATCATGTCGATGACCGGCGCCGTCCAGGACGTGAACAGGCTCGTGCTGTACCCCGAGTCCATGATCTCGTCGAGGTTTTCGAGGACGACATCAAGGGGAGCGTCGACCCACACGTCCTGACGCAGCTCGTAACTCGGGACGATGTCGAGCGTGACCCGGGTGACGATCCCCAGGGCGCCGAGCGCGAGGACGGACCCGCCGAAGTCGGGGTCGGTCCGTGTTGTGCGGACGAGCTCGCCGTCGGCGCGCACGAACTCGATCGCGGACGCGCCCGCGGCCAGGCAGTGGTTGGCGGAACCGGAACCGTGCGTGCCGGTGGCGCAAGCGCCCGCGACGCTGATGTGGGGGAGCGACCCGAGGTTGGGCAGCGCCCACCCGGCTTCATCGAGGTCGACCGCGAGTTCGGCGTAGCGCATGCCGCCGGCGACCTCGACGGTGCGTGCGTCGGGCTCGATCACGGTCGGCAGGTCGAGATCGCCGACGCTGATCAGTTCGCCGTCGGTGTCGGCGATGCGGTTGAACGAGTGCCCTGAGCCGAGCGCGCGCACGCGTGGCCGGTTCGCGACCAGCTGCTGCAGCTCGTCCACCGTCTTCGGCCGGTGTACCTCGTCGGTCGAGAAGGTGATGGTGCGGGACCAGTTCTGAACAGTCACCGGTCCGAGAGTAATTGCCGGTCCTGACGTCACCGGGTGGCGATGAGGAAGTGGGTACCGGTCGCGGTGCGCACGGCACCGTCGGGATCGATGAGCGGGTCGATGTGGCGCTGCAGCGACTCGGCGAGCTCGGTGTGCCCGTGGTCGTCGAGGTTGCGCACGATGTCGCACACGGGGGTCACGTCGTAACAGCGCAGCAGCTGCCCGGTGTCGCGGAATTCGATCGGCAGATCGCGCGGACTGACCCGTGCGTCGCGCCATCCGGCGTCGGTCGCGAGCGCGGCGAGTTCGTCGGCGTCGCCGAGCGCGAAGGGGCGCTCGCGCATTCCGCCGGCGGTGCCGAGCACGTCCTCCGCGGCGCCGACGAGCGCTCCGTAGAGCGGCATGTCCGCGATCGTGCGCCAGACGCTGACCGCGAGCCGGGCACCGGGACGGGCCACGCGCCACATCTGCGTCAGCGCCCCGGCTGCGTCGGGGACGAACTGCAGACCTTGCTGGCAGGTGATCGCGTCGACCGAGGCGTCCGGTAGCGGCAGCTCGTCCGCCGGGCAGACGTCGTACTCGATCGCGGCCGCGCGCGGCCGCGGTGCGACTGCCTGGCCGGCCGCGATCATGGCGGGATCGACATCGCACGCGTGCACGTGCCCGATCGCGCCGACGCGACGGGCAAGCACGCGCGCGACCGTGCCCGGTCCGCACGCGACGTCCAGCACGGTCGAGCCGGGCCGCGGGTCGAGGGCGTCGACGAGCAGCTCGGCCCACGGCTCGAACAGGTTCGGCACGAGCACCGACACGTAGACCTCAGTCATCGGCGTGAGTGTCCCACCGCGAAGATGCGCCGGAACGGAAACAGCGTGCCGTGCGGCCCGCGCGGGTACCCGGCACGCAGCGCGCCGGCGAGTTCGGCGCAGAAACGCGCGCCGTCGGCGGCCGACAAGGCGCCGAGCACAGGACGCAGGCCCGTGCCGCGCAGCCACTCGAGCACGGGGTCGGATCCGGCGAGCACATGCAGGTAGGTCGTCTCCCACACGTCCGCGGCCAGACCCGCGTCGAGCAGAATTTCGGCGTAGCGCTGCGGGGAGGCGACCGCGTCGTCGTGGCGCAGCACGTGCTCGAGGTGCCAGCGCCGCGCCTGCTCGCGCAGCAGCGTGTGCGCCGGCGCACCGAAGTTGCCCGGCACCTGCATCGCGATCCAACCGTCCGGCGCGAGCGCGCGCGCCCAGGTCGCGAGCGAGCGCTTCGTGCCCAGGCACCCACTGCAGCGTCGCGTTGCTGATCACGACGTCGACGTCAGGCTCGCGCCACTGCGCGACGTCGCCGAGGCGTCACCGCGACACCGGAGACACCACGAGCGGCCTCGATCATCTCCGGCGAGGAGTCGATGCCCTCGACCACCGCGTCCGGCCAGCGTTGCGCGAGTAGGGCGGTCAACGTCGCCGGGCCGCAGCCGAGATCGACCACCCGCCGCGGCTCGCGGGCTCCGACGCGCGCGAGCAGATCGAGGAACGGTCGGGACCGCTCGTCCGAGTACCGGCCGTACTGTGCGGGATCCCAGTCCACCGCACCAAGATATCTCGACGTCAAGAGATATGCTCCGTGCATGGCGGACGAGGTGGACGAGATCGTCGCGGCCTGGCGCCGCGAACGTCCCGACCTCGACGTCGAGCCCCTTCAGGTGCTCAGCCGCATCAGCCGCCTCGCCGCCGTGCTGGACGTGCGTCGCGCCGACGCGTTCGTGGGCCACGGCCTGCAGGCCCACGAGTTCGACGTCCTGTCCGTGCTGCGGCGCAGCGGTGAGCCGTTCGAGCGCACCGCCGGCGAGCTGGCCACGCTCACGCACGTCACGTCCGGCACGATGACCAGTCGCCTCGACCGATTGGTCGCGCGCGGCTTCGTGACGCGCCGGCCCGACCCGGGTGACGGACGCATCGTGCGGGTGCGGCTGTCCGACGCCGGCCGCGAACGCGTCGACGCGGCCTTCGCCGCGCTGCTGAGCTCCGAGCAACAGCTTCTCGCCACACTCGACGCCGTGCGAAGCACCGAACTGGCTGCGTCCCTGCGATCCTTATTGCAAGCGGCGAAACTGTGACAGCGGTGCGTCGTACCGTGGCATCGGCAAGGGGGTCGTGATCAGCGAGGGCACGGACAACGCGCCGGTGGCACTGTCGAATGTCGCCGCGGTCCGTGGCGTGCTCCGGGTGACCCCGTTCCGTCGCCTCTGGTACTCCACCGCGCTGTCGAGTCTCGGCGACTGGCTCGGGTTGCTCGCCACGACCGCGCTCGCCACCAGCCTCGCCCACGGCTACAAGGCGCAGAACTACGCACTCGGCGGCGTGCTCGTCGTCAAGCTGCTGCCGGCGATCGTGCTCGGCCCGCTGGCGGGCGCGTTCGCCGATCGCTTCGACCGGCGCATGACGATGGTGATCTCGGACGTGGTGCGGTTCGGCCTGTTCCTGACGATCCCGCTGGCGCACCTGGTCGTCGACAGCAAGCAGACGCTCGCGTGGTTGCTGATCGCCAGCTTCCTGATCGAATGCGTGAGTCTGTTCTGGATGCCGGCCAAGGACGCGTCCGTGCCGAATCTGGTGCGCCGCGATCAGATCGAGCCTGCCAACCAGCTCAGCCTGATCACGACCTACGGGCTGACGCCGGTGTTCGGTGCCGGCCTGTTCTCGGTGCTGTCGTTGATCACGAACGTGCTGGCGCGCCACCTCGACTTCTTCCGCACCAACCCGGTCAACCTCGCGCTGTACATGAACGCCGCCACCTTCCTGGTCGGCGCGATCGTGGTGTTCTTCATCCGCGAGATCAGCGGTCACCGGGTGAACCGGGGGAGCGACGAGCAGCCCAGCCTGCGTTTCCTGCTGCGCGAGGGTGCGAGCTTCATCAGGCACTCGCGACTAGTGGGCGGCCTGATCATCGGCCTGGTCGGGGCGTTCGTCGCGGCCGGTGCGGTGATCGGGGCGGGCAAGATCTTCACCGAATCGCTCGGCGGCGGCAACGCGGCCTACGGCGTGCTGTTCGGTGCCGTGTTCGTCGGGCTCGGCTCGGGCATGGCTTTCGGGCCGCGGGTCGCGCGCGATCTCTCGCGGCGGCGCCTGTTCGGGCTCTCGCTCGTCTTCGCGGCCGTGTCGCTGATCCTGTGCGCGGTGATGCCGCAGGTCGCGCTCGCCGTGGTGTTCGTCGTCGGCCTCGGCTTCGGCGCCGGCGTCGCTTACTTGGCCGGGACGACGCTGCTCGGCACCGACGTCGACGACGAGATGCGCGGCCGGGTCTTCGCGGTGCTGCAGTCGATGATCCGCATCGTGCTCATCCTCGGGCTCGCGGCCGTCCCGTTCGTGGTGGCGCAGGTCGGCAGGACGACGCTGCACATCGGCAGCGTCACCTACGTCGTCGACGGCACGCGCATCGTGTTGATCGCTGGTGGCCTGTTCGCCCTGGCCGCCGGCCTGCTCGCCTACCGCAAGATGGACGACCGCGAACAGGTCGCCCTGTACGACGACGTGAAGACGTCGCTGCGCAACGACTCGGCGGCCAGGCGACGGTTGCGCGACGGCGGGGTGTTCATCGCGTTCGAGGGCGGCGAGGGGTCGGGCAAGTCGACGCAGATCGCGCGGCTGGCCGAGTCGCTGCGCAAGAGCGGGCGCATCGTGATCGAGACGCACGAACCCGGGGCCACCGAGACCGGCGCGCGCATCCGCGAACTGCTGCTGCACCACAGCGAACCCGTCTCGCCGCGCGCCGAGGCGCTGCTGTTCGCCGCCGACCGCGCGCACCATGTCGACTCGGTCATCGCGCCCGCGCTCGAGGCGAAGCGGGTCGTGCTGACCGACCGCTACGTCGATTCGTCCCTGGCCTATCAGGGGGTGGGGCGCAAGCTCTCCGTCGACGAGATCCGCCGGATCTCGCGCTGGGCGACGCAGGGGCTGACGCCGGATCTCACGATCCTGCTCGACATCTCGCCCGCCGCCGGGCTGGGCCGGGCCCGTGGCACCGACGGCGGCGACAAGCTCGAGGCCGAGTCGCTGCAGTTCCACGAATCGGTGCGCCGGGCGTTCCTGCATCTGGCCGAGGCCGAGCCACGCAGATACCGCGTCGTCGACGCGGACCGCCCGGCCGACGTGGTCGCCGCCGAGATCCTCGCCGCGGTCAACAGTCTGCTGTCGCGCACCGAGGAGTGCGCGGCGCCATCGACGACCCCGTCGTCGGAGGCATTGACGACGTGAGCGTCTGGGACGAGTTGATCGGCCAGCCCGAGGCTGTTGCCGTGCTGCAGCGTGCGGCGGCCGCGGCCGCCGCCATCGCGGCGGGTGACGACGCGCCGGGCGGCGCGATGACCCACGCGTGGCTGTTCACGGGGCCGGCGGGCTCGGGCCGCTCGGTCGCGGCGCGCGCGTTCGCCGCGGCTCTTCAGTGCGAGCGCCAACCGGCGGGCTGCGGTGAGTGCTCCGCGTGCCACACCGTCTCGACGCGCAGCCACCCTGACGTGCACTCGGTCGTGCCGGAGGGTCTGTCGATCTCGGTCGCCGAGATGCGGTCGGTGGTCGGCCGGTCGGCTCGCCGTCCCGTGCTCGGCCGCTGGCAGGTCGTGGTGATCGAGGACGCCGACCGGCTCACCGAGCAGGCGTCCAACGCGTTGCTGAAGGCCGTCGAGGAGCCGCCGTCGCGCACGGTGTTCCTGCTGTGCGTGCCGTCGCTGCATCCGGACGATGTGTCGCTGACGATCCGGTCGCGGTGCCGCCTCGTCACTCTGCGCACGCCCCCGGCCGATGCGATCGCGGCGGTGCTGCGCGATCACGACGGCGTCGACGACGCCACCGCCGAGTGGGCGGCCGCGGCCTCGCAGGGCCACGTCGGACGGGCGCGGCGGCTGGCCCGCGACGAGGCGGCGCGCGAGCACCGTTCGGCAGTGCTGGCAATCCCCGCGTCCCTCATCTCGATGGCGGCGTGCCTGGCCGCGGCCGATCAGCTGGTGAGCGCCGCCGAGGCCGAGGCGAGGGATCTGTCGCAGTCACTCGATGCGGTCGAGTCGCAGGCGCTGCAGATCGCGCTCGGCGCCGGCGGCACCGGCAAGGGGACGGCGGCGACCACGCGCGGCACGACCGGCGCGGTGCGCGAGCTGGAGAAGCGGCAGAAGTCGCGCCAGACCCGCACCCAGCGCGACGCCCTCGACCGGGCGCTGGTCGATCTCGCCGCGTTCTACCGCGACGTCCTGCTCGTGCAGAACCACTCGCCGATCGCCCGTGCACATCCCGACTTCGACGACGACGTGCGCACGGTGGCGCACAAGTTGCACGCGCCGGACGTGCTGCGCCGCCTCGACGCCGTCCTCGACTGCCGCACGGCCCTGGACCTCAACGTGAAGCCGCGCATCGCGGTCGAGGCGATGACCGCCGCCCTGCGCCTCCCGTCCTGACGCGCTGCACTCCCCACAATGGTCAGTTCCGGCCTCAGCGGTCAGTTGGAACTGACCACTGAGGCTCGAACTGACCACTGTCGAAACGGACGTAGAGTCGCGGTATGAGCATGGTGTGCGCGGTGGTGTTCCAGCGCCAGGGCCGGCTCTACTACGCCGACCCGGGGGAGCTGCAGGTGTCGGTCGGCGACCAGGTGCTCTACCCGACCGACGCGGGTCCCGAGGTCGCCGAGGTCGCCTGGGCGCCCGAGTGGGTCAGCGACGACATCGGCGGGCTGCCGGTACTCGTCGGCAAGGCCGACGCCGGCGCCCTCGAGAAGGCCGAGCTGAGCCGCAAGCGCCGCGCCGCCGCACGGGTGGCGGCGAAGCGGCTGATCCGCGAGCACGCGCTGCCGATGAAGCTGTCCGGCGTCGACTACGAGACCGACGCGCGCAAGACGACGATCTACTTCACCGCACCCCACCGGGTCGACTTCCGCGCGCTCGTCCGTGATCTGGCCGCGACGCTGAACGGCAAGGTCGAGTTGCGCCAGTTGTCGGCCCGGGACGAGGCGCGCCTGACCGGCGGCATCGGCAGTTGCGGACGCGAGCTGTGCTGCGCGACCT
Organism: uncultured Actinomycetota bacterium; assembly: GCA_963785425.1. GTDB lineage: Bacteria > Actinomycetota > Actinomycetes > Mycobacteriales > Jatrophihabitantaceae > RYN-133. The sequence goes on from CAWAVG010000004.1 coordinate 795,865, forward strand.
TCCTCGTCGACTTCGAGCCGGTCAGCGTGCGCATGGCCAAGGACCAGGACCTGCCGCTGAACCCGCTGCGCATCTCCGGCGCGTGCGGACGGCTGATGTGCTGCCTGAAGTACGAGCACCCGCTCTACCAGGACTTCGCCGAGCAGGCGCCCGCCGTCGGCGAGCAGGTCGAGACGCCGGACGGTGCGGGCACGGTGATCGGGCACAACGTACCCGGCGAGAAGGTCGTCGTGCGGATGGCCGCCGACGGGCGGCGCAGTGCGTGCGCGCTCGCGAGCGTGTGTTCGTCGCGAAAGGCCTACGAGTCACGCGACGGGGGATGACGGCGCGGCTCGTCCGTCCTACGGTGGCCGCATGCCCACCCGCGATTCCGCTTTCACCGCAGGCACGCCCTGCTGGATCGACGTGATGACCACCGACGTCGAGTCGGCCCGGACCTTTTACGGCGACCTGTTCGGCTGGCAGTTCGAGATCGGCGACGAACAGACCGGCTACTACTCGACGGGGCTGATCGACGGCCACCGGGTTGCCGGCGTCTTCGAGATGCAGCTCGATCACCCGCCGGTCTGGACGACCTACCTCGCGACCGAGGACGCCGACGCGACGGCGGCGCTGGTGACCCAGCACGGCGGCACGATCGCCCAACCACCATGGACGTCATGGACCTCGGGCGCATGACGATCGTGCAGGACCCGACCGGCGGCACAGTCGGCACCTGGCAGGCCGGGAGCCACTTCGGAACTGAGGTCTTCAATGAGGTCGGCGCCCTGGTGTGGAACGAGTTCATGACCCGCGACTACGACGCCGCGAAGAGCTTCTTCGCCGATGTGTTCGGCTACACCTACACCGAGCTCGGCGACGACAATTTCAAGTACTCGACGATCGAGGTCGGTGGCACCACCGTCGGCGGCATCGGCACCTCCTGCCCGAGTTCGTCCCGGCCGAGGTGCCGCCGCACTGGCGGGTGTACTTCCAGGTGGACGACGCCGACGAGAGCGTCGCGAAGGCGGTGTCCTCGGTGCCGAGGTCGTCAGTCCGGCCCAGGACATGCCTTACGGCCGCCATGCCGACCTGGTGGACCCGCAGGGCGCTCGATTCTCGGTGATCAAGCCGGGTCCCGGCCCTGCGAACTGACCGGACGCTACCCACTAGACTCAACCGCTGCGCCGCCTCGCGGCGAGCGCGCCGCCTTAGCTCAGTCGGCAGAGCACCTCACTCGTAATGAGGTTGTCCGGGGTTCGATTCCCCGAGGCGGCTCCATCCAAGCCAGTATTTCCGGGAGCCTCATCCGTCTGGAGAGGCCCCTCGACCGTTTCGGAAGCCGAAATGGTCACCGATTGGTCACATGAGGTATCCGGTGAGGCCTTCGGAGCACGCGGCACGAGCGCCGCGGCCCGCTCAGCGGCATCGCGGCCAACGCCCTCGAGAAGGTGGCTGTAGGTGTCGCTCGTGATCGAGATCGTCGAGTGGCCGAGTCGCTTGCTCACGACCGCCATCGGAACGCCTGCCGCCAGCATCAGACTTGCCTGGCCATGACGTAGGTCATGCGTCCGCACGCGCCTCAGGCCCGCTGCAACTCCGAGAGCGACGAATCGCTTCGTGACGGTCGACGGCACGATCGGCCGCCCATCTTCGCGAGCGAACACGAGGCCGTGATCCGAGTAGGCGTCGGCCCAGGCGGCGCCCTCGGCATCCTGTGCGAACCGATGCGCGAGCAGCACGCCGACGACGCCGCCGTCGAGCTCCACGACCCGGTCCTCGCCGCTGGCGGTCTTCGGCTTGCCGAACACGGCGCCGCGGTGCTGCTCGCCGCAGTAGGGGCACACCGGGACGTCGCCGTACAGCGAGACGATCTGTTGCCGGACGATCAGGACGCCGCGCTCGAGGTCGACATCGTCCCAGCGAAGTCCCACGGCCTCGCCTCTACGAAGTCCAGTTCCAGCGATCTCCGAGCAATCAGGACGTGCACCTCCGGTTGAGGGGTCATGTCCTGTCTACGCCATCGCAATATCCCCGGACTTGCTGGGCTCTATCGGTGCGCGAGAGGAGCCGGTGTTCGCAAGCCGTCGAGTCGGCGGACGTCACAATCCTTGCCTATAAGGCGACATTCCCGCGGTATTCACATAACGTGTCTTCCAGGGAAGGTTTCGCGCAGCGGCTTCTGCAGTGCAGGCGCTGGCGAGAGAAGTTATTTGGGGCGGGAAATGAAACTGAAGTCGATCTTTTTCTTGGCGGGCGTCGCGGCCTGCGCAATGCTCTTAGGGTTCAGCTCGTCGGCCGCGGCTGCAACGCCAACCGTTGGAACAGTCCCCTCGACAAACACGCCGTGGTTGCTCAGCACCACGCCGAACCAGAACGTCCGCCGACTCGTGCCGTGCGGCGGTCAGATGTACGCCGTCGGCACGATCAGCGCGATCAAGCAGGGGTCGACCAGCTACACGCGCAACAACGCGTTCAGCTTCTCCCAGACGACCGGCCAGGTCACTAACTGGGACCCGAACGTCAACGGCACTGTCAACGACATCGCTTTCTCACCCGACTGCAGCACCGCCTACCTCGGCGGCAAATTCACCACTGTGGGCGGGCAGGCTGCGGCGAACTTGGCGGCGGTCGACACCACCACCGGCGTCCTCAAGACATCCTTCAGGCACAGCGCGACGGCCGCGGTCTACACGGTTGACTACGCGCAGGGGCAGGTCCTCGTCGGTGGCGCTTTCTCGAAGGTCAATGGGGCGGCGCGGACCGAGTTCGCCAGCCTTGACCCGACCACCGGTGTCGTGACGCCGTACGCCAATCTTTCGATCAGCGGGCAATACCCGAACAGCAGCCATCGCATTGACAACTCACAACTGAGTCATTCCGGCACCAAGCTTCTCGTCGAGGGCGTTTTCACGACGATAAACGGACTGACACGCCAACAGATGGCGGTTTTCGATCTCGGCTCGACCAGCGTCACGCTGGACGGGTGGAACGCTCCGGCTCTGACGAACCAATGTTTCTCGAGCGAGACCTACTACGTGCGCGCCGGCGCATGGTCACCCAATGACGCGACGATCTATGGAGCGAGCACGGGGTACAAGCCGGCGTCCGGTCCGGGATCGAACACGAGCGATCCGCGAGCAGGTCTGTGTGATGCCGCGTTCGCGATCCCATCGGCATCATCCGCGCAGTCGACAACGTGGATCAACTACACCGGCTGCGACTCGTACTACGCCGTCGTAGCCGACGCTTCGAACGTCTACGTCGGGGGTCACGAGCGGTGGGCGAACAACCCGAACGGCTGCGACGCCGCCGGCCCTGGTGCCCTGTCACGTCCTGGGCTGGCCGACCTCGACGCCGGCAGCGGATTGGCGACCGCGTGGAACCCCACCCGATCGCTCGGCCACGGGGCTGACGACATGGTGCTCACGTCGGCAGGTCTGTGGGTCGCGAGCGACAACTTCAGCGACGGCAAGGCGCAGAAGTGCGGCGGGCAGACCAACCACGGCGGCATCTGCTTCCTGCCGAACTAATCCGTACCGGGCACGCGACAGTAATCGAACCCGCACGCTCTTGATCCGCCGATGAGCGCGTGGTCGGGCGAGTACTTGGAGAGGGGTGTCTGCGGGTGGTGCGAAGCGGTCGGGTTCGAAGGCGCGGGCTGTCGCCGAGGCCACGAGATCGCCGGCCTGTAGCGGTTCGTATCGCTGCGGCTGGTCGATTCGGCCGCCATGGGGATCGAGGAAGCGCCAGTCGATCTGAGTTGAGCGATTACGGAGCAGTCCCTCATACTCGCGGAGTTTCGCGATGGGGAAGCGCTGGATTGCAGCGAGTGTGTACCTGACGACACTGTCGTGCTGACGGCCGAGCCATGAGAGCCTCTCCAGCAGGAAGCGCACGGTGAATAGGTAGGCATGGTCATCATTGACGACCCCGGTCGGTAGGTACCGCTTGCAGACCACGACTGAGCAGAACCGGATCCAGTCCTGTTGTCCGAGACTCCGTGCTGCATGCAGGCCTTCGCCATGTCGCTTTATGTTCTTCCAAGTCAAGTGATCGGTGCGCCTGCGCCCTAGATCCCCTCGTAGCGTTGCCAGGTAGTCGCTCAAGGTTGGCAGTGATTGTGCGCGAATGTATCTATTCGGGTTGGGGTAGCCGTTTGATCAGAGACCGGACGTTCGCCGCGATTGCGTCCCATCCCATGCCGTGGTCTGCGGACTCGTACCTGAGCGGATCCCAGAAGTACGGGTCGTCGACATTCATCTGCTGCAGCGCCTCGGCCACCTCGTCGGCGAACATATGGGCCACGCCTTCGGACGCCTTCATCCGCTCCGCGATCACCGCGAGACTTGCAGGTATGTGCGGACCGCGTCGGCGTCCTCAGCGCCCTGCATATTTCGTCTCTCCTTGGTTGGTTGGTCACACGATTGGTCACACACGAGATAACACCAACGGTTCTGACATGGGGTTAGCGACTCCCCCTCGATGCGGAGGACCGAAGAATTGGGAGGACGCGGCGTCACCTGGAATCACCCGTAACAGGTTCGGCCCGACTCGTAATGAGGTTGTCCGGGGTTCGATTCCCCGAGGCGGCTCCATCGTCGAATCGGCGCTCACCGCAACGTGACCATCTGCGTGATGCGGCCGTCGCTCACCTGGTACGCCACGAGGACCTCCAGCGACATCCCCGGCCTGCTCACCCGCTCGTGGTCGACGACCCAGTCGCCGGCCCGTAAGCGTCCGACGATCTCGGCCTGGATGTCGCCGCCGGCGAACAGCGCGCCGTACCGCACGCGCATCTCCTGAAGACCGCGCAGCTGGACCGCGCCGTCGGGCCCGGTGACGACCACGTCTTCGGCGAAGCACGCGAGGAAGCCGTCCAGGTCGTAGGCGTTGTAGGCGGCTACCTGACGTTCGACGGGGTCGTCCACGCGAAACAACGTAGCCCGCGGAGCCGATGATTACCGGTGTATCTGGAGCCGGTCTCTCTCCTCCTCTTCGATGACCCGCATCCGGCGGGCACGTCGGGAGGAATCGTGAAACGACTCTGTGCTGTCCTCGCAATCCTGGTGCTCGGAGCCGTCGGCGGCGTCCTCGGGCAGGCGGCAGGCGCCGAGGCGGGCGCCGCACACCTGCGCACGGTCACGTCGGACAAGACGCTCTACGCCGGCCACGAGGCCAACATCAACAGCATCGCCAACGGGCCGACGTTCGACGAGAAGACCCTGATGACCATCCGCGTCACGGCACCGTCGGCCGGCACCGCTGCCATCGCCTTCGACACGGCCGTGTTCTCGCCGTTCGACGACAACAGCGGGTCGACGGACACCGAGACGAACGACATGATCATCGAGAACTGCGACCGGCGCGCCACTCGCACGAACATCCCCCGCTGCCACGCACTCAACACGTTCTGGATGGAGCAGCCGCCCGGCGCGAACGGAGATGTCACCGAGCCGTACTCGCAGGGAATGCTCGAGCACTTCGCGGCCCGGGGCAGCCGGACCAGTTACATCACCGTGATCGCCGACAACTGGTCGTGCGGCTTCCGTGGGCACCTGCATGCACAGGTGTTGTTCACGCCGTCGCATCCCATTGCGACGTCGAGCCACGTGTCGATCACGACCGGCACCTGATCGACGCTGCGGGCCAGGCCTACGCGGGCTTGGTCGCGCGGACGATCGCTGAGTGCATGCCGTCGGCCGCGGCGTGCGTGAAAGTGACGGAGGCATCGGTGAAGCCGACGGCCGCGAGCCCGTCGAGGTACTCGCGGCGCGAGAGCGCGCCCGCGATACAGCCGACGTACGAGCCGCGCTCGGCACGCTGGTCCGGGCTGAGGTCGTCCTCCGCGACGACGTCGGCGATGCCGATGTGGCCGCCCGGCGCCAGCACGCGGAACATCTCGGCGAGCACGGCCGGCTTGTCGGTCGACAAGTTGATGACGCAGTTCGAGATCACCACGTCGACGGACGCGTCCGGCAGCGGGACGTCCTCGATCGGCCCGTGCAGGAAGGTCACGTTGGTGAGTCCCGACTTGGTCTTGTTGGCCTCGGCCAGGGCGAGCATCTCCGGGGTCATGTCCACGCCGTAGGCATGGCCGGACGGTCCGACGCGGCGGGCCGAGAGCAGCACGTCGATGCCGCCTCCGGAGCCGAGATCGAGCACCCGCTGGCCGGGCTGGAGGTCGGCGACGGCGAGCGGGTTGCCGCAGCCGAGGCTCGCCGCGAGTGCCTCGGCCGGCAGCCCGGCCTGCTCGTCGGTCGAGTACAGCCCCGCGCCGAAGCCCTCGTCGACCTGCACCGACTCCGGCGCGCACGTCCCGGCCGAGCAGCAGCCGCCGGACTCGGCAGGCTCTGCCCCGCAGCAGCCGGACTCGGCCGCCAGGACATCGCCGGCACCGACCCGCAGCGCCGCCTCGGCGTACCGGGCGCGCACGAGCCGGCGGGTGGCGTCGGACGTGGTGTCGGACGTGGTGTCGGTCATCGGTCCCTCGTTCCATAGATGACTGTCGATGTCTCATCACTGTGCCGTAGATATCGATGCGCGTCAATGCCTCGGCGGACCCTCAAGTGCAACTCGACCTTCGCCAGGTGATCACCCGCTGTTCGCCGTCCGGACGATCGACCGGCCGATCCTGGCGCCATGGGGATCAAGAACCCTGACACCACGGGCACGACGCGCAAGCACGCCAGGATCGGGTTGCTCCTGCTCAGCGCCGCGCTCGCCGCGTCAGCGTGGTTCGGCACCTATCACCAGTCACTGGCCGAGCGGCACGCCTATGCGCGCTGCACGGCGACCGCGGTCAGCTGCGCGCCGCCCGGCAGCTCGCCCGTGTGGGCCTACGCCGGGCTCGCGCTCGCGCTGATCATGCTGGCCGGCTGGGTGGCCGTCCGGCGCGACGACGTCCGGCGGCGCTGACAGGTCACTGCTGGCCGGACAGCAACCGCAGGAACAGGCCCTCGCAGTCCGCGACGACCTCCCCGGCCGGGTTGTACAGCCGCGACGACACGTAGCGCTTGCGGTCCTGGACGCAGTCGAGGCGGCAGTCGAAGGTGAGCTCGACCCCGATCGGGGTGATCCGGCGATAGTTGACGGTCAGGTACGCGGTGCGGCAGATACCGCCCGCCATCCCCGCGATGTGGCCCATGAGGTCGTCGAACAGCAACGGCAGCGTGCCGCCGTGCGCCGCTCCGTTGCCGCCGAGATAGAACCGCGAGAACGTCACATGGCCACGCAGCCGGCCCTCGCCACGCTCGTCGATCACGTACGGCGGCAGCGACCGCGGCCTTCCAGGCCTGCTCGCGCGCCGGCTCGTCAGGGAACGGCGAGGTCGAGTGCGCGGTCATCGTTGCGACCTTGAGCGACGCATCGGGACGTGCGGGATCCCGTCCTCGACGAAGCCGGCGCCGGCGCGGGCGAACCCGAACCGCACATACCAGGCCTCGAGCTGCTCCTGCGCGTCGAGCACGGCGTCGGCGGTTCCGACCAGCTCCAGCGCGCGCGCCATGAGCAGCGCCGCGAGGCCGGCCCCCCGGGCACCCGGCGCGGTGGCGACGCGGCCGATGCGGGCGGTGCCGTCGGCCTCGCGGAGCAGCCGAAGCGTTGCGAGCACCGCGTCGTCGTCGCCGATCCAGAGGTGGCGGGCCAGCGGTTCGAGGTCGCGGCCGTCCAGCTCTGGGTAGGGGCACTGCTGCTCGACGACGAACACGTCAACACGCAGCTGCAGGATTCGGTACAGCGTGGCCGGGTCGATCTCGGCGAATGTGGCGTCATGCACGGTGGGCACGAAGCCGAGCCTGCCACGTCGTGTTTGATGGGTTATATGACCAAACCCGTGATCGAGTACCCCGGCGGCGAGCCGCCGGCCGACCTGAGGATCGACGACATCGTGACGGGGGAGGGCGCCGAGGCGAAGCCGGGCGACACCGTCGAGGTGCACTACGTCGGCGTCGAGTTCGACAGCGGCGAGGAGTTCGACGCCTCGTGGAACCGCGGGCAGTCGATCGAGTTCCCGCTGCGCGGGCTCATCCAGGGCTGGCAGGAGGGCATCCCCGGCATGAAGGTCGGCGGACGGCGCCAGCTCACCATCCCGCCGGAGCTCGCCTACGGACCGGCCGGCAGCGGACATCGCCTGTCCGGCAAGACCCTCGTGTTCGTGATCGATCTGCTCGGCGTCAAGTAGCTCGTCGCGCTCACGACGCGACGTCGAGCCTGCGGACGACCGGTGAGACACCGGTCGCGCGGATCGAGTCGTGGGCGCCGAGCTTCCCGACGACGAAGGCGGGCCCGATTGTGGACGGCCCCGCCGGGCTGTGGACGATCAGGTTCTCCTCCGCTGTGCCCGATTTCCGCGCGCCACCAGGCACAGCGGAGGAGGACGTGATCCACACCGACTCACGACTCGGGCAGAACCGGTGAAGCCGGGCGCCACCCGCGGTGGGACGACCCTCAGCACAACGCCTACACTCGCTCGTGAAGCCATTCACAAAGTCTTCGGGGTACGGGATGACGCACGCGAGGCATGACGCCGATGTCATCGTCGTCGGCGCCGGGCCGGCAGGCGCAAGTGCGGCCTACTGGCTCGCCGGCGCCGGGCTCGACGTGCTCGTACTCGAGAAGACGATCTTCCCGCGCGAGAAGGTCTGCGGCGACGGGCTCACCCCGCGCGGCACCCGCGCCCTGGTCGAGATGGGCATCGACGTCAGCCAGGAAGCCGGCTGGCTGCACAACCGCGGCCTGCGCGTGATCGGCGGCGGGCTGCGCCTGCACCTCGACTGGCCCGAACTCACAAGCTTCCCCAACTACGGCCTCGTGCGCCCTCGCGCCGATCTCGATCAGCTGCTCGTGCAGCAGGCGGTCAAGGTCGGCGCCCGGCTGCAGGAGCAGACCACCGTCACCGAGCCGCTGCTCGACCGCACGGGACGGGTCACCGGCGTCAAGACCCGCGACGGCAAGACCTACACCGCCCAGCTCGTGCTCACCGCCGAAGGCGTCAGCGGCAAGCTCGCCCAGGCCCTGGGCATCCACCGCAACGACAAGCGTCCGCTGGGCGTCGCCGTGCGCCGTTACTACGAGAGCCCGAAGACCCACGACGACTACCTCGAGTCGTGGCTCGAGCTCTGGGACGGCGTCCCTAACGAGTCGGACCTGCTGCCCGGCTACGGCTGGATCTTCGGCATGGGCGACGGCACCGTCAACGCCGGCCTCGGCGTGCTGAACAGCAGCGCCGGATTCCAGAAGACCGACTACCGCGGCATGCTCACCCGCTGGCTCGACAACACTCCCGACGAGTGGGGCTTGCGCGAGCAGAACGCGACCGGCCCGACGCGCGGCGCCGCGCTGCCGATGGGCTTCAACCGCACCCCGCACTACACGCGTGGCCTGCTGCTCGTCGGCGACAGCGGCGGCTCGGTCAACCCCTTCAACGGCGAGGGCATCCCCTACGCGATGGAGTCGGGACGCTTCGCCGCCGAGGCCGCGATCCAGGCGCTCGCCCGTCCCGAGGGTCCCAACCGCGAGCGCGCGCTGCACGCCTACCCCGAGCGGATGCGTCGCGAATGGGGTGCCTACTACCGGCTCGGCGCTGTCTTCGTGAAGCTCATCGGACGTCCTGAGGTGATGCGCGCGTGCACCCGGCACGGGCTGCCGCACCCGGCGCTGATGCGCTTCGTCCTGAAGCTGCTCGCGAACCTCAGCGACCCGCACGACGGTGACCTGTCCGACCGCGTTATCAGCGTGCTGACCAAGCTGACGCCCGCCGTCAAGTGACGCGGAACCCCGGGCTAGCCTGAGAATCTGCGCCTTCGAACACCCATCGAGAAGACGGAAAGGAGATCCCGGTGCTCGCGCCGTACCTGCCGATCCTGTTGCTGTTCGCGCTCGCGTTCGGCTTCGCCTTCTTCTCCGTCGCGATCGCGCCGTTCACCGGCCCGAAGCGGTACAACAAGGCCAAGCTGGACTTCTACGAATGCGGCATCGAGCCGACGCCGCAGCCGCTCGGGCCGAACCGGTTCCCGATCAAGTACTTCCTGACGGCGATGCTGTTCATCGTCTTCGACATCGAGATCATCTTCTTGTACCCGTACGCCGTCGCCAACAAGGCGCTCGGGCTGTTCGGGCTCGTCGAGATCATCCTTTTCATCGTCACCGTGTTCACTGCGTACGCCTACGTGTGGCGCCGCGGCGGGCTGGACTGGGACTGATTCCTCATGGGTCTTGAAGAAAAACTTCCGGACGGAGTACTGCTCGCGTCCGTCGAGAAGCTCGTGAACTGGACGCGCAAGTCGTCGCTGTGGCCGGTGCAGTTCGGCCTTGCCTGCTGCGCGATCGAGATGATGTCGTTCGGCGGACCGCGGTTCGACTCGGCCCGCTTCGGCATGGAGGTCTTCCGAGCCTCGCCCCGCCAGGCCGACCTGATGATCGTGGCCGGTCGGGTGAGCCAGAAGATGGCGCCGGTACTGCGCCAGATCTACGACCAGATGGCCGAGCCGCGCTGGGTGCTCGCGATGGGCGTGTGCGCGTCGTCGGGCGGCATGTTCAACAACTACGCGATCGTGCAGGGCGTCGATCACGTGGTGCCGGTGGACATGTATCTGCCGGGCTGCCCGCCCCGTCCCGACATGCTGATCGACGCGGTGCTGAAGCTCCACACGAAGATCATGAACGAGCCGCTCGGCCCGAAGCGCAAGAAGAAGCTCGCCGACCAGAAGGTCGAACTCGTCCCGTCGAGCGTTAAGTACGCGCGCTGATGGGCGGTCCGATCGAGCGTCCGGTGCCGGACGACGCCAGCCCCGAGCAAGGTGCCGCCGACATCGCGAAGTCGACGATCGGTGAGGGCACCAGCGATTCGCCCTACGGCGTCGAGCGGCACGGCATGTTCGGCGTGGCCGGCTCGGGTGACACGTCCGGCTTCGGTGGACTGGTCCGCGAGCCGTGGATGCCGCCGCCCGCGGAGCGTCCTTACGGCGGCTACTTCGACGAGGTCGTCGACGATCTGCTCGCGGCCGCGCCCGACTCGATCGCCAAGGTGGTCGTCGATCGCGGCGAGCTCACGCTGCACGTCGAACGCGAACAGCTCGTCGCCGTCGCAACCGCACTGCGCAACGATGAGAACCTGCGCTTCGAACTGCTCTCGGGCGTCTCGGGCGTCGACTACCTCGGCTCGGCCCGCCGGCTGCACGCCGTCTACCTGTTTCGCTCGATGACCTACCGCCGGCGCATCCGCGTCGAGGTCGAGGTGAGTATCGACGACCCGCACATCCCGTCGCTCACCGCGCTCTACCCCGGCGCCGACTGGCAGGAGCGCGAGATCTACGACATGTTCGGCATCGTCTTCGACGGTCACCCCGCGCTCACGCGCATCCTGATGCCCGACGACTGGGACGGCCACCCGCAGCGCAAGGACTACCCGCTCGGCGGCATCCCCGTGCAGTACAAGGGCGCCACCATTCCACCTCCTGACGAGCGGAGGGCTTACAAGTAATGAGTGACAGCTACGCCCCGTCGCGGCAGACGACCGAGGGCCGCGTCTACAACCTCACCGGCGGCGACTGGGACGAGATGCTCGCCGCGGTCGGCGGTGACGACCCGATCCAGCAAGAGCGCCTGGTGCTCAACATGGGTCCGCAGCACCCGTCGACGCACGGCGTGCTGCGCCTCGTGGTCGAGCTCGAGGGCGAGACCGTCACCGACATGCGCACGGTCATCGGATACCTGCACACGGGTATCGAGAAGAACACCGAGTACCGCACGTGGACGCAGGCCGTCACCTTCCTGACGCGCGCCGACTACCTCGCCCCGCTGTTCAACGAGGCGGTGTACTGCCTCGCGGTCGAGAAGCTGCTCGGCGTGACGGCGCCGTCGCGCGCGCAGCTGATCCGGCTGATGCTCATGGAGGTCAACCGGGTCTCGTCGCACTGGGTCGCCCTCGCCACCGGCGGCATGGAGATGGGCGCGCTCACCGCGATGACCAACGGGCTGCGCGCCCGCGAGAAGTGCCTCGACGTGTTCGAGCTCATCACCGGCCTGCGCATGAACCACGGGTTCATCCGTCCCGGCGGCATCGCCCAGGATCTTCCCGACGGCACCGAAGAGATGCTGCGCAGCTGGATCGTCGAGATGCGCAAAGAGATCAACGGGCTGCGCACTCTCGTGCAGCACCAGCCGATCTGGGTCAACCGGCTCAAGGACGTCGGCTGGCTCGGCGTCGAAGGCTGTCTCTCGCTCGGGGTCACCGGCCCGATGCTGCGCGCCGCGGGCCTGCCGTGGGACCTGCGCAAGACCGAGCCCTATCTCGGCTACGACGCCTTCGACTTCGAGGTTCCGACGCGCGACGAGGGCGACTGCTACGCACGTTTCCTGGTCCGGCTCGACGAGATGTACGAGTCGACGCGCATCGTCGAGCAGGCCATCGGTCGCCTCGAACCCGGCCCGATCTGGGTCGACGACCCGAAGATCGCGTGGCCCGCGAAGCTCACCGTCGGCCCGGACGGCATGGGCAACTCGCTCGAGCACGTGCAGCGCATCATGGGCACGTCGATGGAATCGCTGATCCATCACTTCAAGCTGGTGACCGAAGGATTCCGCGTACCGCCGGGTCAGGTGTACACCGCGGTCGAGTCGCCCCGTGGCGAACTCGGAGCACACGTCGTCAGCGACGGCGGCACGCGTCCGTACCGCGTGCATCTGCGCGAGCCATCGTTCATCAACCTGCAGTCGACCGCAGCGTTGTCGATCGGCGGCATGATCTCGGACGTGATCGCCTCGGTCGGATCGATCGACCCGGTCATGGGTGGAGTCGATAGATGACGTCAACCCCCAGCACGAGCACCGGTCCCGACTACGGGACGCAGGCGTTCAGCAACAGCCCCACACGCGACGAGCTCGGCACCTCGGCAGAGATGGGTCGGTCGAACTTCCGCACGAGCGTCATCCAGCTCGACCGTCCCGGGGACCCGTCGGTGTTCGACGAGAAGACGCGGGCCGAAGCGGCCGAGATCATCGCCCGCTATCCCGCCGGCAACCAGCGCAGCGCGCTCGGCCCGATGCTGCACCTCGTGCAGTCGGTGCAGGGCCAGGTCACCCCTGACGGCATTGCCTTCTGTGCCGAGCAGGTGGGACTGACCAAGGCGCAGGTCGCGGCGTTCGCGACGTTCTACACGATGTACAAGCGCACGCCGACCGGCGAGTACCTCGTGAGCGTCTGCACCAACACGCTGTGCGGGATGCTCGGCGGCGACGAGATCTTCGCGGCGCTGAAGAAGGACCTGAAGATCGCGAACAACCAGACCACGAGCGACGGCAAGATCACACTCGAGCACGCCGAGTGCCTCGCGGCCTGCGACTACGCGCCGGTCGTCACGGTGAACTACGAGTTCTTCGACAACCAGACCGTGGGTTCGGCGCGCGATCTCGTCAGCCGGTTGCGCGGCGACGACCTGCCCGAGCCGTCGCGCGGCGCGCCGCTGTGCACGTTCAAGCAGATCTCGCGTCAGGTTGCGGGATTCTTCGACGACGAGAGCGCAATCGCTCCCGAGGCGAACGGCAGCGGCGTCCCGACCGAGCGCGGCGTGAAGCTCGCCATCGAACGTGGCGACACCGCACCGTCGTACGCGGCCGCCGACGAACCGTCCCGCGAGACGCCGGAAGAGACGGCGGAGCAGGAGCCGGCCAAGAAGGCAGCGCCACGCAAGCGCGCTCCGCGCAAGTCGGCGGCCAAGAAGACCGAAGCTGCCGCCGAGCGCAGCGCCGGCCAGGGCCCGAGCCAGAACGACGCCCCCTTGCAGACCTCCGAGTCGGACGAGGCGACGAGTACCGAGCCGGGCGACGACGCACCGACCGACAGCGACGACACGAAGGACGGGCTGTGGTGAGCGCGACGTCTGCACCGTGTGGCGGGGAGGAGAAGCAGTGAGCCTGACGCCTGTCCTCACCAAGCGCTTCGGCACCGACAAGCCGTGGCTGATCGAGAACTACGAGCGGCTCGACGGCTATGCCGGTCTGCGCAAGGCACTCGGCCTCGAACGCGACGTGATCGTCTCGATGGTCAAGGACTCCAACCTGCGCGGCCGCGGTGGTGCGGGTTTTCCGACCGGCATGAAGTGGCAGTTCATCCCGCAGGACAACCCGAAGCCGAAGTACGTGGTCGTCAACGCCGACGAGGGCGAGCCCGGCACCTGCCGCGACCTGCCGCTGATGATGAACGACCCGCACGCGCTCATCGAAGGAGTCCTGATCGCCTGCTTCGCGGTACGAGCGAACCACGCGTTCATCTACATCCGCGGCGAGGCAGTGCACGCGATCCGACGCGTCGCCGCTGCCGTCGAGCAGGCGCGAGCCAAGGGCTACGTCGGCGACAACGTCATGAACTCCGGCTTCGCTTGCGAGATCACCGTGCACGCCGGGTCGGGTGCCTACATCTGCGGCGAAGAGACCGCGCTGCTCGACTCGCTCGAGGGCCGTCGCGGCCAGCCACGGCTCAAGCCCCCGTTCCCCGCGACGAACGGTCTGTACGACTCGCCGACGGTGGTGAACAACGTCGGCACGCTCGCCTCCGTGCCGGCGATCGTGCTCGGCGGTGCCGATTGGTTCAAGAAGATGGGTCCGGAAGGATCGCCCGGCCCAAACATGTACTCGCTGTCGGGACGCGTGACGAACCCCGGCCAGTACGAGGCGCCGATGGGCACGACGCTGCGTGAACTGCTCGAACTCGCCGGCGGCATGAGCCGCGGCAAGGAACTGAAGTTCTGGACGCCCGGCGGTTCGTCCACGCCGCTGTTCACGCAGGAGCATTTCGACACCCCGCTCGACTTCGACGCCGCGGTCAAGGCCGGTTCGATGAACGGCACATCCGCGATCATGATCTTCGACGAGGACGACTGCGTCGTGCGCGCGACGCTGAAGTGGTCGGAGTTCTACAAGCACGAGTCGTGCGGCAAGTGCACGCCGTGCCGTGAGGGCACGTACTGGTACGTCGGCATCTACGAGCGGCTCGAGCGCGGCGATGCGACCCAGGAGGATCTCGACACGCTGCTCGACCTGTCCGACAACATCCTCGGCCGCTCGTTCTGCGCGCTCGGCGACGGCGCCACCTCGCCCGTCTCGTCGTCCATCAAGTACTTCCGCGACGAGTACCTCGCGCATGTCGACGGGCGGGGTTGCCCGTTCACCAAGGACCGCACGCTGGTGGGAGCACGTTAAAGTGACCCAGATAGAGAACAAGGAGGATCTCGTCACCGTCACCATCGACGGTTTCGAGATCTCGGTGCCGAAGGGGACGCTGCTCATCCGGGCGGCCGAACAGCTCGGCATCTCCATCCCGCGCTTCTGCGACCACCCGTTGCTCGACCCCGCCGGCGCGTGCCGCCAGTGCCTGGTCGAGGTCACCGACATGGGCAACGGGCGCGGCATGCCGAAGCCAGCCGCGTCGTGCACCACGACCGTCATGCCCGGCATGGTCGTCAAGACCCAGCTCACGTCCGCGGTCGCCGACAAGGCCCAGCAGGGCGTCATGGAACTGCTGCTCATCAACCACCCGCTCGACTGCCCGATCTGCGACAAGGGCGGCGAGTGCCCGCTGCAAAACCAGGCGATGAGCAACGGACGGGCCGACAGCCGCTTCATCGAGAAGAAGCGCACCTTCCCGAAGCCGATCGCGATCTCGTCCAACGTGCTGCTCGACCGCGAGCGGTGCGTGCTGTGCCAGCGGTGCACGCGCTTCTCGGAGCAGATCGCGGGCGACCCGTTCATCGACCTGCTCGAGCGCGGCGCGCAGCAGCAGATCGGCACCAGCGACGAGGTGCCCTTCCAGTCGTACTTCTCCGGAAACACCGTGCAGATCTGCCCGGTGGGTGCGCTCACGAGCGCGTCGTACCGGTTCCGGGCACGCCCGTTCGACCTGCGCTCGACCGACTCGGTGTGCGAGCACTGCTCGTCCGGTTGCTCGCTGCGCACCGACTGGCGGCGCTCGAAGGTGACCCGTCGGCTGTCGGGTGAAGATCCCGAGGTCAACGAAGAGTGGACGTGCGACAAGGGTCGGTGGGCGTTCCGCTACGCCGAGCAGGCCGACCGCCTGCTCGTGCCGCTTGTGCGCAGGAAGGGCCAGCTGGTCGAGGCGTCGTGGCCTGAGGCGCTCGAAGCCGCGGCGGACGGGCTGCGCAACGCGGCCGGCAGGGTGGGCGTGCTGCCCGGCGGTCGCCTGACCGAGGAAGACGCCTACGCCTACGCCAAGTTTGCTCGCGCTGCGCTCGGCACCAACGACATCGACTACCGCTCGCGTCCGCTGTCGGACGAAGAGACGGGCTTCCTGGTCGAGCACGTCGCGGGAGTGACCCCGCAGCACGTCTCGTACGCCGCTCTCGAGAAGGCGCCGGCAGTCATGCTGGTCGGCTTCGAGCCCGAGGAGGAGTCGCCGATCGTCTTCCTGCGGCTGCGCAAGGGGATTCGCAAGCACGGCACCAAGGTCGTGACGGTCGCGCCGTTCGCGTCGGCGGGAGCGCACAAGCTCGGCGCGATGCTGCTGCAGGCTGCGCCCGGCACCGAGGCCGGCGTGCTCGGCGCCCTCGACACCGAGGTCACGAGTGCGCTCGAGCAGACCGGTGCGGTCATCCTCGTCGGCGAGCGTCTCGCCACGTCGCCGGGCGCGCTGAGTGCCGCGGTCGACCTGGCCAAGCGCACCGGCGCCACGCTCGCCTGGGTGCCCCGCCGCGCCGGTGAGGTCGGTGCGATCGCGGCCGGCGCACTGCCCGTCCCCGCCTTCGGCATCGACGGCGCGGGACGCAACGCCGAGCAGATCCTCACCGCCCTCATCGCGCCGGCTCACGAGGACGACTCCGAGGACGCGCCCGAGGCCGAACTCGGCGCGGTCGTCGTCGGTGGCGTCGACCCCGCCGACTTCGCCGACCCGGCGCTGGCCCGCAAGGCGCTCGAGGCGGCAGGGTTCGTCGTCAGCCTCGAGGTGCGCCGCAGTGCGGTCACCGAGATTGCCGATGTGGTGCTGCCCGTGGCGCCCGCCGCCGAGAAGGCCGGCCGCTACGTGACGTGGGAAGGGCGGCGCCGTCCGTTCGACCTCACCATCACCGGCAGCGGCGCGCTGACCGACGGCCAGGTGCTCGACGCGCTCGCCGACGAGCTCGACGTCGTCCTCGGGCTGCGTACGGTCGGCCAGGCCCGCGACGACCTGGCCAGCTTCTCCGGTTTTGACGGTGGCGTACGGGATGTTGGGCCTGCCCCCGAAAACCGGGAGAAGCCGGAGGACGGGCAGGCCGTGCTCGCCACCTGGCACGAGCTGCTCGACGCCGGACGCGGGCAGGACGGCGATGAGTACCTCGCCGGCACCGCGAAGCCCGCTCGCGCGATCATGTCGGCGGCCACCGCCGGCGAGCACGGGCTCTCGGGCGGGGACGAGATCACGATCAGCACCGACGCGGGGTCGCTGCGGCTGCCGGTCGAACTCGGCGACCTGCCGAACCGCGTCGTGTGGGTTCCGACCAATGCACGGGACTGCGCTGTGCGCGCGACGCTGCACGCGGTCAACGGAACGATCGTCACGCTGTCGGGAGGTGACGACAAGTGAGTCTGGCTCTCGGGACGGACGTACAGAACCTGCCCGGCTTCGGCGACCTGCCGATCTGGCTCGTGCTCGTCAAGGTGCTCGGCGTCTTCGTGTTCCTGGTCGTAATGACGCTGTTCTCGATCGTGTTCGAACGCAAGGTCGTCGGACGCATGCAGAACCGCATCGGCCCGAACCGCGTCGGTCCGTGGGGCACCCTGCAGTCGCTCGCCGACGGCATGAAGCTCGCCTTCAAGGAAGAGATCATCCCGGTGCTGGCCGACAAGCCGGTCTACTTCCTCGCGCCGATCCTGTCGGCGGTGCCGGCGTTCCTCGCGTTCTCGGTCATCCCGTTCGGGCCGCAGGTGTCGATCTTCGGCCACCACACGTTCCTGCAGCTCACCGACCTGCCCGTAGGCGTGCTCGTCGTATTCGCCTGCTCCAGCCTCGGCGTCTACGGCATCGTGCTGTCCGGCTGGTCGTCCGGCTCGACCTACCCGCTGCTCGGCGGCCTGCGCAGCGCCGCGCAGATGATCTCGTACGAGGTCGCGATGGGCCTGTCGATGGTCGCGGTGTTCCTGTTCTCCGGCTCCATGTCGACGTCCGGCATCGTGTTCAGCCAGCGGCACCTGTGGAACGTGATCCCGCTGTTCGTCTCGTTCGCGATCTACGCGATCTCGGTGGTCGGCGAGACGAACCGCGCGCCGTTCGACCTGGCCGAGGCCGAGTCGGAACTGGTCGGCGGTTTCCACACCGAGTACACGTCGTTCAAGTTCGCGATGTTCTTCCTCGCCGAGTACATCAACATGGTCACGGTCAGCGCGCTCGCGACCACGTTGTTCCTCGGCGGGTGGCGTGCGCCGTGGCCGGTCTCGCTGTGGGACGGCGCGAACCACGGCTGGTGGCCCGTCCTCTGGTTCGTCGCCAAGGTCGTCGCCGGCATCTTCGTGTTCGTCTGGCTGCGGGGCACGCTGCCCCGCCTGCGCTACGACCAGTTCATGGCCTTCGGCTGGAAGGTGCTGATCCCGGTCAACCTGGTCTGGATCCTCGCCGTCAGCTCGATCCACGTGCTGCGCGACCGCGGCTGGTCGTCGGTCAAGGCGACGGCGTTGCCGCTGGCGATCGTGCTGCTGGTGGTCGTGGTGCCGGCGTTGATGGTGCTCGAGGGCGCGAGTGCGCGCCGAGCCGCCAGACGATCCGACGAGGACGAGGAGGCCGCGGCCGAAACGCCGACCTTCCCCGTCCCGCCGATGGATCTCGTCGTGCCGGCCGGACGCAAGGCGCGTCCGATGGCGACGGTGAGCGCCCCCGCAGGCCTGGAGGCGGCACCCGAGGACCAACCCCGGAAGGGAGATCGTGATGACTGAGTCCGGCGGCACCGCCCTCGGTTTCGCGAAGGGCTTCGGCCTGACCTTCGGCACGATGTTCAAGAAGGTCTACACGCAGCAGTACCCGTTCGACACGTTCGCGACCGCGCCGCGCTACCACGGCCGGCACGTGCTCAACCGGCACCCGGACGGACTCGAGAAGTGCGTCGGCTGCGAGCTGTGCGCGTGGGCCTGCCCGGCGGATGCGATCTACGTCGAGGGCGGCGACAACACCGACACCGAGCGCTACTCGCCCGGCGAGCGGTACGGGAAGGTGTACCAGATCAATTATCTGCGCTGCATCTTCTGCGGGCTGTGTGTCGAGGCCTGCCCGACGCGGTCGCTGACGATGAGCAACGAGTACGAACTCGCGCTCGACAACCGCCAGGAGCTGATCTACACCAAGGAGCAGCTGATGGCTCCGCTGCTTCCCGGCATGGAGGCACCGCCGCACCCGATGCGTCTCGGTGACGACGAGAAGGACTACTACACCGTCGACTCGCAGGCTCCGTTGCAGCAGGGCGCGCCGCAGTCGACGGCCAACGTCGCCGGACGCCCGATCACCGGCAACGCGATCGAAGTGGGGCGGCACCACTCATGAGCACGCTGCACGTACTGGCGGGCGAGCTGCGCAACGGCCAGGTGCCGCTCGGCGAAGCGGTCGCCTTCTGGGTGCTCGGCCCGATCTCGGTCGCCGGTGCATTGGGGACGGTGCTGCTGCGCAACGCGGTTCACTCCGCGCTGTCGCTGGTGGCGACGATGTTTTCGCTCGGTGCGTTCTACCTGATCGAGCAGGGCCCGTTCCTCGGTCTGGTGCAGATCATCGTCTATACCGGCGCGATCATGATCCTGTTCCTGTTCGTGCTGATGCTCATCGGCCGCGACTCGTCGGACTCACTCGTCGAGACCCTGCGCGGGCAACGCTGGGCGGCGGCGCTGTTCGGCGTCGGGTTCGCCGTGCTCGTCGGTCTCGCGATCGGCCGCGCCTTCACCAACATCACGCCGAAGGATCTCGACCAGGCGAACGCGGCAGGCTCGAACGTCAACTCGATCGCGCAGCTCTGTTCACCCGCTACCTGTTCGCGTTCGAGCTCACCTCGGCGCTGCTGATCGTCGCCGCGGTCGCCGCGATGGTGCTCGCGCACGTCGAACGCGACGAGGCCAAGCCGACGCAGAAGTCCATCGCGCGCGCTCGCATCCGCAGCGGCCGCCCGCAGCCACTGCCCGGCCCGGGAGTGCTTGTCGAGCGGCAACTCGATCGGCACACCCGCCCTGCTGCCGGACGGCTCGGTCTCCAGGGAGTCGGTGATGTCCGGCGTCCGCGGCGAGAAGCTCGGCCCGTCCGGATACGAAAGCGGCCGCGAGCAGCGTGAGCTGGAAGGCGACCTGGACGTGGACGAGGAAGCGACCCGGAAGGGCATCCGATGACACCGACTTACTATCTGGTGCTCAGCGCGATCCTGTTCACGATCGGTGCCGCGGGCGTGCTGGTGCGCAAGAACGCGATCGTCGTGTTCATGTGCATCGAGCTGATGCTCAACGCGGTCAACCTGACGCTCGTCACCTTCAGCCGCATCAACGGCAGCCTGGACGGCCAGATCATGGCCTTCTTCGTCATGACCGTGGCTGCTGCCGAGGTCGTCGTCGGCCTCGCGATCATCATGTCCATCTTCCGCACCCGAAGGTCCGCATCGGTCGACGATGCGAACCTCCTGAAGTACTGAGAGGCCATCACTCGTGACGACCGCTCACGGCATCCAGTCGGCCGCCTGGCTGCTGGTCGCCATCCCTGCGATCAGCGCGGTGATCCTGCTGTGCGCCGGCAAGCTCGCCGACAAGTGGGGCGCCTACCTAGGCGCGCTCGTGCCGGTCGCCCTGTTCGTGTACGCCGTGATGCTGTTCTTCTCGGTCAAGGGTGAGGGCAACCGCGAGATCGACCGCCATCTGTTCAGCTGGGTGCCGGTCGGTGGGTTCCGGGTCAGTGCGGGATTGCTGATCGACCCGCTCGCGATGGTGTTCGTGCTGCTCATCACGGGTGTCGGCTCGCTCATCCACATCTACGCGGTCGGGTACATGAGTCACGACCCGGGCAAGCGGCGGTTCTTCGGGTACTTCAACCTGTTCATCGCGGCGATGCTGCTGCTCGTGCTCTCCGACAACTACCTGTCGCTCTACGTCGGGTGGGAAGGCGTCGGTGTCGCGTCCTACCTGCTGATCAGCTTCTACTTCGACCGTCCCACCGCGGCGACGGCGGGAAACAAGGCCTTCTTCGCCAACCGCGTCGGTGACGTCGGGCTGTCGCTGGCGATCATGCTGATGTTCACCTACGTCGGCAGCACCGCCTTCGCGGACGTGTTCAACGCGAGCTCGTCGATGAGCAACGGCGTCGCCACCGCGATCTGCCTGATGTTGGTGCTCGGCGCGTGCGGCAAGTCGGGACAGTTCCCGCTGCAGACCTGGCTGCCCGACGCGATGGAGGGCCCGACCCCCGTCTCGGCCCTGATCCACGCGGCAACGATGGTCACCGCCGGGCGTCTACCTGATCGCGCGCAGCGCGCCGCTGTTCGACCACTCGCAGGCCGCGCGCACCGTCGTCACCATCATCGGTGCGATCACGCTGCTGTACGGATGCATCAGTGCGTTCGGTCAGGACGACCTCAAGCGCGTGCTCGCCTACTCGACGGTGAGCCAGATCGGCTACATGTTCCTCGGCGTCGGGCTCGGACCCGGCGTGTACGCGATCGGCATCATCCACCTGCTCGGCCACGGCTTCTTCAAGGCCGCGCTGTTCCTCTCGGCCGGCTCGGTCATGCACGCGATGAACGACCGCATCAACATGCGCCGCTTCGGCGGGCTGATGAAGGTCATGCCGCTCACGTTCGTCGTGTTCCTGTGCGGATACCTCGCGATCATCGGCTTCCCGGGCGCCACCGGCTTCTTCACCAAGGACAAGATCATCGAGGCAGCGTTCGACAAGGGCGGGGCGTCCGGCTGGATCCTCGGCCTGTGCGCACTGCTCGGTGCTGGCCTGACCGCCTTCTACATGACCCGCGCGCTCGTCATGACGTTCTTCGGCAAGCGCCGCTGGGAGGACGACGTGCACCCGCACGAGGCGCCGCTGTCGATGACGATCCCGATGCTCGGCCTCGCCGCGCTCTCGCTCATCGGCGGCTACCTGCTCATCTTCGGCGGCGGAGTACAGCACTGGCTCACCCCGTCGGTCGGGCCGAGCGTGGAGGTCGGCGCGCACACGATCTCGCCGGTCGTGCTCACGATCATCACGGTGCTGGTCGCGGCGCTCGGCGTGGCGGGCGGGCTCGTCGCGTTCCGCCAGGTGCCCGAGTACCAGCCGGCCGGTAACGCGGTCACCGTCGCCGCGCGCCGCAACCTCTACGCGGACGCGTTCAACGAGGCCGTGCTGATGCGTCCCGGCCAGTGGCTCTCGCGCGCGCTGGTGTACCTCGACAACCGCGGCGTCGACGGCGCCGTCAACGGGCTCGGAGCCAGCCTGGGTGGCAGCTCGTCGAGACTCAAGAGGCTGCAGACCGGGTTCGTGCGAAGTTACGCGCTGTCGATGCTGGCCGGATCGGTCGCCGTCGTCGCCGTGCTGCTCGCGGTGAGGTTCCAGTAGACATGCATTCCTACGCGTTGGTGATCCTCACCCTCATCCCGCTCGTCGCGTCGATCGGCGTTGCGGCGCTCAAGCCCGAGCAGGGCCGCATCGCGAAGTTCGTCAGTCTCGCGGTGTCGCTCGTGCTCGTCGTCTACGTCGTCGTGCTGGTGGCCCGCTTCGACACCGGCCCCAACGCGCCGCGGTTCCAGTTCCAGGGCAGCTGGACGTGGATCAAGGGCTTCGGCGTGCACTTCGCGTTCGGTGTCGACGGCATCGCGCTCGTGCTCGTGCTGATGGCCGTGATCCTCGTGCCCGCGGTGATGCTCGCGTCGTGGACGTCGTTCGACAGCCGCGCCGGCGCCGAGGAAGAAATCACCGGACGGCGCCGCAGCGCGAAGAACTTCTTCGCGCTCATGCTGCTGCTCGAGTTCTTCATGATCGGCGTGTTCACCGCGACCGACGTGTTCCTGTTCTACGTCTTCTTCGAAGCGATGCTCGTGCCGATGTACTTCATCATCGGCAGCTTCGGCGGCCCGCGACGGCAGTACGCGGCCATGAAGTTCTTCCTGTACTCGCTGGTCGGCGGCCTGCTGATGCTCGCCAGCGTCATCGGGCTCTACGTGACGACGGGATCGCGCACGTTCGCGATCGCCGACCTGATCGGCAAGGTTCCCGACGGCGCCACGCAGAAGTGGTTGTTCCTCGGGTTCTTCATCGCGTTCGCGATCAAGGCGCCGCTCGTGCCGTTCCACACGTGGCTGCCGGACGCCGGTGCGGAGGCTCCTGCGGGCGGTGCGGCGCTGCTCGTCGGCGTGCTCGACAAGGTCGGCACGTTCGGTTTCCTGCGCTACTGCCTGCCGCTGTTCCCGCAGGCGTCGGCCTACTTCGCACCGGCGATCCTGATCCTGTCGGTGATCGGCATCCTCTACGCGGCGTTCCTCGCCATCGGCCAACGCGACATGAAACGGCTCGTCGCGTACACGTCGGTCGCGCACTTCGGCTTCATCGGGCTCGGCATCTTCGCGTTCACGACGCAGGGTGGCACCGGCGCGGTGCTGTACATGGTCAACCACGGCCTGTCGACGGGGCGCTGTTCATCGTCGTCGGCCTGCTGATCGCGCGCGGCAAGAGCCGCAACGTCAACGACTACGGCGGCACGGCCAAGGTCGCGCCGATCCTGGCCGGGCTGTTCCTGCTGACCGGGCTGTCGGCGCTGGCGCTGCCCGGAATGAGCACGTTCATCAGCGAGTTCCTGGTCCTGGTGGGCACGTTCACGCGGCACAAGGGACTGGCGGTGCTCGCCACCACCGGCATCGTGCTCGCCGCGATCTACGTGCTGTACCTGTACCAGCGCACGTT
Organism: uncultured Actinomycetota bacterium; assembly: GCA_963785425.1. Taxonomy (GTDB): domain Bacteria; phylum Actinomycetota; class Actinomycetes; order Mycobacteriales; family Jatrophihabitantaceae; genus RYN-133. The sequence goes on from CAWAVG010000004.1 coordinate 819,731, forward strand.
CCAGGGGACGATGGGCGAGCGGGTGCAGAAGTTCCGCGACGCCAATCCGCGCGAGATCCTCGCGGTCGCGCCGCTGATCGCGATCATCATCTTCCTGGGCGTGTACCCGAAGCCGTTGCTCGACGTCATCAATCCCGCGGTGAAGTACACGCTCAGTGACGTCCACAAGACCGACCCGGCGCCGAAGCTCGGCCCGATCGCCGGAGGGCAAAAATGATCACGGCTGTTGAAGCCGCCGCCACGACACCGACGATCAGCACGCCGTCGGTCTCGTACCACGCCCTCGCGCCCATCTTCATCGTGCTCGGCGCCGCGCTGCTCGGCGTGCTCGTCGAGGCGGTGGTGCCGCGGCGCGAGAGGTTCAGCACGCAGGTCGTGGTGACCATCGGTGGTCTGCTGGCCGCGTTCGTCACGGTCACGCTGCTGCACAACACGCGCCTGGCGACGCCGACACCGACCGGCAACGACGTCGCGTTCGCCGGCTCGGTCGCCGTCGACGGCGTCGGATTGTTCCTGCAGGGCACGATCCTGGTGCTCGCCATCATGGCGACGCTGCTGGTCGCCGAGCGCACCGTGGAGGCCGGCAGCCCGATCGTGGCGTCGGCGGCCGTCGTGGTCGGCTCGCCGAGCGACCGTGCGCTGACGCGCACCGACCGCGTGCAGACCGAGGTGTTCCCGCTGTTGCTGTTCGCGGTCAGCGGCATGATGATCTTCCCGGTCTCGAACAACCTGCTGCTGATGTTCGTGGCGCTCGAGGTGCTCTCGCTGCCGCTGTACCTGATGGCGGGTCTGTCGCGGCGCAAGCGGCTGCTGTCGCAGGAAGCCTCGCTGAAGTACTTCCTGCTGGGCGCGTTCGGGTCGGCGTTCTTCCTGTACGGGCTCGCGCTGCTCTACGGCTACGCCGACTCGGTCGACCTCTCGGCGATCTTCGCCGCGCAGCGCACGTCCGGCTCGTCGGACGTGTTGCTCTACCTCGGCCTGGCACTGCTGCTGGTCGGGCTGTTGTTCAAGGCGAGCGTCGCGCCGTTCCACAGCTGGACGCCGGACGTCTACACGGGCGCGCCTACGCCGGTTGCGGCGTTCATGGCGTCGTGCACGAAGGTGGCTGCGTTTGGCGCGCTGCTGCGGGTGCTTTACGTCGGGTTCTCCGGAACGCGCGACGACTGGCGTCCGATCATCTGGGCCGTGGCGATCGCGTCGATGGTCGTCGGCGCCGTCTTCGGTGTCACGCAGACCGACATCAAGCGCGTGCTGGCCTACTCGTCGATCGCGCACGCCGGGTTCATCCTCGTCGCGTTCGTGGCGGTGACGAACGACAGCGTCGCGTCGGTGCTCTTCTACGTGGCCACCTACGGCATCACCACCCTCGCTGCGTTCGGCCTCGTCACCCTCGTGCGCGACGCAGACGGCGAGGCCACGCATCTGTCGCAGTGGTCCGGGCTGGCGCGCAAGAGCCCGCTCGTCGCCACCACGATGACGGTGCTGCTGTTGTCCATGGCGGGCATCCCGCTCACGTCCGGGTTCATCGCGAAGTTCTATGTCTTCCGCGCGGCCTGGCACACCGCCGGACCGCTGGTCGTCATCGCGCTGATCTCGTCGGCGGTCGCCGCGTTCTACTACCTGCGCATCGTCGTGCTGATGTTCTTCGCCGAACCCCCCGAGAACGCGCCGACGGTGTCGATCCCGGGTGCGACGTCGGCCGTATCGCTGACTCTCGGCATGGTGGCCACGATCGCGCTCGGCATCTTCCCGCAGCCGATCATCGATCTCGCGACGAAGGCCGTGTCGTTGGTCGCAAGATGACCGCGGCACCGCTCGGCATCCGTTTCTACGACGCGTCGCTCGAAGCCGCGGTACGCGCTGAGCTCGACGAGGTGGAAGCAGCGCTCAAGGCCGCGGTGCAGTCCGACGACGAGTTCGTCACCGACGTCGCAAGGTATCTGGTCGATGCCGGCGGCAAGCGGTTCCGTCCACTGATGTGCGTGCTCGCGGCGCACTTCGGTGACGCGGGCCGTCCCGAGATCGTGCCCGCGGCAGTCGTGGTCGAGCTGACGCATCTGGCGACGCTGTACCACGACGACGTGATGGACGAGGCGAGCGTGCGCCGCGGCGCAGTCGCCGCAAACGTGCGCTGGGACAACGCCGTCGCCATCCTCACCGGCGACTTCCTGTTCTCGCGTGCGTCGGACCTGCTGGCCGACCTCGGCACACACGCGGTGCGGCTGCAGGCGCGTACGTTCGGACGGCTCGTGACGGGGCAGATCCGCGAGACCGTGGGCGCACGCGAGGGAGTCGACCCGATCGAGCACTACCTCGCGGTGCTCGCCGACAAGACGGGATCGCTGATCGCCACGTCGGCCGAATTCGGTGCGTACTTCGCGGGGGTGTCCGAGGCGGACACCGAGACACTGCGCCGCTTCGGCGAGCAGATCGGCATCGCCTTCCAGCTCTCCGACGACCTGCTCGACATCGCCTCCGATTCGGAGCAGTCAGGCAAGACGCCCGGAACCGACCTGCGCGAGGGCGTCGCGACGCTGCCGGTGCTGTACGCGCTGCGCGACACCGATCCCGCGAGCCGGCGGCTGCGCGATCTGGTGGCGAAGCCGATCGTCGACGACGCCGAGCATGCCGAGGCGTTGAGCCTGCTGCGCGCGTCGGATGCGATGGAGGCCGCGCGGGCGACCACGCGGGGGTACGCCGACGCCGCGCGCGACATGCTCTCGACGCTGCCCGACGTGCCGGCGCGGGCCGGCCTCGACGCGTTGTGCGATCTCGTCACCGACCGCACCGGGTGATCTGTGGTCCACTGAAGATCTTCGGCGGAGGGAACATCATGATGCGCACTCGTCTGATCTCACTGCTGGCGTTGGCTGTGCTCGGCGCGCTGGCCGTGCCTGCCTCGGCCGTCGCGGTCGCTGCGTCCCCGGTGCGCGGCGCGGGTTACGTCGTGCCCCACGTCCGGGCGCATCGGGGTGCGCTGCACCTGGTCGTCCCGAAGTTGACGTGTGCGGCACACGAGAACTCCGAGCTCGGTGCCCGCGTCGTGATCATGACCCGGTCGCACGTCGACGACGGCTGGTCGGGCAGCGTCGTACTCCGATGCAGCGACGGCCACGCGAAGTCCAACGCCTTCCTGGAGTGCGGGGGGGAGCGGTCGTGGTTCGGCCGTGTGCATCCCGGTGACTTCGTCACGATCTCCTACGAACCGGAGCAGATGCGGATCGACGTCGACAGCGGTGACTCCGGTGTGGGCGCCGGCTGCGGTAGCGCTTCGGGAGGCAGCGGTTCGACGCACACGGCCGATCACAGACAGGTCGGTTTCCTCGTGAGCACCTCGTCGAAGCCGCCGAAGTCACTTCAGTCGCTCAAGGCCCATGTGACGGTGGCCGGCAAGAAGCTGTCCACTGCGCATCCCGCGCGGCAGAGCCAGTTTCTGAACACAAAGGTGCTGCGGCCGGGGCCGATCGGCACCGACGGAAGAACGTTCACCGTGCGGGTGCGGTGGCGCTGATAGGTCAGGGCGCGCGGGCGCTGCAAGACACTAATCAATCATGTGGGCAGGAAACCGGCCGCCGATTTCCGACAGCTCACGAGCTCCGACAGCTCACGAGCTGTGCTGAGCGACATTGATGACGTGCCCATCCGGACTCCGGACGAAGAATCGCCGGATTCCCCAGGGCTCGTCAGTAATCGGGTGGACGATCTCGTAACCACGCTCCCGCGCCGCTGCATACGCGGTATCGACATCGTCGACCTTGATGGTCATCACGGAGTCCTCGGGCGCCGTCGCGTCCCGGGTCACGACTTGCACGCTCGCGGGCGACTCCGCAGCGGTGAACCGGGCCACCCAACCCTGGTTCATGGCGACTTCCGTCAGCCCGAGGAACCCGAAGAAACCCCTCGCCCGCTCGACGTCGTCGGTGTGCACGTTGGTGATGACCTCTACTGCCTTCATTGTCCGAGTCTGACGCAAGCGTCATGAGTCCCGCTCGTCGTAGACCTTCGCCGTGGTGATCACGTCGCCGTTCACGGTGTAGAACGCAGCGCGGTTGAGACGCTGTCGTCGGCCATCGACCGTGACCGACTCGACGAACTCGCACGCGACCCGTTCGCTCTCGACGACCAGACTCGTGATCTGCAAGGTCGGATCCAGCGCTCGCATCGCCCAGCCGAAGAACTCCTCGAACTCGCCCGGCGCGACGAGTGTCTTTCCGGTCACGAACACCGCGTCGGGAGCCATCGTGGCGAGCATCGCCGGGAGATCTCGTCCGCCGAATGCCTCGAGGTGGGCCCGCACGATGTCGCCGGCCGATCGCATCGCCATGCCGCGCACGCTAACAATCAGCCGTGTCGAGCCCCCAGGCCGCGCCCTCCGGCGAACGGCCGACGGCTTCCCATCCGGTGCTGCCGTCGGCCGGAGCAACGAAGCCATCGAGCGAGACCGACATTGAGTACGAGCGGGGCCATGCCTGCATCCTTCCGGAGGCGAGGCGCCGTCCGCGTGTCAGACTGCACGTCGTGCTGAGCGGCGCCGAGGCAGTCCGGACCAACGCATGAACGCGGTCGTCCTGGGAGTCAACGGACTGGTCGGACGCGCAATCGCCGCTCACCTTGCTGCGGCGGGTCACAGCGTCACCGGCACAGGGCGTAGTCGCGAACGGTTTCCCGCCGAGCTGGTGCAGGCGGGTGTCACATTCGTCGAGTCAGACCGGTACGAGCTCGACGACCTGAACAAAGCGATCGGCGGCGGAGCAGACCTCGTCGTCGACTGCCTCTGTTACACCGCCGACCACGCGCGCACGATCCTGTCGTACGAGGGCGATCTCGGTTCCGCGGTGATGATCTCGAGCAAGGCGGTGTATGTCGACGATCGGGGACGGCACGGCAACAGCGACGATCCCCCAGATTTCGGCGGCGCGGTCACCGAGTCGCAGCCGGTCATGGCGCCTGACTGGTCGGGCGACTACCGGAGCCGCGAAGGGTACGGCTCGAACAAGGTTGCCGCCGAGCAGGTGATGCTGGCGGCGAACATCCCGGTGACGGTCCTGCGCCCGTCACGCATCCACGGACCGGGCAGCGCCAGGCCACGCGAATGGTTCGTGGTCCGAAGGCTGCTCGACGGCCGCAGCCGCATTCCGCTCGCCCACGAGGGACGCACCGCCAACCATCCCACCGCCGTCCGCAACGTCGCGGCCCTCGTAACGGTCTGTGCCGCCGACCCCGCTACCCGCGTCCTCAATGTCGCGGACCCCGATGCGCCAACGGCAGCGGCCGTCACCACCGCAGTCGCCGCCGCTTGCGGCAAGGCCGTCAGTGTGGTCGGTCTGCCCGACGACGCTCCGCCCGAGTTCGGGCAGAGCCCGTGGTCGAACTGGCCCCCCTACCTGCTCGACACGACGGTCTCGCGACAGCTGACCGACTACGAACCGGTGCCGTACGCACGCGCCGTCCGCGAAGAAATCGACTGGTTGCTCGCGGTGGGACGTCCGGCACATGAAGCTCTCAATGGCGACAGCTACTTCGCCGATCTGTTCGACTACGCGGCCGACGACCGCGCTCTCGGGTACCGGCCGACACAGCTCGGCTGATCCGCAAGAAACCTGATCGAATCCGGCGGCATCACTTTCGGCTGCCCGGATAACATCCGGCGCGAATGAGTCGACCTGGGAGGGTTTCATGAACTCACGCGCGATCGGCGCGTTCGCCGCAATGATCACTACAATGTCAGGGCTGGTGGTCGCAGCTTCTCCGTCCTACGCGGCGCCGGCCCCACAGCTGAGCGTCCAGACGGGCAACGTCACGGTGCACACGGCCAACGGCATGAAGTGGAACTTCGGCGTCGTGACGGGTCAAACGGACCAGGGCAACGACGATGTCACCTTGTACCTGTCGCGCACGGCGGGCGGCGGCACCGAGTCGCACTACTGGGACGTTCCGGTGCCCAAGTCGACGCTGACTTTCAACGCGTCAACCGGTCACGGCGCGGTGAGGACGCCGTCGTCGGTCGCCGGGCTCACCGTCTTGAACATGAAGTTCACCGCTCGGAGCCACCACAACGCGTCGTGCAGCTCCGGCTCCGAAACCGTGTACAACGGAACGCTCAGCGGCCGGGCGACGCTTATGACCCATCTCAAACACGGCGGCACGGTTGGTGGTCAGCGGCTCACCTTCACGTCCGGGACCCAGCTGGACGTCGATCGCATGTGCCTGCACTCGATCCCCGAAAACGTCCGGTGCTCGAAGTCGGCGTTCTTCGACGGCTCCGGCGCGCATCACACAGGCTTGTTCGGTTTCAGCGAAGGCGGGACGAGCGACCTCGAAGTGTCGCATCTGGTCAAGCTCGCCAAGCCGAGCGGCGCGCAACGCGCCGACTACGCCGCAGGACGAGGATCGCGCTCGTCGACACTCAACAAGACGACCAAGACCTTGCAGGTGCCGGCCTCGTCCGCCGCGCTCGTGACGGGGTCCGGCAGGGTCGTCGCCACGAGGCTGAGCCAAGAGAGCACCAGTTGCACGCTCAACGGCAAGCACCACACCGAGGTGCAGTACGTCGGCGAGAACTCTCATTTCACGAACACCTCGGGGCACCCGGTTGTCGGCCACACGGCCCTCACGGGAAAGCTGACCATCGCCAGCGGCGCGAGCGCGTATTTCGACTACGAGACCTGGCACTGATGGGCAGGCGAGCTCTCGCGGCTGCCACCGCAGCGCTCATAGCGCTCGCCGGGCTGGTCGCAACCAGCCCGGCGGCTCAAGCGCTGGTGCAGCACCAGGTCTTTCTCGAAAGCCCTGCCATCACCGTGCACACGGCGAACGGGAAGGCATGGCAGTTGAGTCTCACGGTGTACCCGGGCGGTGACGGGTCCAGTGACGAAGTGCGCGAAACACTGCTGCGGTCGCAGTCGAAGCCCGTTCCGACCACCGAGTACCACGACTGGTTCGCGACGTTCCCCAGCTCGGGCATGACGTTCGACTCCGGCTCGGGCGACGCCACGGTGACGACGCCATCGTCGATCGCCGCATTGACGACGTTGCGCCTGACCTTCACTGCGACCAGCCGGCGCCACGCTTCGTGCAGCAGCGGATCGAAGACGTACTTCTTCGGAAACCTCACCGGACGGGTCACGCTCAAGACGCAGCTGCGAGCGGGCGGAACGGTCGGCGCGATGCACTCCGGGTTCCCGAGGGGCAAGGCAGAAATCATCGACAACGCCAACTGCGTGCCGGCTTCGTCGAGGAACGCCTGCTACACGAGCATGTCCTACCAGGCGAACGGAGGCGGATTGCGCACTCTATGGGGCGTCGGCGGCCCACACGGGTTCGCCCTACTCACCCACGACTTAACGCTGAACAACCCTGCGGGCGCCGGTCGCCAGGACGCATTCTCGACCAACAGCTCGCACGCACCGGTGTTCAACCCGACGAAACACACCTTGCAGGTGTGGGCCGCGGACACCGGACCGTTCACCGGCACCGGGCGGTTCACCGGGGGCACCCTGTCGAAGAGTGTGGGTGCCTGCACCGTGAAGGGCGTCAATCACCGCGAGCACATCCGCACCTACTCCAACGCGACATTCCGCAACGGCGCGAATCATCCGCTCGTCGCGCACACCAGCCTGGTGGGCGCGTTGGGCGTGCCAAGGACGACGCACACCTACTACGAGTTCGACACCTGGAGCTGACCGACGAGTTCAGCGCAGCGGTTCCCACCACGAGGGGTTGTCGCGGTACCACTGCACCGTGCGTGCGAGACCGTCTTCGAACGTGACACGCGGTCGGTACCCGAGTGCCCCGATCTTGGTGCAATCGACCGAGTAGCGGTGGTCGTGGCCGCGCCCGCGCGGGTCGGCGACGTGTTCGATGAAGCTCTCGTCGCGGCCGGTGGCCTCGAGCAGCAACTGCGTGAGATTGCGATTGCTGATTTCACGGCCACCGCCGACGTTGTACACCTCGCCCGGCCGGCCGTCCTGGACGACGAGAGCGAGGGCGTCGCAGTGGTCGCCCACCCACAACCACTCGCGCACCTGGGAGCCGTCGCCGTAGAGCGGGACGCGCTCACCGCTGAGAAGCTTCGTGACGAAGCGCGGAATCACCTTCTCCGGGTGCTGATACGGCCCGAAGTTGTTCGAAGACCGCGTGACCCGCACGTCGAGACCGTAGGTGACCGAGTAGGCGCGCGCCACGAGATCGCCGCCGGCCTTGGCCGCTGCGTACGGCGTGTTCGGTTCGAGCAGTGCCAGTTCGTCCCACGATCCCTCGTCGATCGATCCGTACACCTCGTCACTCGAAGCGTGCATCACGGTGGTTACGCCGTGGCGCAGCGCGGCTGCGAACAGCTGCTGAGCGCCGACGACATTCGTGGTGACGAAGTCGTTCGCGTCACCGGCGATGGAGCGGTCGACGTGCGACTCGGCCGCGAGATTGACGACGATCTCGTGACCCGGCACCACGGCGTCCAGATCCGCCGCCGCGCAGATGTCACCGTTCGCGAACGCGAACCTGGGATTGTCGACCACCGTCGCGAGGTTCGCGAGGTTGCCTGCGTACGTGAGCTTGTCGAAGACCGTCACATGAGCGCCGACGAGTCCCGCGTAGCGGTCGTCGAGCAGGCTGCGTACGAACCATGAACCGACGAATCCGGCGCCGCCGGCGACGAGCACCCTCTGCGCAGTCACCGATGCCGGCTGACGTGTGTCGGGCGTACTTTGTGGAACCTTGGATGCGGATCGTTCCAGGGCGACATAGAGACCAGGAAGATCGCCGCGATCACAGCCATCACAAAGACGGTGAGCAAGCCGACGAGAATCGTCGTTCGGTCCCGCGGTCGTTCAGCCACGCTGTCACCGTACGTGGGCGCGGCGCCCCGCCAGACGCCGGAATTGCCACGCTGCCAGGATCACCCCACCGATTCCGACGAGATCGGAGGCAGTGAGGCCATGGTCTCGAGACACAGTGACCAGGGTCGGGCCCTCGAAGTCATGGTTCACGAGCAGCCACAGCGCGGAGAGCAGGGCGAGCAGGACGCAACCGAGGCGATGGCGTCTGCCGAGTATTACAGCGCATCCCATGCTGAGCAGCAGCACGAGCACGATCAACACGATGCGGACATGTGACACTCGCAGAATTTAGCGGGTGCAACCGCGACCGAGCAGGTCCACTCGGCCCACGCACACGGTCGCGCGGGCCGGCAAGCACCCCGCCCGTGCCACATCCGATCTCGACAACGGACGGTGGTGTAACACCTTCGTCGGCGATGAGTCGGCGGCCCATCGGGCCTTGAACGGCGCATCTTTCGTCGTGCCAGGTCCCGGTCGCCTCAGCGTGGGTGTCGCTGGCGTAGCGATCAGCTGTCACAAAACGCCGAGGGTAACGCAGGCCTTACGAGACGCGCGGGTGCTTTGCGCAGGACCGCGCGGTTCGCGCCGTCGACGTCCGTCTAGGTTGGCTGTGGTGACTACTTCCACGGTCTGGGACGCGTTGTCGCTCGCCCGCATGCCGGGTGCCGGACGGAGACACTCGCATGCAGGATTCGTGTCGGACGCAGCGCGCGTCGACCTGTCGGGAGTGTGGGCGTTCCGCATCGGGGCGCGCCAAGCCGGCGATGACAGCTCTGTCGACCACGGCGCCGCGACGATCGACGCGCCCGGGCACTGGCAACTGCAGGGACACGGCCGGCCCGCGTACACGAACGTGCAGTTTCCGTTTCCGGTCGACCCGCCGCATGCGCCTGAGGACAACCCGGTCGGCGAGTACCGCACCGAGTTCGGTCTTCCGGATGACTGGCCCGAAGGTGACGCGGTGCTGCGCTTCCTGGGCGTCGACTCGATGTTCACCGTCTGGCTCAACGGCACCGAGCTCGGCTGGTCGACGGGCAGCCGGCTGACAACCGAATTCGCGGTCGGTGAGCTGTTGCGACCTGGTGGCAACGAACTGACCGTCGTCGTGCAGCAGTGGTCGGCGGCGTCCTACCTCGAAGACCAGGATCAGTGGTGGCTCTCGGGCATCTTCCGCGACGTCGAGCTCATCCACCGTCCCGCAGGGTGCGTCAACGACTTCTTCGTGCACGCCGACTACGACCACATGACGGGCGACGGCTCGTTGCGCGTCGACACCGATGCGCCTGCGACGCTGAGCGTGCCGGAGCTGGGGCTTGCCGATGTCGACCCTGCCGGCCCGCACGTCATGGCGGTCGACGCGTGGAGCGCCGAACGTCCCCGCCTCTACGACGCGACGCTGCACGCCGGCGGCGAGACGATCAGCTTCCGGATCGGGTTTCGCACCGTCGCAATCGTCGACGGGGTGTTCACGGTCAACGGTGCGCCGGTCAAGTTCCGCGGCGTCAACCGGCACGAGTGGAACCCCGATCGTGGGCGTGCTGTCACGCACGACGACATGCTCGCCGACGTGCTGATGATGAAACGGCACAACATCAACGCGGTGCGTACGAGCCACTACCCGCCGCACCCGCACTTCATCGATCTCTGCGACGAGTACGGGCTGTGGGTGATCCTCGAGAACGACCTCGAGACACACGGCTTCTTCCTGGTCGACTGGCGCAAAAACCCCAGCGACGACCCGGCGTGGCTCGACGCGTTCATGGATCGGATGACGCGCACGGTCGAGCGCGACAAGAACCACGCGAGCATCGTGATGTGGTCACTCGGCAACGAGAGCGGTACCGGACAGAACCTCGAGGCGATCGCCGAGTGGACGCACCAGCGCGACCCGAGCCGTCCGGTGCACTACGAGGGCGACTGGGACAGCGGCTACGTCGACGTCTACAGCCGCATGTACGCCACCCACGCCGAGGTCGACGCGATCGGCCGCGGCGAGGAACCGGTCACGAAGGATCCCGCGCTTGACGAGCACCGGCGATCGCTGCCGTTCGTTCTGTGCGAGTACGCGCACGCGATGGGCAACGGCCCCGGCGGCCTGCTCGAGTACCAGGAGCTGTTCGAGAAGTACCCGCGGTGCATGGGCGGGTTCATCTGGGAGTGGATCGACCACGGCATCCGGCAGACGACGCCTGACGGGCGCGAGTACTTCGCCTACGGCGGCGACTTCGGCGAGGTCGTGCACGACGGCAACTTCTGCATCGACGGCCTCGTGTTCCCCGATCGCACGCCGTCGCCGGGGCTTGTCGAGTTGAAGGCGGTGTTCTCGCCGATCGGTCTCGACGTCTCGGGCGAGTCGGTGCGGGTGGTGAACAAGCAGGCTTTCGACAACCTGTCGCACGTCCGGTTCGGCTGGGAGGTTGCGGACGAGACAGCTGTGCTGGCGTCCGGTGACCTCGACGTCCCTGCGGTCGCGGCCGGCGAGGCAGTGGACGTGCCGCTGCCGTCAACGGCGCGGGCGGGTGCGGGCGAGGTGTGGCTGACGGTGCGGGCTGTGCTCGCCGAGGACCAACCATGGGCACCGGCCGGGCACGAGATTGCAGCCGCGCAGACGCAACTGGCTTCGAGTTCCACGCGCCGAGGTGGGCGCAGGCGCCCTGCCGGACTCGTTCGGCGATCGCGGACGGTTGACGCGCATCGGCGACCTGCCGGTGGCCGGCCCGCTGCTGGATCTGTGGCGCGCGACGACCGACAACGACCGCGGGATGCACGGCGTGCCGATGGCGCCGGCGTGGCGCGCCATCGGGCTCGATCGACTCACGCACGACGTGCGGTCGGTCGAGCGCGACGGCGACGAGCTCGTCGTCGTCATGCGCTCGGCACCGGCCGCAACGGATCTCGGTATGCGGTCGACGTTCCGATGGACGGGCACGACCGACGGCGCGCTGCGACTGCAGTGGTCGGTGACGCCTGAGGGTCTGTGGGACGTTCCGCTGCCTCGGCTCGGATTGCGGTTGGCCCTGCCTGCGTCGATCGAGGCGGTTGAGTGGTTCGGCCTCGGGCCGGGCGAAGCGTATGCCGACAGCGCCCGGGCCGCTCTCGTCGGCAGGTACCGACGCACGGTCGACGAGTGGCAGACGCCGTACGTCTACCCGCAGGAGAACGGCAACCGGCGCGACGTCCGCTGGGCCGAGCTGCGGTCGGCCGACGGCAGCGGCGTGCGCATCTCGTCATCGGGGACCTTCGACCTCACCGTGCGACGCTGGACCAGCGAAGACCTCGAAGGCGCTCGGCACACCACCGACCTCATCGCGCGCGATCAGGTGTTCGTGAACCTCGACGTGGGCCAGAACGGGCTCGGCACGGCGTCATGCGGGCCGGGTGTGCTGCCCCGGTACGAGCTGAACGCCGGGCCGGCCGCGCTCGATCTGGTGTTCACTGCGCTGACGTAGGCCTCAGGTCGGCTCTCTACACGCCGATGGACAGGACATGGCCAAGCACAGGCAGGATGTCGAGCCGGCCGCCGTGGCGCGCACGCCGGGCCGGCACGCACAGTTCCGACGAACGCCGCCGCCGGTGGCCGTCGCCCTTCGCGCTCACTGCTGCGGCTCGCGGCGACAAGCGCCGTCGGTGGCGCAGGTCTCGCGCTGACGGGGCGAGCCGGCGACCTCACCTCAACTGTCGGCACTGCCGTGCTGGCGGTCGACGCGTTGGTGGTCTGGTTGTCGATCGGGATCGCTGTCTTCGGCTTCGTGCGCGAGCGCCGGGGTGCCCAGCCCGGCCCCGCTGAGGTCGTCGTCGTCCCGTTGCGGTTGACGAGCAGAGCCCGGCCGCGCACCGGACGGACAGGCCGCGGCCCCGCGTGCCGTGGCGGGTTGGCGTCGAGGTGTCGTTCGAGCTGGCGGCCTGAACGCGTCAGACCGAGACGGGTTGCGCGTCGCGTCCCGCGCGCGCCGTTGCCCGGCGTTGCCGCAGGCTGTCGGCGGTGAGCACGATCAGCGCCAGCCAGACCAGGCAGAAGCCGATGAACTCGGCGAACGGCACGTGCTCGTGCCGGATGCCCACGCCGACCAGGAACTGCAGCACCGGCGTCAGGTACTGCAGCAGTCCGACGACTGACAGCGGCAGGCGCTGCGTGGCGGCGGCGAAGAACAGCAGCGGGACGGCGGTCACGACGCCGCTGCCCGCGAGCAGCAGCGTGTTGCCGATGCTGTGGTGCCCGAACGCCAGATCGCCGTGGGCGCTGACGACGATCAGCGCGATCGCCGAGGGGATCGCGAGCACGCCGGTCTCGATCATCAGCGAGTCGCCGGCACCGACGCCCGCCTGCTTCTTCAGGAATCCGTACAACCCGAACGAGGCGGCGAGAACCAGCGCGATCCACGGCGGACGTCCGTAGTCGACGGCGATCACGACGACGGCGACGACACCGATCGCGACAGCGGCCCACTGCGCCGGGCGCAGCCGCTCCTTGAGGATCACCACGCCGAGCAGGATCGTGAACAGCGGGTTGATGAAATAGCCGAGGCTGCACTCGACCACGTGCCCGCTGTTGACGCCCCAGATGTAGACGGCCCAGTTGACCGTGATCAGCACCGCGGCGGTGGCCAGGCGGGCGAACTGGGAGCGGTTGCGCAGCACGCGCCCCACACCGCGGAACCCGCGGGTGAACGCCAGCAGCGCCGCGACGACGACCAGCGACCACAGGATGCGCTGGGCGAGGATCTCGACCCAGCCCGCCGGTTCGAGAAGCGGGAAGAAGAGCGGGAACAGTCCCCACAGCAGATAAGCGCCGAGCCCGTAGCCGAGACCGGCGCGGGTGTCGCTCGCGTCGGTCACGCCTTCGAATCTACGAGCCGAACCGCCTCATTTCCTCGGCCAATGCGAGCTGTGTGGTCAGCGCCTCACAGTGTGCGCGACCGAATGGTGTGGTCGCGGCGACGCGAAGGGTGCTGCGAGCGGCGGAGCGAACAGCGCTGGGACCGAAGCCGGCCGCGCCGACACCGCCCGGCGTTCGATCACGCGCCCGTCGACCACCAGGCTCACGCCAGGACACGACGCATCTACGGACCCTCCCGGCGCGGCAGTCGAACCGCCGCGCAGGGATCGTAAGCGCCACGATCGTCACTGGCCGGCGCTGTCGCTACCGTGTTCGGTTTCCCATTGGCCGAGCTGCTCGTTGAGCGCGCGCATGAGCTCCCACGCCTGGCTGGTCGGGATGCGCACCCGGCTCACCACGCGGGCGTTGATCTCGGTCAGATCCTCGCCCGGTGTCGGCGGGTGGGTGACCACCGCGAAGTCGAGCACGAACCCGTCCGCGCCGTGCCAAACTCCTGCGAAGTTCGCGTACGTGCCGGCCTCCTGCTCAGGAGGCAGGTTCATGTTGATCTGCGCGGGAGTCGGCTCGGCCATGCCGTCGACGGTACCGGCGCTCCCGGGGTTGCGTGTGGTCGCACCTGCGCACGGACGTTGCACCCGGCATCGTCGCCACAGGGGTTCTCCGGCGGTCGTCAGGCGACGATGCCGGATGCAACGTCGGGCCAGTCGTCCGGCAGTGCTCGCCATCGGCGCAGCGGCGACCCGGGGCGAGCTCCGCGGGCAAACCCCAGGCGGAGGCGGCGCTCGACGGCAGCGAACGCACGAAGGTCGGGCCACCCCCAGCGAACGACGATCAGGCCGAGATCTTCGAGCAGATAGGTCTTGGCGTCACGCTTGTCGCGCTGGCCGGGATCGTTCTCCCACTTCATCGCGCCGTCCGACTCGCCCACTACTCCGTACTCCTCCCAGTAGAAATCGGCACGGGCGACGATCTCGCCGGATTCGTCGACGATCCGTGCCTGCGGACGAGGCGCCGGCAGCCCGCGACGGTGCATGCAGAACCGGCTCATCGACTCGAGCGGCGATTCGATGCGCCCGTCGGCGAAGCCGGCCACCCATCCGGTTGTGCGTCCGCCCGGCCACCGGCGCTGCTGCAACGCAACGGCGACGAGCTGTTCGCGCGTGATGAGCCCGAGGTGCAACGCCGCGTCAGCAGCTGCGAGACCGGTTGCCGCTCCGTGCTCGCGAGCCAGGTCGCTGACTGTCCGAGCGATCGGTAGCGCACGGAACCCGTTGATCAGTTCGATCTCGTCGAGAGTCGCCCGGTGCAAGTGCACCTTGGCCAGGGAACGGAGCGCGGTTCCCGACTGCACGGTGACGCAGGGCTGCAGAACGGCGCGGCCGACGACCGGGAGATCCCAGGCGATTGCCGACGACGCGTGGCTAAGGGCCGCGCGCTCACAGGCTGCGCCCGCGCCGAACGCGGCACGAAGATTGGCATTGCGCGCTGCTCGGTACCGCGCCGGGTGGGGAGCCTGCGCCGCCGCGAACACGCCGAGTTGCAACCGGTCGTACTGACCGCGGCGAACCCGGTGCCGCAGAGCGGAGGACGTCAGACCTGATCGCGCTGCGGTGAACGTCTCTGGCAGATCTGGCTTGGGCATTCGACGAGGGTGCGCCGAACGGAGAAACGGTGTCGCTGATCGTCCACACGGACACCGGTCGTCCACACCCCGCCGCCGATCCCGACGTTGCATTCGGCATCGTCGCCCAAGACGGCGAAACGGCGGCGCTCAGCGACGATGCCGGGTGCAACGTTCGTCCGGGCGACGCTCAGCGACGATGCCGGGTGCAACGTCCGTCCGCCCGTCGACGTGATGCACCCCGAGGACCCGCAGCGGCTACGCGACCTGCCAGGTGTCCGCACCGGCCAGCAGCGCCTGCAGCGCACCGTCGTCACCCGGCGCCTTGGCGGCGGCGGTGTCGAGCTGCTCGGCCATCAGCGCGTCGTAGGACGCCCGCTCGACCGAGCGGAACACGCCCATCGGGGCATACCGCGAGTCGAGCGCCTGGATGCGCGAGAGCGCGAACGCGTACGACGGGTCCTGCCGGTGCGCGTCATGGACGACGACGCGCGGGTCGTCGTCGGCGACGCCCTCTTCGACCACGAGCGAACCGTCGGCCTGCCGCACGACCGCCTTCGACTCGCCGAAGCGGATCGGCTCACCGTCGGTCAGCGGGATCGTCCACTCGTCGCGCGTCGCCGGCTCCTTGAGGACGTCGAACGCGCCGTCGTTGAAGATGTTGCAGTTCTGGTAGATCTCGATCAGTGCCGTGCCCTGATGCGCCGCGGCCTCACGCAGCACCGACTGCAGGTGCTTGCGATCGGAGTCGAGCGTCCGCGCCACGAACGTCGCCTCGGCACCGAGCGCGACCGAGATCGGGTTGAACGGGTTGTCGAGCGAGCCCATCGGCGTCGACTTGGTGATCTTGCCGATCTCGGACGTGGGCGAGTACTGCCCCTTGGTCAATCCGTAGATGCGGTTGTTGAACAGCAGGATCTTCAGGTTCACGTTGCGGCGCAGCGCGTGGATGAGGTGGTTGCCGCCGATCGACAGCGCGTCGCCGTCGCCGGTCACCACCCACACCGACAGGTCGGGACGCGAGGTCGACAGGCCGGTCGCGATCGCCGGCGCCCGTCCGTGGATCGAATGCATGCCGTAGGTGTTCATGTAGTACGGGAACCGCGACGAGCACCCGATGCCCGACACGAACACGATGTTCTCGCGCGGGATGCCCAGCTCGGGCATGAAGCCCTGCACCGCCGCGAGGATCGCGTAGTCACCGCACCCGGGGCACCAGCGCACCTCCTGGTCGGTCTTGAAGTCCTTGGCCTTCAGCGCGAGCGGCAGGCCGCTGGCACTGCTCTGCTCAGTCATGGTTCACCACTCCTTGCAACGTCTCGGCGAGGTCGTCGGCCTTGAACGGCAGGCCACGCACCTGCGTCACCGAGATCGCGTCGACCAGATAGCGAGCGCGGATCAGCTGGGCCAGCTGGCCCAGGTTCATCTCGGGGATCACGACGCGCTCGTAGCGCGCCAGGATCGCTCCGAGATCGGACGGGAACGGGTTGAGGTGGCGCAGATGCGCCTGGGCGACCGACAGCCCGGCGGCCCGCACCTGCCGGCATGCCGCGCCGATCGGACCGTACGTCGAGCCCCAGCCGAGTACCAGCACGCGCGCGTCACCGTCGGGGTCGTCGACCTCCATCGGCGGCAGCGACCGCGCGATGCCGTCGACCTTGTTCTGGCGCGTCCGCACCATGAAGTCGTGGTTGTCGGGGTCGTAGCTGATGTTGCCGGTCTTGTCGGCCTTCTCGATGCCCCCGACCCGGTGCTCGAGTCCCGGCGTGCCGGGCACGGCCCACGGCCGCGCGAGCGTCTCGGGGTCACGCAGGTACGGCAGGTACTGCCCGTCCTCGCCGTTCGGCTCGGTCGCGAACTCGACCGAGAGGTCCGGCAGCGACTCCACCGACGGCACCTGCCACGGCTCCGACCCGTTGGCCAGATAGCCGTCCGAGAGCAGGAACACCGGCGTGCGGTAGGTCAGCGCGATGCGCGCCGCCTCGACCGCGATCGCGAACAGGTCACCGGGCGACTGCGCGGCGACGATCGGGACGGGCGCCTCGCCGTTGCGTCCGTACATCGCCTGCAGCAGGTCGCTCTGCTCGGTCTTGGTCGGCAGTCCCGTCGACGGGCCGCCGCGCTGGATGTCGCAGATGATCAGCGGCAGTTCGAGCGAGACCGCGAGACCGATCGTCTCGCCCTTGAGCGCGATGCCCGGCCCGGACGACGTAGTCACCGCCAGCGCGCCCCCGAACGCAGCGCCCAGCGCCGCCCCGATGCCGGCGATCTCGTCCTCGGCCTGGAAGGTGCGCACGCCGAAGCGCTTGTGCTTGCTCAGCTCGTGCAGGATGTCGCTGGCCGGCGTGATCGGGTACGCGCCGAGGAACAGCGGCAGGCCGCTGCGGCGCGAGGCAGCGATCAGCCCGTAGGACAGCGCCATGTTGCCGGTGATGTTGCGATAGGTGCCGTGCGGCAGCGCGGCCGGCTTCACCTCGTAGGAGACCGCGAACGCCTCGGTCGTCTCGCCGAAGTGGAAGCCTGCCTTGAATGCGGTGATATTCGCGGTGGCAATGTCCGGTTTGTTCGCGAATTTCTTCGTGATGAATGCGAGCGTTCCCTCGGTCGGACGCGAATACATCCAGGAGAGCAATCCGAGCGCGAACATGTTCTTCGACCGGCCGGCGTCTTTACGTGAAAGCTCAAGTTCCTTGAGGGCTTCCAGAGTCAGGTCGGTGAGGTCGAGCGCATGGACGTGGTAGCCGTCGAGGGTGCCGTCCTCGAGCGGGTTGCTCGTCCATCCGATGCGCGCGAGTGCCCGCTGGGTGAAGTCGTGCGTGTCGATGATCAGCGACGCACCCTTGGGCACGTCGGCCAGATTCGCCTTCAGCGCGGCCGGGTTCATCGCCACGAGCACGTCCGGTCGATCACCCGGCGTCAGAATGTCGTGATCGGCGAAGTGCAGCTGGAAGGACGAGACGCCGGCGAGCGTGCCGGCCGGGGCGCGGATCTCGGCGGGGAAGTTCGGGAAGGTTGCGAGATCGTTGCCGAACATCGCGGTTTCCTGGGTGAATCGGTCGCCCGTGAGCTGCATTCCGTCTCCGGAGTCGCCCGCGATCCTGATGACCACGCGGTCGAGCTGCTCGACGTTCTTCGACATCCCTGCGGTTCGCCTCCAGGCGACGGTTCCGGCGCTGTTCCTGCAACCAATCCATCCTAGGCGAGGGGGTGCAGCGCGACGTCCCGCAGTGATGGACGACGCGTCCGCCGCCGCACGCGGGGCGAACCTCGCAGCCTTGGGCAATTCGGACTTGGCCTAAAGCTGCCGTGCAGAACCTGCCAGTTCGGGGGCGTCACTCCCGGCGGGAAAACGCCGTTACTTTCATCGACGGGTGCTTGAGTGCCCCCTGTCGCGGGTACAACCTCAATCGAGATCTTGAGTATTTCTTGAGTCATAACTCGGGGGAGTCAGCCACTCATTCCGACCCGAGCTTCTAGGGAGACAGCGATGCAGGACCTGACCCTTCCGTCCTTCGAGATGGATTGCCGTGACTGGGTCGTCGTGACGCCGGATGACGCCGGCATTCCGGACGAGGTCGCCGGCACGCCGCTGCTCGCGATGCTGAGCACGGTGGTCATCGGCACCGACCGGTTCACTCCTGCCAGTGGCGTGCTCACCATCGGCCTGCTGGACGACGAGACGCCCGCGGCCGTGCCGATCGATGGTGGCGACGTGGCGGCCGAGCTGGTCGACCCCGAGCAGGACGAGTTCGGGATGCGCTTCGTGCTGCCGACCCCGAGCGGCCGGCTGGCGCTGCTCGCCGAGTTCGCGATGCCCGAGGGCCGCGACCCGGAGATCGTCGGGCGGGTCGAAGACCTGATGCGTTCGTTCAAGTGGGCGGCCTGAGAATTCTCTAGCTAGTCGCTAGACAAAGTAGAGCTTGCGCGCCACACTGGGGCGGTGACCCAACGCCGCTCGCAACGCCTCGAACCCGGACAGTTGGTGGAGTTCGCGTGCTTCTATGCCGACGAGGTCCGCGCCGGCAGGTATCCCTTCCTCTCCTTCGACGAGCAGGAGCGCTGGCACCAGCGCATCTACCGCGACCAGCGCATCGACATCTGGCTGATCAGCTGGCTGCCGTCGCAGGGCACCGAGCTGCACGACCACGGCGGATCCTCCGGCGCGTTCTCGGTGCTGAGCGGGACGCTGACCGAGTCGGTGCCGTGCGGTTACGCCGACGGGCGCGTGCAGATCCGCGACACCGCGCGCCCGGCGGGCGAGACGGTGAAGTTCGGCCGGCACTACATCCACGACGTGCGCAACTGCGGCGTCGAGGCCGCGATCAGCGTGCACGCGTACTCTCCGCCGCTGTCGTCGATGACGTACTACGACGTGGCGGGCGGTGATCTCGTCGCGGCCAGGTCGGTGCTGACCGACGACCCGGAGCCATCGGTGCCGCTGCGGGTGGCGTCATGATGCGTTTCACCTCGGTCGACGAGATGCTCGACGACGCCCGCTCGCGGCTGACGCGGGTCGGCCCGCGCGAGGCGGCGCGGCTGCTCGAGAACGGCGCGCGGCTGGTCGACATCCGGCCCGCCTGGCAGCGGGCGGGGACGGGCGAGATCCCTGGCTCGATCGTCGTTGAGCGCAACCACCTCGAATGGCGGCTGCACCCCACGTCCTCGGCCCGCCTGCCGCAGGCCCGTCCCGGTCAGCGGTGGATCATCGTCTGCACTGAGGGCTACACGTCCTCACTCGCCGCCGATTCACTGAACGCGCTCGGCGTCGAGGCCACGGACATCGTCGGCGGGTTCCACGCCTGGCGCCGCGCCGGGCTGCCCGTCGTGTCGGGCTGGACGCCCGCGGATCAGATCGTCGCCTGAACCTCGTCGATCGCCGCGGTCGCCACGTCGAACACGAAACCGCGGACCTCGTCGCGGTGCGGCAGCCACGGGCACGAGCGCACCCGCTCGATCGACTCGCGGACGTCCGCACGCACGTCGCTGAAGCCTGGTTGGTTCCATCCCGGCCGCTCGCCGGTCTCGGCCTCGAGCTCGGCCCGGAACGCTTCGTCGTCGAAGTCGTCCATCCCGCAGTTGGTGTGGTGGATGAGCACGATCTCGCGGGTGCCGAGCTTGCGCTGACTGATCGCGAGCGAGCGCAGCACGTCGTCGGTCACCACGCCGCCGGCATTGCGCAGGAGGTGGGCATCGCCGATGTCCAGACCGAGCGCGCCGAACAGGTCGAGGCGGGAGTCCATGCAGGTGACGACCGCGAGGCCGAGCTTGGGCCGCACCGGACGGGGGCCCGGGAAGCTGGCCGTGTACAGCTGATTGGCGTGGACGAGATGCTCGATGGCTGACACGTGGGTGATTGTCGCAGGGGGAACGCGGCCCCGCGTCCAGGCGTTCACCGGATGTGAGGAGTGCAGCAAACGGATTCAAGACCGCCGTCCTGTTCGGCGTGCTCAGTGCCCTGCTCGTGGGGCTGGGCGGATACTTCTTCGGGCGTTCCGGGCTGCTCGTCGGCCTGGGGATCGCCGTGGCGATCAACGCGTTCTCGTACTTCAATTCCGACAAGATCGCGCTGCGGTCGATGCGGGCGCGGCCGGTGAGCGAAGCCGAGCAGCCCGCGATGTACCGGATCGTGCGCGAGCTGGCCACGACGGCGCGGCAGCCTATGCCGCAGCTGTACGTGTCGCCGACCGAGGCGCCGAACGCCTTCGCGACCGGGCGCTCGCCGCGGCACGCCGCCGTGTGCGCGACGGCCGGGATCCTCGAGATCCTCAGCGAGCGCGAGCTGCGGGCGGTGCTCGGGCACGAGCTGTCGCACGTCTACAACCGCGACATCCTGATCTCGTCGGTGGCCGGCACGATCGCCGCCGCGATCACGTTCCTGGCGAACTTCGCGATGTTCTTCGGTGGCGGCAACGACCGCGACCGCAACCCGTTCGCGGGGCTGCTGATGATGATCCTCGGCCCCATCGCGGCCGGGATGGTGCAGCTGGCGATATCGCGCTCGCGGGAGTACCAGGCCGACGAGTCGGGTGCGGAGCTGTCCAACGACCCGCTCGCCCTGGCCTCGGCGCTGCGCAAGCTCGAGGCGGGGACGGCCGCCCGTGGCGCGCTGCTGGCAGGAACGCGGAACGTGTGCCCGGCGTGGTCATGCGGATCGTGCGCGGGGTGACGAGAAGTTCGCGGTGGCGCGTGAGGCTGTAGGCACCACCCACACGGCGCTGAGCCAACCACCGTTCGATGATGAACGCCAACCCGTTCGGGGTGGAAGTCGCTGTTCTCCACCAGCACGACCGCCGACTGGGCAACCGCACCGTCAGGCCCACCTTGAAGGCCACCCTCTACAGTTGAGTCCGACTCGGCCCGCTACCTGACCCACCGTCGCTGAAGCCCACGTGTATGCAGAAATCGGACCGTCCGGACCACTCTCACGCGACCTGAATCGTTCACGCGGCTGCAACACAGAGAAGGCCGTGTGCTGGCGCAGGACGGCGACGATCCGACTCCACCGTGGCCCGGGGGTCACGTGGATGTCGCCCCAGGTCACACGGATGACGGCGTAGCCCGCGCGCTCGAGCGCTTCCTGGCGCAACTTCTCGGCGACCAGCGCGTCATCGTGGATCGGGTCGGTCACGCGGTACTTGACCAGTCCGTCCGCCTCAAGGACGACCTGCTGCTCCGCCCACAGGCCGTCGACACGGAACCAGCCGCGGTCGGCGGATTGTTCGGGGGCGGCTGGGTGGCCGTCGGCTTGGCGGTGAGGGTGGTGAAGGTGGTGGTGACGGGTTGGTTGGTGGCTTTGCCGGACAGGTCGGTGACCAGGCCGATGGCGCCGGGGTTTTGCAGGGCGGCGGTGGTGTCGGTGGCTGATGCGGTCCAGGTGCTGGGTTCGGTGGTGCCGGTGAGCCAGACGCGGCCGCGCACGGTGGTGGGGTTGGTGCCGGTGACCTGGAGTCGTACCGACAGTGCGTTGCCGGCGCTGTAGGTCAGGCCGGGGACGACGGTCTCGGTGGTGATCGAGGTTTCGGTTCCGCCCACGGTGCGCACGAGCCAGAACTGCACGGCGTGGTCGGGGTTGATGGTGACGCGTGCGTCGTAGTCGTTGCCGGTGCTCACGCGGCGGCCGATCACGTAGATGTAGACCGGGCCGCCGATGGGCAGCTTGTCCAGCGACATCGAGGTGAGCACGTCGGCGTCGGTGGCGGTCGCGGCTGGCAGGAAAGCCCGGAACAGTGTGCCCGGCGTGGTCATGCGGATCGTCCCCGCGCCGGGGGTGACCGAGAAGTTCGCGGTGGCGCCGTTGAGGCTGTAGGCACCACCCACATCGGCGCTGCCCCAACCACCGGTACGGGTGCGGTTGAACGCATCGGACACGAACGGAGTGCCGGCAGGCGCCGTCACCGCCACCGAATGGGTCACCGAATCCGTCGCACCCTGGGCATCGGCAACCGTCAGGCGCACCGTGTAAGTGCCACCCTGCTGATAGGTGTGATTCGGACTCGGCCCACTGCCTGACCCACCGTCGCCGAAGTCCCACGTGTACGAAGAAATCGGACCGTCCGGGTCACTCGAACCCGACCCGTCGAATGAGCAGGCCAGTTGGGTGCACGACGACCCGAACGCCGCCGTCGGGGCCGTGTCGTTCGGGGCTTGCGACCACACGTCGGTGATCGGTGCGGCCCCAGCAGCGTTGCCCAGCCCTGCCACGCCGAGGGCGCGGGTGATCGTGCTCAGGACGTTGTAGTGGTTGATCGATTCCGAATAGCTCCCGGGAACTACCCGTTGCCCGGCGAAGACCGTTGCGATCTGGTTCGCCGAACCGCCGTCGTCCTCGTCGAAGGTGAGCGCGAGCAGGCTGTTATGGCTCTGCGCCCAGGTGATGTAGCCGGACATGTTCTGTTGCAGCCATGTGTCGCCTTGGGCGACCGTGCCGTCGTGCATGTCATGGGTGAGATTCGGAATCACGAACGACACCGTGGGAAGGGTCGAGTAGTCGGTCGGGAACGCCGTGAACGGTTGGTTGGCCGAGGCCGGCACAGCGGGGAAGTCCGACCACGGATTGTGCTTGCGGACATATCCGCCGCTGGTGCAGCCCGTGTAACCGACCGACGGCAGGTCTTCGGAAAAGCCGGCGAACGCATCCCGGCCGACCGAGGTCGGTGCCAGGTTCAGGCGCCGCGAACGACTGCGGGCAGCTGTCGTCGGTGACTCCCTGGGTCGATCCCGAGAACAGCGCGAGGTAGTTGGGCTGGCTCGGGTGGGTGACCGCGAAGGAGTGCGTGAAGCTCGCGTTCTGACGCGGCAAGCCCGGTGATGAACGGCGCGTTGGCATTGCCGACCACTCCGTGCTCGGAGTGATTTTCCTCGACCACGACAACGACGTGGTCCGGTCGGGGGATCGACGGCGGCGTGACCGCGTGCCGCCGGCAGCGATGCCCGCACACAGCGCAGTCGTGATCGGCGCAAACCGTCGTCAATGCGGCGTAAGCGCGCCGTCTCACCACATGCGTCCTCTGAATAGTGGCATACGTACGGCGGGGAATTAGCGCTGAAGACTTCTCGGACAAGTTTTGCTAAAGCTTCGAGCCGCTGCCGGTTGAGCTGGCACCAGGTTAGGGGGTCAGCGGTAGTTGGTGAACTGCAGGGCTACGGAGAGGTCGGCTCCGCGCAGCAGCTGTTGCACCGCCTGGAGGTCATCGCGCTTCTTGCCCGACACCCGCAGCTGGTCGCCCTGGATCTGCGCCTGCACCCCGCGCGGTCCCTCGTCGCGGATCAGCTTGGTGATCTTCTTGGCCTCGTCCTGGCCGATGCCCTGCTTGAGCGTGGACGTGATCACGTACTGCTTGCCGGACGCCCGCGGCTCGCCTGCGTCGAGCGCCTTCAGGGAGATCGAGCGCTTGACCAGCTTGTCCCTGAACACCTCGAGGGCGGCCTTGGCGCGCTCCTCCGTGTCGGCCTTCACCGTCACGCCGAGCTCGCCCGACCACTCGATGGACGCGTTCGTGCCGCGGAAGTCGAAGCGCTGCGAGACTTCTTTGGCGGCCTGGTTGAGCGCGTTGTCGACCTCCTGTCGGTCGATCTTGCTGACGACGTCGAAGGACGCATCGGCCATGTCGCGAACCTCCTGATGGGGCGGCTGACCCGACCAACCTAGTCCGGTAACATTTTCCAGCGTCCCTGGCGGGTTGCCCGAGTGGTCAAAGGGAGCGGTCTGTAAAACCGCCGGCTCAGCCTACGTTGGTTCGAACCCAACACCCGCCACCACAGCCCGAATCCCGTCCCCGATCCGGCGCATCGCGCGCAGCACCGGGCCGCGGGTCGCGACATCGGCCTCAGGCCAGTTGCACAGGACGGCGTACGAGACCGCCGCCGTCGCGGACGCGACCACGCCGACATCGGCCCGGACGCCCGCGTCGGTGCCGGTCTTGTTCCACAGCCGAAGCCCGAGGTCGGCCACGTCGTGGGCCAGCGGATCCAGGTCGAACGCGCCCGCCACCATGGACAGGTCGGCGCCGTGCGCCAGCCAATCGAGGACGGGCGATCGCGCCGAGTACAGCCCCTGCACGATCTCGACCCAGTCGTCGGCACACCCGTCGCTCAACGACGGCGGATCGCCGGCTGACCGGACGTCACGCACGTAGTCGTGCAGCATCGACCCGCCCGGGGCAACCGAACGAGCCAGTGCCTGGATCGGCGTCCAGCCCGCAGAGATCGATCGCCGCGTTCGTCGCCCAGTTGTCGCTGACGGCACCGATCAGCAGGGCCACATCGGCGACGGGCAGAGTGTCGATCGTCATCGCATGCCACAGACCGGAGTCGCGGACGGGCGCGACCCGGCGGCGATCGACCAGCGCGGCCGCATCGAGACCGCCGCCGGCGAGCCTGTTCGCCAGCTCCATCAGCACGAAGATCTTGGCCACGCTCGCCGTGCGCACGAGGTCGCCGGCGCGGTGCTGCGCGAGCGGCCCGGGCGCTGCATCGCGCCGCACCGAGACCGACCATCGCGCGCCGAGGCGCACCGTGTCGGCGAGCGAACGGCATCGAGATCCACCTCGTCAATCTATGAGGACACGTCCGAATCGTGATCGACGATGTCCTTGACTCAGCGGGTGCGTACGGCCAGCCTGACCGAAGCACCGTCCTCCACGACCGCAACATATTGGGGCATTTCATGCGTATCAGGCGACCACTCGCTATCGCTGCTGCCGGCGCACTTGCGCTGACACTGGCGTCCTGCTCGTCCAGCGGGGGTAGCGGTTCGGGTTCCGGCTTCGGCGACTGCAAGGTCACGAGCAAGAAGAACAGCATCTCGCTCAAGCCGGTCTCGTCCGGCACGCTCACCGTCGAGACCACGCTCCCCGCCCAGGGTTGGTGGAACGGCACGACGCCCGAGTCGATCAAGAGCGGCTACGAGTACTGCATGGCGGCCAACCTCGCCAACATGGCGGGTCTGTCGTCGGTCACGGTCAAGAACGTGTCCTTCGACCAGCTGGTCGCCGGCCGCACGAACAGCTTCGACCTCGCGTTCGCCGAGATCTCGATCACGCCCGAGCGGGCCAAGGTCGTCGACTTCTCGACCCCGTACTTCGACTCGAACATCGGCGTCCTGACCAAGAAGGGCGCGGGCGTCACCGCCGACAACATCAACTCCAAGACGTGCGCGGCGTACTCGGGGACGACGTCGGTGCCGTTCATCCAGGACAAGCTCAAGTGCAACGCCCGCGTGTATCCCAACTCGCAGACGCTGTACCAGGGTGT
Organism: uncultured Actinomycetota bacterium; assembly: GCA_963785425.1. Classification (GTDB taxonomy): domain Bacteria; phylum Actinomycetota; class Actinomycetes; order Mycobacteriales; family Jatrophihabitantaceae; genus RYN-133. The sequence goes on from CAWAVG010000004.1 coordinate 845,778, forward strand.
GCTGTCCGGGCAGGTCGATGCCGCATTCCTCGACACTGCGATCGTGCTCGCCGAGGCGAAGGCCACCGGCGGCAGGCTCGAAGTGGCGGGGCAGTACAAGACCGGTGAGAAGTACGGCGCGATCTATCCCAAGGGTTCGGCCAACGAGAAGGCTTTCAACCAGGGCATCCAGACGATGATCAAGGACGGCACGCTCAACACGCTGTCCAAGACGTACCTCGGACCTGCCTTCGGCGGCGACCCTTCCTCGGTTCCGGTCTGGACGATCAAGTAAGGGACCAATGAGTACCTCGCAGCTCGTCAGCCAGGAGGTACAGCCCGCTCCGCCGGCGAGCAAACCGAAGCCGATCACCGGCGTCGCCGTCATCGGGTTGCTGCTCGCGCTGCTCGGCGTCGCGGTGATGGTCGACGGGATGATCCGGCTGCGCGACTACAACCACGGCAACGCCGGTGCCACGATCGTCGGCGGCGTGTTCGTCGTCGTGTCGCTGTATCCGCTGTGGCCGACGCTGCGGGCGTTCGTCGCTGCCCGAAGACGGGCCGCGCTCATGCGTGAGGACGAGGTCGTCGAGGCGCGGCGCTGTGCTGCGGGCGGCCGTGAAGAGGCGTTCATCGCGATGGGCTACGCCGCCGCCGCGCTGATCGTGGGGGGCCTGCTCGAGATGGCCTTCGCGAACGCCGGCGGCATCGTCCAGACGTTCTTCCAGGCACATGCGTGGCGCCTGTCGTTCTCGGAGATGATCCACGCGTTCTGGACGAACATCTGGGCGGCGGTAGTCGCGCAGATCTTCGTGCTGGCGTTCGGCCTGCTGCTCGCGATCATGCGCATGTTGCCGGGACGGGCGGGCGCACCGCTGCGCATGATCGCGCTGGTCTACTGCGACATCTTCCGCGCGATCCCTGCGATCGTGACGATCCTGCTGATCGTCTTCGGAACTCCGCTCGCGTTTCCGTCGGTGGCGAAGTGGGATCCGGTGTGGCTCGGCATCATTGCCCTGTCGATGACGTACTCGGCGTACGTCGCCGAGGTCTACCGCGCGGGGCTCGCGTCGATCCACCCGAGCCAGAGCGCCGCGGCGCGATCACTAGGGCTCAGCTACACGCAGACGCTGCGCACGGTGCTCGTGCCGCAGGCCGTGCGCCGCGTCATCCCGCCGCTGCTGAACGACTTCATCAGCCTGCAGAAGGACACCGCGCTGCTGTCGACGGCGAGCATCGCCGAGGTCGTGCTGACCTCGACGCTGTGGCAGAGCAAGCTGTTCAACCTGTCGCCGGTGACCCTGGCCGCCGCGTTCTTCATCATCATCACCATTCCGCAGGCGCGCTTCGTCGACTACCTGATAAACCGCGGCGCGCGACGGCGGGGGCAGCGCTGATGGCATTCCTCGAGATCGACAACGTCCACAAGTCGTTCGGGGCCAACGAGGTTCTCAAGGGCGTCACCCTGAATGTCGAACGGCACGAAGTGGTGTGCCTGATCGGCGCCTCCGGTTCGGGCAAGTCGACGCTGCTGCGCTGCGTGAACGCGCTCGAAGACATCAGCGCCGGTGAGATCCGCATCGACGGCGACACGGTCAGCGGCGCCGGTGTCGATCTCAACAGGTTGCGCCGTGACGTGGGCATCGTGTTCCAGAGTTACAACCTGTTCCCGCACATGTCGGTGCTCGAGAACATCACCTTGGCACCGACGCGCATCGAAAACATCCCGAAGCAGGAGGCACGTGACCGGGCGATGGCGCTGCTGACCTCCGTCGGCATGGTAGAGAAGGCGAAGGCGTATCCGGACAGCCTGTCCGGCGGCCAGCAACAGCGCGTCGCGATCGTCCGGGCGCTCGCGATGCAGCCACGCGTGATGCTGCTCGACGAGATCACCGCCGCCCTCGACCCGGAACTCGTCGGCGACGTTCTCGAGATCGTCCGCGAACTCGCGCACGGCGGCCTCACGATGCTGCTGGCCACGCACGAGATGGGCTTCGCCAGAGAGGTCGCGAGCCAGGTGTGCTTCCTCGACGCCGGCTCGATCCTCGAACGCGGCACACCGCAGGACATCTTCGAGAACCCGCGCGAGGAGCGCACCCAGCAATTCCTGAGCCGCGTGGTGAAGTCGGGACGGCTCTAGCTCAGAACACCGCACCCTGGTCGGCGAACGGGTGCTCGACTTGAGTGTCGCCGCGCGTATGCGAACCGACGCCACGGCACAGGCCACTGGACAGGCATGCAACTGCACCGAGGATCGTCGCCGACGAGTGCCGTGCCGGGCGGGCCGACACGACCTGCGTGCGCCCGTTGTGGAACCGCTCGACGAGCGGGATCACCTGGCCCGCTCCGAACTCGGCGGACGTGCGATCGGTCGTACCGACGGCGACGCACTCGGTAGGAGTCGGACACGAGACGGCGTTGAGGTCCCTCGAGTGGAGCCTCTTGCGAGCGCCGGGGTGCAGCGTGCGCCACACGTCGCCGTTCCAGTGGTAAGCGGCGGCGGCGTCCTCCTCCTTGAGTTGGAAGTTGAAGCCGACCGCCGTGCAGGACGAGGCAGCGACGCAGTCGAGGTCGGTGAGGTTGATCGCGGACTGCACGCCCACGAGATTGTCGACGTGGGCCGTCCACCGGCCGTTCGCCAGTTGCAACCGGTGCAGGTGGTTGCCCCTGCCGGGCGCGAAGATCACCGTGCAGGTCTGTCGCGACACGCACGCCACACCCTCCATCCGGCCGCGCGAATCGCGGTGCACCTCGTGCCACTTGCGTCCGTTCCACGACGCGACGACGCCGTAGGACGGCCGTTGCTTGTCGTTGTCCGCGAAGTTGGAGCCGATGGCGACGCAGAAGCGCGCGGCGGGGCACGAGACGGCAGTGAATTGATGCGAACCCCGCATGCCGAACGTCGGTGCCGGCAGCCTCCGCCACCTCGTTCCGTTCCAGCGCTCGACCAGGGCGTCGAAGTGTCGGGTGCTCAGCGGAGGTCGCTGGTAGAACCCGACGGCCATGCAGGCAGTCGTCGACGAGCACGAGATCGACTTGGCCTGCAGATAGGCGTTGGGCGGCGTCGGGCTCGGCATCACCTGCCAGCGCGAACCCGTCCAGCGTTCGAAAAGCGTGCGGTACTTCCCGCCTGTCCGCGCATAGCCCACAGCCAGACAGTGCGAGCGGTCGACGCAGGAGACGTCGTTCAGTTCGGCGCGCCCTGCCTTGGGCGGATACCCGGCCGCGACGATTCCCATCCGCTGCCGGGGAGCGGCCCCGTGCGCCGGGCCGGCCGGGCCCAGGGCGGTCAGCACGAGAATCAGGATGATGAATGCGCCCCGGTGTCCGGTCATGGTCGGCCTCCGAGGTGCACGCTAATCCGGCCGGCCGGTGAAGGCGAGCCCGACACCGACCCCGATCACGGTGACACCGCCGATCCCGCCGATCCGCTCGAGGCGGCGCGGCGAACGTTCGAACCACGACCGCGCGGCGCCTGCGCCGAGCGCCCACGCAGTGTCGTTCACGAGGCCGACCACCAGAAAGATCAGCCCGAGCACGAGCAGTTGCAGCGGCACGGCGCCGGCACCGCGGTCGACGAACTGTGGCAGCACGGCGACGAAGAACACCGTGCCCTTCGGGTTGGTCGCGCCGACGAAGAACCCTTCACGCAACACCCGCGCGGTCGACTTGGGGCGGACGACGCCGGTGATCGCGCTCGGCAACTCGCGGCGGTGCCGCACCGCCTGCACGCCGAGGAACACCAGATAGGCGGCGCCGATCAGCTTGAGCACGGTGAACGCCGCAACCGACCGCTCGACGACGGTGCCCACGCCGACGGCGACCAGCACGACCTGCACGAGGCCGCCGAGGGAGTTGCCGACGACCGTCGTCAGGCCGCCGCGGCGTCCCATGACGAGCGTGCGGCTCACGACGAACAGCACGCTCGGCCCGGGAATGACGACCAGCACCACCGACGCGAGCACGAACGCGAGCAGGTGTGTCCCGGAGATCACGCGCACAGCCTACGAGCGGGGGCGCCGTTCGCCGGATCCGCGCGGGATCAGGCGCACCGGGAGCACCTCGCGCCGCACGGGCACGCGGCTGCCCGCGATGCGTTCGAGCAACATCGTGGTCGCGCGCCGGCCGAGCTCGGCAGCGTCGGCGGTGACTACGGTCGCGGGCATCGGCAGCAGATCGGCCAGGCGGAAGTCGTCGAACCCCACGACCGCGACACGTGCGCCGACTGCATCGATAGCGCGAAGCGCGCCCTCGCACAGGAAGTTCGTCGACGCGAAGATGGCTGTCGGCGGACGGCGCTGCGCAAGCAGGTCGTGCGTGGCGGCCTGCGCCGCAGCCACCGTGCCGTGCTCGAGCAGGACGACGAGCTCGGGATCGGGCGCAAGCCCCGCACCGCGTAGTGCCCGGCGGTATCCGTTCGTACGTTGCCCGGTCGTGTAGTACGACGGCGCCACCAGCATCGCGATGCGCCGGTGGCCCTGATCGATCAGGTGTTGCGTGGCGAGGAAGCCGCCCTTGTCGTTGGCGACGAGCACGGCATCGGTCTCGACACCGTGCGCCGGCCGGTCGATGAGCACGATCGGCGTCTCGGACCGCAGCGCCCGCTGCAGGAACCCCGTGTCACGCCGCACCGGCACCAGCATCATGCCGGCGATGCGCCGGGCGAACAGTTCCCGGACGGAGCCTTGCTCGGTTGCGACGTCCTCGTCGACCGAGCTGACCATCACGGCATACCCCGATGCCCGCGCGACGTCGAGCGCGCTGCGTGCGATCGCCGCGTAGAACGGGTTGGTGAGATCGCCGAGCACCAGCGCGATGGTCGACGACGTCATACCGGGACGCAGCGCGCGGGCTACGTCGTTGCGGTGGAAGCCGAGTTCCTCGATCGCGCGCAGCACGCGCTCGGCGGTGGTCGGACGCACCGACGTGCCGCCGTTGACCACGCGCGACACCGTCCCGACGCCGACTCCGGCGCGGTGGGCAACATCGCGCATGGTGGGTTCTCTCGCCGCGACCACGCTCGGACCGCCTTTCCTGCCGTCATCGTAGTGACCGGCGATGCCGCACGTATCGAATATTTACGACAAATCGTTGACCAGCGCATGTCCGCTTGGTTACGTTTCCAAATGGATACGTTGCCAAACCCGTCCCGGACCGCCGGAGGTTCTGCCATGAGACGCCGCGCGCTGTTTGCCGCCATCGCCGCCACCTTGCTGACCAGCGGAGCACTTTCCGCTTGTTCCAGCAGCGGATCGGGATCGTCCAACACGATCACGGTCGCCTACCAGAAGTTCGGCAGCTTCACCCAGATGGACCAGCACATGAAGAAGGTCAAGGCCGAGTACGAGAAGGCCAACCCGAAGATGACCGTGAAGCTCGAGCCGATCCAGGCGGACGAGAACGACTACTACACCAAGCTCGACCTGATGAACCGCTCGGCATCGACCGCGCCGGACGTGCTGTACGAGGACACCTTCCTGGTGAACTCCGACATCAGCGCCGGCTACCTCGCTGCCGCTCGACCAGTACTTGAACAAGTGGTCGGACTGGTCGCAGTTCACCGACGCCGCGAAGACCGCCGGCAAGGGCCAGGACGGCAAGACCTACGGCGTCCCGATGGGCACCGACACCCGCGGGCTCTACTACAACAAGCAGATCTTCGCCAAGGCCGGCCTGCCGACCGAACTGGCAGCCGAAGAGCTGGAACGACATCCTCACCGCCGCCCGCACGATCAAGCAGAAGGTGCCGGGCGTCACTCCCGTTCAACGATCTACTCGGGCAAGGCGCGCCGGCGAGGGCGCGACGATGCAGGGCCTCGAGATGCTGCTGTACGGCACCGGTGACACCCTGTACGACGCCGCGTCGAAGAAGTGGATCGTGTCGAGCAAGGGCCTGACCGACTCGTTCAACTTCCTCAAGACCGTCTTCAGCGAGGGGCTCGGCCCGACCCCGCAGGACGCGCTCGACCCGCAGTTGGGCACCAAGGTGTCGCACCGACCTGATCCCGAAGCGGCAAGCTCGCGATCGACCTGGACGGCTCGTGGCAGACCGGCAACTGGAAGAAGACCGGCGAGCCAAGCCCTGGCCGCAGTACAGCAAGGTGCTCGGCACCGCGACGATGCCGACCGCAGAACGGCGCGGCACCGGGCTTCGACCAGCATGTCCGGCGGCTGGCTGCTCTCGGTCGGCGCGCACGCCAAGAACAAGCAGGCCGCGTTCGACTTCATCGCCTGGCGCTGAACAAGGACAACTCGCTGTCCTACGACAATCGCCGCCAGCCAGATCGCCGAGCGCAAGCGACGTCGCCGCCGACCCGACGTACACAGTCGAACGACCCGTTCACGCCGTTCTTCACCAGCCTGGTGAAGTACACCCACTTCCGGCCGGCCTACTCGCAGTACCCGAAGGTCTCCGACGCGATCCAGACCGCGATGGAGGCGGTGATGACCGAACCAGTCGTCGGTCGGCGACGCGCTGAGTCAGCTCGCCGACGACCGTCAAGAGCGAGGTCGGCGCCGACAACGACGACGGCGAACTGATAGTCGCCGGGCACGAGTGCGCCTGCTCCGACCGAGACGGCGCCGGCCCCGCCGGCGCAGCGGCGCGCGCGGGTCCGGCGCGGGCCGTCCGTCGCTGCGCAGGCTCGCGCCGCTGCTGCCGGCGGTGGTGCTGCTGCTGCTGTTCTTCGCCGGGCCGGTGCTGTGGAGCTTCTACACCGCGTTCACCAACCAGTCGCTGTCCGGCGCCGGCGCGTCGACGCCGCACTTCATCGGCCTCGACAACTTCACCCGCATGTGGTCACGACCCGATCTTCGTCAAGTCGCTGCGTGCTGACCGTCGATCTTCGTCGTCGGCTCGGCGGTGATCGGGCAGAACACGCTCGGGCTGCTGATCGCGCTGCTGATGCGCGGCCGGCAGCCGCTGTCACGCAGGCGTCGGTCTCGCTGGTCGTGGTCGGCGCGTGGGTGATGCCCGAGATCGTGGCCGCGTTCTGCTGGTACGCCTTCCTCAACCCGGACGGCTCGCTCAACCACTGGCTCAAGTGCGATCGGCGTCTCGCAGAACTGGCTCTACACCGCGCCGATGTTCGCGGTCATCCTCGCCAACGTCTGGCGCGGCACCGCGTTCTCGATGATGGTCTACTCGGCCGCGCTGTCCGACATCCCGCCGGAGATCGAGGAGGCGGCCGCGATCGACGGGGCCGGCGGACTGCGCGCGGCTGCTGGTACGTGACGCTTCCCGATGATCCGGCGCTCGATCCTCACCAACCTGATGCTGATCACGCTGCAGACGCTGGCCGTCTTCACGACGATCTACGTGCTGACCGGCGGCGGGCCGGGCAACGAGAGCTCGACGACGCCGGTCTACATGTACGAGCAGGCGTTCAAGTTCTACGACCTCGGCTACGGCACCGCGATGGCGCTCGTGCTGCTGGTGGTCGGCGCGCTGTTCTCGCTGGTCTACCTACGCTTCGTCGGGCGTGGAGGAGCGATGATGCGCGAGCGATCGAGCCGCCGATGACGGCTCCGCCGCGACCGCCGCGCACGCGCGTCGCTGGTCGATGACCTCGCCGCGCGTGCAGGTCTCGCGCATGGTCGCACGGCTGGTCGCTGCTGGTCATCGTCGTGCTGTTCGTCGCGCCGATGCTGTGGCTGTTGCTCGGCTCGCTGCACCGCGACCGGCGCTGACGCGTCGCCGCTCGGCGGCGGCTGCACGTTCGAGCAACTTCCGCGACGTGCTGAACCCGGACGACGTTCTGGATGCCGCTGCGCAACTCGCTGATCCTGTCCGGCGGCACGACGATCATCACCGTGATCTGCGCGTCGCTGGCCGCGTACCCGCTGTCGCGCTACCGGCTGCGGTTCGGCAAGCCGTTCCTCTACACGATCGTGTTCTCGACCGGCCTGCCGATCACCGCGATCATGGTGCCGGTCTACGCGATGTTCGCGCACTTCAACCTGACCGACTCCGATCGGCCTCGACGGTCTTCTTCATGTCGGCGACGTCGATGCCGTTCGCGATCTGGATGATGAAGAACTTCATGGACGGCGTGCCGGTGTCGCTGGAGGAGGCGGCCTGGACCGACGGCGCGGGCTGGTTCCAGTCGCTGCGCCGCATCGTGCTGCCGCTGATGGCGCCCGGCGTCGCCGTCGTCAGCATCTTCGTGTTCGTGCACGCAGTGGGGCGACTTCTTCATCCCGTTCATCCTGTTGCTCGACCCGAACAAGCAGCCGCTGTCGGTGACCATCTACACGTTCTTCTCCTCCTACGGGCAGGTCGCGTACGGCCAGCTCGCCGCGTTCTCGATCCTGTACACGCTGCCGATCGTGTTCCTCTACGGCGTGCTGTCGAAGTACCTCGGCGGCGCGTTCAACTTCGCCGGCGGCGTCAAGGGCTGACCCAGTTCCGATGCAGATCTCGAAAGAGACTCGTCACGATCCGAACGTTTCGTCCAGACACCGAGCATGGTCGACGGCCCGAGCGGTCCTCGAGGTCGTGCTCGTCGAGCCCGACCCGCGCCGCGACGATCGCGGTGTTCAGCGGCGGTGTCGGTGGTCGGCCGAGCGGCGTGCGACGCCGAACGCGTGGAGGTGCCGCTCACCGGCCTCGATCGGCCGGCCCGGCGCGGTCGCGGTACGAGCTGCGCGTCGAAGCGGGCGCCGGGCTCGTCGAGACGATCTCGATCACGGTCGCCGAGCCGGGCTGGACGGTCTGGATGATCTCGCACTTCCACTACGACCCGGTGTGGTGGAACACCCAGGCCGCCTACACCGCGACCTGGGACGAGCCGGCCCGGCCAGGCGCAGCAGTTCCGGCAGGACTTCCAGCAAACCGGCTTCGCGCTCGTCGACGCGCACCTCGAGACGGCCCGCCGCGACCCCGACTACAAGTTCGTGCTGGCCGAGGTCGACTACCTCAAGCCGTACTGGGACGCGCGTCCCGAGCAGCGCGCCTTCTTGCGCCGCCTGCTGGCCGAGGGACGCGTCGGAGATCATGGGCGGCACCTACAACGAGCCGAACACGAACCTGACCACGACCGAGACGACCGATCCGCAACTTCGTGCACGGCGATCGGTTTCCAGCGTGACGTGCTCGGCGGCGACCCGCACACCGCCTGGCAGCTCGACGTCTTCGGCCACGACCCGCAGTTCCCCGGTCTGGCCGCCGAGGCCGGGCTGACCTCGTCGTCGTGGGCGCGCGGCCCGTACCACCAGTGGGGGCCGATGCTGTCGCAGCCGCACCCCGACGGCGGCTGGGGCGACCCGTCGGTGATGCAGTTCCCGGCCGAGTTCGAGTGGATCTCGCCGTCCGGCAAGGGCGTGCTCACCCACTACATGCCCGCGCACTACTCGGCCGGCTGGCAGATCGACTCGAAGCCGACCCTCGCCGAGGCGCGAGAGTGCGGTGTACGAGCTGTTCCTGCTGCTCAAGCGCGTCGCCGCGACCCGCAACGTGCTGCTGCCGGTCGGCACCGACTACACGCCGCCGAGCAAGTGGGTCGACCGAGATCCAGCGCGACTGGAACGCCCGGTACGTCGTCGCCGCGGTTCGAGTGCGCCATCCCGCGTGAGTTCTTCGCCGCGGTGCGCGCCGAACTCGACGCGCCTCGGACGCCGGCCCGCGCCGCAGACCCGCGACATGAACCCCGTCTACACCGGCAAGGACGTGTCGTTACATCGACACCAAGCAGGCCCAGCGCGCGGCCGAGAGCCTGCTCGTCGACGCGGAGATGTTCGCCAGCGATCGCCTCGCAGCACGGCGCGCGCTACCCGCATGCCGACGCTCGACAAGGCCTGGCGCCAGCTCGTGTACGGCGCACATCACGACGCGATCACCGGCTCCGAGTCCGACCAGGTCTACCTCGATCTGCTCACCAGCTGGCGCGAGGCGCACGATCTCGCCGCCGACGTACTGCGTGCCTCGCTCGACCATCTCGCGGCACGACTGCCCGGCGACAGTGGATCGACACTGCCGGTGACGGTCTTCAACCCGACGGCGTGGACGCGCAGCGACGCCGTCACCCTCGACGTGACAACGCCGGCGCCGGTGCGCGGCCTGCAGGTGGTCGCGCCGAACGGCGACACGGTGCCCACGGTGGTCGACCACGCCGTCACCGACGCCGACGGCGCGATCACCAGCGCCACCGTGCGCTTCGCAGCCGCCGACGTTCCCGGTATCGGCCACAGCGCGGGCTGGACGGTGCGCAGGCACCGACTCCGCCGACAACATCTGGCGAGCCGATGACCGCGCGTCGACCGTCATCGAGTCCGAGCGCTATCTCGTCGAGGTCGACCCCGGCGCCGGCGGCGCGGTGCGCCGGCTGTTCGACAAGCGCGCGGCCCGCGAGGTCGTCCGCTCCGGCGGCCTCGGCAACGAGCTGCGTCCTCGAACAGGAGTACTCGGCCCACCCCACGTACGCGGAAGGACCGTGGCATCTCGTCCCGACCGGCGCGGTGCTCGCACGGTCGTCGGATCGCGCCGCCGACTCGGTGGTGGTCGAGACCTCGCCGCTCGGAGCCCGCCTCGTCGTGTCCGGTCACCTCGGCGAGCTGCGCTACACGCAGACGATCACGCTGCGCGACCACAGCGACCGCGTCGAGTGCCGCACCACGCTCGACGGCTTCACCGGAGCCGATCAGCTGGTGCGGGTGAGCTGGGCCGCCGACGTGCCGGGCGCGCTGCCGACCAGCGACGTCGGCAGCGCGGTCGTGGGTCGTGGGTTCGCCTTCCGGGGCACGGACGTCGCCGACCACCCGTGGACGCTCGACAACCCCGCCGTGAACTGGTTCGCCCTCTCGTCCACAGCACGCGTGCGCATCAGCCCGCCCGGGGGTACGCCGATCGAGCGGGCCATCGGTATCGCCGAACTCGTCGCACCGGATCTCGACGCCGCCGGTGAACTGCGCGAGCTCGTCACGGCGCTCGCCGGACAGGGCGTCACCGCGACGACATCGGTCGGCGCGGGCGCGCGCTACGGCAAGCTCGCCGTCGACTCCAACCTGCCTGACGTGCGAATCGCCGTCGGCGGTCCCGACGACAACGCGTTCACCGCGCAGGTGCTCGCGAACGCCGACGAGCAGTACCGCATCGAGCTCGACAAGCAGCTCGCCGGGTCGGGCACGGCGCGGGTGTGGGTACCGGCAGCCAGAGCCCTGACCGAGGTGTGGCAGCCGAGCGCCGACCTGTCCGGCCCGCGCGAGCTGCCGGTGCTGATCGTCGTCGGTGCCGCCGAGGTCGCGGCCCTCGTCGACGACCTCGCCGACGCCGCGATCGAGGTTGCCCAGTCGGCCGACGCAGCCACCTCGGGAGAGCCCGCACTCGACGACTACACCGTCGCGCTGCTCAACACGGGGATGCCGAGCTTCAACGTCAGCACGGACGGGACGCTGACGACGGCGGTGCTGCGCTCGTGCACCGGTTGGCCGTCCGGGGTGTGGATCGACCCGCCCCGACGCACGGCGCCGGACGGGTCGAACTTCCAGCAGCAGCACTGGACCCATCACTACGACTACGCCGTGGTCGCGGGCGAGGGCGACTGGCGGGCGAACGACCTGGTCCGCGCCGGCCACGAGTTCAATCACCCGCTGCGCACCTCGCAGCATGCGCCGGCGGGCGGCGACGCCGCGCCGGGGCACTTTCTCGCCGTCGACGGCGACGTCGTCGTCACCGCAGTGAAGGCGAGCGGCAATCCGGTCGCCGAGGGTCGCGAGCCGGGCGATGTCGACGGGCTGACCGTGCGGCTCGTCGAGGGCCGGGCGGGGACGCAGTCGTGCACGCTCACCGCGTCGTTCGCCACCGATTCACTCGGCGAACTCGACCTGATCGAGCAGCCGCGCGGCGAGCTCGACGGACCGATCACGCTCACGCCGATGCAGGTGAAGACGGTGCGCCTCGGCGTCCCGGCGTCCTCGGACGGCGTGGCGCTGGTCGACGAACGCGATCCGCACCAGCCGAGCTACACGCGGTACTGGCTCGACAACACCGGCCCGGCACCGATCGGTGCGATGCCCGTCTGCGTCCACGCCGAACCGCAGGTGGTCGAAAGCGACGGAGCACCGTTCGAGGTCGCCGTCGCGGTCTCGTCCGAACGCACGGACGCGAACCTCGACACGACCGTGCGCCTCGTGGTGCCGGACGGCTGGACGGCCGAACCGGCGAGCTTCCCGGTGTCGCTCCAGCCGGGCGGCTATACGCAACAGTCGGTCACCGTGCGTCCCGCATCACCGCAGCCCGGCTGCTACTGGCTGCGCAGCCAAACCGAGGTGGCCGGGCAGACCGTCGAGGACGTCACCCGCGTGCTCGTCGGGGCGGTGCACGAGCGCGAGTTCGACGTGTCGCTCGACACGCCGCAAGAGCTGCACGTCGGCGCCGAGCAGGTGCTCACCGCGACGGTCACCAACCATGCGCGCACCGCGATCTCGGCGCGGGTGCAACTGATCAGCCCCTGGCACACGTGGCAGCTCGTGGATGGCTGGGACACCGGCGTCAGCGTCGGCCCCGGTGAATCGGAACAGGTGCGGTTCGCAGTGCGCGTGCCGGCGGGCGCCGACGTCGGCGCGTGGTGGGCGCTGGCCAAGGTCGCGGCCGCGGGGTCGATCCACTACACGGATCCGGTCGAGGTCGTGGTGCGCGCATGACGACCGTCGCCGCCTACGTGCGCGGCGAGCCGGTGACCAGCGCCGAGATCGAGGCCCGGCTCGCGCAGGTGCGGGCGTCGGCGTTCGGCACACGGTTGCCGCACGCCGCGACGGCCGAGGGACGTAACGCTCGGCGGTGGGTCACGCAGCTGGTATGCGCCGAACGCCTCGTCGCCTCCGAACTCGGCCCGGACGACACCGCGCGGCAGCGTCTCACGATCGAGCGCGCGCTCGGCGTCGGCGGCGTGGCCGCCGCGGTGCTCGCCGCCCGTCCCGATGCTGCCCGCGTCGTCGCCGCGCCGGTCGTCGACGACGCCGCGCTGGGCAGCTACTACGACCGCAACCGCGATCTGTACGCCGACCGCGGCGTCGAGTTCGCCGACGCGCGGCCGCAGATCGCGGCCAGGCTGCAGGCCCACGCCCGCGACCGGGCCTTCGGCGAGTGGCTCGACCGGCACATGGTCGCCGATGTCGTGCTGCAACCCGGTTTCGAGCATCCTGCCGATCCGCACCACGCGGATGCGACGCACCGGCACTGAGTGGTTGGTCGAAGCACGGCCCGGCTGGGTAGGGAAGAGACATGGACTTTCGCTATTTGGGTAACTCCGGCATGCAGATCTCGGAAATCGTCTACGGCAACTGGCTCACGCACGGCTCGCAGGTCGAGAACGACGTCGCCACGGCGTGCGTGCGCGCCGCGCTCGACGCCGGCATCACCAGCTTCGACACCGCCGACGTGTACGCGAACGGCGCGGCCGAGACGGTTCTCGGTGGAGCGCTGAAGGGTGAGCGGCGCGAGTCGCTCGAGATCCTCACCAAGGTCTTCTGGCCGGTTGGGCCGGGCGGCAAGAACGATGTCGGCCTGTCGCGCAAACACATCATGGAGGCGATCGACGCGTCCCTGAGCCGCCTGCAGACCGACTACGTCGATGTCTACCAGGCGCACCGCTACGACAAGTTCACCCCGCTCGAAGAGACGATGCAGGCCTTCGCCGACGTCGTCCGGGCGGGCAAGGCCCTGTACATCGGGGTGAGCGAGTGGACGGCCGAGCAGATCGCCGCCGGCCACGAACTCGCGCAGCAGCTGGGCATCTCGCTGATCTCGAACCAGCCGCAGTACAACATGCTGTGGCGCATCATCGAGGACGAAGTCGTCCCGACCAGCGCCGATCTCGGGCTGAGCCAGATCGTGTTCTCGCCGATCGCGCAGGGTGTGCTCACCGGCAAGTACCGGCCGGGTCAGGACGCGCCCGAGGGCTCACGCGCCACCGACACCAAGGGCGGCGCGGACATGATCTCGCGCTGGATGAACGACGACGTGCTCACCAGGGTGCAGCAACTCAAGCCGATCGCCGACGACCTGGGCATGTCGATGGCCGCCCTCGCCGTCGCGTGGGTGCTGCAGAACGACAACGTGGCTGCGGCGATCATCGGCGCGTCGCGTCCCGAGCAGGTCGGTGACAACGTCAAGGCGTCCGGGGTGAAGTTGGACGACGAGACGCTCAAGCGCATCGACGAGGCGCTCGGCGACGCCGTGACGCGGGATCCCGCTCAGGTCGCGAAGTCGACGCCGCCGCGCCGTCCGGGCTCGTAGGGTCGCCGCCCCGTGTCCGTTGAGTGACGGATCCCGGGACGAGTGACGTCCCCCCGCGTTGGGTGACGCCGAATTCGGCGTCACTCAACCGGACGGGACGTCACTCGACGATCGGGACGTCACCCAACCGTGGTTACGCGGGCGCGCGGACGTACGTGACGTAGCCGGCCTGGTCGGCGACCGGGGCGAAGCCGGCATGCTCGATGAGCGCGACCGCGGCCCCATTTCCCGACCAGACGGTCACTTCCACGAGACGGTGCGCCGTCGCGGCCGAGCGCACGACCTCGGCCAGCACGTCACCGGCGATGCCGAGCCGGCGGTGGCTCAGCGCGATGCTGATGTCGACGACGCGGGTGCGCTCACCACTGTCGTCGACGAGCACGCGTCCGACCGGGCGATCGTCGGCGCTGAGGATCTCGTTGGTCGCGTGCGGGTGCGCAGCAGCGTACTGGCGACGCTGCGCTCGGAACTGCATGTCGACGAGCACGAAGCGGGTGTCGGTCGGCAGCGCAGTGAGCTCGAGATGCGCGTCGGCGAACAGCGACCGCAGCAACGGCTTGTCGGCCGGCGTTGCCGGCCGTCGCGTGATCGCCATCTGGCGCCGCACGCTGGTCATTGCTCGCTCGTCTCAGTTGCTTCCTCGACAACCTGACGAGCATAGGACGCGTCATCGCGCCCGAGCCGGAAGTTGATCACATCTTGAGTGATCGGCCGGGACCTCGTGAACTTGAATGCCCAGATAACCGACAGATCGCCCAGCTGCTAGCTCTTCCGGCGCCGGATCGTGTTCGCGATGAACGCAAGCGGGTCGTACTTCTTGTCGACGACACGCTCCTTGAGCGGGATGAGCGCGTTGTCGGTGATCTTGATGTGCTCGGGGCAGACCTCGGTGCAGCACTTGGTGATGTTGCACATGCCCAGGCCGTAGTCGTCCTGCGCCGCGTGCTTGCGGTCGAGCGTGTCGAGCGGGTGCATGTCCAGCTCGGCCGCGCGCATGAGGAAGCGCGGGCCCGCGTAGGCCTCCTTGTTGTCCTCGTGGTCACGGATGACGTGGCACACGTCCTGGCACAGGAAGCACTCGATGCACTTGCGGAACTCCTGCGAGCGCGCGACGTCCGACTGCGCCATGCGGTACTCGCCGGGCTTCAGGTCCGGCGGCGCGAAGGCTGCGACCTGCTGCGCCTTCTTGTAGTTGTACGAGACGTCGGTGACGAGGTCCTTCATCACCGGGAACGTGCGCATCGGCGTGACGGTGATCGTCTCGTTCTCGGCGAAGATCGACATGCGGGTCATGCACATCAGGCGGGGGCGGCCGTTGACCTCGGCGCTGCACGACCCGCACTTGCCGGCCTTGCAGTTCCACCGCACCGCGAGGTCGCCGGCCTGCGTCGCCTGCACCCGGTGGATGATGTCGAGCACGACCTCGCCCTCGTTCACCTCGACGGTGAAGTCCTGCAGATCGCCGCCGTCGGCGTTGCCGCGCCAGATCCGGAAATGCGCGTCGTAAGCCATCAGACGTTCGCTCCTGCTTCTGCTTCGACCTTCTCGACGATGTCGGGGTTGTCGTCGGGAATCGAGGTGATCTCTTCGTCGGTGAAGTACTTCTTCAGCTCGTCCTTGGTGAACAGCTCCAGCAGGTCCTGACGCATCGGCGGCATCGGCTGCTCGACGACGTCGATGTCACCGGCATCGTTGAGAGTGCAGATCAGATTCACCTGCCGCCAGGTCGAGCTCATCTTCGGGAAGTCGTCGCGGGTATGACCACCGCGCGACTCCTCACGCAGCAACGCTGCCTTGGCGATGCACTCGGCGACCGACAGCATGTTGCGCAGGTCTAGGGCGAGGTGCCAGCCCGGGTTGAACTCGCGCGCACCCGGCGCCTTCATGTGCGGCGCACGCTCCTTGAGCTTCTCGAGCCGCTCCAGGGCGTCCTCGATCTCGCTGCGCTTGCGGATGATGCCGACGAGGTCGTTCATCACCTGCTGCAGTTCGGCATGCAGGTCGTACGGGTTCTCGCCGTCCTCCGCATCGAGCGGCGCGAGCGCAGTCTGCTGGCACGCGCCGATCTGCTCGTCGGTGATCGCGGGGTACTTGCCCTTCAGCGCCTTCACGTATGCCGCGGCACCCTCGCCCGACCGACGGCCGAACACGAGCAGGTCCGACAGCGAGTTGCCGCCGAGCCGGTTCGAGCCGTGCATGCCGCCGGCCACCTCGCCCGACGCGTAGAGACCCGGGACGCGCGCAGCTGCCGCGGTGTCGGCGTCGACCTCGATGCCGCCCATCACGTAGTGGCAGGTCGGCCCGACCTCCATCGGCTCCTTGGTGATGTCGACGTCAGCCAGTTCCTTGAACTGGTGGTGCATCGACGGCAGCCGCCGCAGGATCTCGTCCTTCGGCAGGCGCGAGGCGATGTCGAGGAAGACGCCTCCGTGCGGCGAACCGCGTCCGGCCTTGACCTCAGAGTTGATCGCGCGCGCCACCTCGTCGCGCGGCAGCAGGTCGGGGGTGCGCTTGTTGTGGTCCGGGTCCTTGTACCAGGCGTCGGCCTCGGCCTCGTTGTCGGCGTACTGGGCACGGAACACGTCCGGCACGTAGTCGAACATGAACCGCTTGCCCTCGGAGTTCTTCAGCACGCCGCCGTCACCGCGCACACCCTCGGTGACAAGAATGCCCTTCACCGACGGCGGCCACACCATGCCCGTCGGGTGGAACTGCACGAACTCCATGTTCAGCAGCGTCGATCCGGCGCGCAGCGCCAGACCCATGCCGTCACCCGTGCACTCCCACGAGTTGGACGTGACCTTGAACGACTTGCCGATGCCGCCGGTGGCCAGTACGACCGCGGGTGCCTTGAACAGCACGAACTTGCCGGTCTCGCGCCAGTAGCCGAAGGCACCGGAGATCGCGCCGTCCTCGGTCTGGATGAGATCGGTGATCGTCAGCTCGGCGAACACGCGCAGGTTCGACTCGTCCGCGCCCGACTCTTCGCCCTTCTTGCGGGCGTCGTCCTGCTGCAGCGAGACGATCTTCTGCTGCATCGTGCGGATGAGCTCGAGGCCGGTGCGGTCACCGACGTGCGCGAGGCGCGGGTACTCGTGGCCGCCGAAGTTGCGCTGGCTGATCCGGCCGTCCTTCGTGCGGTCGAACAGCGCGCCGTAGGTCTCGAGTTCCCACACGCGGTCGGGCGCTTCCTTGGCGTGCAGCTCGGCCATGCGCCAGTTGTTCAGGAACTTGCCGCCGCGCATCGTGTCGCGGAAGTGCACCTGCCAGTTGTCGTTGGAGTTGGCGTTGCCCATCGCCGCGGCGCAGCCGCCCTCGGCCATCACCGTGTGCGCCTTGCCGAACAGCGACTTGCAGATGACCGCGACCTTCAGGCCGGCCTCGTGCGCGGCGATCGCCGCACGCAGCCCGGAACCACCTGCGCCGATGATCAGGACGTCGTAGGAGAACTTCTCGATGTCACTCAATTGATGATCCTCAAATCTGAAAACGTTCCTGATGAGACGAGGGCGATGTAACCGTCGGTCAGCATCAGCGTCGCCAGCGTCGTCCACGCCAGTTGCATGTGCTTGGCGTTCAACTTCGACACGAACGTCCAGGCCTTGTACCGCATCGGGTAGCGCGAGAAGCTGCGCACCCGCCCGCCGATGATGTGCCGGCACGAGTGGCACGAGAGCGTGTACGCCCACAGCAGGACGACGTTGGCGCACATGATGATCGTGCCGAGACCCACCCCGACCCCGCCGCCGTCGCCCTGGAAGGAGCGGATCGCGTCATAGGTGTTGATCAGCGAGATCACCACGGCGGCGGCGAAGAAGTAGCGGTGCAGGTTCTGGAAGATCAGCGGGAACTTCGTCTCGCCCGAGTAGCTCTTGTGCGGTTCGGCGACCGCGCAGGCCGGCGGCGACTGCCAGAACGCGCGGTAGTACGCGCGCCGGTAGTAGTAACAGGTGAGCCGGAAGCCGAGAAGGAACGGCAGCACCAGCAACGCCAGCGGGATGAACGGCGGGAAGTGTCCGAACCAGGTGCCGAAGTCCCGGGCGTCGGACGGGCAGGACGCGCTCACGCACGGCGAGGAGAACGGCGACAGGTAGTGGTACTGCTGCACGAAGTACGCCCGCTGGCTGACCGTCCGGACCAGCGCGTACAGCACCCAGATGCTCAACAGGGTGAAGGTGAGCAGCGGCGCCTTGCGCCAGTTGTCGGTGCGCAGGGTCCGAGCCGCGATCGACGCGCGTCCCGGAGCGGCTGTCCCAGTCGCCATGCTTGCCGCGCGCGTCATGTAGATCCTCTCGTCCAGACCGTTGTGCATACCGTTCTACCGGGACGAAACCAGCCTGAGTGTCGCCCAACCAGTAGATGTTGCCAACATCTCGCGAGAGGCTGCACACGGGGGTCGCGTGCGTGACGGACGCGGCGTGCGGGTACCCGGACTCATGTAGACTTCTCCGCTGGTGCTCGCTCCGTCCTGAGTTCGACGAGGGGCGAGCCGCTGCCCCTTTAGCTCAGTCGGCAGAGCGTCTCCATGGTAAGGAGAAGGTCTACGGTTCGATTCCGTAAAGGGGCTCTGGTGTCCCGCCGGGACACCTCGCGGCGGGGTAGCTCAGTCAGGTAGAGCAAGCGGCTCATAATCGCTGTGTCGCCGGTTCAAGTCCGGCCCTCGCTACGTTCGACGTTGACTCTTCACGAAAGGCAAGACCCGTGGCTTCCACCGACGTACGTCCGAAGATCACCTTGGCGTGTCAGGTGTGCAAGCACCGCAACTACATCACGGTGAAGAACCGGCGCAACGACCCCGACCGGCTCACCGTGAACAAGTTCTGCCCGAACTGCGGCAAGCACACCGAGCACCGCGAGACCCGCTGACCCGTTGGACCAGCGGTCCTCCAGCCCTGCCGGACTCGTCCGGCAGGGCTTTTTCGCATCCCGCGGGCGCTTGATTGCGTGACATGATGTCGCAGTGACCGACGGCGACGGGCGGCGGCTGCGGTGGGCCCAGCACCGTGCCCAGCGCCGCGCCGCGTTCGTGGCGGCGGGCGTGCTCGCGGTCGACGAGTTCGGTCCCGGTACCAGTGCCGAGCAGATCGCCGACGCCGCGGAGGTCAGCCGCACAGTGCTCTACCGCTACTTCAAGGACAAGGACGACCTGCGCCAGGCGATCGCCGACGACATCGTCGGGCGGGTCATCGCGAGCGTGATGCCGCACCTGGTCCTGGACGCCGAGTCGACTCCGCGCGACGTGATCACCAGCACCACGTCCACGATCATCGGCTGGTTCGACGAGCACCCGAACTTCTACGCGTTCCTGCGTGAGCGGCAGTCGGCGCTCGGCGCCGTCGAGGCGACGCTCGCCGACCGGGTCGCCTACCTGCTGCAGGGGCTGATGGTCTTCTTCGGCGTCGAGGCCGATCAGGCCCAGCCGGGCGCCTACGGCCTGGTCGGGTTCGTCGAGTCGAGCTGCGCCTGGTGGCTCGCGCGGCGCGACCTGCCTGAGACGATGTCGCGCGAGCGTTTCACCGAGAGCGTGTGCCAGGCGGTCTGGTACCTGCTCGACGGCTTCGCGCGCGGCAACGGCATCACGATCGGGTACGACGATCCGCTGCCGTTCGCGGCACTCACCGGAGGGACCTGAATGGACGACGACGGCTACGACCTAGACGGCTACGACGGCTGGGCGACCGTGCTCGTCCGCGGCGAGTCGATCGAGGTGTCCGCGCGGCTGGCGGGTGCGTTCGACCCGGTCGCCGGCACCTACCACTGGTACGGACGGGTCTCGGCCGAGCGCGATCTCGCGGCTCTGGCAGGTGCCCGCGTCACCCTGCAGACGCCGCACGCAGCCGTCGACACGACACTGGCCGATCTCGATCCGTGGGGACGTGCCCGCGTCGAGGGCTTCGGCCGCGCGCCGTTCCCGGTCATGACCACGCTGCCCTGACCTCGGAGGTCGCGCGCGTTGAGGCCGCGGTGATTGGCGCGCTACAGCGCGCCACTCACCGTCCAAATGCGCCACTCAACGTGGGTGGAGCTCTCGTCTAGGGTGCCTCGTATGCCAGTCAACGAGTCGTTCGTGGGCCGCTCGTACCCGCCGACGCCGACGTATCGCGTCAGCCGCGAGAAGATCCGCGAGTTCGCGAACGCGATCAACGACCAGAACCCGGCCTGTCACGACGTCGACGCGGCCCGGGCCCTCGGACACCCCGACCTCGTCGCGCCGCCCACGTTCGCGATCGTGCTGACCCTGCCGGCCGGCGCGCAGTTCGTGGCCGATCCAGAGGCGGGCGTCGACTACAGCCGCGTGGTGCACGGCGAGCAGCGCTTCGTGCACAGCCGTCCGATCGTCGCCGGTGACGAGCTGCAGGTGACGTTGACGGTCGAGAACATTCGCGTCGCGGCGGGCAACGAGTTGATCACCAACCGGTCGGACGTCAAGACGGTCGACGGCGAGCTCGTCAGCACCGCCTACGGCGTGATCGTGGTCCGGGGGCAGTGATGGCGAGCGTCGGTGACAGGATTCCCGCGCAGGACTTCCCGATCAACCGGTTCGACCTGATCCGCTACGCCGGTGCCTCAGGTGACTTCAACGTCATCCACTGGAACGAGCGCGTGGCGACGTCGGTCGGCCTGCCGAACGTGATCGCCCACGGCATGTTCACCATGGCCGAGGCGGTGCGCATCGTGACCGACTGGGCCGGCGACCCCGCCGCCGTTGTCGAGTACGGCGTGCGGTTCACCCGTCCCATCGCCGTCCCCGACCCCGAGGGAGCGGTGCTGCACGTCGAGGGCGAGGTGCGTGCGGTGCGCGACGACGGCCTCGTCGACATCGACCTCACCGCCACCGTCGACGGCCAGACCGTCCTTGCCCGCGCCAAGGTCGTCGCCCGTCCCCCGGCATAGCCGGTTTCGGCGGCACGTCCCGCTATTCCGGGTCCTGCCGCCAAAAGTGGAGGGTCAGGCGTCGGCGACCAGCTTGGCGATGCGAGCGACACCCTCGGCGAGGTCGTCGTCGCCCAGCGCGTACGACATCCGCACGTAGCCCGGCGTCCCGAACGCCTCGCCCGGGACGACCGCGACCTCGGCCTCCTCGAGGATCACGGTGGCCAGCTCGGTCGAGGTCTGCGACACCCGTCCGCGCAGCGACTTGCCCAGCAACCCCTTGACCGACGGGTAGGCGTAGAACGCGCCCAGCGGCTCGGGACAGACGATGCCCGGGATGTCCGAGAGCGCGCTGACGATCGCCTTGCGGCGCCGGTCGTATACCGCCCGCATCTCGGCGACGGCCGACAGGTCACCGGTGACGGCGGCCAGCGCCGCCACCTGCGACACGTTCGCGACGTTGGACGTCGAGTGCGACTGCAGGTTGGACGCGGCCTTGACCACGTCCGCCGGCCCGATCAGCCAGCCCACCCGCCAGCCGGTCATCGCGTAGGTCTTGGCGACGCCGTTGAGCACCACGACCTTCTCGCCGGCGCTGTGCGCGATCGACACCATCTCGGCGTTGCCGTAGATCAGGTGCTCGTAGATCTCGTCGGTGACGACCCACAGGTCGTGCGCGCGCGCCCACTCACCGATCGCCTCGACCTGTTCGCGCGGATAGACCGCGCCGGTCGGGTTGGACGGCGACACGAACAGCAACACCTTGGTGCGCTCCGTGCGGGCCGCCTCGAGCTGGTCGACGGTGGCGAGGTAGCCGGTGGTCTCGTCGGTCATCACCTCGACCGGGACGCCGCCGGCGAGCTTCACGCACTCGGGGTAGGTCGTCCAGTAGGGCGCGATCAGCAGCGCCTCGTCGCCCGGGTCGAGCAGAGCGGCGAAGGCGTTGTAGACGGCCTGCTTGCCGCCGTTCGTGATCAACACCTGGGAGGCGTCCACCTCGTAGCCGGTGTCGCGCTTGGTCTTCGCGGCGACGGCGGCCCGCAGCTCGGGCAGTCCGGCGACCGGGGAGTACTTGTGGTTCTTGGGGTCCCGCGCGGCCGCTACTGCGGCCTCGACGATGTAGTCGGGGGTCGGGAAGTCGGGTTCGCCGGCGCCGAACCCGATCACCGGACGGCCGGCGGCCTTGAGCGCCTTGGCCTTGGCGTCGACGGCGAGGGTCGCGGATTCGGCGATGGCGGCGATGCGGTCGGAGATGCGGGCACCCATGCTTCTATCGTCCCAGACCGTCCCGAGAGCGTTTACCACCCATTTCCCCGCTGGTGCTCGGTCGCGGCCTCGGTCCGGTCACGGCGGGAAATCCCGAGCCTTTCCCCGCCGGTGCTCGTTTCGCGTCGTCCGTCCGGTCACCAGCGGGGAAACCGAACGAGCCGAGCGCAACTTGGAGGACGGGTGCCGGTCCCCGTAGACTGGCGGCTCGGGTCAGAACTTGGCTCTGCGCAAGCATGCCGTTCGGCATGTGGGCAATGGGACGGATCGGACTCACAGGGGCGTGGCTCAATTGGTAGAGCACCGGTCTCCAAAACCGGCGGTTGCAGGTTCGAGTCCTGTCGCCCCTGCGCAGCACTGAGAGAGCAGCACCCGACAGCAAGCACAGCACGGCCGATGATGGAGGAGCACTCGTGACGACGACACGCACGGAGTCCGCCAGCCCCCGCCCGACGGGTGGACGCGGTGGCAAGCCGACGCGGTTCGTCCGCGAGAGCATCTCCGAACTGCGCAAGGTGCTGTGGCCCTCGCGTCACGAGCTGGTGACCTACTCGATCGTCGTGATCATCTTCGTGGTGATCATGGTCGCGATCGTGGCAGGCCTGGACATCGGGTTCGCGAAGCTGGTGCTGCTGGTGTTCGGCTGATCCACTGCCGGTCGTCAGACCACCGGGTCAGCACCGCTAGGTAACGAGAGAAGGAACGTGTCCGAGTACCCAGAGTACGAAGATTCGCGCGCGCCCGAGGACGGCGCGGCCCCCGAGCCGGAGGCCGAGCACGTGCGCAGCGAGTCCGAGGAGTCGGCCGAGGACGGCCCGACCGATTACGCGTCCGCCGCGCGCCTGCTGGGCGCCGACGAGAACGACGAGGTCACCACCACGTCGGCGACACCGCCGACTCCGACGTCGCCGAACTCGGCGAGCCCGCGAACGACGACGACGCTGCCGAGACGGCCGAGGCGAGCGCCACGGCCGAGGCCGGCGTCGAGGAGGTCGTCGACGGAGGAGGGTGAGGCGACGAGGACGAGGACCCGGTCGAGGCGCTGCGCCGCGAGCTGCGCACGGCCTTCGGCGACTGGTACGTCGTGCACTCCTACGCCGGCTACGAGAACAAGGTGAAGACCAACCTCGAGAGCCGCATCTCCTCCCTCGACATGGAGGACTACATCTTCCAGGTCGAGGTGCCGACCGAGGACGTCGTCGAGATCAAGAACGGCAAGCGCCAGCAGGTGCAGCGCAAGATCTACCCGGGCTACATCCTCGTGCGCATGGACCTCACGGACGAGTCGTGGGGCGCCGTGCGCAACACGCCAGGGGTCACCGGCTTCGTCGGCGCCACCTCGCGTCCGTCGCCGTTGACGCTGGACGAGGTCGTCAACATCCTCGCCCCGGCCACGCAGAAGGCGGCCGCGGTCGCCGCCGGCGGCAAGAGCAGCGGCGGGGCCACCGCCAACAAGGCGCCGGTCACCGTCGAGTACACGGTCGGCGAGTCGGTCACGGTCATGGACGGGCCGTTCGCCACCCTGCCCGCGACGATCAGCGAGATCGACGCCGTCCACCAGAAGTTGCACGTGCTCGTGTCGATCTTCGGCCGCGAGACGCCCGTCGAGCTGGCGTTCAGCCAGGTCGCGAAGATCTGAGAAGAGAAGAGAAAGCAATGCCTCCGAAGAAGAAGCTCGCCGCGGTCATCAAGCTGCAGATCCAGGCCGGCGCAGCCAACCCGGCGCCGCCCGTCGGCCCGGCGCTGGGCCAGCACGGCGTCAACATCATGGAGTTCTGCAAGGCCTACAACGCGGCCACCGAGAGCCAGCGCGGCCAGATCGTGCCGGTCGAGATCTCGGTCTACGAAGACCGCTCGTTCACCTTCGTCACCAAGACGCCGCCTGCTGCGCGGCTGCTGCTCAAGGCGGCCGGCGTCGAGAAGGGCAGCGGCGAGCCGCACAAGACGAAGGTCGCCAAGGTGACCATGGACCAGGTGCGCGAGATCGCCCAGACGAAGATGGAAGACCTCAACGCCAACGACATCGACCAGGCGGCGAAGATCATCGCCGGCACCGCCCGCTCGATGGGCATCACCGTCGAAGGCTGAGTCCCCCGTCGCAAGTTGCACCTGTGTCGCGGACACCGCGACACACGGACGACTCGGAAGCCGCAAGCGTGGGAGGGCTCGACCCGTCCGCCTGACCACTAGAGAGAGAGAACGCACATGACCCAGCGCAGCAAGGCCTACCGCAAGGCGGCCGAGCTCCTCGAGGCGGACAAGATCTACACCCCGCTCGAGGCGGTCGACGATCGCCAAGGAAGCCTACCCCACCAAGTTCGACGGGACGGTCGAGGTCGCGATGCGCCTCGGCGTCGACCCGCGCAAGGCCGACCAGATGGTCCGCGGCACGGTCAGCCTGCCGCACGGCACCGGCAAGACCGTGCGCGTGATCGTGTTCGCGACCGGCGACAAGGCCGAAGAGGCCCGCGCCGCCGGCGCCGACAAGGTCGGCAGCGACGACCTCATCCAGGAGATCACCGACGGCTACCTCGACTTCGACGCCGCGATCGCGACGCCGGACCAGATGGCCAAGGTCGGCCGGATCGCCCGCGTGCTCGGCCCGCGCGGCCTGATGCCCAACCCGAAGACGGGCACCGTGACCCCGGACGTCGCGAAGGCCGTGACCGACATCAAGGGCGGCAAGATCAGCTTCCGCGTCGACAAGCAGTCCAACCTGCACATGATCATCGGCAAGGCGTCGTTCAGCGCGCAGCAGCTCGTCGAGAACTACGCCGCGGCGCTGGACGAGATCCTGCGGTCGAAGCCGTCCGCCGCGAAGGGCCGGTACCTGCGCAAGGTCACGTTCGCGACGACGATGGGCCCGGGCATCCCGGTCGACCCGAACCGCACCCGCAGCCTGCTCGAGGACGCGCCGCGTACGCGCCTGACCCGACGGCCAGCACGACGCGAACGGCCCGGCGACCTCCCACCCCGGTCGCCGGGCCGTTCGCTGTCTGCGGGCCCTGCCGTGCGAGGGACTCGATCCGGTACGGCGTGGACGGGTCGACGCCGTGCGAGGCGAACACCTCCGCGATCGCGTCGAGGCTCGGCGGCGCGGCCGCGGCCGCGCCGCGAGTGCGAGCGCGAGCAGATGGCAGCGGTGCTCGCCGAAGGTCATCCCGTTGTCGGGGTACTGCGCGACGGCGATGCCCGGGTGCAGCGGCAGGCACAGCGGCGGCGTGTCGGTGCGCAGCAGCGGTCGAGTCCGCGACGACGTGCGGCGTCAGCACCGACAGGCGCGCCAGGTGCAGCACCGCCGCGCCGCTGCGCGCGAGCGTGCGCGGATCGGTCGGGCACGCCAGCACATAGGGGACGATCCGCAGCCGCGCGGTCAGCGGCGCCGACCAGATCGGCCAGCCGATCCGGCGCGCGGCGAGAGCAGTACGCGCGCGTCGCACGTGGCGCGGGCGCCACGGCGTGTTCCACGTGCGCCACCAGCCGTCGCGCGCCGATCACGTCGTGCCGGTCGAGCACGTCGCACGCCGTCGATGCGGATGACGCGACGCGCGGCGGCGTGCGCCTCGCGGTAGGCGCCGGCCAGCGGACCCGGCGGCGCGGGCTCGCCGGCCACGGCTGCCGGAGAACCACCGGTCGTAGAGCTCTGCGGCGAGCGTCGTCCGGGCGCCGCGGCCGGCGCGGTCGCGAGCGCGACGGCGTGCCAGCAACTGCGGCGCGCCCAGCCGGGCCAGCGATCGTGTCGTCACACGCATCAAGAGCCGCGCCCGGACGGTCCAGATACCTGCGTGCCGGAATCGTCCGGATGTATCAGCCGGTCGCTGGGCGCTCTTGATACGGTGAACGCGCGTCCGCGGGCCGCGTACGCCATCGGCGCCGGACCACCGGAGAGGCACTGCGATCGCACGGTTCATGGGCGAGTCGACTGGCCACTCACGCCGCGCGTCCGCCAAGCTCGGCCCGTTGCCGCAGCCGAGCCCTGCTCGATCCGCCTCCGGACTGCTGCTACCGCTACGACGCCCGGGTGCTCGACCCGACCGACCGCGATCGCGCTGCCGGGCAGCCCCGGCTGCGCACGACGGTCTACATCGCCGACCGGCTGCTGGTCCTCGGCGCCGGCGCCGACGCGACAGCGCGCTCGCGCGGCCGCGGCCAAGCCGGCGTGCGCCTCGTCCCCGACGAGCCGCTGCGCGCGGGCCGTGCGGACGCTCCGTCGTCGCGGACGAGGTCGGCCTGCCCGCTGCGCTACCGCCTCGTTGCTCGCGCCCAGGACGGCCGTGGCAGCCCCCCGACGCGTGGACGTCGTGCAGACCTACCGGCGGGATCGCGGCCGCGCGACTCGGCCGCGCACATCGGTCACGCTCGATCACCTGATGATGGCGCGCCGGACTGGCACTCGCCGTGCTGGCACCCGATGGTCACGGCAGCCCGATGGTCAACGGGTCGCCCGATCGGTCACGGCTGCCGCGTCGGCCGAGTACGTGAGGCCGGGCAGCGGCGGACGCCAGCCGGTCCTGCCAGGACGCCCGCGCCACCGCACGACGAGCCCTTCGCCGGCGCCGTCCGGTCGTCGCCGTGCTCGACACCGGCGTCGCACCACGTCGGGCTCCCGTGGCTATCTCGCCCGCGACTGGTCGTCGGCGACCAGCATCGGGCTCCCGACCCGGACCGACCGGAGTACACCGGCGTCACGACGACCCGTACCAGGGCGTGCTCGACACCGACGCCGGCCACGGCACGTTCATCGCCGGGCTCATCCGGCAGAAGTGCCCCGACGCCGACATGCTCGTCGGTGCGCGGTGATGGGCGGCGACGGCATGGTCGCCCGAGAGCGACCTGCTCGACGCGCTGCACGCTGCTCGCCATCCGCCAGAAGCATGCCGATCGACAACGGTCCCGACGCCGACCTGATCGACGTCGTGTCGCTGTCGCTGGGCTACTACCACGAGTCGCCGCAGGACGTGAGCTTCGACTCCGCCTGCTCGACCCGATCGACGGCTCGGCCGACTGGGCGTGGCGCCGTCGTGGTCGGCCGGCAACGACTCGACCGACCGACCGATGTACCCGGCGGCCTTCACGCCGTGGCCCGGCGGTCCGGTCACCGAACCCGATCGCGAGGTGCGTGCCGGTCGTCAGCGTCGGCGCGCTGAACCCGAACGGCACGGTGGCGATGTTCAGCAACGCCGGCGCCGTGGGTCGAGTGCCACCGGCCCGGCGCGGCGGTCGTCAGCACGTTCCCGCGCATCAACGGCTCGGGGCAGCCGCGCGTCGACGTGTCGTCCCGGACGAGGGCTGCGCGCGAGACGATCGACCCGGACGACTTCCGTGGCGGTTTCGCGATCTGGAGCGGCACGTCGTTCGCCGGCGCCGGTCCTCGCCGGCGAGATCGCGCAGCGCCTGCGCCAGACGGCACTGCGACGCGTCGACGCCGCGTCGACGCTGCGTCGAGCGCGGCTGGGCCGCGCGTGACGCGCCGCAACGTCGGGAGATGCAGCCGTGATCGGCGCCGAGTCCGGGCCGGAGACGCTCGCGTCGCGGGCGGCGCGCGCTGTTCCGCGCGCTTCCGCGCCGGCGACGAGGCCGGCGATGGCCGAGCTCGTCGCGCTGCTGACGCCGATCCTCTGGCACACGGTGCGGGCGCAGCGGCTCGACCGCGAGAGCGCCGAGGACGTCGTCCAGACGACCTGGCTGGCGCTGGTCCGCAGCGCCGACTCGATCGCCGACCCGCAGGCGGTGCTGCAGTGGCTGATCGTGACCGCGCAGCGCGAGTCGTGGCGCGTCGTCAAGCGCGCCGACCGCGTCGAGCCGAAGGACTTCGACGACGACGACTGGTCGTCGCCCCGCGCGACCTGCCCGAGGAGCGCGTGCTGCGCACCGACAGCGACAGCCGGCTCTGGCAGCACATCGCGCAGTTGCCCGAGCGCTGCCAGGCGCTGCTGCGGGTGATCGCCTTCGCCGATCGACCCGACTACGCAGCCGTGGCCAAGGCACTCGGCATGCCGGTCGGCAGCATCGGCCCGACCCGCGGCCGGTGCCTGGCCAAGCTGCGCCACCTACTCGCCACCGACCCCGCATGGGAGCACTGATGACCCCCCGAGCCCGTCGCTCGACGAGCTCGCCGCCGGCGAGATCGACGACGACGACATCGCACCTCGCCGCGCATGCGCGCCGTGTACGACGCCGCTCGACCCGGTTCCGCCCGGTCTGGTCGACCGGATCCAGTTCGGCATCACCCTCGACGCGCTGCACGCCGAGATCGCCGAGCTGCAACGCACGGGCGAGCTGGTCGGCGTGCGCGCGGACGGTGCGACCGAGGCGCAGACGATCACGTTCACCAGTTCGAACCTGACGACGATGGTGACGATCACGCCGTGCCGGCCCGACCAGCGTCCGCATCGACGGCTGGGTCGCGCCCGGGGCGGGGCGTCGACGTCGAGCTGCGCATCGGCGACGGACGCTCGCGCACGACCGCCGACGACGACGGCCGGTTCGTGTTCGAGGACGTGCCGCACGGCCTGGCCCGGTTCGTCCTCCGGCCGCCCGGACGAGCAGCCCGTCGTGACGCCGTCGATCGAGCTCTGACGTCAGCGGCATCATGCGGACGCAGCGCTGCGACCGCGTCGAGGAGCTGCAGCGCACGCGCGCTCGCCGCGAACTGGGCGCGGCACACCCGCGTTGACACGCGCGCCGGCGACTGCGGCGGGCGTCGACGGCCCTCGTCGGCGCGGCGCCGCCCGCGGCGCGATCTTGCGGTCGACCGCGACGTCGCGCCGTGCCGTCCCGCATCTGACCTAGGGCGAAGGCCGAGCGGAGCTGCGCGACTCGACGGGCGCATGGCGCGTGCGCTGCGCCGAGCGGTCGCCCGACCGCGGGCCGGCTGATCGTCCGTGAGGGTGCGACTGCAACCAGCGCGGCCTTCATACGCGGCGCGCACCGGGCACTTCGTCGAGGCCGAGCACGAGCTGGACGCGGCCGAGCGCTGCATCGCGCTACGCCGAGCCGCGCGAGCGGCTGCAACGTCCTGCTCAACGGCGGCAACGTGCGCATCTGCGCGGCCGAGCTCGGTCGGCGCGGCGCCGGTTCACCGCGCGCGATCGAGACGCCGCGCAACGAGACCAGCCGACCGAGGCGTTCACCGCGCGGCACAACCTCGGCTACGTCGAGTTCCTCGCCGGCCACTTGCCCGCGGCGATCCGGGCGATGGACGAGGCCGGCGAGCTGAGCGCCGAGATCTCGCGCGGGGTCTGGCTGCTCGACCGGGCCCGGGTGCTGGCGAGGCCGGACTCGTGCAGGCGGCCGACGGGTCGCTGGCGCGCCGCGGCCGAGATCTTCCGCCGGGACCGGATGGCGCAGGACCTCGCCGAGACCGAACTGGAACGGGCCCGGTGCGCCCTGATCGTCGGGCAGAGGCGAGCCGGCGCGGCGCTTCGCGATGCGGGCGCGCGACCGGTTCCGCCGGCGCGGCAGCGACCGCTGGCGCCGCGACGCCGAACTGGTCCTGCTGCAGGGCGACCTCGCGGCGGGCCGCCCCGGACGGCGGCTGACCGGCCCGGCCCTGCGGTTGCGGCAGGAGTTCGAGCGCGACGGAGCGCGGCTGTCCGCCCGGACTGCTGCTCTCATCGCCGCCGAGGCGCATCTCTCGGCCGGCCAGCTCGAAGAGGCGCAACCGCATGCTCGCCGGCCTCGCCCCGTCCACCCGCCGTGACCCGATCACGACCCGGCTGCACGCCGGGTACGTGCGGGCCAGCCTCGATCTCGCAGCCGGGCGCCGCGCCGCGGCCAGTCGCCGGGCACGGCGGGCGCTGAGCGATCTCGCGGCCTACCAGGCCAGCTTCGGCAGCATCGACCTGGCGACGGCGGCGGCAGTGCACGGCCGCCGGCTCGCCGATCTCGATCTCGCGGTGGCGCTCGAATCCGGGCGCGCCGAGCAGGTACTCGAACGGCCGAGCGGGCCCGGCGCGGTCGCGAGCCGGCTGCCCGCGGTGCGCCCGCCCGACGACCGGAGGCCGCGCAGCTGCTCGCCGAACTCCGGCAGACCGTCGAGTCCCAGCGCCAGGCCGAGCAGCAGCACGAGCCCGTCGCCGAGCTGCTCGAAGCACCGCCACGACCTCGAAGCGCGCATCGCCGCGCGCGGATGGAGCCGGGCCGGCGGCGGAGTGGTGCGCGACATCGCCGGCATCGACCAGACCCGGCCGACGTTGGGCGACGCGACGCTCGTGTCGTTCTCGCGCGCCGGTCACGCCCTGCACGCCGTGGTCGTCGACGCCGAACGGGTTGCGCCTGGTCGGCCTCGGCGACGCGGTCGGGGTGGACGAGCAGGTGCGCCGGGTGCGCGCCGACCTCGACGTGCTGGCCCAGCCACGCCTGCCCGGGCCGCTGCGCGGCGCGGTCTCGGCGTCGTGCCGGCGCTCGCTGCGCCTGCTGGACGAGGCGCTGCTCGCGCCGCTGGGCGTCTCCCGCCGCGTCGTCGTCGTCTCGACCGGGGTGCTCGGGCAGCTGCCGTGGGGGCTGTTGCCGTCGCTGCGCGGCGTCCCCGTGGTGGTGACGCCGTCGGTCACCGCGTGGCACCGCGCGAGCACCGCGGCGCGGTCGCGGTCGCGCCGGCGTGGTCGCGATCGCCGGGCCCGGCGTCGAGCGCGGCACGGACGAGGTCGCGTCGGTCGCCCGCGCCTGGGCAGGCGCGCCACTGCACGAGGTCACCGGGGCGGCAGCGACCGCCGCGGCGTTCACCGGCGCCATGTCACAGGCGCGGTTCGCGCACGTGGCCGCCCACGGCGTGCACCAGACCGAGAACCCGCTCTTCTCCTCCGTCCGGTTGGCGGACGGGCCGCTGTTCGCGCACGAGCTCGACCAGAGCACCGGAACCGCCGAGCACGTCGTGCTCTCGGCGTGCGAACTGGGACTGTCGACCGTGCGGCCGGGCGACGAGGCGCTCGGGCTGACGAGCGTGCTGCTGCACCTCGGCACCCGCTCGGTCGTGGCCGGGGTCGCCCGCGTCAGCGACGACCTGGCGGCCGCCGCGATGGCCGACTACCACGTCAGGTTGCAGGCGGGACTCGACTCCGCCCACGCGCTCGCCGAGACGCTGCAGGCCCATCCGGGGCTGCCGTTCGTCTGTTTCGGAGCAGCATTCACAGCGTGATCGCCCAGCGTTCACTTCATGATCGGCACCCGCGCGACGTAGGCTTAACCCTTCATCTGCTGTCCCCTCGCGGAGTTGTCGCCTTGTCTCGTTCGTCGGTCGTCATCGCCTCCCTCGCCGCCGCTGCTGTCGCAGCGGCCGCGGTGGGGGTGACGCCGGCTGCCGCCGCGCCGGCACGGTCCGGGCACGCCGCGCATTCCGGTCACGCCGCACACCCCGCACACCCTCTGAAGCATCGCGGGCACGCCGCTCCCGCCCCGGTCGCCGGCACGTTCGTCCCGGTCGGCGCGTTCCGCGCGCTCGATGCGGCCACCGTCCGCGCCGGTCATCAGGTCACCGTGTCCGTCGCCGGGCGGCACGGCGTCGCCACCGATGCCGCTGCGGTCGCCGTCACGGTGCACGCGATCGGCCCGCAGAGCGCCGGCACGCTGACGCTGTTCCCGTCGCGCACCGCCGCGCCGAAGACCACGAACCTGACCTATCGCGCGCGGCGAGACGACCGCCGCAGGCGGCGCTCGTGCGGCTCGTCGCACGGCGCGCTCACGATCCTCGACCGGGCGCGCAGCGGCTCGGTGCAGCTCGCGCTGGACGTGACCGGCTACATCGCCGGCGGGACGGTCGGCACGGCGCAGCCGGGTCTGCTGCACACTGCTGCCTTCACCGGTGCGCGTGCTCGACACCCGCCATCCCGGCGGCTACCTGCGACCGCACTCGGTGCGCAGCATGCGGGTGGGGCACGGCGTCCCGGGCAGCGGTGTCGGCGCGGTCGCCGTGATGTTGACCGCCAACGACCCCGCGGCCGCCGGCTCGCTGGTCGCGTACGCCAAGAACAACGACCAGCCCGCCGTGCCGACCACCCGCTTCGACGCCCACCGCACGGCCGACCGCGTTCGCGTGGGTGCCCACGCACAGCGACGGCAGCATCAGCATCGCCAACACCTCCGCCGGTGCCACCGGCGCGCTGCTCGACGTCGTCGGCTGGGCCAACACCGGAGTGGCGCGGACGGCCGGCGCCTTCCAGCCGCGCTTCCCCGACCGGGTGGCCAATGGCTGCGGCTGCGCGCGGGCCAGACCCGGGCCGTCCGTGATCGCCGGAGCGGCGGGGGTGCCGCTCGCGCACGTCGAGCGCGGTCCTCGCCTCGATCACGGCGTCGGACGCCTCTCGGGCCGGCGCGCTGCTCGTCGGCAACACCGGCACGGCCACGGCGCGCCGCGCGGTCGAGTTCGGCCCGAGGCCGCAAGACCGTCCGACCTCGTCGAGCTGCCGCTGGTGAACGGCGCGCTGCCGATCCGCAACGCCTCGCGCGGCGCGGTGACGTCGCGGTCGACGTCGTCGGGTTCGTGCCGTCGGCGACGCTCGCGCCGCCCGCGATGTCGATCAGCCGCTACCTCGGCGATCTCACCGGCCGACGTCGGCGCTGACGCCGCAGTGATGAGTCATCACGGGTGCGCCGACGCGGACGCGATGAGCGCGGTCGCCCATCCGTTCGTGCTGCTCGACGTCGGCGCGCAGTCGGTACCGGACGGCTCCACGGCGTCGGCGGCGTGTCGCTGACGCAGACGACGGCGGCGGTACGGCTCGACCTACCCCGAGCTGCGCAGCGTGTTGGACGCCTACCTCACCGGCTTCAACCATTGCGCGCCGAACAAGGCCGCCACGATCGCCATCGGCACGAACAACGACGGCCAGTGGACGAAGGGCGACGCCGAACTACTACGCACCGTGCC
Source organism: uncultured Actinomycetota bacterium (assembly GCA_963785425.1). Taxonomy (GTDB): domain Bacteria; phylum Actinomycetota; class Actinomycetes; order Mycobacteriales; family Jatrophihabitantaceae; genus RYN-133. The sequence continues at coordinate 878,996 of CAWAVG010000004.1, forward strand.
GACCGCGCCAAGGACTGGGCGGGCTCGGTCGTCAACATGCTCGGCTCGCAACCGGGGCTGACGATCGTCGGCGCCGACGACATCGAGCCCGACTTCGCGAGCACGCAGGCCCAGGCACAGACATGGGTCAGCACCTATCTGAAGGCCGCGACCACCAAGACGTTGATCTTCAACGGCTCGGCCGACGGGTGCCCCGACGGGTTCGGCGAGCACCGGCGCGGTGTGCTCGAGCGGCTACACCCAGCAGGGCATCTACGACCTTGCGCACAAGGTCGCGTTGCCCGGCTACCGCATCGACGTCGCGCCCCAGGTCTATTCGCCCAGCATGGCGGCGCAGTGGGCGAACATCGACAGGACCGGCGGCGGCGGGCTGACCTTCGCCGGCGCGCTCACCGAGCACGCCCTGGCTCCGACCACCTACACGTCCGCCAACGGCTGGGCGGCGCTCTACTACGCCGTCGGCTCGCTCACCCGTGACCCGCACATCGCGGCAGCCTCGGACATCACCGACGGCTGACCCCACCCGCGGCGGGATTTGGCCGCGCTCGACGGCCGTCACGTACGCTGGGGACAGTTCCACCCGAAGACCGCTGGTCGTCGCATGCGCACATGTGACGTAACGGCTCCGAAGCGTCGGAGCGGCCCGCGCAGGTTGGACGGTTCGCCGCGGACAGCAGTTCGCGACGCCCCGTGCGCCCTGCGCCGGGGCGTTTCTCGTTTCCGGGCCGTGCGTCGCTCATCGCGACCGGCCCGACAGGAAACGAGAGGAGGTAGCACATGCCGAACACCGAGAAGAGCGCCGCGGTCGCCGAGATCACGGAGAGCTTCAACTCCGCCTCCGCCGCGGTCATCACCGAGTACCGCGGACTGTCGGTCAAGCAGATCACCGAACTGCGGCGGGCTCTGGGCCGCGACACCACGTACGCGGTCGTGAAGAACACGCTCACCAAGCGCGCCGCCGCCGAGGCGGGCGTCCCGATCGACGACAGCCTGCTCACCGGCCCGACGGCGATCGCGTTCGTCAAGGGCGACCCGGTCGAGGCCGCCAAGGGGCTGCGCGACTTCGCGAAGACCACCCCGCTGCTCGTGATCAAGGGCGGCATCCTCGACGGCAAGGCGCTGTCGGCGGACGAGGTCAACCGCATCGCCGACCTCGAGTCGCGCGAGGTGCTGCTCGCCAAGCTGGCCGGTGCGCTCAAGGCGCTCCCGACCCGCGCGGCCGGGCTGTTCCAGGCGCCGCTGTCGCAGATGGCCCGCCTGGCCAAGGCCCTGGAGGAGAAGAAGCCCGCCGCAGACGGCGCGGCCGACGCCCCCGAGGCAGCCGGACAACCGAGCAGACAGGCAGCAGAGGCGCAGGGCCGATTCCGCGGCTGCACCCGAAGAAGAGACTCCCGCCGAGCCGGCGGAGTAGGTAACCGACAAGCCGGCTCTCCCGGCGAAGAAGAAAGGACGCCAATCATGGCGAAGCTCAGCACCGACGAGCTGCTCGAGTCGTTCAAGGAGATGACCCTCCTGGAGCTCAGCGAGTTCGTGAAGCAGTTCGAAGAGACCTTCGACGTCACCGCCGCCGCGCCGGTCGCGGTCGCCGCAGCCGGCCCGGCCGGACCCGGTGCCGCCGCCGAGGCTCCCGAGGAGAAGGACGAGTTCGACGTCATCCTCGAGGCCGCGGGCGACAAGAAGATCCAGGTCATCAAGGAGGTGCGCACGCTCACGAGCCTCGGCCTGAAGGAGGCCAAGGACCTCGTCGACGGCGCACCGAAGCCGCTCCTGGAGAAGGTCAACAAGGAAGCCGCGGACAAGGCGAAGGAGGCCCTCGAGGCCGCCGGCGCCACGGTCAGCGTCAAGTAGCACAGCACGTCCCGGACGGGGCGGCTCGGCGACAAGCCTGGGCCGCCCCGTTCGCTGTCTCGCTTCCTCCTCGGCGCAGTCCAAATCGGCACCGAAAATGACTGCGCCGGGGTCGAAGCGTCAGGAAGCGAGCAGGGTGGTGAGGTCGGGGGCCGCCGTCAGCTCGGCCCGACGCGCACACCCCCGCCGAGGACGGGCGGCGCAGCCCACTTCTCGATCGCCGGGTGCTCGAAACCCCACGAGCGCAGCACCGCGGCGAGGATCGGCGGCAGCGCCCGCCCGCTGCCGTCCTCGAGCTTCGAGGCGAAGGCGCGCCCGTCGGGCAGCGCCGCGGCCCAGACGCCCTCGGCGCCCTCTTTGGCGACGAGCCCGGGACGGCCGCCATCAGCTCGGACACCGCTCGCGCCGTCCCGCCGATCAGCCCGGATGCGCGCGCATCGCCCCGGCGACCAGCGCCGGGGTACCCGCCGACGCGCCCGCCAGCGTCGCGAAAGCCTGCGCCAGACCGCGCAGCGACACCGCGAAGGCCGGCGCGCCGCACCCGTCGACGGCCACCGCCGTGACCGGCCCGGCGAGCGTCTCGATCCGCGCGCGGACGGCGACCTGCAGCGGATGGTCGGCATCGACGTAGTCGGCGACCGGCCAGCCCGCCGCCACGCACGTCGCCACCATCGCGGCGTGCTTGCCCGAGCAGTTGTGGCAGATCGCCGCCGGTCCGCCGCCGGCGCGCACCCACTCGAGCAGCGCGTGGGCGCGTCGGGCAGCGCGGGCGGGCAGCGCAACGCCGCCTCGTCCGCGCCGGCGGCCGCCAGCGTCGCCCGCGCGCCGTTCACATGCATCAGCTCGCCGTCGTGGCTCGCGCACGCCAGCGCCAGGGACGCGTCGCGGCCGGGGAAGCCGGCCTCGACCATCGCCACCGCCTGCAGGGGCTTGAGCGACGAGCGAGCGAACACCGCCTCGTCGACCGGGCCGGCGGCGCGATCGTCGCCCGCGCCGGTCAGCACCACGATGGTGCCGCGATGCCGCGATTCGAGGTAACCGTTGCGGACGGCGTGGACGAGCTCGATCACGCAGCCAGCGCCGCCCGGGCCTGGGCGCTGACCGGCGCGGCCTCGACGGCCGAGCGGACCCGCGCCGGGGCCGCGGCGTACCGGTGCGCGATGCGGGCGGCCTGGTTGCCGGTGAGGCTGGCCAGCACGCCGTCGAGCTCGGCCCACAGCTCGTGGTCGACCGCCGCGGCGAGCATCCCGTCGAGCTGGCGCGTCCGAGAGCAGCGCCGCGATGTCGTCCATGCGGCTCAGGTCGTCGAGCACGAAACCGACCCGCAGCAGCTGCTCGCCGTCGAGGTCGGCGACGGCGGCCGCCAGCGCCGGCCCGGAGACGACCGACACGAACCCGCCCATGACGACCCATTCCTGTCGCCGCGCGAGCTCGGCGCCGACCTTCGACACGTGTGCCGGCGAGATCCGCTCGATCACCTCCGGCGCACGGCTCGGATCCATCGCCGCGCTGACGTCAGCGAGATAGCCGTCGGACAGCCGCCCGACCATGTCCGCGGCACGTCCCGGATCGAGCAGCTCGGCGGTGCGCGCGGCGATCAGCGGCGGCAGCGCGAACTCGGTCACCTTCGCAGCAAGCGCCGCGGGGACGAGGCGCGAGATCGCGGCGACCTTCGTGAAGTGGTGCTTGTCGGTCTCGAACAGGTAGTCACCGATCTGCCTGCGCAGCGTCCGCAGATCGTCGACCGGGACGGCTTCGAGGAACTCGAGCCGGCCCGGTTCGACCCCGAGCTGGTGGGCGAGCTTGCGCACTTCTGCGGTCGGCTCAGGCATCCGGCGTCACCCCAGAAGAGCTTTCTTGACGACGCCGCGCAGCGGGAACGGGATGTGGCGCAGCGTGGCGTGGAAGGACGCCTCGAGATCCTCGGCCTGCTTGCGGCGGGCGTGTTGGATGACCGCGAGCAGTTGGGCGCGGTCGTCCTCGGACAGGGCGCCCACACCCGGCGGCGGTGCCGCGCCGAGCAGCTCGTGCAGGGAATCAGTCATCGCGCCTCACATCCTGGGGATCCACCCAACCACCCGCGGCCCGCTCGAGCTCGAGCGCCACCGCGATGCTCACGTGATCATGCCCCGGAGCGGCGACGACCTGGACGCCCAGCGGCAGTCCGTCGTCGGTCAGCCCGAGCGGCACCTGGGTGGCGGGCATGCCGAACATGTTGAACACCGCCGTGTTGGTCGCCAGCCACGGTTGCCACAGCGTCGTGCGGTGCCGCGGCGCAACGCGGGGGAAGGGCGGGTAGAGCAGCACGCCGTCGCCGATCGTCTGCGCCAGCGTGTCCGCGGCCCGGCGGGCGGCGTCGACCAGCCGGCGCGCTGCCCGGGTACGGACGAACTGCGCGGGCACCGACTCGGCGAGCTGCAGCACCGCCGCCGGTGCGGCGATCCGCAGCGGCGGCCGGGACCGCGACGGCTCCTTGGTCGGGGCCGTCAGCGCCGACCAGGACGCGAACAGGTCGAACTCGCTCCAGGCAACCGCGCCGAACTGCGCCAGCCCCCACCGCAGCCCGCGCAGCGACACCTCTTCGATCTCGGCACCGGCCGCGCCGAGGAGCCGGGCCGCGCGCTCCACCGCCTCGACGATCGCGGCCTGCATCGGCAGCGTGGACGTGTCGCGCGCCAAGAGCACGCGCAGGCCCGGCAGGGACACCGCGTTCGGGTCGCCGAGCGGCATCGTCACCGTGTTCGGGTCCTGCCCGTCCGGGCCGGCGATGATTCGCAGCACCGGCGCCAGGTCTCGGGCGCGGCGGGCGAGCGGCCCGATGAACAGCGTGCGCCGGATCTGTCCCGACGGCATCGGGAAGTGCCCGGTGATGGGCACCAGGCCGGGCGAGGGCAGATGCCCGAACACCCCGTTGACGAACGCGGGCACGCGGATCGAGCCGCCCATGTCCGAGCCGAGCGCGATCGGCGCACCACCTGACCCGACCATCACGGCGTCCCCGCCGGACGAGCCGCCGGCGGATCGGCTCGGGTCGTAGGCGTTGGACGTCCGGCCGTAGATGCGATTGTTCGTCTCGAGCCAGTAGAAGGGACCCGGCGTGTTGCCGACGCCGAGCACGATCGCGCCGGCCGCGCGCAGCCGGGCGACCACCGGGGCGTCGGCGCTCTCGCGGTGCTTGCGCCGGTGCGGGAAGCCACCCGTGTGCGGCATGCCCTCGACCGCGATGAGCTCCTTGACGGTGGCCGGGACGCCGAGCAGCACGGGTAGGTCGGTCTCGCCCGACGCGACCCGCTCGTCGGCGCGCGTTGCCTCCTCCCGCGCCGGCTCGAAGCGGGGGTGGGCGAGGGGGTTGCGGTCGGCGACGCGCTCCAGCACCGCGATGTGGGCCTCGACGACCTCGGCCGCGCTCACTTCCCGGCTGCGGATGGCCGCCGCCAGCTCGAGCGCGGACAAATGGGTCAGCGGCACGCGCGTGAACCTACCGCCGGCAGCCGCGGAGTCCGCGGTGGTGCGACGGGGGTCTCAGCGGCGCGCCGGACGACTCCGGACAGGTGCGACATAGCGGCCGTTCAGCGGCCGCACAGCGCGTTATGCGTGGCGTTATGCGTGACAGCGGCGGGGGTATCACGTCCGCGCTGACCGGCCCCCAACGGCCCGCGCGCGGTCTCGGAAAAAGTATGCGACAGTGTGTCCCGGCTGAACTATTTGGGGCGTTACCGTTCAGTAGGGCAGTCGTTGGAGCTACGGATGCCGGCGTCGTCGGTGTGACGGGCGCCACCGCGGCCCACGGGCCATCGGTCGCCGGGCCGAGGAAGGAGACAGGTCGTGGGTGTCGAGGTGGCCGTCACCGATCTGACCAAGACCTTCGGGAGTCAGCGTATCTGGGGTGACGTGACGCTCACGTTGCCGCCAGGTGAAGTCTCTGCGCTGCTCGGCCCGTCCGGCACCGGCAAGTCGGTGTTCCTCAAGACGCTGATCGGCCTGCTCAAGCCCGACAAGGGCTCGGTCTTCATCCGCGACGTCGACATCGCGCACTGCTCCGAGCGGGCCCTGTACGAGACCCGGAAGCTCTTCGGTGTGCTGTTCCAGGACGGCGCACTGTTCGGGTCGATGAACCTCTACGACAACGTCGCCTTCCCGCTGCGCGAGCACACCAAGAAGAGCGAGAAGGAAATCTCGGACATCGTCAACGAGAAGATGGAGATGGTCGGTCTCCAGGGCGCGCAGAAGAAGCTGCCCGGCGAGATCTCCGGCGGTATGCGCAAGCGTGCGGGCCTCGCCCGCGCGCTGGTGCTGGATCCCGAGATCATCCTCGTCGACGAGCCCGACTCCGGCCTCGACCCGGTGCGCACCACGTACATCAGCCAGTTGTTCCTCGACATCAACGCCCAGACCGACGCGACCTTCCTCATCGTCACGCACAACATCACGCTGGCCCGCACCGTGCCCGACAACCTCGGCATGCTCTTCCGTCGCGAGCTGGTCATGTTCGGGCCCCGCGAGGTGCTGCTCACGAGCGAGGAACCGGTCGTCAAGCAGTTCCTGAACGGCCGCATGGACGGCCCGATCGGCATGAGCGAGGAGAAGGACTCCGCGACGATGGCGGCCGAGAAGGCCATGTTCGAAGCGGGCCACCACGCCGGCGGCGTCGAAGAGGTCACCGGCATCCCGCCGCAGATGCAGCCCTCGCCGGGCGTGCCCGAGCGCCAGGGGGCGCTGCGGCGCCAGCAGCGCGTCAAGGACCTCTTGCACACCCTGCCCGAGGACGCCCAGAGGTCGATCAAGGACGCCCTCGAGGACGACGAGCAGCGCCGCGCGCAGGCCGGCGAGATCGCCCAGTCACTGAGCCAGGAGCAGCTGGCCGAGGTTTCCCCGGCCGCGACGGCGGGATCGTCCGACTCGGCCGAGACCGCGGACTCGGCGAGCGGGCGAGGATAGCCGAGGATGGTTTCGCTCTCACCCGTCGGGGGAGTGCGGCAGGCGGGTCGCCTGTTCGCGCTGTTCCTCGACGTCGGGCGCCTCACGTTCAAGCGCCCGTTCCAGTTCCGTGAGTTCATCGAGCAGTCGTGGTTCATCGCGAGCGTCACCATCATCCCGACGTCCCTGGTCGCCATCCCGTTCGGCGCGGTCATCGCCCTGCAGCTCGGCAGCCTGTCGACCCAGATCGGCGCGCAGTCGTTCGTCGGCGCCGCGAGCGTGCTGGCGATCGTGCGCGAGGCCAGTCCGATCGTGTGCGCGCTGCTGATCGCCGGTGCGGGCGGGTCGGCGATCTGTGCCGACCTCGGCAGCCGCAAGATCCGTGACGAGATCGACGCCATGGAGGTGCTGGGCATCTCGGCGGTGCAGCGGCTCGTGGTGCCGCGCGTGCTCGGCTGCATGCTCGTGTCGACTGCCCTCAACGGGCTGGTCTGCGTCGTCGGTGTGGCCGGCGGCTACTTCTTCAACGTCATCCTGCAGGGCGGCACGCCCGGCGCGTACCTCGCGTCCTTCTCCGCCCTGGCCCAGTTGCCCGACCTCTACACGGGCGAGCTGAAGGCGCTGATCTTCGGTCTCATCGCCGGCGTCGTCGCCTCGTACAAGGGCCTCAATGCCGGCGGCGGTCCGAAGGGTGTCGGCGACGCGGTGAACCAGTCGGTCGTCATCACCTTCCTGCTGTTGTTCGTCGTCAACTTCGTCATCACGGCCGTGTACTTCCAGGTCGTCCCGGCGAAGGGCTCGTAGCTTGGCCACCGACTTCGTCGCCACCGCCCGCCGGGTCATCAAGGCACCGGTCGGGCTGCTCGACAGTCTCGGCGAGCAGCTCGGGTTCTACCTGCGCGCGCTCGCTTGGACGCCGCGCACGATCCGCCGCTACAAGAAGGAGACGATGCGGCTGCTGGCCGAGGTCGTCTTCGGCAGCGGATCGCTCGCGGTCATCGGCGGCACGGTCGGCGTCATCGTCGCGCTCTGCTTCTTCACGGGTACCGAGGTCGGCCTGCAGGGGTACACGGCGCTCGACCAGCTGGGCATCGGTCCCTACACCGGGTTCCTGTCCGCGTACTTCAACACCCGCGAGATCGCGCCGCTGGTCGCCGCGCTCGCGCTGTCGGCGACGGTCGGCTGCGGCTTCACCGCGCAGCTCGGCGCGATGCGCATCAGCGAAGAGATCGACGCGCTCGAGGTCATGGCGGTCCCGAGCCTGCCGTACCTGGTGACGACGCGGATCCTCGCCGGCCTGATCGCGGTCGTCCCGCTGTACGTCATCGGGCTGATGTCGTCCTACATCGCGACGTACTCGATCGAGGTCTTCTACTTCGGGCAGTCACCGGGCACCTATTCGCACTACTTCCATCTGTTCCTCCCGCCGCTGGACGTGGTCTGGTCCTTCTTCAAGGTGCTCGTGTTCGCGGTCGCCGTGATCCTGATCCACTGTTACTACGGCTACAACGCCAGCGGCGGACCGGCCGGCGTGGGCGTCGCCGTCGGACGGGCCGTGCGCAGCGCCATCGTGGTCATCAACATCATCGACTTCTTCTTGTCCCTCGCGATCTGGGGCTCGAACGTCAGCGTCAGGTTGGCCGGGTAGCCATGGCCAAGGAATCGTTCGGAAGCGTCGTCAAGCGGCGTGCCCTCGGGATCGGCTACCTCGTCGTCATCGCGTCCATGGTCTGGCTGTCGATCGCGATCTACCAGAAGAAGTTCACCCCCGTGGTGCTGGTGACGCTCAAGACCGACCACACGGGCAACGAGCTGCAAGCTGCCTCTGACGTCAAGGAGCGCGGCCTGATCGTCGGCGAGGTGCGCGACATCAACGTCGCGTCCGGCAACTCGTGCGCCGACCCGAGCCGCCAGTGCGTCAGCGTGACGCTCGCTCTCGACCCGAGCATGGTGCAGCAGATCCCGCAGAACGTCCGCGCGCGCATCCTCCCGAAGACGATCTTCGGCGAGCAGTACGTGTCGCTCCAGATCCCGCCGAACCCCGGGCCGTCGATCAGGTCCGGCGACGTCATCGCCCAGGACCGCACCCGCGGCGCACTCGAGGCGCAGAAGGTGTTCGGCGATCTGTTGCCATTGTTGACCGCGGTGCAGCCGGCGGAGCTCAACGCGACGCTCACTGCCATCGCGGAGGCGCTGCAGGGCCGCGGCGAGGAGCTCGGGCACACCCTCGTGCAGCTCGACAGCTACCTGAAGCAGCTGAACCCGCACGTCAAACAGATGGTCAGCGACCTGGTCAAGCTCGGGAAGGTGGCCGACGAGTACAACGGCGTCGCTCCCGATCTCATGCAGACCTTCCGCAACCTCGAGACGTCGGCACGGACGACGATCGAGAAACGTGACTCGATCTCGCAACTGTTCCTGACCGCCACCGACACCTCGAACGTGCTGCGCAGCTTCCTCGCCGACAACGAGCAACGCATGATCACCGTCGTCGACACGAGCGCGAGCATCTACTCACTGCTCGACACGTACTCGCCGGAGTTCCCGTGCCTGTTCGCCGGGCTGAACAAGCTCGGCAACCTCACCGACACGATCATCCGCAACCACCAGTTCAATCTGTTGATCTCGCTGGACGCGAACAACCAGGGCGGCTACAAGCCCGGCGAGCAGCCCCGCTACGTCACCGGCTACGGGCCGAACTGCTTCGGCCTGCCTGACAACCCGCAACCGATCGGCAGCAACGGCTACTTCCAGATCCCGCCCAAGTACCGCTGCCTCAACGACGGCGCTGCACTGACCAACGACCCGTGTGCCCAGCGCAAGAAGGCGGGCATGAACGCGTCCCCCATCGAGCAGAGCGCGATGGGATCGCAGCCCGAGAACGCGATGGTCAACTCGCTGATCGCCGGCGGATACGGCACCACGCCCCAGAAGGTGCCACCGATCGCCACGATGCTCGCCGCACCCCTGCTCCGCGGACAGGTGGTGAAGGTCAAGCCATGAGAGGCCTGCTCGCACCGCTGATCAAGCTGATCGTCTTCCTGCTCGTCACCTCGGCGGCGACCTACGTGCTCGCCGCGACGATCGCCAACACGAGCTTCGGCGACACCCAGACCTACAAGGCCGACTTCACCGATGCCCAAGGGCTGAACGTCGGCGACGACGTCCGCATCGCGGGCGTGCGGGTCGGGACGGTCAGTTCGATATCGATCGTGCGGCACAACATCGCCGAGGTGTCCTTCACCGTCCAGAAGTCGCGCCCGCTGCCCGACTCTGCCGAGATCAAGATGCGCTACCGCAACCTCGTCGGCCAGCGCTACCTCGACGTCAGTCAGGGCGCCGGCAACAGCACCAAGATGCAGAACCCCGACCAGGCGATCCCGACCTCGCGGACCACGCCGCCGGTCGACCTCACCCTGCTGTTCGCGGGGTTCAAACCGCTGTTCCAGGGCCTGGACGCCGATCAGATCAACAAGCTGTCCGGCGCGATCATCTCGACCCTGCAGGGGGAGGGCGGCAGCCTGCAGTCGCTGTTCAACATCGTCGCCGACCTGACCAACTCCCTCGCCGACCGCGACAAGCTCATCGGCGACGTGATCAACAACCTCAGCTCGGTGCTCGACAACATCGGCCAGCGCGACACGGAACTCTCGAACCTGATCATTCAGCTGCAGGGGTTCATCTCCGGGCTGGCCCACGACCGGTTCAGCATCGGAAACGCCCTCGACGGGATCAACAAGCTGACGACCAACACTGCCGGCCTGCTCACCCAGGTGCGCTCGCCGCTCGCCCGTGACATCAAGGACATCACCGGGCTCGTCGGCGTGTTGAACAACAACAGCGGCACGCTGCAGTTCGTCATCAACGAGTTGCCGGCGACGATGGGCCCGCTCGTCCGCACGGCGAGCTACGGGTCGTGGTTCAACTTCTACCTGTGCTCGACGAGCGGGTCGATCACGCTGCCCGGCAACAAGGTCCTGAACCTGGCGCTCAAGCCGCCCAACAAGGCCAGGTGCAAGTAATGGCCGATTCAAACGAGAAGAAGGTGAAGACCAAGCGCGTCAGCGTCGGCGGGAAACCGTTCAGCGCGCGCAATCCGCTGCCGATCGGCGCCATCGGCCTGGTCATGATCATCGCCTTGCTGTGGGCGGCGTTCAATGCCTCGTCCCTGCCGATCATCGGCAGCGGTACGACCTACACCGCGTACTTCAGCGAGGACGCGAACCTGCGACCGGACGACGTGGTCCTCGTCGCCGGCGTCAAGGTCGGCACCGTCGAGACGACCGTCCTGGACGGCTCGCGGGTCAAGGTGACGTTCAAGATCAAGAACGCGTTCATCGGCGACGAGAGCACGCTCGAGATCAAGCTCAAGACGCTGTTGGGCTCGAAGTACCTGTCGGTCAACTCGATCGGTACGAAGGAGCAGAACCCGAGCAACGCGATTCCGCTGCGGCGGACCTCGTCGCTGTTCGACGTGTATCCGGCGTTCACCGAGCTGACGCACAAGATCGACAACATCGACACGGGGAAGCTGGCGAAGTCGTTCTCGACGCTGGCCGACACGTTCCGCAACACGCCGCCCTCCGTGCGTGGCGTGCTACGCGGGTTGAGCCGCATCTCGGACACGATCTCGTCGCGCGACGAGGCGTTGCGCACCCTGCTCGCTCGCGCGAACGACGTCACCGGCGTGCTTGCCTCCCGCGACGCCCAGTTGCAGAAGTTGTTCAGTGACGGTGGCCTGCTGCTCGACGAGCTCAACGCCCGCCGTGACGCGATCCACTCGTTGCTGATCAACACCACCACGCTCTCGCTCCAGCTCGAAGGGCTGGTGCACGACAACCAGAAGACCATCGGGCCACTGCTCGCCTCGTTGCAGCGCATCCTCGGCCTGCTCAACCGCAACCAGGAAACCCTCGATCGCGGGCTGTCGCTGCTGGGCCCGTTCTACCGCGTGTTCACGAACACCATCGGCAACGGGCGCTGGTTCGACAACTACATCTGCAACTTCAGCGTCGCCGGCGTGCTGTCGCAGGGCTCGGGCTCGCAGAGCCCGGCCGGCACGGGGGCGTGCAGCTGATGGCGAAGATGTCGAAGAAGCTGACGAACACGCTGGTGATCGGTGTGCTGGCATTGATCATCGCCGGCGCAGTGCTGTTCTTCGTGCTCGGCGCGACCCCGACGAAGAAGCTCACCGCACAGTTCGCCTCGGCCGTCGGCGTGTACCAGGGCACCCCGGTCAAGATCCTCGGGATTGACGTGGGCCAGGTCGACACGGTGCACCCGGACGGGGCCACCGTCACGGTGACCATGGAGTACGACAGCCAGTACAAGCTGCCCGCCAACGCTGTCGCGGTGATCGTCGCCAACTCGCTCGTGAGCGACCGCTACATCGAGTTCGCCCCCGTCTACAAGGGCGGCCCGGCGCTCCCTGACGGCGCGCACCTCGGCGTCAAGCGCACTGCCTACCCGGCCGAACTCGACGACATCTATGCGGCGTTGAGCAAGCTCGCGGTCGCGCTCGGACCGAAGGGGGCCAACAAGACCGGCGCCCTGAACGACCTCGTCAAAGTGTCCGCGGCGAACCTGCAGGGGAACGGCGAGCACCTCGGCAACAGCATCACGAAGCTCGCCGCGGCCGCTCGCACGCTCGCGAACGGGCGCGGCGACCTGTTCGCCACCGTGCGCAACCTGCAGCAGTTCACCAAGGCCCTCGCCGACAGCGACTCGCAGGTGCGGCACTTCAACTCCCAGCTCGCCCAGGTCGCCGGCGACCTCGCAGGTGAGCGCACCGACCTCGGCGCCGCGCTGCACAACCTGGGCATCGCCCTGAACCAGGTCGCAGGTTTCGTGCACGACAACGCGTCGAAGTTCAAGACGGACATCTCCGGGCTGCGGACGTTGACCGACGTGCTGGTGAAGGAGAAGGCGTCGCTCAACGAGACGCTGGCGGTGGCCCCGGCGGCCCTCGCCAACCTCGTGCACACCTATCAGCCCAACATCGGCGCGCTGGGCACCCGAAGCAACCTGGCATCGTTGACGGACCCGGCCACGATCTGTGCCCTGCTCGACCCGTCACTGATCCCGGGCGTCCCGAAGACCATCAAGAGCCCGCTCGGGCCGATCACCGGCGTGCTCAAGTCGACGTGCAAGAAAGTGCTCGGCAAGATCGATCCCGGCCAGCTGTCGGGGCTGCTCGGCCTGCCCGGCAAGCTCCTCGGGGGCCAGCTCGGCAAGGCCATCAACGGCCTCGTCGGCACCCTTACCGGCGGCGGCAGCGGTGGCGGCAGCGGTGGCGGTGGTGGCGGCGGTGGCGGTGGCGGCGGCGGCGGCCTGCCCACGCCACCGGTCGGCACCGGCCTGCCCGGCGGAATCATCACGGGAGGGTCATGATGCGCACCCCGTCCCGCGTCCGTGCCCGCCTGGTCGCTGCCCTGTCAGCGGCGATCATGCTGCTCACCGGCTGTGGCTTCCACGGTCTGTACGGCGTCCATCTGCCCGGCGGCGCCGACCTCGGCGACCACCCCTACACGCTGACCATCTACTTCGACAACGTGCTCGATCTGGTGCCGCAGTCGTCGGTGAAGTTCAACGACGTGCCGGTCGGAAGGGTCGAGGACGTCACCCTGAGCAGCCCGAACGACAACTCCGGTGACCGCAGCACCAACGGGTGGACGGCCAAGGTGACCGTGTCGGTCAACTCCGACGTGAAACTGCCCGCCAACGCCCGCGCCATGGTCAAGCAGACGAGCCTTCTCGGCGAGAAGTACGTCGACCTCGAGCAGCCGATGGACACGCCGAGTGCCACCCCGCTGCGCAGTGGCGACACCATCCCGATCACCCGGACGGGTTCGGCGCCGGAGACGGAAGAAGTGCTCGGCGCGCTGTCGCTGCTGCTCAACGGCGGCGGCCTGCAGCAGATCAAGATCATCACGACCGAGCTGAACAAGGCATTGGACGGCAACGAGTCGGCCGTGCGCGACCTGCTCAACCAGCTGAACACGTTCGTGGGCAACATCGACCAGCAGAAGAACCAGATCCTCGACTCGCTCGCCAAGGTCAACCAACTCGCGATCACCCTCGAGAAGAACAAGCAGACGATCGACAACGCGCTGGACACGTTCCCCCAGGCGCTCGCCGTGCTCCGGCAGAACCGGTCCAAGCTGACGACGATGCTCGTCAGCCTGGCGAACCTCGGGACGGTCGCCACGCACGTGATCAACGCGACCCAGCGCAACTTCGTCGCGTCGCTGAAGGACCTCGCACCGGCGGTCGAGCAGCTCACCGCCTCAGGCAGCAACCTGGTGTCGGCGCTCAAGATCGCGGGGACGTTCCCGTTCCCGCTGAAGAAGACCCTCCAGGCGGTGAAGGGCGACTACGCGAACCTCGCGTTCTATCTCAACCTGAACCTGTCCGACGAACTGTGCGGTGTGAACGCGCAACTGTGCGGCGTCGCCAAGACAGTGCTGCCCCAGTCGGCCGGCACGCGGGCGCTGCCCAGCGCGATGACGAGGCCGACCCTCGTCGGGACGGGCGGGTGATGGCGCCGTGCTGAGACGTGGCACCAAGATCCAGTTGATCGCGTTCGTCCTGATCACGCTGCTCGGCGTGTCGTACGTGAGCGCGACGTACGTCGGGCTGTTCAAGGGGTTCTTCAGCGGCGGCGCCTGCACCGTGTACGCCGAGTTCGCCGACTCCGGTGGCATCTTCAGCAATGCCGAGGTGACCTACCGCGGCGTGGCGATCGGACGGGTGGGCACCCTGCACCTGCTCAAGAACGGGGTGAAGGTCGACCTCAACATCGACAACTGCACGAGTTCGAAGGTGCCGGTCGACACCGCCGCGGCGGTCTCCGACCGGTCGGTGATCGGTGAGCAGTACGTCAACCTGATTCCGTCCGACGACAAGGCGCCCTATCTCAAGGGCGGCGAGGTCATCCCGATGTCGCGCACATCCATCCCGCTGTCTGCCGAGGCGTTGCTCTCGAACCTGGACTCGCTCGTCACGTCGGTGAATCTGAACGCGCTGCGCACCACCGTCTCCGAGCTCGGTAAGGCGTTCGCCAACCGTGGTCCCGATCTCGGCAGCCTGCTCGACTCGCAGAGCGACCTGCTCGACGCGGCCGAGCAGAACCTGCCCCAGACCATCGCCCTGATCGAGCAGAGCTCCAGTGTGCTGCAGACCCAGCTCGACGACCGCGACCCGATCGCCAGCTGGGCACACAGCCTCAATCTGCTGAGCGGCCAGTTGAAGAAGAGCGATCCGGACATCCGCCGCCTGCTCGACACGGGCCCGTCCTCACTCGGGGTCGTGCGTAAGTTCGTGCAGGACAACCGCACCGACCTCGGTGCCACGCTGGCCAACCTGGCCACCATCGGCACGATCATGGTGCGGCACCGTGACGGCATCGAAGAGGTCTTCGAGCTGTACCCGGCGCTGGCCGCCGGCGGACAGTCGGTCATCCGGCACGCGAACGACCCGAGTGTCGCTACCGCAGCGCTCGGGCTGGTCACCCAGACGAACCCGCGCGACTGCGGTGACCCGAAGAAGGGCAGCGAGGGCTACCAGAACACCGTCCTGCGCAGCCCGTCCGACCTCACCCCGGCCGCGCCGAACGTGGCAGCGCATTGCTCCGCACCGGAGAGCAGCGGCGTCAACGTGCGCGGCGCCCAGAACGTGCCGGGCGGCGATCCGCTCAGCGCGTCTGGTGGTGGCGTCGCCTATCCTCGCGGGATCACGCACAACACCGTCGTCCTGAGTACGCGACTGAACCAGTCGGGCGTCCTGGGCGACAAGGCGTGGGTGGCCTACCTGACGTCCGCCCTGCACTGAGCCGGCAGCCGGCAGCCGACGCCACGCCGCTCGCGGTACCTCGTCCCAAGGAGATCATGTCCGTCCAAAGTCCACCCAGGAGCAATCCCGCCTGGATCGTCGCGGGCGTGCTCGGGCTGCTCGCGGCCGTGTTGGTCGTGCTGCTGGTGCACGTGTACTCGGTGCGGGCGAGTGACTCGACGAACTCGGGATCGAGCGACCTGGCGCCCACCGCCGACCAGCTCAAGGCCGTGCAGTCGGGCGCGATCGAGGCGGCGAACCTGACGACGTTGTCGCGGGCGAACTACGACTCGGACTTCGCCCGTGCGCTGGCCGGCGCGACCGGCACCCTGCGCCGGGATCTGGTCACCAAGAAGGCGGGCTACCTCTCGGCGATGAACGCGGGCAAGTTCGACCTCAAGTCCTCCGTGGTCGAGTCGGCGTTCGAGAGCGAGTCGGACGGCAAGGTGCTCATCCTCGTCACGATCAACGGCTCGCACGTCGTCGACAAGGTCGTCAGCCCCATCACGACGCCGCAGCGGCTCGAGCTGACCATGGTGAAGTCCGGCGACAAATGGCTGGCCGCCGACCTGCTCGCGGTGGGTGTGCAGTGAGCGATCCGACCGACGACGAACACGCCGCGCCGCGGCGGCCCTCGCCGACCAGCCGGGCCCGGCGGATCGGCGGGCGCCCGGTGCCGCGTTCGGACGGCGGTGCCGAGCCGGGCAGCGCAGTGACCCCGGCGCCACCGGCCCCGCCCACCGCCACATCCGCCCCGCCATCCACCGCCCCGCCACTAACCGCCCCGCCACTAACCGCCGCGCCACCCACTACCCCGTACCAGCCGCAGCCGGTCACGGTCGGCGAATCCGGCGCGGGTAAGAAGTCCGGTTTCCCGGTGCAGTGGCTGCCCGCCGTGGTGCTGGGTGTGGCCGTGCTCCTGCTGGCGGTGCTCGTCGTCATCGCCAGCCACGGCGTGTACTGGGCCAAGGCCGGCGATTCGTCCAGCGCCCGCACCGTGAGCCAGGAGAAGGTGCTCGCCGCGGCGAAGAAGTGCTTCGCGCAGATCAACTCCTACGACTATCGCCAACTGGACGGACTCGTGCAGAAGGACCTCGCCTGCACCACGGGCACGTTCACCAGCGACCTGCGCGCCGCGTTGCAGAAGGAGATCCTGAAGCTCGCACCGCAACTGCACGCGACGCAGACGGCGCAGATCAACAAGGCCGGCATCGCGTCGGTCAGCCCTTCCGGCGACCAGGTCGTGACCTTGATCTACGGGCAGCTGGCGCAGTCGAACACGAAGACGGCGAAGTCGAGCCCGCGGCTCGACGTGGTCGGCGCCGTGGTCACCGTCGACGACGTCCACGGGCAGTGGTTGATCTCCAAGGTGGCCGCGGACACGGGTAACTCGCTCGGTTCATGAGGCGCGGCACGGGCCGAAACCTGGCCCAAAACCTGCCGTAGAGCTTGACGCGACTGCGCTGGCGAGGCACGCTCTTCCCAGCGTCCCTGTCCGGTGACTCGTCCCGGATGGAAGGCGGCTTGATTGCCGTGCCTGAAGTCGTTAGACTCCTTCTTTGCGCTGCCCTCCGCACACCATAGGCCCGTCAAGGGTCTGTTTGGGGTGCCCAGGGGCGTCGCGTTCGGCCCGCGGTCAGTAGTCCTTGGAAGGACGCATCTTGGCAGTCTCCAGCTCTCCCACTGGTAGTAAGACAAGTTCCATCAACGGCACGATCCCCGGAGCACCGCCCCGGACATCGTTCGCCAAGATCCGAGAGCCGCTGGAGGTGCCGAACCTCCTCGCGTTGCAGACCGAGTCCTTCGACTGGCTGGTCGGCAACGAGGCGTGGCGCGCCCGGGTCGCGAACCAGCAGTCCGTGGCGACGTCCGGCCTGGAAGAGATCCTCAACGAGCTCTCGCCGATCGAGGACTTCTCCGGCTCGATGAGCCTGTCCTTCTCCAACCCTCGCTTCGAGGACGTCAAGGCGTCCATCGACGAGTGCAAGGACAAGGACATGACGTACGCGGCCCCGCTGTTCGTCACGGCGGAGTTCACCAACAACACCACCGGCGAGATCAAGAGCCAGACGGTGTTCATGGGCGACTTCCCCGTGATGACCCGCAAGGGCACCTTCATCATCAACGGCACCGAGCGTGTCGTGGTCAGCCAGCTCGTCCGCTCGCCGGGCGTGTACTTCGACCGAACCCTGGACAAGACCTCCGACGTCGACGTGTACGGCGTCAAGGTCATCCCCGGTCGCGGCGCCTGGCTCGAGTTCGACGTCGACAAGCGCTCGACGGTCGGTGTGCGCATCGACCGCAAGCGCCGTCAGCCCGTCACCGTCCTGCTCAAGGCACTGGGCTGGTCGACGGACAAGATCCGCGAGCACTTCGGCTGGTCCGAGACGCTGATCGCGACGCTGGAGAAGGACCACATCGCCTCCAGCGACGAGGCGCTGCTCGACATCTACCGCAAGCTGCGGCCGGGCGAGCCGCCGACCCGCGAGTCGGCGCAGGCGCTGTTGGAGAACCTCTTCTTCAACCCGAAGCGCTACGACCTGGCCAAGGTCGGCCGCTACAAGGCCAACAAGAAGCTGGGCATCGACAACTCGGTCGTGCCGATCACCACCGGCACGCTCACCGAGGACGACATCGTAAAGACGATCGAGTACCTGATCCGGCTGCACGCCGGCGAGGACGGCTACGACGTCGACGACATCGACCACTTCGGCAACCGGCGCCTGCGCACGGTCGGCGAGCTGATCCAGAACCAGATCCGCGTGGGCCTGTCCCGCATGGAGCGCGTCGTGCGTGAGCGGATGACGACCCAGGACGTCGAGGCGATCACGCCGCAGACCCTGATCAACATCCGTCCCGTCGTGGCCTCCATCAAGGAGTTCTTCGGGACCTCGCAGCTGAGCCAGTTCATGGACCAGACCAACCCGCTGGCCGGCCTCACCCACAAGCGGCGCCTGTCCGCGCTGGGCCCGGGCGGCCTGTCCCGCGACCGTGCGGGCATGGAGGTTCGTGACGTCCACCCGTCCCACTACGGACGCATGTGCCCGATCGAGACGCCGGAAGGCCCGAACATCGGCCTGATCGGCTCGCTGGCCTCCTACGGGCGGGTCAACGCGTTCGGCTTCGTCGAGACGCCGTACCGGCGCGTCGAGAAGGGCCGGGTCACCGACGAGATCGAGTACCTCTCGGCCGACGAGGAGGACCGGCACGTCATCGCGCAGGCCAACTCGCCGATCGACCCGAAGGGCAACTTCACCGACGACCGTGTGCTCGTGCGCAAGAAGGGCGGCGAGGTCGACCTGATCGTGCCGAGCGAGGTCGACTACATGGACGTGTCGCCGCGCCAGATGGTGTCGGTCGCCTCGGCCATGATCCCGTTCCTCGAGCACGACGACGCGAACCGCGCACTGATGGGCGCGAACATGCAGCGCCAGGCCGTGCCGCTGCTGCGGTCCGAGGCCCCGCTCGTGGGCACCGGCATGGAGCTGCGTGCGGCTGTCGACGCCTCCGACGTGGTCGTCGCCGAGAAGCCCGGCGTCGTTACGGAGCTGTCGGCCGACTACATCACCGTGATGGCCGACGACGGCACGCACCAGACCTACCGGCTGGCCAAGTTCGCCCGGTCGAACCAGGGCACGAGCTTCAACCAGAAGCCGATCGTCGACGAGGGTGACCGCATCGAGATCGGGCAGGTCATCGCCGACGGCCCGTCCACCGACACCGGTGAGATGGCGCTCGGCAAGAACCTGCTGGTGGCGTTCATGCCGTGGGAGGGCCACAACTACGAGGACGCGATCATCCTCAACCAGCGTCTCGTCCAGGACGACGTCCTCACCTCGATCCACATCGAGGAGCACGAGGTCGACGCCCGCGACACCAAGCTGGGTGCGGAAGAGATCACGCGCGACATTCCGAACGTCTCCGAAGAGGTCCTCGCCGACCTCGACGAGCGGGGCATCGTGCGCATCGGCGCCGACGTGGTGCCCGGTGACGTCCTGGTCGGCAAGGTGACGCCCAAGGGCGAGACCGAGCTGACGCCGGAGGAGCGCCTGCTGCGCGCGATCTTCGGCGAGAAGGCCCGCGAGGTGCGCGACACCTCGCTGAAGGTGCCGCACGGCGAGGCCGGCAAGGTCATCGGTGTGCGCGTGTTCAGCCGCGACGACGGCGACGAGCTGCCGGCGGGCGTGAACGAGCTGGTCCGGGTCTACATCGCCCAGAAGCGCAAGATCCAGGACGGTGACAAGCTCGCCGGCCGCCACGGCAACAAGGGCGTGATCGCGAAGATCCTGCCGCCGGAGGACATGCCGTTCCTGCAGGACGGCACCCCGGTCGACATCGTGCTCAACCCCCTCGGCGTCCCGTCCCGCATGAACGTGGGACAGGTGCTCGAGACGCACCTGGGCTGGGTCGCCAAGACCGGCTGGCAGGTGGAGGGCAAGCCCGGGTGGGCCGCGCGCCTGCCCGAGGAGGCCCGGCAGGGCAACCCGAACACCAACGTCGCCACCCCGGTGTTCGACGGTGCGAAGGAGGACGAGATCACCGGCCTGCTCGACTCGACGCTGCCGACGCGTGACGGCGAGCAGCTCATCGGTCGCACCGGCAAGGCCCGGCTCATGGACGGCCGCTCCGGCGAGCCGTTCCCGGAGCCGATCTCGGTGGGCTACGTCTACATCCTGAAGCTGCTGCACCTGGTCGACGACAAGATCCACGCCCGCTCGACCGGCCCGTACTCGATGATCACCCAGCAGCCGCTGGGCGGTAAGGCCCAGTTCGGCGGTCAGCGTTTCGGTGAGATGGAGTGCTGGGCGATGCAGGCCTATGGCGCCGCGTACGCGCTGCAGGAGCTCCTGACGATCAAGTCCGACGACATCCTCGGCCGCGTCAAGGTGTACGAGGCGATCGTCAAGGGCGAGAACATCCCGGAGCCCGGCATCCCGGAGTCGTTCAAGGTGCTGCTCAAGGAGCTGCAGTCGCTGTGCCTCAACGTCGAGGTGCTCTCCTCCGACGGTGTGGCCGTCGAGATGCGCGACACCGACGACGACGTGTACCGCGCCGCCGAGGAACTCGGCATCGACCTGTCCCGCCGCTTCGAGCCCAGCTCGGTCGAAGAAGTTTGATCCGACTTCGACCCCGTAACGGTCGTGATCGCACCCCGATCACGACCGTACGAGGGTCAAAGTCGCTAAGCGCCGCCCCTTAGGGAAGAAGGAAATCTTGCTCGACGTCAACGTTTTCGACGAGCTGCGTATCGGCCTGGCCACCGCTGACGACATCCGTCAGTGGAGCCACGGTGAGGTCAAGAAGCCCGAGACCATCAACTACCGCACCCTGAAGCCGGAGAAGGACGGGCTCTTCTGCGAGAAGATCTTCGGCCCGACCCGCGACTGGGAGTGCTACTGCGGCAAGTACAAGCGCGTCCGCTTCAAGGGCATCATCTGTGAGCGCTGCGGCGTCGAGGTCACTCGCGCCAAGGTGCGCCGTGAGCGGATGGGCCACATCGAACTGGCCGCTCCGGTCACGCACATCTGGTACTTCAAGGGCGTCCCGTCGCGGTTGGGTTACCTGCTCGACCTCGCCCCGAAGGATCTCGAGAAGATCATCTACTTCGCGGCCTACCTGATCACCGCGGTCAACGACGAGGAGCGCCACCGCGACCTCCCGTCGCTCGAGGCCGAGCTCTCGGCCGAGAAGTCGACGTTGGAGAAGCGGCGCGACTCCGACATCGACACCCGCGCCAAGAAGCTCGAGACCGACCTGGCCGCGCTCGAGGCCGAGGGTGCGAAGTCCGACGTGCGGCGCAAGGTGCGCGAGGGCGGCGAGCGCGAGATGCGCCAGATCCGCGACCGTGCGCAGCGCGAGATCGATCGCCTCGACGAGGTGATGGACACCTTCCGCAAGCTCGACGTCAAGCAGCTCATCTCCGACGAGCTGCTCTACCGGGAGCTGCGCGACCGCTTCGGTGACTACTTCGAGGGCGGCATGGGCGCCGAGGCGCTGCAGACGCTGCTGAAGAACTTCGACCTCGACGCCGAGGCCGAGCTGCTGCGCGAGACGATCCGCAGCGGCAAGGGCCAGAAGAAGCTGCGTGCCCTCAAGCGCCTGAAGGTCGTGGCGTCGTTCCTGCAGACGACCAACAGCCCGCTGGGCATGGTGCTCGACTGCGTGCCGGTCATCCCGCCGGACCTGCGTCCGATGGTGCAGCTCGACGGTGGCCGCTTCGCGACCTCCGACCTGAACGACCTGTACCGCCGCGTCATCAACCGCAACAACCGCCTCAAGCGGCTGATCGACCTCGGCGCGCCCGAGATCATCGTCAACAACGAGAAGCGGATGCTGCAGGAGTCCGTCGACGCGCTGTTCGACAACGGCCGCCGCGGCCGTCCGGTCACCGGACCGGGCAACCGTCCGCTCAAGTCGCTGTCGGACCTGCTCAAGGGCAAGCAGGGCCGGTTCCGCCAGAACCTGCTCGGCAAGCGTGTCGACTACTCGGGCCGCTCGGTGATCATCGTCGGTCCGCAGCTCAAGCTGCACCAGTGCGGCCTGCCCAAGGGCATGGCGCTCGAGCTGTTCAAGCCGTTCGTGATGAAGCGCCTGGTCGACCTGAGCCACGCGCAGAACATCAAGTCGGCCAAGCGCATGGTCGAGCGTGCCCGTCCGGTCGTGTGGGACGTGCTGGAAGAGGTCATCCGCGAGCACCCGGTGCTGCTCAACCGCGCACCGACGCTGCACCGCCTGGGCATCCAGGCCTTCGAGCCGCAGCTGGTCGAGGGCAAGGCCATCCAGATCCACCCGCTCGTGTGCACCGCGTTCAACGCGGACTTCGACGGTGACCAGATGGCCGTGCACCTGCCGCTGTCCGCGGAGGCGCAGGCCGAGGCCCGCGTGTTGATGTTGTCGACCAACAACATCCTCAAGCCGGCCGACGGTCGTCCGGTCACGATGCCGACGCAGGACATGATCCTGGGTCTGTTCCACCTGACCCGCGAGCGTGACGACCTGACCGGTCGCGATGCCCGCGAGGTGCCGAGCTTCACCTCGCCGGCAGAGGCACGGATGGCCTACGACCGCGGCGACCTGCACCTGCAGGACCGCGTCCGCATCCGCGTGAACGGTGTGACCAGCGTCGACAACGGCCCGGGCAAGATCGCCTGGGAGGGCCCCGAGGGCTGGGTCGCGGGCGAGCCCGTCCGCCTCGAGACCTCGCTGGGTCGGTGCCTGTTCAACGAGCTGCTGCCGACCGACTACCGCTTCGTCAACTACGACGTGACGAAGAAGGAGCTGGGTCAGATCGTCAACGACCTGGCCGAGCGGTACCCGAAGGTGGCTGTCGCGCAGACGCTCGACGCGCTGAAGTCGGCCGGTTTCCACTGGGCGACGCGTTCCGGCATCACGATCGCGATCGACGACGTGGTGACCCCGCCGAACAAGGCTGCGATCCTCGACCGCTACGAGAAGGACGCGGACAAGATCGA
Organism: uncultured Actinomycetota bacterium; assembly: GCA_963785425.1. Classification (GTDB taxonomy): domain Bacteria; phylum Actinomycetota; class Actinomycetes; order Mycobacteriales; family Jatrophihabitantaceae; genus RYN-133. Next base: position 902,062 of record CAWAVG010000004.1, read on the forward strand.
GAAGCAGTACCAGCGCGGTGTCATCACCGAGGAGGAGCGCCGCCAGGAGCTGGTGGAGGTCTGGACCAAGGCGACCAGCGAGGTCGCCCGGGAGATGGAGATCAACTTCCCGAAGACCAACCCCGTCTACATCATGGTCAACTCGGGTGCCCGAGGAAACATGATGCAGATGCGCCAGATCGCCGGTATGCGCGGTCTGGTGGCCAACCCGAAGGGCGAGATCATCCCGCGTCCGATCAAGGCCAACTTCCGCGAGGGCCTGTCGGTGCTGGAGTACTTCATCGCCACGCACGGTGCCCGCAAGGGTCTGGCCGACACGGCGCTGCGTACCGCCGATTCGGGTTACCTGACCCGCCGTCTGGTGGACGTGTCGCAGGACGTGATCATCCGCGAGGAGGACTGCGGCACCGACCGTGGCGTCCCGCTGGCGATCGCGGCGGCCGCGGCCGACGGCACCCTCGTCAAGGACATCCACGTCGAGACGTCGGTCTACGCGCGGGTGCTCGCCGAGGACGTCAAGGTCGGTTCGAAGACGCTCGCGGCAGCCGGTTCCGATCTCGGGGACGTGCTCATCGATGAGCTCATCGCCGCCGGCGTGAGCACGGTGCGGGTGCGTTCGGTGCTGACCTGCGAGTCGGCGCTCGGAACCTGCGCGGCCTGCTACGGCCGTTCGCTCGCGAGCGGCAAGCTGGTCGACGTCGGCGAGGCCGTGGGCATCATCGCGGCGCAGTCGATCGGCGAGCCCGGCACGCAGCTGACGATGCGTACGTTCCACACCGGCGGTATCGCCGGTGAGGACATCACGCACGGTCTGCCGCGTGTGGGTGAGCTGTTCGAGGCCCGCGTGCCGAAGGGTGTGGCTCCGATCGCGGAGGCATCCGGACGCGTGCGCATCGAGGAGACCGAGGGTGCCAAGGGCTTCACCCGGCGCATCGTCATCACTCCCGACGACGGCACAGAGGAGCTCGAGTACCCGATCACACGACGGGCGCGTCCGCTCGTCGGTGAGGGCGACTCGGTCGAGGCAGGCCAGCAGCTGGTCTCGGGCGCGGTCAACCCGCACGACGTGCTGCGGATCATGGGCCCCCGCGAGGTGCAGCTGCACCTGGTGCGCGAGGTCCAGGAGGTCTACCGCAGCCAGGGCGTCGCGATCCACGACAAGCACATCGAGGTGATCATCCGCCAGATGCTCAAGCGCATCACGGTCATCGAGTCGGGTGCGACCGAGTTCCTGCCCGGGTCGCTGGTGGAGCGCTCGTCCTTCGAGGCCGAGAACCGCCGGGTGGTGGCCGAGGGCAACGAGCCGGCCTCGGGCCGTCCGGTGCTCATGGGCATCACCAAGGCGTCGCTGGCCACCGAGTCGTGGCTGTCGGCGGCCTCCTTCCAGGAGACGACCCGCGTCCTCACCGACGCGGCGATCTCGGCCCGCAGCGACTCGCTCGTGGGGCTGAAGGAGAACGTGATCATCGGCAAGCTGATCCCGGCGGGTACCGGCATCTCGCGGTACCGCAACGTCGACGTCAACCCGACGGAGGAGGCGCGCGCCGCCGCGTTCTCGATGGCCGGCTACGACGAGAGCGACTACTACGGCTTCGGCGGTAGCAACGCGCTCGGCCCGGCCGTCCCGCTCGACGAGTTCGGCTACGACGACTACCGGTAGCTGGTATTCGCACAACGGCGCCGGTTCCCGGAAGGGGACCGGCGCCGTCGTCGTTGACACCGGAGCGGGGCGAAGCGGTGCCGTCAACGGCGGCTCAAGCCCCAAGGAGCCACAGCGACGACGGCTTCCGGCCGCCCAGCCCGGCCACGCGAGCGTCAGCGAGCAGCGGCCGACGATCGGCCCGAGCGCAGCGAGCGGCGGTGAGGAGGTCGCCGGCTGGGCCAGAAGCAGGGGGATTTGGAATCCCGGCGGCGCGGCGGGTATCGTTGACAATCGTGCTCGGGACCTCCCGGGCCTCTAGCTCGCGCCCATGACGAGGTGCCCGACCGGATTCGCATCCGGGCGGCACGCCGGGGCTCAGGGCTCATCCGGATCAGACCGGCAGATCCACGCGGATCGGCTGGGCTGGGTCACGGGGAAAGGCGCGACACGCCCGACCTCGGGGATCGGACGAGTCAGACAAGAAAACAGCAGGATGCCCAGCCGCGCGCCCACCGTGCTCGGCGGACTCACCGAAGATCGACCGACGAACGAACGAGGAGATTGCAGGCCGCATGCCTACGATCCAGCAGCTGGTCCGCAAGGGCCGCGAGGACAAGATCGCCAAGGTCAAGACCGCCGCGCTGAAGGGCTCGCCCCAGCGCCGCGGCGTCTGCACGCGGGTCTTCACGACCACGCCGAAGAAGCCGAACTCGGCCCTGCGCAAGGTCGCCCGCGTGCGCCTGACCAGCGGCGTCGAGGTCACCGCCTACATCCCCGGCGTCGGCCACAACCTGCAGGAGCACTCGATCGTGCTCGTGCGCGGCGGCCGCGTGCGCGACCTGCCCGGTGTCCGTTACAAGATCATCCGCGGCTCGCTCGACACGCAGGGCGTCCGCAACCGCAAGCAGGCGCGCAGCCGCTACGGAGCGAAGAGGGAGAAGAACTAATGCCGCGTAAGGGCCCCGCCCCGCGTCGCCCCGTCGTGATCGACCCGGTGTACAGCTCCCCGCTCGTCACCCAGCTGGTCAACAAGATCCTGCTGGACGGCAAGCGCTCGCTGGCCGAGCACATCGTCTACGGCGCCCTGGAGGGCACCCGTGAGAAGACGGGCACCGACCCGGTCGTGACGCTCAAGCGCGCGCTCGACAACGTCAAGCCCGCGATCGAGGTCAAGAGCCGCCGCGTCGGTGGTGCCACCTACCAGGTCCCGATCGAGGTCAAGCCGCCGCGAAGCAACACCCTCGCGCTGCGGTGGCTGGTCGGCTACTCGCGCCAGCGGCGTGAGAAGACGATGACCGAGCGCCTGATGAACGAGCTGCTCGACGCGAGCAACGGCCTCGGGGCCAGCGTCAAGCGCCGCGAGGACACCCACAAGATGGCCGAGAGCAACCGCGCCTTCGCCCACTACCGCTGGTAGTTACCCCACGAAGTTCTTCTCGCAAAGAGCGCTCGAACAACTTCGCGGGGACCCCAGAGATTCAAGACAGCCCGCTAGCAACAAAGAGGTAAGGGAAAAATGGCTACGAACGCCGAGCTCGCCAAGACCCGCAACATCGGGATCATGGCGCACATCGACGCGGGCAAGACCACGACGACCGAGCGCATCCTCTTCTACACCGGCATCACCTACAAGATCGGTGAGGTCCACGACGGCGGTGCCGTCATGGACTGGATGGAGCAGGAGCAGGAGCGCGGCATCACCATCACTTCCGCTGCCACCAAGTGCACCTGGAAGGACCACACGATCCAGATCATCGACACCCCGGGACACGTCGACTTCACCGTCGAGGTCGAGCGCTCGCTGCGCGTTCTCGACGGCGCTGTCGCCGTCTACGACGGTGTCGCCGGCGTCGAGCCGCAGACCGAGCAGGTCTGGCGGCAGGCCGAGAAGTACGGCGTCCCGCGGATGTGCTTCGTCAACAAGCTCGATCGCACCGGCGCCGACTTCTTCCGCTGTGTCGACATGATGGTCGACCGACTCGCGGCCAACCCGCTGGTCCTGCAGCTCCCGATCGGTGCCGAGGCCGACTTCATCGGCGTCGTCGACCTGCTCGGCATGCGGGCGCTCACGTGGCGCGGCGAGACCGTCAAGGGCGAGGACTACACCGTCGAGGAGATCCCGGCCGAACTCGCCGACCAGGCCGTCGAGTACCGCGAGAAGCTCATCGAGCAGCTCGCCGACATCGACGACTCGATCGCCGAGGCCTACCTCGAGGGTGAGGACATTCCCGTCCAGACCCTGAAGGAGGCCATCCGCCGCGGCACGATCGCCGGCACGATCAACCCGGTGCTCACCGGTTCGGCGTTCAAGAACAAGGGCGTGCAGCCCATGCTCGACGCCGTCGTCGACTACCTGCCCTCGCCGCTGGACGTCCCGTCGATCGACGGCACGCTGATGGACGGTGAGACGCCGGCCAGCCGCATGTCCGACGAGTCCGAGCCGCTGTCGGCGCTCGCGTTCAAGATCGCGACCGACCCGCACCTGGGCAAGCTGACCTTCGTGCGCCTCTACTCCGGCGTGCTGGAGAACGGCAGCCAGGTCCTGAACTCCACCAAGGACCGCAAGGAGCGGATCGGCAAGATCTACCAGATGCACGCCAACAAGCGTGAGGAGCTGCCGCGTGCCGGCGCCGGCGAGATCATCGCCGTCGCTGGTCTGAAGCAGACGACGACCGGCGACACGCTCTCCGACCCGCAGAAGCCCATCGTCCTCGAGTCGATGACCTTCCCGGCGCCGGTGATCGACGTCGCGATCGAGCCGAAGACCAAGGCCGACCAGGAGAAGCTGGGCATCGCGATCCAGAAGCTGGCCGAGGAGGACCCGACCTTCCGCGTCCACAACGACGAGGAGACCGGGCAGACGGTCATCTCCGGCATGGGCGAGCTGCACCTCGAGATCCTCGTCGACCGCATGAAGCGGGAGTTCAAGGTCGAGGCGAACGTGGGTAAGCCGCAGGTCGCCTACCGCGAGACCATCCGTCGCGTCGTCGAGCGGGAGGACCTCACCTACAAGAAGCAGACCGGTGGGTCCGGTCAGTACGCGAAGGTGCAGATCCGTCTCGAGCCGCTGCCGATGACTGCGGACGGCCCGTCCTACGAGTTCGAGAACGCCGTGACCGGTGGTCGCATCCCGAAGGAGTTCATCCCTTCGGTCGACGCCGGTGCCCAGGAGGCCATGCAGTACGGCATCCTGGCCGGCTACCCGCTGGTCGGCGTGAAGATGACGCTGACCGACGGTGGCTACCACGACGTCGACTCGTCGGAAATGGCGTTCAAGATCGCCGGTTCGATGGTGTTCAAGTCGGCCGCCCGCAAGGCCGACCCCGCCCTGCTCGAGCCGATGATGGCCGTCGAGGTCATCACGCCCGAGGACAACATGGGTGACGTCATCGGCGACCTGAACTCGCGCCGGGGCCAGATCCAGTCGATGGACGAGCGCAGCGGAGCACGCGTGGTCAAGGCCCTCGTGCCGTTGTCGGAGATGTTCGGGTACGTGGGCGACCTGCGGTCGAAGACCCAGGGTCGGGCCAGCTACTCGATGGTGTTCGACAGTTACGCCGAGGTCCCGCAGAACGTGGCCAAGGAGATCATCGCCAAGGCCACCGGCGAGTAAGTCCTACAACTTCAACAAACATCCGAAATCGCCGGCACAGAAGACCGGCACCGTCCCAGAGGGAAAGGGATCCACAGTGGCGAAGGCCAAGTTCGAGCGGACGAAGCCGCACGTCAACATCGGCACCATCGGTCACATCGACCATGGCAAGACGACGCTGACGGCTGCCATCTCACGCGTGCTGCACGACAAGTACCCCGAGATGAACCCGAACACCGAGGCGTTCGACCAGATCGACAAGGCGCCTGAGGAGCGGCAGCGCGGTATCACGATCTCGATCGCCCACATCGAGTACCAGACCGAGAAGCGCCACTACGCCCACGTGGACTGCCCCGGTCACGCCGACTACATCAAGAACATGATCACGGGTGCGGCGCAGATGGACGGCGCCATCCTCGTGGTCGCGGCCACCGACGGCCCGATGCCGCAGACGAAGGAGCACGTGCTGCTCGCTCGTCAGGTCGGCGTGCCCTACATCGTCGTCGCGCTGAACAAGGCCGACATGGTCGACGACGAGGAGATCATGGAGCTCGTCGAGCTCGAGGTCCGCGAGCTGCTGACCCAGTACGAGTTCCCGGGTGACGACGCTCCGGTCATCAAGGTCTCGGCGCTCAAGGCGCTCGAGGGCGACGCCACCTGGGGCGAGTCGGTGCTCGAGCTCATGAGCGCCGTCGACGAGTCGATCCCGGACCCGGTCCGCGAGACCGAGAAGCCGTTCCTCATGCCCATCGAGGACGTCTTCACGATCACCGGCCGTGGCACGGTCGTCACCGGCCGTATCGAGCGCGGTGTGCTGAAGGTCAACGAGACCGTCGACATCATCGGCATCCACGACACCAAGCAGACGACCACCGTCACGGGCATCGAGATGTTCCGCAAGCTGCTCGACGAGGGCCAGGCCGGTGAGAACGTCGGTCTGCTCCTGCGTGGCATCAAGCGCGAGGAGGTCGAGCGCGGCCAGGTCGTGATCAAGCCGGGCACCACGACGCCGCACACGAACTTCGAGGCGAACGTCTACATCCTGAGCAAGGACGAGGGCGGGCGGCACACGCCGTTCTTCAACAACTACCGCCCGCAGTTCTACTTCCGCACGACCGACGTGACCGGTGTCGTCACCCTCCCCGAGGGCACCGAGATGGTCATGCCGGGCGACAACACCGAGATGTCGGTCGAGCTGATCCAGCCGATCGCCATGGAGGACGGCCTGCGCTTCGCCATCCGTGAGGGTGGCCGCACCGTGGGCGCGGGTCGCGTCACCAAGATCGTCAAGTAGTTGGGCAACCGGGCGGGCTCGAAACTCTGAGCCCGCCCGGGGCCTTGCTCCGGGACTTGCCAAGGACCGCGAGCTCGAACCTGAAGCAGCAGCACCACCGAGAACAGTGAGAGTGAGTCAGCCACTATGGCGGGACAGAAGATCCGCATCAGGCTCAAGGCCTACGACCACGAGGCCATCGACGCCAGCGCGCGCAAGATCGTCGAGACCGTGACGCGCACGGGCGCCAGAGTCGTCGGCCCGGTGCCGCTGCCGACGGAGAAGAACGTGTACTGCGTCATCCGCTCGCCGCACAAGTACAAGGACAGCCGCGAGCACTTCGAGATGCGGACGCACAAGCGGCTCATCGACATTCTCGACCCGACGCCGAAGACGGTCGACGCGCTCATGCGCATCGACCTGCCGGCGAGCGTCGACGTCAACATCCAGTAGCAGCGGAGATCTGAACACCAATGGCTAACGACAGAACTGGGATCCTGGGCGAGAAGCTCGGCATGACCCAGGTCTTCGACGAGAACAACCGGATGGTTCCGGTCACCGTCGTCAAGGCCGGGCCGTGCGTCGTCACCCAGATCCGGACGCAGGAGAAGGACGGCTACACCGCCGTCCAGCTCGCCTACGGGCAGATCGACCCGCGCAAGGTCACCAAGCCGGTCGCCGGTCACTTCAAGGCCGCGAACGTCACGCCGCGCCGGCACATCGTCGAGGTGCGCACCGAGTCGATCGAGGGCTACGAGATCGGCCAGGAGCTCAATGCCGACGTGTTCGCCGACGGCGGGCGCGTCGACGTCAGCGGCACCACGAAGGGCAAGGGCACCGCGGGTGTCATGAAGCGCCACGGGTTCGCCGGTGTCTCGTCCTCGCACGGTTCGCACCGCAACCACCGCAAGCCCGGTTCGATCGGCGCCTGCGCCACGCCGGGTCGCGTCTTCAAGGGCCTGCGCATGGCCGGCCGGATGGGTCACGTCACCTCGACGACCACCGGGCTGACCGTGCACAAGGTCGACGCCGCGCGCGGCCTGCTGCTCATCAAGGGCGCCGTCCCGGGACCGAAGGGCGGCCTGCTCGTCGTCCGCAGCGCGTCGAAGTCCGACACGATGTCCAAGATCGAGAAGGGGGTCTGAGATGACTTCCGCCACCAAGGACACGGCTGCGACGAAGCCTGACCTGCCCGCCGACGTCTTCGACGTCGAGCTCAACGTGCCGCTGATCCACCAGGTCGTCGTCGCCCAGCTCGCCGCCGCCCGTCAGGGCACCGCGTCGACCAAGACGCGGGCCGAGGTGAGCGGTGGCGGCGCGAAGCCGTACCGCCAGAAGGGCACCGGCCGCGCCCGCCAGGGCTCGACGCGTGCGCCGCAGTTCGCCGGCGGTGGCGTCGTCCACGGCCCCAAGCCGCGCACCTACGGCCAGCGCACCCCCAAGAAGATGAAGGCTGCCGCGTTACGGTCGGCGCTGTCCGACCGCGCGCGTCACGACCGCGTGCACGTCGTGTCCGCACTCGTCGACGGCGACAGCCCGTCGACCAAGGGCGCGTTCGCGAAGCTCGCCGAGCTGACGTCGGCCAAGCACGTGCTCGTCGTCGCCGAGCGCAACGACGCGATCACGTGGAAGAGCCTGCGCAACGTCGGCACCGTCCACCTGCTCGAGCCCGGTCAGCTCAACACCTACGACGTGTTGATCAGTGACGAGGTCGTGTTCACGCAGGCTGCACTCGACGCCTTCGTCGCGGGACCGGCCACGGGGGCCTCGGCCAAGGCGTCGGCCACGAGCTCGGAAGTTGAGGAAGCCTGATGTTCGACAACCCACGCGACGTGTTGCTCGCTCCGGTCATCTCGGAGAAGAGCTACGGCCTGCTGGACGAGAACAAGTACACCTTCGAGGTGCACCCGCAGGCGAACAAGACGCAGATCAAGATCGCGGTGGAGCAGGTGTTCAGCGTGAAGGTCACCAACGTGAACACCCTCAACCGCGAGGGAAAGCGCAAGCGCACCCGGTTCGGTTACGGCCGGCGCAAGAACATCAAGCGCGCCGTCGTCACCCTGCGTGACGGCGACCGGATCGACGTGTTCGGACAGATTGGCTGATTGGTCTAGTCATGGCTATTCGTAAGTACAAGCCCACCACTCCGGGGCGCCGCGGCTCCTCGGTGGCGGACTTCGCCGAGGTCACGCGTGACGAGCCGGAGAAGTCGCTGGTCCGCCCGCTCCACAACAAGGGCGGCCGCAACAACTCCGGCAAGGTGACGACGCGTCACCAGGGCGGCGGGCACAAGCGCGCCTACCGCGTCATCGACTTCCGTCGCCACGACAAGGACGGCGTGCCGGCGCGGGTCGCGCACATCGAGTACGACCCGAACCGCACCGCGCGGATCGCGCTGCTGCACTACGCCGACGGCGAGAAGCGCTACATCCTCGCGCCGCGGCTGCTGAAGCAGGGCGACCGCATCGAGAACGGGCCGAGCGCCGACATCAAGCCGGGCAACGCGCTGCCGCTGCGCAACATCCCCGTCGGCACGGTTGTGCACGCGATCGAGCTCCGTCCGGGCGGCGGCGCGAAGATCGCGCGTTCGGCCGGCGCCAGCGTGCAGCTCGTGGCCAAGGACGGGCCGTACGCCCAGCTGCGCATGCCGTCCGGCGAGATCCGCAACGTCGACGTGCGCTGTCGCGCCACCGTCGGTGAGGTCGGCAACGCCGAGCAGTCGAACATCAACTGGGGCAAGGCCGGCCGCATGCGCTGGAAGGGCAAGCGCCCGAGCGTGCGCGGTGTCGCCATGAACCCGGTCGACCACCCGCACGGCGGTGGTGAGGGCAAGACGTCCGGCGGTCGCCACCCGGTGAACCCGAACGGCAAGCCCGAGGGCCGCACCCGCCGGGTGAAGGAAAGCGATCGCATGATCGTTCGCCGTCGTCGGACGAAGAAGAAGCACTAAGGGCTCTGGGACGGATTGAGGAGAAACGATGCCACGCAGTCTGAAGAAGGGCCCGTTCGTCGACGACCACCTGCTCAAGAAGGTGGACGTCCAGAACGACAAGGGCAGCAAGAACGTGATCAAGACCTGGTCGCGTCGCTCGACGATCATCCCCGACATGCTCGGGCACACGATCGCCGTGCACGACGGCCGCAAGCACGTCCCGGTGTTCGTCACCGAGGGCATGGTCGGGCACAAGCTCGGCGAGTTCGCCCCCACGCGGACCTTCAAGGGTCACATCCGCGACGACCGCCGCGCGCGCCGGGGCTGAGGAGAGAACCGATGACTACGCCAGACACCGACGAGGTCCGCAGCGCGTTTGCGCGCGCGACCTACGTACGCGTCACGCCGATGAAGGCACGTCGCGTCGTCGACCTGATCCGCGGCAAGGACGCGCAGGACGCCCTCGCGATGCTGAAGTTCGCACCGCAGGCAGCCAGCGAGCCGGTCGCGAAGGTGCTCGCGAGCGCGATCGCCAACGCCGAGAACAACTTCTCGCTCGACGCGGACACGCTGGTGATCTCGCGGGCCTACGTCGACGAGGGCCCGACGCTCAAGCGGTTCCGTCCGCGTGCACAGGGTCGCGCCTACCGCATCCGCAAGCGCACCAGCCACATCACGATCGAGGTCGAGAGCATCGAGACGCCGACGGCCACCCAGAAGGGACGTCGTAAGTAACCATGAACGAGCATCGCAGGGCAGCTTGCTGGCCGAGAAGCGCAGTGAATGGGCGCGACGAGCGCTTGCGCGAGGAGCAGATCTGATATGGGTCAGAAGGTCAACCCGCACGGCTTCCGGCTCGGCATCAGTACCGACTTCCGCAGCCGCTGGTTCGCGGACAAGCAGTACGCCGAGTACGTCAAGGAAGACGTCGCGATCCGCAAGCTCATGAGCAAGGGCATGGAGCGCGCCGGCATCGCGAAGGTCGAGATCGAGCGCACCCGTGACCGGGTCCGCGTCGACATCCACACCGCGCGTCCCGGGATCGTGATCGGCCGGCGCGGCGCCGAGGCCGACCGCATCCGTGGCGAGCTCGAGAAGCTCACCGGCAAGCAGGTGCAGCTCAACATCCTCGAGGTGAAGAACCCCGAGGGCGACGCGCAGCTGGTCGCCCAGGGCGTCGCCGAGCAGCTGAGCAATCGCGTCAGCTTCCGTCGCGCCATGCGCAAGAGCATGCAGTCGGCGCTGAAGAGCCCGAACGTGAAGGGCATCCGGGTGCAGTGCTCCGGCCGGCTCGGCGGTGCCGAGATGTCGCGCTCGGAGTTCTACCGCGAGGGACGTGTGCCGCTGCACACGCTGCGCGCGAACATCGACTACGGCTTCTACGAGGCCCGGACCACCTTCGGCCGCATCGGCGTCAAGGTCTGGCTGTACAAGGGCGAAGTGCCCACCGGCTCGCGCGCCGAGCGCGAGGCAGCGCAGGCCGCCGAGGCGCTGCGTCAGCGCCGCGATCGTCCGGCCGGTGGCCGTCCGCGTCGTTCCGGCTCGCAGGGCACGACGGGTGTCAGCACCGAGGCGGGACGTGCCGCGTCGGGCGATTCGCCCCAGGCAGCACCCCAGGCCGCGCCCGAGCCGCACATCCCCGAGGCCGCGATCGCCGAAGCACCGGTCGCCGACGCCGAGATCCAGGAATCGGCGCTCACCACGCCGGCCCAGGCCGACGCCGACATCGCCGCCGAGGCTCCGTCGACCGTGACCCAGCCCGAGGGCACCGCGGAGACCGAGGCGAACGCCGAGGCGAACACTGAGGCGGACACTGATTCGACTACTGAGTCGGCGACCCCGAGCGCACCGAACACCGACGAAAGCACGGAGAGCTGAGTCATGCTCATCCCACGCAGGGTCAAGCACCGCAAGCAGCACCACCCGAGCCGTAAGGGCATGGCCTCGGGCGGCACGCGCGTGGCGTTCGGCGAGTACGGCATCCAGGCTCTCGAGCCCGCCTACGTGACGAACCGCCAGATCGAGTCCGCGCGTATCGCCATCAACCGGCACATCCGTCGTGGCGGCAAGGTGTGGATCAACGTCTACCCCGACCGTCCGCTGACGAAGAAGCCCGCCGAGACCCGCATGGGCTCCGGTAAGGGTTCGCCCGAGTGGTGGATCGCCAACGTCAAGCCCGGACGTGTGTTGTTCGAACTGTCCTTCCCGAACGAGAAGGTGGCGCGCGACGCGCTGACCCGGGCCATCCACAAGCTGCCGATGAAGTGCCGCATCGTCACGCGCGAAGCAGGTGAGGGCTGATGACCACCCAAACGAACGAATTGCGCGAGCTGCACGACGACGAGCTCGACACCCGGCTGCGGGAGGCCAAGGAGGAGCTGTTCAACCTGCGCTTCCAGATGGCGACCGGGCAGCTGGACAACAACCGGCGACTGCGCACCGTGAAGCACGACATCGCGCGGATCTACACGATCCTGCGCGAGCGTGAGCTCGGCCTGTCGGTCGCACCGACTGAGAATGGTGAAGTTGCATGACCACCCCCACCGAGCCCGCGACCGAGGCTGTGCGCAACTCGCACCGAAAGACCCGTGAGGGCCTGGTCGTCAGCGACAAGATGGAGAAGACCGTCGTGGTCGCCGTCGAGGACCGGGTCAAGCACCCGCTGTACGGCAAGGTGCTGCGCCGCACGAGCAAGCTCAAGGCGCACGACGAGACCAACCAGGTCGGCGTGGGTGACCGCGTCCTGATCATGGAGACGCGTCCGACCTCGGCGACCAAGCGCTGGCGCGTGGTCGAGGTCCTCGAGCGTGCGAAGTAAATCGCGGAGTAAGTCCCGAGCAGGAGTCTGGAGTAAGCAGTGATTCAGCAGGAGTCGCGACTGAGGGTCGCCGACAACACCGGTGCCAAGGAGATCTTGTGCATCCGCGTGATGGGCGGCTCCGGACGTCGCTATGCGGGCATCGGCGACATCATCGTGGCGACCGTCAAGGATGCGCTTCCCGGCGCCGGCGTGAAGAAGGGCGACGTCGTCAAGGCGGTCGTCGTGCGCACGGCCAAGGAGCGGCGTCGTCCGGACGGTAGCTACATCCGCTTCGACGAGAACGCTGCCGTGCTCATCAAGGCCGACGGCGAGCCGCGAGGCACCCGCATCTTCGGCCCTGTGGGCCGCGAGCTGCGCGACAAGCGGTTCATGAAGATCATCTCGTTGGCACCGGAGGTGCTCTAGCCATGAGCGAGCGCAGCGAGCGAATCAATCAGACACAGCAGGCTCGAAGCTTCATTGAGCCGGCGAACGCTTTTTGTGAGGCGGCGAAATGAAGGTCAAGAAGGGTGACGAGGTCGTCGTCATCGCCGGCAAGGACCGCGGCGTGAAGGGCAAGGTCATCGCGGCCGATCCGCTCACGAACAAGGTCGTCGTCGAGGGCGTCAACCGCGCCACCAAGCACAACCGCGTCACCGCCACGCAGCGCGGCGCCAAGGCCGGCGGCATCGAGCACTTCGAGGCCCCGATCAGCGCCAGCAACGTCATGGTGATCGACAGCGAGGGCAAGGCCACGCGCGTCGGCTACCGGCGCGACGAGGAGAACGGCAAGAACGTGCGCGTCTCGCGCCGTTCCGGAAAGGATCTGTAATGGCAGCACCGACCACCGAGGTGCCGAACCCGCGGCTGAAGGTCAAGTACCGCGAGGAGATCGCTCCCGCGCTCCAGCAGCAGTTCGAGTTCGGCAACGCGATGCAGATCCCCGGCCTCGTGAAGATCGTCGTCAACATGGGTGTCGGCCAGGCGGCCAAGGACAGCAAGCTCATGGACGGCGCCGTGCGCGACCTCACGCTGATCACCGGCCAGAAGCCGCTCGTGCAGAAGGCACGCAAGTCGATCGCCCAGTTCAAGCTGCGCGAGGGCATGCCGATCGGCGCCAAGGTCACGCTGCGCGGCGACCGCATGTGGGAGTTCCTCGACCGGCTGCTCTCGCTCGCCCTGCCTCGCATCCGTGACTTCCGCGGGCTGTCCGACCAGCAGTTCGACGGCAACGGCAACTACACCTTCGGGCTCACCGAGCAGTCGATGTTCCACGAGATCGACCCCGACAGCATCGACCGCCCGCGCGGCATGGACATCACCGTGGTGACCAGCGCCAAGACCGACGACGAGGGACGCGCACTGCTCCGAGCGCTGGGCTTCCCGTTCAAGGAGAACACAACAGTAAACCTGACAGCCCGCTGATGGCGAAGACAGCTCTGAGGAACAAGGCGGCGGCGAAGCCGAAGTTCGCCGTGCGCGGCTACACCCGTTGCCAGCGCTGCGGGCGCGCGCACTCGGTGTACCGCAAGTTCGGCCTGTGCCGGATCTGCCTGCGCGAGATGGCCCACGCGGGCGAACTCCCAGGCGTCACCAAGTCTTCCTGGTAACCAACCCTTCGCGGCAGGCCCTGACGGGAACCGTCGTGAGAAAGAAGTAGCTCAATGACCATGACCGACCCGATCGCAGACATGCTCACTCGTCTGCGCAACGCCAACTCGGCCTTCCACGAGGAGGTCGTGATGCCGCACTCGAAGCTGAAAGGCCACATCGCGGAGATCCTCAAGCAGGAGGGCTACATCGCGGGCTTCTCGGTGGCCGACGCCCCCGAGGGCGAGGTGGGCCGTGTGCTCACCCTCGACCTGAAGTACGGACCGAACCGGGAGCGCAGCATCGCCGGCGTGCGCCGGGTGTCCAAGCCGGGCCTGCGCGTCTACGCCAAGTCGACCGGCATGCCCCGCGTGCTGGGCGGCCTCGGCACCGCGATCATCTCGACTTCGTCCGGCCTGCTGACCGACAAGCAGGCTGCCAAGCGTGGAGTGGGCGGGGAAGTCCTCGCCTACGTCTGGTAGGGGGATCAGTCATGAGCCGCATCGGCAAACTCCCCGTTCCCGTCCCGTCCGGCGTCGACGTCGCGATCGACGGTCAGATCGTCACGGTCAAGGGCCCGAAGGGCACGCTGTCGCACACCGTGGCCGCACCGATCACCGTCGCCAAGGGCGATGACGGCGTCATCGCCGTCTCGCGTCCCGACGACGAGCGCGAGTCGAAGTCGCTGCACGGGCTGTCGCGCACGCTGATCGCCAACATGGTGACCGGCGTGACCACGGGATACTCGAAGACGCTCGAGATCGTCGGCACCGGTTACCGCGTGACCGCCCGGGGCAGCGACCTCGAGTTCGCGCTCGGGTTCTCGCACCCGGTGCCGGTCAAGGCGCCGGACGGCATCTCGTTCCGTGTCGAGGCACCGACCCGCTTCGTGGTCGAGGGCATCGACAAGCAGAAGGTCGGCGAGGTGGCCGCCAACATCCGCAAGCTGCGCAAGCCGGACCCGTACAAGGGCAAGGGCGTGCGGTACCAGGGTGAGGTCATCCGTCGTAAGGCCGGTAAGGCCGGGAAGAAGTAGTCATGGGTGCATCCACCATTGCCAAGCAGGCGCGGCGTTCGGCCGGCGTCTCGGCGGCCCGTCGGGTCGCCAAGTCGCGGCGGCACTTCCGGCTGCGCAAGAAGCTGGCGGGCTCGACCGAGCGCCCGCGCCTGGTCGTCACGCGGTCCTCGCGACACCTGTTCGCGCAGATCGTCGATGACAGCAAGGGCGTCACGATCGCATCGTCGTCGACCTACAAGCTGACCGACGGCGACAAGACCGAGCAGGCCAAGGCCGCCGGTTCGCAGCTCGCCGAGGCCGCCAAGGCGGCCGGTGTCACCAAGGTCGTCTTCGACCGTGGCGGCAACACGTACACGGGTCGTATCGCGGCGTTCGCCGCAGCGGCCCGCGATGCAGGATTGGAATTCTGATGCCAGGACAACAGCGAGGGCCTCGTTCCGGAGGCAACGAGCGCGGCGAGCGCCGTGACCGTCGCGACGGCGGCCGTGGACAGAACGCTCCGGAGAAGAGCCCGCATCTCGAGCGGGTCGTGACGATCAACCGCGTCGCGAAGGTGGTCAAGGGTGGCCGCCGGTTCAGCTTCACCGCCCTCGTCGTCGTCGGTGACGGCGACGGCACGGTCGGCGTGGGCTACGGCAAGGCGAAGGAAGTTCCGGCCGCGATCGCCAAGGGCGTCGAGGAGGCCAAGAAGAACTTCTTCAAGGTGCCGCGGATCGCCCAGACCATCCCGCACCCGGTGCAGGGTGAGAAGGCGGCCGGAGTCGTGCTGCTCAAGCCCGCCAGCCCCGGTACCGGCGTCATCGCCGGTGGCCCGGTGCGCGCGGTGCTCGAGTGCGCCGGCATCCACGACATCCTGTCGAAGTCGCTCGGCTCGGACAACCCGATCAACATCGTGCACGCGACCGTGGCGGCCCTGAAGGCGCTCGTGCGTCCCGAGGAGGTCGCGGCGCGCCGCGGCCTGCCGCTGGAGGACGTGGCGCCCGCGGGCATGCTCCGGGCCCGGGCCGGCCAGGGAGTCTGATCGTGAGCAGATTGAAGATCACCCAGACGAAGTCGGGGATCGGCTACAAGCAGAACCAGCGCGACACGCTGCGCACGCTCGGTCTGAAGCGGATGCACGACGTCGTCGTCAAGGAGGACCGCCCGGAGATCCGGGGCATGGTCCGCACCGTCACGCACCTGGTGACGGTCGAGGAGGTCGACTGACATGGGGGACTCCCCACTCAAGGTGCACCACCTGCGTCCGGCCAAGGGCGCGCACACCAAGAAGACCCGCGTGGGTCGTGGTGAGGCGTCCAAGGGCAAGACCGCCGGTCGCGGCACCAAGGGCACCAAGGCCCGTTACCAGGTTCCGGCGACGTTCGAGGGCGGCCAGCTGCCGCTGCACATGCGGCTGCCGAAGCTCAAGGGCTTCAAAAACCGGTTCAAGGCGCAGTTCCAGGTCGTCAACGTGGCCCGGCTCGCCGAGCTGTTCCCCGAGGGCGGGACGGTCGGGGTCGCCGACCTCGTCCGCGCCGGCGCGGTACGTAAGGGACAGTTGGTGAAGGTGTTGGGTGAGGGCGACCTCGGCGGCGTCACGCTCCAGGTCACCGCCAACAAGTTCTCCGACACTGCGAAAGAGAAGATCGAGGCGGCCGGAGGGTCGACCACCGAGATCTGACGATCCGCGTCCATGACGCGGACTGTTAGCCTGTGCGGGTCCGTCCGGCTTCGTCCGGGCGGGCCCGCCCGCCACGTACAGGGCCGGTCGTAGGCCGCTTCGGCTTCGTCAGCCCCCTGCAGGAGGACACGTGCTCAGCGCATTTGCATCGGCGTTCCGGACGCCCGACCTGCGCAAGAAGCTGCTGTTCACGCTCAGCATGCTGGTGCTCTACCGGCTGGGTGCGTCCATCCCGACCCCGAACACGAACATCGTCGGGATCAACGACTGCATCAAGCAGGTGAACAACGGCGGAAACGCCAACATCTACTCGCTGATCAACCTGTTCTCCGGCGGGGCACTGCTCAAGCTGTCGGCGTTCGCGCTCGGCATCATGCCGTACATCACGGCGAGCATCATCATCCAGCTGCTCGTCGTGGTCATCCCGCGGTTCGACCAGCTGAAGAAGGAAGGCCAGGCCGGCCAGCAGAAGCTGACCCAGTACAGCCGCTACCTGACCATCGGCCTGGCGATCCTGCAGTCGACCGGGTTCATCGCGCTGGCGCGCTCCGGGCAGCTGTTCGGCAACGCCTGCGACGGCAGCAAGATCCTCTACCACCAGGACATCTTCACGCTGTCGACCATGGTCATCTGCATGACCGCGGGCACCGCGGTCATCATGTGGCTGGGCGAGCTGGTCACCGACCGCGGCGTCGGCAACGGCATGAGCGTGCTGATGTTCACCTCGATCGCCGCCCGCATCCCGTCCGAGGGACGCACGATCCTCGACAACAGCGGCGCGTTCGTGTTCACGATGATCTGCATCCTGGGGCTGGCGATCATCATCGCGGTCATCTTCGTCGAACAGGCGCAGCGCCGGATCCCGGTGCAGTACGCCAAGCGGATGATCGGGCGGCGGCAGTACGGCGGCACGTCCACCTATCTGCCGCTGAAGGTGAACCAGGCCGGCGTCATCCCCGTCATCTTCGCCTCGTCCCTGCTCTACATCCCGCAATTGATCAGCCAGCTGACCGGCAACGGCAACTCGGCGTTCGAACGTTGGGTCAACAACAACCTCATCCAGCAGGACAACTTCAGCTACATCGCGATCTACTTCGCGCTCATCATCTTCTTCACCTACTTCTACGTCGGCATCACCTTCGACCCGGTCGAGCGGGCCGATGACATGAAGAAGTACGGCGGGTTCATCCCCGGCATCAGGCCGGGCCGCCCCACTGCGGAGTACCTGCAGTTCGTGCTCTCGCGCATCACGCTGCCCGGCTCGCTGTACCTGGGCATCATCGCGGTGCTGCCGAACTTCTTCTTCTCGATCACCAGCGGCAACAACCAGAACTTCCCGTTCGGCGGCACGGCCGTCCTGATCATGGTCGGCGTCGGTCTGGACACGGTGAAGCAGATCGAGAGCCAGCTCATGCAGCGCAACTACGAAGGCTTCCTGCGTTGAGGCTCGTCATGGTGGGTCCCCCTGGTGCCGGGAAGGGGACGCAGGCCGAATTCATCGCCGACCACTTCTCGATCCCGAAGATCTCGACCGGCGACATCTTCCGCGCGAACGTGTCCGGGGGCACCGATCTCGGTCGGCTCGCGAAGAAGTACATGGACGCCGGTGACCTCGTCCCCGATGAGGTCACGAACGCCATGGTGCGCGACCGGCTCGCCGAGCCGGACGCGGAGGACGGCTTCCTGCTCGACGGCTTCCCGCGCAACGTGTCGCAGGCCTATGAGCTGGACGGCATCCTCGGCGACCTGGGCACCACCCTTGGGGTCGTGCTGGATCTCAACGTCGACAACGATGAGGTCGTGCGCCGGCTTTCCGGACGGCGGACCTGCAAGAAGTGCGGGCACGTCTGGCACGTCGAATACGACAAACCGAAGGTCGACGGCGTCTGCGACAGGTGTGGTGGCGAGCTCTACCACCGCGACGACGACCGGCCGGAGACCGTGCGGCACCGCCTCGAGGTGTACCTCGAGCAGACCCAGCCTCTGATCGAGTTCTACAACGGCCGAAAGCAGCTGGTCGAGATCGACGCCATCGGCACGGTCGAGGACGTCACCGAGCGGGCAATCGGCGTCCTCACGTCGTACACCGACGCCTGAGATCGCGATGTACCGCTTCCCCGATCGCATCGAGCTCAAGACGCCTGAACAGATCGCGACCATGCGCGCCGCCGGGCTGGTCGTCGCTCGCGGGCTGCGCGCGATGGCCGCTGGCGCCGCCCCGGGCGTGTCGACCGGCGAGCTCGACGCGATCGCCCGCGACGTGCTCAAGGACGCCGACGCGACCTCGTCCTTCCTGCACTACGACGTCGGCAACGGCCCCTACCCCGCGGTCATCTGCGCCTCGGTCAACGACCGGGTCGTGCACGGCATCCCCTCGCAGACCGAGAAACTGCGCGACGGCGACCTGATCTCGCTCGACTTCGGGGCGATCGTCGACGGCTGGCACGGCGACGCCGCCGTCACGGTGCTGGTCGGCGACGTGTCCGACACCGACCGCGCGCTGTCCGAGGCCTGCGAGCGCTCGCTGTGGGACGGGCTGGCCGCGGCCCGTCCCGACGGCCGGCTCGGCGACATCTCCAACGCGGTCGAGCGTTCGGTGACCCGGTCGGGGCGATACGGCATCGTGGCCGGCTACGGCGGGCACGGCATCGGCACCCGTATGCACATGGACCCGCACGTGCTGAACTACGGCAAGGCAGGGAAGGGCCCGCGGCTGCACCCCGGTACCTGCCTCGCGATCGAGCCGATGATCACGCTGGGCTCGCGCGCCACTCACGAACTCGAGGACGGCTGGACGATCGCCACTGTCGACGGCTCCCGCGCCGCGCACTGGGAGCACACCGTGGCCATCCTCGCCGACGGGCCGTGGGTGCTCACCGCCGAAGACGGGGGACGGTCCGAACTCGAGGCCCGCGGCATCCAGCTCTCCGCCGCCGCCGCCTGACCGCCCCCGCCTGATCGCCCCCGCCTGACCCCCGTCCCCGAGTGGTCATTTATGGCCCGAGTGGTCACCTATTACCGACCACTCGCGCGGTAGGTGACCACTCGCGCAGGTCAGTACGTGATCTGCTTGAGCACCTTCGCCGGGGCGCCGGCCGCGATCGAGAACGGGGCGATGTCCTCGGTGACCACGGAGTTCGCCCCGATCACGCTGCGGCGCCCGATCCGCACGCCGCTGGTGACCACGACGTTCGCGCCGAGCCAGACGTTGTCCTCGACGATCGTGGGCCCCTTAGTCGTGAAGCCCTGCCACGGGACGGGCCGGTCGGGGTCGTCGAACCGGTGGTTGCCGTCGGTGACCAGGCACCCGTTGGCGAGCATGCAGTGGTCGCCGATCTCGGTGCGCTCGACGGCGGCGACCATGACGTTGAGGTTCAGCAGCGCGCCGGAGCCGATCACGATCCGCCCGGTGTCGGACGTGATCCACACGCCCGGTTCGAACACCGCGTGCGCCCCGACCTCGAGACGCCCCTCGCGCAGCATTTGCAGGGCATTGCCGTGCAGGGTGCCCCGGGCGAACGCCTGCCGGCGGGCGAGTTCGAGCTGCAGCGCCGCACGCTGCCACGGCAGCCGCGCGCGCTGGTAGTAGCGCCACTTCTGCAGCCACAGGATGGCGTCGGAACGCGTCAACAACCTGCTCATACGGGCAGGCTTCCACATGCCGGCCCTTGCTCAGGGCGTACCAGGGCCGGCGGGCGCGGTGCCCACGACGACTCCTCGGCTCTCCGGCGTGCGCGGCCGGTCCGATCGTTTTGGCGAACCGCAACCGGGGCGGGTAAAGTAGACCCCTGGCGCTTGCCGCCCGTTCCTCATGCCCGCTGTGGCCGCGGGAGGGAATACGGGCCCTCACGGTAGCGCTGGGTATCAGCCGGGTTTTCTCCCGGCATCGTCGCTGTTCGAAGATTGTGGAGGCTATGGCCAAGAAAGACGGGGCCATCGAGGTCGAAGGCCGCGTGGTCGAGCCGCTGCCCAATGCGATGTTCCGCGTGGAACTGAGCAACGGACACAAGGTGCTCGCCCACATCAGCGGCAAGATGCGACAGCACTACATCCGCATCCTGCCCGAGGACCGGGTCGTCGTGGAGCTCTCGCCCTACGACCTCACCCGCGGCCGCATCGTCTACCGCTACAAGTGAGCTGAGCAACGCGCAGCCACCGCACAGCGACTATCCAGTCACCGAGTACCTGAAGGGGCATCGACCGTGAAGGTCAAGCCGAGCGTCAAGCCGATCTGCGACAAGTGCAAGGTCATCCGTCGCCATGGCCGAGTCATGGTCATCTGCGAGAACCTGCGTCACAAGCAGCGGCAGGGCTAAGAAGTACCCAGCAGGCGTACACCTGACTGCGTCCTCGACGCAGCGACCACCTCCGGCGCGAAGGCCGGAGCCCGTTCACCGGACGGGACGGTTACGCCACGAAACCTTCGCCGAACGAGATCCGGAGATCCATTCGTATGGCACGTCTTTCCGGCGTCGACCTCCCGCGCGAGAAGCGCATGGAGATCGCGCTCACCTACATCTACGGCGTGGGACGCACCCGCGCCAAGCAGACCCTCGAAGCCACCGGAGTCAGCCCGGACCTGCGCGCCCGTGACCTGACCGACGACGATGTCGTCCGGCTGCGCGACTACATCGACGCGAACTTCCGCGTCGAAGGTGACCTGCGCCGCGAGGTGGCTGCCGACATCCGCCGCAAGGTCGAGATCGGCTGCTATCAGGGCGTGCGCCACCGCCGCGGGCTGCCCGTCCACGGCCAGCGCACCAAGACCAACGCCCGTACTCGCAAGGGTCCGAAGAAGACGATCGCGGGCAAGAAGAAGGCAGGTAAGAAGTAATGCCGGCTCCGGCTAGAAAGGCCGCCGCACGCGGTGGCGCGAAGAAGGTCCGCCGCAAGGAGAAGAAGAACGTCGCCGTGGGCCAGGCCCACATCAAGTCGACGTTCAACAACACGATCGTCTCGATCACCGATCCGCAAGGCAACGTGATCAGCTGGGCCTCGGCCGGCCACGTCGGTTTCAAGGGCTCCCGCAAGTCGACGCCGTTCGCCGCCCAGATGGCGGCCGAGAGCGCCGCGCGCAAGGCGCAGGAGCACGGCCTGAAGAAGGTCGACGTCTTCGTCAAGGGCCCCGGCTCGGGACGTGAGACCGCGATCCGTTCGCTGCAGGCGACCGGGCTCGAGGTCGGTCAGATCTCCGACGTCACGCCCCAGCCGCACAACGGCTGCCGTCCCCCCAAGCGCCGGAGGGTTTGATCTAGATGGCTCGGTACACCGGACCCGCGACGCGCATCTCGCGTCGCCTCAACGTCGACCTGGTCGGCGGCGACAGCTCCTTCGAGCGCCGTCCGTACCCGCCCGGCCAGCACGGCCGCTCGCGCATCAAGCAGAGCGAGTACCTGCTGCAGATGCAGGAGAAGCAGAAGGCCAAGTTCAGCTACGGCGTGCTCGAGAAGCAGTTCCGTCGCTACTACCGCGAAGCCACGCAGATGCAGGGCAAGACCGGTGACAACCTGCTGCAGATCCTCGAGTCGCGACTGGACAACGTCATCTACCGCGCCGGCATCGCCCGCACGCGGCGCCAGGCCCGCCAGCTGGTCAGCCACGGCCATTTCCTGGTCAACGGCATCAAGACCGACATCCCGAGCTTCCGCGTCTCGCAGTTCGACATCATCGACGTGAAGCCGAAGTCGCTCGAGACGACGCCGTTCCTGATCGCGCGCGAAACCTTCGGGGAGCGCCCGGTCCCGGCCTGGCTGCAGGTCGTGCCGGATCGCCTGCGCGTGCTCGTGCACTCCCTTCCCGTCCGGGCTCAGATCGAGATCCCGGTCCAGGAGCAGCTCATCGTCGAGCTCTACTCCAAGTAAGGCACCACCAGCAGTACCCCGAGGGTCAGTCATATAGCGGGCGGCCCACGACAAGTAGGAGTAACACTGTGCTGATTTCTCAGCGCCCCACCCTGTCCGAGGAGCCGATCGCCGACAACCGGTCGCGCTTCGTCATCGAACCGCTCGAGCCCGGCTTCGGCTACACGCTCGGCAACTCGCTGCGGCGCACGCTGCTGTCGTCCATCCCGGGCGCGGCGGTCACCAGCATCCGCATCGACGGTGTGCTGCACGAGTTCACGACCGTCGAGGGCGTCAAGGAAGACGTCACCGACATCATCCTGAACCTCAAGGAGCTCGTCGTGAGCTCCGACAGCGACGAGCCCGTTGTGATGTACCTGCGCAAGCAGGGCCCGGGCGAGGTCACCGCGGCCGACATCGCGCCGCCGGCCGGCGTCACCGTGCACAACCCCGACCTGAAGATCGCCACGATCAACAAGAAGGGTCGGCTCGAGATCGAGCTGATCGTCGAGCGTGGACGTGGCTACGTGACCGCCGTCCAGAACAAGCAGCCCGGCCAGGAGATCGGCCGTATCCCGGTCGACTCGATCTACTCACCGGTGTTGAAGGTGACCTACGCGGTCGAGGCGACCCGTGTCGAGCAGCGCACCGACTTCGACCGGCTCGTGGTCGACGTCGAGACCAAGAGCTCGATCACGCCGCGCGACGCCGTCGCGTCGGCCGGGCACACGCTGGTCGAGCTGTTCGGCCTGTTCCGCGAGCTCAACGACGAGGCCGAGGGCATCGACGTCGGGCCCTCGCCTGCCGAGGTCGCCGACATCGCGGCGTTCTCGATGCCGATCGAGGACCTCGACCTGACCGTGCGCTCGTACAACTGCCTCAAGCGCGAGGGCATCCACACCGTGGGTGAGCTCGTCGGACGCAGCGAGGCCGACCTGCTCGACATCCGCAACTTCGGTTCGAAGTCGATCGACGAGGTCAAGATCAAGCTCGCCGGCCTGGGCCTCGCGCTCAAGGACAGCCCGCCCGGATTCGAGCTGCCCGGCAGCTCGGCGATCGAGTCCTACGGTGACGACGAGTTCGACGCCGGCGACTCCGACTACGCCGAGACCGAACAACTCTAAGAGCACCACCCACCCATCGAGGAGTTCTCATGCCTACGCCCACCAAGGGACCGCGTCTCGGTTCCGGCCCGGCGCACGAGCGGTTGATGCTCGCGAACCTCGCCACGGCGTTGTTCGAGCACGACCGCATCACCACGACCGAGGCCAAGGCGAAGCGGCTGCGTCCCCTGGCCGAGCGGCTGATCACCTTCGCCAAGCGCGGTGACCTGCACGCCCGTCGTCAGGTCATGACGGTGATCCGCGACAAGGACGTGGTGCACAAGCTGTTCGCGGAGATCGGGCCGAAGTTCGCGACCCGTCCGGGTGGCTACACGCGGATCGTCAAGACGAACCCGCGCAAGGGCGACAACGCCCCGATGGCGATCATCGAGCTCGTCGAGGAGCTGAAGTCGGTCGTCGCCGAGGCCGAGCGGGCCCGTGGCACTCGGACCGCGGCAAAGAAGGCACCGTCCGGCCGGACGAGGGAGCTCGCCGAGGACGCGGCCTCCGAGTCGCCGACAGCGGCAGCCGTCGCGGCCGACCAACCCACCGAGACCGCGGCCGACGAGGCGGCGTTCGAGGCGGGCGAGGACGAGGGCGGCCTGGCCGCGCTCGGACTCACCGGCGAGGACGCGGACGAGGCGGCGAGCGTTGCCGACGAGACCGGCGTGGAGCCCGAGGCCGGAGCCGAACTTGCTGCAGCCGACGAGGCGAGCGAGAACGGCGAGACGGCGGCTGACTCCGAGGACGAGTCGAAGTAAGCAGTAGCTCGATGGTCGAGGCGGATCCGCGGGTGCGGGTCCGCCTCGACCTTTCTTATGACGGCACCGAGTTCTCCGGATGGGCGGCCCAGCCGGACCGCCGCACGGTGCAGGCCGTTGTCGAACAGGCGTTGGCGACGGCGTTGCGCGTGCCGTCGGTCGCGTTGACCGTTGCCGGCCGCACCGACGCCGGTGTGCACGCGTCCGGCCAGGTGGCGCACACCGACCTCGCTACCGTCCCGCACCCGAAGCTCGTCACCCGGTTGTCTGGGATGCTGCCGCCGGACGTGCGGGTGTGGTCCGTGCGGGTCGTGCCGCCGGCCTTCGACGCGCGCTTCGGCGCGCTGTGGCGCCGCTACGAGTACCGGATCAGTGACGACCCGATCGGAGTCGCCCCGCTGCGGCGCCGGTTCGTCGTCGACCACCGCCGCGCGCTGGACGTCGAGGCGATGCACGTGGCCGCGCAGGGCCTGCTCGGGCTGCACGACTACGCCTCGTTCTGCCGGCGCACGGAGTTCGGCACCACCATCCGGACGGTGCAGCACTTCGAGGTCGGCCGCGACGAGAGCGGTGAGGTGGTCGTCCAAGTGCGGGCCGACGCGTTCTGCCAGGCGATGGTGCGCTCGCTGGTCGGCGCGCTGCTGGCCGTCGGCGTCGGCCGGCAGCCGACCGGGTGGCCGGCGTCCCTGCTCGATGCGGGCGAGCGGTCGTCGGCGATCACCGTCGCGCCGGCGCACGGCCTGACGCTGGTCGAGGTGGGTTATCCGGCGGACGACGAACTCGCCGCGCGCAAGGAAGTCACGCGCGCCCGCCGCGACGCCTGACCCGGTCTGCTAGGTTGACTCCTACCTAGGGCTAGGTAGAGTAACACCATGGCTGGTCCGAGGATGACGATCCCGACGCAGTTGGTGCTGCGTGCCCTGCTCGACGCGCCCGGCCGCGAGTTCTACGGCGCCGAGATCGGTGACGCGGCCGGTCTGCCGAGCGGCACGGTGCATCCGATGCTCGCCCGGCTCGAACGCGTCGGCTGGGTGTCCTCGCGATGGGAGGACGTCGATCCCTCCGAGGTGGGCCGGCCCGCGCGGCGGTACTACCGGTTGACGGCACCCGGCGTCGAGAGCGCGAGGGAGGCGCTCGCCCGGGTGGGACGCGAGCGTCAGACCTGGCACGTCCTGCGTCCGGCGGGTGACCCGTCATGAGCGAGCGGTTGCGTGGCGCGCGGCTGATCCGGATCGCCACACTCGTGCTGCCGGCCGGTCCGGTGCGCGAGCGCTACCGGCAGGAGTTCCTCGCCGACCTCGGTGGTCTCGCGCGGCGGGCGCGGCTGGCCTTCGCGGTCGGTGTGCTGGCCAACGCCTTCGCGCTGCGGGCTGCCGTCGGCGCTGACGGCGTGCCGCTCGCCGAGCGTGATTTCTCGTCGGTGCGCAAGCCGTTGCTGTGCCGGCTGCACATGCATTTCCGGGTGCGGTGTGTCGCCGAGGACGGGAGCGTCTATCACCGCTGCCGGCGCTGCGGTGACGACCAGTACGAGTACGAGCGGCACAGCGATCCGAACAACGTCGCGGGGAACATCGCCGCGAACATCATCGGCGGCAGCGGCGCAGGCGGCGGTGGCGTCGGCTGACCACGTTGCTCAGGCGACCACGGCGGCCATCAGTCGGGCGCAGCGTTCGGTCATCTGTGCCGCGGACACCTCGGGGTGCTCGAGCCACCACATCACGAGTGAGTTCACCAGTCCCATCCACACCGCCCCGAGTGCGGACGTGTCGAGGTCGTCGTGGATGCCGCGCGCGGCCAGGAATCGTGCCGAGCCGCTCGCGGTGACCTGCAGCGTGCGGCCGCGATAGGCCCAGGCCGCTTCGGCGATCGGGCCCTCGCCCGGCATCGACTCGTCGAACATCATCCGCCAGGCGACCCGTTGCGGCTCGAGCGAGTGGAAGACGGCACCGAGGGTCGCAACCCGCGAGAGCACGGAGTCGTCCTCCTGGGCCCACGCCAGTTCGAGCCGTTCGAGCATCGGGGCCGCGACCTGGTGCAACGTGGCGAGGAACAACCCGTCCTTCGAGCCGAAGTACTGGTAGATGAGCGGCTTCGAGATGCCGGCACGGGCTGCCACGTCGGCGACCGACGCGCCGGCATAGCCGTTGCCCGCGAACTCCACAACGGCGGCAGCCACGATCTGGCGCTCGCGCTCGGCGCGCGGCACCCCCTTCGTCCCGATCGCAGCACTCGACACGATGCCGAACTTACCCTAGGGTCAGTTCGTGGTCATTCCCGACGCGCTCCACGACCCGCTGACCTACGCGATCCCGTTCTTCGTCGCGTTCATGGCACTCGAGATCGTGTCGCTGCGCGCGCTCGCCGACGTCGATCCGGAGCGCTTCCGCGGCGTCGAGTACCGCGACAGCCGTGCCAGCATTCTCGCCGGTCTGGGGTCGCTGGTCGTCAACAGCGGAGCACGCATCCTGGCGCTGGTGGGCTACGCCGCGCTGTACGCCGCCACGCCGCTGCGTCTCGACACCCACCAGTGGTACACGTGGGTCTTCGTGCTGCTGCTCGTCGATCTGGTCTGGTACCTCTACCACCGCGCCTCGCACCGCGTACGCATCATGTGGGCCGGTCACCAGGCGCACCACAACAGCCAGTACTTCAACCTGACCACCGCGGTACGGCAGAAGTGGAATCCGTGGTTCGAGCTGCTGTTCTGGGTGCCGCTGCCGTTGCTCGGCGTGCCGCCATGGCTCATCTTCTTCGCGTTCTCGATCAATCTGATCTTCCAGTTCTTCGTCCACACCGAGCGCATAGGCCGGCTGCCAGCCGTGATCGAGTACGTGTTCAACACGCCGTCGCACCATCGCGTGCACCACGCCAGCGACAAGGACTACCTCGACAAGAACTACGCAGGAATCCTGATCGTCTGGGATCGCATGTTCGGCACGTATGCAGAAGAGACCCATCGCCCGACATACGGTCTGACCAAGAACTACGACACGTCGAACCCGTTCCGCCTGCAGTACCACGAGTACGCCGCGCTCTGGCATGACCTGCGCCGGGTACGCGGCGTGCACGACAAGCTCGGCGTCGTGTTCGGCCCGCCCGGGTGGTCAGTAGAACGCGAGGTTGTCGCGGCGGCACCAATCGAGCACCGCCGGCCACGCGCCGTGTCCTGACTCGACATTGATGTGGCCGCCGCCCTCGATGACCGTGGTCGCGATCATCAACGGACGGCCATAGGCGTCGGCGATCCCGCGCGGCAGGTACGGATCGTCGTCGCCGGCGACGAGCACCGTGCCGTCAGCGCCGCGCCGCACCGCGTCGACGTCCATCGGCGGTGGGAAGAACGCGGCGATCTCGGGGAACGAGGTGGCCGGATCCGGCGGCGACACGAGCAACACCCGCGCCGGCCGCGGGCTCTGCCCCGGGTCGGCCACGTGATGCAGCCAGAGCACCGCCCCGAGCGAGTGCGCGACCACGTCGTACCCGTCGGCCGGCAGGTCGGCGATCGTCGTGCGTAACGCGCGCAGCCAGTCGGCGAGCGCAGGACGGTCGAGATCGGCAAACGCTGGTCGCCGGGTCTCGCGGCCGGCAGCCGTCAGCTCGCTCTCGAGCCAGGTCTGCCAATGTCCCTCGCCCGAGCCGCCCCAACCCGGAACGACCACCGTGGGAACGCTTCGGGTCGGACGGCGTGCCATCAGAGCACGGCGCCGGGATTCAGGATCCCCTGCGGGTCGAGCGCGTCCTTGATGCGGCGTGTCAACGCCATCACGTCGTCGCCCAGATAGGTCGGTAACCACGCCTTCTTCAACCGGCCGACGCCGTGCTCGCCGGTGATCGTCCCTCCGAGTTCGAGGGCGAGGTCCATGACCTGGCCGAAGGCGGTGTGGGCGCGCCGGGTCTCGTCCTCGTCGCGGTCGTTGTAGACGACCAGCGGATGGGTGTTGCCGTCTCCCGCGTGGGCCACGACGGCGATCGTCACCGCGTTCTCGGCCGCGATCTTCTCGATGCCCTGCACCAGCGTGGGCAGCGCGGGCAACGCGACCCCGACGTCCTCGAGCAACAGCGAGCCGAGTTTCTCGAGAGCCGGGAACGCCGCGCGCCGCGCGGCTGCGAACGCCTCGCCCTCGTCGACGTCGGACGTGGTGAACACGTCGCTCGCGCCGTGCGCGCGGCAGTGCCGCTCCATCCGGGCGATCTCGTCGGCGGCCGCGGCGCCCGGGGCGTCCGACCTTGCGATGAGCATGGCCTCGGCGCTGCGATCGAGGCCCATGGACGTGTACGCCTCGACCGCGTTGATGGACGTGCGGTCCATCAGCTCGAGCATGCACGGGCGCAACGAGGACGTGATCGCGAGGACCGCGTCTGCCGCCGCCTCGATCGATGCGAACACCGCGACAAGCGTCGACGCCGGGGGTTGTGCCGGGACGAGGCGCAGGGTCAGCTCGGTGATCACGCCGAGCAGGCCCTCGGAGCCGACGAACAGCTTGGTGAGCGACAGCCCGGCGACGTCCTTGAGCCGCGGCCCGCCCAGCTGCAACGCGGTGCCGTCGGCGAGCACCACCTGCATGCCGAGCACATAATCGGTGGTCACGCCGTACTTCACGCAGCACAGGCCACCCGCGTTCGTGGCCGCGTTGCCGCCGATGGAACACATCTCGAACGACGACGGGTCGGGCGGGTACCAGAGCCCGTGCTCGGCCGCGGCCTTCTTGACCTCGACGTTGAGCAGGCCGGGTTGGGTGATCGCGACCCGTGACACGGGGTCGATGCGGATCTCGCGCATCTTCTCCAACGACAGGACGATGCCGCCCTCGACGGCCGTCGATCCGCCGGACAACCCCGATCCCGCGCCGCGTGGCACCACCGGCGTCCGGTGCGCGCTCGCCCACCGCAGCGTCGCCTGCACGTCGGCCGTGCACGTCGCGCGGACGACCGCGATCGGCCGGCCGGCATCGGGATCGCGCGCCCAGTCACGGCGGTACCGCTCGATCACGTCGGGGTCGGTGAGCACCGCGCCCGGCGGGAGCTCGGCGATCAAGTCGTCCATACCCGCGATTGTGCACCCGATGCGGGGTGCCAACACGGGTGCGCGATCGGGATGCGGCCACCACACTGGGCGGATGGGCTACGTCGACCTGTCCGGGATCGGGCACACGCTGCCCGACGGGCGGTCGCTGTTCGCCGACGTCGACGTGCGGATCGGCGACGGGACGAAGACCGCATTGGTCGGCGCCAACGGCGCGGGCAAGACGACGATGCTGCGCCTGATCGCCGGCGATCTCACGCCGCAGCAGGGCTCGGTCGCCCGCGTCGGCGGGCTCGGCGTCATGCGCCAGTTCATCGGTGCGGTGCGCGACGACACGTCCGTGCAGGACTTCCTCGTGCAGCTCGCGCCGCCGGACGTGCGCAGTGCGTGGGACGACATGCAGCGTTGCGAGCTCGCGATGATGGACCGCGACGACGAGCGCACCCAGCTGGCCTACGCCCATTCGCTCGCGCACTGGGGCGACGTCGGTGGCTACGACACCGAGGTGCTCTGGGACACCGTCACGGTCGCGGCTCTCGGCGTGCCGTACGAGCGCTGCAAGTATCGCGAGCTGTCGAGTCTGTCGGGCGGTGAGCAGAAGCGGCTCGCGCTCGAACTGCTGCTGCGCGGACGCGACGAGGTGCTGCTGCTCGACGAGCCCGACAACTACCTCGACGTCCCCGGCAAGCGGTGGCTCGAACAAAGGCTGCAGACCACCGCCAAGACGGTGCTGTTCGTGAGCCACGACCGCGAACTGCTCGCCGCTGTCGCCGATCGCATCGTGACCCTCGAGGGCGGGACCGCGTGGGTGCACGGCGGCGGGTTCGCGTCCTACCACGAGGCCCGTGCCGCCAAGCACGAGCGGATGGCCGAAGTGCGCCGGCGCTGGGACGAGGAGCACGCGCGGCTCAAGGACCTCGTGCGCACGTTGCAGCAGCAGGCCAAGATCAGCCCCGACATGGCGTCGCGGTACCGCGCGATGTGCACCCGGCTGGAGAAGTTCGAGGCCGCCGGTCCGCCGCCGGACAAGCCCGCCGAGCAGAAGGTGAGCATGCGGCTGCGCGGCGGCCGCACCGGTGTGCGCGCGGTGACCTGCGAGCAGCTCGAGCTGACCGGGTTGATGCGCGCTTTCGACACCGAGGTGTTCTTCGGCGAGCGGGTCGGCGTGGTCGGTTCGAACGGCGCCGGCAAGTCGCACTTCCTGCGGCTGCTCGACGGCGCCGCGATCGCGCACTCGGGACGGTACAAGCTCGGCGCCCGCGTGGTGCCGGGCCTGTTCGCACAGACCCACACGCACCCGGAATGGGTCGGGCGTACCCCGGTCGAGCTGCTCTGGGCCGGCGCCGATGACAGGCGAGGGGTCGATCGCGGCCGGGCAATGTCGGTGCTGCGGCGCTACGGTCTCGAGCAGCAGGGCGACCAGCCGTTCGGCTCGCTGTCCGGCGGCCAGCAGGCGCGGTTCCAGATCCTGCTGCTGGAGGTCTCCGGTGCGACGTTGCTGTTGCTGGACGAGCCGACCGACAACCTCGACGTCCTCAGCGCGGAGGCGCTCGAAGAGGCGCTCGAGGCGTTCGAGGGGACCGTCCTGGCGGTGACGCACGACCGATGGTTCGCGCGTTCGCTCGACCGGTTCCTGGTCTTCGGGGCGGACGGCGTGGTCTACGAATCGGACGAGCCGGTCTTCGCCGAGGGCCGCGTCTCACGAGTTCGCTGATCGGTGCAACCGAACGCACCCCGTCGCGCGTCTGTGTGGTGGGCGGGCGGTTGCGTCGCCCTGCGCTGACCAGCCGCCGGCCCACCACCGACCGATCCGGGGAGGCACCACGTCATGTCCATGCGCCGCAGCGTCAAGGCTGCGCTAGCCGCAGTCACCACGGCTGTCCTGGTCGGAGCCGGGGTGGCAGCCGTGCCGAGCACGGCCTCAGCCTCCTCTCCCGCCTCACCCCTGCGCCTGCATACGCCGATGCGCGAGACGATCTACTCCTTCCACAACCATGCCTTCTTCCGATCGGGCATCCAGCTCATCGCGGTCGGGCAGGAGTTCGAGATCTGGTCGCACCGCAGCGACTACCACAGCCCGATCACCAGCGAGTGGCACCACGGCTCGACGGTGACCCAGTTGCCGGCGGGGCTGATGGACGACTTCTCCGGGCTGACCCGGTTCCTCGACGTCTCGGTCCAGAACGACCAGGGCCGCGTCGTGCTGCACCGCCAGCCGACGATCTGCCTCAACAGCTACACGACCTACCGGGTCGTGCCCGACGGCGCAGCGCACTCGCTGTACCCGTACGACTGCCCGTCGAACATCTTCACTCTCGGCTCGGTCCAGGGCATCGCGGCCGGCTGGGCGGCCGACACCCCGATGTTCGGCTACAACGCGGTGCACCTGGCGCCGGGCCACTACTCGATGCGGGTCACGATCACGCCGCAGTACCGCAACCTGTTCGGGATCAGCCTCGCCGACGGGCAGCGCACTGTCGCCCTCACCGTCCGCAAGTCGAAGGGCGGTGGCCCGGGGCCGATACCCGGTGCCGCCGCGCGCACCTCGCAGTCGGCTCCGAGTCGGACGGGTCAGCGCCTCGCCTCGCCGCCGAGCGGCCCGCGCCCTGACCTGGCGGCGCTGCCGGCATGGGGGATGAGCCTGTCGAAGACCGGGCGCTACCTGAACTTCTCGGCGACCGTGTGGAACGCGGGGGACAGTCCGCTGGTTGTCGACGGGTTCCGCGAAAAGGGCAAGGCCGTGATGGACTCGTACCAGTACTTCTACGACTCCGACGGCAACCAGGTCGGGTACGTGCCGGCGGGCCACATGATCTGGGATCCGCGGCCGACGCACCACCACTGGCACTTCGAGGACTTCGCGCGCTACCAGCTCGTCGACGCGAACAAGCACGACGTGCAGCTCAGCCACAAGGAGGCCTTCTGCCTCGCGGCAACCGACGCGATCGACTTCACCGTCCCCGGAGCGTTGTGGCACCCGTACAACACCGACCTGTCGACGGCGTGCGGCGACTACAGCGCGCTGGCGGTCAGCGAGGTGCTGCCGTCCGGCTCCGGTGACACGTACGAGCAGTTCCGCGCCGGGCAGTCGTTCGATCTCAAGGGACTGCCCAACGGCATCTACTACATCAAGATCCAGGCCAACCCCGACCACGTCCTGACCGAGCAGTCGCTGGCGAACAACACGTCCTACCGCGAGATCCGTATCGGCGGGGCGCCCGACCACCGCACCCTGCACGTCTTCCCGAAGGGGGACGTGAACGGCTGACCACTGTTGGGTGGTCAGGCGGGGACGGCGAAGACGACCACGTTGTCCTCGTAGTTGCCGGTGCTCGAGTCGAACGGGCCGCCGCAGGTGACGATCGCGAGCCGGCCGGCGCTGCGCTGGTTGAAGATGCTCTTGTAGGGCAGCGAGGTCTTGCGGTACGTGCGCACGCCCGTCACCGAGAACCGCAGCTTCACGTGCCGCTTGCCGTGCATGCCGGTGAGGAAGATGCGGTCGTGCGGGCGCAGGGTGCCGATGGTGCCGAGCACGCCGGAGACGCCCGCGTAGTTGATGTGCCCGGCCAGGATCGCCGTGCCGCGCCGGGCGCCGGGCTTGGCCCCGCCGTCCCACCAGCCGACGACCTTCGGGTCGAGGGGGATCACCAGTTCACGGTCCTGCGTGCCGACGCGCTCGATGGGCGCGCGGGCGTGCAGCTTCGGGATCATGATCATGTGCGGGCTGATGTAGGGGACGCGCTTACCGCCGGCGTTCGGGACGGTGCCGTTGTCGGCCGTCGCCCCGAAGCCGCCCCAGTTCGGCGAGATGACGAACGTGATGCCCGCGGCGGCGACGAAGCCGATCGAGAGGATGACGAGGAGCAGGCTGAGCCGGCCGAGACCGCGCCTGCCGGGACGCGCCGGCTCGGCCGGTGCGGCTGTCTGTGCTGGGGCGCTCGGCTGGGGTTCGCGGGGGTAGGGCATCGGACGGCGCGGCCCGGCGCTCGGCGCGGCGGTGTTCGCGGCGGTGTTCGCGGCGGTGTTCGCGGCGGCGCTCGGCTCGGCGGTGGTCGCGGCGGGGTTCTCGGCCCCCGTGGATGCGGTGGACCGGCCCACACTGTGTCTGCCCATGAATTCGCGCAGTCCCGTCGTACTCGCCTCCCTCGTCCCGTCCCCATCGAGGACAACGACCCAGCGGTCCGCAGGATGCGGATTTGGAGCCGTTCCGAGCCTCCCGGTAGAGTTACCCGTTGGCGTACGAACATCCTCGTGCGTTTCCGGCCATGCTCCGGGGTCCATCGATCGTGATGACCGCGGGGGCGCCGTCCCGGCGTGAAGACCGAAAGTGAGAGTTGTGCGTACATATTCGCCCAAGCCCGGCGAGATCGAGCGCCGCTGGCACGTCATCGACGCCGACGACATTGTCCTCGGCCGGCTGGCCAGCCAGGTCGCGACCTTGCTCCGCGGCAAGCACAAGCCCCAGTTCGCACCGCATGTCGACACCGGCGACTTCGTCGTCATCGTCAACGCGGCCAAGGTCGCCGTCGCGGCCAGCAAGCGCGGCGAGCTGCGGTACCGCCACTCGGGTTACCCGGGCGGGTTGTCACGGCAGACCGTCGGCGACCTGCTCGAGCGCCGTCCCGAGCGCCTCGTCGAACTCGCCGTACGCGGCATGCTCCCGAAGACCAGCCTCGGCCGGTCACAGCTGAAGAAGCTGAAGGTCTACGCGGGTCCGGAGCACCCGCACGCCGCCCAGAAGCCCCAGCCGTTCCAGATCAAGCAGGTTGCCCAGTGACTACCACCGCCCCAGTCGTCGGACGGCGCAAGGAAGCCGTCGTCCGCGTCCGCCTCGCGCCCGGAACCGGCGAGTTCAAGCTCAACGGCCGCACGCTCGAGGCCTACTTCCCGAACAAGGTGCACCAGCAGCTCATCCGCGAGCCGTTCGTGACCCTCGAGAAGGACAACCAGTTCGACGTGGTCGCGTCGCTCTCGGGTGGCGGTGTCACCGGTCAGGCCGGCGCGCTGCGGCTCGCGATCGCCCGGGCGCTCATCGAGCTCGAGCCCGACGACCGTCCGGCCCTGAAGAAGGCCGGCTTCCTCACGCGCGACGCGCGCGTCAAGGAGCGCAAGAAGTACGGCCTCAAGAAGGCCCGCAAGGCTCCGCAGTACTCCAAGCGATGAGCGCTCGCGCGACGAGCCAGTAAGTACCGCCCGCGACGTAGGAGCGGGTCGAGCCGACGCCGGAGCCGAGCGGAGCGAGCGGCCCTCAGGAGGTTCGATGAACGGCACGGCTGGTAGCTGATGGGTCTTTTCGGCACCGACGGCGTCCGCGGCGTGGCCAACGGCGACCTGACGCCGGAGCTCGCGCTGGCGGTCGCCAGCGCGGCCGCCCGGGTGCTGGTCGCCCATGACGCGTCGCACCGTCCGATCGCAGTGATCGGACGGGACCCGCGCGCCAGCGGCGAGATGCTGGAAGCTGCCGTCTCGGCGGGTCTGGCGGCGGCCGGTGCGGACGTGCTGCGGGTCGGCGTGCTGCCGACGCCGGCTGTCGCCTACCTGACCGGTGCCTACGGCGCCGATCTGGGCGTCGTGCTGTCGGCCTCGCACAACCCGATGCCCGACAACGGCATCAAGCTGTTCGCGCGCGGCGGCAACAAGCTGCCCGACGACATCGAGGCCGAGATCGAGCAATCGGTCGCGGCGGGGACGGGACGGCGTCCGACGGGCGCGGCGATCGGGCGGCTGCACGACGCCGACGACGCGACCGAGCGCTACCTGAACCACCTGCTGCAGGCCGTCCCCAGCTCGCTGGAGAAGGTGCACGTCGTCGTCGACTGCGCACACGGGGCGGCATCGGCGGTCGCGCCCGAGCTGTACCGGCGCGCCGGTGCGCGCGTCACCGCGATCGCCGCCGACCCGGACGGATTGAACATCAACGACGGCGTCGGCTCGACCCACCTCGACACGCTGGTCAGCGCAGTGCGCGCGAGCGGCGCCGATCTCGGCATCGCCCACGACGGCGATGCCGACCGCTGCCTGGCCGTCGATGCGGACGGCGCCGTGGTCGACGGCGACCAGATCCTCGCGCTGTGCGCGGTGGCGATGCGCGAGCACGGCGAGCTCAAGCAGGACACCGTCGTCGCGACCGTCATGAGCAATCTCGGCTTCCACCACGCCATGCGCGACGCCGGCATCAACGTGGTGACGACCGCAGTCGGCGACCGGTACGTGCTCGAGGCGTTACGTGCCCGACGGACTCAACCTCGGCGGCGAGCAGAGCGGGCACATCGTGTTCACCGACGCGGCCACGACCGGCGACGGGCTGCTGACCGCGCTGCACGTGATGGCGCGGATGGCCGGCACCGGCGCCTCGCTCGCCGACCTCGCCGGCATCGTCCACCGGCTGCCGCAGACGTTGATCAACGTGAAGGTCGGCGACCGGTCGGCGGTCGCGTCGTCCACGGCGGTGGCCGATGCCGTCGCCGCGGCCGAACGTGAACTCGGCGACGACGGCCGGATCCTGCTGCGTCCGTCCGGGACCGAGCCGCTGGTGCGGGTGATGGTCGAGGCGGCAGACGCAGGTGCCGCGCCGACGAGGTCGCGCGCCGCGTCGCCGCGGTCGTGGGCGCCGCCTGACCCATCCGCGAGTGGTCACTATGCCGTGCCTAAGTGACCACTGGGCGCGAGTACATCGGTCAGGCGCGGGCGTAGTGGGCGACGTCGTCGGTGATCGTGCGGGTCAGCCAGCCGCGCTCGACGAGCACCTCGAGGTGCGCGGCCGTCTCGTGGATCGCGAGCATCCTGTTGAACAGGTCGAGCTCGTCGAAGCGGCGCTTGCGGCGCGTCCAGCCGCAGCACGCCGGCGACCTCGAACGCGGTGTCGGCTCCGCCCGCGACGGCGTCGGCGGTGTCGGTCAGCCGCTCCTCGTGATGGGCGAGCAGCGCCTCGATCCGGGCGTGCGTCGAGTCGGTGACCGGCCCGTGCGCCGGCAGCAGCCGGGCGTCCGGCAGCGCCAGCACCAGCCGCAGCGACGCGAGGTAGTCACGCAGCGGCGACGGCGGACGGACCAGCTCGACGCCGATGGACGGCGTGATGTGCGGCAGCACGTGATCGCCTGCGAACAGCGCGCCGGCGCCCGGATCGTGGAAGACGACGTGCCCGACCGTGTGACCCGGCGTGGCGATCACCCGCAGCGTGCGCGTCTCGAGCGGGATGTCGATGCCGTCGCCGAGCCAGCGGTCGGGGTACTCCCAGTCGACGAGGTCGCGCTCGCCCTGCCAGCTGCTCGAGCAGCTTCGCCAGCTCGAAGGCGCCGGCGCGGTGCAGGCTGCGCGACGTCCGGGTGCTGCGTCAGGGTGCGCACGGCGTCCATCGACGCCTTCTCGCCCTCGCCGAGCGACACGTGCGCGCCGGTGATGCGGCGCACCGCGACCGCCTGCGTGTAGTGGTCGCGGTGGATGTGCGTGACGAGGAACTCGCGCACGTCCGCCAGAGCGAAGCCGATCTCGTCCAGCGCGCGCTCGAGCAGGTCGGTGGCGTCGGCCATCGCCCAGCCGCCGTCGATCATCACGACGCCGTCGCCGTCGGTGATGGCGTAGGTGTTGACCGCCTTGAGCGCGTCGCCGGGCAGCGGCAGCGGGATGCGGTGCACGCCGGGCGCGACCTCGGTGCGCACCGGGACGCTCCCAGGCGTGCCGATCTTCCTCGTCCACCCGCTCACCGTAGGCGACGCCGTGAATCGCCTCGTGTCGGACCATCGGCTCCCGTAGGCTCACGGCATGTGCGGCATCGTCGGGTACGTCGGTCCCCGGGCGGCGCTGGACGTCGTCGTCGAAGGGTTGCGCCGCCTCGAGTACCGCGGCTACGACTCGGCCGGCGTCGCGATCGTCGGTGCCGACGGCGCGCTGCAGGTCGAGAAGAAGGCCGGCCGCATCGAGAACCTCGACAAGGAACTTGCCGCCCGCACGATCACCGGGTCGACCGGCATGGGCCACACCCGGTGGGCGACGCACGGCGCGCCCGAACGACCGCAACGCGCACCCGCACGTCGACACGGCCGCGCGCATCGCCGTGGTGCACAACGGGATCATCGAGAACTTCGCCGAGTTGCGCGCCGAGGTCGAGGCGTCCGGCATCGAGTTCGCCAGCGAGACCGACACCGAGACCGTCGCGCACCTGGTCGGCGCACTCGTCGCGTCCGGCACGCTCGCTGGTCGACGCCGTGCGCAGCGTGTGCCGCCGCCTGCAAGGGGCGTTCACGCTCGTGTTCGTCGACGCCGAGCATCCCGAGTCGATCGTCGCCGCCCGGCGCAACTCGCCGCTGGTCGTCGGGGTCGGTGACGGCGAGACGTTCCTCGGCAGCGACGTCGCCGCGTTCATCGAGTTCACCCGCGACGCGGTGGAGCTGGGCCAGGACCAGATCGTCGAGATCACGCCGCGACGGCTACACGATCACCGACTTCGACGGCGCTC
Source organism: uncultured Actinomycetota bacterium (assembly GCA_963785425.1). Lineage (GTDB taxonomy): Bacteria > Actinomycetota > Actinomycetes > Mycobacteriales > Jatrophihabitantaceae > RYN-133. Next base: position 939,751 of record CAWAVG010000004.1, read on the forward strand.
GCCGTCGACGGCAAGCACTTCCACATCGACTGGGATCTGTCGGCCGCCGAGAAGGGCGGCTACGACTACTTCATGCTCAAGGAGATCCTGGAGCAGCCCGACGCGGTCGCCGACACGCTGCGCGGCCACCTCGTCGACGGCGAGATCGTGCTGGACGAGCAGCGCATCGACGACCCAGGAACTGCGCGACGTCGAGAAGGTCTTCGTCGTCGCGTGCGGGACGGCCTACCACGCCGGGCTGATCGGCAAGTACGCCATCGAGCACTGGACGCGCGTGCCGGTCGAGGTCGAGATGGCGTCGGAGTTCCGCTACCGCGACCCGGTGCTCGACCAGCAGACGCTCGTCGTCGCGATCAGCCAGTCGGGCGAGACGGCCGACACCCTCGAGGCGGTGCGGCACGCCCGGGCGCAGCGGGCGAGGGTGCTGGCGATCTGCAACACCAACGGCGCGCAGATCCCGCGCGAGTCCGACGCCGTGCTCTACACGCACGCCGGGCCCGAGATCGGCGTCGCGGCGACGAAGACGTTCATGGCGCAGGTCGCCGCCGTCGAGCTCGTCGGGCTCGCGCTGGCGCAGGCGCGCGGCACGAAGTTCGGCGACGAGATCATCCGCGAGTTCGAGGCGCTCGCGCGCGGTGCCCGCGGCCATCGCGCACGCGCGCTCGAATGCATCGCCGCAGGTGACGCGCGCTGGCGCGCGAGATCGCGCGATCGAAGGCGGTGCTGTTCCTCGGCCGGCACGTCGGCTACCCGGTGGCGCTCGAGGGCGCGCTGAAGCTCAAGGAACTCGCGTACATGCACGCCGAGGGCTTCCCGGCCGGCGAGCTGAAGCACGGCCCGATCGCGCTCATCGAGGACGGCCTGCCGGTCGTCGTGGTGATGCCGTCGCCCGACCGGACGCGCCGCTGCTGCACCAGAAGATGCTCAGCAACATCGCCGAGATCAAGGCCCGCGGCGCGCGCACCATCGTCATCGCCGAGGCAGGGCGACGCGGCGGCGCGGCGAGCACGCGGCGCACCTGATCGAGGTGCCCGCCGTGCCGACGCTGCACGACGCCGTTCGTCGCGGTCGTCCCGCTGCAGATCCTGGCCGCCGAGATCGCGCTGGCGCGCGGCTACGACATCGACAAGCCGCGCAACCTGGCCAAGTCCGTCACCGTCGAGTAGCGCGTCGGCATAGCGGTCCGACCTCGTGTCGACCGTGACGGCGACATCGACGTCGGTGGACCTGCTGATCGTGGGTGCCGGGTCCGGTCGGCCTGTTCGGCGCGTACTACGCCGGGCGTGCGCACCCTGTCGACCGCGGTGCTCGACTCGCTCGAGGAGCCGGGCGGCCAGATCACCGCGATGTATCCCGAGAAGGCGATCTTCGACGTCGCCGGCTTTCCGGCGATCAAGGGACGCGATCTCGTCGAGGAGCTGGTCGAGCAGGCCGCGCCGCACGATCCGACACTACCTGCTCGGGCAGCAGGCGCTCGAGCTGGAGCGCGGCGAGGGCGCGTTCGCGGTCACGACGTCGGCCGGGCTGCGCATCGAGTGCCGCGCGATCGTGATCACCGGCGGCATCGGCACGTTCACTCCGCGTCCGCTGCCGACGGGCGGCGACTATCTCGGCCGCGGCCTCGCGCACTTCGTCCCCGACCCGACGAAGTACGCCGGCGAGGACGTCGTCGTGGTCGGCGGTGGCGACTCGGCGCTCGACTGGGCGCTGATGCTCGAGCCGATCGCGAAGTCGGTGACGATCGTGCACCGCCGCGCCGAGTTCCGCGCGCACCCGCACTCGGTCGAACTGCTGAAGGCGTCGTCGGTGAACATGCTGACCGACGCGCAGATCGCGGCGGTGCGCGGCGACCCGGACGTGACCGAGGTCGACGTCGACGTCCTGGGCGTGACGCACACGATCAGCTGCTCGCGAGCTCGTCGCGGCGCTCGGCTTCACGGCGAACCTCGGCCCGCTGATGGAGTGGGGCATCGAGATCCGCAAGCGGCAGATCGTCGTCGACACGATGGGCCGGACGACCGTCCCCGGCATCTACGCCGCCGGCGACATCGTCGACTACGAGGGCAAGGTCAAGCTGATCGCGACCGGGTTCGGCGAGGTCGCGACCGCGGTGAACAACGCCGCCGCGTACCTGAACCCGAAGGTGTCGGCGTTCCCCGGCCACCTGTCCGACTACGCGCCCGCCGACGGCAGCCGACCGCCGCGACGCTCGACCGCGAACCGTGCCGAGTCGCCGACCGCCATGATCGTCGGCGTCGGGATCGACGTCGTCCCCGTCGCGCGGTTCGCCGAGGCGCTGCAGCGCTCGCCCGCGCTGGCCGACGCGGCTGTTCACCGCCGGCCGAGCTGGACGACCGGGCACGGCGAACCGCGCACCGCCGAGTCGCTGGCCGCCCGGTTCGCGGCGAAGGAGGCGCTGGCCAAGGCGCTCGGCGCCGGCGGCGGCATGCACTGGACCGATGCCGAGGTGCTGACCGACGACGCCGGGCGTCCGTCGCTGGTCGTCCGCGGCACGGTGGCCGAGCGGGCCGACTCGCTCGGGCGTCACCCGCTGGCACGTGTCGCTCTCGCACGACGGCGGGATCGCCGCGGCGACCGTGATCGCCGAGTACGCTGGCGGATGAGCAGTGGGCTATGCAGCGGGAGGTGCACGGCATCTACACGGTCGCCCAGGTCCGCGCGGCCGAAGAGGCGCTGATGGCGCGCCTGCCCGAGGGCGCACTGATGCAGCGCGCCGCCACCGGGCTGGCGACGCACTGCGCGCAGCTGCTCGGCTGACGGTGTACGGCGCGCGGGTCACGCTGCTCGTCGGCGCGGGCAACAACGGCGGGGACGCGCTGTACGCGGGTGCGCGGCTGGCATCGCGCGGGGCGCGCGGTGACCGCGCTGCTGCTCGCGCCGGACACGCGCCCATGCCGGCGGGCTGGCCGCGTTGCGCCGTGCCGGCGGACGGGTCGCTGACGCCGTCGCGGCCGACGTTGCGGCCGATCTCGTCGTCGACGGGATGCTCGGCATCGGCGGGTCGCGGCGGGCTGCGCGACGACGCGGCCGCGCTCGCGCGCAGCGGCGCACGACTCGCTGACGGTCGCGGTCGACCTGCCGAGCGGGGTCGATGCCGACACCGGGCGTGTGTCGACGGCGCGGCCGTGCGCGCCGACGTCGACGGTGACGTTCGGCGCGCTGAAGACCGGGCTCGTCGTCGGCGCCGGGCGCCGAGCACTGCCGGGCGAGGTGCGGCTGGTCGACATCGGCCTCGACCTGCCGTCCGCCGTCGGCGCACGTGCTCGAGGCCGGCGACGTGCGCGGCCGCGCTGCACGTGCCCGGCGCGAGCGACGACAAGTACACCCGCGGCGTCGTCGGCGTGGTCGCCGGCTCGCCGCAGTACGGCGGCGCCGGCGTGCTGTGCGACCGGTGCGGCGCTGCACGGCGGCTCGGGCATGGTGCGCTATGCCGGCGCGGCGCCGGACGCGATCCGCGCGCGCTATCCCCGAGGTGGTCGTGCAGCCGGACGCAGCGGCCGTCCGAGCTGCGGGTGCAGGCGTGGGTCGTCGGGCCGGGCATGGGTACCGACGACGACGCGCTCGCGCTGCTGCGCGACGTGCTCTCGACCGACGTCCCGGTGATCGTCGACGCGGACGGGCTGACGCGTGCTCGGCGTCGCACCGCGAACTGCTGCAACGCGTCAGCGCCGACCGTGCTCACGCCGCACGATCGCGAGTTCGAGCGCGTCGCCGGGCCGGTGGGCGACGATCGCCTCGGCTGCCGCTCGGCGCGCTGCAGCCGAACTCGGCGTGACGATGCTGCTCAAGGGCAACGCGACCGTCGTGGCGCGACCCGGACGGCTCGCGCCTACGTGAACCCGACCGGCACGCCGTGGCTCGGCACCGCCGGCAGCGGCGACGTGCTCAGCGGGCTGATCGGCTCGCTGCTCGCGTCCGGTCTCGACGCGCCGCTCGCCGCGGCGTGTGGCGCTTACCTGCACGGCGTCGCGGGTCAACTCGCCGCCACCGACGGCCCGCCGAGCGCGCTCGACGTGCTCGAGTCCGTCCGTCCCGCCCTGCGCACGCTCGAGCGCGGCTGACACCGACCTAAGGGAGCTGGTCGGGGGCGATGCAGCGCCGACCAGATGTTCTTGGCGCGGATGCCGGTGATCGCGACGTTGCCCGGGCCCTGGATGCAGCCCTCGGTGCCCGCCAGGACGACCTCGGCGCGGCCCGGATAGGTCAGCTTCGCCACGACATGTTGCGTGGCCTGATCGAGGGTCCCGCACACCGTGTCGAGATGTCCGCCGGCAAGGTAGTGGTTGTACATCCTCACGAGATCCGGACGGCTCCCGGCGAGCTGCGCGTGACCGTAGCGGTAGACGGCCCCATCGGAGCACAGCGTCAGTCCGGTCGGGCGCTGGGGAACCGTCGACGCGGCGCTCGGGTCGGGTGCCACCCGGCACAGCTTCTGCAGGGACGGGTCGGTGTCCCAGATCGCCGTACCGGTAGGCCTGCGCAGCGGCGCTGCGCAGGTTCGTCCCCGCGGTGAATCGACCGTTGGATGACTGGAAACAGGGGCTTCCCGACGCCGTTACCCACACCGTCGATCGTCCGTAGGTGAGTCGGATGAGGAAGTTCTCGTTCATGAGCGACGCCGCGTTCGCGGGGCAGCCCATGTCGGGCGGCGCGGTGGACCGAGGGAGCGCATGCAGCGTGCGTCCGATCGCCGCCAGCCCGCCATCGAGCCATCGCCCGCCGGTTGCGCTGCCGGCGAAACCATCTCCCGTAGCTGCAGATGGCGACGGCATCCGGACGTCCGATCGGGACGAGCCGATCTGCAGGCGCGTGTGAAGCGTCCGGCACGCGGTCCGGGAAGCCGTCGCGCGGGATGGTCGGGCAATGACAGGGGCGACGCGCGACGGGTCGCCGATGATCGGCACGCTGTGACCGCCGCCGGCACGGTTCTGCGGTGCGCCCGACCGCAGCCAGACGACCCCCCCGACGACCAGCGCGATCACGACGACGGCGGCGGCAACACTCGGCAGCCGGCGGTCGCGGCGCACGACCGGCGTGAATCCGTCCGCGGCTCGGTGCGTCCGTCGTCGTGCGCAGTCATCACCGACCGCAGTTCGTCCTCGATCATGACGGCTCCTCGGCGAAGTGCGAGGTGCGCAGAGAAGCGAGCGCGCGTGCGGCGAGGCTGCGCACCGTCGGCTCTTTCGCGTCGATGAGCGCCGCGATCTCGCGATCAGGCAGATCCTCGTAGTAGCGCAGCACCAGCACGGCCCGCTGTCGCGGCGGCAACGTCCCGAGGGCGCGCCACAGGTCCTCCCGCGCGGCGACGTCGACGCCGTCCGCGCCGACGTCCGGCACGTCGTCGGTCACGAGCTCGGATGCCGACCGCAGCCGGCGCCGGCGCAGGTACTCGTTGAGGATCGCACGGCGCACGTACGCCTCACGGTTGTCGATCGAGGGCGCGCGGCGCAGCCAGCTCCCGTACACACGGGTCAGCGCCTCCTGCACGAGATCCTCCGCTCCGGCCCGGTCGTGGCACAGCTGGTAGGCAAGGCGAAGCAGCCGATCACCCGATGCACGCATCAGGTCGGCGATCACCTCGTCGAGCTGCATCCGCCCTCCACGGGGAATGATGCGCTGACCCGTCCCGGAATGTTCGTTCCGCCGCCTTTGGCGGGGAAAGGCCGTGGGAGCACGCGAGGGCGCCGCAAGTAGGCTCGGCCGTGCAGGACGTACTGGATCGCGCGGCAGCCGGCGGACGGATCACGCCCGAGGAAGCGCTCGCGCTCTACACCGACGCGCCGCTGCACGCGCTCGGCCAGGCGGCCGACGCGGTGCGCCGCACGCGCTACCCCGACAACATCGCGACCTACATCATCGACCGCAACATCAACTACACCAACGTGTGCGTCACGGCGTGCAAGTTCTGCGCGTTCTACCGCGCCCCGAACCACGCCGAGGGCTGGACGCACAGCCTGGACGAGCTGCTGCGCCGCTGCGGCGAGGCGGTCGAGCTCGGCGCCACGCAGATCATGCTGCAGGGCGGCCACTCGCCCGAGCTCGGCATCGAGTGGTACGAGCAGACCTTCAGCGCGATCAAGCGCGACTACCCGCAGCTCGTGCTGCACAGCCTGGGCGCGTCCGAGGTCGTGCACATCGCCCGCACGTCCGGCATCGACCACCGCACGGTCGTCGCGCGGCTGCAAGGCGGCCGGGCTCGACTCGTTCGCCGGCGCCGGCGCCGAGATCCTCGTCGAGCCGCCCGCGCACCGCCATCGCCCCGCTGAAGGAGAAGGGCGAGATCTGGCTGCAGGTGATGGAGACCGCGCACGAGGCTAGGCCTCGAGTCGACCGCCACCTTCATGATGGGGACGGGCGAGACCAACGCCGAGCGCATCGAGCACCTGCGCATGATCCGCGACGTGCAGGACCGCACCGGCGGGTTCCGCAGCTTCATCCCGTGGACCTACCAGCCCGAGAACAACCACCTCAAGGGACGCACGCAGGCGACGAGCCTCGAGTACCTGCGCATGGTCGCGGTCGCGCGGTTGTTCTTCGACAACATCAACCACCTGCAGGGCTCGTGGCTCACGACCGGCAAGGACATCGGCCAGCTGACGCTGCACTTCGGCGCCGACGACCTCGGCTCGGTGATGCTCGAGGAGAACGTCGTGTCGTCGCGCCGGCGCCCGGCACCGCAGCAACCGCACCGAGCTGATCGAGCTGATCCGCGGCGCCGGCCGCATCCCCGCGCAGCGCGACACGCTCTACCGCCACCTCGCCGTGCACCGCGACCCGGCCGACGACCCGGTCGACGCGCGCGTGCACTCGCACTTCAGCTCGACCGCGCTGCCCCTTTTGCCCGTGGCCTCGGCGGGCTGAGCGGACTACATTCCGCCTTCGTGGGGGACGAGACACCCGACCAGCGGGTGGCCCGGCTGCAGCGTCAACTCGCCGAGGCGAAGGTCGAGGCGCTGCAGGCCGAGCTCGCCGAGGCGCAGGCCGGGTAGTCCCCGGGGACGACGTCCACCGCCGCTCACCGATCCCGGCGTGGGCTCGTCCGCCAGTGCCCGAGCCGAGCTGGCTGCGCAAACCGGTCCGCGCGTTGCGGACGACGGCTGCGCTCGGCGCCCGCCCCGCGGCGCGTGCCGTTCGCGTTCAAGGCGATGGCGCTGCCGTGGAGCTGGTGGGTGGCGTGGACCTGTTCATGGTCGCGGTCGCACCGATCGCGCTCTGGATCGCGTTCCCGCTCGCCGGCGCGATCACCGCGGTGATCACGTTCGTCGGTGTCGCTCGTCTGGCGCCTACGGGTGAGGCACCCGGCTCGATCCTGCTGAAGTGGGGCGAGCCGGCCACCGTCACGAACGCGGACGTGGCCGGGTCGGCACGTACTACAGCGGCGTCACCTATCAGAACGTCCGGTTGGCGCAGGCGCACGGCTGGCACGTCGAGCGCCAGTGGTACAGCGGGCCGGGCACGACGACCAAGATCAGTTACCAGCTCGGGCCGGCGACCAACGTCGCTCACGATGCACGGGCTGCCGTACGACAACGGCGTGATCCTGGCCGACAAGCGCAAGCCGGAGCGCGCGCTGTGCGTCAGCTCGTTCCCCTACGACCTCGATCGGGACGCGAGCGGCAACTGGGTCGGCCACGTCGGGCCGCGCGTGATCGTCGGCTCGGTGTTGATGATCGTCCTTCTGGTCGGTTGGACGCTGGCCATGGTCGTCCTGTGTGGCGCGGCGGCCTGAACGACAGCACCGGCAAGCTACCTCTCGCGGAATGTCGCTCGCGGTCGCCGTCCCGCTCGGCATCGCGTCCTCACTCGTGTACGGCAGCACGATCGTCGTGCAGCACCGCGCCTCGCACAACGAGGGCCAGGAGGACGCGCGCGACCTGCTGCGCCTGCTGCGCGACCCGATGTGGGTCGCGGCCGTCCTCGGCGACTTCCTCGGGTTCGTGCTCAACGCCGCCGCGCTCGCTGCCGGACCGGTGGTGGTCATCCAGCCCCTTGTGGTGTTGATGCTGCCCGTCGCGCTCATCGTCGGGTGGTGGCTGGGCGGTCCACGACCGACTGCGATGGACTATCTCGGCAGCCTTGCAATCGTCGCCGGTCTGAGCGGGTTCCTGATCATGATCGGGACGCCCGGTGCGGGCCATGCGCCGAAGGCCCGCTACTTCGCGCTGACGGTGCTGATCGTGCTCGCCGTCGGATCGGCCGTCGCGCTGGCGGTGCGCTCGCGCGGGGCCGTGGTGCGCGGCGCCGTGTACGGCGCAGTGGCCGGGATGTTCTTCGGCACGCTCGGGGTGTTCGTCGACGGCCTGTCCGACGTCGTCGTGCGGCGTGGCTGGGCTGCGCTGGTCACGACGGGTCGCGGCGTCATCCCGTTGATCGGCATCGCGCTGCTCGGTGTCTCGGGCATCGTGCTCACCCAGATGTCGTTCCAGATCGGGCAGCTCGCCGCGACGCTGCCCGCGAACTGGCGACCGACCCGTTCGTCGCCGTGCTCATCGGCGCGGTGCTGCTGCGCGAGCACATCCCGCTCGCCGCCGGGCCATGTCATCGGCTACGCCCTGTGCCTGGCCGCCGTGGTGCCCGGCGCGATCCGGCTGCGCGCGATCAACACCGCGGCCGCGACGGCACGAGCACGCCGGCCGCGGCCCACGAACCGGGCGGCTGAGACAATGGCCGCGTGAGTCGAGGCGACCCTGGACAAGCAGCCCGCGCGAGGTCGCGGCGATGTTCGACGGCGTCGCCCGCCGCTACGACCTCACCAACACCGTGCTGTCCGTCGGGCTGGACCGGCGCTGGCGCGCGCACCCGGCAGTGCCTGGAACTGCGCCCGGGCCAGCGGGTGCTCGACCTCGCGGCGGGCACCGGCGTCTCGACCGTCGAGCTGATGCGCAGCGGCGCGTACGGCGGTGGCCTGCGACTTCTCCCTCGGCATGCTGCGCGCCGGCCGGGCGCGCGGCGCCGCCGCGCGCGTGCCGTTCGTCGCCGGCGACGCGCATGCACCTGCCCTTCGCCGACGGCGTCGTTCGACGCGGTGACGATCTCGCTTCGGGCTGCGCAACGTCGCCGACGTCCGCGCGGCGCTGCGCGAGATGGCGCGGGTGGTGCGGCCGGGCGGCCGGCTGGTGGTGTGCGAGTTCAGCCGGCCGACGTTCGCGCCGTTCCGCGTCGTGTACCTGAACTACCTGATGCGCGCGCTGCCGTGGATCGCGCGGCGGGTGTCGTCCAACCCGGACGCCTACGTCTACCTGGCCGAGTCGATCCGCGCGTGGCCGGCGCAGGACGAGCTCGCCCGCACCATCGCGGCGCAGCGGCTGGGACGAGGTGCGCTACCGCAACCTGACCGGCGGGATCGTCGCGCTGCACATCGGCCGAGCGGCTGACGCGTTACCGCCGGCTGTGGCGGCGCGGGTAGCGAGCCAGACGCGTGACGGCCCGACAGCCGGGCCGCTCGGGCGCGATCGAAGGAGTGACGACATGGACGACGACGACATGACGACGCGGCGACGGTCGGCGCGGACGGTGGCGCGGACGGCGGTGCCGACGGCGGCGACGGCGGCGACGACGGACGGCGGTGGCGGCGACGGCGGCGCCGACGGCGGGCGCGGACGGTGGCGCCGACGGCGCCAGGTGGCGACGGCGGTGCCGACGGCGGCGCCGGCGACGGTGGCGCCGACGGCGCACGCCGGCGGTGGCGGCGACGGCGGGGCCGACGGCGCGCGCCGTGAGTGACCGCACGCACGCACGACGCGCGGGCGGTGCGGCGCTCGCGCGCTGCATCGCCTGCGCCGTCGCCAGTTCGCCGGCGAGTACTGGGGCACGCGCGCCGCTGCTGACCCGCGCCGCCGAGCTCGGCGGCGACTTCGACGACCTGCTCGACGCGGCCGCCGTCGACGAGCTGGTCTCGCGGCGCGGGCTGCGCACGCCGTTCCTGCGGATGGCCAAGGACGGCACGGTGCTCGCCGCGCAAGCCGTTCACCCGCGGCGGCGGCGCCGGCGCCGGCATCGCCGACCAGGTCGCCGACGACCGGGTGCTGCGCGCAGCTCGCCGACGGCGCCACGCTGGTGCTGCAGGGGCTGCACCGCACCTGGCCGCCGCTGGTCGGGTTCGGCGTCGCAGCTCGCCGCCGAGCTCGGCCACCCGGTGCAGATCAACGCCTACATCACCCCGCCGCAGAACCAGCGGGTTCGCGCCGCACTACGACGTGCACGACGTGTTCGTGCTGCAGGTGGCCGGGCGCAAGCGCTGGCGATGCACGAGCCGGTCGTGCTCGACCCGCTGCACGACCAGCCGTGGGAGCAGCACCGCGACGCCGAGGTCGCGCGCGCGCGGCCGAGACCGGCCGCTGCATCGACACCGTGCTCGAGCCCGGCGACGCGCTGTACCTGCCGCGCGGCACGATCCACGCCGCCGACGCGCTCGGCGAGACGTCGATCCACCTGACCGTCGGCGTCCATCCGATGACCCGCTACGACGCTCGTGCGGCACGCTGCTCGAGCTGGCGCAGCGACGACGCCGAGCTGCGCACGTCGCTGCCGATGGGCGTCGACCTCGCCGACCCGGCCGTGCTCGCGCCGCACGCTCGACGCGACGCGTCGCCGCGCTGCACGCGCAGCTCGACGACGGTCGGCCGGACGAGGTCGCCGCGCGGCGTCGCGCGACCGGCTGCGGCAGCAGACCCGTCCCGAGCCGATCGCGCCGCTGGCCCAGCTCGCGGCCGCCGACGCGCTCGCCGGCCGACACCGCCGCTGCGGCTGCGCGCGGCGCTGCGCGTGCGCATCGACCGACCGACGCGCGAGCACATCGTGCTGACCTGCTCGACCGCACGCATCGACGCTGCCGGCCGGCGCCGCCGACGCGATGAAGACGGTCGCTGTCCGGCGAGCGCGTTCACCCCGGCCGAGCTGCCCGGCCTCGACGCCGGACGAGCAGCTGGTGGTCGCGCGCCGGCTGCTGCGCGAGGGCGTCGTCGTCCCGCTGGCGCTGAGCGCGCCGTGCCGGCACCGCGGTCCGCAGCCCCGCGAGCGCCGACCGGTGCGCGCTGCGCGCCCAGCTGCGCGGCGACCCGATGCTCGGCACCGCGTTCCCCGCCGCCCGGCTGCTGCTCGTCGAACAGCCCGGGCCCGTGGGGCCGCGCCGGGCTGCGCGAATCGCGCTTCGACCCGGCGGTCGCCGCCGCGCTCGAGCGCGCGCGCGAACGCCGCCGGCGTGCGGGTGCTGGCGATCCGGCGCCCGGGACGCACCCCGCGCAGGCGGCGCGGCGCTGGTGCGCTCGCCGACACCCGCGCCGGGCCGCGAGGCGCTGCGCGCGGGGACGTTCGCCGACGACGCCGAGCTGCTCGAGCTGCCGCTGGACGGGTCGGCCGGCGAGCCCGACGACGCACCCGCTCTATCTGGTGTGCGCCCACAGCAAGCACGACACCTGCTGCGCCCTGCGCGGCCGTCCGGTCGCCGCGGCGCTCGGCCGAGCGCGCCCGGGCCGGGTGTGGGAGTGCAGCCACCTCGGCGGCGACCGGTTCGCGGCCAACGTCCTGGTGCTGCCGCCGGGCTTGTACGGCCGGGTGCTGCCGTTCGCGGCGCCGGAGTTCGTCGCCGCGGCCGAGGCCGGCGAGGTGGTCGGCGCGCTGCTGCGCGGCCGGGTCGGGCTGCCGCCGGTCGGCGCAGGCGGCGCTGGCCTTCGCCTACGAGCACCTGGCCTGCGGCGCGCGCGACGCGCTGCGCGTGCGTCGCGACGTCGCCGGTCGCCGACGGGCAGGCGACCGTGCGGCTGGCCGGCCCGCACGGCGACGCTGGCGTCACGGTGCGGGTCGAGACGGGTCGCCGCCGACGGGCTGACCTGCGCGCAACCCGGCGACCCGAACCGCGTACTTGCCGCCTACCGCGCCCGTGCCGGATCGCCGACGTCGACTGGCGTCGACCGCGGTCGGCCGCAGCGGGGTCAGTGGTCGGCGTGGCCGGCGGTGTAGCCGCCGGCGTCGAGGAACCGCTGCCGCGACGCGCGCGATCTCGCGCTCGGCCTCGACCCGGCCGACCCACGACGCGCCCTCGACGCTCTTGCCCGGCTCGAGCTCCTTGTAGACCTCGAAGAAGTGCTGGATCTCCAGCCGGTCGAACTCCGGGACGTGGTGGATGTCGCGCAGGTGCTCCAGGCGCGGGTCGGTGGCGGGCACGCGAGCACCTTGTCGTCGCCGCCCTTCTCGTCGGTCATCCGGAACATGCCGATCGCGCGGCACCGCACCAGCACGCCGGGGAACAGCGGATCGCCGTGCAGGATGCACCAGCGCGTCGAGCGGGTCGCTCGTCGTCGCCCAGGGTGTCCTCGATGTAGCCGTAGTCGGCCGGGTACTGCGTCGAGGTGAACAGCGTGCGGTCGAGCCGCATGCGCCCGGACTCGTGATCGACCTCGTACTTGTTGCGGCTGCCGCGCGGGATCTCGATGAGGACGTCGAACTCCACGGTGGGGCTCCTCTACGGCGGGTCGGGACCGACATAGTCTGACGCATCGTGGGAACGGTCGCGGCACGGTCGGCGGCTGGCCGTCGTGCTGCGTCGTCGCGATCGTGGTCGTCGTGGCCGCGTTCGCGCTCGGCGTCGGCATCGCCCGCGGCATCAAGCACGCGAGCGCGAAGCCCGCGCCGCCGCGTCCGTCGCACGCCCGGCCGCGCTCGGCGCCCTCACCGCCGCGCCGAGCCCGGCACCGACCGCGCAGCCGGCCGCGACCGCCGACCCCCGCCGGCGTGCGCCGGGCGCTCGGCCGGCTCGCGACCGCGCCCGGCCTCGGCGCACGGCTGCTGGCCCGCGTCGATCGACGCCGCAGACCGGCACGGTGCTGTACGAACAGCTCCGGCACGACACCGGCCGCTCCCGCGTCGACCGCCAAGCTGCTCACCGCCGCGGCGATCCTCGCGGTGCACAAGCCCAGCGACCGGTTCACCACGACGCGTCGTCGCCGCGCGGCACCGGCACGATCGTGCTCGTGGGCGGCGGCGACCCGACGCTGGCAGCGGCCGCACCGGGCAGGCCGACCGCCGTACGCCGGTGCGGCCCGGCTGGCGACGCTGGTGAAGCAGCTGCGCGCCAAGCACGTCGCCGTTCACCGGATCGTCGTCGACGGCTCGCTGTTCAGCGGCCCGGCGATCTCGCCGCACTGGGACGCCGACCGACATGGGCACCGAGTACGCGGCGCCGATCACCGCGGTCATGAGTCGACGGCGGCCGCGCCGCTCCCGGCGACGCGTCCGCAGCACCAAACCGGATCTGGCCGCCGGCGCTCGCGCTCGCCGCGCTGCTCGGCAACCCGAACGCTGACCGTGACCGCGGGCACGGCGCCTGCCGGCGCCAAGCGCCGCTCGCGAGCGTGCAGTCGGCGCCGCGTCGCGCAACTGGTCGACGCAGATGCTGCAGACCTCCGACAACGTGATCGCCGAGGTCCTGGCCCGGCAGGTCGCGCTCGCCGAGCACCGGCCGGCCTCGTTCGCCGGTGCGGTGGCCGCGATCCGCACGGTGCTCGGCCGGCTCGGCGCGCAGGTCGGCGCCGGCATGCACGACGGCAGCGGGCTGGCGGCCGGCGACCGGGTCGCGCCCGCGGCGCTCGTGGCGGTGCTGCGGTTGATCGCCGGCGACGGTCCGCCGGCGCCGCGCAGCTGCACCTCGTCGCGTCCGTGCTGCCGGTCGCCGGGTGGAGCGGCACGCTGCACGACCGCTACACCGACGGCGACCGGACGCTTCGCCGCCGGGCGCGTGCGGGCGAAGACGGGCACGCTGACCGGCGGTCTCGTCGCTGGCCGGGATGGTGCGCGACAGGTCCGGCGCGGCTGCTGCTGTTCGCCTTCGACGCCGACCGCGCGGTCGGGCACCTTCGGCGCGGAGGCGGCGCTGGACGCGCTCGCGCCGCGCGCTGAGTCGGTGCGGTTGCGGCTGAGTCGGCTACACAACGTGCCGGTAGTGTCGCTGGCATGGGCTCCCTCATCGACTGGGACGTGGCCGGCCCGGGCGGCCAAGCGCTTCAGTCCGCCGCCGCCCACCGCGACGCGTACCGAGGCCGACGAAGCCGTCGGCGAGCTGTACCAGGCGACCTCCAGCGCCGCCGGGCACGTCGCCGACCTGACCGGGCTCGACGAACCGAAGGTCACTGCAGTCACCCGGGTCATCGATCGGTCCGCGTGGATCGACGCCAACACCAGCGGCATGCGCGCGGTGCTCACCCCGCTGGTCGACAAGCTCGCCGCCGACAACCCCGTGGGGCGGGTGGCCGAGACCGTCGGCGGACGGCTCACCGGCGTGCAGGTCGGCCTGGTGCTCGGGTTCCTGTCCGGCAAGGTGCTCGGGCAGTTCGAGTTCTTCGACCGCACCGGCGGGCAGCTGCTGCTGGTGGCGCCGAACATCGTCGCCGTCGAACGGCAGCTCAAGGTCGATCCCGCCGACTTCCGGCTGTGGGTGTGCCTGCACGAGGTCACCCACCGGGTGCAGTTCACGGCCGTCCCGTGGCTGCGCCAGCACATGCACGACGAGGTCGAGGCGCTCACCGACGCGACCGACACCGACCCTGCCGCGCTGCGGCAGCGGCTGTCCGGCGCGGTCGGCGAGCTGGTGAAGGTCGTGCGCGGGCAGGGCGACGGCGAGGGGCTCATGGCCGTCGTCGCCACTCCGGAACAGCGCGTCGTGCTCGACCGCCTGACCGCGTTCATGTCGCTGGTCGAGGGGCACGCCGAGTACGTCATGAACGCCGTGTCGCCCGTCGGTGATCCCGTCGCAGGAGGCGATCGAGAAGCGGTTCGCCGCGCGGCGCCGCAAGGGCGGCAATGCGCTCGACCGGATGCTGCGCCGCGTGCTCGGACTCGATGCCAAGACGCGCCAGTACGTCGACGGCGCGGCGTTCGTCCGTTCGGTCATCGACCGCGTCGGGCTCGACGGCTTCAACGCGGTGTGGACGTCGCGGCAGACGCTGCCCACCAAGGCCGAGATCGCCGATCCGTCCCGCTGGGTCGAGCGCGTCCACGCCTGAGTCGGCGTTGCACCGCGATGGGCCCGGATCACGACCATGTCGCTGGCCGGCCCGCATCCGGCCGTCGCCGCGGTGCGCCACGCGGTGCGGCCCTGGCTGACGGCGCTCCGCTCGTGGCCTGTTCGGGCGGTGCCGACTCGCTCGCGCTCGCCGCGGCGGTGGCGTTCGAGGCGCCGGGACGGGCGGCCCTGGTGACGGTCGACCACGGCCTGCAGGACGGCTCGGCCGACCAGGCGCGGCGCGTCGCCGCGCTCGGCTACGAACTCGGCTTCGACCCCGTCGAGATCGTCACCGTGCACGTCGGGCGCGACGGGGGGAGGGAGGCTGCCGCGCGAACCGCCCGGTACGCCGCGCTGGACGCGGTGGCGGCGGCGCTCGACCGCGACCTGCTGCTCGGCCACACCCTCGACGACCAGGCCGAGACGGTGCTGATGGGCCTGGGACGTGGCTCGGGCGCGCGCTCCATCGCCGGCATGCGGCCCGCGTCGGGACGGCACCTGCGGCCCCTGCTCGGTCTGCGCCGGGCCACCACCGAGGCGGCCTGCCGGGCGCTCGGCCTCGACGTCTGGGACGACCCGCACAACGACGACCCGCGCCTGCAGCGGGTGCGGCTGCGGCGCGAGGTGCTGCCGCTGCTCGAGGACGTCCTGCAGGGCGGCGTCGCCGAGGCGCTCGCCCGCACCGCTTCGCAGCTGCAGGACGACGACGACGCGCTCGACGCCGCCGCCGACGCGATGATCTTGCAGCTCTGCGCACCAGGGGACGGGAAGCTGCAAGATCATGACGAGCTGGACGTGGCGGCGCTGGCGCACGCTGCCACGCGGCCGTGCGCACCCGCGTGCTGCGGGCCTGGGCCCGCGCAGGCGGCGCCGCCGAGGTGACCGCCGAGCACGTCGAGCGCATCGACGCGCTCGTCACCGACTGGCACGGCCAGGGCTGCATCGCCCTACCCGGCGGTGCGGGCGTGCGCAGGGCGTCTGGAACACTCGTGCGCGACTCACCGCCGCCTCGTGGAGACCACCTTTGAGCGCACTCGACGCCGACATCGACGACGTGGTCGTCTCCGCCGAGCAGATCCAGGCCAAGACGACCGAGCTGGCCAAGCAGATCGACGCCGACTACGCCGACCGCGAACCGCTGCTGGTCGGCGTGCTCAAGGGCGCGGTGATGTTCATGTCCGACCTGGCCCGTGCGCTCGAACGCCCGTCCACGATGGAGTTCATGGCCGTGAGTTCCTACGGCGGCGCGACGACGAGCAGCGGGGTGGTGCGCATCCTCAAGGATCTCGACCGCGACATC
The DNA here is from genome assembly GCA_963785425.1 of uncultured Actinomycetota bacterium. Taxonomy (GTDB): domain Bacteria; phylum Actinomycetota; class Actinomycetes; order Mycobacteriales; family Jatrophihabitantaceae; genus RYN-133. Next base: position 956,067 of record CAWAVG010000004.1, read on the forward strand.
GCCGGTCAGCACGTGCTGATCGTCGAGGACATCATCGACTCCGGGCTCACGCTCTCGTGGCTGCTCAAGAACCTCGCCGCACGCCAGCCCGCGTCGATCGAGGTCGTCGCGCTGCTGCGCAAACCGGACGCCGTGAAGGTGCATGTCCCCGTGAAATACGTGGGATTCGACATCATGAACGAGTTCGTGGTGGGCTACGGGCTCGACTACGCCGAGCGGTACCGCGACCTGCCTTATATCGGACGGTTGAAGCCCGCGGTTTACACGAACTGAACGTGTACCGTCGGGTAGAACACAGCCCGCCCTGCAGGAGGAACACGGACGCCGCGCCGTTCGTCAAACCGATATGAATCGCAAACGCATTCTTCGGTCGTGGTGGCTCTGGGCCGCCGTGATCGTGTTCGCCTTCCTCGTGCTGCCGCAGCTGCTGTCGGGCGGCAGCGACTACCACGGCGTGACCACCTCCGAGGCGTTCAAAGCCATCCGCAGCGGCCATGTGGCGCAGGTCGTCGTGCAGGACAAGGAGCAGACGCTCCAGATCACGATGGCCGGCAGCAACAAGGTCGACGGCGCGTACCAAGATCAGCACGCAGTACCCGTCCGGCGGCGACACCACGGTCGTCAACATCCTCAACGCCGCCAAGGGCCCGAACGGCCAGCCGCTCGACTGGCGCACGTCCATCACGAAGGAGAACGCCTGGCTGTCGATCCTGATCAGCCTGCTGCCGATCCTGTTGATCGTCGGCGTGCTGTTCTTCGTGATGAGCCAGGTGCAGGGCGGCGGCAACCGGGTGATGAGCTTCGGCCGGTCGAAGGCCAAGCTCGTCAGCAAGGACACCCCGAAGACCACCTTCAGCGATGTCGCCGGGGCTGACGAGGCCATCGAGGAACTGCAGGAGATCAAGGAGTTCCTCGCCAATCCGGCCAAGTTCCAGGCGATCGGCGCGAAGATCCCCAAGGGCGTGCTGCTCTACGGACCGCCCGGTACCGGCAAGACGCTGCTCGCCCGCGCGGTCGCCGGCGAGGCGGGCGTGCCGTTCTACTCGATCTCCGGCTCCGACTTCGTCGAGATGTTCGTCGGTGTCGGCGCCTCGCGCGTGCGCGACCTGTTCGAGCAGGCCAAGTCGAACGCGCCGGCGATCATCTTCGTCGACGAGATCGACGCCGTCGGACGGCATCGCGGCGCCGGCCTGGGCGGCGGCCACGACGAGCGCGAGCAGACGTTGAACCAGCTGCTCGTCGAGATGGACGGCTTCGACGTCAAGGGCGGCGTGATCCTGATCGCCGCCACCAACCGTCCCGACATCCTCGACCCGGCGCTGCTGCGCCCGGGCCGCTTCGACCGCCAGATCGCGGTCGGGCCGCCGGACGTGATCGGGCGCGAGGCCGTGCTCAAGGTGCACGCAAAGGGCAAGCCGTTCGCGGCCGATGTCGACCTCGGCATCATCGCGCGGCGCACCCCGGGCTTCACGGGCGCCGACCTCGCGAACGTGATCAACGAGGCCGCGCTGCTCACCGCCCGCAACAACGGTCGGCTCATCACCAACGAGGCGTTGGAAGAGTCGATCGACCGCGTCATCGCCGGTCCGGAGCGCAAGACGCGCGCCATGAGCGACCGCGAGAAGCGCGTCACCGCCTATCACGAGGCCGGGCACGCCCTCACGGCCTGGGCGATGCCGAATCTCGACCCCGTGCACAAGGTGACGATCCTGCCGCGCGGACGCTCGCTCGGGCACACCCTCGTGCTTCCGCTCGAGGACCGCTACCAGCAGACCCGCGCCGAGATCCTCGACCAGCTCGTCTACGCCCTCGGCGGGCGCGCCGCGGAGGAACTCGTCTTCCACGAGCCGACCACCGGCGCGTCGGATGACATCGAGAAGGCGACGAAGCTCGCCCGCGCGATGATCACCGAGTACGGCATGAGCGCCAAGCTCGGTGCCGTGAAGTACGGCACCGGCGACGCCGAACCGTTCATGGGACGTGACTACGGCCACCAGCGCGACTACTCCGAAGAGATCGCCTCCGACATCGACTCCGAGGTGCGCGAGCTGATCGAGCGCGCCCACGACGAGGCGTGGGAGATCTTGATGCAGTACCGCGACGCACTCGACGCGATGGTGCTGGAACTGGTCGAGCACGAGACCCTCGGCAAGGAGGATCTCGAACGGATCCTGAGTGCCGTGCGCAAGCGCCCGCCGCACAACACCATGGGCACCTTCGGCAAGCGCACGCCGAGTGACCGTCCGCCGGTCGAGATCCCGGCGTCGCTGACGAAGAACGGCCGCAGCCTGAACGGTCGACACGCACAGCCCGGCATGACTCCGGAGGCGAACCCGCCCGAGCCGGCCGCGCCGGCGCAGCAGCCCGGCGCCTTCGGCCCGGGCACGGGCGGGTGAGTCCTGCCGACGGTGTCGACCTCGATCGCGCCGAGGCAGCGGTCCGTGAGCTGCTGCTGGCGATCGGCGAGGATCCCGAGCGGGACGGGCTGAAGGCGACGCCGGCGCGGGTGGCGCGGGCCTACGCCGAGACGATGGCGGGACTGTTCCTCGACCCGGCCGACGTGCTCGAGACGACGTTCGACGAGGGCCACGACGAACTCGTCCTCGTCAAGGACATCGCGCTCTACTCGACCTGCGAACATCACCTCGTACCGTGGCACGGGACGGCCGCCGTCGGCTACATCCCGGGCCCGGAGGGACGCATCACGGGACTGTCGAAGCTCGCGCGCGTGGTCGACCTGTACGCGCGCCGCCCGCAGGTGCAGGAGCGGCTGACGTCGCAGGTGGCCGACGCGGTGATGCGCCGGTTGCGGCCGCGCGGGGTCGTCGTGGTGGTGCAGGCCGAACACCTGTGCATGGCGATGCGCGGGGTGCGCAAGCCGGGGACGACGACGGTGACCTCCGCAGTGCGCGGCATCATGCAGACCGACTCGCGTACCCGCGCCGAAGCATTGAGCCTGATCGTCGGACGAATCTGATCCGGTCGGTCATGGTTCTGCCGCGCAACCCCGAGCGCATCGTCGTCATGGGCGTCCTGAACGTGACGCCCGATTCGTTCTCCGACGGCGGCCGCTGGACCGATCTCGACGAGGCGGTGGAGCACGGCGTGCGCCTGCACCGCGACGGTGCCGATCTCGTCGACGTCGGCGGTGAGTCGACCCGTCCCGGCGCCGCGCGCGTCGACGCCGACGAGGAAGCCCGCCGGGTACTTCCCGTGCTGCGCGAGCTGCACGCGGCCGGGGTGCCGACCTCGATCGACACCTACCACGCCCGGGTCGCCGCCGCCGCGCTCGAGGCCGGCGCCTGCGTCGTCAACGACGTGTCGGGCGGGCTGGGCGATCCGGCGATGGCCGACGTCGTGCGGGCCGCCGGCTGCCCGTGGATCCTGATGCACTGGCGCGCGCACTCGGCGACCATGCAGCAGTTCGCGCACTACGACGACGTCGTCGCCGAGGTCGGCCGCGAGCTGCGCGAGCGCGTCGACAGCGCGCTCGCCGCGGGCGTGGACGGGGGCGCGATCGCGATCGATCCCGGGCTCGGGTTCGCGAAGACGGCGCGGCACAACTGGGCGCTGCTGCACGACCTGGCGAGCCTGCGTGGCGCTCGGCCTGCCGGTGCTGATCGGCTCGTCGCGCAAGTCGTTCCTCGGCACGCTGCTCGCTGACACCGAGGAGAAGCCGCGCCCGGTCGAGGAGCGCGAGGACGCCACCACCGCCCTCACCGCGTACTGCGCGCTGCAGGGCGTGTGGGGAGTCCGGGTGCACGAGGTGCGTCCGTCCGTCGACGCGGCACGAGCGATCGCGGCGGTGCAGCGTGGTTGACCAGAGCGACCGATCGCATCGTGCTCAGCGGCCTGACCGTGCGCGGCAACCACGGCGTGTACGGGTTCGAGCGACGCGACGGCCAGGACTTCGTCGTCGACGTCGAGCTCGAACTCGACACCGCGCCGGCGGCGCGTCAGCGACGACGTCGCCGACACGGTCGACTACGGCGACTGGCCGACGGCGCTCGCCGATGTCGTGAGCGGCGAACCGGTGAACCTGCTCGAGACGCTCGCGCAGCGGCTGGCCGACACCTGTCTCGCCGACGCGCGGGTGGCGGCGGCGACCGTGACGGTGCACAAGCCGCAGGCGCCGATCGCCCGCAGTTCGGCGACGTCGCGGTGACGATCAGGAGGGCGCGGTGAACGCGGTGCTCTCGATCGGGTCGAACCTCGGCGACCGGCTCGCGCAGCTGCAGGGTGCGGTCGACGCGGTGCGGCAGTGGCTGGTGGCCGTGTCGCCGGTGTACGAGACCGCGCCGTGGGGGCCGGTGCCGCAGGACGACTACCTGAACGCGGTCGTACTCGTCGCCGACCCGGCGCGACCCCGCGGGACTGGCTCGACCGCGCGCACGAGGCCGAGCAGGCGGCCGGGCGCACCCGCGACGTGCGCTGGGGCCCGCGCACCCTGGACGTCGACGTGGTGGCCGTCGACGACGTGGTCAGCGAGACCCCGATCTGACGCTGCCGCACCCGCGCGCGGCCGGCGCGCGTTCGTCCTCGTGCCTTGGCGCGACGCTCGATCCCGCATGCGCGGTCGCGGGCGTCCCGATCGCGGACCTGCTGGCGAAACTTCCGGCCGACGAGGTCGCCGGGGTGCGGCGCGCGACCGGAGCTGGTCGCTGCGATGAGCGGCCCGCAGATGCGTCGCACCGGCCCGATCGACCTGATGATCCCGTTCGCCATCATCGGGGTGACGCGCCTACGTGCTGCTGCGTACGTCGTACTCGTCGCTGCCGCCGCTGGGCTACTTCGTCCCGGTGCCGCTGGCCGCGCTCGCGGCGGTGGAGCTCGTCGCGGCCCGGCGGGTGCGCTCCGCCGTTCGTCACGTGGCGTACGCCAAGCCGATGACCGCGATCGCGATCGCCCGATGCGTGGCCCTGGGCAAGGCATCGTCGGTCGTCGGCGCGGCGGTGTGCGGGGTGGCGGTGGCCTTCCTGGTGCGGTTGCTGCCCGACGCCGATACGGTGCGCGCTGCGGCCTCCGACAGCCGGGTCGCGGCGCTGCTGACCGCGTCGGCGCTGCTCGTCGTGGTCGCCGGCATCGTGCTCGAACGGGCCGGGATCGACCCGAATCGTGATCGTCGCGACCCGCGGGATCACCCGAATTGACGTGCACGGTGGGCTGCTCGGCAAACCGCCGCCGTGCCTCTAAACTAGCCGCGTGCCTCGATCCGCCCGCCGTTCCGCGTTCTTCCGTGGTGTCGGGTTCCTGCTCGCCGCCGGGCTCGGCGTGGTGGGTGTCTGGCTCATCGTCACGGGCAACGATTCGAAGAGCATCCGGATCGGCGCCATCTCGGCGTTCTGGGGGCTGCTGCTCGGCACCTACGCGATGTTCGGGGCGCGGCCGCCGGCGCGTGCCCGACGCGGCCGGCGGCGCCACCCACGCCCGACGCCCCCGCCCTCGCGCGAGCTGGACCTGCGCCAGCTCGGCGAGATCGAGCGGGCTGCCGTTGCGGCCGCGCGGCGCGAGTTCCAGCAGGAACTGCAGCTCATGCTGCGTCACGAGGTCTCGGACGGGTTCGCCCGCGAGGTCGCCGAACTGCGTGCCGAGGTCAACGCGCTGCGCAGCGACCTCGTCGAGAAGGTCGGCGGCCAGCTGCGCCTCGAACGGATCGAGACCACCCGGCTGATCGGGTCCGACCTCGAAGCCGTGCAGTCCGAGCTGCGCAAGCTGCGCGAGACGGCGGTCGAGCCCGAGCCTGCCGGGTCGAACTGGCCGGCCGCGGCGAGATCCACGAGGCCGAGATCGTGCTGGAGGACTTCGCCGGCGCAGGCCGCACCGGCGGCGCGCCGCCGACAGCCGAGCCGGTGGCCGAGGCCGCGGCGCCGACCCGTCGCCGAGCCGGTCGCCGAGCCGGTGGCAGAGCCGGTCGTCGAGCGCCGGCGGCCGAGCCGGTGATGCGCGCGCCGGAGCCTGCGTCGAGGCGCCCCAGCCGGCGGCCGAGCCACGCCGCGTCCGGCGCCGGCGGCGATCCGTTCGCGGCGATGCCGCGTATCACGCCGTTCACCGACTTCGCGCTCGACCCGTCGCCGGCAGCCGTGGAGGACGAGGCGTCCTCGCGCGGCACCCGGCATCGCGCCGAAGAGGGTGGGCACGACGTGCTCGCCCGCATCCTGGCCCGGGAGCAGCGGTGACGCGAGCCGGCACCGGGCCGGGTCCGGCGTGAGCGGACCCGACTTCACCAAGGGCGACCCGCAACGACCGCAGCAGCCGCAGAGCGGTGCCTACCCGCCGCCGGGATACGGGCAGCAGCAGCCGTACGGTCAGCAGCCGTACGGGCAGCCGTACATCCACCGCAGTACCCGCAGCAGTATCCGCAGCACCCTACGGATATCCGGGCTACCCGCCCTATCCGATGGTGCAGAAGCCGACCGGCTGGTTCATCGTCAACTGGCTGTTCTTCTGGCCGACCGCGATCTACTCGCTGGTGTCGCACTGGAACAACATCGACCGTGACCTGTACTACGGAAATCTCGACGGCGCACGGAACATGCGGAGGCGGTGCGCCGACACGGCATCATCGCGCTGTGCATCAGCATTGCCCTGGTGGTGCTGTGGATCGTCCTGGTGCTGACCCTTTCGCGACGGTCGGGCACTGCGTGTCGACGTCGACCTCGAACTCGTTCTCGACCTCCTGCTAGTCGCCGGCAACCAATTCGAGGGTGCGCGCCCATTGCGCGGCGATGCGCGCGCGGCGGCGCGAGTCGTCGGTGAGCAGGTTGGCGAGGCCGAGACCGCGCGCAAGGTCGAGCGTGGCCTGCACGGTCTCGCGCATGCCGGGCGTGCGCTCGTCGACACCGAGCAGGCTGACGACGACCCGGTGGATCTCGCGGCCGATGCGCGCCTCGAGGGAACGATCTGCTCGCGCAGCGCGGGCTCGGCGGCGGCGGCGACCCAGAGCGCGAGCGCCGCTCTGAACAGCGTGCCGCTGTAGAGCGAGAACGTCATGTCGACGACGTCGGCGGTGGTCGGACGTCCGCCGGTCAGATCGTGCGAGTTCGTGCCGCAGCTGCTCGGCCCGGACGTGCGTGACGTGCTCCAGCGCCGCGGTGAACAGCGCGTCGCGGGTGGGGAAGTGGTGCTGGGCCGCGCCGCGGGAAACTCCGGCCCGTTCGGCGACGACGGCGACCGTGCTGGCGTGGTAGCCGAGTTCGGCCAGCGATTCGATCGCCGCCTCGAGCAGCTTCGCCCGCGTCGCGCGGCTGCGGTCCTGCTGCGGCTCGCGGGTCGGGGCGACGGTCATCCGGGGGCCCAGCGGGGCGCACGCTTCTCGAGGAACGACAGCATCCCTTCCCGCGCCTCCTCGGACTCGAACAGCCGTTGGGACAGTGCCCGCATGTCGTCGGCGCCGGCGTCGAACGCGGCAAGGGTCGCGGCGGTCGTCAGCGGCTTCGTCTCGGCCAGACCCTGCGGCGAGCACGCCCGCAACGCGTCGCACAGGCCTGCAACTCGCCGTCGAGGTCGTCGGTCGCCGTCGGTCACCAGCCCGAGCGTCGCGGCCGCCTGCGCGTCGAACGTCTCGCCGGTGAGGTAGTACCGGCTGACGCCGCGATCGGTCATCCGGCTGCGCGTGGTCAGCGAGATGATCGCCGGTGCGAGACCGAGGCGGACCTCGGTGAACGCGAACGTGGTCGCCGGCCCGGCGAGGACGATGTCGCACGCGCCGACCAGTCCGACGCCGCCCGCGCGCACGTGGCCGTCGACGCGGGCGAGCACCGGCTTCGGCAGTTCCACGATCGAGCGCAACAGCCCGAGCATCCGCGTCGTCCCCTCGGCAGGACCGCCCTCGCCGGCCTGCTCCTTGAGGTCGGCGCCGGCGCAGAACGTCCGTCCGGTGTGGGTGAGCACGACCGCGCGCACGTCGGCGTCCGCGGCGGCAGCTGCGAGGTGCTCGGTGACCGCGGTCGACGAGCTGCCTTCGACAGCGCGTTGCGGTTGTCGGGGTTGTCGAGCGTGACGGTCGCGATCGACGCGCGTTCGACCTGCGTAGTCGGAGGAGCCATGCCAGTCAGTAGCTCTTCGGCAGGCCGAGGCTGAACTGCGCCACGAAGTTGAGGATCATCTCGCGGCTCACCGGCGCGATGCGTGCGACGCGGGCGCCGATGAGCAGGTTCCCCAATCCGTACTCGTGCGCGAGACCGTTGCCGCCGTGGGTCTGCACGGCCTGGTCGACGCACGCGATGCTCGCCTCGGCCGCGGCGTACTTCGCCATGTTCGCCGCCTCGCCGGCACCCATGTCGTCGCCGCTGTCGTAGAGCGTGGCCGCCTTCTGCATCATCAGCTTGCTCAGTTCGAGTTCGACCTTGCACTTGGCGAGCGGATGCGACAGGCCCTGGTGCGTGCCGATCGGCTTGCCCCACACCTCGCGCTGGTTCGCGTAGGCGACCGCCTTGTCGAGGGCGTAGCGCCCCATCCCGACCGAGCCGGCCGACGCCATGATGCGCTCGGGGTTGAGCCCGGCGAACAGCTGCGCGAGCGCGGCATCCTCGTCCCCGATGAGCGCGTCGGCCGGGAGCCGGACGTCGTCCATGTAGAGCATGAACTGCTTGTCGGGCATGACGACGTCCATGTCGATCGCGGTGTACTCGAAGCCGGGCGTGTCCGTCGGGAAGGCGAACAGCGCGGGCTTGAGCCGGCCGGTCTTGGCGTCCTCGGTCCGCGCGACGATGAGGATCGCCTGCGCGTGGTCGACACCGGACACGTAGTACTTGCGGCCGGTGAGCAGCCAGTCACCGCCGTCGCGGCGGGCGGTGGTCGTGATGCGGTGCGAGTTGGAGCCCGCGTCGGGCTCGGTGATGCCGAACGCCATCGTGATCGAGCCGTCGGCGATGCCGGGCAGCCAGCGCTGCTTCTGCTCGTCCGTGCCGTAGCGGGCGATGATCGTGCCGTTGATGGCGGGGGAGACGACCATCATCAGCAGCCCGCAGCCCGCAGCGTTGAGCTCCTCACCGACGAGCGCCAGCTCGTACATGCCGGCACCGCCACCGCCGTACTGCTCGGGCAGGTTCAGCCCGAGGAATCCCGACTTCCCCGCCTCGAGCCACAGCTCGGTCAGCGGCTCGCGCGCGCGGGCACGCGGCGCGGTGTAGGCGTGGCCGTAGCGCTTGCCGAGCTCGGCGACCGCCTTGCGCAGCGCCTGCTGCTCCTCGGTCTCGGTGAAGTCCACGTTCCGCTCTCCTCCTTCGACTTCGACCCTCCATCGGCTGTGATCGGTCCCGATTCACAGCCGATAGAGGGTCAAAGTGGGTCTACGACGGCGATCCGCCGACATCGATCTGTTGCCGACGCGACGGGCAGGTCGGTCACGACGCCGTCGGCCGGTGCGTTGATCTGGTGCTGCATCTTCATCGCCTCGAGCCAGAGCACCGGTGCTCCCGCCGTCACCCTGTCTCCCGCGAGACCGCGAGCCGCACGATCGTCCCGGGCATCGGCGCCACGAGCGAGCCGGCGGCGACCTGCTCGGCGGGATCGACGAACCGCGGGGCGACGACGAAGCGCACGCCGCCCTCGGCACAGTCGACGTAGACCTCGTCGCCGTAGCGGTGCACCTCGTAGCGGCGGCGCACTCCGTCGACGTCCAGCACGACCTCGTGCCCGGCGGCCTCGACGAGGGTCACGCCGCTCGTGACCGTGCAGCCCGTCGCGGTCGGCGCGCCACCGCACCTCGTGATCGCCCAGCGTGATCGTGCGCGGCGCGCTGACGACGTTGCGCCAGCCCGGCGGCACGTCAGCAACCTCGGTTCGGCAGCTTCGAGAGCGAGCGCAGCGGCAAGCGCGGGCAGCGCACCGTCGCCGACGAGCGGTGGCGAACACGTCGTCGTGATCGGTGAAGAACGCGGTGTCGGTCTCACCGGCGAGAAACGCCTCGTGGCGCAGCACGTTCACGAGCAGGTCGCGGTTGGTGGTCACGCCGTGGATGCGGGTGCGCGCGAGCGCGCCGGCAAGCGCGCGTGCGGCCTGGATGCGGGTCGGTGCCCATGAGATGACCTTGGCGAGCATCGGGTCGTAGTGCACCGACACGGTCGACCCGGCGCCGACGCCGGCATCGAGACGGAGGCCGTGGCGCCGGCGCCCACCGCGAACTCGGTGGTGACGCCGGGGACGTCGAGGCGGTGCACCGGGCCGCTCTGCGGCTGCCACCCGCTGCCGGGTTCTCGGCGTAGAGACGCACCTCGATCGAATGTCCTTGTGTGGACGGGGGATTCTCGGCCAGCCGGCCGCCTTGCGCGATGTCGAGCTGCAACGCCACGAGATCGAGTCCGGTCGTGCACTCGGTGACAGGGTGCTCGACCTGCAGGCGCGTGTTCATCTCGAGGAAGAAGAAACGCCCGTGCGTGGTCGGACAGGAACTCGACCGTCCCGGCGCCGGTGTAGTCGATCGCCTTCGCGGCGGCGCGCGCCGCGTCGAACAATGCGGCGCGCATGCCGTCGATCCGCTCGACCAGTGGCGACGGGGCTTCCTCGACGACCTTCTGGTGCCGGCGCTGGACCGAGCACTCGCGCTCGCCGACGGCCCACACGGTGCCGTGCTCGTCGGCGAGCACCTGCACCTCGATGTGCCGCCCGGTGGCGAGATAGGGCTCGCAGAACACGGTGCCGTCGCCGAACGCGGACGCTGCTTCGGCCCGGGCGAGCTCGACCTCGCCCGGCAGGGCGGCGAGGTCGGTGACCACCCGCATGCCGCGCCCGCCCCCGCCGGCACTGGCCTTGATGAGCACCGGCAGATCGGCTTCGGTGATCGTCGCCGGGTCGAGCTCGGTGAGCACGGGCACTCCGGCCGCGGCCATCAACCGCTTCGCCTCGATCTTGCTGCCCATCGCGGCGATCGCGTCGGGTGACGGCCCGATCCAGGTGAGGCCGGCGTCGCTCACGGCCCGTGCGAAGTCGGCGTTCTCGGACAGGAAGCCGTAGCCGGGATGCACCGCGTCGGCGCCGGCACGTCGCGCCGCGTCGACGATCAGTTCGGCGCGCAGGTAGGTGTCGCCGGGCGCGGCGCCGGCGAGGCGCACCGCGGCGTCGGCCTCGCGCGCGTGCGGCTCGGCGGCGTCAGGGTCGGAGAACACCGCGACGGTGCCGATGCCGAGCTCGCGGCAGGTGCGGAACACGCGGCGGGCGATCTCGCCGCGATTGGCGACCAGGACGCCGTTCGATCACGGCCGGAACACCCCGTAGCCCTCAGCACCGCGCACGGGTGCGTTGTGGACGGCCGAGAGGGCGATGCCGAGCACCGTCCGGGTGTCACGCGGGTCGATCACCCCGTCGTCGTAGAGCATCCCGGACAGGAACGGCGCCAGCGACTGTTCCTCGATCTGCTGCTCGACGTACGCGCGCATCTTCTCGTCGGCCGCTTCGTCGTAGTCCTGTCCCCGCGCGGCCGCTGCCTGCCGGGCGACGATCGACAGGACTCCTGCCAATTGCGCGGGGCCCATCACCGCCGACTTCGCCGACGGCCAGGTGAACAGGAAACGCGGTGCGTACGCCCGTCCGCACATGCCGTAGTTGCCGGCGCCGTAGGACGCTCCCATCGTCACCGTCAGGTGCGGCACGCGCGAGTTCGACACCGCGTTGATCATCTGCGCGCCGTGCTTGATGATGCCGCGCTGCTCGTACTCCTTGCCGACCATGTAGCCGGTGGTGTTCTGCAGGAACACCAGCGGGGTGTCGGCGCGGTTGGCGAGCTGGATGAACTGCGTGGCCTTCTGCGATTCCTCGCTGAACAGCACGCCGCGGGCGTTGGCCAGGATGCCGATCGGATAGCCGTGCAGCGAGGCCCAGCCGGTCACCAGCGACGCGCCGTAGCGCGGCTTGAACTCGTCGAAGTCGGAGCCGTCGACGATGCGCGCGATGACGTCGCGGGGGTCGAACGGCACCTTCAGATCGGTCGGGACGATGCCGAGCAGGTCCTCGTCGTCGTACAGCGGAGCGGCAGGATCGGGTTTCGGCGGACGGGCCCAGCTTGTGCCAGTTCAGCCGGCGCACGATGTCGCGTCCGATCCGGATGGCGTCCTGTTCGTCGACCGCGAAGTAGTCGGCGAGACCGGAGACGCGCGAGTGCATGTCGGCGCCGCCGAGCGACTCGTCGTCGGACTCCTCGCCGGTGGCCATCTTGACCAGCGGTGGGCCGGCGAGGAAGACCTTCGCCCGGTCGGCGACCATGACCACGTAGTCGCTCATGCCAGGGATGTACGCGCCACCCGCGGTCGAGTTGCCGAACACCAGCGCGATCGTGGGGATGCCGGCGGCCGACAATCTCGTGAGGTCGCGGAACATCTGGCCGCCGGGAATGAAGATCTCTTTCTGGGTCGGCAGATCCGCGCCGCCCGACTCGACGAGACCGATCACCGGCAGCCGGTTCTCGAGCGCGATCTGGTTGGCCCGCAGCGACCTTCTTCAACGTGTACGGATTGGACGCGCCGCCGCGCACCGTCGGGTCGGACCCGTTGATCACGCACTCCACACCGTTGACGACGCCGATGCCCGTGACGACCGACGCGCCGACCGTGTAGTCGGTTCCCCAGGCGGCGAGGGGCGACAACTCGAGGAACGGCGAGCCGGGATCGACGAGCAGTTCGATGCGCTCACGCACCAGCAACTTGCCGCGGTCGTGGTGCCGCTTGACGTACTTCTCGCCGCCGCCGGCCACCGCCTTGGCGTGGTCGGCGGCGAGCGCATCCAGCTTCTCGAGCAACGCGGCGCGGTTGGCCCGGAAGTCGGCCGACGACGTGTCGACGGTCGAGCGCAGCACAGTCATGCGGCGTACCCCAGGACCTTGGCGGACAGGCCGGTGAGGATCTCGGTCGTGCCGCCGCCGATGCCGATGATGCGCATGTCGCGGTACTGGCGTTCGACCTCGCACTCGCGCATGTACCCCATCCCGCCGTGCAGCTGCACCGCCTGGTCGACGACCCAGCTCCCGGCCTCCACCGCGGTGTTCTTCGCGAAGCACGCCTCGGCCACGAGGTTCGTCTCGCCGGCGGCGGCACGCGCGGCGATCGAGCGCGTGTAGACGCGCGCGACCTCGATGCGCCGGGCCATCTCGGCGAGCGTGTTCTGCACCGGCTGGCGGCTGATCAGCGACCGTCCGAACGTCTCGCGGTCGCGACACCACGCCACGCTCAGATCGAGCGCGCGTTGCGCCGACGCGTAGGCCTGCACGGCCAGGGCGATGCGCTCGCCGACGAAGTTCGTCGCGATCTGCGCGAACCCGCTGTTCGGGCGCGCCCACGAGGTTGCTCGCCGGCACGCGCACGTCTGCGTAGGACAGTTCGGCGGTGTCCGACGACAGCCAACCCATCTTCGACAGCGCGCGCGACACCGTGAAGCCGGGCGTGCCCTTCTCGACGACCAGCAACGAGATGCCGTGCGCGCCGGCGTCGCCCGTCCGCACCGCGGTCACCACGAAGTCGGCCCGCACGCCGGAGGTGATGTAGGTCTTGGTGCCGTTGACGACGAAGTCGTCGCCGTCGCGTTTCGCCGTGGTGCGGAGGGCGGCGACGTCGGAGCCGCCGTCGGGCTCGGTGATCGCGAGCGAGCCGATCAGCTCGCCCGCGAGCGTCGGGCGCACCCAGCGGTCGATCTGGGCGGGGTCGCCGGCCGCGACGAGATGCGGCAGCGCGATGCCGGACGTGAACAGGGACGCGAACACGCCGCCGGCCGCGCCCGCGTAATGGAACTCCTCGGCCAGCACGAGCGCGTCGAGCGCGTCGCCGCCCTCTCCGCCGACCGCGGTCGGGTACGACAGCCCGATCAGCCCGAGTTCTGCCGCGGCCCGGTGCAGCGCGCGCGGGAGCTCACCGTCGCGTTCCCACGCGTCCTGGTGCGGCAGGATCTCGCGTTCGACGAAGCCGCGGATCGTCGCCCGCAACGCGGCGCGCTCGGGCCGAATCGATCCCGTTCACAACAGCACGTCCGGGACGTTGACCACGCGCGAGCGCAGCCACTCGCCGAGCGCCTTGGCCTGCGGGTCGTGGCGCGCGTTCGACGACACGCCTTCACCGAGGATGCCTTCGACGACGAAATTCAGCGCGAGCAGGTTCGGCAGATCGTGGCGGGTCACCGTGAGCGCGGCGGTCTCCGGCAGCAGTTCCTGGAAGCGGCTGACAGTGAGCATGTTGCTCAGCCACGCGAACTGCGCGTCGGTGCGCACCCACAAGCCGACGTTCGCGTCGCCGCCCTTGTCGCCGCTGCGCGCGCCGACGATCCTGCCGAGCGGCACCGCGCGGGACGGACCGACGACCGGTGCCGGGGGCACCGCCTCGGCGACGGGCTCGAGGGCGCGGAACTCCGGCGCGGGCGGGATGTCGACGCGCGTGCCGTCGGCGAACACCGCGACGTGCGGGACGAGGTGTCGCTCGACCGGGACCGCGCTGAACACGCCGTACGGCGAGGCGTCGCCCGGCGGGCTGGTCACGTGGAAACCCGGATAGGACGCGAGCGCCAGCTCGATCGCCGCGCCGGAGAACGCACGTCCGAGCGCCTTGGCATCGGGGCCGCGCACCACGCAGTGCAGCAGCGCGGCCGCTTCCTCTTGGACGGGCGAGTCGGGGTGGTCGGTGCGCGCCAGCGTCCAGGTCGCGTCGAGGTGGGCGAGTTGCTGTTGCACGAGGCGCGCCTTTGCGTCGATGTGCAGCCCGGTGAGCACGAACGTCATCTCGTTGCGGAAGCCGCCGAGGGTGTTCAGCCCGACCTTGAGCGTGGGCGGGGCGGCTCGCCCATCACCCCGGCGATGCGCACGCGGTCGACGCCGTCGGGCGTGAGTTCGACCGTGTCGAAACGGGCGGTCACGTCGGGTCCGGCGTAGCGCGGACCGGTGATCTCGTACAGCAGTTGTGCGGTCACCGTCCCGACCGTGACCGCGCCGCCGGTCGAGTCGTGCTTGGTGATCACCGCCGACCCGTCCTCGTGCAGTTCGGCGATCGGGAAACCCGGATGCCGCGCGTCGGGGATCTCGTCGAAGAAGGCGTAGTTGCCGCCGGTGGCCTGCGGCCCGCATTCGAGGATGTGCCCGGCCACGACCGCGCCGGCCAGCGCGTGGTAGTCGGACGGACTCCAGCCGAAGTGCGCGATCGCGGGGCCGACGACGAGCGAGGCGTCGGTGACCCGCCCGGTGACCACGACCTGCGCTCCCGAACGGATGCACTCCGCGATACCGAACGCGCCGAGGTAGGCGTTGGCGGCCAGCGGCTCGCCGAAGCCCAGCTCCGCGGACCGGGCGCGCAGATCGTCGCCCTCGACGTGGGCGACCGCAACGTCGAGCCCGAGCGATTCGGCCAGCCGCCGCACGGCGGCAGCAAGCCCGGCCGGGTTCAGGCCGCCCGCGTTCGCAACGAAGGGTGACGCCGTTCTCGAGCGCCGTGCCGAGCGAGTGCTCGAGCTGGCGCAGGAACGTCTTGGCGTAGCCGAGCGTCTCGTCGCGCGCCCGGTCGCGCGCGAGGATGAGCATCGTCAGCTCGGCGAGGTAATCACCGGTCAGCACGTCGAGCGGTCCGCCGGTGAGCATTTCGTGCATCGCCGTGGCGCGGTCGCCGTAGAAGCCGGAGCAGTTGCCGATACGCAACACATCCGAACCATGGCACGCCGGCCAGAACAAATCAAGCCTGCTTGATTGTTCTAGCGGGGACGCGATCAGGCGGTGGACGCGCCGGGCGCGCGCCCTGCGCCGGGCGGACCGGCGAACGCCTGCGCGATGTCGAGCCATTCGTCGGCGTCGTGCCCTCGCGCGATGAGCCCGAGGTCGTCGCGGTGCCGGCGTTGGGTGACCAGCAGGCAGAAGTCGAGCGCCGAACCGGTGACCGACTGCGCGGCGCCCTCGCCCCACATCCAGATCGACCCGTCCGGAGCGGTGAGCTCGACCCGGATCGCCTCGGTCGGCGGCGTGCGGTCGCGCACGAGATAGGCGAAGTCGCGGGTACGGACGCCGATGTGCGCGACGTGCCTGAGCCGTGGCGTCGGCAGTCGGGCCACACCGAGCCCATCGGCGACGTCCTGCCCGTGCGCCCACGTCTCCATCAAGCGTGCGGTCGCCATCGACGTCGGCGACATCGGCGGTCCGAACCACGAGATCTTCGAGCCCTCGGTGCACGACAGCAGCGCGTCGGCGAGGTCCGCACGGCCCTCGCGCCATTCGGCGAGCAGCTGCGCCGGCGGGTGCTGGGCCGCCTGCGTCGCCGCTTCGTCGGCGTAGGTGTCGATGGCCGCCGCGGCGCGCTGCAGCTCGGCCTGGAAGCCGGGCGGATCGGTGATCGCGAGCTGCGCGGCCCGATCCGTCCAGGCGAGGTGCGCGATCTGGTGCGCGATCGTCCATCCCGGCGACGGGGTCGCGCAGGCCCACCCGTCGTCCGGGAGTTCGGCGACGAGCGCGTCGAGATCCTCGCTCTCGGCATGGAGATCGGCCAGGACGGGCTTGAGATCAACCACGTCCCGACTCTGGCACACCCGCAAAGGTGGTGCCACCGGCCCGCCCTGCGCGCGGGGGAAACGCCTTGCCCGCACCGGCCCGTGCACCGGCGGCGTCAGCGATCGAGCGACTGCCACTGCTCGCGCGCGATCCCGGCCCACTGCTGATGGCGGTCGGCGAACAGCGCCGCCGCGGAGTCGCCGCGCCACGGGCTCGGCAACAGCTCGGCCGGCAACACCGGATCGGTGAGCGGGAACCGCCGCCACGAGTGCACTAGATCGACCACGGCGACCAACGCGTCGTCGACGGTCGCTGAGTCGAACTGGGCGAGGAACTGCTCGTACGACGACTCGATCGAGGCCAGGTCCCATGCCTGGCGCACGACGGCGGTGAGTTCGGCGCCGCCGACGTAGCTGCCGACGAACAACTGCGCGTCGTCGAGCACGCCGGCCTCGCCGAGCACCTCGCGCACCTCGTCGAGCCGGTCGGGGTGCGGGCTCAGCCACACTCCGGGCGACGGGCTGCCGAGACCCGCCCAGGCCAGCCGCGTGCGCAGGCGGTGTCGCGCCGGTCGTTCGGTCTCCGGCACGCGGGCAACGACCAGCAACCATCGGCCGTCCCACTCGTCGGCACGGGCGCGGAAGCCGAAGATCCGTTCGGTGCCCTCGGTCAGCAGCTTCGAGCCCGCCTCGGTGAGCTGCCAGCGGGTGCGGCGTCCGACGCGTTGGGCTCCGAGCCAGCCGTCGGCGGCGGTGCGCATGAGGGCCTGCCTGGTCGCCTTCTCCTCGACACCGAGGCGGCCGAGCACGTCGATGATCGTCGAGGTCCACGCCGCGCCGCCCGCGGGCAGCACGAACTCCCCGAGCACGGTGAGCAACAGGCCACGCGCGCTCTCGGCACCGGCGGAGTGCCGACGCGACAGCGTGGGACCGTGCGTCATCCCGTCAGTGTCGCAGGGGACGGCCGCTCACGAGGCGAAGCGGCGTACCAGCGGTGCGGGGGCGTAGCGCATCACGAGCCCGAGCGGCTTCCACGGCCACGGCGGCACCGCGGACTTCGCGACCTCGCGTTCGATCGCCGTGACCATCGCGCGCACGCCGTCCTCGGTGCTCGACATGAGCGGCGTGCGCTGCTCGGCGGCGCTGCTCATCTCCGACCGGATGTAGCCGGGGAACAGCGTGGTCACGTTGATGGGCGAGGAGTGCAGCTCCATGCGCAGGCCGTCGGCCAGGGCAGCAACCGCGGCCTTGGACGCCGCATAGGTCGTCAGGTTCCCTGGCAATCCGCGTAAGGCCGAAACCGACGAGACGACCACGAGATGACCGGCGTCGGCGGCGCGGAAGTGATGCAACGCAGCTTCGCACTGCGCGAGGGCGGCGACGAAGTTCGTCATCGCCGTCTCGCGGTTGGCGTGGAACTTGCCGGTGCCGAGCCGCGCGCCCTTGCCGAGCCCGGCGTTGACGATCACCCGGTCGAGGCCGCCGAGCTCGTCTGCGAGTTCGCCGAAAACCGCGAACACGGCGTCGGAGTCGTTCACGTCCAGTGCGCGTACGACCACCTGCACGCCGTGCTTCGCGGTGAGTTCGGCGCGCAGGTCGTCCAGTCGGTCGACGCGCCGTGCGCACAACGCGAGGTCGCGCCCCTTGGCCGCGAACTGACGCGCCATCTCGGCACCCAGGCCGGAGCTCGCGCCCGTGATCAGGATGCGTTGCCGGAGCGTGGCCCGGTTCACTGGTTCCGCTCGAAGAAGTCGTCGTTCCCCGCCGCCGCACTGTTGCCCGGCGTGGGCCGCGGCGCCGAATCGGCCAGCCGCTGGGCGGTGACCGCGACGACGTCGTCCAGGTCGACACCGGTCTGGTCGGCGAGCAGGTAGACGCCGTACGCGAACTCGCCGAGACGCGCTGCCCAGTCGGGTCCGGGGCGGAACGGCTTGCGACCCCGATTGGTCTCCGCGGCGACGGTCGCGCTGAGCGTCCCGAGCAGCGTCTGCAACTCGAGGAGCAGCGTCGGCACCGGCGCATGCAGCTCGGCGGCATCGGCACTGCGCGCGACTGCCCGGGTCAACTCACCAGTCATGTCGGTAGAAGCTACTTTGAGCCCATGTCATCCGCGCGACCTGCCCGGCTGCGGGTGGGCATCGTCGGCGCCGGACGCGTCGGCGGCGCCCTGGGTGCCGCGCTGCGCCGGGCCGGCCACGAGGTCGTGGCGGCGAGCGCGGTGTCGGCGTCGTCACTCTCGCGGGTCGCACGCATGCTGCCCGGCGCCGAGATCCTGCCGCCGGACGAGGTCATCGCCGCCGCCGACTTCGTGCTGCTCTCGGTGCCGGACGACGCGTTGCGCCCGCTCGTCGCCGGTCTCGCCGACACCGGTGCGTGGCGGGAAGGTCAGCTGGTGGCGCACACCTCCGGCGCACAGGGCGTCGGTGTGCTCGACCCGGCGGCCGCCCGCGGCGTGCTCGCCCTCGCGTTGCATCCGGTGATGACCTTCGCGGGCCGCCCCGAGGACGTCGACCGGCTGCTCGGCGCCACCTTCGGCGTGACCGCGCCCGACGAGCTGCGTCCGGTCGCCGAGTCACTGGTGGTCGAGATGGGCGGCGAACCGGTATGGGTGCCGGAATCGGCCCGCGCGCTGTACCACGCAGCGCTGTCGCTCGGGTCGAATCACCTGGTGACCCTCGTCAACGATGCGTTGTCGCTGCTCGACGGCGCTGGTGTCGAGGCGCCTGGCCAGTTGCTCGCCCCGCTGCTGTCGGCCGCACTCGACAACGCGTTGCGACTGCATGACGCCGCGTTGACCGGGCCGGTGGCTCGCGGCGACGTCGCGACCCTGCGCCGGCACCGCCGTGCGCTCACTGAGTCGGCTCCGCAGTTGCTGGGTTCCTATCTGGCGATGGCGCGGCGCACCGCCGAACGCGCGCACGCCGCAGGGATGCTCGACGACGCCGCCAACGCCGCCGTGCTCGAGGCCCTCGCATGACCGCCGTCGCCCACTCGCGCGCCGATCTCGCGGGTGCACTGGCGCAGCTGCAGGCGCCGGTCGTGCTCGTGCCGACGATGGGCGCGCTGCACGACGGGCACCGCGCGCTGATCACGCGAGCCCGCGACGTTGCCGGGTCGGTCGTGGTGAGCATCTTCGTCAATCCGCTGCAGTTCGGGCCGAACGAGGATCTCGCCCGGTATCCACGCACGCTCGACGCCGACGTCGCCATGTGCACCGCAGAGGGCGTCGATCTGGCGTGGGCGCCCTCGGTCGAGGACGTGTACCCCGGCGGCCCGGCTCGGGTGCGCGTCGATCCCGGACCGCTGGGTGCGATTCTCGAAGGGGTCAGCCGGCCGACGCACTTCGCCGGCATGCTCACCGTGGTCGCGAAGTTGCTCAATCTGGTCCGTCCCGCGGTGGCGTTGTTCGGCGAGAAGGACTACCAGCAACTGGTGCTGATCACGCGCATGGTGGCCGACCTCGAGCTCGGCGTCGGCGTCGCGGGCGTGCCGACCGTGCGCGAGCCCGACGGGCTCGCCCTGTCGAGCCGCAACGTCTACCTGTCGGCGGACGACCGCGCTCGCGCGCTGGCGCTGTCACGCGCGCTCACCGCGGGACGTGCCGCGGCGGGCACAGCGCAGGACGTGCTCACCGCGGCCTGGGCCGTGCTGCGTGCGGCCGGCGTCGACCCCGACTACCTCGACCTTCGCGGCGCCGACCTCGGTGACGCACCCGAGCACGGCCCGGCGCGGCTACTGGTGGCCGCCCGCTTCGGCACGACCCGTCTGATCGACAACACCGCGATAGAACTGTGAGGCCGGCATGCTGCTCGCCATCGACATCGGCAACACCAACACCGTCGTCGGAGTCTTCGACGGGGAAAAGTTGGAACGCTCATGGCGGATCAAGACCGATGCGCGGAGCACTGCGGACGAGATCGCGCTGACGTTCCGCGGCCTGCTCGCCGACCACGAGATCGACGGCGTCAGCGCATGCTCGACCGTGCCGGCCGCGCTGCGTGAGCTGCGCACGATGCTCGGCGACTACTACCCGAACCTGCCGACCGTGCTCGTCGAGCCGGGCATCCGCACCGGCGTGAGCCTGCAGTACGAGAACCCCAAAGAGGTCGGTGCCGACCGGATCGTGAACACCCTCGCCGCGCACCACCTCGTAGGCGACCGCGCGGCCATCGTCGTCGACTTCGGCACCACGACGAACTTCGACGTGGTCAACGCCCACGGAGACTTCCTCGGCGGCGCGCTCGCCCCCGGCATCGAGATCTCGCTGGACGCGCTCGCCGCGCGGGCGGCGCAGCTGCGCACGGTCGAGCTCGTCGAACCGCGCGGGCCGATCGGCAAGAACACCGTCGAGGCCCTGCAGTCGGGAATCCTCTACGGCTTCGCCGGGCAGGTCGACGGGCTGGTGCGGCGGCTGTCGGCCGTCCTGGCACCGGACGATCCCGACGACGTCGAGGTGATCGCCACCGGCGGGCTGGCCAGCCTGGTGATCGAGCACTGCGAGACCGTCACCCGGCACGAGCCCGACCTGACCCTGCTGGGGCTGCGGCTGGTCTACGAGCGCAACACCTGACGCTGGCCAGTTACGTCCGCAGTGGTCAGTTGCAGTGACCACTGCGGCCCGGACTGACCACCGTCGGCTACGTTCGGGAAATGGATCTCCGCATCTTCATCGAGCCGCAGCAGGGCGCGAGCTACGTCGACCAACTCCGCATCGCCAAGGCCACCGAGGATCTCGGCTTCGACGCGTTCTTCCGCTCCGACCACTTCGTCGCCATGGGCGACGGCGACGGTCTGCCCGGCCCTACTGACTCGTGGGTGACCCTCGGCGCGCTCGCGCGCGAGACGTCGCGGGTGCGGCTCGGCACGCTCGTCAACTCGGCCACGTTCCGGCTGCCCGGCCCGCTCGCGATCGCTGTGGCGCAGGTCGACGACATGAGCAACGGACGCGTCGAGCTCGGCCTGGGTACCGGCTGGTTCGGACAGGAACATGCGGCGTACGGCATCCCGTTCCCCGACGTCCGCGAGCGCTTCGACCGCTTCGAGGAGCAGGTCGAGCTCATTCACGGACTGTGGACGACGCCGCTCGGCGAGACCTACTCGTTCCAGGGCGAGCACTTCACGCTCGAGAACTCGCCGGCGCTCCCCAAGCCGGTCCAGCAGCCGCACCCGCCGCTGATCCTCGGCGGTTCGGGCAAGAAGCGCAGCGCGGCCCTGGCGGCCCGCTTCGCTGACGAGTACAACGTCAGCTTCAACCGCGCCGAGACGAAGGCGATCATCGAGCGCGTCCGGGAGGCGGCGTCCCGGACGGGACGCAACCTCGTCTACTCCGCCGCGCAGACCGTGTGCATCGGACGCGACGACGCCGAGGTGCAACGCCGCGCCGACAACATGGGTCGTGAGCTCGCCGAGCTGCGCGAGAGCAGCATCGCCGGCACACCGGCCGAGGCGATCGAGCGCATCGCCGAGTTCGCCGACCACGGTGCGACGCGGCTGTACCTGCAGGTGCTCGACATCCACGACCTCGACCACCTCGAACTCATCGCATCCGAGGTCATGCCCCAGGTCTGACGCGTCCTCCTCGGCGCAGTCAGTTTCCGGGCGAAATTATGACTGCACCGGGGGAGAAGCGGTCACAGCCAGCCGCGGGAGTCGGCGACGCGCATCGCCTCGAGCCGGTTGCGCGTACCGGTCTTGGCGATCGCCGCTGACAGGTAGTTGCGCACGGTTCCCTCGGACAGGAACAGCCGGCGCGCGATGTCGGCCACGGTCGCGCCGTCGCGCGCCGCGACCAGAACGTCACGCTCGCGACCGGTCAGCGGCGACGCACCGCCCGCGAGCGTCGCGGCCGCAAGGGCGGGGTCGACGACGCGCTCGCCGCGATGCACACGCCGGACGGCGTCGGCCAGCTGCTCTGCCTCGGTGTCCTTCACGACGAAGCCGACCGCGCCCGATTCCATCGCGCGCCGCAGGTAGCCGGGCCGTCCGAACGTCGTCAGGATGATCACTCGGCACGTCGGCAGCTCGCGGGTCAGCGCGGTCGCCGCCGCGATGCCGTCGACTCCGGGCATCTCGATGTCGAGCAGCGCGACGTCCGGACGGGCCGCGAGTGCGGCGGTCACGACCTCGTCGCCGCGACCCACCTGCGCGATGACCTCGAAGTCGTCCTCGAGCTCGAGCAGCGCGGCGAGTGCCGAGCGCACGAGCGCCTGGTCGTCGGCGAGCAGCAGCCGGATGGTGCCGGGATCAGGCATCGACGCTGGTCCGTGGCGCGGAGATCGGCGAGAGTTCGGCGCGCACCACCCAACCCTGCGTCGTGGCGTGCGCCGACACCGTCCCGCCGGCGTGCTGGAGCCGCTCGCGCAGGCCACGCAGGCCGTGACCGTCGCCGTGCGACGGTGCAGCGCCCCGGCCGTCGTCGACGATCTCGATCCACCGCGGGCCCACGGTGATCGTGCAGGTCGTGGCACGCGAGTGCCGAACCACGTTGGTCACCGCTTCGCGCACCACCCATCCGAACGGCTCGACCGCGTCGGCGTCGACGGCGTCGACCGCGCCGGGAAGCCGTGCGTCGATACCCGAGGCCCGCAACACCTCGTGCGCGCCAGCGAGCTCGCCGACCAGCGTGACGTCGCGGTAGCCCGCCACAGCGGCACGCACCTCGCCGAGCGTGCGCCGCGACAGCTGCTCGACAGCGGTGATCTCTTCCGCCGCGCGTTCCGGGTCGAGCGGAGCGAGCCGGCGGGCCAGCCCCGCCTTGACCGTGATGGTGGTCAGCGAGTGCCCGAGCAGGTCGTGCAGGTCGCGGGCGATGCGTGAGCGTTCGTTCTCGGCGGCCAGCCTTGCCACCTCGGCACGCGCGGCGGTCAGCGCGACGTTCGACCGGATGATCATGAAGAAGCCGAACATCGCGAACGACACCAGGAAGACCGTCAGCCCGCCGCTCCAGTCGATCTTCGCGCCCCAGCCTGGGACGAAGCGGGGCAGCAGGGCCGTGGCCAGGGTCAGCACGACCACCATCGGCAGCGCCAACCGGCTGCGTGCGGCGACGCCGAGCACTGCGAGGTAGACGCAGAACACCAGCGCGTCGCCGTGCGCGAAGAACGATTCGCAGAACGTGAGCACGAAGGCGGCCGCATACAGCACCCAGTACGCGCGTGGCGCCGCACTCTCGCGATCCCAGCCCAGGGGCAACGCGACGAGGTAGACCGCTGCGAACGCCACGACGAGCGCGTACCCGACGATCGCAGCGGGGCCGTGTGAGTGATGCGCCACGCCGTCGACCGTCTGGCCGAGATAGACCAGCCAGAACGCCGGGAAGAAGTAGCGACGCCATCCCGGCGTCCACACCCGGGTCGCCTCGTTCAGCGTCGACTGCGGGCAACTCGCGCTGCTCATGGTGCGAGTCTCACATCTTGCGGGTGTCTCGGCGGTAGGCCCACATCGCGAACACCGCGCCCGCCGCGCTCCACCCCGCGATCACCAGCCACGCCTTGAGCCCCCACGGGTTGCCCGCGCCGAGCCCGACGTGGCCGGCCTGCACGAGCCAGTAGGACGGCAGCAACTGGCAGAACTGGGTGAACAACCCGCTGCCGGTGATAGGGAACCAGGTGCCGCCGAGGAACGCGAACAACGACACCCCGCCGCCGACCGCCGGGCCGATCGCGTCGTCGTTGAGCAGGTGCCCCATGGCGATGCCCAAGCACGGCGAACGGGACGAGCCCGACCAGCACCAGCGCGGTCATCTCGACCCACTGGCCGAAGCCGAGCCGCACGCCGAGCGAGATCCCGGACGCGTACAGCAGAGCCATACCGACAATCGCCATCAGGTAGCCCGTGAGCACCTTCGTGCGCAGGTAGTTGCGCGGGAGTCAGCGGAGTGAGCCGCAGCATGCGGTTCCACCCGATCGTGCGTTCCGCGGCGATACGTGCCCCGCCCGAGAACACCGCGACCATCGTGCCGAACGCGAGCAGTCCGACCATGTAGTACTGCGGCGCGAACAGGCCCGTCGGATGACCCTTGGTGCCACCCCAGTTGTGGTTGTCCTTGTTCGGCGCGGCCAGCACGAAGTAGAAGATCAGTGGGATGACGAGCGAGAAGATCATGCTCTGCCGGTTGCGCAGCAGCCGGAGCATCTCGT
Organism: uncultured Actinomycetota bacterium; assembly: GCA_963785425.1. Taxonomy (GTDB): domain Bacteria; phylum Actinomycetota; class Actinomycetes; order Mycobacteriales; family Jatrophihabitantaceae; genus RYN-133. Next base: position 980,642 of record CAWAVG010000004.1, read on the forward strand.
AGCGGGTGTAGGTCAGTGTGCTCATGCTGTTGCCTCTTCGGTCATCTCGTCGGCGGTGTCGCCGGTCAGTTGCAGGAACGCCTCTTCAAGGCCGGCGCCGCTGACCTCGATGTCGCGGGCGTCCGGATAGGTCGGCAGGAAGGCGCGCAGCGCCGCGTCCGAGTCGGAGCAGTTGATGATGACGGCGTCACCGTGCGTCTCGGCGTTCGTGACGCCTGGCAGCGCCGCAATGGCGGACGGGTCCGCGCCGGGCAGGGTGGCGCGGATCGAGCGCAGTCCGACCGTCGCCTTGATCTCGGTCGCCGGCCCGTCGGCGACGATGCGCCCACGCGACATGAGGATGATGCGGTCGGCGTAGTCGTCGGCCTCCTCGAGGTAGTGCGTCGCGAACAACACAGTCTTCCCGCCGGTCGTGAAGTGGCGCATCGTCGCCCAGAAATCACGCCGCGCCTCGACGTCCATCGCGACGGTCGGTTCGTCCAGCACGAGCAGGTCGGGGTTGCCGACGATCCCGAGCGCGAAGCGCAGTCGCTGGGTCTGTCCGCCCGAAAGCTTGTTCGTGCGGCGGTCGGCGAGGTCGCCGATGCGGGTGAGCTCGATGACCTCGTCGACCGGCATCGGGTTGGGGTAGAGGCTCGCGACCATCGTGAGCAACTCGCGCACGCCCAGGTACTGGGCGACGCCCCCGACCTGCAACATGCCGCCGACGGCGCCCTTGGCGACGGCACTGGCCGGAGTGTCGCCGAACACGGTGACGCTGCCGCCGTCCGGCGGCAGGAGGCCGAGCAGCATGTCGATCGTCGTCGACTTCCCGGCGCCGTTGGGTCCTAGCAGAGCGACGGTCTCGCCCGCCGCGATGCTGATGTCGATCGAGCGCACGGCGTGCACGGGGCCGCGGCTCGACCGGAAGGTCTTGGTGAGGCCGGACAACTCGATCCCGCCCGCGTGGACGGCGCTGTCCGCGGTCTGCGGCACTGATGTGGTCATGGGGCGAACTCTGCCGTAGCCCGGTCCGGCACGTCAGCGCTGACACTCTGCAATGTGGGCTGACATTCGTCATCGCCCGCGCCGCTAGGGTCGGTGCCGTGAGGCTGACGCTGTGACCGAGGACGACCCCAATGACGGCGCGTACGACGACGAGCTGCCCGAGCAGATGCGGGTGCGGCGGGCGAAGTACGACCGCCTGATCGCCGATCCCGACCGTGCGCCGTTCCCCGTCAACGTCGCCCGCACGCACTCGTTGAGCGAGATCCGCGCCGCCTACCCCGATCTCCCGGCCGGCACGGAGACCGAGGACGAGGTCGGCGTGACGGGCCGGGTCATCTTCGTCCGCAACACGGGCAAGCTGTGCTTCGCGACCCTTCGCGAGGGCCCGGTCGAGCTGCAGATCATGCTTTCCCGCGACCAGGTCGGCGAGCAGGCGCTGTCCGACTGGAAGGCCGACGTCGACCTCGGCGACCTCGTGTTCGTCACGGGCAAGGTGATCGCGTCGCGGCGCGGCGAGCTGTCGGTGCTGGCGAAGTCGTGGCGGCTGACCGGCAAGGCGCTGCGTCCGTTGCCGGTGGCGCACAAGCCGCTCTCGGAAGAGACGCGGGTCCGGCAGCGCTACCTCGATCTGATCGTGCGGTCCGAGGCGCGCGAGATGGTCGAGGCTCGCGCGGCCATCACCCGGTCGGTGCGCGAGACGCTGCACCGGCTCGGCTACCTCGAGGTCGAGACACCCGTACTGCAGGTGGTGCACGGCGGCGCGGCAGCCCGGCCCTTCCACACCCATCTGAACGCCTTCGACCTCGACATGTCGCTGCGCATCGCGACCGAGCTCTATCTCAAGCGGGCGATCGTCGGTGGCATCGACAAGGTCTACGAACTCGGCCGGGTCTTCCGTAACGAAGGCGTCGACTCCACCCACTCGCCGGAGTTCAGCGAGCTCGAGGCCTACGCCGCCTACGCCGACTACGACGTGATGGCCGACTTCACTCGCCAGATCATTCTCGATGCCGCCGAGAGCGTCTCCGTGACGAACCCGTCCACGCCGGAGGGGGTCGAGATCGACCTGTTCGCACCGTGGCGGTCGGTCGCGATCCACGACCTCGTGTCTGATGCGGTCGGCGAGCCGGTCTCCGCCGGCACCGACGCCGCGCAACTACGACGCATCGCCGCCGCCGCCGGGGTGGCGCTGCGCGACGACGAGGACGATGCGGGCGAGATCGTGCTCGAGCTCTACGAGAAGCTCGTCGAGCACACCCTCGTCCAGCCGACCTTCGTGCGTGACTACCCCGCCTCGGTGCGACCGCTGACCCGCCGCCACCGCGACGACCCGCGCTTGGCCGAGGCATGGGACCTCGTCATCGGCGGCGTCGAGATCGGGGTCGCGTACTCCGAGCTCGTCGACCCCGTCGAGCAGCGCCGCACGCTCGTCGAGCAGTCGATCGCGGCCGCCGAGGGCAACCCGGAGGCGATGCAGCTCGACGAGGACTTCCTGCTCGCCCTCGAGCACGGCATGCCGCCGTCCGGGGGCATGGGCATGGGCCTCGACCGGCTGATCATGCTGCTCACCGGCAAGGGGATTCGCGAGACGATCCTGTTCCCGCTCATCAAGCCCTTGTAACCCGAGGCCATCCGCCAGTGGGCCCGCGACAACGGGTTCGCCGTCGGCGCCAAGGACTGATCCCGATCGGCGTGATCGGGGCCTATCACCGGGCGCGCACCGACGCGGGCTAGCGCAGGTAGGTGTCGAAGTACTTCTCGATCCGCTCCCAGGCGTCCTTGGCGGCCTCGGGACGCGGGCCGACGTTGAGCACCCGCTCGATCGGCTGCAACGCACGCGGTCCGGTCATCTCGTCGTTGAGGAACGAGTGCCCGACACCCGGGTAGACCTTCAGGTCGTGCGTCACCCCGGCGGCGGTCAGGCCCTTCTCGACCCGCTTCGGCTGGCCCATCATGAGCGGATCCCGCCCGCCGTAGCTGGCCACGACCGGGCAGGCGTCCCGGAAGTGTTCGGCGGGGTGCGAGGGTGACTGGCCGTAGTTGGCCGCGGCGACGTCGAAGCCGCGCGGCGCGCACAGCAGCGCGAAACCGCCGCCCATGCAGAAGCCGATGATCCCGACCTTGCCCGTCGAGTCGGCGGATTCGGCCAGGTAACGCCGGCCGGCATCGATGTCGGCCACCGGCTTCCCGGTGCCGCGGAACAGTGCGCGCATCGTGGTCACGATGCAGCGCCGCGGACCGCCGTCGCTGAACAGGTTCAGCCCGAGGGTCAGGTAGCCGGCGGCGGCCAGCCGGTCGCAGTGGCGCCGGAACTGGTCGTCCACACCGAACAGCTCGTGGATCGCGACAACGGCCGGCCACGGCCCGTCACCGGACGGACGGGCCAGGTAGCCGCCCAGGGCGGCCGAACCGCCGGGGACGGCGCCGATCGAGACGTCAGTCGTGGGATCGGTCATAGCTACAGAACCTACCCAGCGCCACGGTCGCGTTCGCTCTCGGCGGACGGGGGCATGCTTCGCCCGGCTTGTCCGTTGAGATGGAGGATCGGGGCTGCTCGACGGAGTCGCACCGTCACCGTCGGCGACTACAGTCGTAGGTACCCGCATCCGATCATCAAGACGAATATCGCTCGTCGAAGAACCCATGCTTTGCGCGGAAGGAGTTGCCGCAGTGTTCGAGAGGTTCACCGACCGTGCCCGTCGCGTCGTCGTCCTGGCCCAAGAAGAGGCCCGGATGCTCAACCACAACTACATCGGCACCGAGCACATCCTGCTCGGGCTGATCCACGAGGGCGAGGGAGTGGCCGCCAAGGCGCTCGAATCGCTCGGGATCTCCCTCGACGCCGTGCGCCAGCAGGTCGAAGAGATCATCGGCCAGGGACAGCAGGCGCCGAGCGGGCACATCCCGTTCACGCCGCGTGCCAAGAAGGTGCTTGAGCTGTCGCTGCGCGAGGCGCTGCAGCTCGGCCACAACTACATCGGCACCGAGCACATCCTGCTCGGGCTCATCCGCGAGGGTGAGGGTGTCGCCGCGCAGGTGCTGGTCAAGCTCGGCGCCGACCTGAACAAGGTCCGCCAGCAGGTCATCCAGCTGCTCAACGGCTACCAGAGCAAGGGCGAGCCGGCCGGCACCGCGTCCGAGGCGGCCCCGTCCACCTCGCTGGTGCTCGACCAGTTCGGCCGCAACATGACCCAGCTCGCCCGTGAGGGCAAGCTCGACCCGGTCATCGGTCGCGAGACCGTGATCGAGCGGCTCATGCAGGTGCTCTCGCGCCGTACCAAGAACAACCCGGTGCTCATCGGCGAGCCCGGCGTCGGCAAGACCGCCGTCGTCGAGGGCCTCGCCCAGGCCGTCGTGCGCGGCGAGGTGCCCGAGACGCTGAAGGACAAGCAGCTCTACACGCTCGACCTCGGCTCGCTGGTCGCCGGCAGCCGGTACCGCGGTGACTTCGAAGAGCGCCTGAAGAAGGTGCTCAAAGAGATCCGCACCCGCGGCGACATCATCCTGTTCATCGACGAGATCCACACGCTCGTCGGTGCGGGTGCCGCCGAGGGCGCGATCGACGCCGCGAGCATCCTCAAGCCGATGCTCGCCCGCGGTGAGCTGCAGACGATCGGCGCGACGACCCTCGACGAGTATCGCAAGTACGTCGAGAAGGATGCCGCGCTCGAGCGCCGATTCCAGCCCGTCCAGGTGGGCGAGCCGACGGTGGCGCACACGATCGAGATCCTCAAGGGCCTGCGCGACCGGTACGAGGCGCACCACCGGGTCTCGATCACCGACGCGGCACTGGTTGCCGCTGCGGGCCTTGCCGACCGCTACATCAGCGACCGGTTCCTGCCCGACAAGGCGATCGACCTCATCGACGAGGCCGGTGCGCGCATGCGCATCCGTCGCATGACCGCGCCGCCGGATCTGCGTGACTTCGACGAGCGCATCGCTGCGGTGCGCCGCGAGAAGGAGTCGGCGATCGACGCGCAGGACTTCGAGAAGGCCGCGTCACTGCGCGACAAGGAGAAGACGCTGCAGGGCGACAAGGCCAAGCGCGAGCAGGAGTGGCGCGCCGGCGATCTCGATGTCGTGGCCGAGGTCGACGACGAGCAGATCGCCGAGGTGCTGGCGACGTGGACGGGCATCCCGGTCTTCAAGCTGACCGAGGAAGAGACTGCCCGGTTGCTGCACATGGAGGACGAGCTGCACAAGCGCGTCGTCGGCCAGGAGCAGTCGATCAAGGCGGTCTCGCAGGCCATCCGCCGCACGCGGGCCGGCTTGAAGGACCCGAAGCGTCCCGGCGGCTCGTTCATTTTCGCCGGGCCGTCGGGCATCGGTAAGACCGAACTCGCCAAGGCGCTCGCGGAGTTCCTGTTCGGCGACGAGGACGCGCTGATCCACCTCGACATGTCCGAGTTCCACGATCGTTACACGGTGTCGCGCCTCGTCGGCGCGCCGCCCGGATACGTGGGCTACGACGAGGGCGGCCAGCTGACCGAGAAGGTGCGCCGCAAGCCGTTCAGCGTGGTGCTGTTCGACGAGGTCGAGAAGGCCCACCCGGACGTGTTCAACACGCTCCTGCAGGTGCTCGAGGACGGCCGGCTGACCGACGGCCAGGGCCGCGTCGTGGACTTCAAGAACACGGTGCTGATCCTGACCACCAACCTCGGTACGCGTGACGCGTCGAAGTCGATCGGCGGCCTGGGCTTCGGCAAGGAGAGCAGCGACAGCGACTACGAGCGGATGAAGAACCGCGTCAACGACGAGCTGAAGCAGCACTTCAAGCCGGAGTTCCTCAACCGCATCGACGACATCATCGTGTTCCACCAGTTGAGCCAGGACGAGATCGTCCAGATCGTCGACATGATGATCGGTCGGCTCGACGTGCAGTTGCGCAACAAGGACATGGGCATCGAGCTGACGCCCGCGGCCAAGCAGCTGCTCGCCGACCGTGGTTACGACCGCGCGCTGGGCGCCCGGCCGCTGCGCCGGACGATCCAACGTGAGATCGAGGACACGCTCAGCGAGAAGATCCTGTTCGGCGAGTTGACCGCGGGTCAGATCGTCGTAGTCGACGCCGAGCTCGAGAACCCGCTGAACAAGGAGTCGACGAAGCGGAAGTTCACTTTCCGCGGCGAGACCAAGCCGTCGGCACTCGCGATCGACGTCGACGAGGCGGCCACCGGTATCAGCACCGACTGAGGTCACCCATCAGCAGTTGTCCGTGCGTCGCGAGGAGATGACCTTGCGGCGCACGGACATTCTGCGTTCGCGGCAGACTCAGCTGCTGATTCTCGCCGGGGTGCTGATCGTCGCTGCGGTCGTGCTCGCGCTGGTCGTGGCACTGCGCAGCGGCTCGGACGGTCCCGCGGCGGGATCACCGGACGCGGTCACCGACTCGCTCGCCACCGCGCTGCGCGCGCACGACAGCGGCAAGGTGGCCGCCAGCGCGTGCCCGCCCGCCCGCGCAACGGTGGCGCGCGAGACCCGCGCTGTGGTCAGCACCGCCACCGCGGCCGCCCGCCGCGGGTCGGCGCAGATCCAGGGTGACGTCGCGGTCGCGCAGATCGCCGTCGTCACGGCGCGAGCCTCGGCAGCCGCGACCGTTGCGCTGCGCCTCAGGACCGGCACGTGGTGCGTCGCCTCGTTCTCAGTGGCCCTACCGACCGAGCACTGACCAGCTCAGCGGCACCACGGATCGGCCGGCACGTTCGCACACGGGTGCGGCATCGTCGCTTGACGCGGCATCGGGTGCATGACCACCTTGGTCGTGCGCGGGTAGTTGTCGTCGGCGCCCGCAGGGCACGGTCCGAACGCCTGCGTGTTGCAGATGACCTGGGCGCCGAGGATCGAGAAGCTGCCCGAGTCGGGGTAGTTCGGCTGGCCGCAGGTGGACTGTGCGGACTGCAAGGTCACCGGCCAGGTCGTCGCGGCCGAGCCGTCGAACTTCTTGTTCCCGTGGAAGCAGTCGCCGGCGGCACCTGGCGCTTCCGACGGCTGTTGCGACAGGTCGGCCAGGTCGCCGTTGGTGGTATTGCCGAAGAATCCGTTGCCTTTGAACCTGTTGTTGATCACCGTGTTCGCGAACACGTCATACAGGCACGGCACCGTCGTGCCGAAGGCCGAGGCGTTCTTGACGCCGCCGCGGCAGTTGTTGTTCGGCGCCGGTGTGCCGGTGTCCGGGAAGATCGTGGTCAGGACGGCCCACGATCCGTTGTGCACGAACCGGTTGTGGATGACCGTGTCGTAGCGCGAGCCGGCCAGCGACACGCCGGTGCCCACCGGGCCGTACGCAGCGTCACCGGACTCGGGCACGTTCGGGTTGTTGTTGTCGTGCACGTAGTTGAACCGGAACACCCAGCACGAGTTCGTGCCGGTCGGACCCTTCACGCCCTTCGGGCAGCGCCCGGCCTGCGGACTCGGCGCGTCGGCGCTGTTCTGGCTGTTTGTGTCGAAGCCGTCCTTGTTGTGGTCCCACTCGGAATACTGGACGAGCAGCCGCCCGCCAGAGTTCGTGCCTGAGTAGCCGAGCGCGTTGTACTGCGAATGCAGGTGCGAGAGCACCGCGCGGCAGTCCTGGCACGCACCGAGGTAGAACCCGGAATCGTTGAAGTTGCTCGCGTAGCTGTGCGCGACCTTCCCGGGCCGCGCGAGTTGGAGATGAAGATGCCGTACTGCGCAGCACGGTCCGGGTGCTTGCGGGGGTAGTACGTGGTCGTCGCCGACAGGTAGTAGCCGTGCCAGGGACCCATACCGATCTTGCCGCTGTCGTCGCCACCGTTCCACCAGATCTCGTTGCCGCTGTCCTGCGTGCCCGACAGGAAGTTGCATGCGGTCAGGTTGGAGATCGCGACGTTGTCGACCTTGTAGACCTCGATGCCGTTGCGGCCGGCAGGCCGGCCCTTCGCATCGCGCCGGCCGTAGTCCTGTGCGCTCGGCGCCGAGGAGCATCTGCGGGAGCCCGGCTTCGTACCGTCGAGCACCACGTCGTTGCGGTTCATGCCGCGGATGTGCAGCCCCGGCGTGGTGATCAGGATTCCTGCCGGATGATCGCTGTCGCGCTGCGAGAAGTGGTCCATGCGCACGTGATAGTCACCGGGGCCGATCAGGATCCAGTCGCCCGGACGCGCGCGGCGCAGCGCCGCCGATATCGACGTGACGTTGCCACGCACGCCGTGCCAGCTGCCGACCCGCCAGACGTGGACCACGCGGTGGCCGGCCCGGGCCTGCGCGGAGGGTGCCGCGACTGCGCCGGCGAGAACGGCGACGGCAGCGGTGCCGATGGCGAGCAAGGTCCGGCGGAACGTGCGCGACTGCGACATCGGGACTTCCCCCTGTTCAGGTGAGCTGCCCGCGGATCGTAGCTGTGAGTGCCGTCACATGGGAAGCGCGAACCGTCCGTCGGGAAGCGGATCGATCAGTCCGTCGACGACCAGCGCGTCGAGGGCGCGCTCGCGCTGCGCCGCGTCGGCCCAGACGACGTCCAGCGCGGGTCTGCTCACTGGTCCGGTGGCCGATCGCAGCACGTCGAGCAAGAGGCCGCGGACTTGACGGTCGGTCCCGGCGAACTTCTGCGGGCGCACGGCCGGCCCGGCGTACCGCGGCGCACCGGCGAGGCGCCATGCGCACTGCCCTGCGAGGGGGCAATCGGCACAGCGGGGTGCACGCGCCGTGCACACGAGCGCGCCCAGTTCCATGAAGGCGATACTCGCCCGGGCAGCGGCGACGGGCTCGTCGGGCAGCAGTGCCTCGACGGTGGCGTGATCGCGTGTCGCCGACGGCGGTCCGGCATCACCCTGCCCGAGCACCGCCCGCGCCACGACTCGTCGCACGTTCGTGTCGACGACCGGATGGCGCCGCCCGTACGCGAATACCGCTACGGCGCGCGCGGTGTAGGTGCCGATTCCCGGCAGCCGTTCCAGCTCGTCGACGTCGGCCGGCACCACCCCGCCGTGGTGCGCCACGAGCTCCCTTGCGCATGCGTGCAGCCGCAAGGCGCGCCGCGGGTAGCCGAGCTTGCCCCACCTGCGCACCGCCTCGCCCGCCGAATCGTCGGCAAGTGCGGCCGGGGTCGGCCAGCGCTGCAGCCATGCCGTCCAGACGGGCAGCACCCGCGCGACCGGTGTCTGCTGCAGCATCACCTCGCTGACCAGCACCGGCCACGCGCCGACTGCCGCGGCGCGCCACGGCAGCTGGCGCGAGGCCTGCGCGTACCAGGCGGAGACGAGCGCGGCGGTGTCTTTGCTGTGCCTCATGACGGCCGCATCGTCGCATGTGCGCGTCGCCGCAGCTCGTACCGGAGCAACGGATACGGTGTCGGAGACATGTTTCGACCCGTGGGTGACCTGCCGCCATCGGTGTACTGGCGGCGCCGGCTGGCGCTGGTCGCCTCGGTCGTCGTCATCGTGGTGCTCGTGATCCTCACCGCGCGCACGCTCACCTCGGACAGCACGACGCCGACGGCGTCGGGGTCGAGCGGCTCGCGGACGACGCCGACACAGGGTGGATCGCCGAGCACGTCGTCGCATCACCCGTCGCGCTCACGCGGACCGTCGGCGCACAGCACCGCACCGGACTCGTCCTCGAACTCTCGGTCCAAGTCGAAGTCGGCGACCTCCACGGCGCCGCCGAGCAAGTGCACGGCGGTGCAGCTGTCACTCTCGGCCGCGTCGGATCATCCGAGCTACGTCGTCGGCGACTCGCCGGTGCTTTCGATCGTCGTGCAGAACGTGTCGCACAACCCGTGCGTGCAGGACCTCGCCGACCCCCAGGTCGTGTTGCGCGTCTACAACGGCGAGTCACGGGTGTGGGGCAGCCACGACTGCAAGATCGAACCCGGGACGGACGACCGGACGCTGGTGCCCGGCGCCGCCGTGCGGGTGAGCATCGTGTGGTCGGGCTTGTCGTCGATGCCGAGCAACTGCGACAACCGGCAGCGTGCCGGTGCCGGCACCTACACGCTCTATGCCAGCCTGTCCGGGCGCGAGGGCAGAGCCGCACAGTTCACGATCCGCTGATCCTCACGAGTAGCGGTCGATGATCGACACCTCGGCCAGTCGTGAGATGGCCTCGCGCACAGCGCGGGCGCGGGTCTCGCCGACGCCGTCGACGACCTGCAGGTCCTCGGCCGAGGCGGCGAGCAGCTTCTGCAGGCCGCCGAAGTGCTCCACGACGCGGTCGAGGATCGCGCCCGGCAACCGGGGGACGCGTGCGAGCAACCGGTGCCCGCGCGGGCTGGCAGCCGAGTCGAGACCCTCCGGCGTTCCCGAGAGCCCGATCGCGCGGGCCACCGGGCTCGGGTCGAGCAGCTCGATCGCCGACAGCCCGGCGAGTTCGGCAGCGACCTGCTCCGGGGTGCGCATGCGGCGTCCGCTCGGCATGTAGTCGCGCGCGATCAGCTCACGATCGAGGTCGACGCCGGCCATGAGCTCTTCCAGCTGCAGGGCGAGCAGGCGTCCGTCGGTGCCGAGCTCGACGACCTGGCCCGTGACCTCGTCGGCTATGCGGCGCACCATCTCGAGGCGTTGCACCACGACGACGACGTCACGCACGGTCACGAGGTCTTCGATCTCGAGTGCCGACAGCGAGTTCGACACCTCGTCGAGGCGCGCCTTGTACCGCTCGAGGGTGTTGATGGCCTGGTTCGCGCGCGTCAGCAGCTCGCCGGTGCTCTCGAGCACGTAGCGGCGCTCGCCGACGTACAGACTGATGATCTTCATCGACTGCGACACCGAGATCACCGGGAAGTCGGTCTGGCGGGCGACCCGCTGGGCGGTGCGGTGCCGCGTGCCGGATTCCTCGGTCGGAATCGCCGGATCGGGCATCAGGTGGGTGGCGGCGCGACAGATCTGCGTGCCGTCGGTGCTCAGCACGACCGCGCCGTCCATCTTGCACAGCTCACGCAGGCGGGTCGCGGAGAACTCGACGTCGTCGAGCGGGAAGCCACCCGTGCACAACTCCTCCACGACGCGGTCCCAGCCGATGACGATCAGCGCGCCGGTGTTGCCGCGCAGGATGCGCTCGAGCCCGTCACGCAGGTCGGTGCCCGGCGCGACCCGGGCCAGGATGCCGCGCAGCATCTCGTCGTGCTCGGTCGTGACCATGGTGGCTGCAGTCTATGGGGTTGGTGTTACAGGTGTGCCTCGATTTCCGCCGTTGATCGGACGCAGCGCCGCCCGGCGCGGGCCGCCACCGCGTCGGGCGAGCGCCTCGATCGAGGACATCGCGTCGGTGATCGTCGCGACCGGCACGGTGCGCACGCCCTCGACGGGTCCCGGTGGCAGCGCCTCGCCGCCGTGGGCCCGGGGCACCAGCACGGTCGTGAAGCCGAGCCGCCCCGCCTCTGCCAGCCGGCGCGCGAGGTTCGGCACTCGCCGCACGTCGCCGGACAGTGAGACCTCGCCGATCGCGCAGACCGTCGGCGGGATCGGTAGTTCGCGCACGGCCGACGCGAGCGCCAGCGCTATGGCGAGGTCGCAGGCCGGCTCGCTGGCAACGATGCCGCCGACCGTCGCCACGTAAACCTCGACATCGCCCATCGGCAGCCTTGAATGACGTGACAGGACGGCGAGCAGCATCGCCACCCGGGCGGAGTCGAGATTGCTCACCGCCCGCCGTGGTGTCGCGCCGTAGTTGACGCTGTTGGTCAGCGCCTGCACCTCGGTCGCCAGCGCGCGCCGTCCCTCGACGGCGATCGTGACGCAGGTGCCGGCGACGGCCGAGGACCGGTCGGACAGGAACAGCCCGGACGGATCGGTGAGCCCGACCATGCCGTCCTCGCGCATCTCGAAACAGCCGACCTCGTCGGACGGGCCGTGGCGGTTCTTCGTGGCGCGCACGAGCCGCAGCGACGAGTGCCGGTCACCCTCGAAATGGAGAACGACGTCGACGAGGTGCTCGAGCACGCGCGGGCCGGCGATCGCGCCGTCCTTCGTCACGTGACCGACCAGCACCGTGACGATGCCGCGCTGTTTGGCGACCGAGATCAGCGCGGCGGCCACCGCACGGATCTGCGGGACGCCGCCGGCCGCGCCGTCGATCGAGTCGGTCGAGATGGTCTGCACCGAGTCGACGACGAGCAACCCCGGGGTGACGTCGCCGAGGTGGGTGAGCAGCGCGCCGAGGTCGTTCTCGGCGGCGAGGTACAGATTCGGGTCGACCGCACCGATGCGCTCGGCGCGCAGGCGCACCTGCGCGGTCGATTCCTCGCCGGTCACGATCAGGGCGCGCGTCCCGCTCGCGGCGTAACGATGCGCGACGTCGAGCAGCAGCGTGGACTTGCCGACGCCCGGCTCGCCCGCTAGCAGGACCACAGAGCCCGGGACGAGGCCGCCGCCGAGCACCCGGTCGAGCTCGCTCACTCCGGTGGGACGCGCGCGCGCCTCGTCGGGCGACAGCTCGCCGATCGGACGCGCTGCCCGGGTGACAGCAGACGCTGCCACGGCGCGGCGGGTGCTCGCACCGATCTCGGTGACCGAGCCCCAGGCCTGGCACTCGGGGCAGCGTCCGACCCACTGCAGCGAGTCGGCGCCGCACTCGGTGCAGCGGTAGGCGGGCTTGGCTGCGCGGGCCGGTTTGGTCATGCCCGACACGCTAGGTGCCGGCTACGACAAGTCGGCGCAGCTACGCCGCGGGGCTGCCCGTCATCTCGGGGACGGTCTGCCCGCTCGGCGCGTTGCCGATCTGTACCGGGACGGTGAGCGTCGCCTGGCCGGCGTTGGCGAAGGTGAAGGTGACCTTCTCGGCGGTGCCGGGGAACAGCGGCTGCGGGCCCTTGTAACCCAGCAGCACGAGCGATTCGGGCGATCCGGCCCCGGACGGCGAGAGGTTCTGCAGGCCGAACCCGACCGCCGAGCCCGCCCCGATCGTCTGCGGCTGGCCATTGGTCGCCTGCGTGGGCGCGCTCGACGAGGGGGCCCCGCTCGGACCGGCGAGCAGCGACGGCGTCGAGACCACATCCCAGCCGCCGGGGAACGCCGGACTCGACACCTTGACGAGCTGGTCGGCGCTCTGGCCGTTGTTCACGATGTAGGCGATCAGCGGCACCGCGGCACCGGCCGGGTAGGACACCCCGCTCGGGCTCCGGAAGGCGACGCCCTCGATGCGCATGTTGCCGACGCCGCCGTACGTGCCGTCGAGGGACGGCTTCTCCTCGGCCGTTGCAGCGACCTGGCCGGCGCCGCACGCGCTGGTGAGCAAAACGCATCCGGCGGCACACACAGCGGCCAGCGCTGCGCGGAATCGACTCACGGGCAGACTCACGCGCACAGCGTATCTGGGCGCCGGGCCGTCATACACGCGGCCCGCTGCGCCACGGGGCGGGGCCTCGGCGACTTGCGGTTTGGACCCGAATGTGCTTCTGCCGTAAGGGCTTACTCCTCTGAGATACCGAACGCACGACCGAGTTCGGCATTGTGTCCCGTGTTACCCTTGGAGTAGCGAAGGGGGCTCCATCACATGACGTTCAACGTCGGCGAGACTGTTGTTTACCCGCACCACGGCGCAGCGCTCATCGAGGCAATCGAAGAGCGAGCCATCCAGGGAGTGAAGAAGACCTACCTACGGCTGAAGGTGGCCCAGGGTGACCTCACGGTGCTGGTCCCGGCCGAGAACGCCGAGGTCGTCGGCGTGCGTGACGTGGTCGGCCAGGAGGGTCTCGATCGCGTGTTCGACGTGCTGCGTGCCCCCCACACCGAAGAGCCGACCAACTGGTCGCGCCGGTACAAGGCCAACGGCGAGAAGCTCGCCTCGGGCGACGTGAACAAGGTCGCCGAGGTCGTGCGCGACCTGTGGCGTCGTGACCGCGACCGCGGCCTGTCGGCCGGTGAGAAGCGCATGCTGGCCAAGGCGCGCCAGATCCTCGTCAGCGAGCTGGCCCTGGCCGAGGGCACCAACGAGGACAAGGCCGAGATCGTTCTCGACGAGGTGTTGGGCGAGGCTGTCGCCTGACGCACCGGGTTCATCGACCATGGCGGCGAACGATCACCTGATCGTCGCCGCCATTGTCGTTGCTGCGGGGGTCGGGTCCCGCCTCGGTGCAAGGCTCCCCAAGGCGTTCGTCGAGCTCGGTGGTCGCACGTTGCTCGAACATGCGGTCGCGGGGCTCCGCGCCCATCCGCGCGTCGGGTCGGTCGTCGTGGTCGTGCCCGTCGACCGCGTCGACGAGGCGGCTGAGCGGACGGGCTGCGCCGCGGTCGCCGGCGGGAGGACGAGGCAGGAGTCGGTCGATGCCGGGCTCCGGGAGGTCGCCGATGCGGACCTCGTGCTCGTGCACGACGCCGCCCGTCCGTTCGCGCCCGTCGAGGTGATCGACCGGGTGCTGACCGCTCTCGACGCCGGCGCCGACGCCGCCGTTCCGGCGCTGGCGGTCACGGACACGATCAAGCAGGTGGACGAGGCCGGCCACGTGCTGGCCACGCTCGACCGTGGTGCGCTCGTCGCCGTCCAGACGCCGCAGGGTTTCCGGTTGCCCGCGCTCGTGGGCGCGCACGCGAACGCCGGCCGCTACGACGCGACCGATGACGCCGCGCTCGTGGAGGCCGACGGGGGACGGGTCCTGGTCGTGACAGGTGACCCGCGCGCGTTCAAGATCACCACGGCGCTCGATCTCGCGGTGGCGCGGGTGGTCGTCGATGGCTGAGCTGCGCACCGGTATCGGCGTCGACGTGCACCCGATCGAGGCGGGCCGCGAGTGCCGGCTCGCCGGCTTGACCTGGCCGGGTGTCGACGGGTGCGCCGGGCATTCAGACGGCGACGTCGCGGCCCATGCCGTGTGCGACGCGGTGCTGTCGGCCGCCGGCCTGGGCGATCTCGGCGCGGTCTTCGGGACCGACGACCCGCGCTGGGCAGCGGCGTCCGGCGTCGACTTGCTGCGCGAGGTGCGCGCCCGGGTCGGCGCCGAAGGCTGGACGATCGCCAACGCGGCCGTCCAGGTGATCGCGACCGGGCCGCGGCTGAGCGAGCGGCGCGAGCAGGCGCAGGAGGCGCTGAGCGAAGCGCTCGGCGCGCCCGTCTCGGTGGCCGGGACGACCAGCGACGGGCTGGGGCTCACCGGCCGCGGCGAGGGCCGGGCCGCCGTCGCGACCGCCCTTCTGACCCGCTGATCCCCGCGAGTGGTCACCTATGGCGCGAGTGGTCACCTATAAGTGGCCACTCGGCGCGTAAGTGACCACTCGCGGGATCAGGCGAGGGCTTGGACGAGGTCGTCCCACAGGTCGTCGACGTGCTCGATGCCGACCGAGAACCGCAGCAGGTTCGGCGGCGTGCCGAAACCGGCGTCGACCTCGTAGCGCGCCCGGCGCTCGATCAGCGACTCCACGCCGCCGAGGCTCGTCGCATGGTTGATCAGGCGCACCCGTTCGCAGACCGCCTCGGCGTCCTCGGCCGTGCCGTCCAGCTCGATCCCCAGCATCGCGCCGTACCCGGTGAACAGCCGCGACGCGCGCTCGTGGCCCGGATCGTCCGGCAGGCCGGGAAAGCGCACCCGCGCCACCCGGGGGTGCGCGACCAGGCGGCGGGCGAGTTCGCCGGCGTTGGCCTGCGCGCGCTCCATCCGCAGCGCGAGCGTGCGGATCCCGCGCAGCGCCAGATACGACTCGAACGCGCCGGGGATGGCCCCGGTGAGCATCCGCCGGTAGGCGAGCTGCTCGTACAGCTCGTCCGAGCGGACGGTCAGCGAGCCGAGCAGCAGATCGGAGTGGCCCGCCAGGTACTTGGTGACCGAGTGCATGACGACATCGGCGCCGAGGTCGAGCGGGCGCACGTTGAGCGGGGTGGCGAAGGTCGCGTCGACGACCACCAGCGCCCCCGCCTCGTGCGCCGCGGCGATGAGCACCGGCAGGTCCGGGACGTCCAGCAGCGGGTTCGTCATCGTCTCGAGCCAGAGCAGCCCGGCGCCCTCCAGCGCCGCCAGCACGGCATCGGTGTCGGCGATCGGCACCGGGCGCACGGTCATGCGGCCGAGGTCGTGCTCGTGGGCGAAGATCGACACCGCGCCGGAGTACGCCGCCTGCGGGACGACCGCGATCGTGCCGGCCGGGCGTCCCTCCGCGATCGCGGCGATCGCGGCCATGCCGCTGGCGTAACCGAGTGCCCGGCCGCCGTCCAGCGCGCCGAGTGCGGCCTCCAGCGCGGCGCGGGTCTCGGTCGCCTCGGCGCGCGAGTAGGGGTTGTCCTCCGCGGTGTGCCGCAACGGCGCGGCCAGCACGACGGGTGCGTTCAGTGGCGCGCCAGGAGCCTCGGGACGCCCGACCGAGACGACCAGCGACTCGGTCCTCATCGATCCTCACCCCGCAGCGACGGAAGGTTGACCACGATGGCCTCCTGCGTGCTGCGCGCGAGCACCACGACCGCCGCCTCGTCCGGACTGTTGTTCTCCTCGCGGTGCGGTGTGAACGGCGGGACGAACACGTAGTCGCCGGGTTCCGGACGCAGCCGGGTCTCGGCGCCCGTCATCTCGTCGAGGAACACGAACTCGGGATGCCCGCTCACGACATAGATCGCGGTCTCGGCCTCGCCGTGGTGGTGGTCGCCGGAACGCTGCGACGGGCCGACGTGCGTCTCGCCCATCCACAGCTTCTCCGAGCCGACGCGATGCGCGCTCACCGCCGACCGCCGGTCCATGCCCGGTGTCTGGGCGGTGTCGCTGTCGAGGTCGCCCGACGCGATGTGCCTGAGGTTGGGATGAAACCCGTCCGTTGCCATAACGAGCATCCTGCCGTGACCGGGCAGGATCGATCCCGTGCCAACCGGGAAGCAGCGGCGGGACCTGCGGCAGTGGGTGCTGCCCGGTGCGCTCGCGCTCGCCTTCGCGGTGCTCGCGGTCCTCGCGGCCGTTGACCACGGGTCGGTCGCGCTGCACCTCGACCGTCCGATCACGCACTGGGCGCTGACTCATCGGACGCCCGCGCTGACCGGCTTCTTCCGTGCCGTCACCAACCTCGGCAACCCCGGCGTCGCGTTCGTCGGCGGCCTGGTGCTCGCTGTGTTCGCGGTGTTCCGTTCGGCCCGCACGGCGCTACTTGTCGTGCTGCTGACCCTCGCCCGTCCCCTCGCGTCCACGATCGCCAAGGCGCTCGTCGACCGCGCGCGGCCGCCGGTGCACGCGTTGGTGGTCGCAACCGGCAGTTCGTTCCCGAGCGGACACGTGCTGGCGGCGACGGCGTTCTGGGGTGCGATCCCGGTCGTCATGCTGGTCTGGTCGGCGGCGCGGGGGTTCGTCATAGGTGCAGCCGTGCTCGCTGTCGTGGCGGTGCTGGTCGTGGCCGCGAGCCGCGTGTACCTAGGCGTGCACTGGTGCACCGATGTTCTCGGCGGCGCCCTGCTCGGCGCGCTGCTGCTCGTTCCGGTCTACCGGCTCCGCGAGCGTCCCTAGACTGGCCCCGTGCCCCTGCAGATCTACGACACCGCGACCAGGTCGGTGCGGCCGTTCGAGCCGCTCGTGCCCGGCAAGGCGTCGATCTACCTGTGCGGGCTGACCGTCCAGGGGGCGCCGCACATCGGGCACACCCGCAACTGGGTCACCACCGACATCCTGCGGCGCTGGCTCACGCACTCCGGCTACGACGTCACGTATGTACGCAACGTGACCGACATCGACGACAAGATCTTGATCAAGTCGGCCGAGTCGGGCGAGGACTGGTGGGCGCTGGGCTTCCGGTTCGAGCGCGCCATCCGCGAGGCCGAGGACGCCCTCGGGTGCCTGCCGCCGACCTACGAGCCGCGCGCCACCGGCCACATCACCGAGATGCTCGCCCTGATCGCGCGGCTCATGGACCGCGGCCTGGCCTACGCCGCCGACGGGGACGTGTTCTTCGACGTCGCCGGCCTGGCGTCCTACGGCTCGTTGTCCGGGCAGCGCGTCGACGAGATGCACCCCGCCGGCGACAGCGTCGGCGACGTGCGCAAGCGCGACCCGCGCGACTTCGCCTTGTGGAAAGGCCACAAGCCGGACGAGCCCGAGACGGCGTCGTGGCCCTCCCCGTGGGGGCCGGGGCGACCGGGCTGGCACCTCGAGTGCTCGGCCATGGCGACGAAGTACCTGGGTTCGAGCTTCGACATCCACGGCGGCGGCCTCGACCTCGTCTTCCCGCACCACGAGAACGAACTGGCCCAGTCGAGCGGCGCCGGTGACGGGTTCGCCCGCTACTGGATGCACAACGGGCTGCTCACCATGGCCGGCGAGAAGATGTCGAAGTCGCTCGGCAACACCTTGCAGGTGACCGAGCTGATCAAGCACGTGCGCGCCGCGGAGTTGCGCTACTACCTCGGTTCGGCGCACTACCGGTCGGTCATGGAGTACTCACCGGACGCACTGGCCGAGGCCGGCGCCGCCTACCGCCGCATCGAGAACTTCGTCGAGCGGGCATCGCGCGTGGTGACCGCAGACACCGACGGCATCGTGTGCGCCGAGTTCGCCGAGGCGCTCGACAACGACCTCAGCGTGCCGGGTGCGCTTGCGGCGATTCACAACGTCGTGCGCGAGGGCAATGCGGCGCTGGCCGAGGCGCGGCACGACGCGGTGCGCGGCGCCCTCTCGTCGGTGCTCGCGATGACCGGCGTGCTGGGGATCAACCCGCTCGCATGGGCGCAGGAGACTGCCTCCGACCTCACCGGCGTCGTCGACGCTCTCGTCCGCGTGGCGCTCGACCAGCGCACGGCCGCACGGGGACGCAAGGACTACGCAGCGGCCGACGCGATTCGCGACGAGCTGTCGGCTGCGGGCATCGTCGTCGAGGACACCGCCGACGGGCCGCGCTGGACGCTGAAGGGCGACTGATGGCTGGCAACTCGAACCGGCAGGGCGCCGTACGCAAGTCGAAGAAGGGCGCGCAGGTCGGGTCCGGCGGGCAGGCGCGGCGCGCGCTCAAGGGCAAGGGGCCGACCCCGAAGGCGACCGAGCGCAAGGGACATCCGGCCGCCCGGCGGGCCGCGTCGGCGGCCCGGCGTACCGAGAAGCGCCCGCAGCGGGGCGACGGTGGCCCGGAACTGCTGGTGGGCCGCAACCCGGTGCTCGAGGCGCTGCGCGCGAAGATCCCCGCGACCGCCCTCTACGTGGCGCTGGGTGTCGAATCGGACGAGCGGATCACCGAGGCGATACGCATCGCCGGCAACCGAGGACTGGCGTTGCTCGAGGTCACCCGCACCGAACTCGAGCGGCGCACCGGCGGCCTGCTGCACCAGGGCATCGCACTGCAGGTGCCGCCGTATGAGTACCGCGAGCTCGCCGACGTCCTCGAGATCGCGGCCGAGTCGACGACCGCGCCGCTCCTCGTCGCTCTTGACGGCGTGACCGACCCGCGCAATCTCGGCGCGGTCATCCGCTCGGCCGTCGCGTTCGGCGCACACGGCGTGATCGTGCCCGAGCGTCGATCGGCGGGCGTCACGGCCGCCGCCTGGCGCACCTCGGCCGGCACCGCTGCACGCATCCCGATCGCGCAGGTGACCAACCTCGTCCGCGCGTTGAAGCAGGCGCAGCAGGCCGGCATGTTCGTCCTCGGTCTCGACGCCGACGGCGACGTGTCGCTCGACGATCTCGAGGCAGCGGTCGACCCCGTCGTGGTCGTCCTCGGGTCGGAGGGACGCGGCCTGTCCCGGCTGGTCGGCGAGACCTGCGACCTCACCGTGTCGATCCCGATGAGCGGACCGGCCGAGTCGCTCAACGCCTCGGTGGCGGTGTCGGTGACGCTGGCCGAGATTGCGCGCCGCCGCCGGATCTGAGCCCGACCATTGCCCCCGGGGGCCCCTGGCCGCATCATCGCGGCATGGCGAAACCTCTGACCGGGCGGCACATGGCCGAGTTGGACGGCGACTTCGTGGTGTTCCTGATCGGCGCGCGATTCGATCTGAAACACCCGATCCGGACGTTCCGCGACCTCGGCGGCCGGCGCGGCATGCAGCACATGCTCAAGTACCTCACCGAGCACCCGGAGAAGGGGCTGCTCGGCTACGAGATGGGGCTGCCGACGATCGTGCAGTACTGGCGCTCGTACGAGCACCTCGAGGCGTTCGCGAACGACAAGGACGATCCGCACACCGCCGCGTGGCGCACCTACTGGAAGCGCGTCGGCACGAGCAACCGCAGCGGCATCTGGCACGAGACCTACCTCGTGCACGCGGGCGAGTTCGAGGCGATCTACGCCAACATGCCGCCGTTCGGACTCGGCAAGGCAGGCACGCTCGTTCCGATCACCGGCAAGAGCACCTCGCGCGCCCGAATCAGGACGACGCGGCATGACGAAGGGCCGCACCCGCCGGGTGCGGCCCTCCGGTCCCGAATCGATCAGCCGAGCCGCTCGCCGGTCTCGGGGTGGAACGCGTGCTCCTCGCCGGTGCGCACCGCGATGGTGAGCACGTCGCCGATGCGCGGCGGCACGCGGCCGTCGAAGCGCACCACGTACGGGCGCGAGTCGGGGCTGTCACCCGGCAGTTCGCCGTAGACGTAGGCGTCGGCGCCGAGTTCCTCGACGAGCTTCACCTCGATCTTCAGGCCGGTCGTGTCGCCGCGCTCCAGAGCCGAATCCTGCGAGGCGTCGCCGCTGGCGTCGGTCGCGTGGAACGACTCCGGACGCACGCCGAGGTTGATCTGCTTGAGGCCGGCGTTGTTCGCGGCCTGCTGCATCTCAGGGCTCAGCGGCAACACGATGTTGCCGAGCTGCGCACCGCCGTCGACGAGGTCGACGACCCGCAGGTTCATCGCGGGTGAGCCGATGAAGCCGGCGACGAAGGCGTTGCCCGGGCTGTCGTAGAGGTTGCGCGGCGTGTCGACCTGCTGCAGCTTGCCGTCCTTGAGCAGCGCCACGCGGTGGCCCATCGTCATCGCCTCGACCTGGTCGTGGGTGACGTAGAGCGTCGTGGTGCCGAGCCGGGCCTGCAGCTGGGCGATGTTCGCACGGGTCTCGACACGCAGCTTCGCGTCGAGGTTCGACAGCGGCTCGTCCATGAGGAACACCGCGGGCTCGCGCACGATCGCGCGGCCCATCGCGACCCGCTGGCGCTGACCACCGGAAAGTGCCTTGGGCTTGCGGTCGAGGAAGCGGTCGAGGTCGAGCAGGGCCGCGGCCTCGCGGACCTTCTTCATCCGCTCTTCCTTCGGGACGCCCTTGAGCTTCAGCGCGAAGCCCATGTTCTCGGCGACGCTCATGTGCGGGTAGAGCGCGTAGTTCTGGAAGACCATCGCGATGTCGCGATCCTTCGGCGGCTTGTGCGAGACGTCGTCGCCGTTGATGCGGATCTCGCCGCTGGAAACCTCTTCCAGGCCGGCGAGCATGCGCAGGGCGGTCGACTTGCCCGAGCCGGACGGTCCGACGAGAACCATGAACTCGCCGTCCTGCAGATCGAGATTGAGGTTGTCGACCGACGGAGCGGTGGCCCCGGGGTAGATGCAGGATGCGTTGACGTAATCGACTGTGGCCATGACAGGCACTCCCTCGTCGGTGGGTTCGCGCCGCACCGCGTACGGGTGGAGCCGGGTTCACGTCGGGAAACGCGAATCGGACACCTCACGGTCTTCCGGACCGCGGAGCTCGTTCCACCCCACCGACGTCCAGGCGGCCCCCGCAGACCGGCATAGCGGCCTGACAGTGACATTCGACACGCTCGCGACGATTGAGTCAACTACGAGTGGGTGCGGTGCCGCCACTTGTCGATCAACTTGTGCTCGCTCTTGAAGAACGAGCGCGGGGCCCGTTCGCCGCGGACCGCGGCCACCTCGACCCGCACCGCTGCCATGATCACGTCGGTGATCTCGCGCAATGTCTCGGTCGACGGCTCCTTGCCGCGGAAGCGCGACAGGTCGAGCGGTTCGCCGACCGACGCCAACGCGGTGCGCCGGGCGGCCTTGCGCCACCACGGCAGATCGGGACGGCGCTGGGCACCCCACTGGCCGACCGGGACGACCGGGGTGTCCGGGCACTGCAGAACGAGCCGGGCGATGCCGGTCTTGCCCTGCATCGGCCACTGCTCGGGATCCTTGGTGATCGTGCCCTCGGGATAGAACACGACCGCCTCGCCCTGCTCGACGGCGGTGACCGCGTCGCGCAACGACTGCGACGCGTCGGTCGTCCCGCGGTAGACGGGAATCTGCTTCGCGCCGCGCATGACCTGGCCGAGACCGAACGTGTGGAACGCGCCGGACTTCACGAGGAACCGCGGCACGCGACCCGACTGCCACACCAGTCTCGCCATCAGGACGGTGTCGATCATGGAGATGTGGTTGATCGCGATGATGACGCCGCCGGTGGACGGCGCGGGCATGCGCTCGAGATGGCGCCACCGGATGCGGAAGAGCAGGCCGTCGAGCGGGTAGAGGATCGCCACGCAGAACCTGATCCAGAACCCGGCCTTCGGCTTGTGCAGCCTGCTCATGGAGATCCTCCCGGACGTTACGCGACCGTAGGTAGTCTGCCCGTCATTCGTGAGATTCCCGCTGCCGGGTTCCCGTAGTCTCGGTGCGCTGCCGCCTTAGCTCAGTTGGCCAGAGCAATCGCCTTGTAAGCGATAGGTCGTCGGTTCGAACCCGACAGGCGGCTCTGTCCCGAGGGCCCCCCGCCGCGTGTTTGGTGCGCATCAAGTACAGGGCCAATTTGTCCAAAGCGTCTTGTCCACGGGCCACGCAGGGTTGATAGTGCTCGGCAGATCAGTGTCGATCAGGTCACCCGGGGGCAAGCATGATCAGGTCTCGACGTTGTGCAGGTCTTCTCACCGTTGCCGGGTCGGCGCTGCTGGTCGTCGGCACCGCGCTGGGCCAGAGCAGCGCGTCCGCCGCGCCGGGAGCCCGCAGCACGCAACGGGCCACGACCGGTTCGGAACGGGTCATCGTCGTGCTCCGCGACCAGTTGGCCGCGACACCCGTGCGCAGGAACGGGATGACTGCGCGCACCGCACGGGCCGACTCGACGCAGAACGCGGTGCTCGGACGGCTCGCGGGGCCGACCCCACGCCACGTCGTCCACCTCTCGGTCGGCAACGCGTTCGTCGCCACCGTGACGGCCGCGCAGGCGAGCGCCCTGAGCGCCGACCGTGCCGTCGCCTCCGTGGTCAAGGACGCCGCGGTCGCCGCCACGCCGACGGTGCACGCCATGCCGCGCGGCGGGTCGACGCGCAACGCGCACACCGTGCGGCCCCGCACCGACGGTCCCGACGCCATCTGTCCGTCCGATCCGAGCCAGCCGCTGATCGAGCCCGAGGCGCTCAACACGATCCGCGCCCGCACCAGCGACGGCTCGCCGAGCGCGCAGGACCTCACCACCGGGCAGGGCGTGAAGGTCGCCTACATCGCCGACGGCATCGACCCGGACAACCCCAACTTCATCCGGCCCGACGGCCAGCACGCGATCATCGACTACCAGGACTTCTCCGGCGACGGCCCGAACAGTCCGACCGGCGGCGGCGAGGCGTTCGGCGACGCGTCGGCGATCGCCGCTCAGGGCACCGTCACCTACGACCTCTCCAACTTCGTCAATGCCAACTACCCGTTGCCGGCCGGCTGCAACATCCGGATCCTCGGCGTGGCGCCGGGGGCAAGCATCGTCGCGCTCAAGGCCGGCGGCGAGTTCCTGACCAACAGCTCGATCCTGCAGTCGATCGACTACGCAGTGCGCGTCGATCACGTCGACGTCATCAACGAGTCGTTCGGGCTCAGCCAGTTCCCCGACACCAGCAACCGCAATACGGTCAAGCTGTTCAACGACAACGCGGTCGCTGCCGGCGTGACTATCACGGAGAGCAGCGGTGACGGCGGCGTCACCGGAACCATCGGCAGCGACGCGCAGGACCCGCTCGTCATCGGCGCAGGCGCGTCGACCGACAGCCGGCTCTACGCGCAGACCGGCTATGCCGCAGCCCGGTTCTTCGGCAATGGCAAGTGGGTCGACAACGAGATCTCGGCGCTCTCGTCGTCCGGCTTCTCGAACTTCGGGCGCACGATCGACCTCGTCGCGCCGGGTGAAGCCGACTGGGCGTCCTGCGAGGCGAGCCCGTCGTTCGCGAGCTGCACGAATTTCAACGGCGGACGCAGCGACATCGAGGCGTTCGGCGGCACCAGCCAGTCCGCTCCGCTCACCGCGGGCGCGGCCGCCCTCGTGATCTCGGCGTATCGGTCGACGCACAACGGCGCGTCACCGGCGCCGGCGCTGGTCAAGCACATCCTCACCGGCACCTCGACCGACCTCGGTCTGCCGTCCGAAGAGCAGGGGGCGGGGCTGCTCGACGCGCGCGCCGCCGTCGAGGCCGCGATGACGTACAAGGGCTCCACCGGCGCGCCCGCCGGCGTGAAGTCGAACATCATCACCTCGGAAGACCAGATGGTGCTCTTCGGAACGCCGAACACGACGCACCACCGCTCGGTGACGGTCACCAACGTCGGGACCAAGAAGCTCACGGTGGCCACCGGCACGCGCAGCTTCTCCTCGTTCAGCGGCACCGGGCAGAGCGTGGCGTTCGACTCGACCACACTGCCGACGTTCCCGTACCCGACGAACGGTGCGCCGTGGGCGTACAAGGAGGTCACGCTTCACCGTCCCCGGCGGCACCGCCCGGTTGTTGACCCAGATGGCGTGGCAGGGGAGTCGCTCGACCGGCGACGCGCCCGTCCGGGTGAGCCTGTTCGCCCCGGACGGCACCTATGTCGCGAACAGCCGTCCGCAGGGCGGCACCCTGTCGCCGAACTACGCCAACGTCGACGTCCGCCGCCCGACGGCCGGCACGTGGACGGCGGTGCTGTACTCGCCGGCCGGCAGCACCGGTTACACGGGCAACGTCTTGTTCGCCACGACCGACCAGCGGGCCGTGCCCGTCGGGACGGTGACGCCGGCGACGTTCACGCTCAACCCCGGACAGAGCAAGGCCGTGCAGTTCACCTACCGCATGCCGGGCACCGCGTCCGGTGACAAGTCGGTCGCCATCACGCTGGCCAGCTCCGACGGCCACCAGACTTCGGTCTCGGCGGTCGTCCGCACCCGCATCCCGACCTCGGCGAGTTCAGGCGGCGACTACAGCGGCGTGGTCACCGGCGGCAACGGGCGGGCGGTGACGCCGGGTGAGACGTTCAGCTACTCGTTCAACGTCCCGGCCGCATGGCACAGCCTGTACGCATCGACGCAGTTCGCGCACAACCTCAACAGCGTCGCCGACCTGGTGCTCATCGACCCGAACGGCGAGCTGTCCGACGTGGTGAGCAACGAGACCGTCAACGCGGCGAAGACCGGCTTGACACTGACGCGGGACATGAACTCCTTCACCGCCGATCCCGTGCCCGGTTTGTGGCACATGGTGGTCGTCGTGCAGAACCCGGTCAGCGGTGCCGACCTCGAACAGCAGTTCTCGGGCGAGGTGAGCGGACGTGCGATCGGAGTCAGCCGCGGTGGACTGCCGAGTTC
This sequence comes from uncultured Actinomycetota bacterium, assembly GCA_963785425.1. Lineage (GTDB taxonomy): Bacteria > Actinomycetota > Actinomycetes > Mycobacteriales > Jatrophihabitantaceae > RYN-133. The sequence goes on from CAWAVG010000004.1 coordinate 1,005,994, forward strand.
GAGCTCCACGCCGCTCACGCGGGGTACGTCGACGACGTACCAGGTGCACGTGACGAACCCGGGGGTCCAACCGATCTTTGTCGGCGCCGATCCGCGCACTAGCACGATGAAGACCCTGCAGCCGGTTCCGATCCAGGGGCAGCTCACCTTCGACCTACCTCCGGACCCGTCCCAGGAGCCGGTGTACAGCATGCCGCCGGACACCCAGCGGCTCACGGTCGCAGCGAACTCGACGACGCCCGCCCAGCTCGAATTGCAGGGATCGGCGGCAGGCTTCGACCTGTTCGGTGACCTGGCGTCGGCGCAGAACGGCGACTCGCTGTCCGTGACGAAGGTCAGCGAGTCCGGCGCCGGCAACTACATCACCCGCGGCATCTGGTTCACGAACATGCAGCAGATCGGGCCGTTCACCGACGCCGGCGCACCGCCCGGCGAGACGACGATCACCGCGTCGATGCGCACTCTGGGCTTCGACCCCGACGTCTCGTCGAACACCGGCGACCCGTACGGCAGCTCGGTCGACCCGAACAACGACGGCTTCGACAATCCCGTCCGGATCGCGCCCGGCCAGACCAAGACGATCAAGGTGACCGTCACGCCGACGGCGGGGAAAGGCAAGACCGTCTCCGGCATTCTCAACCTGGTGACGGTGCCCTACCTGCCTGCGGGCGCGGGTGGTCTGCCCGAGCTATCCACCGGCGAGGTGTTGGCGACGCTGCCGTATTCGTACAAGGTGGGCTGACCCGCGCCGCATACTTGATTGATTCAAGTTTCTGCGCGAGGATGGCGGGGTGCCGCTGACGCCCGCCTATGAGGAAATGCTGCGGGTGGCCGCGCTGCGCATCACCCGTCCTCGCCTGGCGGTGCTGAGCGCGGTGCACGACCTGCCGCACGCCGACACGGAGACGATCATCGAGGCCGTGCGCGCCGACGCCGGTGACGTGTCGCACCAGGGCGTGTACGACGTGCTCCACCTGCTGACACGGCACGGACTTGTACGGCGCATCCAGCCGGCGGGGTCCGTGGCGCGCTACGAGGCGCGGGTGGGCGACAACCACCATCACGTCGTGTGCCGCTCGTGCGGTGTCATCGAGGACGTCGACTGCGCCGTCGGGCACACCCCGTGCCTGACCGCGTCCGACGATCACGGCTTCTCCGTCGACGAGGCCGAGGTCGTCTACTGGGGCACCTGCCCCGACTGCTCCCGTGCCGGTTCCAAGCCCTAACCCAGTTGTGAGAGGAACGAGATGACCGACCCGAAGGCCGAAGGTTGCCCCGTCGCAGGCCACGACGGCACACAAAGTGAGAGCGAGAGCGAGAACCCGGGAATGCCGGGCCCGCAGGCCCCGAGCGACCGGCGCCCGCGTACGAACCGCGACTGGTGGCCGAACCGCCTCGATCTGACGGGGCTGCGTGCGCACTCCGAGAAGAGCAACCCGCTCGGCGCCGACTTCAGTTATGCAGCCGAGTTCGCCAAGCTCGACGTCGAGGCGCTCAAGGCTGACGTCACCGAAGTGCTGACCACGTCGCAGGACTGGTGGCCCGCCGACTTCGGCCACTACGGCGGGTTGATGATCCGCATGAGCTGGCACGCCGCCGGCACCTACCGTGTCGCTGACGGTCGTGGTGGCGCGGGCGAGGGCGGTCAGCGTTTCGCACCGCTGAACAGCTGGCCCGACAACGCCAACCTCGACAAGGCGCGGCGCCTGCTTTGGCCGGTCAAGCAGAAGTACGGCCAGCAGATCTCCTGGGCCGACCTGCTCGTGCTTGCCGGCACCGTCGCGATGGAGTCGATGGGCTTCGAGACCTTCGGCTTCGCGTTCGGCCGAGAGGACGTGTGGGAGCCCGAGGAGATCTTCTGGGGCCCCGAGAACGACTGGCTGGGCGAGGAGCGCTACGTCAGCGACGCCGAGATGTCGCCGGTCGTGGGCGCGACCGAGATGGGCCTCATCTACGTCAATCCCGAGGGTCCCAAGGGCAGCGGCGATCCGGCCGCAGCCGCGCATTTCATCCGCGAGACCTTCGCCCGGATGGCGATGAACGACGAGGAGACCGTCGCCCTGATCGCCGGCGGTCACACGTTCGGCAAGACGCACGGCGCCGCGCCGGCCCCCGAGCACGTCGGCCCGGAGCCCGAGGGCGCCCCCATCGAGGCGCAGGGCCTCGGCTGGCTGAACGACTACGGCAGCGGTCGCGGCACCGATGCGATCACCAGCGGGCTCGAGGTCACCTGGACCGACCGCCCGACGCAGTGGAGCAACCGGTTCTTCGAGATCCTCTTCGGGTACGAGTGGGAGCTCGAGCAGAGCCCGGCCGGCGCGAAGCAGTGGGTCGCGAAGGACGCCGAGGCGATCATTCCCGGCCCGACGCCCGACTCGCCCAAGCGCAAGCCGACGATGCTCACCACCGACCTCTCGTTGCGCGTCGACCCGGACTACGAGCGGATCTCGCGCAGGTTCCTCGAACATCCGGACGAGTTCGCGGTCGCGTTCGGCAAGGCCTGGTACAAGCTGCTGCACCGCGACATGGGCCCGGTCAGTCGCTTCCTCGGCCCGTGGGTGCCGGAGCAGCAGCTGTGGCAGGACCCGATCCCGGCCGTCGACCACGAGCTGGTCGACGACTCGGACATCGCGGAGCTGAAGGCGAAGCTGCTCGACTCGGGATTGTCGGTGCGCCAGCTGGTCACCACGGCGTGGGCCGCGGCGGCGAGCTACCGGCACACCGACAAGCGCGGCGGCCCGAACGGCGGCCGGCTCCGGCTCGAGCCGCAGCGCAACTGGGCGGTCAACCAGCCCGACGAACTCGCGACCGTGCTGCCGAGGCTCGAGCAGGTGCAGCAGGAGTTCAACGCGGCGCAGAGCGGGGGCAAGAAGATCTCCTTCGCCGACGTGGTCGTGCTGGGCGGCTGCGCGGCAATCGAGAAGGCGGCCCGGGACGCCGGGCACGACATCACCGTCCCGTTCCGTCCGGGACGCATGGACGCCGACCAGGACCAGACCGATGTCGATTCCTTCAGCTACCTCGAGCCGCGTGCCGACGGCTTCCGCAACTGGATCGCCGACGACGAGAAGGCGCCGGTCGAGCAACTGCTCGTCGACCGCGCGTACATGTTGAACCTCACTCCGCCGCAGATGACGGTGCTCGTCGGCGGGCTGCGGGCGCTGGGCGCCAATGCCGGCGATTCGGCGCACGGCGTGCTCACGGAACGTCCTGGCACGTTGACGAACGACTTCTTCGTCAATCTGCTCTCGACTGGAACGGTGTGGAAGGCCTCGCACGACGAGCCCAACGTGTACGAGATCCGCGACGTCTCGAGCGGTGAGCTGAAGTGGACAGCGACGCCGGCCGACCTGATCTTCGGGTCGAACTCGGAGCTGCGGGCTCTCGCCGAGGTCTACGCGAGCGCGGACAACAGGTTCGTGCCCGACTTCGTCGCTGCGTGGACGAAGGTCATGGAGCTTGACCGGTACGACCTGCGCTGAGCGGGCCGTTCCGGTCGAGTTCGTCCAGCCACGGCGCAGCGGTCGCGTCGGACGGAGCGCGCCAGTCGCCGCGAGGCGACAGCGCTCCGCCGGCGCTGACCTTCGGCCCGTTCGGGAGTGCCGAGCGCTTGAACTGCGAGAACGCGAAGTAGCGCTGCAGGAACTCGCGAAGCCATCGGTCGATCGTGTCGAGGTCGTAGGCGTGCCTGCCGTCGTCCGGGAAGCCGTCCGGCCAGCGTCCGTCGTCGCGGTTGCGCCACGCGTGCCAGGCAAGGAACGCGATCTTGGACGGCGGCAGACCGTAGCGCAGGACGTGGAACAGGAAGAAGTCGTGCAGCTCGTAGGGCCCGATGCGGTCCTCGGTGCTCTGCATGGCACCGGTCTCCTCGTCGGCAGGGACGAGCTCGGGGGAGATCTCGGTGTCGAGGATCGAGGTGAGCAGCCGGCTCGTCTCGTCGTCGAACTGTCCCGTGGTCACCGTCCATCGGATCAGGTACTGGATCAGCGTCTTCGGCACGCCGGCGTTGACGGCGTAGTGACTCATCTGGTCGCCGACGCCGTAGGTGCACCAGCCGAGCGCCAACTCGCTGAGGTCACCGGTGCCGAGCACGAATCCGCCGCGCTGGTTGGCCAGCCGGAACAGGTAGTCGGTGCGTAGCCCCGCCTGCACGTTCTCGAACGTGACGTCGTAGCAGGCCTCGCCGCGGCTGAACGGATGATCGATGTCAGCGAGCATCTGCCGCGCCGCCGGGCGGATGTCCAGTTCGGCGGCCTCGACCCCGAGTGCGCGCATCAGCGCCCAGGCGTTCGACTTCGTCGCGTCGCCTGTCGCGAAGCCCGGCATGGTGAAGCCCAGGATGGACGAGCGAGGCACGCCGAGGCGATCACATGCCTTTGCGGCGACGATGAGCGCGTGTGTCGAGTCCAGACCGCCGGACACACCGATGACCATGCGCTGCCCGGCCGAGCGGAAGCGGCGGCTCAGCGCGGCGACCTGGATGTTGAACGCCTCGTAGCAGTCCTGGTCGAGGTGCTCGCGGTCGTCCGGCACGAACGGGAAGCGGCGTAGCGGTCGGCGCAGGCCGACATCGCTTCGGTGTGGCCGGTGCTCGAACTCGACGCGTCGATACCGCGACTCCGGGTGCCGGCGAGGACCGCCGCGTCCGCGAACGTCGGTGTGCGCAGACGCTCCGACTGGATGCGCGCGATGTCGACGTCGGCGACGAGCAGTTGCGGCTCGTCGGCGAAGCGGTCGGACTCGGCGAGCAGCGCTCCGAGTTCGTGGATCGTCCCCTGCCCGTCCCACGACAGGTCGGTGCTGCTCTCACCCGGACCGGCCGCGGAGTAGACGTAGGCGGCGGTGGCCCGCATCGACTGCGACGCCGCGAGGGTCTCACGATCGGCGGCCTTGCCCACGGTGATGTTCGACGCCGAGAGATTCGCCAGGACGGTTGCGCCGGCCAGGGCAGCATGTGACGACGGCGGGGTCGCCGACCAGAAGTCCTCGCAGATCTCGACGCCGATCACGAACCCGTCGACGTCGCTCGCGGCGAAGATCAGGTCGGTGCCGAACGGAACCGATGCACCGTCGAGGAGGATCGTCTGTCCCGCGGTGCCGGCGCCGGAGGCGAACCAGCGCTTTTCGTAGTACTCGCGATAGTTGGGTAGGAACGTCTTCGGTACGACGCCGAGGATCTCGCCGCGCGCAACGACGACCGCGCTGTTGTACAGCCTGCCGTTGCGGCGCAGGGGTGCGCCGACGAGCAGTACCGGCGCCAGGTCACGGCTCGCGTCACGCACGGCCACGACCGCACGATCGGCGGCGTCGAGCAGGGCGTCCTGCAGGAGGAGGTCGTCGATGGCGTAGGACGAGAGGCCCAGCTCCGGGAACACGACGAGATCGACACCTTCGGCGTCACCCTGCCGTGCGAGCGCGATCGTCGCCTCGGCGTTGCGCGCCGGATCGGCTGTCGCCACCGGCGGGGTGGCAGCGGCGACGCGCACCATCCCGTGGTGGTGGATGCTCATGAAGGCGGGTGCACTCACCCGGCTACCCTCCCATTCCCAGCGAGCTGTCCGTCCAGCTCGGCCAGGAAGTCCGTCAGAGCCGCCGCCGCGGCCTGTGCGCGGATGGCGCCGCGAGTGCCGTCGAAGTGGTGCTCGTGCGCGCTGACTCCGAGTGCCGTCGCGATGCCGACGTGCACCTCGCCGACAGGGCGGCCGCCCTGCGTCGCGGGCCCGGCCACGCCGGTGACACCGATGCCGAAGTCGGCGTCGACCCGCTCGCGGGCGCCGACGGCGAGTTGCTCGGCGACGCTCGGATGTACCGGCCCGTGCTCGGCGAGGAGGTCTTCGTCGACACCCGCGATGTAGCCCTTCGTGTCCGAGCCGTAGACGATGAGGCCACCTCGGTAGGTCACGCTCGTCGCCGGCGAATCGGTGAGCAACACTCCCAGCAACCCGCCGGTCAGCGACTCGGCCGTGGCGACCGTCGCGCCGAGTTCGACGAGTCGGCTGTGCACCTGATCGGCACGGCGGCGGGCGTGCTGCAGGTCCGCTGCTGTCGTGGGCTCGGCTGTGGTGGGCTCGGCTGTGGTGGGCTCGGCTGTGTGTGGGCTCGGCTGTGGTGGGCTCGGCTGTGGTGGGCTCAGCTCTGGTGGGCTCCATGTGATCGTTCGTCCTCACGGTCCTCCTGCGACGGCGAGTTGTTGCGCCACCGTCGATGGTAGGAGGCCGCGTGGTCGACGAGGCGATCAGCAGGTCGTGCGCCTGCCCTTGACGGAGTTCCCGACGAGGTGACGAGCCGACACGCTCACCGTCCAGTGCCGCGCGCCGCTGCCCGTCGAACCCGGGCCGGACGTGCGCACGCAACTGGGGTGCGAGGCCACCGAGGTCGATGACGTGAGCAGCGTGCGGGTACGTCCCGCGGCCGGACGGTAGTGGTTGTGGACCGCGATCGTGCCGCCGATGCTCGTCGCGCCGTGCACCGAAATCAGGTCGCCGGAGCCGCTGCCCAGGTCGAACGACGCGGTGCCGTGGGCGCCTTGGGTGTAGCGGCCGGTGACCGAGAGCGTGCCGATGCCGGTGCCGCCGGGTGCGACCTGGCCGCCGGTCAGAGACACCGATCCGGTCACGGTCCCCGAGCCACTGAGCATGCCGCCCCCGATGCGCACCACGGAGCTGGAGCCGCCTTCGCGGAGCTGGGTGCCGTGGCCCACGACGGTGTCACCGCCGCTCTGGACGTAGTCGTCGTCGACCAGGAAGGCGCCGGCGGCGATCGTCAGCGTGCCCTTGTTCGAGAAGCCGGCCGCTTCGGCGTACACCGGATGGCCGTCCGTCGCGTTGATGGTCAGGTTTCCTGTGTTGACCACCCTGCCGTGGTAGAAGCGCACGTCCGGACCGATCTTGGTGTGCCCGGCAAGAGTGATGGTCATGCCGTCTTCCATTTCGACGTAGCTGGGTGCCGCGTGGGTGCCGCCGGCTACGGCTAACGGCACCGTCACACGCAGCGAGCTGCGGCCGTTCTTCGGGGTGGCGCTGAGGTACTTCGGTTCGGCGTTGCCGCCGATCGATGCCCCGCCGGTCGTGGACACCGTCGCATCGCCGTAGATGTGACCACCGACCCACTGGAAGCTACCCGCACCGGAAAGGGTGAACTTGCCGCCGATCGTCTCGTTGCCGTCGGCCGCCACCGCCGGATCGGAGTAGGGCGCCGCACCGCCACCGAGCACGAACCGGAATCCTTTGTCGATGTGCTGCGTGCCGGTGATCGCGTCGACGATCGACCCACCGGACACCCGATACGTGCCGCCGCCGGTGTAGTGCGCGCCGGAGGTCGAGGTCGTCGGCGCCGCCCAGCTCAGCACGTAGGCCCGCGCGCCGTGCGCATCGAGGGTGGCGTGCTGATCGAGTTCGACGCCGTCGAACGACAGGTTGTCGAGATCGGTGATCGTTGCGTTGTCGACGACCTTGGCCGGGTCAGTGCAACACGACGTGGCCTCGACGTGATTGTTCTGGCTCGTGGTCATCGCGGCGCCCGAGGCGATCGTCAACGTCACGCCGGCAGCCATCAGCAACGAGCGGTCGGGGGTGCCGCCGACATTGCCGGTGAGGTGCAGCGTTCCCGCCACCGTCAACGGGCTGTCGAGCTCACTGGTGACGTCGACCGTCGGCGAGATCGTGCCCGACGCTCCGGCGAGCAGATCGGTGGTGGCGGCGAGTTGCCCGCCGTGCCAGGTGAAACTGTGGGTGATGCTGAGATGTCCGCCGGTCAGGCTCGCCAGGCATACCGAACCGGCGAGCGCGTTGTCGGCCAGGGTGAGGTTCGCCAACTGCACGGTGGGCATGCCGATCACGTGCGCATGGCAGTCGTTCGACGACGGCGGAGCGATCGTCACCGAGTCGCCGTCGCCCGGGACGCCGGTCGGCGACCAGTTGTTCGCGTCGTTCCACGACTCGTTGTCGCCCTGCGGGGTGCCGGTCCCACCGATCCATGTGTAGCTGTTCCCTGCCGCCGTGGCAGCAGGCGCCGCGACGAACCCGCCGAGCACGGTCAACAGCGCGACAAGCAGCACTCGAATACGCACGATGTGTCTCCCCCTGAACACCAGCGGCCGTGATCGCCACGGCCTCGGTTGATCACAGCACGCGGAACCGAGCCGGAGGCCGGGTCACGCGAAAGGTGGCACAAAGGGAGGATCAAGCGCTTGTCGCCGGCGCCTGCGCCCTCTGTGCGGGGTCGCTGCACGACCTGTTCCTGGAGGAAGGCCGTGTCACCGCCTGCGCGAAGAGTTCCACCGTTTCGGGCCCGAGGACGACCGCCTCGATCAGCCGCCGAAGATCGCGTTCGCCTCGTCCGACTCGTAGAACCGCGCAAGTTGGCGGCGGATCATGTCGCCGAGCACGCCGGCCTCGTCCAGTGCGGCAATCGCGTCCGGCGCGAAGCGCAGGGCCTCTTCGAGGAGGTCGGCGCGCTCGATGCCGAACTCGCTGAGCAATGCGTCCAGCGTCATCGCTCCGTAGGTGTCGAAGATGTAGTCGACGCCGGTGTCGATGAGAGCCGCGAGGTAGCTCTCACCGCGTAGATCGAGCCAGCCGTCGTAGGCGATGGAGGCGGCGTCGATCAGGTCGTCGTCGCCGATCGCGTCGAGCAGCTCGCGGATCGGACGCTGCGCTGCGGCGTCCCAGATCTCCAGCACGGCTGCTTCGACGTCCTCGTCGGTCATCGAGGTGAGGACGTTCTCGCGCGAGCGCTGCAGGATCGCCACCGCCGCCTGCTCGGCCATCTCGCGACTGCGCTGGTCGGCCTCGCGTACGGCGCCGCCTGCGAGCTTGCCGCCGAGCGACAGGCCGAGCGAGACGCCCGGCACCTTCTTCGCCAGGCGCAGATTCGAGTCGACCGCCCCGGCCATGAGCGCACGCAGATAACCGGCGAGCCACGCCTGCACGCTGGGGCTCTCGGTGATCTGGACAGCGAGCCACTCGCGCACTGCGCGCAGCTCGCCGATCTTCGTGGCCGCGGCAGCGATGTGCCGGCGCGGTAGGACCTCGCCCAGAGCGACGTCGTTGGCCGGGTGCGCGCGCACGCGCACGGCAACCTCGCCGACCACGTCGGGGATCGCCCCGGGAAGGTCGAACCGGGCGACGTACTTCCCGGCCACCGCCTTGACGTGCTCGCGGGTGACGACCTGCTGGAGAGTGAGCCGGCCAGCGTCGGCGAGCGCGTGGTCGATCTCGCGCTCGACCAATGTGGCGAAAGCACGCCCGCGCAGTTCCTGCACGTGGAAGGCCACATGCGCATCAAGGAGGCGATGGGCGAGGTCGGGCGGCGCGGCCATGTGCACATTGTGCGGGACGCCGTACCGGCGAGTAGCTTTGCCCACTCGCGCACGGCAGGATCGACCCATGGACGCCGATGCGATCGTCGTAGGTGCTGGGCTCGCGGGTCTCGTCGCGGCGGGTGAACTGCTCGACGCAGGGCGCCGGGTCGTCCTTGTCGATCAGGAGCCCGCGCAGAACCTCGGCGGCCAGGCGTACTGGTCGTTCGGAGGATTGTTCTTCGTCGACTCGCCCGAGCAGCGCCGCATGCGCATCAAGGACTCCGTCGCGCTGGCCTGGCAGGACTGGCAGGGAACCGCGGGCTTCGACCGGCTCGACGACGAGGACGTCTGGCCGCGGCAGTGGGCCGAGGCCTACGTGCATTTCGCTGCGGGCGAGAAGCGGGCCTGGCTGCACCAGCGCGGGGTGCGCTTCTTCCCGATCGTCGGGTGGGCCGAGCGCGGTGGGTACACGGCCAACGGTCACGGCAACTCGGTGCCCCGCTTCCACATCACCTGGGGCACCGGCCCGGGTCTGGTGGCGCCGTTCGCCGCCCGGGCGAAGGAGGCCGCCGACCGCGGCCGGCTGCGCTTCGCGTTCCGGCATCGCGTCGACGAGTTGACGGTCACCGACGGTGCCGTCGACGGCGTGCGCGGCTCGGTGCTCGCGCCGTCGGACGTGCCGCGCAGCGCGCCGAGTTCACGAGATGTTGTCGGCGACTTCGAACTGCACGCTCCGACGGTGCTCGTCACCTCGGGCGGCATCGGGGCCAACTTCGATCTCGTCCGCGAGAACTGGCCGCGGCGGATGGGAACGGCGCCGACGAACATGGTCGCGGGCGTGCCCGACTTCGTCGACGGCCGGATGATCGCGATCACCGAGGCTGCGGGCGGACGTGTGGTCAACCGCGACCGGATGTGGCACTACGTGGAGGGCATCCACAACTACGACCCGGTGTGGACGAACCACGGCATCCGCATCCTGCCCGGACCGTCGTCCGTCTGGCTCGACGCGACCGGCAAGCGGTTACCCGTCCCGCTGTTTCCGGGCTTCGACACGCTCGGCACGCTGGAACACATCATGACCACCGGGCACGACCACACATGGTTCGTGCTCACGAAGAAGATCATCGGCAAGGAGTTCGGGCTGTCGGGACAGGAGCAGAACCCCGACCTGACCTCGAAGTCGGTGCGGCAGGTGCTCGACCGTGCCCGCGCCGAGATGCCACCGCCCGTGCGTGCCTTCCTCGACAAGGGCGTCGACTTCGTCTCGGCCGAGACGCTCGACGAGTTGATCGAGCGCATGAACAAGGTGACCGACACCCCGTTGCTCGATCCGCAGACGGTGCGCAACGAGATCCTGGCTCGCGACCGCGAGCTGGACAACGTCTACACCAAGGACCTGCAGGTCGCGGCGCTGCGGCAGGCGCGCACCTACCTGCCCGACAAGCTGACCCGCGTCGCGTCCCCGCACAAGCTGACCGACCCCAAGGCAGGCCCGATGATCGCGGTGCGGTTGTCGATCCTGACCCGCAAGACCCTGGGTGGCCTGAACACCGACCTCGATTCGCGTGTACTCGACGCCGACGGCGCACCGATCCGCGGTCTGTACGCCGCCGGCGAAGTCGCCGGATTCGGCGGCGGCGGTGTGCACGGCTACCGCTCGCTGGAGGGGACGTTCCTCGGCGGCTGCATCTTCAGCGGTCGTGCCGCCGGACGCGCTGCCGCCGCGGAGACCGCGTAAACGACGCTAGTGCGGCGTCGTCCTGCGCAGCGCCAGCCCGCCCAGCGCGGGGAGGAAATGCTGCGCGTTGTCCCAGCCGGGACGCATGGTGATCGCGATGGTGCGCACGCCCGCGACCTTCAGCAGCGTCGGCCCGTAGGTCAGCATGTTCGCTCCGAGCAGGAGTGTCGCCGGTTGGCCGGCGATGGTCGTCGTGCTCGCCGACGCACCGTGCACCTCGAAGTCCTGGACGGTGGCGTGAATGCGGTCGGCGGCATCGCCGGCGCTGCGGTAGAGGCTCACTCTGATCTCGACGACCGGTGCCTTGCCTCGGATCATGCCGTACTTGCAGTCGATGAAGGTGAGCCGGTTGATGCTCGGGTCGGCGCCGCCCACGGCGTACTCGATGCTGCCGGCGAGCTTCTGGCCGAGCACGGTGTTGATCGAGTCGGCGTTCAACAGGGTCTTGCACGTGCCGGGCAGGTCGGTGATCGCCGGCGTGGGCGGCGGTGCCGGCTTGTGGCTGGTGGAGGTGTCCGCGACCGGCGAGGTCGTCGGTGACGGCGGCGGCGTCGGGCTCGGTGCGGGCGGCGTGGTGGTCACCGTCTTGTAGACGGTGTGACCGGGCACGGTCCGGTGCGCGCACCCGGCGACAGGCAGGACGGCAACCGCGGCCGCGACGACCGCGACCGTCGTCCGTGCTCGCACCGTCATGATCCGACGGTAACTCCGCGCCCGCGGCGATCGACGCTTTGCATCCGGCGCGTCACTCGGCGATGCCGTGGTCGACCGCCCAGCGGGTGAGCTCGACCTTGTTGTGCAGCTGCAGTTTGCGCAGGGTGTTCTGGATGTGGTTCTGGACGGTGCGGTGCGAGACCACGAGCGTCTCGGCGATCTGGCGTGCCGTACGGCCGGTGGAGACCATCCGCAGGATCTCGGTCTCGCGCTCGGTCAGCACGGCCAGCGGGTCGGGTTCGTCGCGTCTGATGCGGCGGTACTCGCCGAGCACGAGTCCCGCGAGGCCAGGGGAGAAGGTTGCGCGTCCCTCGGCCGTGCGCCGCACGGCGTCAAGTACCTCGGCGCCACGCGCCGACTTCACCAGATAGCCGCGGGCGCCGACCTTCACCGCCGCCAGCACGTCCTCGTCCTCGCCGGAGGACGAGAGCATGAGCACCCGCACGGACGGATCGGCCGCGACGAGTGCTGCCGCGGTCTCGACGCCCGACATGCCGGGGAGGGCGAGATCCATCAGCACGACGTCGGGTCGCAACGCCGAAGCCGTACGGACGGCGGCCTCGCCGTCGCCGAACGCACCGACGACGTCGTACCCGTCGGCGGCCAGGTCGCGCTCGAGTGCGTCGCGCCAGATCGGATGATCGTCGACGATCACCACCCGGGTGGGATCAGCCATGTGTCGGTACCGCCATCTCGATCACTGTCCCTTCGCCGGGCTGCGCTGTGATGCGCACGCTGCCGCCGAGGTGTTCGATGCGGCCGCGGACCGACGCGGCGATCCCGAGGCGGCCGGCGCGCTCGGCCTCGGCGAGACGCGCGGGTTCGAACCCGACGCCGTCGTCGCGGACGGTCACGCGCACCTCGTCGTCGGCGTCCTCGACGAACACCCAGGCGTGCGCGTCGGGTCCGGCATGTTGCTCGACGTTGTGCAGCGCCGCGCGCACGGCAGCGACCAGTTCGGCTGCCGTGTGCGTCGGCAGCGGCGGGGGCGTGGCAGGCGCAGAGACGCTGACGCGTTCGCTGCGCAGGGCGCGCAGCGCCGAGCCGAGATCGTGAGCGGATTCCGGTTCGCCGCGCGAGGTGATCAAGGCACGCAGGCGGGCCTCCTGCTCGCCGGCCTCGCGGGCCAGCCGTCCCCATTCACCGGTCTCGTCACGGCCCGTGCGGTGCACGAGCGCGAGGATCTGCAGCACTCCGTCGTGCACGGTACGCGCGAGACGCTCGCGCTCGACCAGTGCACTGCGCGCGCTCACAGCGGCTTCGAGCTGCGCCTCGGAACGTGCGGCAAGCGCGCTGACGTAGCCGACGACGCTGCCTGCCACGAGCAGTGTCGTCGCGTTGTACACCGTGCGGCCGTCGTAGCCGGCGCGCACGACCATCGAGAAGCCGGCTTGGACGAGTGCGGCGATCGCCCCGGCGGCCCACCCCGACACGATGCCGGCCTCGAGCGTCGGGCCCGCAGCCCACAATGTCGTGAGCGTGGTCATGCCGCCGTGGCGTTGGCCTGCGGTCTGCGCCCAGATCGTGACCAGGGTGAGCCCGCCCGTCACCGCGGCGTCGGCGAGCACGATCGGAAGGTGGTGGGCGCGCCCCGTCCAACCCAGCCACACCATCGCCGCGGTGACCGTCGCCATGGCCGCGCCCGTCAGCTCGGCGAGCGCTGCGTGCGCGTAGAGATCGGTCCACCGCACGAAGATCAGGTAGAGGCAGAATGCCAGCGTGACGACGCGGTAGACGGACGCGGCGCGCCACAGCGAGAGCCTCACGCCGTCGATCCGCATCACCAGACGGTAATTCCTTACGGGTGCTTGGCGAAGTAGCTGCGCGCACCGCGGGCGAACTGCCCGAACGCGAGGCGGTTGACCGGGCGGGCGAGATCAACGAGCCGGCGCAGCTTCGGCTGCGGCTCGATCGCGATCGTCCAGGTCAGGCGGGAGCCCGTCCCGCGCGGCTCGATCACGTAGTCCTCGGCCAAACGCCGGTACAGCCGGCGGTTGGCCTCGTAGACCTCGAAGGCGTAGTGCTTACCCTCGTCCCAGGCGATGAAGCGCTCGCGCACCGTCATGACGCCCAGTGGAAGGGTCACCTCGCGGGTCGTCCCGACGCCGAAGGGCCGGGCCGAGGTCCAGCGCAGCGACTGCACGCCCAGGCCCCAGGCCGCGACGCTCTCGTCCGACGCGATCGATTCCCACACCCGCTCGGGAGGCACATCGAGGTCGATCGGGAACTCGTAGCGATGGTCGGCGGTGACGAAGAACGACTCGTCGACGGATTCGAGGGGGTGCCAGGCCATCCCCGGAGCATGCCCGACGGCGTCGCACTGTGCACCCCGTAACAGCGGCGACACGAAAGGCGTGTAAGAGTACGCGCGTGACCGAGACCCTCCCGATCGTCGACGACCCGAATCGGAACTACGGCGACCGGGTGGTCGCCGTCGAACCCGGCGGGGTCGAGTTCATCCCGTTGGACGAGCGCCACGGCAAGCCGTTGCAGCTGTTCTGGACATGGACGAGCCCCAACATGGAATTCGCGACGATCACAGTCGGCCTGCTCGGCCCGATCGCATTCGGGATGACGTTCTGGCAGTCGTTCCTCGCGATCGTCGTCGGCACGGGCCTCGGATCGCTCACCCATGGCGTGCTGTCGACGTGGGGACCGAAGCACGGCCTGCCGCAGATGGTGATCAGTCGCAGTGCCTTCGGCTTCGTGGGCAACATCCTGCCGGCCGGACTGAACACCGTGGTCGCCGGCGTGGGTTGGTTCGCCGTGAACAGCGTGAGCGGGGCGCTCGCGCTGCACTCGCTGGTGTCGGCAATGCCCGACTGGTTGTGCCTTGTGATCATCGTTGTGCTCGAGATCGGCATCGCCTTCTTCGGGCACAACCTGATCCACGCGTTCGAAAAGTTCGTGTTTCCGGTGTTGGCAGTCGTGTTCGTGATCGCGTCCGTGATCGCGCTGACGAAGGTGCATCCCGATGCGAAACCGTTCTACAGCGGTGGCCTCGGCGGGTTCCTGGTCATGGTCGGTGCGACGTTCGGTTACGCCGTGGGGTGGAACCCGTACGCCTCCGACTACACCCGGTACCTCGCACCGGAGACGCGGTCGGCGCCGATTGCGATCAACGCGTTTCTCGGTGTGTTCGTGTCGTGTGTCGTGCTCGAGACCGCCGGCGCCGCGGTCTTCACTGCCGGTCACACCGCGGTCGACCCGAGCTCGTTCACCGCCGTCGGCCCGACTTGGCTGGGCAAGCTCACGCTGCTGTGCATCGCAGTGGGAGCGATCGCCGCCAATGCGCTCAACATGTATTCGGGGTCGATCTCGGCGATGGCCACAGGACTCCGGCTGCCTACGCGGCAGGCCCGCGCCGCGGTCGCGCTCGTGCTCGGTGCCATCGGCCTCGTCGTGGCATTCGCGGCGCTGCACAACACGACGAACGCCTACGAGAACTTCCTGCTCGTCATCTCCTATTGGATCGCCCCGTGGCTCGGCGTCGTGTTCGTCGACCGTCTGTTCCGGCGCGGTCGTGACATCCAGGCAATGCTCGGCGACCGCAAGTACACGAACTGGGCGGGCCCGATCGCGATGCTCGTCTCGGGAGCGCTGTCGATCTGGTTGTTCTCGAACCAGACCGACTACATCGGCCCGATCCCGAAGGCCCATCCCGCCTTCGGTGACCTCACCTTCGAGGTCGGCTTCGTGCTCGCGGCCGTTCTGTACCTGGTGCTGCGGCGTGTGCTGCCGGCCAGGACGACCACCCCGGCGCAGTGACCGCACCCCTCTCGTCCGACTACCAAGCCTGGCTCGCTGTCGCGGCCGGGGAGGCCCGCGCGGGACTCGCCGAGGGTGGCATTCCCATCGGTGCCGCGCTCATCGGCCGCGACGGCTCGGTGCTCGGGCGCGGACACAACCGACGGGTGCAGGACGACGATCCGTCCGTGCACGGCGAGACCGCCGCATTCCGCAACGCCGGACGCCAGCGCTCGTACCGCGGCACGACCATGGTGACCACGCTGTCGCCGTGCTGGTACTGCAGCGGTTTGATCCGGCAGTTCGGCATCTCCCGTGTCGTGATCGGCGAGGCGCGCACCTTCTACGGCGGCCATGACTGGCTCGCCGAGAACGGAGTCGAGGTCGTGTTGCTCGACGATGCCGGCTGCGTGCAGATGATGACCGACTTCATCGCGGCGAATCCCGAACTGTGGAACGAGGACATCGGCGAGGAGTGAGACCGGCCGCACTGTCTGTGACGAGTCAGCTCACGCGCTCGAGCAATCGCGCCATACGCACGCGGGCGATGGCATCGCGCTGCGCAGCTGGAAGGCCGTCGGTCGACGACCAGGGCCGGACCGCGGCGTAGCCTTCGCCCGGCAACATCCCGGTCATGTTGGCGATGACTGTCGTGCATCGACCGTTCTGTGCCTGCCACGGCGCGTGTGGCGGGACTTCCTTCTTGAAATAGGCCGGCCACAGTGTGCGTGCGTTCCATTCCGTGTGGCGGACCTGATCGAGGGTCAGATTCTGCACGCTGCGCAGGTCGACGAAGTCCAGGTTCGCGCCTTGAAGGTCGGCACCCGCAAGGTCGGCCGAGCCGAGCGAGGCCTCGTCATCGTTACTGCCGTAGAGGTCCGCGCAGGTGAGGAAGGAGTTCGAAAGGTCAACTCGCGCGCCGACGCTGATGTGTATGCCGGTCAGCACGGCCTCTCGAAGGTCGATCGCGGCAAGATCTGCCGCCGTACTCAAGGTGATCCCCGGCTCGCTGAAGCCGTGGAGATCCGCGTGGGTGAGATCAACGGGCCAGGGACCGAGCTCGCGGTTGTGCTCTAGATCCATGATCTGACTTGCCGCGATCAGCGATGCTTTCGTAAGCGATGTCTGCGAGTTGTATGGCTGCAGGCCCTGACTTGTGTTGGGTGTGCTGGAGCTGATGAATTGCGCGAGGGTTGCATACACCTCGTGGGCAGCCAGGACCTGCCGGTGATGATCGGTGAAGTTCGAATCCAGCTGTACGTAGTCGACCATGCGGAGAATCGCATTCACCTCGACCGCGGGCGACTGGCTCGCGAGCATGACATGATGTCTTCCACGTCGATTCACGCGAGGCCTGGATACTCTGCCGCTGCGTCGCGCTGTACTCGACGAAGGACAGGATGAGAGCGATCAGCGCGCCCAGAGTTCCGAGAAAGGCGGCGTTCTTACGACCCGCCTTCCACAAGCGCGATGCCGCGCCAGTGCATCGCGACCAAAAGCGTTGAACCCGCATGCGAGGCCCCTCCAGCCGAACCGGGTGCCCAATCAGGAGGATCCTCGTCTAGCTCGTTCTTGACAACGTCGAACCGTCCGGCGTTCAGCGTGCGGCCCGTAGCTCAGGCGCACCACGCCGTCGCTTCCTGCAGAGGGCCGCGGGAACTGCGGCCCGCGTTCGGTGATCGCCTGGCCGCCGGCCACGCCCGCAGTGACCTGGACAGCCCTGGTCCGCGCTGTGGTGAGCCCACTCCAGATTGTCGTCCGCACGACAACCCGGTCACGCCGGAACCTTCACAACCGGCTCCCGTAACTCGTCATCCACATACCGCGGCGTGCACGCCAGCCAGCCGAACAACCAAGCCAGCCCCAACGAGATCCACAACAGCGCCAGCGGCAGCACCCACGAACCGGTGGCGCCGTACAGCACGCCGAACAGCAACGGGCCGGTGCCGGCGACGATGTAACCGATCGCCTGCACGAACGCCGACAGCGCGCCGGTGGTCTGCGGCGAACGCGACCGCAGTCCGATCATCGTCAGTGCCAGCGGGAACATCCCGTTGCCGATTCCGCTCAGCACCATCCATACCCACGCACCACCGACGGGCGCAACGCCGAGCCCGATGTAGGCAACGACGAAGCACAGCGCCAGGACGTGCATCAGCAAGCGGTGGTAGCGCACCGGAACGTTGGGCGCGATGATCGACGTCGGAATGCCGAGCGCCGACAGCAGGGCCACCATCCACCCCGCCGTGCTCGCGGCGATCCCGTGCTCGTGGAGGAACCGCGCGAACCAGCCGAAGGTGATGTACGCCTGCATCGATTGCATCCCGAAGAACGCAGTGAGGAACCACGCTGTGCGGCTGCGCAGCATCGCGCCCGCACGCAATCGCGGTGTGCCTTCTCCCATCGGACGGTCGCCGCGCAGCGTCGTCAGCCACGGCAGCACGGCGAGAGCGTCGAACACCGCCCACGAGCCGATGCCGAACCGCCAACCGTTGCCGAGGCCGCCGATGGGGACGGTGAGCCCGGCGCCCGCAGTCGTCCCGACTGCCAGCGCCGTCGTGTAGACCGCCGTCATCTGACCGATGCGATCGGGGAAGTGCGCCTTGACCAGCGACGGCAGCAGGACGTTCGCGATCGCGCCGCCCGCCAAGGCGACCAGGCTCAGGAGGAGGAACAGCCACGGTGCACCGACGACGGCGCGGAACAGCATCCCGATCGTCGCGGCGATCAAGCCGACCACGACCATGCGGTGCGCACCGAACCGGGCTGCGAGGTGCGGTGTGATCGCACCGAGCCCGGCGAAGCAGATCACCGGCAACGTCGTGAGCACTCCGGAGATCCCGGACGACGTGTGCAGACCTGTCTCGATGTCGTCGAGCACGGCACCCACGCTGGTGACGGCCGTTCGCATCGAGAGGCCGGTCAGCGCGAGCGCCGTGACGAGCAACCATCCGCGCGCACTCACGTGCATGAATCCTGCCCGGGACGGATCAGCCGGGCTCGATCGGGTCGATGCTGAGCGAGCAGCCGCGCAACTGCATCGGCACACTGCGCGCCGCGTGGGTGTCCGGCGCGACCTCGACCACGTGGTCGGAGATCGGCGCCTGGCAGGTCGTGACCGCGGTCAGCTGCGTCTGCGCCGACTTGCCGGGACGCACGAGGATCGTGTGCACCGGCCCACGATTCTCCGTCGCCGGCTTACCGAGTTCGCGTCCCTTGAAGTGGAGTTGCGCGAAGGGATAGCCGCGCAGCGTGCACGCCGTCGGGGACCTGTTGGTGTAGAGCAGGCCCGCGATCTCCTGGCCCTGGAACGCGCCGCCGCGCACGCCGGTGACGGTGAGCTGATCCGCCGTGCACGGCTGCGGGCCGGACGGCGGCGGCGGCGCTGTTGTCGACGGCGGAGCCGAACTCGAGGTTGCCGAGTGCGTCGGTCGCGGTGAATGCGTCCGGGTGCGAGTCGGGCGCGGTGACGACGATGTCGACGATGTCGACGTCGGCGCTGTCGACGAGCTCACCGGCGACGAGGCGGCCGAAGTCGACGGCACGACAGTCGACGGCACGACAGTCGACGCGGACGGCGAGCGCACCGGCGTGGACGCGCCCGTACCGCCGACCGACGACGTACACGACGCCGCGACGAGCGCGGCACCGGCGAGCGCAGCCGCGAGCAGCCAGCGTCTCAACTGTCGATCCGCAGGTCGGTCGAGTACGGCAGGCTGTTCGGGCGCAGCGCCGGCTCCGCACGCAACTGCGACCACATCGCGCGCCACGCGGAGTTGCCGGTGAGGCTTCCGCAGGAGCCCGCCTGCCGGCACGCAGTCCATTCGGTCAACGCCCCGCCGAAGTTGATGCGCGGATGGTGCGCACGCACGCCGGTCAGCGAGATGTAGCGCCACTGCGCAGCCATCGTGGTGTTGTAGATCTGCGGAAGGTTGATCATCCGGATCGGGTACGCGCCGGCCGTCAGGTAGTACAGGTCCGCCATCGACCAGCCGTTGTTGCACGAGCCGCCCGAGTAGCTCCACGCGCACCCGTCCGCCGAACCGGTGAACACGAAGGGTGCGCTGCTCGCGCGCAGGTAGCCCTGCAGCCACGATTTCGTCGCGGAATACCCGGCGCGGAAACCAGGCTCCATGTCGTCGGACCCGGCGATCGTGATCCCCGGGTAGCGGCGCGCGTAGGCCTGCACCGGGTTGATGACGTTCCTGGCGAAGCTGACTCCGCTCGAATTCGACACGTCGATGTCGTTGTTCGTGGCGATCGCGATGGTCACCGGTGCGCTGGGACGCTGCTGGCCGGCGTATCCGGCGACGTACGACTGCAGGTTCTTCACCATGTCGCTGTACGACACGTACCGGATGCCGGCGCTGAGGATGACCCCGTGCCGCGATTCGTCCTGCCCGCCCACGGCGAGCACGATCAGGTACCCGTGCCCGGACGGGTTGCTGCGCGCGTCGGACGCACCCTCGGAGTGCATCGCCGACAGGTCCCACCGCGATGCGCCGGTGATGTTGCGGATGTAGCGGCTCGTCGAGATCGGCGCGGGCGAGGTCTGCGGCGGCGGCGCCTTCTGCGTGCGCACCGCCGCCGACACCGCGGCGGCCGAAGCTCCGACGATGTTCTTCGCCTGCACCGAGAACGTGTACTTCGTGCCCGCCGTCAGCCCGGTGAGCGTCGCCGAGAACACTCCCGGCGCCACCGTCATCGACGGGCCGCTCGGCAGAGCCTTGACCACGTAGCCCGTCCAGGGCGCGCCACCGTCGCTCGGGGACTGTCGCCAGGTGATCTGCGCGCCGCCGTAGCCGCCGATGGCACTCACGCGGGACGGAGCTGCCGGGGCCGTCGGGTGTACCGCGTTCACGATCTTGCAGCCCAGCGGGACGGTCGTGCGCGATCCGCCGCCGACGTTCACCGCGCTGACGCAGACGTTGTGCTCGCCGTCGCTCGACTGCGCGTCGATGTCGGTGACGAAACCGTGCAGCGAGCCGACGCCGGGGTGCTTGCCCGCGACGTCCGGACGGCTGACGTCGGCCCGCACCGTCGAGACGGTTCCGTCGACGCTCACCTGCACGTTGATCGGGGCGCTGGTCTCGGGGTCGATCGCCCAACCCTTCGCCACGATGTTCGACCCGCCACCGGACGCCCGGCCCACCGACTCGAACGAGCCGTACGGGTCGAGGTTCATCGTCACCGTGGTGCAGCTCGGCGCGCTGTCCGCCGAGCCGTACATCGCGTTGACCGCGATCGCGCAGAGGGTGTGCTTCCCGCTGGGCACCTTGAGCGTCGCGCGGAACATGTGCCCGGCATGGCTGCCGCCGGCGCCGTTGGCGCGCACCGATCCCGCAGTCCTTCCGTCGATCGTGGTGCGCACGCTGATCGGTGCCTTCGTGTCCGGGTCGACCGCCCAGCCGGTGAGCACTGCGTTCGAACCCTGCTGCACCGCGCCGGTCACCCCGACGCTGGGGTTCCAGTCGAAGGTGGCCGTGCGGCATCCGATCGGACGGTCCTTGCCGTACTTGCCGAGGTTGCGCGCGATGACACAGAAGGTGCGCGGGCCCGGCCGCAACGCGCGTCCCGGAAGGATGATCGTTCCCGAGAAGGCGTGGCCCGGCTTGGCGCCGCCGGCGCCGTTGGCCGCCAGTCGGCCGAGCGACGTCCCGCGGGCACCGTCGACACTGACCGACGTCGCCGCTGCGGTGTCAGGGTCGACCGCGTACCCGCTGATGCTGATGCCACCCGGCACCTGACCGAGCGCGGTGATGGCGCCGGTCGGGCTGAAGTTGACGGCGAACGGGTCGTAACACTTGGGGATGGTGTTGGCGCCCTGTCCGAGGTTGAACACCTGCAGGCACACGCGGTGGGTGCCCTCGGTGACGGGGAACGACACCGAGAAGCCGTGCATGTCGCCCGCGTTGTGGAACTTGGTGGTCAGCCCGCGGTACTGGTCCTTGGCGGCGCCGTGCGCGACCTGGTGGTGGTCCATGCGGATCGCGTACCCGATGATCTGGTGCGGCGCGTCGAAGTCGACGGCCCAGCCGGTCGCCGTCAGCGTGCCGGGCGATTGCACGAGGCTGAAGTCGCCCTTCGGGTTGTAGTCGTAGTTGATCGTGCGGCAGTCCAGCAAGGTGTTCTGGCTCGCGTCGGGGTAGTCCTGCGCGCGCACGCACACCCCGTGCGGTCCCGAGGTCAGCGGCACGGTGACCGAGAAGCCGCGATGCCCGTGCGTGGGGGTGGGCTGGTTCGCCGTCGCGTTCGCGACGCGCGCGTTGTCGACCCGCACGTGCACGACGGCCGGTGTCGTGGTGTCGGGGTCGGCGGCCCAACCGTCGATGACGACGTTGTAGCCGGAGCGGTGCATCGAGTAGATCCCGCCGTAGGGCAGTGCGTCCGTGCGGGCGACGGCGCGGGGGACGGCGAGCAGGCCCGTCACCGCGACGGCGACGGTGGCGAGCACGAGCGTGGTGGTGCGGGTCAGGCGCGGAGCAGGCATGTGTATCGATCCAGATGGCGTATCGCCGTCCGCGCACTCGTGGTGCCGACGACGCTCGTCTCGGACGCTGACGTGCCCCCGCGCGTCCGTCCCCGAATCGGTCGGGGACAGCAATGATCAAAACATCTATGTTACTGGTGTGACAAGAGGTGCCCGTGTTGCGACACGCAGACGGATCGGACTTTTGCCCCGCAACCGGTCACCCAGCGCGCCTCTCGGCGCTCAGGCATCCGGTAGGACGTAGTCGCCGAACCTGTCCCGCAGCGTCTTCTTCGAGAACTTCCCGACACTGGTCTTCGGTATTTCGTCGATGAACACCACATCGTCAGGTACCTGCCACTTCCCAAGGCGTTCGGCAAGATAAGTGCGGATCTCCTCCTTGTCGGCGCTCTCGCCGTCCTTGAGCACGACGCAGGCGAGAGGACGCTCGGACCACTTCGGGTGCGGGACGGCGATCACCGCCGCCTCGGCGACCTTGGGATGGCCCATGATCTCGTTCTCGAGCGCGACCGAGCTGATCCATTCGCCGCCGCTCTTCACCAGGTCCTTCGTGCGGTCCACGAGGCGCACGTAGCCGAGGGGGCTGATCGCCGCGACGTCCCCGGTGCGCAGCCACCCGTCCGGCGAGAACTGGTCGCCCGGTTCGTCGGTCCGGTAGTACTGCTTGGCGACCCACGGTCCCTTGCACTCGATCTCGCCGGTGGCCTCGTCGTCCCACGGCAGTTCTTCGCGCGTGTCCGAGTCGACGATGCGCAGTTCGACGCCGGGCGGGCAGATGCCGACGCCGGTACGCAGCTCGGCCTTGACCTCCTCCGGCTCGTCGGCGATCTCGGAGCGCTCGATCCACACCGTCGCCAGAGGTGAGGTCTCGGTCATGCCCCACGCCTGGGTGATCGGGATGCCGATCGCCTCGCGCCATGCTTCGGACAGCACCTTCGGCACGGCTGACCCGCCGCAGACGATCGTGCGCAGTGACGACAGATCGTGGTCCTTGAGCATCGGCACCATCCCCATCCAGATGGTGGGGACGCCGGCCGCGACCGTGACGTGCTGCGACTCCATCAGGCCGACCAGGGTCGCCGGTGACAGATCCGGACCGGGCATGACGAACGAGGCGCCGGCCATGAACGAGGCGTACGGCAGACCCCACGCGTTCGCGTGGAACATCGGGACGACCGGCAGGATGCGGTCACGCTCCTCGAGACGGAACGTCGAGGTCGAGAGCACGGCGTTCGAGTGCAGCCACATCGAGCGGTGGCTGTAGAACACACCTTTCGGATTGCCCGTGGTGCCGGTGGTGTAGCAGATGGCGGCACCCTGGCGTTCGTCGGTGACGCGGTCGGCGAAGTCGATCGGCTCGGCCGGGCCGACCACGTCCTCGTAGCGGACGACGCGCGAATCCTCGGGGAGGTCGACGTCCGCGCCGTCGTCCATCACCACAACGTGTTTGACCGTGCTCAGCTCGGGAAGGTACTTGCCGAACATCCCGAGCAGCGATCGGTCGACGAAGACGACCTCGTCCTCGGCGTGGTTGACGGTGTAGATCAGCTGGTCCGGGAAGTAGCGGATGTTGGCCGTGTGCATGACCCGGCCCGTCCCCGGGATCGCGAAGTACAGCGCGAGGTGCCGCGCCGAGTTCCATGCGAAGGTCGCCACCCTCCCTTCGGCCGAGACACCGAGCGTGTCGAGCGCCGACCCGATCTTTCGCGCCTCGGTGGTGAGCTCGGCGAACGACGTGGTCTCCAGGCCGTTCGCGGTGTTCGTGACCACGGTCTTCGTGCCGAAGTACCGCTCGCCACGGGCGAGGATCCAGTTCGAGGTGAGCGCGACGTCCTGCATCAGTCCCAGCATGAGCAAACGATGGAGCAGGTCAGGCGGAAGGGCAAGAGAGACCGTCGGTGACGGCAACGTGCACGCTCATGGCGAGCGGGTGATCTGATAGGCGTGCGTCGTCATCCGGTCGCCGGACAGGAACCCGGCCGCGCCGTGCAGGAACGCGTCGACGGATCCGTCGCCGGCGGTCTGGGCAGAGACCGCCGCCGGCTCGTAACTCTGCTGCAGGTCGTGGTTGGCGCCGATGCTGCCGTGTTGCTCGCTCACCCGAACGGTGGTGACGTTGACCCGCTCGGGGTTCGGCAGGCCGTCGAGTGCCGGGACGATGTCCGCCGTGTTCTCGAGCGAGAGCAGCTGGACGTTGCCGGGCAGCTCGCCGACGATCCCACCGACGGGCGAGCCCGCGGTCACCACGTGGGTGATGCGGAAACGCCCGGACGAGGCGGCGTCACGGGCGGCGTTGACGGCGACGATGCCGCCCTCGCTGTGGCCGACGAGCAGCACCGGGACGTCCGGACGCACGCCTGCGTCGGCGAGGGCCTCGAACACGCCGCGCTCGTAGGAGGTGTCGTGCCCGGCGATGGACAGAATGTCGGTGCCGACGCTCGTGACGTCGGCGACCGGCGCGGGATTCCACGACTTCGTGCCAGGGATGTCGACAATGGCACGGCGCACGCCGTCGGCTCCGGTCACGAACGACACCGAGATCTCGCCGGGCCGGCCTTGGTTGCGCGCCGCCAGGTCGAGCACAAGGTCGCTCAATGCCCGCGGCGCGACCGTCGTCGTCGGGTCGTCACCCAGGTCGTGCAGTACCGGCGAGCCGTCGATGACGAACAGGCTCAGCAGGTGCGGCAGCGCGGTGACCGGTGAGAAGTCGCGCTCGGGCAGCCCGGTCAGGGACGAGATGAGTGTCGGCGGCACGACCCAGGAGCCGCTCAGCATCGTGTCGGCGAACTCGTGCAGGAACGAGTCACCGACGCCTTGTTCGGCGTCGCGGTACGCAGCGGCAGCCGCCAGCACGTTCATGGTGAGCGCAGCGGCGCACTCGCCGGCCCAGCGGAGCGCAGCGACCTGCCCCGACAGCGTGCGCTGCACCGCCGCGATGCCCGTCGGATCGGCCGGCGCGGCGGTGACCAGCGCCCATTGCAGTGCAGGCGCCGTGGCGTCGGCGAGGGCGTCGCTCACCGCGGTCGTCGTCGTGCGCAGTGCGGCAGCCGTCGCGAGCAGGTCGTCGACGACGGCTGCGATGCCGTCGGCGCCGCCCGTGACGACGACGTCGCTCACCGCGGTCGCGCCACGCGGGCGGCGCAGCTGCGGATGCTGTCGGCAAGTGCTGCCGAACTGTTGCCGGTCGCAATTAGGTGCGCGCACAGCGCGTCGAGCACGGTGCGGCACCGACGCGCGGCGGGGAGTCCCAGCGCATCGCGTCGCTCTGGCGGGCGAGCGCGTGTGCACGGGAGACCAGCGCCTCGCCGTGGGCATCGAGGGTGGTCGCCGCGCTGATGAGGGCGGTGGTGTCCATGCGCCGAGGGTGGCGCCTGCGACCGGTGTCGCGGGCGCGACCGCAGAGGGATGGGGACGATGCGGGGGACAAACCTGGGCGCGTCCACAGCGTGCCGTGCGGGGTTGATCACGGCGTCCGTGATTGAATGGCGGCACGGTAAATCACATGGATGGAATTCGACTACCGTCGAAGCGGTCAGTCCGTCCCCGGTGAGCAGGAGCGCGACTCGTATGGCCAACGGCGATCACGCCCAGGCGGTGTCCACCAACAACGGGCACGACGCGGACAGCGAGGGCGAATCGGCCGACGGGCTGAACCGCCGCGACCGCGACATCCTCGCCTTCGAGAGGCAGTGGTGGAAGTACGCCGGCGCGAAGGAACAGGCCATCCGTGAGCTGTTCGACATGTCGACCACGCGCTACTACCAAGTGCTCAACGCGCTGATCGACACCCCGGCGGCGCTCGCCGCCGACCCGATGCTCGTCAAGCGGTTGCGGCGCCTGCGTGCCAGCCGTCAGCGGCAGCGATCCGCGCGCCGCCTCGGCATCGAGGTCTGACCCAGCACCCCGCCTGTCCGCTCCACAGCCAGGCCCGGCAAGATGCACTGCTGACGAGGCCGACCGGAGCTATGGACAACCTGCCCAACAGCGAGAACGACAGCGCGGACGACGTGACCGTCGACCCCTCGACTCGCACTCCCGCAGCCGGACGCGGTGGGGCCCGTCCGCGGGCAGGCCGGTTCGAGCGTCAGCTCGCGCGTCGCCGTCAACGCGAGCGGATCATCGGCATCCTGATCGCGGTGCTCGGTGTCGCGGTGCTCGTCGTCGCGTTCATCGCCCTGCGAAACCCGCACCACGCAGCAACCGCGGCGGGGTCGGACACACATCAGTCGACCCCGCAGTCCTCGCCGTCGGGATCGCCCTCCGTCGCCACGTCGACGACGACGTCGACCGGGACGCCCTCGTCGAGCACGCCGTCCGTGATCGGGTCGCAGCCGCTCATCGTGCTGAACCAGACCACCACGACCGACCTCGCCCACCAGGCGGCGCAGCGCTTCAAACATGCCGGGTGGCACGTGACGTCGACGCAGGAGGGATACCAGAACGACGTCATCACGACGACGGCCTATTACGACCCGGCGACGCCGGGCGCGAAGCGGGCGGCGCTCGCGCTGCAGCGCCAGTTCGCGACGATCCACCGGGTCGCCGAGCGGTTCGCGGAGTTGCCCGCCGGCCCGGTCGTGGTCGTGCTCACGACCGACTACGCAGCGTGACGGCGCCGTCTCACGCTGTGCATAATGGTGCGTAGTTCCATGCACGCCACAACCGAATAGCACCGCTCATCCAGAGGGGCAGAGGGACCGGCCCGTAGAAGCCCCGGCAACCGCGTGTGAAGCAGGCTTTCGCCTGCGCCTGCACGAAGGTGCCAACTCCGGCCTGGCAGCGCAACGGCGCGCCGGGAAAGATGAGGAGAAAGGCCTCGCTTTGTCATGACTGCTCTTGCCGATCGGCTCACCTCGCCCGCGTCCGGGCTCAGTTGCCGCAACTGTGGCGCCACCTATCCGCTGGGTCCGCAGCACGCGTGTTTCGAGTGTTTCGGGCCGCTGGAAATCATCTACGACACCGACGCGCTCGCCCGCGTGACGCGCGAGGACATCGCTGCCGGGCCGCACTCGCTGTGGCGCTATGCCGGGCTGCTCCCGGTGGGGCAGGACGCCGCCACGCGCGTCGACAGCGGAACCGGCATGACGCCGCTCATCCGTGCCGACCGCCTGGCCGACGAGCTCGGTTTCACCGCGCCGGTCTGGGTGAAGGACGACTCGGCCAACCCGACGCACTCGTTCAAGGACCGGGTCGTGTCGGTTGCGGTCACCGCTGCACGCGAACTCGGGTTCGAGCGCATCGCCTGTGCTTCGACAGGAAACCTGGGTAACTCGGTCGCCGCGCACGCCGCGCGCATCGGCATGCCATCCATCGTCTTCGTCCCCGCCGACCTCGAAGCCCCGAAGATCGTGCAGAGCGCCATCTACGGCGGAACGCTCGTCGGCATCAAGGGTTCCTACGACGACGTGAACCGGCTGTGCTCCGAACTCTCCGAGACCGACGAGTTCGAGAAGACCGGCTTCGTCAACGTCAACGTGCGCCCTTACTACGCCGAGGGATCGAAGACCCTCGGCTACGAGGTGGCCGAGCAGCTCGGCTGGCGCCTGCCGGGCCAGTACGTCGCGCCTATGGCGTCCGGCTCGATGCTCACGAAGATTCACAAGGCGTTCAAGGAACTCGTCGCTGCCCAGCTCGTTCCCGACACGGCGTGGCGCGTGTTCGGTGCGCAATCGGCGGGGTGTTCGCCGATCGCGACCGCGTACGTGAACGGGGTGGATGAGGTGATCCCGGTGCGTCCGACCGGGATCGCGAAGTCGCTGAACATCGGCAACCCGGCCGACGGCCCGTACGCGCTCGACGCCGTCCGCACGACGGGCGGCGCGATGGCAGCGGTCGACGACGACGAGATCCGCGGGGGCATCCGGTTGCTCGCCCGCACGACCGGCGTGTTCGCCGAGACCGCCGGCGGCGTCACGACAGCGGTGCTGAAGAAGCTCGTCGAGTCCGGTGCGATCGACACGTCCGTCGAGACGGTCATCTACAACACCGGCGACGGGTTGAAGACGATCGACGCGGTGAGCGCGGATGCCGCGCCCACCGCCGTGATCGCGCCGACCATCAAGGGCATGCGCGAGGCCGGTCTGCTGTAACCGACTTCGACCCTGTAACGGCTGCTGATCCGGGCGGATCACGACCCTTACAGGGTCGAAGTCGGGACGTGGGTCAGCTCTTGGCGACGGAGCGGTGCCGGAAGGGGCATGCGGCGACAGTGCCAGAGGCGTACCCCTCTTGTCAAAATCTATCGACAAAGTAGAGATACGTGTCGCCCTGAGCGGCTGACGCAACGCGGAGCGACCCAACCTTGTCTGCGTGTCGTGACGTAGACAGGGTGTGAACGTGGACGCTGACGAGCAGGCCGGCATGGACGCGGCTGCGTTCGCCGCATGGGCCGCGCCGGCGCTCGTCCCGATGCGTCGCCTCGCCCGTCGGCTGGCACCCCACGCCGACGCCGATGATCTTGTCCAGGACGTTCTGGCCCGGGCCTGGCAGAAGCGCCAGCAGTTCGACCCTGCCAGAGGCACCGCGACCACCTGGCTGCTCGCGATCATCGCCGATCTCGCGCGCGCGTCGCGGCGCACCCGGGCTCGATGGCTGCGGGTCGTCGACGAGACCGCGGACGTGCCGGAAACCCCTGTGACACAAGGCGATCCGGACGTCGACCTCGAACGCGCGATCGCCCTGCTGGCCGAGCGCCAGCAACTCGCCGTGCACCTGCACTACTTCGTCGGGCTGAGCGTCGACGAGACCGCGACCGTGATGGCGTGCTCGTCCGGGACGGTCAAGTCGACGCTGTTCGACGCCCGCGCCCGACTGCGCACCCTGTTGGGAGACGACGATGACTGACGAGCGGATGGACGCACGGCTGCGCGCGGCCGGGCAGCGGTGGCGGGCCGGCACGGACGGCGACACGGCACTCGCCGAGGTGCCGGAGATCGACGAGGAACTGCTGGCGCCGCCGCGGCGTCGCCGGACGTGGCTCGTCGCCGCAGCCGGTGCCGCAGTGGTGGCGCTGGTGGCCGGTCTTGCGATCGGGCTGCGTGGCCAACCACGGCACGCGCCGCCGAGTGCGGACACCGCCGGTCTGCAGGGTGTCGTCTGGTTGCTGCAGGGCGCGCCCGGCACGCGATCGACAGCAACGTTCTACGTCGGCCATGACGGCAACCTCGTCGCCGACGACGAATGCCGATTGATCGCAGGCCACGCGAGCGTCACAGCCAGCCGGCTGACCGTCAGCGATCCCGTCGTCAGGTACAAGGGCTGCACCGATCAGTACGGCCCGGGGTTCTACGACAGCGGCACCAAGCTGTTGCGGGGAAGCTCCGCCTACTCGATCGACTCCAGCGGTCTGACCATCAAGCGTGGGTCCGGCAGCCTGCACTTCGTACCCGCTGCGAAAGCGGTGCCGCCGCCGTCGCTGGACGTGCCGACGCTGACCGACACCACCTGGCGTGCGCCGGACGGCAAGACGCTGCGCATCGATGCGGCGAGCGGCACCATCAGCGGCACCATCTGCGCGGGTCGAGCGACAGTGGCCGGACCGGCCGTGACGTTCACTGGCTGCGGACCGACTGGCCAGGGCACTTACCTTGCGTCAATTTCGGGCACGGCGCTCACCCTCGAAGCACAAACGATCGACCCCGGCTTCTCGGGGATGTCCCCGCAGCTGACCTTCCAGTGGGAACCTACGAGCGCTGTGATCGACCCGTCCGCCCTCACCGACCACATCTGGACGCTTGACGCCGTCGCGGGCCGTCCGGCGTCAGCAGGAACCCTGAAGATCGCTGACGGCACCGCGGCTGTCGATGACGGCTGCCGTTCGTTCACCGCGCCCGCAACGGTGACGCGTGGCACCTTCACGATGAGAGCGCATGCCCCTGCGCATCCGTGCTCGGATGCGGCCGGCACCGTCGACAGCCTCCTGTCGAGCGATCCCGCAGCCTGGGTCGTCCGCGGCGGCAGGTTGATCGTCTACGGCGGCGGCAGCCAGTCATTCTCGCTCGTCTACGGCACGGTGCAGCAGACGTCCACGAATGCGTTGCAGGGCGCCTGGACGTTGGTCAAGGTGTTCGATGCGAACGGCGTTGTGCGTCCCCTGACGGCGGAGGCCCAGGTGACCATCGGCGCGGACGGGTCCATGCGTGGCACCGACGGCTGCCGCAAGTACATCGCGCCCACCGCAGTCCACGACGACGGCGCCACCGCCGACTTCTCGCTGACCATTCTCTCGACGACGACCTGCCCGCCGATCGTCGCCCAGACCGCGGACCTGGTCGACCGGGTGTTGAGCGGGCGGGCGTCGGTCATCGTCCGACCCGGCCTGCTCATCGTGAGCATGGACGAGATCGGCCGGCTCGTGTTCACCGGTGCAACCACCGCCGGTCCGAACCCGCAACTGCTCACCGCGCACAGTTGGCAGATCACGACGGTGACTTTCGGCAACGGGCACTTCCGTCACGGGGCGGCGGTACAGGACGGCGGAGCCACGCTCACGTTCACCGGTGACACCTACCGTATCGAGCACCCTTGCTCCATCGTGTCGGGGTCGGCACGGCTCGCACCAGGCGTCGCGACGTTTGCGACGTGGAACACCGACGACCACAGCTGCCCGCCGCCGCCGGCGGCCGGCTCGGTCCGAGACGAGGCCGCCCAGGCGATCGACAGGATTCTCACCGGTCAGGTGCGATGGAGCATCGACGGCAGTGTCCTGACCCTGACCGGTACCCGGGGCAGCGTCCGTGCGGTCGGCGGGCTTCCCGCGGACCTGACGGGCAGCCGGTGGCGGCTCGTCAGCACCGCACACAGCGCCTCGAACCGTCGGGCTGTCGGCTCGGTGGTGCTGTCCTTCCCGTCCGACCGTCAGCTCACCGTCGACCGCTGCTACACGAGCGGCGCCCAGGTCGAGGTCGGCGACAGCTCACTGGTCGTGGTCGACCTGCACACGACGATCGCGCGACCGTGCCCGTCCGGCCCGCCCGGAACGCAACAGCAGAACCGGGTCATCGACTCGGTGCTGGCCGGCGAGGTCATGTGGTCGATCGACGCGAGCAGGCTGACCCTGTCCGCCGACGGCGCGTCGCTGACATTCCGGCGTTAATGTTGAGTGAAGCGAATCTGGCGTTCATGTGGGCGATTCGGTAGCGTCCGCGGCGGTCGAAGTGACGAGTTTTCACGCGTGCACTGGCAGTACGCGGGACCTGATCGAAGACCCCGGCGCGCACGAAGTGTGCGCACCGGATAGGCCCCTAGCAAGGAGTGCACGTGGCACAGGGCACTGTGAAGTGGTTCAACAACGAGAAGGGCTACGGCTTCATCGCCGTGGACGGCGGGCAGGACGTCTTCGTCCACTACTCCGCCATCCAGGCCGACGGCTACCGCTCGCTGGACGAAGGTCAGCGCGTGGAGTTCGAGGTGGCCCAGGGTCCGAAGGGCCCGCAGGCTGACGCGGTTCGTCTCGTCTGAGCCACCTACGCCTGACGGCCCGGTTCCGCATCGCGGAACCGGGCCGTTGCCGTTAACCGGTAAGTGGCGCCTTCGGGGCTGAGTAGCGCGAAACAGCGCGCCACTCATGGCAGATCGCGCCGCTCACTGTGAGCGGGCTCGGCCTCGCCGCCGCGTAGCCGCGCCGTCCTTGCACTCGCCGGGGGCGAGTGCTAAACCTGAATTGGCACTCGCGTACTGTGAGTGCCAACCGGTCGTGGTGAGGCAACCTCCATGGGTCGCCGTCCGTCGCGGGCGCCACAGGCCGGACGACCGTACTTCCATGTGAAGGGAACGAAACCGCATGGCCAAGTTGATCGCGTTCGACGAAGAGGCCCGTCGCGGCCTCGAGCGCGGCATGAACACCCTCGCGGATGCCGTGAAGGTGACGCTCGGTC
This sequence comes from uncultured Actinomycetota bacterium, assembly GCA_963785425.1. Taxonomy (GTDB): domain Bacteria; phylum Actinomycetota; class Actinomycetes; order Mycobacteriales; family Jatrophihabitantaceae; genus RYN-133. The sequence continues at coordinate 1,037,862 of CAWAVG010000004.1, forward strand.
CCAAGGGCCGAAACGTTGTGCTGGAGAAGAAGTGGGGCGCCCCCACGATCACCAATGACGGTGTTTCCATCGCCAAGGAGATCGAGCTGGAGGACCCCTACGAGAAGATCGGCGCCGAGCTGGTCAAGGAGGTCGCGAAGAAGACCGACGACGTCGCCGGTGACGGCACGACGACGGCGACCGTCCTTGCGCAGGCGCTGGTACGCGAGGGACTGCGCAACGTCGCCGCGGGTGCCAACCCGATGGCGCTCAAGCGCGGCATCGAGGCAGCCACTGCATCGGTGTCGGAGGTCCTGAGCAACCAGGCCAAGGACGTCGAGACCAAGGAGCAGATCGCGGCCACCGCGACGATCTCCGCCGCTGACGCCACCGTCGGCGAGCTCATCGCCGAGGCGATGGACAAGGTCGGCAAGGAAGGCGTCATCACCGTCGAGGAGAGCAACACCTTCGGACTCGAGCTCGAGCTCACCGAGGGCATGCGCTTCGACAAGGGCCACATCAGCCCGTACTTCGTCACCGACGCCGAGCGGATGGAGGCCGTCCTCGACGACCCGTACATCCTCATCGTCGAGTCGAAGATCTCGAACGTGAAGGACCTGCTCCCGCTGCTCGAGAAGGTCATGCAGTCGGGCAAGCCGCTGGCGATCATCGCCGAGGACGTCGAGGGCGAAGCTCTCGCGACCCTGGTCGTGAACAAGATCCGTGGCACGTTCAAGTCCGTGGCCGTCAAGGCGCCGGGCTTCGGCGACCGCCGCAAGGCCATGCTGCAGGACATCGCGATCCTGACCGGTGGCCAGGTCATCAGCGAGACCGTCGGTCTCAAGCTCGAGAACGCCGGCGTCGAGCTGCTCGGCCGCGCGCGTCGCGTCCAGGTCACCAAGGACGAGACGACGATCGTCGAGGGCTCGGGTGACGCCGACCAGATCCAGGGCCGCGTCAACCAGATCCGCGCCGAGATCGAGAACAGCGACAGCGACTACGACCGCGAGAAGCTGCAGGAGCGCCTGGCGAAGCTCGCCGGCGGTGTTGCGGTCATCAAGGTCGGTGCCGCGACCGAGGTCGAGCTCAAGGAGCGCAAGCACCGCATCGAGGACGCCGTTCGCAACGCGAAGGCGGCCGTCGAAGAGGGTCTGCTCCCGGGTGGTGGCGTGGCCCTGGCCAACGCTGCCGCGACCGCGTTCGACAAGCTCGACCTGAAGGGTGACGAGGCCACCGGCGCGAACATCGTTCGCGTCGCGCTGACCGCGCCGCTCAAGCAGATCGCGATCAACGCCGGCCTCGAGGGCGGCGTCGTCGCGGAGAAGGTGTCCACGCTCGAGCCGGGTCACGGGCTCAACGCCCAGACCGGCGAGTACGTCGACATGTTCAAGGAGGGCATCGTGGAGCCGGCGAAGGTGACGCGCTCCGCCCTGCAGAACGCGGCGTCCATCGCGGCGCTGTTCCTCACCACCGAGGCTGTCGTCGCCGAGAAGCCGGAGAAGGCTGCCGCGCCTGCCGGTGGCGGCATGCCTGGCGGGGACATGGACTTCTAGAGTCCATCCAGTTCGAAACGAAGGGCCCGGGCGCACGTCCGGGCCCTTCGTCGTCCCCCGAGTGGTCACCTACGCGCCGAGTGGTCACTTATAGGCGACCACTCGCGGTACAAATGACCACTCGCGGGACGGGGGCGGCGGGTCAGCCGAGCAGGTCGTCGACGTAGCACCAGCGCCAGGCCTCGCCCGGCTCGATGCTGCGCATGACGGGGTGTTCGGTCTCGTGGAAGTGCGCGTTCGCGTGCTTGCGGACGGAGGAGTCGCAGCAGCCGACCTTGCCGCAGGTCAGGCACAGCCGCAGGTGCACCCAGCGGGTGCCCTCGCGCACGCAGTCCTCGCAGACGCCCGGCGTGTTCGCGCGCATCACGCGCGGAGCCTCGTCGAGGTGCTTGCAGTCGCCGGCGCGCTTGTCGGGGGTCACCAGCTCGTCGTCGATGCGGCCGGCGGCGTCCTCGACCCGGTCGAGCAGCGACTCCTCGAGGTCGATCGCGTTGAGGGCGAACCGCAGCACCTCGTCGTCGTAGGTGCCGCTGTCACGCGCCTCGAGGATCGAGCTGCGTTCGGCCGAGATCATCTGCAGCCGTAGGCGGCGGTAGGCCGCTGCGGGCGGTTCGAGCTCGGACTGCGAGCGGCCGAGCTGCTCCCAGATCTGGTTCGAGCGCCGCATCGAACGTTCCTGCAACTGCTCGATGACCTCGGGTGGATCGTCGTCCGTCTTCACCTCGTCCAGGACGGCGAGCCCGGCCCGCGCCGCCCGGTCGACCAGGCCGGCGGATTGCAGTGCGTCCTCGGCGACATCGGGACGGGGAAGCTGCAGCACCCGGACGAGCCACGGGAGGGTGAGGCCCTGCAGCAACAGGGTGCCGGCGACGACGACGAACGCGGCGAGGGTGAGCAATCCCCGTTGCGGAGTGTCTGCGGGCAACAGGAACGCGGCGGCGAGGGTCACGACGCCACGCATGCCCGCCCAGCCGACCACGAGGCTGACCCGCCACCCCCACGTGCGCATCCGGGCGGCACGCATGAGCGCGGCCACGCCGAACATCCACACCAGCCGCGCGACGACCGTGGCGAGCAGGATCGCCGCGCACGGCCAGATGACCCTGCTCAGCGGCAGATGCGCCGCGCCGACTTCTTTGAGGATGCTGCGCACCTGCAGCCCGATGAGCAGGAAGACCACGTTCTCGAGCAGGAACTGCACCGTGCGCCAGTTGATGTTCTCGGCGACACGCGAGCGGGCCGTCTGCAACGTGGGTGACTTGTGCCCTAGGAACAGCCCGGTGATCACCACGGCCAGCACCCCGGAGGTGTGGATCTGCTGCGCCGGCAGGAACGCAACGTAGGGCGCGGCGAACGACAGCGTGGTGTCGAGCAGCGGATCGTCGATGCGCTTGCGGATGAACGCGAGCACCACCGCGGCAACGGCGCCGACGAGCAGGCCACCGCCGGCTTCACGCACGAAGTCCCAGCCGATGTGCCACGCAGTGACCGACGCGGTCGTCGCCGCGATGGCCGTGTTCAGGGCGACCAGGGCGGACGCGTCGTTGAACAAGCTCTCGCCCTCGAGGATCGACACGATGCGGCGCGGCATGCCGACCCTGCGGGCGACGGTGGTGGCAGCGACGGCGTCAGGCGGCGCGACCACGGCGCCGATCGCGAAGCCCGCGGCAAGAGTCACGGCCGGGATCGCCCAGTACGCGACGTAGCCGACGACGACCGTCGAGAAGGCCACGAGCGCGACCGACAGCAGCAGGATGGCGCGACGGTTGGCCTTGAAGTCGACCAGCGACGTGCGGATCGCCGCCGAGTACAGCAGCGGGGGGAGCAGTCCGACCAGCACGATGTCGGGCGTCAGTCGGATGTCGGGGAAATGCGGCACGAACGAGAGCCCGATGCCGATGACGACCAGGACGAGCGGTTCCGACCAGCCGAGACGACGCGCGCCGGCGGCGCCGAAACCGACTACCGCGACGAGCGCGAGGATCTGCAGCGCGGCATGCACTCAGCCATTGTGCTGATGCCGCACAAACTCAGCCGCGAGTGACGTCGTGCAGGTGATGCACGACGTCGTGCAGCAGGTAGCGCGCGAGCGACTCGATCGTGAATTCCGAACCGTTCGAGCGCCGGCCACGCCGCTGCCACTCGTCGGGCCGCACGTCGTCGAGGCTGCGGATGAGCCGATCACTCTCGACGGCCAGCTCGTCGGCGACCTTGCGCGGATCCTGTTCCCAGTACCGCTCGGCTAGCGCCGTGTCGTCCTGGTTCCAATCGGGGAACAGCGGGTCGTCCGTGTGCCGCATCGATGCGAATCGCGTGCCGTACACGATGTAGGCGTCGCGCACGTGAGCGCCGTACTCGAGCGCTGACCAGACGCCGGGCCGCGGCCGCGCGTCCGATCCCGGCGCGAGGACGGCCGCGCTGAGGTTTTCGGTCGCGGCGCGGAGCTGCCCGGCGACCTCCGCACCGCTGATCGCGGACGCGTCGAAGCCGCACTCAGCGCAGGGCCGGGCGAGCACCCACGTCCAGTCCTTGGTGTCGGGCTCGGGCTGTTGTGGCGAGCTCACCTGGCGACCTGGTCCTGCGGCGGGGCTGCGATGGTCAGCGGGGCGTTGAACCTGCTCACGTCGATCACGATCGGGAACGACGACGAGCCGAGCTTCACGTCGATCCTGATCTGCGTCGGTCGCGACGACGTGTCGAGCACGAGCGCGACCGGGATCGGGTTCTCGCCGAGGTCGCGCAGCGCCCCGCCTAGGTTGGGGTCGGTGATCTTGCCGGGATCGAGCTTCAACGCATAGGCGTGGCCGTTAGCCGTCGTGCCCTTGTCCGTCATCGAGGACGCCGTGCCGACCGCGTCGGCGATTGCGGGTAATGAGGTGGCTGCCTTCGTGAGCGACACCTGCGAGCTCAGTGCGCGCACGAACTCGTTGCTGCTGTCGGCGCTGACGACGACCCACGGCTTGCCCGTCGTGTTCCGGCCGGCCGGCAGTTTCGCGTAACTCGTGCCGCCGACCGTGACGATCGTGGCGGCGCCGCCCGCGTTCACGGTCAGCCGCGACGCGGTGGCCTGCCCGTTGCTGTACGTGACGTCGCCGGAGGACTTGCCGCCGAGCCCGCCCGCGTCGATGACCAGGTGTGCACTGGTGACCCGGGCCATGCCGGAGCGCATCCTGCCCGCGACGGCCGTCGCGAGTTTCGACCCGCCGGACGACGTCGTCGCTGCACCGTTGCCCCCGCCGCTGCCGGAGGACGTGCAGCCGGCGACGAGGAGGGCGGTCGCGGCGAGCAGCAGACGCAATCGGGTCACGGCCACGACGCTACAAGCTAACTATTGATCCACGAGGGTCGCGCCCGCTCGGCCCCGCGATGAGAATGGCCGAATGGCGTTCGGCGGGCTGGGAGCACGTCTCGCAGCCGTCGCGCTGGTCATCTGCGCGTGCTCGTCGTCCCAGGGCGGGCCATCTGGCCCGACCTCGCCCGCAACCTCGCCCGCAACCTCGCCCGCAACCTCGCCCGCAACCTCGCCCTCCGCCGCGGCGACGCGGTCGACGGCGTCCGCCGGAGGCTCTGCCGGGCAGGCCTACGTCGCTGCCGTGAACCGGCTCTGCGACGCCCTGCTTCCGAAGGTCATCGCCGTGACCCACGGCGGCAGCCTCGACATCCCGGTCAGGGCGTACCTCGCGCAACGGCGCGCGCACGCCGCGCTGTTGAGCGATTTCGATCGGCAGGTGGCACGGATACCGGTGCCGCGGTCGGCGAAGGCGAAGGCGATGGCGCTGGCGAGTTACGTCCGCTTCGCCGACCGGCTGGACGCGAAGCGATTTGCCGCAGCGAGGCGAGGCCAAGCTGCGTACGCAAAAGAGGTCAAGTCCGAAGCAACGATCGAATCCGCACCCGAGATCACCGCGTTGCACGCGGTCGGTTTCGGTCAGTCGTGTGAAGCGAGGTGACGACTACAGCGGGCGCAGCAGGTCGTCGGCGTCGACGATCGTGTACGCATAGCCCTGTTCGGCGAGGAACCGCTGCCGGTGTGCCGCGTACTCGGAGTCGAGGGTGTCGCGCGCGACGACGGTGTAGAAGTGCGCCTGGCGGCCGTCCTTCTTCGGACGCAGCACGCGCCCGAGCCGCTGCGCTTCCTCCTGCCGCGACCCGAACGTCCCGCTGATCTGCACGGCGACGGCGGCCTCGGGCAGGTCGATAGAGAAGTTCGCGACCTTGCTGACGACCAGCACGCGCTCCTCGCCGCGGCGGAACGCGTCGTACAGCTTCTCGCGCTCCTTGTTCGGCGTCGATCCTTGGATGATCGGCGCCCCGTCGAGCTCGGCCGACACGTCGTCGAGCTGGTCGAGGTACGCGCCGATGACGAGCACCTGATCGTCAGGATGCCTGTCGACGATCGTTTTGATCACCGGCAGCTTCGTACGCGCTGTCGCCGCCAACTTGTAGCGGTCCTCGGGCTCGGCGGTCGCGTAGTTCATCCGCTCGGCGTCGGTGAGCGTCACCCGCACCTCGGTGCAGTCGGCCGGCGCGATCCAGCCCTGGTTCTCGATGTCCTTCCACGGCGCGTCGTAGCGCTTCGGGCCGATCAACGAGAACACGTCGCCCTCGCGGCCGTCCTCGCGGATCAGCGTCGCCGTCAACCCGAGTCGGCGGCGCGACTGGAGGTCGGCGGTGAGGCGGAAGATCGGCGCCGGCAACAGGTGCACCTCGTCGTACACGATCAGGCCCCAGTCGCGGCTGTCGAACAGCTCGAGGTGGCGGTACTCGCCTTTGCGGCGCGTGGTCATCACCTGGTACGTCGCGATGGTGACCGGACGAATCTCTTTCTTCTCACCGCTGTACTCGCCGATTTCTTCCTCGGTCAGGGACGTGCGTGCGATCAGCTCACGCTTCCATTGCCGCCCGGCGACAGTGTTCGTGACGAGGATGAGGGTGGTGGCCTTCGCCTCGGCCATCGCCGCCGCGCCGACCAGCGTCTTGCCCGCGCCACACGGCAGCACGACCACGCCCGAGCCGCCCTGCCAGAACATGTCGACGGCCTGCTGCTGGTAGGTGCGCAGGTGCCAGTCGTCCTGCTTCAGCTCGATCGGGTGGGCCTCGCCGTCGACGTAGCCCGCGAGGTCCTCCGCGGGCCAGCCGACCTTCAGCAGTGCCTGCTTGAGCCGACCCCGTTCGGACGGGTGCACCGCGACCATGTCGTTGTCGATGCGCTCGCCCAGCATCGGGGCGATCTTCTTCTGCCGCACGACCTCTTCGAGCACGGCCCGGTCGAGCGAGATGAGCACCAGCCCGTGCGTCGGGTGCTTGGCCAGCTGCAGCCGCCCGTAGCGGTCCATCGTGTCGGCGACGTCGACCAACAGCGCGTGCGGCACCGCGTAGCGGCTGTAGCGCACCAGCGCGTCGACGACCTGCTCGGCGTCGTGGCCGGCGGCGCGGGCGTTCCACAGGCCCAGCGGGGTCAGCCGGTAGGTGTGGACGTGCTCCGGGCTGCGTTCGAGTTCGGCGAACGGCGCGATCGCGGCACGCGCTTCGCCCGCCAGCGGGTGGTCGACTTCGAGCAACAAGGTCTTGTCGGACTGGACGATCAAAGGTCCGTCGGTCACAGAGGGGTCCCCTCGGAAGTGCGGAGTGTTCTTTGCGGAGCAGTTTCGTGGGGTACTCACAGATCTCCCCACATAGGACAACGACCGTCCATTATCTCAAACCGCGAGCGCCCGCGCAGAAATCAACCCTCGTCCGGGTCGTCCCGGTCGACGACCGTCGCGGCCGTGATGCGGTGCAGGGGGAAGGCGACCAGTCCTTCGCGGCCGTCCTGGTGCCCGCGCACGAATCCGCCGGCCATCGAGATGGGCGACAGCACGTGCCGGGTCTGTGTGCCGTCGGACTCGGCCACCCCGATGAGCACCGCCTGCTCGGCACGGATGGCGTCACGCAACAGGCCCATGGTGGCGGCCGAGGTCACGCCCGGCACCTCCTGGGCGGCGCTCGGCACGCGGCGGGCGGTGATCTCGGTGAGCGCGTCGCCGGAGCGCACCCGTTTGACCAGCTCGGCGAGATTCGACACGGCGTCGCTGCGTGAGCGCACGACCCGCACCGCCTGGCGCGACGGCGCGCGCGGCACCTCAGCGCCGAGCGCGATGACATCGCCGTCCGGAGACTCCGCGGCAGGGGCGTAGCCGGCACCGCGGAGCTTCTCGAGCACCTCGGTGACCGGTGCCGCGGAGATGACGACGGTCGGGGCGATGCGGCGCAGGTGCAGCGTGGTGATGTTGCGGTCGGCGAGCACCCGGGCGAGCAGCGCCTCGTCCTCACACCGCAGGTAGGCCGAGGTAGTGCCCGTGCGCAGCGCGCCGTGACGGCGGGCGAGGTCGTCGATGAGGTAGCTCAGCGATTGCGGGACGGGCGTGCGCGAGCGCTGCGCGATCATGGCCGCGATCTCGCGGCCGCTGCGTCCGGCGTCGAGCGCGCGCCGTACCGAGGACTCGGTGATGCGGTAGACGCTCGCGCCGCCGGTCGATTCGAGGTCGGCGGTCAGTGACAGCTCCACCGCGAGCTCGGTGGTCGGGGGACCGGGGACGACGACCGTCAGGTCCGGCTGCACGACGAAGTGGTCGACCGGCGTCGGCAGCGCCCCGGTGAGCACCTGCTCGGCGACCGCGCGGCTGCCGCCGCGCAGGGTGCGGGTGTAGCCGGTGAGGCCGCCGGCCGCGGTGATGCCGAGCACGTCCGCCTCGGCGAGGATCGCCTCGAGCACCGGCCGGTAGCCGCTCGCGCGGCGTGGTTCGCGCCAGGCCAGATGTTGCAGCACGCCGTTGCGGTCGGCCGGGGCGTGGCCGGGCGGCAACTCGGTGAGCGTGTCGAGCACCCGGGCACGCAGCGACGGGACGGTGCCGCGCTCGCCGTCCGGGCTGAGCAGGGTGATCATCCGGTCGCGGTCGCCGCGCTGACCGACCAGACTCGGCTGCCGGGTCATAGCCAGCCACGCCTGCGCCAGATCGGCCCAGCGTGATGCGGTCTCGTGGCGGCGCCAGCTGTCGAACTCGACGGTCGGCAGGTAGACCGGCTCGAGTCCGTGGGTCGAGTTCAGCAGCCCCGCCGAGGACGCCACCTCGGCGATGAGCGCGACGACCGACTCGTCGACGCCGAGGTCCTTGGCAGTGCGGCGCAGGTCGCGCACCCCGACGCCGCCTGCGCGCAGCTGCACGGGTGGGTGGGCCGTCCAGTTGTCGGCCACGGCGTCGACCAGGCGCACCGCTTCGAGCACGGCGGTGGTGCCGACCCGGTCGAGGTCGGCCGGGTCGCGCTCGATCACGTCGATGCGGGGCGGATCCGGGTCGACGGCGCCGAGCGGCGTGTCGCGAAGGGCCAGGCCGACCTCGCGGGGCAGCTCGACCGTCTGACCCTCGATCGGCACCAGCAGGCCGCGCATCGTCAGCAGCACCGCCGGCGGCGTCTCGCCGACGCGGGCCCGCAGCACGCCGACCGGCGGGCCGGCGGCGAGCCGGGTGAGGATGTCGCGTTGCTGCGGATCGCTCTGGGCGACCAGCTCGGCGACACGATCGGGATCGGCGAGCACCGCGGCGATGGCCGCGCCCGCCTTGGGCTGGGCAGCGGGGGGCAGGCCGAGTGAGTGCAGCACCGGCGCCAGCTGGGCGTCGGGCACCTGGCGCAGCAGGGTGGCCGCGGGCCGGCCGAGGCCCGCGGGATAGGTGCCTACCGACTCACGCACCGACCCGGCCAGGTACAGCTGCTCGTTTGGGCCCCAGATCAGCGCCAGCGAGCGCAGTTCGTCCAGGGCGGCGTCGATGTCGGCGGTGCCGATGCCCGCGGCGCCGAGCAGCGCGGCCGACTCGTCGAGCGCGACCCGGGAATCGGGACCCGCGCACAGGACCAGTGCCTCGAGTACCCGCAGGGAGAAGGCGTTGAGGCCGTCGACCGCGCGCTGCACGGAGGTGCGCACGGACAGCCGTCCGGCAAGAGTCGGCAGGTCGGCGGGAGCGGGCAGGGCCAGATCGGGACGCCGGCGCAGCAGCTCGGCGAGCTCGGCGTCCCCACGGCTGCGCAGCCACTCGGTCAAGGACGCGGGCGGCCGCGTCGCAGGCTCGAGCGGGCTGGCGGTCACCGGAGGGGGTTCAGCGCCCGTCGGCGAGGTTGGGGCGATCGTCCGGGCCTGGGTGGGTGTAGTTGATCTTGTCGATCGGGAGCGGGAACTCGCGGTCGGGGCCGAAGGGCGACAACCCGCCCGCCTGGTCGGCGGCAAGCTCGTTGACCCGGAAGTCGACGATCTCGCGCTCGCTGTTGGGCTCGCGGTGGTAGTACTGCTCCGGTGCCCGGGGCGACGTGCCTGCCATGTGTCGCTCGCTTTCGTCCGCTCGGCAAAGACAGTCCAGCTTATCTGCGAACGTGGTCGCCGAGCATCCGCGGGCTGGGTAATCTGGACGGAGGAGGCGCCGCGGCGTGCGGTGCCTCTAGCTCTGTAACGATCAGACAGGAGTCCCGGTGCCGACCGGCAAGGTGAAGTTCTTCAGTGCGGAGAAGGGATTCGGCTTTCTCTCCTACGACGACGGCGACGACGTCTTCGTCCACCGCGATGCCCTGCCCGAGGGCGTGACCGAGTTGAAGAAGGGGCAGCGCGTCGAGTTCGGCGTGGTCTCCGGACGCAAGGGGAACCAGGCGATGCAAGTGCGCCTTCTCGACCCCGTGCCGTCGGTCGCGCGCGCCACGCGCAAGCCGGCCGAGGAACTGGCCCCGCTCGTCGAGGATCTGATCAAGCTGCTCGACAACACGTCCAACTCGCTGCGCCGCGGCCGGTACCCCGATCGTGCCGAGGCCCGCAAGGTCGCCGGCCTGCTGCGCGCCTTCGCGGACAATTTGGAAGCCTGAGCGGACGGATCGTCCCAGCGCTGACGCGACTTTGACCCTCAATTGGTCGTGATTGGCGCGCTCCAGCAGCCGATAGAGGGTCAAAGCCGTTGGTCAGCGCAACCGGGGAGTTTGCGGGACGAGGCCTTCGGCGTGGGCGCGGGTGAGCAGGGCGTCGACCGCGTCGTAGCCCTCGTCGCCGAGGTCGCTGGTGAACTCGTTGACGTAGAGGTCGATGTGGCGCTGCTGGACGTCGGGCGCCATCTCGGCGGCATGGGCCGACACGTAGTCGCGGGACGCGGACGGGTCGGCCCACGCGTACTCGACCGACGCCCGCACCACGTCCGTGATTCGAGCCACGTCGAGCGGACGGGCGGCGAGGATCGCGCCCAGCGGGATCGGCAGGCCGGTGTCGGCCTCCCACCACTCGCCGAGGTCGACCAGCGAGGTCAGCCCGTACTGCGGATAGACGAACCGCGCCTCGTGGATGACCAGGCCCGCGTCGAAGTCCCCGTCCCGCACGCCCGGCATGATCTGTGCGAACGGGACGACCTCGATGCGCGCCGGGCGCCGTCCGGCCGCCCACAGGCGGAACAGCAGGTACGCCGTCGAGCGCTCCGAGGGCACCGCCACTGTGCGCCCGTCGATCGAGTCGACGCCGCCGCGGGTGAGCACCAGCGGCCCGCAGCCACGTCCGAGCGCGCCACCCGCAGGCACTAGCGCGTACTTGTCGAGCAGCCAGGGCAGCGCCGCGTACGACACCTTGACCACGTCGAACTCGCCGCGTTCGGCCGCGGTGTTCGTGACGTCGATGTCGGCGTAGGTCACCTCGACCGGCGGCGCCTCCGGGACGAGTCCGTGCGTCCAGGCGTGGAAGACGAAGGTGTCGTTCGGGCAGGGCGAGAAGGCGAGCCTCACGCCTGCCATCCTCCCGCGGCGGCCTCGAGTGCCGGACGCAGGGCTGCCAGCGCCTCGCCCACCCGCCACGCCGCCCGGTCACGCGGGACCGACGACGTTGCTGATCGCCCGGATCTCGGCGAACGGCACGCCGTGCCGGACGGCAGCGGCGGCGACGCCGGCGCCCTCCATGGCCTCGGCGACGACATCGGGATAGCGCGCGACGAGCGCGTCGGCGCTCGCAGCCGTCCCGGTCACCCTCGACACGGTCACGATCGTGCCGAGGTGCCCACCGGTGCGATCGGCCAGCTCGACGGCCAGCTTCGGCGCCACCTCGTACCGCGCCGTCGCCGACGACAACACCTCGAACCCGGTTCCGGTCTCCGCGCCGAGATCCCCGAACGCGATCGTGCTCGCCACCGCGATGTCGCCGACGCCCAGCGGCGCGAACCCGCCGGCGATCCCGGCGCTGATCACGAGGTCGTACGCCCCGCCCGCCAGTGCTGCCGAGGTCGCGGCGGCACTCTCGGCCGGGCCGATGCCGCCCGCGAGCACGTCGGGCAGGTCGATCGCGTCGCGCTCGGCCTCGACCGCCGTCACCACGAGTACCCGCATCAGTGCGGGCGCGTCTTGTGCAGGTCGAGCTTGCCGGGATGAATGCGCTCGGTCGTGGTCTCCGCACGCGCCGCGGCGGTGCGATTCATCAACCGAAGGCGCAGTACCACGATCACCGCCACCACGCCCATCACCACCGCCGAGACCCAGAACCCGATCGCGCCGCCGTTTGCAGCGCTGGTCGGCAGCACCACGCCGATCGCCGCACCGATCACCCACGCCAGCTGCAGGAACGTCTCGGAACGCGCGAACGCGCTCGAACGCAACGTCTCGACGACGTCGCGCTGGATGAGCGCGTCGAGGGCTATCTTGCTCAGCGCGTTCGCGACGGCGCTGACATACATGCCGATGACGGCGAAGACGATGCCGAAGCTGATCGCGACGATCACACACACTCCGGCTGTGATCGCCACCGACGTGACGATCGCCGCCTCGGGCCTGGCCATCTTGACCTTGGTACCGATCGCCGTCCCGCTGAAGTTGCCGAAACCGGCGGCACCGATCACCGCACCGAGATCGAGCGCGGCCTCGAGCCCGTGCGCTGTGCTCTCGACGTAGAACGCGAGGTAGATCGTCAGCAGGCCCGACAGCAGCCGCAGTGCCGACTCGCCCTGCAACGCGATCACCACGTGCGGGTCGAAGCCGCGGCGCGCCCACGACCGGATGCGCGACAGCGGCGCCACCCGCTGCTGCGTGCGCGGACGCGGCGGTTCCTGCGGATGCCGGCTCGCACCGACGGCGGAGTCGACCTGGGGCGGCAGCCGGAACGCGAAGTACGCGCAGACGGCATAACCGATTGCCGTGAGCCAGAGGCCGAGGCTGTACGACCCCGTCGTCTTGATCACCACGCCGACCAGGCCGCCCAGCACCAACGTCGAGCCGAGACCGAAGATCGACAGCCGCGCGTTCGCCTCGGTCAGGGTCATGCCGGGTGGGACGAGGCGCGGTGCTGCGGCCGCACGCACCACGGCGTAGGCCTTCGAGAACACGAGCGACCCCAGCGCGCACGGGTAGAGCACGAGCAGCTCGGTGGGGTGACCGGCCATGATCAGCGCGAGGACGGCGCGCCCGATGGCGGTGCCGGCCATCGTCCAGCGCCGGCCGTGCTGCAGCCGGTCGAGAGCCGGACCGATGATCGGCGCGACGATCGCGAACGGCGCCATCGTGATCAGCAGGTACAGCAGCACGTTGCCGCGCTGGGCGTGCGTCGACGCCCCGAAGAACACCGTGCCCGCCAGCGCGACGGTGATCATGGCGTCGGTGCCGTAGCTGAGCACCTGGTTCCAGATGAGCGCGGTCAGGCCCGACTCGTGCGCGCCGTCGGACTTGCTCGCGTTGATCACCTTCCGGGTGACCACGCGGGCGGCCTTGTTCGTACGCGTCAGCGCGGCGCGGCCCAGCGCGGCCCCCGACCGCTGTCCGGACGACGGTTGACCCGGGTCCCCGTAGTACGCGGGACTCGAGAACTCGTCCTGGTAGGCATCCCGTGCCGGGTCGTACGCCGGAGGACGGCGCTGCGGTGGCGGTGCCGGGGGCGGCGGGCGATAGGCCGGCGGCTGCGGCGGCGAGTGCTGGGTCGAGTGCTGGGTCGAGTGCTGTGTCGAGTGCTCCGGACGGGGGCCGTGGACGGTGTGCCCGGACTTGGAGAAGCGCCCCCTGCGGGGTGCCTCGCCCGGGTTCTTCGCCATGGGTCCATCCTGCCGCACGGAGGCGACGGAAAGGCCCCACTGAGGCGGTCCGCGCCGCGCATCAGCAACAATGGGACCACCATGACCGGAACCGGGGTGAAGACCGACGCGCTGTTGTCGCGCGCGATCGAGGTCGCCCGCGCGGCCGCCGTCGACGTCGGCGGCGACACCGTGGGCGAGCACCTCGCGGTCCACACCGACGACGAGCGCCTCGTCACGCACGCGTTCGCGTCGTCGCTGCCGGGTTACAGCGGCTGGTACTGGGCGGTCACGCTCACCCGCCCGCCCCGTGGCAAGACCCCGACCGTCGACGAGGTCGTGCTGCTTCCCGGCGCAGATGCCCTCCTCGCCCCGGCGTGGGTGCCGTGGGACAAGCGCATCGCACCCGGCGATCTGGGTCCGGGCGATCTGCTGCCCTCCGATCCCGAGGATCCGCGACTCGTGCCGGCCTACGTGCTCTCCGACGACCCGGCCGTCGAGCAGGTCGCCTTCGAACTGGGGCTGGGCCGCAAGCGGGTGCTCTCGCGCGACGGCCGGATCGACATCGCCGACCGCTGGCAGGCAGGCGACGGCGGACCCGACGCGCCGATGGCCCGGCAGGCTCCCGCGCACTGCGGCACGTGCGCCTTCCTGCTCCCGCTGGCCGGTGTGCTCGCCGCGAACTTCGGCGTGTGCGGTAACGACATGGCACCGCGCGACGGCCAGGTGGTCAGCGTCGAGTACGGCTGCGGCGCGCACAGCGAGACCAAGGTGAAGGTGCCGCCGGTCGCCGATGTCGGGGAGCTCGTCTACGACGACGGCGACGAGATCCTGCCGAGCCGCTGAGAGCCGCTGAGAACCGTCAGAGTGTGCGACCGGCGCGGCGGTGGCGGCCCATGACCACCCAGCCGACCAGGCCGAGCAGCCAGCCGACGAGCGCGGTCCACAGCCAGTCGCGATGGTGGTGCTCGCCGAGCCAGGTCCAGAACGGCAACAGGACGACGAAGGCGGCGAAGAACAGCGCAGTGCCGACGGCGACGACCGGGCGGGGATTGACCTGCAGCGCGTCCGGTCGCGTTGTCACGACGCTGAGCGTACGACAGCGGATGTGGCGATGGACCTGATAGTTAGCTAGACTAAAGATATGACGGCGGCGACGAAGACGACGGGCAAGCGTGCCAGCGCCGAACTCGCCGCTCTGCTGCGCCCGTCGCTGCTGCGGTTGACCCGCCTCATCCGCAACCAGCGTGTGGACATGTCCGTGACGCTGACGCAGATCGCGGCGATGGGGACGTTGCACAAGCGCGGTCCGATGAGCGCCGGCGAGCTCGCCGCGTTCGAGAAGGTGCAGCCGCCGTCGATGACCAAGGTGCTGGCCAATCTCGAGGAGCGTGGCCTCGTCCGGCGCGATGCGCACCCGACCGACAAGCGTCAGGCGATCATCTCGGTCACCGATGCCGGACGCGACCTGCTCGAGTCGGAGCGTCGCTCGCGCGATGCCTGGCTCTCGCAGCGCCTGGCCGAACTCACCCCGGACGAGCGCGCCGTGTTGCGCGACGTCGTCCCCGTTCTCGACAAACTTGCGGAGCAGTGACACCCCAGCAGTGACAGCAATCGCCTCACGTCCCACCGACAAATTCGTCGAATCCGCCGCAGCCGCACCGAGACGCATGTTCCGCTCCTTGCGGGTGCGCAACTACCGCCTCTACGCGTCCGGGCAGCTGGTCTCGCTGACCGGCACCTGGATGCAGCGCGTCGCGCAGGACTGGCTCGTGCTCGAGCTGACCAACTCCGGCACCGCCCTCGGCATCGTGACTGCGCTGCAGTTCGGTCCCGCGCTCGTGCTCGGTCTCTGGGGCGGCATGCTCGCCGACCGCGGTGACAAGCGACGACTGCTGCTCGCGACGCAGACGGGCCTGTCGATGGTGGCGCTCGTGCTCGGTCTGCTCGCCGTGACCGGAGTCGTGCAGTACTGGCACGTGCTCGTGCTGGCCACGGTGCTCGGCCTGATCTCCGCGGTCGACAGCCCCATCCGGCAGTCGTTCGTCGTCGAGATGGTCGGCAAGGACGATCTGGTCAACGCGGTCGGCATCAACTCGACCATCTTCAACGCCGGGCGCATCCTCGGTCCCGCGGTCGCCGGCGTGATGATCAGCGCGGTCGGTACCGGCTGGGCATTCCTGGTCAACGCCGCCTCCAGCGTCGCCGTCCTCGCTGCGCTGATGGCGATGCGCACGGAGGAGTTGCATCCCGCGACGCCGGTGCAACGCGGCCGCGGGCAACTGCGCGCCGGCTTCCGTTACGTGCGCGGCCGCGCCGACCTCATGCTGACGATGGTGCTGATCTTCGTCGTCGGCACGTTCGGTCTGAACTTCGCGATCACGACCGCGCTGATGGCCAAGCAGGTGTTCGACCGCGGCGCGACCGGCTACGGCTTGCTGTCCACCATGCTGGCCGTCGGCGCGTGCATCGGAGCGATCGTCGCCACGATGCGCCTGCGGCGTCCGTCCCAACTGTTCCTCGTCGGTGCCGCGCTCACGTTCAGCCTGCTCGAGATCGCCTCCGGGCTGATGCCGAGCTATCTGCTCACCGCCATCGTTCTCGTGCCGACCGGATTGTCGATGCTGACGTTGACGACGGCGTGCAACTCGACGATCCAGCTCGGCGTCGACCCGACGATGCGCGGACGGGTGATGGCGCTGTACCTGATCTGCTTCATGGGCGGCACCCCGCTCGGCGCGCCGATCGTCGGCTGGCTGGCCGGGGTCGCCGGACCGCGATGGGGGCTCATCGGCGGCGGCCTGGTGTGCCTGCTGGCCACCGCGGCACTGGCCGGTGCCACGGCGCGACGCCGCGGCATGTCGCGTGCGGATGTCGCCGACCGGCTGCATGCCGTGCACGCCCTGCCCGCGCTGTCCCACCGCTGACGCGCCACAATCGCGACGTGGACGTCATCGAGGTCGACGATCCGGCCGACCCGCGACTGGCCGACTTCCGTGACCTGACCGACGCTGATGTGCGTCCCGACCGTCGCGGCGTCGTGATCGCCGAGGGCGCCAACGCCGTCGCCCGCCTCGCCCGGTCGGCGTACCCGATGCGCGCGGTGATCGGCGTCGCGAAGCGCATCGACGCGTTGCGTGCCGATCTCGCCGATCGCGACGTGCCTGCCTACGTGTGCGACAAATGGTTGCTCTCGGACGTGGTCGGGTTCCGCGTCACCCGCGGCGTGCTCGCGGCGGCATCGCGCCCGGCGTCGCCCGATCCCGGCAGGCTGCTCTCGACGGCGCGACGCATCGCGGTGCTCGAGGGCCTCAACGACTTCGAGAACCTCGGTGCGCTGTTCCGCAACGCGGCCGCCTTCGGCGTCGAGGCCGTGCTGCTCGACGCGACGTGCGCCGATCCGCTGTACCGGCGCAGCGTCCGGGTGTCGATCGGGCACGTCCTGCGCGTGCCGTTCGCCGTCCTGCCGGGGAACTGGCCGGACGAGCTCGACCGCGTCAAGCATTACGGCCTGCGGCTGCTGGCGATGACACCGCGTGACTCGGCCGATGACCTGCGCGCGATCGTGAGACCGCACCGCTGGGCGCTGCTGCTGGGAGCCGAGGGTCCCGGCCTGAGCGAGATCGCTCTGGCGGCCGCCGATCAGCAGGTCCGCATCCCGATGGCCGGCGACGTCGATTCGCTCAACGTGGCGACCGCGGCGGCGGTCGCCTTCGCCCAGCTCACATGATGCCCGGCGTCAGAAGCCGTGGAACTCGATCGTCTCGGCGCCGAAGAACTCGCGCGTGAACGCGACCGCGTCGCTGTTGTGGAACGCCTTGCACGTGTAGATGTCGACGGAGAAGAACACCACCGGGGTGTCCCACGCGTAGAAGTGCGCGCCAGAGGTCTCCCAGTGTGTCCAGCCCGCCCAGCCGAACTTCGGTGAGAGGTGCGTCACCGGTTCGGTCAACGGTTTCATGTCGAGCACCTTGGCGAGCAGCTTCAGGTACTCGACGATGTCGAAGTCGCTGATCGATCGGTCAGGGACGCCCTCGATGACAAGGCGCTGACGATGGATCGCGGGGGCGAGGTCGCGCACGTAACAGAGCCTTCCCCAGAACGCGCGCTGTGTCCCGTGGGCAAATGTGGACGTATCGAAGTCTGTCGAGGAAACCTCTAACTTCTCGACCGGGTGTGCCGATGGGATCCACGTGGAGTTGAGCCGCGTGGTGGGCCGGCGTGCGATGGCGCGCGCGCTCACGGCTGCCCCGTGGTTCATCCTCATCGTCGGTCCCGGCTGGATGTCGGTGGTGTCCAAGCAGGCTCCGGAGCTGGCCCAGACCGTGCTCACCATCTCACTCGCCGCCTTCTTCGTGTTGCTCACGACGCGGCTCGTGCTCGCGGCGAAGGCGCAACCGGGACGACGCTCGGCCTTGATCCTCCTGACGACGGGCGTGGTGCTGTTCGCTGCCGGCTCCTCGGTGTTGAACGGGTCGGGCAACCCCGATGTCACTCATTTCCCGGCGCCGGGCGAGTGGTTGTTCCTCGCGTCGTACCTGGCAATGGCCGGTTACCTGCTGCTCGACACCACCCGGCGCGCGAGCATCACCGGCGCGACGTGGCTCGAAGCAGCGGTGATCTGTGGCGGGACTGCCTGCCTCGCGGGCGCCGGAGTGCTCGCCGTCGCCGCGAGGCACGTCGCCAGTGGCGGGCTCCCGCTGCTGCTGGCGCTGCTCTACCCGCTGATCGACATCGTGCTCGGACTGCTCGTCGTCGCCCAGATCGCGCTGCGCAGCCGCGGCCCGGTGATCCGGTCGAGCGGACTGCTCGGTGGGTTCGCCTTGATGGCCGTCGCCGACTCCGGGTTCCTGCTGCACCTGTCGACAGGCACCTACGACTACAGCATCCTCAGCGTCGACCTGTGGGGTGCGGCGTTCGTGCTCATCGTCGGCAACGCGTGCCGGATGCGCACCGAGGCCGATGTCGCGGCGCCGAAGACCCGGGGGCTCTCGACCCTGGTCGTGGCAGCCGGCATGGCCGCCGCGTTCGTGCTTGCATTCGAGCCGCCGGGGGCGATCCGCGCGTACCTGCTCGCGCCCGCACTGGCCACGCTCACCGCGGCGGGCGCGCGTCTCGTGCTTGCCGTGCGCAGCGCGAACCGTGCCGCGGACGCCATGGCTCTTGCGCGCAGTGACGACCTGACCGAGCCTTCCGAACCGTCGCGCAGTCGTCGCGCGCCTCGACAAGGATCTCGGCACCATCGCATCGGTCGGACTGATGATCCTCGACCTGAACGGATTCAAGGACATCAACGACACCCTCGGCCACGGTGCCGGCGACTCTGTGCTGTGCGAGGTCGCCGCGCGGATGCGTGCCCGGCTGCCGGACGAGATCATGATCGCCCGCCTCGGTGGTGACGAGTTCGCGGTCATCGCACCGACCGAGAACGAGATCGAGTTGATGGAGATCGCGCAGGAGATCCTGATCGCGGTCCGCAGCCAGCTCGTGGTCGACGGCATCGCGCTGTCGACCGACGCGTCGATCGGCATCACCACCCGTCAGGCAGCACGACGTGCAGAGCACCGAGATGCTGCGTCGGGCCGACGTCGCGATGTACGCGGCCAAGGAACAGCGCGCCGGTGTGGTCATCTACGACCCGGACACCGACGACTTCTCGCGCGAACGGCTGCGTCTCGGCGACGAACTGCGCCGCGCGATCGAGCACAAGCAACTCGTGCTCTGGTACCAGCCGCAGATCGACGCCAGGTCGCGCACGGTGTGCGGCCTCGAGGGCCTGGTGCGATGGAAGCACCCCGTCCACGGGTTGATGTCGCCGGCCGAGTTCCTCCCTGCCGCGCGGCGCGCCGGTCTGATGCAGGCGCTGTCGGAGGAGATCGGTCGCATCGCCGTGGCCGACCTCACGTACTGGGGCACGCGCAACGTCGACGTCCGCATCGCCATCAACTGCGCGCCACCGGAACTGATGAGCGACATCTTCATCCCACGTCTGTCGCGGATGCTCACCGACGCGAACCTGTCACCGCATTCGGTCGTGATCGAGGTGACCGAGGACTCGTTCCTCGCCGAACCCGAGCGGGCGCGCGCCGTGCTCCTCGACGTGCGCGCACGAGGCTTCCAGATCTCGATCGATGACTACGGCACCGGCTTCTCGTCGCTGTCGTACCTGCGCGACCTGCCGATCCAGGAACTGAAGATCGACCGGTCGTTCGTGGCTGCGATGTGCACGGACCGGCGCAGCCGCATGATCGTCGCGTCGACGCTGCAGATGGCGCACGCGCTGGGTCTGCGCACCGTCGCCGAAGGTGTTGAGGACGCCGCCACGTGTGCCGAACTGGTCGCCCTCGGGGTCGACGTGCTGCAGGGCTACTACCTGGCCCGTCCGGTCCCGCCGGAGCAGGTCGTGCCGTTTGCCGGCCAGACCTACGCGGTGGCGAGGTCGCTGAGGATCGCCGGGTCCGAAACGGCGTGAAGGGCGGGCACCCGCCCGCTCAGCACGAACTGGCCCGGGTCCGGGACGGCTACGCCGTCCATACCGACGCCCAGCGTGATCAGGCGGTGCGCGTCGGGATTGATCAGGCGCTGCTGGTCGACCATCGGCGCGACCTCGGCCCACACCGGCACGCTCGCGTCCGAACCCAGGTAGGGCGCGATGGAAGCGCCGGGCAACATGCGGGTCTGCAGGCCGGCCATGCTCAGCGCGCGGCGGGCCCGCACGTCCATGATCATGACGATCCACCGGGTCGCGTTCGCGCGCGTCGCGAGCAACAGCCCGCGGTAGAGCGCCGTCGACAGCAGGCCGCTGCGCACGGCGCGTTTGCGGATCGCGATCGTGGCGACGTCCCACGTCTGGGCCACCGTCATGCCGGCGGACCGTGCCGCGCGCACGCCGTCGATCGACCACGGCGGCCCGGCGACGTCGACGAGCGACTTGAGGCCGGCTTCGCTGGGCAGGATGATGCGCATCGTTGCGAGGGCGTCGCCGCCGGGTTCGGTGACAGCGATGAAGACCGAGGTCGCGTCGTAGGGTCCGTACTCTTCGGCCCATTGCGCGGTGGTATTTCCGTATTGCTCGAGAAAGACCGAGGTCTCGCAGTCCTGCGCCGCCGCCAGGACATCGCCCCGCGGATCGAAGTGCAAGACAAGATCAACCGACATGGCCCCCGCCTTAGCGTCCCATTGATGCGACATTGAGAATGCCCAATACACAGGGACTCTGAACAACGCCCGAATCGGACGGACGGCCTCACACTAGCGAATCACGCCACGATTCGTGCAACGCAGCAAAGCTGCCGGTGCCCTCGGCGAGCAGTGCGCCGGGCGTGCCGTCCTCGACAATCCTGCCGTCGGTGAGCACCAACACCCGGTCGGCGATCTCGACCGTCGAGAGCCGGTGGGCGATGATCAGCGCTGTGCGGTCGGCCAGCACGGTGCGCAACGCCCGCTGCACGGCGCGCTCGGTGGGAACGTCCAGCGACGACGTCGCCTCGTCGAGGATGAGCACCGCCGGGTCGGCGAGGAACGCGCGCGCGAACGCGACGAGCTGGCGCTGGCCTGCCGACAGGCGTCCGCCGCGCTTGCGCACGTCCGTGTCGTAGCCGTCCGGCAACGCGCTGATGAACTCGTGCGCACCGACCTCGCGGGCCGCGCGTTCGATCTCGTCGCAGCGGGCGTCGATACGGCCGAACCCGATGTTGTCGGCGACCGATCCGGAGAACAGGAAGCCGTCCTGCGTCACCATCACGACGGCGCGTCGCAGGTCGGCTTCGGCGACCTCGCGCAGGTCGACGTCGTCGAGGCGCACCTCGCCGACCGTCGGGTCGTAGAAGCGCGAGATGAGCTTGGCGATCGTCGTCTTGCCCGCTCCGGTCGCGCCTACGAGCGCGACGGTCTGCCCCGCCGGGATGTCGAGCGTGAGCTGCGGCAGCACCGGACGGTCGGCGATGTAGCCGAACTCGACGCGGTCGAGCGTGACGCGGCCGCGCACCGGACGCGGCAGCGGCGTCGGCGCCACCGGTTCGGGCACGCTCGGCGCCTCGGACAGCACTGCCGAGATCTTCTCCAGCGCAGCGGTCGCCGACTGCAGCGAGTTGTAGAACATCGCCACGTCCTCCATCGGCCCGAAGAACTGCCGCAGGTAGAGCAGGAACGCGGTGAGGACGCCGATCTCCATGCCGCCGTGCAGCACCCGCTCGGCCCCGACGAGCAGCACGGCCACGGTCGAGATGTTGCTGATCAGCGTGGTGCCCGGGATGAACACCGCATGCAGGCGGAACGCTTCGCGGTTCGCGTCGGCGTACGAGCCGTTGAGCCCGGCGAAGATGGCGTCGTTGCGCTTCTCGCGGCGGAACGCCTGCACCGCGCGGATGCCGTTGAACGTCTCGACGATGTTCACGATCATCGACGCGACCCGGCCGCGCGTGCGGCGGAACGCATCGGTGGCGCGGGCCGAGAACCAGCGGAACAGCAGGAACAGCGGGATGAACGAGACCAGCACCATGGCGGCCAACGGCACATCGAGGAAGAACAGCAGCACCGAGATCGTGGTGATGTTCAGGAACGCGACCAGCAGCCCGTCCAGGCCGGCGTCGAGTAACTCGTTGAGGGTGTCGACGTCGGAGGTGAGGCGCGAGATCACGCGGCCGGACGTGTACCGCTCATGGAACGACACCGACAGCGCCTGCGCGTGGTCGAAGCCGCGGCGCCGCAGGTCGAACAGGATCGCCTGTCCGATCACGCCGCTGCGGATGACGAACACCGACCGCAACCACCCCGAGAGCAGCGCGCTGATGGCGAGGGCGACGCTCACCACGGTCAGCGAGGTGTAGTCACCGTGCAGGGCGTCGGGCAGCGAGGTGTCGATCGCGACGCCCACCAGCCAGGGCCCGGCCATCGTCGCTGCCACCTGCACCAGCACGACGGCGAGCACGATCGTGATGCCGCGCCGGTGCGGCCGCACGAGCTCGCCGAGGAGGTGCCGGGCGTCCGAGCGCAGCCGCGGCCGCCCGGTCAGGACGAGGTCGTCCTGCTCGTCCGCCGTTCTGCGGGCATCCTCGGTCAGTTTCCCGCGCCATTCCTCCTCGAGCGCCGGGCTCGTCGTACGGGCGTTCATCGTGTCGTCACTCATGACGACACCTCCAGCTCGCTCGTCTGCGACAGCAGCAGGCGGTAGGCGGGCACCTCGGCCAGCAGTTCCCTGTGCGTGCCGACCGCGGTGATGCGGCCGTCCTCGAGCAGGGCGACGCGATCGGCCAGCAGCACGGTCGATGGGCGGTGCGCGACGACCAGTGCCGTGGTCGCCGCGAGCACCCGCCGCAGCGCGGCCTCGACCTGCGCCTCGGTGTGCACGTCGAGCGCGGACAGCGGGTCGTCGAGCACGAGCACTCGGGGCCGGCCGAGCACCGCCCTGGCCAGGGCGAGCCGCTGCCGCTGGCCGCCCGACAGCGACAGGCCCTGCTCGCCGATGCGGGTCTCGAGCCCGAACGGCAGGTCGCGGACGAACTCGGCCTGGGCAACCTCGATCGCCTCGTCGATGTCGCTCTCGTCGAGCCCGGCGCGTCCGAGCGTCAGGTTCTCCCGCACGCTTGCCGAGAACAGGGTCGCGTCCTCGAACGCCGTCGTGACGGTGTGCCGCAGCTGGTCGAGCCGCAGGTCGCGGATATCGACGCCGCCGATCAGGATCCGTCCGCCGGTCACGTCGTACAGACGTGGCACGAGGGCCGTCAGGGTCGTCTTGCCGCACCCCACGGCCCCGACCAGCGCCATCGTCTCGCCGGGCTCGATGCGGAGGTCGACACCGCGCAGCACGTCGCTCGACGCGTCGTCGAAGCGGAAGTGCACGTTCTCGAACACCACGGACGTGCCGGCCTCGGCCGGCGCCGGCCGTTCGGGGTCGAGGATCGTCGGCTTCGCGTCGAGCACCTCGAAGATGCGCACCGCGGCGGTGCCCGACTCCTGTGCGAGCGCGAGCAGCCAGCCGAGGCTGATGATCGGCCAGATCAGCTGCAGGTAGAGCGTCAGGAACGCGACCAGCTCCCCGAGCGTCATGGTGTGGTGCGAGACCGCGAGCACGCCGCCCCACGCGACGCCGGCCAGGATCAACTGGGGCGTGCCCTCGAGCACGGCCCAGAAGAACCCGAGCGTGCGGATCTTGCTCAGCTCGGCCCCGCGCAGCCGCTGCGCGTCGCGGCTGAACCTGGTCAGCATGTGCGGGCGACGGCCGTAGGACTTGATCACCCGGATGCCGAGTGCGGACTCCTCGACAGCGGTCGCCAGGTCGCCGGTGAGGTCCTGCGCGCGGCGCGCCTCGCGGCTGTACCGCAGCTCGAACCGACGCGTCGAGATCACCAAGGGGGCCATCGCGACGAGGACGAACAACCCGAGCGGCAGGTTGATGTTGATCAGCAGCCCGAGAACCACCAGCGTGATCGTGGTGTTCACGACGAGGAACACGAATGCGAAGCCGACGAAGCGGCGCAGCGTCGACAGGTCGGTCGTCAGTCTCGACAGCAGCTGACCCGAGGGCCAGCGGTCATGGAAAGCGACCGGCAGGCGTTGTAGATGCGCGAACAGGTCGCGCCGGATGTCGGTCTCGATGTCGATCGCGGCCTTGGCCATGGCCAGCCGGCGCAGCAGGAAGCAGCCGGCCTCGGCGATCCCGAGCACGAATGTCAGCCCGACCAGCGGCCACAGCCCGGCGGAATCGTGGTGTCGGATGGGCCCGTCGACCACGGCGCCGACGACCAGGGGCACCAGGGACTGACAGAGCATTCCGATGAGCGAGAACACGAACATCGCCGCGAGCGGTTTGCGGTAATTGCGGGTCCACCGGCGCACGCGCAGCAGCGATCGGATCGGATGTGCGGATTCGTTCTGCTCGCCGGTTGCGGCAGTCTCGGCGAGTTCGGTCACGTTGATCTACGGTACGTCGCTGCTCCGACAGCGGCGACCGAGTTTCTGTCCGGCGGCTGCTCGACGCGCCGGTTCAGTCGCGCTTGCGGCGCACACCGAGCAGGATGTCGTCCCAGGACGGGATGGACGCGCGTGCGGCCTTGTCGTCGTCGGAGTCGTCCTCGCGCCGGCCCGCCCCAAGGTCGGTGATCTTGCGCTCGCGGTGTTTCGGGGCGTCGGGGACGTGCAGCGGCAGGTGCGGTTCCTCGAAGGGCGCCTGCTCGGAGACGAGCTTGTCGAGGGCGCCCTGGTCGAACCTGGCCTGGTCGAAGGACGCTCGATCGAGATCTGCGGGTACCGGCTCGTCGGTCGCCGCGCGGTCGAAAGCGGCCTGGTCGAAGACCTCTTCACCCACCGGCAGCGGGCCGGTGTGGGCGTCGGGCAGCACCGGGAAGGCCACGACGCCCGCAGCCAGGGGCGGCGCCAGCGTCAGGTTCGGTGAGGTCGCCTCAAGGTCGGACGGCGGCTGAATGGCCCGGATCGGCCGGTCGCTGAGCAGATCGGCCGCGGTGTCGTCCATCGGCGCGACGGTGCGGCCGGACAGGTGGAAGCTCCAGTCGGCGCGCCGGTCGGCCTGTCCGCCCACCCAGTGCGCCGAGAGCACCCACTGGCCGTCGTCGCGGCGGTGAGCGTCCCACCGCACCCCCTGTGGGTCGATGCCGTGCTGGGCGAAGCGGGCGTCGACGGCTTCGCCGAACACGACGGTCTGGCCCTCGGTCGTCGAGCGCCGTGCCTTTGCGCGGCGGCCCTCGTCGGCGATCCGCGCACGTTCGGCGAGAACGGGCCCGGCGAAGCGCAGCACCCAGTCGGGGTCGGCGCCGTAGGCCTCGGCGATGGCCTCGGGGGAGTCGCCGGAGCGCACCTTCATCTGGATCTCGCGCGGGGTGATCTGGGGTGCGCTGCTCGTCGCTGCTCGGGGCTTGGCCGGGCTCGGCGCGGGGGCGTCGGTCAGCGCGTCCCGCAGAGCCTGGTCGATGGGCAGCTCGAACTTCTCCTGCCCGTCGGCCGTCTCGAGGACGACGTGGCCGGCGCCGGTGTCGGCATCGACGAGGTGCAGCGTTCGCATGGCCAGACGATATGTGCGCCCGCTGCGATTGTCCGGGAGCACACGCCGTCGCTGCGCGCTACAGCAGGCCCACGACGTGGTCGATGCACGCGGTCAACGCACTGACGTCGTCGGGATCGACCGCCGGATACATGCCGACGCGCAGCTGGTTGCGGCCGAGAGCCCGGTACGGCTCGGTGTCGACGATGCCGTTCGCGCGCAGGACGGCCGCGACCGCCTTCGCGTCGACCGTGTCGGCGAGGTCGATCGTCCCGACGACCGGGCTGCGCAGCGCGGGGTCCGAGACGAAAGGGGTGGCGTACTCGGACTTCTCGGCCCACGTGTACAGCCGCTCGGACGAATCGGCGCTACGCGCCGACGCCCACGCGAGGCCGCCGGCTCCGACGAGCCACTCGACCTGCTGGGCGAGCAGCCACAGCGAGGCGATCGCCGGGGTGTTGTAGGTCTGGTCGTGCGCACTGTTGTCGATCGCGATGCTCAGGTCGAGCGACGGTGGCGCCCAGCGGGTGCTGCGTAGTTCGGCGGCACGGGCCAGGGCGGCGGGCGAGAGCAGGGCGAGCCACAGGCCGGCCTCGGCGGCGAACGCCTTCTGCGGCGCGAAGTAGTAGCAGTCGCACTCGGTGACGTCGACGGTGACGGCGCCGGCGGCGCTGGTGGCGTCGACGAGCATCAGGGCGTCGTCGGTGACGCGTTCGACGGGCAGCACGACGCCGGTGGATGTCTCGTTCTGCGGCCAGGCGTAGACGTCGACGCCCGGCTCGGCCTCGGCCCGCGGCGCACTGCCGTACTCGCTGCGCCGTACGGACGGGTCGGCGAGGAACGGGGCGCCCGCGTGCACGGCGGCGAATTTCGCCGAGAACTCGCCGCACACGAGCAATTGCGCGCGCTCGCGTATCAGCCCGAACGCGGCGACGTCCCAGAACGCGGTCGCACCGCCGTTGCCCAGCACGACCTCCCAGCCGTCGGGGAGCGCGAACAGCTCGCGCAATCCGGTGCGGATGCGCGCCACCAGCTGCCTGACCGGGGCCTGCCGATGGCTCGTGCCGAGCGGCGCCGTCGCGAGCCGGTCGGCGGTCGCGGCCGGGATCTTCGAAGGTCCTGAGCCGAACCGCCCGTCGGCTGGTCTGAGGCCGGCCGGGATCTCGATCGTCACGCCCGCAATCGTGCCATTCAGCCGAGCACGGTTTCGAGATACGAGTTGCCGAACTTGCGGGTCGGGTCGAGGCGGTCGCGCAGCGCCACGAAATCGTCGAAGCGCGGGTACGTCGCAGCGAGCGAGGCGGCGTCGCGGTAATGCAACTTGCCCCAGTGCGGGCGGCCGTCCACGCTGCGGGCGATGGCTTCGACGGCGCGGAAGTACGCCTCGTGGTCGCGGCGGTGGTACTGGTGCACCGCGACGTAACCGCTCTCGCGGCCGTACGCGGTCGACAGCCAACAGTCGTCGGCGGCGGCGAAGCGCACCTCGACCGGGAACCCGATCCGCTCGCCGGACCTCGCGAGCCACGCCTCGATCTCGCCGAGCATGAACGGGACGGCCTCGGCAGGGACGGCGTACTCCATCTCGCGGAACACGACTCGTCGTGGCGAGGCGAACACCCGGTAGGAGCGGTCGATGTAGTCACGGGCCGAGAGTGCACGCGCCGCGATCGCGTTTGCCCGCGGGATGAGCGCCGGACGCCGGGTCGTGACGCGGTTGAGCGCGTCGAAGACGGTGTTGGACAGGAACTCGTCGTCGACGTAGGCCCGCATGCGCCGGATCGGTCTGAGCTCGGTGCCGGGCAGCACGCGGTTGTTGCGTTTGGTCAGCACCCGCCGTGTGTGCGGGAACCAGTAGAACTCGAAGTGATCGTTGGCCTTCATTGTCGTGTCGAGATCGGCGAGCACCTCGTCGAGACCCGCGGGTGCCTCGCTCGCGGCCAGGGCGAATGCGGGCACGCACTGCAAGGTCACTGTGGCGACGACGCCTAGCGCGCCGAGCCCGACCGCGGCCTGGTGCGGGGACGCATCGTGCAGCGTGCCGTCTGCCAGGACGAGCTGCAGGCCGCGCACCTGCGATGCGAGCCCACCGAGGTGCGCGCCGGTGCCGTGGGTGCCCGTCGAGATCGCGCCGGCGACCGTCTGCACGTCGATGTCACCGAGGTTCTCGAGCGCGAGCCCGAGATGCCACAACGTCTCGTTCAGGTCGTGCAGCCGGGTACCGGCCAGCACGGTCACCAGCCCGGATCCGACGTCGGCGCGCACCACTCCGGACAAGGCGTCAGGCACGATCTGGATGCCGTCGGTGGCTCCGATCGCGGTGAAGGAATGCCCTGCGCCGATCGGCTTCACCCGGCCGGGCGCGTCGGCGACGACACGTTGCAGCTCGGCGATGCTGCGGGGCCGGACGGGTCGCACTTCCGCGCGCACCGTCCCCGCCCAGTTGGTCCAGGTCGTGCGGGCCGTCATGGTGCGTCGAACGACGGCGGTTTGGCTTGGCGCCACAACCACATGTGGAAGAACCGATCGAGGTGCTGACCCGAGATCTTCTCGGCGAGGTCGATGAATTCGCCCGTGATCGCGGTGCGGTAGCGGTGCGCCGCGACCCAGCGGCGCAGCAACGTGAAGAAGTGCGTGTCGCCGATGCGGTGACGCAGCGCGGCGAGCGTCATGCCGCCACGGAGGTAGACCGCGCCGGAGAACATGCGGTTGCGCCCCGGGTCGGCGATCGACTGCTTCCAGAACTGCGCGTCCGCCCGGATGCGCCCGAACTCCGCCCGCGCGGTGCCATAAGTGCTCTCGCCCAGCGTGCGTTCGTCCCACAGCCATTCGGCGAAGGTCGCGAAGCCCTCGTTGAGCCAGATGTGACGCCAGGACCGCACCGAGACCATGTCGCCGAACCACTCGTGCGACAACTCGTGGGCCATCAGCTCCGAGAAGGGCGCGAAGCCGTAGAGCGGACGGGTCTGCACCTCGAGCGAGAAGCCGGGATGCTGCAGATGATCGACGATCGCCCCGGTCGACGTGAACGGGTAACGGCCGAACAGCTTGGCCCACGTGTCGGTGATCGCGCCCGTCCGGCCGAAGACCTGCTCGTCGCGCACGTCGCCCGCCACGGAGGGGTCGACGGCCATGATCTCGGGGATGCCGGACGGCGTGTGCCCGGTGCGGAAGTTCCACCGGCCGATGTCGACGGAGGCGAGGTAGCTCGCCATCGGCTTCGTCTCGTCCCAAACGAACGTGGTGTGACCGCTGCCGGTCGTGCGTGGGCCCGGGTCCCCGTTGGCGACGACCTGGGTTCCGGTCGGCACGGTGATCGAGAAGCTGTAGGTCGCCTTGTCCGTCGGGTAGTCGTTGACCGGGAACCAGGTGTGCGCCCCGTTCGGCTCGTCGCCGACGAACGCGCCGTCGGAGGTGTAGATCCAGCCGTAGGGCGAACCGAACACGATCGGTGAGTGCTCGATCGTCTTCGGGCTTCCGTGGTAGGTGACGACCGAGGTGAATGCGGTGCCGGCATCGATCGCGGTCGGTGGCGTGATCCGCAGCTCGCCGCCGACGCGTGACCAGGTAGCTGCGGTGCCGTTCACCCGCACGCTGTCGACGTGCATGCCGGACAGGTCGAGATCGAAGCGTGAGAGCCCCTGCGTCGCGCGGGCGCGCATCGTGACAGTTCCGGCCAGCAGATGGGTGCCCGGTTCGTAGCCGAGCCGCAGCGCGTAGTGGTGCGCGTCGTAACCCCCGT
This sequence comes from uncultured Actinomycetota bacterium, assembly GCA_963785425.1. Classification (GTDB taxonomy): domain Bacteria; phylum Actinomycetota; class Actinomycetes; order Mycobacteriales; family Jatrophihabitantaceae; genus RYN-133. The sequence continues at coordinate 1,067,169 of CAWAVG010000004.1, forward strand.
TGCCGAGCATCGGGAAGTAGGGATCGCCCAGACCGGCCGCACCCGGACGGAACTGCGCACCCGCGGCCGGTGCCGGAGCCATCAGCGCGCTCGAGGCGACCACGACGGCACCGGCGATTCGCGCACACCGCGTGCGCTGGGAACGTCGATCCGGCACGGCGACAGTGTGTCACGTCGCAGACGGCACGTAATGCATGATATGTCTAGTTCACCGATCAACATCTAGCAAAAGCGGGAGGCCTTGTGCGGCAGCTCCAGTTCGTGGCGGTAGCCGCGACGCACGAGTCGTCGGAACTCGGTCCTGCCCTGGCAGCGGGTGTCGATCCGGGTTTCGTCACGGCGCTCGCCCGGGCCCAGGACGACGCGGGCTTCGACGCGGTGCTGGCGCACGATTCGGCGTCGTCGCTCGACGCCGGCGTGCTGGGCGCGAAGGTGCTTGCGGCGACCGGACGGATGACCGTGCTCGTCACGCACCGCCCGGGCGTCACTGCGCCGACCGCGGTCGCCCGTCACCTGGCCGCGCTCGACGCCTTCCACCCGGGACGGGTCGGCCTGCACGTGCCGGCCGTCGACAGCGATCGGGAGGCACAACGCGACGGCGACTGGGTCGACCGGGCCGGTCGGCAACGGCGACGCGCCGAGTTCGCCGAGATCCTGCGCCGGACCTGGACCAGCGACTGTCCCGGTCGCTGACGAGTTCGGCGCGACCTGTGCCGACACCTACTTCCTGCCGGGCCTGCCGGCCCGCGAGCTCGCCGCCCGCATCGCAGCGGTGCGCCGAGCGGGAGGTGCGCGCGGCGGTGTGACTACCCTTCCGCCATGGACGACGTCACCGCACCGGGAACCGGATGAGCGACCTGGCCGCACTGACGCGCGCAACCGCGACGATCGATCCGCCGCTCGCCGCGCTCGACCTCGGCGCTGCCCGCGCCAACCTCGCCGACCTCGTGCGCCGGGCGGGTGGTACACCCGTGCGCATCGCGTCGAAGTCGGTGCGCTGCCGGTGGGTGCTCGACACGGCGCTGGCCACGCCCGGCGTCTCGGGCGTGATGGCCTACGCGCTGCGCGAGGCGCTGTGGCTGGCCTCGACCGGCGTGCGGGACGTGCTGATGGGCTACCCGAGCGCCGACCGCGGCGCGCTCGCCGACCTTGCCGACTCGCCCGACGCGCTCGCCACGATCACCCTGATGGTCGACGACGTGGCGCAGTTCGACCTGCTGCCACCCGGGGCGCAGTTCCGGGTGTGCATCGACGTCGACGCGTCCCTGCGGCTCGGACGGGCACATCTCGGCGTGCGGCGCTCGCCGGTACGCACCCCGGCCGAGGCTGCGGCGCTGGCCGGGGCCGCCGCACAGCGCGGGCTCGAGGTCGTGGGGCTGATGTTCTACGAGGCGCAGATCGCAGGGTTGCCGGACGCCTCGCCGCTGGTGCGGTGGGTCAAGCGCCGCTCGGCCGCCGAGCTCGCCACCCGTCGCGGCGCCGTAGTGCGCGCCGTGACCGCGGAGGTGGGTGCCCTGCAGCTGGTCAACTCGGGCGGCACCGGCAGCCTCGAGGTCAGTTCGGCGGACCCGGTGGTCACCGAGGTCACGGCCGGGTCGGGCATCTACACGCCGACGCTGTTCGACCGGTACCGGGCCTTCGCGCCGCGTCCGGCCCTGTACTTCGCGTTGCCGGTCGTGCGCCGCCCGGCAGCGAACATCGCGACCCTGTTCGGCGGCGGCTACATCGCGTCCGGACAGGCGGGCAAGGCGCGGTTGCCGCGCCCCGCGACCTCAGGGCTCGCGCTGCTCACGACCGAGGGCGCCGGCGAGGTGCAGACCCCGGTGCGGGGCGAGCCGGCGCGCTCACTGCGGGTGGGCGAGCGGGTGTGGCTGCGCCCGGCCAAGGCGGGCGAGCAGCTCGAGCGGTTCGACACGTTGCACGTGGTCGAGGGCGACCAGCTCGTCGAGTCGGTGCCGACCTATCGGGGCGAGCACCGCAACTTCGGGTAGCGCAGCGCGAGGCGGCGCGGCCTGCGACATGCGGGGAGATGTCGCAGGACCGCACCGCCTCTTCCGGGATCTCAGCGTGCGGGAGTGTCGCGCGGTACGTGCGGGGAGACGCACCGCGCCGATCCGCATCAGCTGGGCGAGACCCCGGCGTATGCCGCACCGATGATCAACTCGGTGCCCTTCTTCAGGCCGTTCTTCGTCACGCTGAGCACGAGATCGACACCGCGCACCACCAGACCGTTGGGCGTGCGGATCACGCGGTGCAGCCAGACCGTCCCCAGCTGGGGGATCACCATCTTGGTGTTGGCAGGCGCGGTGCCCGAGTGACGCTGCCCGTTGATGGTCAGGGTGCCGAGTGACACCGTGTTGCTGCGGTGCAGTCCGGACTTGTCACGCGTCGCAGTGGCCACGACGTGCACGTCCGAGGCCTTGATCGCCGAACCGAACAACGCCGCTCGGGCGACGGTGTTCTGCGTGCGGGCGAGCGTGCCCGACGCCTTGTCGCTGGAGTAACCCGACGAGCGGACGTCGCCGCTGGTCAGCACGTTCTTCACGAGCGCACCGGAGAGGTGGTTGCGCAGCGTCGCGCCGTTCGAACCGCCGCAGGGCAGGTACACGACTGCGGTGCGGCCGGAGCCGGAGAGCTTGGCGACCTGGACGACCGTGCCGAACGCGTAGCCCTGGGCGTTGGCGTAGGTCTGCCGGTGCAGTGCGGCGCCGCCCCGTCCGATCAGGATGCGACCGGCCGGGAGGTGCAGGCTGTTCGTCTTCGGGATCGTGACCGTGAGCGCGGTGACGACCATGCGGTAGGCACCGAACTGCTGCGATCGCACCTGATGGTTGAACTGCAGCGTCGCGACACCGGGGATCGTGATCTTCTGGTCGACGGCCGGGTGGGCGGGTGGGCTGTTGTGACCGGAGATCCGCAGACCGACGAAGCTGGTCTGGCCGGACCGCACGATTCCTGACGCGGTGCGCGCGACCCGCGTGGTCGTGGTGATCGCGGATGCCCGGATCATGCCGAACAGGTCCATGCCTGCGGTCGTCGTGCGGGCCAGCGAGACCGGACCGGACGACGGGCGCTGGCTGCTCGTCTGCGTCGAGACGGCGCCGACGGTGCCGACGTTCGGGATCGTGGTCGCCGAGGAGTGGTTGGTGTGGGTCACGCCGGCGCGCGATGTGCACAACGTGGTGACGGCGCTGTTGCCGCTGGTGGCATAGGAGCCGACGCGGGCGACGGTGCCGAAGGAATAGCCGCCGTACATCGTCAATTTGGCTGCGGCCCCGGCCGGGGTGGCTGCCACGGCGACGCCGAGAACCACGGCGACGGTGGCCGCGACGATGCCGACGATTGCCGAGCGCGCCGAGTGGGTCGGCGCTGTTCGCGTGGTGTCGATGGAGGGGTGGTGCATGCGGGGTCCTCCCGGTGTATGCGGATGCCGACCCGTGAGGGGCGTCCATGCGCTCGCATCTTGCGAGAGCGTCGCGTTACCGCGACCCGTTATACGGACAATCCTCCGTTACCGAAAGAAACTGTCAAATCGAGAATCCTGACTACTTGAAATTCGGAGATCCGAATAAAGCGGAGATCATTTCTCATGAAAGCGGCGCCCGACCGCATCGCGGTCGGGCGCCGAAGGGTGACGGCGCAGGCCGTTACTCGTGGGCGATGTCCGCCCAACCCTCGACCTCGTCCGGACGGCGGGGGGCGGGACCGATGTAGCGCGCGGACGGGCGCACGAGCCGCCCGGTCTTCTTCTGCTCCATGATGTGCGCAGACCATCCGCCGGTGCGCGCGCAGGTGAACATCGCCGGCATCATGTGCGGCGGCACCTGCGCGAAGTCGAGGATGACCGCCGCCCAGAACTCGACGTTCGTCTCGATCGGGCGATCGGGTCGGCGCTCACGCAACTCGGCGAGCGCTGCCTGCTCGAGCGCCTCGGCGGCGTCGTACTTGGTCGCGTTGAGCTCCTTGCAGGTGCGGCGCAGCACGCGTGCGCGCGGGTCCTCGGCGCGGTAGACGCGATGCCCGAATCCCATCAGGCGCTCGTGCCGATCGAGGATCCCGCGCACCACCTTGGCCGCGTCGCCGACCTTCTCGACCTCTTCGATCATCGGCAGTACGCGCGCGGGCGCCCCGCCGTGCAGCGGGCCGCTCATCGCGCCGATCGCACCGGACATCGCTGCTGCCACGTCCGCGCCCGTCGAGGCGATCACGCGAGCGGTGAACGTGGAGGCATTCATGCCGTGCTCGGCGGCCGAGACGAAGTAGGCGTCGATCGCCCTGATGTGGTCGGGATCGGGCTCGCCGCGCCAGCGGGTCATGAACCGCTCGATGATGGTGTCGCACTGGTCGATGCGCGACTGGGGGACGGCCGGGGTCGACAGGCCGCGGGCCGACTGCGCGGCGTAGGACAGCGCCATGACGGCGGCGCGGGCGAGCTGGTCGCGCGCCTCGTCGTCGCTGATGTCGAGCAGCGGACGGTAGCCCCACACCGGGGCGAGCATGGCCAGGGCGGCCTGCACGTCCACTCGCACGTCGCCGGTGTGCACGGGGATCGGGAACGGTTCGGCGGGCGGCAGGCCCGGGCCGAACTTCCCGTCGACCAGCAGCGCCCACACATTGCCGAACGTGACATGACCGACGAGGTCTTCGATGTCTACGCCGCGATAGCGCAGGGCGCCACCGTCCTTGTCCGGCTCAGCGATCTCGGTCTCGAACGCGATGACGCCTTCGAGGCCGGGGCTGTAGTCGTCTGCCATGGACCTGCTCCGCTCCGTTGTTCGGATCTGCCGGGTTCGCTCGTTCCATTCTGCTCACACGCCGGAGGATGCGGCACGCGCCGGGGGTGCCAGGATGGAATCGCCATGACCGATCCTGCCGACCTGCGCCGCAGCTACGAGCGCGGCGAACTCGACGAGGCGACGATCGCTGCGAGCTGGCTCGAGCAGTTGCGGTTGTGGTTCGACGCCGCCGTGTCCTTTGCCGGGTCGCCCGAACCCAACGCGATGCAGGTGGCCACGGTCGACGACGCCGGCCGCCCCTCGCTGCGCACCGTCCTGGCGAAGGGAATCGACGAGCGCGGGGTGACCTTCTACACCAACTACTCCTCGGCCAAGGCCCGCGACCTCGACGCCCGCCCGTACGCCGCGGCGCAGTTCCTGTGGCTCGCGCACGAGCGGCAGGTGCGGCTGACCGGCCCGGTACGGCGGGTCGCGGCCGACGAGACCGCGGCGTACTTCCACAGCCGCCCCCGCGGCTCGCAACTCGGTGCGTGGGCGTCACCGCAGTCGCAGGTGGTCGAGTCGCGCAGGGTGCTCGAACGGGCCTACGCCGAGGTCGAAGCCCGTTTCGGTGACGGCGAGGTGCCGGTGCCCGAGCACTGGGGCGGGTACCTGCTCGCCCCGGATGCGGTCGAGTTCTGGCAGGGTCGTCCGGACCGTCTGCACGACCGGCTGCGCTTCCGTCGCCGCGGCGAGGAGTGGACCTTGGAAAGATTGGCGCCGTGAACTACCCGAAGGCTGTCCATGAGTGAGCTCACCGTCGACGATGTGATCGAGCTCCGGCGTGAGTTGCACGCACATCCCGAACTGGCCTACGCCGAGAAGCGGACGACGCAGCTGATCGTCGACACGCTCGAGACGATCGGGCTGGATGCGCAGGTGCTGCCCGCCGGCACCGGCGCGACGTGCGACATCGGGACGGGTGACGGGCCGCTGATCGCGCTGCGCGCCGACATCGACGCCCTGCCGATCGCCGACCAGAAGCACGTGCCGTACCGCTCGACCGTCGAGGGCTGCTGCCACGGCTGCGGGCACGACGCGCACACGGCGATCCTGCTCGGCGCCGCGGCTGAACTGGCGACGCGCGCGCTGCCCGGCCGGGTGCGCCTGCTCTTCCAGCCTGCCGAGGAGTCCGTTCCCGGCGGCGCGGTGTCGGCGATCTCGGCGGATGTGCTCGACGGCGTCGAGCAGATCTTCGCGCTGCACTGCGACCCGCGGATCGCCACGGGTTCGGTCGGGCTGCGCGTCGGGCCGATCACAGCTGCCTGCGACCAGGTCGACGTCGCCTTCTCGGGTCCGGGCGGGCACACCGCCCGTCCGCATCTGACGGCCGATCTCGTGTACGCCCTCGGGCTGGTCGTCACCGAGCTGCCGGGCCTGCTCTCGCGTCGTGTCGACCCGCGTGGCGGCGTCTCGGTGGTGTGGGGCTCGGTCGACGCCGGCCGCGCAGCGAACGCCATCCCGATGAAGGGCACCCTGCGCGGCACTGTGCGGGTGCTCGAGCGCGACGCGTGGGAGCACGTCGAGCCGCTGGTCGGTGAACTGGTCGCCCAGATCGTCGCGCCGACCGGTGTCATGGCCGAGGTCGCGTACGGCCGTGGCGTGCCGCCGGTCGTCAACGACGCGGGGGCCGTCGACGTGCAGCGCCGGGCGGTGCTCGCGGCACTCGGGCCCGACGCGCTGGTCGACACCGAGCAGAGCATGGGCGGCGAGGACTTCGCGTGGTACCTCGAGCAGACCCCGGGCGCACTCGCCCGGCTCGGCGTCCACAATCCCGGCAGTCCCGCGTTCGACCTGCACCAGGGCACCTTCGACATCGACGAGAAGGCCCTCGACGTCGGCGTGCGGTACACCGTCGCCCTCGTCGAGCAGGCGTTGACGCGGGTCTAGCTGGTTACACGCCGAGCGAGCGGCACGGCCGGTTGCGCAGGTCCTCGACGTACTCGTCCGGGGCGCCGGCGGCCTGCGCGGCCTCGGCGATCATCCCGAGGTAGCGCGCCGAGGGCAGCCCGCCCTCGTATGCGTCCAGGATGTACACCCACGCCAGCACGTCGCCGTCCAACGTCGACACCCGCAGCTTGATCGTGTTGTAGAGGCCCTCGGCCACGCCTTCCCAGTAGTCGAGCTTCGCGTGGTCCTGGGGCGAGACGTCGTAGAGAGCGACGAAGACCTGGCTCCCGGGGTCCGGCACGACCATCGCGAGCGCGCCGTCCCAACCGAGGTCCTCGCCGCCGAACGTCAGCCGCCAGCCGTTGAGCCAGCCGGTGCCGGCCGCCGGCGAATGGGGACAGCGCCCCAGCATCTGCTCCGGGTCCATGTTCGACCCGTACGCCGCGTAGAGCCCGCCTGTCGTGGACATCGACGGCAGACTACCGAGGTAGCGGTGCCGGCGGGACGGGGCGAACCTGGAAAATGGTCACGTGACGCGCATTGTGATCGTCGGCGGCGGCCCGGCCGGCTACGAGTCGGCGCTGGTCGCCGCGCAGCTCGGGGCGACGGTGACGGTCATCGACCGGGACGGGATCGGTGGCTCGTGCGTGCTCACCGACTGCGTGCCGAGCAAGACCTTGATCGCCACGAGTGACCGGGTGACGGCCTTTCGCGATGCGCCCCGCGTCGGCGTCGGGACGGTGGCCGGTGACGTCGCGGTCGATGTCGGCTCGGTCAACGCGCGCATCAAGGCCCTGGCGCAGCAGCAGTCCGACGACATCGCGCGGCGTCTCGTCCACGAGGGCGTGACGGTGCTCGCCGGCGCTGGGCGCTTCGCCGCCGACCAACCCGCCCGCGCCCACCGCGTCGAGGTGCTCGACCCGGCGGAACGCGTGACGGACACCGTCGAGGCCGACATCGTGCTGCTCGCGACCGGGGGTACGCCGCGCGTGCTCGAGACCGCGGAGCCCGACGGCGAGCGCATCCTGTCGTGGCGCGAGCTCTACGACCTCGAGGCGCTTCCCGAGCACCTGGTCGTCGTCGGGTCGGGGGTCACCGGTGCGGAGTTCGCGAGCGGCTACTGCGAGCTCGGCGTGCCGGTGACGCTGGTGTCCTCGCGCGATCGCGTGCTTCCCGGCGAGGACGCCGACGCCGCGGAGGTGATCGAGCAGGTCTTCACCAGCCGCGGCGGCACCCTCGTCAAGCGCGCCCGGGCCTCAGCGGTCAAGCGCGTCGGCGGCGGGGTGGTCGTCGAGTTGCAGGACGGGCGAACCGTGCAGGGATCGCACGCGCTGATGTGCGTGGGCTCCGTGCCCAACTCGTTCGGGCTCGGGCTCGAGCGCGTCGGCATCGAGTTGGACGAGCGCGGCTACATCCCCGTCGACCGCGTCTCGCGCACCGTCGTCCCGTCGATCTATGCCGCCGGCGACTGCACGGGTGTGCTGCTGCTGGCATCGGTGGCCGGCATGCAGGGACGCATCGCGATGTGGCACGCGCTGGGCGAGGCGGTCACGCCGCTGCGGCTGAAGACGGTCGCCGCCAACGTGTTCACGCACCCCGAGATCGCGACGGTCGGGTTGACCGCGGGGCAGGTGCCGGGACGTACTGTGACGCTGCCGCTCTCGACCAACGCGCGGGCCAAGATGCAGGGGCGGCGCGAGGGATTCGTGAAGCTCTTCTGCCGGCCCGCGACCGGCGTAGTGATCGGCGGCGTGGTCGTGTCGGCCGACGCGTCCGAGCTGATCTTCCCGATCACGCTCGCGGTGCAGCGCGGACTGACCGTGGCCGAACTCGCCGGAACAATCGGCGTATACCCGTCGTTGTCGGGATCGGTGGCCGAGGCCGCCCGGCGACTGATGCTCCACGACGATTTGGACTGACACGATGGCCAACCACGGCGACTTCTCCCTCGAGGCGCGCGAGCGCGCGCACCGCACGATCCTGGTCGCGGACGTGTTCGCCGACAATGCCGAGATCATCGTCGCCGAACTGCCGCACGTGGCCGACGACGCCGTGCTGGTCGCGGTGGTCGACGGCGCTCATCACTTCAGCGGCACCCACCACGTCGAGCGGGCCAACCTCGTCGAACGTGTCCCCCAGCTCGAGGACGGCGGCGGCTGGGCGATGGTGTTCTCACCCGGAGTGAGCGCGGCGGACATCCGCAGGCGCACCGACGAGATGGCCTCGATCGCCCAGCAGCGCGCGGCGGCCATCGACCGCATCATCGCCAAGAGAGCCGGCAAATGACTCGCGAGTGGTCACTTATGGCTCGAGTGGTCACCAATAACTGACCACTCAGGGGATAGCTGACCACTCGCGGTGGTCTTAATCTTTTATTTCGCAGATGACCATGCCGGACGTGACGACGGCGCCCACCTCGGCGGACAGGCCGCTGATCGTGCCGGCCTTGTGCGCCGTGAGCGGCTGCTCCATCTTCATCGCCTCGAGCACGACGATCGTCGCCCCCTGCTCGACGGTGTCGCCGTCGGACACCGCGACCTTGACGATCGTGCCCTGCATCGGAGCGGTCAACGAGTCACCGGACGCGGCGGCGCCGGACTTCTTGGCCGCCGACCGCTTCGGTGCTGCTTTCTTCGCGCCCGCGCCGCCACCACCGCCGCCGAATCCAGCGGGCAGCGACACCTCGAGGCGTTTGCCGGCGACCTCGACGACGATCGTCTCGCGCGGGCCGGCGTCCTCCTCGGCCTCGGCGGCCGCACCGTAGGGCTCGATCCGGTTGTCGAACTCCGTCTCGATCCACCGGGTGAAGATGCTGAACGGCTCGGAGGTGAACGCCTCGTCACGCACCACCGCGCGGTGGAACGGCAGGGCCGTCGCCATGCCCTCGACGACGTACTCGTCCAGTGCCCGGCGGGCTCGCTCGAGCGCTTCCTGACGCGTCTCGCCTGTGACGATCAACTTGGCGAGCAGCGAGTCGAACGCTCCGCCGATCACCGACCGTCCCTCGATGCCGGAGTCGACGCGCACGCCCGGACCGGCCGGCTCGCGGTATTCGGTGACCGTGCCCGGTGCGGGCAGGAAGTTGCGTCCCGGGTCCTCGCCGTTGATGCGGAACTCGAACGCGTGCCCGCGCGGGGTCGGGTCCTCGTCGAAGCGCAGCTTCTCGCCCTCGGCGATGCGGAACTGCTCGCGGACGAGGTCGATGCCGCTGGTCTGCTCGGTGACCGGGTGTTCGACCTGCAACCGGGTGTTGACCTCGAGGAAGCTGATCACGCCGTCGTTGCCGACGAGGTACTCGACGGTGCCGGCGCCGTGGTAGTCGGCCTCACGGCAGATCGCCTTCGCCGACGCGTGGATGGTGGCGCGCTGCTCGTCCGTCAGGAACGGCGCCGGCGCCTCTTCGACAAGCTTCTGGTTGCGCCGCTGCAGCGAGCAGTCGCGGGTGCCGACGACGATCACGTTGCCGTGCTGGTCGGCGAGCACCTGCGCCTCGACGTGGCGGGACTTGTCGAGGTAGCGCTCGACGAAGCACTCGCCGCGCCCGAAGGCTGATGTCGCCTCGCGCACCGCACTCTCGTAGAGGTCGGCGACCTCGCCCATCTCGCGCGCAATCTTCATGCCGCGACCGCCACCGCCGTACACGGCCTTGATCGCGATAGGCAGGCCGTGCTCCTCGGCGAAGGCGACGACCTCGTCGGCGTCCTTGACCGGATCCTTGGTGCCCGCGACCAGCGGTGCGCCGGCGCGCTCGGCGATGTGCCGCGCGACTGCCTTGTCGCCGAGGTCGGCGATCGACTTCGGTGACGGGCCGATCCAGGTCAGCCCCGCGTCGACGACGGACTGGGCGAAGTCGGCGTTCTCGGACAGGAACCCGTAGCCGGGATGCACCGCGTCGGCGCCCGACTTCCTGCACGCGTCGATGACCTTGGCGATGTCGAGGTACGAGTCGGCCGGCGTCGTGCCGCCGAGTGCGAAGGCCTCGTCGGCCATGCGTACGTGCAGGGCATCGCGGTCCGGATCGGCGTAGATCGCCACCGATGTGTAGCCCGCGTCGCGACAGGCCCGGATCACCCGGACGGCGATCTCGCCGCGGTTCGCGATCAGCACCTTCTGCACGTTCAACCTCCGAGTCGTGGTCCGATCGCAGGCTACCCGGCTGTCGCGATCGTGCAGGTCCGTGTGGTCAGCGCAACTCGACCAGCCGCGCGCGGCACTGCTCGGCCACATCGGCGACCTCGCTGAGGGTGCGGCGGATGTCGGCCTGCCGCGCGCGCAGGTCTGCGGCGATCTCGTCCAGCCTGCCCAGCAGCAGCTCGAGCTGACGCCGTTCGGACGACGCGGCACCGTCGTACATGTCGACGATCTCGCGGCACTCGGCCACGGTCATGCCGAAGCGACGCCCGCGCAGGATCAGCCGCAGCCGGGCGCGGTCGCGCTGGCTGTAAACCCTGCTGGTGCCGTCGCGACCGGGGCTGACCAGGCCCTCGGCCTCGTAGAAGCGCAGGGTGCGGGTTGTGACGCCCAGCTCGTCGGCGAGCTCGCGGACGGTGAAGGTCCGCGCCTCTTCCGTCCTGGTCGCCATCCGACTAGCATTGCTTGACGTTGACGTAAACGTCAACCATCGATACGGAGAGGCGGAGATGTTCGAGCTCTCACAGGAACACGAGTCCTTCCGCAAGGTCGTCCGCGACTTCGCCGAGAAGGAGATCGCGCCGCACGTCGCGCACTGGGACCGCGAGCACCACTTCCCCGTCGACGTCGTGCGCGCCATGGGCGACCTCGGCCTGTTCGGGCTCGTCGTGCCGGAGCAGTACGGCGGGTCGGGCGCCGACTTCACCACGCTGTGTGTCGCGATCGAGGAGCTCGGCCGGGTCGACCAGTCCATCGGCATCACGCTCGAGGCAGGTGTCGGCCTCGGCATCAACCCGATCCTGACCTACGGCACGGACGAGCAGAAGCAGCAGTGGCTGCCCGACCTCGTCGCAGGACGCGCGCTGGCGGGCTTCGGGCTGACCGAGCCCGAGGCCGGCTCGGACGCCGGCGCCACCAAGACCCGTGCCGTCGCTCGACAACGGCGACTGGGTGCTCAACGGCGCCAAGGCGTTCATCACGAACTCGGGCACCGAGATCACGTCCGTGGTGACGGTGACCGCCAAGACCGGCGACGCTGAGATCTCGACGATCATGGTGCCGGCCGGCACGCCGGGGTTCACCGTCGAGCCGGCCTACGAGAAGCTCGGCTGGCGCATCAGCGACACCCACGGGCTCACCTTCGACGACTGCCGGGTACCCGAGGAGAACCTGCTCGGCACGCGCGGGCAAGGCTTCAAGCAGTTCCTCGCCGTGCTGGACGACGGCCGCATCGCGATCTCTGCCCTCGCGGTCGGACTCGCGCAGGCCTGCCTCGATCACTCCGTCCGTTATGCCAACGAGCGCACGACCTTCGGCGCACCCATCGGGTCGAAGCAGGGCATCGCGTTCCAGCTCGCCGACCTGGCCGTATCCGTCGAGGCGGCCCGACTGCTCACCTACAAGGCGGCCGCGCTCAAGGACGCCGGACGCTCGTCCAAAGAGGTCAAGCAGGCCGCGGCGATCGCCAAGCTGTACTCGACCGAGGCGGCGGTGACCGCCACCCGCACCGCGACGCAGGTCTTCGGCGGCAACGGCTTCATGGAGGAGTTCCCCGTCGCCCGGTTCTACCGCGACGCCAAGATCCTCGAGATCGGCGAGGGGACGAGCGAGGTGCAGCGCATGCTCATCGCCCGCGGCCTCGGACTCCCGATTTGATCCGCCGAGAGTGTCCCTCGATCTCGACCGCTCGCTGCGCTCGGGTCGATCTCTCGCGCCACCGCGCGACCTTGTCGCGCCCGCAAGCTCACTTCGTTCGCGCGGCGGCAGCCTCTTCGCGCGAGCGCTCATCGCGTAGGTGGTCCAGTTGAAAGACAAAGAACTGCGTGCGGCGCGCGAGGCGACGCTGGCGCCGCCGGACAAGGCGGCGGCCAAGCTCGCGTCGCAGCACAAGCTGTACGTGCGCGAGCGCATCGATTTGCTCTTCGACGAGGGCAGCTTCGTCGAGGACGGCCAGCTCGCCAATGCGCTCGCGACCGGGTTGCCTGCGGACGGCGTCGTCACGGGGCAGGGCCTGATCGACGGACGTCCCGCGCTCGTGGTCGCCAACGACCCGACGGTCAAGGCCGGTTCCTGGGGGGCGCGCACGGTCGAGAAGATCATCCGCGTCACCGAGCGTGCGCTCACCGAAGAGCTGCCGGTGTTCTATCTGATCGATTCCGCCGGCGCGCGCATCACCGACCAGGTCGCGCTGTTCCCCGGACGCCGGGGTGCGGGACGGATCTTCCACAACCAGGTCGCGCTGTCGGGCAAGGTGCCGCAGATCTGTTGCCTGTTCGGCCCGTCCGCCGCGGGCGGCGCCTACATCCCGTCGTTCTGCGACATCGTGATCATGGTCGAGGGCAACGCGTCGATGTATCTCGGCTCGCCCCGCATGGCCGAGATGGTGGTCGGCGAGAAGGTGAGCCTCGAAGAGATGGGCGGCGCGCGCATGCACGCCAGCGTCTCGGGTTGCGGCGACAACCTCGCTGTCGATGACGCCGACGCGATCGAGCAGGCCAAACTGTTCTTCTCCTACCTGCCGACGTGCTGGCGTGAGCAGCCGCCGGACGTCGCCGCAGAACCGGCCGAGATCGACCTGACCGACGACTGTGTGCCCGCCGAGGAATCGGTGCCCTTCGACGTCCACGACCTGATCGACGGTCTTATCGATGCCGACTCGTTCTTCGAGGTCAAGCCGCTGTTCGCCGCGGAGCTCGTCGTCGGGTTCGGCCGCATCGACGGACGTCCCGGTCGGCATCGTGGCGAACAACTCGGCCGTGAAGGGTGGAGTGTTGTTCGTCGACTCCGCCGACAAGGCCGCGCGGTTCATCTGGCTCTGCGATGCGTTCAACGTCCCGCTGCTCTATCTCGCGGACGTGCCCGGCTTCATGATCGGCAGCGAGGTCGAGCGGCAGGGCATCATCCGGCACGGCGCCAAAATGATCACCGCGGTGGCGGAGGCGACGGTGCCGCAGGTCTCGATCGTCGTGCGTAAGGCGTACGGCGCCGGCCTGTACGCGATGGACGGGCCGGGGTTCGAGCCGGACGCGTGCATCGCGCTGCCTACCGCGAAGATCGCCGTCATGGGGCCCCAGGCGGCGGTCAACGCCGTCTACGCGAACAAGATCGAGGCGATCGAAGACGCCGACGAGCGCGCGAGCTTCGTCGCCGAGCGGCGCGCCGAGTACGAGCAGGATGTGGACCTGTTGCGACTCGCGTCCGACCTCGTCCTCGACGGGGTGATCGAGCCGAGCGAGCTGCGTGCCGAGCTGATCCGCCGCTATGCAGTGCTCATCGGCAAGCCGCGCGAGCAGACGGCCAAACGCCACGGCGTGCCGCCGACATGAGCGCGACCCGGGTAATCCGCGTCACGGGCACGAGCGAGCCGATCGACATCGCGGCCGTGCTCGCAGCACTGGCCACCCGGACCGACGACACGCCGCAACCATCGGCGTACGAGCGCTGGCGACGCAGTCGCATCGAGGCGTTACGCGGGTCACGCGCAGAATGAATCACCCTACGGAATAGGGCAAACGGAGCTGCCCGAGCTGCACGAACAAGCGCCGGTGTACGACACTGGAGAGCGTGAGCTGGCTCAGTCGAGGACGCGCGATGCGCGCGGCGGTGGCGCGTGGCCCCGGGCTGCCCCTCGTCTGGCGCACCTTCGGTGGTATCACCGGCCTGGTCGTGCTCGCCAACGTCGCCGGCGGGACGGTCGTCGGGCTGGTTCTCGTCGCCCTGAACTCCGACGCCACCCACCACCAGCGCGTCGTCGTCGGCCTCGTCGGCGCCGGCTACGGCGTATCGGCGATCGCCTTCGGCGCGATCCTCGGATTCCTGCTGCAGGGACGCACGCTCAAGTGGCTTGCGCACGGCCGCACCCCGACGCGGCACGAAGCCCGACGCGCATTGCGCAACCCGCTCGACCTGGCGATCGTCACCGGAGCGCTGTGGATGCTCGGTGCCGTGGTGATGGCGATCCTGGCCGCATCACTCGACGCCGATGCCGGCGAAGTGCTCGGCCTCAGCGGCGGTCTCGTGCTCGCAGGCCTGACCACAGCCGGCGTCACCTACACGATCGCGGCCGCGGTCGGGCGTCCCGTCTCGTCGATCGCGCTGCGGGTGTACCCGCCGACCGAGTCTGTCTTCTTCACGCTGCGGATGCGCATGTTGGTGAGCTGGCTGCTCGCCAGCGGCATCCCGCTGCTGGGCATCATCCTGATCCTCGCTTCACCGCGCGGCCGCAGCCACATAGTCGGCGCAGGCCTGTTCGCCTCGATCGCGGCATTGGTCGTCGGCGTCGCTGCGGCCGGTGCGCTGGCGCGCTCGATCGGCGAGCCCCTGCGCACGATGGTCACTGCGCTCGAACGCGTCGGCCGCGGCGATCTGACGATCTCGGTCGACGTCGACGACGTGGGCGAGATCGGCATGCTGCAGCGCGGTCTCAACGACATGGTTGCCGGGTTGCGCGAGCGCGAACGCATCCAGGACCTGTTCGGACAGCACGTCGGGCCGGCCGTCGCCGAGGAGGCGATCCGCTCCGGGGTCACGCTCGGCACCGGCGAGCACCGCAACGTGGTCGCCCTGTTCGTCGACATCACCGGCTCGACGGGGCTGAGCCGCACGACCGACGCGACCGAGTTCGTGTCGATCCTCAACCGGTTCTTCGGTCGCGTCGTCGACGCCGTCGAGTCGAACGGCGGGCTGGTGAACAAGTTCGAGGGCGACGCCGCGCTGTGCGTGTTCGGCGCCCCGGTCGAGCTGGACGACCCCACGACCGCCGGCCTCCGTGCAGCTCGGCAGATCCGCGACAGCGTGTACGACGACGACGACGTCCGCATCGGTATCGGCGTCGCGTACGGCAACGTCATCGCCGGGCAGATCGGCGCTCCGACGCGCCTCGAGTACACCGTCGTCGGAGACGCTGTCAACGAAGCGGCGCGCCTGACCGAACTGGCCAAACGTGTCGACGGAAACATTCTCGCCAGTGAGCAGACGGTCGAGGCTAGCGCCGAGGAGGAACGCCGGTACTGGTCGAAGGGGAAGGTGCTGCGCCTGCGGGGTCGCGATGCGCCCACCAACACGTACCGCAGCCCCGCGACGGCACCCGCCGTCCGGTCTCCCGCTTCGGGATAGCTCGCGATAACACGGCACGCGAGCGCCGGAAACCGTCCTGACACATGCGGCGACCACCGTGGTCAGATGGACGAGGACTACGTGACCAACTCCGCCTGGCTCGCGACACCGTCGCGTCCCGACACCATCGACGAGATCGCAGACCAGTTCGAGCGCGCGCAGCCCGGCGCCGAAGCATTCTGGACCGAACTGCACACCCGGCGCTCGGCACGGCAGCACCACATCGCGCCCATCCGCTCGACGCGGCGCGCGGCCTCCTAACGATCTGCCGGGTAGCCCAGGTCGCTGAGCTCGAAGCCCTGGGCGCGCACGAGCGAGCGCAGGGCAGGCAGCGAGACTCCCACCACGTTGTGGTGATCGCCGTCGATGCGCTCGACGAACCATCCGCCCAGACCGTCGATGGTGAACGCGCCGGCGACGTTGAGCGGTTCGCCGCTCTGCACGTAGCGGTCGATCTCGGCGTCGGTCACGTCCGCGAAGTGGACGGTCGTCGACACGGTGCGCCGGCCCGTCCCGGACGGACCGTGCAGCGCGTGACCGGTGTGCAGGATCCCTGAACGTCCGCGCATCGTGCGCCAGCGCCGGGCCGCGGCATCGGCCGAGCCGGGCTTTCCCAGTGGCGAGCCGTCGAACTCGAGCAGCGAGTCGCAGGCGAGCACGAACGCCGGTTGGACGATGCGGTCGACCACGGCTGCGAGCTTCGCGTCTGCCAGCAACTGGACGAGGTCACGTGGTGCGGCCGCAGAGATGCGCGACTCGTCGATGCCGCTGACGAGGACCTCCGGTTTCAGTCCCGCGGCGCGCAGAGTGGCCAATCGGGCGGGTGATGCCGATGCGAGGACGAACCTCATTCCTGCGCGCTCACAGATCGAGGGACTTCGAGACGACGCTCTTCATGATCTCGGTCGTGCCGCCGTAGATGCGGGTGATGCGGGCGTCGGCATAGCGACGCGAGATCGGGTACTCGCTCATGTACCCGTAACCGCCGTGCAGCTGCAGGCAGGCATCGACGGCGCGGCCTTGCATCTCGGTGCACCACCACTTTGCCTTCGAGGCGTCGGCGGCACTGAGTTCGCCGCTGTTGAGACGGTCGACGCAACGGTCGAGGTAGGCCTGCGCGATGTCGAGTTCGGTCGCCAGTTCGGCAAGCACGAACTTGGTGTTCTGGAACGACGCGATCGGTGCGCCGAACGCCTTACGGTCCTTTACGTAGCGCCTGGTCTCGTCGAACGCCGCGCGTGCCTCCGCGACGGCGCTGATCGCGATGGACAGCCGTTCCTGAGGGAGCTTCTCGGTGAGCTGGGCGAAGCCCGAACCTTCCTCACCCAGCAGGTTCTCGACCGGTACCCGCACGTCGCTGAACGACAGTTCGGCGGTGTCCTGCGAGTGCAATCCGAGCTTCTCGAGGTTGCGGCCGCGGTCGAAGCCGTCCATACCGCGTTCGAGCACGAGCAGCGACAGTCCGTTGTGTCGGTCCTCGCCGGTGCGCACCGCGGTGATCACGAGGTCGGCGTTGATGCCGTTGGTGATGAAAGTCTTGGCGCCGTTGACGACGTAGTGCTCGCCGTCGCGCCGCGCGCTCGTGCGGATACCGGCGAGATCCGAGCCCGCTCCGGGCTCGGTCATGGCCACCGCTGTGATCAGCTCGCCCGAGGCGATGCCGGGGAGCCACCGACGCTTCTGGTCGTCGGTGGTGAAGCTGAGGAAGTAGGGCAGGCAGATGTCGTTGTGCAGGCTCAGCCCGAGACCGGTGCCGCCGATCCCGGCCCACGCGATCTGCTCGTCCAGCATCTGGTTGAACCGGAAGTCGTCGACGCCACCGCCGCCGTACTCGTCCGGGACGGCCATGCCGAGGAAGCCGCCACGACCGGCCGCGGCGAACACCGCGCGGGGGCTGATGCCGTCGCGTTCCCAGTCGAGGTGGTCCGGGACGATCTCCTTCTCGGCGAACGCGCGGAAGGCGTCGCCGAACGCGAGATGGTCGTCGTCGTAGTGCTTGCGGTCCATGCCGCAAGTTCTACCAGCGCCTGCCGGATACGGTGGTGTCGTGGCTGACGAATTGGTCGGAATCATAGGCGGATCCGGGTTCTATTCCCTGCTCGACGGCGCTGACGAGCACACGGTCGAAACGCCATACGGCGATCCCAGCGGCGCGGTCTCCACGGGCACGCTCGCGGGGCGACCCGTGGCCTTCGTGCCGCGGCACGGCGTCGGCCACCGTTACCCACCCCATCTCGTCCCGTACCGCGCCAACCTGTGGGCGCTGCGGGCACTCGGGGTGCGCCAGGTCGTCTCGCTGTCGGCCGTCGGTTCGCTGCGCGCCGATCAACCGACGGGCACGCTCGTCGTGCCGGACCAGATCGTCGACCGCACGTCAGGACGTCCGCACACGATCTACGCCGAAGCGGCCGGTGTCGGGCACGTCTCCTTCGCCGATCCCTACTGCGCGCGCGGCCGGGCCGCGGCGTCCGGTGCCGGTGACGTGGTCGACGGCGGCACGCTGGTGGTCGTCAACGGGCCGCGGTTCTCGACGCGCGCCGAGTCGTTGGAGTTCCAGTCGCACGGCTGGTCGATCATCGGCATGACCGCGATGCCAGAGGCGTCGCTGGCCCGTGAACTGGGGCTCTGCTACACGACGCTGGCGCTGGTCACCGACCTCGATGCCGGTGTCGAGGCCGGTGCCGGCGTGACGCACGCCGAGGTGCTCGCGGCGTTCGCCGACAACCTGCCCAGACTGCGCGAGCTGCTCGTCGCGACGCTCGGACGGCTACCGGCCGCGCAGGACGACTGCGAGTGCGGCGAGACCTCGAGCCTGCCGCAGGCGTAGCGACGCAGCGCGGCGTAACGGCGGTCACCGTGACCGCCGTCGCTTCTGGTCGCATCCGCGTGAACGGGTCGCCTACCGTGGGAATCACATAACCGAGACACGTTGTCGCAGGCAGTTGGATGAGCCGCGACGACCGGTGTCCGGTCCCAACCGTTTCTGCGTGTGAGGTCTGTTCCGCCATGCCCAAGTCCGTCCGCTTCTTCGCCGCCGTCACCGCCCTCGGCCTCGCCGGCGCGCTACTGGCTCCCGCGGCCCCGGCCGTAGCCGCCGCGCACTGCACGGCGTGGGGCTCGATGCCGGCTCACGTCGCACTGCACCGCAACCGCACCGTCGTGCGGATCACGCTGACCGGTTCGTCCGCCTGTCACGGCCAGCGCACCGACAACGGTGCGACCGCGGCGCTGGTCGAGCCGACCGGGCGCCGCGAAGACATGCGCTGGCGCCACTTCGGCGCCGCGCAGTCGGTGATCATGTACATCAACCTCGTCCACTCCGGCGGGTACCAGCTCCGCAACGGCAACGTCCAGGTCTACGACCAGCAGTACGAGCGCGTGCCGTGGTCGTGGAACCGTACGTCGATGATCGTCAAGCGCGCCGCCCACTTCAGCGATGTCGCCGCTTCCGGCGGCGTGGTGTCCGGCCGCGCGTTCGTCTACACGAAGTACGGCTGGAGCGGGTACCGCGGCAAGCGGGTCTACGTCCAGCGCCGCAGCGCCGGCTCGTCGAACTGGCACACGCTCGGCTCGACCCGCGCGGCAGCGCACGGAGTCGTGCGCTACCGCGCCGCGACGTCGTCGCGCTACGTGTACCGGATGGTGCTGAACGCCACGCGGGCCGTCTGGAACGCGCGGTCCGCGCAGGTGCGCGGCTGACACTGTGCCGGGTGCGGCACAGGATTAGGGTCGTCCCTCATGACCCGGGAATCGAAGCAGATCAGCGTTCTGATCGATCGCGCCGCGGCCGAGGTCTACGAGTACGCCGCCGACCCGGGCAACTTCATCGAGTGGGCCCAGGGGCTGGGCAGCGCGTTGATCGAGGAGGACGGGCAGTGGTACGCCGAGACGGGGGAGGGCCGGGTCGGCATCAGGTTCGCCGACCGCAACGACTTCGGCGTCCTCGATCACTGGGTCACCACCAGCTCGGGCGACGTCGTGTACATCCCGTTGCGGGTCTTCGCGAACGAGGACGGCAGCGAGGTGGTCTTCACCCTGCGTCGCAACGTCGGAATGAGTGATGTGGAGTTCGACCGCGACGCGGGCCTGGTCGCGTCCGACCTCGCAACACTCAAGCGGGTGCTCGAAGCGCGCGCCGGGTAGGACAGAGCGCGTGGCGATCGAGTTCATTGCCGAGGACGGGGCCGGGGCCGGGGCGGCAGCGGAACCGTCCCGCTACCGCAGCCTCGTGGCGTACCTACCTGCGGCATGTGGGGTGCTGACCGCGGTCGCGATGGTGTGGAGTCTGCGGCTGCCGCTCTGGAGCACGCGGTATGACGTGCCGCTCTCGGAGGCTCCGACCCACGGCTACTTCGCGATCACCTACGACCAGTGGGGCCACGGCGCGCTCGACAACGTATCCAACTACGAGATCGACAGCGTTCCCGCCGGACTGTCGGTTGGCCCAGTCCTCGTGATCCTCGCAGCCGTCCTCGGGGCGTGCGGCCTGGTTGCGGGTGTGCAGGTCTGGCGAGCGCGACCGTCGGTGCTCGCCTCCCGGTGCGCGCTGTGCGCGTGCTGCGCGCTGATCGGTGTCCTCGCCGTCGAAGTCAGTTACGTCCACACGCCGTTGACCAGCATCGTCGATCCGTCCCGAGTCATGAGTCGGGAAAGCGGTGGTGCACTGATGTTCGTGGCGCTGGCCGTCGGCATCGCCCTGCTCGGGTGCGTTACGTCGTGGCTTCGCCCGACTCCGGGCTCGGACGTCAGCCGCTAAGCACGTTCCTTGGCATCGGTCGAGCGGCCGCTGCGAGAGCCAGTTCGGCGAGCCGTTTGCGGTCCTGGCGGCGGTTGGCCCATACGTCGGTCATTGCGATGCCGAAGCCGCCGACGAGCGCAAATACGACGCGCAGTGCCCAGCCTCGGCCCGACGAGGGATACGGCGGGAACGCGGTGAACGCGATCGCCATGAAGACCACCTGGATCCAGGTGCCGGGGCCGAACCAGCGCGGTCGGACGTCCGCGCGGTCGTCCGCCGTCACGTTCATGATCGAACGATAGAGCCGGCTAGATGTCGGACAAGGAATCAGTGCCGTGGTCGGAACGTATCGCCGCATCGGCTAAAGCGCGGCACCCGCGTGATGTGAGGTGGATGCGACGGGCGATCGGTGCATACCGCTGGCCCGTTCACTCCACCCACGAATCCCAGCCACTGAGGTGACCACGCGCGATACGTGGATGGTGAAGAGCAAAAAGGCGCATCGAGGATGAGTTGCGCGGGGGCGAGTTTGGTTGTCCGGTCCGGTCCGAACGTAGTGAGAGACCGGGGCGTCCTCGCTGGGCTGTGGGTGACAGATCCCGTGCGTGAGTGACGGCTCGCGTGGTTGAGTGACGGATTCCCCGGTGGGTGGCGGATCCCCGGTGGGTGACGGATCCCGCGTTGAGTGACGGACGGCGCGGTTGAGTGACGGCGAAATCGCCGTCACTCAACCTGTGCACACGTCACTCAACCTGGGCACACGTCACTCAATCCCGCGCGCACGTCACTCAGCCCGGGGGACGTCACGCGTCGTGCGGGGACGTCGCTCACGGTCGGTCGTGGAGTCGGTTGCGTCTGGGTCGTTGTTGCGGGTCGGCCCAGCGGGGTGGGATCCAGTGGGGTCGGTCGTTGTGCATGATCGATGTCCAGCCCATGCGTTCGAACGTGGCGTGGTTCGCCGTGCACGCCAAGGCTCCGTCATCGACCCGGGTTCGTCGGGTGATCGCCCAGTCGGTGACGTGATGAGCCTGTGTCCACGCGATCGGGGCATCGCAGCCCCAATAACTACAGCCTTTGTCTCTGGCGAACATGGCGAGGCGTTGCTGTTCGGTGAACAGCCGGTGTTTGTCGGAGTAGGCGACGATTCCCTTGGTTTTGGACAGCAGCACGAGGATGGCTCTCGCTTCGGGGTCGAGCCAGCCGGTCGCGACTTTGTCGGGGACGGCGTAGCCGTGGGCGGTGTGCACGATGCCGGTGCCGGTGGCGAAGTCGTCGATCTCGGCGGTCATCACCAGGGTGGTGGCGCACCCGTTCGCTACAGGCAATTCGCCGGAGGCGAACAGGATCTTGAGTGCTTCGAGGAACCCGTCGTGGCGCCGCTGGGCCGGTGTGCGCAGGTCGCGCTGCCCGGTCTCGGTGTCCACGTGTGGTTTGGCGAGGGTGTCGAGCATCGTGTCGACGTATTCGGCGGCCTCGCAGGTCAACTCCCCGGACAGGGTGCCGGACCCGTCGGCGTGCCGGCGCAACGTCAGCCCGCGTCGCTGCTGGGCCCGGTCGAGGTCGCGGTAGGCGCCGTCCTGATCGACGCGGGCATACATGCCCTTGGCGTACTTGCCGAGGGTCTCGGGGTCGTGCTCGGTCGCGAACTCGATCAGGTTCGCCTCGAACAGCGGCCCGGCGTCATCGACCACCAGGTCGCTGATCTTGTCCACCGTGGCCACCACCGTGACTGCGGCCCGGGTCGAGATCGTCCCCGCGGCCAAGGCGGCGGCGGTCTGCGGATGCGCCGGCTCCACAGACTGCCCGGTCAAGGTGGTCCGCTCGTTGACCGCCGCGGCGAGCTTGACCCGGCCCCCGGCGTCACGGGCGCCGATGTTGAGCGCGTAGCGCAGCAGGTCGACGGTGTTCTTCGCACCCAGATCGAACGCGACCCCGCGGGCTTCGAGGCGGCCGATCACCGCCAACGACACCAGCTCCGCCTCGTGCTTGATGCGTTCCTGCCCCCGCAGCACGTTGAGCAGCTCCGGGCCGGACATCCGGTCCAGCTCCTGCACCGTCGGCATGCTCATATGTTCGATATTACACCTTCCGAGGAAGGAAAAACACACCTGTGCACTAAGAATCCGCAGAAATATAAAGGGATTCGACGGGCTCCGGTACTCACCAGCCGCTCGAGCGCCACGCTCCCGGCCCGGGTCGTAGCGGCGGCCGGAACGACCTCGCCGGATCGTTCCATGCACCCCGGTGACGCGGCTCCGGTTCGTCAGTCGCGCCGGCCGCTGCGGTCACCAACGCTGCCAGCGCGGCCAGTTCCGCTTCGGACGGATTGCCGCTGACGACGCGCAGCAGAGGAGCCGTCGCTCATTGTTGCCGCCTCGCTCCGCAAGGGTCACTCATAGGGGAATGTTCCCGTGCTTCTTCGGCGGCAGCGTCTGTCGCTTGTTGCGCAGCAACCGCAACGCACGGATCACGTAGGACCGCGTCTGCGACGGCATGATCACCGAGTCGACGTAACCGCGCTCGGCAGCCATGTACGGCGTGAGCAACGTGTCCTCGTAGTCGGTGACGAGTCGCGCGCGCACTTCCTCGGCGTCGTCGGCCTTGGCGATCTCCTTGCGGTGCAGGATGTTCACCGCACCCTGCGCTCCCATCACGGCGATCTGCGCAGTCGGCCACGCGACGTTGATGTCGGCGCCGAGGTGCTTCGAACCCATGACGTCGTAGGCGCCGCCGAACGCCTTGCGGGTGATCACGGTGACCTTGGGAACGGTGGCCTCGGCGTAGGCGTAGATCAGCTTCGCACCGCGCCGGATGATGCCGTTGTGCTCCTGGTCGACGCCGGGCAGGAAACCTGGCACGTCCACCAGCGTCAGGATCGGGACGTTGAACGCATCGCAGGTGCGCACGAACCGCGCGGCCTTCTCGGACGCATCGATGTCGAGACAGCCCGCGAACTGTGTCGGCTGGTTCGCGACGATGCCCACCGGATGCCCCTCGACCCGGCCGAAGCCGACCACGATGTTCGGCGCGAACAGCGCGTGCACCTCGCAGAACTCGCCGTCGTCGAGCAGGTGCTCGATCACTTCGTGCATGTCGTAGGGCTGGTTGGCGGAATCCGGGATGAACGTGTCGAGGAACGCGTCGTCCTCGTCGACCTGGTCGGACACCTCGGTGGCGTACACCGGCAGCGGGTCGAGGTTGTTCGACGGCAGGTACGACAGCAGCGTCTTCACGTACTCGATGGCGTCGTCCTCGTCCGAGGCGAGGTAGTGCGCATTGCCGCTCTTCGTGTTGTGGGTACGCGCGCCCCCCAGCTCCTCGAGCGTCACGTCCTCGCCCGTCACGGTACGGACCACGTCAGGGCCGGTGATGAACATCTGCGAGGTCTGGTCGACCATCACGACGAAGTCGGTGAGAGCGGGGGAGTAGACGTGCCCGCCGGCCGCGGCGCCCATGATCAGCGAGATCTGCGGGATGACGCCGCTCGCGTGCACCGTGCGGTAGAAGATCTCGCCGTACAGGCCGAGGCTGACGACGCCTTCCTGGATGCGCGCGCCACCGCCCTCGTTGATGCCGATGACCGGGCAGCCTGTCTTCATCGCGACATCGAGCACCTTGACGATCTTCTCGCCGTAGACCTCGCCGAGCGCGCCGCCGAAGACCGTGACGTCCTGGCTGAACACGCACACCGGGCGGCCGTCGATCGTGCCGTAGCCGGTCACCACGCCGTCGCCGAACGGGCGGTTCTTCTGCATCCCGAAGTTCGTCGAACGGTGCCGCGCGAGCTCGTCGAGCTCGGTGAAACTGCCCTCGTCCAGCAGCGCCTCGACGCGCTCACGCGCGGTCTGCTTCCCTTTCGCGTGCTGCTTCTCGACGGCCCGCGCGGAACCGGCGTGCACCGCCTCGTCATAGCGCTGTTCCAGCTCGGCCAGTTTGCCTGCGGTGGTGTGCGGGTCCGGTCCGTTGCCGGCGTCGTCGGGCTGGATGGCCATGCGGGAACTCTAGTTCTCGGTGCAGGCGCGGCACGCGTCGAGGTGACCGACATCGCCGTAGCGTGGACGTGTGGAGCGGCCGCCGATCGACGTCGAGGCGCTGCACCGCGCCCTCGACGACCGGTGGGCGCGCATCGTGGTCGTCGACGAGGACGAGTCGACCAACACGACGCTGCTGCAGGACGAGTCACCGCCCGACCGGGCCGTGCTCGTCGCCGAGCACCAGACCTCCGGGCGCGGCCGGCTCGCCCGCACCTGGAGCTCACCGCCCCGGGCCGGGCTGACGTTCTCGGTCGTCGTGCGACCGGACGTCCCGATCCGGACGTGGGGCTGGTTGCCGCTGCTCACCGGCGTCGCGGTGCGCGAGGCCCTCGCCGAGACCACCGGCTGCGAGCTGGCGCTCAAGTGGCCCAACGACGTGCTGCACGCTCCGTCGGAACGCAAGCTGGCAGGCATCCTGGCCCAGACCAGCGGCGAAGCGGTCGTGATCGGTGTCGGCCTCAACGTCACGACCACCGAGGACGAGCTGCCGGTCGAGACCGCGACCTCGCTGTCCCTGTGCGGCGCCGCCGAACTCGATCGCACGACCGTGCTGATCGCCGTCCTGCGCAGGATCGACGCCCGGCTGGGGCAGTGGGCCGATGTCGCCGGCGACGCCGAGGCGTGCGGCCTGGCGGCCGACTACCGGCACACGTGCGCGACCCTCGGACGCGCGGTGTCGGTGTCGACCACCTCCGGACCGGTCGTGACCGGACGGGCCGTCGGCATCGATCCGGACGGGCGGCTCCAGGTCGAACACGGCGGGCGGGTCGACGCGGTCGGGGCCGGCGATGTCGAGCATCTGCGGCCGTTGCCGTAACCGCTCATTCCCGACGCCGTCCTGCCGATCAATAGGACATGCACGTGTCGGTGCTCCGACGCCGCCTGGCGGTCGCGTTCTGTGCTGCCCTTGTGGTGGGCTTCGCAGTGGTGCTGCGAACGCGGCCGGGCGGCGCCTTCGCCACGACCGCCTTCGACGACATCGGTGAGGGCGTCGCCGCCGGCATTGCGGCGCTGGCCTGCGGCGGGCGGGCGGGCAGGTCGATCGGCCGGTGGCGCTGGTCGTGGGCGCTCATCGCCGCCGGGCTCGCCTCCTGGAGCATCGGCGAGTTCATCTGGTCCTACTACGAACTGATCAGCTCGGAAGAGACGCCGTTCCCGTCGCTCGCCGACGCGGGGTTCCTGCTCTTCCCCGTCTTCACGCTCGCCGGCCTCATGGCGCGCCCGTCCGCACCGTTCGTCGGCCGGGTCCGGGTCCGCGGGCTGCTGGACGGCGCGATGATCGCCGGTTCGCTGTTCATCATCAGCTGGACGACCGCCCTCGGCGCGGTCTACCACGCGGGCGCCCAGAGCCCGTTCGGGCTTACCGTCAGCCTCGCCTATCCGGCCAGCGACGTCGTGCTGATCACCGTCACGATGCTCGTAGCCAGCCGTTCCAAGCTCAGCACGGGGCTTGTCCTTCTGGTCGGCGGACTCATCTCGATGGCCGTGGCCGACAGCGCTTTCGCCTACCTCGTCGCGGCCGGGACGTACGGCACCGGAGCGTTCACCGACGTGGCGTGGGTCGCCGCCTTCCTCGCGATCGGCGTGTCGGCGCTGTTCCCCGCGACCCGTGGGGAGTTCGGCGAACTGCGCGCCGAGAGCCGGGCCGCGATCGCGCTGCCCTACGTCTTCCTCACCGCCGGCACGCTGGCAACCCTGATCGGGATGCTCAGGGACCGCGACACCCCGGTGATCTTCGCCGTCGAGTCCATCACCGTCGTCGCGCTGCTGATCCGGCAGTTCCTCGTCGTGCTCGACAACCGCCGGCTCACCCTCGACGTCATCGCCCAGCGCGACGAACTCACCTATCGCGCCTTCCACGACCCGTTGACCGGCCTGGCCAACCGCGCGCTCTTCTACGACCGCGTCGGGCACGCGCTGGCACGCCACAGCCGCGATCTGCGCCCGATCTCGGTGATCTTCGTCGACCTCGACGACTTCAAGGCGATCAACGACACCTTCGGCCACGACGCAGGCGACGCCGTACTGAAGGCTGTCGCCGACCGGATGCAGTCGATCGTGCGGTCGGGCGACACGGTCGCGCGTCTCGGCGGGGACGAGTTCGCCGTGCTGCTCGAGGACTCGGACGAACCGGAGGCCGTCACGGCTGGCCTGCTCGAAGCGCTGCGGCCCATGGTGCCGGTCGGTGAACGCAACCTCCCCGTGCGCGCGAGCATCGGCAGCACCGCGCTGGACCCCCGCAGCGACAAGTCCGACATCTCCGAGCTGCTCAAGCAGGCCGACCTGGCGATGTACTCGGCCAAGCGCGAGGGCAAGGGAACGGCCGTCAGTTACCGACCCGGGCTGCACAAGCACGAGGAGATCAGGGACGACCTCCAGATGCGTATCGCGCTCAGCGACGACGTCGCGGCGGGACGGCTCGGCACGGTGTTCCAGCCGATCGTCTACACCAAGACCGGCGAGCTGTATGCCATGGAGGCCCTCGCGCGGTGGACCTATCACGGCCGCTCGATCCCGCCGGTCGACTTCATCCCGATGGCAGAACGCGGCGGCTTCCTCGCCGATCTCGATCTGCTGATCGCGCGACGTGCCCTCGACGCCGCCACCACGCCGAACTGGTGCCCGCACGGGATGATCGTGTCCACGAACGTCGGCCTCAAGCACATGATCGAGAACGACGTGCCGCGCCGGCTGAGCCGCGTGATCGAGGACTTCAACATCGCGCCGAAACGGCTCGTTGTCGAAGTGCGCGAGCAGGACGTCCTGGACGATCCGCGGATCGTCGCCGCTCTGGAGGAGCTGCGCAGCATCGGCGTGAGCCTCGCGGTCGACGACTTCGGCGTGGGGTACTCGAACCTGATGCGGCTCGAGTTGCTGCGTCCTGACATCGTCAAACTCGACCAGTCGTTCATCCGGCCACTGGACAGCCCGCGGGCGGCCCGAACGCTCCTCCGTCGCGTGATCGAGTTGGCCCACGACCTCGGCGCGGTTGTCGTCGGCGAGGGCGTCGAGACCCAACGCCAGCGCGACGCGCTCGCCGACCTCGACTGCGACACCGTCCAGGGCTTCTTCACCGGCGCGCCGGAGGCAGCGGGCCACACCGCCGAGGTTGCTTGACAACTGAGGCGCATTGCGGAGGTGGTCGGGCGCCGACCGCGCTACCTTTAGGTCTCTCGTGACCAGGAGGTAGGCGTGTCGTACCCGGAGAAACTCCTCGCCGACGACGAAAAGGTCGTCGAACACTTGCATCCCCACTGGATCACGCTCGTCCCCGCGACGCTGTGGTTCATCCTCATCTGCGCTCTGGCGGGTGTGGGCATCGCGTTCGCTCCGGACAACGGAACGGGACGCACCGTGGTGCTGATCGCGATCATCGTGGTCGGCCTGGGGCTGTTGAGCTGGCTCAGCTTCAAACCGTGGATCGCCGTGCGCACCTCGCACTACGTCTTCACCACGCACCGCGTACTCATCCGCACCGGCGTACTGCGGCACACCGGGCGCGACATCGCGCTGCAGCGCATCACCGACGTCGGGTTCACCCAGTCACTGCTGGACCGGATGGTCGGCGCGGGCACGCTGACGATCGAGTCGGCCAGCGAACACGGCCAGGAGTCACTCGGCAACGTCCCGCACTCCGACCGTCAGCAGCAGCTGTTGAACCGGCTCATCGAGGAGGACGGCGAGCGCCGCGCCCGCGCGGCGTACGGCGGTCAGGGCTATCCGCAGCAGGGCTACCCACAACAGGGCAGTCCGCAACAGGGCAGTCCGCAACAGGGCAGTCCACAGCAGGGCAGTCCCCAGCAGGGCAACCCGGGCTACCAGACCCAGCAGTATCCGCAGCAGGGCGGCCAGGGTTACCAGACCCAGCAGTATCCGCAGCAGGGCAATCAGCAGTAGCCGGCGCCGCCAGGAGGCGCGGTCAGGGCCAGTGGGTCCCGAGCGTCGGCACGTCGGCTCGGGACGGTGCGGCCCGGGCTCACGTCCCGCAAGGCGATCGCCACGACGAGGACGAGCGCGGCGGGCGCGCTGACGTAGGCCCAGCCGATGCTCGGGGCGGCGGTGACGACGTAGCCGAGCGCGGCGATCAAAGCGAGGCTAGTACGGTCCTTGGTTGCGTTCAGCGCCACCCACAGCGCGATGACGAGCACTGCCGCAGGCGCCCAGTAGTAGTCCATCCCCAAGGGGTCGGTCGCGATCCGGCCCAGCACCGCGACGAGCAGCGCAGCCTGCGCCGCGCAGGCGTTGGACCGCGCCGTCCAGGCCGTGACCGCGCACGCGGCGACGACGATGCTCGCCTGCACGAGCCGCAGCACCCATCCCGAGGTCGAGGCGCCCGGGTCGAGCAGGTGCACAAGTGTCGTGTGTTGCACGGGCCAGGCGTGTCCGAACATGCGGAAGGTGCCGGACGCGACAAACGGCAGGTAGCACGCGACCGCTCCGCAGACGGCGAGCATTCCCGTGCGCACCGCGACCACGGGCCGGCACACGGCGAGCAGTGCCGGGACCGCGAGGATCGCCCATGGCGCGATGGCGACGGTGGCGGCGAACAATGCGGCCGCACGCAGCGTCGCCCCCCGGCGTGCGCAGCGCAGAGCTGCCAGCCACAGCAACGGGATCAGCGCTTCGACAGGGTGTCCGGACCAGTAGGTCGGCAGCGCCAGCCAGGCGAGCGCGAAAGCTGCGGCGCCGAGCTCGACCCGGACGTCACGACGACGCGTGGCCACGAGCACAAGACCCATCAACGCGAGGTTGGCGAGCGCGACGAGCGGCGGCGGCGGCGCGATACGCCCGCCGGGAAGCAGCAGTGCCGAGAAGACGAGCTGGATCGGCCCTGCCTGGTTCCACGGATCGGCGTAGACGGCCGACCACTGTCCCGCCAGCAGATGGCGCCCAGCAGCGGCGAAGCCCGCCATGTCCACCGGCGCCCCTCTGGGTAGCCAGGCGACCGCGGCGGCGCCGAGCAGGAAGACCGCGCGCACGAGCGGCTGCTGCGACATGGCGCTCACCTGCTCGCAGGGATGCTCACGGCAGGCGACAGCCGTGGCACCTGCATGCGGCGCGGCAGACGTACACCGTCGAGGAGCGAACCGCCGAGCAGAGCGAGTTCGGCCGTGACGTACCACGTCTGCTGTGCGAGCCCGTTGGTCGTGATCACGTCGAGGTAGCTCAGCGGAAGGGCGAGCATCGCCAACCCGGGGAGTCTCAACGCGAAACGGTGCCTGGACGGATGCATCGCCAACTCGACCGAAACGGTTGCAACGACGACGAGGAGAAAGTGGATCTCGGAGATCGCGCCGGCCAGGAGGGTGGCGAGCAACACCTGGTTCGCGACAGCGCTCGGCGTGGACCGATGCCTCGTGCGGCGCCAGATCACCGCGCCGGCGACGAGTGCGACTACGGCGGACGCGACGAGGCCGGTCCAGTGCGGGGCGCCATGCGCTTCGACCCATCCGCGCAGCGAGAGGTTGTTCACCGCGTTCGTACCGTGCAGGTTCGTCCCGCCGAGGCAGTAGGCGAGGACCCGGAAGAACGATGTCCCGCCCGGGACGAGTGCGATGCAGACGGCGAGAATCGCGGCGCCGCACGACATCGTGGTCAGGAGCGGGGACCAGCGTCGCCAGAGCGCCGCGACCAGCAGCACGGGAGCGAGCAGCGGTTTGAGCAACAGGGTGACGGCGAGCGTGGCCAGCGCGGTGGTCCACCTGCCCTGATCGAGGCACACGACGATCCACACGGCCACCGGTACGAGCAGCAGGGTCAGATTCCCGAGCGCCAACGAGTACGTGACTGTTGTGCCGCCGCACAGCACGATCGACGAGACGCCGAGGACGAGCAGACGCGGACGAAGCGGGGTCACCCGTGAGATGAGCACAGCCGCGACGAGCGGAGCGGCAGCGGACAGCGCGATCCACCAGGCGAAGGCAACCGTGGTCGAGCCCCAGGCGAGCGGCACCAACAGCGCCGCAGCGACCGGAGGGTAGACGAAGGTCTTGTCGGTGTAGACGGAGCGTCCGGACAGCAGGTCGGTGGCCGCGTGCCGCAGGGGCAAGAAGTCGATGCCGATGACGTCGTTCTGCATTACCCCGACTGCCTGCACGACGGCATAGGCCACGGCGGCCACAAGCAGGCCCAGCCCGAACAACCGCAGCACTGGTTCACGGGTAGAGCGCATATCTCACAGATCGGCAGGGACGGGCGCTGCCTTAGGTGTGATCGGGCGGGCGGCGCCCAGCCGCGCCCGCAGCGCACGTCGCAGCGGAGCCTCGTAGCAGCGCAGCGAGCCGACGCTCACGGCGATGACGGCGACCGCAAAGAGATACCCGGTCCACTGCGGCGGTCGGGCCAGCTGGAAGAGGCGGCCGAGCGGAACGTGCAGCAGGTAGAGCGAGTAGCTCGCCTCGCCGAGCAGCACGGCCGTCGCCGAGCCGAGCCAGTCGGTGCGCCCCCCGCGAGCGGCCAGTCCGAGCACCAGCATGACGAACAGCGGCGTACAGCAGTAGTACGCGGGCGTGACGGGCTGGATCAGCGCGAGTGCGGCGATTCCTGCGGTCGCGGTGCCGATGAGCAGGCGGCGTGGCACTCGACCGAGCGGCGCCGGTCGCCTGACGAACCACAGCGCGGCAACCATTCCCGCCAGGAACTCGGGCAGATGGACGAGGGGGAATTGGTACAGCAGGTACCCGCCCTCGACCGTCTGCAGCGCCTTGAGATCTGCGACGCACAGGCCTTGCACGAGGTACGCCGCGACGCCGACGAGCACGAGCCGCCGCATGCTCATGCGACGTAACAGGGGCAGCAGCACCGGCAGGAGTGCGTAGAACAACACCTCGCACGAGATGCTCCACGCGGGCGCGTCCCACGGCTGGTTGATCGACGGGTCCGGGAACCATCCGGTGGTCAGGCTCAACTGCGCGGCAAGGCTCGTCCCGAGGTGCAAGGGGTGCGTGGCCTGCACGAGGTACCAACGCTCCAGGGCGCCGGGATGCGTGGCCGCCGCGATCGCGATGCCGACGCCGGCGACGGCGAGTGCGAGCAGCACGACCGGGTAGATGCGGGCGAACCGCGCGACGTAGTAGGCCCGTCGGTCGCTCGGCGAGATCCGCGCGTACTGACGGGTCAGGATGAATCCCGACAACACGAAGAACAGTGCGACCGCGGTCCGTCCGTCGTCGAGCGCGCGCCGGACCGACACCTCATTCGGAACCACGCCCAGCTGCATGAAGTGACAGGTGACGACACACGCCGCCGCGACGAAGCGCAAGCCCGTGAGGCTGGCGAGACTCGTGGCTCCGTCCGGACTGCTGCGCCGGCGCCGCGACGCGGTGCGTCACGGCTCGTGGGTGTTCTGCAGCACCGAGTGACCGGTGCTGGCGTCGGCGTTCCACTTCTGTCCGGTGGAGCCGTCGCACGTGGCGGTCACGATCTTCTGGTACTGGCCGAGATACAGGTCCGACGTCGGGGCGAGACCCAGAGCACAAGGTGGAGTTCGACGAATCGACGATCGTGTAGCGCTGGTCGTAGGTGAGCGCGGAGACGCCATCGCTCTGCTTGAGCCGGTAGACCTTCCACAGGTACGGGCTGGGCGATGTCGGGAATGAGCTGGGACATACGGCGACAATCACATAGGCGCCGTTGGTCTGCGGGCTCTTCACGCAGTAGTTCACGCCGCCGTATGTCGTGATCCACTCGACCGTCGTCGGTTTTGCCGTCGAGTCGCTCGCGAGGGACGGACTCGCCGTGAACTTCTGGTTCCAGGTGACCTTCGTGGGGTCCGGGTTCTGCTTGCAGGTGTAGGCAATGAGGTACGGTGCTCGAGGTCTGCTGTCCCGTGACGTCGAGGCAGTTGCCGAACAGCTTGAAGTTGACCAGCTGGTTGTTGGCCGCACCTGCCATGCCGGCACCGGCGGTCGGTGACGGAACCCAGGTCTGATTGGGGTCGCTCGGTGCCACCGGTGCAGGACTGCAACGCGAGCGCGGCGTTGGCCGTCTGGCTGCCGATGTTGATGCAGTACCTGTCGACGTCAGTGCCGGTGGTGTTCGCGCCGCGTCAGGTGCGAGTTGTCGTCGATGCTCCACTGCTGGTCCGGCGCCTGCGTTGCCGAGCGAGGAACAGGTGTTGACGTACACGGCGTTTCCGGCCGCGTGCGGCGTGTTGGCGTCGAGGCACAGTCCCAGCGCCGCCGGCGGACGAGCACTCGGCCGAGGTGCCCCGGCAGGACGAGCTGCACGTGGTGGAGTTCGAGGAGAGCACCGACAGCGTCACCGACGACACCAGTTGGATGCTCAGGTCGCATCGATATGCCCAGGTCTGCTGCGCCGACGGCGGCACCGAGGTGCTGCACTCCTGGAGCAGCACCGGTGTCATGCGCCGTTGGGCTGCCGGATCCGGCGTCCATGCAGTACTGCGACGTGCCGCTCGGGAAGATGCGTATCGTGCCGCCGGCGTAGTTGGTGTCGTCGGTGTTGAACACGTAGGTGGTCACGATCGTTCGGCCGTGCGAGGTGCCGCGTGATCCGCCGGAGCCGAAACTGGTGGCCGCGGACGAGCAGCTCGAGCTCGTCTGCGGATTGGGCGTCCCGACGACGACTCCCGTAGAGATCAGGCAGGCATAGTGCGGCGTGCGGACGTGCAGTGTCGTGTCGTACGGACCGTATCCGTCGGCGCACACCATCGGCGCGGCCGTGGGATTCGCGATCGGGTCGGCGGAGTAGTAGATGATCTGCGTCCAGTAGTTGGCCGTACCGCCGGTGGACGTGCCCACCGTGCCCGAGAGCGGCCCGCACGGCAGCAGGCCGGCGTCGGGCGTGCCGTCGGAGTCGACGGCGTTGCGGATCTGGCCCATCACCACCTGGACACCGGTCTGCGCCGCGTTCAACGAGTCGGTGCGGGTCGTGTCGAAGCGGGTCGTCTGGCTCTGCGCGATGATGATCGGCATCAGCGTCGCACTCAGCACGACACCGACGATCGTCACGAGCAGCAGCATCGCGATCGAGCCACCCTCGGGGTCGGTGTCGCTCGTGCGCCGGCGCAGCCGGTTGATGAGAGTGATCATGACCGGGCAATCTGTTGGCATACCGAGGTCGACGACGTCTGCGTCGAGTTGAGGGCTGTGAACGTGACCGATGAGGTTGCTGTCGACTTTCGCCGGCGAGACCTGCGACGAGACGAGCGTGACCTGGAGCTGGCGGTACAGGCTGGTGGCCGGTGTGCTGAGCACGAAGGGCGTCGTCGCGCTGTTCGCCGCAGCCGTCCCGTTCGTCACCGAGTTGGCGAGCGGGACCCAGCTGGTTGCTGTACCGGCGCTCTGATCGGCGTTGACCGCCCACGTGCGCAGTTGGAGCTGCGACGTGGAGATGTCGACGCGGAGTTGGTTGCAGGTGCTCTTGCCGGCCGCCGTGGGGACGCTGAACTCGACGTACCAGTCCCGGGTGGTCGTCCCCGTGCCGGGTGTCGAGATCGCCGATGCGTACCTGACCAGCTTGTCCAGGCGCAGGTAGGCGTTGTTGACCTGAACCGGCGGTGTTCACGGACGCGTCGGTCTTGTTCGTCGAGGACGTCATCATGATCACCGCGGTGGTGAACATCGACATGAACACCGTCATGAGCGCCCATGGCGACGAGCAGTTCGACCAGGGTGGTGCCCTCGTCGTCGCGACGGCTGCCTACGAACCTCGAGATCATCACGACACCGTCCAGATGCCGGCGCTCGACACGGTGACCGAACCGCTGACGGTGTCGGTGACGCTGACGGTGACGGTCATCGAGCCCTGCGTGGCGGTGCTCGACACCTTGCCCGTCAGGTAGACCGTGCCTGATGCGCTCAACGTCAACGATGTCGTCGAGTTCGCCGTCGTTCTGTTGGCGGTGGTGCTCAGCCCGACGCCGGACGGCAGGCCCGAGACACTCACCGAGCAACCACTGCTCGAGTAGCAAGTCACCGCGACCGCCTTGTTCGCGTTGGCGCCACGTGCGACCGTCACGCCGTTGGGCGTCGCGATCGTGGGTGTCTGGTAGGCGACCCAGTGATCCGGTGTCCGATGCCGCTGATCGAGTCGGCGTCGACGATCTTCAGCTCGGCGCGTAGTTCGCGCTGTTGCCGCTCGTCACTGCGGTCGTGCTGACGAGTCCGTTCAGGTACACGGTGCCCGAGGTCGACGAGACGGTCAGGCTCGTGGTCGTGTTTTGGCGGCCTTCACGACCGAGGTGCTCAGCCCGATGCCAGGCACCCCGCCGCTCGTGGTAGTGATGGTGCAGGACGCGTACGGGCAGGTGTAGGTGACGGCGATGCTCGGCGTGGCGGTCTCGCCGACGGTGGCGTTCGGGAACGGAGATCGTCGGTGCGGCGTAGACGGTCCACGAGAACGCCGCTGGTCGTCGCGGTCGCGCCGTCCGCGTCCGTCACAGTCACCGTCACGCTCGAGTAGGTCTTGGCCGAGCCGGTGACTGTACCGGTCAGTGCGGGGACGTGTCGGCGGTGACACCGGTCGGACCGTTGCGTGAGGACGTAGCTGCACGGCGTGTTGGGGCACGACGCGGTGAGCGGGACGTTGACGCCGCCGCCGAGGGTGTCGGATTGCGAGCGCGGCGTACGTGATCGTCGGTGCGGCCACCACCGCCCACGTGAAGGTCACCGTCTTGGACGTGCCGGCGGTCGCGTCGGTCGCGGTGGCCGTGACCGTGGCCGCCGATCGCGTGACGGTCGGGGTGCCGCTGATCCTGCCCGAGCTGTTGATGGTCAGACCGGTGGGCAGCCCCGTCGCCGACCAGGTCACCGAGCCCGGAGCCACCGCTGGCGGTGAGCTGGAGCGAGTCGCTGCGGTTGACCGTGGTCACCTGGTTCGGCGGCGGGTTGGGCGTGAGCGCCAACGGGGGATAGCGTGATCGTCCAGGTGATGGAGTTGGTCGTCGCGGTCCGCGTGCCCGAGTTGTCGGTGACGGTGAGCGCGAAGGTGAAGGTGCCGGCCCGTGTCGGGGTGCCGGTGATCGTCTGCGCCGACCCGTTGATCGTGAGCCCGGTTGGGCAGCGATCCGGAGGCCAGCGACCAGGTGTAGGGGCTGCCGGTGCCGCCGGAGACATACGGGGACAGGTCGAAGTTCACCGAGTCGGCGGTCGTGTTCGCCCGCGCGCCCGGCGTGGTCGCGGCCAGGGCGGGATAGATCCGCCACGTGAACGAGTCGGTGTCGGTGCGCAGGAAAGCATCGGTCACCGTGACGGTGATCGTCGCCGGAGAGGAGTTCTGGGCGGTGGGAGTGCCCGAGATCAGCCCGGTCGGGCTCATCGCCCAGCCCCGCCGGCAGGCCGGTCGCGGTCCAGCTGAAGGGCGGCACGCCGGTACTGCCCTGCACCTGCAGCTGCAGGCTGACGGTGTCATTGACGGCGTTGGACTGGTTGCCGGGGTCGGTGATGCTCGGCGCGGCCGGGAGCGGCTGGTTCATCAGGAAGGTCGGGTCGGTGGTTGCGCTGAACAGCCCTGACGTCACGTAGGTGCAGCTGGACAGGGTGCAGCCGCTGCCCGGCCACGACACGGCGATGACCGCGCGCAAGTAGGGCACGGACGACGTACTACTGGACGACGTGCACGAATCGGTGCCGCTGGCGTCCGCGACGTCGTAGCACTGGCCGAGGTAGCGCGTCACCGTGAACGTGGTCGAACCGACCGTCACCGTCGTGCCGACGGTGGGGACGAATGCGGTCGCGCCGGAGCCCGTGGTGGCCTGCGAGTCGACGGCGGACGTCATGCCGCTCAAGTAACCGCTCACCGGCGCTGACCTGGCCTGCGCCGAGGCCATCTCGGTTGCCACCGAGACGCTGTCGCGCCCGGTCACGAGGCTCGACGCGTCGTGGCTGCGCAAGGCGTCCATCGCTGTCGTCGCGACCTGAACGGCTGTCGCGCGCGCCCGCTGGTGGCTCGCGACGGACAGGGTCGTGACGTAGAGCATGCCGAGCGCGCCCATGATCACGGTGATCAAGCTGATCGAGATCATGGTTTCGAGCAGCAGGAATCCGCCGTCCCGGTCCTGCGTATCGGTGTTGTGACGCGACCCGCACGGCGGAACCGGACGCGAGCGGGTCGCGTGACGGGACCAGGTCATGACGTCGCCCGGTCAGCCGCTCGTGTCGCCGGCGAGCAGGCGCTTCAGACGTGCGATCTCGTCAGGCGTCTGGGGTGCGGAGAACACCGTCAGCTGCGAGGTCATCCGCGCCCCGCCGTCGATCGACGCGACCTTAGAGCCGCTGCCCGGCGTCAGCTGCACACCGGAGACCAGCGTGCGGCGCGGGCCGGCGTACTGCATCAGGCTGAGGAAGCGGCGCTGGTTCTTCAGCGTGCCGTCGGTGACCAGCTGCAGCTGGATGGCCTGGACCGCGCCCGCGACCGGGCCGGTCGCGACCGGGACGGTTGCCGTCGTCGACGTGTCGGTCGGGGTCGTCGTGGGCGCCGCCGTCGGTGCGGCTCCCGCCGCCGCCGGGTCGGTCGAGGTCGCGCCGGGCGTCGTCGTGGTGGCCGCGGTGATGCCGCCGACGGTGATGCCGTCGATCTTCACGTGCGTGGCCTGGGCCTGGGCGTACACCTGACGCGTGAACGCGGGCAGCCCGCTGTCGAAAGGCAGCGTCTCGAGGGCGTCACGGAGACTCGCCGAGTAGCGCGAGATCTGCGCAGACTTCTTCTTCAGCACAGCGACGTTCGACTGGAGCTGGGCGTTGCCGAACTGCGTCGACGTGGCCTGGTCACGCAGCGCCGACGCATTGTCGAGTTCGGGGCTGATCAGCATG
Source organism: uncultured Actinomycetota bacterium (assembly GCA_963785425.1). Taxonomy (GTDB): domain Bacteria; phylum Actinomycetota; class Actinomycetes; order Mycobacteriales; family Jatrophihabitantaceae; genus RYN-133. The sequence goes on from CAWAVG010000004.1 coordinate 1,104,625, forward strand.
AACCAGCTGGCGGCGGCGATCAGCAGCGCGACGATGACGCCGCCACCGATCCAAACCTTGCGATCCTGGCTCCCGGTCATCACTTGCCTCCGGTCGTGACGTCGTACCGGTGGCTGTACAGCGCGTCGTTGATGTCAAAAGTGACGGCGAACTGCACATTGTTCGTGGAGACCTGGTTCGTGGTCGGCAGTACGTTCACGAACCCGGGTAGCGCGGAGAGCCGGTCGACGTAGGCCGGCAGGTCGGTCAGTCGCTTGGCGACGCCATTCACGGTGATGCTGCCGATGTGTGGGACGCCGGACACATCGAGGCTCGCGGTGTCCGAGGCCCCGGTCGCCGAGACGGTCACGGTCATGTTCTGGATCGACATCGACGTCGGAGCAGCTGACCGGACCTTGTCGAGCAAGGCCGAGTAGTCCACGTCGGTGCCCATGACCGAGGCGACCTGGCCGCGGATGGCGGCCACGTCGGACTCGATCTTGCTCACACCGCCGTACTTGTTGGACTCGATCTGCAGCTGCGTGGTCTGCTCACTTGCCACGCTCGCCTCGTCCGACGCCGAGGAGCTCTGCCGCAACGCGTACAGGTAGGCGAGGGCGCAGAGGGCGACGACGACGAGCAGGCCGAGGGCGATCAACCGGCGCACGACGCGCAGGGCGCGCGCCTTGACGAGTTCCGGCGGGGTGAGGTCGGCGACGATGCCCCAACCGGGCATCGTCGACCACGCGGAAACCGCGCGACGGTCGAGTACGGCAGTCATGCTGCTGCTCCCATCGCCAGACCGATCGACACAGCGCTCGGGACGTTGTCAATTTCGTTCTCACGCATGTGGCGCGACGCGCGCCGGTTGCGGATGTGCTGGAGCGGGTCGACCAGCCGGGCGGGGATGCCGATCTGGTCGCTGACAGAACGGGCCAGCCCCGGCATGAGCGCGCCGCCGCCGGTCAGCGAGATGCGCTCGATCTGCGCGCCCTCGTTCGTCGACCGGTAGTAGCCGATCGACGTCCGGATCTCGGCAATGAGCGGGCGGAGCCCTTCGACGAGTGCGCGGGTCACCTCGTCGCGCGAGTCCTCGAGGCCGGTCATGCACTTGATCGCCTCGGCCTCGTGCGGCGGGACGCTGAGACGGTCGGAGAGCTGTTCGGTGATCGCCGCGCCACCGCGCGGCAGGGTCCGGACGAGCTTGGGCACGCCGTGGTTGTGCACGACGATCGTGGTCAGGTGCGCGCCGATGTCGACGATCGCCTCGATGGCGAGGTCTTCGTCCGCGATCGCACGCAGTGACCCGAACGACGAGAGATCGACACGAGCGACCTTGAGGCCGGCGCGCTCGACGGCGTTGACCAGCGCGAGGACGGGCTCACGCGGCGTGGCGACGAGCAGACCGTGGACCGTGTTGGTCTCGGGGTCGGGTTCGCCGAGCCGGCAGAAGTCGAGGATGACCTGTTCGATCGGCAGCGCCACGATCTCGCGGGCCTGGAAGGGCAGTGCCTTGCGCTGGCGAGCCGGGTCGAGGTCGGGAACGGACATGTCTCGAACCAGCACCTGCTGGTTGGCGATTCCCAGAATGACGTTGCGGCCCTCGAACTTGTTCTCTGCCCACAGCCGCTTCAGCGCCGACGTGAGGGCGGCCGGTTCGTGGACGACTCCGTTCACGACGACGCCCTCGGCGAGGTCGACCCGGCCGATGCTCTGCACGGTCACCGACGGCCGGCCCTCGAGCATCCCCTGCGCGAGCACTGATGCCCGCACCGCGGTCGCACCGATGTCGAGACCGATGGCGTGACCGTCGGCGTTGACGACACCGACCTTGTTGATGCCGACCTGGCGATGCTTCATGACGTGCTCCGGCGAGGCGCGAGGGCGATCAAGACAGACATGAGAGTTCCTCTGGGCGTGGTGGGGGTCACGGGCACGCGGTTGCGCTCGTCGTGATGGCCGACGAACTGACCTTGATCGATCCGACCTTGCTGTCGTAGCAGTAGTACTTGCCAGTACCTGCCGAGCCGGCGGCTGTCTGCAGCACGTAGGACGACGGCGTGCTGCCGGACTGAGGGGCGTAGATCATCGTCGTCACCGACGACAGGTTGACGCGCTCGCTCGTGCATACGCCGTTCGAGGTGTTCACCGTGAACGCAGAGCTCGTCGGGTAGTTCCCGTTGTCACCGACGCACTTCTCGAGGGTGGAGATCGCGTTGCGCAGATCCGACTGTGCCGCCTTGTCGTTCGCGCTCTTCTTGTAATTCAGGTACAGCGGGATGGCGATGGCGATCAGGATGCCGATGATCACGACGACGACGAGGAGCTCGATCAGGGTGAATCCGTCGTCGTCGCTCTGGCGATCCGCACCTGGCGTGGTCATGGAGTCCTCTAGTTCGTCGAAGGTCAGGCGCTCTCACCGAGTTGCCGGGGCCGATCGGCCCCGGCAACCAGTGGCAACGACTGCGCTGGTCAGCAGGCGGTCTGCGAGGTGGAGCTCACGGTCTTGACGGAGCCGCCGACCGCAGAGTTGTAGCAGTAGTACCGGTTTGTGGTACCGCCACTGTTGATCGCGGTCACCACGTACGAGCTCACCGGGGTTGCGGAGTTGGCGTAGTAGGCCATGGTCGTGCCGCCGGTGACGTTGATCGTCTGGCCGGCACAGTCGGTGAACGTCTTGGCCGCGGTCCAGCTGACAGCCGTGGCACCGGCGCCGACCGGGTAGTTGCCGTTGTCCGAGTTGCACTGCTCGAGCGCCGAGATGGCGCCGCGCAGGTCCGACTGGGCCGACTTGTCGTTCGCGCCCTTCTTGTAGTTCAGGTACAGCGGGATGGCGATGGCGATCAGGATGCCGATGATGACGACAACCACGAGCAGCTCGATGAGAGTGAAGCCGCGGTCGCCCTCTTCGCGCTCCTCCCGGAGCGTGGCAAGGCGGTTAAGCATTGGGAGCCTCCTTGGCTCAGTCGGGGCTCGGCGCGGGGTTGCCGATGCTTTGTTCCCTCGTGTGTCAAATCGGCGTGAGCGCGGTGAGCTTGAGGCGGATGCTCGAAGTTAACATCACGATCAGGTAACGAAGCCCGTCCGCGATTTGCGCACAGGCGAACAGCGCCGTGCCCGCTGGGGCACGGCGCTGCTGGGTTCGGCAGCTGCTGGGTTCGGAGCTGCTGGGTTGGAGCGTGGGTCGGGCTGCGGGCAGCTCAGTTGGTCTGGATGTGCTGGTAGATCGAGAACATCGGCAGGTAGAGGCAGATGACCATCGTGCCGATCACCGCGCCCAGGAGCACGACGAGCAGCGGTTCCATCGCCGAGGTCAGCGACTCGGTCGCCGTCTCCACTTCCTTCTCGTAGTAGTCGGCGACCTTCTCGAGCATGTCGGTGATCTGGCCGGACTCCTCGCCGACCTCCATCATCTGGGTCACCATCATCGGGAACAGCGGATGCTTCTCCAGCGCGGTGGACATCTGGCCGCCCATGCGCACGGAGTCGCGCACGTCGTCCATCGCCTTGCCGATGACGGCGTTCCCGGAGGTGCCCCCGACGACCTCGAGCGCCTGGATGATCGGGACGCCGACAGCGAGCAACGTACCCAGGTTGCGCGACCAGCGGCTGATCGCAAGCTTGGTGAACAGCGGCCCGAAGACCGGCAGTCGCAGCTTGAGCCGGTCGACCTTGAGCCGGAACGCGTCGTTGGTCTGCAGCGCCTTGCGGTAACCCTTGATGCCGACGAACGAGCCGCCCAACAGCAGGGGCAGGAGCCAGAACATGTTGTGCGACAGCGTCACCATGATCTGGGTGGGCAGCGGCAGACCTCCGCCTAGCTGCTTGAACATCTTCTCGAAGACCGGGACGATGAACATGATCACGCCGGTGCCGAGAAGCAGCGAGAAGATCAGCACGATGACGGGGTAGGTCATCGCCGACTTGATCTTGGCGCGCAGGTTCGCGTCCGCTTCGTACATCTTGGCGATGCGCGCGAGCGCGTCGTCGAGGAAACCGCCGGCCTCGCCCGCCTTGATCATGTTGACCATCAGCGGCGGGAAGTGGTCGGGATGTGCCGAGAGCGCCGTCGACAGGGTCGCGCCGTCCTGCACGTCGTTGCGGACCTTCGCGACGGCTTCCTTGAACTTCGGCTTCTCGATCTGTTCCTCGAGGATCGAGAGCGAACGCAGCAGGGTCAGTCCGGACGACGTCATCGACGCGAACTGCCGCGCGAAGATCGCCAGGTCCTTCAGGCCCGTCCGGCCGCCGTTGAACCCCGGAAGCTTGATCTCCTTGTTCAGGCCGGTGCCGAGACCCGCGATCTCGAGGGGCACCAGCCGCTGAGCCGCCAGCGACTTGGCGGCCGCGTCGGGCGTCTCGGACTCGATCTTGCCCTTGACGATCGCGCCGGTGTGGTCGAGCGCCTCGTAGGTGTAGGAGTGCGTCGTCGTCATGTCAGAGCCTCGCCAACCGCATGAACTCGCCCGGATCGTGCGCGAGCTCGAGTGCCGTCGCCTTGCTGATCAGCTGCTCGCCGAATCGGTGCGCGAGGTGCTGGTCGAAACTGATCATCCCGAGGTCTGCCGAGCTCTGCAGGAACGTCGGGATCTGGTGCACCTTGCCCTCACGGATCAGGTTGCGGATCGCCGGCGTGGCCACCATGATCTCGCAGACGATCGTCCGGCCGTTACCGTCCTTGGTCGGCGCGAGCGCCTGGGTGACGACGCCCTGCAGACAGTTCGCGAGCTGCGCCCGGATCTGCGACTGCTGGTGTGCCGGGAAGATGTCGATGAGGCGGTCGATCGTCTGCGCGGCTGACTGGGTGTGCAGCGTAGCCAGCACCAGGTGGCCGGTCTCGGCCGCGGTGACGGCCGTCGCGGTGGTCTCCAGGTCGCGGAGCTCGCCGACCAGGATGATGTCGGGGTCCTGGCGCAGTACGTGCTTCAGTGCGGTCGGGAAGTCCTCCGTGTCCTCGCCGACCTCGCGCTGGTTCACCACGCAGCGACCATGGGTGTGCAGGTATTCGATCGGGTCCTCGATCGTCATGATGTGCGACGAGCGGGTCTTGTTCGCGACGTCGAGCAGGCTGGCGAGCGTCGTCGACTTGCCCGAGCCGGTCGGTCCGGTGACCAGTACCAACCCGCGCGGCAGGTGAGCGAAACGCTCCACGTCCGGGGGCAGACCGAGATCGGACAGGCTGCGGATGTGGTGCGGAATGGTTCGCAGCACCGCACCCATCGAGCCACGCTGCACGAAGACGTTCACGCGGAACCGGCTGACGTCCGGGATGTGGTAGCTCGTGTCGAGCTCGTTGACCTTCGTGAACCGTTCCCACTGTGCCGGCGTCAGGAGGCCCTTGATCATCGCCGCCGTGTCGTTGGCGGTCAGCGGCGCGTGGTTGTCGATGGGGCGAAGCGAGCCGTGCACGCGGATGCACGGCGCGATGCCGGCGGTCAGGTGCAGGTCGGACCCGCCGCGCGCCACCGTGAGGCGGAGCAGGTCGTCGATCGCCGTCTTCGCGTCGCCGCGGATGGCGTCGGCGGCCACCGGCCGCCCGTAGCCGGTACTGACGGTGGTGGGGTAGATGGCAGTCATAGCTGCGTCTCCGATCGGATCGGGTCAGACGGTGACACGGAGAACCTCTTCGAGGGTGGTGTGGCCGGCCGCGGTCTTCTGCAGGCCGTCGTCGCGGAGCGTGACCATGCCCTCGCTGACCGCGACGCGGTGGATGTCGGTGGCCGATGCGTGTGCGACGGCCATCCGCTCGATCTCCTCCGACACCGGCATGACCTCGTTGACCGCCAGCCGGCCGCGGTATCCGGTTTGGCCGCACGACCGGCAACCGATCGGGCGCCAGAGCTTCTCCGGCGGCTCCACCGTGTCGGTCGGCCAGTTCATCAGGGCGAGATCCTGCTCGCTGGGCGCGAAGGGCTCCTTGCACCAGTCGCACAGCCGGCGGGCCAGGCGCTGGGCCAGGACGCAGTCGAGGGACGAGCCGACGAGGAACGGTTCGATGCCCATCTCGATCAGGCGGGTCACTGCGGACGGCGCGTCGTTGGTGTGCAGCGTCGAGAGCACGAGGTGGCCGGTGAGCGCTGCTTCCACACCGAGTTGTGCCGTGGCGCGGTCGCGGATCTCGCCGATGAGCACGACGTCGGGGTCGGAGCGCAGGATCGCGGGCAGGATCGCGGCGAAGTTGAGGCCGGCCTTGTTGTTCACCTGCACCTGATTGACGCCGGGCAGCCGGTACTCGACCGGGTCCTCGACGGTGATGATGTTGACCTCGGGCTTGCTGATCTCGGTGAGGGTTGCGTACAGCGTCGTCGACTTGCCCGACCCGGTCGGTCCCGTCACGAGCACCATGCCGTGCGGCTTGGTGAACGACTTCGAGTAGTGGGCGTAGTTCGCATCGGTGAAACCGAGCTTGCGCAGGTCGAGGTCGATGCCGCCGGTGTCGAGCACGCGGAGCACGACCTTCTCGCCCCATACGGTCGGCAGGGTCGCCAGCCGCAGGTCGACCTTGTGCCCATCCAACCGGACGGTGATTCGACCGTTCTGCGGAACGCGCTTCTCGGTGATGTCGACACCGGACATGATCTTCAGCCGGGAGACCAGCGGGGACTGGATCGCGATCGGCACCCGGTCGACCTCATGGAGCACGCCGTCGATGCGGAAGCGCACACGCAGATCGGCCTCGGTCGGTTCGAGATGCAGGTCTGACGCACGGTTCTGCACCGCCTGCTCGATCAGCGAATTGACGTACCGCACGATCGGGGCGTCATCGCCCTGCCCGATCGCGCCGACCTCGGCGACGCTCTCGTCCTCGGCGAAGGAGGTCGCGATGTCGGCGAGGTCGTTCTCCTCGCGCTTGAGCCGGTCGATGAGTTTGCGCAGCTCGCTCCGGGCCGCGACCACGGGCGTGATCGGCATTCCGGTCGAGGCACGGATGTCGTCGAGAGCGACCACGTCGGCCGGATCGGAGATCGCGACGACCAGATTGCTTCCGCTGAAACCGACGCCGAGCACACGGTGCCGGATCACGAGCTGGAGCGGGACCTTGTTCATCGCGGCCGGATCCAGGGGATAGCCCACCAGGTCGATCGAGTTCAGCCCGTATGCGATCGCCGACGCCTCGGTCAGCTCCAGCTCGGTGACGATGCGGTCGTTGATCAGGACGTCGCGGATCGAACGTCCGGACCGATCGGCCTCATCGGCCGCCTCCTGGAGGGCGTTCGCATCCGCCCCGCGCTCCTGCAGTGCGTCGAGCAGCGGGCGGTAGGTCGCGTACGCGTACATGCTCACCTCTAACCGGGAACCCGAAGTCCCTCGGCTTTCTCATCGGACGCCCGGCGCCCGACTTGAGGTGATCCGTCGATCAACCGGTGATGTACTGCTCCAGCTGGTCGCGGTCCTGCTGCAGTTCGCGGATCCGGCTCGACACCACGTCACCGATCGAGACGACGCCGACCAGGTCGTCGCCGTCGAGCACCGGCAGGTGCCGGATGCGGCGTTCGGTCATCAGCGCGGCGACGTCTATCACCGCGTCGCCGGGCGACCCGTGCACCACGTCGCGCGTCATGATGCGCTCGACGGCGCCGTCGAGCACGGCCTCGCCCTCGGAGTGCAGGCGCCGCACGACATCGCGTTCGGACACGATGCCGGCGACCTGTCCGTCGGCTCGCGACACGACCATCGCGCCGATGTGGTGCTCGGCGAGCTGGCCGAGCAGGTCGCGCACCGACGCCTCCGGCACGATCGTCCACACGTGGTTGTCCTGCTTGTGGCGCAGGATGTCCGAGATCTGCACGATTTCTCCGCTGGGTCAGGCGGGCTGACTTCTTCCCCCGACCGTAGTCGGCGTCACGGGGAAGGCAAGAGGGTCAGACAGCCCGCAGCGCCGGGACACCGGGCCTGACCAGCGCTGCGACTCCGGCACGCTGCCGCAACCAGGCGGTCACCTCATCGGCCGGCAGCGGCCGCGCGACGTGCCAGCCCTGCACGCCGTCGCAGCCCAGCGATTCCAGCAGGCGCATCTCGGCGGCGGTCTCGACCCCCTCGGCGATGGAGGGCATGCCGAGCGTGTGCGCCAGGTCGATCAGCGCCCGGACGATGCCGACGGCTCGTTCGCCCTGCGACATCGCCGAGATGAAGCCGCGGTCGATCTTGATCTCGTCGACCTGCAGCGAGCTCAGCCGCAGCAGGGACGAGTAGCCGGTACCGAAATCGTCCAGGCTGATCGTCACGCCGAGATCGTGCAGCTCGGCGAGGTTGCGCTTCACCTCGTCCATCGCGTGCGTGACGATGCGCTCGGTGATCTCGAGCTGCAGCATGCCCGGCGGCAGATCGTGCTCATGCAGTCCCCGGGCGATGACGCGCGGCAGTTCCGAGCCGGTCAGATCGGTGGGGGCGATGTTGACCGCGACCGGGACGTCCATGCCCTCGTCGCGCCAGCGCGCGATCTGGGCGAGCGCGAGGCTCACGACCCGCTCGGTGAGCAGGGGCATGATCCCGGAGCCCTCGGCCAGCGGGATGAAATCGTCCGGGGGGACGAAGCCGCGCACCGGGTGGTTCCACCTGATGAGTGCCTCGACGCCGATCGGTGCGCCGCCGGTCGTGGCAATCTTGGGCTGGTAGTAGAGCTCCAGCGCGTTGTCGGTCAGGGCCTGCCGCAGCTCGCTGAGCAGCCCGAGGGCGTCGGCGGAATTCATGTCACGCGCCGGTGAGTAGACCTCGACCCGGGTGCGATTGGCCTTCGCCGTGTACATCGCGACGTCCGCGCGCCGCAACAGTGTGCCGCCGTCGGCGCCGTGGGCCGGACACATCGCGATGCCGACAGACGCCTCGGCCTCGAGGGACAGGCCGCCGAGATCGATCGAGTGCGAGACGGCCGAGTAGATGCGGTCGGCCACCGCGTGGCCCGCGTCCTCGTCGGTGTCGTAGACGATGATCGCGAACTCGTCGCCGCCCAGGCGGGCGACGAAGTCGCCAGGTCGCACCTGGTCGCGCAGCCGGGCGGCGAACTCGACGAGCAGCCGGTCGCCGACCTGGTGGCCCAGCGTGTCGTTGACCCGCTTGAAATCGTTCATGTCGATCAGCATCAGCCCGAACGGCACGCCGTCGCGCTCGTAGGTGGCCAGGGCGTCGTCGAGTTCGAAGCGCAGGGTGTTGCGGTTGGGCAGCCCCGTCAGGTCGTCGTGGCCCGCGGCGTACTCGCGTTCGAGCGACATCGAGGCGGTGTAGTAGAGCAGCAGGAGCGGAATGAGGAGAAGCGGGAGCACCAACCAGGAGTGCATGGCGACGACGACGATGAGCGGTGAGATCGCCATGACCGAGAACGTCATGAGGGCGTTATGGGCGAAGTCGTCCCGCAGCAGCGCCACGAGCCGGTCCGAATAGCTGAGCACGCAGCACACGATGACGTCGTTGACCACGTAGTAGGTGACCCAGGCCAGCGGGATCCAGACGAGGTCGCCGCGGTCGAGGCTGGGCAGGGAGTGCTGCAGACTGATCGGCCCGTGGAGCAGGTAGATCGGGAGGTATGCGGCTCCGACCGAGATCGCGTATTGCGCCGGGTTGAACAGCACCTTCCACCACTGCTTGCGCGCCCGCAGGTCGGCGGCGAGCGACGCGACGCCGACGCACACGATGGCCGGCCAGACCCCCCAGATGAACAGCATCGCGCACAGGAACGCTGTCGACATGACGACGCCCTGGGGGTCGTGGCCGCGTCCGGAGACCAGCGGCAGGAGTTCGAGAATGATCAACAGGCCGGCCGTCATCACGAAGGCGGCGGCCTGCTCGACGTTGCTGACGGCGAGAGCGACGCGGACGATGGCGAGCAGGATCAGCGCCCATCCCACGGGCACGCTCGCGTACCAGGTGACGCTCGAGAGCGTGACCGTGCGCAGCGAGAACGCGCTCTGCCTGACCAACACAGCCTCCTGCCGAGGGACCTTGTTGGTCTTATCGGCAGGGCGGACGTCGATCTTTAGGAAGAGGCCCCGCCCACCCCGAGTGCGGCGACCGCGTCGGCGACGGCGTCCGGCGCGTCGACCGGTACGAAGGTCAGGCCGCCGGGCACCTGCGTGAGCTCGGCCGACGGGAAGACCTCGGCGAGCCGCCGGGCGAAGTCGAGCTTGAAGAACCGGTCCCCGTCGCCCCACACCAGCCGCACGGGACGGGTGAACCGCGACAACCGGGTCGAGACGTCCAGCAGGTCGGCCTTGTCGATTCCGGCCATGAAGCGGGCGGTGTCGGCGCGGATCGCCGGGTCGCTGCGCAACGGCTCGGTCCAGCTCCGGGTCAGCTCGGCATCGAGATTGCGCGCCAGGGGGCCGAAGCCCAGGGCCGAGTGGCGCAGAAACCTCGCCCGGGTGGTCTCGCCGATGAGCTTGAGCATCGCCCGGCTGCGTCCGGCCTTGACGAGCATCCCGAACGGCGGCGGGGGGAACTTGTCGAACGCGTCGCAGTTGGTCAGCACCAGCCGGCCGATGCGCTCGGCGTCGGCGTCGATCACGAACTGGCACAGCGCGCCGCCGGTGTCGTTGCCGACCAGCGTCACGTCGGTGAGGTCAAGGGCGGCCAGGAAGTCGAGGATCAGGCGGGCGACGCCGCGCGGCGTGAGATCGGCGTCCGGCCGCAGCGGTGTGCGGTGCGATCCGAGCGGCAGGTCGGGCGCGTAGCTGCGGATCCCGGCGGCCGCGAGCCGCTCGGCCACTCCCGTCCACAGCCGGCCGTCGACGAGCAGGCCGTGCACGAATACGACCGGCGGGCCGCTCGTCCGGTCGGGCCCGGCGACCCGGTAGTTCACGCGGCCCTGCTCGAGGTCGATGTGCGGCACGGTGCCTCCCGGTGGCGAGCGTTCGCGGTAGCTTGAGTGCGTGTCAGCTCCAACATACATACAGTCTGTATGACTGTCGAGCGCCGGTCGCAGCGGGAGCGTTCCGCTCTCACGCGGGACGCGTTGATCCGGGTCGCCCGCGAGCAGTTCGCAGCCCACGGCTACGCGGGGATCGGCACCGAGGCGATCGTGCGGGCCGCCGGGGTCACGCGAGGTGCCCTCTACCACCAGTTCGCCGACAAGGCGGCGCTGTTCGCCGCGGTGTTCGAGACCGTCGAGGCCGACGTGATGGCGCGCATCGACGCGGCCGTGGCGACCTCCGGCCTCGCCGACGTCATCGACCTGATGAAGCTCGGGGCCGACACCTGGCTGGACGCGTGCTCGGACCCCGCGATCAGCCGGATCATCCTCGTCGACGCGCCGTCGGTGCTGGGGTGGGAGCAGTGGCGCGAGATCGGGCTGCGCTACGGCATGGGGATGGTGCAGGGCCTGCTGACCCACGCGATGTCGATCGGCCGCATCCGGGAGCAGCCGGTGGCGCCGCTCGCGCACGTCTTCATCGGAGCCCTGGACGAGGCGACGCTCTACGCCGTGCGCGCCGACGACCGCGATCGTGCGCTGGCCGAGGTGCGCGCGGTGCTCCGGGCATTGATCGACGCGTTCGCGTTATCACCCGATCAGTAGCGTTGAAAGCATGACAAACCGACTTGATGGAACCGTTGCCCTGATCACCGGCGCGAGCAGCGGCATCGGCGAGGCGACCGCACTCGAATTCGCCGGACTCGGGGCGAAGGTGGCCATCGCCGCGCGCCGCCGCGACCGGCTCGACGACCTCGCCAAGCGGATAGGCGAGGACGCCCTGGTGATCGAGGCGGACGTCACCGCCGCCGACGACGCCCGCGCTGCCGTCGCGCAGACCGTCGAGCGCTTCGGCCGCCTCGACATCGTCGTCGCCAACGCCGGCGTCATGCTGCTGGGCCCGATCGTCGACGCACCCGTCGAGGAATGGGAGCGCATGATCGACCTGAACCTCAAGGGTCTGCTCTACACCGCCCACGAGTCGCTACCGCACCTGCTGTCGGCTGCGGAGAGCGAGCCGCGCCGTGTCGCCGACCTGGTGCTGATCAGCAGTGTCGCCGGGCGCGTCGCGCGCAACGGCAGCGGGGTCTACAACCTGACCAAGCACGGCGTCGGCGCGTTCGGCGAGTCGTTGCGGCAGGAGGTCACGAAGCGGCACGTGCGCGTCTCGCTCGTCGAGCCCGGCGCTGTCGCGACAGAGCTGACGAACCACATCCGTCCCGAGATCCGCGAGCAGTCGAGCAAGCGGTTCGAGGGTATGGAGCGACTCGAGTCCGAGGACATCGCGGACGCGATCGCGTACGTCGTCACGCGCCCGCGCCGGGTCGCGATCAACGAGGTGCTCGTCCGTCCGACCGAACAGGACGCCTGACCCCCGCGAGTGGTCACTTACGCGTCCAGTGGTCACCAATAGCTGACCACTCGCGCGACAAATGACCACTCGCGGGACGTGCTAGCGGAAGTCGCGCGATTTGGTGCGCAGTCCGAGGTTGAGCTTCTCGATGCGCTCGGCGACGACGTTGATCACGCCGTCCACCGTGTGTTCGAGCATGCCGCGGATCATGAGTCCGCCCGACTCGCGCGCGACGCGGCGGTACTTCTGCCACACCACCTCGTCGACGATCACGTTCGTCAGGCCGGTCTCGTCCTCGAGGTTGAGGAAGGTGACCCCGCGCGCGGTCGCCGGACGCTGCCGGTGGGTGACGACGCCGCCGATCAGCACCCGGGTGTGATTGGGGATGGTGCGCAGTTTCTCGTGCGCGAGGATGCCGAGCGCATCGAGGCGCGGACGGATCAGCGCGGTCGGGTAGTAGTCGGGCGTGATGCCGGTGGCCCACATGTCGGCGATCAGCTGTTCGGGTTCGGTCATCGCGGGGATGCCTGCCGGCGGCGACTCGTCGAAGGCCGCGATGTCGAGTTGCCCGGGACGGGCGGTGGCAGCGGCGCCGGCGCTCCACAGCGCATCGCGGCGCGGCAGATCAAGGCAGTCGAAGGCACCGGCGGTGGCCAGCGCCTCGACCTGGTCGGCGGACAGCCCGACGCGGCGCGCGAGGTCGGCCATCGAGGTGAACTGCCCGTCGCGTTCGCGCGAGGCGACGATCGCCTCGGCCAGCTCGGTGCCGATCGAACGCACCGAGGAGAGCCCGAGCCGCACTGCAGGTTGCGCGATGTCGACACAGGCGCACTGCACCTTTCCCGCGCCGGGTTCGAGCGATGCACCAGCCGACGACAGCGACAGCGACGGCTTGCGCACCTCGACGCCGTGCCGTTTCGCGTCGTGCACGAGTGACTGCGGCGAGTAGAAGCCCATCGGCTGGGCATTGAGCAGTGCGGCGCAGAACGCGGCGGGATAGTGCCGCTTGAGCCAGGACGACGCATAGACCAGCAACGCGAAGCTGATGGAGTGTGATTCGGCGAATCCGAACGCGGCGAACGCCTTGATCTTCTCGTAGATCTCGTCGGCGATCTCGCCGGTGATGCCGTTGGCCTTCATGCCGTCGTACAAACGGATCCGCATCGCGTCGATCTTGTCCTTCGACCGCTTGGAGCCCATCGCACGCCGGAGCTGATCAGCCTCGGACGGGCTGAAGTCGGCGACGTGCACGGCGATCTGCATCAGCTGTTCCTGGAACAGCGGGATGCCCTTCGTGCGGCGCAGCGGTTCTTCCAGGCGCGGGTGCGGATAGGTGATCGGTTCGTCGCCGTTGGCCCGCCGGATGTAGGGATGCACCGACCCACCCTGGATCGGTCCGGGACGGATGAGCGCGACCTCGATCGCGAGGTCGTAGAACCTTCGTGGCTTGAGCCGGGGCAGTGTTGCGATCTGTGCCCGTGACTCGACCTGGAACACGCCGATCGAGTCGGCCTCGCACAGCATGTCGTACACGCATGGTGCTTCCTGCGGGATCGTCGCGAGTTCGTAGGTGACGCCGTGGAAGTCGCGGATCATCGTCAGGCAGTACTGGATCGCCGAGAGCATGCCGAGGCCGAGCAGGTCGAACTTCACGAGGCCGATCTCGGCGCAGTCGTCCTTGTCCCACTGCAGCACGGTGCGACCCGGCATACGTCCCCACTCGACAGGGCACACCTCGATGACCGGACGGTCGCACATGACCATGCCGCCGGAGTGAATCCCCAAGTGTCGCGGCGAATCCTGCAGTTCGCCCGCGAGCTCGACCACCTGCGGCGGGATCGCCTTCGTGTCGTTCTCTATTTCAGAACTCCAGTAATAACCTTGCTCTATCTCCTTGCTCCAGGCGTCCTGCTGGCCCTGCGAATAACCGAGCGCTCGCGCGATGTCGCGCACTGCCGACTTCGGTCGGTAGGTGATGACGTTCGCCACCTGCGCCGCGTGCTCGCGCCCGTGCATCTCGTAGACGTGCTGGATGACCTCCTCGCGGCGGTCGGACTCGATGTCGATGTCGATGTCCGGGGGCTCCCCGCGCTCGGGTGCGAGGAATCGCTCGAACATCAGGTCGTAGTAGACCGGGTCGACGGCGGTAATGCTCAGCGCGTAACAGACCGCGGAGTTGGCGGCGGATCCCCTTCCCTGGGCGAGGATTCCGTTCTCGCGGCAGAACTTCGCGATCTCCCACACGACGAGGAAGTAACCCGGGAAGTGCAGCTGCTCGATGATCTCGAGTTCGTGCTCGATCATCGCCAGCGCCCTGTCGGCGTGCGGCTTGCCGGCGAACCAATCGGCGTGGCCGCGATAGGTGAGCTCGCGCAGGTAGGACATCTCGTCGTGTCCGGGTGGGACGGGGAACGGCGGCAGATCGGGAGCGATCAGCTTGAGCGCAAAGGAGATTTCGGTGCCGAGCCGGTGTGCCGCCTCGACCACGCCGGGCCAGCGCGCGAACCGCTCGGCCATCTCGTCGCCGCTGCGCAGGTGCTGCCCCGCCCAGGACGGCAACCATCCGTCGATGTCGTCGAGACTGCTGCGCGCGCGTACGGCGGCCAACGCCGTGGTGAGCGGACGACGCGGCGGCGCGTGGTAGTGCGCGGCCGTCGTGGCGACGACCTGCAATCGCCGTTGCCGAGCCAGGTCGTGGAGCACGTCGTAGCGCTCATCCGCGCGAGGATCGAGTTCGTGGGTCAGCTCGACGACGACGTTGTCGCGCCCGAAGCGTGCGATGAGCTCGTCGAGCGCCCGTCCCGGCGAGCCGCCGCGGTCGAGCGCCTGGCGAACCGATCCTTTGCGGCAACCGGTGAGCACCAGCCAGTGCCCGTCGGCGGCGTCGGTGATCTCGTCGAGGTCGTAGACGGGACGTCCCTTCGCTCCGCCGCGCAGATGTGCCTTGCTGATCACGCGGCACAGCGCTGCGTAGCCGTCCGGATCACGTGCCAGTGCGAGCAGGTGCTCACCGGGCGGATCGGGCACACCGACCCGGGCCGCGATCATCTTCTCGGCCTGGGTACGGGGCATCGGCACGTCGAGGGCAAGCTCCGCGCCGAACCCCGTTGCCAGCCCGATCTTCTCGGCCGCCTCGGCGAAGCGCACGACGCCGTACACACCGTCGTGGTCGGTGAGCGTCAGGGACGAGAGACCGAGCCGGGCGGCCTCTTCGGCGAGCTCCTCGGGTGAGGACGCGCCGTCGAGGAAGCTGAAGGACGAGTGGGCGTGCAGTTCGCCGTAGGCGGTGCGCGACTCGATGCGCGGCAGGCCCAACGGTTCATAGGCGTCTCGCTTGCGTGACCAGGCGGGGGAGTCGCCGCCGTCGCGGAGGGGATCAGTGGACGGGCGCCCGGACAGCCGGCGCTCGAGCTCGCGCCACGGAATCTGCGGGTTGTTCCACCCCATCCATCGAGTGTAGAACACGTGTTCGATCCGTGGACGAGGAGTGAATACCGTCCGCCCGGCAGGGAATGCTTCGATGCGCATCGAAGCATTTCGGTCCTATCGTGGGCGCGTGACCGAGTTGGGTGACACGGATCTGTCCGCCATCGGCGCGGTGCTGGCCGACCCGGGCCGCTGCAAGATGTTGCTGGCGCTCGACGACGGGCGCGCCCTGCCGGCGTCGAGGCTTGCCGACGAGGCCGGCGTCACCCCGGCGACGGCGAGCAGTCACCTGCGCCGGCTCGTCGACGCCGGGATGCTCGTTGTCGAGCCGCACGGCCGCTACCGCTACTACCGACTCGCCGGACCGGAGGTCGGCCGGCTGATCGAGACCCTGCAGCCCTTCGCGCCGCGCCGCCCGATCCGGTCGCTGCGGCAGGGCACGCGTGCGGCCAAGCTCCGTGCGGCGCGCACCTGCTACGACCACCTCGCCGGCCGACTCGGTGTCGCACTCATGTCGTCGCTGATCGATCGCAGCTTCCTGACCGGAGGCGACGGGGTGCGCGTCCCCGACGACGCGCCCCAGGGCGCCGGTCGTGAGGTCGAGTACGAACTGACCGATACCGGGCGCGGCTTCGTCGACGACTTCGGCGTCTGTCTCCCACCGCGTCGTCGCGCCGTGCGGTACTGCATCGACTGGACCGAGCAACAGCACCACCTCGGCGGTGCGCTGGGACGCGGATTGCTCGACCGGATGCTCGAACTCGACTGGGTCCGCCGCGCCTCGACACACCGTGCCGTCGAGGTGACGGCGACCGGACGAGCCGGGCTGAGCGCAGGCTTCGGTGTCGAGATCGCGAGCCCGGGCCGGGCGGCGTCGACGTGTTGATCTTCTCGATGGGCGTGTCCGTCGACGGCTTCATCACCGACCGGGCGGGCTCGTTCGCCTGGACCGTGCCCAGCGACGAGCTGTTCGGGTTCCACCTGGAACAGGTCCGCGAGCTGGGCGCCTACCTGTGTGGCCGACGCCTGTACGAGACGATGCTGCCCTGGGAGACGGACCCCACTCTGCGCGGCGGCGAACTCGGCGCCGAGTTCGCCGAGGTCTGGTGCGCCCTGCCGAAGGTCGTGTTCAGCCGGACACTCGACAGCGTCCACGGCAACGCCCGGCTCGCCGAGGCCTCGGTGGCAGACGAGGTCGCCGCGGCACTGGCCGCCACGGACAGGGACGTCTCGATCGGCGGCGCCGGCCTCGCCGGGACGGCGATCCAGCTCGGGCTCGTCGACGAGCTGCGCCTGTTCCGCCACCCGGTCGTCGTCGGCGGCGGCAGCCGATTCCTCCCCGCTGTCACCGACGACATCCGGCTCGATCTGATCGAGGTCCGAACCTTCGACTCGCCGGTGATCTTCGAGCGATATCGACGCACGGCGCCGACACCGACCTGAGGCGGCTAGTGCCGAGTGGTGCCGTCGGCGAACCGCACATCGACGACACGCAACGGCAGCTTCGGCGGTTCGCCGTCGACGTGCACCTGCCGCTGGGCCAGCACGGGGTGGACGGCGGGGTGGATGACCGAGTCGAACGCGGCGTCGCACTGCTGCTCGGATTCCCAGACGTCGATGTAGCGCAGCGTGCCGTCGGGCTGCTCGACGGCGATGTGCACCACGAGCCCGGGCATCGCCGCCGTGCCGATGCGCGCGTTGATGTCGGCATAGGCATCCGTGCCGATCGGCACGTCCTGGCTCCAGGCGAACAAGGTCATCGAGACTCCTAATTTGATCCGAACTATTGTCGGATGAATATGACTACACTAGGAGCGATGCCCGACAAGGTCAAGCCCCGGCGCTACGACTCGACCCGTCGTCAGGTCGGCGCGGCGCAGACGCGGCAGCGGATCCTCGACGCTGCGTCCGCGTTGTTCCGCAGCAATGGCTACGCGGGCACGACGATCGCCGCGATCGCCCGGCGCGCGCAGGTCGCCACGGACACCGTCTACGCGACCGTGGGGCCGAAGCCGACGTTGTTCCGGGAGCTGGTCGAGCTCGCGCTGTCCGGGACTGATCGCGCGGTGGAAGGGCACGACCGCGACTACGCGGTGCGGATGCGCGCCGAGCCAGGCGCCGCCGCGAAGCTGGAGATCTACGCCGACGCGGTGGCCGAACTGCAGGGTCGGCTCACGCCGCTGTTCCTCGTCCTGCGCGAAGGCGCGGGCGCGGATGCCGAACTCGCCCGACTCTGGCGCGAGATCACCGAGCGTCGCGCGCGCAACATGCGCATGCTCGCCGCGGACCTCGCGGCGACAGGCACGATCCGGACGGACCTCACCCTCGACGAGGTCGCCGACGTCATCTGGACGATGAACAGCTCGGAGTACTACGCGCTGCTCGTCCTCGACCGCGGTTGGACACCGTCCCGGTTCGCGCAGTGGCTGCGTGACGCGTGGTGCCGCCTGTTGCTCGCATAACGGCGAACGGGACGGTCGTCACGGCGATGTATCGGCCTGGGCAGGCCCGAGATCGCGGACGCAGAAACCGTGGTGTGCCCACTCCTCGTCCAGCACGGTCGCGAGGCACTGCCGCACCGTGCGCCCACGCGCGTACAGGGGCCAGCCGTCCCCGGCAGGAACCGGCGCCGGCGCGGCGAGCTGTTCGGACGTGGCCGACGAGAGCCACCGATCGAGTTCGGTTGCCTGCTCGGCACGGACCGCCAGCACCTCATCCAGGTCCGGATCGGCGGCCGGGTCGAGACCCTGCTGTTCCTGGTCGGGGACGAAATCGGTGGCCAGCCCCAGCGACGTGAACGGCGCGCGGGACCCGAGCACGCATCTGCGGAACCACGCGTCGTGGACGAAGATCAGGTGGCGCAAAGTCTGCAAGGCCGACCACTCGTCGTCGACGCTGCGGCGTTCGAGTCCTGGCGAGGCGCGCAATCGATCGACTGTCGCGCTCCAGTCCGCCTGCAACCGCGTCCAGCCGTTCCGCAGTTCGACCGGATCGTCGGAGCGCAGGAGCACTCGCACAGGATGACGTCGGTCGAGCTCCGCCTCGACGTAGGGCATCACCTCGATCCCGTTGACGATCAGGTTCGAGATCAGGCCGTCGATCCGTGCGTTGCGCATCACGACGCCGACGAACTGTGCGTCGTCGAGCACGCACTCGCGGAATTCGGCCCCGCTCAGATCGCGGTCGACGAAGCGTTCCACGGCGCCAGGTTACGCAGCCGCCTGGTCACGCCCGCGCGGCGAGGAAGTCGAGCGTGCGCTGGAGCAACAGGGCCGCAGCGTCCGCGTCGTAAGAGGGCAACGTGCGGTCGGCGAAGTAATGCTGGTCACCGGGGTAGAGGAACACCTCGATGTTCGGCACGGACGCAGCCAGCTCGCGAGCGGCGTCGAGGTCGCCCTCGTCGGCGAAGAACGGGTCGTGGTCCATCCCGTGGATCTGCGCCGGCACACCGTCCGGCCATGCGCCGAACTCGCCGGCCGGTACGCACGAGTAGTAGAGCAGCGCGCCCTTCGCGCCCGGCCGGGTCTGCGTGAGCTTCTGCGCGCACACCACGCCGAGTGAGAAGCCGGCGTAGACGACGTCGGACGGCAGCTGCTCGGCGGCTCGTGTCGCGCGGTCGATGACCGCACCGAAACCGATCTCCTGCGCATGACCGACACCCTGCTCGATCGTGTCGAACGTGCGCCCGTCGAACACGTCCGGAGTGTGGACGGTGTGGCCGGCCGCGCGCAGGTCGTCGGCGAACGCGGTCGTGCCCGGCGTGAGGCCGAGTGCGTGATGGAACAGGATCACTTCGGTCATGAGGTCTCCTCATCGGTGGGATCGGGCAGGGCCGGATGATCGGTCGGGTAGAGACCGGCGACGAATCCGTAGACGGTGTCGCCCTCGCGCGGAAGTGCGGAGAACTCGTTCACCACGTCGAACATGCGACGCCAGAACTGCTCGGCGCGGTCTTCCGGGATGCGCGCGTAGCGCAACACCGCGCGCAGGTTGTCCGCCTCGTGCGCGGCGACGGACTCGGCGGCGGCCTCGGTGAGGTAATTGGTCAGGATCGACACCTGGTCCGGCTCGATCGTGCCCACGTAGAAGGTGCGCGCGGTGCGGCCGTAGAAGCGCTCCTCGATCGCGCGCACGCGCCGCGTCCGCACGACCTTCAGCAAGCCGACGTCGACGAGCAGCCCGACGTGGTAGGCGACGGTGCTCTTCGGCCGGTTCACCGCGGCGGCGAGTTCCCCGACGCTCGCCGCGCGCTCGTGGAGCAGCTCGAGCAGCGTGGAGCGAAGGTCGTGGAACATCGCCCTGAGCTCGGCCGGGGCCGACACGATCCGAAGGTCGTCGAGCTCGTAGTCGGGAAGGCCCGTAACGCTCGACATCCTCGGATCGTTCTCCTTCCCTGGATTGATCGAACATTTTCGATCATAGCGTAGGCAGGTGTGCATGGCAGCGTCGCAACGCGGGGTACCGGAGTCGGCGCCCTCACAAGAGTTGGTGATCTTCAGGTTTGTCCGCGCGTGCCGATAAGGGCGGCTATGGGACGGGCACGCACCACGGACGGCACGCGGGCGACCGCGGGCGTGTTCGGCGCGGTCGCGACCGTGGCGCTCGTGGTGGCCGTGGTGCTCGGTGAGTTGTTGCTGCTGTCCTTCGTCTATCACCGTGGCGACGACGTGCGCGGGCAACGACTGATCGCCATGCACCTGACCGGAGTGGTGCGGGCCGGCCTCGATCCGACGGCCGTCACGGCGGCGCGTGGCGACCTGCGACGTCTGGCCGACACGGGAGTGGCCGGCACCGATCTCGCGCCGCTGGACGCGGCCCTGCGAACGGGGCGCCCCGCGGCCGTGCGCGGCGCGGCGGGGGATCTGTTGAGCACGCTCGGCCGACGCTCGGAGCAGATCGACGACCAGGCCGACTTGATCTACGTGGGGCTGTTGCTCGTCGCGTCCGTGGGTTGGATGGCCTGGTTCCGCCGGCTGGTCGCGCGGCACAAGGATCTGCAGCGGCGCATCACCGAACAGGACGCCCGGTCGCAGGGCGAACGCCGCCTGGCCGCCCTGGTGCACGGCTCGTCCGACGTCATTGCGGTGCTCGACGCCGACTCACGGATCTCGTTCGTGACGCCGTCGGCACAGGCCGTGCTCGGCCGGCCGCCTGAGGAACTTGTCGGCCGGCTCTGGATCGAAGAGATTCTGCAGCCCGACGACGTCCCCGCCTTCGTGCAGTCCCTGGCCGGCCAGCGCACCGACGCCGCGGTCGCGATGCACGCACGGCACAGTGACGGGAGCACGCTGTACTTGGAAGGAACCCTGACGAACCTGCTCGGCGACGACGTCGTCGACGGGCTCGTGCTGACCGTGCGCGACATCACGGCACGCCGAGACATCGAGCAGCAGCTGTCGCACCACGCGTTCCACGACGGGTTGACCGGTCTCGCCAACCGCCGGCTGTTCGCCGACCGTCTCGAACACGCGATGCAGCGACGCGACACCGGCGTCGTGGTCGTGTTCTTCGACCTGGACGACTTCAAGAAGATCAATGACAGCCTGGGGCACGGCGTCGGCGACGCCGTGCTCGTCGAGATCGGTGCCCGCCTGGGACGGGTTCTGCGTCCCGAGGACACGGCCGCGCGACTCGGCGGCGACGAGTTCGCGGTGCTGATGGAGGAGAGCGACCTGTCGCGTGCCGGGCTCGTGGCAGAGCGACTGCAGGCCGTGCTCGCCGAGCCCGTTGTGGTCGGCGAGACGCCGCACGCGGTCACCGCGAGCATCGGACTGGCATCGGCCGACGACTGCGCCACCTGGGAGGACGTACTGCGCAACGCCGACGTGGCCATGTACCTCGCCAAGGAACGCGGCAAGGCAGGCATCGCCGTGTACGAGCCGGCCCTGCACGCCGAAGCGTTGGAACGAGTGCAACTGCAGGCCGACCTGCAGCGGGCCTTGCGCAACGACGAACTCGTGCTGCACTACCAGCCGGCCGTGGAGCTGCGGACGGGGCGCATCGTCGGCTTCGAGGCGCTGGTGCGCTGGGAACGTCCCGGCCACGGTCTGGTCGGGCCCGCCGACTTCATCCCCGAAGCAGAACGCAGCGGACTGATCGTGCCCCTCGGTGCATGGGTGCTGCGTACAGCCTGTCGCACGGCCGCCGCGCTGCAGTCCGAGCACGACCGGCCGACGATGTCGGTGAACGTGGCCGTCGAGCAACTCGATTGCGACGATTTCGTGGCGATCGTCCTCGACGCCGTCGAGGATTCGGGACTGCCGCCGGACCGACTGTGTCTCGAGATCACCGAGTCGACGCTGATGCGCGATCTGCATCGCGTGGTCGCGCGCCTCAACGCCCTGCGCGAGTACGGCGTGCGAATCGCGGTCGACGACTTCGGGACCGGCTACAGCTCGCTGTCGTACCTGGCGAAACTTCCGGTCGACGTGCTCAAGGTCGACCGGTCCTTCGTCGAACGGGTCACGCTGAACGCGCAGGACGCCTCGGTGACGCAGGCGATTCTGACCATGAGCTCGGCGATGAACCTGACGACGATCGCCGAAGGCATCGAGAACACCCAGCAGGCCGTGTGGCTCGCCGCCGCCGAGTGCGCCATCGGCCAGGGGTTTCTCTGGTCCAAGGCCGTGCCGATCGCGGAGGCCACGGCCCTGCTGCATGACGCGCACTGGACGGCAACGGTGCCGCCGCCATTGCAGATCGTCGATCCCGTGGTGTCACCGCTTCAGCCGCGGGTGGACCAGCGCTCCGACGACCACGACGCCCGCGCCAGCTGACGCGGCCTGCCATCGCCGCGACACGGCCAGCACGAGCACCCACAGCCAGCTCGACCCGCGCAGGATCGCGTACGGCCGCGTAGCCTGGTGCGCCATGCCCAGCGTGCTTCTTGTCCACCACACCGTCTCGCCGGCGACGCAGGAGCTGCTCGAGGCGGCGATCGCCGGCACGTCGGCCGAGGGTCTCGAGGAGGTGGAGGTCGTGGTGCGGGCGGCCCTGGGGGCGACGGTGCCGGACGTGCTCGTCGCGGACGCGTTCGTGCTCGGCACGCCGGCCAATATCGGGTACCTGTCGGGAGCGATGAAGCACTTTTTCGACACCGTCTACTACCCGACGCTGACGGCGAAGGTCGGCGCCCCCTACGGGCTCTACGTGCACGGCAACCTCGGCACCGAGGCGGCGGTGCGGGCGGCCGAAGCGATCACCAAGGGCATGGGCTGGCAGCGTGTGCACGAGCCCGTCGTCGTGTCCGGCGCGCCGGACAAGGACGACCGCGAGGCCGTGTGGGACCTCGCCGCGACCGTGTGTGCGGCGCTTCTGTCGGCTTGACCGTTCGGCAACGGCAGCTTCTGACGTCGTCCAGGTCGAGAGACGGGAAGCTTCGACGAGTTGGTCGATCCAGGACGTGACGCGGCTGTGCGGCGTGACTGCCCGGACTCTGCGCCATTACGACGCGATCGGCTGCTGCGCCCGCACCTGACCATCGCTCACCTCGAGAAAGGAGTGGCCATGCCGGAGGAGGAGATCTTAACGGGCTGCGGTTCACACCGGAAGAGATCGACGAGCTGGAGGCGCAGGCGCGCAACCGCGAGGGCTGCCGAGGCGCGCCTACGCACGTCATGAGTACGGGTAGGGATGTCGCCGGGCCCGAGTTAGGTGATTCTCCCGAGGCAGCGGGACCCCTTAGCTCCCTAGCGTCGAGTCCATCAACGACGCACCCGAGGAGCCGTCATGACCCACCCGATCATCACCACCGCACTCATCGCCGATCGCCAGGCAGAACTGCGCGCGCTCGCCCGTCGTACCCCGCGGCGCAAGCACTCCGAGCGGCGCCATCGAGGCGCCTGATCCCTGCCCGGACAGCAGGTATCAGACGAGCGTCGCGCTTCTCCTGACTGTGCGAGAACCTCACCCAGGGAGCCGTCATGTTGCCGCTGAGCGTCACCTCCGCATTCGATGCAGCGCGCCGGTCCGACCGCCGCCGGCGCACGGAACGTACCGCGCGCGCCGACCTCGTGCGGACGCAGCGCGCCGAGCGCCGAAGTCGCCGCTAGTCGTCTCGACCGCCGCGAAGGCTTCCGAGGGGAATCTTCTGCTGTGGCAGCGGATTGTTTTCGAGTGCGACCTCCGGCTGCCGGCTTGCCACCTTGTTCCGGCACCAGCAGGGGTCGTCAGTCGTACACGGCGTCGACGGTCCATGAGCCGGCCGGCATGGTGCCGCTGACCAGGTACGCCCGGCCGCGGACGTCCACCACCTGGCAGCGCACCACCTGCCGTGCGGCCGTCGCCGACCACCAGCGTTCGTCGACCGGCCACGGCCCGGCCCAGGACGAGACCGCCACCGGTTTCTCGTCGCCGATCGCGAACAGCGCCGGCGGGGCCGGCATCGCACCGCGCACGGTCACCACGACCGTGCGGCCGCCGGCATCGAGCAGGTGCGCCGCCCGCGGCGGGTCGAGCAGCACCGACGGGGCGGGTGCCGGCAACGCCCCCGGCCACGGCTGCTCGGGCGAGCGGATCGCCTCCGGCTCGTCGCCCCACGGCACCAACCTCGTGCGCTGTGCCGGGTCGCGTCCGCCGTCGAGCACCGGGGCGAGCACGGAACCGTGCCCCAGCAACGTCTGCACCCTGGCCAGCGCGCGGTGCGCGCGCTCGTCCTCGGCTCCCGAACCGCCCCACAGCGACTGTTGATGCGCTCCGGTCGGCACCGCCTCGACAGGGACGAGCCGCAGCCGGGTGATGCCGCCGGTCGGGCGATCGGTGCGCGAGAGCCACCCCTCCAGCTGCCAACGCACCCGGTCGAGGACGTCGACCGCGCCGAGCACGCCGGCATGTCGCCACCGCCGTACGGTCTCCTCGCCGTTCTCGGACAGCACCTGCAGTTCGAGGCAGGTGCAGGCGAGCCCGTGGGCGCCGAGTTCACCGACGAACTGCTCGGCCGAACTGCGTGCGCTGAAGGCCACCGTGTCGACCCGGTCGACCGGCGGCTCAAGATCGAGGGTCACCTCGAACTCGGCGGGCGGTCGCCGGGCCGCCACCGGGCGGTCGTCGGCACCGCCGGCCTGGCGATGCGCCCAGGCGCCCGCCGGCCCGAACCGGGCGAGCACGTCGCGCGCCGGGAGGGCGGCGAACCCGCCGAGGGTGTGGATGCCCAGGCGGCGCAGGAGGTCGACCAGCGGCGACGTGCCTGACGGGTCGAGGGTCTCGATCGGCAGGTCGGCCAGGAAGGCTCCCGAGGCGCCGGGGTCCAGGATCACACCGCGCCGCGCCGACTGCTCGGCAGCGAACGCACCGTCGGCGATGCCGATCAGAACGTCGGCGCCGCCGAGCTGCGGCAGGCCCATCACCGCTCGCGACAACGCGTGCACGACTCCGGTCTCGCCGCCGAAGTAGCGCGACGGGCCCCGCACGTTGATCGCGGCCAGTCCTGGGCGGGTGATCTCGACGCCCGGAGCGATCGACTCCAACCCGGCCACGACCGGTTCGAAGATGCGCGCCTCGGCAGCCTCGTTGCGCGCCAGCACGGCAAGGTCGGGGCAGCGCGCCTGGGCCTCGCGGCGCCGCAGCCCGCGCCGCACGCCCGC
The DNA here is from genome assembly GCA_963785425.1 of uncultured Actinomycetota bacterium. Taxonomy (GTDB): domain Bacteria; phylum Actinomycetota; class Actinomycetes; order Mycobacteriales; family Jatrophihabitantaceae; genus RYN-133. The sequence continues at coordinate 1,129,865 of CAWAVG010000004.1, forward strand.
CGAGCGTGCCGAGTACGAACACGCCATGATCGTGTTGCCGTGCAGCACCGCGATCGGGGCGTCGGCGGACAGCCCCGCCTCGAGCCGGACTGTCGTGACGGGCCAGTCCGGGCACCACACCGCGATCATGCGAGGCGGTGCGTCAACCATCCTGCCAGTATCGAAGACGCGTTCGATATTTGCAACGTGCTCAGCAGACGAACACCGACCAGCAGAGCTCGTTGCGCAGCCGTTGGTCGTCGAGCACGAGGTCACGGATCCGGTCGGGGAGCCGGTCGCGCTGCCAGCGACACTCCCGTCGTCCGGCAGCCCCGGCCTCGCCCGGCGCGGCGGCAGCGCGAACGGCCTTGATCGCATAGGCGGCCGCGCCGAGTTCGTGCGCGGCGACGTGCGCCACGGCGCCGGCTTGTCCGGCGGCGTACGCCGCGAACCGCGGCACCCCGTGCAGGTCCCGGGCGGCACCCATGGCGTGCCCGCCGGCGGCGCGCGACTGCATCATCCGCACCTCACCGCGCACCCACGCCCGGGCGTGCTCGATCGCCTGCCGTGGGCGCAGGTCGCCGGGTGCCGCGGCCTCGAACAGGCCCAGCACGTGCTCGGCGCAGGTCGCGGCCCACAGCGCGAGCAGGTGATGATCGGAGTCGGTGAGGGTGCCGCCCCGACGGATCGTGACGAATCGCAAATCGCGCACCTTCGGAAGGATCACGGTGCCATCCTGCACTCGTGCGCGATTTCGACGACCTGGTCGACGAGGCGGCAGCCGCCGACGTCTCCGGGTGGGAGTTCAGCTGGCTGGACGGCCGTGCCACCGAACAGCGCCCGCCGTGGGGCTACTCCGCCCTGCTCGCCGACCGCCTCCCGAAGGCCTCGTCCGCGCTCGATCTCGACACCGGCGGCGGGGAGATCATCGCCGCGCTGCCCCGGCTCCCGCGGCGGATGGTGGTCACCGAGAGCTGGCCCGCGAACCTGGCGATCGCCCGGTCGCGGCTCGAACCCCGCGGCGTCCAGGTCGTCGCCACCGAACCCCGCGCGCCGCTGCCCTTCGCCGACGCGAGTTTCGACCTCGTGACGAGCCGGCACCCCGTCGATCCCGACTGGTCCGAGATCGCCCGCGTGCTCGTTCCCGGCGGCAGCTACGTCGCGCAGCACGTGGGCTCGTCCTCGGCCGTCGAGCTCATCGAGTACTTCCTCGGGCCCTACCCGGCCGCCGACGACGGGCGCGACCCGTACACCGAGTCGCGCGAGGCGGCTGCGGCCGGGCTGACCATAGTGGATCTCCGGACCGCGCGCTGCCGCATGGAGTTCCATGACATCGGCGCGGTGGTCTACATCCTGCGCAAGTGCGTCTGGTGGATTCCTGACTTCACAGTCCAGCGCTACCTCGACACGCTGCGGCGCCTCGACGAGCAGTTGCGCACGGACGGCCCGTTCGTCGCGCACTCCACCCGGCACCTCATCGAGGCCGTCCGTCAGTCGCCCAGCTCGAGCAATGCGAGGTAGACCCGGCGCGACGATTCACAGAGACGCGCGCAGAGGTCGTCGATGTCGCGGCCCTCGACTGCGGGGACGAAAACCACGCCCCGCCGGTTGATGTTGAAACCGTCGGCGGCCACGATCTGCTGTGCGGCGTCGAACCACGCGCGGCGCTTGCCTGCCAGCTCGACCGCGGCGCCGTCGTCGCTCAGGTCGTAGCGATGCCGCCGTCGGCGCGCCCGGATCAGCACCGGCTCGCCGGAGCGGTAGGTGGCGCCGCAATCGACGAGGGTCTCGCTGTCCGTCTCGAGCACGAGCACCCGCCCAGTATGGGTCCGCGCTCACGTCTCCAGCCAGAGGCAGAACGGGTGACCGGCCGGGTCGACGCAGACCCGCACGTCGTCCTGCGGCTGGAACTCGGCGAGCGTGGCCCCGCACTCCACCGCGTGGCGAACCGCGCTGTCGAGGTCGCGCACCGCGATCTCGAGGTGCAACTGCATCTGCTGATCGCCCGGACCGGCCGGCCATACCGGCGCGACGTAGCCGTCCTCCTGCTGGCAGGACAGTGCGACGCCGCCCTCGGGATTGCGCACGATGACGAAGCCGGGCTCCTCGTGCCCGATCCGCCAGCCGAGCAGGCGCTCGTAGAAGCGGGCGAGCGCCGCCGGATCGGGGGCGCCGATGTTGACGGTGCTGAATCGCAAGCCGTTCATGGTCGGCAGTGTTCCCTAGGGTGACGACATGACCACCTACGTGTTGATCCCCGGCGCCGGTGGCGCCGCCTGGTACTGGAGCCGGGTTGCACCATTGCTCGAATCGGCCGGGCACCGCGCGGTCGCCGTCGACCTGCCTGGCGACGACGAGTCGGCCGGACTGCCCGAGTACGCCGACCTCACGATCGCCGCTGCCGCCGGTGCCGACGACATCGCGCTGGTCGCGCAGTCGATGGGCGGCTTCACCGCCGCCGAGGTCTGTGCCCGGATCAGCGTCCGCGGGGTGGTGTTCGTGAACGCGATGATCCCGAAACCTGGCGAGTCTCCCGACGAATGGTGGTCCGACGTCGATTCGGAGTCCGCGCGCGTCGCCGCGGCGCAGGTCAACGGCTACGACACCGAGATGAGCCTCGAGACCTACTTCCTGCACGACGTCGGTCCGGAGGTTGCGGCCGAGGGCGAGCCGTACCAGCGCGACGAGGCTCAGATCGCGTTCGAAGGACGGTGCTCGCTGCAGAAGTGGCCCGATGTCCCGATCCGCGTGCTCGCCGGTGCCGACGACCGGTTCTTCCCGGTCGACCTCCAGCGTCGCGTCGCGGTCGAACGTCTCGGCGTCGAGGCCGATGTGCTGCCCGGCGGGCACCTGATCGCGCTGTCGAACGCACCCGCCCTCGCCCAGTATCTGCTCGCGGCTAACGGTTAGGCGCTGACCCATAGGCTTGGACGAGTGTCCCCATCGTCGGCAGCCGAACTGCGGGCACGTCTTTCCGGGGTGACCCTGGCCGACGAGGCAAGGCTCGGCAAGCGGCTTCGGCAGGCGCGCCGCCCCAGCGACTTCGGCGCGGTCGAGCGGCAGATCGAACGCAGCGAATTGCTCGTCGCCGACCGCCGCGCCGCGCTGCCGACGATCACCTATCCGGACCTGCCGGTCAGCGCGAAACGCGACGACCTCGCCGCAGCGATCCGCGACCACCAGGTCGTCGTCGTCGCGGGTGAGACCGGGTCGGGCAAGACCACGCAGCTGCCCAAGATCTGCCTCGAACTGGGCCGCGGCGTGCGTGGCACGATCGGGCACACCCAGCCCCGCCGCCTCGCTGCTCGGACCGTGGCGCAGCGCATCGCCGACGAGCTGCACAGCCCGCTCGGCGATGTCGTCGGCTACACCGTGCGGTTCACCGACCAGGTCAGTGACCGCACCCTCGTCAAGGTGATGACCGACGGCATCCTGCTCGCCGAGATCCAGCGCGACCGCATGCTGCGCAGGTACGACACCCTGATCGTGGACGAGGCGCACGAGCGCAGCCTGAACATCGACTTCCTCATCGGCTACCTCACGCGGCTGCTGCCGCAGCGTCCGGATCTCAAGCTGATCGTCACGTCGGCGACGATCGACCCGCAGCGCTTCAGCGCGCACTTCGCGACGCAGCGAACGACGGACGCAGCGACAACGCGCCGATCGTCGAGGTCAGCGGCCGCACCTACCCGGTCGAGATCCGGTACCGGCCGCTCGAGCCCGAGCTCGCCGACAGCGACGACGACGATCCGGACGATCCCGATCACGACGTGGTGCACCGCGTACGGGCGCGCGACCAGACCGAAGCGGTCATCGACGCGGTGCGCGAACTCGACGGCGAGCAGCCCGGCGACGTCCTCGTGTTCCTGTCGGGCGAACGCGAGATCCGCGACACCGCCGACGCGCTGCGCGCGGCGAAGCTGCGCAACACGGACGTGCTGCCGCTCTATGCACGGCTGCCCACCGCCGAGCAGCAGAAGGTGTTCGAGCCGCACACCGGTCGGCGCATCGTGCTGGCGACCAACGTCGCGGAGACGTCGCTGACCGTGCCCGGCATCCGCTACGTCGTCGATCCCGGCACCGCTCGCATCTCGAGGTACAGCAGGCGCACGAAGGTGCAGCGGCTGCCGATCGAACCCATCTCGCAGGCGTCGGCCGGGCAACGCGCCGGACGGTGCGGCCGCCTGTCCGACGGCATCTGCATCCGGCTGTACTCGCAGGCCGACTTCGAGGCCCGCCCGCGGTTCACCGAGCCGGAGATCCTGCGCACAAACCTGTCGGCGGTGCTGTTGCAGATGGCGGCGCTGCGCATCGGCGATGTCGCGGACTTCCCGTTCCTCGACCCGCCCGACCGCCGCGCCGTACGTGACGGCGTCGCGCTGCTGCAGGAGCTTGGCGCGTTCGACGAGGCGGCCCGCATCACCGATTTCGGTCGGCGTCTCGCGCAACTACCGGTCGATCCGCGGATCGCCCGGATGATCCTGCAGGCCGAACGCGAAGGGTGCGTGCGCGAGATCCTCGTCATCGCCGCCGCGTTGTCGATCCCCGATCCGCGCGAGCGGCCGTCCGACGCAGAGGAGGCCGCGCGCCAGAAGCACGCCAGGTTCGCCGACGAGCACTCCGACTTCGTCAGCTTCCTCAATCTGTGGAACTACGTGCGCGCGCAGCGCAAGGAGCTGTCGGGCAACCAGTTCCGGCGCATGTGCCGCGAGGAGTTCCTGCATTACCTGCGCATTCGCGAGTGGCAGGACCTCGTCGGTCAACTGCGCACCATCGCGGCCGGGCTGGGCATCGTCGCCATCGACCAGCCCGCCGACACCGACCGCGTGCATGCCGCTGTCGTCGCCGGGCTGCTCGGCCATCTGGGCATGCGCGAGGGCGAATCGCGCGACTACCTGGGCGCGCGCAACTCCCACTTCGTCCTCGCACCCGGGTCGGTGCTCAGCAAGCGGTCGCCACGCTGGGTCGTCGTCGCCGAACTCGTCGAGACCGCCCGGTTGTACGGCCGCATCGCTGCGCGCATCGAACCCGAATGGGTCGAGGCGCTCGCCGGTCATCTGGTCAATCGCACGTTACAGCGAGCCGCACTGGGACGGCCGGCGCGGTGCGGTGATGGCCTACGAACGAGTGACGCTGTACGGCCTGCCGATCGTGGCGCGCCGGCGGGTCGGATACGCGAGCGTCGACCCCGTCGTCGCCCGCGACCTGTTCATCCGGCATGCCCTCGTCGAGGGCGACTGGAACAGCCGCCACCATTTCCTGCGCGACAACCGAGCACTCATCGCCGAGCTGACCGAGATCGAGGAACGCGCGCGCCGCCGCGACCTGCTCGTGGGCGACGACGAGATCTTCGCCTTCTACGACGCGCGGATCCCGCCCGACGCGGTGAGCGGCAGGCACTTCGACGCCTGGTGGAAGAAGCAGCGGCACAAGACGCCGGACCTGCTCACGCTCACCCGCGAGGATCTGCTGCGGCAGGAGAGTGCGCACGACGACAATCCCGATACGTGGCAGGCCGGCGACCTGTCGTTGCCGATCACCTACCGGTTCGAGCCCGGCGCCCGCGACGACGGGGTCACCGTGCACGTCCCGACCGACGTGCTCGCGCGGCTCGGTGGTTCGGAGTTCGGGTGGCAGGTGCCGGCGCTGCGCGAGGAACTCGTCACCGCCCTCATCCGCTCGTTACCGAAGGACCTGCGCCGCAACTTCGTCCCGGCGCCCGACACGGCACGAGCGGTGCTCGCCGCGGTCACGCCCGGGCAGGAGCCGCTGCTCGAGGGCCTGCAGCGCGAACTGCACCGCCGCAGCGGCGTGCTGGTGCCGCTCGACGCCTTCGACCTCGACAAGATCCCGGCGCACCTACGGATGACCTTCGCCATCGAGGACGACGCGGGCAACGAGGTCGCTCGCGGCAAGGATCTCGCCGCGTTGCAGGAGCAGCTCGCTGCGCCGGTGCGCGCCGCGGTGGCGAAGGCGGTGGCAGGCGACATCGAACGCGCGGGCCTCGCCGCATGGCCGGACGATCTTCGCGAGGTGCCGCAGGTGCTCGAGCGCTCCAGCGGCGACCACACGGTGCGTGGGTTCCCCGCCTTCGTCGACGATCGCGACACAGTGGCGTTGCGGGTGTTCGCGTCGTCCACCGAGCAGGGCACCGCGATGCGCGCGGGCATCCGCCGCCTGCTGCGGCTCACCATCGCCTCGCCGGTCAAGGCCGCCGAGCGGTCGCTGTCGATGCGCGCCCGGTTGGTGCTCGGTGCGAATCCCGACGGGTCCATCGCCGGGGTTGCTCGATGACTGCGCCGACGCCGCCGTCGACGCGCTGGTCACCTCGCCGCCGTGGACGCGCGACGCGTTCGCGGAGGTCCGGGCCGGCGTTGCAGGACGGCTCGTCGAGCAGACGATCGACATCGCTGCTCGCGTCGAGCGGGTACTCGCGCAGGCACACGAGGTGCGCGGTGCGCTGCCTGCGGACCCGCCTGCCGCGCACGCCGCGGCGATCGCCGACATCCGCGCGCAGTTCGCGCGGCTGCTGCCGCACGGATTCGTCACCGCAGCCGGACGCGACCGCCTCCCCGATCTCGCGCGCTACCTGGCGGCGATCGCTCGCCGCCTCGAACTGCTGCCCCGCGACCCGGCACTCGACGCGGCGCGGATGGCTCGTGTGCATGCCGTGCAGAGCGCCTTCGACGAGCTCGTACACGCGCTGCCGGCGCCCCGCGCTGCGGCCGAGGATGTGCGCGCGATCGGCTGGCAGCTCGAGGAGCTGCGGGTCAGCCTGTGGGCGCAACAGCTCGGCACGCCCCGTCCGGTCAGCGAGAAGCGCATCTTCCGCGCCATCGACGAGGTAACTCCGTAGTCCGGTCAGCGCAGGATCGACGAGACGATCGTCGGGCGGCCGTGGCCGAGATAGAAGATGCCGGGCAGTCCGGCGGTATGGAATCCGTCGCTCGGGTTGTGCGCGAGAGTGCTGTGGCGGATGGCGAGCGCGCCCGTGCGGTCGTTCGAGACGAAGAACAGTGCTCCGCCGCCCTCGTTCGCGTGATTGTCGTGCAGGTACGTGCCTCCGAGGGTGACCGAGTAGGTGTTCCCGTCGGTGTAGATCGCGGCGCCGCTTCCGCCGCCGCGTGTCCCGCGTCGCGCAGGGTTCGCGCCGTGCCCGATCGCGCGGTTGCCGACGAACCGGCTGTTCAGCACGACCCACGAGACGCCGATGCTGCTCAATCCGCCACCGTTGCTGCACACGTTGTCGCGAAACGTCGACCCGGTCACGTAGACCGGCCGTTGGCGGAACTGCGACAGCGCGCGTACTGCCGCGCCGCCCAGGTCGGGTCCGTGTGCGTCGCAGCGGTTGCCGGTGAAGCGCGAGTTCACGACCCGTAGCTGGCCGCCGCGGGCGAAGATCGCGCCGCCGCCCCCTCCGTCGAAATGCTGGCCGGTCGAGTTGCCGTGAGTGAACGAGATGTTCTGGACGATCAGCCGTGGTTCGGCCTGGTTGTCGCAGTGCGAGGTCGTCCAGATCTGGTGCTGGTCGCACGTGTCCATGTAGAGGATGCGGCGGGTGCCCGCACCGCTGAGGGTCACCAGCCCGCGTCCGTCGAGCACGACGCGGTGCGCAGTGTTGACGACCTTGGCGGTCGCCCGCATGACGATCGTCACCGGCTTCGGCCCGCAGCGGAACCTGATCACGCCGCCCTTGCGCACGGCTGCGACGACTGCGGCCGACGTGCAACTGCCGGGCGTGCCGGTGCCCACCCACCGTGTCGGGTGCGAGGTGTCGACAGCGCGTCCCGCTGCAGGCACAGGGACGGGTGCCACCCCGGGTCCGGTTGCCTCCGGCGTGGTTGCCGCAGCGGCGGTCGCAGTCGCGAGGCACAGCCCGAGTGCGGCGAGCACGACGCGGATCATGCGACGCACGCTACGCGCCGGCTGGCATGCTCGCGGCATGGTCGGCTACTCGGCTACGCCGCAGGCTCGCAAGCTGGGTCTCAAGCCCGGCATGCGCGTGAGCCTGTCCCACGCGCCGCCGGGCTGGTCGCTCGAGGACCCACCCGTGCACGACCTGGTCGCCGATGGTCCGGCCGACATCGTGATCGCCTTCGTCCGCAGTCCCGACGACTTCGACGCCGCAGGATGGGGCGAACGCATCTTCCCCGACGGCGCGGTCTGGGTCGCCTGGCCGCGCAGGGCCGCGGGACATGTCAGTGCCGTGACCGAGAACGGGATCCGCGACGCCGTGCTGCCGCTCGGACTGGTCGACGTCAAGGTCGCCGCGCTCGACCACGACTGGTCGAGCCTGAAGATCGTGTGGCGGACCGAGCGCCGCCTGCGGAGCGAGGAATGAATCGAGAAAGTTCCCGGACGCTGTCGAAACCGTCCGGCGCCGTTCGACTTAGGCATGAGTCCGGGCACACCGCCCCGGCACGACACAGGGAGCACGACATGCGAGTGATGGTTCTGGTCAAGGCGAACGAGGACAGCGAGAACGGCGTCATGCCGACGACCGAGGAGCTCACCGAGATGGGCGCCTTCAACGACGAGCTCGTAAAGGCCGGCGTGATGCTCGCCGGCGACGGGTTGCGCGCGAGCTCGCACGGCAAGCGGGTGCGGTTCGACAAGGGCGCGAAGACCGTGCTCGACGGCCCGTTCGCCGAGACGAAGGAACTCGTCGCCGGGTTCTGGATCTGGGAGGTCGCGTCGGTGGACGAGGCTGTCGAGTGGCTCAAGCGCGCGCCGTTCGGCGGGGGCGCCGAGGTCGAGATCCGGCCGTTCCACACGCCGGAGGACTTCGGCGCGGCGTTCACACCCGAGTTGCAGGAGCACGAGCGGGAGTTGCGCCACCAGACCGGCCAGGGCTGAGCGATCACTCACCCCGTGCCCGCGGCGGCCCGCACGATCGAGGCTGTCTGGCGCATCGAGTCGGCGCGCCTGATCGGAGCCCTTGCCCGCACCGTCCACGATCTCGGACGGGCCGAGGACCTCGCCCAGGACGCGCTGGTCGCGGCGCTCGAACAGTGGCCGGAGGCAGGCATCCCGGACAACCCCGGCGCCTGGCTCATGACGGTGGCCAAACGGCGGGCGGTCGATCAGGTACGTCGTGAGGTGACGCTGGAACGCAAGCTCGACGCCATGGGACGCGAGCTGCCGACGGGGATCGATCCCGTCGCGGAACTGGAACTCGAACTGCACGTCGACGACGACGTGCTGCGGTTGATGTTCACCGCCTGCCACCCGGTGCTCTCACCCGAGGCGCGGGTGGCGCTGACCTTGCGCCTGGTGGCCGGGCTCACCACCGAGGAGATCGCGCGCGCGTTCGTCGTGCAGACCGCGACGATGGCGGCGCGGATCACCCGGGCGAAGAAGTCGCTCGCGGCTGCGTCCGTCCCTTTCCTCGTGCCCGTCGGGGACGAGCTGACCGCGCGGCTGCCGTCGGTGCTCGAGACGGTGTACCTGCTGTTCAACGAGGGCTACGCGGCCACGGCCGGGCCGGCCTGGACCCGTCCGGAGTTGTGCGGTGAGGCGATGCGGCTGGGACGCATGCTGGTCGGGCTCGTGCCGAGCGCCGAGGTGCTCGGCCTTGCCGCATTGATGGAGATCCAGGCGTCGCGGCTGCGCGCCCGCGTCGACACGGACGGGCGACCGGTGACGCTGCTCGACCAGGACCGTGGCCGCTGGGACCGGCTGCTCATCACGCACGCCCTCGAGTACCTGGCACGAGCCGGCGCCGAACCCGGCCCGTACCTGCTGCAGGCACGCATCGCCGCGTGCCACGCACGTGCACCCGAGGCCGCGGACACCGACTGGGTCGAGATCGCCCGGCTGTACGGCGAGCTCGTCGAGCTCACCGGGTCACCGATCGTCGAGCTGAACCGGGCCGTCGCGGTGGCGATGGCCGACGGCCCGCAGGCGGGGCTCGCGATCGTCGACACGCTCGTCGACGTCCCCGCGCTGCAGAGTTATCACCTGCTGCCGGGAGTGCGCGGCGACCTGCTGGCCAAGCTCGGTCGCAACCGTGAGGCGCGCATCGAGTTCGAGCGGGCTGCCGGCCTGACGGCCAACGAATCCGAGCGCGGGTTGCTTCTCGCGCGTGCAGAGGAGCTGGCAGGCTGAGCGGGTGGCCGAGTGGATCTACTTCCTGCACGCACCGCGCGACAACGCGCGCGGTGAGTTGCGCCCGTTCAAGGTCTCGCTGCTGCGCGGGCGGGACTAGCGCCTGCGGCTACGGCTGGTCGTTGTCCGGCCGCTTGCGCAGCCGGTCCTGCTCGTCCTGCACTTCGCGCCTGCGCCGTTCCTCGTACTCGCGGCGCTGCGCCTCGGCCCGCTCGCGCACCTGCCGCAGGAACGCATCGTCGTCGTCGGGATTGGTCGGCACGGCTCGTCCCGGCCGGTCGTACTCGGGATACGAAGTGCCGGCGACGGTCGCGCTGCGGAAGGTGGTCGTGCGCGGACCCCAATTGTGTCCGGCGACGAGCCAGACGATCGAGCCGATGTCGGGCAGGATGATCACGATGAACAGCCAGGCCATCTTCGGCAGGTTGCGGATGTCCGAATCGGGCGTGGTGATCACGTCGATGATGCAGAAGATCCACAGCGCGAACATGACGAGCGCGAGGGTTCCGTCGGCAAAGATCACGCCGGAATAGTCGCAGACTCGCGCGCCTATCGCATCCGTTCGGCCGGCTCAGCCGGCGAGTTCGATCACCGGCGCGATCGGGGTGCGGGCGGCCGGTTCGGCCGGGGCGATCCCGCCGCCGTCGCACGGGAGCCACAGCATGGCCGAGCGCGGGCGGGCGGCCTGGCCGCGTCCGTCGGCGTGCACCTCGACGCGGCGGGCCCGCAACCGTCCCGTGCCGTCGCCGATGCCGGACCAGGTGCCGCTCTCGACCCGCAGTCGCACGTCGGCGCCGGGCCACTCGCCGCAGCGGCGGTCGAGGAACGGCATGAGCACCGCCTCGCGGGTGCGGGCCCGGGCGGCCAGCCGCCGCACGTCCCCCGGCACCAACCGCGGGGGCCGGGCTGCGACGACGTCGAGGGCGTCGAGCAGGGCACCGACCGCGGTCGTCCACGACGTGCCCGGCGCCGGGATGATCGCCAGCCGGGACAGGTCGATGCCGTACTCGGCGGCCGCCTCGGCGCTGATGCGCGGGAAACCCACCAGGGCGCACCATGCCCCGCCGGCCGAGGCTGCCCCGAGCGTGGCGAGCAGCAGCGAGATCGACCCGCTCACCGCGACGGTGCTGCCCCGCCGCAGCCCGCTGGGCAGCACCTCGGACAGCGCCGGATGCACCGGCAGCGGAGGAGCGGCCCGGCTGCCGAGATCGACGGCTGTGGTGCCGTCGGCCTTGCGGATCGCCACGTCGAGCATTCGCCCATTGTCGAACGCGCGTTCGAACAAGTCAACGCCGCATTGCGTGACGTCCCCGGACCTTGAGTGACGTCCCCGGACCTCGAGTGACGCCATATCCGACGTCACTCAACCCCGCGGGACGTCACTCAACTGCGCGGACGTCACTCAACGGCGCGGACCTCAGGCAACGGGCGGACGTCAGGGAACAGTGCGCGCTAGCCTGCACGAGGTGGCCGACGCGATCTTCGAACACCCCCGCCTCGCCCGGATCTACGACGTCCTGGACGACGACCGCACCGACCTCGACGCCTATCTCGCGATGGCCCGGGAATTCGGGACGGAACAGGTGCTCGACATCGGTTGCGGCACGGGAACGTTCGCGGTGCTCCTAGCCGACCACGGTTTCCGCGTGACCGCGGTCGACCCGGCCCAGGCCTCGCTGGACGTGGCGCGTGGCAAGCCCGGCGCCGACCGGGTGGACTGGGTGCACGGCGTGGCCGCCGACCTGCCTCCGTTGCAGGCCGACCTGGCGACGATGACCGGCAATGTCGCACAGGCGATCGCGGATCCTCTGGACTGGGACACCACGCTCTCGGCGGTTCGTGGCGCGTTGCGTCCCGGTGGACGCCTGGTGTTCGAGACACGCGATCCGGCCCGCCGGGCCTGGGAGGGGTGGACCCGCGAGTCGACCTATCGCGTGCTCGACATCCCGGAGGTCGGTCGAGTGCAGGAGTGGAACGAGGTCGCCGAGGTCGATCTGCCGCTGGTCACGTTCATCGGCACCTGCGTCTTCGAGTCCGACGGTGCGGTACTGACGTCGACCTCGACGCTTGCCTTCCGCGAGCGGGACGTGGTCGAGGCCGACCTGCGCGCTCACGGGTACGCCATCGACGACGTGCGCGACGCTCCTGATCGCCCCGGACGCGAGTTCGTGTTCGTGGCGCGGGCCTGAGATGCAGTTGGATGGACTGGTGAGCGACCCGTTGCTGTTTCCTGCATCCGGCCCGACCCGCTTGCTCGTCGACCGGCCCGACGACGGGCTTCCCGTCGTGCGCCGCATCGGTGGCAGCGAAGACGCGGCCGCGCTCACCGCGCACCGGGGCACCCCGCTGCTGATCGAGCACTCGCGCGGGCTCGTACGCACGTCCCGGGCTGCGCGGTCACCGGGCCGACGGCAGCGGCTGGTCGACCCGCTTCGTCACCAGCGAGAGTGACCACCGACCCGGACCTCGTGATCGACGCCGTCGACGAAGCCGCCGGGCTGAGCACTGTCGACCGAGGTCGAGGCGCTGACCGGCGGCGCGCTGCGCGCCCGGCACACGATCACGAACACCGGCACGGACGACTACCTGGTCGACGGGCTCGAGGTCACGGTTCCCGTCCCGGACCGGTGCACCGAACTGCTCGACTTCACCGGCCGCCACGAGCGGGAGCGCACTCCGCAGCGGCACGCCGCTGACCGACGGGCTGTGGCTGCGCGAGTCCCGCCGCGGACGCCCCGGCCTCGAGGCGCCGACCCTGCTGGTCGCCGGCGACGCCCGGCTTCGGCTTCGCGCTCCGGCGAAGTGGTGTCGGTGCACGTCGCGTGCAGCGGCAACACGGTGCTGCGTGCCGAACGCGGGCCCGGCGACGGCGACGGTACGACGATCGGCGGCGGCGAGCTGCTGCTTCCCGGCGAGCTGCGCCTGGCCCCCGGCGACTCGTACACGATGCCGTGGGTCGTCATCTCGAGCGGCGACGGTCTCGACGAGCTCGCGGCGCATGGCGCACGCCTGGCAGCGCTCGCTGCCGGCGCACCCGTCCGACCAGCCGGTGACGCTCAACGTGTGGGAGGCCGTCTACTTCGATCACGACCTCGACCGGCTGCGGGCGATCGCCGACCGGGCGGCCCGCATCGGCGTCGAGCGGTACGTGCTCGACGACGGCTGGTTCGGCGCGCGCCGCGACGACCAGGCCGGCCTCGGCGACTGGAGGGTCAGCCCGGACGCCTGGCCCGACGGGCTCGATCCGCTGATCGACCACGTCCGCGGGCTCGGCATGGAGTTCGGGCTGTGGTTCGAGCCGGAGATGGTCAACCCCGACTCCGAGGTCTACCGTGCGCACCCCGACTGGATCCTGCAGACCGGCGACCGCGTGCCGCTCCTGCACCGCAATCAGCTCGTGCTCGACCTGACGCGCGAGGAGGTGTGGACGCTACCTGCGCGACAGCATCGACGCGGTGCTCTCGGCCCACGACGATCGGCTTCGTGAAGTGGGACCACAACCGTGACCTGCTCGAGGCCGGCAGCAACGCGCGCGGCGGCGCTGCGGCCGTCCACGACCAGAACCTGGCGTTCCTGCGATTGCTCGACGACCTGCGTGAGCGGCATCCGACGGTCGACTGGGAGTCGTGCGCGTCCGGCGGCGGACGGATCGACCTCGAGCGTCATCGAACACGTGCAGCGCGTGTGGACGTCCGACATGACCGACGCCTTGTCACGCCAGCAGATCCAGCGATGGACGGTGCAGCTGGTCGCTCCCGAGTACCTCGGCGCGCACATCTCCGCGCCGACCTCGCACCAGACCGGGCGCACCCTGGCGCTCGACTTCCGCGCGGCGACCGCGCTGTTCGGCGTCGTTCGGGCATCGAGTGGGACATCACCGCGGCCTCGGACGACGACCTCGACACGGCTCGCCGGGTGGATGAGCGCGTACAAGGCGCTATCGCGCGCTGCTGCACGGCGGCCGGACGGTGCGCATCGACGTCGCCGACCCGTGCGTGTTGGCCCACGGCGTGGTTGCGCCGACGGCCGGGCGCGCTTATCGCGCACGTCCAGCTGGACGAGCCGACGCCAACCGCGGCGTCGAGCTGCGCATCCCCGGGTTGCTGCCGCGCCGCGAGCTACGACCTGCGTTGGGAGGGCCCGGTCGACGGGCGGCACCGCACGACCGCAGGTCCTCGACCGCGGACCGAGCGCCGGCGTCGCGGTGACGGTGCGGTGCTTGCGCGATCGGCCTGTGGATCCCGCGCCGCCGTCCCGAGACGGTGCTGCTGATCGCCATCGAGGCTGTGAACGGTGCCCGTTGCCGGGCAGCTAACGCTGGTCCGGCGACTGCTCGGCAGGTGATCCGGGATGGCGCAGCTCGGGCGCGAGCAGTCCATCAGCAGCCCGTCATGCCAGCTCCCGGCCGGACCTGCTCGTACTGCCGCATGACGCCGCCCGGACGGAAACCCACGGCGCGGTACGCCCGGATCGCCGCCTCGTTGTCGGCGCCGGGTCGATGATCAGCCGATGGTGCTGCCGCTCGCGCACCAGGTGATCGGCAACCAGCCACACCACCTCGCGCCCGACGCCCGCGCCGTGGATCACCGGGTCGAGGAACAGGTCGATGCCCGCGTGCCGGTACATCGGCGTCAGCTCCTCGGTGTACTGCACGAGCCCGCGCACTGCGCCGTCGACGAACACGGTGAACACGACCGCCTCGGGATCGTCGAACGGGAAGCCCGGCGCGATGTCGCCCCACCGCGCCCACACCTCGGGCGTCGGCGGTCCGGATCAGCTCGGCCGCGTGCTCCGCGGCACGGACACTTGTTCGGCGCGCAGGACCCGGTATATCGGGTCCAGCCGCCAAAACCGGCTACGAGGCGTAGCCGTCGGCGACCTCGAGCGCCTCGTCGAGGATCGCCAGGCCCTCGCGCACGTCCTGCTCGGTCGTGGTGCACGGCGGCACGACGTGCGTGCGGTTGAAGTGCGTCATCGGCCACATGCCGCGCTGCTTGCACGCCGCGGCGAACTCGTTCATCGGCTGCGGCGTCCTTGCCGGCCGCGTTGTACGGCACGAGCGGCTCGCGGGTCTGCTTCGGAGCGCACGAGTTCGACGGCCCAGAACACGCCGAGCCCGCGCACCTCGCCGACGGACGGGTGCCGGTCGGCGATCTTGGCCAGCTCGGGCCCGATCACGTCGCGTGCCGAGGCGGCGGGCGTTCTCGATGATGCCCTCGTCCTTGAAGATGTTGATCGACGCGACCGCGGACGCGCACGCGAGCGGGTGCCCGGAGTAGGTGAGCCCGCCGGGATAGACGCGCTGGTCGAAGCGTCGCCGCGATCGCGTCGTTGATCAGCACGCCGCCGAGCGGGATGTAGCCGCTGTTGACGCCCTTGGCGAACGTGATCAGGTCGGGGGTGACGTCCCAGTGGTGGATCGCGAACCACTCGCCGCACCGGCCGAAGCCGGCCATGACCTCGTCGGCGATCATGCACGATGCCGAACTCGTCGCAGATCGTCGCGCACGCCCTGCGAGGTAGCCCGGCGGCGGCACGAGGATGCCGTTGGTGCCGACGACGGTCTCGAGGATGATCGCCGCGATCGTCTGCGCGCCCTCGACCATGATCAGGTCGCGCAGGTGCTGCAGCGCGCGCTCGGTCTCCTCCTCGGGCGTGCTCGCGTGGAACGCCGACCGGTACGGGTACGGACCCCAGTAGTGCACGACGCCGGGCATCGCCGGTTCGGCGCCCCAGCGTCGCGGGTCGCCGGTCATCGTGATCGCGCCGGCGGTGGCGCCGTGGTAGCTGCGGTAGGCGGCGAGCACCTTGTGCCGGCCGGTGTGCAGCTTGGCCATGCGCATCGCGTTCTCGGTCGCCTCGGCGCCGCCGTTGGTGAAGAAGACCCGGTTCAGATCGCCCGGCGCGAGCTCGGAGATCAGCCGCGCCGCCTCGCTGCGCGCGTCGTTGGCGAAGGCCGGCTGGATGGTGGTCATCTGTCGCGGCGTACTCCTGGATCGCCGCGATCAGCTTCGGGTGCTGGTAGCCGATGTTGACGTTCACCAGCTGCGAGGAGAAGTCGAGATAGCGACTTGCCCTCGTAGTCGGTGAAGTACGACCCCTGCGCCGACGCGATCGGCAGCGGGTCGATGAGCCCCTGCGCCGACCACGAATGGAACACGTGCGCCTTGTCGAGCGCCTTGACCGTGGCGACGTCGGTGGGGATGCCGTCGAGTTCGTGCTCATTGTCCTCCAGATCGTCGCGGGTCCGGGTCATGCTCGTCGACCCAGCGATTGCGGGCGCGTACGGCTAGCGGGTCCGGGGAAAGCCGAGATCGATCGCGGACGTGGCCGGGTCGGGCCACCGAGAGGTCACGACCTTGCCGCGGGTGTAGAAGTTGATGCCCTCCGGGCCGTACATGTGCGTGTCGCCGAACAGCGAGTTCTTCCAGCCGCCGAAGGAGTAGTACGCGACCGGCACGGGGATCGGCACGTTGATGCCGACCATGCCGACCTCGATGTCGAACTGGAACCGCCGGGCCGCGCCGCCGTCGCGGGTGAAGATCGCGACGCCGTTGGCGAACTGGTTGCGCGTTGATCAGCGCGACCGCCTCGTCGTAGCGTCTCGGCGCGCACGACGCACAGCACCGGGCCGAAGATCTCGTCGCGGTAGACCTCCATCTCCGGCGTCACCTTGTCGAGCAGCGTCGTGCCGAGGAAGAACCCGTCCGACGGGACGTCGGCCTCGCGGCCGTCGACCACGACCTGCGCGCCGCGCTCGAGCGCCGGACGCGATGTAGCCGGCGACCTTGTCGCGGTGCTCGCGGGTGATCAGCGGCCCCATCTCGGAGTCGGGGTCCATGCCGTCGCCGACGCGCAGCTTCGGCAGCCGCGCGGCGATCGCGTCGACGAGCGGGTCGCCGATGTCGCCGACCGCGACCGCGACCGAGATCGCCATGCACCGCTCGCCGGCCGCGCCGTAGGCGGCCGAGACCGCCGCGTCGGCGGCCATGTCGATGTCGGCGTCGGGCAGCACGACCATGTGGTTCTTCGCGCCGCCGAGCGCCTGCACGCGCTTGCCCGCGCGCCGTCCCCGTCTCGTAGATGTAACGCGCGATCGGCGTCGAGCCGACGAAGCTGACCGCGGCGATGTCGGGGTGCTGCGAGGATCGCGTCGACCGCCTCCTTGTCACCGTGCACGACGTTGAAGACGCCGTCGGGCAGGCCGGCGCGCTTCCACAACTCGGCGAGGAACAGCGACGACGACGGGTCCTTCTCCGACGGCTTGAGCACGAACGTGTTGCCGCACGCGATCGCGTTGGCGGCCATCCACAGCGGCACCATCGCCGGGAAGTTGAACGGCGTGATGCCGGCGACGACGCCGAGCGGCTGCCGGATCGAGTAGACGTCGACGCCGGTGCCGGCCTGCTCGCTGTAGCCGCCCTTCATCAGCTCCGGCACGCCGCAGGCGTACTCGACGTTCTCCAGGCCGCGCGCGATCTCGCCGTGCGCGTCGGAGAGCACCTTGCCGTGCTCGGACGTCAGGATCTTGGCCAGCTCGTCGGCGTTGTCGTGCAGCAGCTGGCGGAACGCGAACAGCACGCCGCTGCGCTTGGACAGCGACGCGCTGCGCCACTCGGCGAACGCGGCCTTGGCGGCATGCGACCGCGGCGTCGATCTCGGACGCGTCGGCGAGGTCGACCTCGCCGCTCTGCAGGCCGGTGGCCGGGTTGAAGACCGGGCCGGTGCGTCCGGACGTCCCCGCGGTGATCCTGCCGTCGATCCAGTGCGAAATGCGCGTACTCATGACTTCCACGATAGGAGCGCGGATCTGTACCGCACAATAGAGCTTTTGCTACGTTACAAAAATGCTGGACGAGGTGCGGCAGCCGCCTGGACGAGCCGACCGCCCGCGGGCTGGCGAGCGCGGTCAGCCGGGCCGTGCGCGAGGGGGCCCTGGCCGCCGGCGACCGGCTGCCGCCGATCCGCACCGTCGCCGTCGAGCTGGGGCTCTCGCCGACGACGGTGAGCGCGGCGTGGTCGCTGCTGGCGCGCGCGGGCACGATCCGCACCGACGGCCGGCGCGGGCACGACGATCGCCGACCGCCAGCGGCGCCGGCACGCCGCGCTACCAGCGCGCGCTCGACCGCGGCAGCGAGTTCCGGCTCGACCTGTCGACCGGCGTCCCCGACCCGCGTCTGCTGCCCGGATCTGTCGCGCGCCGTGGCCTCGCTGCGCGGTGCCGCGCGACGCCCGGCAGCTACCTCGACGCGCCCGTCCTGCCCGAGCTCGCCGAGGTGCTGCGCGCCGACTGGCCCTTCGACGCCGGACGAGCTCACCGTCGTCGACGGCGCGATGGACGGCCTCGAACTGGTCACCCGGGTGCTCGTCGAGGTGGGCGACCGGGTCGCCGTCGAGCACCCGGGCTTCCCGCCGCTGCTCGACCTGCTCGAGGCCAGCGGAGCGACGGTCGTCGGCATGCCGGTCGACGCGGCCGGCATGTCGGCGGACGCGCTGCAGCGCCGCCGGCCGGGTCAGCGCGGTGTACCTGCAGCCGCGCGCGCAGAACCCGACCGGGGTCTCGCTGACGCGCGAGCGGGCCGAGGAACTCGCGCGCGTCACCCGGCGGTGGAACGCCGTCGTCATCGAGGACGACTCGGCCGGCGCGGTTGCCGCCGCCGAGCCGATCAGCCTCGGCACGTGGGCTGCCCGACCGCACGGTGCACATGCGCAGCTTCGCGAAGTCGCACGGCCCCGACCTGCGCCTCGCTGCGCTGTCGGCGCCGGCCGAGATCGGCGCGCGAGATCACGATGCTGCGCCAGCTCGGCCAGGGCTGGAGCAGCCGGCTGCTGCAACGGGTGCTGCTCGCCCTGCTCACCGATCCGGCGGCCGTCGACGCGGTCGCGCGCGCCCGCGACGCCTACTGCCGAGCGGCGGGCGCTGCTGGTCGACGCGCTCGCCGGCGAGGGCATCGCGGTCGGCGGCAGTGACGGCATCAACATCTGGGTGCCGGTCGGGGACGAGACGGCGACGGTCGTGCGGCTGGCCAGCCGCGGCATCGGCGTCGCGCCAGGGGCACCGTTCGCCGTGCTGCCCGGCCAGGCGCCGCACGTCCGGGTGACCGCCGGGCTGCTCGCCGGCGACCACGGAGCCGTGGCGCGCGCGATCGCCGACGCTGCGCGCGGTCGACGGTGCGCATCTCGGTATGACCGTGACGCCACGCCGGGCGGGTATTTACGAAATGCCGCGGCCGGGCTCACCCTGAGGGTCCGGCACACCTCCGGGGTGGAGGCACCGATGGACACCAGCGCGCAGACCCGCCAACGCGAAGCCGTCGAGGCGGTGCGGCGCCGCCGCGCCGAGCTGCGCGAGACCCTCGACGGCTCGAACGGGCGCTCGCCGCGCCGGCCGCCGATCGCGCCGTTGTGTGGGGTGAGCAGCTGCACGCCGCGGTCGACCGGCTGGCGAGCGAGTTCGCCCTGCACGTCGAGGTCACCGAGGGCCCGGACGGCCTGCACCAGACGATCCTCGCCGGCGATCTGCGGCTGGCCAACCAGGTGGCGACGCTCGTCGCCGAGCACAAGACCACGGCGACCGACATCGCCGCCCTGGCGGCGGCGTCCGAGGCGCCGGTCGGCCCGGAGGACGTCGACGCCCTGCGCGAGCAAGGGACCGCACTGCTCGGACGGCTGGTGCGGCACCGCCAGCGCGGCGCGGACCTCGTCTACGAGGCGTACGCCACCGACATCGGCGGCGGCGACTGATCCAGCGCCGCGCTACTCGGCCAGTTCGTCGTCGAGTTCGTGGCCGTGGGCGATGCACCCGGTCGGGGTGCAGGAACACGAACCGCTTGTACGCCCAGAACCGGAACAGCGTGCCGATGCCGATCGTGCGCGACGTTGACGAGGAACACCGTCGTGCTGGCGTGGCCGTAGTGCAGCGGGTACACGAACAGCGCGATGGCAGCCGACCGAGAACACCAGCGTGATCAGGTTGATGCCGAAGAAGAACGCCGTCTCGCGGCGCGACGCTGGTGCGGGCCCGG
Organism: uncultured Actinomycetota bacterium; assembly: GCA_963785425.1. Classification (GTDB taxonomy): domain Bacteria; phylum Actinomycetota; class Actinomycetes; order Mycobacteriales; family Jatrophihabitantaceae; genus RYN-133. The sequence goes on from CAWAVG010000004.1 coordinate 1,149,976, forward strand.
TGCGAGAAGGACAGGTAGCGGTTGCCGATGTAGGCGAAGGTCGTCGACAGCGATCGTCGAGATCGATCTTGGCCTTGATCGCGCCGTGGGGGGCGAGCCAGGTGAACACGCCGACGTCGATGGCGAGCGCGAAGATGCCGACCAGCGCCGAAGGCGCTGATCTCCTTGAGCAGGATCCGCCACGAGTCGCGCAGGTAGACGCGCAGGCGTCGCGCAGGCTGCAGCTCGGTCGCGGTGGCGGTCATCGACGCAGATCTTACCCAGCACGAAGGCGACTTCCCTGCAGCGCTCTAAGCTCTCTTTCGTGGACGCCCGGACCGGACTGCCCGTCGTCGGCATGGTCGGAGCCGGGCAATTGGCCCGAATGACGCATCAGGCGGCCATCGCGCTGGGCCAGTCGCTGCGGGTGCTCGCCGATTCCGCCGACGACGGCGCCGCGCTCGTCGCACACGATGTCGTGGTCGGTGACTACCGCTCGCTGGAGGACCTGCGGCGCTTCGCCGCCGGGTGCGACGTCGTCACGTGGGACCACGAGCACGTCCCGAACGAGCACATCGCGGCCCTGGCGGCCGACGGCGTCGCCGTGCATCCCGGCGCCGACGCCCTGCGCTTCGCCCAGGACAAGGGGGCGATGCGGGCGCGGCTCGAGCGAGCTGGGCATTCCGTGCCCGCGCTGGCGCGGCATCGAGTCGGCCGCCGACCTGGACGAGTTCGCCGGGCTGGTCGGCTGGCCGCTCGTGCTCAAGGCGGCCCGCGGCGGCTACGACGGCAAGGGCGTCTGGGTCGTCGGCAACGCGCTCGAGGCTGCAGCCCTGCTGGCCGAACTGCTCGCCGTCCGGCACGCCGCTGATCGCCGAGGAGAAGGTGCCGATCGCGCGCGAACTCGCCGCCGACGTGGCGCGCTCGCCGTGGGGGCAGGGCGCGGCGTGGCCGGTCGTCGAGACGGTGCAGCAGGACGGCATCTGCGTCGAGGTGATCGCGCCGGCCCCGGAGCTGTCCGAGGAGCGGGCCGACGAGGCGCAGCAGCTCGCGCTGCGGATCGCGGCCGAGCTCGGCGTCACCGGCGTGCTGGCCGTCGAGCTGTTCGAGACGACGGACGGGCGGTTGCTGGTGAACGAGCTGGCGATGCGTCCGCACAACTCGGCGCACTGGACGATCGAGGGCGCGCGCACGTCGCAGTTCGAGCAGCACCTGCGCGCCGTGCTCGACTACCCGCTCGGCGCGACCTCGGTGACCGCGCCCGTCGTGGTGATGGCCAACCTGCTCGCCGGGCCCGACGGGGTGGTCCCCAAAGGCATCGACGAACGCGTGCATCACTGCATGGCCCGAGTGGCCGGACGTGAAGATCCACCTGTACGGCAAGGGGTTCCGGCCGGGACGCAAGGTCGGCCACGTCACCGCGCTCGGCACCGTCCTGGCCGACGTCCGCGCCCGCGCCGTCGCCGCAGCCGACTACCTGGCCAACGGAGACGCCGGATGACCGACTTTGACCCTCGTTCGGCCGTGATCCGAGCAGCTCCAGCAGCCGTTGAAGGGTCAAAGTGGGGAGGGGGACGGACGTGGCTGACGTCGCGATCATCATGGGCAGCGACTCCGACTGGCCGACCATGAAGCCGGCCGCGGACGAACTGCGCGGGCTGGAGCGTCGACCACGAGGTGCACGTCGTGTCGGCGCACCGCATGCCGCTGGAGATGACGGCCTTCGCCACCGAGGCGGCGGGACGCGGCGTCAAGGTGATCATCGCCGGAGCGGGCGGCGCGGCCCACCTGCCCGGCATGGTCGCGTCGCTCACGACGCTGCCGGTCATCGGCGTGCCCGTGCCGCTGAAGTACCTCGACGGGATGGACTCGCTGCTGTCGATCGTGCAGATGCCCGGCGGCATCCCGGTCGCGACCGTGGGCATCGGCAACGCCCGCAACGCCGGCCTGCTCGCCGCACGGATCCTCGGCGCGTCCGACGCCGGCGCTCGCCGCGCGGCTCGCCGCGTACCAGCGCGAGCTGCGTGATCTTGCGAAGTCGAAGGACGAAGCGCTGCAGAAGGAACTCTGAGCCGGCACTGATCAGGGGCGAATGGGGGACGTCCCCGAGGCCGGTCCTCACCGCCGATCCGTACGCTGACTGAATGAGACGGGCGGAGCTGGTGAATCGGCTGCGCTCGCGCAAGGTGTTCATCCCCTTGGCGATCGTTGTCGCGCTGATCGCGGCGCTCGTCGTCGTCGGCATCACGAGTTCGTCGGCCGGCTACCGCACCGTGTCGAAGATGATCACCGGCACGCCCGAGCCGGACGGCAGCGCGGTGCAGCTCGACACCACGCTGTACCTGCCCGACACGACGCCCGCACCTGCCGTGCTGCTCGCGCAGGGGTTCGGCGGCGACAAGAACGACCTGGCGGGTACCGCGCAGGCGCTGGCCGAACACGGCTACGTCGCGCTCGCGTACACCGCCCGTGGCTTCGGCAACTCCGGCGGCTTCATCCACTTCGACTCACCGAAGTACGAGGTGCACGACGCCGAGCTGCTGGTCGACTATCTGACCTCGCTGCAGCAGGTCGACAAGACCAAGATCGCAGTCGCCGGCAGCTCGTACGGCGGCGGGCTCGCGCTGCTGCTCGCCGGCTACGACCAGCGCATCAAGGCGGTCGCGGCGGACATCACCTGGAACAACCTGCAGCACGCGCTGTTCCCGAACGCCGCGGGCGGCAGCAGCACCGGAGTGTTCAAGAAACTCTGGGCGGGCACGTTGTTCGGCAACGCCTTCTCGACGCGGCTCGGCGTGCTCGCCGACGCTGCGGGCGGCGATCCGGCGCCGAACGTGCCGAAAGGCTCTGTGTCCTGCGGACGGTTCGCACCCGACGTCTGCGCCGCGTACCAGAACGCTGCGCAGACCGGGACGCCGAACGCGGCGATGCGAAAGCTCATGGCCCAGGCCAGCCCCGCGGCGATCCTCAACCGCATCAAGGCGCCGACCCTGCTCACCCAGGGTGAGCAGGACTCGCTGTTCTCGCTCGGCGAGGCCGACGCGAACGCGCGCGGCATCGCCGCCAACGGCACACCGGTCAAGGTCGTCTGGCGCCGCGGCGGGCACGACGACTCGTCGCGCGGCGGCGACGATGCGACCTCGCAGATGCTGAGCTGGTTCGGCAAGGTCTTCGGTTCGGGCGTGAGCGGCAAGCAGCCGTTCGACTTCTCCGAGCAGGGTGCGTTGCTGTCGTCGTCGAGCGGCAGGTTGCGCCAGCAGATCCGCGAGGCACCGGCCTATCCCGGCATCGGCGGCACCGCGCAACAGACCCGCTCGCTCACCGTCTCCGGGCCACCCCAGCAGATCGGCGCTCCCGCGGGCGGCACGCCCGCCGCCATCACGGCCATACCCGGTCTCAGCGGCATCCTGAGCACGTTCGGTGCGCTCGACCAGGCGTCGGCGGCGCTCAGTGCGGTACCGGCCCAGACCGCGGTGTTCAGCTCACCCGCGCTGTCGTCGTCGCTGCTCGTTGCCGGTTCGTCGACCGTGCGGCTGACGATCACGAGCAAGTCGACCTCGGACGCGACGCTGTTCGTCGGGCTGCGCGACATCTCCAACGACGGCACCAACACCCTGCCGTCGCAGCTCGTCGCCCCGTTGCGGCTGACCGGCCTGACTGCCGGCCGTCCGACCACCGTGACGGTGCGGCTGCCGTGGATCGTGCACACCGTCCCGTCGGGACACCGCTTGGTGCTCACCGTCGCCACGACCGACTTCGCCTACCAACTGCCGCAGGACGCCCGCACCTACGCGATCTCGCTCGGGGGTCTGTCAGGAAACCTGACCGTCCCGACGTCGAGCGGGACGGTGCAGACCACCGGCGAGCATCCGGCCGCCTGGCTGATCGTCGGCATACTCGTCGCGCTGGCGACCATGCTCGGCGTGGGCCTGGTCATCCGGCGTCGGCGCTCCGTGCTCAAACGGCGTCCTGATCTCGTCGATGTCCCGGTGAGCATCGAGTCGCTGGTCAAGGAGTACGCCGGCGGCTACCGCGCGGTCGACGACATCAGCTTCACCGTCGAACGCGGCCAGGTCGTCGGCCTGCTCGGACCCAACGGTGCGGGCAAGACGACCGCTCTGCGCGTGCTCGTCGGGCTGATCACGCCGACCAAGGGCACCGTGCACGTCTTCGGCGAGCCGATCGTGCCGGGCGCGCCGGTGCTCGCGCGGCTCGGCGCGTTCATCGAGGGACCGGGCTTCCTGCCGCACCTGTCCGGACGCGAGAACCTGCGGCTGTTCTGGGCCGCGACCGGGCGTCCCGACGCCGAGGCCGACTTCGACACCGCGCTCGAGATCGCCGGCCTCGGCGCGTCCGTCGACCGCCGCGTCAAGACCTACAGCCACGGCATGAAACAGCGCCTCGGCATCGCGCAGGCCATGCTCGGCCTGCCCGAACTGCTCGTGCTGGACGAGCCGACCAACGGTCTCGACCCGCCGCAGATCGCCGAGATGCGCGAGGTGATGAAGAGCTACGCGCAGACCGGGCGCACGGTCGTCGTGTCGAGTCACCTGCTTGCCGAGGTCGAGCAGACCTGCACGCACGTCGTCGTCATGCACAAGGGCAAGGTGATCGCGGCGGGTGCGACCGCCGAGATCGCCGGCGCCGGAGGTCTGCAGCTGTCCGTGGCTGATCCCGCGCGTGCGGCAGAGGTGCTGGCGGGCGCCGGCATCACGGCGACGCTCGTTCCGGCGACCCGTGCCCTCGAGGACGTGTTCCTGGGCCTGATCGGAGAAGGCGAATGAGCGACGCTTGCGGAGCAAGGGGGACGCAGTGACCGAACGCGAACTGTCGAGAGCGGCGCCCACGCGCCGAGGCATTCACGACCGGCTGCTGACGCTCGACGCCGGCAGCGCGCCGCATTTCGATCCCAGGCACACGTTGCGCCTGCGGGTCGAGTTCGCCCGCCAGCTCAAACGGCGGCGCACGCAGATCGTCGTGCTGCTGCTGCTCGTCCTGCCGGTCATCATCGCGCTGGCGTTCCAGCTCGGCGGTGGTCCGGCACCGGGCGACAACGCCGGCGCGCTGGTGACGCTCGCGACTGCCGGGTCGGCCAACTTCGCGTTGTTCACCGAGTTCGCCGCCGTCGGATTCCTGCTCGTCGTCGTGGTCGCACTGTTCTGCGGCGACACGGTGGCGAGCGAGGCGAGTTGGGCCTCGCTGCGCTATCTGCTGGCGCAACCCGTGCCTCGCTCGCGGTTGCTGCGTCAGAAGCTGATCGTCGCCGGGACGCTGTGCGTGCTCGCGAACCTGTTGCTGCCGATCTGGTCGTACCTGGTGGGCGGAGTCTTCTTCGGGTTCGCTCCGGCGCGCTCGCCGCTCGGCGGCACGTTCGACACCGCCGACTCGCTGTGGCGGTTGCTGGTCATCGTCGCCTACGTGTGCGGGCAGATGCTCGTCGTGGCGGCGCTGGCATTTCTGCTCAGTGTCAGTGTCGACAATCCGCTCGGAGCCGTCGGCGGCGCCGTGATGCTCGTCGTCGTGTCGAACATCCTCGACCAGATCACCGCCCTCGACCCCTACCGGCACTACTTGCCGACGCACTGGCAGTACTCGTGGACCGACGTGCTCTCGTCACCGATCAGCTGGGACGACATGCTGCGCGGGACGGGCAGCGCGCTCGTTTACGCCTCGCTTGTTCCTCGCGCTGGCGTGGCTGCGTTTCGACCGCAAGGACATCACCAGCTGAGCGCGCCGCAGCCCCGCGTCGTGCGGGTCGCGAACGCCCGTCTGCTGCGGTGGATCGACGGCTTCGCCGACCGGCACGGTTCGTACACGCCCACGGTCACCCCGACCGAGGTCGTGCTGGACGCGGCCGACGGTGCGAGCGCGCAGCTCCTCGTTCCGTTCCCGCCGCTGGACGGCACGCGGCTCGCGGATCTGCATCACGCACGTGCGGCGTGAGCGACGGGTCGGCGTGCTGCTCGTGCGGCGCAGCGGGTACGCGGCCGGCGTCTTCGTCGGCGCTCGCCTCGAGTCGTCGAAGGTCGACTCGACATACGTGCAGGGGACGACCAAGGCCGGTGGCTGGTCGCAACAGCGCTACGCGCGACGCCGCGCGAACCAGGCAAGTGCAGCCTTCGCGGAGGCGGCAGACGTGGCCGCGCGGATCCTGCTCGACGCCCACCTCGACGCAGTCGTCGCAGGGGGAGACCGCCCGGCCGTCCGGGCCGTGCTGGCCGATCGCAGGCTCGTCGGGCTCGAGCCGCTCGTCCGGCCGCCTTGGCTCACGATCAAGGACCCGAAGCTGCGGGTGCTCGCCGCGACACCTGAACAGTTCCTGACCGTACAGATCACGGTCACCGATCCGGCGTTATGAACCCGGGCCCGTTCTGGTACTCATGGCTTATGGAGTCAGCCAACGGCACGCCGCTTCGCGACCGTCCCGCCTGGGTCGCGCTCACCGAGCACTACGAGCAGGTGCGCAAGCAGCACCTCCGCGAGCTGTTCGCGAGCGACGCCGACCGCGGCGCACGGTTCGCCCTCGATGCCGTCGGCATCTACCTCGACTACTCGAAGAACCGCGTCACCGACGAGACCCTGTCGCTGCTCGTCGACCTCGCCGAACAATCAGGTCTGCGCGAGCGCATCGACGCGATGTTCAGCGGCGAGAAGATCAACGTCACCGAGGACCGCGCCGTCCTGCACGTGGCGCTGCGCGCACCGTCCGGCGAGCGCATCAAGGTCGACGGCATCGATGTCGTACCCGCGGTGCACGAGGTCCTCGGGCGCATGGCCGAATTCGCCGACAACATCCGCTCCGGCCGCTGGCTGGGCCACACCAAGAAGCGGATCCGCAACATCGTCAACATCGGCATCGGCGGCTCGGATCTCGGCCCCGTGATGGCGTACGAGGCGCTCAAGCACTACAGCGATCGCAGTCTCACGTTCCGGTTCGTCAGCAACGTCGACGGCACCGACTTCGCCGAGGCGACCCGCGACCTCGACCCTGCCGAAACGCTGTTCATCGTGTCGTCCAAGACGTTCACGACGCTCGAGACGATGACGAACGCGCACAGCGCGCGTGAGTGGGTGCTCGCCGAGATGAACGACAAGTCGGCGATCGCGCGGCACTTCGTGGCTGTGTCGACGAACTCCGAAGCGGTCGAGGAGTTCGGCATCGACGTGATGAACATGTTCGGGTTCTGGGACTGGGTCGGCGGCCGCTACTCGATGGATTCTGCGATCGGTCTGTCGACGATGATCGCGATCGGTCCGAAGGCGTTCCGCGAGATGCTCGCCGGGTTCCACGAGATGGACGAGCACTTCCGCACCGCGCCGTTCCGCGAGAACCTGCCGGTGCTGCTGGGTCTGCTGACGGTCTGGTACACCGACTTCTTCGGTGCGCAGACGCAGGCGGTGCTGCCCTACGACCAGTACCTAAACCGGTTCCCCGCGTACCTGCAGCAGCTGACGATGGAGTCGAACGGCAAGCACGTGACACTCGCGGGCGAGACCGTCGACTACGCGACCGGGCCGGTGTACTGGGGCGAGCCCGGGACGAACGGTCAGCACAGCTTCTACCAGCTGATCCACCAGGGCACCGAACTCATCCCGTGCGACTTCATCGGCTTCACCCACACGCTCAACGCGTTGGGCAACCACCACGACCTGCTGACCGCCAACGTGTTCGCGCAGACCGAGGCACTGGCATTCGGCAAGACGGCCGAGCAGGTAGCGGCCGAGGGCACCGACGACTGGCTGGTGCCGCATCGCGTGTTCGAGGGCAACCGTCCGTCCAACACCTTGCTGCTGCGACCGGCTCACACCGCACGCGCTCGGCACGCTCGTCGCGCTGTACGAGCACAGTGTGTTCGTGCAGGGCACGATCTGGACAGTGAACTCCTTCGACCAATGGGGCGTCGAGCTCGGCAAGGTGCTGGCCAAGCAGGTCGCCGCCGAACTGGAGTCCGACGACGAACCCGATCTGCAGCACGACAGCTCGACGAACACCCTGATCCGCCGGTATCGCAGCGCTCGGAAGGAGCACTGACATGCAGCTCGGAATGGTCGGCCTCGGCCGGATGGGCGCGAACATCGTGCGACGCATCATGCGTGACGGACACACGGCCGTCGCCTTCGACACCAACAAGGACACCGTCGCCGCGCTGGAGCAGGAGGGCGCGATCGGGACGACCGATCTCAAGGACTTCGTCGCCAAGCTCGAGAAGCCCCGCGTGGCCTGGGTGATGATCCCGGCCGGGATCACCGGCCAGGTCGTCGAGCAGCTCGCCGGGCTCATGGAGGACGGCGACATCATCATCGACGGGGGCAACTCCAACTACCGCGAGGACATCGATCGCGCCGCGGAGCTGAAGAAGTCGGGGCATCCACTACGTCGACGTCGGCACGAGCGGCGGCGTGTGGGGTCTCGAGCGCGGCTACTGCCTGATGATCGGCGGCGAGCAGAAGGTCGTGCAGCATCTCGATCCGCTGTTCGAGTCGATCGCTCCGGGTATCGAGGCGGCCGAGCGCACGCCCGGCCGCCGCGGACCGATCGCCCGCGAGGAGAAGGGGTACCTGCACTGCGGCCCGAACGGTGCCGGGCACTTCGTGAAGATGGTCCACAACGGCATCGAGTACGGCATGATGGCCGCCTACGCCGAGGGCCTGAACGTGTTGCACCACGCGAACGCGGGCAAGCAGGCGGAGGAGCACTCGGCCGAGACGACGCCGATGGATCAGCCGCAGTACTACTCCTACGACCTCGACATCGCGAAGGTCGCCGAGGTGTGGCGACGCGGCTCGGTCGTCGCGTCCTGGCTGCTCGATCTCACCGCGGGCGCGCTGCACGCCAACCCGGACCTGGACAAGCTCGCCGGCCGGGTCTCCGACTCGGGCGAGGGCCGGTGGACGGTCAAGGCCGCGATCGACGAGGGCGTCCCCGTGCCGGTGCTCTCGGCGTCACTGTTCGCGCGGTTCAGCAGCCGCGGCGAGGCGATCTACGCCGACAAGCTCCTGTCCGCCATGCGCCAGGCCTTCGGCGGGCACGTCGAGCTGCCGACCGGCGAGTGAGGCGAGCGGAGACGAAGCTTGCTCCGTCTCCCGAGCCGATTGAGCCGGTTGCGCCGGAGGGATCACCGGGGAACAGCACCGCTGCTCGGACGTCGGGCGTGGCCGGCGCGCGACGGGCGAGCACGAGCACGTGGTCCTCGGCGCCGAGCTTCAGCGCCGCCGTCTTGGCCGGGTTGAGGACGACGGCCGAGCTGCCGACGCGGTAGCCGATCGCGCTCTCGCCGCGCGCGGCCGCCGCGGCCACCGTCGCCGCCCAAGCCGCTCTCGTCCGCGGGCGCATAGCGTGCCGCCGGTCGCAGGGCGAGCACGGAGCCCGACGCGTCGAACAACTCCCGGAACACCGCATCGAGTTCGCGCCGCTCGGACACCTGCGCGAGCATCAGGCTCGACAGCTCGTCGCTGACGATGAAGTCGTCGACCTCGATCGTGCGCGCGATCAGGACGTTCGCCCGGTCGCGCATCTCGGCGACGACGCGGGTACCGGCGGCGCCCTTGCTCCGAGCCTTGTGCAGGGTGAGCAGCATCAGCATCGTGTGCGCGTCGGCCTGCTCGGCCGACAGCTCCTGCCGGTAGCTGAGCACGATCGCGTGGTCGTAGCTCTTTGCGTCCAATGCCGTGAGCACCGCGCTCGGGCCCGACTCCAGCTCGTGCACGGCGACGTGGATGTTCGACGGCGGCGGCGTACGTCACCGCGGCGGCGCTGACGAAGTGGGGATCGACCAGCACGTCGATCGTCGAGCCGGGTCCGAGCACGCGGTCGAGGTCGCTGACGATCTTCGTCGCCGAGCAGGCTCCAGCCGACCAGCGCGATGTTCTGCACCGGCTCCGAGAGCGGCGTCGGCGAACCGGCATCTGCCGCCGCGGCGGCCGAAGCCGGTGAAGGTCACCGAGTGCTCGTCGGCCGCGATCACCACGACCTCGTCCTGCGCTGCCGAACACCAGGTCGCCCGGCGGGTTGAGGGTCACGACGCCGGCGCGGCACACCCCGACGACCGCACACCGCTCGAACGCCGTCAGCACCTGGTCGTACGAGTGACCGGTCAGCTCCGGGACGGCGCGGATGTGGATCTCGTTGCCCTCGAAGCCGAGCAGCTCGCGGAACACCTCGGCCAGGCCGTCCTGGAAACACGCCTGGGCGGTGACCTGGCTGATGACGTCGTCGGCCTGCACGGTCAGCACCGCGTCCGTCGGTGAGCGCGCGCAGCGCCTCGGCATGTCGCGGCGTCGGTGAACTCGGCGACGATGTTCTGCGCGGCGTCGGCGCTTTCGAATCCGCGCATCGCAAGCACCGCGCGCACCACTCCGGCGTCGCCGTCGGCGCCGTTGAGGACGATGATCGAGCGCGCGCCGCGGGCGTTGACCAGGTCGAGGTCGCCCCGGCGCCCGGGGTCTCCCGTCCGGCAGACGACGCGGGTGTTGCCGGTGCGCGGGACGCGTTTGTGCAGCTCGTCCTCCATCTCGTCCTGGGCGCGGTCCGCCAGCACGACCACTGCGGCCCGGCGCCGGTCGGCGTTGGCGATGACGAGCTCGGTCAGGATGACCGGCAGCCGCGGCGACCAGCCCAGCACGAGCGTGTGGCCGGTCTCGAGGACGGGTGAGCGGCCGCGGCGCAGCCGAGCGATGCGCTGGTTGACCGACGCCGCGATCAGGGCGATCAGCGCGCCGGTGAGGAAGATGCCGGCGAGGGTGACGACGAGGTTCAGCACCCGCGTCGTCCAGCTTCTGGTCGGAGGCGAACGCGCCCTTGCCGAGCATGCGCAGCAACGACTGCCAGAACGCCTCGGCGAAGCCGAGTTTCGGGCCGCCGTTCACGCCGGCCAGGTGCAACACCGTCAAGATCGCCGCCGCCGCGATCGTGATGAGCAGCGTCAGGACGGCGAGATAGCCCATCACCATCAGCGACCCGCGCGCGAGCGCCTGGTCGAGTCGGTAGCGCAGCCGGGCGATCACACGCCGGACACTAGCTGTGGGACAGCTTTTGGCGCCAGGACCCGATATGGCGGGCTTTTCCGCCAAAAGTCGGGTCAGTCGGCGGCGTGTTCCTTGGCGTCACCGGCCCACTCGACGTGGAACGCGCCCTCCCTGTCGACGCGCCGATAGGTGTGCGCGCCGAAGTTGTCGCGCAGGCCCTGGATGAGCGCCGCGGGGAGGCGGTCACGGCGCAGCCCGTCGTAGTAGGCGAGCGAGGACGAGAACGCCGGAGTCGGGACGCCCGCGAGCGCGGCGGCCGACACGACGCGCCGCCAGGAGTCGACGCCGTCCTTGACCGCGTCGGCGAAGTAGGGCGCGACCAGCAGCGACGGCAGATCGGGGTCGGCCTCGTACGCCTCGCGGATGCGGTTGAGGAAGCGGGCCCGGATGATGCAGCCACCGCGCCAGATCGTGGCCATCGCGCCGGGGTCGACGGACCAGTCGTACTCCTTCGAGCCGGCGACGATCTGGTCGAAGCCCTGCGCGTACGCGACGACCTTGGACGCGTAAAGGGCACGCCGCACGTCGGCGATGAACTCGTCGCGGTCGCCGATGTCGATGGTGCCGGTCTCAGACCCGAACGCGTCCCGTGCCGGCCCGCGCTGCTCGGCGTGACCGGACAGGGCGCGGGCGAAGGTCGCCTCGGCGATGCCGGTGATGGGCACGCCCAGGTCGAGGGCGCTCTGCACCGTCCAGCGGCCCGTCCCCTTCTGCTCGGCCTGGTCGAGCACGACGTCGACGAACGGCCCGCCGGTCGACTCGTCGGTCTGCGCCAGGACGGTCGCCGTGATCTCGATCAGGAAGGACTCGAGGTCGCCCTCGTTCCAGTCGCGGAAGATCTCCGCGATCTCGGCGGGCGTGGCCGACAGCCCGGTGCGCAGCAGGTCGTAGGCCTCGGCGATCAGCTGCATGTCGGCGTACTCGATGCCGTTGTGCACCATCTTCACGAAATGCCCGGCGGCGTCCGGCCCGACGTGTACACAGCACGGTGTGCCGTCGACCTGGGCGGCGATCGACTCGAAGATCGGGCCGAGCTTCTCGTAGGACTGCTTCGAACCACCCGGCATGATCGACGGCCCGAGCAGCGCGCCCTCCTCGCCGCCGGAGACGCCGCAGCCGACGAAGTGGATGCCCTTGTCGCGCAGGTACTCCTCGCGGCGGCGGGTGTCCTGGAAGTGCGCGTTGCCGCAGTCGATGATGATGTCGTCCTCGTCGAGCAGCGGGACGAGTTCCTCGATGACGTCGTCGGTGGGCTGCCCTGCCTTGACCATGACGATCACGGCGCGCGGGCGCTCGAGGGACGCGACGAATGCGGCCATCGAGTCCGACGGCACGAACGAGCCCTCGTCCCCGTGCTGCGCGACCAGCGCCTCGGTGCGGGCGGTCGTGCGGTTGTGCAGCGCGACGGTGTGGCCGTGCCGCGCCAGGTTGCGGGCGAGGTTTCGGCCCATGACCGCGAGGCCGCTGACTCCGATGTTCGCTGGTGCGCGTTCGCTCATGACCTCAACGGTAGTAGCGCTTTTCCCTGCGTGATTTTGGAGCTAGTCTTGATTCACGGGGGCTTTACCTGGGTTCGGGGACCCACCGGACCGAGGAACTCCCGCATGGCGACCGAGATCTACGCCGATATCCGCACCGCGCTCGCGCACAGCCGGCGCGTGGCCCACGCCCCGCTGCGCTGGGATCCCGTGGGGCACCTGCTGTCGCGGTTCGGTTTCGGCCCGACGCCGGGCACCCGTGCCGCCGTCGCCAAGAACGGCTACGAGTGGTGGCTGACCCACCAGACCTATCTCGGCGCGCACCAGGGCGGGTATCGGGCCCACCAAGGGGTGCAGGCCATCGGGCCGCAGCTGACGCTCTCGCCCTACGACGCGCGTCAGTGGCTCGCCGCGCAGGGCGACGAGTACGGCTGGACGATCATGGACCAGCTGACCCAGGTGACGATCGGGCTGCAGACCTGGAGCCCCGCGCAGCTCTACGAGAGCCTCGTCGACTTCTTCTCCAACCACCTCAACGTGCCCAATCACGCAGGCGACATGTGGAACACGCGCGCGTGCTACGACCGCGAGGTCATCCGGCCGTGGGCGATGCGCGACTTCACCAACATGCTGTTGGCCTCAGCGCGTCACCCGGCCATGCTCACCTACCTGAGCCTGGCCGACTCGACCAAGGCCGCGATCAACGAGAACTACGGACGTGAGCTGCTCGAACTGCACACGGTCGGGCTGCGCTACTCCGAGCACGACGTGCGCAACACCGCCGCGCTGCTCACCGGCCGCACCCTGGACGACTATCAGCACTACCTGTTCGACGGCTACATCCATCCGACCGGCCGGGTGAAGGTTCTCGGCTTCACCCACGCGAACTCGTCGGCCGAAGGCGGCGAAGCGGCCGGCGACGACCTGCTGCGCTACCTCGCCAGGCACCCGTACACGGCGACGCACCTCGCCCAGAAGATGTGCGTGCGGTTCGTGTCGGACAACCCGTCGAGCACGTTGGTCGATGCCGTGGCGCGGGCTTATCTCGGCAACGGCACGAAGATCATGCCGATGGTCAAGACCATCCTGCACTCCAACGAGTTCTGGGAGAGTCGCGGCGCCAAGGTGCGGCGACCTGCAGAGAACGTGATCGCGACGATCCGCGCATTCGACGCACGTGTCGCCGACTACGGCAAGGCGACGCAGGCGCTGCACTGGATCACGAGCTCGATGAACAACGTGCCGCTCGACTGGCCGGCACCCAACGGCTACCCCGACGTCGCCACCGCCTGGCGATCCGCAGGAAACCTGCTGACCGAGTGGAACATCCATCTCGGTCTCGCCGGCGGCTGGTGGGACGGGTTCACCGACCCGGACGTCGCGTCGCTCTACCGCGGTGCCACGACGAGCGGCGAGGCGGTCGCCAGGCTCACGAAAGCGCTCACCGGCATGACCTTCTCCAGCGCGCACCTCTCGGCCCTGCAGGCCTTCCTCCGCGAGCCGGCGTCCACCGCGCTGGCGAACTCGACACTGCGCTGGCTCGCCTACCCGCTGGCGGCCCTCATCCTCGACGCGCCGCACCACGCGCTGCGCTGACGACCAAGGAACCGACATGAGTCTCGAAGCGAAACTTCGCCACCACGCCGAGCAGGTCACCTGCGATCTCGGTTCGCAGAACGACGCTTGGGGCGGCTCGGGCTGGACCCGGCGCCGGTTCATCGGCGGTGCCGGCATGGTCGGTGCCGCCGCCCTCGCGAGTCAGCTGGTCACGACGCGCGCCGCGTTCGGCGCCACACCGGATGCAACGTCCAACACGGTCGTGTTGATCTTCCTGCGCGGTGCCGCCGACGGGTTGCGCATCGTCGTCCCCAACTCGGCAGACCTCGGGCTGACGTACCTGCGCCAGGTTCGACCGCAACTCATTCCTGACGACTCGTCGCTGGTGGCGCTGAACAACGGATGGGCGTTGAACTCGGCGATGCAGCCGCTGTACGACGCCCTGTGGTCGACCGGCGAGCTCGCCTTCGTCCCCGGCGTCTCCGACGCCGGCATCAGTCGTAGCCACTTCCAGGCACAGCAGTACATCGAGAAGGGCGGCGCGAACTCCGCGACCACCGGCTGGCTCGACCGGACGCTGACCCTGCTGGGCCCCGGCACGACTTTCCGCGCGGTGACCGCCGGCGGTCCCACGCCGCTGTCGTTGCTCGGCCCCGAGACGACCCTGGCCATGGACCAACTGTCCGACTTCACCTTCCCCGGTTGGGACGACATCCGGCCGGCGTCCCAGAAAGCGGTCGCCGCGCTGTACCGCGGCATGCCCGGCACATTGGGCGAGGACGTGCCCGCGACGCTGTCGGCGCTCGGCACGGCAGCCACAGCACGCGCGTCGGCCGGCGTGCAGAACGGTGCCGACTACCCCTCGGGCGACTTCTCGCAGGCGCTGCAGGACATTGCGACGATGCTGCGCGCAGAAGTCGGACTGCAGGTCGCGACCGTCGACCTCGGCGGGTGGGACACGCACACCGACGAGGCACACGATCTCGACGGTCACCTGGCGTCTGCCGCGCAGTCTCTGGCGGCGTTCATGACAGACCTCGGCCCTGACCGGCGCAAGCGGGTGACGGTCGTCGTCCAGACCGAGTTCGGCCGGCGCGTCGAGATGAACGCCAGCGGCGGCACCGACCACGGCCACGGCAGCCTGATTTGGTTGCTCGGCGGCGGACTGTCCCGCAGCGGCGTACTCGGCAACTGGACGCCGCTGACCGAGTCGAGCCTGGACACCGGTGACGTCCCGGGCGTCAACAACGCCTTCGACGTGCTCGGCGAGATCGTGCAGAAGCGCCTCAGCGTGGGCTCGCTGTCGACCGTGTTCCCGGGCCACTCGTACTCGCCGCTCGGGATCGCGACCACTGTCTGATCTGAGCTGCCCGCCACCCCGCCGCGAGTGGTCACTTATGGGCCGAGTGGTCACAAATAGCTGACCACTCGAGGGACAAATGACCACTCGCGGGACGGTTACGTGGCCGAGGTGCGCGCCGCCCACTGATCGGGGCGGCCGAGCTCTCGGATGGTGCGTGCGGCGAGCAGCGGCACCGCGCACAGTGCGGTGCCTACGGCGCCGATCAGCAATGTCGTCACGCCGCCGACCAGGGCGAGCGCGACGCCGGCGAGCACCGGGCCCAGCGGCGCCAGCCCGCTCGCCATGAATCCCGCCGCGGAGTTGACGCGACCCTGCAGTTCATCGGGGACGACCGAGACCATGTAGGCGGAGATTCCGGCGTTGTTGGCCGGGACGAGGAACGTCGCGAGAGCGAGCAGTGCACCGACAGCGAAGACATTGGTCGTCCAAGCCTGCGGTACGACCACCGCAGCCGTCACCAGCGTGAAGACGATCGTCAGCCAACCCGTCGGGGCCCGGCGGATGATCATCGGGGCGACCAGCGCGCCGACGAGCCCCGCGACGGCCGCTGCGGTTTCGACCAGGCCGATGGCCGCCGGTTTCGTGCCCCTTTCGATCAGCCGCAGCGTGACCGCGACGAACATGAAGCTCCCGGTGAAGTTGATCAGGCCGCCCCAGATCATCATGCATCGGACGCCGATGTTGACCCAGACGAATTTCAGTCCCTCGGCCATGTCGGCGCGCACCGACTGTGGCGCGCGTTTCGGTGCCGGTAGCGGGGCGCGCAGCCGCGTGATCGCGAATGCCTCGGCCGCGTAGCTGATGGCGTCGACGACGAACGGAAGGCCCCGGATCCATGAGTACAAAGCGCCACCCAGCGGCGGCCCGAGCAGATGCGCCGCTCGGTCGCGCGCTTCGAGACGTGTGTAGGCGAGCGGGAGCTGAGGCTTCGGCACGATCGTGCGCACCGATGCCGAGGTCGCCGGGGAGTCGAAAGCATCGGTCGCGCCGCTGGCGAAGCCTGCGATCACGAGATGCGCGAGCGTCAGGTGGCCGGTCAGCAATGCGACCGCGAGGCTGCCGTAGACGAGAGCGGCGACGACGTTCGTCGAGACCAGCACGCGACGGCGCGCGAAACGATCGACCAGAGCGCCGGCCGGCAGACGCACCACGACGCCGCCCAGCACCAGGCCCGTGGTCGCCAGGCCTGCCTCGGCCGTCGAGTGCGTGATCGCGTAGCCGACGAGCGGAAAGACGAGCTGGCTCATCGACGTCCCGAGCTCGGACACCGCGCCGCCCGCCCACAAGATCACGAAGTCGCGATTGCGTGCGAGCGACGGCGCCGGGTGCGCCCCGCTCACGCCGTCTGCGACCAGGACGCGACCGGCAGAGTCAGAAAGACACCGATCGACAGCTGTGGCTGCGCGCGCTCGAGGAGGCTCACGAGCAGGTCGCAGCGCTGCTGCCTGTCGGCCCCGCGGCTCTCGAACCACTTCGAGCGCACCTCGACCACGACGTCGAGCCCGACAGCGTCGATGGCGCTCCGTTCGTGGAAGCGGACCTCGACGTCCCCGGGCTTCAGCTCGCCGTCGTACGGCTCCTCCGGGCACTCGACGGCGACGGACACGGCGTGCGGGAGCTCTGCGGCAAGCCGGTGCAACGCTTCCGCAGGCACCGCGGAGCGGTACGTCACGTCCACGAGGGGCATGCGGCCACCGTACGGTGGCGGCATGGGACAACGCACTGGCACCGTCGCGATCACCGGGGGACGGATCGTCCCGATCGACGGCGAGCCGATCGAGCGCGGCACGGTGCTCATCGTCGACGGGACGATCACGGGCGTCGGCGTCGACATCGACATCCCGCCCGGCGCAGAGGTTGTCGATGCCTCGGGACGCTGGGTACTTCCCGGCTTCGTGGATGCACACGCGCACGTCGGCGTGCACGAGGAGGGCGAGGGCGCCGCCGGCAATGACACCAACGAGATGACCGATCCGAACGGCGCGCGCATGCGGGCGCTCGACGGCATCAACCCTGCCGACATCGGGTTCACCGACGCTCTGTCCGGCGGCGTCACGAGCGTGGTGGTCAAGCCCGGCAGCGGCAACCCGATCGGCGGGCAGACCGTCGCGATCAAGACCTGGGGCCGTGTCGTGGACGAGATGGTGATGAAGTCGCCGTGCAGCGTCAAGAGCGCCCTCGGCGAGAATCCGAAGCGCGTGTACGGCGAGCGCAAGCAGCTGCCCTCGACCCGGCAGGGCGTCGCTGCCGTCATCCGCGACGCCCTTACCAAGGCGCAGGACTACAAGGCGCGCCGAGACGCCGCAGCGGCCAAGGGCGACCCGTTCGACCGCGACAACACCTGCGAGGTGCTGGTGCGGGTGCTCGACGGCGAGCTGCCGTGGAGCCAGCACACGCACCGTGCCGACGACATCGCCACAGCGCTGCGGTTGGCCGACGAATTCGGCTACCGGCTGATCGTCAACCATGCGACCGAGGGCTATCTGATCGCAGACCTGCTGGCCGAGCGCAACGTGCCCTGCGTCGTCGGTCCGCTGTTCAGCACCCGCAGCAAGGTCGAGCTGCGCGGGCGCACGCTCGCCAACCCGGGCCTGCTGGCGAAGGCCGGGGTGCTCGTCGCGATCACGACCGACCATCCCGTCGTGGCGATCGACTTCCTCGTGCACCAAGCGGCCTTCGCCGTCAAGGAGGGCATGGACCGCGACGACGCGCTGCGGGCGATCACCGTCAATCCCGCGCAGATCATGGGTCTCGACGACCGGGTCGGCGCGCTACGCGCCGGTCTCGACGGCGACGTGGTGATCTGGGACGGCGACCCGCTCGACGTGATGAGCCGCGCGGTCGACGTCTACGTGCGCGGCGTGCGGGCCTATCTGTGGCGAGACGGCATCGGCAGTGCGACGTCGCCGTACGCGACCGGGGCCTGACTCAGTACGCGTACGTCGGTTTGCGGAAGTATTCGTTACTCGGTCGCAGGGCCAGCAGCACGATCAACGCGATGTAGAGCACCAGCTCGACACCCGCTACGACCTTGGTGAGCGCGGCCTGCGGCTGCGCCAGGTTGGTGAGACCACCGAGGACACCCAGGCCCGCGAGCACCCAGGTGACGATGCGAGCCCAGTTCTTGCCCTTGCGGACCTGCAGCGCGAGCAGCACATAGAGCACGATCAGCACGATGCCGATCACCGCGCCGACCGTGACCGCGGTGTTGACCGCGTTGTCGATCTGGGTGGTGTCGTCGCTGGGGTTCGCCTTCGCGACCGCCGTGCGTAGCGCGTCCTTGTCGGCGAAGACGATGATCAGACCGATCACGCCGAGCGCTGCCAGGAAGAACATCAGCCGCACCGCGTTCCGCACGGTGGGCGGAGCGTTGCGCGGATCGCGGGCGGTCGGGGGCGGGCCGCCCTGCGGCGCCGGCGGCATCGGCTGGTAACTCATGGCGCCCTGCTTACCCGAGATCGAGTCCCGGGTAAAGCGGACGCGCGTCGAGGAGCTCGGCGGCTGCCGAACGGGTTTTGTCAGCGACACCGTCGGCGATCGTGTACTTGGCCTTCGACGCCCCGCCCGACGCGGCGGCGTTGGGGGTCGTCGCCGACAGCACGTCGACGATCAGTTCGGCGACGCGGTCGAAGTCGTCGCGGTCGAACCCGCGCGAGGTCAGCGCGGGCGTCCCGATGCGGACGCCGCTGGTGTACCAGGCGCCGTTCGGATCGCGCGGAATCGCGTTGCGGTTCGTGACGATCCCCGAGTCGAGCAGTGCCGACTCGGCCTGACGCCCGGTGAGGCCGAACGACGAGACGTCGAGCAGGCAGAGGTGGTTCTCGGTGCCGTTGGTGACCAGCCGCACCCCGCGTCGCATGAGCCCGTCGGCGAGCGAGACCGCGTTGTCGGCCACGGCCTGCGCATAGGTGCGGAACGACGGCTGTTTGGCCTCGGCGAGCGCGACCGCCTTTGCCGCCATCACGTGACCGAGCGGTCCGCCGAGCACCATCGGGCAACCGCGGTCGACGGAGTCGGCGAACTCCGGCTGGCACAGCACCATGCCCCCGCGCGGGCCGCGCAGCGACTTGTGTGTGGTCGTCGTCGTCACGTGGGCGTGGGGCACCGGGTCGAAGTCGCCGGTGAACACCTTGCCGGCGACCAGGCCGGCGAAGTGTGCCATGTCGACCATCAGCACGGCGCCGACCTCGTCCGCGATCTCGCGCATGGTCGCGAAATTGATCTTGCGTGGATACGCCGAGTACCCGGCGATCAGGATCAGGGGACGGAACTCCCTGGCCGCCGCGCGCACCGCGTCGTAGTCGAGCAGTTCGGTGTCGGAGTCGGTGCCGTAGGAACGCTGATCGAACATCTTGCCGCTGATGTTCGGACGGAAGCCGTGGGTGAGGTGACCACCGGCATCGAGCGACATGCCCAGCGCGCGCTGGTCGCCGAGCGCTTTGCGCAAGCTCTCCCAGTCGCTGTCGGACAGATCGTTGACGTGCTTCGCACCGGCGTTCTGCAGCGCGGGCGCCTCGACCCGCTGGGCCAGAATCGCCCAGAACGCCACGAGATTCGCGTCGATGCCCGAGTGCGGTTGGACGTAGGCATGCGGCGCGCTGAACAACTCGCGGGCGTGGTCGGCGGCGACCTTCTCGACCGTGTCGATGTTCTGGCACCCCGCGTAGAACCGGTGCCCGACCGTCCCTTCGGCGTACTTGTCCGAGAGCCAGGTGCCCATCGTCAAGAGCGTCGCCAGTGACGCGTAGTTCTCGCTCGCGATCAGCTTGAGCGACGCGCGCTGGTCGGCAAGCTCGCTGCGGATGGCGCCGGCGATGGTGGGTTCGACCGCACCGATCACCTCGAGCGCGTTGCGGTAGGCCGTCGAGACGGCATCGGGCTGGGACATCGGGCCTCCTCGGGTCGAACCCTAGCCGAGGCCCACGGGCTGATTACCAGCGACGCGCACGCCGGTCGAGCAGGGCCTCGCGGTCGGCGAGCCTGCCGAGATGGTGCAGCTTGTCGGGATTGATCACCGAGCGCACGGTCTGCACCGCGCCGTCGGCGATGTCGACGGTGATGACGTTGACCAACCCGCCGTCGGGGGCGTGCACCGTCGCGCCCGGCTGGCCGTTGACGTGCGTCGGACGCACCACGAGGCCCAGCTCGCGGATGCCGTTGGACAGCCCGACGAGCAGCCGCACGACCTTCTCGCGTCCGGCGATCGTGTTCGGCCAGGACGGGCGGTGGCCGCCGCCGTCGCCCTGCACCACCACGTCAGCGGCCAGTAACGACACCAGCCCGTCGACATCGCCGTCGGTGAACGCGGCCAGGAACCGTTCCGCGAGCTCGTCACGTTCGGCGCGTGAGGTCTCGAACCGCGGCGCCTGCTCGTTCACGTGCCGTCGCGCCCGCACGCCGATCTGCCGGCAGTTGTCTGGGGACCGCTCGACCATGCCCGCGACCTCGGCGAAGTCGTAGCCGAACACGTCGTGCAGCAGGAACACCGCGCGCTCGACCGGTGACAGCCGCTCGAGAACGAGCAGGAACGCCATCGACAACGAGTCGGCGTCGACGGCGGCCGTCTCGGGGTCGGCGCTCTCGTCAGTGAGCAAGGGTTCGGGCAGCCACTCACCGACGTAGGTCTCGCGTCGCACCCGGGCCGAGCGGAGATGGTCGATGCACAACCTCGTCACGACCGCCGACAGGTAGGCCTTCGGCGAGTCGGCATCGGGGGCAGCACGGTGATAGCGCAGGAACGCCTCCTGCACGACGTCCTCGGCGTCGGCAACGCTCGACAGCATGCGGTACGCGATCGAGAACAGATACGGCCGCAGCTCGGTCGACGACTCGGTCATGAGGCTGATCCTGCCGCCACCTCGTCGCGCATGCCCTCGCGCCAGCTGGGCCAGCGCGGTTCCCAGCCGAGCTCGCGCTTGGCCTTGGCGTTCGACGACCCGCGCATCTGCGTCATCATCGACACGACGACCTCGCCGGCGAGAGGGCGCGCCAGCCAGGTGGGTACCCGGCGTGGCGGCTTCGCACCGATGATGCGCGCGATCGCCGGCAGCACGTCGCGCATCGCTGCCGGATCGTCGTCGACGATGTTGTAGACGCCGTCGCCGCGGGTGAGCGCGGCAACCGCGGCAGACGCGGCGTCGTCGAGGTGGATCCACGGCCAGATGCCGCCGCCGTCGCCGACGACGGGGAACTTGCGCGCGCGGACCACGTCGAAGAGCGCCTCGGTGACCCCAGGTCCGTAGAAGTTCCCGTACCTGAGCACGACCGTGTGCATCGGCGCTGCCCGCGCGGCGTCCTCGAGATGACGAATGGCCGCGAGCGTCTCGCGCTGGCGCACCGGAGGGTTCTCGTCCAACGGATCGTCCTCGGTCTTGATCGGCCCGCCGGTGCGTGCGTTCGGCCAGCCCGTGTAGCTCTGCAGCACCACTCGCTGCACGCCGCTCGCACGCGCCGCCGCGAGCAGGTGGTCGGTGCCTGCGGTGCGCAGCCGGTTGGTCGCGGCGAACTCGCGATCGAAGTGCTTGAGATCGGGGACGCCGTCGATCGCCGTCATCTGATGGATGACCGCCTCCGGCGCAGCGGCTGCCACGGCCTCGCCCACGGAAGTGGCGTCGAGACCGTCCATCACGACCGGCTCGGCACCGAGATCGCGCAGCAGTGTCAGCTTGGCTCGGCTCCTGCTCGTCGCGGTGACCTCGTGGCCCGCGGCGATCAGTTGCGGCACCAGCCGCCGTCCGACAACGCCGGTTCCCCCGGCGAGAAAGACCTTCATGCCTGGGAGACGTAGCACACCCGGCGCCATGTGACACGGCCCGCCACTACTAGGTCGTCCTACTATTTCTGGCATGGGCAACCCGGACTTCGACCAGTACCAGCTCACCGACGAGCAGCGCATGCTGCGCCAGGCGGTGCGCGAGCTCGCGGATGACAAGATCGCGCCGCGGGCCGCTGAGATCGACGAGACGGCGCAGTTCCCGCACGACGTCTACGACGCGCTCGTGCGCGCCGGGTTCCATGCCGTGCACATCCCGGAGGAGTACGGCGGGGTCGGCGCCGACGCGATCTCGACGTGCATCGTCGTCGAAGAGGTCGCGCGGGCGTGCGCGTCGTCCTCGCTCATCCCGGCGGTGAACAAGCTCGGCTCACAGCCGATCATCCTGTCCGGTTCGGAGCAGTTGAAAAAGGACGTGCTGGGCCCTATCGCGTCGGGCGAGGCCATGATCAGCTACGCGCTGTCGGAGCGCGAGGCCGGCTCGGACGCCGCGGCGATGCGCACGAGGGCGGTACTCGACGGCGATCACTGGGTGCTCAACGGCACGAAGTGCTGGATCACCAACGCAGGCGTCTCGACGTTCTACACGGTCATGGCCGTGACCGAACCCGGCAAGGGCGCCAACGGCATCTCGGCGTTCGTGGTGCACAAGGACGACCCCGGCTTCTCGGTCGGCGCGAAGGAACGCAAACTCGGGATCAAGGGGAGCCCCACCTGCGAGATCTACTTCGAGGACTGCACGATTCCTGCCGACCGCATCATCGGCGAGCCGGGTACCGGGTTCAAGACCGCGCTGCGCACGCTCGACCACACCCGGCTCGCGATCGGTGCGCAGGCATTGGGCATCGCACAGGGCGCCCTCGACGCCGCCGTCGACTACGTGAAGCAGCGGCACCAGTTCGGCAAGCGGATCGCGGACTTCCAGGGCATCCAGTTCATGCTCGCCGACATGGCGATGCGGGTGGAGGCCTCTCGTCATCTCGTGTATGCGGCCGCGGGGAAGGCCGAGCGCGACACCGGCAACCTCACGTTCAGCTCCTCCGCGGCGAAGGTGTTCGCGTCCGACACCGCGATGTCCGTGACCACCGACGCCGTCCAGCTCTTCGGCGGGTACGGCTTCACCCAGGACTTCCCGGTCGAGCGGATGATGCGCGACGCCAAGATCACCCAGATCTACGAGGGCACCAACCAGATCAACCGCATGGTGATGGCGCGGAACCTGATCAAGTAGGCGCCGCCGGTCCTGCGCGCCGACGGGTCTGATGAGGTGGACGGCATGCGCTCTTTCAGTCAGGTCGACGTCTTCACCGACGAACTCGGCTACGGCAACCCGGTCGCGGTCGTCCACGACGCCGACGGGCTGACCGACGACCAGCTCGCCGCGTTCGCACGCTGGACGAATCTGTCCGAGACCACGTTCCTGCTGCCGCCGACCGACCAGGACGCCGACTACCGGCTGCGGATCTTCACGACCGCACGCGAGCTGCCGTTCGCCGGGCACCCGACCCTCGGGTCGGCGCGCGCATGGCTCGACGCCGGTGGCAGCCCGCGCGGCGCGGCCGTCGTGCAGGAGTGCGGCGCCGGACTGGTGCGGGTCCGCCGCGATGCCGACCGGCTTGCGTTCGCGGCACCGCCGCTCGTCCGTGGCGGCGCCGTCGACTCCGACGACCTGGCCGCGGTGCTCGACGCCCTGCGCCTCGACTCCGCCGACGTCGTCGATGCGCAGTGGGCGGACAACGGCCCGGGCTGGATCGCGCTGTTGCTGCACAGCGCGGACGCAGTGCTGGCTGTCGATCCCGACTGGGCCAATCTGCCGAACGTCGGCCTGATCGGGCCCTACCCGGCCGGGTCACCGGCGCACTTCGAGGTGCGCGCGATGACTCGGGTCGTGCCCTCGGGTGAAGACCCGGTCACCGGCAGCCTCAACGCCGCGATCGCGCAGTGGTTGATTCCGGCCGGGCTGGCACCGACCTCCTACGTGGTCAGCCAGGGCACCGTGTTGCAGCGGCGTGGCCGCCTGTACGTGCAGCAGGACGGCGACGACATCTGGGTCGGCGGTGGCACGGTCGTAGGCATCCGGGGCACCGTCGCGCTCTGACTACCGGCCGGTAAGCAAAAGGCAACCTTTCGGCCATGGCGGATCGCCCCGTCGCGGGTACCGTTGTCGGCGGGAACGGATACAACTGAACAGCACGACTTGCGGCCCTTCGGAGCCGCCAGACACGCGTGACGACCAGGTCACGGGACACAGACGGCGCCACGGAGGACGGCAATGACGCTGATTACCGATACCACCCGACTCACCGAGCAGTTCCTGGACGTCCGGGCCACGACCGACCTGCTCGCCTCGCGCCTCTCGGCCGAGGACCAGACTCCGCAGTCGATGCCGGACGCAAGTCCGACGAAGTGGCACCGCGCGCACACGACGTGGTTCTTCGAGGAGTTCATCCTCCGGCCCGACCCGGGCTATCACGAGTACGACCCCAGCTACCGATTCCTTTTCAACAGCTACTACGAGGCGGTCGGCCCGCGCCATCCGCGACCGCAGCGCGGCCTGGTCACCCGTCCGGGCATCACTGACATCGCCCGCTACCGCGAATACGTGCAGGACGCCGTGGTGCGCGCCCTCGACGCCGGGCGGCTCGACGAGCGCGCGCTCGAACTGGTCGAGCTCGGCTGCAACCACGAGCAGCAGCACCAGGAACTGCTGCTCATGGACATCAAGCACCTGTTCTCGACCCACGCGTTCGCCCCGGCCTACGTCGAGCGGCCGCCGGACCCCGACACCGCGCTCACGCCGCAGTCGTGGCGCGCGGTGACCGGCGGCGTCACCGAGATCGGCCATGAGGGTGCCGGTTTCGCTTACGACAACGAGGGCCCGCGGCATCGCGTGTACCTGGAGGACTTCCAGATCGCCGAGCGCGGCGTCACCAACGCCGACTGGCTCGAGTTCATGGCTGACGGCGGCTACCGCCGCGCCGACCTGTGGCTGTCCGACGGCTGGGCGCATGTGCAGAGCACCGGCTGGGACGCCCCGGGCTACTGGGACGAGCAGGACGGGCGGTGGACGACGTTCACGCTGTCCGGCCGGCGGCCGGTCGTGCCGGCCGAACCGGTCTGTCACGTCTCGTTCTACGAGGCGGACGCATTCGCCCGCTGGGCCGGCGCGCGACTGCCCACCGAGTTCGAATGGGAGGCTGCCGTCCGGCAGCGCCCGCACCTGCGCGGCCAGCTGCTCGACGCCGACCGCGTGCACCCGTCGGTCGCCGGGTCAGCCATGGTCGGCGACGTGTGGGAGTGGACGGCCTCGGCGTATCTGCCCTACCCCGGCTTCGTCCCGGCCAACGGCGCGGTCGGTGAGTACAACGGCAAGTTCATGTGCGATCAGCACGTCCTTCGCGGTGCCTGCGCGGCGACCCCGTCCGGCCACGAGCGCATCACGTACCGCAACTTCTTCCCCGCGCACTCGAGATGGGCGTTCAGCGGACTCCGGCTGGCGAAATGACGCGCATCCACGACGACGTCCGCGAGGGGTTGTGGCAGAGCCCACCGTCGCTGCCGGCACGGTGGTTCTACGACGAGCGCGGCAGCCGCCTGTTCGACGAGATCACTCGCTTGCCCGAGTACTACCCGACGCGGCGCGAGACCGAGATCCTCGAGGTGCACAGCACCGACATCGTGCGGCTGACTGACGCGACGACGATGCTCGAACTCGGCTCGGGGATGTCCACCAAGACCCGGCTGCTCCTGTCGGCATTCACCGCGGACGGCCGCACGTTGCACTTCGTCCCGCTCGACGTGAGCGCCGAGGTGCTCACGGAGGCCGCGCAGACCATCGCCGCTGACTACCCGACGGTCACGGTCGAGCCGGTCGTGGGCGACTTCAACGAGCCCTTCGCGGAGCTGCCCGGCATCCCCGGCGCGCGGTTGATCATCTTTCTCGGCGGCACGATCGGGAACTTCGACGACGGCGAGCGCGACGGTTTCCTCAAGCGCACCGCCGACGCGCTCGCGCCCGGTGATCACTTCCTGCTCGGCGCCGACCTCGTCAAGCCGCCGTCGCGGTTGATCGCCGCCTACGACGACAGCTCCGGCGTCACGGCCGAGTTCAACCGCAATCTGATCGAGGTCCTGCGCGCCGAACTCGACGCCGACGGCCTCTACGTAGACGACTTCCAGCACGTTGCGCGGTGGAACCCGCAGCTGCATCGCGTCGAGATGTGGCTGCGCGCCCGGCGCGACGTGTCGGTGCACTTCAATGCCCTCGACCGCGACTGGACGTTGCCTGCGGGCGCCGAGATGCTGACCGAGATCAGCGTGAAGTTCCGGCTGCCCGAGCTGCAGGACGAGCTGCGCATGCACGGTCTCGAACTCGTCGAGTCCTGGACCGACAGCAAGGACGACTACTCGCTGACGCTGGCCGTCCGCCGCTGAGTGCCGTCCGCCCCGTTGAGTGACGTTCGCCCCGTTGAGTGACGTCCGCGCGAGACGTCCGAGTGACGTCCGCGAGCCTTGAGTGACGGCGAATTCGCCGTCACCCAAGTGCGCGGGACGTCACTCAAGTGCGCGGGACGTCACTCGATCGTGGGAGCGGACTCCCCGGTCTCGGCGCGGACGGCGGCGAGCAGCTCACCGCGCAGCCCGACCAGGTCGAGCGTCCAGAAGGCCTCGGGATAGACGAGCGCGCCAGTCATCCAGGCTTCCCAGCCCGGCAGCACCGCGACCTGGAACGCGGCGTGGGGGACACGCACCGACGGTCGCGTGAACCCGCGCGAACGGGCGGCGACGAAGCCGAATCGCTGGTAATAGCGCGGATCGCCCTCCAGGAAGACTGCGGGTGCACCATGCGAATCTGCTTCGGCCAGCGCCGCCCGCACGAGCGAACCACCGATGCCACGGCCCTGCCACGGCGGGTCGACCGACAGTGGCGACAACACCAGCGCCTCGACCAGTTCGCGCTCGGCGTCGATCCAGCCGCGCGACAGCAACGTGTGCCCGACGACCGTGCCGGCGTCGTCGGCGACGAGCGAGATGCGCGCCGGACCCGCGGCCAAGGCGTCCACCAGCACGGCGACCTGGTCGCCGTGATCGGTGAAGGCGCGCGTCGTGACCGCCCCGATCGCGACTTCGTCCGACGCGCGCGCCGGACGCACCGACGTCACGTCAGATTGGCCTTCAGGAACTCGACCGCGCGCTGCCACGCCAGCTTGGCCGACTCGGCGTCGTAGGTGCCCATCTTGTCCTTGTCGTTGTGGAACGCGTGACCGGCCGGGTAGTAGAAGAACTCGACGTCGCCCTGCGTCTCGGTGCGCATCTGTTGCTCCTGCTCGCGCGCCTTGTCGACGGGGTAGAAGTTGTCGCGTTCCGCGTAGTGCCCCTGCACGGGCGCCGTGATGCTCGAGAAGTCGCCGGGCACGCCCTCGCCCACACCGTAGAACGGGACGGCCGCGCCGATCTTGTCGCCCTGCTGGGCCGCGAGCTGCAACACGAAGCCGCCGCCCATGCAGAAACCGACCGCGCCGACCTTGCTCGAGGTCACCGAGTCGTCGGCGAGCAGGTAGTCGACCGCGCCGCCCAGATCGCGCGCCGCCTGTTCGGCTGGCAACTGCTCCATGAGCTTGCCCGCCTCGTCCGTGTCGTGCGCAACCTTGCCGCCGAACAGGTCGGGCGCGAGCGCGACGAAGCCCTCCTTGGCGAACCGGTCGACGACATCGGCAATGTGGTCGTCGAGCCCCCACCACTCCTGGATGACCACCAGGCCCGGGCCGGATCCGGACTCCGGCTTGGCGAGATAACCGTGTGCTTGGCCGCCGTTGCTGGCGAAGGTGACGTTCTGGCGCGGGTTGGGTTCACTCATGCCGTGTGCCTACCCGCCGACGCGACGCCGCTACCGTCTGTGACATGAGCGCACGGGCAGAGGCGGAGTGCTGGCTCACCGACATGGACGGTGTGCTGGTGCACGAGGAGAAGGCGCTGCCCGGAGCCGCCGAGTTCCTGCAGCGCCTCATGGAACGCGAACGGCGCTTCCTCGTGCTGACGAACAACTCGATCTTCACCCCGCGCGACCTGTCGGCGCGGCTGGCGAGGGCCGGGCTGACTGTGCCGGAGGAGTCGATCTGGACCTCGGCGCTGGCGACCGCCGACTTCCTCGCCGAGCAGTTGCCGCGCGGCTCGGCGTACGTGATCGGCGAGGCCGGGCTGACGACGGCCCTGCACGAGGTCGGCTACATCCTGACCGACCGCGACCCCGACTACGTCGTGCTGGGCGAGACCCGCACCTACTCGTTCGAGGCGATCACGCAGGCGATCCGGCTGGTGAGCAGCGGCGCCCGGTTCATCGCGACGAACCCCGACGTCACCGGGCCGAGCCCGGAGGGTCCGCTGCCGGCAACGGGCTCGGTGGCGGCGCTCATCACCAAGGCGACCGGCGCCGAGCCGTACTTTGTCGGCAAGCCGAACCCGATGATGTTCCGCAGCGCCATGAACCGCATCGAGGCGCATTCGGAGTCGACGATGATGGTCGGTGACCGCATGGACACCGACGTCGTCGCCGGCATCGAGGCCGGGCTCGACACGATCCTCGTGCTCACCGGCTCGACGCGGCGCGATCAGGTCGAGCGGTTCCCGTTCCGTCCCGGCCGGGTGCTCGAATCGATCGCCGACGCGATCGCGCTCATCTGATCCGGACGCTCGCCCGCTCCTGATCCATGCGCCGCTCCACGACGGCCTCGTCGGCGTTGCGCACGACGACCAGCGAGCCGCCCACGACGAGCGGCACGCACAGCGCGTCCACCCAGTCAGCCGGCGTCGTCCAGTCAGCCGTGGTCAGCACGCGAGCTCCGTCGCCGGCGCCGAGTTCGGCCGCACGTGCGACGGCCCGTTCGACCACCTCGGCGCGGGTCGCACCCGGCAGGCAGTCGTCGCCGGGTCCGGCGGCGAGCCGCACGGCGGGCCATTTGTCAGGCTGCGGACGCACCGCGGTCACGAAGTCCGACGCGCCGTGGGGAACGGCGTCGCCCAGTCCGACAGCGGCGGAGGACGGCGCGATCACGTAGACGTCCGGCGCGTCGACCGGCAGCCGGGCCGGCTCGGCGAAGGCCACGTCGCCGGCACCCGCAGGTGCCAACGCGAGACCGGCGGTGAGGCAGCCGAGCAGCGCCGGCACTGAGATCCAGTGCGGCGGCAGTGCGATCACGGCGGTGTCACCGACGCCCAGACCGAGTTCGTCAACGAGCAGGAAATGGGTCTTGGCGACCCAGTTGGCCAGCGACTTGCGCGACAGCTCGGAACGTTCGCCGCTGGCTTCGTCGTAGTACGTGACGAACGGACGTCCCGGATCGGCAGCGAGCAGCCGGTCGAACAGCGCCTCGGGGCTCAGTTGATGCACTTCGAGTCGATCGCCTTCGGCGACTTCTTCTTGGCGTTCTTCCGGCTCACGCCGTGGCTCGGCTTCGACTTGGCAATGATGCCGTCGGAGCCCAGCGTCAGCGTGACCGTCGAGACATCGGCCTGACGCACCGAGGCGCCGGGCACGTAACGCGACAACGTCTTCGCCTGCGACTCGGAACCCTTCGGATAGGTGATCGTCGTCGTCGCGGCGCGTCCCGAGGCCTTGTCGACCGAGGTGGAGAAGCCGGCGGTGCCGAGCGTCGACGCCGCAGTCGCTGCGCCGCCGTTCTGCGCGCCGAAGTTGCGCACCGTCACCGACACCGAACTCGGGTCGACCAGCGGCGCCTTCTTGTAGTCGGAGGACAGGCTGCCGCCAGAAATCGAGCCTGTGCACGAATGCGCGCACCTGCGACGGGATGATGATCCCGGCATTGCCGACGGGGGTGTCCTCGTAGTGATCGGTCGGGATCGCTTCGCCGCGGATGTTGTTCGCCGACAGGTTCGACATCTGCTTGGCGAGGTCGAGCATGTTGAGGCCCTGGTCGACGTAGATCGACTTGTCCACCGCGCTGACGAGGTTCTGCAGCTTGCCGATGTTGAGCAACGTGCCTGCTGAGGCGACCGTGCGGAAGGCGGCGGTGAGGAAGTAGCGCTGCCGGGCAGTGCGGTCGATGTCGCCGCGGGGCAGTCCTTCGCGCTGGCGCACGAACTCCAGCGCCTGCACGCCCTTGATGGTGTGCATGCCCTTCGACATCACCAGACCCGAACCGCCGCTGAGACCGATCGATTCGTTGTGTGCGACGGTGTCGTTGACGCTGTGGCACAGATCGACCGATACGCCGCCGACCGCGTCGCTGATCGTGACGAACCCGAGCAGGCTCACCTGGACGAAGTGGTCGATGTTGAGGCCGGTCAGCTTCTCGACGACCTGGATGAGCTTGTCGGCCCCGGCCGCGCGTCGCGCGTTCGCGTCACCTCGCGCGTTGTTGTAGCCGAGCGGATAGGCGGCGTTGAGCTTGTTCATGCCGTAGCCGGGGATGTTCACGTACGAGTCCCGCGGCAGCGAGATCAGTGTGGCCTGCGACCCGTCGGCGGGCACGTGCACGATCATCATCGTGTCGGTGTTCAGGCTGCCGCCGTCACGACCGACCTTCAACTCGCGCACCTGCTTGAGCGTCAGCGCGCTGCGGTCGTCGTTGCCGGCGATGAGGATGTTCTGGTCCTTGCCGTCGATGTCGTAGCGCGTGGTGACCTTGCCGGTCTTCACGTTCACGCTGTGCCCGCCGAGAGACGACAGTTGCAGGCGGCCGACGTCGTTGAGGCCGCGGACGGTGTTCCACAGATAGCCGATGTACACGACGATGAACAGCGACATCGCGGCGGCGAGAATCTTGACGATTATGCCGCCGGAGTGCAGCGCCCCCGAGGCACCGGGCAGGTGTCGGTGATGGCGGCGGCGACCCCGCGGATCGAGCTCGGGCGGCAGGGCGGGCAGCCCCCCACCCGCCGGCGCCCCGGCGTCCCAGTTACGGTCCATGATTTCGTCAGGTTACCGGGCTTCCGCGCGCGCACGCTGAGTCGCTCAGGGCCGTCTCGGCGTCGCCCGGGGCCCGGAGCGTGGACTCAGTTGATGCACGTGATGCCGTGATTGTGCGGCTTGGCGTGGTGATGCGACGTGGGGTGCGGACGAGACCTGGTCAGCCCGGTCACCTCGTCGCCGTCGGAGCCGAGCACCAGGGTGACCCGCTTGACGGCCGAGGTCGCGACCAGTTTCGCGCCGGGGACGACGGCGGCGACAGCCTTGGCCGCCGCCGCCTTGTGGGCCGGGTACTCGACGCTCGTCGCGGTCGCCGGGGCCGGCGTCGAGTCGACGATGTCGACGTGGAACCCGAGCCGTTCGAGTTGTTTGGCGTTGCGTCCGGCCAGCCGCGTCACGTCCGTGCCGTTGAGGACGTCGAGGGTGACGGTCGCGGGGGAGGCGGGGACGATCTTGCTGAGGTCGGGGCTGTGGCCGAGCACCCCGTCGATGAAGCTCGGGATCGCGGCCCGGTCGACCTCGACGATCGCGGTCTCGACACCGTCGGGATAGATGACTTGCGGACCGTTGTTGGGCAGCGTCGCGAACGTGATCTCGCCGGCGGACAGCAACTCGAAGGAGCGCGCGAGCGAGAGCAGGTCCAGGGACGGATCGGTGAGCAGCGACGAGCTGATCGCGCTGAGCAGGTTGTGCAGCTTGAACGGGTTCAACAGCACGCCGGCCGAGACGACCTTGCGGAACGCCGCGCTCAGGAACTCCTGTTGGCGACGGATGCGATCGAGGTCGCCGTGCGGCAGTCCGTGGCGCTGCCGCACGAACGCCAGCGCCTGCGCGCCCTCGATCGTCGAGACGCCCGCAGGCAGGTTGATGCCTGACAGGCCGGGACCGTTGCCCCCGGTCTCGGTGCGCGCGTTCTGGGCGTGCAGCAGGCACACCTGCACGCCGCCGATCGCCTCGCTGATGCGGTAGAAGCCGAGCAGGTTGATCTGCACGTAGTGGTCGATGTGCAGTCCGGTCAGCTGCGTGATCGTGCGCAGCGTCAGCAGCACGCCGGCGCTCTCGGCGGCCTTCTCGCTCGCGTGCCGGTTGCGCGCGGCGTTGTAGGCGTCGCTGTAGGCCGAGTTGAGCTTGCCCTTGCCGTAGCCGGGGATGGTCACCCACGAGTCGCGGGGGAAGGAGATGATGCTGGGCTTCCCGCCGTCGACGGGCACGTGCAGCACCATCATCGTGTCGGTGTTGACGGTCGTCGTGTCGTGGCCGGTGTGCAGCGCGGTGAGTTCGGCCGGCGTCGCACCGGCACGGCTGTCGTTGCCGATGAGCAGGATGTTCTGCGCGACGCCGTCCAGGTCGGTGCCGCTCGCGGCGGGGACCTCGGCGCCGTGCGGGACGCTCTCGGTGAAGGTGCGGAACTGCGCCCAGGCGTACCCGCTGACGACCAGGATCGCGAACGCCATCGCGGCGACGAGCAGCCGGGCGACGGTGCCGCGCCGGTAGCGCGCGCGGGCTGCGCGCACGGCGGGATCGGCGACCGGGACAGACATGACCCGGCCAGGGTAGGGGCGCGACGCGGACGATCCGGGGCGCCGCTCCGGCGCGGCGCTTCGGTTAAAGTCCGCGTTTGTCCATGTTGCACGTGTGGTTGGGCTAGATTTCTGGGACTTCTGTGCTTAGGCTCTGGGAGCGGCATGTTTCCCCGGCGTGTCGCACCCCGACGACAGGAAGTTGTGCTATGCGTCCCCCGCGCGCATTGCCCACCGGCCTGCCGGGTCGTCAGCTGGCGGCCGCACTGAGCACCGCCGTTCTCACGGTAGGTCTCGCTGCGGCCGCCGCTGCGGTCGGCAGCGGAGGCACCGGCGACCCAGCTGCCACGCACCGGTTCGTGCGACCCACCACGGTCGCCGCCGGAACCGAGATCACCCACTTCTCCCCGTCCGGGCGCCTCACCGTGTACTGGCGCGGCAACGGCCACGGACACGGCATGAGCCAGTACGGCGCTCGCGGTGCCGCGCTCAAGGGCCTGTCGGCAGGACAGATCCTCGCTTTCTACTACCCCGGCACCCGGCCCGTGACGCTGCGCGCCAGCGTCATCCGCGTCTACCTCAGCGTCGCCGCCCGGGACACGACCGTGCTCGCGAACTCGCGTGGCCTGACGCTGAGCGGCTACGGGACGATGCCGACCCGCGGTTACGACCAGTTCCGGCTCGTCCCGTCCGGGTCCGGGCTCGCCGTCCAGGGCCACACCGGCTCCGGGCGCTGGCGCACGCTGCGTAGCGGACTGCCGTCGCAGGCCGACTTCGGCAGCGACTACGGCTGGGTCGAGACCGTGCTCTCGGACGGATCGACCACCCGCTACCACGGCCGCGTCGGTGCGGTTCGTTCCGGCTCCGGCGAGCTCACGATCAACCGGGTGCACATGGAGCAGTACGTGCAGGGCTCCGTCCCCCGCGAGGTGTCGGCCTCGTGGCCGGCAGCAGCGGTGCAGGCGCAGGCGATCGCGGCGCGGACCTACGCCGACATCTCCCGTGCCGACGCCGGCCGCGGCAGCGCCTACGACATCTGCGACTCGAGCATGTGCCAGATGTACGGCGGCATGAAGCACTACGACAGCCGCGGCAACTTGCTCTGGGTCGACGATCCGGCCGCGACACGCGGTAACGGACGGGTCGTGCTGCGCTACCGCGGCCAGCCGGTGTTCGCGCAGTACTCGGCGTCCAACGGCGGTGCCACGGTCGACGGCGGCGAGCCCTATCTGGTCGGGCGCAACGACCCCTACGACACGCCGCAGTCGGGCGATCCCTACCTCAACGAGGACGAACGGGTGCGTGCGGCAGCGCTGGCGTCGGCCTACCACTTGAAGTCGGTCAACTCGGTGCAGGTCACCAAGCGCGACGGGAACGGACCGTGGGGCGGGCGCATCCTCACCGCGATCGTCAACGGCCGCACGTTCTCGGGCAAGGCGGCGCACGTCTCGACGAGTGGCTTCGACCTGGGTTCGGCATTCGGCGTCTACACCGACTACCTGCGCATCGGGCCTTGACGGGAGCGTACGGCCCGCCGGTCTAAGGTGAACGCTTCGTCGAGGCGATCTACCGAGGAGACCGGCACATGGCCGACCAGCCCACCCGGGCGTCCATCGTCAGCGGCTACTTCAACCCGCTGCACCAGGGGCACCTGGACATGATCGAAGCCGCGCGCGAGCGCACCGGCTACCTGATCGTGATCGTCAACAACGACAAGCAGCAGCTGCTCAAGAAGGGTCGCGTCATCCAGCCTGAGGACGCCCGCGCCCGGATCGTGCGCGCGCTGCGCGCGGTCGACGACGTGATCGTCGCCGTCGACGACGGGCCGGGGATCGAGCACTCGCTCGACGCCGTCCGTGCTGCCTATCCCGACACCGAGCTGGAATTCTGCAACGGCGGCGACCGCAGCCCGGAGGCCGATTCGGTGCCCGCTGCCGAGGTCGAGTCGGCGCAACGCAACCGGATCACGATGTACTACGGCGTCGGTGGCGTCGAGAAGGCGGACTCAAGCACGCGCATCACCGCCGAGATGGAAGCCGGCGCCTGAGCGCACCGGGTGGCTTGGGCGACACGCGCGTGATCAGCATCGAGTGGGACGCAGGGCGTCCCGTCGACCTGCGCGCGACCCTGATGCCGCTGGTCCGCGGCACCGCCGACCCGGCCCACCGCTTCGTCGACGGCCGGTTCTGGTGGGCGACGACCACACCCGACGGCGCGGCCACGGTGTCGCTGGGCGCGCGCGGATCGGTGGTCGTTGCCTCCGGCTGGGGTCCGGGCGCGACGTGGCTGCTCGACCGGGTGCCGACCCTGCTCGGCGCCGACGACGACTGGACGGGCCTCGATCTCAGCGGTTACCCGGCTCTCGTGCGGGTGCTGCGGTCACGGCCCGGCATGCGGCTGTGCGCGACGGGGCTGGTCATGGAGTCGCTGGTGCCCGCGGTGCTCGAGCAGAAGGTCACGGGCATGGAGGCACGCCGCGCCTGGCGCACGATGCTGCAGCGGTACGGCACTCCGGCTCCCGGGCCCACGCCCGTCCCGATGCGGGTGCCGCCGGCCGCGCAGGTGTTACGCGACATCCCGACGTGGAGCTGGCACCGCATGGGCGTCGACCTGAAGCGCCAGCACGCGATCCGTGCCGCGGCGGCCGTGGCACACCGCTTGGAGGAGGCGACCGCAGGCACGGTGCTCACGCGGCTGCGCGTCGTCCCCGGCGTGGGCGAGTGGACGGCGGCCGAGGTCGCCCAGCGCGCGTTCGGGCACCCGGACGCGGTCAGCGTCGGCGACTACCACATCAAGAACTGGGTGGTCCACGCGTTGACCGGACGGGCCCGCGGCACCGATCTAGAGATGGTCGAGCTGCTGGCGCCGTGGGCGGGCCAGCGCCAGCGGGTGGTACGGCTGATCGAGCTCACCGGGCTCGGGGCGCCGCGCTTCGGCCCGCGCTTCGCCCCCACCGACATCCGCGCGATCTAGCCCCGCTTCTGGTACCGAAACACCGGAACGGGCCGGGATTCCGACGATTCGGTACCAGAAGCGCTCATGGGTAGGCGGCGAGGACGGCGTCGGAGAGGGCGGGCCACGCCTCGGCGGCCCATGGGCCGAAGTCGCGGTCGGCGAGCGCGACGAGGCCGAGCCCGGCCCGCGGGTCGATCCAAAGCATCGTGCCGGACTGGCCGAAGTGGCCGAAAGTGGCCGGCGAGTTGTCCGACCCGGTCCAGTGCGGCGACTTGTGTCCGCGGATCTCGAACCCGAGTCCCCAATCGTTCGGGTCCTGCGGGCCGTAGCCCGGCAGCACACCGCGCACGCCCGGATACTGCACCTCCGCCAGCTCGGCGCGCGTCGACGCTGAGAGCAGCCCGGTGGACGAGAGCAGTTCGTGCAGCAGCCGAGCGAGGTCCGAGACGGACGATCGCCCGTCGCGGGCCGGTGATCCCGGCAGGCTCGTCGACGTCATGCGCAACGGCCCCAGCACGGCCTCGGCCAGGTACTGCTCGAACGGCATGTCCGCGCCGGCTTCGACGAGGGCGGCGGCGCGCTCGATGCCGACGTTGGAGTAGATGCGGCGCGTACCCGGCGCCGCAGCACGCATCCGCCGTTCAGGGGCGTAACCGGAGGCGTGCGCAAGCAGGTGCCGCATCGTTGCGCCGGGCACGACCTCCTCGTCGGCCGGCTCGTCCAGGCGCACCGCCTCTTCTTCGACGGCGACGAGAATCGCTGACGCTGCCAGCGGTTTCGTCACCGACGCCAGGTAGAAGTCGTCGTCGACCGGGCCGCGGCACTCGAGCACGCCCGAGCGTCCGACCACCGCCGCTGCGGCGGTCTCGACCGGCCAGTCGTCGATGAGGTCGAGCGTCATCGACCCGCTCCGCAAGCGTCGCTCACACGTTGAGTCTGGCGCGGGCGAGCTCGATCAGCCGCGGCACGTCGGGGGCGACACCGTCGGGCAGCCGGTCCCACGGGAACCACTGGAGGTCGACCGACTCGTCGCTGACCTGCAGTCGCGCTCCTTCGGACGCGACGGCGACGTAGCGCACGTCGAAATGCCGCGTCGGGATGCCGAGGGAGCAGGTGATCGGGTGCACCGAGAGGTCCAAGGGGGTGGGGTCGAACGAGAGCGCGCCGATGCCGCTCTCCTCGCGTGCCTCGCGGGCGGCGACGTCGAGCATGGTGTGGTCGCCGTGCTCGCAGTGCCCGCCGAGCTGCATCCACATCCCGGTCCGCGGATGCAGGGTCAGCAGGGCCAGCCGGCTGGACGGGTCGAGCACCACCGCGCTGCCCGTCAGGTGCCCCGCCGCGCACGAGCGCCACATGGCGTCGGGCCTGGCGGCGAGGAAACCGAGGAACGCCTGCTGCAGCGAGGGATCGACGTCGACCAGCGCGCTGACCACCTGCGTCGCATCGTCGTGCAGCGGCGGCACCATCTCGGTCGTCCAGCCGGTGTCCTCGCGGCCGAGCGCCATGGCCTCGTTGGTGCCGAGCCGGAACAGGTCGTCTGCCGACCCGCGCACGAGCGTGCGGCTGCCGAGGCCGTCGTCGTCGAGCTTGCCGTCACGGGCGAAGCCGCGCACGACCGCGACCGGGATGCCGCCCAGTTTCCCCTTGACGAGGTCTCCCGCTGCGGCGAGTTCGTCGGCTATCGCCACCTGGGTGACGACGAGAGTGTTGCCGTAGGCGTCGGTGCGACCGCGCGGGTCGGTCACCGCAGTCACGCCGGCGACGCCGATCGCGGTGTCGGTGATGCCGGCCCGCCACGGCCGTCCCATCGAGTCGCTGATGATCACGCCGACGTCGACACCGGCTCGCTCGCGGATCGCCTCGCGCAGCAGCTGTGCCGAGGCGTCAGGGTCGACGGGGAGCAGCGCGAGCTCGTTGCGGGCGACGTTCGACAAGTCGACCCCGGCGGCGGCGAGCACGAGCCCGTGCCGGGTCTCGACGATGCGCAAGGTGTCGCGCGTGGCGACGATGCGCACGGTCTCGGCGTCGATGGCCTGCTGCCGGGCCGCCTCGCGTTCGTCCTCGTCGGCCGTGTCGAGCACGACCAGCCGTCCCTCGGTCTTCGACACCGCCTTCGACGTCACGACCAGCACATCGCCGTCCTCGAGTGGCGGCGCGTGCTGCAGGATCTGCTCGGCGAGGTCGTCGCCCGGCCGCAGCTCGCCGATCCCGAGCACCGGCAGGATCTCGATGTGCGAAGCGGCATGATCAGTCATTGCAATCCGCCGAACTCGATGTCGTCATCCCCACTAGCTCCGCCCGGGGGGAATCCTGCGATCGAATCGCAAGCTCGCTGACGCTCGCGCGGTGGCGGACTCTTCGCGCAAGCGCTCATCGCGTTGTGCTCATTTCCAACGCAACTTCCACCATTTTGGCGGTCGCGTCGTCGTCGGTCATGTACAGCGGGACGGCCCGCACCTCGACGCCGGGGACGTCGGCGGAGTCGGTGTCATGGATGAGCCAGCCGTCGAGCAGGCCGCCGTCCTTGCGCGCGCCGTAGTGGCGGCCGACGCCCTCGGCGGACACCTTGACGCCGATGGCCGGCAGGCACGCGTCGGCCATTCCCCGCACCGGGCCGCCGCCGATGATCGGCGAGAGCCCGACGACCGGGGCGGGGCCGGTGACGACCGCGTCGCGGATGTCCTGGATACCGAGGATCGTGCCGATCGACACCACCGGGTTGGACGGGGCCACGAGAACGAGGTCGGCCGTCGTGATCGCGTCGATGACGCCCGGTGCCGGGTCGGCGTCGTCAAGCCCGACCTGGACGAACGCCTGCGCCGGCAGCGCCGCTCGGTGGCGGATCCACCATTCCTGGAAGTGGATCGCCTGACGCCGCCCGTCCAGGTCGACGATCACGTGGGTCTCGCACCGGTCGTCGGACATGGGCAGCAGCTCGACTCCCGGTTGCCACCGCTCGCACAGCGCAGCCACGACCTGGTGCAGCGGATAACCCGCGTCGAGCATGCGGGTGCGCACCAGGTGGGTGGCGAAGTCGAGGTCACCGAGCTGGAACCACGACGGTTCGGCGCCGTAGGCGTCGAGTTCGGATTTCACGCGCCAGCTCTCGCCGGCCCGTCCCCAACCGCGTTCGTGGTCGTGCACCTCGCCGAGGGTGTACATGCAGCTGTCGAGATCGGGGGTGATCCGCAGGCCGTGCAGTGTCACGTCGTCACCGGTGTTGACGATCGCCGTGATGTGGTCGCCGGGAAAGGCAGCACGGACGCCGCGCAGGAATTTCGCGCCGCCGACGCCGCCGGCAAGAACGGTCACTCGCACGTCGTTACAACCTACCGGGTCGCGTCGACGCCGATATCGACGCGATCTGGCTCCGGCGCTGCCGCAGCAGTGCGCCCACCTCGTGCATCGTGACTTCACGCGCACCCAGCGCGATCGCCTGCGCGCGCAGATGGGCCGGGAGATCGTGGTGCCAACGCCACGGATGGTCCTGGAAGAACCGGCGCGGGATCCCGAGCCGGTCGGCCATCTCGTGCAACTCGGCGCGGCTGTCAGCGAGCAGGTGGCAGAACTCGGTGAACCGCAGTCCGGCGCCCGGGTACTCGCGCAGCGCGTCCACGTAACAGGCCACGCCCCGACGCTACGCCGGTGCCGTCGGGGGAGGAGTTCAGCGCTTGGCAGCGACCAGCAGCCCGTCGCCGGACGCGAGCAGCACGCTCACCAGCCGGTCGTCGTCGCGCACCGTCTTGGCCAGGTCGCGCAGCACCACGGTCTCGGTGTCGCGCTGGGACGGGTCTGCGACACGGTCGTGCCACAGCATGTTGTCGAAGGCCACCACGCCGCCTGGACGGAGCATGCGCACCGCCTGCTCGTAGTACACGGCGTACGCGCTCTTGTCGGCGTCGACGAAGACGAGGTCGTAGGCGGCGTCGCGCATGCGGGGCAACACGTCGGCCGCCGAGCCGTTGATCAACCGGTACCTCGTCGAGGTGATGCCGGCCTCGGTGAAAGCCTCCTTCGCGGCGCGCTGGTTCTCGCTCTCGACATCGATCGAGACGAGTTGCCCCTCGGTGACCATGCCGTCGAGCAGGTAGAGGCCCGACACCCCGGCGCCGGTGCCGACCTCGATGACCGCCCTGGCCTGGGTCGCGGCGGCCAGCACCCGCAGGGCCGCACCGCCGGCGGGGCCGATCGGCGTGCAGCCGAGTTCGTGACCGCGGTCGCGGGCGGCCGCGATGAGATCGCTCTCCGGGTGGAACGACTCGGCGTACGCCAGGCTCGCCTCGTTCAACATCGCGTCGGCCATGCGCGGCAGCTTATCGTCACCTCACGGAATCGCCTGGAAGAGTGGCGATTTCGCTAGGACCCCGACTTTCGGGAGTCAGCGCATCGAATCGACGATCGACGCCAGGTCTTCACGCGTGGTCAACGGGTTGACGATGGCGAAGCGCGTGCACACCTGGTTGTTGTGCCGGGTGGGGGTGACGAAGGCTTCCTGCTGGTCGAGCAGCCGCGCGCTCCAGTTCGCGTAGTCATCGTCCGTCCATCCGACCCGTTCGAAGATGAGCACGGACAGATCGGGCTCGACGAGCAGGCGCAGATGCGGCGCGGCGTCGATCAACTCCCGCCCCTGTCGGGCGACCGTCAGCGTCTGCTCGATGGCGTCGCGGTACGCGTCGGTGCCGTAGACGGCGAGTGAGAACCAGAACGGCAGTCCGCGGGCCCGTCGGGTCAGCTGGATTGCGAAGTCGGACGGGTTCCACTCGCCGTCGACCGTGATCGGGTCCAGGTAGCCGGCGTGCTGGGTGTGCGCGGCACGGCCGAGCCGGGGTTCGCGGTAGAGCAGCGCGCACGCGTCGAACGGTGCGAACAGCCACTTGTGCGGGTCGACGATGAACGAATCGGCCTGCTCGACGCCGTCGAACAGGTGCCGCACCGACGGCGCGGCCAGCGCCGCCCCCCCGTAGGCGGCATCGACGTGCAGCCACCAGCCGAACTCGCGGGCGACCGCGGCGATCCCGGCGATGTCGTCGACCACGCCCAGGTTGGTCGTCCCGGCTGTGGCCACGACGGCGAAGATGCCCTCGCGCACGTGCTCGGGGAGCCCCGCCACGCTTTCGTGCAGGGCGGTGCCGGTCATCCGGCCGCGATCGTCGCCGGGCACGGCGATCACGTCGACGTCCATCACCACCTGCAGCGCGTGCTTGACCGACGAGTGCGTCTCCTCCGTCACACACACCGCCCACCGCACGGGACGGCGTCCGCGTCGTTCGAGAGCGGTCTCGCGGGCCGCGACGAGGGCCGAGAGGTTGCCCACGGTGCCGCCCTGCACGAACGTGCCCCCGGCCTCGGCGGGCAGCCCGACGAGGTCGGCGATCCAGCGCAGCGCCTGGTTCTCGGCGTAGACGGCGCCGGAGCCCTCCAGCCACGACCCGCTGTAGACGTTGGACGCCGCCACGAGCATGTCGAAGTAGCAGGCCGCCTTGGTCGGGGCGTTCGGGATGAACGACAGGTAGCGCCGGTGGTCGACCGACAGGCACGCGGGGCCGAGCACGTCGGCCCACAGCCGCAGCGCTTCGTCGCGTCCGATGCCCTGGGCGTTGACCGTCGCGCCGACCAGTTCGTCCAGCTGCTGGGGCGTCAACGGCCGGTCGAGCGGAACCTCCTGGCTGAGGCGCTCGAGGCAGTACTCGACGACGGTCCGCGCGATCCGGTCGTCGTCGGCGGAGTACGAATGCACCGGCAGAGCGTAGTTCTCCCCATCGGGAACGTCTGCCGCCGTGGCAGCGTTTAGCTGACGTACAGGTTTCGATGGTTCAGTAGCGGCACACACACCGTTACGACGAAGGAGAGCCCGTGACCACGGTCGACGCGCCCACCGAGGCTGCGACCGGCTGGGTGCCGCCCACCTGGGACGAGGTCGTGCGAGAGCACGCGGACCGGGTCTACCGGCTCGCCTACCGCCTGTCGGGCAACCGCGCCGACGCCGAGGACCTGACCCAGGAGACCTTCGTCCGGGTGTTCAAGTCGCTGGCCGAGTACACGCCCGGGACGTTCGAGGGCTGGCTGCACCGCATCACGACGAACCTGTTCCTGGACATGGTGCGGCGGCGTCAGCGGATCCGCTTCGACGCGCTGCCCGACGACGCCGGTGACCGGCTGGCCTCGCGCGAGGACGGGCCCGAGCAGGCCTACGAGCTGATGAACCTCGATCCCGAGGTGCAGGCCGCCCTCGACGCCCTGCCCGCCGACTTCCGGGTCGCGGTCGTGCTGTGCGACCTCGAGCAACTGTCCTACGAAGAGATCGCGGCGACGCTCGGCATCAAGGTCGGGACGGTGCGCTCGCGCATCCACCGCGGCCGG
This sequence comes from uncultured Actinomycetota bacterium, assembly GCA_963785425.1. Lineage (GTDB taxonomy): Bacteria > Actinomycetota > Actinomycetes > Mycobacteriales > Jatrophihabitantaceae > RYN-133. Next base: position 1,191,911 of record CAWAVG010000004.1, read on the forward strand.
GTGCTGCTGCGCGACGCGCTGGCCCACCGCGCTCCCGGCGTGCGGCCGCACACCGAGTTCGACGAGGCATCGACGCATGCGTAGTCCCCACCAGCGTGCTCAGCAGCAGCATCTGTCCGACGAGGCGGTTGCGGCCTTCGCCGACGACGTCCTGACCGGGCATGCCCGCCAGCGGGCGCGCCGGCACACCGCCGAATGCCCAGAGTGCAACCATGCGGTCGCCGTCCAGCGCGAGGCCGTCTGGGCCCTGCGCGCCGCGCCGGCGCCGGCGCTGCCGACGGGCCTGCTCGACCGGCTGCGCGACGTGCCCGTCACGACCCCGATCCAGCACGTCCCGACCCATGTCGACGAACACGGAATGACCATGTTCGCCTCGTTCGCCGCACCTGCGGCCGCATTCGTCGCCGCCCAGCCGCCGCCGGGGCGCCGCAACCGGCACGTCGCGCTCGCGGTCGCCTCGGTCGCCGTGTTGGGCGCCCTGGCCGGGACGGCCGCGGCCGACAGCGCCTCGACCAACGACGCGCCGCACGCGCGCCAGCCGGCGCACCTGCTGAAGGCCCAGCTGCCCGGCCGTCGCTAGCCGCCGGATGTCCGTTCGCTAGCGATCTGCGCAGAAGACCCGGCGCAGGCCCGACACGGTCCGCGCCGATGAGGCAGACTCGAAACGACAGCCGGCGAAGGGGTCAGGTTCCAGCGTGTCCGACGATGACGGGCGCCATGCGGCGCACGACGGCTCGACCCCTGCGGTCGGGACGGGTGATCCGGACGACGCGTACCGCCGTCCGCCGGGCCTGAGCGACCCGTTCGAGCCGCGGCCGGAGCCGACCCCGTACACCCCGCCGCCGCCCACCGTCTCGCCGGAGGAACGCACCGCGTACGGGCGTCCGCAGGGCGCGGGACCCTACGCCGCGCCGGCGGGCGAGCGCATGGTGCCGCAGCGCACGCCCGTCCCCACGGTGCCGTGGGTGATGACGAGCGCGTTCGGCGCGCCGGCCGGCGCCGAGGACGGCTTTGCGCCGCCGTCCGGCACCCGGATCGAGCCGGCGGGCACCGAGCCGGAGTCGCCGTGGTGGAAGCACGATGCCGTGCACGATCCGTGGCGCGACCCCGCGGCGCCCTTCTGGCTGGGCCGCGGTGCGGTGTTCTCGACCGGGCAGCCCGCCCAGCTCGATGCCGCCGACGACGCCGAGCACGCCGACCCGGAGCCCGATGACGACGAGGGCAAGGACAAGGTCGTCCCGATCGCGACCGGACGGCGCAAGTTCGGCCTGACCGCCATCCTGCTCAGCGTCCTGGTCGCGCTCATCGCCGGTGCGGTCGGCGGCTTCGGCGGCTACTTCCTCGGCGCACGCACCCGCGACGCCCTGCACCGCACCGACGTCAGCCTGCCGCAGGGCGGCGTTCCCGCGAACCGGCCGCCGAACTCGGTCGCCGGCATCGCCAAGCGCATCGGCCCGGCCGTCGTGTCGCTCTCGGTCACCAGCGCCGACAAGTCGCAGAGCGGTGTCGGGTCGGGCGTCGTCATCGACAGCCACGGCTACGTGCTGACGAACAACCACGTCGCGTCGGTGGCGAAGGACGGCGGGACGATCGTCGCCACCTTCTCGAACGAAGCGACCGCGAAGGCCGAGATCGTCGGCCTCGACCCCATCAGCGACCTCGCCGTGCTGAAGGTGCCCGACGACCAGCTGACCGTCGCTCCGCTGGGCAAGTCCTCGACGCTCGCCGTCGGCGACCCGGTGATCGCCATCGGCTCACCCCTCGGACTCAACGGCACGGTCACTGCCGGCATCGTGTCGGCACTCGACCGTCCCGTGCACGTGTTCGGCGACGACGGCCAGTCCGATGCCTACCTCGATGCGGTGCAGACCGACGCCGCCATCAACCCCGGCAACTCCGGCGGCGCGCTGGTCGACGCGGGCGGTCGCCTGGTCGGCATCAACTCCGCGGCCGCGCTCGGCACGTCCAACGGCAGCGGCAGCACGACGCCGACCAGCGGGATCGGGTATGCCATCCCGATCGACTACGCCCGCCAGATCGCGATCGAGCTGATCAAGAACGGGAAGGCGCAGCACGGCTCGCTCGACGCGCAAGGACGCACCGCCGAAGCGGGTCTGCAGGCCGGCGCCTACCTCGAGCAGGTCGAGCCGAAGGGCGCCGCCGCCAAGGCCGGTCTGCAGAACGGTGACGTCGTGATCGTGGCCGACGACAAGCCGATCCTCAGCTTCGATCAGTTGATCGTGGCCGTCCAGGAGCACAAGCCGGGCGACAAGCTGACGGTCACGTACTACCGGGGCGCGGCGAAGCGCACGGCGACCATCACGCTGGGTTCGGCGTAGCAGCACTTCGTCAGCAAGCGCGGCGTAGCCTCGGCCTATGTTCAACATCGGGCCGATGGAGTTCCTCGTCCTGGCCCTCGTCGCGGTGATCGTGCTCGGTCCCGACCGGCTGCCGCAGTTCGCCCGCGACGCCGCGAACCTGCTCCGCACCCTGCGCGAACTCGCCACGGGTGCACGCACCCAGCTCCGCGACGAACTCGGCCCCGAGTTCGCCGATCTCGACCTGCGCAACCTCAACCCGCGTACCGCGCTGCAGCGCGCCATCCTCGGCGACGACGAGGCGGGACTGCGCAGCGAGTTCCGCAAGCTCGACCCGCGCGAGGACATCCGCGATCTCGACCCGCGCCGTTCGATGCGCGAGGCGCTCGACGACACCTACCGCGCCGAGCCGCAGACGTCCTTCGAGGACGCACCGATCTCGCTCGACAAGGCGTCCCAGCGACCCCTGGGACGCGGCGAGAGCGCCCCGTACGACGTCGACGCCACCTGACCAACGCCGCCCCGCCACATCCGCCCGCCCACATCCGCCTGGCTGCGTCCGCGAGTGGTCACTTATGCCGCGAGTGGTCACCTATAAGTGACCACTCGGGGCATAAGTGACCACTCGCGCGGGGTCGGGGCGGGATCGGACGGGTCGGGCGGAATCCGGGTGGTGGTGGGTCAGGCCCGCGCGGAGGGGGTGAGGCCCAGGGAGCGGCCGATGAGGCTCGTCTGGCGCTTGGCCAGCCGATCGGCGACGGCGTTCAGCGCGATCGCCGCGGACGACCCCGGGTGCTGCAGCACCACCGGGGCACCCTCGTCGCCGCCCTCGCGCACGTGCTGGTCGATCGGGATCTGCCCGAGGAGCGGGACGTTCGTGCCGGTCGAGGTCGACAGCGACTCGGCCACGGCCTGACCGCCGCCCGAGCCGAACAGGTCCATGCGCGACCCGTCGGGCAGGTCGAGCCAGCTCATGTTCTCGACGACGCCCACGATCTGCTGGTGCGTCTGCAGCGCGATCGACCCGGCCCGCTCGGCAACCTCACGCGCGGCAACCTGCGGCGTGGTCACGATCAGCAGCTCCGCGGAGGGGACGAGCTGGGCCAGCGAGATCGCGATGTCACCGGTGCCGGGCGGCAGGTCCATCAGCAGCACGTCCAGGTCGCCCCAGAACACGTCGGCGAGGAACTGCTGCAGCGCACGGTGCAGCATCGGCCCGCGCCACACGACCGCCGAATTGCCGGGCGTGAACATGCCGATCGAGATGACCTTCACGTCGTGGGCGACCGGCGGCATGATCATCTGGTCGACCTGGGTGGGCTTGCCGGTCACGCCGAGCATGCGCGGCACCGAGAAGCCGTAGATGTCGGCGTCGACCACCCCGACCGACAGCCCGCGCGCGGCCAGGGCGACGGCCAGGTTCACCGTCACCGACGACTTGCCGACGCCGCCCTTGCCGGACGCCACCGCGTAGACCCGGGTGCGCGAGCCGGGCTGCGCGAACGGGATCTCGTTGGCCGGGGCGTCGCCACGCAGGTGCTGGCGCAGCTCGGTGCGTTGCTCGTCGCTCATCACGCCGAGCGTGACGTCGACCGAACTCACCCCGTCCACCTGCGAGACCGCGTCGGTCACCCGCTTGGTGAGTTCGGCCTTCATCGGGCAGCCGGCGACGGTGAGAAGCACCCGCACCGCCACCGCGCCGTCGGGTGACAGCGCGACCGAGTCGACCATGTTCAGTTCGGTGATCGGCTTGCGGATCTCCGGGTCGTCGACGGTCGCCAGCGCGGCGCGGACAGCGGATTCTTCGAGCAGGGGCACGACGCCGATGGTACGTACCGCAGTGGACCTACGATCTGACTCCATGACCGACGCAACGCCGCAGGGGGCTCAGGCGCCGGTGCCCGACCCCGGCGACTGGCGCGTCGACGTCTGGCGCCGGTTCCTGCGCGCCCACGCGGTCGTGCTCCGGGAGCTGGAACGGGAACTCGATCGTGACGCCGCGCTACCGCTGGCGTGGTACGACGTCCTGCTGACCCTCGCGCGGGCGCCGGGCCGACGGCTGCGGATGGCCGATCTGGCCGAGCGCGTCATGCTCTCGCGCTCCGGCCTGACCCGGCTGGTCGACCGCATCGAGAAGGCCGGGTACGTCAGCCGCGAGCCGTCTCCGGACGATGCCCGCGGCACCTACACCGTGATCCGGACGGCGGGGCTGCGGCGGCTGCGCGACGCGGTCCCCGTGCACCTCGCCGGTGTGCAGCGGCACTGGCTCGCGCACTTCGACGACGACGAACTGCGCACGTTGGGCGCGCTGCTGCAGCGCCTCGACGCCGCGCCGGAGTGAGCACGTCGGCGCGCCGCTCGGTCATCCGCAACTGCATCGGCGTCGGGATCGCCGTGGGCACCTACGGCGCGGCGTTCGGTGCGGCTTCGGTCGCGGCAGGCCTGTCGACGCTCCAGACGAGCCTGTTGTCGTTGCTCGCGTTCACCGGCGGCACCCAGTTCGCCGTGGTCGGTGTCGTCGCCGGCGGCGGAGGCGTCGCCGCTGCGTTGGGCAGTGGCCTGCTCCTGGGCGCCCGGAACACGCTGTACGCGATGCGCCTCGCACCGCTCCTCCAGGTGCGGGGCGTGCGCCGCCTGCTCGCCGCGCACGGGACGATCGACGAGTCGACGGCCATGGCCATCGCCCAGACCGATCGCGACCTGTCCCGCACCGCCTTCTGGTGGACGTTCAGCTCGGTCTTCGCCGTCTGGAACCTCGCCACTGTCCTCGGCGCGGCGGGGGCGAGCGCGTTCGGCGACCCCGCGAAGTTCGGGCTCGACGCGGTCGTCCCGGCCGCCTTCCTCGCGTTGCTCGCGCCGCGGCTGCGCGAAGGACGCATCGAGCGGCGGGTGGCGTTCGGCGGCGCGGTCATCGCGGCGGCGCTGATCCCGGTCGCGCCGCCCGGAGTGCCGGTGCTCGCGGCCACCGCCGCCCTGCTTCTCGGAGTGCGGTTCACGTGACCTGGACGATCGTGGTGGGCACCGTCGTCGGCTGCTACCTGCTCAAGCTCGCCGGCTATCTCGTCCCGGCGCGCGTGCTCGAGCACGGCCCGACCCGGCGAGCGGTCGAACTCGTCCCCGTCGCGCTGCTGGCCGCCCTGGTCGTCGTCGAGGCGGTCGCGAGCGGGCGGCACTACGACATCGACTGGCCGAGGCTCGCGGGCTTCGGCGTCGGCGCCGTCGCGGTGTGGTTCCGGGCGCCTTTCCTGGTGATCGTGATCGCCGCGGCGGTGACCGCGGCACTGCTCCGCCTGCTCTGATCGCCGCTAGGGCAGACTCACCACTCGTGGGAGATCGCGTCCGGCTCGTTCTGGGCAGTGCGCTCATGCTGTTCCTCGAGCTGTGCCTGATCCGCTGGCTCGGCGCGAATCTCGTGCATCTCGCGTACTTCTCGAACTTCGTGCTGCTGGGCTCGTTCCTCGGTGTCGGGCTCGGCTTCCTGCGCGCGTCGCGCGACGACCCTGCCCGACCGGCCGCAGCCCTACTACGCGCTGGTCGTGCTGCTCGGCCTGATCGGGTTCGTCAGCGCCTATCCGGTCACGGTCGATCGCGAGTCGACGCAACTGGTGTTCTTCACCAACATCGGCACGTCAGGCCCGCCGATCTGGGTCGTGCTGCCCGGCGTCTTCCTGGCCGTCGCCGCGATCACCGCAGGCCCGGCCGAGATCGTGGGCGGCTGCTTCCGCACGCTGCCGCGCCTGGAGTCCTACCGGTACGACCTGCTCGGCAGCCTGGCCGGCATCGTGTCGTTCACCGCGCTGTCGATGATCGGCTCGCCGCCGCTGGTGTGGTTCGGCATCGTCGCCGTCGTGTTCGTCGTGCTGCTGGGACGCAAGGCCGTCAGCGTCACGGTGTCGCTCGCCATCGCACTGACCGTGCTGTTCCTCTACCCGCTGCGCCACGACAAGGGCGACTTCTGGTCGCCGTACTACAAGGTGTCGACGACCAGCGGCGACGACGGCCGCGGCGGCACGGCGTGGACGGTGTCGGTGAACGGCGTGCCGCATCAGCGGCTCACGTCCGTCGCGACGCGCGAGGCCGAGGAGCCGTACTACCTCGAGCCGTACAACGTCATCAAGCGCAAGCCGGGACGGGTGCTGATCGTCGGGCGCCGGTACGGGCACCGACGTCGCGATCGCGCTGGCGCAGGGCGCGACCCACGTCGACGCCGTCGAGATCGACCCGACGCTGCAACGCTTCGGAGCCCAGCACGATCCCGACCACGCCTATCAGGACCCTCGCGTCAGCGTGCACATCAACGACGGGCGTGCGTTCCTGCAGCAGTCCGACCAGAAGTACGACCTGATCCTGTTCGCGCTGCCCGACTCGCTCACGCTCGTGTCGGGAGCGAGCTCGCTGCGGCTGGAGAGCTACCTGTTCACGTTGCAGGCGGCCCAGACCGCGCGCGACCATCTCGCGCCCGACGGCGCGTTCGCGATGTACAACTACTACCGCGAGCAATGGATCGTCGATCGGCTCGCAGGCACGCTCGCCGACGCGTTCGGCCACGCGCCGTGCGTCTACGCGGTGCCGAACGTGACCGCGCTCGCCGTGCTGACCGCCGGGCGCACGGCAGCCGATCAACACTGCGCCGGCACGACGTGGCACCGCCCTGCCGACACGCCTGCTCCGGCGACCGACGACCGGCCGTTCGTCTACCTGCGCAACCCGGGCATCCCCGGCCTCTACCGCAGCACGCTGCTGATGATCATCCTCGTCAGCATCGCGTCGATCGCGTTCGTGCTCACGCTGAACGCGCGCAGCGCCGGCCCCGGCGCCACCGCCCGGCTGCGCGCGCAGGCCAGACAGATGTGGGGCTACCGCGATCTGTTCCTGCTCGGTGTGGCGTTCCTGCTGCTCGAGACCAAGAGCGTCACCGGATTCGCGCTGCTCTTCGGCACGACGTGGATCGTGAACGCGTTCGTGTTCGCCGGGGTGTTGCTCGCGGTGCTCGGCGCGGTCGAGCTCACCGCACGGGTGCGCACGCCACCGGCGCCGGTGATGTACGCGGTGCTGCTCGGCGGGCTGGCGCTCGCGTGGGTGGTGCCGTCGACCTTCCTGCTCGGTCTCGACGTGTGGCTGCGCGCGCTCGTGGCCGTCGCGATCGCGGTGCTGCCGATCTTCTCGGCGAACGTGATCTTCGCGAACCGATTCGCCGCCACCGCGGATGCGCCGCTCGCGTTCGGCACCAACCTGCTCGGCGCGATCCTCGGCGGCTGCCTCGAGTACCTGTCCCTCGAGTTCGGTTACCGCGCGCTGCTGGTGATCGCCGGCGTCGTCTACGTCCTCGCGTTCGTGGTCCGTCCGCGCGAGAAGGAAACCGACGTCAGCAGTACTTCGCGGTCAGCTCGTCGAACACGCCTGCAGCCAACCGCGCAAAGTCCTCACGCGTGAGCCTGATCTGGTCGCCGGGCTTCATGCCGACGACAGCGTCTTCCGGTGCGTACTTGATGACGTTGATACCGCGCAGCACGCCGCCGTTGTTCAGCAGCGATTCGACGATGATCTCGAGTTCGTTCAGCGGCGTCCCGTCCTTGCCGGTGACCGAGCGCAGCCGGTGGACGTAGCGTCGGTCGAGCGCCAGCGCGAGGTCGTTGAAGTGGTCGGCCTGCTCCAACGCCGACCGGGCGGTCTTCGGCAACGCGTCGAAGGCGGCGAGTTGGCGTGCGACCGCGGTGCGGCCACCCTCGAGCTCGTCCTTGGTGAAGTCCTTGCGTCCCAGCATGGTCGGCTCCTTCTGCGTGAGGTCGTCACCAGGTATGACCGAAGCCGCGACGGGGATGTGACGCCGGATGGGACGGTTACGGTGCCTCGCGCGGCACCGACAGCCGCGGCACACCGCCCAGCCCGAGGTTGTAGCGCACGCTGGACGCCGTACTCGGCGAGCTTGTCCCACAGCGCCGAGTGAGCGGGCCACGGGATGGGCTCGTCGCCGTCGAGCCAGCTCTCGCCGAAGGTGATCCACACCAGCGTCCAGTCGGCGGCGTCGGCCCAGCGGCCCTGGCTCCATTCGAGCAGCGAGCGGCGCACCTGGAACGCCAGGCGCGGCGCGTCCGGGAACGTCGTGACTGCGCTGACGATCCAGACCCGGAAGTCGCGCGACATGAGGTCGAGTTCGAAGTCGGACAGCACGTCGGGATCGACCAGTACGGTCGCGACGTTCTCGTGTCCCCTCGGCCTCATGATGCGATTATCTACTCCACCTCGGACACAAGATCGAGCCTTGCCGTGGCGGGATCGCGCTGGTACAAGGGTCGATCGGTGATCAATCCTCGGCGGCGGCGCGGTCCTTGAGCTCCATGCGCGACAGCTCCGAGCGCAGGAAGTCACGGGTCGCGACCTCGCCGAGCGCCATCCGGATCGACGCCAGCTCGCGGGCCACGTATTCGAGGTCGGCCTTGGATTCGCGCGCTTCGTCGCGGTCGGCTTCCAGGTTGACGCGGTCGCGGTCGTCCTGCCGGTTCTGGGCCAGCAGGATCAGCGGCGCCGCGTACGACGCCTGCAGCGAGAGGATCAGCGTAAGGAAGATGAACCGCGTCGGGTCCCACGGGTCGAACTGCCACGCTTTGGGCCCGACCGTGTTCCACAGCACCCAGGCGATCACGACGAAGGTCTGCACCACCAGGTAGCGGCCCGTGCCGAGGAAGCGGGCGATCTTCTCGGTGAGCTGCCCGAATGCCTCGGCATCGATCCGCAGACGTGGCCCGCGCTCGACCTTGGGCTGATCCAGCCGGGAACGACGCTCAGCCACTCGCTGCGCTCCGATCGGCATCGCGCCAGCCCTCGGGCAGCAGGTGGTCGAGCACGTCGTCGACCGACACGGCGCCGAGCAACCGGTCGCGATCGTCGACGACCGGTGCGGCTACGAGGTTGTAGGTCGCGAGGTGACGGGTCACCTCGTCGATGGGCAGGTCGGGACGCAACGTGCCGGTGTCGCGTTCGACGACGCCGCTCACCAGCGCCGACGGCGGCTCGCGCAGCAGGCGCTGCAGGTGCGCGGTGCCGAGGAACTTGCCGGTGGGGGTGGCCTGCGGCGCGCGCACGACGAACACTTGTGCGGCCAGGGCGGGTGACAGCTCCGGATTGCGCACCAGCGCAAGAGCTTCGGCGACGGTCGCGTCGGGCAGCAGGATGACCGGCTCGGACGTCATCATGCCGCCGGCCGTGGTGTCGGCGTAGGTCATCAGCCGCCGGACAGGCTCGGCCTCCTCGGGCTCCATCAACTGCAGCAAGCGTTGCTGGTCGGCGGTGGACATCTCGCCGAGCAGGTCGGCGGCGTCGTCGTCGTCCATGGCCTCCAGCACGTCTGCGGCACGCTCGTCCTCCAGAGCGCCCAGGAGCACGACCTGGTCGTCCTCCTCCATCTCCTGCAGCACGTCGGCGAGCCGTTCGTCGTCGAGGGCGCGCACGACCTCCATGCGCCGCTTGGCCGGCATGTCGTGCAGCGCGTGAGCGACGTCGGCTGCGCGCAGGTCGGACAGGGTGGACAGCAGCGCGTCGGTGCCCTGGTCGGACTCCGGGACGGCCAGGCCGTCGACCTCGTTCCACTCGACCTGGCTCAACTGTCCGCGACGGCGGGTGAGCCGCGGCGTGGTGGTGCGGACGGCCAGACGTGACAGTACCCAGTCGCGGACGCGGTTGTGCTCCATGGCGAGGTCGACGATCACCACCGGCTGGCCCGTGTCGTGCAAGGTCACGCTGCGATCGAGCAGTTCGGCGAGCACGAGCGTCTCGTTGCTGCGGCGCTCGAAGCGCTTCATGTTGACGGTGCCGGACGTGAGCACGACCTGGTCGGGTTCGATGCGCGTCACCCGTCCCATCGGCACGAAGATGCGGTGCCGCTGCTGCACCTCGATGACGAGCCCGAGCACGCGCGGCGGCTGTCGGTCGACCCGCAGTGCGGTGACCGCGTCGCGCACGCGCCCGATCTGGTCGCCGCTGGGGTCGAAGACGCCGATGCCGGCGAGACGCGCGACGAACACACGCGTCCCCGTGGTCATCGCCTGCCCCGCAACAACGTCACGTCAGCAGGTTAGTCGTCGCGGCGCGTGTGAGTCCTCCGACACGGAGTTGGCGTCGCTGCCGTCGCCTCGGCATGCTCAGGAAATGACCGACTCAACCCGGCCCTCCCTCCGTCCGCGCCGCTCGTGCCTCGCCGTCCCCGGCAGCAACCCGCGCTTCCTCGAGAAGGCCAAGGGCCTCGGCGCAGACCAGGTCTTCCTGGATCTCGAGGACGCCTGCGCTCCGCTGGCCAAGCCGGGCGCCCGCAAGAACATCGTCGCCGCCCTGAACGAGGGCGGGTGGGGCGACAAGATCCGCGTCGTCCGCGTCAACGACTGGACGACTCACTGGACCTATCGCGACGTGATCGAGGTCGTCGAAGGGGCGGGCGCCAATCTGGACGCCATCATGCTGCCGAAGGTGCAGAGCGCCGATCAGGTCGTCGCGCTCGACATCCTGCTCACCCAGATCGAGAAGACGAACGACCTCGAGGTCGGCCGCATCGGCATCGAGGCGCAGATCGAGAATGCGCAGGGTCTGATCGCCGTCGACGCCATCGCGAAAGCGAGCCCACGCGTCGAGACGATCATCTTCGGACCAGCCGACTTCATGGCGAGCATCAACATGAAGTCGCTCGTGGTGGGGGAGCAGCCGCCCGGCTACGACGTCGGCGACGCGTACCACCACATTCTGATGTCGATCCTCATGGCCGCCCGCGCGAACAACAAGCAGGCCATCGACGGGCCGTACCTGCAGATCCGCGACGGCGAGGGTTTCCGCCGGGTCGCGTCCCGCAGCGCCGCACTCGGCTTCGACGGCAAGTGGGTGCTGCACCCCGACCAGGTCGGGATCGCCAACGAGGTCTACGCGCCCTCCCAGGGCGACTACGACCACGCCGAGCTGATCCTCGACGCGTACGAGTACTACACGTCCGAGGCGGGCGGGAAGAAGGGTTCGGCGATGCTCGGCGACGAGATGATCGACGAGGCCTCCCGCAAGATGGCGCTGGTCATCTCGGCGAAGGGACGAGCCGCCGGCATGGAGCGCACGTCGAAGTTCGAGCCGCCGGAGGGCTGACAGACGCCTCGGCTCAGTCGACGGACCGCGCGTGACGCGCGAAGTCGGGGGTGTCGGGCGGCACGACGCACAGCAGCAGCCCCACCGGGTCGCGCAGCACGACCCACGACCGGTGCCGCCGCACCTCGGTGGCGCCGAGCCGGACGAGCCGGGCGACCTCGGCCTCGACGTCGTCGGACTCGATGTCGATGTGGAAGCGCGCCGTCGTCTCGTAAACGCCGATGTCCTGCATCCCGACGACGCAGCGGGCCGCGGGATTCTCGAGCGCGACGAACTCGTCGTAGTCCTTCAGTCGACGCGCGCTGGTGTCGAGCGCGACCGACCAGAACGCCTGCGCCCGTTCCATCTGCTCGGACGGCACGTCGATGACGATCTCGCGCATGAGGATCCGGTGCGTCATGAGCGAGCACCGTACAGATCCCGGACGGTGCCGATGTCCGAGGCGTGCGCGATCAGCTCCCGGTTCAGCCACCACACGATGTCGACGAACGGCAGATCGGGATCCATGCCCACCGGGTAGGTCGAGTAGCCGACCTGCAGCGCTTGCTCGGCGGTCGCGGCGGCTACCGACGCGCGCCAGCGATCGGCGGCCTGGCGCAGCTGGGTCATCGCCTCGGCCGCCGAGGCGGGAAACGGGCCGTAATCGAGCGGGCGATTCTTGGCGCCGTCGGTGTAGTCGGCGCGCAGCCAGCACATGTCGGCCAGGTGCGCCATCGTCCACGCGATCGTGCGGGTGGCCTGGTCGGCGTCGGGAGCCGCGCGCAGTGCGCCGTCGTGCTCGATCAGGTCGGCGGCGCCCGGCGTCGGGTGCCAGCGGTACTCGTCGTCGGTCACACCGGCGAGGCGCTCGAACAGCATCTGCAGCGACGTGTCCCACTGCGCCAGCAGCGGGTTGAGCAGCTCGGTGCCGCCGGCGGTCGCGGTGAGGGTCGGTTCGCGCATACCACGAGCATGCCCGTCCGTCCCGACAGTGTTGGGTTCCGGCCGCAGTGGTCAGTTACAACTGACCACTGCGGCTCGGACTGACCACTGTCAGTGGATCAGCGGGAGTTCGACGGCGGACGTGCCGATGCGCACCTGATAGACGCCGCCGGTGAGGTTCGCCAGCTCCGGGACGGTCGGCACGAGGTGCGGGGTGTCGGCGGTCGACAGCGTCACGCGGATGCTGTGCCCGGCCGCGATCGTGGCGTACGTCGGGAACACCTCGAGGTCGTAGTGGGTCATCCGGCCGGGCACCACGGCACGGGCGTCCCGTTTCGCGTAGGTGTGGTTCGGCAACAGGAGGTGCCCGTCGCCGGCACGCCACGTCCCCCTCGTCGCGACGTGGCGCAAGGAGCCGAGCAGCGCACCTTCGGTGAGCGGTGTCGAGGTGCCGTCGGGTGCGACGTCCTCGATCTCGACCACCCACTGGGTGTCCGTGGTGGTGGCCGTCGCATCGACGGTCACGTCGATCGGCCCCGCGATCGTGGCGCGCTCCGCGAGCGGCTTCGTCGTGAAGGTCGTCCGGTACGGCCCGGCCTGCCCGCTCGAGTCGTCGCCGTCGACGCACGGCGTGCCCGCGTGCACATAACCGGTCGCGAGCGAGGGTGCACCGGCCGACCACTGGTCGGTCGGGCGCCCGCAAGGGCTGCCCACAGGTGTCCAGTAGAGCGTCGTCGACGTGGTCGACTTCGGACGGGCCGTGGCGAGCGTCTTGTTCGGCCCGAACCAATACCGCGTCGGGTGCGCTGCCGGGAATGGATAGCGGGCGTGCTCGGTGTAGCGGTTCGTCCCCAGATCGAAGTAGTGCAGCGGCGTCGGCGTCGTCGCCATGCCGGTGTGCCGGCCTTTGAGCCAGGTGTCGAACCATTCCAGCATGAGCGGGTTCAGCGCCGCCGTCGATCCGGACAGGTGCGTGAACGGCCCGTCCAGCAACTGGTAGCGCCCGGTCACGCGCTGGTGCGGCAGCATCGGCGCGGTGACGGGACGCCCGGCCCAGGCGTTCTGCAGGCCGGTGAAGTCGAGCGGTTCGCCGCGCTGGAACAGGTCGTACTCGCCGCCGACCATGTAGGCGGGGATGCCGTTGGCTGCGATCTTGTGCAGCACGTTCACGGGATTGCGGGCGTGCCAGTACTTACCGTCGTACGCGCTGGCGCCGCCGCTGAGCGTCTGGGCGGTGAACTTCGCGTCGAAGTTCGCGAGGTCCTTCAGGTGGTCGATCTCGGCCGGCAGGTTCGCCTCGAGCGTTGCCGGGTTCTGCAGCCCTTCGAGCAGCGGCCCGACGGTGTTGAGCCCGCCCGTGAGCGCGAGGTAGAACGCGTCGAACTCGATGTCGACGAGGCCCCCCATCGTGGCGGTGTCCTTGTACAGGTCGTTGCCGGGGACGACCGGGAAGATCGCCTTGAGCGGGCTGCCCTTGGGCAGCGCGGCAGCGGTGAGCAGCTGGTCGATGCCCAGGTAGGACGCGCCGTACATGCCGACCTTGCCGTCGGAGTTGGCACGGTGCGCCGCCCAGCGCACGAGCGTCGCGCCGTCGCGGTCCTGCTGGGGGTCGAACAGCCCGAACTGGCCCTGCGACGCGCCCGTGCCGCGCACGTCGGCGACCACGTCGATGAATCCGCGCTGGACGAGGTACGGGCTGGGCCCGGTCTGGCCGCCCGCGCTGTTGTTCGACGAGCCCAGCACGCCCTTGCCGTACGGCGTCAGCGTCAGGACGACCGGGAACGGGCCCTTCGCACGCTTGCCGTTCGAGGTCGGGTAGTAGACGTCGGCGCGCAACACCTTGCCGTCGCGCATCCGCACCGACTGGTCGGCGAGCTTGCCGACGCCGTAGCGGGCCCGGTCGGGACGCCAGTGATGACCGGGTGCGGCGCTCGCCCGCAGCACGCTCGCGGGGATCGGTGCGCCGATGCCGGTCTGGGACGTGGCACCGGCGGGCGCGCCGGCCGAGAGCGCGGACAGCGCGGAGGCGACGAGCGCGCCGGTGACGAGCAGGGCGGATGTGGCGTGCGGCATACCGTGCGGCATACCCGGGACAACGAGTCTCGCTCACATGAGTTGTGCAGGACGCACGTGATGTGGCCCGCTGCGCGTGGCCGCACCGTCCGGAATCGGGAGATACTGGCCGGTAACCCAGCCGACAGCTGCGCCGAGTTCTGGAGGAACACCGATGGCCCGCCTTGCCCAGACCGCCGGACTGACCGACGTCCAGACCGAGATCCTGGCGGCGGTGAAGTCGTTCGTGGACAAGGAGATCCTGCCGTACGCGACCGAGCTCGAGCACAAGGACGAGTTCCCCGAGGCCATCGTCGAGGGCATGAAGGAGATGGGCCTGTTCGGGCTGACCATTGCCGAGGAGTACGGCGGCCTGGGTGAGTCGCTGCTCACCTACGCCCTGGTCGTCGAGCAGATCGCGCGCGGTTGGATGTCGGTCTCCGGCGTCATCAACACCCACTTCATCGTGGCGTACATGATCAGCCAGCACGGCACCGACGAGCAGAAGCAGTACTTCCTGCCGAAGATGGCCGGCGGCGAGATCCGCGGCGCGTTCTCGATGAGCGAGCCCGAATGCGGGTCGGACGTGAGCGCGATCAAGACCCGCGCCACCAAGGACGGCGACGAATTCGTCCTCGACGGCCAGAAGATGTGGCTGACCAACGGCGCCCGCGCCGGCGTGGTCGCGACGCTGGTCAAGGAAGACCTCTCCCATATGGAGGGGGCAGCCGACTCCGTCTACAAGAACATGACGACGTTCCTCGTCGAGAAGGAACCGGGCTTCGGCGAGACCCGTCCCGGCCTCACCGTCCCCGGCAAGATCGAGAAGATGGGCTACAAGGGCGTCGAGACGACCGAGATGGTGCTCGACGGCGTGCGCGTCCCCGCGTCGTCCGTGCTGGGCGGCGCCGCCGGGCACGGTCGCGGCTTCTACCAGATGATGGACGGCGTCGAGGTCGGCCGCGTCAACGTGGCGGCACGCGCCTGCGGCATCTCGATCCGCGCGTTCGAACTGGCCGTGCAGTACGCCCAGCAGCGCAGGACGTTCGGCAAGCAGATCGCCGACCACCAGGCGATCGCGTTCAAGCTGGCCGAGATGGCGACCAAGGTCGAGGCCGCGCACCTGATGATGGTCAACGCTGCACGGCTCAAGGACGCCGGTGAGCGCAACGACGTCGAGGCCGGCATGGCGAAGCTGCTCGCGTCCGAGTACTGCGCCGAGGTGACGCAGGAGGCCTTCCGCATCCACGGCGGCTACGGCTACTCCAAGGAGTACGAGATCGAGCGGCTCATGCGCGAGGCGCCGTTCCTGCTCATCGGCGAGGGCACGTCCGAGATCCAGAAGACGATCATCAGCCGTGGGCTGTTGCGGGAGTACCGCGCAGCGCAGTGAATCCGGATGTGCCCGCGGACGAGTCGCGGCACACGAACGCGCCGTCGGCTGTGGCAGGCGGTGCCAGGGTGACCAGCGCGGCCCCGAGCAGACGGCGGAGGGCAGACCACGATTTGACGTTCATGAGTACCTCCCCGGACGCGTCCTCCGTCTGACCTAGACTCGCGCGCGATGGCTTCTCACGTGATCGGGCGCGCTGAGACCGGTGAGTGGGGTTCCACCACCGTTCACGGCGCGCGACCTGCGCCCCGCAACCCCGACGAGACCGCGGGCGCGCGGGCGCACCTGGCCTACGCAGCGGGGCTGGACGGCGTACGCGCGCTGGCGGTTGCCGCGGTCGTGGTCTTCCACATCAGTGAGACCGGACTGACCGGCGGATTCCTCGGCGTCGACATCTTCTTCGTGCTGTCGGGCTTCCTGATCACCTCGATCCTGCTGGCCGAGTTCCACAGCCGGAAGCGGATCGACATCAAGAACTTCTACCTGCGTCGCGCCCGACGGCTGCTGCCCGCGTTGTTCACCATGCTCGCCTCGGTCACGCTCATCACCTGGATCTTCGCGCGCGACGAACTGCACCAGCTCCGTGGCGATGTGATCGCAGCGCTCACCTACTGCACCAATTGGACGCAGATCTTCTGGGGCCGGTCGTACTTCGATCAGCTCAGCCGTCCATCGCTGTTGCAGCATCTGTGGTCACTCGCGGTCGAGGAGCAGTTCTACCTGCTGTGGCCACTGATCTTGATCGCCTGTCTCGCCGCAACCCGGCGCCGTTGGCTCGTCCTCGCCGTCCCGGTGGGGCTCGCTGCGCTGTCGCTGGTGCTGATGGCCTCGATGTATCACGTCGGCCAGGACACGTCACGGATCTACTACGGCACGGACACCCACATCGCACCGATGTTGATCGGCGCGACCGTAGCGATCGTCGTGGCGTTGCGGCGCCAGGCAGGCATCGCCCGCGACACCCAGCGCGGCCGCCTGGTTGCCGATGCCTTCGCCCTGATCGGGTTCCTCGTGCTCGCGTGGTCGGTCGTCGAGATCAACCGCTACAGCTCGGGTCTGTACCGCGGCGGGTACGTGTTCATCAGCCTCGCGTCGGCAGCGCTGATCTACGCGGCCGGACGGCAGGGCACCATTACCGCGAAGGCGCTCGGCTGGGCCCCGCTCGTGTGGATCGGACAGCGCTCCTACGCGATCTACCTGTGGCATTGGCCGATCCTGATGCTCTCGCGCCCCGGTATCGACATCCACCTGCCGACGTGGGTCGTCGTCCCACTGCAGCTCGCGGTCATCGTCGGCGCGTCCGACCTGTCGTACCGCTACATCGAGCGCCCGATCCGCTCGCGGGGCTTCCTTGCGTTCGTCCGCGGTCATCGTCGTCACGGTCTCGGCGAGCGGCGCCCGGTGACCATCGGGACGGTGCTGGTCGGCGTGCTCGCGGTCGTGACCGCCACGCTGGCAACGGCGCCGCCGGCGCCGGCCGGCATCCAGGTCGACCGCAGCGCGACGCCGACCTTGCACATCAAGCCGCCCGCGGCGCGACACCACACGAGGCACGCGGCCGGACACCACCACCGACACCGGCATGCAGGCGCCTCGCCGACACCGTCCTCATCGACCGCGCAGGCACAGCCGCCGTTCCCGGCGCCGGTACGGGTCGGCTTCTTCGGCGACTCGCAGGGCATGACGCTGCTGCTCAACAAGCCGAACGGCCTCGGCCGTTACCTGACGACCAGTGACGACACGGTCGAGGGCTGCGGCATGACGACCGGTGTCATCCACAGCCGCACCGGCTACACGCGCGACCTCGGCGCCGACTGCGGAAACTGGCAGTCGCAGTGGCGCACGAACGCGCAGCGCGACCACCCGCAGATAGCCGTCATCGAGATCGGCGCCTGGGACGTGTTCGACGAGACGGTCGGCGGGAAGACGCTCACCTTCGGCACGCCTGCCTGGGACGCGTACTTCACCAAGACGCTGCACACCGGTATCCGCCTGCTGCTGAACCAGGGCGCGCAGGTCGCGTTGATGGGCATCCCGTGTTACCGCCCGATCGCGGCCGGCGGGCTGCCCCTGCTGCCCGAGCGCGGCGACGACTCGCGCACGAGCCACTTGAACGAGCTGCTGCAATCAGCGCTCTCGATGGACCCCCAACGCGTCTTCATGATCCATCCGCCGTCCGCCTTCTGTAAGAACCCCAAGATCGCCACGGACGTGAACTACCGCTGGGACGGCACCCACTACTACAAGCCGGGCGCCGCCCTCGTCTTCCAAGTCATCACCCCACAACTGCTGGCAATCCCCCAGCCGCCCCCGAACTGAGAGTGGTTTCGAGCTTCAGTGGCCAGTGGCAACTGACCACTGAAGCCCAAAACTGACCACCGTCGTACCGCGGGTGGGACCAGGGAGGATCAAGCCGACGAGCCTACGGGCGAGGAGGCTTCGGTCCGACGCCGCCGTCCGCGCGAGCGAAGCGAGTTGCGTTCGGAGACCGGGACGGACCCGAGCGGAGCGAGTGGTCCAGACCGGGATTCGACCCGGCGGAGAGGGACAGAGGTATAGTTAGTTTGGCTAACGTATCTGCGTGAAGGACCTGCATGACTTCCAGCACCACCCTGCGCAAGTTCACCGTCGACCGCGAACACCCCAGCTACAAGTGGGTCGCCCTGTCGAACACCACCCTCGGCGTCCTGATGGCCACGGTGAACGCATCGATCGTGATCATCTCGCTGCCCGCGATCTTCCGCGGCATCCGCCTCGACCCGCTCGCGCCGGGCAACGTCGGGTACCTGCTGTGGACGCTGATGGGCTTCCTCGTCGTCACCGCCGTGCTCGTCGTGACGCTCGGCCGCCTCGGCGACATGTACGGGCGGGTGCGCATCTACAACGCGGGTTTCGTCGTGTTCACAGTCGGCTCGATCGCCCTCGCGCTGGACCCGTTGCACGGCGGCGACGGCGCGCTGTGGTTGATCATCTGGCGGCTGGTGCAGGGCGTCGGGGCGGCGATGCTGTTCGCGAACTCGACCGCGATCCTCACCGACGCGTTCCCGGTCGAGCGGCGCGGCATGGCGCTGGGCATCAACCAGGTCGCCGCGATCGCCGGATCGTTCATCGGCCTGATCCTCGGTGGACTGCTCGCCGAGTGGCACTGGCGCGCGGTGTTCTTCGTGTCGGTGCCGATCGGCATCGCCGGCACGATCTGGTCCTACGTCAGCCTGCGTGAACTCAGCGAGCGGCACCGGGCCCGCATCGACTGGTGGGGCAACCTGCTGTTTGCGGTCGGTCTCACGGCTCTGCTCGCGGCGATCACGTACGGCATCCAGCCCTACGGCGGTCACACGATGGGGTGGACGAACCCGTGGGTGCTCGCCGGATTGATCGGCGGTGCGGTGCTGCTGGTCGCGTTCTGCGTCGTCGAGACCAAGGTCGAGCAGCCGATGTTCGCGATGACGCTGTTCCGCATCCGAGCCTTCTGGGCCGGCAACCTCGCCGGGCTGCTCGCGTCGATCGCGCGTGGCGGGCTGCAGTTCATGCTGATCATCTGGCTGCAGGGCATCTGGTTGCCGCTGCACGGTTACGACTTCGAGCAGACGCCGTTGTGGGCCGGCATCTACCTGCTCCCATTGACCGTGGCGTTCCTCGTGGCCGGACCGGTGTCAGGCGCGCTGTCCGACCGCTTCGGTGCGCGGACGTTCGCGACCGGCGGACTGCTCATGGTGGCGGCGAGCTTCGTCGGGCTGATGCTGTTGCCGGTCGACTTCAGCTACTGGGCCTTCGCCGGGCTGCTCGTGCTCAACGGAATCGGGTCAGGCCTCTTCTCGGCGCCGAACACCACCGCAATCATGAACAGCGTGCCGGCGAGCCAACGCGGCGCGGCCTCGGGCATGCGCGGCACGTTCTTCAACGCGGGATCGTCGCTGTCGATCGGGATCTTCTTCTCGTTGATGATCGCCGGTCTCGCCGCCAGTCTGCCGACAACGCTGTTCCGTGGCCTCACCGCGCATCACGTGGCGCCCGCGATCGCGCACACCGTCGCGAACGAACCTCCGGTGGGCAGCCTGTTCGCCGCGTTCCTCGGCTACAACCCGGTGCAGACACTCGTCGGCGGGCGCGGGCTGCACAACCTGTCCTCGGCAGACCGGACGACGCTGACCGGGCGCGAATTCTTCCCCGACCTGATCTCGCAGCCCTTCCACCACGGTCTGGTGATCGTGTTCGGCGCGGCCGTCGCGATGTCGGTGATCGGTGCCGCCGCGTCGATGTTGCGCGGCGCCCGCTACGTGCACACCGAACCGGCGCCGGACGAACGCGCCCGGGTCGCGGCTGCTACCGGCTGAGGTCGGCCCGGACGGCGGCCGCTACCCGGCGACCCGAGACCATCGCGCCCTGCAGTGAGGCCGTGTCGCGATGATCGCCCGCGACGTACACGCCGCCGCCTCGGGAGACCGGTCGGCGCAGCGCGGTGCCGGGTGGCGTCTCGGGCAGCGCGTCGACGATCGGATAGGTCGCGACGTGGCGCCACGAACTCGGATCGACGCCGTAGATCGTCCCGGCATGCCGACGCACGGCGCGTTCGGCGTCCGGCGATCCGTCGGCACCGAGTGCGGTCGACGACACGAGCGACCCGTTCAGCGCGTAGGTGGGGGCGACATCGCTGACAACTGCGGTGTTCACCACAGGTCCCCGGCGATCGGCATCCAGGTGCAGCATCGGTCGCGACGCGGGCGAGGTCTCGGCCAGGTGATAGAAGGTCGTCAGCGCGCGCGTGGCCGGTTCGGGATCGCCGAGCAGGCGTAGCGGCCGCCCGCACATCGGTCGCCACGATCACCGCACGCGCCTCGAACCGTCCGGCGGCGGAGTCGACCGACGTGCCGGCGACGGTGTGTACCGGCTGTCGACGTGCGGAGCACGCCGGCCGGCAGCAGGCGCGCGAGCTGGTCGGGCACGGCCTGCATGCCGCCCTCCGGCAGCGCCGGCACGCCGCGGACGAACGAGCGCACCAACAGGTCACCGAGCCGGCGCGACGTGCGCAGTTCGTCCTCGCCGAGCACGCCGGACAAGAAGGTGCGCACCACACCGTCGGTGAACGCGCCGTGTATGCCGCGGCGGTCCAAAGCCTCCGCGAGGGAGGTGTCGTCGCCCTGCTTGATCCGCCGCGCCGAGCCCGAGTCCCGACCTCGAGCGCCCACCGGGCGAAGGCCGCCTTCTCGCGCACCGTCCCGACGGGCAGTTTCAGCGCGGTCAGCGCCTCGCGGGGCGAACGACGCGGATCGACGAGTGGGTACCGGCCGGAGCCGTGGACGACGACCGCGCCGGCACCGAACTGCCGCAGCCGCAACGCTCGCAGGTCGAGGGTGCGCCGAGCCTGCGGGTAGCTCGGATTGAGCAGCTGGAAACCCCGGTCGAGCAGCAGCCCGTCGACGCGATCGGTGCGTACCCGTCCGCCCGGCGCCTCGTCGGCCTCGAGCAGCACCACGTCGAGCCCCGCCCCGCACAGCACCCGTGCGGCGACGAGCCCCGCCAACCCTGCACCCACGATCACGACGTCACACGAGTCGGCCATGATCCGAACCTAGGCGATGAAGCGGATGCGGATTGACTGCCAAGACAATTGTGTGAGCAGGAAGGTGCCGGTACGTTCCCGCTAACAGTCCGGCCGACCCGCCAGGTGAGCGGGACACCGTCGCCACCGACGGCCACCGATCCGGCCGTCGGGCCGCTGGCTTCGCGGGGTGCACGTCAGGGGTCCGACGGCCTTCGGCATTCGTGCGACGTTCAGGCCAGCAGATCGGCATAGGCAGGATGCCTGTCGATGTAGCCGGCGATGAACGGGCACCGCGCGACGACCGGCAAGCCGCGCGCGCGCACATCGTCCAGCGCAGCGCGTGCGAGCGCGCTGCCGACACCGTGGCCCTCGTAGTCGGGCTCGATCGAGGTGTGGGTGAACACCCGCGTGCCGGCCTTGTCGCGGTAGGCGGCGAAGCCGGCCAGGTCAACGCCGACGAAAACCTCGTAGCGCGAGCGGTCGGCGTTGTCGCGCACGGTGATATCCGGATCTGCCATGGAAGCCCTCCGTGCCGTTGACTGCTCAAACTACCGTGTACGCATGCCTGCCTCGCTGGACCGCGGAGTCGTCTTCAAGTCGGGTCAGGGCCGGTGGGTGCTCCTGGCGACCGTGCTCGGCAGCGGCATGGCACAACTCGACGGCACGGTGGTCAATGTCGCGCTACCGCGCATCGGCACGGACCTCGACGCCGGACTGACCAGTCTGCAGTGGACGGTCAACGCGTACACGCTGACGCTCGCGGGCCTTTTGCTGCTCGGCGGCAGCCTCGGCGACCGGCTGGGCCGGCGTCGCATCTTCATCGTCGGAACGGTCTGGTTCGCGCTCGCCTCCGCCGGGTGCGCCCTCGCACCGAACGCCGACATTCTCATCGCGACGCGTGCGCTGCAGGGCATCGGCGCCGCGCTGCTGACACCAGGATCACTGGCCATCCTCGAAGCGGTGTTCCGTCCGGACGACCGGGCCGAGGCCGTCGGCGCCTGGTCGGGCCTCGGCGGGGTTGCCTCGGCGATCGGCCCGGTGCTGGGTGGCGTGCTGGTCGGCATCGCGCCGTGGGGGTGGCGCCTCGCGTTCCTCATCAACCTGCCGCTCGCGGTCGCCGTGGTGCTCGTCGCCGCGCGACACGTGCCCGAGACGCGGGACGACGAGGCGTCCGGCAGGCTCGACGTCGTAGGCGCTGCGACCGCGGCGCTCGGCCTGGCGTTGGTGATCTACGCGCTGACCGAGGGCCCCGGGCAGGGCTGGAACACCGCCTTGGTCGTGACGCTGCTCGGCGGCATCGCCGTGCTCGTCGGGTTCGTGGTGAACGAGGCGCGCGTGCGCGATCCGATGATGCCGCTGAGCCTGTTTCGCAACAAGCAGTTCGCCGGCGCCAACATCGTGACGCTCGTCGTGTATGCCGCGCTGTCCGGTGCGCTGTTCCTGTTGCCCGTCGCGTTGCAACGGGTGTCGGACTTCTCGCCGTTGCAGGCGGGTAGCGCGTTGCTTCCGGTGACCGTCGTGATGTTGCTGCTCTCGGCGCGGATGGGTCGTCTCGCGCAGCGCATCGGCCCCCGTCGGCCGATGACGGTCGGGCCGATCATCGCCGCGATCGGCATGGCGTTGTACGCGCGCATCGGTGCTTCGTCGAGCTATCTCGTCGACGTGTTGCCGGCTGTGATCGTCTTCGCGCTGGGCCTGTCGGTGACGGTCGCTCCGCTGACGGCGACGGTGCTTGCGGCTGCTCCCGAGCACGAGGTCGGAGTGGCGTCCGCGGTGAACAACGACGTCGCCCGTACGGCGGGGCTGCTCGCCGTCGCGGTGCTGCCCGGCGTCGCGGGCATCGACTCGGCCGCGTATGCCGACGCGGCCCGCCTTGCCTCCGGCTTTCACCATGCGGTGCTGATCGCCGCCGCCTTGTGCGCGCTCGGCGGCCTGTTGTCGTGGTTCGTCATCGACGACGGTGTGCTGCACCGCGGCGAGAAGGCACCGCTTCCCGGCACGCACTGTGAGCCGGGCGCACCCGCGATGCGCCGCTGCGGCGTCGAGGACAACCCCACGGCGACCTCGCCCGCCGCGCGGTAGCCGCTGTGGCCGCCGAACGCATCGCCCCGGCCGTAGCGCGCGAGATGCAACGCGCCGGCGACCCGATCGTCGACGTCCGTAGCCCGGACGAGTACGCCTCCGGGCACATCACGGGCGCGATCAACGTCCCGATCGCCATGGTGCCCAAGGCGCTCGACGCCTTCGGCGACCGGCCGGTGATCACCGCCTGCTCGATGGGCGGACGCGGCGGCCGGGCGGCAGACCTGATCGACGCCGCGGGACGCACGGCATTCACGATCGAGGGTGGGACGAAGGCGTGGAGCGCGGCAGGGCTGCCGATCACGACCGGGCCGACGCCGTCCTGACGCCGGCCGACGGTCAGGCGGTGACGAGGTGCGTCGAGCGCTCGGCGGATTCGCGCAGGGTGTACTCCATGCCGGTCTGGAAGGCCGGCTCGAGAGCCTCGACCGACGGGAACACCGAGCGCGTGGTCAGGCGCGTGCGGCCGCGAGGGTCCCCCTAGCGCGCCGTCTCGACGGCCACCTCGTTCGGACGGTGTCGGTGTCAATACCTAGGTTCAGTGCATGGCCTTCGAACTCGCCGACCGTTTCCGCGCGCTGCACGTCCCGGGTGACCCGCTGCTGTTGCCCAATCCGTGGGACGTCGGCTCGGCCCGTGTGCTGGTGCAGCTCGGCTTCGGGGCCCTGGCGACGACGAGCAGCGGCTTCGCGGCGACCCTCGGCCGACTCGACGGGTCGGTGACGCGCGACGAGGCCCTCGCGCACGGCGCGCAGATCGCGGCAGCCGTCGACGTGCCGGTGTCGGCCGACCTCGAGAACGCCTTCGCCGACGACCCGGCCGGGGTGGCGCAGACCGTGCGGGCCGCCCGCGACGCGGGCCTGGCCGGCTGCAGCGTCGAGGACTGGAGCGGCAGCGAGATCTACGACGCCACGCTCGCTGTCGAGCGCATCGCCGCAGCGGTCGAGGCCGCTGCCGGCGCGGTGGTCATCACGGCTCGTGCCGAGAACTACCTGCACGATCGGGTCGATCTCGCCGACACGATCGCGCGGCTGCAGAGTTTCGTGGCCGCCGGAGCCGACGTCGTGTTCGCCCCAGGCGTCGTCGACCGCGACGAGGTGCGCACGCTCGTGGCCGAGGTCGGCGCTCCGGTGAACGTGTTGGCGTTGCCGGGCACCCCCTCGGTCGCCGAGCTGGCGCAGCTCGGGGCGGCTCGCATCTCGGTCGGCGGCGCGTTCGCCTTCGCCGCACTGGGTGCGCTGGCCGACGCCGGCCGCGAACTGCTGCAGCAGGGCACGTACGGGTACTGGACGCGGGCCGGTGCCGGCCGGGCGATCGCCGGGGAGGCGTTCGGCGAGCACGTTGAGTGACGTCCGCACGCGTTGGGTGACGCCCGCGCGCGTTGCGTGACGTCCCCGCGCGGTGCGTGACGTCCCCGCGCGGTGCGTGACGTCCCCGCACGTCGAGTGACGTCGAATTCGACGTCACTGAACGACCCGAGACGTCACTCAACGAGGGAGACGTCACTCAACGGGCGGGATCGGGCGGGGACGGGAGCGGGCGAGCGCAGCGGTCAGGGCCGGTCGGGCAACCGGACGGTGACCGTGCCGTCCCGCAGCTTCGCCGGCGTCCAGCACCGGCGCTGGTGCAGGACATCGCGGACCACGGGTGCGTGCGTCTGGGGCACGCGCCCGAGGCGTTCGGCGCCGACGCACACCGCGGTGACGGTCGTGGTCGGGTCGATGGCGAGCCACACGCTGAAGCTGCGGGCACCCTCGGCATCGGCGGTGAGGTCGGCGGTGAGCCGCTCGACCACGCTCGGCACCTCGATCACGATCTCCACGTCGACCGGCTGCTGATCACTGCGCAGGAGGAGCGCCGCGACGTTGTCGGGGAGTTCGATCCAGGCGGGCTTGGTCGTCTGCAGTGCCGTCAGCAGCGACTTGACCCCGGCCTTGCCCTTGCTCACCGCTTCGCCGGCGGCCTCGCGCGCCGTCAGCGTGACCGCGTCGGTCATCGTGGCGAGTTCCTTCTCGGACAGGTCGTCGACGCCGTGCCGCGCGGCCTCGGCGATGAGCGCCTCGCGCGCCTTCACGATCGAGCGCGGCTTGGTGCGCCGCACGGTGTGGATCGTCGCCGCGATCGCTTTTTGCCGTGGCGCACTCTGCTTGGCGCGCTTCCACGCCCTGGTCAGCGGGCTCTCGCTGTCGGTCACCCCTCCAGGGTGCCCGATCACCTTGCGCCGATGGCCGCCAGGTCGCGCTCGTGGACGAGTAGCAGGGCGATGTCGATGAGCATGTCCTCCTGCCCACCGACGTAGCCGGCTTCTCCGGCGCGCTGCAGGATCTCGTGGGGCCGCGACGCCGTAGCGCTCGGCCGCGTGCTCGGCGTGCAGCAGGAACGACGAGTACACCCCGGCCCGGCCCTGCACGATCGCGGTGCGGTCGGCCCTGGGTCAACGCGGCATGCCGCGGTGCCGATGCATCCGGCGATCGGTTCCGCGCTGAGTTCGACGGATTGGGCGCCGTGGCGGTCGAAATCGACTGAGATCGGACTGAGCGCTCATGCGGGCGGATTTCTCGCCGATCATCCCTGATAGCCGGTCTTGACCGGTAAAACTAACGCGGATATTATCTGCCTCGGAAGGGATCAGTCTCGCCCTGGGTCCGGTTTCCACCGGTATCAGGTCGGCGCGAACCCCCTCCTATGACTGCGGGGCAGGTAACAACGGGCATCCGTGCTGTTCGACGTCATCCAGGGGTAGCGCGCGAGAGGCATCATGATCACTTCGCCATCCGACTTCACGGCCCGGCGCATCTTCGCCTGGGAGTGGCAGCTCGATGCCGCCTGCGCGGGTCTGGACACGTCGCTGTTCTATCAAGCCGACAACGAGCGCGGCGCGTCCGTGCGACGTCGTGAGATGAAGGCCAAGGCCATCTGCTCGCGTTGCCCGGTCATCGACGACTGCCTCAAGGCCGCGCTGCGCAGCAACGAGCCCTACGGGGTGTGGGGCGGCATGTCCGCCGACGAGCGGTTCCGCCTGCAGGTCAACGTCGGAGCCTGAAGCTCAAACCCGCAGGTCGTGGGGTTCGCGACGCCTTGCCCCCGCTGACGGCACCAGCAGCATGCCGTCACGATGAGTGCGGCAGCGGCCGAGGACAAACCCGTGCGGCCGGTCACGACGGCACCTGTGCCCAGGTCGCCGCCGTGATCCGGTCGACCCGCCACCCGGCTGCGGTGACCGCGTCGCACACCGACGTCTCGTCCTCTCCCTCCACTATCGCGAGGACGACGTCGTCTGCCGGAAGATGTACGGCGCAGGCCACCCGCATGCCGGACGGCAGTGTGGGAAACGACTGCAGCGGATCGTGACGCCCCGAATCGTCGTAGCGCTCGAGCACGAACAGCCGTTTGCCCACGAGGCAACGCTAGGCGCGCGGCCACCTGCAATGAATCAGTCGTTTCCCTATGGCTGAGCGCCGATCCTCGCGGTGGACAGCGCCGTTGCCAGTTCGGCTCTGCGGCCTATGTCCAGCTTGCGATAGATCCGCGCCAGGTTCGCCTCCACCGTCTTCGGGCTGATGAACAACGCTTCGGCGATCTCGCGGTTGGTGCTGCCGGTCGCAGCGAGTTCGGCCACACGCACCTCGGACGAGGTCAGCTGCGTCGTCGCCCTCGTTCCGGTGCGTTCGGCTTCCGCGCGGGCGCGCACGGCGAACCCGCGCGCGCCGATGGCCTCGAACGCGTCGGCCGCCGCGAGCAACGCGTCGCGCGAGGCCCTCTTGCGGCGGGCGCGGCGGTGCGCGAGGCCCGCGATCAACATCGAGCAGGCCCGTTCGAACCGCAGCACTCCGGGTTCGAGTTCAGAGATGACCTCGCCGAGTTCGGCGATCAAACGCTCGGTGTCACGACCGCGGGCGCTCTCGATCAGCAGCCTGGCCCGGGCGAGCCCGAGCCGCGTCCACGGCCGCGGCAGCCGGGCATGACGTTGCTCGAGTCGGGTGAGCACCTGCGCAGCAGTGTCGAGGTCGCCCGTCCCGACGCAGGCCTCGATCCATTCGGGCTCGATGCGCGCCGCGAGCGACTCGACGAGGCCGGTCTCGGCCATGGCCGTAGCTAGCTCGGCGTAGTGATGTGCGGCCGCTGCGCGCGTCGCCTGCGGCGAGTTCGGTGAAGGCACGCAGTTGCAGGGCGATTCGACGCAACCACGAGTCGCCGAGCCGCTCGGCCTCGTGCATGAGCGCGGTGGCCGCGCCGGCCGCGGCGTCGAGATCGCCGCGGTACGCGTCGAGCACGCCCGCGAGCCAACGCTCCGCCGACAATCCGGCGCCGAGCTGTTCGGCGAGATCGAGCGATTGGGCGATCCAGTTCTGTGCCGCCGCGTAGTCGGCCGCGAGCGTCTCGGTCTCGACGAGGTGCTGGATCAACTCGTGCTGGAACGGTTCGTCGCCGGACGCTGCAGCTGCGTCGAGCATCGTCAGCAGCCGAGCGCGGGCCCGATCCTGGTCGTCGGTGCCCTTCCACCAGATCGGCGGGATCGTGCCGGCGAGCCAGGTGGGTTCACCGGCTTCGAGTTCGAGTGCTCGGTCGAGCAACTCGGTGCGGGCGGGCAGCCCCGTCCGGATCTCGTTGAGGAACACGAGCATCAGCACCGATGCCAGCAACGCCCGATCGTTGGGTACGAGACGCCCGATGCCGCCTTCGTCCGGCTGCGACCGCCTCGGGCCCGCCCAGCAGTTCGAGCGCAGCCTCTGCGTGCCGGCGGGCCTCGGCGGGAGCGTCGACGAAGACCGCCACGTGGGCATGCACCCGTCCGGCCAGTCGCGAGCCGTCCGGTGCGGCGGCGAGGGCCCGCAGCGCGATCGCGGCCGCCAGCGGCAGATCGTCGGCGCTGAACGCGATCGCCGCGCGCAGCAACAACACTTCCGCCAGACGCTCCCCGGTCAACGTCGAACCGAGCGTGTCCGCCTCGGCCGCGGCCATCGGGTAGTTGCCGCAGTCGTACAGGCACTGCACTGCCTTCAGCCGCAGCGACACGGCGTCCGCATCGTCGTCGGTGAGGACGCTCGCGCGCTGGTAGAGGTCGGCGGCCACCTCAGGTGCGCCGCGGGCGTGCGCCCGCGCGGCGGCCTCGCCGAGTTCTGCAGCCGATTCCGGATCGGGAGCGCTCGCGCTGCGAGCCAGGTGGCGGGCACGCTCGTCCGGGTCGCGGCTCACCTCTGCCAGATGGGCGTGCATGCGCCGGCGTACACCGGCGGGAATGCTCGCACGGACCGATGCGCCGTGTACGGGGTGCACGAAGCGCACGCGATCGCCGTCGACGACGACGAGTCCGGCCTCCTCGATCGTGTCGATCGACTCGGTCGTGATGTCGGCGGCGTCGAGGTCGGCCAGGTGCGGCGACGACATCAGGGCGACGAGCCGCACAGCGCGGACGGCTTCGACCGGCAGCGCCGACAGCGACGCGCCGACGAGATCCTGCATGGACGCCGGGACGGGCAGGTCGTCACCCGGCCCCGGCAGGTGCGGCATCCGCAGCATCGCCCGCGTCAGCTCGATCGCGAGCAACGGGTT
Organism: uncultured Actinomycetota bacterium; assembly: GCA_963785425.1. Classification (GTDB taxonomy): domain Bacteria; phylum Actinomycetota; class Actinomycetes; order Mycobacteriales; family Jatrophihabitantaceae; genus RYN-133. The sequence goes on from CAWAVG010000004.1 coordinate 1,220,889, forward strand.
GCCGCCCGATTCGTGCGCGAGCCGCACGACGAGCGGCCGGCTCAGCGCGACGTCGAAGCGCTGGCGCAGCACGTGGTGCAACGGGCCGACGCCGAGGGGCACGAGCGATACGCGCTCGACGTCTGCGATCGATTCCAGGCCGAGCGGCAGTACGTCATCGTCGGTGCCGGTGGTGCGTCGACTGACGACGACGCGCACCCGCCCGGACGTGCGCCGCAAGGCGAAACGCAGCGCGCGCTCGCTCGGGGGATCGAGCCACGGTGCGTCGTCGATGGCGACGAGCACGCCCGCGTCGGACCGTTCGCCTGCAGCGTCGAGCAACGTGCGCGTCGCCGACGCGAGCGCGCGCTCGTCAACTGCCGGACCGGCATCCTCGAGCATCATCGTTGCCTGCACGGCGCGGCGCTGCGGACCGGGCAGCGTCGCCGAGTCGTCCGTGAGCGGGGCGAGCAGGTCGGCGAGCGCAACCAGCGGAAGCGACGCCTCGGTCTCGGCCGGCGCGCACCGCAGCACGAGCATTCCGTTGGCCGACGCGTGCTCGAGCAAGGCGTCGACGAGCGCTGTCTTGCCGATGCCCGCCGGGCCTTCGAGCAGCACGCGGCGCTGCGCCGTGAGGGCCCGCCACAGGTGGGCGAGCTCCACGTCGCGGCCGACCACCGACCCGATCATGGAACGAGCCTGCCATCGCGGTGGGATGGCGTCCACGCGGCGAATGGGTGGTGGCGACGCGTGCCTAGCCGATTGCTGCGGCCATGCGCTGCACGATCTCGGTGAGCACAGCGCGCGGAGTGGCGTAGTTCAGGCGCAGGAAGCCGGCACCGCCCGCACCGCACTGCGGCCCGTCGATCACCACGACCCGCGCCTTCTCGGTGACGAACTCACCCGGGCTCTGCGGCAGGTTCAGCTCGCGGAAATCGAGCCAGGCGAGATACGTGCCCTCGGGTGCGCGGTAACGAACATGCGGCAGGTGCGCACCCACCAGGTCGGCCAAGAGCCGCCGGTTGTCGTCGAGGTACGCGAGCACATCGTCCAGCCACGGCGCGCCGTGCCGGTAGGCGGCGATGTTCGCGACGACGCCGGGATTGCTCGCGCCGTGCGACGCCCAGTGCCCGATCGGCTCCCAGATGTCACGATCTGCGTCGTTGCTCAGGATGAGTTGCGCGCATTTGAGGCCGGGCAGGTTCCAACCCTTCGACGCGGAGGTCGCGGTGATCGTGTGTGCGGCCGCAGTCTCGGAGGTCGCCGCGTACGGAATGTGTCGCGCTCCCGAGTAGACGATCGGCGCGTGGATCTCGTCGGCGAACACCCGCCCGCCGTGTCGGTCGACGACCTCGGTGAGGGCGGCCAGCTCGGCTGTGTCGAACACGCGTCCCAGCGGGTTGTACGGATTGCACAGGACGAGCAGATCGCCGCCCGCGCGATATGCGGCGTCGATGCCGTCGAGGTCGAATGTGTAACGACCGGCGTCGTTGTGCATCGGCACTTCGATGATGTCGCGACCGAAAATGCGCGGGATGACGAGGAAAGGCATGTAGGCCGGCGTGGGCAGGATGATCGGCGCGCCGGGACGCGAGTAGTGCGTCATGGCGAGCTCGAGTCCCTTGACCACGTCGGCGAGCGGATGCACCGCGTCGGGCGGCATGTCCCACCCGTAGTGATCGCGCTGCCAGGTCGCGCATGCCTCGGCGAGTTCGTCGGCCAGCGGCTGCGCGAGATAGCCGAAGTTCTGATCGGCGACGATGCGTTCGAGCGCTGCGATGATCTCCGGTGCGGTGCCGAAATCCATCTCTGCGACGAACGCCCCGATGCCGTCGGCGCCCGCGGTCGTCCACTTCACGCTCTGCTGCGCGCGCAGCTGGTCGAGCGTGATGGCGTCGATCCGCGCGGCGAACGTGCTCACCGTTCGGACGCTACGCGGCCGCGCGTCCCGCTGTTTCCGCGCGGCACAACAGCTCGTCCTCGCCGGCGGCCACGCGGACGTGTAGTAGGTCAAGGCGCTTGACTATCCGGGTCGCCAAACATCTCGGCGACCGAACGGGGACGGACCGCGGCCGAGGCGATCCGGCGCGGGGTGCGGTTGGTCGACGACGAGCTGGCCACGATGATCATGCCGGACGAGCTCGCCGGCCTGCGCGCAGGTCTCGTCGCGCTGTGCGCGATCCGCGACCGTGTCGATGACGAGCCCATAGCTGACGGTCGCTCCGAGGTTGGCATCCTGGTAGGCATGCTCGACCCACTGCTGTCCGATTCCGCGCGACCGAGCGCGCCGGCCGTCGTCGACGCCGTCGAGTCGGCGCTGGGACGTCAGGTCGGCGAGCACCTCGTCCAGGTGCACGACATGTACCGCCGCGAACTCGACCAGCTGCGCGGCGTGCTCGAGCAACTGCGTGCCGGCCACCTCTCGCTCGGCGCGGCGCGCGGCGAGCTGCAGCAGGTCGCGCTGCTCGCGAACAATTGGACGTTCGGCGGGATCTGCCAGCAGTTCTGCCTCGGCTTGACGCAGCACCACGAGCTCGAGAGCGGTCAGATCTTCCCGCACCTGCGCGAGGCCGAGCCCGGCCTCGTCCCCGTGCTCGACCAGCTGCACCGCGAACACCAGGTCATCCACGAGGTCATCCGCGAGATCGACGCATCGCTCGTCCGGCTGGCGAGTACGCCGGACGATCTCGCGGCCGTCGACGCCGCCGTCGACACATTGGCCGAGACGCTGCTGTCGCACTTCGCCTACGAGGAGCGCGAGCTCGTCGCGCCGCTCGCGCGGCACGGGTTCTATCCGGGACAGGTCTGAGCCGGCCTCGTTTGAGGCTGCTGCGCTTGCTGTGGCGTGAGGTGCGCCCTCCACTTTTCCGTTGTCCACATCCGCTGGAATTGGAGTGTGCGCTACCGGTGAGTCGGGCTTAGGCTGCCGCAAGAGCCGGACAATTCGGACACTCCGGGGGAGGGTGCATGCCGACGGCGCGGGCGATCCTCGAGGGCGAAGTGCGCGAACTCGTGCGCCGCCGCGCCCTCGATCCCGCGAGCGAGCCTGCCGCGGTCGCAACGCTGATCGACGAGGCGATCGGTGACTACGTCGACCGGGCGACGACCTCGCGGCTGCCGCCGATCAGCGACCGCACGGGGGTCGCCCGCGCGATCCACGACGCGATAGCCGGGTTCGGACCGTTGCAGCCGCTGCTCGACGACCCGACCATCGAGGAGATCTGGATCAACGAGCCGGGGCGGGTGTTCATCGCCCGCCGGGGCCGCTCGGAACTGACCACGCTCATCCTCACCAGCGACGAGGTGGCCGAGCTGGTCGAACGGATGCTGCGCAGCAGCGGGCGCCGCATCGATCTGAGCACTCCGTTCGTCGACGCCATGTTGCCCGACGGGTCGCGGCTGCACGTGGTCATCCCGTCCATCACCCGCCGGCACATGGCGGTCAACATCCGCAAGTTCGTGCTCGGTTTCCACTCCCTCGACGAACTCGATCGCCGCCGGATCGATCACCGAACAGGCAGCGCGCTTCCTCGAAGCATCCGTCGTCGCGGGACTGAACGTCCTCGTCGCAGGCGGCACGCAGTCGGGCAAGACGACGATGCTCAACGCGTTGTGCGGCGCGATACCAGGACGCGAGCGCATCGTCACCGTCGAAGAGGTTTTCGAGCTGCAGATCGCCGCGCCCGACGTCGTCGGCATGCAGACCCGGCAACCCAACCTCGAGGGCACCGGCGAGATCCCGCTCCGGCGTCTGGTCAAGGAAGCGTTGCGGATGAGACCTTCCCGACTGATCGTCGGCGAGGTGCGGCAGGAGGAGTGCCTCGACCTGCTCGTCGCGTTGAACAGCGGACTGCCGGGCATGTGCACGCTGCACGCGAACTCCGCGCGCGAGGCGCTGATCAAGATGTGCACCCTGCCGCTGCTCGCGGGCGAGAACGTGTCGGCGTCGTTCGTCGTGCCGACCGTGGCGTCGTCCGTCGACATCGTGGTGCACCTCGCGATGGACGCGAGCGGACAACGGCGTGTGCGCGAGATCGTCGGCGTCACCGGACGTGTCGAGGGCGACATCATCGAGACCACTGAACTGTTCACGACACGGCGCGGACGTCTCGAGCGCGGCGACGGCTATCCGCCGCATCCGGAGCGGTACGAGGCGGCCGGCGTCGATCTGGTGCAGGCCCTCGGCCAGCGGCTGCGGGAGGCCTGATGGGAGCGTTCGCGGGCCTACTGCTCGGTCTGGGCCTGTTGCTGATCTGGCGCAGCGGATCACGTGCACCGCAGCGTCACGATTCGCGGATCGCCACGGCGCGCATCGATCTGCTACGCCAGGCCGGCGTCGACGGCGTGGGTCCGGCGCAGTTGCTCGGCGCCCAGGTGCTCAGCGCGTTGCTCGCGACAGGCGCGGTGTTGGTGCTGACGTCGACCGTCGCGGTCGCCGTCTTCTTCGGCATCTTCGCGTTCTTCGTGCCGATCGTCGTGCTGCATCGGGTACGCCGGCGGCGGCAACTCGCGTTGCGCGAACTGTGGCCCGAGGCGGTGGACAACCTCGCGTCGGCCGTCCGCGCGGGAATGTCCTTGCCCGAAGGGCTTTCCGCGCTCGGTGAGCGCGGCCCGGCCGAGCTACGACCTGCCTTCGCCCGATTCGGCACCGCCTACCGCGCGAGCGGACGGTTCGGCGACTGTCTCGACGCGCTGAAGCGCGATCTCGCCGATCCGGTCGGCGACCGCATCTGCGAGACCGTGCGCGTCGCGCGCGAGGTCGGCGGCAGCGATCTCGGGACGGTGCTGCGCACGCTGTCCGAACTGCTCCGGTCCGACGCGCGCACGCGTTCGGAACTCGAGACGCGCCAGGGCTGGATCGTGAACGCCGCGCGACTCGCTGTGGCCGCGCCGTGGCTGGTGCTGCTGTTGCTCGGCACCCAGTCGCAGACCTTGACGGCGTACGACTCGCCCGGCGGCACGGTGCTGCTCGCCATCGGCGCGGCGGTGTGCGTCGTCGCGTACCGGGTCATGTTGCGGATCGGCAGGCTTCCTGAAGATCACCGGGTGCTGCAATGACACTCTGGTTGCTCGGGTCGATTCTCGGCGCGCTCGCGGCGGCGGGCGTGATCATCGCGGTGCGTGCCGCTCCGCCGTTGCGCCCGATCAGGTTGGTGGACCGTGTCGCGCCGTACCTGGGTGACACGCCGCGGCCGTCGCGATTGTTGATGCAGCCGTCCGCCACGGCCACGCCGTTCGTGGTGGCGCGACGGATCTTCGGTCCCGCACTCGGCGATCTCGTCGGCATGCTCGACAAGATCGTCGGCGGTGCCGCATCGGTGCGGCGCCGGCTCAACGGATTGGGCAGTCGGGTCACGGTCGAGGACTTCCGCGTCGAGCAGGTCGTGTGGGGCGTGTCGGCAATGCTGGGCAGCGGAGTGCTGGTCGCTCTCGCCGGGTGGGCGCGCGGCGCGCTCGACCCGGTACTCGTCGCGGCAGTCGCCCTGGCCGGCCTGGTCGGCGGCGTGCTCGGCCGCGACTGGTTCCTGACCAGGCAACTCGACCGCCGTGAGGCGGTGATGCTCGCCGAGTTCCCGGTGTTCGCCGATCTGCTGGCGCTCGCGGTCGTGGCGGGCGAGGCGCCCGCGGACGCGCTGCGCCGCGTATGCCGGCTGACCGGGGGAGAGCTCGCCCGTGATCTCGACGTTGCCGTCGCCCAGTCGCGCACCGGCGTACCGCTGACGACCGCGCTCACCGGTGTGGCCGAACGCACGACGCTCGAACCGTTCGCCCGGTTCATTCAGGGCATCGTCGTCGGTCTCGAACGAGGCACCCCGCTCGCCGACGTGCTGCGGGCACAGGCCGTCGACGTCCGCGAGATCGGCAAACGCGCGCTGCTCGAGGCGGGCGGCCGCAAAGAAATCTCGATGATGGTGCCGGTGGTGTTCTTGATCTTGCCGGTCACCGTCTTGTTCGCGCTCTACCCGGGCCTGCTGACGCTCACGTCACTGGCTCATTGATCACGAGAGGGGACAGTATGCAATTCCTGACGATGTGGTTCGCCGCGCTGGCCGAGCGGGTGCGCGACGACCGGGACCGGGGCGACGTGCCCGGCTGGGTGATGGTCACCGTGATGTCGGCGATCCTGGTCGTCGCGATCCTCGGCGTGTTCGAGCCGCAGATCAAGAGCGCCATCACCAGCGCGATCGATTCGGTCACCGGCAGCAAGTAGATGCTCCGGGAGCGCGACGACGGTGCGGCCGCCGTCGAATTCGTTCTCATCTCGGTGCTGCTGGTGCTGTTGCTGTTCGGGGTGCTGCAGGTCGCGGTGTACTTCTACGCCCGCAACATCGTCGCCGCCAGCGCTGCCGACGCGGCCCGGTACGCAGCCGCGGCCGGAGTACCGCCTTCGGCGGGTGCGGCGCGCGCCGAGCAACTGATCAAGGACGGGCTGAGCGGCGCCGACGTCACCTGCACGAGCGGGCCGGGTGTCGACGCCGAGTCGGCCCTGCCCGTGACGACGGTGCACTGCACCGGGACGGTGCAGGCGTTGCTCGCGCCGATCAAGATTCCGCTGCGCATCGACCTCACCTCGTCGGCGTTGAAGGAATCGACGCCGTGAGACACGCGCGACGACGGCGGCTCGGCGATCATCGAGTTCATCTTCGTGGCCGTCATCGTGATGGTGCCGCTGGTCTACCTCATCGTGTCGGTCGCGACCGTGCAGCGCAGCGAGCTGGCCGTCTCGCAGGCAGCGCGCGAAGCCGGTCGGGCCTTTGCCACCGCAGACCACGCCGCGGACGCTCTGCCCCGGGCGCAGGCAGCGGTGCGCATCGCGCTGGACGACCAGGGTTTGGCCGACGATGTCGAGGTGCGCTACGTCCCGGCGGGCGCATCGTGCACGGGCGGAGCCACCACGACGCCCGTGCTTGCCGCCGGCGCGCAGTTCACCGTCTGCGTCATCCGCAGCGTGCAGATCCCGGGCGTGCCGCGGTTCTTGTCCGGCAAGGGCATCACCACCGTGGGCGAGTACGTGGTGCACGTCGACGACTACCGGGTCGTGTCGTGATGGCGGACGACCGCGGGTCGACGCTGCCGCTGATCCTCGGCTTCTTCCTGATCGCGTTGATCATGGTTGCCGGCTCGATCGCCGCGGGTGACGCGTTCGTCCAGCAGCGCGACCTGCAGGACGTGTGCGACGGGGCGGCGACCGCGGCGGCGGCAAGCGGTGTCGACCTCGGCCGTGGCGGCGCACTGGACCGTGAACAGGCGCTGCAGTTCGGTGACGTGGCGGGTGCCGTGGCGGACTACGTCGCCCGCGACCCGTACCGCGCCTCGGTGCGCATCAGCGCCGAACTCTCGCCCGACCGGCGCACCCTCACCCTGCGCTGCGAGCAGACCGAGCACATCGCGTTCGGCGCGGTGTTCGGCAAGGGCGCCGGCGTGCACCACGTCGTCACGTCCAGCGCGCAGGCGCCGCTGTCCTGAGGCATCGTCCTGAGGCATCGTCCTGAAGCACGGTCCTGAAGCACGGGCTGTGAGATCCGGCGCCGGGTGCAACGTCGCGGGTGGTCCGGCGCGTCTTCAGGGTGTGGCGCAGCGTGCATCCGGCGGGGACGAGAATCTCGAGATCGTGTTCTGGTGGCTCGGTGACGACCCGGCAGCGTCCATAGAGGACGAATTGGACGAGTACCTGTCGTCACCGGCCGGGGCGCAGGCTGCGGCTCGGGCCCGCCGACGTCGTCGACCGTGGCCGCAGCGACGTGGTGCCCTCCGGGATCCAGGCGCAGCGGGATCCGGCCGGGCCATCGCGGAATCCAGCCTGATAGGGCCCCTGCGCGCCCGCCCCGCTCCGGTGGACGACGTGCGTGCCATGCGGCACGCTGCGGACCCATGGCCTACGAACACGAGGCGTTCTGGATCGTGGTCGGCACCGCCGCCCCCGTGTTGCTCGTGTCGAGCGTCGTCGCGATCGGGCAGGCATTCGACCTCGCCGTCGACGAAGGCATCACCGGTCAGCCGGCCCGGGTGCAGATCGGGCGGCGGCTGCGGGTGCAACCCATCCTCAAAGCCGCGTTCGCGTCAGGTGTCTCGGTGGTCGCCGACTTCGTAGGCCTGCTGTTCGCCCTCATCGATCTCGCCGCGGACAAGGACGTCATCCCGATCGGCGCCGGGATCGTGGCGCTCTCGGTCGCGGTGGTGTTCCTCCTGATCACGCTCTGGTTCGGGCTCGACGCCCGCATGCGAATACATGCTGAAGGCGCCGATTCGGTCGCATCGTCCGATTCGCCGCAATGATCGGAGCTGAAAGAGCGGCTTAAGAATCCGCAGCGTCCGGCTGAAGATCGCCTTCAGCGCCCGGTCGCAGGTTTGCCCCAACCGATTCACCACTACGGAGGGCAAGCCATGTCGAACCCCACGAACCAGACCAAGATCGGCGTCAACGTCATCGGCGCAGCCGTCATCGTCCTGATCTGCACCGTGATCACCCTGGCGTGCTTCGCGCTCGCGACCGCCCAGGCGAACATCCCCGGGGCGGTGCGGCCGGCCGCTGTTACTGCTGTCGACGTTTCCGCAACAGTCGCTTAGGCTCGCGCTGTCTCTTGGGGGAGGGAACCGCCATGCGCACCCGCACACCGTTGCGCCTACTCACCGTCGCGTTATTGGCCGCAGGCATGGCCGCCGGCATCACCGCGCTCGCGCCGACGGCATCGGCGGTGTCCTGCCCGTTCACCGGGCCGAACACGTTCCACTGGACCGGCGGCGACGGGCACTGGTTCCAAACCTCGCACTGGCAGGAAGGCTCGGTGCCGGGCAAGAACGACACGACCGCCGCCACCGACTTCGCGTGCATCAACAACGGCGCGACCGTGCACCTCAGCAACGCTCCCGTCGCCGAGGCGGTCGGCCTGGCCGCAATCTACGTCGGCAGCGGATCCCGGGTGATCATCGACCACGGCCGGTTCCTGTTCCTGAACGGCACCTCCCAGCCGTCGGTCGTGCGTCCGGGCAGTGACATCACCGACAACTCCGGAAGCCTCGGCGGCGAGGGCATCCTGGACGTCTCCGGCACGGTGCACGCGACCTCGCACAGCGGCGGCTCGGCCACGCTGACGACCCGCAAGTGCGCCGAGACGAACACCTGCTCAGGAGTGGCGTCAGGCACCTTGACCGTCGAGCCGGGCGGCACGCTGTTCGTCGACGGCGCGACCAACGGCGGTATCAACCTGTTCGACCGTTACGGCATCGACAACGCCGGCAATCTCAGCCTGTCCAACAACGGCTACATCGCCGCCGACTGGGGAACGTCGATCGTCAACGAGCACACGGGCCACTTGGTCATCGCGAACGATCGCGGTTTGTACGAGGGTTTCTCCCGAGCTCATCGGCACTTCCCCTGGCTGGTCAATCACGGCAGCCTCGCCAAGGTCGCCGGCTCCGGCACGAGCGTGATCGGGCTGAAGTACATCGCCAAGCCCGGCAGCAGCGTGCACGTGGCCAGCGGCACGCTGGTCATCGGCGGGTCGGCCGTGCCCGCCGCGACCGTGGACGGCGGACGTGCCTACGGCACCGGCGGCTGCCCGGCCACCATTGCGTGCCAGCAGACGACCAATGCCGCCCACGTGCAGACGACGAGGGTCGCACTGCCGACGTCCTCGACGCAGGCTCAGGTGAGCGTCGCTCAGGGACCACCGCCGGCGTCGTTCCCGAATGCCGTCGGACAGTCGGTTCAGGTCAGCACTCCGGGCGCCAGCGCGAACGCGAGACACCCGATGCGGTTCACGTTCAGCTTCCTGCTCAGCGCGACGCACGGGCGGCTGACCAGCTCGAACTGGCGCCATGTCACGCTGCACCGCACCGACGGCAACGGCTATCACCAGATCCCGCACTGCCGATCGGACGGGACGCCGCCGTCGCCCGCGAAGTCCTGCCTCGACATGCGTACCTCCGACGGACACGCCCGCGCCGGAGCGAGCTACCTGTCGAACGGCGTCGTCAACCTCGTCGTCCGCACACAGCAGAACAGCCGCTGGGTCGTGGTGTAGCTAGGACGCCGCGAGGGTGGTGCGCTCGTCACGGCTCGCGGCGGCGAGCGCGATGATGTCGGCGGCATCGAGCATCGCGCCTCGTTCGCTCTCGTTCGTGAACACCGCCGAGCCGAGAAGTTCTCGGCACTCGTCGCGACGTGCGGCCAGATCCTGCTCCGTCGCCGGGTTGAACGGCACCGATGCCGGGTGCATCGCTGTTCCCGCACCGAACAGGCGCGCGGCCCGTACGAGGTCGCCGGACACGACCGCGGCCGCCGCGTGCACCCGCACGGACAAGGCGAGCGCCGCGGGCTGCCCGATCTCGACGGCGCGCTGCAACGCCTCGGCGAGCAGGCCGGCTGCGCGTTCGGGTTCGCGTTCGGCGACGGCGACGCGGCCGAGCATGATCAACGCGTCGCGTGACTCGGGACGGATGTGGCCGTCGCTGATGGCGAACGCCTCGCGGGCGAGCGTGGTCGCGGCGGCGAAATCGCCCGCATCGAAGGAGATCTCGGCAAGCGTCGTCAAAGTGTCTGCGGTGCGCACCCGGTCACCATGCCGGCGGCACAGTGTGAGCCGCCGCTCGTAGTGCGCTCGTTCGGCTGCGAAGTCGTCGGTCATCGCGGCGGCGATAGCGAGCACCGACAGCGCCACGACCTGGGGTGCGTACAGTCCGGCGGCGTCGGCCCGTTCGAGCTCGCGCTGTGCTGCCGTCCGTCCGGCGTCGATGTCGCCGCTGCCCAGTGCGATGGCCGCGCGCAGGCACCGCACCAGGGCGGCCTCGCCGGCCCGCAGTCCCGTCGGGTCGCTCTCGGCCAGGTCGAAGTGTCGCAACGCAGCCGTGGCGTCGCCCTGCTGGTAGGCGAGTCGTCCCGCGGCGGCATGGAGTGCGCCGCCGGCCGCCGTCCCTGCAGCGGCGATGATCGTGTCGAGGTACGCGCGGGCCTCGGTGAGCCGTCCGAGCACCGGCCAGGTCGGTGTCAGCCCCACGGCGATCCGCGCAGCCGACTCGCCGTCGTCGCGGGCGAGCGCCAGACGGATCGCCGCGGAGAAGTTGTGCAGGTCGACCTCGATCGCGCCCGCAGCGGCGACGGCACCGGGCCCGTCGGCCTGCGCGTGCGCGGCTTCGGCGGCGCCCACGAAGTGCGCGACGAACGCGGCCGAGGCGGCGTCGCCGTGCCCGCCGAGCTCATCGACGGCGAACTGGCGCACCGCCTCCGGCATCCGGAACCGCTCTCCGTCGCGGCGCACGAGACTGCAGCTCATGAGCGTTTCGAGCGGCCCTTCACCGTCGCCGCCGAGGATTTCGAGAGCGGTGTCGACATCGAAGGAGCCGGAGAACAACCCGAGCCTGCCCAGCGCGGCGCGCTCCGCCTCGGCGAGCAGGTCGACGCTCCACCGAATGGTGGCCCGCAACGTGCGCTGACGCTCGGGCGCATCGCGGTGCCCGCTGGTCAGCAGGGTCAGGCTCGCGTCGAGCCGCTCGCGCACGGCTCGCACACCGAGCAACCGAAGCCGGGCGGCGGCCAGTTCGATCGCCAGCGGCAGTCCGTCGAGACGCCGGCAGATCTCGGCGACGTCCTCGGCGTTGCCGGCACCGAGCGTGAAGTCCGCGCGGATCGCTCTGGCGCGCGCGACGAACAACTGCGCTGCCGAGGTCGCCCCGATCACCGCAAGGTCGGCGTGCGGCGGTGGCACGGCCAGACCCGACACGAAGTACTCGGTCTCGCCGGCCAGGCGCAGCGGAATCCTGCTCGTCACGACAAGCCGCAGCTGCGAGGTCGCGCTGAGCAGCGCCGCGATGTCGGTGGACGCCGCAAGCAGATGCTCGAGCGTGTCGAGCACGATGAGCGCATCGCGGTCGTGCAGGCACTCGGCAAGTCCTGCGATCGAGTCGTCGGCACTGCCGAGCCCGGTCGCGATCTCGCTGCGCACGAGCGCCGCATCGGTGATCGCGGACAGATCGGCGAAGTAGACGCCGCCGCGGAACCGGTCGGAAGACAGCTGCGCCAGCGCGAGCGCGAGCCGGGTCTTGCCGCTGCCGCCCGGACCGGTAAGGGTGATCAGTCGCTCATCCGCGTCGGCCAGCAGCGCGGCCAGCCTCTCGAGGTCGTCCTCGCGGCCGACCAGGCGTCCGGACGGGCGGGGCACGCGCACCACGACGGGCGCGCCGGCCGTACGTCCGGCAGGCGCTGTCACCGGGAGGTCCTGGGCGAGCACGGCGCGTTCAAGTTCGCGAAGGGCCGGACCGGGGTCGATGCCGAGTTCGTCGGCGAGCACGCGTCGCGCGCGGGCGTAGGTGGCGATCGCGTCGGCCTGCCGGTCGCTGCGGTAGAGGGCGACCATCAGCTGTCCCCACATCCGCTCGCGCAGCGGGTTGTCGGCGACGATGGTCTCGAGTTCGCCGATCAGCTCGCGGTGCCGGCCGAGGGCGAGATCGGCCTCGACCCGTTCCTCGACGGCGGCCAGGCGGGCCTGCTCGAGCCGCACCACTTCCGGCCCGGCGAAGGGTTCGTCGCGAAGATCGGCCAGCGCCGGGCCGCGCCACAGACCGAGTGCTGTGTGCAGCGCCTCGGCGGCTTCATCGGGTCGACCGGCGGCGAGGCGCTCGCGTCCGTGCGTCAGTAGTGCGTCGAACCGGTGCACGTCGACAGCGGCTGGATCGACCTCGAGAAGGTAACCCGGACGGCGGCTGACGATGGTCAGACCGGGGGCGTCCTTGAGTGCCCGCCGCAACGTCGAGATGTAGACCTGCAGGGTGCCGGCCGTCTTCTCGCCCGCGTCCTCACCCCACACGCCGACGATGAGGCGCTCGCTCGCCACGACCCGGTTGGCCGACAGCGCGAGTATCGCCAGCACGGATCGCTGTTTCGGTCCGCCGAGCGACACCGGCTGCCCGGCGCCGGACACCTCTGTGGGACCGAGCAGGCTCACGCGCACGGATCACACGATAAGGCGATCCGAATTATCTAGTGCATGACTAGACAAACTAGAGTACGCTTTTGAACCATGACGAACCTCGTGAACTGGTTCCGGACACCGGCCCACGACCTCGGCCTGGCACTCATCGCCACCGGGCTCGGCGTGATCGTGTTCACCGTGCAACTCTGGAACTAAGGCTCCATCCGGGCACTTCCCTCGATATCTCCGCGGCTATGGCGTTCTGACGGCCGCGCGGATAGCGTGCGCACAGCTTGTGCTGGGGGGGCCCGTGAAAATCCACAGATCGGTCGCGGCTGCTACCGCGCTGATGCTCGTGTGGGCGATGGGCGTTCCGGCCGCGAAGGGCACCGACGATCCCGGCGCGCGCCCCGCGGCGGCAACCTCGCCGGAGCCGGCCCTGCCCACGACCGGCCGGCTGCACCCACTTCCCGCACCGCGCCGCCTGGCGGACTCGCGCACCGGCCTGCGCCTGCCCGCTCGACCCGTCGCTGCGCACGGCACGCGCCGCATCGTCGTCGCGGGCGCCGCGGGGCTGCCAAGGTCAGGCGTGCGCGCGGTCGCCGTCGTAGTCAGCGCGGTCGTCCCCAAGGGTTACACCTCGCTCCGGCTCGGATCAGCAGGATCGGCGCCCGTGCTCACCGGATCGGGCACGAGTTCGGCATTCGCCATCGTGCCGGTGACATCGGGAGCAGTCGTGGTGCGCAACGGCGCCCACGCTGCCGACGTCCGTGTCGACGTCCTCGGCTGGTTCTCTGCAGGCCACGAACGGTCGCGGAGCGGTCTGTTCAAGCCGCTCGCGGGACGCACGCTGACATCCGTCACGATCAGACCGGGCAGTTCCCGAACCGTGAAATTGGGTGGCCTGCAGGACATTCCCCGAGCCGGCGTCTCGACCGTGCTGCTGCGCCCGACAGTGTCGGCGACCCGTCCCGGTGTCGTCTCGATCGCCCCCACGGTGTCGAGTGCCAGGTCGACGGTCTCGCTCGCCCACTCCCGGGGGCGCAGCGCCGACCTCGCCCTGGTCAGACTGTCATCGCGTGGGACCGCCGTGATCCGCAACGGCGGGAAGCGCCGCGTCAGCGTGACCCTGGCTTCGGTCGGTTGGTTCACCAACGGTAGCGACAAGGCCGCGCACGGCGACGCGTTGCAGCTCGCCTCACCCTCGACCGTGCTCTCCGGTACCAGTATCGGCCGCTCCGGCCGCTCGGTACCGGTGTGCGGCCGCGCGGGCATTCCGTCGGCGACGTCCGCGCGCCCGGCTTCGTTCGTCCTCGCGCGGGCGACCGCGGTCTCGCCGAACGTGTCGAACGACGTGCAGGTCGATCCGGCCGGCGCTACGCCCGCCGGCGTCCCCGCCCTCCTTGCTACGAAAGCCGTGCCGGTTTCGCGGCTGACTCTCCTCCCGCCGTCCGCGCAGTGCAGCACGCGGGTGTCGACGAATGTCGGATCGTCGAAGGTGTCACTGCAGACCTACGGCTGGTTCGCGGGCGGGACGGTGCTGCGTGACCACGTCCGGATCCTGACACCGTCGACGCTCGGGCACATCACGTCGGTTGCGCAGGACAGTGTCACCTTCAGCGGCGCGATACCGGCCATCGTTGTCGGAGACGTGCTGGTGGCCGGTACCTCGCCCACGACGCCGATGGGCCTGCTGCGCAAAGTCACGGGCACGTCGTCGACCGGGAGTGACACGACGGTGCAGACATCTGCGGCCGGTCTTGGCGACGTGGTCGTCGAAGGCTCGATGTCCGCAGGCAACGCGCTCGGCGCGCCGCCGGCCAGGACCGTGCGCGCCGCACGTGCCACCGCCCGCAACAGCTCGCCGTGCAACGTCGACACGTCCTTCGCCGAATTGAGCGCCGACCTGTCGTGTTCGCACACCTTCGAGAGAGGCGCGTTCAGCGCCCAGGTCGACGCGTCGGCCGGCATCGCGCTGACCATCGGGATGGACATCGCTTGGGGGTTCGTCCCGAAGGTCGACGTGCACGCCACGCTGGCCTTCGACGCGCATGCTCGCGCACAGGTGACGGCGACGGCGGACGCCGCGCTCGACGTGCCGCCGTTGAAGCTGGTCGACCGGGAGCTGACACCTATCGACGTCCAATTGGGTCCGGTACCGGTCGTTATCGTGCCCGAGGTGCAGGCGACGCTGAATTTGACCGGGCATGTCGGAGCCACGTTCAACGCGGTCGCGTCGGGAAATGCGTCCGCGTCGCTGTCCTTCGACTCCAAGACCGGGTTCCGCCCGACGCACAGTTTCAGCGGCGACGCATCGACCACGGTGAGAAAGAAGATCGAGGCCGAGGCCAAGGCGTCGTTCGACCCGACGATGAAGGCTGATCTGTACGGACTCAAATCGTCCAACATCTCGGTCGGACTCTCGCCGTACGTCGAAGCGAAGGCCGACGCCTGCACCGTGCGTGCCTACGCCGGGATCGAAGCGCATTTCGGCTTCAGCCTCGGTATCAACCATGCGCTGTCCGTGAGCAAGGACTTCACGTTCCCGGTCGTTCGCAAGACCCTGCTCGCCGAGCCGTGGCGAAACTGCGCGGTGTGGGCGGGATCGATGACAAGTAAATTTGTGGCCCACTACTTGGACGACCAAGGTCACAAGACGGGCGACGTGAAGGCGTCTGCGGTCGTGAGTCTGAAACCACCGCCGAGCGGGGAACCACCGGAGGATGGCGTTTACCACTTCACCGGATCGGGCTCCGGTGCGCAGATCGCTCGTCAGTTCGGCTGCTTCGACAAGCCGGATGCCCTGTTCGCAACCCAGCGCAAGGCGTGGGGCGGTTCCATGCTCAACATCAAGGACCAGGGCTTTTCGTTCACGCCCGGCCAACCCGGTATCACAGTGGTGCAGGGTGTTCCCTATCCGGATTACGAGATCCGCACGACGGATAGCTCGTATTGTCCCGATCCCGGTTCCGACTCGAGTACAGCGGTCGAGCCGTCACCCATCCAGTTCGAGCTGATCTGGAACACGCCGTACGGCCCGAGGACGCCCGCCCATCAGATGAACTTCAGCGGTACGCAGACGCGGGTCACGCACCCTGACGGCAACGGCAGCATCGAGACGCGCACGTTCAACTGGACTTTGCGCAAGACCTGCACACTCGGCGGCACCTGCTGACTTTCGACACCGAAGACCGTGTGTCTACGGACAGCCCAAGGTCACAGCTCGGCCAATAGCGAGATCGGCGACTCGACGCAGTCGGCCACGAACCGCAGGAAGCCGCCGGCCGTGCCGCCGTCGCAGGCACGGTGGTCGAAGGCCAGTGTCAGCTCGGTCACCTTCCGCACCGCGAGCTCGCCGTCGAGAACCCATGGCCGGTCGATGATCCGTCCGATGCCCAGGATCGCCACCTCGGGGTGATTGATGATGGCGGCCGACCCGTCGACCCCGAACACGCCGTAGTTGTTCACCGTGAACGTGCCGCCGCTCGTCTCGGCCGGAGTCAGCTTGCCGTCGCGAGCCTGGCCGGTGAGCCGGGCGAGGTCGCCGGCGAGGCGGCGCATCGACAACTGCTGGGCGTCGTGGACGACCGGGACGACGAGCCCGCGCGGGGTCTGTGCCGCGAAGCCCAGGTGCACCGACGTGGGCAGCACCAGTTCGTCGTTCTCGATGCGTCCGTTGAGCTCCGGGTAGCGACGCAGGCCGGCGATCACGAAGCGCGCCAGCAGCGCAAGCACGCCCACCGGCTCTTCGGGACGGCGCGCGTTAATGGCTGCGCGTGCCGCGAGCAGTTCGGTGGCGTCGACGTCGACCCACACCGTCGCCTCAGGGATCTCGCGCCGCGACGTGGACAGTTTGTCCGCCATCGCCTTGCGCACGCCCTGGATCGGGATGCGCTGTACGTCCGGTTCGGTGCGTGGCGCCTGCAGTGCGATCTCGACGTCGCGACGCATGATCAGCCCGCCCGGGCCTGTCCCACTGACGGCGGCGAGATCGAGGTCCGCGTCGCGGGCCATCTTGCGCACGAGCGGCGAAACCACCGCCACCCGTCCACTTTTGGCGGCAGGACCCGGTATATCGGGCTCGTCCGCCAAAACCGGAGCGGGACGGCGGGACCGGCGCCGGGCGGCGGACGTGCCGTACCCGATCAGCACGTTGCCGCTGTACTCGGAGCTCTCGGCAGCAGCCTCGCCGACCGTGATCAACGGAGCGCCGACCGTGACGGTGTCGCCGACCTTGGCGTGCAGTTCGGCGACCGTGCCGGCATAGGGGACGGGTACCTCGACCGATGCCTTGGCGGTCTCGACCTCGACGACCACCTGATCGACCGCGACCGTGTCGCCGACCCCGACGTGCCAGGCCACGATCTCGGCCTCGGTCAGTCCCTCGCCGAGGTCGGGCAGCCGGAACTCGCTCACTGCGCCCGTTCCCACTGAAGCCGCTCGACCGCGTCGAGGATGCGGTCGACACTGGGCAGATGGTGCTCCTCGAGCATCGGCGGCGGGTACGGGATGTCGAGGCCGGTCACGCGCAGGATCGGCGCCTCGAGGTGATGGAAACACTGCTCGGTGATGCGTGCAGCGACCTCCGCGCCGTAACCGCCGAAGCCGGACGCCTCGTGCACCACGATCGCGCGACCGGTATGGCGCACCGACTCGCACACTGTCGCGTCGTCGAACGGGGCGAGGCTGCGCAGATCGACAACCTCGAGGTCGTAACCTTCGTCCTTCGCCGCCTCGGCGGCTTCGAGCGCGGTGGCGACCAACCCGCCATAGGTGATCACCGTGACGTCGCTGCCGGGGCGGCGCACGACGGCTTTGTCGATCTCCGGGCCGTCGATCGTGAGAGGCTCGCTCGACTTCGACCAGTAACGCCGCTTCGGCTCGAGGAACACGACAGGGTCGGGCGAGTCAATCGCCTGTCGCAGCAGCCGATACGCGTCGGCGGGCGTACCAGGCGTGACGACCCGCAGGCCGGGCGTGTGCGTGTAGTAGGCCTCGGACGAGTCGCAGTGGTGCTCGACGCCGCCGATGCCGCCACCGTAAGGAATCCTGATGACCACCGGCAGCGTGATCGCGCCGCGCGTGCGGTTGTGCAGCTTGGCCAGATGGCTGGTGATCTGCTCGAAGGCGGGGTAGGCGAAGGCGTCGAATTGCATCTCGACCACGGGGCGCATGCCGCCCATGGCCATGCCGATCGCCGTGCCGACGATGCCCGCCTCGGCGAGGGGCGTGTCGAACACGCGCACGTCGCCGAATCGCCTGGCGAGCCCGTCCGTGACCCGGAATACGCCGCCGAGCGTGCCGACATCCTCGCCGAACACCAGCACCGACGGGTCGTCGGCCAGCGCGTCGGCGAGCGCGCGGTTCAGTGCGCCGGCCATTGTCACCGTCTCTACGGCGGTCGGGGCGTCGAGCACGTCGGTCATCGGTTCAGCTCCTCGCGGAGGGCGGCCTGCTGGCGCTTCAGAGCGCGCGTCGGCGCGGCATAGACATGCTCGAACAACTCGTCGGGTCGCGGTGTCACGTCCTGGTTCATGCGCGTGCGTGTCTGGTCGGCGAAGCGCTCCGCCTCGGCCGCGATGGCGCCCGCCGCCGCGTCGTCGAGTGCGCCGCACGAGCGCAGGTAGGTCTCGAGACGCGCCAGGGGATCGCGCGCCAGCCACCGCTGCACCTCGTCGTTGTCGCGGTAGCGGGTCGCGTCGTCGGCGTTCGTGTGAGCCTCGATGCGGTACGTGACCCCCTCGATGAGCGTGGGCCCGCCCCCGTTGCGCGCAGTCTCGAGAGCGTCATGCACCGTGATGTAGACCTGCGCCGCGTCATTGCCGTCGATCAGCTTGCCGGGCATGCCGTACCCGATCGCCTTGTGCGCCAGCGACGGCGCGGCGGTCTGCTTGGCCAGCGGCACGCTGATGGCGAAACCGTTGTTCTGCACCAGGAACACCACGGGCGCCTTCCACACGGCTGCGAAGTTGAGCGCCTCGTGGGTGTCGCCCTCGCTGGTCGCACCGTCCCCGAGCAGCACGAGCACGGCGGTGTCGTCGCCCTTGAGCCGCGCCGCGTGCGCCAGGCCGACTGCGTGCAACGTGTTCGTCGCGAGCGGTGTGCACTGCGGGGCGACGCGGTACGCGAACGGGTCGTAGCCGCAGTGCCAGTCACCGCGCAGCAGCGACAGCGCCTCGACCGGGTCGACGTCCCGGGTGACGATCGCGACCGAGTCGCGGTAGGTGGGGAACAGCCAGTCGTTCTCGCGCAGTGCCAGCACCGCCCCGATCTCGCACGCCTCCTGCCCGCGCGAGGACGGGTACACGGCGAGCCGGCCCTGCTTGGTCAAGGCGGTGGCCTGGGCGTCGAAGCGGCGCCCGATGACCATGCGGCGGTACAACTCGCGCAGCACGTCGATCTCGGGCAGGGCAGCGGTGCCGGTAGGGGTGCCGTCCGCGTCGATCAGCGCGGCCGGACAAAGGTCGGGCGGCTGCAGCGCGGGCGGGGCGGTCGGCTCGTCGAGCAGGGACAACGCTGTCTCCTTTCGGTAGACAAATAGTGCCCGTTGCGCGGGCCATCTGTGTGTACGCGGTGCGACTTGCGAGACAATCGGTCGCTGCTAGGGCTACCGTTCGTACGTATGGCAGTCCAGGGCTCCGCTGCACCCGGTGCGGACGGACAGATGGCCGCCCTCGACGACACCGATCGCGGCATCGTCGACGCGCTGGTCGCCGACGGACGGCTGTCGATGCGCGCCCTCGCCGAGCGGCTGCACATCTCGCGGGCCGGGGTCTACGCCCGCGTCGAGCGGCTCGAACGCGACGGCGTGATCACCGGGTACAGCGCGGTCGTCGACCAGCGCCGCTACGGCCGTCCTCTGTCGGCGTACGTGAACCTGAAGGTCGCCCAGCAGTCGTGGAAGGCGCTCGGCTCGCGGCTGCTCGCCATCGACGACGTCGAACACGCGACGCTGGTGTCGGGCGAGTACGACATCGTGTTGCTCGTGCGCACCCGCGACGTGGGCACGCTGCGCGACCTCGTCCTCAACCGCTTGCAGGACATGCCCGAGGTGCTGTCGACCGAAACGCTGTTGATCTTCGACGACCTCGTCGCCGCCCCGTCCTGACCGCTTCTGGTACCGAACCGCCGATTTCGGCGTCGATTTCCGGTGGTTCGATACCAGAAGCGCGAGGGCGGCGATTCGGTTGCGGGACGTAACTAGGCTCAGGGCGTGACTTCAGGCGGAGCCGCCCGCACGTCCATCCTCACCGTCGACGACGATCCCGGCGTCTCGCGCGCGGTCGCTCGCGACCTGCGCCGGCGCTACGGCGACACGCACCGCATCGTGCGCGCCGAGTCGGGCGAGCAAGCCCTCGAGGCGCTGCGCGAGATGAAGCTGCGTGGTGACATGGTGGCAGTGCTGCTCGCCGACTACCGCATGCCGCAGATGAGCGGCCTCGAGTTCCTCGAGGCGGCGATGGACATCTATCCCGCCGCGCGCCGCGTGCTGCTGACCGCGTACGCCGACACGGGCGCGGCGATCGACGCGATCAACGTCGTCGACCTCGACTACTACCTGCTCAAGCCGTGGGACCCGCCGGAGGAGAAGCTCTACCCGGTCATCGACGCGCAGCTGGAGGGGTGGTCGCAGGCCGATCATCGCCCGGTGCGCGAGACGAAGGTGGTGGGGCACCGTTGGTCGGCGCGGTCGTCGCAGGTGCGCGAGTTCCTCGCCCGCAACCAGGTGCCCTACCGCTGGTACACCTCCGATTCGCCAGAGGGCAAGCGTCTGCTCGACGCCGCCGAGGCCGATGCCCGCGAGATCCCGCTCGTCATCACCCCGGACGGCACCGCGCTGCGCACCCCGTCCGATTCCGAGCTGGCCCAACACGTCGGGCTCGCCACCGTCCCGGCCGAGGACTTCTACGACCTCGTCGTGGTCGGCGGCGGGCCCGCCGGGCTCGGCTCGGCGGTGTACGGCGCGTCCGAGGGCTTACGGACGGTCCTGGTCGAGCGGACGGCGACCGGAGGGCAGGCCGGGCAGAGCTCGCGCATCGAGAACTACCTCGGCTTCCCTGACGGCGTATCAGGCGCGCAGCTGACCGAGCGCGCCCGGCGCCAGGCCGTGAAGTTCGGCGCCGAGCTGATCACCACCCGCGATGTCACGGCGCTCGAGGTCAACGGCGCCGGACGCACGGTGCGCTTCGCCGACGGCGGCTCGATCGACGCGCAGACGGTCATCCTCGCGACCGGCGTCTCGTACCGGCAGCTCGCAGCCGAAGGGTGCGACCGGCTCACCGGCCGCGGCGTGTTCTACGGTTCGGCGCTGACCGAAGCGGCGAACTGCAAGGACAAGGACGTCTACATCGTCGGCGGGGCGAACTCGGCGGGGCAGGCGGCCGTCTACCTGGCGCGCGGCGCCAAGTCGGTGACACTGCTGGTGCGCGGTGAGTCACTGACCCAGTCGATGTCGTACTACCTGATCCAGCAGATCGAGGGCATCGAGAACATCTCGATCCGCACCTGCTGCGAGGTCGTCGAGGTGCACGGTCAGAAGCAGCTCGAAGCCATCACGCTGCAGGACAAGAACAGCGGCACCCGCGAAACGGTCGACGCCGGCTGGCTGTTCGTGTTCATCGGAGCCGCGCCGCGCACCGACTGGCTCGACGGCGTCGTGATCCGCGACGAGCGCGGGTTCGTGCTCTCCGGGCCCGACCTCGCCGTCGACGGCGCCGCGCCGCCGGGATGGAATCTGGACCGTCTGCCGTTCCACCTGGAGACGAGCGTGCCAGGCGTCTTCGCCGCCGGCGACGTGCGGTCCGAGTCGGCCAAACGGGTCGCGTCCGCCGTCGGTGAGGGCGCGATGGCGGTCATGCTCGTGCACCGCTACATCGAGGGGTTGCCGTGACGGAAATGATGCCCTGCGACATCGACGAGATGCGCACCCTGTTCCTGTTCGAGAAGCTCAATGACGAACAGCTGAGGTGGCTGTGCGAACGCGGCCACGTGCAATGGTTCGAGCCCGGCTGGATCGCACGCGAGGGCGACCCGGCCACCTGCTTCTACGTCATGATCGAGGGCTCGATCGCGCTGTCGCGCCGGGTAGGTGACGACGACGTCGAGATCAGCCGCACCGACCAGCGGGGCGTCTACACCGGCGCGTGGCAGTCCTATCTCGGCAACCGCGCCGAGCAGACCTATCCCGGCTCGACGCGCGCGCTCACCCGCACCCGCATGTACGTGCTCGGCGCCGACGACTTCGCCGAGTTCATGCGCATCTGGTTCCCGATGCCGCTGCACCTGCTCGAGGGTTTGTTCTTCGGCCAGAAGCGCAACCAGGGCGCGCTCGCACAGCGCGAGCGGCTGCTCGCGCTCGGCTCGCTGTCGGCCGGTCTCACCCACGAGCTCAACAACCCGGCGGCGGCCGCGGTCCGCGCCACGTCCTCGCTGCGTGACCGGGTCGCGCACATGCGACAGAAGCTGAAGATGATCGCCGGCGGCGCGTGGGACCGCGCCCAGCTCGAGACACTGATCGAGGTGCAGGAACGCGCCGTCGAGAGAGTCGCCAAGGCTCCCGAACTCAGCCCGCTCGAGGCCTCGGACATGGAGGACGAACTCACCGACTGGTTCGACGACCACGGCATCCAGCGCGGCTACGACCTCGCGCCGACCTTCGTCGCCGCCGGGTGCGACGTCGGCTGGCTCGACCAGGTCGCGGCGACCGTCGACGACGGGATGCTCGACGGCGCGGTGCGCTGGCTGAACTACTCGCTCGAGACCGAACTGCTGATGAACGAGATCGAGGACTCGACCACGCGCATCTCGACACTGGTCAACGCCGCCAAGCAGTACTCGCAGATGGACCGCGCACCCCATCAGGTGCTCGACATCCACGAGCTGCTCGACAGCACCCTGATCATGCTCAGCCGCAAGATCGGTGACATCAAGGTCGTCAAGGACTACGACCGCACCCTGCCGCGAGTGCCGGTGTACGGCGCGGAACTCAACCAGGTCTGGACGAACCTGATCGACAACGCACTGCAGGCGATGGACGGCGCGGGCACGCTGACCGTGCGGACGAGTCGCCACGGCGACGACGCGATCCAGATCGAGATCGGCGACACCGGACCGGGCATCCCCAAGGAGAACGTGGCCCGCATCTTCGAGCCGTTCTTCACGACCAAGCCGGTCGGACAGGGCACCGGCCTCGGCCTCGACATCTCGTGGCGCATCGTCGTCAACAAGCACCACGGCGACCTCAGTGTCGAGTCGCGCCCGGGCGAGACCGTGTTCCGGGTACGCCTGCCGATCCGCGCAGCGGAGGAGAACTCATGACCAATCCCGGCGTCGACCCGTCCGTCCCCCCGAGCGGCGCCGGCTGCGTCGAGTGCGACCAGGCCGGCGGGTGGTGGGTGCACCTGAGGCGCTGCGCGCAGTGCGGGCACATCGGCTGCTGCGACTCCTCGCCCGAGCAGCACGCGAGCGCGCACGCCGCGGCCACCGGCCACCGGTACGTGCAGAGTTTCGAGCCGGGCGAGAACTGGTTCTGGGACTACGAGCAGCAGGACTACTACGACGGTCCGCAGCTGGCCGAACCGCAGCACCACCCGGTCGAACAGCCGGTTCCGGGACCGCAGGGCAGGGTTCCGGGCGACTGGCGTAACCACATCCACTGACGTGCCCGCGTGGCTGACCCGCCGGGTCGCGGCACACGACCCCGGCTGGGTGGCGAGCAAACGCGCGCTGCGTGCAGCGGTGATCGTGCCGGTCAACTTCGCGATCGGTTCCCAGGTCATCGGCGACGCGCAGGTCGCGACGTTCGCGGCGTTCGGGTCGTTCGCGCTGCTCCTGTTCGCCGCGTTCCCGGGCGGACGAACGAACCGACTCGCCGCCTATCTCGTGCTGGGCGTGACCGGGGCCGTGCTGATCGTGCTCGGCTCGGTGGTCGCGTCTCCCGACTGGCTCGCCGTGACCGCGATGGCGGTGGTGTCCTTCGCCGTCCTGTTCGCGGGCGTGACCAGTTCGCTGATCAACGCAGGAACCCAGGCCGCGCTGCTTGCGTTCATCCTCGCCGTGATGCTGCCCGGCGGCCGCACATACGTGCCGGAACGGCTCGGCGGCTGGGCCATCGCCGTGGCGATCTCGGCGCCGGTCGCGCTCTTCGTGTGGCCTCCCGCAGACCAGGACGTGCTTCGGCAGCGCGCAGCCGCGCTGTGCCGTGCCATGGCGGCGATGCTGCATCTGGAGCAGCCGGCGCCGGGCGGCCGCGACCCGCTCGCCGCCATGCGCTCGGCGGCACGTGACCTGCGCGACGCCTTTCGAATGTCGGCCGCCGCGCGCACCGCGGCGCTGAGCACCGGCGCCCGACTGCTGATCCGACTCGTCGACGAACTCGAATGGCTTTCGACCATCGTCGTGAACGCGTGTGCCGACGCGCCGGAGGGCTGGTCGGAAGAAGGCCGCCGGCTGCGGGACGCTGCGGCGCAACTGCTGTCGGCGTGTGCCGACACGCTCGATCACCACGGCGACGGGCCGGCGCCGACCGCGTGCAGCGACCTCGACCGCTGCATCGCCGAGTTCGCCGAGGCTCGTCGTGCGATCGCAGCCGAGGCACTCACCTCGCTGCGGGTCAGCGCGGCCGGTCCGGGCGACCCGACGGCCGCCGGCGAGTTCGGGCGTCCGCTCTACGCCGCGCACGAACTCGGTTACGTGGTCACACTCTCGGCACAGACCGTCGCGGAGATCGCCAGGGCGGACTCGCGGTCGTGGTGGAGCCGGTTGCTCGGACGCGGGGCGGCGGGCGCCGCGCAACGCGCCGCGTCGGGCCACCTCGACCGCCACTCGGTACGCCTGCAGACCAGCATCCGCGCCGCGGCCGGCCTGGCGCTCGCGGTTCTCGTCTCGCGGGTCGTCGATGCGCAGAACGCCTTCTGGATCGGGTTGGGAGCGCTGTCGGTGCTGCGCTCCAACGCGCTCTCGACCGGGGCGACGGTGTTGCGAGCATTGCTCGGCACCGTCGTGGGATTCGCGATCGGCGGCGGTCTCGTCGCGATCATCGGGATCAATCACGCCGTGCTGTGGACGCTGTTCCCGATCGTCATCTTCGTTGCGGCGTCGGCGCCGGCACTGATCTCGTTCGTGGCGGGCCAGGCTGCCTTTACCGTGTTCACGATCATTCTGTTCAACATCATCGCGCCGGCCGGCTGGGAGATCGGCGTCGTGCGCGTCGAGGACGTCGCACTCGGCTGCGCCGCGAGCCTCGTCGCGGGATTCCTGTTCTGGCCGCGCGGCGCCGCCGCAGCGCTCGGCGCCGCCTATGCCGAGGCGTACAGCACCGCCGCCCGGTTCCTGCGGCAGTCGGTCGCAGCGCTGTACGAGCGCACGAGCACGCCTGCGGCGGTCGGTGACATCGCGACCGCCGCCGGCGCGCGGCTCGACGACGCGTTGCGGCAGTACCTCGCCGAACAGGGCACCAAACGGGTTCCGCTGGAAAGTGTCGCGGCGCTCGCCAATGGCGCGACGCGCGTGCGGCTCGCCGGCGTCGCGATCAACGAACTGCACGCGCAGGCGCCCGACGGCGTCGTCGTCCCGTCCGGGGACGAGGAACTCGTCGAGCCGGCCGAGTTGCTGCAACGCCGCGCCGAGGACGTCAGCGAGTGGTACGCGGAGCTTGCCGACGTCATCGCCGGCCGAGCCCCCGCAGTGCCGCCGGTCGACGGCGCTGCCAACGGCACCTCCTTCCTCGACGTGGTGCTGCCCGCGGTGCACGGCTGCGGTGATCCCGAGCGCGCCCGCCGCGCCGAGCAACTGCTGTGGTCGGGGCAGTACCTCGGCGACGTCGACCGGTTGCGCGAGGCGCTCGCTACTCCGGCCGCGCTGGTGAGCACGGCACGCGAACGCGGGTGGTGGCGTTCCTGACGACGACCTCGTGATTCGCGGTGCACACTGTTGGTCGCCTACCACGAGAGGGAATTCGATGACCAACGCTGCCAATGCTCTGAGCCCGTCCGAGATCGTCTCTTCGACGAAGCACCCCGCGCTGATCTCGGTCGCCGAGAAGCGCGCCGCGGACGTGCAGCTGCGCGTCGCAGACGCGATCACGAAGTTCGCGGGATCGATGATGTTCGTCTATGTCCATATCGTGCTGTTCGCGGTGTGGATGCTGCTCATCGAGACGAACCCGTGGCCGACGCTGACGTTGACGGTCTCGCTCGAGGCGATCTTCCTGTCGACGTTCGTGATGATCGGCCAGAACCGGCAGGCGGCCTACCAGCAGGCAAAGGCCGACCACGACTTCGTGACGAACGAGCAGGAACTGAAGACGAACACCGAGCTGACGCAGTCGATCCACGACATGACCAAGGCGCTGCACCTGCAGATCTGCGTCGGCCAGCCGCCGACCAACCAGCCGGCGACACCGGAGGCGTGAGCCGCACGCAGGACGCAGGCATGCGCATTCTCTTCGTGTGCTCCGGAAACATCTGCCGCTCACCGACCGCGGAGGCGGCCATGCGCCGGTTGGTCGGGCAAGCCGGGCTGGACGCCGAGATCGAGGTCGACAGTGCCGGCACCGGGGCCTGGCACGTCGGCGAGCCACCGGACGACCGGGCGCGCGCCGCGGCGCAACGGCGGGGTATCGCGCTGACCGGCACGGCCCGCCAGATCGAAGCCGGCGACTTCACGCATTTCGATCTCGTGCTCGCCGTCGACGACGAGAACCTGCAACGGCTGCGCCGCGTCGCACCGCCGGGTACGGACGAGCGCATTCGACTGCTCGACGACGTCGACGTCCCTGACCCCTACTACGGCGGCCCGGACGGGTTCGACGCCGTGCTCGACCAGGTCGACGCGGCCTGCCGCCGGCTGCTCGATGAACTACGTCAAGACTGACCCCGCGCCGCTGGAGGCGGCCGGGCTGCGCTGGCTCGCTGAGGCCGGGGCGCGCGTCCCGGAGATCGTGTCGGCTACGCCGGATCGGCTGGTACTGCAGCGGATCGAGCCCGGGAGCCTGGACGCGGCCGGCGAGGAAGATCTCGGCCGCATGCTCGCCACCATGCACCGCGCCGGCGCCGCGCGCTTCGGCACCCTGCCCGCGCCGGGCCGATTCCTCGTCGGGCGCTGCGAACTCGAGTCGCCCGAGAGCGACGACTGGAACGACTACTACCTCACTCACCGGCTGCTGCCGCTCGCGGAGCGGGTCGGGCTGCGAACGTGAGGTCGCGGCCGTGCGTGTCGACGCACCGGTCGAGCCGCCGGCCCGACTGCACGGCGATCTCTGGACGGGCAACGTGCTCGCCGACTGCACCGGGCGCGCGTGGTTGATCGATCCCGCGGCCCACGGCGGCCACCGCGAGATGGATCTGGCCATGCTCGACCTGTTCGGCCACATCCCCGAACGCACCGCGTCGGCGTACGCAGAGGTTGCGCCGCTGGCCGACGGATGGCGCGAGCGCATCCCGTTGTGGCAGCTGTTCCCGCTGCTCGTCCATGCCGTGCTCTTCGGCGGCGGATACCTACGTCGGTCGGCCGACCTCGCCGGCCGCCTCGCGCGCTGACAGCGGATGATCGGTCCATGGCAGATTCGGTCGACCGGCTGCGCGCTCTGTGTCTCGCGCTGCCCGAGGTGAACGAGCGGCGCAGCCACGGCGAGGCGGCGTTCTTCATCCGCGACAAGAAGCAGTTCGTGTGCGTCGACGACCATCACCACGGCCGCGACCACTTGGCGTTCTGGTGTGCGGCGCCGCCCGACGCGCAGGAGGCTCTCGTCGCGGGCGACCCGGTGCACTACTTCCGACCGCCCTACGTAGGGCATCGCGGCTGGCTCGGTGTACGCATCGACAACGATCCCGATTGGGACGAGATCGATGAGATCGTCCGCGACGCGTTCCGTCAGGTCGCGCCCAAGACACTGGCAGCGCAGGTCTGACCTTTCGAACCTTGCCCCGGCCCCCACCGGGCCGGGACACTTCCGGCACGAGCCGGGAGGTCGCGGTGACGCACACACCGAGCGAGATTCAGGACTTCGCCAAGCAGGAGATCCGCCTGGCAGCTGTGTTGAACGGCGGCGTGAGCCTGGCCGTCTGGATGAGCGGCGTCACGCTCGAGATGCACCACCTGGCGATGTCGTCGTTCAAGCTGGGCAACTGGACGACCTACCAGGGCGTGCTCGATGCGCTCGGCGCGCGAGCGCGCGTCGACGTCATCGCCGGCACGTCCGCGGGCGGGCTGAACGGTGCCTTCCTCGCGCTCGGCATCGCCCGCCGCCGCGACTTCGCGGGCCTGCGCGACATCTGGGCAGAGGCGGGCGCGCTCGACAAGTTGCTGCGCAAACCGCTCGTCAAGGACCCGCCCTCGGTGCTCGCCGGCGACGACTACTTCCTGGTCGAGATCGACCGCGCGCTGGCCGCGATGGCCACCGAGTGGCCCGAACTCGACCGCCCCGACCTGCCGCCCATGCCGCCCGTCGAGCTGATCCTGACGGGCACCCTGTGGGAGGGCAGGCAGACCCGCTTCAGCGACGACATGGGGACGCCGATCGTCGAGCGTGACTACGACGCGACGTTCCGGTTCGTACGCCGCGACACCGACGTCACGAATCCGGCGCCGCCGCTGGGCCCGACCGGCCCGGCGACCGGTGACCTCATGGACCCGTCCAACAAGGTGCTCGGACAGCTGGCCCGCGCGGCACGCTGCACCTCCTCGTTCCCCGGCGCGTTCGAACCGCATTACGTGAATGTGGGCGAGACCGACGACGATCTCGATCCCGGCCGGTGGACGAGTTCGGCGGGACAAGCGAACTTCGACACCTCGCAGTACGTCCTCGACGGCGGCATCCTGCTCAACAAGCCGCTGCGTCCCGCGCTTGCTGCGATCT
This sequence comes from uncultured Actinomycetota bacterium, assembly GCA_963785425.1. GTDB lineage: Bacteria > Actinomycetota > Actinomycetes > Mycobacteriales > Jatrophihabitantaceae > RYN-133. The sequence continues at coordinate 1,249,632 of CAWAVG010000004.1, forward strand.
ACCGGCAGACGGCGCGGCACCAGGTGCGGCGGGTGCTCGGCTACGTCGTGCCTGACCCCGGCGAGGCACCGACCCTGAACACGACGCAGGCCGCGGTCACGGCGGGGCGGAGCCGGCCCGACGTGCCGCAGGCACCCGAGGTCTTGTTGAGCGTGCTCACGCGGCTCACCTCGACCGATTCGGTGTCGCGCGAGCTCGCCGAGATCCGCGACACGAACATGTCGGTGCGCACGCACCGCAGGACCCGCGACCGGCTCAGCCAGGTGCTCACCACCTCGGCCGGCCGGCTGGCCGACCAGTTGTGGCCCGGCTACCGGGACGAGCGGATCAGCAACGCGGCGACGACGATCGCGAGCCTGCTCGCGGCCGGTCAGGCTGCGAGCCCGACCGGAGTGCGGTGGACGGAGCAGGAGCTGGCCGCCGCTCTGCAGCGGGTCGGGGCGGCAGGGGTGTTCGGCTTCGTCCCGGACGACGCGCAGCTCGGCGCCGCGGTGGCGCGCACCGGCAGCAAGTGGACGTGGGGGCAGACCACCCTCGTGCGCCTGTCGGACATGACGTCGGACGTGCTGCGCAAGGCGATGATGCTCGCGCCGGTCGGCGGCCCATCACAACAGGAGATCGTCGACCGCCGGGACGAGGTGCGCTCGACGATCAACGATATCGCCGGCTACGAACGCGACCTGGGCAACTTCTGGATCAACGAGGGCATTGCCGGCCCGGGCGACAGCAGTTCCGCGGATCCGGCCGACTGGCTGCGCCGTATCGCCAACAAGTGGGACACCAGCTTCGACGGCGGCGCGGCGGTACGCCGCGGTGAGCAGTACAGCGGCGCGCTCGCGCTGGCGCGCGCGCTGGCCACCGCTCGGCCGACGATCGTGGACATCGTCGAGGCGCACGCGAGCGATCCGGATCCGGCGTCGTCCGATCTACTCACGCTGCGCGCCCTGCTTTCGTGGATGCTGCCCGCACGCGGCGGAGCCGAGGCGGTGTTGCGTCGCATGCTCACGCTCGACGTCGTGCTCGTCGCGACCTCGGGGGCGCTCTCTACGCCCGAGCAGATGGTCGAGCTCGTGCAGATCTCGTGCCAGGACAGCGACACCGTCACCGGCATGCAGCTGCACCATTTCGGCGCGTTCTATCGAAAGTCGTGGCGCCTCAATGACTGGGTCGAGGGACGCATGGACGGCATCCGCCAGTTGCTGCGGCTGCTGCTCGATCCCGACCGGTTCCGCCAGCTCGGTCAGGACGCGGATACGACGTTGGCGACGCTGCGCGACCTGGCCGTCGACACCGCCAAGCAGTGCAACTGGCTCGATGACGCCGACCGTGCATGGCTCGCCGAGCAATGGGACGCGCGGGCCGGCGACTACCGCACCGAGGTGGCAGCCGCCTTTGCCGGGACGGTGCAGTCGTTCGACAAGGTGTCCGAAGCACTCGCGATGCCGCTGCGCCTGCAGGCATTGCAGGAGGACCTCCCCGCGCTCGCCGCGGCAATCGAGTGCGAAGGCGACGACGCACCGGCCGACAGTCGCGGGTGGTTGCGCCAGTTCCGCAGTTACGAAGCGATGGTTCCGGACCCGAACGTCGCGGCGCCGCGCTCGCGCGCCCAGCGACTGTGGCACATGCGCACGGAGATGTCGCTCGTCGGCAAGCAGAAGATCACCGACGATCTCGGCAGTGACACGTTCGCGCGGACCACGTCGCACGCGGCCGTCGTCACGACTGGTGCGTTCTCGTCGCCGTCGAAATTGCAGGCGGTCAAACCGCTCCGCGTCGTGCTCTCGGCGCTGCGCGGTTACACGGCGATGGTGCACGCGATGGTCACGTTCCTCACCCGGCGCAGCCACATCGGCCCGACCGTGGTCGGCATCGCGGCTGCCGTGGGCGGTGCGCTGCTCGCGGTCGCGTTGTTCGTGCCGAGCGTTCCGGTCGGGCTCACCCTCGCCGGGGTGCTGCTGCTGTTCGCCGGCGCGTCGGCGGCCTCCTTACGCACGGCCAATCTCAAGGCCATGGGTCTGCGCCTCCTGGCGGTGGCGGTTCTGCTGGCGGCCGCCCTCGGCTGGTTGATCTATCGCGACGTCGATCGCAACGGCTTCCACGGCGAAGTGATCTCGACCCTGATCAAACTCGGGATCGGGTTCGGCGTCGTACTGGTCGGCTGGTTCGTCGCCAACGGGGCGTGGCACCGGGATCGCAAGCCCGGCGCGCAGAAATCCGGCGCCGACGGAACCGCGTAACCTGGTTCGTCGTGGACGTTCCTGCCGAGCTCAAGGAGCTCAACGCGACGCTGACCGGCATCGAGTCCGTCGTGGACCTCGATGCGCTGCGTCGCGAGCTGGGCGACCTCGAACAGCAGGCCTCGCAGCCGGATCTGTGGAACGACAGCGACAACGCCCAGCGGATCACGTCCCGGCTGTCGTTCGTGCAGGGTGAGATCCGCCGTGCCGCGGAACTGCGCCAGCGAATGGACGATGCGCAGCTGCTCTGGGACCTCGCCGAGGAGGCAGACGACGCCGGCTCCCGGGCCGAGGTCGAAGCCGAGGTCATCTCCTTGCGCACCGCCATCGACGAACTCGAGGTGCGCACGCTGCTGTCCGGCGAGTACGACTCGCGCGAAGCGCTGGTCACCATCCGCTCCGAGGCCGGCGGCGTCGACGCGGCCGACTTCGCCGAGATGCTGCTGCGCATGTACACACGCTGGGCCGAGCGGCACAGCTACGCGATCGACGTGCTCGATACGTCCTACGCCGAGGAAGCGGGCATCAAGTCGGCGACGTTCCAGGTGAAGGCGCCCTACGCGTACGGGACGTTGAGCATCGAGCAGGGCACGCACCGCCTCGTGCGCATCAGCCCGTTCGACAACCAGGGACGGCGCCAGACGAGCTTCGCGGGCGTCGAGGTGTTGCCGGTCGTCGAGCAGTCCGACCACGTCGAGATCGCCGACGACGAGATCCGCGTCGACGTCTACCGCTCGTCCGGACCGGGCGGACAGGGCGTCAACACCACTGACTCGGCGGTGCGCATCACGCACCTGCCCACCGGCATCGTGGTCAGCTGCCAGAACGAGCGCAGCCAGATCCAGAACCGCGCCTCGGCGATGAATGTGCTGCAGGCCAAGCTGCTCGAGCGACGCCGCCAGGAGGAGCAGGACGCGATGAACGCGCTCAAGGACGCCGGCAACAGCTGGGGCAACCAGATGCGCTCCTACGTGCTGCACCCGTACCAGATGGTCAAGGACCTGCGTACCGAACACGAGGTCGGCAATCCGCAGGCAGTGCTGGACGGCGACATCGACGGGTTCATCCAGGCCGGCATCCGGTGGCGCAAAAGCGTCGAGATCGCGTAGTTGCGGCATTTGTCGACCGCAGGAAGCACTTCAGATCGCATGGGCGCGGTCGATGGAGCAGGTATGTCGGAGGCTGCCCGCGACGGCGGGCCACGCCACATCGTGTCGTTGCCTGTCGGGGCTGCGCTGCGACGGCGTCAGGCGACGCAGTCGGTGCGGCCCGCCACGATCGAGGCCGACCATGACGCTCTCGTGCGCGCACAGCGCATCAGCCGCACCGGCTCGTGGGAGTTCGACCACCGCGCTGGGCTGCTGATCGTCAGCGACGAGTTGCTCGAGATGTGCGGGATGACCCGCGAGGCGATCGCCTTCGGCGGCCGCGCGCTGGTCAACGGTGTCGCCGACGCCGACCGCGAGATGGTCGAGGCGGCGATGCAGGACCTCGTCGAGCAGGGCACGCCCGTCGACCTGCGTTATCGCGGGGTGCGTCCCGACGGCGGCGACGCGGCCTGGTTCGCCGCCAGGGGGCGCGCCGAACGTGACGAGACCGGTGCCATGGTGCGCGCGACGTGCGTGATCACCGACATCGACGAACTGGTCCAGATCGAGCAGGAACTCCGCGCGGCAGACGCGTTCCAGCAGGCCGTCATAGCGACGACACCGGACGCGATCCACATCTACGACATCACCACCCGCACCTTCACCCGTGCGAACCGCAACGCCACGCCGCTGATCGGCTTCACCCCGCGCTCCGTCGCGGTGCTCGGTGGCACCGGTCTCGACGATGTCGTCCCGCTCGAGGACTGGGCCCGCCTGACGGCCACCATCGACTCTGCCGCCCGGCTCGCGGACGGCGAGGTTGCCCACCTCCAGCACCGTGTGCACGAACCCGATGGTTCGCTCACCTGGTTGTCGCGGCGCATAAGCGTGTTCGCCCGCGACGCGGACGGACCAGCCACGCAGCTGCTCGTCGTCTCCCGCGACATCTCGCACGTCGTCGAGGTGAAGCAGCTGCTCGAACATGCCGCAACCCACGACGAACTCACCGGCCTGCCGAACCGGCGCCAGGTGCAGCACCAGCTCGACGCGTTCCTGACCGCGGAGGGCACCGGTGCTGCCGCGGTGCTGATCGTCGACCTCGACGGGTTCAAGCGCATCAACGACGGACAGGGCCACGCGATGGGTGACGCGACGCTGCGCGAGGTGGCGCGCCGGCTCGCCAACGCCACCCGCCCGACCGACACCGTCGCGCGGCTCGGCGGTGACGAGTTCGTCGTCGTGCTCTGGACGGATTCGCGCGAGGTCGCGACCGATCTCTCCGTCGTCGTCGCGGCACGTATCGAGGCGGCGCTGGCCGACCCGATCGTGTCGCAGGGTCGCGAGTGCTGGGTGAGCTGCCAGCATCGGGATCAGCGTGGTCGGGCAGGGCGACAGGCCCGAGTCTGCCCTCGCCGAAGCCGACGCGGCGATGTACTCGGTGAAGAAGCACGGTTCGAACGGATTCGCCTTGTACGACAGCGCATTCGCGGCACGCGCGCGCCGGCACGACTGGATCGAGCGCAATCTCCGTCGCGCGCTGCGCGACGACGCGGTCGTGGTCCACTACCAGCCGATCGTCGCGCCGGGCAGCGGATTGCTCAGCGCCGTCGAGGCGCTGGTGCGCATCAGCGACGATACCGGCAACCCGATCGATACCGCCGACGTGATCGAGGTCGCCGAGACCGCCGGGCTCGTCAGCGAGCTCGACGACTGTGTGCTGCGGCAGGCCAGCCGTCAGGTCGCACTGTGGCGCGACGACCCGCTGTATCGCGGGCTGCGGCTCACCATCAACCGCAGTGCGCAGGACCTGCTGCGTCCGTGGCTTCAACGACCGCATCATGCAGGCTCTCGACCTTGAGCGAGCTTCCCGCGAGTGCGCTCACGCTCGAGATCACCGAGACGGTGCTTCTCGACGCCGACATCGAGGCGATGGTTGACGTCCGCAAGCTCTACGAGCACGGCGTGCGGTTGGCGCTCGACGACTTCGGTACCGGCTATGCGTCGCTCAGCCAACTGACGAAGCTGCCGATCTCGGCGATCAAGATCGACCGGTCCTTCACCTCGAACATGCTGCACGACCGCACCTGCCGGGCGCTGGTGCGGGCGACGGTCGGTATCGCCGAGGACCTGCGCATCGACTGCATCGTCGAGGGTGTCCAGACCGAGGAGCATCTCGCCGCACTTCCGCGCTACGAGCGCCTGCTGATCCAGGGTTACCTGTACGGCCGGCCGCGGCCGGCGCACGAGGGCCTCGGCGTCAACGTCGCGCACTGGTAGGTACGCCGGCACCGCGGTCAGCGCAGCAGCAGCCGCTCGAGGCGGCGCGCGGTGACGACCACGCCGACGCCGGCCAGCACCGCGAAGTACGCGACATGGCCGATCATCGACACGTCGAACACGCCGGCGTTGAGCCCGCGCATCAATTCGATGGCGTGGTTCAGCGGCAGGCATTCGACCAGGAACCCCAACCAGCCCGGGATACACCGACAGGCTGTAGAAGGTGCCGCTGAACAGGAACATCGGCAACACGATCAGCTGCACCATCTCGAGATCCTGGAACGACTTCAGGAACGACGTCACGGCCATCCCGACGGCCGCGAACCCGAACGCGACGAGCAAGGCGGCCGGCAGCAGCAGGACGGCCCATACGGACGCGGTCAGGCCGAGAACCACCATCACGATCAGGAAACCTGTCGAGTACAGCCCGCCGCGGATCAGGGCCCAGCCGATCTCACCGATCGCGACGTCGAGCGGGCCGAGCGAGGTCGCAAGCATCGAGTCGTACAGCTTCGCATACTTGATCTTGAAGAACACATTCATGGTCGAGTCGTAGATCGCGCCGTTCATCGCCGATGCGGCGAGCAGCGCCGGGCCGATGTACGCGGCGTAGGTGATGGGGTGGCCGCCCGGGTCCCACGACCGTCCCGACCAGCGATTTGAGCCCGTTGCCGAACGAGAACAGATAGAACAGCGGCTCGAAGAAGCCGGTGAGGATCAGCAGCCAGTTCGCGGAGTAGACGCGCACCGCCCGCTCCAGCACGATGTGCGCGCGGCGCGCGTACATGCCCTGCGGCACGATCCGCAGCGCGTCGGCGAGCGCGCCCCTGCTGTCGTCGTGCCGTCCTGCCGGTCATTTCTGCAACCGCCACGCGAACGCTCGCCGTGAGAGCACCAGCCCGACCGCGAACAGCGCCAGCAGGTAGGCGACGTGTCCTGCCACGGCGGCGACCGACTGGCCGCCGATCGCAGCCGCGCGCGCCAGTTCGGTGCCGTGCCACAGCGGTGTGCAGTAGGCGACCCACCGACCCCAGTCCGGCAGGCGATCGACCGGATAGAACGTGCCCGCGAACAGGAACATCGGGATCAGGATGAACCTGCTCAGCACGTTGAATCCCTGACCCTCGTTCTCGCGGGTCGCGGCGAAGGCCGCGACCGGCGCGGCGATCGCGATTCCGGCGAGGGTCGGCGGCCGGAATCGCGAAGACCGCCTGCCACCGCAGCGTCGCCCCGAAACAGCTCAGGATCGCGAGGTACAGGGCCGAGTTCACCGCCGACCGCAATCCGATCCACAGCAGCGTCCCGTCGCTGATCTGTCGCGGGCGTGAGCGGGGTCGAAGCCATGCCGTGGAAGCTGCGTTCCCACTTGAACTTGCTGAGGACCGGGATAGCTCGCATCGTTCGCGGCGATCTGGACGGCCGCGGCGACCAGCAGGGCCGGCGCGACGAAGGCGAGATAGGGCACGCCGAGCGAGCTCGTCCCGTTGCGGTCGATGACGGTGCCGAGACCGACGCCGAGGGCCAGCACGAAGAACAGCGGCTGCATGAAGCCGATGATCAACACGCTGCGCCAGAAGCGCTTCGCGTCGGTCAGCCAGTACTCGAGCAGGACTGTCATTCGACGAGGCTTCTCCCGGTCAGCTTCAGGAACACGTCCTCGAGCGTGCTGCGGCGGACCAGGCTCGACACCGGCGACAGTCCGAGCTCGTGGGCACGCGCGAGCGCACCCTCGCCGTCGGCGACGTAGAGCAGCACGCGGTCGGGCAGTGACTCGACGCGCTCGCTGCCGTCGGCGGCGACGAGGTCGGCGAGCTTCGCCGCGGCCGCTGCGTTCTGGTCGGGCGCGAAACGCAGTTCGGCCACCTCGCGGGTGGAGTACTGCGCGATCAACGACCGCGGCGAGCCCTCCGCGACGATGCGCCCGCCGTCGATCACGACCAGCCGGTCGCACAGCTGCTCGGCCTCGTCCATGTAGTGCGTGGTCAGCGCGAGGGTGACGCCCTGTTGCTTGAGGCGGTACAGGCGGTCCCACAGCAGGTGTCGGGCCTGCGGGTCGAGCCCGGTGGTCGGCTCGTCGAGCAGCAGCAGCTCGGGGTCGTTGATCAACGAGCGGGCGATCGTCAGGCGCCGCTTCATGCCGCCGGAGAGCGGTTCGACCTTGGCCGACGCGCGGTCGCCCAGCTGCGCGAATTCGAGCAGCTCCTCGACCTTCGTCCGCAGCGCTGCGCGCGGCAGGCCGAAATAGCGCCCGTAGATGTACAGGTTGTCGCGCACGGTGAGCTCGTGGTCGAGGGTGTCCTGCTGCGGCACGACGCCCAGCCGCGAACGGATCTGCGGGCCCTGGGTCGCAGGATCCATGCCCAGCACGGTCAGTTCGCCTGCTGTGACCGGCGCCACGCACCCGATCATGCGCATCGTCGAGCTCTTGCCCGCGCCGTTCGGACCCAGGAACCCGAAGGCCTCGCCGCGATGCACCTCGAGGTCGATGCCGTCAACGGCGGTGAAGTCTCCGAATCGCTTCGTGAGCCCGCGGGCGAAGATCATCGGCGCGCTCACAGGAACCGACGCTAGCAATGCTGTGCGACACCTTTGTCGCCCGTCATGCGGTGCCCGGGTGTCACCAGCCGACCGGCGTAATCTGGACGCAACTGTGAAGACCCGCTGCGAAGGTCCCGGCGGCCACGACGCCCTCCCGTAAACTCCACCGACGTGATCCGGCTCCAAGATGTCACCAAGGTCTACCCGGCCGGCGCCCGTCCTGCCCTCGATAGCGTCACCATGGATATCGACAAGGGCGAGTTCGTGTTCCTCATCGGCCAATCCGGCTCGGGCAAGACGACGGTGCTCCGGCTGCTGCTGCGCGAAGAGGTCGCCGACGAGGGAGTCGTGACCGTGAACGGGCGCAATCTGTCGCGGCTGCCCAAGCGCAAGGTGCCCGACCTGCGCCGTCGTATCGGCTGCGTGTTTCAGGATTTCCGGTTGCTGCCGAAGAAGAACGTCTACGAGAACGTGGCCTTCGCGCTCGAGGTGATCAACCGGTCGCCGCGTGTCATCAAGCGCACGGTGCCCGAGGTGCTCGATCTGGTGGGGCTCACCGGCAAGGCCAAGCGGTTGCCCCACGAGTTGTCCGGTGGCGAGCAGCAGCGGGTCGCGATCGCCCGGGCATTCGTCAACCGCCCGCTCGTCCTGCTCGCCGACGAACCGACGGGAAACCTCGACCCCGATACCAGCCAGGGCATCATGAGCCTGCTCGAACGCATCAACCGCACCGGCACGACCGTGGTCATGGCCACGCACGACAACAACATCGTCGACGCGATGCGCCGCCGCGTGATCGAACTCGAGTTCGGCAAGGTCATCCGCGACCAGTCGCGCGGTGTGTACGGGGTTGGTCGCTGATGCGCGCAAGTTTCGTCCTGTCCGGTGTGGCGGCAGGTATTCGCCGCAACGCGACCATGACGATCGCGCTGATCCTCAACACCGCGATCGCTCTCGGCTTCGTCGGCGCGGCGATCCTGGCCAATGCCGAGATCACGCGATTCCGCAGCACGTACGAGGACAAGCTCAACGTGCAGGTCTACCTGTGCACGACGCTCGCGTACAACCAGCAGGAGTCCGAGCGTGAGGTGCTGCGCAAGGAGAACAAGCCGGCACCGACGCCTACGTGCGCCGAGGGCAAGAAGACGAGCCAGACGCAGTCCGATGCCGTCGCGGCGCTGCTGAAAAAGGATCCGCGTGTTGCGTCCTTCTACTACATCAGCGAGCAGAAGGCGCTCGACATCGGCAAGAAGCAGTTGCCCGACTCGGCGCCGTACCTGCATCTGGGCACGTTCCCGGCGTCGTTCAGCGTGAAGCTCAAGGACATCAAGAAGGACTACGCCGCGTTCGCCGCGTCCTACGACCAGGTACAGGGCGTCGACAAGGTGAACAACCAGATCGCGACGATCAACGCGCTGCTGTCGTTGATCGACAGCGCGCGATGGTTCTCGATCGTGATCGCGCTCGTCGTCCTGGCGGCCTCGGTGCTGCTGATCGGGAACACCATCCAGGTGGCGGCGAACCAACGTCGCAACGAGACGAGCATCATGCGGCTGGTCGGCGCGTCACGGTGGATGACCGAGCTGCCGTTCATGCTCGAGGCGGTGATCGCGGCCGCTGTCGGCGGAGCGATCTCGATCGGGTTCATCGCGCTCGGCAAGTACATCCTGCTCGACCAGGTGCTGGGATCCCAGACGGCGAAGGGCGTGATCCCCAACCTCGGGGCCAACGACATCCTGCTCGCCGGCGGCGCAGGGCTGATCGTCGGCATCGTGCTGTCGGCGATGACGGCCTTCGTGACGCTGCGAACCTACGTGCGCCTGTAAGTAGGGTTGTGGGGTGTCCGCCCAGCCCAAGTCGTCGAACCGCCAGAGCGGCCGCAAGATCATCGCCCAGAACCGCAAGGCGCGCCACGACTACTCGATCCTCGACGTGTACGAGGCGGGGCTGGTGCTCACCGGCACCGAGGTGAAGTCGCTGCGGCTCGGCCGGGCCTCGCTCGTCGACGGTTTCGCGACGATCGACGACGGTGAGATGTTCCTGCACAACGTGCACATCCCCGAGTACGAGCAGGGCAGCTGGACGAACCACGAGCCGCGTCGCGTGCGCAAGCTGCTGCTGCACCGTGAGGAGATCGGGCGGCTGATCGGGAAGACCAAGGAGAGCGGCCTCACGATCGTCCCGCTCTCGCTGTACTTCTCCGCGGGCAAGGCCAAGGTCGAACTCGGCTTGGCGCGGGGCAAGAAGTCCTACGACAAGCGGCAGGATCTCGCTCGTCGCGACGCCGACCGGGAGGTCGCGCGTGCCCTCGGCCGGCGCAACAAGGGGATGGATTGATCGACGCCGAAGTGCCGGCGTGGTGGCAGCGGCTGCGACTGCCGGGCCTGATCGACATCCACACCCACTTCATGCCGAAGCCGGTGATGGACGCGGTGTGGCGCTACTTCGAGAACGCGCAGGAGCACTACGGCACCGCGTGGCCGGTGCATTACCGCGGGACCGATGAGGAGCGCGTCGCGCAGCTGCGAGCTCTCGGCGTGCGCAGGTTCACCGCACTCGTCTACCCGCACAAGCCCGGGATGGCCGAGTCGCTCAACGAATGGGCACGGACGTTCGCGGCAGGCGTGCCTGAGTGCGCCGTGACCGGCACGTTCTACCCGGAGCCCGGTGCCGCGGGCTACGTGCGCGCGGCGCTCGATGCGGGCACGCGGGTGTTCAAGGTGCACGTGCAGGTCGGCGAATTCGACCCGCGCGACGGCGAACTGCGACGAGGTGTGGGGGATGCTCGCCGAGGCCGCTGTGCCTGTCGTCGTGCACTGCGGCAGCGGGCCGCTGCCCGGCAGGCACACCGGACCAGGCCCGTTCGGTGACGTGCTCGCGGCGCATCCCCGGCTGACCGCCGTGATCGCCCACTGCGGTGCGCCTGAGTTCGCCGAACACCTCGCCTTCGTCGAGCGGTACCCGAACGTGCACGTCGACACCACGATGGTGGGGACACCGTTCATGAACGCGCTCGCGCCCGTCCCGCCCGACGTGCTGCCGCGCCTGGCCGCCGCCCGCGATCGCGTGGTGCTCGGCACCGACTTCCCGAACATCCCGTACCCGTTCGCCGAACAGCTCGCTGCACTCGAGGGATTCGGTCTCGGCGACGACTGGCTGCGCGCCGTGTGCTGGGACAACGGCCTGCGCCTGCTCGGCGGGTAGCGTCGACGCGTGCTTCTGGCCGCGCATCCGTTGAGCCCGCTGTCGATCGTGCTGATCGTGATCGTCGTCGTCGCCGCGCTGTTCGTCACGCAGTGGGCGCGCCGCCGCCGCGCGGACCAGGCCGCCGGCCGGCTCGGCGGGGCAGTCGTGACCGGCCCGCTGCCGACGCCACACCAGCAGTGGGCACCGCCGCCGGGCAACATCGGCGCACCGAATCCTGCGCTCCCGCCTGCCCTCGCGCCCGATCAACGGACCGGCGTTGTCACGAGTGGGCCGCCGATCGAGCTGTCGGTGTGTGGGCTGCCGGCGCTCGTGTGGCAACGCACCGAACACACCGAGAACCAGTGGCAGCCGATGCGGCTGAGCCTGATCGCCGACACGGCGGTCGGCCTGCCGATCCTGCACCTGTACCACCGCAGCGGCGTACTGGGCGCCCTCGGCGACCGGTTTGCCGAGGCCCAGTCGCCGTCCGGGGTGCCCGCGCTCGACGAGGCGTTCCGGTTCTCGGGCGACCTGCGCGCGTGGGGACCGGTGCTCGCAGCGCCGGCCGTCACGCGGGCGTTGCTCACGTTTCCGCTCGCATCGCTGTCGGTACTGGGCGGACGGTTCACGCTGGTGTCGCGCGACGGTGTGCATCTCGACCCGAGCACGACCTCGGCGATCGCCCAGGTCGTGGTCGCGCTCGTCCAGGCCGTCCCGCCACAGCTGACCGCCGGGGCGAGCGCGCTGCCACCGGGGGCGCTGCACGATCCCGAGGCCGTCGTGCAGAGCGTGCTCGCCCGATCGGGGCTCACAGCGGAGCAGCAGCAGGCGATGTTGGCGCTCGTCCGGGCCAGCCGGCAGCGCTGATCATGCGGAAATGCCGAGGAATCGGGCAGGCGCGAGGCACACTCCAGTGATGAGCACCATGGCGAAACAGCATTCGCGTGCCGACCGTGTGCGCGAGTACGCCGCAACCGTCGAGCTGGCGGCGGTGCCGGTCGCCGCCATGAGCATGCTGGTGCGCGCACGCGAGGCCCGGGATTGGGTGCTCGCCGACCCGCCCGAGGTCGTGTTCGCCGACACCGTCGTGGACGAGCGCGCTCTGCCCGCATCGGTCTGGGTCGCCCTGCGCCGCGACGACGTCGACGGTGCCATCGATGCCATGACCTCGGCGTCGCAGACGACGTTTCTCATCGACGCACGCGAGGAGATGGGAGAGGGGTACCGGCTGCAGGTCGTCGAGGAAACCCGTCCGCTACCCGAGATCCCGCTGTTGCTGGCGCAGCTGTCGGCGATGCTCGACATCCCCGTCGACGTGCTGGGCATCCTGGCCGAGTGGGGTCCGGAGGATCCACGCACCGCGAACGAGATCGCCGACCTGTTCGACCGCAGGCTCGGCCGAAGCGTCGCGCCGGAGCCGCCGCAGCCCGCCGCCGAGACGCCGGCCGCGGGCGAAGGACTGACGATGAGCGTCGCCGATGCCGTCGACGTGCTGCGCCTGTCCGATGCGCAGGCCAAGACCCTTGCCACGCTGGTGCGGCGGGTGCCGGTCACGCTCACGCGTTGAGTGACGTCCCATTCGTTGAGTGACGTCCCGGGCCCTTGAGTGACGCCCCAAATGCCGTCACTCAACCCCCGCGGACGTCACTCAACGCAGCGCACGTCACTCAACCCCGGGCCGCGGATCTCAGTCGGCTGCAGCGAGAGCCTCGGACGCGGGTGCCTCGGCAGCGGCCTCGCGCTTCGGAGCCCGCAGCAACCCCCAGCACACCGCGCCGAACACGATCCCGGCCACGCCGGACACCCCGAAGGCCCACTGCAGACCTGACACTGCAGAGGCGTGCAGCGCGCTGTCGAGGGCGTCGTGGAACCGGGCCGGGACGGCGTCGAGCAGGTACTTCGCCTGCCCGCCGGCCAGCGCCTTGGCCACACTGCCTGCCTGCGGGACACCACGGTCGCCCAACACCGAACTGGCGCGCGTCGCGAACACGCTGCCCAGCGCGGCGATGCCGAGCGCGAAGCCGAGCTGGCGCGCGGTGTTCACGGCACCGGCAGCCATCCCGCCGCGCTGCGGCGGCACGGCGCCCATGGCCGTCGAGCCGAGCGTGGGCGTGGCGAGCCCGACGCCGACACCCATCAGCAGGAAGCCCGGCACCAGCGCGGGCCACGAGGCCGAACCGTGCACGAGCAGCGCGGCGACGACGCCGCCCACACCGATGAACAGCATGCCGCCGCCGATGATCGGACCCGATCGCGAGCCGTGCAGGAAGCGTCCGATGGAGGCCGAGACGACGAACGCGCACACCGACAGTGGCAATCCGGTCAGGCCGGCCTGGATCGGCGAGAGGCCGAGTACCGATTGCAGCCAGATCGAGGTGTAGGTGAACGCGCTGAACGCCGACAGCGTCAGGACCAGGCCCGCGACGAGCACCCCGACGAAGGCCCGGTTGCGCATGAGCCCGAGATCGAGCATCGGCTGCGCCAGGGATCGTTCGATCAGCACGAACGCGACGAACAACACGGCCGACGCGATCAGGCATCCCCACGATGCCGCTGCGGCCCAGCCGTCCTCGTTCGCCTTGATCAGGCCGTAGGTCAGCGTGCCGGCGGCTGCGGTGAAGCTGACCATGCCCAGCAGATCGATGCGCGATTTCACCGGGGCGTGCGCGTCGTTGAGGGCAGTGACGCACAGGGCGATCGCAAGCACGCTCACCGGCAGGTTGACGAAGAAGATCCACCGCCACGAGATGCTCTCGGTCAGCAACCCGCCCACGATCGGTCCGACCGCTGCGGACGCCCCGGACACTGCGCCCCACAACCCGTATGCAGTGCCGCGGTCACGTCCCTGGTAGTTGCTGTTGAGCAGCGCGAAGGTCGTCGCGAACATGGCTGCCGCACCGACGCCCTGCACCGCGCGCGCCGCGATCAGCGAACCCGAGTTCGGGGCGACGCCGCAGACGAAGGAGGCTGCAGCGAACAGCGCCAACCCGCCGATGTAGGCGTAGCGATGGCCGATGCGATCGGCAATCGAGCCTGTTCCAAGCACGAGGGCCGCGAGGGCCAGCGCGTAGGCGTCGACGACCCATTGCAGCGAGCCGAAACCGGTCTTGAGGTCGCCGGCCATGTCGGGCAGAGCGACGTTCACGATCGTGACGTCGATGAGCAGCATGAACGTGCCGAGGCAGACCGTCAGCAGCGGTAGCCACTTGCGCATGGTGTTCCCCTTTCTCCAGCGAGGAGTCTGCTCCCGGGCACTGATGAGGGTAGGCCAGAATGGGGTGGTGGCGTAGATTTCTGCCATGACAGGTTCTGTAGTGGTGAATCCCGTTGCCATCGACCGGATCGACCAGCAGATCCTCCGCTGCCTCCAGCTGAGGCCTCGAGCGCCGTTCAGTCGCGTCGGCGGCGCGATCGGAATGTCCGAGCAGACGGTGGCGCGACGTTATCGACGCCTGCATCGCGAGGGGGTGCTCCGCGTGGTTGCCGCGGTCGACCCTCGCGCACTCGGCGAGAGCGACTGGATCGTGCGTGTGTCGACCCGTCCGGACGCGACGACGGACCTGGCCCGCGCGCTGAGCCGCCGCGACGACATCGCGTGGGTGAGCATCGGGTCGGCATCGGACATCGTCTGCGCCGTGCGGTCGCACAACGCGCGCGATCGGGAAGGCCTGCTGGTCGAGCGTCTGCCGCGGACGACAGCGGTGCTCGATGTGGCGGCGTTCGTCGTGCTGCGACGCTTCGTCGGCGGGAGCGCGTCGGACTGGATCGGTCTGCAGGGCGTGCTGACCCCCGAGCAGGAAGCCGCGGTGGGTCGTGAGACGCGCCGGCCGCCGACCGATTCGGGGCTGCGCCTGGAACGGGCCGACTACGCGATGCTCGACGTACTGACCCGCGACGGACGGGCCGGGTACGGCACGCTGGCCCGGGCGTCAGGCCTGTCCGAAGGCCGGGTGACGCGCCGGCTCGCGGCACTGCTCGACGCCGGCATCGTCTACTTCGACGTCGATGTGGCCGGCGCGGCGTTGGGTTTCCCGGTGTCGGCCTACGTCTGGCTCACGGTGGCTCCGGCCCAACTGGACGCCGCGTGTGCTGCGTTGTCGCGCCATCGGCAGGCACCGTTCGTCGCGGCGATCAGTGGGCGCGCCAATGTCGTCATCTCGGTGACCTGCCGCAATCTCGACGAGCTCTACGAGTACGCGACGGCCGACCTCGGTGCCGTGCCGGGCGTTCAGGCGATCGAGATCGCGCCCGTCCTGCGCCGGCTCAAGCAGGCCGGGACGATGGTGGCCGGCGACCGTCTGTCGGTCTGATGATCCGCGTTCCTGCGACGAGTAGACTGAACAGGTTCCGACCAGGGGGTGAATGGTCTCGACTCCGTACGTCGAGACAGGAGAAGCGGGCCGAGGACCGCATTGCTGACCTCGTTAAAAAAGCGATGCAAACAAAATAAGCGCCGACAACTACAGTCGCGCCGATCTCGCTCTCGCTGCCTAGGTAGCGAAGCGGATCTGTCAGCCCGGGAGTGTCACCGGCCCGGTAGCTGGCATCAGCTAGGTGACTCACCGTCCGCCGCGGTCACGGCGTCGGACGGGACAACAAACAGTGACTGGGCCCGTCGCACCGGCTTGTGTGCATGACCGGTGGGGCCGAGCAGGGACAACGCACACTGCGCCCGGAGAAGTCCTGTTGAAGCGACGGAGGACGCGGGTTCGATTCCCGCCACCTCCACCGACCGACAACTTTTGGCGGCACAACCCGGTATATCGGGTTGTGCCGCCAAAAGCGTCGACGCCGTGCCGACACCTGATCGTGCCCTTTCGGCTATTTACCGGTGGCGTTGTGCGCGGCATTCTCGGTGGCGTCCGACCTCGGGAGGGGACATGGTGAAGAACCTCGTCGTGGGCGTCGCCGTCTGTGCTGCTGTGACGGTCGGTGTCACGATCAGCAATGCCAGCGCCGAACGCACTGCCAGCCCTGTCTGCAGCGCGAGCCAGCTCCGGCCCGCATTCGGGACGGGCCAGGGCGCGGCCGGGACGTTGCAGGACACCTGGCGGGTGACCAACGAAGGCACCCACACCTGTCACATGTCCGGCTACGCGATCGTGCAGAACTACCGCCCGGACGGACGTCCGCTGCCGACCCACGTCACCCACATGGGCACGCCGCACACGGTGGTGCTGACCGCCGGACAGCACGCCAGCTTCGACCTCCGTTACCCGAATCCCGGCGCGATCCATTGCACGGGCGAACACCCTGCTCGCATGACGATCCAGACTCCGGGTGCGTCGCTGCCGGTGATCGTGTCGGGCGGGCTGGGCAGCTGCCAAGGCCAGGCCGGCGAGTCGCCGCTGCGGCACGGCAACTGAGTCAGCCGTAGCGCCGGGCGACAGCCGCGGGTTGCTCGCTCACCCGTCCGTCGGCGATGTCGCGCGCCAGGCGGATGAACTGGGCGTGCGTCCAGGCGAGCGGGGTGGCCGACAGCGTCGGCGTGCCCGGCGTGAAACCGGGGCGCCCGCCGGGCGCGTGGTGGTCCCAGACCTGCTCGGGCAACATGCCGCCGGAGTTGGCAGTGCGCGACATGGTCGCGAGTTGATCGGCGGCCAGAGCGTCCTTGCCGGCAGCCAGGTCGTACTCGCCACGCTCGCCTGTGAGCAGCGGCCAGCCGCGGCCGCGGGTGATTCGGCTGTCGTCGGGGCTGCCGAGCAGCCACGGGCCGCCGTCGTTCTGCTCGCCGTAGCCGTCGAAGGACGCGCGATGCCAGAACGTGCCCCGCGCGGTGCGGTACGAGAGCTTCTCGTCGACGACCTTGATGCTGTTGCGCACCGTCGGGTCGCTCGCGGGCAGCACGCCGAACCGGACGAGCTCGAGGAAGCTCGGATCGACGACTCGGCGCTGGTCGACGTTGCTCGGTCCGCTGTCGCCGATGTTGTAGGTCGTGCCGCGGTTCGGGTGGCCGTCCTTGGTGACCCGCAGGAAGTAGGGCCGCGGCGAGTAGGGGCCGTTGCTCGTCGCCGTCCAGCCCTTGAGGTGCGAGCGCCATGAGTCAGCCGTGCTCAGGTACCGCCGCGCCGAGGCGGCGTCGCCGTTGTGCCGGGCGATGGTCGCGGCGCACACGAGGCCCGCGATCTCGCTCGCGGTCGTCGCCGGCGAGTAGCCGCTCTGGTTCTCCCAGCGCTCGGCCGGGGTGTAGGGGGCGTGGTGGCCGTCCTGACTGAACGTGCGCAGGAAGTGCGCTGCAGACTTCACGTGGCGCCACGCCGCTGCGCCGGTGCGGTGCAGCTGGTAGGCGAGCACGATCGGATCGGCAACCTCGTCGAGCTGCAGGCCCGTCCAGAACGGTTTGCCGTCGACGGTGGAGTTCTGCGGGAACGACCCGTCCGACTTCTGCTGCTTGTCGAACAGGAACGTCAACGCGCGGTTGGCGCCCGCGCGGTCACCGTCGGCGATCAGTGCGGTGGCGATCTCATAGAGATCGCGCGACCAGACGAGGTGGTACGGCCCGGTCGGGTTCGTCTCGCCGCCCCAGGCCCAGGGCATCGTCGGCGAGGCGACGTAGGCGCCGGGGTGCAGCTTGTCCTCCGAGGCCGCCAGCACCATCTCGGACACGAGGTACTCGTGCAGTTCGCGCTGTGACCGCAGGCTGTCCGGCGCCGGGCGCAACCCGTGGAGGTACGAGTGCCAGCCCGTCGCGTAGCGCGCCGCCGTGATGCGGAAGGAACGACCGCCGGCCGCATGGGCCGTGCCCAGCGCGCGGGTGGTGGTCGGGCCGTACCCGAGGGTGAGGACGGCGTTGCGGTGGCCGCTGCGGCCGGTCAGCGCGGTCTGCCCGGTCTGGATGACGTTGCCGTCAGGTGCGGACGTGTAGTGCCAGTCCATGCGGCCGTTGTCGGTGAGGTCGCGCCATCCGCCGCTCGGCCCGCGGTAGCCGTTGGACGTCGCCGTGAATGCCGGCTGCGCCACGAGCGCGCTCGCGCCGTCGGCGTCGTGCGCGACGAGGGCCGCGCCGCGGGTGGCGCCGGAGTCGTCGGACGTCGAGTTCGACAAGGTCGGTTCGTACAGGGCGTAGAGCCGGTACCGGGTGCCGTTCAGTGACTGGAAGTGAACGGCGATCCGCAGCGCTGAGCGTGCCGGGTCGGTCACATAGGTCGTCTGCAGCAGCCACTGCTTCGGTCGCACGTCGGTCTGTCGGTAGGTGAGGCTGCGCGGATCCGTGAGCGCGGTGGAGTGCCGGTCGCCCCGCCCGACCTGCGCTGCGTACCCGCCCGGGCCGGTGACGACGAAGCCGAGCCGCCGCCCGGCAGGCGTGTCGAGGCGCGGGAAGTAGATCTCACCCGTGCCGCCGCCGGGCTGCAGGGTGTACCAGACGTGGCTGCCCCGCGTCGTCGACGTCCCGAACCCGGCCTTGTCCGACGGCAGGAAGCTCGCCGCGCGACCGGGCGCGCCGGGGGCCGTGCCTTGCGTCGTTCCGGCGGGCGCGGGTGAGGCCCAAGCGAGCACACCCGCTGTCGTTGCCGCAGTGACCAGGACCGTCGTCGCCACGCGTCGCCACGTCATGTCCGGAGCTATGCCCACAAATCGGGGTGACGAATCGGGCGTGACGAAATCGGGGTGACGAAATCGGGGTGACGGAATCCGGGTGACGAAATCCGGTTCGGCGAACATTCGCGCGACGCGACTGCTCAGGGGGTCGCCTCGGCGGCCACCTCGGCCGGCATCTCGACGGGAAGCTCGGCCGCTATCGCTGCCGGTACGACGACGTCCGCGGGCAGCCCGGCGCGTCGTTCCGCGCGGCGCAGCTGCACCCACGCACCGATCGCGAGCCCGATGGACGACGAGGACGATGCGATGGCCATCCAGGCCGACAGGACGATGCCGATGCCCACCGACCCGTAGGCGCGGTACGCCGGAACGATCTGGCCGGACATGAGCACTCGTCCGACGATGATCACGACGGCGATGGCCGCGGTGCTGATCAGGGTGGGCAGCCACAGGGTGCGGAACGACACGCGGCGCGCGAGCAGCAGGTACTGGGTCCACCAGACGAACACCGCGATCGCGAGGATCTGCAGGGCGAAACCGACTGTCACGGCTTGGCCCACGTGATGTTTCAGGAAGTGTCCCGTCCGGCCGATAACGACCACGGCCGAGATCATCGCCGGCAGGGCGACGGCCCAGATGACGGCGCGGATGGTGCTGCGGACGTACGGCGCACGCGGCAACCGCCAGATCAGCTCCAGGCCGCGTTGGAGCGTGGCCGCGAGCCCGATGCCGAACGCGACGGCGAACCCGAGGTTCAGCAACAGTGCGCCGAGGCTGACGGTCGGTGATCCGGCCAGGGCGGCGCCGACTTCGTGCTCGGCCCGGGGCGACAGCGAGAGCGCGTGGGTGAGCACGGCCGCGAACGAGACGCCGGTGAGTCGCTTGCCCACGGCGCCGAGCGCGACGGCCAGCGGTGCGGTGCACAGCAGCTGTTGTGCGCTGATCGCCAGCAGGTGCGTGCCGAGGTCGTTGTCGCGTGCCTCGCGGGCGTAGCGCACCAACGGGTTGCGCATGGCGCGACGAATCAGGCTGTCGTTGCGCGTGCGTTCAGGGTTGTGGTGGGGGTCCGGCTCCACGAGCCCAATGATAGGGGTGCCCGGGGCGAGAGGCCGTCAGCCCGCGTGCACCAGACCCTCGCCCGAACCCACTGCGGCGATGAGCGTGTCGACGTCGGCGAAGGTCTTCGCAATGACCGTGAGTCGCTTCGCGTAGTGGCCCACCGGGTACTCCATGGTCATCCCGATGCCGCCGTGCAACTGGATCGCCTCCTGGCTGATGTGCCGGCCGGCGAGATCGATCTGGATCTTGGCAGCCTGCACCAGCCGGCGCCGTTCGGCAGGATCGTCCCCGGCCAGTGCCAGCCGCGCCAGCAGCGTCATCGAACGTGCCTGCTCGAGCGAGACGTACATGTCGGCACAGCGGAACTGCAACGCCTGGAAGACGGCGATGGGTTGTCCGAACTGCACGCGCGTCTTCAGGTAGTCGACCGTCATCGTCAGCATGCGCCCCATCGCGCCGACGGCCTCGGCGCACAGTGCCGCGGTCGCCCGGTCGACAACGGTGTCGATGACGGCGAGGGCATCGGTGCTGGTGCCGAGGAGCGTGGCCGGTGCGTCGGCGAACAGTACGTCGGCACCACGCAGGCCGTCCTGCATCGTGTACGGCGCGCGCTTGACCTCGTCGCCGGCGACGAGGAAGAGCCCGATGCCGTCGTCGGTGCGCGCCGAGACGACCAGCTGGTCGGCGCTGTCCGCCGCCGAGGACGGCGATCTTCTCGCCGTCGAGTCGCCACCGGTCGCCGTCGGGCTTCGCCGTCGTCGCGAGATCGGTGAACGACCAGCGGCTCTGCGGCTCGGCGTAGGCGAACGCGAGCACCAGTTCGCCTGCGGAGATCTTGGGCAGCAGTTCCTGCTTCTGCTCCGGCGTCCCGGCTTCGGACACGAGCGCGCCGCCGAGCGCCACGGCGGCCAGGAACGGTTCGAGCACGAGCGAGCGGCCGAAGGACTCCATCACGATCGCCACCTCGGCCGGGCCCATGCCGGCACCGCCGTACTGCTCGTCGAAGGCGAGCCCGAGCAGCCCGAGTTCGGCGTACTGCCGCCACAGCTCCCGGCTCCAGCCCAGTTCGGAGTCGAGCAGCTTGAGCCGGGTGTTCGCGTCGTAGCGCTTGTCGAGCAGGGCGTTCACCGTGTCGGCGAGCAGCCGCTGTTCCTCGGTCAGGTCGAAGTCCATGTCTCTCCCGTCAGAACTTCAGGATCGCTTTGGCGATGATGGTGCGTTGCACCTCGTTCGAGCCGGCATAGATCGAGGCCTTGCGCCAGTTGAAGTAGCGCGGCATCGCGTCGATCGCCCCGTTGGGCAACGCGGCGAATCCCTCGGGCACGTCGGCGGATTCGCGGTAGGCCAGGGCGGCCGGACCGAGCACGTCCATCAGCAGTTCGGTGGCCTCCTGCTGCAGCTCCGAGCCGCGCAGCTTCAGCACCGACGACACCGGATCGGGCTTGCCGGGGTGCTTGCTCTCGTTGGCGAGCACCCGCATCACCGACATCTCGAGCGCCGTGGTCTCGACCTCGAGACGCGTCAGCCGGGCGCGGAACAGCGGGTCGTCCAGGATCGGTCTGCCGTTCGCGATCGTCTCGGCGGCGATCTGCTTGAGCCGGATGATCCGCGTCTTGATGACTCCGGTACCGGCGTTCGCGGTGCGCTCGTTGCCGAGCAGGAACTTCGCGTAGTCCCAGCCGCGGTTCTCCTCGCCGACCAGCTGGTCGACCGGGACGCGCACGTTGTCGAAGAAGACCTCGTTGACCTCGTAGCCGCCGTCGATGAGATGGATCGGGCGCACGGTCACGCCGGGCGTGTTCATGTCGATGAGCAGGAACGAAATGCCCTGCTGCTTCTTCGCCTCGGGGTCGGTACGGACCAGCGCGAAGATCCAGTCGGCGTACTGCGCGAGCGTCGTCCACGTCTTCTGCCCGTTCACCACGTACTCGTCGCCGTCCCGCACCGCGGTCGTCTTCAGCGAAGCGAGGTCCGAGCCGGCATTCGGCTCGGAGAACCCCTGGCACCACCAGATCTCGAGACTCGCCGTCTTCGGCAGGAACCGCTGCTTCAGTTCCTCGCTGCCGAACGTCGCGATGACCGGCCCGACCATCGCGGCGTTGAACGCGAGCGGCGGCGGGACGTGCGCGAGCGCCAGCTCCTCGGCCCACAGGTGCCGCTGCACCGGGGTCCAGTCCTGGCCGCCCCACTCGACCGGCCAGTGCGGCACGGCGAGGCCGTGCTCGTTCAGGATGCGCTGGGTCGTCACGAAGTCCTCGCGCGTGAGTGGCTCGCCGCGCTCGCCCTTCGCACGGATCTCGGCCGGGATCTCGGTCGTGAAGAACGACCTCATCTTCTCGGCGAACGCGATGTCTTCCTTCGAGAGCGCGATCTCCACGGATGTCTCCTACTGCAGGGCGGCGTTGCCCTCACGCTACAGAGAGGCTGGGCAGCGTGCGCGAAGCGTGTTTCGATACGGACATGCCCCGCGCAATCCTTGCTGCACTGTCAGTGCTCGCCCTCGTCTGCGGCCTGACGGTCGGCGTCGTCAGCCGCGGCACCGTCGACGGTCGGGGCCGCGGGCGGCGGTGACTCCTACTACCCGCTGCAGGGCAACGGTGGCTACGACGCGCGGAACTACTCCTTGAACCTGCGCTACGAGCCCCGCACGGGGCAGCTGTCGGGCGTGGTGCTGATGATCGCGGTCGCGACGGCCGAAGCTCACCCGCTTCGATCTCGATCTGCGCCACGACATGACGGCGACGCGGGTGCTTGTCAACGGACGGCTCGCCGCACACCGGCAGCCGTCGCGGTACGCGCACGAGCTGGTGATCACCCCGGCGCATCCGCTGCCCGCCGGGCGCATGTTCACGGTCACCACCAGCTATCACGGCACGACGAGATCGATCACCGATCCGGACGGATCACCCGACGGCTGGATCCGTACCAACGACGGCGCGTTCGTCGCGAACGAGCCGCAGGGATCGCCGAGTTGGTTCCCGGTGAACAACATCCCGAGAGACAAGGCCACCTACACACGAACGTGAACGTGCCGCGCGGCTACACCGTGGCCGGCAACGGGGCGATGTCGCGGCCGACGCGCACCGCGACGCGCACGACCTGGCACTACCGCCTGACGACGCCCGTGTCCGACTACCTGGTCACCGTGACGCTCGGGCGGTTCGCGATGCACTTCGGCCACACTGCGCGGGGCGTGCCGTACCGGATCTTCATCGACCCGTCCGAACGATCGCGGTCAGGCCTCGTGCTTCGGAAGCTGCCGAAGATGATCGATTTCTTCAGTTCGCGGTACGGCGGCTACCCGTTCGCGGTCGCAGGTGCGATCGTCGACCATGCGCCGAACGTCGGATACGCGCTCGAGACCGCGACGCGGCCGCTGTTCCCGGACGCACCGGACGAGCTCACGCTCGCGCACGAGCTCGCGCACCAGTGGTACGGCGACACGATCACCTGCCGGTACTGGCGCGACATCTGGATCAACGAGGGCTTCGCCGAGTTCTCCGACTGGATGTGGGACCAGCACCGCGGCGGCATGACGATGCACCAGCACCTCGAACGGGTGCTCTCCCGGCCCGCGAGCAGCTCGTCGTTCGAGCCGCCGCCGGGCGACCCGGGCAGCGCCAAGAACATCTTCGCCGACTCTGTCTACGACCGTGGTGCGATGACGCTGGAGGCGTTGCGCGAGAAGGTCGGCAACGGCGTCTTCTTCCGCATCATGCGCGGCTGGCTCGCCGCGCACCGCCGTGCGACCGGCACCGTCCCCGGCTTCACCCGCTACGCGAGCCAGGTCGCCCATCGCGATCTGAGCCATTTCTTCGGCGTGTGGCTCTACCGCCACCGCAAGCCGTGACGCGACGAGGAGCACCGTCCTGAGCACTGTCCCGAGCACCGGTCCGCACAAGGTGGCCCCGCGCATCGAAAGCGAGATCGGCCCGTTGCGGCACGTCATCGTGCACCGACCCGGCCGCGAACTCGACCGGCTGACACCGAGCAACATCCACGGCCTGCTGTTCGACGACGTGCCGTGGGCGGCACGGGCCCGTGACGAGCACGACCAGTTCGTCGAGGTGCTCGCCTCACGCGGCGCGCAGGTGCACCGCTTCGCCGACCTGCTGGCCGGCGCACTGGCCACCGCCGAGGGACGGCGCTTCGTCCTCGACCGCACCTGCACGCCGGAACGGTTCGGCGAGCAGATGGCCCGGTCGGTTCGGCTGCGTCTCGACGACGCCGACCCGGCCGAGATGGCCGGGTTGCTCATCGGCGGCGTGCTCAAGTCCGAGCTCGAGCCGCCGCGCTCGCCGAGCCTGCGTTGGCAGGCGCTCGACGCCGACGACCTGGTGCTCGCGCCGCTGCCGAACACGCTGTTCCAGCGCGACAACTCGGCATGGATCGCCAGTGGCGTGACCGTCAACCCGATGGCCAAGCTCGCTCGCCAGCGCGAGTCGGTGCACACCAGAGCGGTCTACCGCTATCACCCGATGTTCCGCGCCGCGCAGTTCGACCGCTACTACGGCGACGACGACCGCGATCACCGTCCGGCGACGCTCGAGGGCGGCGATCTGCTCGTGCTCGCTCCGGGCGTCGTGCTCGTCGGGATGGGTGAGCGCACCACGCCGACCGCCGTCGAACTGCTGGCTCGCCGGCTGTTCACGGCGGAGGCGGCCCACGTGGTCGTGGCCGTCGACATCCCGTCCGCGCGGGCGACGATGCACCTCGACACGGTGCTGACGATGGTCGATGTCGCGACCTTCGTGGCCTACCCGCATCTCGACCTCGACGGGCTGCGCGCGTGGCAGATCACGCCGGGTGCCGACGAGGCGGAGCCCTTGCACGTCGAGCCCGTCGACCGGCTGCCGCACGCGCTCGCCGACGCGCTGGGCGTGGAGCGGGTGCGCATCCTGCGCGCCGGCGCGGACGCTGCGGCCGCCGAGCGGGAGCAGTGGAGCGACGGCAACAACTACTTCGCCCTCGAACCGGGCGTGGTCGTGGGCTATGACCGCAACGTCGCCACCAACGGCATGCTGGCCGACCACGGCATCGAGGTGCTCGCGGTGTCCGGTGGCGAACTCGGCCGCGGGCGTGGGGGAGCGCGGTGCATGACGTGCCCCGTCGAGCGGGCGCCGGTCGGCTCCGCGTCCTGACTAGCGCGGGTTGTCGCGGACGAGATCGGTGAGGATCTCGGGGAGGTCCATCGCGTCGTTCTTCGACACACAACTCGCGATGCCGAGCTGGCGTGCCTGGGCGATGATGCCGGCGTCGAGATACGCGCTGAACAGCACGATCAGCTGCTCGGGACGCTCGCTGAGCACCTGTTCCGCCACCTCGAGCCCTGTCAGCCCGGGCATCTGGTTGTCGAGCAGGATGACCGTGGGCACGGGCGGCGGGTTGAGCTCTTCGATCTTGGCCAGCGCCTCGGCGCCGTCGGCGGCCTCCGCGGCGACCTCGATCCCGGATCCCTCGAGCACCGACCGGGCGAGGAAGCGCATGTCGGCGTCGTCGTCGACGACGAGGATCGTCGCGGCGCCGGTGTCGGTCGCGTCCAGGGTGTCGTTCACCGGCTGAACCTAACAGCAAATCCGCTCATGAGGTCACAGCGGCAGGGACATCCACGAGCGGTAGTTCGATGATGAACGCGGTGCGCAGCCCGGGCTCGCTCTCGCACCAGATCCGTCCGTGATGTGCCTCGACGATCGTGCGGACGATGTAGAGCCCCAGCCCGGTGCCCGTGACGGCGTTGTCGTTGCCGCGGACGAACTTCGCGAAGATGCGCTCGAGCGAGTCGGCGCTCACGCCGGGCCCGTGGTCGATCACCGAGATCCGCACCCGCTGCCCGCCGGCCGCGCCGGCAGTGTCGGGCTCGACGATCTCGGTCTGGACGCTGATCGGTTCGTTGACCGGCGAGTTCTTGCGCGCGTTCTCGAGCAGGTTCGACAGCACCTGCTGGAACCGGTCGGGGTCGGCCTCGATCGCGATCGGCGCGCTCGGCGGCTCCAGCGTGATCAGCCGCCCCGGGTCGGCGTCGCGGCCGGCGTCCACGGCGGTCTGCAGTTCGGGACCGAGGTCGATGCGCTGGAACGAGTAGCCGATGCGTCCCGACTCGATGCTCTCGGTGTCGAGGACGTCGCGGGTCATCGCCTGCAACCGCCTGGCGTTCGTGACGGCCCGCTTGACGGTGTTCAAGCGGTCGGTGTCGCTGAGCGTGTCCCAGTGGTCGACCGTGGTCTGCAGGAATCCGAGGACGCCGGCGACCGGGGTGCGCAGTTCGTGCGACACGACGGAGATGAACTCCGACTGCGAACGGGTGAGCTCACGCAACCGGCGCTCCTGCTCACGCGCTTCGCGCAGACGGCGGATGAGGATGACGACGAAGGTGAGGCCGACCGCAAGCAGCAACAGGATGAGGACGAGCCCGGCCTGCTGGAGCGGCCCGCTGACCCCGCCTTCGAATTGCGAGCGGCCTTCCCGGAACACGACGCGCCAGTGCAGCGACGGCACGTCCGCCGTCACGACGAGATCGTCGCCGACGTAGCCGAGGCCGGTCGGGATCGTCAGGTACCGCATGTCGGGCACCTTCTGCCCGAGGCCGGTGTCCTGCGTCGTCGCCACGACCGCGCCGCGGCTGTCGACGAAGAACCACTGCGCGGTCGACGCGGAGCGGTCGACGAGCTGTTTGATCTCGAGCTCGAACGTCGACGTCGGAGTGATCGCTTCCTCGAACACCAGCGCCCCCCGAACGCTCGTCGACGTCGCGCCGCGGATCGCGACGATGAGGTCGTACACGGGCAGCTCGGTGGTGAAGCCGGGCTTGGTGACCGGAAGCACGACCGACGGCTGGGTCTCGAGTTCGCGCTTCGCCTGCGCCCAGCCGGGCGGGGCGAACGTGCTGCCGAGCTTGCCGGGCCGCAGCAGGATGCCGTCGGTGACGACGTCGTGCGCGTCGATCGAGGAAGAACCCCGACTTCGCGTTCGGATCGACGTCGAAGGTGTCGAGCACGCGCATGTCAGCCGCGCTGTTCGGCGTGAGCTGCCACTTGGACGCGCCGAGCCCCGCGACCGACGTCAACGACGAGGCGACGCGCGCGTTGAAGCTGTCGGCGGTCGCCTGTACCTGCTGCAGTTTCGCGCGTTTGAGGGCGTCCAGGCCCTGGTTGTTCGCGACGCGGAGCAACAGGACGACGCTGATGGCGACGGCGACGACGAGTGCGCCCGCCACGACCGGGACGAGTCGATCACGAGACCGTGACATCGGCCGCTCCTTGCGTGGATGGGTGCGCGTACGTAGTGATCATCGGGAAGGTGATGACGAAACGGGCGCCACCGCCGGGGGCATCGGTGACGCGCGCCGTCCCCGACATCGACGCCGCGTACTCGGACACGATCGCGAGCCCGATGCCTGCGCCGCGGGTGCGCGTGACCGAATCGCCGCGGCCGCGGTAGAAGCGGCTGAAGACCTTGTCGCGGTCGTCGCTCGGCACACCCGAGCCCTGGTCGTCGACGAGCAGGACGGCGTGGTCGCGGCCCTCGGGTCGCACCCGCACCGTGACGGTCGATCCCTTCGGCGAGTACTTGGCAGCGTTGCCGACGAGATTGGTCACGATGCGTTCGAGCGATGCTGTCGAGCCGCGCACCTGGCACCCGCTCATGATGTCGAGACGCAACTCGTGATCTGCCTGCAGTTCGGGCTGGTCGGTGAGGATGTGGCGCACCGTCTCACCGAGATCCAGGAGCTCGTCGTTCGAGCGCGGCAGTCCGCGTTCCAGCTGCGAGAAGTCGAGCAGCTGCTCGATCAGGCGTGTTGAGGCGCGTACCGTTCGACTGCACGCGTTCGAGCAGCCCGCGCTGCTGCGCCGCGCTCATGCTGTCCCACCGATCGAGCAGCAGCGTCGAGAAGCCGACGATCGCGGTGACCGGCGTGCGAAGCTCGTGCGACGCCGTCGCGAGGAACACGGTCTTGAGCTCGTCGACCGAGCGCATGCGCTCGACCAGTTCCTGCTGGCTGGCGAAGGCCTCGGCGTTGGCGAGCGTCGAGCCGAGCATGTCGGTGGTGCCGCCGAAGGGCACGAGGTCGTCACGTCCGAGCGCCCTGCCCGCGCGCACGCGCAGCACGCCGAGGGTGCGGCCGCCGCGGGTCAGGGCGATCGCGAGCGTCTCGCCGGCGGCCAACGAGTCGCGGCATCGCGGTGACCGGGCGTACGGACGGGTCCGGCGGCGTGCCCCACGCGAAGACCTGCTTCTCGCCGCGGTCACCCGGAGTGGCCAGGCTGAGCCCGTCCAGGTGCAGCCCGTCCGAGAGATGGGACGGCGAGCGCGGGTGCGACCTCGCCGAGGTCGAGGCTGCTCTGCATGACCGAAGCCAGGCCGGTGAACAGCGTGCGGTTGTGCTCGATGACGCGCAGCCGCGCCGCTGCAACGGCGTCGCGGCGCTGCAGCACGGCCAGCACCACCGAGACCGCGACGAAGACGGCCAGGATCAGCAGCGCCCACAGCCAGCCCACGCCAGGAACGCCGGGGTCGGGCACCCAGCTCTGCACGAGCCAGCCGGGCGAGCCGGTGATGTCCATGTCGGCGCCGTAGATGATCGCGCCGGACGCCGGCGGCGCGTGCGGAACGGCTGCGACGAGGTTGTTCGGCCCGCGCACGATCAGTCCGCCGCTGGCCGGCTGGAGCGTGGCCAGGACGGGCTGCAGGGTCAGCGGCACCACCCGGTAGGCGACGATCGCGGTGCGACGCTCGGCGGTGTCGGGCAGGTGTGCCGTCGCCTCGGTACTCGGGCACGATCATCGCGGCCGGACGCGCGGTGTCGTCGAGCGTCGTCGTTCCCGAGTCCCGCGCCGTGATCGCTGCTGTCGCCGAGATGGGCGCACTGCCGAGTCGAGCCGCCGGCACCACCCGTTCAGCGCCCTGTCCGGCGGCGGCCGCAAGCTCGTTGCGCAGCTCCGTGCGCACCGGCGAGACCGTCGAGGCCACCGTGGCGCGGACGGCGGCCGCAGCCTCCGCCTCGGCCTGATCGCGTTCGGTGCGCAGCACGACGAGCGCCATCGCGATGCCGATGACGAGCGGAGCAACTACGCCGATCAGACGCAGCGGGGCCGTGGGACCACCCGAACGCACTGCGCGACCGTACTCGGATGAGGCCGTCGGTTACCCGCAATTCTGCCAAGATCAACGATCAATTGCGGCGCGGAGCGTCCGGAGATTCCCTTTTGGCAGAAATGGGATGCCTGCGTCGCCGGCCGCGCGTACCAGGTCGACGTCCTGGTAGTTGCTGTAGATGACCACGCGCACGTCGGGATGCGATCGGCGCAACCGGAGGGCGACGGACAGCCCGGTGGGCCCCGGCGGCATCCGATGATCGAGCACGACCACGTCCGGCTCGAAGACCTCGATCAGGGCCAGCGCCTGTTCGCCGCTGGGCGCGCCGATGACCTCGTGGCCCTCGAGTCGCAGGTCGAGCACCGCAAGATCCAGAGCGTCCGGATCGTTGTCGGCGACAAGGATGCGAGTCATCGAGGGCGACCGTATCCCAGCCGGGCGTCGCTAGATCAGATTGGCGGCGATCACGTCGGCGGCGTGCAGCATCGCAGCGGCGATCGGCTGCAGCCCGATCTGCGTGCCGAGCAGCCCGGTGGACACCCGCTCGACAACGCCCCACTCCCAGATGGCGGTCTCGTCGGTGCCGGTGCGAGCGGCGAGCCAGGCGCTGCGCGTGCGGGGGCCGTCGGCGAGGAGCTCGACCGGGTCCTCGCGCATGAGCACGCCCAGGTCGTACTCGGGATCGGCGCACAGTCCGTCGGGGTCGACGAGCGCGAAGCCGGTCGGTGACTGCAGCGCGTTCCACTGGTGCACGTCGCCGTGCACGAGCCGGGCCCGGTCGGGATCGTGGGCCAGGCGGCGACGTTCGGCGCACTCGAGCGCGTGCGCCACGGCGCGTTCGGAACAGGGCCGGCCGAGACGTTCCCACAGCGCGCCGATCGACGCCGCCAGCCATGCCGCCTTGTCGGCGCCGCTGGGCAGCCCGGCGTCGGCGGCCGGGCGCCACACGCGCTTGGCCAGGTCGGCGAGGATTTCGAGCCGCCGGGCGAGCGGAACACCGAGCTCGGACAGCGACGGTCCGAGCCGTTCGAGCAGCAGGGCGCCGCGCTCGGCGTCGGAGCGGTAGAGGCGCACGCAACCGTCGCCGTCGGCGATGCGCAGCACCGTCAGCTCGTGGTCGGCGGCGGTCGCGTCCCGAGGCATGATGAGCTTGAGCACCGCCGCTGTGCCGTCGGCGGTCGTTGCCGGCGCGACGAAGGCTTCGGTCGCATCCGGGAACGGGCCGGCAACCCGGATGCCCCAGTCGCGTTCGAGCTCGCCGACGAGCTCGGGCAGCGCGGTGAGCCAGGCGGTCGCGCCGAGTGCACGCGCCTTGTTCGCCACGACCGGCGGGATCTCGATCATCGCGCCGGACGCTACCGCCCGCGGGAGGCGGGTTTCAGGCGCTGATGCGCTCGGTGGCCGCGTCGAAGTCGGACGCGACGCAGTAGGTGCGCCACACCCCGTCGATACCCCGTTCCCACAACTGCGCCTGCGGGCCGTGCTCGAGCAGCAGGTAGGTGCGGACCGTGACGAATTCGACGAAGTCGGCGACGTCCTCGGCCGGGAGCGCCGGGGCGACGTGGGCCGAGATGAACCAGCCCGTCGGGTGCGGCGCGGCGGCCACCATGCCGTGACAGCCACGGCGTAGGCCGTCGGTGGAGGGGGTGAGCTGGATGCTGCGGGCCAGAGCCCAGTTCTCGTCGCTGGTCGTTCGGGTGGCCATGGGGCGCTCCTGTCTTCGTGCCGGTCCTTGAGGACCTTGTCCGACTCCACTGTCGCCAAGGTGACGTCGTGTCTGTCCTATTTGACCGTTAAGCCGGGATCAACGCCAGCTGTGCATCAGTTGTGATATCGGCGTATGACCAGGACGCCGACCGCGATCAGCAGCGGTCCACCCAGAGTGACGAGCACCCAGCCGAAGTCGGAGTTGCCGATCAGGGCCAGCGGATAGCCGACCGCGTAACACAGCGCGGTAGCGGCGATCAGGCCGAACAACAGCCGATTGCCGCGCTGTCCTTCGGTGCCCGACATCGGAACATCGTTTCTGCTGCGTTGCGGGAGGGCAAGGGATAGCCTGCAAGCGCGGGCGGAGGTGCGGGTGAGCGGTGACATCGTCGATCTCGGCGCCCCGCTCGCGTCGTTGTTCCTCCGGACCGGGCTCATCGCGTTCGCGGTAGCGCTCGTTGCCACCATCGGGCTAGGGGTGTGGCACCGCGCGCATCCGCCAGGGACGGGCGCGCCCGAGGCGACTGAACAAGCTGTCGAACCGAAGGGCCGACGCTTCGTACGCCTGGCGTTCGGACTGCTCTGGATCGCCGACGGCCTGCTTCAGCTGCAGCCGCTCATGCCCGCAGGCTTCGTCGGAACCGACGTCGAGCCGAATGTGGCCGGGCCGGCGCCGCTGCGGGATCTGATCGGTGTGCTGACCCGGGCCTGGACGCGCCACCCGGTCGTCGCGGATGTCGCCGTCGCCTGGTTCGAGATCGGCCTCGGTGGGTTGCTGCTGCTGGTCAGTCGCGGCCGGGCGAGCCGGGCGGTGGCCTGGCTGGCGATCGCGGCCGGTGCTCTGATCTGGGTCGTGGGGGAGGGCTTCGGCGGCCTGACGACCTCGGGCGCCGGCTGGCTCACCGGCGCACCGGGCGCGGTGCTCGGCTATGTCGCCGCGGCAGCCCTGCTCGTGCTGCCCTGGTCGTGGTGGACGAGCGGCCGGTCGGCGGCGGCGATCCGGCACGTCGGCGCTGCCTGGTTCATCGGCGCGGCGGTGCTCCAGACGATCCCCGCGGAGGGCTTTTGGACGGCGACCGGTGCGGCCCAACCGTTCGCCGACGGCGCCGCGATGTCGCAGCCTTCGTGGCTCGTATCGCCGATTCGGTCAGTCGCCGGGTTCGCCCGCGACCACCCCACCGCCCTCGACCTCGTCGTGATCCTGTCGCTGCTCGCCGTTGCCGCCTGGCTCGAGCTCGACCGTGGCACGGGCCCGGTCGTGGCCGCCGTCGTGCTCTGCCTGCTCACCTGGTGGCTGGCGCAGGACTTCGGCGTGCTCGGCGGCACTGCCACCGACCCGAACGCCGGCCTGCCGCTGGCGCTGCTGCTCGCGGGCGCACTGCCGTACTGGCAGACGGCCGCACCCGGAGCCGCGCGCGCACCCGGCCGGGTCGTGGTTGCCGCGCGTCTCGGCGGCGTCGTGCTCGCCTTCGCTCTCGCCGTCGCGGTGCCGCTCGTACTGAGTGCGACGCTCGTCCGGCCGCCGGACAGCGCAGCACTCGCTGCCGACAGCGGTGGGGGACTACGTCCGATCCCCGCGCGCGCCGTTCCTGCGTTCTCGCTCGTCGATCAGGACGGGACGCGGATCAGCTCGGCCGGCCTGCGTGGCAAGATCGTGGTGATCACGTTCCTCGACCCGGTCTGCTCGAGCGAGTGCCCGCTCATCGCGGGGCAGCTCGCCACCGCCGACCGCGCGCTCGGTTCGCTCGCATCCCGCGTCGAGTTCGTCGCGATCGACACGAATCCGCTGTTCCACTCCGTGTCGGACGTCGCCGCGTTCACCGAGTCGCACGGGATGTCGGGCCTGTCGAACTGGCATTTCCTGTGCGGCGAAACTGCTTACACCCAAGGCGTGCTGGCGGAGTTCGGGATGGCGGTCGACGTGCCCGCAGTCGGCATGATCGAGCACTCCTCCGGCGTGCTGTTCGTGTCCGCGAGCGGCGGCGAGGCCGCCTACTTCGACGACGGCGCCGCCGCGCAGCTCACGACGTCGTACGCCGACGCGGTCGAGCGCGAGCTGCGGAACCTCGCACAGTGAGCCGCGCAGTGCGCCGCACCATCCGCGGCGCGGCCTGGGTAGCGGTCACGGCAGCGCTGGCGACAGCGTGCTCGTCCGGCGGGGGTGGCTCACCCGCAGCCCCGGCGCAGTCGGTGCGTGCGCCGTACCTGGTCATGAGCTCGCCGGACGCCGGACTGCTCGTGTGGGCCGCCGGCCACGACTGGCTGGTGCTGTCGACCTCGGACGGGTTCACGCACGTCACGAACGCCACGCCAGGAGCGGTGGACACCGAGGGCGGCCTGTCGGCGGCGGTCGACGGCGGGTCCGCCGTGGTCGCGGTCGGGGCGACCGACCGGCTGCTGCGCTCGCCGGTGCTGATCGCGCGCTCGCACCTTCGGTGGCAGCCGAGCGAACCGCCCGGTGCCATCACCACCTCGACAGGCAGCGTCGCCGTCACTGCGACCACCGCATACGCCGTGCTCAGCGGCCACGGCGGCACGCTGGTGCGCCGCGAGAGTGCTGCTGACTGGACGACGGTCACCGACGGCGTGCGCCTGTCGCACGACCTCACTCTCGACTCGGTCGCGTGGTCCGGTGCCGATGGCATCGTCGCCGGGCACGGTGCCGCCGGCGCGGCGATGGCGTACCGCACCGGCGACAACGGCTCGAGCTGGCAGCCGGTGCCGGGCACGGCCGGGCACAGCGTGCGCGCCCTCTCGCCGTGCGGTGACGCGGCGCACTGGGAGGTGCCCGTCGTCGACGCGGCAGGCACGTTGCGCGTCGTCCCGGCCGAGGGCGTTGCTGGTGATCCCGTGTCAGTGGGAACCGGCGCGGTGGCCTTCGGCTGCTCAGGCGCGGACATGCTGGTGCTCGACGACCACGGCGTCGTGCAGGTGTCGCACGACGCGGGGCAGCACTGGCATGCGGGCGGAACGGCACCCGCAGCACTGACATCGCTGGCACCGACCGGTTCCGGCAGCGGTTTCGCGACGTCCGGCGGCGACAAGCCGACGCTGTGGCGGCTGTCGTCCGGCGACACCAGGTTCACGCGCGTGCCGCTGCCGCCCTGGGTGGCGCAGCTCGGCGGTCAGGGCGGGACGAGCTGACCGCCTCACCGTCGTGTCGAGCGTCGGCTCAGCCGCCCTTGGGACTGGTGACGAACGAGGTCACGAAGGCGACCGCGACCGAGGCGAGAGCGATCCACGTCCACCACAGCCCGACGACGTGCACCTGCCAGTTGCTCTCGGCGCTGTAGATGCTGCGCCGGCTGCGGTTCCACATCGCGAGGCCCAGGAACGCGGTGATCAGGATGTGAAAGAGGTTCGCGCCGGCGACGACGTACATGCACGACGAGTACGCGCTGTCGGCGACGCCGAACGGGAACGTCGACAACTGCACGAACTGCAGCACACCGGCGACGACCACGACGGCGAGTGAGAACGCCGATCCGGTGACCAATCGGCCTTGCTTGGCCGCGAGGATCCCCCGGTAACCCCAGTGAAAGGTCAACGCGCTGACCACGAGTACGCCGGCGATGACCCAGCCGAACCAGATTGCCGCGATGTCCTGCTTGGGCGCAAGCCACGCGTTCTCGGTGTTGAGGCCGCGCAGATAGAGATAGCTGAAGATCAGCGCGGCGACGAACGCGCCGTCGGCGAGGATGAGCAGCAGCGTGCCGGTACGCCAACGGCGTCCGATCAGTTCCGGGTCCTCGATGTGCAGCTCGGGCTGAGCCACGCGCAGCGATGTCATGACCCGTCACCGTCGCTCGGTGTCGTGGTGGTCTCGCTCTGCCGTCCCGACGACGACCCCACGAGCGATTGGCGTTCCTGTTCGGTGTGCACGAGCGTCGGATCTCCTTCGCCGTAGCCGTACGGGTCGGCGATGACCACAGGCAGCACCGCGAAGTTCTCGAGCGGGACGGGGTTGGGCACCGTCCACTCGAGCGTCTTGCTGCCCCACGGGTTCGTCGGTGCGACCTCGCCGCGCCGCCAGGAGCTGACGATCGCCCACAGCAGGATCAGCATGCCGGTGCCGATGGCGTACGCGCCGATCGACGACACGAAGTTGCCGACGCCGAAGATGCTGTCGTAGTGCTCGACGCGTCGGGGCTGGCCGGCGAGACCCACTGCGAACATGCCGAGGAACGTCACGTTGAACCCGATCTGCACGAGCCAGAACGAGACGAAGCCCGCGCGCTGGTTGAGCATCCGTCCCGTCATCTTCGGGAACCAGAAGGCGAGTGCACCGATCGCGCCGGTGAGTCCCGCGCCCATGAGGGTGTAGTGGAAGTGCGCGGTCACGAACATCGAGCCGTGCAGGTCGTAGTCGGCCGGCACGTCCGACAGGTAGATGCCGGTGATGCCGCCGATGATGAAGTTGAACAACATCGCGTACACCGACATCATCGGCAGTGTCGTCCATATGCGCCCGCGCCAGATCGTGCCGATTACGACGAGGAAGAGCACGCCCGTCGGCACCGAGATCATCTCGGTCGTCAGCATGAACGGGCCGTTCAGGTCGGGCGCCCATCCGGAGGCGTACATGTGGTGCGCCCACACCATCATCGACAACCCGACGATGCCCACGATCGCGAGGACCGCGCCGGTGTAGCTGAAGAGCGGTTTTCGCGCGAAGACCGGCGCGATCTCCATCAGTGCGGCCACTGCGGGCAGCACGATGACGTAGACCTCGGGATGGCCCATCAGCCAGAACAGGTTCGAGTACAGCCAGGGACTGCCACCGCCGGACGCGACGTAGAAGTTCGCGCCGACCGTGCGATCGGTGCCCAGCAGCACCATCGACGCCATGAACATCGGGAAGGCCGGCACGGCAAGGCCGACGCTGGCCAGCACGCCCCACACGAAGATCGGCGTGCGGTTCCACGTCATGCCGCGCGCACGCATCGTGAGGATGGTCGTCGTGATGTTCGCGCCGGCGATCGCCGAGGAGATCGCGAAGATGATGATCGCCATCAGGTAGGCGTCCATGCCGGGGCCGGCCTGGTCGCTCAGCGGTGCGTAGCCCGACCAGCCGGTCGGGATGCCGCCGAGGAACGCCGCCGACACGAACACCGGCAGCATTGCCACGAGCAGCCAGAGACTGAGTGCGTTCAGCCGCGGGAAGGCCATGTCACGCGCGCCGATCATGATCGGGACGATGAAGTTCCCGAACGGCCCGGTGACCATGATGATCGTGGCCAGGATCATCGACAGCCCGTGCAGCCCGACGACGGCGTTGTAGGTCTGCGGGCCGAGGAAGTGCGAGTTCGGCCGGATGAGATCCGTGCGGATCATCATCGCGAGCGTGCCGCCGATGCCGAACAGCACCATCGTCACGACGAGGTACTGGATGCCGACGACCTTGTGATCGGTGGTGAAGCGGAAGTACCGGCTGACGCCCTGGTCCTTGCCTGCGTAGAACAGCTCGTCCTCGTGGGTCTGGTCGTGCCCGAGCATCCATCGCCACGGCCCGCGGAACGCTCCGATGCCGATCATGAAGCCGAGCGCCCAGCCCGCCATCATCACGGTGATGACCTGGTTGGAGCTGTCGGGCTCGTCGGTCTGCAGGTACTCGTGCCCGAGCCACCACGCGACGAAGCCGCCGATCAGGCCGCCGACGAGGGCAGTGCCGAGGTTGAGACGCCGCATCGATCCGCCGCCGTGCGGCTTGGCCACTGCTCCGTGCTGGACGATCGCCTCACTCATGAACGTGTCCCTTCGGTCATGAGCTGTGACCGCCCTTGTCGGCCAGCCACTTGTCGAAATCGGCTTGCGAAACGACGTGCAGGTGGGTCTCCATGTCGGCGTGCAGCAACCCGCACAGCTCCGCGCACCGGATGTCGTAGACGCCGATGCGATCCGGCAGCACGCTCGTCTTGGTCGTCTCGCCGGGGTTCGCGTCGACCTTGACCCCGAGCTGCACGATCCAGAACGAGTGGATGACGTCGTTGCTGTGCACGTCGAACACCACGGCCTTGTTGACCGGGAGGTAGAGCTGGTCGGTCTCGACATTGCCGTTCTGCGGATACGCGAACGTCCAGACCCATTGCTGCCCTGTCACGTCGATGCGCAGCGCATCCGGTGAGGCGGCACTCGCGTTGACCTTCTGGATCTCGGCCAGTCCCCAGATGAGCATGAACACGCACAGCAGACTCGAGACGATCAGCCATATGACGGTGGCCGGGCTGCGGCTGCCGCGCAGCGGCGGGCCGTCCTCCTCGTCGGGACCGGTCGCGCCCTTCCGGCGCCACTTGACCAGGCTGTACAACGCCACCGACCAGACCAGCGCCGCCACCGGCGCGGCGGCGATGCTGAAGACGGTCATGGTGTCCTCGACCGCGCGCTTGGTGGGCGACGCGGCAACGCCCATGATGCGCGCCGGCACCCAGGCGAACAGGACGAGCAGCGCTGTGAGCACCGCCCAGAGCAACGCCACGTGGCGGGCGGCCGGGCTGCGGACGAGATTGTTGAAGCGGTCGCTCGAGAAGCCGTGCCCGGTGAGCGGCCGGCCCTTGTGCGGGTTCTGGTAGGTGCCGCTCATCCGACCGTCAACGTCCCTGACATGTATCCGCGGGCTGACATCGGACCGCCGAACTTCATGTAGTAGCCGTCGCCGCAGGGGAATTCGCAGTTCCAGACGTATTCGCCCTTGCCGCCCGTCATGAACGAGAACGTCACCACGTTCGGTGCCGGGTACGCCGATCCTTTGGCGATGGGACGGTCGTCGGGCACGGCCGGCAGCGGGACGCTGACGAACAGCGGGTCCTGGTTCGTGGGCGCCGCGTGGATGGTGAAGGTGTGGCCGACCGCGTCGGGGTCTGTGCCGGACTCCTGCTTGCCGTTGACCGTCATCGTGTCGCCGACCGTGCCGTGCACCTTGGCGAAGTACGGGTTGGTGATCTTGTCGCCACCGTCGTACTGGTCGATGGTCACCGTCACCAGGGCGTGTGCCGGCACGTGCAGGTTCGTGGACGGTCCGTAGCTGACCCAGTCGGGGTGGGCGCCACCGTCCGAGCCGTGCTCGCCCGCCATGCTGTCGGGGTAGGTGTCGAGCTTGAGGAAGGCGTGCGGCACGGTTCCGGCTGCCGTCTGTGCAGTGCCGTTGACGGTGGCGGCGAACGGTGTCGAGTTCGGCGCCGATCTGTGCAGGATCGTGCCGACAAGCACGACTCCTACGGCACCACCGCCGACCGCGATGGCCAATCCGACGATCGTCTGACGCGCGGACATGTGTGGGTCCTTTGACGCAACGATGCGTTCTGCTGAGCGCAGCGCACACGTTCGTCCTGGCGCATGATCACTGTCAAGGACCACTTTCAAAGCCGGGAAAGAATCTTTCTAAGCGGCTTAATACCGAATCCCGGCAAATACGGCCAAATCGCCGGTAGTCGGGTCGGTGATCCTTTCGAGCGTAAGGTCGCGCCCGTGCTGCGCCGGTTTCGGGGGTCACCGTGTCGCTGGTTTCATGCGAATCGCGTCGCGCTCGCCGTGGTGTGTCTCGTGACTGCCTGCACCGCCTCGTCCCCGCACGCGACGACGTCGGTCGCGGCGACGGACCGCGTGGGCGTCACGGTGTTCGGCGTGCCGCAGCGGCGTCATGTTCCCGATCTCGCCGGAACCACGACTGGCGGGGCCCGGCTGCGGCTCGACACGGTGATCGGGCACGGCGTGGTGGTGCTCAACGTCTGGGCGTCGTGGTGTGCTCCGTGCCGGGCGGAATCACACACCCTCGCCGCGCTGAGCACGGCGCTCGCCCCGCGCGGGGTGCGCTTCGTCGGCATCGACGAGCAGGACTCGCCGGCTCGCGCACGGGCGTTCGCAGCGCGCGCTGGCGTGAATTACCCGAGCCTGTCCGACAGCGACGGGACGCTGCTCGCGCAGCTGACCGAGCTGCCGAGCACGGGCATCCCGAGCACCCTCGTCGTCGATCGGAACGGGTTGATCGCGGGCCGGGTGATCGGCGCGGTGCATCGCGGCTCATTGTCCCGGCTCATTTCACGTGTCGATTCCGGACGTTGACCGTTTTGGCGAACGCGGGCATTGACAGCGGGTCCAGAATGCGCACGAGATCATAATTGGGGGGCGGCCCGGACATGGCATCGGTGGCGGACAGTGTGCAGGCGCACCCCCAGCGCCACGCGATGAAACGCACGGTCGGCGATTACGTCGCGCTCACCAAGCCGCGCATCATCGAATTGCTGCTCGTCACCACCGTCCCGACGATGCTGCTCGCCGCGCGCGGATTGCCGTCGGCGTGGATCGTCTGCTGCGCCCTCGTCGGCGGCACGCTCGCGGCCGGCTCGGCGAACGTGCTGAACTGCTATCTGGACCGCGACATCGATGCGTTGATGCGCCGCACCAAGAACCGCCCGATACACCGCGAGGCCGTCGCACCGCGCAACGCACTGGTCTTCGGTGTCGCACTCGGCGTGCTCTCTGCGGCGTTCTTCGCAGCCACCACCAACGAACTGTCGGCGGTGCTCGCCGTGGCCGCGATCGCCTTCTACGTAGGCATTTACACCGCGGTGCTCAAGCGTCGCACCTCCGCGAACATCGTTTGGGGTGGTGCGGCCGGCTGCATGCCGGTGCTCATCGGTTGGGCGGCCGTGCGCGACTCGATCGGGTGGGCGCCGGCGGTGCTGTTCCTCGTCGTGTTCCTGTGGACGCCACCGCACTTCTGGGCGCTCGCGATGCGCTACCGCGACGACTACGCGCGCGCCGGCGTCCCGATGCTTCCCGTCGTCGCGACCGAGGCGGCTGTCGCGCGACAAATCGTCTGGTACTCGTGGGGGATGGTGGCCGCATCGTTCGCACTGTGGCCGGTGGCGCACACGACACCCGTCTATCCGGTCGTGGCAGCGTTGGCCGGCGCGGCGTTCCTGCGCGAGGCGCATGCGCTGCGCGCGCGGACGGTGAGTGGTGCGCCGGCGCAGTCGATGCGCCTGTTCCATTGGTCGATCACGTACCTGTCGGTGCTGTTCTTCGCAGTTGCGGCCGACGCGATCGTCCAGGAGTTCTGGCGTTAGCGGGCCGGCGGCTCGCCGGATTCGGTCGGTTCGTGCTCGTGCAGGTCGTCGAGGTAGGCGCGCCAGGCGACGAGACCGGGATCGTCGTCGGCGATGCGCGTGC
The DNA here is from genome assembly GCA_963785425.1 of uncultured Actinomycetota bacterium. Taxonomy (GTDB): domain Bacteria; phylum Actinomycetota; class Actinomycetes; order Mycobacteriales; family Jatrophihabitantaceae; genus RYN-133. The sequence goes on from CAWAVG010000004.1 coordinate 1,289,524, forward strand.
GCGGCGAGCGGCGGGTGCGGCGACGACGCGGTTCGTCCTCATGGACCAGCCGCCACCAGGCGTACGTCCCGAGCACGGCGAACAGCGGCCACTCGAACGCGTACACCCAGGCGATCGTGCGTCCGTCGAGTGCGCGGCGCCATTCGATCCAGCTCGCCACCGCGCACAACGCGAGACCGGCCAGCAGGGTCACATGCAGCTTGAGCGCCGTGCGCGAACGCCATTGCACCGGCCCACGATCGGGCCGGTTCACGTGGGCGACGTGCGCATCCGGCGCATGGTGTCGAGGTCGATGCGGCGGGCGACCTCGCGCTCGCTGCGCAGCCAGTCACGCGCGGCAAGAGTCACCCAGACGGCGTCGATGATCATGCTCGCGCTCCACATGAGCGCGCCGCCCCATTGCTGGTCGTGCAACGCCGACGGGCCGAACGGGCGGTCGACGTGCGCGTAGTACGGATACATCACGTACCCGGTTGCGTAGATGAAGAAGCCGGTCATGGTCTCTGGCGTCATCATGCTGAACAGCGACAGAGTTCGGATGCCGTGCGAGATGCGGCGCGGACCGGGGTTGCCCGGGAGCAGGGGGTAGTAGTAGATCAGGCCTGCGGTGAGGAAGATCGGGTGCTCGAGGTACTCGTGCGCCCAGGCGTGGGTGAGGCAGAACTCGTAGAACGGCGAGAAGTGCGTGACGACCAGCGTGCCGGCGAAGATGACCCATCCGACGACAGGGTTGGTGAGGGCGGTCGCCACCCGGCTGCGCAGCACCGGGACGACCCATCGGTGTCGGAACTGATGGCTGCTCACGCGCAGCACCAGCAGCACCGGCGCACCCAGCAGCAGCAGCGGGGCGACCAGCATCATGATGATGAGGTGCTGCGTCATGTGCGCCCAGAAGAACGTGTCGTCGTAGACGCCGAACGGGCCCTGCAGCGCGATCCAGGCCAGGACGAGCGCGCTCATGAAGCACGCGGTGTAGCTGCGGGGCCACGGGTGATCGGGGCTGATGCGGCGCACCTTCGCGGCGGCGGCCAGGTAGGCGCCGCCGGTCGCGAGCAGGCCCGTGGTCAGGACGGGGTCGAGCGTCCAGCTCGTCGCGACCGTCCACACAGGGCCCACGGGCGCGCACGTTACGCCGCGTGGGTCGCGATCGGAATGGTCTTGCTCTCGCTCGTGGCGTGCGGTTCGAGCGGCGGCGCGACCGGGACGTCGATGCCGGGCGCGTCGGTGGGGCAGCGCCTGAGCCGCGCGCTGCCCGCGTCCGTCATGCGGTTGCGACTCACCGACGCGTCGGGCCGGGCCGTCACGCTGGCGTCACTGCGCGGCAAGATCGTCGTCGTCTCGGACATGCTCACGCTGTGCCAGGGGACGTGCCCGCTCGACACGGCGAACGTCGTCGGGACGGCGCGGCGGCTGAGCAAGGCCGGGCTGGGCGGCAAGGTGGCGTTCCTGAGCGTGACGGTCGACCCGCAGCGCGATGTCGGGCGCCGGTTGGCGAGTTACCGCCGCCAGTACGCACCGGTGCCGTCCGACTGGTACGTGCTGGGCGGATCGGCGCGTGACCTCGATAAGTTCTGGGACACCCTCGGCGTGTTCCGCAAGCGCGAGCCGGATGCGCAACCCGGCCCGAAGGACTGGCTGACCGGCCGGCGGCTGACCTATGACGTCACGCATTCGGACGAGGTGTTCTTCTTCGATGCCACCGGGCGCGAGCGGTTCCTGTTGCAGGGCCTTCCGCACGTCTCGCCGGGCAGCCCCGTCCCGCCGGAGCTGAAGGCGTTCGTCGCGGCAGGCGACGAGAGCCCGACCTCGAGCCCGCACGGCTGGACGACCGATCAGGCGCTCCAAGTGCTCTCGTGGCTGCTCGACAAGAAGATCTAAACCTGACCGCTTCTGGTATCGAAACGCCAGATCCGGGCGCCGATTTCGGCGTTCGAAACCAGAGCGGGGCTCAACGGGCCTTCGCGCGGTCGACCGCCTGGCGTACCCAGGCCTGGTACTCGCGGCTGACGTTGCCGCGCTCGTCGAAGCCGCGCACGTAGCGGGCGTGCAGGTCCGGGTCGTGCTCGTGCAGCCAGGACAGGAAGTGCTCACGAGTGGCTCCGCGCAGGTAGACGGGGTGCGCGTGGGTGATCTCGCCGCCCGCTCCGCGGATCGCTCGGACGGTGGCCTCGATCTGCGCGCGGCGATCCGACAGGCCGGGCAGGATCGGCGCCATGATCACGCCGGTCGGTACGCCCGCGTCGACCATCGTGCGCAGCGCGTCGATGCGACGCAGGGGATGGGGCGTTCCCGGTTCGCTCACCCGCCAGGCGTGGTCGTCGATCGTCGCGATCGAGAACTGCACGCTGACGTCGAGCCGCTCGGCCGCCGGGGCGATGAGGTCGAGATCGCGGGTGACCAGCGGTGACTTGGTCAGGATCGAGAACGGCGTCGCGGCGTCGACGAGGGCGGCGATGATGCCGCGGGTGAGTTTGAACTTCGCCTCGGCACGCTGATAGGGATCGGTGTTGGTGCCCATGGCGACCCGCTCGCGCGGCCAGCCGGGACGGGCGAGTTCGCGCCGCAGCACGTCCACGGCGTTGATCTTGACGACGATCTTGGTGTCGAAGTCGCTGCCGGCGTTCAGGCCGAGGTACTCGTGGGTGGGGCGGGCGAAGCAATAGACGCAACTGTGGCTGCAGCCCCGGTAGGCGTTGATCGTCCACTTCGCCCACGGGGTGTTCGGGAGGTGATTGAGCACGCGGTGGGCGAGCACCGGCAGGAATTCCAGGTGCGACATGCGTCCCGAGCCGTACTCGTCGGCGAAGAGCTCACCGACGTCGAACAGCCCCGCCGGCCCCGCGTCCGCCGTCTGCCACCGCATGCCTCATTCAAACACATGTTCGTATGAGTCGATAGGAGCGGGCCGGCGCCAAGCGGGCGGGCCCGTGTGCATCACTGATGCATCCGGTGACCCATGGGCGTCGTCCCGCATCACTGATGCACGGTGCACGCGGCATCGTCGCTGTCGGAGGTTGGATCGACCGTTCGGGCGACGATGCCGGATGCAACGTCGCCGCCGTCGCCGCCGCCGGCCGCCGCCGACCGCCCGGTCGCGCTGCCTGCCAGCCGATCTACTGCGGCACCGGCGACGCGGCGGCCTGCTTCTCGAACACCTCGGTGATCTGCTCGACCGTCATCTCCTTGGTCTCGGGCAGGAACTTCGCGACGAACGCGATCGCAAGGACACAGAGCACGGCGAAGCACACCAACACCCAGTCGAGACCGATCGCACGCTGCGACGCGGGGAAGGCCTCGATCAGGGCGTAGTTCGCCACCCAGTCGACGGTCGCGGCGATCGACGCGGCCTGGCCGCGCACCGAGGTCGGGAACATCTCGCCCTGGATGAGCCACCCCGTCCCGCCGACCCCGATCGCGAACGACGCGATGAACAGGCTCAGGCCGGTCATGCCGACCCACACGCGGGCGTCGCCGCTCAGCGCGCCCAGGCCGATGGCCGCGACGATCGCGAAGAAGGCCATGCCCGCGAAGCCGCCCATCGCCAGCTTGCGGCGGCCGATCCTGTCGATGTACCGGAAGGCGAAGAACGTCGCGATCACGTTCACCAGCGTCATGATCGTCGTCACCGCGATCGTGGCGGTCGCGGTGTCGACGAGCGAGCTGCCGCTCTGGAAGTACGACGCCATCAGCGTCGGGCCGTAGTAGAGCGGGACGTTGATACCGGTGATCTGCTGGAACACGAAGAAGATGCACACGATGTAGAGCGCGCGCCGCACGCCGGGAGTCCAACCCTTCGCCGCGGCGCGCTGCGTCTTCGCGTCTTCCTGCTCGAGCCGGTGCGCGGTGTACTCGACGTCCTCGGTGGTCACGTCGACGCCGAGCTTCTCGAATGCCGCCTGCGCGTCGTCGTACTTACCGGTGCGGATGAGCCACCGCGGCGATTCGGGCATCTCGACGCGCAGGATCAGACCGACGATCGCGGGCACGGCGCCGAGGCCGAAGAACCAGCGCCAGTCGACATCGGACGCGTTGGGCCAGATCTTGAGGATGACCAGCGCGATGACGTAGGAGATGAGGATGCCGACGGTGATCATCCACTGCTGCAGCATCGCCAGCGAGCCGCGCCGCTTGGCCGGCGCGTACTCGGAGATGTACGCGGTGGCGATCGCCGAGTCGGCGCCGATCGCGAGGCCGATGAGCGTGCGCGCGATCATCAGGATGCTCACGTGCCAGGTGAACGCGCTCAGCAAGGCACCGACCGCGTAGATCAGCGCGTCGGCGACGAGCAGTTTCTTGCGGCCGAACCTGTCGGTGAGCGGACCGGCGAGCAGCGCGCCGGCGGCAGCGCCGAGCGATGCGCCCGCAACCAGGTAGCCCGTGCCGAAGCTGTTGAGCTGGTACGGGATGAACTGCAGGGCGGCGCCGATGTTGGCCGTGTCGTAGCCGAAGAGGAACCCACCCAGGGTCGCGAGCAGCGTCAGCGACCAGATGAACTTGGTCGGGACGTTGTCGTCGAGTTTCTCGAGGGCGTTGGTGCGGGACGTCGTCGTCATGGCAAGCCTGTTCTGTCCGGTCCTCGATTCGCGTCCAAACGCGTACCCGGAATGTCCGGATGTGAAACCGCCGCCCTGCGGCCCCGCGTCCGGCCGCCGGGTTAGGCTGCGGCGCATGGTGGCCGACACCCAGTACGAGGACCTTCTGCGCCACGTTCTCGAGCGCGGCACCCACAAGGACGACCGCACCGGCACCGGCACCCGCTCGGTGTTCGGGCACCAGTTGCGCTACGACCTCTCGGCCGGTTTCCCCTTGATCACCACGAAGCGGGTGCACTTCCGCTCGGTGGCCTACGAGCTGCTCTGGTTCCTGCGCGGCGAGTCGAACGTGGGCTGGCTGCAGGAACACGGCGTCACGATCTGGGACGAGTGGGCGACACCCGACGGCGAGCTCGGGCCGGTCTACGGCGTGCAGTGGCGCTCCTGGCCCACTCCGGACGGACGGCACATCGACCAGATCCAGGCGGTGCTCGACCAGCTGCGCAGCAACCCCGACTCGCGCCGGCTGATCGTGAGCGCGTGGAACGTCGGCGAGATCCAGAACATGGCGCTGCCGCCGTGCCACGCGTTCTTCCAGTTCTACGTGGCCGACGGAAAGCTCTCCTGCCAGCTCTACCAGCGCAGCGCCGACCTGTTCCTGGGCGTGCCGTTCAACATCGCCTCCTACGCGCTGCTGACGCACATGGTCGCCGCGCAGGTCGGGCTCGGCGTCGGCGACTTCGTCTGGACCGGCGGCGACTGCCACATCTACGACAACCACGTCGAGCAGGTCGAGTTGCAGCTGTCGCGGGGACCGTTCCCGTTCCCGCGGCTCGAACTGCGCCCGGCGCCGTCACTGTTCGACTACGGCTACGAGCACTTCGACGTCGTCGGCTACGAGCACCACCCGGGCATCAAGGCCCCCGTCGCCGTCTAGCCCACGCCATGAGCTCGCTCGACAAAGCACGTCCCGCGATTTCTCGGGGACCACGGAGGTGATCGGGCTCATCTGGGCCCAGGCCGCCAACGGCGTCATCGGGCGCGACAATGCCATCCCGTGGCACGTCCCCGAGGACATGAAGCACTTCCGCACCGTCACCGCCGGCTCCACCGTGCTCATGGGACGGCGCACCTGGGAGTCGTTGCCGGCCCGGTTCCGTCCGTTGCCGGGGCGCCGCAACCTCGTGCTGACGCGCTCGGCGACGTGGACGGCCGATGGCGCCGAGGTCGTGCATTCTTTGGACGACGCGCTGGCCGGCGACGTGTGGGTGATCGGCGGCGCCGACGTCTACGCCGCGGCCCTGCCGCGCGCCGACGTGCTCGAGGTGACCGAACTGCAACAGCCGTTCGACGGCGACGTCCACGCGCCGCCGATCGACTCGTCCTGGGGCATCGAGAGTGACAGCGGCTGGCAGCAGTCGACCGCCGGCCCGACGTTCCGCTGGCTGCGCTACGTCCGCTGAGCGCCTTTCCCCGCTGCTGCTCGCTTCCGGGCGTCCGAACCGAGCACCAGCGGGGAAACCCCCGGGCATCAGAGCGTGAAGTCGACGACCACCGGGGCGTGATCGGACGGGCCGGTGCCCTTGCGCGCCTCGCGGTCGACATAGGCATCGGCCACCGCCGACGCGAGCCCGGACGAGGCGTACACCAGGTCGATGCGCATCCCCATGTTCTTGTGGAACATGCCCGCCCGGTAGTCCCAGTACGTGTAGGGCGTGTCGTACTTCAACGCGCGCGGGACGACGTCCGTGAGCCCCAGTGCCCGCAGTTCGGCGAGCGCAGCACGTTCCGGCGCGCTGATGTGGGTGGCACCGTGCACCGCCCTCGCGTCCCACACGTCGGCGTCGGTCGGGGCGATGTTGAAGTCGCCCATCACCACGAACCGCTCGGTCAGCTCAGCCACGATCGTCGCCCGCAGCGCGGCAAGCCACGCCAGCTTGTACTCGTAGTGCGGATGCCCCACCTCGCGCCCGTTCGGCACGTACACAGTCCACACCCGCACGCCACCGCACGTCGCGCCCATCGCCCGCGGCTCGGTCGAAGCGAACATCGCGTCCTCGGGCTGGTAGCCCGGCTCGTCGACCAGCCCGCGCCGCGCGTCCGCGATACCGACACGCGACAGGATCGCGACGCCGTTCCATCGGCCCGTCCCGAACGTCGCCGACTCGTACCCGAGCGCCCCGATCTCGTCGGACGGGAACGCGTCGTCCGATGTCTTGATCTCTTGCAGGCACAGCACGTCCGGCTCGGCCGTGCCGAGCCAGTCGAGCAGGCGGGGGAGGCGGGCGGTCACCGAGTTGACGTTCCAGGTGGCGATGCGCACCCGCCGAGCCTAGTGAGCCCGGCCTACCCTGGACCCGTGGCCGCCTCGTACCGTTTCGCCGCCCACCCGCAGTGGCTGCTCGGCCACGTGGCGGTGCTGGCCGCGGCGGTCACGATGGTGCTGCTCGGACGGTGGCAGCTGACGGTGTCCGAGAGCAAGGGCTTCAGCATCCAGAACTTCGGGTACGCGCTGCAGTGGTGGGCGTTCTCGGTCGCGGCGATCTACATCTGGGTACGAGTGCTGCGTGACCGTGCGCGCAGCGAACCGTCGCGGCAGTCACAGCCGCCCGCTCCCGAGCCGGTGCGTGACGAACCGGTCGCCTACCGTCGCTACGTGATGCCCACCGATGTCGACTCGACCGGCGATCCCGAACTGACCCGGTACAACGCCTACCTGCGCTCGCTGGATCGCGGCACCGATGGCTGAGCTGTCGCTCGCCCAGCCGCCGGTACCGGCGGATCGGCTCGCAGCGGCCTCCGGCGCGCTGACCCGCTACCGGGTGATGGCCTTCGTCACGGGTGTGGTGCTGCTGCTCGGCTGCCTCGCCCTGGTGCTCAAGGCATTGGACGTGCCGCACATGGAGCCGGCCACCGGAATCGTCTGGGTGGCGCACGGCTATCTGTACCTCGTGTACGTGGTGGTCACCGCGATGCTCGGTGTGAAGCTGCGCTGGCCATTGCTGCGCTTCGCGCTCGTGATGCTGGCGGGCACGATTCCCACGATGTCCTTCGTGGCCGAGCATTTCGTGACGCGCGCTGCGCGCTCGGCCGGCGACATCGACGCCACAAAGTAATACGAGCGGGGCAGATCAGGCGCAACATCATGAGAGCCTGTCGGACATGCGTCGTTTCCGTGCCCTGATCTTGCTCACCGCGGCCGCCCTGGTCGCGACCACGGCGAGCGCGCTCGCGCCGGCAGCGGCCGTGACCGACCCCGGCACGACGACGATCACGTTGTTCCTGAAGGCGCCGCACCCGGCCGCGCTCCAGCGTCTCGCCGACGGCTCACGGCCTGTCGCGGACGGCGCGCCTCGCCGCCCTGCGCACCCTCGTCCCGAGTGCCGCCGAGCACGACGAGATCGCGCGCACCCTGCGGTGGCAGGGCCTGCGCGTCGTCGGCCAAACCGCCTGGTCGATCACCGTGCGGGGCGACGCCGCCACGTCCGCCCAGCTGTTCGGACGTCCGCCCGTGCCGGCCGGCGCGAGCGCGCGGGCGCGGGCGCGGGCTTCGGTACGCGCGCTGCCGCGCGTCCCCCTGGGCCTGTCGCAGTTCGTCTCGGTGGCCTTTCCCACCACGGGCACCGTCGCGATCTACCACCACTCCACCGGGCACGCTGGCCGGCGGCGCGTTCCGCAACGCCTACGCGCCCGCGAGGACGACGCCGTCCACCGGACAGAACGACGGGCAGGCCACCGTCGCGACCATCCAGCTCGCGAACTTCTACGGGTTGGTGCCGGGCCAGTTCTCCAACAGCCAGCACGCGACCGACCTCGCCACCTACGCCGGCCAACCACGGTCTCACCGATCCGGTCGCGAACGGCAACTACGTGGCGGTGAAGGTCGACGGCGGCCCGAGCACCCGCGACGACACCCAGGGCGGCGACATCGAGGTCGCGCTCGACCAGGAGTCGATCCTGTCTACGGCGCCGTCTGCGCACCAGCAGGCCTACTTCGCCCCGAACGACTCGACGGCGCACTTCAACGACGCGTTCTCGAGTGTCTTCGACGACGTCGTGGGCAACAGGTTCGCGACGCACAAGAACCCGCACATCGTCGCTTTGTCGTCGTCGTGGGGTCAGTGCGAGAGCGGGACGGGCGCCAAGGCGATCCACAGCCTCGAACCGATCCTGCAGTCGCTCACCGCGGCGGGTGTGACCGTGTTCGCGTCGTCCGGCGACGCCGGCATCTACGACTGCTTCGACGGCGCCGACCCAACCACGCAGGCCGACGTCGACTACCCCGGCTCATCGCCGTCGGTGATCTCGGCCGGCGGCACGCACCTGCGCGCGGCGACGAACGCGCCGAACACCGGTACCAACTGGACCGACTCCGCCTGGACGTGCCAGAACTCGGCCGACTGCGAGTTCAGCAACGGCGGGACGGGCGGCGGCCGCTCGGGCGAGGCGTACACGCGCAACGCCTCCGACGCGTTCAGCGGCTTCCCGGCGCCGATCTGGCAGCACGCCGCGATCACCAACGCGCCGTTCCGCAACAACGCCAAGCGTCTCGTCCCCGATATCGCCGCTGACGGCGCACCCTCGTCCGGCTTCGCCATCTACACCGGTGATCGCGCGAACTCGGGCTGCGGCTGCAACAACCCGACGGTCGGTGGCACCAGCCTGTCGTCGCCGGTCTCGGCCGCGCTGCTCACGAACGCGTTGGCCGGCGCCGGCCACACGACGGGGGCCGGCGACATCCACGGCGCGCTCTACTCGGCGTATCACGCGTCGCGGTCGCAGCGGAACACCAACCCGGCCAAGGCGATCCGCGATGTCACCTCGGGCCGCAACGGCAGCCCGAACGACCGTCAGAGCGACCCGTCGGTGAACGCGCAACCGGGCTTCGACACCGTCAGCGGCGTCGGCGCCGTCCTGTGGCCGGCGGTCGTGCCGTACATCTACGACAAGCACGCTCCGGTGGTGCGTGCCGCGCAGCTGAGCCAGCCGCACCCGTTCGGATCGCGGTGGCGCAACGTCGCCGCCGCGTGGCGGGTGGCACCGGGCAGCGACCCGCGTCTGCTCGGCCCGACACACGTCACTATCCGGCGCCTGGGGGCAGGCAAGGCGCTGGTGAGCAACTACTTCTACCCGCCGTCGGGTCGGCGCGCCTTCACCGGCGTGCCCGGCTCGACCTACCAGCTGATCGTCGCGGCGCGTGACATCGCGCGGCACCAGTCGCCGGCGCGGACGAGCTCGGTGAACGTGCCGCTCGACGACCTGAGGTTCACGCACGGCTCCAAGTGGCAGCGGGTCAACCGCGCCGGCGACATCGCCGGGTCGCACCTGAACGCGTCGAAGCGGGGCGCGGTGGCGACGGCCGGCGGCTTCGGCCGCACCTACGCGGTGCGGGTGCACGTCGGCCCCGGGGCGGGCGTGCTGGGCGTGGGCCTGCGGGGCCACCGCGTCGCGACGCTCAACCTGCACGCGGCCCACTCGGGCGTGCGTTCGTTCCGCTTCTACACCAGTGCCACCCGAGCCGGGCGCAGCTTCACCTTCACCGACCTGACCAACAAGTGGGTCTCGCTGGACGCGCTGTGGGTCACCTTCTGACGATGCGCACGGTCGCCGACGCCGTTGCCACCAACGTGCCGTCCGGGTCGGTGAGCGAGCCTTCGAGGAACGCGATCGTCTTGCCGCGGTGCACGACCCGGCCGTGACCGAGCAGCCGCCCCGGTGGTGCGGGACGTACGAAGCTCGTCTTGAGCTCGAGCGTCGGGGCGACGTGATCGGACGGCAGCTGCGCGAGCAACGCGCTCGAGGCCACCGCGTCGAGCATGGCGGTGAGGAAGCCGCCCTGCACGTTGCCCATCAGGTTCAGGAAGTCGGGACGGGCCAGGAACTCCGCCTCCGCCTCGCCGCGCTCGGCGTCGGCCGACAGCAGCCGGTAGCCGAGCAGCTCGACGGCGGGCGGCAGCTTCCGTCCGCCCGGGAACTCGCTCATGCCGGCCGCACGGGCCCGGAACCGAGGCACGTTGCACCCGGCATCGTCGCTCGGACGGCGTCGATGACGGTCCTCAGCGACGATGCCGGGTGCAACGTCGCCTGACGGACCGCGGTGCTCATCCGGTCCTCCGCTCGCCCCGGCCGCCGTGGGCAACGACGAGATCGGCCCGGGCCCGCGCCACCCGCGAGCGGATCGTCCCGACCGGGCAGCCGCACACGTCGGCGGCCTCGGGATAGGTCAGCCCGACCAGCTGGGTGAGCACGAACGCCTCGCGGCGCTCGTCGTCGAGCGCGTCGAGCAGATCGTGCAGCGCCACCGACTCGGCATGGTCGGGGTGCGGCTCGGCGGCGCCGATCGCAGCCCGCCCCTTGACCGCGGCGCGCACCGCGTCGGCGCACACGCGGCGGGCGATCGAGAGCAGCCACGTGCGCGCCGCGGAGCGCCCGGCGAAGCGGTGCAGGCCGGCGAAGGCGCGCGCGTAGGTCTCCTGCACGAGATCCTCGGCCGTGGCGGCGGAGCCGAGGTGGCGGCACAGCCGCCACACATCCGTCTGGCTGGCCCGCACGAACGCGGTGGCGGCGGCGGTGTCTCCGGAGCGGGCGGACAGCGCGAGCTCGGTCAGCTCGTCCATCCTCGCCATCCATTCTTCCGAGTCCGGGAACCGTTCGCCCCCTCGCCACGACTACTACTTATGTGCGCTGCGACCGGTTCCGCGAAGCGGCTTCGGCCCGCCTCGACGACGAGCCTGTCGGGACGGCCGAGGCGAACCTCGACCACCACGCCGCGATCTGCCCCGATTGTGCCCGATGGCTCGCCGAGGCGACGCGGCTGACCCGGCAGGTGCGCCTCTCGGCGGTCGACGTGCCCGACCTGTCGGCTGCGATCCTCGCCGATGTCGTGCTGCCGACCCGGCGGGTGCTGCGCCGGCGGCTGTGGCTGCGCGCCGTGCTCGGGCTGGTGGCGGTCGTGCAGCTCGCGATCGGCATCCCGTCGCTCGCGGGCATCGGGGTGGGTATGGCGATGTCGACCCACATCGCGCACGAGAGTGCTGCCTGGGACATCGCGGTGGGCGTCGCCTTCCTGGCCGCGGCGTTCGCCCCACGGCGGGCCGCCGGGCTCGTGCCGCTGCTCGGCACGTTCGTCGTCGTGCTCGCCGTGCTGTCGGCGCACGACCTGATCGACGGCGAGGTCACCACGGCCCGCGAGCTGACGCACCTGGCGACGGTGCTCGGACTGGTGTTGCTCGTGCTGCTCGATCGCACTGAGCGGGCCCTGCCGCCGCGGCGGGCGCGTCCGGTCAGCGAGACGCCGAGCACGCGGAGACTGCGGGGCGCAGCATGAAGTCACCCCACGAAAACGCTCCGCAGAGAACGCTCCGCGTTTCCGCGGGGACACCGAGAAGTCTGCGTCTCGTCCTGCTGCTGTTCGTGCTGGCCGGCGCAGGCTTCCTGCTGGCGGCGCCCGCGGCCGCGCACGCCACGCTCGACAGCAGTTCGCCGGCCGACGGAGCGCGGCTGCGCACAGCTCCGGCCGCGGTGACGCTGCGCTTCGACGAGAACGTCGGCATCGGCTACGTGCACGTCACCGACCAGACCGGGCGGCGCGTCGAGGGGGGTGCGCCGGCGCACCCGGGTGGCGACGGCGCCGTCGTCACCGTCGCGCTGCGGCACGGGCTGCACGACGCCAGCTTCACCGTCAGCTATCGCATGGTGTCGGCCGACTCGCACCCGATCGAGGGCACCGTCAGCTTCGTCGTGGGCGACGGCCCGCTGATCACGCGCGCACAGAAATCCGGCGCCACCCCGACCGGTGTGCCGTCGATCCTCGACACCGCGCACTGGGTCTCGACGCTGGGCTTCACCGCTCTCGCCGGAGTGTGGCTGGTCTTCGCGGTCTGGCCCGCCGGCCGGGGCGACCGCCGCGTCCGCCGCATCGTCTGGACGGGCTGGACGGCCGCCCTGCTCGGCTCGATCGCCGAACTTCTGCTGCAAGGCGTGAACGCGGTCGGCGCGCCGGCGACGTCCGCGTTCAAGTGGTCGCTGATCGACGCGACGGTGCACACGAACTTCGGCGGCTGGCACCTCGTGCGCATCGGGCTGCTCGCCGTCACCGGGGTGGTGCTCGCACTCGCACTGCGCCGGGGCCGTGATCGCGTGTGGTGCGAGGACGCGCTCGCCCCGCTCGGAGTCGTGATCGCCGAGACGTTCGCGATCGTGGGGCACGCGCGCACGACCTCGCCGGTGTGGCTCTCGGTCGGCAGCGACACCCTGCATCTTGCGGCCATCGGCGTCTGGCTCGGTGGGCTGATCATGCTGGTGGCTGCGGTGTTGCCGCGTCGCGATGCGGACGAACTTGCCGCAGTCATGCCGGTGTTCTCACGCGTCGCGTTCAGCGCGGTGGTCGTCATCGCCGTGACCGGCACCTACGCGGCGTACCGGGGGACGGGTTCGTGGCGCGCGCTGTTCGAGACCACCTACGGGCTGTTGATCGTCGCCAAGGTCGTCGGGTTCGTCGGGCTGTTGGCGCTCGGCAATCTGTCGCGCGTGCTGATCCGCCGCCGTCTCGGTGGACGGGTCGTCGCGTACGCGATGAGCGGCGACACCGAGGTCGAGCCGCCGCCGCGCGGATTCTCGTCCGTCGACGTGGAGCGCCTGCGCCGCTCGGTCGCCGTCGAGGTCGGCGTCGGCGTCGTCGTGCTCGTGCTGGCAGCCGTGTTGGTCGGGCAACCGCGCGGGTCGGACGCGATCGCCGCCGACGACCGTGGAGCGGTGTCGGCGAGCGCCGCGCTCACCACACAACGCACCGCCTCGGTGACCGTCGATCCCGGCCGGCACGGTGTGGTCGGGGTACGGCTCGACCTCGGTGCGGGCCCGCAGCCCGAGCACGTGTCGGCGACCGCCACGCAGCCCGACGCGCAGCTCGGACCGATCCCGCTGCACCTGGTGCGCAGCGGCCCGTCCTACTACACGGCCGCCGGGCTGAACCTGCCGGTCTCGGGCACGTGGGTGCTCACAGTCGACGTCATGTTCTCGCAGTTCGATGCCATCGCCACCCAACTGAAGGTCGACCTTTCATGAGGAAGTTGATCGCCGCCGTGTGCGGCGCGTTCGTGTTCGCGCTCGCCGGGCCTGCCCTGGCGCACGTGACGGTGAGCAGTCCGGATGCGAAGGCCGGCGAGGAGGCGGTGCTGACCTTCCACGTCCCGACCGAGAGCGACACCGCAAGCACCACGAAGGTCGCGATCCAGCTGCCACCGTTCGCGTCGGTGTCGGTGCTGCCGATGCCGGGCTGGCAGATCGACACGCACACGAGCACCCTGGCCAAGCCGCTCACGACCGACGACGGCGACAAGGTGACGAAGGCGGTGTCCGAGATCGACTGGACCGCGACATCGAAGGCGAGCGCCATCGCGCCGGGACAGTTCCAGCAGTTCACGGTCGAGGCGGGCCCGCTGCCCGAGGCCGACTCGCTGGCCTTCGGCGTCGTGCAGACCTACAGCGACAAGACGGTGGTGCAGTGGAACGAGGTGCCCGCGCCGGGCAGCACTGCCGAGCCCGACCATCCCAAGCCCGTCCTGACGCTGGCCGCCGATCCGGCGCCGGCGGCAGCGAAGCCCGCGAGCACGACCGGCCCGACCGTGCTCGCCATCGTCGCCCTCGTCGTCGCCGCGGCGGCGCTCGGTGTCGCAGTCGTCGGCCGGGCGCGCCGGAAGGACGGGGTGTCGTCATGAGGTTTCGTGTTGCCCTGGTCGCGCTCGTGCTGGCGCTGGCGGGATGCGGCTCGTCCGCAGGTGGTTCGCCGCGCGCGTCCGATCTGAACGACAACAGCGGTGGCGGCAAGTACGCCGGGGTCGGGCTGACCCCGCCGCTGCCGCGCCCGCAGTTCACGCTCACCGACACGTCCGGCAAGCGGTACTCGTTCGGCCAGCGCACGAACGACAAGACCACGCTGCTGTTCTTCGGCTACACGCAGTGTCCGGACGTGTGCCCCCAGACGATGGCCGACATCGGCGTGGCGCTGCGCGGCCTGCCGGTCGCGACGCAGCGCAAGGTCACGGTCGCGTTCGTGACGACGGACGTGAAGCACGACAACGCTGCCGCGATCCGCACGTGGCTGGCGAAGTTCTCGCCGGGCACGCACTCCGCCTTCGTCGGGTTGCGCGGCACGCAGGCACAGACGAACGCCGCCGAGGCCGCCTCGCACGTGTTGGTCGCCGAGGACGGCGGGCGCACCCATTCGTCCCAGGTGCTGCTGTACGGGCCGGACAACTATGCGCACGTGGCCTTCATCTACAGCAACGCGAACGAGGCCAAGCAGATGGCGCACGATGTGGCTCTGATCGCCAACGGTTAGGGTTCGCGGCGTGAATTGGTCTGTGGCCCGGCCCTGGATCGGGACGGCCGCCCGGCTGCTGCTGGGCGTCGTCTGGATCTGGTCCTCGATGTCCAAGCTCGCCCACCCGCTGACGTTCACCCAGGCGGTGCGGGCCTACGACGCGACGCCGGAGTGGCTCTCGAAGGGGATCGGCTACGGGCTGCCCGTGCTCGAGCTGTGCCTGGGCATTGCGCTGGTCGTGGGCGTCACCGTGCGCATCGCGGCCGCGGTGTCGGCGGTGCTGCTGGTGGTGTTCCTGATCGGCGTCATCGAGGTCGCGGCGCGCGGGATCAAGCTGACCTGCGGCTGCTTCGGCGGCGGGGGACCGACGCTCGGGCAGACCTCGTACACGCTCGACATCCTGCGCGACATCGGGTTGCTGATCGCCGCGGTGTTCCTCGTGATGTGGAGTTTCACCCGGCTGTCGGTCGAGGAGTTCCTCGCGCGGCACGACTACGTCGAGCCGCCGTCGGCCAAGCGCATGCGCACGCCCGAGGGAAGGCGCCGCTACGAGGCGCAGGTCGCGGCGAAGCAGAAGGAAGCGCGCTCGCGCACGCTGTATCTCAACGGGTCGATCGTGCTCGTGATCGTGCTGGTCAGCCTCATCGGCATCGGCGTGCAGGCCGGACGGGCGAAGATCAGCAACGTCGTCACCGGCACGAACGCGACTGCGGCTGGTGTCGTGTTCGGCAAGCCCGCCGCGGCGACCGTCGACGTGTACGAGGACTTCGGCTGCCCGATCTGCAAGCACTTCGAGAGCACGGTCGCGACCAAGCTCGACCAGCAGGTGCGCGGCAACATCGCCCAGGTGCGCTTCCACCCGATCTCGATCCTCGACGGCAATTCGCCGAACCGGTACTCGACCCGCTCGGCGAACGCTGCGCTGTGCGTCTCCGACTCCTCCGTCGACGACTTCGTCGCGTATCACAACCTGCTCTACGCGGGGACGTTCCAACCGACGGAAGGGACGGCCGGGCCGGGCGACGCGCAGCTCACCGGGCTCGCCCAGCAGGCGCACGTCCCCAAGTCGGCGACGGGGTCGCTGAGCAACTGCATCCTGAACGGCAAGTACGAGCCGCTGGTCGCGCAGCTGACCGAGAAGGCGTCCGAGGCCGGTGTCACCGGAACCCCGACGGTGTTCGTGAACGGCAAGCAGGTGACGGCGTCCGCGTCGGCGTTGTTCGCCGCGATCGCGAACGCGAACGTGGGCCACACCCCGTCGCCGTCCAAGACGCCGACGCCGACACCGTCGTCGTCGGCTACCTCGTCCGGGTCACCGTCGCCGTCCCCGTCTGCGACCACCACGACTTCGGCCGCACCGGAACCAACCTCGTCCTCGTCGTCGAAGAAGGGGTAGTCCCCCCGGACACGACGAAGGCCGGCTCCCAACGTTGGGGGCCGGCCTTCGTGCTGGAGCTTGGGTTACTTGTTGGCGGCGTCCTTGAGCGCGCTACCGGCGGTCAGCTTGACCGTGGTGGCGGCGGGGATGGTGATGGTCTCGCCGGTGGCCGGGTTGCGGCCCTCACGCTGGGCGCGGTGGCCCGTCGAGAGCGAGAAGAAGCCGGGGACGCTGACCTTTTCGCCGCTCGAGGCGGCCTTCTCCAGCGTCGACTGAAGTCCACGCAGCACGGCGTCGACGGTCTTCTGCTCCAGGTCCGCGGCCTCGGCGACGGCGGTCACCAGTTCCTTGCGGTTCACAGGATCTCCCTTGATCGATGGTGTTGATGCTCGCCCTAGTATCGCGGACGAGGTGCTCACCCCCGTAAACCGGGGGGTTTCGGGGGCTCCGGCGTGTCGGAAACCGGCCCAGTTCCTTAGCCGAGTGAAATATCTCGGCACGGTGCGGGGTTCCGCCTTGAGGCAGCCGCGACGGCTGCCGATCACCGTCTCGCGCGAGCCCGGAGGAACCCACTGGTGCGCACCCGCATCACCCAGAAAGTCGCCGTCAGCGTCGTCTTCGTGGCGGCGATGTTCATGAGCATCATGGACGTCACCATCGTGAACGTCGCGCTGCCCACGATCGGCCACGATCTCGGCGTCAGCCCGGCCGGTGTGGACGCGGTGTCGATCTCGTTCCTGGTCAGCCTCGCCGTGTTCATCCCGGCGTCCGGGTGGCTGGGGGACCGGTTCGGCGGCAAGCGCGTGCTGCTCGCCGCGATCGTGGTGTTCACCCTGGCGTCCGCGCTGTGCGGGCTGGCGCAGAACATGGGCGAGCTCGTGGCGTTCCGGGTGCTCCAAGGTGTCGGCGGCGGCATGCTCGCGCCGGTGGGCATGGCGATGCTGTTCCGGACCTTCCCGCCGTCGGAGCGGCTGCGTGCCGCGTCGATCCTGACGGTGCCGACGACGCTGGCGCCCGCCCTCGGGCCGGTGCTCGGCGGGCTGCTGGTCGACGACCTGTCGTGGCGCTGGGTGTTCTTCGTGAACCTGCCGATCGGCGCGCTGGCGCTGGTCTTCGGGATCCTGTTCCTGGACGACCGGGCCGAGACGAAGCCGGGGCACTTCGACGTGCCTGGGTTCCTGCTCAGCGGCGTGGGGCTCGGAGCGCTCATGTACGGCGTCTCGGAGGCGCCGGTGCACGGATGGAGCTCGGCCGGCCCGCTGACCGGCATCATCGCCGGCGTCGTGCTGCTCGGTTTCATGGTGGTGGTCGAGCTGCGCACCCGCGAGCCGATCGTGGCCCTGCGACTGCTGTCGAACCGGCTCTTCCGCTCCGCCAACGGCGTGATGATCCTCGGCTCGATGGCGTTCCTCGGCACGCTCTATGCCATTGCGCTCTACTACCAGGACGGCCGCGGCCTCTCGCCGCTGCAGTCGGGGTTGAACACGTTCCCCGAGGCCGTCGGCGTCATGCTCGGCGCGCAGCTGGCCAGCCGGGTGCTGTACCCGCTGCTCGGGCCACGCCGCCACATCAGCATCGGGCTAACCGGCGTCGCCCTGTCCATCGGACTGCTGGCGGCGCTGTCGGCAACCTCGAGCCTGTGGTTCGCCCGCGCCCTGATGTTCTCGCTGGGCCTGTGCATGGCCCAGGTCTTCGTCCCCGCCCAGGCGGTGGCGTTCGCAACCATCCCGTCGTCGGAGACGGGCAAGGCCTCGACGATGTTCAACGCCGTGCGACAGCTCGGCGGCGCCGTCGGCGTAGCCGCCCTGACCACCGCGGTCGTCCTGGCTGGAAACGGCAGCCCGGAAGGAGCGGTAGGCACGGTCACGCCCTACCGCGTCGCGTTCCTCGTAGCCGCCGTGCTGGCCCTGCTGGCGATCGGCTCGGCGCTGACCATCGATGACGCCAAGGCCGTGGACACGATGCCCCAGGACGCCCGCGCCCGCCGCCGCTTCGAGCCGCAGGGGCCGGCCACAGACCGCGTGCCCGCCGAAGCCGCGGCGTAGCCGCCCCGGCAGTGATTCGAAGGCCGCGCGGCATGTAGTCTTGCTCGTCGGCCGTTCTACGCGGCCAGTACGGGGCTGTGGCGCAGCTGGTAGCGCACCACACTGGCAGTGTGGGGGTCAGGGGTTCGAGTCCCCTCAGCTCCACCCGAAAGCCCGAAGTCCCGGGCTCATTAGCGGGCTACTGCTGAGCCCGGTCCGGGGTCTGACCCCGGACCGACCCTCTTGCGACGTTGGGCAGCCGCCCGAAGGCCCGCGAAAGCACGACTTGAACGCTGCCACCACACCAACTATGCAGGTCGCGATTCGTATCCTCCTATGATCTGGGGCCGCGCGCCCCTGACATCCCTGAGCGTCTGTTCGCCGCCATCGAGGCACGCCCGATACGCGGCGGCATCGGTCCGGGTGTGGGTGGCGATCGATCTAGGCTTGGCCAAATGACCGATGACGACCACGCTGTCGACGCACGATGAGCCCGCGCGTATTCGTCCTGCTGCGCAGTGAGTCGATCGTCGAAGTGACTGATCGGCAGCGTCTGTTCGACGCGTCGGCCCTGGCCGTTGCCGCCCGCGATTCCGGCGCCTCGGCGCCGGGTCAGGTCGAGCACCCGAGCGACCTCTCGGACCTCGCGGGCGCCGCGGGTGATGTTCCCGAGGCGGTGCTCGCGGCTGCCGATCCCGCTCTGATGATCGGCGATGGCTTCGGAGTCGAGGAACGGCAAAGTTCGATCAGTGCCGAGTTGTGTGACGAGAATGGCGAGCCCCGCTGTCCGGTGCCCGACTTCACCACGCTATTCGCCGCATGCGGTTGCGGCCGGCCGGAATGCGGGCGCTGCCACGGGTTTCACCTCACGCCCCGCACCGCGGCCGTCCTATACGTCAACGCGCAAGCCTTAGGCGACGCCGGCTTCGACGACGTCGCCGAGCACGGCGATGACCCGGTGACCGCTGCGGGGGAGTGGATGCTTTTCGATCAATACCCACCGCTCACGTATCGCGGCAACGCGGTGTGGCGGCGTCAGGCGGCCCGCGCCTTCGACGACCTGGCCGAGGATCTTCAAGCCGGACAGGTCCCCGAGCCACGATGCCCGGCCGAGGAGATGGCCTTACGACTCACCCTCAGTTCGGCCGAGGCGATGCTGCTGGACATGAGCGACTACGTCGACGCTCTGGTCACCGAACTGCCGGCGGATCCCGACGACTACGACTGGCCGGCGGCGTTCGAGTCGCTGCTACAAGACGACGACATCGCGGCGCTGTTCAGCGCCGAGCACGACGGGATCGAAGACCCCGACTCAGAGCAGAACAACGCGATCGGGATGGGGGACTACCGGCCGAGAGCATGGTTCGACTGGTTCGACAGCGCCGACCCCCGAGACGGCCGCCGCCCATTCCGACGATGACCGCACCGGTCGCGGCTCACCCGCACGCGATGCGTGCCACGTCGCAGCAGCGTGTACGGCCTCGTCGTCCACGGAGTCAGCGATCGCTTCGCAGCGCGACGCCCAGTACCCGCTCCGCTCGATCGCCACGATCAGCGTCGCTGTCGGCCGAATCACCCGCATATGCTCTGGCACATCGACGAGGTCCACGAGCGCGGTAGCGTGCCGCTTCACGATCCATCCGCCGTAGTCGAGTTTCCAGTGGTGCGCACCGCCTCGCGCAGCTACCCGCGTGTTATCGGCTGGCAGCCGGGGCTGCCAGCGCAGATCATTCGATGGCGCCGCTGGAAATGGCAAGTGCGGCTTGGACAAGCTTGTGGTGTGCGAGCTCGGCGATGGTGTGGACGCCGAGGGCGTCGGTGAGCGCGGTGGCCTTCGCGGTGCTCAGCCCTTTGAGGGCGTCCAGCGGGGCGGCGGCGAGTTCGGTGGCGGACTTGCCGGCGAATTTCTTGTCCACGAGCTCATCGAGATTCGGACCTGGGCCTGGGCCTGGACCCGGACCCGGGCTGGACCCGGACCGGGGATAGGTGGTTTGGGTGGGGTTTTGTGGACGACGCCGTCGGTGGGTGCGGGCAACACGCTGCCGTCGAGGGTGACCAGGGCGGGCATGGGCTGTCCGGTCGGACCGGCCCACGGTGTCGGCGGAACCGGCGTCGGTGTCGGGCTCGGCGGTGCGGGTTGGGTGATCGACGGTGCCGAACGCCGGCGGCAGCGGCCGTGCCAGCGTCGCGTCGACGTGGCCGGCGAGGCGTGGGGGCGTGTCGACGCGGGGCACGGTCATCGCTGGTAGCCCGAGCAGGTCGATGATGGTTTTGGGGATGCTGGCGTGGGAGTGCCACTGGGAGTCGATGGCCTGGGTGACTTTGCCGCCGAACATGAGCAGCGGGATGCGGGACCCGCCGATGGCTTGGAACCCGCCCGGGTGCAGCGCGTCCGGAACGGTCTCGATCGCCGGGGTTGGGAATGGAGTCGGCGTAGCCGCCCCAGTCGTCCCAGGTCAGGATGAACGTGGTGTCGGGCCAGCCGCCGCCGTCGATGACGGCCTGCACCCGTTGCCAGACCAGGTTCTGCCCGTCCGTGACGTAGGTCGGGGTTGCTGGTCGCCGGTGGGTGCTCGTCGAAGCCGGCCGGGGACCAGACGTAGCAGATCTGGGGCAGCGTGCCGGCCTTGGCCATCGGGATGAACTCCGCCGGGCGGTGCACGTTGCTGGCGCCCGGCGCGGTGGTCAGGTTCGAATAGAACTTCGTCGGGTAGCCGCTGGAGTCCGGGAACGCCGCCCACGACACCCCCGCGGTCTCGGCGACGGTGAAGATCGACGGCAGGTCCCACACCGGCGCCGGACCCACGAACGGCGGGTTCTTCATCGTCGGCGTCTGCCCGCCGACCGCGAGCATGTGCCCAGAGGTGGAGTTCGAGCCGAGCCCGAAGTGGTGATCGGCGAACACGAACTGCTTGGCGAGGTAGCTGTAGAACGGGATCACCGTGTCGTTGTCGATCTGCACCGCCAACGCCGGATAGTCACCCATCGCCCAGTGCACCCAGGCGCTGCGGTCGTGCGGCTGATCAAAATTCGGCGGCGCCGACAACAACGCCCCGCTGTTCGCGACCGCCGCACCCCATGCCGCCAGCGTCGGGAAGTAGAAGTCGGTGGTCTTGTTCTCCTGCAAGAACACGATCACCTGGTGCCCCGCCAACCCTGCATTCGTCATGCCCGTGCCCCCTGTGCCGTCACCGATGTACCGGTCCAGCATCGTCGCCGCGGTACGGGTACGAAAGGTCCAAAACGGCACCAAGGTCAGAGCTTCCTAGCGAAAACTCGCGGACGGGACACCGCTCGTTTGCGCTGCGCCCGAGCAGGCGGTCAGCGGGACTCGGGCGGGCATGTACTCGCTGTCGGCGGGCTGATGCGCAGCCGTCACCGCAGCGCGGCAAAGCGGGTAGAGACGCACGGCGGCAGGGCGGATCTGTTCAACAGATCAGATCGGAGCACGCGAGGTGGATCAGACGGTCGATTGCGACGATCACAGGACGGGCGTTGTCCGTAGCCACCGCTCGTGGCTTGCCGCTCGCGTGCGCGCATCTGTCGTCATCCACGTTGGTCGCGGGTTTGTGGTCTGGCGTGCCGACCTCGTCGTCGTTCCCACAGCAGGCGAGAGTTGCGCTCCACCCGAGCCTTTCAGATAACCGAGACAGAGGCGGTGAGGGGAGTGGGTCATAGCAAGCGTTGTGCCAACCACTTGGCAACCCCGTCGCGTTCGTTGCTGTCGATCACATCGTCGGCGATATTTAGAACCTCACGTACGCCGTTGGCGACAGCGCAGCTGTGATCGGCCGCCTCGAACAACGGGACGTCATTGAGATTGTCCCCAAAGACGATCAGACTGTTCGCGTTTCGCTCTCGCTTGAGCCCGAGTGCCGCAGTTGCCTTTGTAGCGTGCCGCGACACGACTTCCAGCCACAGGCCGTTCTGATCGTAGCCGTCCGGACCGACAGTGGTGAAGCAGTCAGCAAGGTGTGAGCCCAGTTTGGAGCGCATCGCGTTGATGATGTGGTCCTCGCCGATGAGCGTCGCGTAGAAGACCGAACTTGGCGCAATGGACTGCCAATCCGCGAGAGGCAGCAGACGGGGGTCGTCGGACCGAGACGCCAGGAACGATTCAACAAACTTGTTGGCGCGGTCTTGACGCCAACAGATGCGGTCTCGACCGTCGACCATCGCGAAGAACAGCGGCTCGACGGCACTGGCTTCGGCCGTGAGACGCATGATTGCGGTGACGGCTTGCTCAGGGAGCCGCCGAACAGCTGTGATCGCCCCGTCGTGCGGCCTGATCATTACAGCGCCACCGTAAGTGATCAACGGGAGATTCAACTGCAAGCCTTTAGTCACGCGTGACGCCGACGTGTAGGACCGGGAGGTTGCGTACGTGAACTGATGTCCACGGGCCGCGACCTCATTGATCACTTCGATGGTCCGTGGGCTCAGCGTCGCATCGTCTCGAAGCAGCGTGAAATCAAGATCACTTACGTAGAGTGCTCCCGTAGGAACAGTCACTGTCGATGTTGGCCGAGGCGGACCGGGCCGAGCGGGCGAAACCAGCGCAGATGGCCATCCACGACAGCGACGAGATGACTGGCGCCGGCGGGATCTGTGATCGTCATTCCGACTCCTGGCAGCCGTTCGCCCGCTGGGCGTGGATCTGGGGCTGGCGGGTATTCAATCGCAATCTCCCACAGCGGTCCCGTGTCGCCTAGCTTGCGAATGGCTTCGTCGAACTCGCACAACATGCGCTCTGGCACGTGAATACGCGTCGCGCAGTGAAACACCACCCGAGCATGGTCCGACGCCAAGTCGTCTGCGAGTGGAGGAAGGATGTCAATTGCATCGCCACCAAGGACGGTAGGCGGGTACTGCGCGGCGACATCAAGTGCGGCCGACAGCAACCGACGCTGTTCGTTGTCTTCCGGCCATACGAGCGCCTCGAGCCATTTACGGCTGGCCATGTCGTTCGGATCAATGGGGTTCAGGTCGACGCCCGAAACTGAGCTGATCGGTGGAGGCCCATTCAGGTCTGGCGCCGGATGGTCACCGAGTACGTCGCAGTCGATCTGCACCGGCGACGCCGCATCGCCAAAGACTCGTGGCGCGTCTTGGAGGGTGGCCTTCGGACGGTGGAGGCGGTAGCCGTATCGGTCGAAGCCCAACAGCAGTCCGGCGCTTGATCCAACCTCAATTAGGTCGATCGGCTGCTCCACCTGTGGCGCGATCATTGCGAGTCCGGCGCGCAGTCCAACGGCACGCCGCACGTGATTGGTTTGCACCAATCTCGTGCTCAGGATCTCACCGAGGTCATCGTAGTGCTCACGACAGAACGATTCGAGCGCCTGTCCAACGCGTCGCAGAGACGTGGCTGGCTGTCCGACGACGGACGGATAGAACGTTGCCAACTCGTGCGCGACGCCCGAAAGCAAGAGCAAGTGCACAGCACCGAAGAACGCGAACTCGGGACGCTGTCCAGGCCGCGCCCGTAGGGCAAGCCTGCGAAGAAAGTCGTTGCCAGCGACGACCGGGCACAGCGCCATGTACAACGGCGACGACGAAAACTGGAGCGGTTCGAAGAGTTCCGGGGCAGATGATGTGGGTCCACCGCCGGCCATATGTGGATTCACTGCGCGACGCCACTCGCGAACCATTGGAGAAGGTCGGTATCCACCCGTGTAGTGGTACGTATCGATCCGACCGTGGTCAATCTTGATCCGGTCAACGCTGTCAGGGGCCGCCGATGGCTGTTAGTCGCTTGGTTCTTCCGCCCCGCGGCAGGCATGCAGCTGCTCGACCAGAATCTCGCCGTGGCCGGCATGGCGGGCTAGCTCGGTGAGCAGGTGAGCATGAAGGAAGCGCAGGCTGACCGGAGTTCCGCGCCAGTCGAAGACTTCGTCGAACTCATGCGCGGCGGCGACCTCCCGGGAGCGATCGCAGGCGTCAATGTAGCGCCGCTGCACCGAGAGGACGGTGTCCTCCGCGGTCGGCGTGAAGCTTTCGTCGACGGTCTCCGGGATTCCGATCTGCTCGCGCGACATACCGGCCACTCGGTGGTGGAACCACACCTTCTCGACGAAGGTGACATGCGTGATCAGCCCGAGCGGCGTAGTCAGTGACGGAACTAGCCGGGCGCGCGCCTCCTCTTCGGTGAGACCGTCGAGCAGCGCCGCAAGGTCTGCGCGCTGCGCCTCGAGCTGGTACTCGATCACGGTGCGCTCGTCGCCGACCAGATGCGTTGTCACTCCGGCACCCTAGCGACACGCCCGAGCGAGCACGCACTGCCCGCGGTGCTTATGCAAGCGCATGCTGAGGCGCTGATCGTGCTTCTGCTTTGACGTCACGCCCACGATCGGTCGCTGAGTTCGAACGCGTCCCGCCCGACGATCGATATGGGGATCTTCGCATCGGCGGGACTGGCGGTCAGGTGTGATTCGCCCGGAGTAAGGGCGTGCCGAACCAACCCCAGTAGATGCGGTGGTGTTGAATTTTGGGCCCGACCAACTTCATCACCTCGATGATGTCCACTTGGTCGTCGTCGGGTGTGTGTCGGGGGTACTCCCACACCAGGAGACCGTCCTGAAAGAGGAACTCTCCGGTGCGGTAGAAGCGCACCAGTTCGTCGGGTCTGCCGCGAGTGCCCCGTTCGAAGAACTGCCGCAGTTGCTCATGTCCGATCAGCACGCCGCTCGCGGTGTCCATGATGCGAGGAACGAGCGGGCTTTCTAGCACGGCGTCCGATGCATACAGGTCGAGCAGACCCTTGATGTCGTGGGCCCGGGTACGCCGGTCCCACTCGTCGTAGATGTACTGAGCATCGGCGCGAGTCGTGGGGGTGATCATGACGATCACCGTAGGTACGGAACATGTCGGCGATCGCCGACATGTGTGCGCGGTCTAATGGAGTCATGAGGACACCCGATCGGTCCACTGCGGTGAGCACTCCGGAATTGGCCGCCTTCGCACGAGAGGTTGCCGAACCGAGCCGCGCGAGCATGCTGATGGCGTTGATGGACGGACGCGCCTGGACGGTCGGGGAACTGGCGCATCAGGCGGGGATCGCCCGGAACACTGCCAGCGAGCACGTGCGGCGCCTTGTGCGGGCGAACCTGGTAGTCGAGGCGCGCCAAGGTCGGCACTGCTACCTAACATTGGCCGGCCCGCAGGTCGCCCACGCAATGGAGGCCATGAGCCTGGCCTCGCGGACCAGACCGTGCGCCAACAGCTTGCGCGCGCACCGGAACGACGATGAACTGACCGCCGGACGCACCTGTTACCGGCACCTGGCCGGCCGGCTCGGAGTAGACCTGCTGGACGCTTGGCTCACCGCAGGCTTCGTCAGCGACGAATGGGCACTCACCGATGCCGGGCGGAACTGGTTCGCCGCACTCGGCGTTGACACCCGTCCAGACCAAGGACGTGAGCTGCTTCGCCCCTGCATCGACTGGACCGAACGGCGCCCCCACGCCGCCGGCGTACTCGCAGATCGGCTCGCCGACACGGCCTTCGAACATGGCTGGGTACTCCGCAGGTCGCATCCCCGCTCGGCGCACCTGACACCGGCCGGTGCGCGCCGCCTGCACGCGGCGCTGCCGACCGCCGACTCGGCCGGCTGACGAGCAGTATCCGAAGATCGATGGGCATGCGAACACCTTCAGTGCTTTTCGCATACCACCCAGGCACGCCTGTGGTGTCAGACTCGGCCGATGAAGGCGATAGAGGCGATCACCAACCTGCATACCGACGACGTCGAGCGGGCGAGGGAATTCTTTGGGTTCCTCGGGCTGGCCGAAACGGGGATGAACCAAGGCTGGGTGGCCCGATTCACCTCCGCAGACTCGGGCGCGTCCGTCCAAGTTGTGACCCGAGACGCGACGGCGCCAGAAGACTCCGTCATGACCATCAAGGTCGATGATGTCGATGCCGCGTATGTGCAGGCGCAACAACGCGGCTATGAGATCGTGCACCCGATCACCGACGAACCGTGGGGGATTCGTCGATTCTTCGTTCGGAGCCCAGATGGACACGTGATTAATGTTGCCCGGCATCGCGCTTGATCGAAGGCGGCATTCCGGTGTCGCACCCATCGCCGCGAGCGGATCGGCTAGCGGCAACGGGTCGTTGCGAGGACGACCCTGACGCAGCGCGGGACAAAGCAATGTCACCGTGGGCGACATTGCTGACGTCAATGACGTCTACTTCGCCCCGACTCGAGGTGGCGGCCCACTATGACGAATCGCCGTTGTGGTGGCTCGTCAACTCGGCCATCCCTGCCAGTGTCGCGGTGTACTTCGCGATGGCGCGCGCCACCTCTGGCGTGAACCCAGCCCACCGCGTAGTCATACACGCGCCGCGGATCGATCTCTGCCATTACCGAACTATCGCAGCGGTGACAGACAATCCGATCCCTATGGCGGACGCCCGGGAGTTCGCCGTCATCAATCCCAGCCAAGCCAGGACGCGGGCAGCAAATCTCTCGACAGCCGCTGAGGGGTGTACAGATCAGCTGTGCAGTCCGTGCGGATCGGCGACGCGTTGTCAGGCGGGGTGTACGGAAAGACCAAGACCGGCGATCTACGTTGATCGAATCAACGTTGACAAGGTGGATCGGCTCAACAAGCCTCAGTGGGTGATCCGGACGAATGACGCAGGTGACGACTTAGTCGCTGGCGTGCGCCGCGTAATTGGTCGCCCTCGAGCCCTTCGCCAGCCCCTTCTCGCCGTGTTCGGTTCCCCGCGTCTCGAGCCGTTTGGCGCTCCTCGTGACGACAAGACGCTCGCGGCGACGGCGGAGGCATGACGGCGCCGAGCGACCACGAGCGGTGGGTAGACGCGTTCGCGCAGGCGTGGCGCTCTCCGACCAATGCCGATGACCTTGTAGAGCAATTTCGTCCGTGGTTGACGTCTGACTATCGCTTTCGGCAGCCGTTGAGCCGGGGTCATGGCGTCGGCCTGACGCAGTTCCACCGACGATTCGCTCGGCCACTGCTTGACGTTCTGAGCGACGTGCAGGGGACGGTTGAATCCTGGGCAGGACGAGGAGACACCCTCTTCATCGAGATGGTGCTCGACGCGAGGGTGGGTCGTCGTCCTATTCAACTGCGTGCGTGCGATCGGGTCAGATTGGTTGACGGGATGGCCAGCGACCGGGAGACCTACTTCGATCCATTGCCGCTGCTCGCCGCTGTTTTGCGCTCGCCCCACCTATGGGTGACAGCGCTGCGCGCTCAACTCGCAACCCTTGGCAGGGGCGCGACAGCATGAGTGACGCCCGCAAACACGTCGCAGAGTTGAGCGCTGGCGGGCTTGAGTATCGAGACTGCGGCTCCGGGTCGCCGATCGTGTTCATGCACGGACTGTTTACCAATGGGACGCTGTGGCGCGGCGTCGTCGACGAGTTGCAAGACACGAATCGCTGCATAGCCCCCGACTGGCCCCTTGGGTCACACACGCGACCGCTTCGAGAAGACGCTGACCTACGGCCGCACGCGCTGGCCGCACTCGTTGCAGAGTTCCTGGAGCAGCTCGACCTCCGTGACGTAACGCTCGTGGCGAATGACACCGGTGGTGCGATCGCGCAGCTCGTCGCGGTACGTCACCCTGAGCGACTAGGTCGCCTCGTCCTCACCTCGTGCGATGCGTTCGACAATTTCTTGCCGGGCATGTTCCGCCCGCTTCAGTATCTGGCGCGCGTGCCGGGCCTCGTCGGCCTCGTCCTGCAGACGCTTCGCTTCCGGCGTCTGCGACGGCTGCCGATGGCGTTCGGCCTGCTTACCAAGCGACCATCGCCCCACGACATCATCGACGGTTGGTTGCAGCCGGCTCAGCGCAATCGCGCCGTGCGCAAAGAGGGTGAGCGATTTCTGCGTGGTATCGACGCGCGAGTAACGATGGACGCGTCTCGCCAGCTGGCCGACTTCCGCAAGCCGGTCCTGCTCGCGTGGGCTTCGGAGGACCGGGTGTTTCCGCCGGATCACGCGCGACGCCTGGCCCAGATTCTGCCTGACGCTCGGATCGAGTGGATTGCCGACAGCTACAGCTTCATTCCGGAAGATCAACCGACTCGACTTGGCGAGCTCATCGGCGCGTTCACTGCAGACACGAAAGGCTGACAATGTCCGCACAGCTGCCGCAAGACCCGGTCGCGTTTATCGCGCGGGCCGAGCAAGCAACCAACTCGCGCGACGTCGATTGGGCCATGAGTACGTACGCGAAGACGATCAGGCTCGAGACGTATGGCGACGGTGTCTGCGAGGTAAGCGAGGGCTACGCAGACGTACGCCGCGTCGTGGCGACCATCTATGACTGGCTGCAAGCAATAGACGGGCGCATTCGCAAGACGTTGATCGTTGCTGCCAACGACGTACTGGTGAACCAGTGGGAGGGCAGCTTGCTCGGCGCCAAGAGCGCTACCTACGGCGCCGAGTTCTGGTACTTCGACGGCACCGGTCACGTGACGAGAAACGTGCTCTATCAGTCGCTCGACCCCAAGCCGCTCTTTCATCCCCTCACCGGTGTGCGCAGTCTCTTCAGTCATCCCCGATTGTCCATCAGCTACCTCGCCGCTCGCGGACGGGCGAGGCGAGCTAGCCGCGAACCAATTGGGGTGGCGGCCGCCGGTCGGAGTTAGAGCCACTGGTGCCGGCGCACGTGAACCAGCGTCCAGCCGGCCGACCCGTCAGCACGAGAGCTGTCGGACGGATCTCCCGCGCGGTCGCAGCGTTGCCGCCCGCGTCGTTTTTCCTCACCAGCGCCGTCTTCCACTACCTGGGCCCGTCGCTTGCAGTCCTGCTCTTCAGTCGAGTCGGCGTCCTGGGGGTCGCCTGGCTTCGTATCCTCTCGGCTGCCATCGTGTTTCTGGTCTGGCGCCGCCCTTGGCGTGTTCTCTTCGCAGCTCGTCCCGCTCAGCGATGGCTGCTCCTCGGCCTCGGGGCGTTGCTCGCGCTGATGAACTCGATGTTCTATCTAGCTATCGACCGGCTGCCACTTTCGACAGTCGGCGCGATCGAGTTTCTCGGCGTCATCGTGCTTGCCGCCGTCGGTGTCCGTACTCGCCGCAATGTCTTTGCACTCTTCTCGGCCATCGGCGGAGTTCTCGTCCTGACCGATGTCCGCTTGGTCGACGAGCCGCTCGGCTTCGTATTCGCGTTTGGTAACTGCCTGGGGTTCATGCTCTACATCATCATCGGCCACCGCATTGCAACGACAGCGTTCGACCGCCAAGGTCACCAGACTTCGTTGGGCGGCATCGATCAACTTGGCGCATCGATGCTTATTGCGGCAGTCGTAGCCACTCCCGCGGGAATGAGTTATGCCGCTCCTGCCTTCGCTCATCCGCTCTGGCTGGCATGGGGAGTAGGTGTCGGCGTTTGTTCGTCGGTCATTCCCTACGTCGCCGACCAATTCGCGATGGCGCGTCTGTCCCGCGCCTCGTTCGCGCTTATGCTCGCGCTCCTTCCGGCAGCCGCGACGGCGCTCGGACTACTCGTCTTGCATCAGGTGCCGACGTGGCGCGACTTGCTTGGGATCGCACTTGTCATCTTGGGCGTCGCAATCCACCAGGACATCCGTCGGGCGAACGGCTAAGTGACATCGAATCGACATCGACTACAAAGGGGGGGCGGTACGTATCCTTGATCGCTCGTGCAGTTCGCGAAGCGCGGCGCGATCCCAACGGATCGCGCCCTGAGGCTACGTGCATCGGGTCGGCCGCCCAACTCGGTTCGAGCGGCGGACCGCGCCGATGGGACTTGATGTCGCGCGAACCAGTTTCGCCCGTGGCCGCGAGAGCCGGCGGCGTCGAGAACGTCGAGACCTATCAGATTGCCTGGGTACGTAGGGGCCGACAGCCAACCGGTCGCGTCAGTCGCATCCGTCGTTCACCACACCTAAAACGTTTGTCTGTCGAAGATTCGCATCCAACCTACGCGGCGATGCACCGTGTCTCCCTTGGCGCGTCGGATTAGTTGGTTGCCACCAAGGGCCAGGCAAACCGCGGCTGTGGCAGCGTGAGCGGCAATCAGTGGAGTCCAACCGCTCATCGGGGATTGACCTGCGTCGCGTCAGACGAGGCGATGTAATTGTGATTGTTATTGCTATTCATAGAGCTACTTCCATATATACCGCAATTGTTTGGTTACTGCAACGAGATGGACGTACCGTGAGCATTCGAGTGCATCGTCCACGTGCTAGTCAACCTTGACTCAATAGCCGGGCGGAGTTGAGCTCGCGTGCACCTGTTCGCGATGCTTCCGTATGGGGCGTGCGATGATCTACTACGTCTGTGGGCAAACCAAGCGGTCTAATTTAGCGGTCAGTCCGTTGCCTTTATACTGCTAATGGCATATAACTTATATACAGTATGAAACCTTGCACGGTCCTAAAACATATATCCAGTAAGAACCTCGGACCGTCGGCACGCGGATTCACGCTCGTCGAGTTGCTCATCGTTGTCGTGGTGGTGGCGATCTCTGCGAGCGTGACGATCGTTGCTTTCAACGGTGTTCAACAGCGAGCTCGGAACGCCTCCATCGAGTCCGGCGTCAATGTCTATGTGAAAGCTGCAGCTCTATGCGAGCGATAACGGCTCGTTCCCGACGACGTCCTTCGTCTGTCTCGGTGCGAACTATCCAAAGTGATCAATGTTGGACCGGACCGAACGGCACAAGAACACGGAATGTTTCACCAGCTCTCGACTCGGCGCTGCAACAGTACATTAGCCCAAAACCGACCCTCACCACGAACGTGCTGCAGGTTACGAAGTCGCCGGACTACCGGCTCGGAGCGGAATACGTCTTCGTGTGCGCGAATTCGGCGCAAATTATCTACTATCTCGAGGGCGCTGGGCAAACATGTCTCGATAGCGCCATTGGCACGACCATGTTGCAAGCAACCGAGCGGGTCGCTCGAACCGACCGTAGCTTCCAAGTACCGAATAGCGAGGACCGATGAATGACAGCAGGCCTCACATCGAGAGAGGCATGGGTGCCCAGGTTGGGCGAGTCATGTCATTCGTGCGGGTGTATCAAACTTTGGCGAAATCGCGTATAATCGAATTATGTACGCGCTCGCAATTGTCCGCTATCGACTACCGATTGAAGAGGTCGACGAGGCTCACAGAGTTGCTCATCGGGACTACCTTCGGGACTTGAAGGCACGGGGTCTGCTCATTGCATCTGGACCGTTCTGGCCGCACGTCGGTGGAGCGTTCTTGCTCAGAGTGCCGAATGATGGCGGCAAGACGATACTCGACCAGATTCGCGACAATGATCCGTTTACGAAACTGAAGTTGGCGCAATACGAACTGCTTCCGTGGAATGTGAAGACAGGCGCCGAGGATCTCGATAACATTCGCTAATCGTGGTCGACCGATCGGTCGTGTTTGATTGCGGTGATAACCCCGGCTAGAGCGATAAGACAGGCGGTAATGACTGCCGTAGTAGACCATCCGAAGTGTTGGACTGCGGTGGCCCCGAAGGCGGTCCCGATGCTGCCGCCGACGAAGTAGACGACCATGTAACCGCTGTTGAACCGTGCTGGTGCGGTCGGATCTATGGCCAGTACAGTGCTCTGATTAGCGACCTGAGCAGCGAACAGGCCCGCATCGAACAGTGTCAGGCAAACCATGGTCGCGATCATGCTGTGGAGGACGCTGCTGCTAACCGTGATGGCTATCGCGGCCAGGACGAGCCCCGCGAGAATGACCGTGCGCGCCCCAACTCTATCGGTCAGTCGTCCAGCGACCTGAGTCGCCACCAGTCCCGACAGTCCAGCCAGTGCGTAGAGTCCGATTCGCGCGGACGAGTAAGAGAACGGTGGCTGCGACAACGCCACCGCCAGGCCGGTCCAGACAGCACAGAAGCCAAAGAACCAAAGGGCGCCCCGTATGGCTGCGAGTCGCAAGGGCGCGTAGCGAACAAACAGGTGTGGTATGGACCCGAGGTTCTTGATGTAGCTCATGGTCGGAGCTGCTCGCTCCGGCGTCGGCAGGATGAGCAGGCATCCGACCGCAAAGACCGCGCAGGCGCAAGCAAATGTCACGAGCATCCCGCGCCACCCGAGATGGTCGGCAACGAACCCGCCCACGATTCGACCGCCAAGGATGCCGGCCGAGATGCCAGCCGTGATGACACCGAGCGTTTGTGCTCGCCTTGCAGGATTGGCCAGACGCCCTGCGAGCGAACTCATGCAGGCGCCGACCACCGAGCATGCGCCGGTCAGACCAATAAGAATGACGAGCAGCGGCACAGCTCTCACTAGAGCGGTCAGCCCTAGCACTGCGGCGAGAACGAAAAACTGGGTGCCTAAAACACGTCGAGGAGTGAACCGATCAATCAGCGGGACCAGCGCAACCAGGCCCGCGATGTATCCGATAGGACCGCCAGCCAATGCGACGCCGATGTCGGACACTTGCGTTCCCAGCGAGCCGGCAACGTGTGAGACTGATGGTTGGAGTACATACAGCGTGGAGGTGCCTAGTGTCGCCGCTAATGACATGAAGATGACGACAGGGCCGCGCAGTTGATCTGATTGAGTGGTGTTTGAGTCCGTAGAGTGCGACCGTGAGCCTGTCTTTTGAGTCATAGAACTGCGGCCCCTACGACTCTCAGGGGTTCTTGCGATGCAACCAGTCGGACAACAATTTTCGAGTTCAGGTTCATTTCTACCTTCACTTAATTATTACGCGACGCCTCGAATTGGTCAATATGCCGACAATGAGTAACGGTATTCCTACTACGAGGATGGGGAAGGGTTGTACGGGGATTTCATTGCCCCGCCAGATACCTTCGTATGCGCTCGGCGGCGTTTCGCAGTTCCTCATCCGGCAACGGCGGAAAGTTCGGATTGACTTGCAGTTCGGCACCGGAAGGCAATGTGGTGATTTCGACAGGACTCTTCAGGAGTTGCTCGTTCCACGCGTCGCCGGGCCGGTGAGGCGCTAGGTGGACGTGGAGGTGTGGAATACTTCCGCCGAAGATGTAGACGTACACCAAGTCCGCTTGCGTCGCGGTCCTGAGCGCCTGAGTGCACCGTGCCAGGACCGGGCCGAAAGACGTGACTTCGGGGCCATCAAGCGAAGTCACGTCGCTGATATGACGCCGTGGTTCAAGATATGAGAATCCGGCGCTCGGGTCGCCAGTCACGCTTGTGGTGAGACGCCACAGGCCGTCTGACCAAACTTCAACCCGAAAGAGCTCGCTGTCGCCGGCTACGCCTTGACAGAGAAGGCAGGGACTGACATCCGACGTCACAGCAGGTCACCTCGAACCGGTCGTCGTCCGCGACGCAGTAGGCAGATCGCATTGTCGGTCAGTCGAACGCGCCGACGTAAGCGTGGTCAATCTTGATCCATCAACGTCGCGGACTGTCAGACAAGGGCACGACCGCCTGCGTGTCACGGTCGTGAAAGGCGAAGTCATCGGTACAGAGGCACGTCGTTCCAGGTGGCCAGTGCTGTCAGCTCGTGCTGCATCGACGGCTCCGCCATCCGGTACGCGGCACTGAGGTTTCGGTTGTCGCGTCGCCTTTTGGCCTTCGCGGTCCACCAAGCCGCGAGGCGTGTGCGGGTCGATGCACCTGGGGTTGGCATCTGTTGGGAGTTCATGTGTTGTAGACGCCGGACGCATGCCCACCGTGAGATCAACTGGAAGGCGAACCTCGAACGTCACCGACCACGTCGGCATCGATCAGGTCGGGTCTTGGAACAGGCTGAAAGAGTAGTCGTGCGGATCTATCGCACTGGAGCACACGGAGCCGCCGTCCTATGGTCACGGTCATGATCCGGAACTTCCTGCTTGGCGACTATCCAAGTGTCCTGGACCTGTGGGGGCAGGTTGGTACTACGCCGATAGATCGGCTAGGACTTGAAGCGATCTTGAGCTGGCCGGGTAGTTGCATGCTGGTTGAGGTCGATGACGTCTCGCACATTCAGGGCGTCATCGTTGGGACGTTCGATGGTCGTCGCGGTTGGCTGCACAGGCTTGCGGTCGCACCCGCGCACCGGCGTGGTGGGATCGCGAGCCGGCTTGTCACCGGGGCAGAGTCGCGACTCGCCATGTCTGGGGCAGCGAGGATCAACCTTCTGGTGATGCCCGACAATCTAAGCGCTAGCTCGTTCTGGCGCCGGCTCGGATACGAATCGCAGCCGGACGTCGTGTTTTCGAAGCCAACGCAGTAACAAGGCTGATGCGAGTGGCGATCGCGGCGTCAGTCCGAGCTGACCGAGGGCCTAATGAGCGACGATGTCCATCTCGTTGAGGGCTCGCCAGTAGCAACGGTGCCACCTGTGCCGCGCGGGCACCGTAGGAGCGTTGACCCCCGCTCGCGCGCCGAGACGCGACGCACACCATGATTACCGCGTCCAAGCCCGTATCTCGGCGGCGCGCGATGCGTGGGCTCACAGCGACGGATCACGCTTTTCTCGCTTCCGGGCAATTCGAATCAACCGCTGCGCGGTGCCAATGACAGCGGGATCACTGATCGGCAGATCGAAGCCGGTCGATCCATCGAAGATGCGGAAGGCCGGTTCGAGATAGTCGACACGTGCGCTCACAGCCGGCCACTCGGCCTGCAAGCGGACCAGCTCGGCCGCCCACTCATCCCACTGCGCGTCACTGACGATTGAGGTGTGCAGTCGGTAATAGATCGCCGCATGCACGATGAGTTGGCGCCGTCGCCGATGAATCAGTTCGGCGATCGCGCGCTCCTCTGCTGTCATCGCTGGATCGAGATACGACGGCCGAACCGAATCTGGTTGCGTGGTCATGATGTCGTCACGAGCGATATCCGGGGGCGAGGCGCAGCGTTCGCGCTCAGGCAACGCCGGTCGTAGAGGAGTGCACGTCCGGCATGCCCCAGCCTCGGGCGAGCGAGGAAGGACGGATCGGCTCCGGGTCGCCGGCGAAGTACTCAGTGAACTTCATGATCAGCGGGTTCCACTTGCGTGGGTCGAAATGGTCGCGATGGCCGGCCAGCATGACGCTCTCATCGACGATCGTTTCAGTCACTCCGGCCTCGAGCGCGCGAAGCCCCGAATCCGAAGCATCGATCTCGTGGATGTTGCGCACTGAAGCGCGTAGCACGATCTTGCATTCGGCGACTGCCGCCGGATGGCTGTCGCCACCGATGGACATCTGCGTCAGCCCGGCTGCAGCGAACTTGTCGGGCTCGTAGCGATAGCTGCGAGCCACCTTGTAAGGCGGCACATCCTCGCGTCCGGTCAGCAACGCGATCCGGTCGATTGCATCGACCATCGTCACATCGACCAGGTTCAGAACGCAGCTCGGTCGCTGTTGCAAGTTCCTCACCGTGTGCGAGTTGACACTGAGGCCCAGCACCGCGGTGTGTCCCACCCACCACGCAGACGACATCGGGGCGATGTTGGTCGTTCCGTCATCGTTGAAGGAACTGACCAGCACGACAGGCGTGCCGAAGTAAAGCATCTTCGGGTCGATCTGGCGCTTCATCTCGGGCCTCCATCTTGTGTCGGATCGTCCTCTTGTCCTGAAGACGCCCGCCATGCCCGAAACGTGAGACAGCAATCCGACGACCGGCAAGGTGTGACCCGGACCATGGGTTTCAGTGGATGCGCAGCCGTTGGCCTCACCTGCAGCAACGGCGAGCCGGACTTTGATACAGACGCCGTTGGTGTCAGCGACGCCCGCGCGCTTTCTAGTCGCGAATCCCGCAAGCGGATCGGTTGGTGAGCCCCCGGCGAAGGGGTCAACAAGCAACTCGTAGGGGAGACAGGACCGACAGTCAGGCTCAAGCGGAGCGGTGAACCGGACGGCGTCGACTTCTCGTTGCCCCTCGAGGAGGGCCCACGCGCCTCGAGTACGCCTTCCTCTGACTCGAGCAGGACCCTCACGACCGTACGGCCGTGGCACACTCGTGAAATGACCGAGCCGCCCGACGGGCTAGCGCCGTACCGCGTGCTGACCGGTCCCGACGACGACCAATTCTGTAAACGAGTCAGCGATGCCCTTTCGCTCGGCTACCGGCTTTACCAAGGCCCGGCGGTCACCTTCAACGGCGTGGACGTCATCGTCGCGCAGGCGTTGCTTTGGCCATCGCCACCGAACTGAGGATTGGAAGCCCCTCGTGTGCTTCCGGTGCGTCGGTCCACACGATGACGGTCGACGTCCGAGATACAGGGTCGTGTGTTCAACGGTCGAGGGATGGTTCTCGTCTGGGCGGACCTTCTGTCCGAGCTTGCGCACGGGGGCGCTGCCGCCCTCGTGCACGGTCCGCAGGCGCAACCGCGTGCCGCGCAGGTAGTGGTCCTCGATCGTGAGAACCCGGGCTCCCGAAGCCAGCTGATCAGCCGACGACGCCGATGGCAGCAGGAACCGTCGTTCGCGTTCGAGGTGGGCGTACCGGGACCGAGCGCTCATGGCTCTATGGTCCCGCGCCGAATTAGCGGTCGCGCCTTGACCTCAACCCCGGATGAGGATCCGCTTGTAACACAACCTGTCCCTGCCAACTACTTGACGCAAGACAGCCAGCCGCGCTGACCTGGATGACGCCCCAGACTGTCTCGCACCACCCTGTGCGGTGACGACGATCCTCGCTCATCACACATGCGACGACGATCCCGGGTCCCGTCGGTTGCCGGATTTCGTCTGAGCTGCTGGCTTCAGCTTGTCGAAGATCGCTTCACTTTCGATCGGTCGGAAGCCGAGGTCGGCATTGATCGCGCGCATCCAGATGTTGGCGTCGTCGCTGCTGGTGACGACGCGCGCGACTCGGAGCATGTCGCGCATGTGACGGAGGTTGGCATGCTTTACCGCCTTGCCCAGGCCCCGGCCGCGATGGGCGGGCAGGACAATCGTCCCTTCTGTCTCTGCGGCCCGGTCTGCGTTCGGCGGGACCACGACACAGGTCCAGGCAGCTAATTCGTCATCGGATGCGAGCGCGATCGTCTCGACCGTGGTACATCCGCGCTCGCGCCGCTGGCCGATCTCGGCGTCGTAGGCCGCGGGACTTTGCGGCATAGCTTCCCACGCGAGAGTGCCGTTCGGAGCGTCCGCGTCGACTAGACCGATCAGCCGCCCGACCGGCTCGCGCAGGGCGGCAGGAACCCCGTCGACATAGGTGCTCAGCCGGTAACCGGGCGGTGTCGAACCCCCCGTCTGCGGGGCTGAGCTCATATCCAGCTCGACCACGGTTTCGGTACTGGCCACCGCAAACCCCAGCGGCGCGACAAAACCTTGCACCAGGCGGTCGAGGTGTGCCCGGTCACGTCGATATGCTCGCGACACCACCCGCTCGACCGTGCCGGCAAGCGACGCCTCGGCCTCCCGTGCGAGCCATCGGCCGATCCCACGTCGCTCGTACGCCGGTTCGACGTCGACGAAGACCCATCCCACGGTCGGGCTGTCCGAGGCGACCATGGACCGACCGAAACCGACGAGCCGAGCACCGTCTCGTATGCCGAACATGCGCACCGACCAGTCGCCGGTTTCAATGAGCCCACGCATCCGAGCGCGCACCGGCAGCGGCGTCCAGGAAGCACGAACCGCACGAGTAGCCCGCGTCTCGATCGCGACCGCTTCCCGCAACACGGACGAGTCAGCCGAATCGATCGGAACCAGGTGCATCCCCCGAACCTAGCGACCGACCGATCCACGCGCATCGGAATTCCTCGCGAAAGGGAACACATACGTCTCGGCGGCTCTACCGGCTTGCCGCTGGTCGGGCGCGACAGATGCCGTCCAACTCTGCCGCTAGGCGGCTGGTTCGGATCCGCAATACCCAGTTAGACCGGTATTTGTCGGGCAGACAGACGGCGCAGGGTCGGAACTACGGCTGCGACTGCAATCTGTTCGTCGGCGAAAAATACGCGGTGTTGCAGGTAGCCGCCCTCGTCGATCGCACGACGGGCCGCCAGGCGGTCGAGTCGTCCATAGATTCGGGTTCGCCGGTGTCCTGCGAACGTTCCCCGGCGTAGCTGAGGCGTAGGAGACGCGATCTGGGCCGAACAGGAGGTACCGGCCAGGCCCGGGTTACGTTCCCACGTTGGTCGACGTTCACGCCGCATCGTGAAACACGAGGGCGAGAGTGTGCCGCTCGCCTGAACGAACCACGGACACGCCGTGCCGAACCGGCGCAGAAGACCAGCCGCGGCGGGATTCGACCGGTCGGTCGCGGGTGGTGAAGAGATATCCGTGCCCGCGCGGCAGCAGTGTTGCTGTGCCTCGAGACTGTGCCCGGGGCCGCTGTTCCAAGAGAAGAAACTCACCGCCGGTGTGGTCGACGCCAGGCTCGTTGAGGTTGACCACCACTTGCAGTGGGAACACCAGCTCGCCATACAGGTCACGGTGTAGTGCGTTCCAATCCTTCGCGCCGTACTTGAGCAGGATCGCGGTCGACTTGGTCTGACCCGCCGTGTGACACATCGCCAGCCACTCGTCGAGCGTGTCCGGCCAGATCGGCTCGCGTCCGAGTTTCGTCCACCAGTCGCGAGCGATCGGTAGCAGACGTGGGTACAGCGCCTGCTTCAGCTTCTCGATCGGCTCGGGGTACGGAGTTCGGAAATACCGGTACTCGCCTTCGCCGAAGCGGTGTCGGCCCATGTTGACGGTCGTGCGGAAGAGTTCGTCGCTGCGATAGAGGTCGCGAAGATGGCTTGCCTCGTCGGCGTCGATGAGCTGCGGAAGCAGCGCTCCGCCGTATTCGTTGACCTCCTCCGTAATGACGTCCCAGTCACCAGCGGCGACTCTGGCCTGCCAAGTGTTCACAGGCTCGCCCCTTCCATCGCGAGGAGCGCGGACTTTGCTTCCGGTCCTCCGACGTATCCGCCCAGGGATCCGTCGCTGCGCACGACGCGGTGACACGGGACGACGATAGGCAGGGGATTAGTGGCGCATGCCGTACCGACGGCGCGTACAGCGCGCGGCCGACCGACGAGTCGGGCGACATCGCCGTAGGTAGCAGTGTGGCCGTAAGCGATCTCCGGCAGGCGGTGCTGTACGTCGCTTCGGAAGCCCGAAGACAGGGCATGGTCCAACGTGAGATCGAAATTGGTGCGCCTGCCGGCGAAGTACTCCTCGAGCTCTCGCGCGACCGCGTCAAGACGTAGCGGTGTCTTCAGAATGCGAGGGCTGACCCGCTTCGCGAGCGTGTCCAGCACCTGCTCGAACTGTTCCTGCTGGTACGCCACGCGCACCAAGCCACGATTGGTCGCTGCGATGAGCAGGGTGCCGACTGGACTGTCGACCGTGCGGTAGGCGACGTCGAGCGAACCGTCGAGTTCAGCTCGCCGTGCCAGTTGCTCACGCAGCGTCGCCAAGTGGGCGGCGGAGACCGGCAGGACGGTGTTCACGTCGAGCGTCGCGGGCTTCTTGGTGTTCAACGGAGTAACCCTTCCTGTCCTGTGCTCGAGGCGTACGTCTTGCGGAGTGTCTTGAGGCCGTCGGCCACGGCTCTGCGGACTGCGTCGACCGTGCCGCCAATCAGTTCGGCGGTGTCCTTGTGAGGCAACCCGCCGAGGTAGTGGTAGGCGACGGCCAGACGCTGGCGTTCCGGAAGCCGCGCGACGGCCGACCACAGATCGGAGTCGTCTGCTTGCGGCACGCCCTCGGTGCTCGCCTCGAGATTCGGGACGACCTCGACCGGAATGGCTTGTCGTTTGCGGGTGCGGGTCACGTCGATCGCCTTACGGTGGGCAACCCGTACCAACCAGGCCTCGACGTTGGTGTCTTCGGGCAGGTCGGGCCAGGCACCTAATGCGGCCAGGAACGTCTCCGACCAGGCGTCATCGGCATCGGCGGTGGCGCCGAGGACCGCACGGCACACCCGCACCACGGTTGTGCCGTGTGTTTCGACGGCCTGCTCGAACGGCTGTTTCATCATCACCCAGTAGACGCGCCGGCTACGCAAAATGTGAGATCCAGCCGCGGAACTTTTGGGCGGCCCGGGCTTCGGCCTGCGGGCGGTGTCAACCCAAGTTGGCCCCGGCGACGTCCTGAAGTGGGTCCGGCTCTCCGCCGATGGATGGCCTGCTGGCGGTCTTGGTTAGCGCTTCTCGAAGATGCGCGCGCTTCTCGTGCGGCGTAGTAGACGATGACGAGTCCAGCGGCGGGATCGGCCCACCACCAGCCGAGGGCGGCGTTGAGGAGGAGTCCGAGGAGGACTGCGGTTGCGAGGAGGCCATCGATGATGGTGACGCGGGCTTCGGTGATGAGCACGGGATTAGCCAATGCTTTGCCGGTGCGACCTTTGCTGTAGGCAAGGGCGAACATGGCGAGCGCGGTGATTGCGGTCCAGGCGATGCCGAACGGGTTGTGCTTGTGGTAGTAGCCGAGGGCGAGTACCACCGCGGTCTGAACGGTCAGATAGATCGCAAGCGCGAAGAACGCGGCAGCGACAGACATCCCCGAGCGCCAGACGCAGAACAACCCAGGCGATCACGCTCAGGAGGTCTGCTGGACCGCACCTATGCGACGCAGCACGCAGTCGAATCACAATCGCGGTAGCCCCATCGGCGTTCGGGTATGGCACGTCGAGTGACGTGCGTGCCGCGAGCGGCTCGAGCGTTGCACAGAGATGCTCAAGATCATCTTGAGAGAGACCTGCGTACGCCGCTGAAGCTAGGCGGTCGGTGGCATCCTCAAGATCGTGGCCATCGAGGTCATGGACGCGCCGTCGCGCGGCTTCCCACGTCGCATCGTCCCATCCGCGGTAAGCCTGCTGTTGCGGGTCGACGTCATTGCCCTTCAGAAGGTGTGGCTCAGGCCAGATCAAGCCGGCAGCAGCAACGGCGATGAGGTGTCCGTCGCCACGGTGTTCCCGTAGAACGGTGCAGTTGTGCCAGAGTGCCCCGAGCGGATCGTCGGGTCGTGGAAGCGCCCTATGGGCTGCGGCCATCGGTCGACCCGGTAGTGCCAGTGTCTCAACACACTGTGTCGTCAGACTGACGGCATCGTCGATTTGTGTCCCTAGGTCTCTTCCAAGTAGGCGATCGAGGGCAGCTGTGGCGCCGCTAACGCGTACCCGCTGCACCTCGTCCGGCGCTACGAGATCCCAGATGTGGGGCACTGCTCGGGCGACCATCGATGGTGAGAAGCCCGCGAATAGTGCCGTCACGAGTTCAGCGCTCGGTCTGCCTAGTGCCGATGCTCTGCTCGCGAAGTATCCACGC
This sequence comes from uncultured Actinomycetota bacterium, assembly GCA_963785425.1. Lineage (GTDB taxonomy): Bacteria > Actinomycetota > Actinomycetes > Mycobacteriales > Jatrophihabitantaceae > RYN-133. Next base: position 1,330,916 of record CAWAVG010000004.1, read on the forward strand.
CAGTATCCTCGAAGTCCGATGGCTTCGTAGGCGGCAAGAGGTTCAGGGGCAAAGTAGACGACGGCATGGATCGACTCAGTGAGGATGCCTAGCCTGCGGATGAGGTTGGTGATCATGCCGGGATTGTCACCTCAGCGTCGGACGGCCTGATGTTGTGTAAGGAGTTCCTAATCGATGCGCACCTTCTGGTCCAGGTGTCGATGGTTCGGCCGGTGCTCCACGTTTCGGACGTCGTTGTCGGGTGGCGGTGAGTGTGCTTGCCCGTTCATCGACGGCGCAACACGTTGACTGAATCAAGGTTGACCATCGGGGCCTCGCCGTCTCATCTAGTACTTCGTGGCGTCTGCCAGCGTGATCGAATGGAGAGGATGGCGGGCAGTGATCTGTGCGGGCGCGCGCCCTGACGCGCAGCGCTACTCGACCGCAGCATGGCGATCGGAGCGTGAGCGATGCCTGGCCGGCTTGAGATGTCTCGGATCATCGCAGCGCGGCCCGACGACGTGTGGGCCGCCATCACCGATGTCACTCGCATGGGCGAGTGGTCGGAGGAGTGCTACAGCTGCAGCTGGCATGACGGTGTCGAGGGACCAGTGGTCGGAGCGACCTTCGACGGACACAACCGCAACGGCGATCACGAGTGGACCACGCAAGGACGTGTGATCGAGGCGGAGCCTGGCCGGTCGTTCGTATTCGAATGCTCGATGTTCGGCATCCACTACGCCACTTGGGGCTATCGCATCGAGGCTGCGTCGGGCGGCTGTCGCGTCACCGAATGGAGTCACGATCTGCGCACCGCCCAGGGAATTGAATTTGCGACGCGCGTTTCGGGCATCGCGGACCGTGCGGCGCGCAACCGACACACAATGACGACCACGCTGGACCGACTCGCGTTGGTCCTCGAGCCCCGCTCATGAGTGGAAGCAGTGGGCGACGTCGACGTCGGCTGCTCGACGACGCCTGCGATACCTGGTCTTCTCGCTGACCTGATTCGAACGTGCATGATCGTTGCTCGACAGCAAGACTTTGACGGCCGGCTATGAAGATGGTGCGGCTGGGCCCGTATAGATTTCTCGAGCGCGCCAACGCAGCGGAGGCTCGTCGTACTCCTCGATGGCATGCGCCACCCATCCAACTGCACGAGCAACACTCGTGATGAGGTAGGCAGCTTCGTCGGTCATCCCAGCCGCCACCGTCAGCGCTCCGAGCGCAAGTTCGACGTTCGGCACGAGCTCGTGGTCTGGATCGATCATCTCGTGGATCTTGGCGAGTTCCGCCAGAACCTGGCCGGCAGTCCCTGACTCTTGGAGGATGTCGAGCAACGTCGATGCCCGAGGGTCGGAGGGCGGCTCGCTGAGTCCTGGGATGCTGCCATCAGCACGTCGATGACGGGCTACGACATCCGCAAGGCGCGTGCCGCTCGGGCGTTTATAGGCGTCCACGAGCAGGCGGTGCGCGGTTGCGTCAGCAGCGCCGTGGAACGGCCCTTCCAACGTCGCGAGGCCGGCGCTAATCACCGCGTATGGATGCGCGCGAGCAGAAGCCGCGGCGCGGGCCGCGACAGTGCTCGCAGCTAGTCCGTGATCGGCCAACAGGATCAACGCTGCTTCGAGGCAACGTCGAAGCGAATCATCTGCGTCCGTTGAGGCGACCGCGCGCCACAGCCGATCTGTCGTTGACTGGACGTTCTCACCTTCAAGTGAAGCGTCGCGGTCGGTATCAGCCTGTGCCCGGCCGTGTGTATCGGCGGCCAGGAGCATGCACGCAATCGCGGACGAGCCGGCGCGCGCGACGGCTGCCGGTCGAAGATCGAGTCTGCGAGAGTCAGCGGCTGACGCGGCAGTAACCGCAAGTCGAATCCGAGAAGCTTGGTCGGCACTGGGTGGCGCGGCGGCAAGCAGGCGACTCGTCGACTGTCGAGTCGAGCGGGACACCTTCATGACCTGCGCCCGATCAAGGTGTCCCTTCCAGAGCAGACCCGCGACCTGCTCGAACGTGTACGACCGCGCGAGCTCCAACGCATTGTGACCGCGGTAGATCAACTGACCTCGACCCACCGATGTGAGACGGGTCGTGAGCGCCGGGAACTTGAAGGGTCGCGCATGTTGCTGGGCTTGTCGGCGTCCAGTGGCCCGTAGAGCCTCAACCTCGTCAAGATCAAACGTGCTTTGGCGCCCAGGGGCATGCTCGCTTCGAAGGAAGCCGCGACTGACGTACGCATACAGAGTCTCGATCTTCACGCCGAGTCGCTGGGCCGCTTCGACCGCCCCGATTCGGGTGGACGTTGACATCGATTGATCGGTCACAGCGTTGATCTAATCAATATTGACCAGATTGATCAACGGTGGTCGACTCGACGGATATAGATGACATCCACCACCGCATTCGTCGGCGTCCGGTCCGGTCGCCGTCGGTCGGCAGCTGACGGCGGCGTGCGGCGCGGGGTACTGCACCAGCGGCCGGTGAATCCTGTCGTGGGGCAACGCCAGAGAGATCAGGAGTGAGAATCAGTGATGTATACAGCGAAGCCGGGCCTCGCTGATGTGATCGCGTTCGAGACGCAGATCGGCGAACCGGATCGAGACGGCGGGGTGCTCCGTTACCGCGGCATCGATATTGAAGAGTTCGTCGATCTGGTGTCGTACGAGGACGTTTGGGGGCTACTCGTCGACGGAGACTTCCTGCACTCGCTCCCTGCAGCAGAACCGTTTCCCCTGCCAGTCCACTCCGGCAACGTGCGCGTAGACGCGCAGGCGGCGATCGCGATGATGACCCCGTACTGGGGCATGGGCCAATTGATCGACATCGATGACAGGCAAGCTCGGGAAGATCTTGCTCGCACGTCGGTGACCGTCCTCTCCTTCGTGGCGCAAGCTGCGCGAGGGATCAACAAGCCCGCGGTGCCACAACGCTTGATCGACGAGTGCAGCACGATCGTCGAACGGTTCATGGTGCGTTGGCAAGGAGAGCCCGACCCTCGACACGTGGCTGCCGTCGACAAATATTGGATGTCAGCCGCCGAACACGGGGTCAACGCTTCGACATTCACGGGCCGGCTCGTTGCCAGCACCGGGGCTGACGTACCTGCATGTCTCTCGGCCGCGATCGGGGCCCTATCCGGCCCACTGCACGGGGGCGCGCCGACGCGGGTCCTATGGATGCTTGACGAGGTCGAGAAGGAAGACGATGCGCGCGCGTACGTCAAACGGCTGCTCGATGCTGGCAAACGATTGATGGGCTTTGGGCATCCCGTGTACCGCGCGGAGGATCCCCGTGCGCGGTTGTTGCGCCGGACGGCACATGAGCTCGGTGCACCCCGATACGACGCGGCCTTGGCGCTTGAGCAGGCGGCCCTGGCGGAGCTGAAGGAGCGCAAGCCCGACCGGGTCTTAGAGACCAACGTGGAGTATTGGGCTGCGGTGCTCTTGGACTTCGCCCAAGTTCCGTCACACCTGTTCACACCGATGTTCACTTGCGCGCGAACTGGCGGCTGGAGCGCGCACATCCTTGAGCAGAACCGATTGAGCAAGATCATACGACCGTCAGCGAAGTACACCGGGCCAGTCGGGGTACATCCGGCCGCGATCGCGGGATGGGACGAGGCGGTCGCGCGCCACGGGAAGCGGCCATCGGCTCTTTGAGAGCGACTGAATGGACCGTGACGTCGACGTGGCGATTGTCGCTATAGCCGGCGCTTTGCATGTTGATCCGATCAATATTGACTCACACAGCGGACGATGTTCTGCTCGCTCGAGTGAGCAGAGCGCCGTCGCACCTAACCAGCGAACGACGCGTCCTGACATGAAAGACGAGACGTCAGCGGCGTTCTGCGCTGCGTCGCAATTCTTCGTACAGGCGGTGTCGCGCGTGCCGAAGGACGGGTGGACTGGTGTCGGCCTGGGGGAGTGGACTCTGCTCGAGCTCGCCGCGCACGGAAACCGCGCGCACACGACGGTCGAGGACTACCTCATGCACCCGCAATCTCCGCAGCCACGGACTGGTCCGTACTTCACCGCGGAGGCAATAGCGATGCGTGCACGTGAAGCAGTAGACGCTCTTGGCGACGACCCCGTAGCGGTGATCAGTTCGACGTCAGCCCGGTGTTGCGCGCTCGTCGAAAGGTCGGCGCCGTCTGCGGTCGTAGGCAGCCCCGCGGGCACGATGACCCTCGCTGAGTACCTGCCTTCACGTGTCGCCGAGCTCGTGGTACATGGAATGGACGTGACGCGGGCGATCCACACCACCGTCACGCCGCCTCAGCCAGCGTTAGAGACAGCCCTTGCCTTCATCGCAAGTTGCGCAGTCAAGAAGTCGCCGGAGGCGGTACTCCTGGCGCTCACTGGTCGCGAGGCACTCCCCGTCGATTACAACGTGTTCTAGAGGAGAGGCAGATGCTTGGTCACCTCGGCGTAAACGTGCCCGACCTTGCAGTTGCGCGCGCGTACTACGACGGCCTGCTTCCCATGCTTGACTTTGAACCTCACTTCGCCACTCCCGACGAATTCGCATACCGTCCAGCAAAGGGAAAGCGCGGCACGTATCTCTTCTTCTATCCTTCGGAGCAGGACGGTACCTATTCACGCAAGCAGACAGGGCTTCAACACGTAGCCTTTATGGCACAGACGCGGGGACAAGTCGATAGCGTGCACGAATACGCTGAGCGACACGGCGGCGAAGTTGTTCATGCGCCGCGGGAGTTTGCCGAATATCCTTGGCCATATTACGCCACCTTTTGGCTTGATCCGTTCGGGTTGATGCTCGAAGCGGTCTGTCATTACGACCGCGACTAGTCAGCTTTTGGCTAACGCGCTTGTCAAAGCCGCCCAGTCAGCGCGTGTCGCTGGTTGCGACAGTTGATGGTGACGCCGAGTACTTCAGCGGTGCATTACGCGTCGAGGCGAGCAACCGTGCGTGACTGGTTACTCAGAGTCGCAAACTATTTGTGTCAAAAATCGGAAAATGACATATAGTGAATAATATGCACGAAGGCGTTCACGATGAATTGGGCAAGTCTAGTCAGGCGATCATAGAGATGGGCACGGTCGCTGACATCGACGCCTGCGTCAGAATAATGGCAGCGCTGCCGGAGTCCTTCACTGGTACAGCATTGCAGGACTTCCGACGAGATGTAATCGACAGCCATCTCTTGATGTGCCGACAAGACTCGATCCCTGTGGGCTTTGTGACGTGGATTCCGACGGCGGCTAAAGAGGGCGAGATCACATGGTTGGCTGTGAGTCCGGAGGTTCAAAGTCGAGGTATCGGCTCACAATTGCTCGTACATGCTGAACTTCAGGCCGTAGAGGCGGGCATTCAGATCCTTGAGGTTAAGACCCTCGCGGAGGGGACCGATTCTCCTGAGTACGAGCGAACACGTCACTTCTACGAACGACACGGATTCGTCCTGGCGGAAATCATCGATCCGTATCCTGGATGGGAGCCGGGTAACCCATGTGCGATTTATCGCAAACCGCTCATTAGCCTGGCCTGACACTGCAATCGCCTCTTTGAGGCCGTCAATTCTCCGGTGCTACGCAAGTCCTGATGTCACTGCTCGGAACGCCGGCGCATCTCGATGGGTAAACGTGGTCAGTCACGAGATTCCTCGGCGCCCCAAGGCGCACCATGTTGCTTTGTAATGTCGAGCACGACGTCTGACGGGATGATGTCGACAGTTCCCGACTCGATTTTGGCGAGGATAAGTTCCGACACGGCCGAGTGAGCGGCTCGATACTTGCTGATCAACTCGTCAGCGCGTTGATCTCCATATGCGAGAAGCCGCGGATCCGTAATCGCGCCCAGCAGCAATGCCTGATCCATGCTCGACAGGCGACAATCATCGCGACCGAAAGCGGCGCGCTCGCCAGCCGATCCCGCGAGGAACGTACGCACCTTGCCAATTTCCGATAGCCCGTCCACGTTCATCACCTGCGCGGCAGCGCCGCCCTCAGGCGTGATCTTGATGCCGGCGAATGTCGCCCCGTACACAGTCGCCGCGACTGCGTGACCCGCCTCGTGCGCCGCGATGACGCTGGGGGACACCCCTCGATTTCAGTCATGGCTGCTCCTAGAACGGTTCTGCCGTCATCGTGAGGTACTTCCGCCCGATGGACGCGCAGTCCTCGCGGGGACAGGTGTACAGCTGGGGTGCATCTTGGCGCAGATCCTCGTGTGGTCGATGCCTAACACAGCGCAGGCGTCCAGTTTTACCGATGACGACGCTGTCGGAGCAGTCGTCGTGAACCCATTCGTCCGTCTCTATGACGATGGTTCGGCCGACTTCGTCCTGCCAGATGTCCATCGCGCTAGTCCCGTCCGAGCTGGACTGGACGCGCTCGATTCCAAGGGGGCTCCAACGTCGAATGAGTTCCGCCTCAAGATCAAGCGCGGTGGCCTCAGAGGGGGACGCACGCCACCACCACGTCACCACCATGCCGGCAACTATTGCTGCGTTGAGACGACCGTTGACGCCGACTCGTGGGCTGTAGAGCTGCTGGGCCTTGGACGGTGGGATGTAGGTGTAGCTGTTGTACGCGCGACCCATCCGCTGTCCGTGCACGATGTGGATCAGCGCTTTGGCTTTGCCGATGTACGACACGTCGGCGTCGGTGGCCCAGGCGTAGACGCCGGGGAAGTGCGGCGCAGCGGTAGTCACGTCGAGGCGGCAGAACGGCCCGCGTTGGACCGGATCCGGATGGTCGATGTTGAGGGTCCTCGCGACGACGACACTCGAGGTGAACCCCCTCGGCAGCGAGGTCCGTCGTGGTGGCCATAGCGCTGGCTCAGAAAGTCGTCCTCTCGACGGTCGACCGTCGACTGCCTGGTGCATCCCCGACGAGGTTTCGGGGTCGCCCCAGAGCTGACATAATCGTGCAGGTGTGCTAATAATTAGTTGTTCCTCCCATCGAGACGGTCCCGTCGAGTCACCACGCCCACGGTCGCATCGCCCAACCGGCTGGACGATCCGCACCTTCACACTCAGCACGCCATTGAGAATGCCGTTACGCCTGCGCCCCCGGGCGGAGGCGGACCGCCGTTCTCAATCACAGGTTGAGATCACCGCTGCACGCGAGGTAGAGCTTGCCCTCGTCGGTGCGGTGTTCGGTGATGTCGGCGAGGTAAAGCGTGTTCGGCCCGTCCGCGACGAACTGGCGGCCGACGTGGTCCTCGTGAGCAGGCACGCCGGCCTTGCGCGCCTTCGAGTAGGGCTTCTTCTTGCCGAACACCGACCACCAGCCGTTCACCGAGCAGATCCGCCAGGCCGTGCGGTCGACCATCATCTGCCCCGCGTCGCGGGCCTCATCGACGAGGAACCGGTAGCCGAACTCCGGGTCGTCACGGTGGGCGTCGAACAGCGCGTTGGCCCGGTGCGCCTCGACCCATTCGGCGTCGGTGACCGGGTCGGCGAGCCAGCGGTAGTACGGCTGTCGAGCGAGCTTCAGTACCCGGCACGCGACCGCGACGGGGATCCCGTCGGCGGCCAGCTCGCTCACGAGCGGGTAGAGCCTTTTCCCGGCAGGTTCGCCTGGGACAGGTACGCCGCAGCCCGGCGCAGCACCTCGTTCTCCTGCTCCAACAGCTTGATCCGCTTGCGCGCCTCGCGAAGCTCGGCCTGCTCGGCGCGGGTCACGCCGGGCCGGGCGCCGTCCTCGACCGCCGCGACGCGAAGCCACTCGACAACGTCATCGGGTGCACGCCGAAGTCGGCGGCGATCTGCTTCAGCGTCACCCCGTCGGGGCGGTTTCGGGCCACGCGGACGACGTCCTCGCGGAACTCCTCGGGGTAGGGCTAGGGCACGGTGGCATCCTCTCAGCCCTGCTCACCGAGCAAGGCAGATCAGGTGTCACCCATCGGTGCAGCAGACCCGTTTGAACAGGGTGGATTTTACGGATGTCGTTGGGCTGCCAAGCAGTTCTAGTCGAGCTCTGATGTCGCCACAGCGACCACCGCATCGTCGTCGAAGGGATTGACCGCCCGATCCGCGGGAAGACCCTGTCCTTCAACGCAGCGTCCCAGCCGGTCGTAGGTAAGCGCGGTGCTGATCGTGGCATCGATTCCTGGAAGTAGGCGGCGGGTCAGGGCACGTCCGCTGCCGCCCGCAGTAGCTGTGCCGACGACGCGGACATGCGGTAGTCCCTGCAGGCCGAGTAGGAAGTCTTCGCTGGCCGAGGCGGTGAGCGGGTCGGTGAGCACGATCAGTCGCCCGCGCCACCGGACGTCGTCAGCTGGCTCCGCAGCCAGCTCATAGGGCTGCCCAAGCCGGCCGTGCCCGTCGGTGTAGCGAATGGTCCCGCATAGCGTCTCGACGCGCAGGAATCGTCGGCGCGCGTTCACGGCAGCAGCGAGATTGCCACCGGTGTTGCCTCGAAGATCCATGATCAGCCCGTCACAGCCGCGCAGCTCTACAAGCGCGGCGTCCAGTTGCTCAACGACGTCGGCGGTCCATCCATCAACTGCAATGAGTCCTACAGACGGCGATAACCGCTGCCAGCGCGTCGACGGCTCGGCCGGCCCGCCGCATTCGCGCCATCTCCTAATCTGCCCGTTTGGTCCGAGCGCTACGAACTCTCGTTCCATGTCGCCGAGCCGGCTGGCCAATCGGCGGCCGGTCAGTAATGCGCGGACGTGGTCGGGGGCTCCGCAACGACCCAACCAGTCTTGGCCGTCGATCCCGCACAACTCCCACCCTTCGCGGACTCCTGCCCGGAAGGCCGCCGTGTCCGCTGGCACCCGCATCAGCCGAACCGCACTCGGGCCTGCACTGATCGCATACGGCGAGTTGGCGACCGCGCCGGTTGCACGTGCTGACGTGTGCAGGTCTCCCAATTCCGCGAGCCACCGTTGGAAGCCAGGCAGCGGATCTTCCACGATGAGAATCTCCGGTTCGTGACGGCTGCGCAGTTCATCCCAGTCGATCCTTCGCAGACGCGCACCGGCGAAACTTGCGCGCAGAGTCGTGTCAAGCCGTTCGATCGCGGCGGCACGGCTTGGCGCAGGAGCGGTGTCGGCATAGTCATCTAGTCCGTGCAGTAGGCCGAGGCTCTCGGTCACTTCAACTATCGATCGCACCACGGCGTGAAACCCGTCCCTGGTCGTCCGCATGCTCACCACTTCTGCCCCGGAATCGACCGTCCACCGCAACGTCAGGTCGCAGGCATCGTCGACGACGCGACAGCCTGTAACCGTCTCCAGCTCTGGGTACTCCAACTCGATCAGGTCGACCGCTGAGCGTGAAATTCCGTCCGGTAGCAGCAGCTGCAGTCTGGGCGAACCGGAAATGTTGATCACCGCATCACCGCATCACCGCATCGCCGTAGTCGCGAGCTTGAGCGTCCCGACTGCATCCGTCCCGGCAAGAGCGACGCCTGACCAATGTCGACCCAGCAAAAGGGCCTGGGTGAATAGTGACCACCGCATGGCGACGCTGCCTGGGCCAGTGTGGTGGCGTCCCAAATCGTCCTCTCTGATTGCGCTCGTCCATCTCACTTGCTGCCGGACTCAGGCCGTAACGACCTTCGGCAGGTGTGGACACATCGTGCGGTTGCCATGGCCATCAGTTCGTCGCACATGGATGGCTTTGCCGCCGTGCCGTCTATATCCGCGAGGCGACGGTGCGTCGCGCCGCCGCCGATCGTGGCATGCATCTAGTCGGCAACGGCGACGCAGACGTCCACGACCGGCGATTAGGAATAGTCGAACTCGATTCATCTCCGCCGTCAATCTTGATTCGATCAACAGGACGCGCGTCCGGGCCATGAGCCGCTCGCGGCTAACATGCTGCATGCACGCCCATCGGTCGAGATCGACGTAAGAGCGCACAGCGGTGACGGCGACGGCGCCCGGCGATGAGGAGCGCGACGTGGCACAAGTGCTCGGACGTCAGGTCAAGGCGGCCTATGCGTTCCGCGGCCTCAAGGCTGCAATGGACCGCACCTTTCCCCTTCGGGCCGACGAATCCGTCACCGACGAAGGCATTGTCCGCTCCGGCACCGGGGCGTCCCCCGGTCGCCAAACGTTCGTGCGACTGACCGCGTTGCGTCTATGCGTACTACAACACTTCGCGTTCCGGTCCGATCTCGGCATCGAGATCCCTCGACGAGCACTTATCACCTCGCAGCGCGAAGCCAGTGCACTGGTTGTCATTTGGCGATCGGACACCGGAAACCGAAGCCTCCAGATCTCGCCCTTCACCTCAAGTACAGCCGCCACGAACACCGTGGCGAGGCGGTACTCCATAGTCGACCTCGAAGCTCTTGCAGCACACTTAGCCGCCTGGACGCGGTGACACAACAGATCGGGCGCAAACGAGAGACCGGCTACCGGGTTTTGCTGACCGGTGCACACACCGAACCGAGCTTCCGCGGACCTCTCTGGCGTCGCGAACTGCACCGCGACCGACATGCCACTATGCGCGTCCTACCTCGTCATCACCAGCGTGGGTTTCGTCAAGTTCTCTGGCCCCACGGATCAGCGCGAATGTTGGCCCCGGGCTTTGGGGGTGATGTGGCGGAGTTTCAGGAGCCTGCCGCCACGCGGAAGGTGATGGTGTAGGTGAAGGTGCTGCCGTCGACCTGCCAGGCGTAGCAGCCGGGTCTGCGAACGCGGACGTAGGTGTCGGTGTAGCGGGCTGGGCCTGCTGCGGGCTCCGGTGGTAGTCGAACTTCGGGGCGCAGTGGGCCGTCGGTGGTGCTGAACCGAACCGGCGTTGTGTTGTGCGGGCCGATGCCTCGGATCAGGACTGGTCCGTGGTAGGAGGCAGCGACCAGCCAGAGGATCTTCTGACCGCTGAAGGCGCTGCCGGCGAAGACGCTGCGTCGATCCGGGGGGAAGGTCATCGGTGACGGTGCTGCGGTGGTGCGGGTCGCCGGTGATGCTGAACACCGGTCCAGCACCTCCGGCGGCACCCACGGTCGGATCGACTATTCGTTCTGGTGTGGGTGAGCATCTGCCGCTGATGGCGGCTGGTCGGTGCAGGGGCCTGCGTAGTACTGCGGGGATGCTGCTGGCGGGACAGGTGAGTTGGCCGATGCAATACGCGTTGTACTCGATCGTCGCCGGGCGGGTTGTTGAGGATGAGGGTCGGGGCGTGGTCGTTGCGGCAGCCTGACGTCGCGCGTGGTCTGTTCGCTGTGTCACGGCGAACGCTGCCGCGCCGATGGCAAGGGCTGCCACGATGATGAGCACGAGCTTTGATCGCGCGGAACGTCGGCGGCCCGGCTCCGGGCCGATCCGAAGGACGTCTTCCGGCTCGGTGATGGCGTGATTATCTGCCCGGATCAGCTGGTCGCGCCACGCCGCATTTCTCGGCTTGCGCTCTTGCTGGTGCGTAGCCGGTAGGACTGGGTGCCGGTTTCGAGGATGTGGGCGTTGAAGGTGACGCGGTCGACGATGGCGGCGACGAGGCGTGGGTCGGGGAACACGGTGCCCCATTCGCTGAAGGGCAGGTTGGTGGCGATCGCGATGGAGGCTCGTTCTTCGCGTTCGGTGATGATCTGGAACAGCAGCTCCGCGCCGCGTGGGTCGATCTGGACGTAGCCGAGCTCGTCGAGGCAGAGCAGGTCGAGGCGGCCGTAGCGGCCGACGACGCGGGACAGGACTCGTTCGTCGGCGGCTTCGACGAGCTCGTTGACCAGTTGCGCGGTGGTGACGTAGCGGACCCGGCGGCCTTGTTCGCAGGCGGCGAGGCCGAGGCCGATGAGCAGGTGGGACTTGCCGGTGCCGGAGTCGCCGAGCAGCACGACGGGTTCGCCGGCGTCCATGTAGTGCCCGGCGGCGAGCTGGCCGAGGGTGGCGGGCTGGATGGTGGGGACGGCGTCGACGTTGAAGTCGGCGAGCCGTTTCAGGCGCGGGAACTTGGCGTCGTTGATGCGCCGGGTGCGGCGTCGTTCGGTGCGGTCATCGACCTCGGCGGCGAGGACTTCGGCGAGGTAGCGCAGGTGGGTTTGCCGTTCCCGTGTCGGCGATCTCGGCCAGGCGGGCGGCTTCGGTGCGGACGGTGGGCAGGTGCAGTTCCCGTGCTGCTGCGCCGATCGAGGCCTGCGCTGCGGCATCGACCGTAGCTCGTCGTGGTGGTCATGTTCCGCTCCCGGTCAGCAGCTGGTCGTAGTCGGTCAGGGATGGGTGCGGGTCGGTCGTAGCGGGCCAGCGCGCCGATCGGGACGACGGGCGCGACCTGGGTGGTGTCGCGGCGGGCGTCGATCAGCACCAGCTCGGGATCGAGGCAGCCGGAGGCGACAGCGCGGTCCATCGCCGCGATCAGCGCGGCGGCGGTCATGGTGCGGTGCGCGAGCAGGACCTCGATCAGCGCCCGGGTGCCGGCGGCGTCGCCGCGGGCCCGTCGGGCGGCGTCCCAGTAGGCCTGATGCGAGGCGGTGAACGCGCCGCGGGCCTTGGCTTGCGCGAGCGCGGTCGCACCGGGCAGCCCGCCGGGCTTGGTCTTGAGCACCTCGAGGTAGTGATCCAGGGTGAGGACCTCGACGTAGCGTCCGACCGCCCGTTCGTGGCGAGCGACCAGCTTCGCTCCGTCGTAGATCTCGACCGTGCGGGCGGCGAGCCGGACCGGCAGTCGTCGGCCGGCGTAGCGGGCCGGGACGGAGTAGAAGCATTGCCGCACCGACACCCTGGCCCGGTTGTCCACCCGGGCTTCCAGCAGCCGGGCCGGGTCGAACGCCTCGCGCCGGCAGCGGCATCAACGTCGGCGCCTCGACGGCGAACGCGGCACCGATGGTGATCGGCCGTCCGGTGATCACCCGGCCGTCGTCGAGCAGGTCGCCGGCGGCGATCAGCTCGTTCAACGCCGCCAGCGAGGCGACCTTCGGGACGGGACGAGGTGGCGGCGGCGGAACCGGCCGATCTCGCCCTCGACGCCGCCCTTCTCGTGCGCGCCGTCGATGCCGGGGCGGCAGAAGAACGAGTCGAACCCGTAGTGCGATCGCAGCGCGGTGAACCGTTCGGACTCGGTCCGGTCCCGGCCCTTCAAGCACGCGGATCACGGCGGGTTTCAGGTTGTCGTAACGCACCCGGCCGGGGACACCGCCGAAGTGCTCGAACGCCAGCACATGCCCTTCCAGGAACGCTTCCTGGGCCTGGGTGCCGAACGCGACGTGGAACGCCTTGCCCGAGTGCGACAGCCGCATCACGAACATCCAGCACTTCATCGACGACCCCGGCGATCGTCGCGTAGAACTCGCCGAAGTCGACCTCCGCCTCCGCGCCGGCCAGATGCGTCTGCGGGATCGACACCTCACGCTGATCCAGGCCGAGCTCGACCCGGCGGCGGGCGACGTAACGCGACACCGTCACCTCCGACAGCGTCGCGCCGTGCTCGGCGACCAGGCGCTGCCAGACCCGGCGGGCGGTATGCCGCTGCTTGCGCGGTGCGTCCTGGTCCGCGAGCAGCCAGCCGTCGATCACCGCCGACGCACGGCGTCGATCGCCGGCCGTCGCCGCGGCGGATACGTCTTGCGCGGCGGCGGCACCGCCGCGGCCAACGCCTGCCGCACCGTGCGGCGGTGCACGCCATGCCGCTCGGCCAGCTCCCGGATCGACAGCTGCTCCAGCCGCCGATCTCTCCTGATCTGCTCGAACAGCTCCACCCGTGACCGCACCTGACCGACCTCCCCGTCGACGACGACAGGGACGATCCGAACCGAGGGTGGGGCCAACATTCGTGACGACACACCGCACCCACCCGGCGGGATGATCACCACCCCAGGTGGGGCCAACATTCATGCAGAACGAAGACCGAAGTGGGGCCAAGTCAGGTGATCACACGCACCAGCGGCAGCAACGCCGTGAACACGTTGCCCGTTACTCAGCCGATGCCCGGCAACACACTGGTCGTGGCCGAACGCTTCGACAGCGAAGCCGCCAACGCCGTGGCTGCAGACCTGCAAGGTGGTCCGCTACCCGTCCCGCTAAAGGCAGAGACCCTTACCTACCACTAACACCCCGCCAAGTCCGGTAGGGCCGCTGCGCGGCAGATCCGGTTGGGGGCCGATGCGCGGCCGATCCGGTGGGCCGCCGCGTGCAGGCGAGAGCACACAACGAGATGCACCCGGTCGGGCATGAGCGGATGGCCTTGCCGGGATGGTCCGCCGAATAACCGGGAGGACGTGTCGATTGAGCATTTGCTGCGGCCGACCAAGGCGGCATGATCTCGGTATGGGACCCGGATTCCGAATCTCGTCGGCGTGGCGGTCGGCAATCTTCCAAGGCGTGTTCTTCGCAGCATGGATAAGTGTGTGGAATCGACACGACTACCACGACAGCTGGCCGCACACGATTATCGAGGGCGCGGTTATCGCGGTCTGTACACGCTGGTGATGTACTTCGCCACGCGCAAGCAGTATCAAGCTGGCGAGGCGGTCTTGGTCGGGCTCACCAAGCAACAGCGCCGCCAGGTGCTCCGCGCGGCGAAGACCGGGACGCCGCCCGCCGACCTCACGCTGCGAGCCCGCGCGGTCGCGCTGCTGGAGGTACGACTCGCCAACTACGCCCGCAACCGCACTCCCAACCTGGTCGTGTTCAGCGGGGCTGCGGTCCTTTCCGCAGTCGCCGGCATTACCAGCGGCTGGTGGTACTGGGGTGCGGTAGCCGCGTCCGGGTACGTGCTGGTTTCCGTGATCCGTTACCCGGCCAAGCATCAGCGCAACCTCGCGACACTCCAGCCGCCGCCGATACCGAACCCACCGGCAAAGGTCCGCCGGTAACGGCCAAACACGCCTCTCCGCAAGGCCCGCACCCGCACCGTGCAGGCCAATCGCGGAAGCCCTCCTGGTCAACCGCGACCGCATTGCGCCGGACACCTCGCTCTCGGCCGGGAACCTCTTGGTTTTCGGCGGCCTCAGACAACGGTGACAAGCCATCTACGCGGCAGATCCGGTACGACCCTTCCCGGTGCGCATCACCGCTCCGCCCCGTTCGAGCATTGACCAAACCCCCGGGGTGGCGTTCTGGCGTAATAGAGGTATGGACGAGCGGGCCGGTGGGGACGAGCGCGCGCTATCGGTGAACGATGCGCCTGGTCCTCCGAACGTCGGCGCAGAGTTTGATGCGTGGGTCGCGCCCCACTTGTCCATGCTGTGGGCACTTGCCGCACGTACCGTCGGCGCTGCTGCGGCTGAGGATGTCGTACAGGAGACGCTCTTGCGTGCGTGGCAGCGCCGCGAAACCTACGACCCGGCACGGGGTTCAGCAAGAGTCTGGCTCGTTGCGGTCCTCCTCGACCGGGCGCGCCGTCATCGGGTGCGTGGTCGGTGGCCGTCTGCCGGGGTTGGCGACACTGATTCAGCTACTGCGGTGACCGCATCATCCGACAGAGTCGACATCGAGCAGGCCGTCCGTCGGCTACCCCCACGTCAACGGCAGGTGGTTGCCCTGCACTACCTCGCCGACCTGCCAGTCACGGAGGTAGCCAGCCTGTTGCACATCTCAGAAGGTGCCGTAAAGGCCCAACTGTTCGATGCCCGTAGAAACCTAAGACAGGTACTGGAGGCTGACTATGACCCACACCGATGAGCAGGTCGATGAGCTGCTGCGTCGGTGGGCGGCTGAGAAACGCGCTCAGGCACCCGCCCTGCGCCCGGCCATGCGCAGCTCGCGTGCCGCGCGAGGCCGCAGACGTTGGGTCGTCGCCGCACTCGGTGCAGCGGCAGCCATCGCTGCCGTATTTGCCGCTGTGACCCTGTCTGACCACCACAACCCAGCGGGCGGTAGCCGGCACCACTTCGGTCTCAATCCCGGATGTGGCGACGACGCCTCCCTCGAAGCGATCGGCTCGAGTGCCATTGAGCAAGTCTCGGCCGCAGCCGGTGGTCCGTTCATGGTCACCGGGAGGTTGCGCGTCAACCACTTCTCGGTCAGAGCCGTCACCCAGTAGAGATCATCGTGGGAACTCCTGGCGCGCTTGAGGGGGTGTGGGGCCGGACCGCCTCGGCACCGCCACGGGCAATCTCCCGCCCTGAGAACCAGCTCGCCGCCAAGACCTTCCACGCAGGCCTGCATAACGGCGCCAAGTTGAGCCTGTCCGGGTCGGATCTCCCGCCCGGCCGCTACCGAGTCTTCGGACTGCTGAACGTGACCAACTCGGCTGCCTGCAACGGACGAGCAGGACACGAGATCAGTCAATTCGCAACGCTGACCGTTTCCTGACGAAGGACGGCATACTCCGGCGGTCATCCTTCGCTACCGGATCTCGGCAAATCCGGTCGTTTGATCATGGGGGAGCGGGTCAGATCCGGTCGTTTGATGAAGGTGGTTTCGGGTCGGGTCGTTGAGTTTCGCGCGGTGTGTCCGGGGCGGGGTGGTGCTGGTCTGAGTGGCGGCGTTAGTGGTGCGAGCGCGGTTGGGGGTCAGGTGTTGTCGGTTGCGGATGGTGTCGAGTGCGGTGATGGTGGCGGCGTCGGCGTGGGGGAGGGTGTGCAGGTATTGCTCGGTGGTGGTGAGTCGGGCGTGGCCCATGCGGTCTTTGACTGGCTTGGAGGTCGGCGCCGCCGGCGAGGAGCCAGGAGGCGTGGGCGTGGCGCAGGTCGTGGACGCGGACGTGGAAGGGGAGTCCGGCGTTGTGGAGGGCGGGTTCCCAGATGTGTCGGCGGAACCAGGTGCGCGAGATGTGCCTTTCGCCGTCGGTCGCGTTGGCCGTGTGGGGTCGGCGGGATGTTCGGGTGGGGTCGGTGCCGGTTTTGCGGCGTTGGGCGCGGTAGGTGGCGTAGGCGTCGCGGCAGTGTTGGCAGCGACATGGTGCCATGTTGTAGGCGGTGAGGGTGCCGTGGCAGTAGGTGTGTCCCGCCGCGTTCGGCTCGGTGAACCCGAGTGTGTTCTCGTCGCTGGAGGGCGTGTTCTCGCGCTGCTTCGCGGCTAGTGGTGGAGCGGGGAAGACCAGGTCGGAGAGGGTCTTGCCGTGGACATGCTCGGTGAGGAGGTCGCGGATGTGGCGGGACAGGCCGAGGCGGCGGGGTTGTTTGTCTTTGGGGTAGTTCTTGATCAGGAACCGGTCGCCGGTGGGGTGAAACTTCGCCGGGATCTCGATCACCGTCCGGGACACGGCGAGCAGCCCGTGCTGTAGGTCGAGGTCACCGACGCGCAGTTCGACGAGTTCGCCCCAGCGCAGCCCGGTTTCGACGTCGGTCTCCACCAGCAGTCGCAGCTCGGGGGTGGGCAGTGCGGCGTGGATGGCGGCGAACTGGTCGGGGGTGATGATCCGCCGTGTCGCGGGTGGCACGGTCGGTGCTTTGATCCCGGCGCACGGGTTCAGCGTGGTGATCTGGTCGTTGAAGGCGGTGGTGAAGATCGCCGACAACACGGCCAGGCAGTGTTTGACGGTGGCCGGCTTGACGCCGGCGTCCTTCAAAGAGGCGATCCAGGCGCGGATGTCGGCGGGCAATATGGCGATCATCCTGTAGCCGCCGAAGACGGGCAGGATGTGCTTGTCCAGCACGTAGCGGTAGTTCTGCCTAGTGGTCAGTTCGATCTGATGATTCGGGAACCACTCCTGTTCGACGTAGCGGGCGAACAGTTGCCGGCTGCGCCCGGAATCGGTGTGCCGGCCCTTCGCGGTGTCAGCTTCGGCACGCTGCCACGCCCGGTCGGCATCTCGACGACTGGCGTAGGTGCCGGCCGAGCGGCGCCGGCCGGTGACGTCGTCGTAGTAGGCGGTGTAGCGGGCCTTGCCGTCGCCGCCGATCCGTTTGCGTGCTTGCCCCACCGCAACACTCCGATCCCGATCGGGGATCGTGCCGGAAGCGGTTGAACTGTTTGACCCTGATTCGACCCTGCAACCCGCCGCCACTGCGCGACACGAGCTGACAGCCGATGACAGTGCACGGCACGGAATCCCTTATCCCATAAGGCGATCCTATCGCGGAGGTCCCGTATTTCAAGGGCCCGACGAACCGGTGCCCCCGGGCTGGCAGTGTGGGGGTCAGGTTTCGAGTCCTTTCTGTCCGAGGAGCG
This sequence comes from uncultured Actinomycetota bacterium, assembly GCA_963785425.1. Lineage (GTDB taxonomy): Bacteria > Actinomycetota > Actinomycetes > Mycobacteriales > Jatrophihabitantaceae > RYN-133. The sequence goes on from CAWAVG010000004.1 coordinate 1,348,865, forward strand.
TCCAGAAATTACCGCGGAGAGCTCAAGCCGACGCGCCTACTTCACCTGTCGGTTGTCATGGATTGCGATCATCGTTGCCCCGAGACAGGCCGCAAGGCGGTTCAGATGCGCGCGGTCGGCTCGATCGCCAGCCGCCACTGTGCGGGAGTGAGCGGCTTCCCGTTGTTCGACATCTCGCAACGCCATGCGTTCCGGGCGAACGACACTTGGGTCACGTCGCCGCCGTTCAGCGATGCCGTGCCCGAAGCGCCGGGGGCGATGATCGTGTTGTCGTGACACGACCCCGCCAGCGGGATCACCACGTTGTCGAGCTTGCGCTTGCGGGCCTGCCAGCAGATTCCGTTCAAGGTCGCAATGACGGTCGCGCCGGCCACCTCGGTCGCGCCGTCGGAGTCGCAGACGTTGATCTCCGCGCCCTTGAGCAGCGACGGGCTCGCTCCCCGCGCGGTGGTCTGCTCGACGCAGTTGCCGACGAGCGTTCCGCCGAACAGCTTCGACCCGTGCCCGATCTCGAACCGCACTCCGTCGGCTGAGTTGCCGAAGATCTTCGGGCGGCTGATGGTCTCATCCGTGTTACCGCTGTCGTGCCACATGCCGACGCCCCGGTTGCCGATCGCAGTGCAGTCATTGGTGTGACCGCCGGTGCAGCGCGCCCACTTGAACCCGCCGGACTCCCAATCAAGAATGCGGTACTTCGCATCCGGGTTGTTGCGCAGAAACTGCCGCCCCTCGACGACGTCGCCCCTGCAGCCGTAGCGGGCCATCCCGAGCTGGCCGTTCTCGAGATCGGTGCCGCCCTGCACGAGCGTGGCCGTCGTGGCGTAGTTGAGGGTGAGGCCGCGAGCGTGGTTCCAGCGGGTATCGACGTCGACCAGGGTGGCGTCACTGTTCGCGGTGAACGCTCCCGTCTGCGACTTGTTCGCGCACCTTTGCACCATCAGCCCACGCACCGTCACCCCCGGCGCGTTGAGGAGAAACCCGTATCGGGCGACGGCCATCTCCATCGCGTTCGCCGTGGGATCGTCGGCGACCCAGATGCGGTTCGCGCGATAGTCCTGGAAGAACGTCCCCGGCACGAGCTCACCGAGGTGCATCACGCGTTTCAGCGGCGCACCGTCGGCCCACATGTCCTCGCAGCACTGACAGACTTCGGCGTTGTTCCCGGTCAGCCCGCTCGGCTTCTCGGGCTGGCCCGGATCGGTGTAGGGCTCGGGGAGCCAGCCGTCGAGCGTCCATCGGCCGCCACCTTGCGGCGCCCAGCCCGCGTCCAGTACGACCGCACCGTCGACGACGGTGTCATCGCCGATGATCTCCGTGACGCCGCCGCCGACGATCGGCGGCGCGGTGACCCGAAACGTGCCAGAAGGGAGCACGACCGTGCCCGAGCCGTTGGCGAGAAGAGCGTTCAGGTCGGCCTGCCCGCTGCCCGGCGAGATGTTCCCAGTCATGCTCGAGGACGTCAGTTGATCATCAGCCAACCGAGCGGGGTGGGCCTGGACGCCCGACGCTTGAGCGTCACGGTGAAGCGATTGTTGACGCTGTCGACCGTCACTCCCGACACCGCTGAGCCGTCATCCGTCTGTGCGGTTGCCACCACGAACGAGGACGGGGTCACCTCGACACCGGGATCGATCACGACGGTGCGAGCGGTCCTCGGCACTGTCGCGATGCCGGCGACCTGCGCGACGCACACGCGGCCGTCGACGAACAGCGCATTCGCCGTCCCTACCTCGGCGACGAAATGGCCGGCAGTACCGTTCGCCGCGGATACAACGCCCGCGACCGCGTCACCGCTCGTCGCCGCGCCCGACACACCCTGGCCGGAGGTCGCGTATCCCTTCACCCCTGCAGCCGAGCGACTCTGGCCGTACACACCGATGCCGTCCGCACTTCCCCACCCGCGGACTCCGACCCGCTCGCCGGGCCCTTCGAAGTCGGGCAGATCCGGGTCGGGGCGAACGACAGCCGACCCGGCCACGCCGGTCAGTGGCCGGTCGTACGCGAGCTCGCCTCCGTACGTCACAGCGTGGATCGCATCGGCCGTCTCACAACGTGCCGTGATGGCCGGGCCGTAGAGACTCGATTCCGCTACGACCCCGACTCCTTTGTCAGAGTGCGCGTTCATTGCGGGCCCGTAGATCGAGTTGGATTCCAATCCGGCGCCATAGGCGGAGAACGCCGTCACGCCGCTGCCGTAGAAGGAATCTCCTTTGACTCCGGTGCCGTAGGAGGAATCTCCTCGAACGCCGGTTCCGGACTCGTCGCTGGGCCCGCTGACGCCCAGCGCGCCCGTCGTGCCACCGGCGTCGCCGACGATCATCGCGGTGCCCTGACTTGGGACCGTGATGTCCCTACCACGGGCGGTCACGCCGAATCCGTACGAAAGATCGTCGTCGGACAGCCACAGTTCTGTGGGTACCGTCGCCACCGGGACGGTACCGGCGGTATTTCCCGCCACGATGGCCTCACCCTGAGCGGATGCCTCGCCAGCGGCACCTCCTGCGGCCAACGCCACGCCGCCGACACCGGCCGCGGCGAGCTTGAGCAGTCCGCGACGCGACGTCAGGGCAGTCGGACGGTCGGGGGCGGTCGCCGGCGTCGGCGCGCGATCGACCACGCGCCGCTCGAGCGCGGCCAGTCTCGATTCCTGCCGCTCGATGATCTCCGCCTGACGCCTGGTCGTCTGCAGCAGCTCAGCAACGATGTCGTCCACGATTCCCCCTACATCCCCGCGAAATCACGTGAACGTGATGAAGGGATGGTAGGCGCGACCGGACGGCGGAGGGCCCGGCGGGGACAGGCCCACCGGCAAAGTCTCAGATGGGCATTGCCAGGAAGGGCGACGAATATTCGGGATCGTCGCGTAGGGCGTCCTCCGCCGTCGCTGGATCGAGGCGGTCCTGTTCAGCTGCGACGATCATTCCCAGCAGGTGGACGTCGCCGGCGGTCGCCAGGCCGGTGATCTCTTCGTGGGCGAGTACCCACGAGACCGCGGCACGGATGCGTTCTGCCTCGTCGAGGGGTTCGTACCAGGTCGCGTAGGGATGCTCGCCGTCCGGGTCGGGCCAGTTGCGGCGGGAGACCGACTTGATGGTCATCAGGCCGGCGTCCTGGGTGCGCACCTCGGCAACGAGCGCGTCGTAGGCGTCGCGGAACTCATCTTCTCGCCACAGCACCGGGTTCAGCGGGGTCAGGACGGTCGCGAACGGGTAGCGGCGCAGCGCTTCGAGGTGGGTCGCCGCGGCCGTGCGGCCGTGGCCGGTGATGCCGACCGCGCCGACCATGCCCTCGTCGAGCGCGCGCACGGCCGACTCGAGCGCTCCACCGTTGCCGGTGACCGCGTCGAGCGTGTCGAGGTCGCCGACGGCGTGAAGTTGCAAAAGATCGACCCGGTCGACCTGCAGCCGCTCGAGGGAACGGTTGATGGACGCCCACGCACGCTCGGCCGGTCGTTCCTCGACCTTGGTGGCGAGGAAGATCTGGTCGCGGATCCGGCTCATCCACGGGCCCAGGCGCAGCTCCGCGTCGCCGTAGCTCGCTGCGACGTCGAAGTGATTGATCCCGGCGTCCAGGGCCTGCTGCACCGACCGGTCGGCCGTGTCCTGGTCGACCTCGGACAGCGCCGCGGCGCCGTAGATCAGGACGGAGCTTTCGTGTCCGAGCCGACCGAGCCTGCGACGTTCCATGACGGTGCCTCCTCAACAGCGGTGCCGCTATGACGTACCTACCCCGATGATGCCCTCCGACTGCGGACAGGTGTGGCCCTAGGCTGCTCAAAGATGCGGACGGCCGATCGGAGGCGGCGATGCCCGGCGACGAGGTTGGCGTGCTGATCCCGGCCGATGCAAGTGGCCGGCGCAGCAGTTCGGCGCTGGGCCGCGCGGTCGTAGCGGACGCGCTGCGTGAAGTCGATCCCGTCGGGGCTGCCGGCGCCGAGCGCGAGAGCAACTGGCGCAGCGGCTACCCGGAGCACTTCCGTCGCGTCCTGGAGGCGGGCCTGCAGTCGCACCAGGCCGCGGTGCGGATCGCGTCCGACGGCCTGGACTCCTTGCAGCGACGGATGCAGTACCGCCCGCGGGACGGCAGCGAGCAACCGCTCGACACGATCGACTGGGACCAGGACGGACCGTCGTTGTCGACCGAGGAAGTCCGCGGTGACGGCGAGGCGGAGACGCAGTTCAGCCTGCCGCTGGGCGGCGACCGGTTGACCGGGGACGCATTGGCCCGGCAGCTCGAATCCTGGGCAGCGGCAGGCGTGTTGGAGCAATCCGCCGTTGATGCCGTGCGAGCGGTGATGGCGCACCCCGAGTGGTTGCGGCTGGACGGCCACACGGTCGTCGTGCTCGGCGCCGGGGCCGAGATGGGACCGCTGCCGGCCCTGCTGCGGTGGGGAGCCCGCGTCGCCGCGGTCGACCTGCCCGCGCCAGCAATCTGGCGGCGCGTGCTGGCAGCCGGTCGCGGTCGGGCCGGCACCTTGCTCGTGCCGGTTGCCGCCGGATCGGTCAGCGCCGATTCTGTCGCCGATCGTGCCGGGGTCGACGTGTTGTCGGAGCTGCGTGCGGCCGCGCACTGGATCACGAACCTCGAGGGCCGCATCGTGCTCGGCAACTACGTTTATGCCGACGGAGTGACCAACCTGCGGCTGTCGGCCGCGGTCGACGCGCTCACCGTGGCGCTGCAGGACGCGCGTCCCGACCTGGCGCTTGCCTTCCTCGCGACACCGACCGACGTGTTCGCGGTATCCAAGGACGTCATGGCGCATTCGCTACGGGCCTACGACAATCGCTCGCGGACGTCGAAGCTTCTGGCGCAGCCGTTGCGGGCCATGTCTGCCGGCCGGCTGCTACGACGGCAGTACGTGCCGGGCGTGGAACCAGGCGTGCACGACGCGCTCGTCACACAGCAGGGACCGAACTACGCGCTGGCCAAACGGGTGCAGCGATGGCGAGCGACGGTTGCCCGCGATGCAGGCGGCACGGTGTCGATGAACGTCGCGCCGCCGACCCGAACCCGGTCGGTGGTCAAGAACCGTGCGCTGGCCGCTGCCTACGCCAGCGCACATCGTTTCGGCATCACGGTCTTCGAGCCGGCAACGGCGAACACGCTGATGGCAGCGCTGCTCGTCGCCGACCTGCACACCGCCGGCGGCCCTGCGCACGAGCACGCATGGCAGGACGAGGGGCATGCCGCGGTGCACGGCGGCCTGTGGCGCGGTCCGTACCGGCCGCGCAGCGCTCTCGGACTTGCGGCCGTGCTCGGCTACGGTGCATCACGCACCTGACCAAGGTTCTCGACCCAACAGCGACCGAGACACCCGCGTATAGATCGGCCGGGATGCGCGGAGATCGTCCTGCACATCGAGACAGTTTGGGAGGGTGCGGTCAGGTCGGACTCTCCACGCCATGCTCGTGACGGGTCAGCGACCGGTTGATCCAGTCCAGGTCGGCATCGGCCATGTCGTCGTCCGCGCCGTTTCTCATCAACGTTGGCAGGAGCGCACGGTAGCCCTGCACCTGGTACAGCGCTCCGACGACCAATCCCAGTGCTGCGGCCTCGCGGAGGGACTCGTCCGACCCTCCGGTCGACCATGCCGCGACGTATGCCTCGACCAGGCTGCGGCGCCTGGAGATGTCGCGTGTCCGGAAGATGTAGGTCGCGAGGTCGATGAACGGGTGCGACACAGCGGCGTCGCTCCAGTCGAAGACACGCGTTGTTCCCCGACCGTGCACGACGTTCCAGGGGTGGAAGTCGCCGTGCACCAGCGACGGGCCGGGACCGATCGCGTCGAGGCGCAGGCACGACTCGACCAGGGCAGGGGATGTCGCCAGCCATCGCTCACGCAGCTCGGCGGGCATCCGCTCGAGCAGAGCGGTGTCTGCGCTCAACTCCTCGACCCAGACGGCCAGGCCGGCGAGGGAACGGACCGGGAGCCCAAGACGAACGAGCTCGTCCGTACGAGACAGCATCGACCGCTGGAGTGCGGCATGCGTCACGATGCCCTGAGACCACAGTGACTCCCCTTGCTCGCCCAGCTCGGGAGCACCGAGGTCGCGCATCAGCAGCCATCCCTGCAGCTCGTCGGCGGCGAGCACCTCCGGCATGACGCCCGGCATCAACCGGGCAAGGGCCTGCGTCAGCGCTGCCTCACGACGGAAGAGATCGACAGGGCACTTGAAGAACACATCACCCCCGGCGGACGGGGCGCGCAGTACCACCGACAGACCCCAGAGCTGGTGTTGCCGTGGAGCGCCGACGGCGGGTCGTCCGATCGCCGCCATCTGCTCGACCATCCACATGGACGCGCGTGCGAACCAGCCAGGCAGCGACCATGCGGGTCGCAACGGCGACCACCCGTCCCCGCGCTCGCGGACCCACGCGGCGACCGCGGCCCGGGATGTCTCCGGCTCCAGTCGCGCGATCGCCTGCGCATCGAGTTCCAGCCAGGTCCAGCCGGGAGCGGGCGCCGCCCGCATGGCATCGCATTCCACCAGCAACACAGCGGCCGAAATCATGACGGTCCGGAGCACCACCGTCTTGTCGGGGTCCAGGACGTCGACAGCGGCGAGCATCTCCGACACCAGCGGCTCCGCGTCGGACAGCGAAACGGTCGGCAACCGGGCAGGCGCGTTCGACCCGAGAGGCGGATCGCCGTCGACGACCATGACCGCCGTGCGCTCGGGATGGGGCACCAGGAAACTGACCTGGCAGCTCTCGGCCGGCCGGGGGTTCGTCATGTACGCGGTGGCTGTAGCGGGTCGTTCGCGACCCAGCGGTAGCGGTTCACGCCAGGCAGTGCGACGGCGCCCAGGCTCGCGTAGAAGCGCTCAGCGGTGGCGTTTCCGATCGTCACGTCCCACTCGATGCGGCCGTCGGTCTGGCTGCGCAGATGGTCCATCAACTCTCGCGCTACTCCTGATCTGCGGTGCGCTTCCACGACGTAGAGGTCTTCGAGCCAGATGCCGGACGTTCGCGCCCACGACGAGAACGTGCGGTACCACATTGCGAGGCCGGCGAATGAGGCGTCGTCGCGCTCGGCGATGGTCACTCGGACGAACGCGGCCCTGCCGAACAAGACCTCGTCGAGCTCGTCGATTGCCGAGTCGGCGCGGCTCACGGATGCTTCGCTCAGGGCGTGCGCCTCGAGCGTCTGCCGGATGACCGGCAGGTCGGACGGGAGCGCTTGGCGGATCGACACGGCTGACCTAGCCGAGTCCCGCGGCGTCATGAACGATCTCGCCACCTATGACCGTCGCCAATACCGTCACCGTTCCGATGTCGTCAGCCTGTAGCGGATCTGCAGACAGTACTGCGAAATCGGCGAGGTACCCGAGGTCGAGCAGCCCCACCCGGTGCTCGGCAAAGCCCGCGTAGGCCGAGCCGTACGTGTACGCCCGTAAGGCTTGCGCGGGAGTCACGCGCTCGTCGGGGGCGAGCACGGAACCGCTCGCGGTGCGGCGCTCGACGAGGTCGCGCAAACCCAGGAGCGGTTCCCCGTTCACCACCGGACGGTCGGAGCTGGCGGGCAGCTCGATGCCGGCGTCCAGGAACGACTTCTGGCGATAGCACCACGGCACACGTTCGGGCCCGATCGCCGCGACCATCCCGTCGCCCAGCTCGTGGACGAATCGCCCCTGCGGAACCGGGATCACGTCGAGGCGCGCGATTCGCTCGACGTCTTCGGGACGGGTGATGCCGCAGTGTTCGATGCGGTGCCGATGGTCGGCCCGGGGATGCGAAGCCAGCACGTCCTCGTAGATGTCGAGAACCTCCGCGACCGCGCGGTCTCCGATCGCATGTGTGGCCACCTGCCAGCCCGAACGGTGCGCGCGCCCTATCGTCTCGCGCAGCTTCTCGGGTGAGGTCTGGAAGTAGCCGCGGCCGCCCTCGCCGTCGGCGTAGTCGTCACACATGGCAGCCGTGCGACCGATCAGCGAGCCGTCGGCGAAGATCTTCATCGCGCCGATGCGCAGGTGGTCGTCACCGAAGCCGGTGCGCAGGCCGAGATCGAGACCGAATCCGATGTCGTCGTCCTCGGCCGCTTCCAACGGGTGCATCGCGTCGGCCGCGATCATCACCGTGACGCGCAGGTCGAGCGCATGGTCGGCGCGCGCCTGCTGGTAGGCGGCGAGTTCGAGGGGTGTGCGGCCGATCCAGCCGCCGCCGATGCCTGCTTCCTGCACGCTCGTCACGCCCTGCGCCAGCAGCACGTCATTTCCGCGCCCGATGGCACGGGCCACCCGGTCGACCGGGACCGGGTACACCAGCGGCTGCAGCAACAGCTGGGCCTGCTCGCGGAGCAGTCCGGTGGGCTTCCCGGCGGCGTCGCGCACGACGTCACCGCCCTCGGGCACATGGTCGAGATCGAGGTCGGCGAGTACCGCGGAGTTGACGACGCACATGTGTCCGGAGGTGTGCTTGAGCCAGACACGATGCCGCGGGGCGGCGCGGTCCAGAGCTTCCGCAGTCGGGTGTCCGCCGGCGAGCTTGTTCTGGTCGTAGCCGTTGCCGATGACCCAACTGCCCGGCACGAGCTCGGCCGCACGCGCCGCCACCGCGTCGTAGACCTCGTCGACGGTCCGGACGTGCTCGACGCCCAGCTGCAGTTCGTCGAGGCCCATCCCGAACCAGGCGAGATGGTTGTGCGCGTCATGGAAGCCCGGCACGACGGCCGCTCCGCCGAGGTCGATCCGCCGCCGCGCCCGCAGCTCCCGCGCATCGTCGCCCAGCGCGACGATGCGTCCGTGGTGCACTGCGAGGGCGTCGGCCGGGGTGAAGTCGCGGCCCGTCAGAAAGCGTGCTCCGACGTAAACCGTGTCGACCAGCATTGGTAATACCTCGCTGCGGCTCGAAGATGGACGATGAACGCACCCCCACCCTGGCTCAGGAAGGACGGCCGTGTCGATGCCGCAAGCCGACGACCCAGCGGTTGTGCTGACTGTCGATGCCGACGTCGCGGTCATAGCGCTCAACCGCCCACACCGGCTCAACGCGGTCAACGACCAGCTCATCGAGGGACTGCTCGACGCCTTGCTGGAAATCGAGGCGGGCGAATTCGGAGCGGTTCTGCTGACGGGACGGGGACGGGCGTTCTGCGCCGGCCACGATCTCAAGGAGCCGCGCGCCGACCCGCACGGATTGGCGCGCCGCCTCGAGCACCTGCAGGACGTCACCCGGCGCATCCGCGGTCTCACCATCCCGGTGATCGCCGCGGTGCACGGCCACGCAGTCGGCGCGGGCGCGGAATTCGCGCTCGGCTGCGACCTCGTGGTCGCGGCCGAAGGCGCGCGCTTCAGGTTCCCCGAGGTCGGTCTCGGGCTGAGCGTCACCGGCGGTCTGACGAAGTTGCTGCCGTTGCTCGTCGGTCCGGTCAAGGCGAAGGAGTTGCTGCTGTTCGGTGAGCCGATCGACGCGCATGAGGCGCTGCGGCTCGGCCTGGTCAACCGGGTCGTGCCGGAGAGCCAATTGATGGACGCGGCGATGGAGTGGGCGCGGCGACTCGCGAGCCAACCGCGGGTGTCCACGGCGCTGGCGAAAGCCGCGCTCGACAGCGGGATCGACGCTGCCTTCGAGGCGAGCCTCGAGTTGGAGATCTCGCACGCGGTCATCACCGACGAGGTGGCCCCGATCGGAGACGACGCGCTCGATGCCAGCCGAACACGGAACAACGAATGATCACCCCACGAAACCGCTCCGCACAGAACACTCCGCGCTTCCGCGGGGACCCAGAATGAACCTGCCGCGGACACTTCCCGCGTTGCTGCGCCGCGCTGTCGAGCGTTGGCCCGACCGCATCGCGTGGATCTTCGACGAGCACGGCGAATCGCTCACGTTCACAGACATCGACGTGCGCAGCGACGCACTCGCCGAGCGGCTCGCGGGACACGGCATCGGCCCGGGGGACCGCGTCGCCGTCATGCTCGACAACTCGCCGGAGTTCCCACTCGCCTGGCTCGCCATCACCAAGCTCGGCGCCGCGATCGTGCCGGTCAACACCAGCTATCGCCGCTACGACGCGACGCGCCTGCTCGTCCACTCACAACCTCGACTGGCGCTGGCTCGCGGCAGCCATGCCGAGCTGTTGCGGACAATCCAGGCAGACACGGGCCTGGAAGCCGTGATCTCGCCGGACGACGTCCCCCCGTCGACCGACCAAGAACCGAGAGCCGACGTCGCGCCCGACACCCCGTCGAACATCCAGTACACGTCCGGCACGACGGGCGAACCGAAGGGATGCGTGCTACCGCACGAGTACTGGACCACGCTGGTGCAAGGGCTCATCGACGGGTTCCCGAACATCACGGCCGATGACGTCATCCTCACCGCGCAGCCGTTCCACTACATCGACCCGCAGTGGAATGTCGCGCTGGGTCTCGCGTCCGGCTGCCGGCTCGTCGTGCTCGACCGGTTCCACCCGAGTTCGTTCTGGTCGAAGATCGTCGAGTACGGCGTGACCTGGTTCTACTGCCTCGGCATGATGCCGAAACTTCTCCTGGACGCGCCGGCACCCACGAAACCCGAGTCGCTCCGGTCGATCTGCGCGTCGGCCATCCCGCCCGAGCTGCACCGCGACCTCGAGGCCCGCTGGGGCGTGCCGTGGTTCGAGGCGTTCGGGATGACCGAGACGGGCAGCGACATCCGGCTCGACCCGCGCGATCACGACCACTGCGTCGGCACCGGTTGCATCGGCCGCGCCGTACCTGGACGCGAGGCGCGCATCGTCGACGATGCGGACAACCCCGTGCCACCCGGAGTCACGGGACAGCTCGTGGTGCGCGGCGCCGGCATGATGAGCGGCTACTTCCGCGATGCCGACGCAACAGGGGCCGCGTTCCGCAACGGCTGGATGCACACCGGCGACCTCGCCCGGATGGACGAGCAAGGACGTGTCTACTTCATCGGCCGCACCAAGGACATGATCCGGCGCAGCGGCGAGAACATCGCCGCAGCCGAGGTCGAGCGGGTGCTGCAGCTGCACCCCGCGGTGAAGATGGCTGCGGTGCTCGCCGAGCCCGACGACGTGCGCGGCGAGGAAGTGCACGCCGTCATCGTCGCCACCGACGGGCACGGCGCGAGCGACCTGGCCGATCTCGTCGAGCACTGCCGGCAACAGCTCGCCTACTTCAAGGTCCCGCGCTACTGGACGTTCGTCACCGACCTGCCGCTGACCGCCTCGGAACGGGTCGCGAAGGGCGAGCTACGTGGCCGCCTCGACTCCCAGTCGATCGAGAATCCACGCGTAGACCTCCGCCTCGTAGCCGAGGTGCGCGACCCGCCCGGACGGACCGACGTGCGCCCCGGCGCCGGTCTCGCAGCGGAACAGGCACCGTGGTGACCACTGCGGGTCGGAGTGCCGCAGGGAAGCCACCCACTTGGCGGGTTCGCGCACCATCACGCGTGGGTCATGGACCGCGCCGGTCACCAACAGATCAGGACGCACGCCCGCCGGTGGCAGGTTGTCGTACGGCGAGTAGGCGAGCATCCAGTCGAACTGCTCGCGGATGCGGGGATCGCCCCATTCCTCCCACTCGGTGATCGTCAGCGGGGTGTCCTCGTCGAACATCGAGGTGACGACGTCGACGAACGGCACCTCGGCGACGACGGCGCGCCACCGGTCGGGTCGCTGGGAGAACACGACGCCCTGCAGCAGACCGCCGGCGCTGAGCCCGCGCGTGGCGATCCGGGCACCGTCGACCAGCCCGTCGCGGTCAAGACCGTCGGCCACTGCGATCAGGTCGTCGAAGGTGTGCTGCTTGTGCCGCATGCTGCCGTCGAGCCACCACCGCCGGCCGCCCTCGCCGCCGCCGCGTACCAGCGCGTGCACCCAGACCACACCACGGTCGAGCACACTCGGCAGCGCGGCATCCCACGCCGGCTCGTCCACGGCCTCATAGGCGCCGTAGGCGTAGATCACGGCGGGTGCCGTCCCGTCCAGCCGCGTGTCACGGTGCCGCACCAGCACCGCCGGAACCGCGGTTCCGTCCGGCGCCGGGAATGTACGGCGCTCCACCACATACTGCTCGGCATCGAAGCCCGGCGCCTCCCCGCGCTGGACGTCCGTCGCGTCCCCGGTACGCAGGTCGACCGACGACCACACGGACGGTCGCAGGTAGCTCTCGTCTCGCACGGTCACCGTGGCCGCGTCGTAGCGGGTGTTGCGCGCCAACGCGAGGCAGCCGACCTCGTAGCGGCTCGACAGCACCCGTCCGGCCCCGGCCAGGTCGTCGTGCGGCACGACGCGCAGCCGAGGCTCGTTCTCCGCGCGGTAGGTCAGGACGACGCCGCGCGCGAACGCGTCGGCCCGGAGCAGCCGCTCGCGCGGGTTCTCGGGACGGGCTTCCGTCCACGTCGTGTGGTCCTGGTCGTGGTCGCGGGGGACCGGGGCCGTCATCAGCCGGAACTCGTCCGCGTCGTCGTTGGTGAGGACCAGCAGCCGATCGCCGGCCGGCGACGGGGCATGTTCGACGTGATAGACCACGCCGTGCCGACGGCCCCCGACCGGCCGCGGCCGAGAGTCCGGGTCCGCCGCGTCCAGCACCCACGCCTCGCTGGTCGACCGGCTCTCGCTCCAGATCACGACCAGCTCGCCGGAACGAGTGGTTCGTACGTTGACCGAGAACATCTCGTCGGGTTCGGTGAGCACCAGCTCGTCGTCACCCGGGTCGGTGCCCAGGCGGTGCCGCCACACCTGGAACGGGCGGTAGGCGTCGTCGTGGACGGTGTAGAAGAACGAGCCGGAGTCCGCACTCCACGCGCCGCCGTAGTAGCTGCGCGGCACCCGGTCGGCGAGATCCGCGCCGCTGCGCAGGTCGCGGAACCTGAGTTCGAAGACTTCGTCGCCGGAATTGTCGACGCTGTAGGCGAGCAGATCCTCGTCCGGACTGACAAGGGTCACCCCGACGTCGAGGTAGCCGGTCCCGGCGTCCAGCGCCGCAATGTTCAAGACTAATGACGATTCGGATTCAGTCGTTGACCCGGCTGTTGAACCATGATTCAGTCGCCACAGTTCGGAGTACTCGCTGTTCACGCGGTGCCGGGTCCAGTAGGTGAACCTGCTTCGTACCCAGCGCGCGGACTCGTCGGTGTCAGGAAGTCGCGACAACATCTCCGCGCGCAGCGCGGACGTGAGGGGTTCGAGATGAAGACAGGACGTGTCGTAGAAGGCACGCTCGGCGCTCAGGTACGCGAGGACGGCGGGATCGTCGGCAGCGGCCAGCCACTGGTACGGGTCGGAGCGGACGACGCCGTGCTCGGTGTGCGCGTACGGCCTGCGCGGCGCGGCCGGCGGCGTGACCTGGCGACTCGGGTGACTCGGCACGGCGGTCACCGTACCGCCGGACGGCTGCTCGTCACCGGCGCTTTCGTGCTGGCGAGCCTGCTCCCCGGGCTCGCCGCAAGCAGCCCGGCGGCCGCGAAGAGCAAGGTGGTCTTCAACGTCGCCATGCTCGGCGAGAGTGTCGACTCGCTCAACCCGTTCGTCGGCATCCAGGCACCGTCGTACGAGATGTGGGGCCTGACCTACGACTACCTCGTCGGCTACTCGATGACCGACATGTCACCGGCGCCCGATCTGGCCACGAAGTGGACCACATCGCCGGACGGCAAGACCTGGACGTTCACCGTCCGCACCGGCGTGAAGTTCTCCGACGGCGTCCCGCTCACCGCTAACGACGTCGCCTACACCTACAACCGGGTCCTCCACGGCAAGACCGAGCAGGCGTCGTGGATCTCGTACCTGACCGGCGTCACGAAGATCACCGCGCCGAACGCGACGACGGTGGTGATGAAGCTGAAGCAACCGAGCGCCACGCTGCCGCTGCTGCCGATCCCGATCGTCCCCGAGCACATCTGGAAGAACGTCAGCGAGAACGCCGTCAAGACCTACTCCGCCGCGCCGAGCGACGGCAAACCGGTGGTGGGCGAAGGGCCGTTCCGGCTGGTGGAGGGCACCGCCAACGGGGACACGTTCAAGTTCGAGGCCAACCCCGACTACTGGGGCGGGCGCCCGCACATCGACGAGGTGAACTTCCAGTTCTACAAGAACGACGACTCGGCCATCCAGGCGATGCTCAAGGGCGAGGCCGATTTCGTCGAGGGCATCACCGCGCTCGAGGTCAAACACCTGGAGAGCCAGGCGGGCGTCACTGCCCACAACGGCAACTCGCCCGGGTTCGAAGAGATCGCCTTCAACACCGGCTCGGTCGACACCAAGACCGGCAAGTCGATCGGCAACCCCAACCCGGCGGTGCTCGACCCAAGATTCCGGCACGCACTCGGCTACGCGCTGAACCTGCCGCAGCTGATCAAGAAGGTCTACCAGGGAGCCGGCCTCCCGGGGACGACGATCATCCCGCCGTCGTACCAGAAGTACCACTGGGAGCCGCCGAGCAACCAGAAGATGACCTTCGACCTGGCCAAGGCGGGGCAACTGCTCGACGCCGCGGGCTACAAGAAGGGGCCCGACGGCCTACGGACGTTGCCGAACGGCAAGCCGATCGGCACCCTGCGGCTGGACGCGCGCTCGGACTCGCAGACGTCGCTGAATGCCATGGACTACTTCAAGTCGTGGCTCAGCCAGCTCGGGATCAAGGCGCAGGTGTCGACCCCCAGCTCCAACCAGCTGACCGACATCATCCTCAAGGGCAACTTCGACGCTTTTTATTGGGGCTGGTTCGTCGAGCCCGACCCCGACTCGATGCTGAGCTACATGACCTGTGGCCAGCGCGACGGCTGGTCCGACTCGTGGTTCTGCAACAAGCAGTACGACACGCTCTACCGCGAGCAGCACGTGCAGACCGACCGCACCAAGCGCGAGGCCGAGGTCAAGCAGATGCAGCAGCTGCTCTACACGCAATCGCCCTACCTGGTGACGACGTACGACACCATCGGTGAGGCCGTGCGCAGCGACCGCTTCGCCTGCTTCGTCCCGCAGCCGAACCCGGGCGGCGTGTGGCTCGAGCAGTACGGGGTCTACAACTACATCCATGTCAAGCCGGCGTCGCAGGCCGGCAACTGTGGTGCCGCCACCGGAAACGGCCACCTCAAGGAGGCGGTCGTCGCCACGAAGGCCGGCGCGTCGAACTCGATCGGCACACCCTTCATCATCGGCGGCGTCGCAGTGCTCGCCGTCATAGTGATCCTGCTGGGTACCCGGGCGATGCGCCGCCGCACCACCGCAGGAGATCGTGAGTGAACACCCCAGGACCTTCTTCGTCTCCTCCGCCTCCCTCCTCCGACGAACAACGCCCCGGGGACCCCGAGTGAGCGTCGCGGCCAATCCCGGGCTCGCCAAGGCCGAGTCCGAAGCGGAGGGCCAACCCCGGCGACGCGGGTATGCGGCCTACGTCGGCCTCAAGGTGCTCGGGTCCATCGGCAGCTTCTTCTTCATGCTGGTGGTGAACTTCTTCCTGTTCCGGGTGCTGCCCGGAGACCCGGCGCGAACGCTCGGACGTGGTCGGCTGAGCACTCCGGCGCAGATCGCGGCGTTCGACAAGACCTACGGGCTCGGCGAGTCGCTGCCGCGGCAGTTCCTGACCTTCCTCCACAACACGTTCACCGGTCAGTTGGGCATCAGTGTCGAGTACCACGAGCCGGTCTCGACACTGATCCTCCATGCCCTCGGGCCGACGGTGCTGCTCGTCGGCTCCTCGACGGTGCTGGCCACGGTGATCGGGGTCTACCTCGGGATCCGCGGCGCATGGCGGCGAGGTGGGTTGTTCGACCGCTTCACCACCGGCACGTCGTTGACCCTGTACGCGATGCCGGAGTGGTGGCTCGGTCTCCTGCTGATCGCAGCGCTCGGCGTCGGCTTCTGGTTCGTTCCCGGCCTGTTCCCCACGGGCGGCCTGCACAGCCCGGACGTCGACCCGAACTCGCTGCACGGCGTCCTCGACACGCTGTGGCACCTCGTGCTGCCGGTGACGACGTTGACGTTGGCCTACCTCGCGGACTTCTCGCTCATCATGCGCAGCTCGCTGCTGGACGAGCTCGGTGAGGACTACCTGCAGACGGCGCGGGCCAAGGGGCTGCGCGACATCCAGGTCCGCAACCGGCACGCCGTCCGCAACGCGATGCTGCCGACGACCACGATCATCGCGCTCAACATCGGATTCGTGGTCGGCGGCGCCATCACCGTCGAGACCGTCTTCTCCATCCCGGGTCTCGGCCTGCTGGCCACCAACGCCATCGGCGTCCCGGACTTCTGGGTGCTGCAGGGCACCTTCCTGGTGGCCAGCGCGGGCGTGATCGTCGCCAACCTGGCCGCCAACCTGATCTACGGCTGGATCGACCCGCGGGTGCGCACATGAACTCACCCCACGAAAATGCTCCGCACAGAACACTTCGCGTTCCCGCGGGGGCCCCGAAGGCAGACCAATGACCGACACCGTCAAAGCCGTCAAGGGGCTGTCCGCACGCCAGCTCACCCGACGCCGGCGGATCGCCGCGTCGAAACGAGTCTGGACGCAGTTCCGGCACCGCCGCACCGGCATGCTCGGACTCGTCATCCTGGTGTTCTTCGTGATCGTCGCCGTGGCAGCCCCGCTCCTGTCGAGCTCCAGCGGCCTCGACGTGACCAAGGCCAACGGTCCGGTGCTCGGCCCGCCCTCGTCCAACTACTGGCTCGGCACCGACGAGAACGGCCGGTCGGTGGTCACGCTGCTGATCTGGGGAGCCCGGATCTCGCTGTTCGTCGGTCTCGTGGCCACCCTGATCTCGATGGTGATCGGGACGGTGCTCGGTCTGGTCTCGGGCTACTTCGGGGGCTGGGTCGGACGGATCACCTTCCGGTTGACCGAGTGGTTCCTCGTGATCCCCTTCCTGCCATTGGCGATCGTGCTCGCGGCCGTCCTCGGGCGCGGTCTGTTCAACATCGTGATCGTGATCGGCGTGACCTCGTGGCCGGGCACGGCACTGCTGATCCGCAGCCAGACGCTGTCGATCAAAGAACGGGCCTACATCGACCGGGCGCGGGCGATCGGCGCCGGGCGAGCGCACCAGATGTCCAAGCACGTGCTGCCCAACGTGATGCCGATGGTGTTCGCCAACACCACGCTGACCGTGGCGATCGCCATCCTGTCGGAAACCACGCTGAGCTTCCTCGGTCTCGGCGACCCGACCCGCACCTCGTGGGGGACGATGCTCGACGGTGCCTACCACGCAGGCGCGATCACCACCGGGTGCTGGTGGTACGTGATACCGCCGGGCGTGTGCGTCGTCCTCGTCGTGCTGGCCTTCACCCTGATCGGACAGGCGCTGGAGGAGATCCTGAACCCGCGGTTGAGAGCCCGCACATGACACAGCCACTGCTGTCCATCCGCGACCTCAAGGTCACGTACGCGACCGGCGAAGGTCCGCTGCCGGCCGTGCGCGGTGTCGACCTGACGGTCGAGCGCGGCCAGATCGTCGGCGTGGCGGGCGAGTCGGGGTGCGGCAAGTCGACCCTGGCGAGCACGATCCTGCGATTGCAGCCGGCCAACGCCACGGTCACCGGCGAGGTGCGCTTCGACGGACGCGACATCCTGACCATGCGCTGGGGTGAGCTGCGAGCGGTGCGCTGGGCCGGTGCCTCGATCGTGTTCCAGGGCGCGCTGCACTCGCTGAACCCGGTGCACCGGATCGGTGCCCAGATCGGCGAGCCGATGCGGGTGCACACGCCGGAACTCAAGGACGGGCAGGTGCGCTCGCGCGTCGGAGCGCTGCTCGAGCAGGTCGGCCTGGATCCCGCGCGCGCGAAGGCCTATCCGCACCAGCTCTCCGGTGGCCAGAAGCAACGCGTGATGATCGCGATGGCGCTGGCCTGCGATCCCGAACTGATCGTGGCGGACGAGCCCACCACCGCGCTCGACGTCATGGTCCAGGCGCAGGTGCTCGCCGTGCTGTCCGGCCTCGTTCGCGACCGCGGCGTCGGGATGATGATGATCAGCCACGACCTGTCCGTGCTCGCCGACGTCTGCGACCGGATCACCGTCATGTACGCCGGTCGCGTCGTCGAGCTGGGGCCGGCGGCGCAGGTCTTCACAGCACCGCTGCACCCCTATTCCGCCGCGCTGTCCTCGGCGTTCCCGCGCGTGGGTGACCCCGCCGCCAGGTTCGCCCCTGCCGGGCTGCCGGGCGACCCCCCGCTGCCCTGGGATCTGCCGGGCGGGTGCACGTTCGCCCCGCGCTGCCCACGAGCGGCCGAGGTGTGCCTGCCTGCCGAGCCTCCGCTCATCCCGTACGGCCAGGACCGAGCTGCTGCCTGCGTGCGGCTCGGTCAGCCCGACGACGCTCCCGTCCGGAGCGAGATGGGAGCCGGCTCATGAGCGCCCCGCGCGCCGAGTTGACGGCCCAGGGCGTGCGCGTGGAGTTCTCGACGCGCACGGGCCGGGTCGCCCGCGCGCTGGACGGCGCCGACCTCACGGTCGGGGCGGGCGAGGTCGTCGCCCTGGTCGGCGAATCGGGATCGGGCAAGACGACGCTGGCGCGCACATTCGTCGGCCTGGAGCGGCCGGCGAGCGGCACGGTGCTGTGGAACGGGAAGCCGCTCGACCACTCCGGGCGGGGTCTGAAGGCGCTCCGACGCCACGTCCAGCTCGTGCTGCAGGACCCGCTGGGCGCACTCAACCCACGGCACACCGTGTACGAGTCGGTGGCCGAGGGCCTGCGCGTCCACAAGCTGGTCGCGAAGTCGGGCCAGAGCGAGACGGAACTGGTCGCCGCCGCGCTGGCGTCGGCCGGCTTGCGTCCGCCAGAAACGCTGTTCCTGCGGTACCCGCACGAACTGTCCGGCGGTCAACGACAGCGCGTCCTGATCGCCGGCGCGCTCGCGGTGCAGCCGTCGCTGCTGATCGCCGACGAACCGGTCTCGAGCCTCGACGCGTCGATCCGCGGCGAGATCCTGGCGCTGCTGCTCAAGCTGCGCGAGCAGTTCGGGCTCGGTGTGCTGGTCGTGACGCACGACCTCGGGCTGGCATGGAACATCGCCGACCGCATCGCGGTCATGTACCTCGGCAGGGTCGTCGAGACCGGTCCTACTGAGGACGTGCTGACCGCACCGAAGCACCCGTACACGCAGGCCCTGCTGTCGGTCATTCCCGAGACGGAGCGGCTCGAGCCGATCGTCCTGAGCGGCGAGATCCCCGACCCGTCCCGGATCCCGCGCGGGTGCCGGTTCCATCCCCGGTGCCAGTGGTACGCCTCGGGGGAGGCGGACGAGGTGGCCGACGCGTGCCGCGGCACTGCCCTGCCGGTGCTGTCCGCCGACCGCGAAGGGCATCGGTGCGCCTGCCATCTCGTCGCCGCCCGGGAAGGGGCGACGACGTGACGTTGCAGGCGGCGCTGCCGCGCGAGATGTACGTCGACCCGTCGGCATGGGAGCACGAGCGAGAGCGTGTGCTGCTGCGCGAGTGGACGTGCGTGGGCCGTCGCACGGACCTCGGCCTCGACGAACCCGAGCGGGTGGCAGTCGTCGATGTGCTCGGCGAGTCGCTGATCGTCGCGTCCGACGCGGACGGCGTCCTGCACGCGTCCTACAACGTGTGCCGCCATCGCGGGTCGCAGCTGTTCCCGACGCCTGCGGGTACGGCGCCGCAGATGTGTGCGGTGAAGTCGATCCGGTGCCCGTACCACTCCTGGACCTACGCCCTCGACGGCTCGCTGCTGCGCGCGCCGCACACCGAGGACGGCGAGGTGGACGCGTCCGATTTCCACCTGCACTCGGTCGGCATTGCGGAGTGGGGTGGCTTCGTGTTTGCGCACCCCACGCCGGCGCACGCCGCTCCGCTCTCCGACACGGTGGGGCGGGCCGACGTCACGTTGGCCAACTACGACCTGGCGTCGTTGGTGACCGGGCTGACCATGTCCTACGACGTCGAGGCCAACTGGAAGGTCATCGTCGAGAACTACAACGAGTGCTATCACTGCGGACCGGTGCACCCGGAACTGTCACGGCTGGTGCCGTCGTTCGCCGGTGGCGGGCGCGGGCTGGATTGGGACGCCGGCATCGCGCACCGCGACGGCGCCTGGACGTTCACGATGTCGGGCACCACCGAGCGCCCGCCGCTGCCGGGGCTCACGGACGAGGAGCGCGTGCGGCACAAGGGCGAGCTGGTCTACCCCAACCTCATGCTGTCGTGCTCGGCCGACCATGTCGCCGCCTTCGTGGTGCGCCCGCTGGCCGTCGACCGCACGGTGATCGAGTGCCGGCTGCTGTTCGCCGCATCGGAGGTGCGATCGGGATCGTTCGATCCGTCGGACGCCGGAGACTTCTGGGACATGGTCAACCGCCAGGACTGGGCGATCTGCGAGTCGGTGCAGCGCGGCATGTCCTCGCGCGCGTTCACCCACGGCTGGTTCGCGCCCATGGAGGACGATTCCGCCGACATCCGGCGGTGGCTGCTGCCCAGGCTCGAGCGTGACTGACGCGGTGCGCTCCGTCGACTACGTCGTCGTGGGGCTGGGCGCGCTCGGCTCGGCCGCGGCGTGGCACCTGGCCGCCCGCGGCCACTCCGTCATCGGGCTCGAGCAGTTCGAGCTCGGCCACAGCCGCGGCGCGTCACACGACACGTCGCGGATCCTGCGGCACAGCTACCACACGACCGCCTATGTGCGGCTCACGTGCGAGGCGTACGACGACTGGGCGCACCTGGAGGACGAGTCGGGCGAGCAGCTCGTCACGACGGTCGGCGGTCTCGATCTGTTCCCACCCGACTGCGCCATCTCGCCGCTCGACTACGTGGCGTCGCTACGCGAGGTGGGCATCGAGTTCGAGGAACTCGACGGTGCCGAGATCAAGCGGCGCTGGCCGGTGTTCGACCCGCCTGCCGGCACGCTCGGCCTGTTCCAGTCGCGCGGCGCGATCGTGCCCGCGGCGCGTGGCACCGCTGCGATGCAACGCCTCGCGACCGCGCACGGCGCCACGTTGCTCGGCTCGACCGCCGTCACCGGCGTCGACGACCACGGCTCTCACCTCACCGTCCGGACCGCGTCGTCGTCGGTCACGTGCCGCGGCGTGGTGCTCTGCGCCGACGCGTGGACCAACCGGGTGCTCGCCTCCCTCGGCGCCGCCGTCCCGCTCACCGTCACCCTCGAGCAGCCGACGTACTTCCAGCCGGACGACCCCCGCGCGTTCGCGGACATGCCGCTGTGGATCTGGATGGACGAGCCGTCCTACTACGGCTTTCCCTGCTACGGCGAGTCGACGATCAAGGCCGCGCAGGACTGCGGCGGACCGGTGGTCGATCCCGACGACCGCACGTCCGACACGGATGCAGAAATGTTGCAGCGCCTGGCGAGCTTCCTGGGTTCGCTGCTGCCCGGCTCCGGCCTGCCGGTGCGGTCGCTGCGCTGCCAGTACACGCTGACGCCCGATCGCGACTTCGTGCTCGCGCCGCTGCCAGGTCATCCTTCGGTCGTAGTCGGCCTGGGGGCGGCGCACGGCTTCAAGTTCGCCCCGACGTTCGGACGGATCCTCGCCGATCTCGCGACGACGGGCGGGACGTCGTCGGACATCGGCGCTTTCGGGTTCGACCGGCCCGCGCTCACTGATCCCGGCTACCAACCGAACTGGATGGTGTGACGGTCAGCGGGGGATCGACTCCTGCCAGCGTCGCTCGCTGATCGCGCGTCCGTCCAGCTCGGCGTGCGTCAAGATCGACACGTCGTAGGAGGTGGCTGTGACGTCGACGGTCATGGTCGAGCGCACCGTGATGTCGACACCGGGCCAGCTCAGCTCGAAGACGGTGTCGGCGTCAGCGCGTTGCGCGAACGTGCGCGTGTCGACGGCGACCTCGCCGAGGTAGAGCTCACGCGCGGTTCCGTCGTAGGGAGTGGCGTAGCGCGAGTCAGACCGCGTGGTGGCGCTCGTCGTCCGGGCCAGGACGTCGTGGTGGAACTCCCACCCGACGCCCTCGGACGACTCCGACGAGTGCTCCGCGCCGGCGGCGAACGTCTGCTCGGGGAACGAGCCGTCGAGCAGCGGCAGCGTCAGCGACGCCTCGTGGACGGTCAGCGCGACCGGCGCGGGTGGGGCCACCGTGTTGGGCCAATCGGCGCCCGCGATCGATACCCGCAACGTCTGCCCGGGTGACCAGGAGTAGGCGCACGCGTCGAGCACGACGTCGACGTCGTACTCGACGCCCGGCTCGAGCGGCGTCGGGTCGCCGTGCACGCCGTCGCGGTAGGCGAGGTCGAGCGTGCCTCGCGAGACCAGCGCCGACGTGCCGTCGGGGAAGACGTCGCACAGCTTCACCGACAGTGATGCGGCCGGCACCGACGCTGACAGCCGCACTCGCACCGTCGGATGGCCGACCACTGGAGCGGACGGCGCGGCGAGGTCCCAGGTCAGCGAGCGCACGTCGTCGAGGCGCTGGTCGCCCGACAGACCCCAGGGCAGATGACCGGCGCAGTCGATCCAGGCCGCGGTGCCGACGTCAGGCACGACCTCGAGCGTCCGTGGCCCGGTCAGTTCGAGCACCTCTGGAGTAGTCGGCGGCACCGACGGCAGCGTGACCCACGATCCCTCGTGCAGGTCGAGGTCGATCTCGGGCCGCGTCGACGAGCGGACGAACACGTCGCAGCGGTCTTGGTGTTCGCCGGTGCCGCGCAGCCAGTGGTCGAACCATGCGGCCAGTTCGGTCTCGAAGTCGATCCGCGGACCGGGCATGGCGGTGGTGGGATCGGCGTGCGCCCACGGGCCGGCGAGCAGCCGATGCGGCACGCCGTGCCGGGCCAGCTCGGCGATGGTGCGGAACGAGTTGTTGCGATAGCCGTCCGCCCAGCCCGCGACGATCATGACCGGGCACGCGATGCGCTCGTAGCCCGATGTCGTCCCGTCGCGGCGTACCGATCCGTGGTTCCAGTACGCGCCGTGCCGGTTCTCCCGCAGCCACGTCAGCACCCACGGCTCGTTCGTGTGCAGCCTGCGCAGCCACTCGTCCTGCCAGTCGTCGCCCCACACCGCCGGCACGGGCGGCAGCACGCACATCGGCGTCATGTAGTGGTTGTAGTCGACGAGATCGACCAGGCGCAGCGCGCCGCCGCGCCAGTGCACGTCGTCGGTCCACCGGTCGTCGGTGGCGTAGATCGCGCAGATCGCCTTGAGTTGCGGCGGTCGCTCGCACGCGATCTGCAGCGAGTTGAAGCCGGAGTACGACGTGCCCCACATACCGATCTGGCCGTCGCACCAGCTCTGCGCGGCCAGCCACTCGAACGCGTCGGGCAGGTCGCGCTGTTCGGCCTCCTGGTACTCGTCGAGCGCGTCGCCCGGCGACGAGCCCGTGCCGCGCACGTCGATCCGGCAGACGGCGTACCCGTGCTTCTCGCACAGCGAGCGATAGCTGTCGGCGTAGGACGACGTGAGGTCGTCCTTGCGGTAGGGCAACGCCTCGACGAGACAGGGCTGCCGTCCGGCCGACTCGTCCGGCAGGTAGAGCGTCGCGGCCAGCCAGCCATCGTCGCGAATCGGGATCCGCTGTTCGCAGACCCTCACCGCAGCAGCCCCAGCACCTCGTCGTTGTGTGCGGACTCGCTCGTGTTGCCGTCCCTGCCGACCACGGTCGGGGCGGTGAACATCGAGTTCAGCACTGCCTCCTCCGACGCCTCCACGACGGCGGTGAAGAGCGGGTCGAGCGCGCGTCCTGTCACGACCGGCGTGCCGTCCGGCTTGCCGTCGCGGTCGAGGCGCATGCCCGTGCCGAAGGCCATGAAGATCTCGCCGCTGCCGTGATGGGCGACTGAGCCGGTCCGAGCCAGACCCAGGCCGACTCGGCGGGCGAGGCGTGCGCACGATGCACCGTCGACGGCCGCGTCGGTGACGACGATGCCGATGCACGACCCGGCGGGCTTCTCGGGCCCGCCACTCGCGGACAGCTGCCGGCCGACCGGAACGCCGCTCACGACGAGCTCCTCGCGCTGGCCGAAGTTCGTCATCAACAGCACCGCGACGGTGTGTCCGTCGACGACGCGTGATGCCGTCCCGATGCCGCCCTTGAAGCCCAGGCACGACATCCCGGTACCCGACCCGATCGCACCTTCGCCCGGGGGAGTCGTGGCGCCGCGCGAGGCCATCGCCTGTCGCCAGGCGGCGACCACGTCGTCGTGCTCGACCTGCATCCGGCGGGCGTCGTTGAGGAACGAGTCGTCACACTCCGCGACCACGGGGATGATGAAGTCGGTCGCGCAGGACGGGTTGACGTCGAGCTCGATCCGGCATGCGGAGTCGTAGACGCGGCCGAGCTGCAGCGTCGACGTGAGATAGACCGGCGTCTCGGCAGATCCCCACTCGGCAGCGGTGATGAAGCCGGTGCACTCACCGGCACCGTTGAGCACAGCTCCGCCGGCGGGCAGCGGACGGG
Source organism: uncultured Actinomycetota bacterium (assembly GCA_963785425.1). GTDB lineage: Bacteria > Actinomycetota > Actinomycetes > Mycobacteriales > Jatrophihabitantaceae > RYN-133. The sequence continues at coordinate 1,373,194 of CAWAVG010000004.1, forward strand.
AGAACGCGTCGTCGGCGAGCACGAGGACGGTGACGCCGGTGCGGGCGATGCCGCGGCCTTGCGGCGGGGGCGGCTCGTCCCGATGCACGGTCGTGTGGCCGAGGCCCACACCGGCAACGTCGAGGACGGAGTTGGTGGGGCCGGTCGGCAGTGACCCGACGACGATTCCGAGCTCGCGAGCGCGCGGCATGTCAGCATCCAACCAGGAATCGAGCGGCATGCGATGCTCCGTCCATGCCGATCCCGGTCGTGTGGTCGCCGGCGACCCGGCGGCATCTGCCGATGCGCGAGGTCTGGGTCGGTGTCGCGACCGACGGCACCGAGGTGCCCGAGCGGGTCGACCGGATCCTCGAGGCGCTCAGTGATCACGAGCTCGTCGAGGCCGTGCCGCACGACGACACGGTGCTGCTGCGCGTACACGACCGGGCGTTCGTCGAGCACCTGCGGACCGTCTACGACGAGTGGCTCGCCGGGCCGTACGGCGAGCTGGTCGGGCAAGACCGCGTCGTCCCGTACGTGTTCCCGACTCCGGCGATGACGCAGGGCATGCCGGTGGCCCGAGCCGCCGCGACGCACGGCAGGGCCGGGCAATTCGCGTACGACACGATGACCCTTGTCGGGCCAGGGACGTGGGAGGCAGCGCGAGCCGCCGTCGACTGTGCGTTGACCGCCGTGGACCTGGTGGCGAGCGGGGGCGGCACGGCGTACGCCCTGTGCCGACCGCCGGGCCACCACGCCACTGCCGCGGGATACGGCGGCTCGTGCTACCTCAACAACGCTGCCGTAGCCGCCGAGGCGCTGCGCGCTGCCGGTCGTCGTACCGTCGCGGTGATCGACCTCGACGCCCACCACGGCAACGGCACCCAGGCGATCTTCTGGGAGCGTTCCGACGTGCGCTACGGCTCGCTGCACGTCGACCCCGCCGCCGGCTGGTTCCCGCACTTCTTCGGGCACGCGAACGAGACCGGCGCACGCGAGGGGAATGGCGCGACGCGCAACATCCCGTTGCCCGAAGGAACCGGTGACCAGCGCTGGCTCGACGGCGTCCGCGACCTGGCCGAGTGGGCCCACGGCGCCGACGCCCTGGTGGTCTCGCTCGGCGTCGACGCCGCGGCGGTCGACCCCGAGAGCCCGCTGGAAGTGACCGCCGACGGCTACGGCCACGCGGGGGAGATACTCCGCGAACGCGCGCTGCCGACGGTCGTCGTGCAGGAAGGTGGCTACGACCTCGCCTCGATCGGCGCGTTGGTGGCCGCCTTCCTGGACGGGCTCGGCTGAGGGCCGGGGCGGCGTTCAGCGTCGTTGTCGAAATGCGCTGCCTCGGCGGGCTTGATGCCGCACCGGCTGGTCATACACTCCGAACGAGCGGACGTTGGATACGGAAGGACGAGCCTTGGCACGCATCACCGTTCTCGGTGGCACGGGGTATGCCGGCGGCGCTGTCGTGGCTGAGGCGGTGCGGCGCGGTCACGAAGTGACTTCGGTGAGCCGCGGCGAGCCGCAATCACGCCTCGACGGCGTCACGTACGTGATCGGGTCCGTCCTCGATGACGACGTGCTCGCCGGCGCGGTGACCGGGCGCGACGTTGTCGTCGAGGCCGTCTCCCCGCGCGGTGACATGGTCGGCAAGGAGGAAGGCCTCGTAGCCCGGCTCATTGATCTGTGCACCCGAGAGGGTGTTCGTCTGGGCGTGATCGGCGGAGCATCGTCGCTGCTGGTCAGCGAGGGCGGCCCGCGACTGATCGACGTGACCGACCCGCCTCCCGAGGTGCGTCCCGAGATAGAGACCGGGCTCGAGCTGCTCGAGATGATGAAGGACGCTCCCGACGCACTCGACTGGTTCTTCGTCAGCCCACCCGAGGACTTCGGCGCTTGGGCGCCCGCGCCCGAAACCGGGACCTACCGGCTCAGCGACGACGTCCTGCTGCGCGACGCCGAAGGGAAATCGACCATCTCGGCCGCCGATCTGGCAGTCGCCATCCTCGACGAGATCGAAAGACCCGAGCACCGCCGACGCCGATTCCACGCCGCGCACTGACGAGAAAACGATCTGTGCATGGAGCGTCACTCCACGATGTGGCTCATACACAGTCGGTGCGCACTGCACTGCATGATCAAGTCATGAATTGGGTCGGATATCGACCAGATCGATTCTTTGATCAAGCAATCCGATGCTCGTGGGTTGTTCCGGGCGGCCCGGCGAGGGGCCATGCTGTGCCCATGCGCACCCGACTTGTGGCTGCAGGCCTGTTGGCGGCCGCGCTGGCCGTTCCTACGTCGGCGACTGCAACGCCGAACCGTCCGCGGCCTGACGCTCACCAGCGCAGCGCCGCGGCGGCGGCGGCGCCGGCCCGATCCATCACGGTCGGGTCGGTCTCGCTACACCCCTGCGCCGTGGTTCAGGGCGCCGAGTGCGGACACCTCGACCGGCCTTGGGAGCCGGGGAATCCGGGTGCCGGCACCATCCGCATCGGCTTCGCCTACCGACCCGCCAGTGATCGACACCAGCGGATGCTCGGGACCCTCGTCCCTCATGAGGGCGGTCCCGGCTACGCGACCACATCGAGCGGGTCGTCCTACGCCGCGATGTACGGGCCGCTGCTGAGCCGGCGCAACCTGCTGCTCGTCGACCAGCGCGGCACGGGGATGTCGGACCCGATCGACTGCCCGGCGCTGCAGAACCTCACGATCGCCTACTCCGTCGCGGCACGGCGATGCTCGACGAGACTCGGGCCGCGCCGGGACGACTACACGACGGAACGGTCGGCCGACGACCTCGCGGCCGTGATCACGGCGCTCGGGCTGCACCGCGTCGACCTGTACGGCGACTCCTACGGCACGTTCTTCGCGCAGGTGTTCGCCGGCCGTCATCCCGATCTGCTGCGCAGCATCGTGCTCGACAGCGCGTATCCGACTCACGGCGAGACCGCCTGGTATCCCACCCAGGGGCCGGCGATGCGGAGCTCATTCACGACGGTCTGCCAACGGTCACCGGCCTGTCGGCGCGCAGGGTCGAAGTTCGGGGCGGTCATCCACCAGGTGCTCCGAGAGGTGCGCCGGCATCCCTGGCGCGGTGTCTCCCACGACGCCGACGGCCGCCGGATGCACGTCAGCGTCACAGCGCCGAACCTCGCGGCGGTCGCCTACGACGCGACGTACGGCCCCTACTTCTACCGCGAGTTCACCGCGGCTCTGCGGTCCGGGCTGCGCGGCGACCGCGTTCCGCTGCTGCGTCTAGTCGCGCAAGCGACGGGCGGCGGGACGAACGCAGGGCCGGTGGGGGACTACAGCGAGGGACTCGACGCGGCGGTCAGCTGCCACGACTACCCGCAGCTGTACGACATGAGCGCCACACCGAGCGTCCGGATCCGGCAGTATCACGCCGCGCTGACGCGTCGCACGCAGCGGTGGCCGCACACCTACGGGCCGTTCACCGTCCGCGAGTACGCCCGCTCGGACTGGGAGTCGCTCGACTGGTGCACCCGCTGGCGTTCGGCGCCGTCCGACAACCCGGCCCGGCCCCCGCGTCCACCGCACGGCTACCCGTCGGTGCCGACGCTCGTGCTCAGCGGTGAGCTCGACTCGATCACCACACCCGCCGAGGGCGCGATGGTGGCCCGGCAGTTCCCGCGCGCCCGCCAGATCCTGATCGCCAACAGCTTCCACGTCACCGCCGACGGCGACACCGACCACTGCGCTGTCGGAATCCTGCGCCGCTTCGTGCAAACGCCTACCCACTGGCCGCAGCACCGCTGCGCGTCGAGCGTGCCGCCGGTGCGGGCGATGGGCGTCTTCCCCCGACACCTGCGCAACGTCACCGCCGGACGGGGGCGCGCGACGCTGGTCGAGCGCCGCATCGCCCCGGCTGCGGCCGCGACCGTGGCCGATCTGCTCGACACCTGGTGGAACAACTACTCCGGCCACGACGTCGGGCTGCGCGGCGGGCACTGGAGCTACACCGGCGACCGGACCACCGTCTTCCACATGCACGGCGTCCGGCTCACCTCCGACCTCGCGGTGAGTGGAACCGCGAGCTGGCGACGGTATGCCAACCGGGTCTCGGTCCACCTTCGAGTCAGTGCGCCCGGCCACGCGGGGCGCCTGCACGGCACCTGGGCGACCCGGCGGACCGGGGCGAGAACGACGTTGAGCGGCGTCCTCGACGGTCATCGGGTGATGGTCTGCTTCCCGGCGCCGTGACGACGGCTACGGTGAGGCGATGATTCGCACGACGCCGTTCCACCCACGGTTGCGCGAGCTGAACACGCAGGAGCTCTACACGCACTGGCAGGGATTCCTGTCGCCCCTGCGCTACACCTCTGCGCCGAAACACGAGTACTTCGCGGTACGCAATTCTGTCGGTGTCTTCGACACGTCCCCACTGTTCAAGTACCGCATCACCGGTCCCGACGCCGAACGGTTGCTGGCAGGCGCGCTGCTGCGAGACATCCGCCGCTGCCGCCCGGGGCAGGCGCAGTACACCGTGTGGTGCGACGACCGCGGCTTCGTCATGGAGGACGGTGTCGTCTTCCGGCACTCCGACGACGACTTCCTGCTGACCGCCGCCCGCCCCAATTTCGGTTGGTTCAGCGACCTCGGCCGGTCACTCCGCGTGCAGCTGGAGGACGTTTCGGACGAGTACGGCATCCTCGCGGTGCAAGGGCCGCGATCGCGCGCCGTGCTGTCGTCGCTGATGCCCGAGGTGGGCCCGCTCGCGTTCTTCGATCACGTGCAGGCGAAGGTTGCGTCCGCGCCGGTGACGGTGTCGCGCACCGGATACACCGGCGACCTCGGGTTCGAGATCACCGTCGAGTCGCAGCACGCGGTGGACGTGCTCGACGCAGTGCTGGAAGCCGGCGCGCCGCACAGCATGCGGCCGTTCGGCGAAGAGGCGCTGATGATGCTGCGCATCGAGGCGGGCCTGCCGCTCATCGACGTGGAGTGGCACAACAGCCGAACCGCCTTCACCGATTCCGACCGGGTGACTCCCAAGGAGCTGGGCGTCGGCTGGATGCTGCCGAAGTCGCAGCTGCTGCAGGACGACCGCGCCTTCATCGGGCGGCACGCGATCCGTCGTGAGCTGGACGAAGGCACCTCGCGCTGGGCATCGGTCGGGATCGTGGTCGACTGGGCCGACTGGGACCGGCTGCACCGTGAGGCCGGGCTGCTGCCGTCGAAGTCGGAGCATCCGCTGCCGTACGAGTCGGTGCTCTACGACGCCGACGAGGGTGGCGGCCAGTTGGGTTACGTCACGAGCTTCATGTACTCGCCGGTCCTGCAGCGCCACATCGGGCTCGCCCGCGTGCGCCCGGACAAGGCCGCGGCGGGCACCGAAGTGCGCATGGAACTCGCCATCGCCCATCGCAACACCACGGTGAAGGCGCGTACCGCGAAGCTGCCCCTGTTCAACCCACCGAGAAAGACGGCCGCCGAATGACAGCAACGACGCAGGTTGACCGCACCAAGCACGAGTACGACGCGATCGTCATCGGCGGCGGCCACAACGGTCTGGTGAACGCCGGATACCTCGCCAAGGCGGGTCTGCACACTCTGGTGCTCGAGCAGCGGCCGTTCGTCGGCGGTGCCGCGATCACCGAGGAGCTCGTGCCGGGCTTCCATTTCACGACCTTCTCCTACGCCCTGAGCCTGTTGCGGCCGGAGATCATCCACGAGCTCGACCTCGTCCAGCACGGTTTCCTGCCGCTGATGATGCCGTCGTCGTTCCATCCGACCGGGGACGGCGACTACCTGCTGCTGGGCGACGACCACGGACAGAACATCCAGGAGATCCGGCGGCACTCGCCGCACGACGCCGACGCCTACGACCGGTACCACCACGACCTCGACCAGGTCGTCCAGGCCGTGCAGCCGCTGTTCGACAACGCGCCGCCGAACGTCTTCGGCAAGGACCCCGAGGACCAGGCCGACGTCGCCTGGCTGCTCAACCACCTCGGCGGTGTGGAGCGCAAGGTGATGCACGACGTCGTGCGGTTGCTCACCGGCAGCGCCGCCGACTGGCTGGACGACTATTTCGAGCACGAGGCGGTGAAGGGCTACCACGCGTCGTCGAGCATCATCGGCTCGAAGGTCGGTCCGATGTCGCCGGGTTCGGGGCTCGTGCTGCTGTTCCACAAGATGGGCCAGCACGACGGCCACCTGGGTTCCTGGGCATTCCACAAGGGCGGAAACGGCGGGTTCACCCAGGTCCTCGCCCGGGCCGCGGAAGCATTCGGCGCCGAGATCAGGGTGAGTTCCCGCGTGTCCAGCGTGCTGACCCGCGACGGTCAGGCGGTCGGCGTTGCGCTCGAGGACGGCACCGAGTTCCGAGCGCCGGTCGTCGTGTCGGCGCTGGACGCCCGTCACACGTTCCTGGAACTCGTCGACCCGCGCACGCTTCCCGCCGACCTCGTCGACAACGTCGAGCGGCTGCGCTACCGCGGCGTCTCCGCGAAGGTGAACTTCGCCCTCGACGGTCTGCCGGTGTTCCCGGCGCTGCCGGACACCGTCGACCACTACGGCGGATTCATCAACATCGGACCGACGATCGAGTACGTCGAGCGCGCCTTCGACGCGGCGAAGTACGGCTGGTACTCCGAGCGGCCTTACATCGACGCGGCGATCCAGTCAGTCGTCGACCCGGACATGGCGCCGCCCGGCAAGCACGTGATGTCGTGCTTCGTCCAGTACGCCCCGTACGAGCTGCGGGGCAGCGACTGGGACGCCGAGCGTGAGCGGTTCGGTGACACGGCGCAGGCCGTGCTGGAATCGCACTTCCCCGGCTTCGGCGACCTCGTGCGGCACCGCGAAGTCGTCACCCCGGTCGACATCGAACAGCTGACCGGTCTCACGGAGGGCAACATTTTCGCCGGCGAGTTCCTCGCGCCGCAGATGTACTTCTTCCGTCCGGCGCCCGGCTGGAGCCAGTACCGCACCCCCGTCGACGGCTACTACCAGTGCGGGTCCGGAACGCACCCCGGCGGCTGCGTGATCGGGTCGCCTGCCCGGTTGGCAAGCCAGCGGATTCTGAAGGATTTGAAGCAAACCTGACCAGACGGGCACCGAGTCAATTTCTCGCCGCTGGCAAAGGAGTTCGGCCGCCGACCCACGCCGGGTGATCTGGTCATCGCGCCTATCGCCGAATATGGCCGGTCGGTGTTCCTGCTGGTTGCTGTCGGCGCTGCTGTTATGAGCGCTCCTAGGCCTTGCTGACCACAAGCGCGGGTGGGTGGCTCAGTTCGAGCCGGTCGGGGTCGGTTGCTCAGCCGACAGGCGCCGCCAGATCCGGCGCAGTGCGGTGCGGTCGGTGGTCGAGGTGCTAGCCAGCAAGGTCCGACGGAGCACGTCGTTGTGCGTGCGCCGGGCGGCCTGGAGCATGCGGTCGCCGTCCTCGGTGAGCACGGCGAACCACTTGCGACCGTCTGCGGGATCGACCTCGCGGCGCAGCAGTCGATCACGCTCGAGGCGAGTCACCAGGTGCGTCGCGCCGGCTGGGCTGAGCAGCACGCGTTCTGCGAGCACGGACATGCGTAGACGTTTGTCCGGAGCGTTGAACAGGGTGATGAGCACGTCGAACTCGGTGACGGCGAGGCCGTGCTCTCGGCGCAGGTCGTCGTCGAGTTCACGCAGCACCGACCGGTGCAGCAGCATCAGTGCTCCCCAGGACTGCCACTCCTCGGGTTGAAGGAACTCGTGCGCGGGTCTTGACTTCTCCATGTCAGCAACTATATTTCGTTTCGTATGAAAATACCATTGGATGAAGGAGTTCACATGGCACACGGAGTCGTGCACCACTTCCCCGGCGGGAGCAAGGAGAACTACGACGCGTCGATCGCGGCCGTGCACCCGGCCGGCGGCCTGCCCGAAGGCCAGATCTACCACGCGGCCGGGGCGTCCGCCGGCGGTTGGACCATCCTGGCGGTGCACGAGTCCCGGCAGAGC
>CAWAVG010000005.1:0-48044 GCA_963785425.1 uncultured Actinomycetota bacterium
GTCGTAGTACAGCTCGAACTCGTGCGGGTGCGGACGGAGGCGGATCGGGTCGATCTCGTTGGCGCGCTTGTAGCCGATCCACGCCTCGATGAGGTCGTCGGTGAACACGCCGCCCTCGGTGAGGAACTCGTGGTCGGCCTCGAGCGCGTCGAGCACCTCGTTGAGCGAACCCGGCACCTGCTCGATCGACGCCAGCTCGTCCGGCGGCAGCTCGTAGAGGTCCTTGTCGACCGGCGCCGGCGGCTCGATCTTGTTCTTGATGCCGTCCACGCCGGCCATCAGCATCGCCGAGAACGCGAGGTAGGGGTTGCACGACGGGTCGGGGATGCGGAACTCGATGCGCTTGGCCTTCGGGTTCGTGCCCGTGATCGGCACCCGGATGCAGGCCGACCGGTTGCCCGAGCTGTAGACCAGGTTGACCGGAGCCTCGAAGCCCGGCACCAGGCGGTGGTAGGAGTTCACCGTCGGGTTGGTGAACGCGAGCAGCGCCGGCGCGTGGTGCAGCAGGCCGCCGATGTAGTAGCGCGCCGTGTCCGACAGGCCCGGCGTAGCCGAGCTCGTCGTAGAACAGCGGCGAGCCGTCCTTCCACAGCGACTGGTGGCAGTGCATGCCCGAGCCGTTGTCGCCGAAGAGCGGCTTCGGCATGAACGTCGCGGTCTTGCCGTTGACCCACGCGACGTTCTTGACGATGTACTTGAACTTCAGCACGTCGTCGGCCGCGGCCTGCAGGGTGTCGAACTTGTAGTTGATCTCGGCCTGGCCGGCGGTGCCGACCTCGTGGTGCGCGCGCTCGATCTCGATGCCCGGCCGCGATCAGCGCGCTGCTCATCTGGTCGCGCAGGTCGGCGTAGTGGTCGACCGGCGGGACGGGGAAGTAGCCGCCCTTGTAGCGCGTCTTGTAGCCGCGGTTGCCGCCCTCCTCGACGCGGCCGGTGTTCCAGGCGCCCTCGATCGAGTCGATGTGGTAGTAACCCTCGTTCTGCGAGGTCTGGAAGCGCACGTCGTCGAAGACGTAGAACTCGGCCTCGGGGCCGAAGTAGACGGTGTCGGCGATGCCGGTGGACTTCAGCCACGCCTCGGCCTTGGCCGCCACCTGCCGCGGGTCACGCTCGTACGGCTCGCCGGTGCGCGGCTCGACGATCGAGAACGCGACGTTGAGCGTCTTCGCCGCCCGGAACGGGTCGACATAGGCGGTGGACGGATCGGGGATGAGCTTCATGTCCGACTTGTGGATCGCGGCGAACCCGCGGATCGACGAGCCGTCGAACATGACCCCCTCGGTGAAGAAGTCCTCGGGCAGCGTCGCCGCAGGCACGTTGAAGTGCTGCTGCTGGCCGGGCAGGTCGGTGAAGCGGACGTCGACGAACTCGACGCCTTCCTTCTCGATGAACTTCTTGACCTCGTCGGGACTGCTGAACATCGATCCTCCGGTGCGGTTGGCTTACCACGAATCCTTTCGTGGCCGTGTTTCGAGGATGTTGCGAAGACCGACTTGCTGCCGCGAATCGCTCACGCGTTCACCACAGCGGTGTCGGTGTAGCGGTCGTGGAGGCCGCGGCCGTCCTTGTCGAAGATGACGGCGGGCACGAGCAGCATCAGCAATGCGGTGCGCAGCACCGCGCGCCACGGGTTGACGGCGTCGTCCCGGTCGACGCGGATGATCCGGATGCCGAACAGGTACATCCCGAGCGTGCGGCCGACGAACAGCATCCCGAGGATGTAATCGAGCGCGAACGGGATGAGGCTCCAGTATCCCGGAAGTCGCTGGTCGAAGCTGCGGTGGTGCCCGTGGTGGATCACCTCGACGATGAGCGCGCCGACGAGCGCGGACGAGACGCTGTCGACGAGCCACGAGCCGATGCGGGCGCCGGGCGAGGCGAGCGAGGCCTGTCCGGACTCGGGCAGGCCGAGCCGTTCGCCTCGATAGGCCTGCGGGCCGGTTGGTCACTCAGCTGCGCCTGCGCACCGTGCGCTGCACGTTGCGCATCTTCGCGCCCTGCGGCATCGGACCCTTGGGCAGCGGGGCACGGGGGCCGCCGAGCGCGGCGAGGCGCTTCTCGAGTGCGCTCACCTCACCCTTGGACAGGTTGGACGGGAGCTTGAGCAGGTAGCGGTTCAGCTTGCCGAGGCGCACGTCGCCCTCGCCCGTCCCCACCGTGATGTCGTAGATCGGGGTGTCGCCGGCGACCCGGGCGATCTTCTTCTTCTCCTGCGCGATCAGCCCGCGCACGCGGTGCGGCGCGCCCTCGCCGATCAGCACGATGCCGGGACGGCCGATGAGGCGGTGCACGGCGTCCATCGAGGCGGTGCCGGCGATGCCTGCGTGAGACGCCAGTCGCCCTTCAGCTGCTGCTGCAGCAGCCAGCCGGCGGCGCCGGGCTGCCCCTCCGCCTGGGAGTACATGGCGGTCTGGGCGCGGCGGCTGAACACGAGCATCGCCACGATCAGCAGGGCGAACACCGCGAACGGGATGCCGAGAAGAGCGAACCGGTCAGCCACAGCGCCAGCAGATAGATCGCAGCGGCCGCGAGGACGCTGAAAAGGATCAGGTACGGCAGGAATTTCGGGTCCTGCTTGCGGGTCAGCGAGAAGGCCTGACCCATGCTGCGCCAGGTGTCGCGGCGCTTGTTCTTCTTGGCGATCCTCATCTCTTTTTTCTCTGCGCGGGTGAGCTTTGCGGGCTTTCCGGCAGCCGATGATTTCGCCATGTCTCCAGGATAGATGGGCGTGTAGTGACCCGTCAGCCGATGTTCGGGGCGGCGATCATGGAAATCGTGAAATCTTCCCCGGTTTGGTGTTTACCAGACCGTTATGAATACTCGCCCTGGCCCGGCACGGACGCGCAGAGCGGGGATCGAGGGAGTTCGTCGTGCATCGCGCCCCCCGGACGCGCGCGGACTTCACTGGCGTTGCTCGCCCTGCTCGTGACGGCGGTTTCCGCCGTCACCGTCGTGGCCCTTCCCACCGCCGCCGGCGCCGCCGGCGGGCGACGTACGTCCACATCACACCGCCTACCAATACCGCAGCGGATCGATCCACCTCACCGGCTGGGCCTTCGACCGCAACCACCCCGAAAACACCCCGGCGTGTGCGTCATCATCCGTAGCCGCTGCGCCAGGGTGCTGTACCCGCACCAGGCCAGCCCGAGCTTCGACCGGGCGCATCACACCCGCGGCGCGCACCTGTTCTCGTTCAACCTGCGCCCGCGCCGTCCCGGCGTCATGATCATCCTGCGGCGCATCGTCGCCCCGGCCAATCTCGACCGCACCACGGCCCTGAGCCCGGGCACGCGCGTCGTCCGCGTTGCGCGCCGCCACGTCGGCGACCGCTACACCTACGGCGGGACGTCGCCGCGCACCGGTTTCGACTGCTCGGGCTACACGATGTACAGCTACCGCAACGGGCACACCGCGGGGCTGCCGCACAACTCGGAGTCGCAGCGGCACTCGAGCGGCATGCACCGCATCGCCCGGCGCACCGCCCGTCCGGGAGACCTCGTGTTCTACATGAGCGGCGGGTCGGCCTATCACGTGGCGATCTACGCGGGCCACGGCTACCAGTACTCGGCGACCGACCCGCAACAGGGCGTCGAGTACGAGCGGATCCATGCCCGCAACGTCATCTTCGGCACCGACTGGCACCGGTGACGGCGGGGAAGTGACCGTTGAACAACTTCCCCGGGTTGGCATTTATCGATTCGTTATGAATACTCCGCCGGGTGCCCCGTAGCCCCCGAACGGTCGCCCGAATCCTCCTGACTGCGCTGTCAGCGCTCGTCGTTCTCGGCGCGCTCGCCGTTCCCTCCGCGGAGGCGGCGAGCGCGCCGAGCTATGTCGGCCACATCGACACGGCCTTCCAGTACCGCGACGGCAGCGTGTGGGTCGTCGGCTACGCCTACGACCGCCACCACCCGTCGCGGACGGCGCGGGTGTGCCTGGCGGTCAACGGCGAGTGCGTGCGGCGCGTCGACGCCGATCTGCCCAGCCCCCGCTTCGACCGGCCGCGCCACATCTCCGGCGGGCACCGCTTCCAGCTCCGGCTGGGTGCGCGCCGGCCCGGTTACCGCATCGCGCTGCGGTCCGCGACGGGGTTCCTCGACGCTGTGAACGCCGACTCGCCCGGCGATCGGATCGTGCGCATCGCGAAGAAGTACGTCGGCGCGCGCTACGTCGAGGGCGGCGCGTCGCCGCGCACGGGGTTCGACTGCTCGGGCTACACGATGTACGCCTATCAACAGGCCGACGTCGCTTCGCTGCCCCACAACGCCCAGAGCCAGCGGCACGTGCGGTACATGCACCGCATCAGCCGCAGCCAGGCGCGTCCCGGCGATCTCGTGTTCTACCTGAGCGGCGCGTCGGCCTACCACGTCGCGATCTACGCGGGCCACGGCTACCAGTACGCCGCGGCGACCCCGCGCGACGGCGTGCGCTACCAGGCCATCTGGTCGCGCGACGTGGTGTTCGGCACCGACTGGCACTGACGGCTACTTCGGGACGATCGCCTTGCCGGCACTGCATCTGCCGCCCTGGTCGGCGAACCACGTGTGGTCGGCGAAGCGGGTGACGTGCAGGAAGCGCGGGCCGCTGAGCAGCAGCGCGGCGTGCTGGTTGCGCGCGGCCACGTGCCATGCGGCGATGTTCGTCGGACCGTAGTGGGCGACCCGGACGGCCCCGGTGATCGTGGGTGCTCCTGTAGCACCCTGGGCCAACGAGGCCCCGAAGTCCGACTGGGCGGCCGTGGGGTCGGAGCACTGCGCGGAGGTCGGCACCTTCTGGCTGATCGGGGCGGACGAGGGCGGATTCCCGGCCGGATCTGCGTGCCGGAGCCGGCGTCGTGACGCAACATCAGCACGAGCACCGCACTGGCCAGCACGACCGCCGCGGCGGCCAGCCCGCCGAGCAGGGGGGCCGTCCGGCGGTGCGGGCGCTGTGCTCGTTGCGCACCGATAGCGAAGTCGGGACGCAGCCCGTCGACCTGCTCGCGCCAGAAGGACGCGTCTGCGCGCAACTCGGTGTCGAGATCGGCGTAGGTGTCATCGATGTTCATGAGCGGGTCTCCAGTCGTCGGGCGAGCGTGCGGCGCGCGTCGGACAGGTTCGACTTCACCGTCCCGGCCGAGCAGCCGAGCACGTCGGCCACCTCGCTGACCGGGAGATCGAGGTAGTAGTGCAGGAAGACAGTCGTGCGTTGCCGGTCCGGAAGGGCCGCGATCGCCCGGCGCAGGTCGACGCGGCGGGCCGCCGGTTCGGTGTCCTCGTGCGGCTCCGGCGACGGGTCGGGCAGCACCGGACGCGGGCGTCGTGCCCAGCGTCGGCGCGCCCGGTCCGCCACGATCGCGAGCAGCCAGCTGCGTGGCGACCCGCGCGAGGGGTCGAACGAGTCGCGCTTGGTCCAGGCCCGGGTCAGGGCCTCCTGCACGATGTCGTCGGCGTCGTCGAGCGAACTCAACGAGACGGCGAAGCGCCACAGGTCCGGCAACCACGGGCCCACCCAGTCGGCGAAATCGGCATCAGGCCGCGGCGGCCGGGCCGGCGGGCGAATCATCATCTCCACGCCCCATGTACGCCCCGCCGGACCGATCAGGTTGGGTGCGACCTCAGGTACGTGCGGCGATCGCCTGCTGGTAGAGCCGGCCGGCCCGGTACGACGAGCGCACCAGCGGCCCCGACATCACGCCCGCGAAGCCGATGTCCTCGGCCTCCTCGCGCAGTTCGACGAACTCCTGCGGCTTCACCCAGCGGGTCACCGGGTGGTGCTTGGGCGACGGGCGCAGGTACTGCGTGATGGTGATCAGCTCGCACCCGGCGTCGTGCAGGTCCTGCAGGGCCTGGCTGATCTCGGCGCGCTCCTCGCCCATGCCGAGGATCAGGTTCGACTTGGTCACCAGGCCGTCGGCGCGCGCGGCGCGCAGCACGTCCAGCGACCGCTCGTACCGGAAACCCGGACGGATCGACTTGAAGATGCGTGGCACCGTCTCGATGTTGTGCGCGAACACCTCGGGCCGGCTCGCGAACACCTCGGCCAGCAGCTCCGGGATGGCGTTGAAGTCCGGTGCGAGCAGTTCGACGCCGGTGTCGGGGTTGAGCGCGTGGATCTGGCGGACCGTCTCGGCGTACAGCCATGCCCCGCCGTCGACGAGGTCGTCGCGCGCGACACCGGTGATCGTCGCGTAGCGCAGCTCCATCGACCGGACGCTCTCGGCGACCCGCCGCGGCTCGTCGCGGTCGAGGGCGGTGGGCTGGCCGGTGTCGATCTGGCAGAAGTCGCAGCGACGGGTGCACTGGTCGCCGCCGATGAGGAAGGTGGCCTCGCGGTCCTCCCAGCACTCGTAGATGTTGGGGCAGCCGGCTTCCTGGCACACGGTGTGCAGGCCCTCGCGCTTGACGAGATCGCGCAGCTCGGTGAACTCGGGGCCCATCTTGGCGCGGGTCTTGATCCATTCCGGCTTGCGCTCGATGGGGACGGCCGTGTTGCGCTGCTCGATCCGCAGCATCCGGCGTCCGTCGGGCTGTACTGCTGTCACACGCGCACCTCGAAGTCGGTCAAAGAGTGGACATGACTTTCGACCACCGGCAGCACCTCGTCGATCGTGACGTCGCGTCCGAGTTCCTTCGACAGCGACGTGACGCCGGCATCGGCGATGCCACACGGCACGAAGGTGTCGAAGAAGCGCAGATCGGGGTCGCAGTTGAGGGCGAACCCGTGCAACGTGACCCCGCGCGCGACGCGGATGCCGATCGCGGCGATCTTGCGATCAGGGCCGTCGCCGGTGATCCACGCGCCGCTGCGCCCCTCGACCCGCGTCGCGCTCACGCCGAAGTCGGCGCATACGTCGATGAGCATGCCCTCCATGCGGCGCACGTAGGCGACGACGTCGATCGGATCGGGCAGCCGCACGATCGGGTATCCGACCAGCTGGCCCGGTCCGTGCCAGGTGATCTTCCCGCCGCGGTCGACGTCGATCACCGGCGTGCCGTCGGCGGGGCGCTCCCCGGGCTCGGTGCGCTTGCCGGCGGTGTAGACGGACGGGTGTTCGAGCAGCAGCACCGTGTCAGGCTCAAGGCCCGCGGCGACCGCTGTGTGGACGGCGCGCTGGTGGGCCCAGGCCGGCTCGTAGTCGACGCGCCCCGCGCGGACCACCTTCAGTTCACCCACGCCGTCTACGGTACTCAGCCGGTGCCCGCTCACCGGTCTCGCGCCGTGTGACGGATGTCAGGGCCGTTTGGGGGTGAATCCCCATCGCCGGATGTCACCGGTCCCCGATAGCTTGGGGCGCCTAACCAGGAGGAAATGCATGACGAGCACCGACCAGCGCCGGCAACCCGACGCCGACCGGCCCACAAAGCAGCCTCGCCCGAGATTCGTCTGGATCTTCGGCGCGCTGGCCATCATCATCCTGTTCATCGGCCTGTCCGGTGGCGCCTTCCAGAGCAAACTCGCCGACGTCCAGAAGAACGACAACTCGTCCTTCCTGCCCGGCTCGGCCGATTCGACCAAGGTCGCCAACGAGCAGCAGAAGTTCAGCACCATCCAGTCCATCCCGGGCTTCATCGTCTACGAGCGTTCGAGCGGGCTCACCGCCCAGGACAAGCAGAAGATCACCACCGACGTCGCCAAGTTCCGCACGATCAAGGGCATCTCGTCCGACGAGGTCGGCCAGCCCGAGTACTCGAAGTCGGGATCGGTCGCGGCGGTGTCGGTCCCGCTCGTCGGCCGTGACAAGGGCACGTCCGTCAAGGGTCCTGACCTGGTCAACGCCGAGAAGGCCGTGCTCGCGGCGGCGCGGGCGAATGCGCCGCCCGGGCTCGGTGTGCACAGCGCCGGTGCCGGCGGTCTGATCGTCGCGTTCATCGACTCGTTCAGCGGCCTCGACGGCAACCTGCTCATCGCCGCGGGCATCGTCGTCATCGCCATCCTGCTGCTGGTCTACCGCAGCCCGGTGCTGTGGTTCTATCCGCTGTTCTCGGCCGTGGTGGCCCTCGGCGCTGCATCGATGATCATCTACGCCCTCGCGAAGAGCGGCGCGATCACCCTCAACGGCCAGAGCCAAGGCATCCTGTCCGTGCTCGTCATCGGCGCCGGCACCGACTATGCGTTGCTGCTGGTCAGCCGCTATCGCGAAGAACTGCACGAGTACGAGAGCCGGATCCAGGCCATGCGCGTCGCGTGGAAGGCGGCCGCGCAGCCCATCGTGGCGTCCGCCGTCACGGTCATCCTCGGGTTGATCTGCCTGACCTTCGCCGAGCTGAACTCGACCGCCGGACTCGGGCCGGTCTGCGCGATCGGTATCGGCTGCACGGTCATCGTCATGCTCACCGTCCTGCCGGCAATGCTCGTGATCAGCGGCCGCTGGATCTTCTGGCCGAAGCGTCCCGGCGTCGACCATCAGACCGACATCGCCACGCACGGCCTGTGGGGACGCATCGCGGGCGGCGTCACGCGGAACTCGACGCGGAGCTGGGCGATCAGCGGCGTCGTACTCATCGCCTGCGTCATCGCCATCGCCGGCCTGAAGACCGACGGGTTGTCGACGATCGACGGCTTCACCAACAAGCCCGACGTCATCACCGGCCAGCACCTGTACAACGCGAACTTCAACCAGGGTGCCGGCGCACCGGCGATCATCCTCACGAACGCCGACAAGGCCGACGACGTGATCGCCGCGGTCAAGCAGGTGCCCGGCGTCGACAAGTCGCCGAACGCGGTGTGTGTTCAGATCGACTACGCGAAGCTGGCCGCGTTGCTCAAGCAGTCCGGCGGTAGCGGCGCGCCTGCCGGGGGCGAGCGCATCATGCCCGCCGCAGCAGTTGCAGGTGACTCCGATCGGCGGCAAGACGTTGGTCGACGCAACGCTGACCTCGAGCTTCGACACCTCCGCCGCGTACCAGACGATCAAGGACATCCGGGCCGCGGTCGACAAGGTTCCCGGGGCGGACGCGCTGGTCGGCGGCCAGTCGGCGGCGAACCTCGACGTGCAGGACGCATCGCGGCACGACCGCAACCTGATCATCCCGCTCGTGCTTGCGGTGATCCTGATCGTGCTCGCGATCGTGCTCCGTGCGCTCATCGCACCGCTGATCCTCATCGCGACGGTCGTGCTGTCGTTCACGGCATCGCTCGGCGTGAGCGCGCTCGTGTTCAACCACGTGTTCCACTTCGCGAACGCCGACCCTGCGTTCCCGCTGTTCGCGTTCGTGTTCCTCGTGGCGCTCGGCATCGACTACAACATCTTCCTGATGACCCGAGTACGCGAGGAGACGTTGCAGTACGGAACCAAGGACGGCATCCGACGGGGCCTCGCCGTCACGGGCGGCGTGATCACCTCGGCGGGCATCGTGCTCGCCGCGACGTTCGTGGTGCTCGGCGTGCTGCCGATCGTGTTCCTCGCCGAGATCGGGTTCACGGTCGCCTTCGGCGTGCTGCTCGACACGGTCGTGGTGCGGTCGATCCTCGTTCCGGCGCTGAGTTACGACATCGGCAAGAAGATCTGGTGGCCGTCGAAGCTGGCGGCCGCATCGGCCAAGGACTGACGCGGCACGTCGGCCGCGCCACAATGTTGGCGTGGTCGACGTGCGGGCATGGCTGGTCGACGCGCGCCGCCGGGTGCGCGAGGGCGGCCGGGCGGCGCTGGCGCGCGCATTGCGACTGAGCGTGGCTGCGGTGGCGTCCTATCTCGCCGCGCAACGCGTGTCCGGCGACAAGCAGCCGATCACTGCGGCGCTGACCGCGCTGCTGATCGTGCAGGTGACGTTCTTCGGCACGATCACCGACACGGTGCGGCGCATCGTCAGCGTGCTGGCCGGGGTGGGCGTCGCTGTCGCTGCCGCGCTGTTGGTCGGCCTGACCTGGTGGAGCCTCGGCTCGATCGTGCTCGTGTCGATCCTGCTCGGCCAGGCGCTGCGGCTGGGGCCGCACCTGCTCGAGGTGCCGATCAGCGCGATGCTGATCCTCGCCGCCGGCGGGGCCGGCGTGCGCGCCACCGACCGGATCGTCGAAACATTGATCGGTGCGGCGGTGGGGCTGCTCGTCAACGTGGTGATCCCGCAGCGGCCGCGGGTGCGTACCGCGGGGCGGGCGGTCGAGCGGTTCGGCGACTCGATCGCGCGACTGCTCGACCGTGCGGCGACGTCGTTGCACGACGGGCCGGTCGGACGCGACGAAGCGGCTGCCTGGCTCGATGAGCTGCGCACCCTCACCGGGCGGGTCGAGCTGGTCGAGCGCGAACTCGACGAAGCGCAGGAGAGCCGCCGGCTCAATCCGCGCGCGGTCGGCATCCCCGACACCATCCCCGACCTGCGCAGCGGTCTGCAGGCGCTCGAGCACGCCGCAGTCGCCTTACGGGCGGTGTTCCGGTCGCTGGCCGAGGGCAGCGAGGTCACGCTCGACGAGAGCCGTCCCGACGGCTCGGGCGACGAACTGCTGCGCGACGCCCTGGCGGTGCTGATGGCCGACATCGCGCGGGCGCTGCGCGACTTCGGCACGCTGGTGCGCGCCGAGGGCGACGAGGCCGGTGAGCCCCACACCGACGTGCTGGAGGACGCGCTCGATGCGGTGCGCGAGGCCCGCGTGCGGCTGACCGAATTGCTGCTCGTCGACCCGCACGAGGCGGTCGGGCTGTGGCAGCGCCGCGGTTCGCTGCTCGCCGGCGTGGAGCGGGTGCTGGCCGAGCTCGACGCCGAGGAACGCCGGCGGCGCACGCGGCAACGCCGTGACGAGGCGGCCGCTGCCCGGCGCCCGAGCGCGCAGGCCGCCGAACGCCTGCGTACGACCACGCGGCGGGTCGTCGAGAACCCGAACCTGAAGCTGCCGCGCCGCCCCCGCTAGAGCGGTCGCGGGTCGATACGGGTCTCGGCGGCAGCGCCTTCGGCGGTGCGTTCGACGAGGTAGGCGCCCTTGCCGTCGACCTCCGTGACCGCCTCGACGAACTCGGTGCCACGGTAGAGCAGGCCCACACCGTCGTCGGTCGCATATCCGGTCGGCAGCGTCCCGTCCGCTATCAACCGCTGGAACAGCGGGCGGCGCTGCGGCTCCGAGTCGTAGTGCACGCCGTTGGCGTACGGCACGAACCCGAGCCCGTTCGTGATCGCCTGGAGATCGCGTCCGAACGAGTCGGTCGTGCCGCCGGTATGCCAGCAGATCGACCCGGCGCTCACGCCGGTCAGCACCACTCCGGCCTGCCATGCCGCGTGCAGCGCGTCGTCGTAGCCCAGCAGGCGCCACATCGCCAGCAGTCCGGCGACACTGCCGCCGAAGACCCACACGACGTCCTGTGCGAGCAGGTGCTCGGTGGCGTCGGCGACGTTGGGCATCGGGAACGAGAGCAGGTGCGACGCCTGCACTCCGCGCACCCGTGCCATGTCGTAGTACTGCGGCGATGGTCAGCGCGTCGTCGCCGACGGCGGTCGCGAGCAGGCACATCCGCGGCGCCCGGCCGGTGACGCCCGAGAGGTCGATCGCGAACTCGGTCAGCGCCCCGAACTCGAAGCGGGTGTACCGGCCGGGTTTGCGCCCGCCGGACGTGGCGAGAATCGTCGGTGCGTCGGCGGGCATGGGCCGACGTTATCGACTCAGTCGAGCTGCTTGTGCAGGTACTCCAGATCACCGCGCTGACCGTCGGCGGGCGTCTCGACGATGACGTCACATCCCGCGTCGCGGCACACGCTCGCGATGAGCTCGGAGTCGAACGTCCCCGCATCGAAGTTGGCGTGGCGGTCGGCGCCCGAGTCGAACGTGTCGCGCGAGTTGTTCGCGTGCACGAGGTCGACGCGGCCGGTGATCGCCTTGACGCGCGCGACGATGTCGGCGAGTTCCTCGCCGCCGGCCCACGCGTGACAGGTGTCGAGCACGAAGCCGGGCCCGAACTCGCCGACGGCGTCCCACAGCATGGCGAGCCGGTCGAACCGGCGGGCCATCGCGTTGTCGCCGCCCGCGGTGTTCTCGATCAGGATCGGCAGTGGGAAGCCGCCGGACTCCTGCGCTCGTTCGAAGGTCTTGCGCCAGTTCTCGAAGCCGACCGCGGGGTCATCCTTGGCGGTGACGTGCCCGCCGTGCACGATCAGCCCCTTCGCGCCGATCGCTGCGGCCGCCTCGGCGTGCTGGGTGAGCATCTTCCGGCTCGGGATGCGGATCTTGTTGTTCGTGCTCGCGACGTTCACGAGGTACGGCGCGTGGATGTAGACGCGCAGGTCGCTGGCGCGGATCGCGTCGGCGTGCGGGTGCGGCTCGGGTTTCTTCCACCCCTGGGGGTCGGCGAGGAAGAACTGGATCGTCTCGGCACCGACCGATTCGGCGTGCGGCAGCGGGTCGGCGGAGTCGACGTGAGCACCGTAGAGCGGCATGCCCCCACCATAGGACGGGCAGCGGACGGTGGTTGTGGATAACTCCGGTTGAGGTCGGCCCGATCGCCTAGCGTCTGCGGGCATGGCACGTGGAGCCTGGCGACTGCCCGGGTACAAGATCGAGGAGCTCATCGGCGCCGGGTCCTCCGGCGAGGTGTGGCGCGCCACGGTCGCCTCGACCGGCGTGCCGGTCGCCCTCAAACGCATCTGGCTCTCCGAACGCGCGCAACGGCAGGCCGCGATCTCCGAAGCCGCGATGCTGTCGACGCTCGACCACGCGCACGTGATGAAGCTGCACGAGGTTCGACCCCTCGACGACTCGATCGTGCTGGTGCTCGACCTCGCCGCGGCCGGGTCGCTCGCGACGCTGCTGGCGCGCCGTGGGCGCCTCACGGTCGGGGAGACCGTCACCGCGTTGGCGCCGATCGGGAGCGCGCTCGCATATGCGCACAACGCCGGGGTCGTGCACGGGGACGTGTCGAGCGCGAACATCCTGTTCACCGAGGTCGGGCTGCCGCTGCTCGCCGATCTCGGCGTCGCCCGGCTGCTCGGCGACATGGCGGCGGTGCGCACGACGCCGTCCTACGCCGATCCCGCCGTAGCCGCCGGCGGGCTCCCGATTCCGGCCAGCGACGTGTTCATGCTCGGCGCGGTCGCGCTGCACGCGCTGACCGGCGCGCCGCCGTGGCCGGGCGACGAGGCCGCGGACGTTCTCGAGATCGCGGCCACCACCGGCGCCGAGCCGGATTTCGCGGGCCGCCTCGAAGTGGCCGGCACGCCTGCGGACGTGGTCACCGTCATCACTCGGGCACTGCGCCTCGAGCCCGAGCGGCGGTGTACCGCCGCCGAATTCGCCCTGGAGCTGCGACACGCAGCCGAGCCGGTGGCCGTGGAACTCACGGCAGGACGCGCGCGGCACGCCGCACGCACGCTCGAGTCGTGGCCGCTGGAGTCGGTGCCGGTCCGCGAGGGCACCCAGTCGTCGGCAGCGTCGTCGGCAGCGTCGTCGGCAGCGTCGTCGGCAGCGTCGTCGGCAGCGTCGTCAGCGGCGTCTTCGGCCGCGGCGCCGCGCCCGCCGTTCGCCCGCCAACCACTGACCTACGGTGTCCGGGCGCCGACGCCGTTCGCCCAGCCGCCCGGTGCGCGGCACGAGGCACGTCTCACCCGCGTGCGTCGAATCGCACTCGCTGGCGCCGCTGCTGTGGCGGTTGCCGGGGCCGCGCTCGTGCTGTGGCCGCACGACCCGCCGCCGGTGGGCGTCGCCGGCGCGCATCCGGCCCTCGCGCATCGCGCCCCTACGGTCCCCGCCGCGCCGACGACATCCACGGCGCGCCGGACGCCGCGGGTGCGTGCCCTCGCGGCCCGCGTCCGCGTCCTCGCCGGTGCAGTCCGTGCTGGCGGCGCTCGATCGTGCCCGCGAGGCCGCGTACGCGCGGCGCGACCCGTCGTTGCTGGCGCAGGTCTACTCGTCGCCGGTGCTGCTCGCGCGCGACCGCGAGCGCATGCTCGCGCTCGTCCCGAGGGGATGCGTGCTCACCGGGCTGCGCTCCACGTTCGCTGGGGTGCGCACCGTCCGCGCAGGCCGGCGGATGCGCGTGCACGCCCGGGTGCGGGTGCGCGCCGACGCGTTGGTGTGCCGCGGAGCGACGCGCGAGCACACTGCGGCGGCGCGTCCCGCAGCAATGACGATCGAGTTGCGGCGCACCCCAGCCGGCTACCGCATCACCGCCGAGCGACGAGAATGACCCGTCAGCGTCCCAGCGCCCAGCGCAGGCCGGTTTCGACGTCGGTGTGCTCGAACTCGAAGCCCGCCGCGGTCAGCGCGGCGGGCACAGCACGCTGGCCGCCGAGCACCTCGCCGGCGAATTCGCCGAGCACCACGCGCACGCCGAAGGCCGGCGCCGGAAGCACGGTCGGCCGGTGCAACACGCGTCCGATCGTCTTGGTGAACTCGGCGTTGGTCACCGGCGCGGGGGCGGTCAGGTTCACCGGGCCGGAGACGTCGTGGGTCGTCACGAAGGTGATGGCGCGGATCTCGTCCAGCAGCGTGATCCACGGGAAGTACTGGCGCCCGTTGCCGAGCTTGCCGGCGACACCGAGCTGCACCAGCGGCTTGAGCCGCTTCATCAGGTCGCTGTCGCCTGCGAGCACGAGCCCGGTGCGCAGGTGCACGACCCGCACGCCGGCCGCACGGGCGGGATCGGCGGCAGCTTCCCATTGCCGGCACACGTCGGCGAGGAAGGTGGACCCCGACGGCGTGCCCTCCTCGACGATGCGGTCGCCGGTGTCGCCGTAGTAGCCCACCGCCGAGGCGCACACCAGCACGCGCGGCCCGCCGTATTCGGCCAGCGATCGAGCGAGCGTGCCGACAGTGTCGACGCGGCTCTGCAGGATCTGCCGCTTGTAGTCCTCGGTCCACCGCTTGGAGCCGACACCGACCCCCGACAGGCACACGACTGCGTCGGCGCCGGCTAGGAAATCAGGGTCGACCAGGCCTGCCGCGGGGTCCCAGCTGTCGGTGTCCGCCGCAGATGTCTCGTGCCGGACTAGCTGTTTCACGCGGTGCCCGTCCGCGCGCAGGGCATCGCGCAGCGCGCCGCCGATCAGACCGGACGCACCGGCGAGCACGACCTCCACGCGGTTGCCTACCCGAGTCCGAGCGCCCGCTCGAACGCACCGGCCTCGAGACGCTGCTTCACGGTGACCAGGAACCGGGCTGCGTCGGCGCCGTCGACGATGCGGTGGTCGTAGGACAGGGCGAGGTAGACCATCGACCGCACGGCGATCGTCTCGCCGAGGTTGGCGTCCTCCACGACGACCGCACGCTTGACCACCGCACCGGTGCCGAGGATGCCCACCTGCGGCTGGTTGATGATCGGCGTGTCGAACAGAGCGCCGCGGCTGCCCGTGTTGGTCAGCGTGAACGTCCCGCCGCCGAGTTCGTCCGGGCTCACCTTGTTCTCGCGCGTACGCGCGGCGAGGTCGGCGATCTTGCGGGCAACGCCGGCCAGGTTGAGGTCGCCGGCGTTGTGGATCACCGGAACGAGCAGGCCGCGGTCGGTGTCGACGGCGATGCCGAGGTGCTCGGCGTCGTGGTAGGTGATCTCCTTCTTCTCCATGTCGACGCTGGCGTTCACGACCGGATGGGCCTTCAGCGCCTCGATCGTGGCGATCGCGAAGAACGGCAGGAACGACAGCTTGACGCCCTCGCGCGCCTCGAAGTCGTTCTTCGCCTGTGCGCGCAGGCGCGCGATCTTCGTGACGTCGACCTCGACGACGGTGGTGAGCTGGGCCGAGGTCTGCAGCGACTCGACCATCCGGGTGGCGATGACCTGACGCATGCGCGACATCGGTTCGACGCTGCCGCGCTGGTGCGTGACGCTCGCCATCGCGGTGGCGGCAGCTGCAGGGCGGTCGGTCGGGCCCGCTGCTGCGGTCGCCGCGGCCGGCTGCGGAGCCGGCGCGCGCTGCGCGGCGGCCTGCTCGGCGGCCTCCTGCTTCGCCGCCTCGGCTGCGGCCAGGACGTCGGACTTGCGGATGCGCCCGCCGACGCCCGTGCCGTGCAGCGTGTTCAGGTCGACGCCGTGCTCGCTGGCGAGCTTGCGCACCAACGGGGTGACGTAGGTGCCGGCGACCTCGTCGTCATCGGAACTCTCGTCGCCCCTGTCGTCACCGGAACTCGCGGCGGCGTCGCTGCCGCCCTGGGCGGAGTCGCCCCGCCCGCCCTGGTCGTCCGGAGCGGCGTGCTGCGGCTGCGGAGCCGCGCCCGGGCTCGGTGCCGCCGTCGGCGCCTGGGCCTGCGGCTGGGGCTCCGGCTCGGGCTCCGGTGCTGATTCGCGCTGCGGTTCCGGCTGCGGTTCGGGCTCGGGTTCCGGTGCTGATTCGGGCTGCGGTTCCGGCTGCGGTTCGGGCTCGGGTTCCGGTTCCGGCTGCCTGGTCCGAACTGTCGTCCGAACTGTCGTCCGACGGCTGTCGTCCGAGCTGTCGTCCGAGCTGTCGTCCGACGCTGCGTCCGAGCTGTCGTCGGAGCCTCGCCCGACCCGCCGGCCTCGTCGGCCTCGCCGATCACGGCGAGCTCGACGCCGATCTCGACCGTCTCGTCCTCCTGCACCTTGATCGACAGCACGGTGCCGGACGCCGGCGACGGAACCTCCGTGTCGACCTTGTCGGTCGAGACCTCGAGTAGCGGTTCGTCGGCGTCGACGTGATCGCCCTCGCTCTTCAGCCAGCGGGTCACGGTCCCTTCGGTGACGCTTTCACCGAGGCGGGGCATGGTCACGGACGTCGCCATGGACGCGGCTCCTTATGGCAGTGGATGTGGTGAGCGGGTGGGGTGGCTAGTCGTGAACGTGCAGGGGCTTGCCCGCCAGCAGCAGGTGCGCCTCGCCGATCGCCTCGGACTGGGTCGGGTGCGGGTGGATCAGCTGGGCGACTTCGCCGGCCAGCGCCTCCCAGTTGTAGATCAGCTGCGCCTCGGCGATCAACTCACCGACGCGGTCGCCCACGATGTGGACACCGAGAACCGTCCCGTCCTGCTTCGCGACGAGCTTGACCGCGCCCTTGGTGTTCAAGATCGACGACCGGCCATTGCCCGACAGGTCATAGGTGACGGTCTTGATCGCGTCCGCGCCGTGCTTCTCGACGGCGACCTGCTCGCTCAGCCCGACCGAAGCAACCTCTGGGGAGGAGTAGGTGATGCGCGGAACGCCGGGGTAGTCGATGGGTACGACCGGCAGGCCGGCGATGTGCTCGGCGACGAGGATGCCCTCGGCGAACCCGACGTGCGCGAGCTGCAGGTGCGGCTCGCCGCCGACCGAGATCAGGTCGCCGACCGCGTAGACGCCCTCGACGGACGTGCGCAGGAATTCGTCGGTGATGACGAAGCCGCGCTCGATCGTGACGCCCTGCTCCTCGTAACCGAGGTTCGCCGACGCCGGACCGCGGCCGACGGCGACGAGCAGCACCTCGGCCTCGAGCGTCTCGCCGCCCTCGAGGTGTACCCGCACGCCGTCGTCGGTGTGCTCGACCTTCTCGAAGCGCACCCCGAGCTTGAACCCGATCTTGCGGCGGCGGAACGCGCGCTCGAGCAGCTTCGAGCTGGCCTCGTCCTCGAGGGGGACGAGGTGCGGCAGCGCCTCGACGATCGTGACCTCCGAGCCGAAGCTCGTCCACGCCGACGCGAACTCGCAGCCGATCACGCCGCCGCCGAGCACGATCGCGGTGGCCGGCACGTGGTCGAGCTGCAGGGCGTGCTCGGAGGCGATGACCCGCTGCCCGTCCAGGTCGAGGCCGGGCAGCGTGCGCGAGTACGAGCCGGTGGCCAGCACGAGGTTGGTGCCGGTGTACGTGTCGTCTGCGACCTGCACGGTCTTCGGCCCGACGAGCCTGCCCTCGCCCTCGATCGTCTGGATGCCGCGCGACTTGATCAGTCCCTGCAGGCCCTTCCAGTTCTTGCCGACGACACCGTCCTTGTACTTGTGCACGCCCGCCATGTCGATGCCGTCGAAGGTGGCGTTGACGCCGAAGTTGGCGCTCTCGCGGGCGCCGTCGGCGATCTCGCCGGCGTGCAGCAGGGCCTTGGTCGGGATGCAGCCGCGGTGCAGGCACGTGCCGCCGACCTTGTCCTTCTCGATGAGCACGACGGACTTGCCGAGCTCGGCTGCCCGCAGCGCAGCGGCGTAGCCGCCGCTGCCGCCACCGAGGATGACGAGGTCGGAC
Source organism: uncultured Actinomycetota bacterium (assembly GCA_963785425.1). Taxonomy (GTDB): domain Bacteria; phylum Actinomycetota; class Actinomycetes; order Mycobacteriales; family Jatrophihabitantaceae; genus RYN-133. Next base: position 18,057 of record CAWAVG010000005.1, read on the forward strand.
TGGTTGTCGGCCACTGCTACTCCTGTGCTCGGGGTCTCTTGTCCATCTTGGCACTAGCCCAAACTCCGGTTCTGGACAGGAGGCGCACAGCCGTGGATGACAGGATTGGGGCCATGAGGTGGCTCCCGCGACGGCGCACGCACCGCCCGGGCACGCTGCGTCGCGCCGACACGGCCGACCTCGACCACCTCGCCGACTTCGTGCGCTCCCGGCAGGGGGTCGAGGCCTTCCTCGAGCCGCGGACCACCGTCACCGAGACGACGGTCGTCCTGGTCGCCGCGACGGGGGAGTGGACCCGCCGACGCGTCGCCGGCGCGGGCGGCGCGAACTCGTTTGCCAAGAAACACCGCATACCGCTGTACGAGGTGGAGCGAGTTGGCTATCCCGAACGCATGCGGCAGTGGACGCAGCGTCGAAGGACCGGCGAGAACCCGTGAGTGACGTCCCCGCGCGTTGAGTGACGTCCGCCCGCCCTGAGTGACGTCCGCCCGCCTTGAGTGACGTCGATTTCGCCGTCACCGAAGTACGTGGGACGTCACTCAATGGACGGGACGTCACTCAACGGGGACGGCGGACGCGGCAGCGCACGATGGACTCGGGATCGCGGCGGCACAAGGACTCGTACACGTCGCTGACCACCTCGTGCAGCCGGCCGAATGCGTGCGGCGCGGTGTAGGTCAGGACGAGCCAGCCATCGCGCTGCATGCCGAGCAGCCGCACGGAATCGCGACGCATCCGCTCGATGTCGGCATGCATCCCACCGTTGAACTCCAGCGCCAGCTTCGCCCGCTTGTAGTGCAGGTCGGGTTCGGCGAGCCAGCCGCCGTCGGCGTCGTGGATCGGCTCGTTCACCTCGGGTGCCGGCAGCCCGGCGAGCACGATCCCACCACGGATGCGTGACTCGGGACGCGAGCGCGAGCGTGCGTCGAGCAGCGGCGCCGCGCGCCGGGCGGCCGACGCGCCCCGTACCCGGTGCAGCCGCATCGCCCGCTCGACCAGGTGTGCCTGCACCGCACCCGCGCGCAAGGCGGAGTCACCCGCTGCGATGAGGTCGGGAAGATCGAGCACGGCGGCGAGGTCGAGCCACGTGCGCTCGAGGCTGAGCACCGGCAACCCGAAGCGGGTGGTGATGTCGTCCGGATCCGTGAGGCGCCGGTGCGCGATCACGGTTTGTCGCTGCACGCCCGTCGTGTAGCTGCTGCACCGGTTCCGAGCGGGCGTGGTGACCTCGATGCCGTCGAAGCGTGGCAGCCAGAGGCCCCACAGTTGCCCCGCGGTGCGACAGCTCAAGGTGGTGTGCGGGTTCATCTGGGTGAGCGCCTCGGCCCAGTCGCCGAGCCGAGACGGCGCGGGTGTGTCGTCGACATAGGAGATGCGTGCAGTCACCTCGCCACGATCAACCCGGACCGGCGAGGAGCGGCTCTTCGTCCACATTTCGTGGGTCGGCGGTTACGTCTTTCCACAATCGACCGAAGGTGGTTGCGTGACGCCGTCCACGTTGCGTGACGTCCGGGTGGGTTGAGTGACGGCGAATTCGCCGTCACTCAACCCCGGGGACGTCACTCAACCCCAGGGGACGTCACTCACTGGGCGGCGAGCTGGGCCAGCGTGGCCACGATCGTGCGCACGCCCGCCCCGGTGCCGCCCTTGGGCGTGTAGCCGTGCGGCTTGCCCTGGTTGAACGCGGGACCGGCGATGTCCAGGTGCACCCACGGCACGCCGTCGGGGACGAAATCGCCGAGGAACGCGCCGCCGACGAGCATCCCGCCCCACTTGTCACCGGTCAGGCTGGCGATGTCGGCGACCGGCGAGTCGAGGGCGGCGCGCAGTTCCTCGGGGATCGGCATGGGCCACACGAGCTCGCCGACCGCGTTCCCCGCAGAGGCCACCTGGTCGCGCCACGCGTCGTCGCCCATCGCCCCGATGACCCGCGACCCGAGCGCGACGAGCTGCGCTCCGGTCAGCGTCGAGGCCTCGATGAGGAAATCGGGCTCGTCCTCGCACGCCCGCACGATCGCGTCGGCGAGGATGAGCCGGCCCTCGGCGTCGGTGTCGGACACCTCGACCGTGCGGCCACCGCGCATGGTGATCACGTCGGACGGGCGGTACGCGGCGCCGGAGGGCATGTTCTCGGCCATGGGGACGGTCGCCGTCACCTCCACGGGCAGCTTGAGCGCCGCGCAGGCGAGCGTCGCGCCGACGACCGCAGCGGCCCCGCCCATGTCCGACTTCATCCAGCTCATCCCGGCGCCCGGTTTGATGTTCAGCCCGCCGGAGTCGAACGTGATGCCCTTGCCGACCAGCGCCACCTTCGCCACCGGCTTGGCCGGGCGGTGGATGAGCCGCACCAGCCGTGGTGGGCGCGACGACCCTGAGCCGACGGCGAGGATGGCCCCGAACTTGCCGCGCTTGAGCATGCGCTCGTCGAAGATCTCGATCGACAGCCCCGCCTGCGCGGCGCGCTCCTCGACGCGGTCGGCGAAGGTCGCGGGGTAGAGGTCGTTGGGCGGCGTGTTGACCAGATCGCGGACGAAGGCGATCGCGTCGGTGACCGCGACGGCTCGCTTCAACTCGTCCCTGGCGTTCTTGTCGGTCGAGCCGGCCAGCGTCACGGTGCGCAGCCGCGACGGCGGCGGCGTCGACTTGTACTCGGTGAACTTGTACGCACCGAGCGCCGCGCCTTCGGCCATCGCACCGACCGGGGCGTCGATGGCGACGTGCACGCTGCGCTTGTCCGCAAGGCTGCGCAACGCCGCCCCGACCGCCCGGCGCACCGACTCGTCCTCGACGGCCGGCCCGAGGCCGACCGCCACCACAAGGGGAAACTTCGCCAGACCCATCGTCGGGATCTTGGTCACCTCGTCGGGGCTGCCCTTCGCGCCGACGGCGGTCAGGGCGTCGGTCAGCGACGCGTCGCCGAGCGCGCGCTGGACGGCTTCGGCGCCCGGCGCGAGCTGTGGTCCCTGCCCGCCCTTGATGACGCCGATCACCACCGCGTCGGCCGTCAGAGTCGTGGACGAGGCGACGAGCGACATCTTGGGCATGAACGGATCCTAATAAGGTGCCTGCCATGGAACCCGACCTACTGCGCTCACCTCTGCACGACCGGCACGTCGCTCTCGGCGCGAAGCTCGCCGACTTCGGCGGTTGGCAGATGCCGATCGAGTACGCGGCAAGCGGCGGTGGCGTGCTGAAGGAGCACGCCGCGGTGCGTGAGGCGGTCGGGATCTTCGACGTGTCGCACCTCGGCAAGGCCACCGTCAGCGGGCCCGGCGCGCGCGAGTTCGTCAACGGGTGCCTGACGAACGACCTCGGGCGCATCGCGGCCGGCAAGGCGCAGTACACCCTGTGCTGCGACGAGACCGGTGGCGTCGTCGACGACCTGATCGCCTACCTGGTCGGCGACGACGAGGTCTTCCTCGTCCCGAACGCCGCGAACACCGCCGAGGTGGTGCGCCGGCTGACCGCAGCGGCACCCGAGGCGATCACCGTGACCGACCAGCACCGCGACTTCGCCGTGCTCGCCGTCCAGGGCCCGCGCTCTGCCGACGTGCTCGGCGCGCTCGGCCTCCCCGCGGAACTCGACTACATGGCCTACGCCGACGCCGAGTTCGGCGGCACACCGGTGCGGGTCTGCCGTACCGGCTACACCGGCGAGCACGGGTACGAGCTGATCCCCCGGTGGGACGACGCCGCGGCGCTCTGGGACGCGCTCGTGTCCGAAGCCGGTTCGTTCGGTGGCCTGCCGGCCGGTCTCGGCGCACGTGACACGTTGCGCACCGAGGCAGGGTATCCGCTGCACGGCCAGGATCTGTCCCCGTCGATCAGCCCGGTGCAGGCGCGCTCGACGTGGGCGGTCGGCTGGAAGAAGGACGCGTTCTGGGGACGCGAGGCGCTCGTGCTCGAGCGCGAGGCCGGCCCGCAGCGGCTGCTGTGGGGTCTCGAGTCGCTCGACCGCGGCATCCCGCGTGCGCACATGCAGGTGCTCTCGACAAGCGGCGACCCGATCGGTGAGATCACCAGCGGCACGTTCTCGCCGACGTTGCGCAAGGGCATCGGCCTGGCGTTGCTGGCGACCGCCGGTGACATCGCCGAGGGCAGCGAGGTCGCCATCGACGTGCGGGACGGACCTCGGCGATGCGTGTGGTCCGTCCCCCTTTCGTCGAGCTGCACGTGCGTTGAGCGCCGCGGGCGGTCAGGCCTTCGTCACGACCAGCACATGCCGGCCGGGGGTGGTCGCCACGGTCACCTCGAGACCGCGGTTGGTGTACCGGTAACCGACGCGCTTCGCGGTGTGCCCGTCGAGCCGCACCGAGATCGGTTTGGCGTTGCGCGCCAACGTCGCGCCGATCGTGACGGTGCGCGCCCCGACCCCGTGACCGGTCACGACGACCGTGCGGTACGTGCGCCCGCTGTGTGACGCGAACACGCTCGCCGCACCGCCACCGAGACGGATGTCCTTGCCGCTCACCACGTGCTGGCCCTGGGGCACCTGCGGGACGAACGCGACCGTGTGGCGGCCGAGGTTCGGGTCGACGCCGAGCCACTGGTGCACGACCGACCAGGCCGTGCCGTAATTGCCCCAGGCCTGCATGAACATGGAGCGGCACGTCCAGCAGCGGTCGATGTTCTTGTTCTGCTGCGGTGACGGGAAGATCTCCGGCATCGCGCCCGGCATCTCGTCCGGCGTGTGCCGGGTCTCCGGCTCGTTGAACATCGTCTCGTCGAGTGCGTGCAGGTAGCGGCGCTGGTGGCCCGGGCCGAGCCGGCCGTAGTTGCCCTCGCCGACGCTCTGGATCGAGGTTGTCAGGCCGAAGATCTGCAGCACACCCTTGCCGTCGACGCTGCCGTTGCAACCGCTGTGGAACAGGCCGCGGTTGTAGGGACGGCTGCCGCTGAAGCACCCGTTCTCACGCCCGGCCAGCGCCGAGGAACCGTGCTGGAAGGTGGCCAGGCCCGGCACGCTCCTGCCGTTGCGGTGCAGCTCGGCCTCCATCGGCACGACGCCGATCCAGTGCTTCTGGTACAGCTGCTTGTTGCCCGGGTCCTGCAGCGAGTCGGCGTACTGCTTGGCCGCCGCGTGCCACCAGACCCGTTCGAACTTCGCCGCCAGCGTGCGCGCGTGCGACAACGCCCACGACCGCGTGGCCGAATCGTTCTTCGACTGCGCGAGATCGGCGAGGTCGTACAACCCGCGGATCAGGTAGACGGCGTTGTCGAGCTTTTCCGAGCCCATGCCCTTCAGCTCGACGTTGCCGCTGCCGCCGGGCCAGCCGTCGTGATCGGCGTCGAGCCCGTTCACGACGCGGCGCAGGTTGCGCTTGGTGAATCCGTACATCTGGTCGCGGAACTTGTTGTCGCCGGTCCAGCGCCAGATGAGGTCGACGACGCTCGGGAACTTGACGGTCTCGTCGGTGTTGAAGTCGTTGGTCGTGGTGCCGTCGGTGTTGTGCGTCTTCGAGTCGTGGCCGAAGTAGATCGACCCGTCCGATACCGCTTCGTGGACGACGATCCCGCTGCGGTGGTTGAGGATGTCGGAGATGTTCTTCAGCGTGCGCATGTGCGCTTCGATCGTCTGGAACCGGCCGACCGCGACTGCGGCGAACGCGGTGTACTCGGCGTCAGTGCCGAAGATCCACGGGTAGTCGGGATAGCCGGCGCCGAACCAGTTCGCCGAGCGGACGGTGCCGAGCGCCGGCCGAGTCTGCTTGCCCTGGTTCGTCCAACGGATCTTGAGGTTGTCGGCCTTCAGCGTGAGGTCGGCGAGGTTCTGCTTGCCCCAGGTGATCGCGTGCTGGGTCAGCCGGTCGCCCGGCAGGTCGAGCTGCGTCCAGCGGTTCAGTGCGTGGCGCTGGGCGATCTTCGCGGCGAACTCCTGCATCGGGTTCTTCAGCAGTTGCGCAAGGGTGGCCTTGGCATCGATGAGTTTGTTGTCCGACCCGCCGACCCCGAGCCAGATGGTGCGGGTGCTGTTGGCCGCAAGGTGCAACCGGTAGCTCAGTTCGCCGCCGGTGCCGTTGCCGAAGGGCCCGTCGTCGCACTGGGACGGCGCACGGGTGTCGGTCGTGTTCGGCGCGGGCGGCATGCACTTGGTGCCGGGCTGCGGCCCGTAGTACTGGCGGCCGATCGCACCTGCGCTCGGCTTCAGCGAGGTGCCGACGACGGCGGAGTAGTGGTGCGCCTGCGACTCGCCCGGAAGCGTGCCGTTGTCGGTGAAGACGAGGTCCTTGCCGTTGTACGTGCCCTTGTCGGGCAGGTTGTCCTTCGCGTTGGGCGTCAGGCCGTCGAAGCCCCACGGCCACTGGCCCATCAGTTCGCTGTGCGCGTCGATCTTGAGTGTGGTGGAGCGCGCGGCGCCCGGATTGGTGACGGTGAGGCCGAACAGTGCACCGCGTTTGCCGTCGGGCACGAAGTCCGTGCGCTGCAGCTTCAGCCCGGCGACGGACGGCAGCGCGTAGCGCGTGTAGCCCCAGCCGCTCGAGAATCGGGTCGCCGGACCGATCCAGTGGCCGCCGAGGCCGAACCACACCCCGTCGAGCAGCTTGGTCGGCGGCGTCCACACGCCGCCCATCTCGCCGGTGATGTGCCAGCCGTTGGCGTAGAAGCGGCCGTCCTCGAAACCGATCGAGTAGGCCCGGGTCCCGGCGTCGACCTCGCGACGGTCCTTCAGTCGCGTCGACACCGACACCTGCGGTGTCGAGGCCGGGGCTCGTCCCTCAGGGTGGGTGGTGGTCGCATGCGGGGCGGTCGAGGTGGCAGGCGGCGCACCGACGAGGGTGGCTGCGACGACGACGGACACGACTGCTGCGGACAGGACAGCGCTGACTCGACGCGACATTGCGCGAACCTCTTCGTTCAGGGGGCACACCCGGATGATTCGAACCTCGCCGACATATGCGGCGCTGTCAACACCTCATTCGGCCGGTGCGTCGGCTCCCTCGCGCTTGCCCCGCCTCGCACGCTGCTCGGACACGGGGTCGACCTGTTCGCCGGTGTCGTTGTCGCGGTGGGCGACAGGGAAGTCCTCCTCGTCGTTCACCGGGGTGTCGCGCAGCGCGTGCACCGTGGCGTTGAGGAACGCGACCAACGGCACGGCCAGCAGCGCGCCGACGATGCCGGCGAGGACGGTGCCGGTCAGCACCGACAAGGCGATCGCGAGCGGATGCACCTCGACGCTGCGGCTCATGATCCAGGGCTGCAGCAGGTGCGCCTCGATCTGCACGAGGAGCGCGATCGACACCGCGACGAAGATCGCTGCCGGAACGCCGTGCTCGAGCAGTGCGACCGCGGTGCACAGCGCGCCGGTGACGGTCAGACCGACGAGCGGCACGAACGAGCCGAGGAAGATCAAGACGCCGAGTGCCGCGGCGAGAGGGACCCGCAGCGCGAACAGCAGAATCGTGACCGTCGTGCCGTGGAACAGAGCGATGATCAGCTGGCCGCGCATGTAACCGCCGAGGGTGCGCCAACCGACCCGGCCGGCGAGGTCCATCCGCTCCTGCGCCTGCCGCGGGAACAGCCTCAGCGTCCAGCGCCAGATCTGGTCACCGTCGCGCAGCAGGAAGAAGGTCGACAACAGGATCAGCAGCAGCGCGCCGAGCGCCTCGACGACGGTGCGCACCGTCTCGATCGCGCCGGACACCAGGGCGCCCTGGTTGCGCTTGACCGCGTCGCTGATGTTCTTGGCGAGCTTGTCGAGGTCGGACGACTTGAGATGCAGTGGGCCGGTCTGCAACCACGATCGCGTCTTCTCGACGAAGTCGTTGATCTGGTTGCCGAGTTGCGTGGAGTGCGAGCTGATCTGCCACGTGACGAACGTGCCGATGGCGGCGAGTGCCAGCACGCCGATGAGCAGCGCGAGTCCGGCCGACAGCGATCCCGGGCCCGGCAGCTTGCGCAGTCGGTGCTCGAGCGGGTGCAGGACGGCGGTGAAGAAGAGGGCGAGGATGAACGAGAACGCGACCAGCTCGACGCGCGCAAAGATCTGGCCCAGTTCGTAGAGGCCCACGGCGATGATGAGCACCCGCCAGATCCAGGCGGCCGCGACGCGCACCCCCCAGGTGACCGCTTCGTTCGCGTCACGCGCGGAATTGGACAGCACCGGTGTCGTCGGGTCTGGCGCGGTGTGATCGTCGTCGGGCGGTCGCGCGTCCGCCGCGGTCGGGTCCGCGTCCACCGTGCGAACTTTAGGGCATCTCTCCCGGGTCCATGCCCTGGTTGCCCAGCGCCGCCGCGGCGCGAAGGACGGGAATGGTGAGCAGCCCCGCGAGCCCGTCGCCGAGCCCGCTGCCGAGGCCGAGCACAGGCTGCTGGCCCATCCGGGTCAGCGCGAGTTCCTGCAGCGGATCGGGGCCGAGATCGGCAGCGGCCCACCAGCGCACCGCACGGGGCTGAGCCTCGTAGGCGATCAAAGCGCCGGCCGCTGCGACCGGGCCGTCGAGCAGCACCGGTGTACGGCGCGCAGCGGCCCGCAGGACGAGACCGGCGAGGACGGCCAGGCGTCTGCTGCCGAGTTTGCTCAGGAGCCCGTCGGGGTCGGAACGGGCCGGCATGCAGGTACGCCGGCCGTCGCGCACCGCCACGGCGCGCTCCATCCATGCATCAGGATCGGTGGCGGCCGCACCACGCGCGAGCACCTTCACCGGTTCGGTGTTGGTCAGCACCGAGACCGCGATCGCGGCGTCGGCCCCGACTCCCGCGGCGGCGACGAGCAACAGGTCGGCGCCCGCGTCGATCTCGTCGTCGGCCACCGACACGCCGAAGGCAATCGCGTCGTCGGGCGCGCCGGCACCCGGATCGTCCACGTCGACCCGGCGCCAGGACGCGCGGACGTCGTCGGCGACCGCCGCGAGGGTCTCGCTCGCCGGCGGCCCGAGGAACACTCCGCGCGGCCGGTCCAGCGACTCGCTGGGGCGCACGGCACGCCACCACTCGGCGAGCGCGGCGAGATGGCCATACGCGGCGTGGTCGGGCGAGTCGGCCAGGCGCTCGCGCACCGAGGTGCCCGCTTCGCTGTCGGGCCAGTCGATGTCCGCGCCGACGTTGACGAGATCCACGCGACTCAGCCTAGGACGCGGATTCCCGCACGGTCCGGGGTGACTGCCGCGCGGCACGGCGGCACCCTGGGGAACGACCCCGCTAGGGTCGGTCACGTGACATGGACCTGGCGGTTGGAGGACGCGTCCGGCACGACCGTCGAGGGTGCCGATGCGCCGGCGAGCCCCGCGCACACCAACCAGGCCGACGCCGAGTCGTGGCTCGGTGAACACTTCCGCGAACTTGCCGAGGCCGGCGTGGCCCAGGTGACGCTGCTCGACGCCGGTGCCGAGGTGTACGGCCCGATGTCACTGGCCGACGAATAGCCCTCTCGCGTCAGATCTCGGCGCCGAGCTGGACCTGCGGGGCCGGCAGCCGCCAGCGGCGGGGCAGGTACGCGCGGGAGCCGGTGTAGAAGCCGATCGTCATCGGGCCACCCTCGGTCTTGCCGTATCGCTCGCGGGCGAGCTGCACGACGCGCCGGCCGGTGAAGTACCACTCGACCAGCAGCCCGATGAACAGCGCCAGCACGGCGATCTGCAGGATCGGCAGGGCGTAGCCGACGATGATCAGCGGAAACAGGAACAGCATGTAGTTGCTGGCCATCCGCCGCGAGTCGACGTAGTCACGGGCGAGCTTGCGGGTGGGTCCTTGGTCGCGGCGCGGCAGCACCGACGGGTCGCCCTTGCGCAGCAGTTCGCGCCGCTGCGCGACGGTCAGGTTCGCTGCCGGTGTGCGCTGCGCGGCGCGCTGGGACTTGGCGAGCTCCTTCTGCCGCGCGTAGGCCTCCTTGCGGGTCTTCGGCGCGGACACCGGACCGCGGACGCCCACACTGTCGCGGCGTTTCGGAGTGGGCCGGCCCTTGCCGACGGCGGGCTGGTCGTCCTCTACCGGTTCGGATTCGGTCTCGACCTCGGCTCGACGCTTCCCCAAGTTCACGTCGCTGAGGATACGCACCGGCGCCGCGCGGCGGTCGATCCGACCGCGTCCGGTACCGGAACGGCTACCATGGAATAGCTGTCCCGGACGCCGCCGTTGTATCCGGCGTCCCCAGAGGTTTGACCCGAATTGAACTTGGGAGTCTGATGACCACGACCGAACCGTCCGTCGCATCCACTGGCGCGTCCGTCGAACTGACGAGCGCCCCTGCCCAGGTGGCGCCGACGCTTGCCCTGACCGAGCACGCCGCGGTGAAGGTGCGTGGGCTGCTCGAGCAGGAGGGCCGGGACGACCTGCGACTGCGCGTTGCCGTGCAGCCGGGAGGTTGCTCCGGACTGCAGTACCAGTTGTTCTTCGACGAGCGCAGCCTCGACGGCGACGTCGACCTCGACCTGCACGGCGTCCCGGTCGTGGTTGACCGCATGAGCGCGCCTTACCTGGGCGGCGCGACGATCGACTTCACCGACACGATCGAGCAGCAGGGCTTCACGATCGACAACCCCAACGCCTCGGGCGGTTGCGCCTGCGGCAACTCCTTCTGCGGATAAGTTCGCGGCTGACCGGCCGGGTCCTGTGACACACAGGCCCGGCCGTCGCCATGTTCGCCCTCACGTGAGGTAGGTGCTTGCCGTGCCGGTTCTGGTAGCCGGGTCGATCGCGACCGACCACTTGATGCATTTCCCGGGCAAGTTCACCGAGCAGCTGCTCGCCGACCAGCTGCACACCGTCTCGCTGTCGTTCCTCGTCGACGACCTCGTCATCCGGCGCGGCGGCGTCGCGCCGAACATCTGTTACGGCATGGCGCAGCTCGGCGGCGAGCCGGTGCTGATCGGCGCGGTCGGCGCCGACTTCGACGACTACCGCCGCTGGCTCACCGAGAACGGCGTCAACTGCGACTACGTCTACGTCTCGCCCGACCACCACACGGCGCGATTCGTCTGCACCACCGATGCCGACATGTGCCAGATCGGCTCGTTCTACGCCGGTGCCATGGGCGAGGCGTCCAAGATCGCGCTGCGCGACGCCTGGCAGCAGACCGGCGCCCACCTGGCGCTGATCAGCGCCTACGACCCGGACGCGATGGCGCAGCACAGTGCCGAGTGCCGAGAGCTCGGCTACCGGTTCGCGGCCGACCCGTCGCAACAGATCGCCCGCATGACCAGCGCGCAGATGCTCGACATCATCGAGGGCGCCGACATCCTGTTCACCAACGAGTACGAGAAGAACCTGCTCGAGTCCAAGACCGGACGGTCCGAGTCGGACGTCATGGCGATGGTGAACGTCCGGGTCACGACGCTCGGCTCGAAGGGCGTCGAGATCGTGGGACGCGACATCGAGCCCGTGCGCGTGCCGGCAGCCAAGGAGCGCGCGAAGGCCGACCCGACCGGTGTCGGTGACGGGTTCCGCGCCGGGCTGCTGATGGCACGCGAGTGGGGGCTGACGTGGGAGCGGGCCGCCCAGGTCGGCGGCCTGCTCGCGACCCTCGTCCTCGAGACCGTCGGCACGCAGGAGTACGAGGTCAAACCGGCCGACTTCACCGACCGGCTCGCCGAGTCCTACGGTGACGACGCTGCCGCGGACGTGGCGCCGCACCTGCCGTAACGGCGCGCGATGGCGCTCTACATCGAAGAGGCCCCGGTGATCAACGGGCGGGCAGCGCCGCGACCACGAGGTCGGCGATGATCCGGTATCCGGACGTGCGGGGATGGATGTCCTGGTACTGGCAGAAGTAGGTCAGCCGGCACACGTCGGCGACCGCGACCGGCACCCGGCCGTAGGGTGCCAGGGTCGTCGTGCGGGTCAGCGGGACATACGCGCCGGTCGCCGCGGTGACGTCCGCGAATTTCCCTCCGACCGATCCGTAGACGGCCCGCAGTGCGGGGTTGATCAGGCCACGGAACCCGAGGACCGAGAGCTTGGCAATGCGTTGGTCGGCCGCGTCCGAGGACAGCGCGCGGCCCAGGAAGATGTCCGGGTAGGTGGTGCCGACGATCGTGGTGCTCGGTCCGGCGGCAGCGCGAAGCCGCGTGACGAGCGTGCCCAGGTTGCGACGGATCACGGTCAGGGCCGCGCTCACGCACGCAACCGCGTCGGCCGCCGCGCCGCAGTGGGTGACGTCGTTGCCGCCGAGTGAGACGGTGACGAGGGCGACGTGCCCACGGTGCGCCTTCAGGTAGGCGACTGCGGCATCGGCCTGGGGCCGGTGATAGGTGGGCGCACCGGGCCCGAGGTAGTGGGTGACACAACCGGGCGATCGCAGCACCGACGCCGTGGTCGCACCTGCGCAGCCGAAGTTGACCAACCTCAGGTGATAGCCCTTGGCGCGGGCCAACGGCACGGCTTGGTAGGCGAAGCCGTTGCGGGTGGTGTGACCTGTGCCGGGTCCGGTCGGTTGGAAGCCGGCGGCGTACGAGTCGCCGATCGAGACGTACAGGTTTCCTGCTGTTCTCGTCGCAGGCGCAGGCGCGGTCGAGATCGACAGCTGGTAGCTGGGGTGATTCGTGGTCGGGCCCTGCGTCGCCGGGCCACCGCTGGACGAGCTCGTACACGCACTGAGAAGCAACGCCGCCGACGCGGCGGCCATGACGCGTGCGATCACAGGCGCACGGGATAGACGGGCGCCGGGATATCGGGGTGGATGCGCTGCTCGACGAAGATCCCGTGCCAGATCAGGAACACCAGCAACGTCCAGATCTTGCGCGAGTAGTCGTGCGGCCCGGCACGGTGCGCGTCGAGCAGGGCGAGCACGGCGTTCCTGTCGATCAACTCGTCCGCCTGCGAGGACGTGATGATTTCTCGTGCCCAGTCGTACATGACGTCCTTGAGCCAGTGCCGGATCGGCACCGGGAACCCGAGCTTGGGCCGGTTGAGCACGTGCGCCGGGACGATCAGTTCCAGCGCGCGGCGCAGGGCGTACTTCGTCGTCTCCTTGGTGATCTTGAGGTCGGTGGGGATCGACGAGCCGACGTCGAACACCGCGGTGTCGAGGAACGGCACTCGCAGTTCGAGTGAATTCGCCATCGTCATCTTGTCGGCCTTGACGAGGATGTCCCCGCGCAGCCAGGTGAACAGGTCGACGTACTGCATGCGCGTCGAGCCGTCGAGGTGCGTGGTCTGCTCATAGAGCCTGCGGGTCACGTCCATGTACGAGACGGCGGGATCGACCTTCTTGTAGAAGCCCATCTCGTCCGGACGGAAGATGCGGGCGTTGCCGTAGTAGCGCTCCTCGATCCCGATCGACCCGCGCCGCAACAGGTCCTTGCCGCGGGTGCCCTCCGGGATACGGGTCGACAGCTTGCCGAGGCCGCGCTTCATGACCGACGGCACGTGGTCGAACGCGCGTAGCGAGATCGGTTCGCGGTAGATCGTGTAGCCGCCGAACAACTCGTCGGCACCTTCGCCGGAGAGCACCACCTTCACGTGCTTGCGTGCCTCGCGCGCGATGAAGTACAGCGGGACGAGCGCGGGGTCGGCGACCGGGTCGTCGAGGTACCACACGATCAGCGGCAGGGTTTCCATCATCTCGTCGGCCGTCACGACCTTGGTGATGTGCTCGACCCCGATCGCCGCGGCCGATTCGGCGGCGACGTCGATCTCGCTGTAGCCCTCCCGCTCGAACCCGGTCGTGAACGTCAGCAGGTTCGGGTTGTGCCGCTTGGCCAGCGCGGCGACCGCGGTCGAGTCGATGCCGCCGGACAGGAACGAGCCGACGGTCACGTCGGCACGCATGTGCTTCTCGACGGAGTCCTCGAGCGCCTCCGCGATCTCGCGGTAGAGCTTGTCGGAGTCCGGCACCGCCTTGATGGCGAAATCGGGGTGGAAGTACCGGCGGGCGTGCACCTGCTCGCCGGGGCGCATCGTGAAGTAGGTGCCCGACTCGATGCGACGCACGTTCTGGTGCATGGACGCGGGCTCGGGCACGTACTGCAGCGTGAGGTAGTGCTGCAGCGCCGCCTGGTCGACCGGGCCGGCGTCGGTCGCGACGTCGAGCAGTGACTTCTTCTCGCTTGCGAAGAACGTGCCCCGCCCGTCGGCGTAGGTGTAGAGCGGTTTGATGCCGAACCAGTCGCGTGCGCCGAAGAGCACGCGCTCCTGGGAGTCCCAGATCAGGAACGCGAACATGCCGCGCAGCTCGCGCACGATCTTCTCGCCGAGGTAGTGGTAGCCGGCCACGATGGCCTCGCCGTCACCGTCGGTGTCGAAGACGACCCCGAACTCGCGTGCCAGCCGCTCGCGCAGTTCGACGTAGTTGTAGATCTCACCGTTGAAGATCAGGTGATAGCGGCCGTCGAGCCACGGCAGCGGCTGGTGCGAGTGGTCGATGTCGATGATCGAGAGGCGCCGGAAGCCGATCACCGCGTCGTCGTCGGCCCAGGTGCCGCCCTCGTCCGGGCCGCGGTGGCGCATGTCGGTCAGTGAGCCGTCGACGGCGCCTTCGACCGCCTTGGCCGAGCCGTCCGCCGACAGGAATCCGATCAGTCCGCACACGCCCTCCAGTATCCCTGCCGACGGGCCCACGCGGCGTCACCCCGTCCCGGCGGCGCGGTGGGGGTCAAGTAGGCTCCGATCCGAGCGGAATACCTGTGTGAGAGGCGGTTCGAGGTGCGGCGTAGCCGGTGGTCGCGCGGTGGTCTGATCGCGCTCATCCTCGTCTCGTCCACCCTGCTGCTGTCGGGTTGTTCGTTCTCCGACGCCGAGAAGCACCTGCGCTTCGGCTGGCCGACGGGCGTCACCAGGCAGGCCGAGCGCATGCGCGTGCTCTGGTCGTGGTCGGGCGTCGCCGCGCTGGCCCTCGGGGTGCTCGTGTGGGGGCTGATCTTCTGGGCCTGCATCCGCTACCGCAAGCGGGACGACCGGCTGCCGAGGCAGACGAAGTACAACCTGCTCATCGAGGTCGTGTGCGTCACGATCCCGTTCCTCGTGATCCTCGTGCTGTTCTGGCGCACCGTGGTCGTCGAGGACTACGTGAACAAGCTCTCGAAGAACCCGGACGTGCTGATCCAGGTCGACGCGTTCAAGTGGAACTGGCAGTTCGAGTACCACGACTACCACGGCAAGCAGACGGTCTACACCGGCGACAACGACCAGACGACCGGCGAGAACAACTCGCCGCTCTACCTGAGCACGGTCGGGTCCGACAACGAGATCCCGGTGCTGGTCATCCCCGACAACGAGTCGGTGCAGATCATCGAGCACTCCGACGACGTCGTCCACTCGTTCTGGGTGCCCGAATTCCTTTTCAAGCGCGACGTGATCCCGTACGGCACGCCGGCGGAGCAGAAGGCGAGCGGGCTGACGGACAACCGGTTCCAGTTCACGCCGACCTCCGACGGCAGCTATGTCGGACGGTGCGCGGAGCTGTGCGGCACGTACCACTCGCAGATGAACTTCGAGGTGCGCGTCGTGTCGCCGCAGGTGTTCACGAAGTACCTGTCCGAGCTCAAGCAGATCGGGCCGAACGACCCGGCGCGTCAGTCGAAGGCGCTGCTGGCCGCCAAGGTCCCGGGCGGGGGATACGCGACGACGACGCACCCGTTCAACACCGACCGTACGGCGCGTAGCGCATCGACCGGGAGCTGACGAATGAAGATCGAAGCTCGCATTTTCCTGATCATCGCCGTGTTCTGCTGGGTCGCCGCCGCGGTCTACGGGATCTGGTCGAACGCCGCGTACGGCCACATCGAGTGGGCCGGCTTCGCCGCGCTGATCCTGTCCGGTGGCCTGCTCGGTATCTCCGGCTCGTTCTTCTGGTTCGTCTCGCGCCGCATCGACCCGCGTCCCGAGGACCGCGCCGATGCCGAGATCGCCGAGGCTGCGGGCGAGCTGGGCTTCTTCTCGCCGGGGTCGTACTGGCCGTTCGGCATCGCCGGTGCCGCGGCCACGACCGCCGTCGGGTTCGCCTTCGTGCAGGTGTGGCTGGTGCTCGTCGGCGCCGCGCTGATCCTGTTCAGCGTGGGTGGGCTGCTGTTCGAGTACTACACCGGCGGGCGCCGGCCCGCGCAGCGCTGAACCACCGCCTACTCGGCGCGCACCTCGACGCCGTGGTGGACCAGCCAGGCCAGGATCGGCGCAACCCCCTCGGTCGCGGGATCGATGACCGTTGCCACGTCGCGTAGCCGCCCGCTGGCCGCTCCGCTGACCACGAGCACGGGCCCCGGATGGCGCCCGGCGAGCAGGGCGAAGTCGCCGTCGCCGCTGACGAGCACGAGCGGTTCGACGCCCGGCCGGTACGCCGCGGCGAGTGCCAGGTCGGCGCGTTGCCAGCCCGAGGTCGGTAGCAGCTCGGCCCCCGCAGGCCAGCTCAACTGGTCGAGGGCGCGCTCGTGCCCGCTCGCCGACAGGTGCACGTCGGCCATGACCAGCCCGAGTGCGGCCAGCACCGGCGCGAGGCGAGGCGGCGCGACGTTGTCGGCGTCGACCAGCACCCGCACCGAACGACGAGGGCCGGGCCGCCTCGCGGCGGACCCGGCCCCGGTCGTGGGCGCCGTCAGTCGGAAAGCTCCTTCTGACGGGCGGCGTCGGTGTCGGCCTCGGTGAGTTCGTGGGCGTCGTGCTCGTCGAGAGCGGCCTGGATCTCGGGCTTCTCCTTGACCGGGTAGAAGAACCCGCGCACGTGCTTGAACGGTGACGCGGCGCCGAGCTGGCCCATCCGCTTCGGGACGGGAGCGCCGGCGTAGGTCAGCGTGCCGTGCCCGTGCTCGTCGACGGGGCCGAGCGGCTGGTGCACCTCGATGAACTCGCCGGTCGGCAACACCTTGATGATGCCGGTCTCGAGACCGTGCTCGAGCACCTCACGGTCGTGACGCTGCAGCCCCAGGCAGATGCGGTAGCTGAGCGCGTACCCGATCGGCGGCAGCACCAACAGCAGGATTCGCCCGCCCCACGTCATCGCGTTGAGCGAGATGTCGAACGCCTTGGCGATCAGGTCGTTGCCGCCCGACAGGAACAGCACCATGTAGAAGGTGAGCGCCATGACGCCGAGCGAGGTACGCACCGGGACGTCACGCGGGCGCTGCAACAGGTGGTGCTTGGCCCGGTCCTTGGTCAGCTTCGCCTCGATGAACGGATAGACCATCGCGAGCGTCACGAGGATGCCGGGCAACACCACGGTCGGCCAGAACAGCGGTGGCAGGGTGTGCCCCCACAGCCGGATCTCCCACGACGGGAACAGACGAGTCGAGCCGTCGAGGAACATCATGTACCAGTCGGGCTGCGACCCGGACGAGACCGCACGCGGCTCGTAGGGACCGAACAGCCACACCGGGTTGATCTGGGCGAAGCCGCCGAGCGCCGCGCACGCGGCGAACACGATGAAGAAGAAACCGCCTGCCTTCGCCGCGTAGATCGGGAACATCCGCTCGCCGGCGACCGTGCTCTCGGTGCGTCCGGGACCGGGGAACTGGGTGTGCTTCTGCCGCACCACCAGCCCGACGTGCGCCGCGATCAATGCGAGCAGGATCCCTGGTATCAGCAGGACGTGCGCGATGTAGAGCCTGCCGAGGATCACGTGACCGGGGAAAGGGCCGCCGAAGATCGTGAACGACACCCAGCTGCCGATCACGGGGATGGACTTCATGATCGCGTCGGCGATGCGCAGGCCCGTGCCGGACAGCAGGTCGTCGGGCAGGGAGTAGCCGGCGAAGCCCTCGATGATGCCGAGCATCATCAGGTTCAGCCCGATGATCCAGTTCAGTTCACGCGGCTTGCGGAACGCGCCGGTGAAGAACGTCCGGCACATGTGGACGAGCATCGCCGCGATGAACAGCAGCGCCGCCCAGTGGTGGATCTGCCGGATGACGAGGCCGCCGCGTACATCGAACGCGATGTCGAGCGTGGACGCGTAGGCCCGCGACATCGTGACGCCCTTGAGCGGCAGGTACGACCCGTTGTACGTCGTATCAGCCATCGACGGGTCGAAGAAGAACGTGAGGTAGGTGCCGGTGAGCAGCAGGATGATGAACGAGTAGAGCGCGATCTCGCCCATCATGAACGACCAGTGGTCAGGGAAGACCTTGTTCAGCTGGGCCCGCAACGGTGCGGCGACGCGCAGCCGGTCGTCCATCCAGGCGCCCACCTTGCCCTGTGGCGTGCGCGGCTTGTTGTCCCTGCGCGGCGGGTTCGCGGTCGCTGTCATGGACGCTCCCAGAAGCCGGGTCCGATTGCCTCATGGTAATCCGAGCGTGCGACGAAGTACTGCCTTCCGTCGTCGCCGACAACCACGTCGATGGGCAGTTTGGGCAGGCTGCGCGTGGCCGGGCCGAACACCGGCTTGGCGTCGAGCAACACCTCGAACTGCGATTGGTGGCACGGGCACAGCAACCGCGAGGTCTGCTGCTCGTACAGCGACGCCGGGCAACCCGCGTGGGTGCAGATCTTCGAGAAGGCGACGTACTCCGGGTTCTGCGCGGGCCAGCCGAATCCGGCCTGGCCCTTGCGCGCCTTGACCGTCTGGCCCGGACGCAACCGGATGATGATCGTCGGCGAGGAGGCCGAGGTCACCCCGTTGAAGCCGTTCTCGTCCTCTTCCCGCACGCCGGGGAAAACCGTGGCGATACCGCCGGGCTCGAGGTCGTCCGGTCCGATCTGACGCCAGTCGAAGTACACCAGGGGTACGCGTCCGCCGGTCTTCGGGAAGAGCTTCTTGTTCGGCCTGAACAGGGTATGGAACAGCTGATCGCCCGGCTTCTTGATCATGGCGCCGACCAGCGCCACGAGCGGGACGGTCAGCAGCGCGCCGCCGGCGAGGCCGAGCGACTTGAGGATGAGCCCGCGCCGCGGCAACCCGGTGTCGGCGAGCCCGGTGACGAGCGTGCCCTCGGCGATCAGCCGGTCTTCTTCGGTCGTCGGCTCGTCGTGCCGCTCCTGGATGACCTCTTCCTCGGGCATGAGCAGCTTGGCCCACAGGACCATGCCAACGCCGAGGAACAGCAGGAGCGCGGCGAGCAGGCCGCCCAGGATCGGGGTGTAGAAGCGGAAGTTCTGCGCGGTGCCCGGCAGGTGCCACCGCCAGGATCCGGCGCAGAAGTACACGATGAACGCGACGCCGGAGATGGCTGCGATCACGAAGCAGATGGCCACGCTGCGCTCGGCGCGCTTCTCGGCCTTCGTCCCGGGGATGGGGAACCGCTCGCGGCGGTGGACGATGTGAATGCCGTCGATCTCGGCGCCGGCGATCATGCGCTCTTCGGACGTCATCCCGCGAAGCTCTTCGGCGCTGTAGTTCTTGCCCGGGACCTCGCGCTGGTGCACCTCGCCGGTGCTGCGCGTCGTGTCGTCGGTGGTGCTCACTGCGATCTCGCTCCGATCCACAAGATGACGAGCATCATGAACCCGATGCCGGCGACCCAGATGACGATGGCTTCGGACACCGGCCCGATGCGGTCGATGCCCGCGCCGCCCGGGTCGTTCGAGGCCTTGATCGTCTGGACGTAGGCGATGATCGCCTTCTTCTCGGTCGGCGTGAGCGCGTTGTTGCTGAACACCGGCATGTTCTCGGGCCCGGACAGCATCGCCGTGTAGATCTGCAGGTCGGTGGCCGCATTCAGCGACGGCGCCTGCTTGCCCGCCGACAGCGGCGCGCCCTTGCCCGTCACACCGTGGCAGGACGCGCAATTGAGGCGGTACTGCTCGCCGCCCATGCCGAGGCTCGCCGTGTCGCCGCGCAGCGAACCGCTCGGGATCGCCGGACCCCCGCCGATCGACTGCACGTAGGCCGCGAGGTCGCGGGTTTCCTGCTCGTCGAACTTGGGTGTCTTGCGCGGTGCGTAGGCGCCCTGCTGGGCCAACGGCATGCGTCCCGTGGAGACCTGGAAGTACACCGCGGCACCGCCGACGCCGATCAGCGCCGGTCCGCGGTTGAGCACACCCTGCA
This sequence comes from uncultured Actinomycetota bacterium, assembly GCA_963785425.1. Classification (GTDB taxonomy): domain Bacteria; phylum Actinomycetota; class Actinomycetes; order Mycobacteriales; family Jatrophihabitantaceae; genus RYN-133. The sequence continues at coordinate 37,903 of CAWAVG010000005.1, forward strand.
GGTTCGCGCCGTGGCACGCGATGCAGGTGACCTGGTAGAGCTGGCGTCCGTGCGACACCGAGGCGGCGTCGCTGCCGGAGTCGGCCGCGCCGGACGACGCTGCGAAGGCGGCGTAGCCGCCGCCGACCGCCACCAACGCGCCCATCAGGACACCGAACGCGCTCACCTTGCGGCGCAGCGCGCCCCGGTTGCGCCGCGGGCGGGCGGATCCGGCTGCCTTCGGCGACGTCTCGTCGGCACCCGTGGATGACACCGCCGGCTCGAAGCCGAAGTCGGCGGCGAGGTCGGCTGCAGTGTCCTGCGGTTCCTCGGTCACGAACGTCCCTTCGGCGTGCTAGCGGATGAGGTAGATGATCGAGAACAACCCGATCCAGACGATGTCGACGAAGTGCCAGTAGTACGACACCACGATCGCTGCGGTCGCCTGCGCCGGGGTGAACCTGCCCAGCGTCGTTCTCGCGAGGAACAGGACGAACGCTATGAGCCCGCCGATGACGTGCAGGCCGTGGAAGCCCTCGGTGAGGAAGAACACCGACCCGTACTCGGTGGCCGAGATCGTGTTGCCCTTGTGGATCTCGGTCAGGAACTCGTTGCCCTGACCCAGCACGAAGATCAGGCCCATCACGAAGGTGAGCACGAACCAACGCCGCAGCTTGAAGACGTCACCCTTCTCCGCGGCGAACACGCCCCACTGACACGTGAAGCTCGATGCGACAAGGATGATCGTGAACGGCGTCGCGTAGGCGAGGTCGGGAACGATCTTCTCGCCGTCGGGCAGCGCCATCGGCCAGTTGCCGGGGTGCACCGCCCGCGCGGTGAAGTACATCGCGAACAATCCGGCGAAGAACATGAGCTCGCTGGAGAGCCAGACGATCGTGCCGACACTGACGATGTTGGGCCGGGTCAGCGAGTGAACCTGGCCCGACTCGAAACTCGTCGCGGTGGCAGTCGATGTCACCCGCTGATTATGACCTGCCTATGGGGTCGCGGGGACACCGGGTAGGGGGCGGCGGGTGATCGTGTCCGCACCCCGGAAGGCCGAGCCCGCGGCGCCGATACGATCGCCGGTATGACCGCGTCAGCCCACGGTGCGACCGTCCTCGTCTACAGCAACTCGGCCGAGGTGCGCGCGCAGGTGCGTACAGCGGTCGGCCGGCGCCCCGCGCCCGACACCGGACGCGTCGAATGGGTCGAATGTGCGACCAACGCGCAGGTCGTCGAGCAGCTCGACGAGGGCGGTCTCGACCTGGTCATCGTCGACGGCGAGGCCCAGCCCACGGGCGGCATGGGCCTGGCCCGCCAGTTCAAGTACGAGATCGACGACTGCCCGCCGATGATCGTGCTGATCGCCCGCCCCCAGGACGCTTGGCTGGCGAGCTGGTCGCTCGCCGATGCCGTGATCCACATGCCGCTCGATCCCATCGAGGCCGCCGAGGTCGTCGCCGAGCAGATCCGGCGCCGTGCCCGCGGCATTCCCGTAGTTCGTTGACCAGTGCGTTGACCAGTTCGTTGACCCGCACCTGGCCGCAGCTGCTGTCGTCCCTGATGGACGGCGCGTCGCTGACCGCCGAGGACACCGCCTGGGCGATGGACGAGATCATGGCCGGCGACGCATCGCCCGCCCGGCTGGCCGCGTTCGCGGTCCTGCTGCGCGCGAAGGGCGAGACGCCCGACGAGCTGGCCGGCCTCGTGCGCACCATGCGCGACCGCGCCACCCCGCTGTCGGTGCCGCAGCGGGCCGTCGACGTCGTCGGGACCGGCGCCGACCGCGCACACACGGTCAACATCTCGACCATGGCCGCGTTGGTCGTCGCGGGATCGGGTCGCCCCGTCGTCAAGCACGGCAACCGTGCGGCGACCTCGGCGTGCGGATCGGCCGACGTCCTCGAGGAACTCGGGGTCGCCATCGACCTGCCTGCCGCCGGGGTCGCGGCCTCGGTCGCTGAGGTCGGCATCGGCTTCTGCTTCGCCCCCGTGTTCCACCCGAGCATGCGGCACGCCGGCCCCACCCGCGCCGAGCTGGCCGTCCCGACGTTCTTCAACTTCCTCGGACCCCTGTCGAACCCGGCCCGGGTGACCAGCGCGGCCGTGGGCTGCGCCGATCGGCGGATGGCTCCGGTGATGGCCGCTGTGCTCGCCGAGCGCGGCGATTCGGCGCTCGTGTTCCGTGGTGACGACGGGCTCGACGAGCTCACCACGACGACGACCTCGAGTGTGTGGGTGGCCGATGCCGGGTCGGTCGAGCCGGCCACGCTCGACCCGGCGCGGTTCGGCATCGCCGCCGTTGCGCCCGAGGCGCTGCGCGGGGGTGATCGTGCGCACAACGCCGTCGTCGTGCGCGAACTGCTCGCCGGGTCGGGGAGCGCAGGGGTGCGCGACGCGGTGCTGCTCAACGCCGCGGCCGCGATCGCCGCCTACGACGGGCTAAGCGGCGGGCTCGACGGCGCCGTGGCGGCGGGGTTGACGGCGGCGCGCGAGTCGATCGACTCCGGCGCCGCGGCGGCTTTGCTCGAGCGCTGGATCGCGTTCCGTCCCTGACCGCGGCGAAGCGGATACTGGACCGGTGAGCAGCAGGCGGGTCCCGAAGGTGGCTGTGGCCGCCTGGACGGTCGCGGCACTCGCGCTCGCCGGGCTGGTCGTCGCCGTGTGGTCGTACCTCTCGGGCGGATCGGCGATGCACATGCACGCGCTGACTCGCGCGGGAGGTGATCCGGTCGGTCCGTTGCTCGGCTCGAACCTGCTCACGAAGTGGCAACTCGACGCGGTCGCAGTCGCCGTGCTCGTGCTCGCCGCCGCGGCGTACCTGACGGGCGTGGGCCTTGTGCCCACGCGCTCCGGTGGCCGTTGGCCGGTGTGGCGCACGGTGTCGTTCCTGCTCGGGCTGGCAGTGATCGGGTTCGCGACCAACGGCAGCATTGCGGTCTACGACCAGGTGCTGTTCACGGCGCACATGATCGGCCATCTCGCGCTGGTCATGGTCGCGCCCGTCCTGCTCGTCGCCGGGCACCCGCTGTCACTCGCGTTGGCGGCCGCACCGGCGCGGCGACGCGAGCGCCTGGCGAGAGCGGCTCGCGGTCGCATCGTCTCGTTCCTGACCGCGCCGCCGGTCGCGCTCGCGTCCTACGCCGTGGTCATCGTCGGCAGCCACCTCACCGGCGTGATGGACGACGTGATGCGCGTCGACTGGGCGGGCCAGATCGAACATGTCGTGTACGTGCTGGCGGGCTACCAGTTCTTCGTGCTCGTCGTCGGGAAACGAGCCGATCCGGTGGCGGCTGGGCACGCCTGCCCGGTGGCTGCTGCTCGCCGTGGCCATGGCCGTCGACACGTTCACCGGCATCGTCCTGCTGCAGGGCACGCACGTGGTGGGCATGGTCGCCGACCCCGACGTGCCGGTGAACGCGCTGTCGGACACCCGCACCGGCGGGGCGATCATGTGGTTCGGCGGCGACGCATTGATGATCGCGGTGATGATCGCCCTGACCGTCGACTGGCTGCGGCGGGTCGAGACCGATCGCGCCGACAAGAAGGGCTGGCTCGAGCAGGCCCGCGTCGCCACGTTCACCGAGCGCACGTCGCGTAGTTCGGACGTCGAGAGCTACGACGACGACGACAGCGCGCGCGAGTCGTACAACGACTGGCTCGCCGGCCTCGACAAGTCGCGCTAGCGCCTATTCGACGCCGAGGGAGAACGTGGCCTCGAGGTCGTGCCGCGAGTACGCGCGGAACGCGATGTGGGTGTCGGTGTGGAGCACCCCGGCGACCTTCGACAGCCGGCCGGCGATCGTGTCCGCGATGTCGTCGAACTTCTTGACGCGCACGACCGCGATCAGGTCGACGTCGCCGGCGACGGAGTAGACCTCGCTGACGCCCTCGACGTCGGCGATCTGCTGCGCCACCTCGGGGATCTTGTCCGACTCGACGGAGATCATGACGATCGCGGTAATCACGGATGGATGGTATCCGGGGCCGGCTGCGGACGGAGCGGTCAGCTGGCACGGGCGGGACGCGACAGCATCGGCAGCACCCGCCGGTCGGCGAACGGCGATGCCGCACGGCGGGAGGCGTCGGCCGCGAGCCACGAGACCATGCCTCCGGCCCCGTGCGCGGGCAGCTGCCACGGCTGGGACGAGTGGACGAGGCGGGTGCCGGGCGTCTCGAGCCAGCGCAGGATCGTCTCGGTCTCTTCGGCAAGCACGGGCTGCTCGGCCGACACGGCGTCGGCGGTCGCCAGCAACGCCTCGATGACCGCGTACGGCGGCACGCCGCGCGCGGCGACGCCGCCCGCGGCGAGACGACCGCGCCGCACGACCGAGATCTCCCACCCGCCCGCGCCGTCGGGGCAGGCCGCGACCAGCTCGTCGATCGCGCTGAGCGAGCGCAGCCGCTGCATGCGTGCGCACGCCCGAACCACAGTGGCGATGCGGTCGCGCACCACCGCGGCCTGCTCGAACCGCTGTTCGGCGGAGAGCTTGGCGAGCTTGACCTGCAGTGGGCCGATCAGCGGACGCACGTCGCCCGTCCAGGCCGCGACCACCAGGTCGACGAGCGCTGCGTAGTCGGCCGGCGAGGTGGCACCCTCGCACGGGGCGGAGCACCGGCCGATGCCCGCGAGGGCGCAGGCCGCACGGACCGCTCGACGCAGCGACAGCCGGTCGCTGCACTGGCGTAGCGGCACGGCGTCGTGGATCGCGTCACGCACCGCCTCGGCCTGGCGTTGCGAGCGCAGCGGGCCGAGATAGTGCGAGCCGTCCTCACGCAGCACGCGCACCACCGAAAGGCGTGGGAAGGCCTCGTGGGTGAGCTTGAGCCACACCGACCGCTCGGGGTACTTCGACCGGCGGTTGTAGCGCGGCTTGTGGGCGGCGATCAGCCGCAGCTCGCGCACCTGGGCCTCCAACGCGTGGGCGCACGGGATCGGGTCGACGCGCTCGGCGAGGCCGACCATCTCGCCCATCCGCGTGCGCATCTCACTGGCCACGAAGTACTGGCGCACCCGCGTGCGCAGGTTGCGGCTCGTGCCGACGTAGAGCGGCACACCGCGGGCGTCGCGGAAGACGTAGACGCCCGGGCCGGTGGGCATGGCGTCGGACAGGTGGCGCTTGCGCCGCACCTCGGGGGAGACCTGCGCGGTGAACGCGCGCAGCTCGGGAAGCGACTGGACGCCGATGTTGCCGAGCCGGGCCATGAGCCCGTGCAGCACGTCAACCGTCGCGCGGGCATCGGACAGCGCGCGGTGATTGGGCGTGGTCGCTGCGTGGAAGAACTGCGCGAGCGTGGCCAGCTTGCAGTTCGGCACCTCGTCACGGGTCAGCACACGGCGGGCGAGCACCGCGGTGTCGACCACGGCGAAGGTGGGCCACGCCAGGTGCTGGTCGACGGCGGCCGCCTTCAGGAAGCCCACGTCGAACGGCGCGTTGTGCGCGACGAGCACGCTGCCGTGCGCGAACTCGAGAAGGGCCGGCAAGGCGGCCTCGATCGACGGTGCCGACGCGACCATCCCGTCGGTGATCCCGGTCAGCACACTCACGAACGGCGTGATCGGCCGGCCCGGATGCACCAGGGTCTGGAACTCGCCCAGAACCTCACCGCCACGCACCTTGACCGCGCCGATCTCGGTGATGCCGTCGGCCATCGACGAGCCGCCGGTCGTCTCGAGGTCGACGACCGTGAACGTGGTCGTGCGCAGCGGTTCGTCCAGCTCGTCGAAGCTGGTCTGCACGAACGCCGTGCTCGACACCGGGGCGGCCATGGTCGCGACGGTAGGTCGGGGGTCCGACGAAATCGTGGCGGCACGCCCGGAAGTCGGGTCCGTCCGGCTCGTAGCATCGCTCGTATGACCGGCTCCTCGGGCGCGACGGCCGACGCCGCAACGCCGGCGCCGCCCGCGCTCGCCGAGCCCGTCCGGCAGCGCTTGGTGCAGGTCGCCGCCGAGGTGCTCGGACGCACCCCCGCCGACGAGGTGCCGCCCGCGCTGCGCGGGATCGCGAAATTCACGCCCGCGAAGCGGGTCCGGCTCGGCGCCGCGGCCCTGTCGGCCGCGCTCGACGCCGACCCGGAATTCCGCGGCCGCGTCGCCGATGCGGTCACCGAGTCGACGCCGCAACTGGTCGACGCCGTCCGGAACGGCACGGCGACCACGGCCTCCGACCCGCTCGACACGGCAGTGGTGGCGTACCTGACCCGCCCGCCGGGGTGGGCACAGCTCGTGACGAGCGTCGGGGAGCGGTGGGCCGGCGAGCAATCGGCGCGCGACACGGCCGCTGCCGAGATCGCCCGCCTGCGCGCCGAGGTCGGCGAGCTGCGCTCGTCCCTGCGGGCGCAGGCGAGCGAGCATGCCGAGGCGGTCGCGGCGGCGGTTGCCGCAGCGTCGGTCTCCTCGGCGGAGGAGGTGACGCACCTGCGCAACCTGCTCCGCACCCGCACCGCCGAACTGCGCGCCGCCGAACAGGCCATCGCCGACGCCGGCGTCGTCCGCGACCGAATCCAGGCGAGCCTCGATGCCGCAGCGGCCGAGCACGCGGCCGAGGTGATGCGGCTGCGGGCGCGCGTCGCGGAACTCGCCCGCGCCGGCGAGGCCACCCGCCGCGACACCCGCACCGGACGTGACGTCGACGAGGCCCGGCTGCGGCTGCTGCTGGACACCTTGACCGAAGCAGCGGCGGGAATGCGGCGCGAGCTCGCCCTGCCGGCCTCGACACTGCGACCCGCAGACACCGTGCCCGCGGGAGACACCGATGCGTCGACGACGGGGGGCGTCGAACTCGACCGGCTGCTGCAACTGCCGCAGGCGCACCTGATCGTCGACGGCTACAACGTGACCAAGCCGGGCTACCGGAGTTCCCCCTCGCCGATCAGCGCGGCCGCCTCACCGCGGCGCTCGCCGCGGGCAGGCCCGCACCGGCGTCGAGATCACCTTCGTCTTCGACGGCGGCGCACGGGCCGTCGCAGCCGCGCGCGCCGCGCGGGGTGCGGGTGCTGTTCAGCGCCCCGGACGAGATCGCCGACGACCTGATCCGCCAGCTGGTCGCCGCCGAGCCCGCCGGGCGCCCGGTCGCGGTCGTCACCTCCGACCGTGCGGTGGTCACGGACGTCTCCGCGCGGGGGCCTGGACGGTGCCCTCGGCCGCGCTGCTGTCCCTGCTCGGAAGCTGATGCGCAAAATTGTCGGTGGTCGTTCCTAGCGTCGTGGCAGGACACGACGAGAGGCGAAAAGTCATGATCATCGATTGCGACACCTGCTCCGGGCAGGGCGTGCACTGCCACGACTGTGTGATCTCGGTGTTGCTGCACGCACCGCCGCAGCGGGTCCAGCTCGACTCGGCGGAGCAGATCGCGCTGGTGCGCCTGGCCGATGCCGGCCTGGTGCCGCCCCTGCGGCTGGTGCCGGACACACCCGAACGCGAAAGGGGCGACGCGCGCGGGATCGCATGACGCGACACACGTCGGCGGGTCTTCGCGGGCATGAAGTCCCAGGATTCGTGTGATCCGGACGTTAGAACGATGGCCCGACACGGGAAGTATGTGCCGAATCCGGGGGGCGCCGTTGCACCGTTCACGGCCGGGTCGTAACCTTTCCGAGACATTCCCGGTCGCAGATGTTCACCGTGGGCATCACCGGGGCGTCACCGCCGAATCGCGCGATCGTTGGGCCTGTGAACACAGGTTGGCGATCCGCGAACCGAGGACCCACGCGAGTTCTGGGGTGAATCGGGGCAGATCGGTCCGCTCGACCAGCGGCCGGGACGCTCCGTAGGGCTTCTTCCGGCCCGAATCCGACAGCTAACTCGGTAGGCGGACGAGGAAGAAGGAGTTTCGCCACCACATGGCGTTTCGTCACGCACGTCCATCGACGGACCGGCCGAACAGTGGCCGGGGTCGCCGTCACCTCCGGCTGGTCGCGGCGTCCACAGTGCTGGCGACCGCTGCCCTCACGATTCCCACGGTCGCGTCGGCAACCCCGCACACCGCGATCGCGCCCCGGATCCACTCGGTCCAGCAGCGGTTGTCGACCCTCGCCCGCGAGAACGACCAGATCGTCGAGAAGTACAACCAGGCCAACAACGCCTATCACGCCAAGAAGCGGGCGGCCGCACACGGCGAGCGAGGCGTACCGCGCTGCGCAGCGGCGCCTCGACAAGGCCGAGCGGCAGCTCGCGCAGAGTGCCGCGGCGCAGTACGAGGGTGGCACCTTCAGCGCCACCGGCGCCTTGCTGTCCAGCGACAGTGGCTCGAACTACCTCGACCAGCTCGACACCTTGTCGATGATCTCGCAGCACAACGCGCAGGTCGTGAGTTCCTTCGCCGCCATCCAGAAGCAGGCGAAGCTCGCCAAGATCAATGCCGACAACCTCTATGCGCAGGCGGAGCAGACGCGCGCCGCGCTGAGCCGCCAGCACACCGCGACCCAGCACCAGATCGCCATGTACACCAAACTGCTCTCGTCGCTCAACCAGCAGCAGCGCGCGCTCTGGGCGGCCCGGCAGGGTGCGGCGATCTCGGCCGGCGCGGCGACCGCGATGACGGCCAATGCGGTGCACGCCTCGTCGGCCCAGGCGCGCGCTGCGGTGCGGTTCGCGCTCGCCCAGGTCGGCAAGCCCTACGTGTGGGGCTCCGCCGGTCCGGACTCGTTCGACTGCTCGGGACTGACGATGGCCTCGTGGCAGCAGGGCGGGGTGAGCCTGCCGCACTCCGCGGCAAACCAGTACAGCTACGGCCACCACGTGTCCTACGACCAGCTGCAGCCGGGCGACCTCATGTTTTTCTACCAGCCGATCGGGCACGTCACGATCTACATCGGCAACGGGATGATGGTGTCCGCCCCCGAGCCGGGTGAGGACGTCCAGGTCGTGTCGACCGAGTCGTTCCGGAACGACTTCGTCGGGGCCACCCGCCTGGTCGGCTGAGCCGCTGACCCGAGGCCCACTCCGTATCGTCGCCCTCTGCGGGCTGTTCTGCGCCGCGCTGGCCCTGCTCGGCGCGTGCACGGGATCGTCGGCCACCGGTCCATCAAGGCGACCAAGCCGACCGAGGCCGAGGCGCGCCGCCTGCTCGGCTCCTACGCCGGGGCGATCCTCGGCCGTGACCAGGACCGGTTGCTCGCCGACATCGACCCGCGGTCGTCACTGTTCCGCGCGCAGCAGCGCACCGACTACACCTCCCTGGCCCGGATTCCGCTGCGCGAATGGCGCTACGCCATCGTCGGCGTCATCACGGATCCGGCGGCGAACCGGGCGGCGGCGCAGCGGTACGCCGCACCGGTGCTGCTCGTGCACGTCACGCTCGTCTATGCGTTACGCGGCGTCGATCCGCTCCCGACCCGGCACGACCAGTACCTGGTATTCACCGAACGCGCCGGGCACACCTACTCGCCGGCGACGACGCCCTGATCGGCGAGACGATCACGAGTTGGGTCGGGCCGTGGCGCTACGGTCCGCTCGTCGCCGTGCCCGGGGCCCGCAGTCTCGTCCTCGGCCCACCCGGCGACGATCCGGCGCTGCAGCGCCTGGCCAGTGAGCTCGACGCCGGCATCGCTAGCGTCTCGTCCGTGTGGGGGACGGGCTGGTCGCAACGCGTCGCGGCCGTGGTCGCCCCCGACGCCGCGACCTACGGCACTGACCGGGGCGGCCGCCCGCGAGACCTCGGCCGCGGCGGTGACCGATGGGATCGACTCCGGCACCGGACGCGCCTACGGGCAACGGCTGGTGATCAATCCCGGCACCGTTCGCCGCACTGAGCCCGCTGGGCAGGCGCATCGTCCTGACCCACGAGATCACCCACCTCGCGACCGCAGCGGTCACACCTGACATCACACCCCGTTGGCTCGCCGAGGGTTTCGCGGAGTACGTCGCCAACCTCCACACCGGGCAGCCCGTACGACGGCGGCCGGCGAACTCCGGTCCGAGCTCGCGCGACGGACGGGTGCCCTCGGCGCTGCCGCCGGACAACGCGTTCGGCCTCGGGGACGGTGCTCGCCGCGCAGTACGAGCAGGCGTGGCTCGCCTGCCGGCCTCATCGCCGCACGCGTGGGGACGTGCGGGTCTCGTGCACTTCTACCGCGCCGTCGGCACCGCTCTCGAGCCGCGGGCCGAAGCCGTCGACGTCGGCCTTCGGCAGGGTGTTGCACGAGACGCAGGACGCGTT
>CAWAVG010000006.1:0-24406 GCA_963785425.1 uncultured Actinomycetota bacterium
AACTGCCAAGCCCGATGAGGATGCAGCCCGGAGCTCCTACTTGCGCAGGATGAGGCGCACGCCGGCGACGATGAGCACCGTGGCGCTGGCTGCGGCGATTGCAGGAAAGCCGTAGACGAGCCAGTTGGTGGCCGCGTCGATGAGCACGCCGCGATCGTGCAGGCCGCCCGACCGGAGGTAGAGCGAGACACCCGCGCCGAGCGAGTAGACGATGGGCGGGCTTACGACCACCCAGAACATCGCCGAGCGGCGCACGGTCAGGATCGCGACCGCCGAGCCGAGGATGATGCCGAGGTCGAAGCCGGTCGAGAGCTGCTCGCCCCGGAGGCTGTCGACGACGATGCCCAGCACCATGATCGCGACCAGGACGAGCAACGCGGCCCAGGCCCGCAGGCCCGACTGCGGCGCTGTGTTCGTCGCGGCGCGCATCCGTTCGGCGACGGTCGGCGTGGGCCGCCCGCGCGGTGGGCCGGACTCCCATCCGCCGTCGGCGGGGCGGGCGCGACCGGCGGACCGCGACGAACGCGACCCGCGCGCGGGCGCGTGGTCTCGACTGCCGAGGGGCCCACGCGGCGGTGCGGCATCGTCCTGCGCCGGAACGGCGGATGCCGAACGCACAGAGGTCGAAGGACCCCAGCCGTCGTCGCGGCCGGAGCCCGGAGCCCAGGACGCGTCCGCCACACTGCCGCCTTCCGCCGGAAAACAAGGGATGTTGCCCAACCGTAACTTGTTTACCCCTCCGGCAGGGCCATTGGGCGGACGCGGCTCAGGCGTTTCACGGTGCGCGCGCGACGGTGCCGACAGGCGGGGCGCGCCGGCGCTCACGCATGGTCGCGCTGGGCACGGTGCAGCGCGACGAGGCGCGGCTCGACGAGTTCGGCCGAGCTGAGCGGACGCGGCACGCTGTCGAGCAGCGGTTCCGGCGCCGACAACGGTGTACCGGGCGCGACCACGCCGAGTTCGCTCATCCGTCGCGCCGTCGACACGACCCTGCGCTCGAGCGAACCGACCGCTTCGTTGTAGGCGGTCACCGACGCGCTCAGACTGCGGCCCAGCTTGTCGACGTGCGCGCCCATCGTCGAGATGCGCCGGTACAGCTCACGACCGAGTTCGTGGATCGCGGCCGCGTTCTCGGCCAACGCCTCTTGTCGCCAGGTGTAGGCGATGGTGCGCAGCACGGCTATCAGCGTCGACGGGGTTGCGAGCACGACGTCGCGGGCGAAGGCGTGCTCGAGCAGGTCGGGATCCTCGCGCAGCGCCGCGTCGAGGAACGCGTCGGCCGGTACGAAGCACACGACGAACTCGGGACTTGGGGTGAAACGCTGCCAGTACTGCTTTTCTGCGAGCAGATCGACGTGCTGACGCAATTGGCGCGCGTGCGCGCGCAACCGTTCGGCCTGGGTGCGCTCGTCGCGCGCCTCCATCGCTTCGAGGTAGCCGCTGAACGCCACCTTCGAGTCGACGACGATCTGCTTGCCGCCGGCCAACCGCACGACGAGGTCGGGACGCACCATCGAACCGGGCGCACCGGTGGACGCCTGAGTCACGTAGTCGACGTGCTCGGACATCCCGGCAGCCTCGACGACGCGCTCGAGTTGCAGCTCGCCCCACCGTCCGCGGATCTGCGGCGCACGCAGGGCCGTCACCAGCTGCGCGGTCTCGAGGCGCAGCTGCTTCGATGTCTCGGCCATGGTGCGCAGCTGCTCCTGCAGGGTCGCGTCGGAACCGACACGACCTCGCTCGAGCGACACGAGCTGGGCCTGCACCGCTTCGAGCGCGTCAGCGGCCTCGGCACCGATCGCGTCGCGCAGCACATCGCCCGTGCGGGCGCGCTGGTGCGCGCGCTGCGAGGCGAGCAGCCAGCCGATGGCGACCCCCGCTGCGAGCACCACCACGATGATCATCAGTTCCATGCCGTGAGAGTGACAGCATCGTCCGACAATTTCGGGCAACCGTAGGGTTGCGTCGTGAGTTACTTCCCACGAAATCGCTCCGCACAGAACATTCCGCGATTCCGCGGGGGCCCGCGGTGAGCCTTACGATCGGCATCGTCGGCCTGCCCAACGTCGGCAAGTCCACCCTGTTCAACGCGCTGACCAAGAACGACGTCCTCGCGGCGAACTATCCCTTCGCGACGATCGACCCGAACGTCGGTGTCGTCGGCGTCCCCGACAAGCGGTTGCCCGTGCTGGCCGTGCTGCACAAGTCGGCCAAGATCGTTCCGGCCACCGTGTCCTTCGTCGACATCGCGGGCATCGTGCGCGGGGCGAGTACGGGCGAGGGGCTGGGTAACAAGTTCCTGGCCAACATCCGCGAGGCCGACGCCATCTGCCAGGTGATCCGCGCGTTCAGCGACCCCAACGTCGTGCACGTCGACGGCAAGGTCAGCCCGGCCGACGACATCGAGACGATCAACACCGAGCTGATCCTCGCCGACCTGCAGACCATCGAGAACGCGATGCCACGCCTGCGGAAGGAAGCCCGGCTGAACAAGGGCCGGCAAGCCCTCGTCGAGGCCGCCGAGCAGGCGACCGAGGTGCTGCAGACCGGCAAGACGATCTCGGGCGCCGGCCTCGACCGCGGACCGCTGCGCGAACTGCAGCTGATGACCGCCAAGCCGTTCCTCTACGTGTTCAACGTCGACCCCGACGAGATCGCGAACGCGGCCTTCACCGACGAGCTGCGCGCCCTCGTCGCGCCGGCCGAGGCGATCTTCCTCGACGCGAAGACCGAATCGGAGCTCATCGAACTCGACGACGACGAGGCGCTGGAACTGCTCCAGTCGATGGGCCAAGAGGAATCGGGCATCGATCAGCTCGCGCGCGTCGGCTTCGCCACGCTCGGCCTGCAGACGTTCCTCACGGCCGGCCCGAAGGAGTCCCGCGCCTGGACGATCAAGGTCGGCGCCACCGCTCCCCAGGCCGCGGGCGTCATCCACACCGACTTCGAGCGCGGGTTCATCAAGGCCGAGGTCGTCAGCTACGACGATCTCGTCGACGCCGGTTCGATGGCCGAGGCCAAGGCACGCGGGAAGGTTCGCATCGAGGGCAAGGACTACGTCATGCAGGACGGCGATGTGGTCGAGTTCCGCTTCAACGTCTGACGGACCCCAGAATTCAGCAAAGATGACCTTGGCGGCCCTATTTCGGGGTTCTAGTCCGCAAAACGTCCGCAAAATCCTCCGACGAGGTCGCGGAACGCATGACGTCGGCGGCCGCGGCGCGGGTGCGATCCTCAGCGTCGGCCACAGATGGGCGTAGGTCCGCAGAGTCGTGGTCGCCGAGGCGTGACCGAGCGCGCGCTGCACCGTGACGACGTCACAGCCCGCAGCAATGAGTCCCGAAGCGTAGAAGTAGCGAAGGTCGTGCAGCCGGATGCCGACGACGCCAGCGGCCGTGGGCTTGCGCCACCAGTAGCCGACGGTGTTCTGGTGCCGCGGGTCAACGGGCTCGTCCTGGAACATCCACCGGTCCGCTGAGCGCCCGAAGGTGTGTGCCTCGACGTGTTGTCCGAGCAGCGTGGCGAGGTCGTCGGGCAGATGGAGGACCCGTTCTGAGCCGTACTTAGGTGCCTTGAACTCGATCTGGCGGTCACCGGCGCGCTGCACCTGGCGTGATACAACGAGCTGTCGTCGCAGGAGGTCGATGTCGTCCACTTGGACACTGGCCGCTTCGCCGAGGCGCAGCCCGGCAAAAGCGCACAGCGCGACGAAGGCGCGGAGTCACTCATCGGCAACGCTGAGGAGGACGCCAACGTCGTGGACGGCCGGGATGCTCATGCTGGCGTCGGCGCGACGCTGGCGGGGGAGCCGAACCGCCTCGGTGGGGTCGCGCACGATGTGCCGGTCACGGACGGCCGCGCGGAAGACGGTGTGAACGTTTTTGTAACGGGTCTTGATCGTGCCAGGTCCGAGCGGCTGGTCGGCCATCCCCTTGATCCACGCCTCGATGTGCGAGTGACTAACGTGACCGATTTGATAGCGTCCGAGGTCGCCGGAGCGCATCGCGAGGTCCATGGCGGTGCGTGTGCCGGAGGCCCAGACCTGACGCCGCGACCAGTCGTCGTAGAAGGCCTGGACGGTGATCATGCTCAGGCATGGGCAGACCATCGTGATCGCGACCGCGATGGTCTGTTCGGCCAGCGAGGTCTCGCCGTTGATCTGCGAGCGAAGTGACGGGCATGCTCTCGGCCTGCGGCGTCGCGGTATCGCGCGCGCATTGCCACTCGGTTCTAATCGCTTCGATCGAGACAGTATCGCCCTTCTGAGAGCAAAACCCTTACGACACAAAGGTTCCGGCGAGTTTCCGGCTCTCGATCCAGTGTCCCTCTAGGGGGAGCGGGTCGGGTTCAATCCCAGTATCGCCCACCAACCAGGCCTCACCACGCCTCACCAGGCAGCACCTGGCACAGCCTGACACCCAACGACACCAACTGTGAACAACGCGTGGGTTGCTCATCTGTTGCTCTGATCGACACAGCCGCACGGGACGACAGCAGCCGAAACGAACCGGTACGACTCGCGACCTACCGCGGATCAGTTGTGCCGGCAGGTTCACGACGGCGGGCAGAGTCAAACTGAGTGGTGGGCTTCCTGGGCTTGAGGCTGATCAGCCCGCTGTCCTGATCAGCCAACGGCGCCATTCGTCAAGGCCGTCACCGCGGGTAGCCGACACCTCAAGGATCTGCGCGTCCTTGTTCACCAGCCGGACGTCGCGCTCGAAGCGCAGCACATCGAAGTCGACGTAGGGCAACAGGTCGATCTTGTTCAGCAGAATTAGTGTGGCGGAGCCGAAGATGTGCGGGTACTTCAGCGGCTTGTCGGCGCCCTCGGTGACGGACATGATCACGACGCGTGCCGCCTCGCCCAGGTCGAACAGCGCTGGGCAGACCAGGTTGCCGACGTTCTCGATCAACACGACACCGGCTCGTGGATCGAGGGTCCGAAGAGCCAACGCCAGCATCGGCGCATCGAGATGACAGCCAGCGCCGGTGTTGACCTGGAGCACCGGCGCGCCCGCGGCGCGAATGCGTTCGGCGTCGAAAGTGGTCTCCTGATCGCCTTCGATCACGTGCACGGCGGTGTGCCCGGCGAGCAAAAGCACCGTGCGCTCGAGCAAGGTGGTCTTGCCCGACCCAGGGGAGCTCATCAGGTTCACCGCGAACAGTCCGCGACCGGCCAGCCACTCGCGGTTCTCCTCCGCCAGCAGCGCATTTTTTGCCAGCACGCGCGCTTCGAGCGTGATCGTCTCGGTCCCGTGCGAGTGCGGATGCGGGTGATCGTGCGGGTGTGCGTGCTCGTGCAGGTGTGCATCGTCGTGGGAGTGCCCGTCGCCGTGTACTGGTTCGTCCAGCTGGATGACGATCCCGTCCCGGGGATCGATGAGCCGTGTTCCGGCGCTGTCGGAGCAACCGCAGGTGGCACACATCTATTTACTGACCTCCAGCGAGAGAATGCGCAGCTCGTCGCCGGCGAGCACGCGGACAGCTGAGCTGCCGCAGGCGCAGAGCAGGATGCGGTCGTCGATCAGGAACTCTTCGCCGCACGTCTCACACCGCGCCCGGCCGGCCGGTTCGTCGATGTGTAAGGCGGCGCCCTCGGCCTCGGTGCCGGCCGCGGCGAGGTCGAAGCAGAAGCGCAGCGAGTCGACTGAGACGCCGGACAACTTACCGATCTCCAGCCGGACCTCGCACACACTCCGGCCGGGAACGCGGGCGGTGATCGTCTCCAGCACACTGGTCGCGATCGCGAGCTCATGCATCGGCCTTCACCTCGGTCCGGTCCCGTTGAGCCACCCTAGGTCGCGGGACGGACGCCGCGAGCCGCAAAAATCCGGCGATCCCGGAATACCCGAATGCGCCATAAACCGTCGTGTTCATCTGCTCGGTGCCGCCCTAGGGTCGGGGTAGAGGCCTACGGAGAGGTGGAGATAAATGCTCACCGAGGAAGCCAAGAAGGCCGAGGAAACGCTCATCCACGTTCTGTGGATTAACGCGGGGCTCAGCTGCGACGGCGACTCGGTCGCGCTGACCGCCGCCACGCAGCCGAGCATCGAGGAAATCGCGCTTGGTGCGCTGCCCGGCCTGCCGCAGATCGCGGTGCACTGGCCGCTCATCGATTTCGAGTGCGGCCCGAACGGCGGTGCCGACGACTTCCTCGAGTGGTTCTTCAAAGCGGACCGCGGCGAGATCGAGCCGTTCGTCCTCGTGGTCGAGGGGTCGATACCGAACGAGAAGCTGCACGAGGAGGGCTATTGGTGCGGCTTCGGCAACAATCCGACCACCGGCCAACCGATGACGACCAGCGAATGGCTCGACCGGCTCGCTCCGAAGGCCACCGCCATCGTCGCGGTCGGTACATGCGCCACCTACGGTGGCATCCATGCGATGGCCGGCAACCCGACCGGCGCCATGGGCGTGCCCGACTACCTGGGTTGGGACTGGAAGTCCAAGGCAGGCATTCCGGTGGTCTGCGTGCCGGGGTGCCCGGCCCATCCGGACAACATGTCCGAGACGCTCACCTATCTGCTCTACATGGCCACCGGCCAGGCGCCGATGATCCCGTTGGACGACGCCCTTCGGCCGACCTGGTTGTTCGGCCAGACCGTGCACGAAGGTTGTGACCGCGCGGGGTACTACGAGCAAGGCGACTTCGCGACCGAGTACGGCTCGCCGAAGTGCATCGTGAAGCTCGGCTGCTGGGGGCCGGTCGTCAAGTGCAACGTGCCCAAGCGCGGCTGGATCAACGGGGTCGGCGGTTGCCCGAACGTCGGCGGCATCTGCATCGGCTGCACAATGCCCGGGTTCCCGGACAAGTTCATGCCCTTCATGGACGAACCGCCCGGCGGCAAGCTGTCCACTACCGCGGTCGGCATCTACGGCAACACCATCCGCCGACTGCGGCACATCACGACGCACACCGTCGATCAGGAACCTAAGTGGCGCAAGCCGGGGTCACAGCTGACGACTGGCGCCACTCGTACCTGGTAATCCCTCAGTCATATCTGTTGCGACATCCGAAAGAGGCGGCCATGACGGCGACAACGCCCAAGCCGAGCACGGCGAAGCAGAGCTCCAACGGCAACGAACTGGTGGAGATGGCGTGGGATCCGATCACCCGCATCGTCGGCAGCCTCGGCATTTATACCAAGATCGACTTCAAGCAGCGGGTCGTCGCGGAGTGCCACAGCACCAGCTCGATCTTCCGCGGCTACTCCATCTTCATGAAGGGCAAGGATCCGCGGGACGCGCACTTCATCACGAGCCGCATCTGCGGCATCTGCGGTGACAACCACGCCACCTGCTCGTGCTACGCACAGAACATGGCCTACGGCGTGCGCCCGCCACACCTGGGTGAGTGGATCGTCAATCTCGGCGAGGCCGCCGAGTACATGTTCGACCACAACATCTTCCAGGAGAACCTGGTCGGGGTGGACTACTGCGAGAAGATGGTCGGCGAGACCAACCCCGGCGTCCTCGAGCAGGCGAACCGCACCGACGCGCCTAACGCGGGGGCGCACGGCTACAAGACGATCGGCGACATCATGCGGTCCCTGAACCCGTTCACGGGCGAGTTCTACCGCGAGGCCCTGCAGGTCAGCCGCTGGACCCGCGAGATGTTCTGCCTGATGGAGGGACGGCACGTCCATCCATCGACGCTCTACCCCGGCGGTGTCGGCACCGTCGCGACGGTCCAGCTGATGACCGACTACATCACCCGGCTGATGCGCTACGTGGAATTCATGAAGAAGGTCGTGCCGATGCACGACGACCTGTTCGACTTCTTCTACGAGGCGCTGCCCGGCTACGAGCAGGTCGGTAACCGGCGCATCCTGCTCGGCTGCTGGGGGTCCTTTCAAGATCCGGAGCACTGCAACTTCGAGTACAAGGACATGACCAACTGGGGACGCAAGATGTACGTCACCCCGGGTGTAGTCGTCGACGGCAAGCTTGTCACCACCGACCTCGTCGAGATCAACCTCGGCATCCGGATCCTGCTCGGCTCGTCGTACTACGACGATTGGGAGGACCAGGAGATGTTCGTCAAGAACGATCCCCTGGGCAACCCGGTTGATCGCCGGCACCCGTGGAACCAGCACACCAACCCGCGCCCGCAGAAGCGCGACCTCGACGACAAGTACAGCTGGGTTATGTCCCCTCGCTGGTACGACGGCAAGGACTACCTCGCTCTCGACACCGGCGGCGGCCCGCTGGCGCGGCTCTGGTCGACAGCGCTCGCCGGCCTCGTGGACATCGGCTATGTGAAGTCCACTGGCAACAGCGTGCAGATCAATCTGCCGAAGACGGCGCTGAAGGGGCCGGTCGAGCTGGAGTGGAAGGTCCCGCAGTGGAGCAATACCATCGAGCGCAACCGCGCGCGGACCTACTTCCAGGCCTACGCCGCCGCCTGTGCCCTGCACTTCGCGGAGAAGGCGCTGGTCGAGATCCGGGCCGGCCGGACGAAGACCTGGGAGAAGTTCGAGGTGCCGGAGGAAGGGGTCGGCTGCGGGTTCACCGAAGCGGTCCGCGGCGTGCTGTCGCACCACCTCGTCATCCGAGACGGCAAGATCGCGAACTACCACCCGTACCCGCCCACGCCGTGGAACGCGAATCCTCGGGACGTGTACGGGACACCTGGGCCGTACGAGGACGCGGTGCAGGGGCAGCCCATCTTCGAGGAGAACGACCGCGAGCACTTCAAGGGCATCGACATCATGCGCACTGTGCGCAGCTTCGACCCCTGCCTGCCCTGCGGCGTGCACATGTACCTCGGTGAGGGAAAGAAACTCGAACTGCTCCACTCGCCGACCCAGTCGGCCGGCATCGAGTGACCGTGGCCGAGCGCCCGACACCTGAACCCGCCGACTGGCGGGCCGTGGGTGAACGGATCGAAGTTCTGCTCGACGCCAGTGCCGCGGGCGGAGTGGTGGCCCGCGAGCGGGCGGAAGAACTGGTTCGGCTCGTGGCCGATCTGTACGGCACCGGCCTGGAGCGGCTGCTCGACCTGATGCATGAGCACGACAGGCTCGACGACGAGGTACTGGACGCACTTGCCGGCGACGAGATGCTGTCCGGGTTGCTGCTGGTGCACGGCCTGCACCCCTACGACGTGGCCACCCGGGTCGAGCAGGCGCTGCAGAGCGTGCGCCCCTATCTGGGATCGCACGGCGGCGGCGTCGAGTTGCTGGACGTTGCCGACGGAATCGTGCGGCTGCGACTGCTCGGCAGTTGCGACGGTTGCGCGTCGTCGTCGGTGACTCTCAAGCTGGCTGTCGAGGGAGCCATCGAGGCGGCCGCACCGGAGATTACCGCGATCGAGGTGGAGACCCCGCCCGACCGCGCGGCGCCGGTGATCCCGACGACCGCGCTCTTCGCCCGCGTCGGGTCCGCGGACGAGGCAACCGGTTCGGGCTGGCAGCAAGTGAGCGAACTGGCCGGGCTGGCCTCCGGCTCGGCCACTCAGGTCACCGTGGGCCAGACGGCGGTCACGGTATGCCGGGCAGGCGCGGACTTCTTCGCGTTCGAGGACTGCTGCGCTCGCTGCGCGGCCACCCTGAAGGGCGCGACGATCAGCCGGCGACTGGGCGGCACGGCAGCCGAGGCGGTGCTCACCTGCGCGCAGTGCCGGTCGCACTACGACATCCGCCGCGCCGGCGTCTGTCTGGACGATCCGTCCCTGCATCTCGACCCGCTTCCGCTGCTCGTGAACGCCGGGGACGTGTCGATCGCGGTGCCGGCTCCGGCTTCGGCATGACCACCACCGATCGACCCGGCACGCCGCTCGAAGCGCTGCGCAGGATCACTCGCGCACGCCCGCAAGTGGCACCCGGCGAACGCTGCGAGATGTGCGCGGTATCGATCGGCGACGAGCACTCGCACGTGGTCAACCTGGCGAGTCGCGGGCTCATGTGCACATGTCGCGGTTGCTACCTGCTGTTCACCGACGAGGCCGCCGATCTCAACTACCGCGCAGTGCCCGACCGCTATCTCGCTTTCGGCGAGTTCGTGCTTGCCGACCGGGAGTGGGACGAACTGCAGATCCCGGTCGGGCTCGCGTTCCTGTTCCGCAACTCGGTGCAACAACGCACCATCGCGTTCTATCCAGGCCCGGCCGGCGCGACGGAGTCCGAACTGCCGCTCGAGGCGTGGCGGACTATCGTCGACCGCCATCCCCAGCTTGCGCTGGTCCGGGCCGACGTGGAAGCGCTGCTCGTTCAGCGCATCGACGGCGCTGCGGAGCCGTGTTACCTCGTCCCGATCGACACCTGTTATGAACTCGTCGGCCGGTTGCGCACGGTGTGGCGTGGGTTCGACGGCGGGCAGCAGGCGCGCGGGGCGATCGAGGAGTTCTTCGCCGAGGTCCGGCGACGCAGCCGTCCGGCGCCGGCGGCCGGCGGCCATGAGTGACTACCACTTTTCCGTGCTCGATGTCTTCGTCGAGCCGTACGCGGTCGCGCCGCAACTGACCGCGCGGGTAAACGTCCAGGAGGCGACCGGGCAGCCGGTGCATGCGATTGCCTTGCGCTGTCAGGTACGCATCCAGCCGCAGCGCCGCCCGTATGACACGGCCGAGCAGCGGGCATTGCTGGGAATCTTCGGTGATCGCCAACGGTGGGTCGACACGCTGCGACCGTTCCTGTGGATGCAGTGCAACACCACGGTCCAGGGATTCACCGGAAGCACGGATTTCGATCTGACGCTGCCCTGCACCTACGACCTCGACGTGGTGGGCTCGCGCTACCTGCACGCCCTCGACGGCGGCTCCGTCCCCCTGATGCTGCTGTTCTCCGGGACGGTGTTCACGAAGGGCACGACGGGCTTCGGCGTGCAGCAGGTGCCGTGGGACTGCGAGGCCCACTACGACATGCCAGTGGCTGTGTGGCAGCAGCTGATGGACAGCTACTTCCCTAACACCGGGTGGATCCGGCTCGACCGGGACGTACTCACCCGGCTGGAGCGCTTCCGGGCCGAGCACGGCCTGACCAGCTGGGAGGAAACCGTCCAGCAGTTGCTGGCCGACCGGCAGGGGGTCGGGCCGGAATGAGCCTCGACCAGGTGCGGGAGATCGCCGACGCGGTGCTTTACGAGGGTTACCTCCTTTACCCCTACCGCGCCAGCTCGGGGAAGAACCGGTCGCGCTGGCAATTCGGCGTGCTCGGCCCGCCGCGCGCCACCCCGGCGAGCTATGCCGAAGCGCCCGGAATGGCGATGCAGTGCCTGCTGCGCCCGCGTGCGCCGATCGCGGCGGTGACGATCCACCTGCGCTTCCTCCAGCTGCAGGTTCGCGAGATGCAACGCCGTGTCGGGCCCGAATCCTACGAGCCGGTCGACGCGCTGGAGCTCGACGGGATGCGTCTGCTGACCTGGGACGAAGCTGTCGAATGCGAAGCCCCCCTCGGGAACTACCTGCTGGACGGGCGGGCCGAGTATCCGGTCTCGGTTCCTGGCGGCGGCGACATCGAACCGGTGGTCGACCGCGACGGGGCCGAGGTCGGGCGTATCGTGCGCCGCCGCGAGCCGGTGACCGGGCGGGTGCGCGTAGAGGCCGATGCCGAGGACGGGTTCATCCGGCTCGGGGTGGCCGTCGACAACGAGCACCCAGATCTCGTCGACGGCAAGGACGCCGCGATCCGGGTCTCGATGATCGGCGCGCACCTTGTGCTCGAAGCGCATGAGGCCGACTTCGTGTCGCTGCTCGAGCCACCGGAGGAAGCCGGCCGGGCCGCCGCGACGTGCCGCCAGCGTCGGTGCTTCCCGGTCCTGGCCGGGCCGGCCGGTTCGACGGACATGGTGCTCGGCGCGCCGATCATCCTGTACGACCACCCGGAGATCGCCGCGCAGAGCAAGGGGGCGCTGTTCGACGGGACGGAGATCGACGAGATCCTCACGCTGCGGGTGATGACGATGACCGAGGCCGAGAAGGCCGAGGCGCGAGCGACGGATCCGCGCGCGCGGGAGATCATCGACCGCTGCGACGCGATGTCGGCGGCGGACCTGCAGGAGTTGCACGGCATTCTGCGCAACCCGCACGCGGCGGACACGCTGCCGCGACCGGACGACGTGCGGGACGTCGAGCCGGCCGACTTCGATACCGGCGGCGTGCCGTGGTGGGACCCGGCCGCCGACGCCGCGGTGAGTCCCGAGACGGACGCCGTCGTCATCGACGGCGTTCGAGTGTCGCGCGGCAGCTTGGTACGGGTGCACCCGAGCCGGCGCGCCGACGCGCAGGACCTCTTCTTCGCCGACCAGGTCGCGCGGGTGAACGCGGTGCTGTCCGACGTCGATGGAGAGGTTCACGTGGCACTGGTCCTCGTCGAGGACCCGGCCGGCGATCTGCACGAGTGGTACGGCCGGTTCTTCTACTTCTCGCCGTACGAACTCGAGCCGTTGCCGGCTGCCGCCGAAGCAGACAACCGAGAGGAGAGCCGATCATGAACACCTTGGGCAAACTCACCGCCGTGGCCGGCGTGGCCGCACTCGCCGTCACCGGCGTTGTGCTCGTCCGGTCGATACCCGACATCAAGCGGTACCTCAAGATCCGCGCAATGTGACGACCAGCAGGAGGGCTCCATGAGCGAGCAACCAGGCGCAGAACTCGAACCCGAGCCGCAATCCGAGCGCGGCGCACCAGGCTCCCGCGACACGGGCTCCGACGAGCCGGGCGGCGGGCCAGCCGACCGGCCTGCCGGCGGCGGCGACGAGGAGACCGACACCTCAGTGGACCCGCAGTCCAGCGACGGCGACGCCCCGAACCTGCCGACCGGTGACGGCGGCGGCTGAGAACAAGGAGCGACAGATGACCAGCATGCATCCCAGCCAGCCGCACGAGCCCGAGGGCGTCGATACGGAAGGCCGCACGCTGCCCCCGTACGAGGGCCGGCGGGAGACTACGGACGTCGACGGCCAGGAGAACTCCAGCCGCGACGACGCCAAGGTGGGCGGCGCAACGGGACCGGTCGAGGACGACGAGGCGAAGGCCGCCGACCCGGAAAGTACTCCGGGCGGCGCCACCGGATCACCGTCGGAGGAGCAACCGGCCGCGGACATGCCGGAGACTGATCTCGACCCCGACCGAACCGGGCCGGCGCACGAGCCCGGCACCGGCCGGGCCGAGGACAAGCCCTGACGTGTCCGACACCGTGCTCGTGGCAGGCATCGGCAACCTGTTCCTGAGCGACGACGGCTTCGGTCCCGAGGTCGTCCGTCGGCTGGCGCAGGACGCGAGCTTGCCGGAGAACGTGCGGGTCGTCGACTACGGCATCCGCGGTATGCATCTCGCCTACGACCTGCTCGACGGTTACGCCGCGTTGGTGCTCGTCGATGCGCTGCCCGGATCCGGCGCGCCGGGCGAGGTGTCCGTGCTCGAGGTCGGCGAGCAGGATCTCGGCGCCGGCGAGTTCGATCCGCACGGCATGGCGCCGGTCGCGGTGCTCGCGAACCTGCGCAAGCTCGGCGGATCCCTGCCCCCGAGCTACGTCGTCGGCTGCCGGCCAGCCACGGTCGAGGAGGGCATCGGGTTGTCGGAGCCCGTCGCGACCGCGGTGCCGCGCGCGATCGCGGCGGTCCGGGCACTGCTGGCGCAGAAGGTGGGAGCCTGACATGTGCCTGGGTATCCCGGGTCGGGTGGTGCGGGTCCTCGACGGCAACGGCCGGATGCTCGCCCTCGTCGACGTGGTCGGCGCAGAGCGGCCGATCAACCTCGGCATGCTCGAAGACATCGAGGTCTCGGCGGGCGACTGGATCCTCATCCACATGGGTTTCGCCATGGAACGGATCGACGAGGCCGGTGCGCAGCGGGCACTGTCGGGCTTGCAGATGATGGGCAGCGGCGCCGAAACTGCTGCTGTGGACACCGACGCCCGTCCTATTTAGGCCCCGGTCATGTGTCTGGGACTACCGGGTCGGCTCGTCGCGTGGAGCGCGGGCGAGCTTGTGGCCGGCGTCGAGATCGCCGGCGTGCTGCGCGACGTCGACGTCAGCCTGATCCAGGCGCCGTTCGCGCTCGACGAGTACGTCCTGGTGCACAGCGGGTTCGCCCTGGAACGGATCTCGGCCGACCGGGCGGCCGAGATGCTGAACCTGTTCGCCGGCGACTGAGCAGCCTGGAACCCTAGGGCCGTCGCCGCGGCAGCCGGCGATCGGGAAGATACGCGCCGAGGATGGGCGAGTAGTCGGGGGGGCCGGCGTCCGCCGGCGGGTCCAACGCGGTGCCCGGCTCGACAACCGCCGCGTGAGTGGGCGTGGCCTCCGGTTCCCACCGGTGCGGATCATCGGTCAGCCCGATCAGGTAGGTGACCGTGCAGTCGAGCGCGGTCGCGAGCTCGGGCAGTTTGGCGATGTCGAGGCCCGCGCCGTGTTCGAGGCTGGACAGCGCGCGGTTGGTGGTCTGCAACCCGCACTTCGCCAGCCGGGTCACGATCTGTTTCTGCGTCAGCCCCAGATCGTCGCGACGTTGCCGGAGCCGCTGGGTGATCGCGAGGTGCCGGGCCGCGATGAGGCTGCGCCGGTCCGATTCGCTCATCGTCATGTGGACGCCTTCGGGCGCCGCGCCATCTCGGCGAGCGGATGTATCTCGTAGCGCGCGAAGTTGAACACCGGCGCCCGGGCCAGCAACTGCTCGAACTGCTCGTGTGATTCGACCTCGTAAATCCAGGCGCCACCGTGCGCACCGACTACGTGATACCGCGCGACGAGCCGTCCCTCGCGCTCGAGGGTGTCGCCGTAGTCGGCCATCCGGCCCAATGCCTGCGCCATCTCACGGGACAGCAGTGACAGGTCCATCCGCCACAGCGCCAGGAACTTCATGCAACGTGCTCCTCGCCGCGCGCGAGCCTGGCGTTGGTCAGTTCCAGTTGGCGCTCGGTCGATCCCTGCAGGTAGCCGAGCTCGCCGGCCGAGAGCCGATCGCAGGTCCAGTCCCAATGCAGCGCCAGCACGTCTCCGACGGCGGGGTCGGTGACGAAGCCGCGGCCGTCCGTCGCGAACCGGACCCGCTCCTCGGCCGGTCCGGCGAGACCCAGCTGCCGCCCGTCCCAGATCAATCGGCGGGACCGAACGCGCACGTGGTCGCCGTCGACCCCGACGACCTCGCCCCACCGGATGCGGCAGTTGTCCAGCACGTGCAGGGGCTGTTCGAACAGCGAGCCGGCCAGCAGCCGCGACCACGGGTAGACGCCGAACACGTGGAAGCCATGCGTGGGGCTGGCCTCCGGCAGCAGACCAGGGGTGAGATGGGCCCAGTAACGGCCGGCCTGTGCCCCGAGCCGGTCCAGCAGTCGGCGGCCGAAAACCTGCCGGTCGACGGAGTCGAGCAGCGGCCCGCCGGTCCAGTACGCCCGCATGACCTGCTCATCGAGCGGGTCGCCGATGCCGACCGTCTCGGCCAGCACGGCCGCGTACGGCCATGCTCCGGAGAACTTGCGGGCGATCACGGTCACGTCGACATCCGTTCGTCCGGTGACTCCGAGCTCGAACAGCGTGGCGGTTTCCGCCGGTCCGCAATACCCCAGGTCGTTGGGCGCATAGGCGTACCGCGCGAAGAGCACCGCACCGGCTGCGCTCATTGGTCAGCGGGCCGAGTGGCCGACGAGTTGGGCAGTCTCGCGATGGAGGCGGCCGAAGTTGTAGTAGGCCGCGCAGGCGCCCTCAGGGGACACCATGCACGTGCCGATCGGCGTCTCCGGAGTGCAGGCGGTGCCGAACACCTTGCACTCCCACGGCTTGATGACTCCCTTGAGAACTTCGCCGCACTGACACGCCTTCGGGTCGGCGACACGAATGCCGGGCATCTCGTACCGCAGTTCGGCGTCGAAGTCGGCGTAGGCGTCGTTCAGTTTCAGCGCGCTCTGGCTGATGAATCCCAGCCCGCGCCACTCGAAGTGCGGCCGCAACTCGAACACCTCGGCGAGCAGCGCCAGTGCCTGCGGATTTCCCTCATCGCGCACGACCCGGCTGTACTGGTTCTCCACCTCGCACCGGCCCTCGCGGATCTGGGCGAGCAGCATGTGCACGGAGGCGAGGATGTCGAGCGGCTCGAAACCGGCGACGACGATGGGCTTGCCGTACACCTCCGGCACGAACCGGTACGGCCGGTTGCCGACGACGGTGGAGACGTGGCCGGGGCCGAGGAAGCCGGATAGCCGCAGGTCGGGGGAGTCCAGGATCGCCTTTATCGGCGGAACGATCGTCACGTGATTGCAGAAGACAGTGAAGTTGGTGACACCGAGTTGCTTGGCACGCACGAGCGTGACGGCGGTCGACGGCGCGGTGGTCTCAAAGCCCACCGCAAAGAACACAACGTGTTTCTCCGGGTTTTCGGTGGCGATGCGCAGCGCGTCGAGCGGCGAGTAAACGAACCGCACGTCGGCGCCGCGCGCCTTGGCCTCCAGCAAGCTGCCGCGGCTGCCCGGCACCCGCATCATGTCGCCGAACGACGTGAAGATCATGTCCGGCTTCTCGGCGAGCCACATCGCGTCGTCGACCCGGCCCATCGGGATTACGCACACCGGGCACCCCGGGCCGTGCACCAGTTCGATGTTGGCGGGCAGCAGATGCTCGATGCCGTGCCGATAGATGGTGTGCGTGTGGCCGCCGCACACCTCCATGAACTTGAAGTTATCGTCCGGCCCGGCCAGCTCGGTGATGGACTTGACCAGTGCGCGGGCTGCCGCCGGGTCGCGGAATTCGTCGACGAACTTCATCGGGTCCCCCTAGATTGCTGTCGAGTCGAACGCGGACAGTTCGTCGTCGTAGCTCTGGCCCATCTGCTTGACGGCCTCGAGGGTCAAGTCGGCCTCCTCCTGATCGATGCGCGCCATGGCGAAGCCGACGTGAACGAGCACCCAATCACCGGTCTGCAGGCCGTCCTCGGCGAGCAAGCGCACGCTGATCGTGCGCTTGATCCCGTTGACGTCGACTTTGGCGAGGTGGTTGTCCTCGTCGACGAGTTCGACCACCTGGCCGGGAATGCCAAGGCACATGGGGGTACGTCCTCTCGGAAATGATCAGCAGATGCGCGGCAGCGGGTCGCCGACGAGCATGTCGACGATCCGGCTGCCGCCGAACGCGGTGCGTAGCGCGACAACACCCTCGGGTTGGGCGAGGATCTCGCCGATCACGGCTGCCGATGCGCCGCGCGGGTCGGCGCGCAAGGCAGCGACCGCGGCCTCCGCCTCGTCGGCCGGCACGACGGCTGCGAACTTTCCCTCGTTCGCGACGTAGATCGGGTCGATGCCGAGCATGTCGCACGCGCCCTGCACCATCGGCGCGACCGGCAGCGAGTCCTCATCGAGGATGACCGCGACGCCGGCGTCCTGGGCGAGTTCGTTGCAGATGGTGCCGAGGCCGCCGCGGGTGGGATCGCGCATCCACCGCGTGTGCGGAGCGGCGGCGAGCAGCGCCTCGACCATCTCGTGTACCGGCGCAGTGTCCGATTCGATCTCGGCCTCGATCGCGAGATCGCCGCGCGCCATCATCACTGACATGCCGTGGTCGCCGAGCGTGCCCGACAGCACGATGCGGTCGCCGGGCTGCACGCTCTGCGCCGAGAGGGTGCGGCCCTCCGGGACAACACCGACGCCCGCGGTGGTGATGTAGAGGCCGTCCGCGGCGCCCTTCGGCACGACCTTGGTGTCACCGGTGACGAGCCGGACGCCGGCCGCGGCGCACGCTGCGGCCATGTCGGCCGCGATCTCGCGCAGCTCCGCGATGGCGAAACCCTCGGCGATGACGAACGCCGCCGACAGCCACTGCGGACGTGCGCCGCTGACCGCCAGGTCATTGACCGTGCCGTGCACGGCCAACTGCCCGATCGATCCGCCCGGGAAGCGACGCGGCGTGACAACGAACGAATCGGTGCTGAACACCAGCCGCTCGCCGGAGGGCAGGGTGAGTTCGGCGCCGTCGCCGAGCTGCTCGAGAGTCGGGTTGCGGAATGCCTCGAGGAACACCGCGTCGACCAACGCGGCGGATGACTTGCCGCCGGCGCCGTGGGCGAGCGTCACGACCTCGTCGATGAGCCGGGGCCGCCGCTTGCGGAACGTCTCGATCTTCTGCAGCACGCGGTCCTCACGCGAGACCACCGCCGCTACCGGGATCACCTGTTCGGTCAACGTCCACCTCCTGAAACCGAGGCCGCGCCCAGGGGTCGCTGCGTATGCGACCACAGGTGGTATCCGAGCAGTGCCTGGCTCTCCTGGATGCGATGGATGCTCTGCGAGTGCACGACGAAGCAGTACTTGACCGCGGGCGACTCGGCCATCTCACCGCCGGTGTAGCCGGCGAAGCCGATCGTCAACAAGCCACGGCCGGCGGCTTCGCGCAGCGCAGTCAACAGGTCGGCCGAATTGCCGCTCGTCGAGAAGGCGACCGCGATGTCGGCGCTTGCCGCATGCGCGATGATCTGCCGGGAGAAAACCAGCTCGAAGCCGACGTCGTTGCCGAGCGCGGTTAGGACGGCCTGGTCGGCGGCCAGGTTCAGCGCCGGCAGCGGACGACCGACGACCGGCTGGGCGTACAGCGCCGCGAACGTCGCCGCGTCGGTCGAGCTGCCGCCGTTGCCGAACACGTACATCCGCCCGCCCGAGGCGAATCGCTCGGCCATCTCGGCCCCCGCCGCGCTGACCTGCTCGCCACAGTCGGCGAGCGTGGAGTGCTGCAACGACGAACTCTCGTGCGCCTTCTGCCGCGCGGATTCGGCGAGGTCGGTCAGCAGCGACCCGGAGTCGCGCTCCTCCGCCTCGATGAACGGATAAAGGAAGCCGGTGCTTTCGCTCATGTCATGTCGCCTACTCGGGTCAGCGCGGATCCGGCATGTATCAGCAGCAAGTCGCCCGGTTGAACGGCGCCCACGAGTGTCACGTCGATCTGTTCCTCGCCGTCGGCGGTTCGCACCAGGGCCGTCCCGAATTGCCCGGCATCGGGCAGCAGCACCTCCGCCGGTCGGCCTTCGTCGCTGCAGGTGATGCAGACGTCCTCGCCGCAGCCCGCGGCCGATTCCGCGAGCAGGCCGGGGTGCTCGAAGCAGACGTGCGTGAGCTCCCACAGCAGGTGGTACATGAGCACGAAGCGCCCGGTTGCCGGGGCGAGTGGGTCCGCGTCGTCGATCCACAGCACATGATCGGCGCTGCCCGGATCGGGCCGGGTTCCGGAGCCGATCCAGACGCTCAGCGCACCCCATGCGCGAGTACGCCGCATCAGGTCGGCGACCGCGGCGTCGTCTGCGCCGGCGACGGCGATCAGAATGTCACCCGGCCGCACGGACACCCGCGTTTGCTGCACAAGTGCCGGCGAGGTCAGCGCGAACGCGGGCAGCGCCCGCTTGCCGACGATGACCGGGTGCACGAATTCCACCGCCATGTGGTGCGCGTGCGGTTCCCACTGCGGCGCGACGCACCACATCGTCGCACCGGCCGCGAAGCGGCGCGCGAGCGCGAGGGACGCCCGGGCCAAGTCTTCGGCCAAGCCGTGGTCGAGGATGTCCGCGGTGATGCCGATGGCGGTGTCGACGTCCGTCGGACCGATCGATTTCGCTGTCACCGCATGGCCTCCCTGTCTCGGCAGCTGCCGCTGTTCGCTGCGGTGTGCTGGGCCGCGGCCATCGCGGCGACGACGGCCTGGCCGAGCGCGAGTCCGCCGTCATTCGGCGGTACCCGACGGTGGGTGAGCACCTCGGCGCCGCCTGCGGCCAGCCGGGCGCGGCACTCACGCAGCAACAGGACGTTCTGGAACACCCCACCCGTGAGCCCGACGACCGGCAACGGCACATCACCAAGGACCCGATGAGCCATCTCAGCGACGGCGTCGGCGACGGCGAGGTGGAATCGATAGGCCAGCACCGACGGGTCAATGCCGGCACGCAGGTCGCGCACGATCGCCTGAACCACGGGCCGGTAGTCGAGGACCCCGTCACCGTCCAGCCGGAATGCCCAATCGCTTGCTCCCGTCGCCCCATCCTTGGCGGTGGTGGCGCAGATCTCGAGTTCGATGGCCGCCTGGGCTTCGTACCCGACCCGCTGCCGCACCCCGATCAGCGCAGCCACCGCGTCGAACAGCCGTCCCATGCTGGAGCACGGGACGGTTCCGGTGCCGGACGTCAGCGCGGCTTGCACGGTTGTCCGTTCGGCGGGCGTGCACGCCGCGACCGGCGGCAGGTCCGCCTGCCAGGCGACGCCGCTTGCGGACAGGTAGGCGAGCGCCGTACGGCATGGGTTGCGCACTGCCGCGTCACCGCCGGGAAGTGCGACGGTGCGCAGATGCCCGACTCGCCGGTAGCGGGAGACGTCGGCCCCCATCAGCAGGAACTCGCCGCCCCAGATCGTGCCGTCGTCGCCGTAGCCCGTTCCATCGAACGCGACGCCGAGGACGGGCTCGCCGAGGCGCCCGTGCTCGGCGAGCAGAGACACCACGTGCGCGTGGTGGTGCTGTACGAGGTGCAGGTCGGGCTCGCCGGCTCGGCCCGCGTGCCGCTCCGCCCACGAGCGGGTCAGGTATGCGGGGTGCGCGTCGGCGCAGATCACCTGCGGGCTCAGTCGGTGCAGGGTGGTCAGCTGTCCGACCGCCTGTTCGAAGGCCCGGGTCGTGTCAATGCTGCCCATGTCGCCGATGTGCGCGGAACAGAACGCGTTCGCGCCGTCGATGAGGCAGCAGGTGTTCTTGAGCTCGCCGCCCACGGCGAGCGTGGGCGGCAGTGGCTGGCCCAGCGGCACTGGCAGCGGGGCGTAGCCACGGGCGCGCCGGATCGGCAGTTCGTGTCCGTCGATCAGCCGCACGACGCTGTCGTCGCAGGGCACGTGGATCGGTCGGTCGTGGGTCAGGACGGCGTCGGCGAGGCGCGGTAGCCGCTGCTTGGCGTCCAGGTCGTCGAAACACAATGGCTCGTCGCTGATGTTGGCGCTGGTCAACACGATCATGTCGGGCGCCGGGACGGAGCTGTCCGGCACCGGCTCCAGCAACAAGTGGTGGATCGGCGTGTAGGGCAACAGCACGCCCAGCAGCGGGTTGCCCGGCGCCACGGCATCGGCGATCGGCGCGCCCTCGCGCCTGCGCAACAGCACGATCGGACGTGTCCGGTCGGTCAGCACGCGCTCCTCGTCGCCGTCGACCGTCACCAGCCGCCGCGCGACGGCGAGGTCGCGGGCGAGCAGCGCGAACGGCTTTTCGTCGCGTGACTTGCGACGCCGCAGCGTTCGCACTGCGTCCGCGGAGTCGGCCCGGCAAGCGAGGTGATACCCGCCGACCCCTTTGACGGCCACGATCGACCCGGCCACCAGCGCGCGCTGGGCGGCCTCGATCGAGGCGTCCGGTCCGTGGACGCGGATCCCGTCGGCCTCGAACCATAGGGTAGGCCCGCAGTCCGGGCAGGCGATCGGTTGGGCGTGGAACCGCCGATTGCGTACGTCCGTGTACTCGTCGGCGCACCTCGCGCACATCGGGAAGCCCGACATGGTGGTAGCCGGCCGGTCGTACGGTAGATCACGGATTATCGTGAAACGCGGTCCGCAGTCGGTGCAGGTGATGAACGGGTGTCGGTAGCGCCGGTTAGTCTGGTCGAACAGTTCGGTCAGGCAGGGGCCGCAGGTCGCGACGTCGGGCGAGACCAGCGTCCGCACGCCGGCCGAGTCGCTGCTTGCCACGATGGCGAATCCGGTCTCCCCGCGCAGTGGTATCTGCTCGCGGTTGACCTCAAAAATCACCGACATCGGCGGCGCGTCAGTCCGCAGTCTCCGCTCGAAGCTCTCCAGCCCGTCCCGCCGGCCCTGAACCTCGACGAAGACGGCAAGCGCATCGTTGCCGACGAACCCGGCAAGCCCGAGATCGGTCGCCAACCGGTGCACGAAGGGCCGGAATCCGACGCCCTGAACGACGCCCGAGACCGTGAAGCGGACCCGGTCGAGGCTCGGGGCTCGGTTCCGGACCGCGGTCACGACGGTCTCCACGGCGGACCAGCGGAAGTCCTGGATTCCGAGATGACAACCACTTCCCAGATATTTCGATCTGTCCCACATTAGATAGATTGATCAGTCTTCTGTCTAGACTGCCTCTGAACCGGCGGCCCGCAGTGACTGACCGAGCCCGCGTCGACCGCGCGGGAAACTGCTCCCCGCCAGCGGATCGTCGCCAGCGCCTACCGCCTCTTCGCGCGCCGCGGCGTCAAGAAAGTCGGCAGGCCGCCTGCGCGGGGTGATGCCCGAAACGAGCACGACCGGTCAGCTTGCACGATCCCGACGCCCGCCCGATCCGCGAAGGCCGTCTCGGTGTTCCTGGTCGAGTTCGGCTACGAAGCCCAGGTCGTGGGCACGCTATCACCGTTGTTAGCTCGGGGTTGGTGCCAGCGCAGCGCATTGGTGGCGGCTCTCCCATCACGACGAGCACCAGCGGGCGCCGGCCCGAGGGCGGACCACGGCCATGGCGAAATTTCTGGATGCTCACCCGAACCGCCAAGCCGAAATGTGCACCGGCTATGTTCCGGTTCAACGTCTGAGGCGGTCCGGCGTCGCCCGCGGGAGGGGTAGGTCGTTGAGGGGTCGAGACCGGAGAGTTCTGATCGTCGCGCTGGCGACGGTGATGCTGGCGTCCCCAGCCGTCCAGGCGGCTTCCGGAGGGTCAGCGCCCGCCCGGGCAGCGACAACGGCGCAGGTCGCGGCGTTCCCCGGCCCCGGGTGGACGACGGCGGATCCCGCCACCTCGATCGTGTTCCGCGGCGCTGCCCCGGCCCAACTGCGCCCGTTCCGCGTCGTCGGCAGTAGTTCGGGCGTGCACGAGGGGACGCTGATCAGAAGCCGGGTCGGGATCGGGTCGGTGTTCACACCGGCCCGCCCGTTCGCGCCCGGCGAGAGGGTGACCGTCCGAAGTGGCGCCCGCGTACAGGGTGCCGCGTCGACGACCTACGCCTTCACCGTCGCGATTCCGGTGCACACGTCGGCGGTGCCGCCGGATCCGTCCGACCCGTCGGACGGGTCGACTCGGGCGAGTCCGCACGCACGCGCCGCATCGTCCGGTGTGCATGACTGCACACCGCACGTCTGGAGGTTCCACACCCGGCCGGGCCTGCACCCGATGGCCAGTTGCGTGAGCAAATTCGCGTCACACACGGCACCTGGCCTGATCTTCACCACACCGATCCCGACCAGCCACCGGCAGCACGGCCCGACGATCTACGACCAGAAGGGCAACGTCGTCTGGTACCACCCGCTCTCGTACCAGAAGATCTTCGATCTCTCGGTCGTGACCTACCGCAACGAGCGGGTGCTCGCGTTCCACGTGCGCTACCCGCGAGGCAGCGCCGGGTACCGGCACGCGTCGGTGCTGTTCTACGACAAGCACTATCACCTCGTCGCGAGAGTCACGGCGCACAACGGATACGAGGTCGACGGTCACGAGTTGCAGGTGCGCGGCGACGCCGCCTGGATCGGCATCTACCACCCGATCTTCGATCCGGTTTCGCAGCACGAGGTCTACGAGTACGTCGTGCAGAAGATCGACATCAGGACGGGGGAGTTGCTGTTCGAGTGGCACTCGCTGCCGGTCATCCCCACGGCGTACTCCTACTACCAGCCGAGGGCCGGCCAGATCTGGGACTACCTCCACGGCAACGCGATCGAACCGCTGGCGGACGGCGGCTTCCTGCTGTCGGCGCGCAATACGTCGTCGTTGTACCGCATCTCGCGCCACGGCTCGGTGCAGTGGACGATGGGTGGCAAGAACGACGACTTCCACATCGTCGCGAACCATCCGGACTGGCAGTTCTGCTTCCAGCACGACGTCCGGGTGCTGGGACGCGGTCGCCTGAGCGTGTTCGACAACGGCGGCAAGGGTCCGGGCTGCCCGAGGCACAAGGCGCGGGTGGAGGAGTTCGCATACGACCCCGACACCGGTGCGATCTCGCGCACCGCGGTCTTCACGTCCGAGTCGGCGTCGAGCGATGGCCGCGGATACTCGGTGAGCGCACTGGGCAGCGCACGCTATCTGGTCAACGGCGATCTCATGGTGAGCTGGGGGACGAGCGGACGGATCACCGAGTTCACCCCCGACCATCGCGTCGACTTCGACCTGACGCTCGCCGAGCGGACCTACCGCGCGGTCCGCTGGCGCTGGGTCGGCGATCCGCAGGGACGTCCGTCCGTCGCGGCCCGCAGGTCGGGGCGGAGGGTCACGGTGTGGGCGAGTTGGAACGGCTCGACACTGGTGGATCGGTGGCGGGTGTTCGCGGGCCCCAGCCCGTCGCGGATGCAGCCCGTCACTGCCCGGGTGTCTCGCACCGGTTTCGAGACCAGGATCAGCGTCTCGAGCCGGGCGAGATACGTGACGGTGCGCGCGATCGACGCGAGGGGCCGTCCGCTCGCCGACGCCAGGCCGATCACTCCCGCGGGCTGAAGAGCGGGGCGTGGGACCGGCGGTGCGCGGACCTACC
>CAWAVG010000007.1:0-72361 GCA_963785425.1 uncultured Actinomycetota bacterium
GCCCGAGTGAAGCCGGACCGTAGATGATTCCTTCGGCCAACGCCAAGTTCACCGATTAATCCGTCAGTCCGATCGGGCCTCCATGCAAGCTCTCGGGTCAGGCACGATCGGCCTGGCCGGTCGCTCGTTATCGTTGCGCTATGGCGGCCTCGTGGGGCGGATCGACGGATCGTTTCGTGGGCCGCGCCCGCGAGTTAGCTCGGGCGGAGTCGTGGCTGTTGGACGCGCTTGCCGGTCACGGGCGGCTGGTGGTGTGCACCGGGGAAGCTGGGATCGGCAAGACGCGGCTGGCGGAGGAAATCGCCGTAGCTGCAGCAGATCATGGGGCAGTAGTGGTGTGGGCCCGATCGACAGATCCGGGTAGCTCGCCGCCGTATGGCCTGTGGCGGCTCGTGGTTGACGAGTTGGTCAGCCGCTCGCCGGAGACCTGGTCTGAATTGCGGGGGGTGCTTGAGCGGCCGACGTCGTCCGACGGACTGGAATCGGGCTCATCGCAACGGTTCGCGCTGTTCGCGATGCTGCGGACGGCACTTCGCCGGTTCGCCGATCGCACCGGACTGGTTCTCGTCCTGGACGATCTCCAGTGGGCCGACGAAGC
This sequence comes from uncultured Actinomycetota bacterium, assembly GCA_963785425.1. Classification (GTDB taxonomy): domain Bacteria; phylum Actinomycetota; class Actinomycetes; order Mycobacteriales; family Jatrophihabitantaceae; genus RYN-133. The sequence continues at coordinate 599 of CAWAVG010000007.1, forward strand.
GTCGATGGTCCTGCTCGCGGATGTGGCCCGGCAACTGCGGGGCACCCGCATCTTGATCTTCGCGACAGTACGTGCGGCAGTCGACTCGGAGGACGAGCTGACGATCGTTGCCGCCGATAGTGACGTCCAGCGGGTGGACTTGACTGGCCTGCCGCGCGATGCGGTGTCGGAGTTGCTCACCGGTCTATCGGCGACACGAGATCGGGTCGAGTGGATTCTTGAGCGGACGGGCGGAAATCCGTTTCTGGTGCGGGAGCTGGCGCAGCTGCTGGCCGAGACCGGGTCGGCGACGACGTCGGTGCCGGGTCGGGTGATGGATGCGACCATGTATCGGGTCGGGCAGCTCTCGGATCCGGCGCAGACGCTGCTGCGGGCGGCAGCGATCGCGGGCAACGGTTTCTCGATCGGTGTCGTCGCGAAGATGCTCGGGCGGCCGTTGCTCGCACTGCTCGACGTATTGGACGAGTGCCGCGGCGCCGGCTTCCTGGTGTCGGGTGATCGTCGCGGCGACTACCGGTTCTCGCACGCGCTCGTCCAGTCGGCGGTTGTGGCGCAGTTGGGTGCGGCCGATCGACGGCGACTGCACACGGCGGCTGCGGACGCCATCGAGGAGCTGTTCGCGGGTCAGTTGCGGTCGCGGTTGGCCGAGATTGCCGGGCACCGGGTCGAAGCGGCGCTGCCGGGCGATCGGGCATCCGCAGTGGCGGCGTGCGCCGCGGCCGCCGATGCAGCGAACGAGATGTTGGCCTATGAGGACGCCGTCCGTCTCTATCGCGAGGCGCTGTTGGTGGGCGGCCCCGAACTCGACGAAGGGGTCCGAGTCGATCTCGAGTTGGGCCTGGCGTTCGCTCTGTTCAGCAGTGGCGATCTACCGGGCTGGCAGGCGATCGCAGCCGAGGTCGGGCGACGGGCCGAGCGTTCGCGAGACTGGACAAGGCTGGCCCGGGCTGCGCTGGTTCTCGAGGCGACGGGGGAGCCGGAGTGGGATATAGAATTGTGCCGGATGTGCGAGGTTGCCTTGGACTCGCACGAGCTGCCGCTGAATCTCGCCGCGCGCGTGTCATGCCGCTACGCGCAGGCGCTCGCGTACCGCGGGCTGAGCGACCAGGCACGAGAGGTCAGCAATAGGGCGCTCCTCGCCGCGCAGTCATCGCACGACACGGTGGTACTCGTCGAGGCCCTGCACGCCCGACAGCTTGCCTGTAGTGCGTCGGACGGGGTCCTCGAGCGCACGGGGCTGGCCGCGCGGATGCTGGAGGTGGCGACGGCGGCCGGCAGCGCCGTCAACGAAATGTGGGGCCGGCTGTGGCGAATCGACACCTTGTTCGAGATGGGCCAACTCGCCCTCGTCCGCGACGACCTCGTCGGCCTGGATCTCTGTGCCCGGCGGCTCGGCGGTCCGCTGAGCCGATTCCACTATCTCGAAGTCTCGGCGACGCTGGCACTCGCGACCGGCCGATTCGGTGAGGCTCGCCGCTATGCCGAGGAAGCCTTTCAGTTGATGGATGGCATGGGCCACCCCGTCGCGTTCGGCGCCTGCTCGACAATTCTTGGTCAAGCCGGCCTACACGTCGGATTCGACGCGTCGGGTCTGACTGTGCTGTGGCAGAGCTTGCCAGCGAAGTTCCAACCCGAGAGGAGCGATTCCGCGCAGAAGATCGCTAGTGTCTTCCCGGCCCTCACCGCCGCACTGATGTGCCTGCAACGCGGTGACCGCGTAGGCGCAGAGACCGCGTATGCGCATGCCGGCCCAGCGCGCTCATGGGCGCCGAATGCGGCGTTACTACTAGCGTGCTGGGCGCACGGGCTACCCGTCGCCATCGGCCTCGGCCAGACCGAAGACATCGACTATCTCGCCACCCGCTTCGAGGCCTTCCGCGGGCAGCACGTCGCCAACGGCGCCGGCGTTGGCACGTACATGGGCCCAGTCGAACTACAACTCGGCAAGGCGGCAGCCGCGTTGGGACGCCTCGACGCCGCGGTCGATGACCTGTGGTTCGCAGTCGAAAGTTGCGGCGCTAATGGCGCCCGCGGGTACGGTGTCGAAGCCGCGACCGAACTCGCCGCGGCGTTGCGGCGCCGCGATGAGCCGGGTGACCGTGCCGAGGCGTTGCGGCTGCTCGACGCCGCGTCGCCGGAAGCCGAGCGCCTGGAGATGGCACCGTTCATCCAGCAAATCGCCGCCCTGCGGGTCAAACCAGCGACTACCGCCCCCGAATCACCGTTGAGCCGCCGGGAACAACAGGTCGCGCAACTCGTGGCACGCGGGCTCACGAACCGACAGATCGCCGAGCAACTATTCGTGTCCGAGCGGACGGCCGAGAACCACGTCCAACACATCCTGGCCAAGCTGGACCTCCGCAACCGGACCCAGATCGCGACCTGGGCAGGCGCCATCCTGAAATGAGCACGGCGAAATGAGTACCCGAGATGAGTGGAATCCCCGATGTCCGACGCGGCGTTCGCCCATAGCGTTCCTCCTGCCAACCCACCGCCAGAAAGGCAGGAAGCAATGACCTTCATCCACATCGCAACCTCAAAGGACACCACAGTCGAAATGGTCCAGGGTGTCGAGCAAAAGGTCGGCCCGCGCGAAGAAATCGAGGGTCTGCTGATCGAGACCTACGGCACCGATGGCGACGTGCTTCGCCACGTCACCGTGTGGGAGTCGCAGGCGCACAAGGACCGCTACGAGGCCCAGCAACTATTGCCGGTGTTCGAGGCGCTCGGCATGGCGTCAGACGTAGCAGCCAACACCCAGTTCGCTACCTGCGATGCAGCTGGTTTCTACGTCCGCCAGAGCTGACCGTCTTTGAGCAACGTTCTGGGATGGCGGCGCTACCAACCATCCCAGAACCAAGACCCGAACGACCTTCCGACCGATCCCGCAGACCGACCGAAGCAAACCGGCGCCCTATCCGACGAGTCGGCACCTCCGATCGGATGCGTCGGCGGCCCCTTTTCAGCAGCCAACCGCGTGGTCGTACGGGTCCTCTTGCCGATGTAGCTAAGGTGACAGCTAGCGAATTCAGGGTCCGGGAGAACATCACCTTCAGGATCGGCCGTCAGATCCGGGGAACTGGTCGCCGAGCGGATCTTCGCCGTATCCGAAGGGCCGACCCGACAGGATGTTCAGTAATCGGCGATGGAGGGGGAGGAGAGGGGGGCGGGTATGGCTGCACCGTGAAGTCGGCGAGGACCCAGGCCGAACCCCCCTGCATGAAATGTCGTTGCCCGAATGTCAATGCGTCACCGTGACCCATGACATTCGGCATGAGCGGATGGTTCACGCAAAGGCATAGCGATCCATCTGCGCGGCGCTAGGTACCGGCTGAGCTGCTTGATATCGACGGATCTGGCGTGACGCCGTACCTGGTCGAAGCGTTCTGCGAACTGCGCTTCTGCTTGGACTGGTCGGATCTGTTGATGAGCCGTGTTGGGGTGTCCGCTCGTTGCCGGTCGGGGCAGCTCGAGCCGGCAGCTATGGGCTCCGGGCTGCAATGTCCGCGCGGCTGCCGCGCCGGGGGAGTTTCACGCAGATGTCGAGTCCGCCGGAGAGCGGCGCAACCGCCTCGATTCTGCCGCGGTGCACGGCCGCGATGGAGGAGACGAGTGTGAGGCCGAGGCCGAATCCTTCGTGACGGGTCCGGTCGTTTAGGCGCGTGAATGGCATGAACAGTCGGTCGAGTTGGTGTGCCGGGACGATGTCGCCGGTGTTGATCACGCGCAGCGTGGACGTGTTCGCGTCGGCGGTTGTCTCGATCTCGATCGTTCCGCCGTCGGTGTTATAGCGCTCGGCGTTGTCGAGCAGGTTGCCGATGAGTCGTTCGAGTAAAACGGCGTCGCCGGTGACGGGGGCGTCGGCGAGTGTGCTCGTCAGCGTGAGTCCGGTTATCGTGCGGCGTCCATCCAGGACATCTTCGGCGATCGTGGCTAGGTCCAGTGGGTCGTTCGGAAAGCGGGCATGTTCGTTGCGGGCGAGAATCAACAGGGCTTCGATGAGCTGTTCGGCGTGATCGACCGCGTGCCTGACTTGCGTGACCATGGCCGCCAGTTCGTCCGGCGTCGGGTGCGGCTTAGCGAGAACGACGTCGACGGTTGTGCGCATCACGGTAAGGGGTGTGCGCAATTCGTGGCTGGCGTTGGCGATGAATTGCCGTTGGCTGGTGAACGTCGCATCCAGTCGCTCGAGCATCGCGTCGAAGGTGTCGGCCAGTTCGCGCAGTTCGTCGTGTGGGCCTTGCAGCGCGATCCGCTGTGCCAGGTTCTGCTCGCTCGCCGCGCGGGCTACTGCTGTGATGCGGCGTACGGGACGCAGTATCCGTCCGGCGATAGCGCGGCCGGCGGCCAGCGAAAACAGCGTGAGAGCAGCCAGGCCGAGCAGCGAGTACGTGAGTAGATGAGTCAGCGTTGCGTTGCGTTGTGCGGCAGCGCCGGCTTGGACGCCGTTGACATACACCTCGCCGCATTTTTGCAGCGCGCTCGGATCTGCCTTCGTCTGTACCGCTTGCACGCAGCGCGCGATTGCCAGTCGCACGTCGCGCGTCACGACAGGCGTCGCGCTGTGGAGGCTGTGTGCGACGAGCAGGTAGGTGACGATAACCAGGATCCCGCCGCCGACCGCGAACAGCGACGTGTAGAACAGCGTGAGTCGCGAACGGGCGCTGAGGTGGATCGTCACAGTCGGTAACCCACGCCGACCACTGTCTCGATCAGTGGCGGGTCGCCGAGCTTGCGGCGTAGCCGGGCGACGGTGACTGCGACTGCGTTGCTGAGTGGGTCGGCGTGGGCGTCCCACACGTGTTCGAGCAACGTTTCGGCGCTGACCGGCGCGCCGTCGGCCGCGGCGAGGTGCTCCAGGACGCCGAATTCCTTACGGGTGAGGGTCAGCGGCACTCCGCCGCGGCTGGCGCGATGCCGGTTGCGGTCGACGGTCAGGTCGCCGCGATGCACGATCGCCGACACGCCCAGTCCGCGACGTCCCAGCGCGCGAACTCGCGCGATCAACTCTTGGAAGGCGAATGGTTTGCCGAGGTAGTCGTCGGCGCCGAGTTCGAAGCCGTCGACGCGGTCTTCGACGTCGGTGGCCGCGGTCAGCATCAGGATGCGCACCGGTGTTCCGACCCTCACGAGCTGTCGGCACACGCTGTCACCATGCACGACGGGCAGGTCACGGTCGAGCACGATGACGTCGTAGTCGGTGCTCGTGACAGCCTCGAGCGCGGCCGCGCCGTCGTAGACGACGTCGACGGCAAAACCGGCATCGCGTAAGCCCTCGCCGATACGGTCGGCGAGCACGACATGATCTTCGACGACCAGGACTCGCACGTGCACATCGTGCACTAACGCCGATGACATCCGCCTAACAATCACGCCGCGTTCACGCAACGCTCGCCAGCATCAGGTCAACGGCACACCGTAGGCGGCGTACATCGCGTGGAACGACCAAACGCCCAGGCCGAACATCGCGGCGACCACGATCATCGCCGCGCAGCTGCGCCACCGGTGCCCGGCTGCCACCCGGATGATCAGCCACGCGCCGAGCAGGGAGATGGCACCGATCGCCGGGACGTAGAACCGGACGTCGGCAATGCCGGCGTTCGTTGGGTCGGTCGTCCAGGTATACGTGCTGTAGAGCGCCCAGATCGCGACCCACGATGACGCGAGCGCGACACCGACCCACAGGTCGCGCCGTAGCTCGGTACCGGCGGGGCCGGCGATATGCCTCAGACCGATGCCGCGCGCGATGATCCACCCGAGTGCCGCAAGTGCCAGCAACATCATCGGCATCGCCTGCAGCAAGTGCGAGGGCATCAGTCGCATGTTCGTCCCGACCGCGCTGCCGGAGAAAGTGACCTCCCCAGGGGCGTAACCGGTCCTCAGCGGGCCGCCGTACACAACGTCGTCGAACACGGCAACACCCGCGCCGAAGACGATCACCGACGCCAGCCACCACAGCAGCGACCGCCCGGGCATCTGAAGGTTGCCTGTCCGCCACACGATCATCACGGTCACGACCGCGCAGCCGAGGATCACGATGTTCGTGTACCGCGCGAAGGTCGCCAGCTCGAGCGCGAGGAACCCTGCGAGACCAGCCAGGGTGCGTAGCCGGGCGCTGGCCTCGGTTGCCAGCAGCGTCCACAGCAGCGCGCCGGAACCGGCCGCGACCAGCGACGCGTCGGTGAAGGTCGGCATATAGTCACGCCAGGCGAAGGCCATCGCAGCGCCGGACGAGCAATACAAAGCTACGGCCGCGGCACCGCCGAAGGTTCCAAGCCACCGCCGAGCCCCGACGAACAACGCAAAGCAGCTGACGGCGCCATAGAACAGCGGCGCCCACCGAATGACACCCAACCAAGCGAACGGCGCAGCCAGGAACGGATAGCCAGGGTCCTTCTCGCTCAGGTACCGCCCGTCTGGGAGCTGCACCCACTGATTCGGCGGCGCTGCGGGATTGTCATCGAGCTCGCTGGACAGCGATAACGCTTGTGCCAGCGACAACGACAACAAGTGCCCGTCGGCGATCGCGACGATCGAGGCTCGGTACGCACCGTCATCGGGCTCGGCCGAACGAGGCGTGATTGTCAGAACCGCAATGCACAACACTGCGAAAGCGATCGCCCCGAACAGTGCCTCGCCGGTGCGCGCCCTCGCCGTCACGTCCGATTGCATGGCTCCTGTTGTACGACCTCGGCAATAACACCAGCGCTGCCAGCGGCGTTAGACGGATGTCACCTCGTTCTCAAAACACGGCACCAACACATCGATATGCGCGTCGGCCCCAAGGTGGTCTCGTGCCGCGCAGAACGACGGATACCGACCTGTTCAATGGCATTACGACGCGCCTGTTGGAACGCGGCTCAGCCCGCGTCTTTCGGCATGAGGTGAGTGGCGTGCGGACGGTTGAGATCGCGCTTGTGGTCTATCCGGCTGGTTGTAGTCCGCGGATCAGCGCGTTCAGCGAGAGGCGCCATCGGCGGTTGATGGTGGATGTCGAGCTGCCGAGTCGGTTGGCACTTTCTGCCGCAGCAAGACCCTCGACGAAGGCGAAGAACATGTGGGCTACGTCTGTCGGGTGCCCTTCAAGGGCGTCTGCGGTGATTGCAGCGCGCACATGGTGAACGAAGACTTTGCTGACGCGAAGGCCGGCCTTATTGTCCTCGGCTGTCGGCTGGAACTCGGCGAAGGGCCGTGAGAACATCGTCTGTGCCAGGACGGGATTGGCGAGCACGAACTGGCGGAATGTCTCGCACACCTGCAACAGCGCCTCCAGCGGATCGTCGGACGGTGCAATTTCCTCCAGCTCGTCACCGAGTAGCCGAAATCCTTCGAAGAAGACCTCGCGAATCAAGCCGGCCTTGTCGCCGAACACTTCGTAGATGGCGGGCACCGAGGCTCCGGCGCGGCGTGCAACCGTTCTGGTGGTCAGCCCGGCAGCGCCTTCTTCGGCGAGTACGGCGAGAGCGCTCGCGACTCCCCGTTCTCTCAGCGCATCTGTGCGCTGCTTGACCCGTGGCACGCGATCGACGCTAGCGCAGTGCTTGACAGGCACCGTTGAGCGAGACGCTCGCACACGTACTTTGCAAGCTCTGATTGGCCGCGCGGCCCCTGGTCTCGCATGTCGACGCCCATTGCCGAGCGATCAACGATGAGGGCGGTGCTGGGCATCCGCGTCGAAGGAGCTCGGATCATGTCGCGGGAAAGATCATGAAGGATCCGGTGCCCTGGGCGATGAGTCGATCCATCACGTCGCGCAACTCGACATCGGCGAGCGCCGTTTGGCGGGTTCGGTTGACGACGTTGCCGATCGCTCGGACCGGTCCGCCGTCGGCGGTCATCGGCCGCAGGTAGCGCACGGAAAGATGCATCGTTGTGAAGCCGACGCCGGCCGGCAAGGTTGACTGCACTGCGCTGCTGGCAGCACTGTCGAGCAGTGCCGCGGCGTAGCCGCCATGGACGGTTCCGAGCGGGTTGTAGACAAACTCCGAAGGCTGGCCGTAGTAGGTCGACTGTCCCTCTGAGACAGCAGCGACGTGATACCCGAGTGTTGAGAAGATGGGAATCGGTCCTTGCTCACCACTGATCAGTTGTTGTGTGAAATCGAGCCCGTTGGTGCTCCAGCCGCCGCGGCGAGTTCGATTGGATCCGTCCAGGTGTAGGTGCGAGTGCGTTTCATGCCTTTACCGTCCTGTCATCGGCGCCATGTCTACTTTGCGACAGCTGTTGCGACTTGCTCGGGGAACTCCATCGGCACGAATGTCGAGGCGCCGGGCACTGGCGTGATCGTCGCGTTCGGGAATGCCGCAGCAAGCTTCTCTCCGAAAGCGAAGGGAAAGAACGGGTCCGCGTCGCCCCAGACCAGCCGTACCGGTTTAGCAAACGTGCCGAAGCGGGTCGAGACGTCGAGCAGATCCTTCGGGTCGACGGCGCGCAGGAACTTCGCGAAGTCGCGGCGCACGCCGCGGTTGCGCAGCCCGGGTTCGATCCAACCGCGCGTGACCTTGGGGTCCGGCGGTCTGACAAAGGTTCCGCCGTACACGTTGCGGCGTTGGCGGACAGCCGTGGACCGAAGCGCGGTGAAGATCGCCTTGAGAAACGCTTGGTGTTGGCCCACGGTCACAAGGGGTGTGAACTCTGCAGGCGGGAACACGTCGAAGGCGTCGCAATTGGTCAGGACCAGTGGCCGATCCGGCTGTGGTCGGTATCGATGACGTACTGACACACCGCCCCGCCCGTGTCGTTGCCGACGAGCGTCACGTCCGTTAGCTGCAGGGCAGCTAAGAACTCGATGACGATCTTGGCGATGCCCCGCGGGCTGAGGTCAGCGTCCGCATCCAACGGGACGGGATGTGACCCGATGGGCCAGTTCGGTGCATAACTGCGTAGGCCCCGAGCCGCCAGCGCGTCGGCGACGCCTGTCCACAACGTGCCGTCGACCAGCAGGCCGTGGACGAACACCACGACCGGCTCGATGCTGTCCTGCGGTCCGGCGCTGCGGTAGGTGATGGTGCCCTGCGTGAGTTCGATTCGGTCGAGGCCGGGCGGTGCGGTTCGCTTCGTCATGGCGGTTTCCTTTCAGCGGGCTGGTCGATGACAGCTCGGGCGTGGGTTGGAACAGCAGACACGATGCGGTGGCATGGGCCAGCAAGCGACCTTCGGTGTCCCGGATCTCGGCCTTCCCAGTGCCGTGCGCCGTCCCCGGCTAACAACTGTGCCGATCGCTTGCAGCGGCCCGAGCTCGGCGGCCAGCGGTCGCAGCAGGTGCACCGACAGGTCCAGTGTCGTGGACGCCGTACCGGCCGGAAGCGTCGTGTGGACCGCGCAACTCGCTGCACTATCGAGCAGTGTTGCAGCGACGCCTCCGTGGGCGACGCCCATCGGGTTGTACATGAACTCTGCCGGTACGCAGATGAACTCGATGTAACCCTCGCGGACCTCGCCGAATCGGTAGTCCAGAGTCGCCAACATCGGCGTTCTGCCCAGCTCCTCCGTCGCCAGCAGACGCATGAAGTCCAGACCCGACAACCCCTGGCCGAGCTTGCGCATCTGCTGCGGGTCGCCCCAGCTGTATGTACGGCGCCGTTCCTTCATGCGGCGACACTACCGTACAATCAACGTTACGGAACAGTGATACGAAACTGCTACCCTGGTCGCATGAGGGACCCTGTGCTCGAGTTGCTACGTTCGCGCCGCCGACACGCGAGTGAACCTGGTCGCCGCCAGGACGACGCGCGATTGGTGCTCGTGATCGAGGGCGGTAGCTCTCGCGGCGCTTACTCCGCCGGAATGACCGGCGCCATCGAGCAGCTCGGCATCCTCGGGCTCTTCGATGCGGTATACGGAAGTTCGGCAGGCGCCCTCAACGGCGGTTGGCTGCTGTCAGGCAAAGCCGAATCGACGATGCACGCGTGGTGGACCCCGGAGATCATGCGCGGCACCATCAATCCAAAACGAGCCTTGCGCGGCCGACCGGTCATCGACACGCACTACCTCGTGCACACCGTGTACACCGAGATCATGTTCATGGGTTTTGAGGAAATCCTGACGGGTCCCATCGAGTTCCATCCCATGGCGACGGACGCCGATACCGGTGAGTCGGTCGACCTGCACCCCTTCGTCCGCGACCAGGCGACATTGCAGGCAGCGTTCCGAGCCACGACAGCTATGCCGTTCCTGACCGGCAACCCGATCGAGCTTGCCGGTCGACGCTTCGTTGACGCGGGCGTGAGTGAGTCCGTGCCAGTGCGCACAGCGCTCACCCAGGGCGCCACGCATGTCGTGGCGCTGCGCACCCGGCGCGCCAACGAATGCGTCAGGCCGCCACGCCGACTTGAGCGTCTCGTCCTCGCCCGATGGTTCGCGCGAAACGCCCCCGGCGCGCTCGCGTCCTGGATGAACCGTGCAGCCGTACGAGATCGCGAGGAGCGCGTGCTTGCAGCGCATCCGGCCGTTCTTCAGATTCGCCCGCCGAACGGCTCTGGCGATATAGGCCACGCCGAAGTCGGAGCCGATGCATTGCGGGCAGCGGTCGATATCGGCCGCCAGGCCGCGCTCACGGCACTCTCGGCCAGCGTTGAAGTGGTCGGAGAAGGAGGCGGTCGCCAATGACTCGCGCGCACCTACCGAGAACATATCGATCGAACTATCTGCCAGACCCACCACCAGGCCACGTCGCCCAACGATGACCGTTCATGCCAACGAGCGTGTGGCCGAATAGCACACAGATGACGAAACAATCCGTGCAAATCCCTGGCCCGAGTGTGCGGGAGATGCAGCTCGATGAAGTAGACACTCGAATCGACTACTTCCACAACGCCACCGACGAGCACCTCAAGCTGATAGGCGCCGCCCGGCATCTGCTCCCGCGTCGCGAAGCTTGGCACGCCTTCTATGAGGCGGACTATGCCCGTCCCCTCTCAGAGCGCACCAACTACACGCTCCTGTGGGAGCTCGATGGGCGCGTTGTCGGCTTCAGCTCTGCCGACAACATCACCTTCGGCGAAGAAGCCTTCATGCACTTGCACATCATCGAGACGGCAGATCGTCATGCAGGTTTGGGCACGACGTTCGTCCGCCTGTCGGCCGCGCAACATCTTCGAGCACTCGAACTGAAACGTCTCTTCTGCCAACCCAACGCATTCAATGTGGCACCCAACCGCACCCTGCAACGAGCCGGCTTCCGGTATGTCTTCACCAAAGAAATGCAGCCAAGCCCTGTCAATTTCCCACAGCCAATCACGCGTTGGGTGATTGATCAGTCACCCGAGATTTAGACCCCGACGAACTCGGCGCTAGTTCGGGTCGACATCCTTTGCGTCGGCAGGGCCAGACCGTCATCGGCAGTCCGGCGGCGGCCGTTCCGCGGCAATGCCGTTGACCGCTGCGCGGTAGATCTGCACCCGCAGAACATGAGAACTGGTCGCTGGACCGCTAATCGCCGGGTTCCCCTGAAAGACCACCTCCTGCACCGCGTCTTCCGACCAGCGCCAGCGGCGCGACAAGAAACAAACCATCGCCAGGTGGCGACAATCAACATCGGATGTTCAGGAAATCTGGGATAAACACCCTCGTTGAGACCAACCAACGTTCCAGGGAAAGCATTGACACGGTAGGGGTCAATGGTTCAATCCCAGTATCGCCCACATAGAAGGTCCGGAATTGGTGGCTTCCAGGATTCCGGGCCTTATTCTGTCCCGCGCGACTTGAAATCCTGATGGGCGACGCGAGGACGATGGCGTTGCACGTCGGTTGCACTGGCCGGCGCGGCTACCGGCTGGCAAAGCTGAAGCGTCCCTAGATGCCTGGGGGAGGAGGGCTGGCACGATTCGGTGAGCATTACCGGATTGGTGTTTACTCAGTTCGATTGCTCGGTGCGCTTCACGCCGGCCGCCGAGGGGGTCCGAACCACGTGGTTAGCGCGTCAGCAGGCCCCTGCCGTTGTGGGTCTCCCACCCACGCCACGTATCCGTCTGGTCGGATCAATACCGCAGCGGGAGCTGTGACAGCGCCCAGCGCTGGAATCTCCCAGCTACCGAAGTACGTGGCGTCGAGGAGGTGCACCCGATCTGTCCATCCGGAGATGTCGTAAGCGCCGGGCGCGCCGAGGTTCAGCAGCACCGGCCGAGCGTCGTGTAGCAGGCTGAACACTCGTGCCTGCCCGTCGGTGGTGTCGAGGTCGAGGTCGGGCATCCGGCGTCCGAGCAGGGGGTGTCCCTCGCCGAGGTCGTAGTGGATGTCGAGACCGGCCATCATCGCGGCGAATCGCGTGCGGGGCTCGTCCGCTGTCGAGCAGTTCACTGATGGTGGCGCGCAATGCCTCCGTGCGGGCGTCCGGGCGGCGGAGCGCGACGCTCGCCATGGTCGTGCGTAGTACGAGCGCACCGACTGGGTGTCGCTCGGCGTGGTAGGTGTCGAGGAGCCGTTCTGGCGATGTCCGGTTGACGACCTGGGCCAATTTCCAGCCTAGGTTCACCGCGTCTTGCACACCGGTCTGCAGGCCTTGGCCGCCATCCGGGGAGTGGACGTGGGCGGCATCGCCGGCCAGCAGCACTCGCCGGTCGCGGTAGGCCGCGGCCTGCCGGGTCATGTCGGTGAACCTGGAGATCCAGGTGGGGCTGTGGACGCCGTAGTCGGTTCCGTAGACGTCAATGAGTGCCTCGCTGAGATCGCGCAAGGTGGGTTCGCCCGCGTGTTCAAGGCTGGCTTCGGTCACCATGACCCGGACCGGTCCGCTGTCGGCGTAGATGATTTCGCCGTCGCGGATCTCGTACTCCACCCGCCCGAGACCATGCACGCCGAGGCCGTCGCGGCGGGTGCCCCATTGCGGCTCGACGGCCAGTTCGACCTCGGCGATCAGACTGCTCGTCGTCGGATCCGAGCCTGGGAATTCGATGCCGGCGGCCTTGCGGATCAGGCTGCGTCCGCCGTCGCACCCCACGAGATAGTCCGTCCTCAGCGATTGGCCATCGGAGACCTCGACATCTACACCGGCGTCGTCCTGCGCGAACCCGACAACGTCACGTCCGCGGTACATCGGCACTGCCAGCTCGGTGACCCAGCCGGCCAGGATGCGCTCGATGTGGTTCTGCCAGAGTCCGAGCGAGTAGGGATGTCGGGTGGGAAAGTCGCTGATGTCCAGAGGAACTCCGGCGAACTGGCCGACCTGGGCCGTCTGGCCCTCGGTGAGGAACCGGTCGGCGATCCCGCGCTGATCGAGGATCTCGATGGTGCGCGAGTGCAGACCGCCGGCGCGTGAGCCGGGTAGGTTCTGGCTGGCTCGCCGCTCGATGATCGCAACGTCAACCCCGGCCAGCGCCAACTCGCCCGCCAACATCAGCCCGGTCGGGCCGCCGCCGGCGATCACCACCGAATGCCTGATCAAGGCCATACTCCCGCTGGCGTTGCGACGTCCCGGCGCGAGTCACACATCAACGACAGCGTGAGCATTCGCTATCACTTTCCATTTGGCGTCCTCATTGAGACGGCAAGTTTGCGGCACAACCGGGGTCTTGCCGCAAGCCCCCCAGCCCGCTATACCTTGGAAGGGGAGAGGAAGAGACACTTCCGGTTCGGCTCTAAAGCCCCGTGGCGTTTCATCCGTGACAGCGTGCCCCCATCACTCGCAGGTATAGCCCCGTTGTAGCGCCGCTGACAGGCGCCGCGGTGACCGTGTCGACACAGCCCGCCGGTCTGCAGCGGTGCGACCTCGATGGCGCCCCGTCACATGCCCGGCCCTGTCACAAAAATCCGGTCATCGGGGTCTCGTGGTGGTCAGGGCAGTAGCCCGCACCATCACCAGTGAGGACGTAGTCATGGAACCCCGTATCGATCTGACCACCAACGAGACCGGCACCAGGATCGGCAAGCGGATGTACGCGGTCGGCCAGGCGATCGAGCAGTCGCCGTTGCCCAAGGTCACCCAGGAGTTGGTGATGCTGCGGGCCAGCCAGATCAACGGTTGCGGCTGGTGCGTCGACATCCACACCAAGGAGGCCGCGGCCGCCGGCGAGACGCCGCTGCGGCTCAACCTCGTCGCCGCGTGGCGACACGCCACCGTGTTCAGCGAGGCCGAGCAGGCGGCGCTGGCGTTGACCGAGGAAGGCACCCGCTTGGGCGATGCCAACCACGGTGTCTGCGAGGCAACCTGGGCGAAGGCGCGCAAGCACTATGACGACGACCAGCTCGTCGCGCTCGTTGCCCTGATCTCGCTGATCAACGCGACGAACCGCCTCTCGGTGATCCTGAACTACCAGGGCGGTGCCTACGAGCCCGGCCTACTCGCCAGCTTGGCGAGCTGACCGGTCGACGCACGCGAGCCCGGCTCGGGTCACTGAATCCACCCGCCCTTCGGAAAACAGCGGGCCGCGATACCGGACGCCGTGCCCACGACGCGGGGATAGGCGTCGATAGCCCAGTCGGAGGTCACCGGATGTACGGGATGAGCGTCATTCCGAGGCATCGATGCCAACTTTCAATTCGCGAAGTTCGTCACGTAGGAGAGTTCTGATGACAGCAGTGGTGATCGACAGACATGGCAGCGCGGCACGAGTCCTGCGTGCTCTGGCCTTCGCTGCGTGTGTGCCCTATCTCGCGCTCAAGATCGCCTGGGCGTCGGGCAGCCGCGTCGGCATCCCCGATGGCAGCACGCTGCTCGCGAATCACACCACGATGATCGTCGGCAGCGTCGAGAGCGCCCTGCTCGATTCGATGGTTGTCGTGCTCGCGCTGCTGCTCACCCAGCCGTGGGGTCGACGGGCGCCGGCCTGGCTGCTCCTTGTTCCGGCGTGGACCGCCACCGGTCTGCTCAGCCCGATCGTGCTCGGCTACCCGCTGCAACTCGCATCTCGGCTGGTTTGGGGGACCGCGGCGCCCTCTGACGGGGCCGCCGGCCGCCCTTTCCTGGACGGGTGGGTCTTCACCATCGTCTATACCGGCTTCATCCTCCAGGCCTTCGCCTTGGGCGCGCTCTTCGTCCTGTATGCGCGTGTGCGCTGGGGACATCTGTGGCGAGGCGAGATATCGGGACTGGCGAAGCACGGCCCGACGCGAGGGGTGCAGCGAGCCACGGCTCTGATGACCTGCGCAGTAGCGCTCGTGCCGTTGACGGCGCATCTGCGGTGGGCCACCGGCTCGACGAGCGGACTCACTGCCACCAAGATCGCCGAACGGACGAGTGATTTCTACGCACTCGAGGCGGCCTTTGCCGTGTTCGCGGTGATGACGGTGACGGGGGCGCTGCTGGTCGCCTTCCCCCGGGTCGGCGCCGCCCTACCGCTGCGGCTTCCGCTGGTCCTGTCCTTCGTCAGCTCCGCCGCGCTCGCGTGCTGGGGCGGCTACCTGCTTCTCACTGCGATGGAGAATCGTGACCCGTCGCGGCGCACCAGCGAGTTGATGACCGTCACGTACGCGTTGCAGTTCCTCACCGGGATGCTGGTCGTCGCCATGGGGGCGTACTTCTTCGCCGAGCGCGCCGCACAGCACAGCAATGGTGAGGAGAGGGTGGCCAGTTCGGACTCCGAACTCCGCACAGCGCTAACGCACGAACGGGACCACGAAGCCGTCCGCGCGGGACTGCCGGAGTCGGCCATGCCTGCCTTGCCCATCGGCTCCGGGGGCGATGGACCTGTAACAACACTTGATCGCGCGGTGTCTTGAGGTCATAACCAAGTCAACCAGCAGATACCAGTGCCGGAGACATCATGAGTGAGCACACCGAGGTGGTGGTGGTCGGCGGCGGATACTCCGGCGTGATGGCCGCCAATCGCCTCACCCAGCGCGAGGACGTGACCGTGACGGTGGTCAACCCGCGGCCGTGCTTCGTCGAGCGAATCCGTCTACATCAACTGGTCGGTGGGTCCGACGACGCGGTCGTCGATTACCGCGAGATCCTCGCCCCCGGCATCGGGCTGGTGCTCGACACCGCGACAGCGATTGACTCGGCCCGCGCGCGCGGTGACGCTGGCCAGCGGCCGGCTGGTCCGCTACGACTATCTGATCTACGCGCTCGGCAGCGGCAGCGCCGAATCGAGCGTGCCCGGCGCCGCCGAGTACGCAATGCCTATCGCCAGCCTGGAGCAGGCCGCGCGGCTTCGGTCGGTTTTGGCCGACACGGCCAGTCGGCGCCGGTGACGGTCGTCGGAGCCGGGCCCAGCGGAATTGAGACCGCAGCCGAGCTGGCCGAGCAGGGCCGGCGGGTGACCCTGGTCTGCGGCGATCAACTGGGCCCGTACCTGCACCCACGGGGCCGACGGTCGGTGGCCAAGCACCTGAAGAGACTCGGAGTAACCATCCTCGAAGGAGTGGACGCGACGGTGACGGCCGTGACTCGCGATGGCGTCCAACTGTCCGACGGAAGCACGGTGCCCAGCGCGGTGATCATCTGGACGGCCGGGTTCGGCGTGCCCGACCTCGCCGTCCGCAGCGGGCTGAGCACCGACGCCGCGGGGCGGTTACTCACCGATGAGACGTTGACCAGCGTGGACGACCAGCGCATCGTCGCGGCCGGCGATTCCGCGGCGCCGTCAGATCTGCCGTTCCGGATGAGCTGCCAAGCCGCCGGACCGCTCGGGGCGCACGCCGCCGACACAGTGCTGCTTCGCATCGCCGGTCAGACGCCGGCACCGATCGAGTTGGGCTTCGCCGGCCAGTGCATCAGCCTGGGACGCAAGGCCGGCATCTTCCAATTCGCCCACCGCAACGACGTCGCCAACCGATTCTTCGTCGGTGGTCGCGCCGGCGCCAAGCTCAAGGCGATCGTGTGCTGGGGCACGGTCAAACAGCTGGCCGACGAAGCCCGCAAACCCGGCTCGCTGAGCTGGGGCTGGTCCAAGGACAACAAGCGCCAACACCTGCTGCAAGCCAAGCCTGAGCAAGGAGCATCACTGTGAACACCACGCTATTGATCATTACTGGGGTGTTGGCGGTGGTTGCCCTCGTCGGAGGAGTCACCAAGGCATTCGTGCCGAAGGCGAAGCTGTCCGCGCATAGCGGCGGGGAATGGGTCGAAGGCGTCGACGACCGCCTCGTCAAGACGCTCGGAATCCTGGAGATCCTCGCCGCGATCGGACTCACCGTGCCCGCAGTCCTCGACATCGCCCCGGTCATGGTGCCCGTGACCGCCGCGTGCTGGGTTCTGCTCATGATCGGGGCGATGATCACCCATGGCAGGCTGGGACAAGTCAAGTTCGTCCTGGTGAACACGGTCTACCTCGCGATCGCGGTCTTCATCGCCTGGGGCCGCTTCGGACCGAGGCCATACGTATGAGCGAGCACGCCACGAACCAGGCAACCGAGAGCTTCATCGCGCACCGCAACCTGCTCTTCACCGTGGCCTACGAGATGCTGGGATCGGCGGCTGACGCCGAAGATGTCCTACAGGAGACATGGCTACGGTGGGTCAGAGTCGATTTGGCGCAGGTCCGCGACCACCGTGCCTACCTGGTCCGGATCACCACCCGGCAGGCCCTCAACCGGCTGCGCACCCTGAAGCGCCGCCGGGAGGCTTACATCGGCCCGTGGCTGCCCGAGCCGCTGCTCACCGCCCCGGACGTGGCCGAGGACGCCGAGCTCGCCGAAAGCGTGTCGATGGCGATGATGCTTGTCCTGGAGACACTCGCCCCGACCGAGCGGGCGGTGTTCGTGCTGCGCGAGGCGTTCGACGTGAGCTACGAGGAGATCGCCGCTGCCGTCGACAAGAGCCCCGCGGCTGTTCGGCAGATCGCCCACCGGGCCCGCCAGCACGTCGATGCCCGCCGCCCGCGTGAGGTCGTCACCGCC
Source organism: uncultured Actinomycetota bacterium (assembly GCA_963785425.1). Taxonomy (GTDB): domain Bacteria; phylum Actinomycetota; class Actinomycetes; order Mycobacteriales; family Jatrophihabitantaceae; genus RYN-133. The sequence continues at coordinate 18,374 of CAWAVG010000007.1, forward strand.
CGCGAGACCCAGGCCGCGGTGGCGGCGCTCCAGGGCGCCCTGCAGGACGGCAACCTGCAAGGCCTGCTCGATGTGCTCGCCCCGGACGTTGTCCTGGTCAGTGACGGCGGCGGCGTCAAACAGGCTGCCCTGCGCCCGATCATGGGGGCCCAGAAGGTGGTCCACTTCATCATCGGCGGCACAAGCAAGACCACTGCCACGATCACCGTCGAACCCACCGTGGTCAACGGCAACCCGGCCCTCATCATGCGCCTGGACGGAGAGGTCGACGGCATCATGGCGATCCAGGCCGAGGGCGGCCTCATCACCGGCCTGTACTTCGTCCGTAACCCGCAGAAGCTGACCCGCATCGAAGCCGAGACCCCGCTCACGCTCCACTGAACATTTCAGCGCACAAACGCCTGTAGGCATCGGCCTGGTGAGCACCACCCGATAGGTCCAGATGGAACGCGTGCTCGATTGGCGGCCCGGAGACGCGCTGGAAGCACAGGTCGAGCACAGATCGAGCACCGGCCGGCCATCGATGGTGAGCCGCGTCTCGAAGCCATCAGGCTCGTCGGTCAGCCGCTCGCCGCCGACCACCGCCTCCCAGAACCGGCCCAGCCGCTGCGGCTCGACGGCGTCGATTAGGAGGTTCTCCAGATATATGAACCCACGGTAGGTCCCAGCAGGCGGCCGACTCCAGCGAACGTCGCAGTTCGACGAGCGCGGTGAGTCAGGTCGCAGATCCGCGCGCTGACGGGGGCTTGGTCGAATGAATCGCTGCGACAGAGGCATGACGGCGGGCAGCCCTTGCTTCGTCAGGTCGCGACTCGACCCTCAGATCGCGCTGGTACCAGGTACCTGGCTTGCCGCCCAAGTCTTCCGGTTCTGCTGGACCGACGGGGACGAAGCCGGCCTTCATCAGGACTCTTTGTGAGGCTGCGTTGCTGTGCGCCGCGGCCGCCCGGAGCGTGTGCACGCGGTGCCGAGCGGCGGCCAGATGGCACAGGGCTCGCACGGTCGCGGTTGCCACTCCTTGCCCGCACACGTGCTGGGCAACCCGGAAGCCAAGTTCGGCGACGCCGGCCGGGCCGAACTCCAGGTTGAAACGGCCAAGTACCGATGCGTCATCGTCGACAAGCAGGTAAAAGGCGCCGATGCCTGCGTCCTGGTCGGCCACCAGCTCGTTGAGATGTTCGGTGAGGTGCTCGAGGTACGCATCGCCACGGTCGGGGACCGACCTAGCGAAGAACGCTCGATTGGCCACCTCGAACGCCATGACCGCGGATTCGTGGTCCGGTCGAAGAGGCTGCAGCTCATGCACTGCTTGACGCTATCAGCGGGCCTGAGCGTCAATTCCGCAGTCCGCTCATCGTCAGATGCGGTTCGTCGGACACGCCCTACAGATCGATCTGTGCAAGGTGAGAGTGCGATGGACCTGCTCGTATCGACGGCTATCGCGCGCCATCAGCGTCAGATCCGGAAGAATGCATTTCACTATTTGTAGTCGAAGGCGAAGGCGCTGGCGATGGTCTTGACCGCGTTGGATGACAGCTCGGTGTAGCGCTGAAGCAAGAAGGCTTCGACAGCGTCAGCGATCTCGCGGACCGTCGGAAAAGTCGTAGAGCGGCGAATCGGCCGAGATAATACACTGTCGATGATCGCTTCCGCCTGTAGGGCAGCTGCGCGGCAGCTAGACAGCCCCGCTTCGCGCAGCTACGATCAACCCTCGGGACACGACAACGAGGACGAGGCCGCGCGGTAAGGAGAGGATGGCAGGCACGCAGTGGCCATCACGGCCAACTAGTCGCAGCGTCTGAGCCAGTTGGTCCGCCCTCTTTGCCGCAGCGGTCATGGTTAGTCCGTCGTAGGCGTGGACTATCGGCCCGTCCGTGTTCAGGCATTGCGCCGCCCACGTCGCTTGTCCTACTGGTGGCGTCTGGACGGCTGCACCAGTGCCGTCCGTAGTGCAGGCGCCAACCAACACCAGCACCGCCAGAGCCCAGATCAATCTCATCTAGCCCTCCTGTCTCACGAGTATGACGAGGTAGTTGCCGATCTGCGATCGGAAACTCGGGCTTTCGGAGGAGCTGAGTGCACACATGGCGGCAGATCCGATCTGTCCCGCGGTCCCAAGCACCGCGGCAGTTGGCTGTTGACGGTCAGCCGTCAAGCGGTGGACGCTTCGTTGATCCGACCTGAGGAGGCCGCTATGGCCGTCATCATGATCCAGACGTTGCCCGATGGGATGCCGATCGCGATGCTCGATGCGGTCACAGCCAAGATGGATGTGCAGGCGAATCCGCCTGATGGATTGATCGTGCACACCCACTATGAGGACGAGGGCAGAGTACGGGTCACGGACGTGTGGGAGTCCGAGCAAGCGTTCCGCACGTTCCAGGAGGAACGGCTCATGCCTGCAATGCAGCAGGTCGCATCGGAGAATGGCATGGACTTGGGCGGCCAGCCGGAAAATCGAGTTATCGAACTCCACGGCCTCGTTCGCGGCAACTAACAACGCGGAAGATCCCGAAGCCACCGTTGTCGTTTCGCATTGCGCGTCAGCTCGGGCCACTCACCTGCCGGACCGGACGCTATGGGTCACGAAACGGCAGTTGTCCAGTCGGGCCGCTGCGCGGCAGATCCGGTAGCGCCGCTGCGTGCAAATCCGGTCGTTAGTCCAAGGTGTCGGACGGTACGGCCGCTGCGGAACCGGCAGGGGCGGAGGGTGGCGGTCGGCGAGGTTCTCGGACACCGGCGCCAGGCGGTGGAGCCGTATCGCTGGGTACCCAGACGGACCAGCCACCGTGCCACCACATCCACTCGTAGGCGTAGCGGTCGATGACGGGCAGGCGGTACCAGACCCGCGCCCATCGCGGTATCGCGCGCAGATTCGGTGATGCACCATATTCGGGTAGCCAGTCCCATCCAGGTCGTTGGCCGCGTGGGACGGCCCATTGACCGGGTGATCGAACACCCTGGAATGCTCGCGGACCGGCGAGGTGCGTGCGATCGCCGTGTTCGAGGTGTGGGGTCGGTGGCACCTGGCGGCGGCCGATGCCGAGCCATCGGGAGGTGAGAGCCGTCGAGAAGGGGTTGATCATCGCGCGGAGTCGTCGTTGGAACGGTCCCACACCGATCACCTTCGTTCGAGACAAGCCGTCTTGAAAAGCGTATTCCTGATGTCGTAATGACACATGTCAGCGGCAGATCCGGTAGGGCCGCTGCGCGGCAGATCCGGTAGGGCCGCTGCGCGGCAGATCCGGTTGGGCGCTACCCGTTCAGCCTCCGCCGCAGACCTCGAAAGTGTGCGCCGGTGTCTGAATAACAGTCAGGGTCGGGCCGGTTTCACCAGTGCTCCATCTCGTGGCTACCCGTGATCGACGTCCCTGGGCCGCAAGCACGATCGCCCCAGTCGCGGTCGCGGCACGGCCTTGTTCGTGCGGCACATGGAACCACAGCCCCACTGGAGGGTTGGCGCACTCGAACTGCTTGCTTTGCTCGTACTTTCGTGCGGCTTGAAGCGTAAGCCAGCGCTCTGCCGCGACCACGGCCGTGCTCGCGCCGCCGCTCGCATGTGGCCTCGTAGGCGCGCTCGACGAAGAAGAAGTGCACGCCGAAGCGAGCAAGCTCGCCACGACCGCGACAGGCGCGAAGACAAGGAAAGGACGAGCCATGCCTCATTAGACGACGCGGACGATCATCAAGGTTCGCGAACCGCCGCCGACATTCAACGCAACCTCATCTCGGCCGAAGCGCGCACCGTCGGCGGCAGATCCGGTAAGGCCGCTACCTGTGGCATCTCCGTGCGCTCGCGGAGCGGCGGTTAGCTGTGGAAGTCCAGGACCCGTTCGGGGGTATGGAAGTCGTCGGCCAGTGAGAAGCCGTGGACCTGTTGTACGTGGTCGCGGAACCATCGGTCGAAAGGCTCGTTCGACTTGCCGAGTGCGGTGAAGGCGGCGTCGAGATCATCTGCCTCGAGGTAGACGATGGCCACGTCCCCGGACGGTGTCGTCTGGATCCACACCATTTCGCGGGTGATCCCCGCGCGGTGCCGGGCGTCTTCGTAATCTGTCTTGCGCTTGCCCGTCTGGAAGGACGTCATGACGTCCCGGTCGAGTTCGGTCATGCCCGGTAGCAGCGGTGCGGCGAAGGCGATGGACGGCATCGGTTGGTCTCCAATTCCTGGCGGTGGGTGTCCTCGCATCGGGTGGCGCCGGTCGAATCGATGGGCGCCCGACACTTGGCATGCCAAGTAATAGACCTCGGTGTTTGGCGTGTCAAGTAGTTCGATTAGGCTTGATGACGTGAGCGCAGATGAAACAGCCAGGTGGATGCCGGCTTTCCTCGCCCTGCTGCGGACCCATGCGCGGCTCAGTGATCAGCTGGAATTCGATGTCCGCCGTATCAGCGGGCTTAGCGTCGCTCGTTACGACGTGCTCACGCATCTCGATATGGCAGGCGGCCGGCTCGGGCTAAGCGACCTCGCTCAAGCCATGGTGTTGTCGCCATCCGGGTTGTCGAAGTTACTCGACCGCATGCAGGAGGCCGGACTCGTTGAGCGGCTACCCGACCCCGATGATGCCCGCTCGACCTACGCGGCTATCACGCGGCACGGCCGTGCGGTGGTCAGGAAAATTCGTCAACGCCACCACGCGTTCCTACAACACATTTTCGGCGACGTGCTCGACGATCGCGACCTCGCCGATCTGGCTCGGATCATGACCCGGCTCGACGCGGGCCTGCCCCGCTGACCCGCCTTCCGCGCGCCGCCCGCACATCCCCGACGAACTCGATGTTCGGACGACCGCCTGGACGGCTGCTGCGACAAGATGAACTGTGCAGCTTGGTCGATCCCCAGCCAAGACTGGCCGTTGATCAGCTACATGCGCACGGTCGTCGGCAGATCCGGTTACTTGATCACGGCCGTGAGCGCGCAGTAGCGATCCATCGGTGTGCCGCGCTGTCGATCAAACGTCGCGCATAGCGACGGCTCGGCGTACTCCTGGGCTGGTTCCAAGGTCCAGGCTCAGCATCTCGATCGGGACCTTGCCCCGCTGTCATCCGGCCGCTTCTATTGAGCGAAGTCGGCGTCACAGAGGCCGTCGGCATGGCCGGGCGGCCACTGCACCAGCTCGACGCGATAGCCGTCGGGATCGGTGAGCCACGATGTCGTCGGGCCATCCGGCGCCTCGTGGTGATCCAGCGGCCCGGGCCGTAGTCCGACACGGGTGAGGGTCTCGACCGTGGCGACGATGTCTTCGACCTGGACGACGATATGGCTGAACCCGGTGCCGATCTCTACGTCACCGTCGACCGGGCGGTGCGCCAGTTCGAGGGTCACGACGTCCTCGTCAGGAAACCTGAGCATCGTGAGGCTGTTGCCGTGGCCCAGGTCGACCCGACCGACCTCGCGGTATCCGAGGGCGGTGTAGAAGGCGAGCGAGGCCGTCAGATCGGTGACCCGATAGGCGGTATGCAGTGTCTTCATCCCACGCGCCGGGTGCCGGATCGCATCGTCGTGCGCGCTGAACTCTGTCAGGGTGTCGGCCTGGCGATGGACGAGTTTCCACTCGGCGTCCTCCACCCTGAAGATCATGACGACACGAAGCGCGCCGGAGGCAACTCCGCGTCCGTTGGTGAGGTTGGATTCGAACCGTTCCAACTCGAAGACGAAGCCGTGATCGGGGCCGGCTTCCCGCGAGATCTCCTCAAAGACGCATGTCCCGCCTGTCGCGAAACCCTCCGCCGCGAGATCCAGACCGGCCTCGACCTGCAGCCAGCCGCGCCGGTACCCGCCGAACGGGTTGGCAAGCGTGGCGTCGTCGCGGCGCGACCAGAGTTCCTTCTCCGGCTCCGGATCGCCCTGCAACAACGCCGCCACGGCGCGCTGGGTGCGCTCAACGATTCGACCAAAGTCCGTTTGCGGTGATTCAGTCATCGCGCAGTCTCCTCGACGTCGCCGCGGTGGACTCTCTCGTGAGCGAGAGAAGGCGGCGAGCGTACTGACCTTCGGTACCGCTTCGACGCGTAGCGGTAATGGCCCGTCGCACACGCGAGCTTGAAGGACGGGTCGAACTCCGGCTCCGGGCGGATCGTCTTTGGTAACCGCCTAGAGGCTCAGCCACCGACATACAGTTCAATGTGAGCACTGATGCCGCACAGACGACCCGCGAACCTTTACGCACCCTCGCCGGCCGGCACGAGACACCTCCGTGCGAACCGAGCACCGCGCGATGTATCCGCCAGACCCGGCTACGTGCGGTTTCCGCGACGAAACAATCCCGCTGATGCCTGCTTGGCCTGGCTCGCGCGCGCCGTCGTTCCCGGGAACATCAGGCGCACGGAGAAGGTGAACAAGCGACGCGCGTAACCGAGTAGCGGTAGGCCGAGCGGGATCAGCAGGACCGTTAGGCACAGAAGCAGCGCGACTATGGCGAGCAGTAGAGCCACGACCCACAGCAGGACCCCGGCGAGTCCGCGAAGTAACCTCATATAACGGATATACCCGGAACGGAGCGATCCGCGCACCCGATCACCTGGCTCGACGACCAGGCGCGCTGGCCCGCGCCACCCCGAAATCTTGATCGACACGACCTGATAGTCCACCGGACCGGCTGGACATCGATCCGGTCGGTTGATCATGGCCGAGAGTGCGGGGTAGCGATACATGCGCAACCGCTGATTGAACCTTCGCGCATAGCGACGGTTGTCGCGTGCACGGAAATGGCGCAAGAGGACCTAGCGGGGTTAACAGCGATTTTACACGATAGCGATGTTGATCTAGGGTTGTGGGCCGAGCGGTTGGAGAAGAGATGAAGCAGGCCCGCAGGCCCCGACAATGTCGGCAACCTCGCCTGCGTGACCGAGCGGTGCATCGACCGCCGCTGCGTGTGCAGGCGATAACGATTGGCATGGCGCTCGTTCTGATTGCTCCCGCTGCCCTGCTGTCTGCCTGCGCGTCGACCGCTGGAACCGCTGCCGCGATGTTGAGCAGCAGCGATTCCGCGCACACCGCGGGACAACACACGTCCGCGCCGGCGATCGCGTCCGGCTCTTCGTCGGTCGGAACGTCCGGGTCGCAAGCGCTCGACGGTGTCCCGCCCGATGTCGCTCGCGTTCTGCTGGCTCCCTCCGACACTGCTGCGGACTTCACGACCACTTATAGCCCCATGCAAATGGGGCTTCCGTGTCATGGCTCCAATCCGGCCTACGGCATACCGCTCACAACGTCGGGCGGCGTCCATCTCGAGAACGCACAGGGTTTCTCGATTGACGAGAACATCGAGGTGTTTCGTTCATCGCGCGACGCACACACGTTTCAGGTCGCAGTGCAGGCGGGGCTGGGCTGCTCACGAGGAACAGATGCAGTTGGACCGTTCACTGTGTCGGGCCCCACGAACCTGTCCACAATCGTGACGACGAAGGTCGATGCGGCGCAGGGTTGGTCATATAGCGGGGCTGATGCTCGCGCTGCAGTCGTGCTGATTCGTATCGCGCGCATGGCCGTGTTCTTTGAATTCTCCGGCGCAAGCACCCTTGCTCACCCGGAAGTCGACCCGCGGCAAGCGGTCAACCTGGCACTGACGAAGATCGCAAGGATCGGGCTGCCCGCTTGAGTCGCGACCTGGCGGTCCGCTTGGCCCGTCAATGGAGTTGTTCGGAATCTACGACCTGTCGAGCTGGCTTGATCATCGCCTGTTCGTGGTCGGATGTGGTCACAAGTCGGCGATGATCAACCTCTCGTGCATTAAAGCCGACGTATCAACGCGACGCTGTACGACTCCCACCCTCCGGAAGTAATTCCGCGATCGGGTCTCTCGGGGGTAGCGATGAACGTTCGTCAAGCTGTGTCGCGTCGGCGTGGTGTTGGTGTGTTCGCGGCGGGGGCGGTGTCCGCGGCGATCGCGATCGGCGGTGGCGTTGCCATCGCCTCGATCCCGTCGAGCGCGACCGGAGCGATCACCGCCTGCGTCAACAACTCGAGCGGCGCGGTTCGCATCATCGACGCCCAGGCGGGAAACCACTGCGGTGCGGGCGAGGCGACGGTGACGTGGTCGAAGGGCTACACGTACCGCGGAGCTTGGTCAGGGTCGGTGAACTACCGCGTGCTCGATGTGGTGACCAGCGGGGGCTCGTCCTACCTCGCCAAGGCCCCGTCGACCGGCAGCAACCCGGCGACCCATCCGAGCGTGTGGGGCGTGCTCGCCGCACGCGGCGCCACCGGTCCCCAAGGACCTCCCGGGGCCACCGGCTACAACGTGGTCACCGAGTACTTCACCGTCAACACCGGCACCCAGTACCTCGCGGACGTCCATTGCGCGGCCGGTCAGGTGCCGATCGGCGGCGGCGCGCACTACGGGAACGCCTTCCCCGGCCTGGGGAACGCGCAATGGGCCTACGTCTCCGAGTCCAGCATCGACGAAAGCCGCACCGGATGGGCCTCGACCCTGGTCGTGACGTCGAACCAGGGCAACAGCTACTTCGAGGCGAACGCCATCTGCATCGACGGCTGACCCACCGGTCAGGCGGCCGGCGACGCCGTGAACGGCGGACCGGATGATCCGAAACAGACGCCGTTGCCGCCGACGCTCTTCGCCTTGTACATGGCCATGTCGGCGCGGTGCAGCACGTCCTCGAGCGCCTCGCCGGACGTCGGGACGACCGCTCCGATGCTGGCGGTGACGCCTGAGCCGAGCGCGTTGACAGCCTCGCGGAGCCGCTCGGCGACATGGGAACTGCTCGGCACACCGGAGCTGCTCGCGGCGAGGACGGCGAACTCGTCGCCGCCGAGGCGGGCCACGGTGTCGGTCTCGCGCAGCGCCCCGCCCAGAGCTTGAGCCACCGCGATCAGGACGGCGTCGCCGGCCGCATGGCCTGACGTGTCGTTGACCGCCTTGAACCGATCGAGATCGATGAGGCAGACCATGAGGTCGTCACCCTCGCGGAGGGCAAGCGTCGTGCGCAGCCGTTCGAAGAAGGCGCGGCGGTTGAGCACACCGGTCAGCGGGTCGGTCGCCGCGACGAGCTGCTCGGTACGCAGGAGAAGCTGTTGCGCGTCGTGCGCCTCCCAGGAGTTCGCCGACGCCAGTGCGCAGATCGCGCTGAAGCAGGCCATGACGATGGCGACGACGCCGGCCGAGAGCGTGATGTTCGGCGGGGAGATCACGAGCAGGTAGTCGAGGGCCATCACGGCACCGACGACCACCACACCGCTCGGCGGGTAGGCCAGCGCCATGTAGGCGAGTGTGAGGAACAACAGCGTCGTCAAGGGGCTCGCGCCGCCGCCGTCGAGGCGTGCGGCGATCGTGATCACGACGGTGTCGACGATGCTCCAGGCGTAGAAGAACAGCGCGCCGCGGGAATGGCTGACGATGGCTTCCAGCGGAAGCGCCATCAGGAACGGCGTGGCTACCAGCGTCACGGCGACGAGGGCGAACATCACGGGGCGGTGGTGCGAGACGGCGCTGTGGCTGAACGCGGCGTAGATGCCGGCGGTGGCCGCGGCCACCTCCGTGATCCATACGCCGATCAACACGTGCCGGCGCCAGTAGTCGATGCGCCGCCCGCTGCTTGCGAGCGGCCGGAACATTCCCGTCAACAGTCCAGCGAATGCCGAGCGTCGCCTCTCGACCCACCGTGGGTCGGACGGCTCAGCGATCCGCTGAAAGATCATAAAAGACCCATCGGCAGATCCGAGCCGCTCCTGAGCACACGAGACCGGCGCAAGTAGCGTCGTGGACATGCAGATCGGCGTGGTCTTCCCGCAGACCGAACTCGGTGGCGATCCCGATGCCGTGCGCGCGTACGCGCAGGGCGTCGAGCAGCTCGGCTACCGCCACCTGCTGGTGTACGACCACGTGCTCGGCGCCGACCCGACGGTCCACGCGCCGTGGCGCGGACCGTACGACGTCAACACCACCTTTCACGAGCCGTTCGTGCTGTTCGGGTTCCTCGCCGGGATCACGTCGCTCGAGCTGGTGACCGGGGTGATCATCCTGCCGCAGCGCCAGACCGCACTTGTGGCCAAGCAGGCGGCCGAGGTCGACCTGCTGACCGGCGGACGCTTCCGGCTCGGCATCGGCGTCGGCTGGAACCGCGTCGAGTACGACGGACTGGGGCAGGACTTCACGCAGCGCGGCCGACGCAGCGGCGAGCAGGTCGAACTGCTGCGCAGGCTCTGGACGGAGCAGAGCGTCACGGCGACCGTCGACGGCGAGACGGTGGTCGGCGCCGGGATCGCGCCGATGCCGGTGCAGCGGCCGATCCCGGTCTGGTTCGGCGCGCAATCGCCGGCGGCCTACCGGCGCGCAGGCCGTCTCGGTGACGGCTGGTTCCCGCAGGTCCAGCCCGGTCCCCAGCTGGACGAGGCACGCGCGATCGTCGTGAAGGCCGCCGAGGACGCCGGGCGCGACGCCGCGACGCTCGGCATGGAAGGCCGGGTCAGCTGGGAGCAGGGCGCGGATGAGGTGGCCGCAGGCATCGAGCGGTGGCGCCAGGAAGGCGCTACCCACGTCTCGATCAACACGATGCGGGCCGGCTTCGCGACGGTCGAGGAGCACCTTGCTGCGCTCGAGTCGGTGGGGTCCGCACTGCCGCCGGCGTGAGCGCGCTGCGCTGTGCAGTTATGTGCGTCCCCTCACTGTGCTAGCCCCTCGCTTGCAACAGCAAGCACGTTCGTGTGAAGGTGGACGTAGTGCCAGCTTTCGTCGTCGTACAACACGTGTGCGACGGACACAGCCGCGCTGCCGGGTTCCGACCCCGGTTCAGCGCCCGGCGTATGCGGCACACACAAGCAGCCAAGGAGCAGAAACATGTCGATCGTAGAAAGGGCGCGCAGCTCAGCAGGCGCCACACTCGAGCAGAGCAAGTCCGCCGTTGGCATCGTGTCCAGCAGGGTCCGGGCACTGCCCGCAGATACGCGGGTCCTCACCCGTACCGCGGCCTCGACGGCGGGCCGCCAGGCCTACGCCGCCCTGGGCGCCGGCGACGCAATCGCGGCAACCGTCACCAGGCAGCGTGAAGAGCTGCCGGCGAAGTTCGTCGAGACGACCAGGGCCCGCGTCAAGGCAGCCACGGAACGCGCCACGACGACGCAGCAGACGATCGCCTCGACGGCGGTGACCCTCCTCGGCCGGTCCGTCGAGGTCGCCACCTCCGTCCGGAAGATCACCCCGACGGCGACGCTGGGCCAGGCCAAGGACGCCTTCGCCAAGCTCGCTGTTCGTGGCGAGCAGGTGGCGACCGATCTGCGCCACGATCCGGCGCTCGTGCGCGTCATCCGGCGCGCCGACGGCCGCGTGGAGAACGTCGCCAACGGAGTCACCTCGGTGGCGCAGAAGGTCCGTGCGCGTGTCTCGGAGCAGGCAAGGCGCGAAGCGCGCGCGGCAACCTCTACGCCGGTGCGCGTGACCCCGGCGAACAAGGTGCCGACGCATCGCACCACGGTGCGCGAGACTCCCGCCGCCGAGGCAGCGGTGAGCACCACGCCGACGCATCGCGCCGCCGCCAAGAAGACAGCCGCTCGCAGCGCTGCCGCCAAGGAAGCCGCCGCGACTCGCAAGGCTGCCGCCGACAAGGCCGCCGCGACCCGCAAGGCCGCGGCCAAGAAGGCCGCCGCAACGCGTAAGAAGACCGCCGACACCCGGCACACCGCCGCGGTCAAGGCCGCTGCCACCCGCAAGAAGAACGCGGCGAAGGCGTAACAACACGGAAATGCAGCATTCAGCCCGGTGTCCCATCGAGGAGACCGGGCTGATTGCTGTCCACCGGACGGGCGAGGTCCCGGAACCGACGAGGTCGGGCAGCGCGGTCAGGTCGGGCGTCGACACGCTGGAGCTGTTGGCTTCCTCGACAGCGAACGCGTGTCAGGATTCGTCCCAGAGGGGTGACCGTCTCTACGGTCGTTAGGGGGCACGTCCGTTGCGCGTTGCGACCCACCTTCGATGCCCGTGCTGCGGCCTGCAGGAAACGGTGCAGTTCGGCGATGAGCACGCCGGCCTGACGGCGTGTGCGCGCTGCCGGGACCACTCCGACGACACGATCGAGAGCCTCGCCGCGCGCGAGACCGACCACGCCGCGATGTACCACCGCGCGCTCTTCGACGCGCAGGACGAGGCGTTGCTCGCGCAGGGCGAACGCGACCACTACCGCGACAAGATGCAGGCCGCGTATTCGAGCCGTGAGCTGCTGGTCGACATCCTGTCCGAGGTCGCCCACCTGCACCATCCGCGCGGCAAACGCTGCAGCTGCGGGAAGCGCCGCTGCCCGATCGTGACCCGGCTCTCCGATCCGCGGGTCGTCCGGCTCGTGCGCACGTACGACGAGGTGCAGCGCACCCTGCGCGAACTGCACGCGGCGAATCCCGACCGGTGGATCGACAAGTGGGACTACATCGATGTCTCTCTCGTGTACCCCGAAGCGCGTCACACGAGCAGGGGCCGCCACCGCGCCGCCGGCTGAAATCTCCCGATCCCGTCACCAGGAGTCGGTATCGCACCTGCGACCTGACAGATCTGGACAAGACCGCGCACACCCGTGGATCCAGGGCTAAGGTCGCCCGTCTGGGCGCAGCAAATGCCGTCCGGAGCGGAGGCGATCATGCGATTTCTGAGACTTTTCGTGGTGGCCGGAATCCTCGGCGCCGTCGCGTTCGCGCTCGCCGGACCTGGTGGCCGCGCACCGGTGCGGCACGACACCCACCCCTCGCTCGCGTCGCGGCAGCTGAGGGCGGGAACGCTCGACCCGCGGCATCTGCCGACAGTGTTGCCGCACGGCGTGTTTCGCGCGGCGACGCCGGGCGCGGCGAGACCTGCGGTGACCCCCGACTCCGTGAACGGATTGCTCGACTCGGACATCGCCATCTACGTCAGCGACGGGTCGACGTTCACCTCCCTGGCAGCCGAAGGCTACTTGAACCTGACGTCGAACGACGGCGGCGTGCATTACGTGGGCACCTTCGTCGACGATCTCGCCTCGGCGAAGGTCTTCTGGGCCTCGGGAACGAACGTGTCCCCGACGACCTTGAACGGCGACTACACCATCGACACCGGCAACGGGACGATGCACTTCTCCGTCGGCGGATCCTTCACCAGCTCGGTGCCGGCGAAGTACGGCTCGGCCGCGAAGATCGGGACGATTCTCTACGGCGCGCACAGTTGGACGGCACGGACACCGCTGAATGTCACGATCGCCTCGTTCACGATCGGCGCGTTCCACGGGCCGGCCACCGGCACGCTGACGCTGACAACCGATGCCATCGGCTACATCGTCCCGTTCTTCGCGCCGGGCCATGTCAACAGCAGTTGGTCGTATCTCGCCGGCGGCCACCTGCATGCCTATCGCATCAATTCCTACGGTCGGTACTACCCGCCCGACGGGGCCGGTGACGGCAGCCTCACCACCATCCTGGGCGTAGGCAGAACCACGTTCTCCATCGTCGACGCCAGGGAGGACACCAACGGCCAGAGGATCATCAGCGGCGATGCAATCGCGGGGTCGGGCCAGTCGACGTCGCAGGCCGGGTTCTCAGCGCATTGACCAGACGGGACGCCTTATGATGATCGGACGAAAATCAGCCACTGCCGCTGTCGCCGTGGGTGCCGCCGCGCTCGTGATGGCAGGCGGCGCGGTCGCTCTGACCGGTCTCACCTACAAGGTGGTTGCCGGCCGGACAGCCAGCGGAAGCGTCGGCTTTTCGGGCAGAACGAACACGGGCACGCAAGCGGCGCCCGACCTCACCTTCACCGACACCCGCACCAGCGTCGCGATCGGATGCAAGTCCGGCGCGATGCACGGGGGCGTCACGCTGGGGCGGACGCGCACCGCACAGTTGGGCACGATCACGGGAAGCTCGGCTTCGCATTGCACCGCATTCAGCGGTTACGCCGCGCTGGGCTACAAGCACAAGGGCACATGGCACCTCAACGGAGCGAGCAGGACCGCGCACGGCGTCACTCAGGTCTCGCTCGGCGCTGTCACCATGGTGCTCTCGTCGTCGACGTGCACCTTCACCGCTGGCGGCGCCGCGGACGGCACGTACTCCAACTCGACGAAGAAGCTGGATCTGCAGCCGCGCACGGGCAGCGGGCATTCGCTGAAGGCGTCACGCGTCAGCGGCTGCGGCGGCGTCGTGAAGAACGGCGACAAGATCACCGTCGTCGGCGTGTTCACGCTGTCGACACCGAAGGGCGCGCTCCACATCTCCTAGCGTTGGCTCGGCCGAGCGGAGACGCCCGCCCGCCTCGGGGTGCGCGAAGTGCCGCTGCCGGCGAAGCGCGGGTCCGACGCTAGAAACTGAACGTCGTCGCGCCGTCGCCGATCCACTCCCACAGCTGCACGGTGCCACCGAGTTCGGCGTTGGCGAGCAGCTGATCGGCGTCGAGCGCGCGCGAGTTGAAGCAGATCGGGCAGACCAGCAACCGTCCGCCTGCTGTCTCGTACCGCTTCATCAGATCGGCGAGCGGGGGACAGCCGTCGCAGGCGACGCCGATGGCATGGCCGGGAAGCGCGACCCGGACGGCTTCCTTGGTCACGAACATCAGCGTCTCGCGTCCCGCCTCGGCCGCGCCGAGTGCGACGAGCATCGCGACGGTGACCTTCTCCGGGTCCTCGAGGCCGGTGACCAGGCTGATGGCGGCCTTGGTGCTCATCGCACGTTCCTCTCGAGCTGGAAACCGGAGCAGAGCAGATCGATCGACTCCAGCAGCTCCGCGCCGGACGCGACGGCGTACTGCTCGGCGATACGCGCCGTGCCGTCGGGCGAGCACATCCGCACCCGCCAGCGCGAACACGTCTTCGCGCCGAGAGGGCCGATCGAGGCGTCGACGACCTCGAAGCTGTCGCCGTCGCCGAACCAGCGGTCGAACTGCGCTGCGACCTCAGCTGCGCCGGCGAGCTCGATCGGTCCGCGTGGCACGAGCGCCCGGAAGGTGACGGTGCGCGAGAGGGCCCGGCCGAGTGCGGCGAAGTCACGGCGTGACAGTGCGTCCAGCATCCGGGCGGCGGCCGGCAGCGCCGTGCTCGGGACGGCCGGTGGAGCAGTTGTTGATGTCATGCGTCCGTTGTAGGCCGGACGGACGGTGTCTCACATCGGGTGATCAGCCGATGTTTGCGCGTCGACCAGGCCGTGCCTCAGTGCGAACATCGCGGCGGCGCCACGCGTCGTGACGCCCGCCTTGATGAAAATGTGCTCGATGTGCGTGCCCACCGTGCGCGGCGTGATCGACAGGGCGGCCGCGATCTGCTTGTTCGACCGGCCGCGCACGAGCAGGCGCAGCACGTCGACCTCGCGGGCCGTGAGCCCAGCGACCAGGGGTGCGCGCCGGCGCACCCGATGGCCTGCCGCGGCGAGCACTGCCTGCACGGCGCCCGCGTCGAGGCGCCCTGCGGTCGCGTCGGCGCGCAGGGCCGCTTCGCGATCGGACGCGGCGAGTGCAGGTCGTGCGGGACGGTCCTCGGCCAGCGTCTGGTACACGTCGGCCGCGATGAGCAGCCGCGCCAAGTCGGGGATCGCCGCGCCGGCAAGTGATCTGGGGTAGCCCGATCCGTCCATGCGTTCGTGGGCCGTCGCGGCGAGTGCTCCGATCGCGGCCAGCTGCGGCTGGCGGCTGAGAATGCGTTCGGTGAGGTACGGGACGGTGCGCACCCGTTCGCGCTCGGCCGTCGTCCAGGACGGCTTGTTCCAGATCGTGGTCGAGACCCCGGTGGCGCCGAGTCGGTGGACGCGAGCTGCTCGCGCCACCATCGACACGTCCGCGGCGCTGCAACCCGCGGCCGTCGCAGCGTCGCCGACCAGGGTGGCGAGCGCACGCGAATGCCCTAGATACCAAGGCGATTTGAGGTCGGCGTAGTCGGCGACGGTGTCGAGAACGGCGTCCAGTTCGGCTTCGGGGATGGGACGGTCGAGCGGCACGCAACCGTCGATCACCACGCTCCACGCTTCGACGGAATCGAGGTCGGCGAACACCTCCTCGCGGTGCTCGAGGCACACGTCGACCAGCGCCGGGTCGAACTCCGTGCCGCGGCGTGTGCGCAGCAGTTCGGTCACGGCGTGCATCCCACCGGAGCGATGGAACACCTCGGCGTCGTCGGCGATCTGCACGATCCGCATCGCGGGTTCGATCTGCTCGCGTGCCACCTTCCCGGGGATGCCCTTGCCGTCCCAGCGCTCGAAGGCCTGCGCGAGGGCGGTCCGGACGGCGGTGTCGAGCCCGAGGCGATCGGCGATGTCGCCGGTCGTCTGGCAATGGCTCACCATGCCGTCGACGGCGTCGCGGAAGCCGCCGGCGACGAACTGTCCGAACAGCGTCAGCCGGCGCAGCGGGCTACTGCCGGACCCGACGTGACCGAGCATCATCCGCATCATGGGCATGCCGATCTTGTCGACGGCATAGCTGTCGGCGCGGATCTGCCGATCGTCGCCGAACCAGTGCGCCAGCTCGTGCGAATCGGCGACGCAGCCGACCCACGCGAGCAGCGACACGTAGAACGTCCCGGCCTGTGCCTGCTCGTCGAGCCCGGCCCGCCGGGCGAGGCGGCTGGCGATGACCGTCTGCCGCAGCACGTGCTCCTCGGGCAGGCCGAGGCCGAGATCGGTGGCCAGCGACAGTGACGCGATCAGCTCCGCCAGCCGCACGCCCTGAGGAGCACTCACGCCCGACAGTGTGATGGACGCGGGCCATCCGGTGTGTGTCTATTGCAGATCGGAGCGGTTCAACGGGTGGGCCGGAGCGTCGGTACGCACGGACGTCGTCGTCACCGCAAGATCAGCATCGACATGGACGAGCGAGCCCGGCTCGATCGCGCGCCAGCCCGGGTTGTCGTCCATCACCTCACTGGCGATCGTGACGCACGCCCGTCCGGCCAGTTCCGACGATCGGGCGTGGATGCGGCTGGTGCGCCGCTCGAAGTCCTCGGCCTCGTTGTCGTCGAGGTCGAGGACGTGCAGCTCGTGCGTCTCCGGATAACGGAATGCCCAGAGCTCGGTCGGCGTGGTCAGCACGAAGTTCAGCGCGTAGACCGGCAGAGTGTCGGCGATCCAGTTCACGGCTGCGGAGACCCCGGCGCGAACGTCCCCGTCGTGCGCCGCGACCTCGGCGGTGATCAGCGCGAACATGCGCTCGCTGTCGGTCTCGCCGTGCACCAGGTCACGCGCCTGCATCGACTCGAGTCGGGCATCGAGCTCGTCGAGGCCCTCGAACGCACCGTTGTGCGCGAACAACCGGCCGTCCTGCTCGAACGGGTGCGTATTCGCGAGCGTGTGCGCTCCCGTGCTCGCGTACCGCACGTGCGCGACGAAGGTCCGTGAGCGCAGGTCGCGAGCACCGGACGCGAAGTCGGCGTCGTCCCATGCGGCCATGGGCTGCTTGTCGATCACCGGGCGATCGGCGCTGTCGAAGCTGCCGATGCCGGCGCCGTCGGGATTGCGGTGGCTCTGCGCGGCGAGGCTGTCCGGGGCATCGAGCAACCAGAACGTGGCGGCCGCGGGTTCAGACCCGGCATGCAGACCGAAAAGCCGACACATGTGCGCACCGTACAAGCGGGCCGCCAAGAACCCGGTGTGATACTCGGGAGGGATTGGACAAGCGGTGGCCGCGGACCGGATGGACGGATCAGTGTTGGTGCGCCGCGGCGTCTTAACCGTTCGAGTGTGCCATCGCGCGCAGCGCCAACCAGACCTCGGCGCTGCCCTGGGTGGTCGACAACGTGCGGCCGCTGAGTTCCTCGAAGCGACGGACTCGGTAGAAGAGGGTGTTGGTGTGGATGTGTAGCAGTTGCGCGGCCCGTTCGGTGTGCCGGTCGACCTCGAGCCAGATGCGCACGGTCTGTACGAGTTCGCTCGTGTGCTGGCCGTCGTAACGCAGCACGGCTCCGAGGACGTCGTGGGCAAGCGACTGCAGCGCAGCCGAGTCATCGGTCAACCAACGGACGGTCGGATCGTCGCCGTAGGCGACGCTGGGCAGACCGGTCCGGGCTGCGGTCGCGACCGCTGAGCGAGCCTCTCGGATCGCGAGCGACAGCGATGCGCCTGCGCGGAACGGACGACTGATACCGAGGGGCGCGAGCGCGGCAGTGTGCATCGACGCCATAGCCTCCTCAGTTGCCGGCAGCAGCACGTATACGTCGTCGTCGACACGCAGCAACAGATGCGGATGGCCCGCCTCGGACAGGACGTCGGCCACGGCGCCGTCGTCGGATCCTTCGCTCAGCGGTCCCGTGATCGCGACGACGAGGTCTTCGCCCTCGACGAAACCGTGGTAGCCGAGCCGGCGTACGACTCGCGGTGCGTCCATCGGTGCCTGCATCATTTCGGAAAACGTCTCTGCTCCCTCACGCCGCCAGGCTTCACGTTGTTGACCCAACATCGCGAGTCGCAATGCGATGACGGTCGCGATGTGCTGCACCACCGACAAGCCGCCGCCGTGCGTGTCCGGGTTCTCAAGTGCGAGCACCCACCCCGCATGACCGTTCGGGCCTGCCACTGGCACCACGTAGCCCCCGGGCACCGTCGGCGGCGTGGAGGTGCTCCGGGGGATGAGATCGAAGTGTTCGGCCGGGGGGACGTGCAACCCCTCGAGCAACGGTGCGCCGCGCGGGTTGCAGGCATAAAGCCGGTACCCGGACAACCTCTCCAGCTGCGCGAATACTTCGTCGGACGTGAGCTCTCCAGCCGCGAGCCAGCGCACCGCGCCGAACACCTGAAGTTGAGCGCTGAGCCGCCGCGCAGTGTCGACCGAGACTGCCGCAGCCACCTCCTGCGCGATGGCCATGAAGGGTACGGGGATCGGTACCTCGACCACTGGGAAGGTGCGGCGATCCGCTTCGGCCAGGAACGCCCGACTCAGTGGCGGAACATGCAGACCTTCGGAGACAGCGAGCCCCGCCACTCCGGCGTCGTCGAGACGGGCGAGGTATTCGCGTTGTCCGCGAGCAGATCGCGGCAGGGCAAGGCCCGTCGTCATGATGAGCTCCGACCCGAACAACCACGGCGTCGGATCGGACAGCTCGCTCACGTGCGCCCACGACACGCGCCGACGCAGACCGGCCGCGCCGCCGATCACCCGAAGCTGCAGAGCCGGTGATCGGACAAGATCACCGACATGGACAACACCGCCAAGAGCGGGCGCTCCGCGGTCAGCCGTCGTCGCGTCCGATGCGATCCGCTCGATCGGGACACTTGTGTCGACCACAGTGAACTCCCCTCAGAACTGTTGGCGCCACAGTAGCCCTAAGACCTGCCGGGTTCGCAGAATCTCAGGTCTAACGATCGCGACACCTGCCGGCGTCGACCACGGCGGGCACGGTGCGCAGATCCCGGCGGACGAGGTGACGAGCGATGAGGTCCAAGCGCAGGGTGTTCGCGGTCCTCACGGCCTTCGTCATCGCTGCGCTTGCTCTCAGCGCGTGCACGTCATCGAGCAAGGGCGGATCCGGCAAGCCGGTGAAGGGCGGCGATGTCACCTGGGCCGAGCAACCGGGTGCACCGCCGAACTACATCTTCCCGCTCGACGCGCTGCAGTACTTCGCGACCAACAACATCGCGCAGTTCCAGTACCTGATGTGGCGACCGCTCTACTGGATCGGCAACGGCACCGACGTCGCACTCAACGAACAGCTCAGCCTCGCCGAACCGCCGCAGTACAGCGACGGCAACAAAGTTGTCACAATGACGCTGAAGAACTGGAAGTGGTCCGACGGCAAGCCCATCACCAGCCGGGACGTCACGTTCTGGATCAACCTGCTCCGTGCCAACAAGGAGAACTGGGGCGAGTACGCACCGGGCTACTTCCCGGACGACATCGCAAGGATCGAGGCGCCCTCCGACCACAAGGTCGTCTTGACGCTCAAGACCGCCGTGAGCCCGCAGTGGTTCACGATGAGCGAGCTCACCCAGATCAACCCCGTGCCGCAGCACGCGTGGGACAAGACCGCCCAGTCGGGCAGCGTCGGGAACTACGACACCAGCACGAGCGGCGCGAAAGCCGTCTACAAGTTCTTGGACGGGCAGGCGCGCGACAAGACGAAGTACGCATCCGATCCGCTGTGGCAGGTCGTCGACGGGCCGTGGAAGCTGAGCTCCTTCGATCCGTCCGGGCGCGCGAAGTTCGTCCCCAACCCGTACTACTCCGGCCCGGTCAAGGCCAAGCTGTCGTCGTTCACCGAAGTGCCGTTCACCTCGGGTGAGTCGGAGTACAACTCGCTGCGTGCCGGCTCGCTGACCTACGGCTACATTCCGCAGACCGATGTCGCGCAGAAGCAACTTGTCGAGTCGCGCGGGTACGCCGTCGCGCCTTGGTACCTCTGGTCGATGAACATCCTGCCGATCAACTTCAACAACCCGCAGGTCGGACCGATGCTGCGCCAGCTCTACGTCCGCCAGGCGCTTCAGAGCCTCATCAACCAGAAGCAGTACGTGAGCGCGATCCTGCACGGCTACGGCGCCGTCGACAACGGGCCCGTCCCGAGCTATCCGAAGACGCCCTACCTGACGCAGACGCTGGAGAACGGTGCGTATCCCTACGACGTGAACCGTGCGAGCCAACTCCTCACCTCGCACGGCTGGGCGGTGCATCCCAACGGGGCGACCACGTGCACGAAGCCGGGCACCGGTGCGGACGAGTGCGGTGCGGGGATCCCGGCCGGGCAGAAACTGTCGTTCTCGCTGACCTACGGATCAGGAATCCTGGAGATCAGCCAGGAGATGCAGGCCTGGAAGTCCGACCTGTCACGGGTCGGCATCCAGCTCAACCTCGCGCAAGCTCCGCTCAACGAGGTGTTTGCCGCGTTGACGCCGTGCAAGCCGTCGCAGTCTGCGTGTTCGTGGCAGATGGGCTACTGGGGTAATGGGTGGGAGTTCGCACCCGACTACTACCCGAGCGGTGAGGTTGCGTTCTCGACCGGGGCGATCGGCAACTGGGGCAGCTACAGCGATCCCCAGATGGATGCGAAGATCCGCGCCACGACCGAGAACGCCGGGCTCGCCGACTTCCATACCTGGGCGGACTACACCAGCCAGCAACTCCCCATGCTGTTCATGCCACTCAGCGCCACTCAGATCTCGGCGATCAGCACGCGCCTGCACGGTGCGACGCCGCAGCCGTCGGCCGGTCTGCAGATGACCCCCGAGAGCTGGTACCTGAGCCAGTGAACCGTCTCGTGGAGTTCGCGACGCCGTGATCGGTTACATCGTGCGCCGACTCGGCCAGGCCGTGATCGTCGTCATCGGCGTCACCATGGTCGTGTTCGCGATGCTGCACCTGCTTCCGGGCGGACCGGCGCGAGCGATCCTCGGTCCCCGTGCGACACCGCAGGCGATCGCCGCGTTCAACCACGCCAACGGATACGACCGTGACCTGGCCGTGCAGTACTGGGTGTGGATCAAGCATCTTGCCGAGGGCAACCTCGGCTACTCGTACAAGCTGAATCAGGACGTCGCCGGCCTCATCGCCGACAGGTTGCCGAAGACGATCCTGATCGTCGGTCTCGCCAACGTCATCGCCGTCGTGCTCGCGGTGCCACTCGGACTCGTGCAGGCCAGCCGGCGCAACAAGGGCTTCGACTACACGGTGACTGCCGGCGCGTTCTTCTTCTACTCCATGCCGCTGTTCTGGCTGTCGCTGTTATTGATCACGTTCTTCTCCATCGACAACACCTTCCTGCCTCCCGAAGCCCCGCAGGGCAGCTTCACCGATGTGCTGAAGGATCCCGCCGGCTTGGTGCTGCCGATCGCTGCGCTGACGCTCATCACCCTCGCGTTGTTCAGCAGATACATGCGATCGTCGGCGATCGACAGCCTCACCCAGGACTACGTGCGGACGGCGCGCGCCAAAGGATCGAGCACCACCCAGCTGTTGCGGCGGCACGTGCTGCGTAACTCGTTGTTGCCCACCATCACTCTGATCGGGCTCACCCTGCCGGTCGTCGTGAGCGGTGCGCTCATCGTCGAGAGTGTCTTCAACTTCCCAGGGATGGGCTTGTTGTTCTGGAACGCCGCACAGACGCAGGACTACCCGGTGCTGCTCGGCAGCGCCGTCGTCATCGGCGTCGCCACCGCGCTCGGCTCGCTGTTGGCCGACCTGCTCTACCTCGTCGTCGACCCGCGGATCAGGGCGGCCTGACATGACTGCTCTCGAACCGCAGATGCCGGCATCGGCCGACGCCGGCACCGTGGAGGCCTTCGACCTGAACCAGCCGCGGTGGCGGGCCGTCCTGACCACGTTCGCGGCCAACAAGCTGGCGATCGTGGGCATCGGCGTCGTCGTGCTGATGTTCGCGTTCAGCTTTCTTGGCCCGGTGTTCTACCACACCGACCAGGTGCACACGAACCTGTCGCAGGTCACCCTCCCGCCCGGTGCAGGCCATCCGTTGGGGACGGACGGCGTCGGCTACGACGAGCTGGGCCGGCTCATGGTCGGCGGACGGACGTCGCTGACCGTCGGACTGGCGGCCGCCATCGTCGCCACGCTGCTCGGCGCGCTCTGGGGTGCGCTGTCCGGCTACATCGGAGGCTTCGTCGACACGATCCTGATGCGCGTGGTCGACGTGCTGCTCTCGATTCCCACGCTGTTCCTCCTGCTGTTCATGGCCAGCATCTTCCAGCCGTCCAAGACGCAGCTCATTTTGGTGATCGCCGGTGTGTCGTGGCTGGTGACCTCACGGCTCATCCGTGGCGAGGTGCTCACTCTCAAAGTGCGGCAGTACGTCAGCGCCGCCGGCCTGATGGGCGGCTCGCACGCGTATCGCCTGATGCGGCACGTCCTGCCGAACGCCGTCGGCACGCTCGCGGTAAACGTAACCTTCCAGGTCGCCGACTCGATCCTGCTGCTCGCATCGATGAGCTACCTGGGCCTCGGCGTCCAGGCTCCGGACACCGACTGGGGCGGCATGCTCTCCGACGGCGTCAACTACAGCTACTCGGGCTACTGGTGGTTGATCTACCCGGCGGGGCTGGCCATCGTCATCACCGTCATCGCGTTCAACTTCATCGGTGACGCGTTGCGCGACGCGCTCGAGTCACGACTGCGGAGCCGCTGATGACATCGCTGCTGCGCATCGAGGACCTGCGCGTCGAGATCCACAACCGCCGCCACACCGTCACGCCCGTCGACGGTGTATCGCTGGACATCGCGCCGGGCGAGGTGCTCGGCCTGGTCGGCGAGTCCGGCTCGGGCAAGACCATGACGGCGCTCTCGCTGCTCGGCCTGCTCCCGCCCGGCGGGCGAGTGGCCTCGGGACGGATCGACCTCGAGGGGCGTGACCTCGTGGCGATGTCCGAGCGCGAGCTGCGGGGGATCCGCGGCAACCACATCGGCATGGTGTTCCAGGACCCGCTGTCGTCGCTGAACCCGACGATGACCATCGGCGATCAGGTCGCCGAAGCGGTACTGCTCCACCGGGGTGTGACCCGGCGCGAGGCCATGGATCGAGCGATCGAGGTGCTGGGTCTCGTCGGTCTGCCGGCACCACGCGAACGCAGCCAGGAGTACCCGCACCAGTTCTCCGGCGGCATGCGGCAACGGGTGATGATCGCGATCGCGCTCGCCTGCGAGCCGAAGCTGCTGATCGCGGACGAGCCGACGACGGCACTGGACGTGACCATCCAGAAGCAGATCCTGCGGCTTCTCGACAGGCTGCGTGAGCAGCTCCAGATGGCTGTGCTGCTCGTGACCCACGACCTCGGTGTCGTCGCCGGCCACGCCGACCGCGTCGCGGTCATGTACGCCGGCCGGATCGTCGAGACGGCGACCACGGCGCAGCTCTACGCCCAGCCGCACCACCCGTACACCCGCGCACTGTTCGAGGCGTTGCCCGACCTCGTCGTGCGATCACCCAAGCGCAGGCTGCGGGCGATACCAGGAATGCCGCCCGACCTGCGGCACCGGCCGCCGGGCTGCTCGTTCGCGCCACGCTGTGACAAGGTTCAGGACCGCTGCCGGGTCGACGACCCCGCGCTTCTGCCCGACGACGCCGGCCGCCCGGTCGCGTGCCACTTCCCGATCTCGCCGTCCGAGGCCCCGCGCACGAGCGAAGAGACGCACGACGGCGCGGAGATCTCCGGCACGGCCGATGCTGTCGTCCGGCTCCGTCGGGTCTCGAAAGACTTTCCCGTATTGCGTGGGCTGCTCCGGCGCGAGGTCGCGCGGGTCAGCGCGGTCTCGGACGTGACGTTGGACGTCGCGCGCGGCACCACGGTCGGACTGGTGGGGGAGTCGGGCTGCGGGAAGACGACGCTCGGCAACCTCATCGTCGGCCTCGAGCAACCCACCGCCGGTGAGATCGTCGTCGACGACCAGGATGTGACGCAGTTGCGCGGCGCCACCGCCCGTGCCCACCGAGCCAGGGTGCAACTCATGTTCCAGGACTCCGCGGCGGCGATGGATCCGCGGATGCGCGTCGGCGCGATCCTGCAGGAGCCCCTTCGGCTGCAGAAGGTCGGCACCCCGGCGAGCCGACGCGAACGCGTGACCGAGTTGCTCAAAGAGGTCGGCCTGCCCGCCGAATCAGTCGACCGTTACCCACACGAGTTCTCCGGCGGCCAACGGCAGCGGCTCGCGCTGGCACGCGCGCTCGCGTTGAACCCGGATCTGATCGTCGCCGACGAGCCGGTATCGGCGCTCGACGTCTCCATCCGTGCCCAGGTGCTCAACCTGTTGCGCGACCTGCAGAAGCGGCACGGCATGTCGCTGCTGATCATCTCGCACGACCTCTCGGTGATCCGCTACCTCGCCGACACGATCGGCGTGATGTATCTCGGCAAGCTCGTCGAGGTCGGTCCGGCGGCAGCGGTCTACGCGAATCCCCGCCACCACTACACACGCGGTCTCATCGATGCGGTTCCGGTTGCGGACCCGGCGACCGAGCGGCAACGCCGTTCCGCCGGCGTCACCGGCGATCTCGCGTCCGCGACCGATCCTCCGTCCGGATGCCGGTTCCGGACGCGGTGCCCGGCGGCCACCGAGATCTGCGCGCAGGAGGTGCCGCCGCTCAACGGCCCCGGCGGACACCTGTTCGCATGCCACCACCCGCTCGACGTGCACTCGGACCCGTCCGAGCGACTGACCTCAGCCTTTCCCGACTAACAGTCACGGAGACAGCCATGCCACCAGTCCTGCCGCGTTCGCGGCGCCGCACTTTCGCGTGCGTGCTCGTCGCGACCGCAGTGGCCGTGGTCGTCACCGCGTGCACACCGGCCACGCACAAGAGCGCCAACCCGTCTGCGACGGGCGCGCCGACGACGGGAGGCACCGTCACCTTCGCCGAGAACCCTGCGTCAGGATCGGCCGACTACATCTTCCCGATGGTTTCGCTCGCTTACGACCTGCCCACCAACCTGCAGTTCCAGTACCTCATGTACCGCCCGCTCTACTGGTTCGGCAAGGGCGACCAACCGGCGATGGACCCGTCCATCAGCCTCGCCGAGACGCCGCAGTACTCGAACGGGAACAAGACCGTCACCGTCGCGCTGAAGCACTTCGCGTGGTCCGATGGCCAGCCGGTGACCTCGCGCGACCTCGAGTTCTGGATCAACCTGCTGCGTGCCGAGAAGGACAAGTGGGCGCTCTACCTTCCGGGCGGATTCCCCGACAACGTCGCGAAGATGTCCACTCCCGACGCGACCCACCTGCAACTCGACCTGACGCATGCCTTTAGTCCCGAGTGGTACACCGAGACCCAGCTGTCGCAGATCTTCCCGATCCCGCAGCACGTCTGGGACAAGACCTCGACCTCGGCGAAGGTCGGTGACTACGACACCACCACCGCGGGCGCGAAGTCGGTCTACGCATTCCTCGACGGCCAGTCACGGCACACCGCCGACTACACGAGCAATCCGTTGTGGCAGGTGGTCGACGGCCCGTGGAAGCTGAACGCGTACCGCTCGGACGGCTACGCCGCCTTCGTGCCCAACGACAAGTACTCCGGCCCGAAGCCGTCGATCTCGAAGTTCGTCATGCAGCCGTTCACGTCCGACGCGGCGGAGTTCAACGTGCTGCAGTCCGGCGGGCTCACCTACGGCTACGTGCCGCTGACCGATCTGAGTCAGCAGTCGCACCTGCAGTCGCTCGGTTACACCGTCGCGGCGTGGCCGTCGTGGTCGATCTCCTACATCGTGCTGAACTTCAACAACCCGACCGTCGGGCCGATTCTGCGTCAGCTCTACATCCGTCAGGCGCTCGAGAAACTCGTCGACCAGAACGGCTACATCAAGGCGTTCCTGAAGGGAAACGGTGTCCGGACGAACGGGCCGGCGCCCCTGCAACCGGCCAGTCCCTTCGTCACGCCCGAGATGAAGAAGGGCTTCTACGACTACGACCCGTCCGGCGCACTCGCGTTGCTCCGCTCGCACGGCTGGAACGTCAAGCCGAACGGCACGAGCACGTGCGCTCGCCCGGGCACGGGCGCGAACCAGTGCGGCAAGGGAGTCGCCGCCGGAGCGCCGCTGTCGTTCCAGATGAAGTACCTCTCCGGCGTCACCTACCTGTCGCAGGAGATGCAGACGTGGAAGTCGGCGCTGCTGAGCGCCGGCATCCAGGTCAGCCTGAGCCAGGGTTCGGAGGGCCAGGTCGTGGACACCGCCACCGCGTGCAAGCCCGGGCCGGGGTGTGACTGGCAGATGGTGCAGTGGGGATCGCCGTCGTGGATCTGGAGCGATCCGTTCCCCTCGGGTGAGGCAGTGTTCGCTACGGGGGCGGGCGTCAACGCCGGCAGCTACTCCGACCCCAAGAACGACGCCAACATCAACGCGGTCGAGACGTCGACCAATCCGTCTGCGTTCGCGACCTACGCCAACTATCTCGGACAGCAGCTGCCGGTGCTGTGGCTACCGAACACCTACAACCAGGTGTCAGCGGTCAAGGCCGACCTGCGAGGCCCGCTACCGCAGAGCCCGTTGCTGTTCGTCACCCCCGAGTCCTGGACGTACACGAAATGAGCATGGCCGAGAAGGTCGGCTCGGGCATGCAACTGCTGCCCGAGCAGGTCGACACCACTCGTGAAGACCTGCATGCCGAGTTCGACCGCGATCCGTTCGCGGCGCATCCGCGCGAGCTCGCACTCCTGCTGGGGGCCATGCGGTCCGACGCCGAACTGCCGCGACTCGTGCTGATCCGGATCGGCCCGTCCCGCTGGATCGTGACGGCGGCGCTCAGCCCGCGAGGAGCCGGACCGGCACCAGTCAGTGACCGCGTCTTCACCGACCTCGGCGACGCCGAACGATTCGCCTTCGACCAGCGGTGGCAATGGCTGAAGGAACGCGGCGACCATGACTGATGCGCTGCGCCCGCTCGCGAAGCCGATCGTCGGTTACTGCGACCCGCTCGCGGTCGATCCCGGCTCGGAAGTGACGATTCATCTCAGCAGCGAGACGGAAGGACACTCGCTGACCTGTGAGATCGTGCGCTTCACCGGCGCCGGCACGCCCGATGAGGAACCGCCGTGCGACCTGGTGGTCGCGGGGACGGAAACGGTCGCAAGCGTGCGGCGCGTCGCGCAGCCGGGCTCGCACGTCGTGGTCGCCGCCGAGCCACCGCAGCGGTGTCCCATTCTCATGTGCCTGGTACGGCCGACGCTCGCGGTGCACGACCGGCAGATGTTGTTCTGCTGGGGCGACCCCGCGGCTGTCGGCGGGCTCGCCCTGCTGCTCGACGCCGAGCTGCGCCCGACACTGATCGCGCCGGACGGTGTCGAGGTGACGCTGGACAAGGCGATCCCGGCCGACGCCTGGACCGCCGTGGTGGCCGGACCGACCGACCACGGCACGTGGCTGATCCGATCGGCGCCGTTGTCCGAGGGCGAGGCGCGCTGGGACGAGGCGGCGCAGCCCGCCGACGCGGGGGATGCGTCCGTCCGCGCCGATGCTCTGACGATCGGTGCGATGCGCACGGCGGACGGTTCGGTGCGGTGGCCGTTCACCGGACTGCTCGAAGCACCGAGCGTGCTCGAAACACACATCGACGGCGTCGACGCGCTCGGTGTCCTGTTGCGCGAGACGCCCGTACCCGGCGAGGCCTGGGCGTCCTTCGATCTCGCCGACGGCATGGGGACGGACCGCGTCACCGACATCGGACGGCACGCGCGGCACGGCATCGTCCGCAACGCGCCGGTGCGCGGCGTCCCGGGAGCCAAATGGGCCGGGACGGTCACGGACTGGCGCGAGGCTCCGGACGAGTACGCAGCGATGCATTTCCTGGCCGACGCGTTGGACGACTGCGGATGGCCCGCCGACTGGACGGTCCGCATTCCCGAAGATGCGCCGAGCGGCTTCTATGCTGCCCGCGTGCGGGGCGACGTCGGCTCCGACCTGATCCCGTTCTTCGTACGTCCAGGCAACCGGCGCGCCCGGATACTGCTCATCGCACCGACGGCCACCTACCTCGCCTATGCCAACTCGCGGTTCTGGTGGGAGGACCCGATCCAGGAGCTGGTGCAGGACCGGCTGGTCGAACTCGGCGCCGAGGAGCAGTACCTGCTCGTCCACCCGGAAGTCGGCCTGTCCAACTACGACCAGCACTGCGACGGCAGCCCGGTGTGCTTCTCGTCCGCGCGACGCCCGAATCTCAACATGCGACCCGGTCACGTGCGGGGTGAGGGCTACGCGAGCGACCTGCACGTCGTCGCCTGGCTCGAGCACCTCGGCATGCCCTACGACGTGGTCACCGACGAGGACTGGCACCGCCGCGGACGCGACCTGCTCGACGAGTACGCCGTGGTACTGACCGGCACCCACCCCGAGTACGTCTCGGTGCGGATGCTCGACAGCGGCGTCGACTGGGTCAACGACAGCGGCCGGTTCATGTACCTGGGCGGCAACGGCTTCTCGATGAACATCACGTTCGCCCCCGACCGGCCGTGGCTCATGGAGAACCGCCGGGTCGAGCTGTGGGACGGTCCTGAGGAGCTGCAGACGACGCGCGCCTACAACAGCATCGACGGTGAGCGGGGCGGATTCTTCGTCGCATCTGGCCGGCATCCCGCCCACTTGACCGGCGTCGAGTCGGCCACGATGGGTTTCGACCGGAACTACCCCTATCACCTGGCGGAGGGCGCCCGCCGGCCCGAGGTGGCCTTCGCGTTGCGCGGCATCGACGGCGACGTCATCGGCACCGGCGTGGTCGGTCAGGAGTGGGACAACTCCGCAGGATGTCCCGTGAACGCCGACCACATCGTGCTCGGTTCCTCGAAGGACCACAGCCTCATCCCGCCGCTGTTCGGCGCCGTGCGCCCGGACTACCACGCCGACCTGGTGCTCTACCTGCACGACAACGGCGCTGCGTTCTCGGTCAGCTCGATGGCCTGGGCCGCCGAGCTGGCGGTCGACAACTACGACAACGACGTCGCACGGATGACAGAGAACGTGCTGCGCCGCTTTCTTGATCCAGAACCCTTCCGGGAGAGGAACCGAACATGACCAGCCCCCACATCACGAAGACCAATCCGTCGCGCCTGCACGTGCCGGTCGACAACCTCTACAGCCACGTCACGTCGGTGCGCGGCGGCACCCTGCACCGCATCGGTGGCGAGGTCTCGGTCGACGAATCCGGAAAGAACGTCCACGTCGGCGACATGGCCGGGCAGATCCGCTGGGTGTACGAGCAGGTCACGATCGCACTCGAGGCCGTCGGCGCGTCATGGCGCGACGTGGTGCACATCTACACGTTCACCACCGACATGGACACCTATCTCGAGGAGGAGCGAAAGATCGCCCCCGGGTTCTTCGGCGACGAGCCGCCGTCCTCGACGCTGATCGAGGTCAGCCGGCTCGTGGAGCGCGACTGGCTCGTCGAGGTGCAAGTGGACGCAGTCACCCAGTGAAGCGACAGGTACTCACCGCGCGCGATCCTTCGTTCAAGGGAATTGAGTGATGAGCCAGCACCCCGGGGACAGCGCCCCGATCCTCGGCCCCGCCGACGCGTCGGTCGTCCCGCGCTACGCCGGGCCGGCCACGTTCGCGAAGGTTCCGCGCATCGACGAGGCAACCGCAGACGTGGACGTCGCGGTTGTGGGCGTGCCCTTCGACAGCGGGACGAGTTACCGCCCCGGCGCGCGGTTCGGCCCGGCGCACATCCGCGAGTCCTCGCGGTTGCTCCGCCCGTACAACCCGTCGCAGAACGTTCTGGCGTTCGCCGAACAACAGGTCGTCGACGCCGGCGACATCGCGGCGAATCCCTTCGACCTGGCCACGGCGATCCAACAGATCGAGGCCGGCGCCCGCGACCTGCTCGGCCGGGCCAAGCGCCTCGTGGTGCTGGGCGGCGACCACACGATCGCGTTGCCCATGCTGCGCGCCGTGTGTGCCGCCCACGGACCGGTCGCCGTCGTTCACTTCGATGCGCATCTCGACACCTGGGACACCTACTTCGGCGCGCCGTACACGCACGGCACGCCGTTCCGTCGCGCGATGGAGGAGGGCCTGATCGATCTGTCGGCCGCGATGCACATCGGGATCCGCGGTCCGCTCTACGACGAAATGGATCTCACGCGGGACCGCGACCTCGGTTTCGCCGCGGTGCAGTCCGACGAGGTCGCCGACATCGGTCCGGTCGGAGTGGCCGAGCGCATCGTCGCGCGGGTCGCGGAGCGTCCGCTGTATGTGTCGGTCGACGTCGACGTCATGGATCCCGCGTTCGCGCCCGGCACGGGCACCCCAGAGGCCGGCGGGTTGAGCTCACGCGAGCTGCTGCGCATCCTTCGTGGGCTCGCCGGTTGCAACCTCGTCGGCGTCGACGTGGTAGAGGTCGCGCCGGCCTACGACCACGCCAGCATCACCGGGGTGGCAGCCAGCCATGTGGCCTACGAGGCGATCAGCCTGATGGCGCCGCGTCGCGCGAAGGTTGCCGAGCGAGGCAACGCCGCATCGTTCGTGGAGGCATCGTCATGAGTGTCCCGCCGTACGCCTGGTCGCCCACGGGCTGGCCGTCGGAGCGCCCGTCCGATGACCCGTCCCGGCCCGAGATCTGGTGCTACACCGACCGGTTGTCGTACCGGCCGGGTGACGTCGTGCGGCTGCACACCTCGGGAACAGCGACGATCTACAGCCTCGAGATCAGGAGCGAGGGCCTGACACCGCAGACGGTGTACCGCGACGACGACCTTGCCGGTGCGCTGCATCCCACGCCCGACGACGCCTACGCCCGGGGCTGCGGATGGCCGGTCGCGCTCGAGGTACCGGTCGCGGACGACTGGCCGAGCGGCTTCTACGTCGTGACCGTGCGCACCCACGACGCGGAACGCGACGTCGAATGGGTGCGCGAACACGGGTTCACGGTGCGTGCCGGCGCCGCGCGCGCAGACATCGCGCTCGTGCTAGCGACCAGCACGATGCTCGCGTACAACGACTGGGGCGGCGCGAACCACTACCGCGGGATCGGTGACGATCCGCGCAACGACATCGGCTCGCCGCTCTCGTCGATCCACCGACCGGTGGGGCGGGGGATGATCAGCAAGCCGCCCGGTGCTCCGCGAGAGGCCAACCCGGCCACACTGCCGATGTTCGGTTCGCCGAGGTATCCCGCGTACGAGTGGGCGCGGTTGCACGGTTACAGCCGGCACCACGCCGACGCCTACTGGGCCACCTACGAGCGGCCGTTCGCACGGTGGCTCGAGCAGCACGGATACGAGTTCGACTACCTGACCCAGCACGACCTGCACTTCGATCCCGACTGCCTGGACGGATACAAGTGCGCCATCGTCGTCGGACACGACGAGTACTGGTCATGGCAGATGCGCGACACCGTCGACAACTTCGTCGACGCCGGCGGTGGCTTCGCGCGCTTCGGCGGCAACTTCGGCTGGCAGGTACGCCTCGACGACGACGGATCGACGCAGTACTGCTATCGCCTGCCCTCGCTGGACCCCATCACCGAGACCGAGCCGCACCTGGCAACCACGTTCTGGGAGGCACTGTCGCTCGGCAGGCCAGGGGCGGCAACGTTCGGACTGAACGCGCTCGGGGGGGTGTACGCCAGGTACGGCGTCGCCGTTCCCCGCTCCTCGGGTGGATTCACCGTCTACCGGCCCGAGCACTGGGCGTTCGCCGACACCGACCTGTACTACGGGGACGTGCTGGGCGCTGCCCCGATCTGCGTCGCGGCGTTCGAGATGGACGCGGTGGAATACACGTTCCGGCGCGGGCTGCCCTACCCGACGTTCGAGGACGGAGCTCCCGACACGCTGGAGATCCTCGCAATGGCTCCGGCGGTGCGCGGCGAGGAGGACCGGTTCAACGGCGCGCACCCGATCGGGGGTCCCGTCCGGGAATCGCAGGCGACACTGGACGCGCTCGGCGACGACCTGCCCGCTTACATCGCCGAGGGCGGGAACCGCGGCGCCGGCATGATCGCCACGTTCACCCGCGGCTCGGGCGAGGTGTTCAACGCGGCAACGACCGAGTGGCCGCACGCGCTCGCGCAGGGTGACCCCTACGTCGAGCAGATCACCCACAACGTGCTCAGGCGGTTCACCGGCAACCGGGCCGGCTGATCCGCCCTTCTGCACCGACGCCGAACACGACACACTCAGCACATGACGTCCGCACCGCCCGAAAGCCGCAAGCCCGGCCTCGAAGTCCGTTCCATCGACTACGTGCCGCTCGACGAGCGCCACGGCAAGCTATGGCACCTCGGGCCGCTGTGGTTCATGTCGAACGCGCAGATCGCGACGCTTGCCGTGGGCATCGTCAGCATCACCGAGGGGGGCACCTTCTGGTGGTCGATCATCGCCGTCGTCGCGGGCATCCTGCTCGGGACGCTGTTCATGGCGTTCCACTCCGCCCAGGGCCCCCAGCTCGGCTTGCCGCAGATGATCCAGTCGCGCCCGCAGTTCGGCTACATCGGCGCGCTGCTCGTGTGGCTGTTCGCCTACCTGCAGTACGCCGGGTTCAACGTGTTCAACAGCGTCCTCGCCGGCCAGTCGATCAACGTCACGATCGGCGGTGCGACGAACCTCTGGGTCGTCATCCTCACACTCGTCGCCTTCGTGGTGGCGATCGCCGGGTACGACCTGATCCACGCGGCGGAACGCTGGCTCACGGGCGCGATGCTCTTGGTCTTCGGCATCCTGTCGGTGTCGCTGTTCTTCCTCCACTACCCGCCGGGGACGTTCGACCTCGGCAGCTTCGACGCGACGCCCTTCTTCCTGCAGTTCGGCATCGTCGCGGGTTACCAGATCAGCTGGGCGATCTACGTGTCCGACTACTCGCGCTACCTGCCGCCGGACGTCACGGTGCGCAAGACGTTCTACTGGACCTACTGGGGCTCGGCACTCGGCGGCGCGTGGATGATGGTCATCGGCACGACACTCGCAGCGTGGGTGGGAAAGTCCTTCTCCGGTTCGGCCATCCCCGAGCTGAAAGCCGCGGGGGACAAGGTCTTCAGCGGCTTCGGCACGATCGTGCTCATCCTGGCTGCATTAGGGCTGGTCTCGGTCATGGCCCTGAACATGTACGGGGGATCGCTCACCTTCATCAGCGCCATCGACTCGTTCAAGCGCATCAGACCGACCCTCACAGTGCGCCTGGTGACCGTGGCGATCACCGCAGCGTTGTCGATCATCGGAGCGCTGGCCGCCAGCGACAACTTCTTGGGCAACTTCCAGAACTTCCTGTTGCTGATCCTCTACCTGTTCGTCCCGTGGACGGCCGTCAACCTCGTCGACTACTACCTGGTGCGGCGCGGCCACTACGCCATCGCGGAGATCTTCAAGCCGAACGGCATGTACGGACGATGGGGTGTGCGCGGCGTGCTGGCCTACCTGCTCGGCTTCGCCGCCATGGTGCCGTTCTTCAATGTCAGCAGCGTCGCCGGCGGCACCTTGTACGAGGGGCCGTTGGCGAAAGCGCTGAACGGCGTTGACATCTCCTTCTTCGTCGGGTTGCCGGTGGCCGGCATCCTCTACTGGATCTTCAGCCGCAACATCGACGTCGAGGCAGAGACCCGGGTCGCCAACGAGGAGCAGGAAGAACTCGAACGCGCCGCCCACGCCCATCAGGAACCCTGACGGACGCCTGGGAGTGCGCCCGGCGGATCCGCACCGGCGCGACGACGGCGATCGAGGTGGTGCGCGAGGCGCTCGCGAAGGCGGAAGCCGACACGAACAACGCATTCACGCTGCTCGCCGCTGACGCTGCCCTCGTGCAGGCGGCGGAGGTGGACGACGGCGTGCGGGCGGGACCGCTCGCCGGTGTGCCGATCTCGGTCAAGGACCATGTGTGGCTGGCCGGGCTGCCCGCGACGAACGGATCGCGCGCGCTCGCCGACTTCGTCCCGTCCGAATCGGCCGTCTGTGTCGACCGGCTCATCGACGCAGGCGCAATCGTCATCGGCAAGACCAACAACCCGGAGTTCTGCTACCGCGGCATAACCGAGAACGAGCTGTTCGGCGTCACCACCAATCCGCGCGACCCGACGCGCACCACCGGCGGCTCGAGCGGGGGAGCGGCAGCCTCGGTCGCGGCGGGCATCGTCCCGATCGCAGTGGGGACCGACGGTGGCGGGTCGATCCGCATCCCGTCCGCGTTCTGCGGTGTGTACGGCCACAAGCCGACCTTCGGGCTCGTCCCCAAGACGCCGGGTTTCCGCGGGTGGCCCACGCTGTCGGTCACCGGCCCGATCGCCGCGTCGGTGCGCGACCTCGCGCTGGCCCTCGACGTGATGGCGGGCGCTCACCCGGCCGACTGGCTCAGCTTCCCGGGCGGCGACAGGTGCCGTGACGCCGTGACCGACCCGAGCTGGGACGGCCTGCGGATCGGCTACTGCATCGACTTCGTTCCGGTCGACGCCGACGTGCGCGCAGCTTTCGTTGCCGCCCTGGGCGGCGTTGCCGCCGCCGGCGCGCAGCTCATGGACACGAGCGTGCCGCACGACGACTCGCTCGCGCTGTGGGACGCGATCGCGCTGCCAGAGGGCTACGCATCGGAGGGTCCGGTGATCGACGCCCACCGCGACCTCATCGGTGATGACGCCGCACAGATCACCCTTGCCGGCAAAGGCATTTCGGCGCGTGATTATCTCGACGCGCAGGAAGCGCGGGCCGATTACGCCCGGCGCTGGGCGGCGGTGTTCGACGACGTCGACGTCCTCCTGATGCCGGCGATGCCGACCACGGCATTCGAGCTGGGTGCGCTGCGGCCCGCCTCGATCGCCGGCGAACCCGTGCCCGACGGCTTCGACACCTGGTGCGCGCTCGTCGTACCTGCCAACCTGGCGGGCCTGCCCGCTGCCTGCGTGCCGATCGGCGTCGGCGACGACGGCCTGCCCGTCGCCGCCCAGGTCATGGGTGCTCGATGGACCGATGCGGCCGTCCTGCGCGCCGCTGTACTGCTCGACCGCGCACATTCTCAATAATGACGGACATGCCCGCATCGAACCGCGACGTGCTGAACACCGCTCCGAAGGCACCGATGCCGTCCACGCCCGAACCCATGCTGGCAACCCTGACCGAGGACCGGTTCTCGGACAAGAACTGGCTGTTCGAGAAGAAGTGGGACGGGGTGCGGTGCCTCGCGTTCCGCGACGCCAAGGGACGTGTGGGCCTTCGGTCACGCAACGATCTCGTGCTCGACGAGCGCTATCCCGAGGTCGCGGAGGCGGTCCGGTCGCAGCTGGCCTCCAGCGCGGTGCTCGACGGCGAGGTCGTGGCTTTCCGCGGCCGGCACACCAGCTTCGAGGAGCTGCAGCAGCGCGACAACGACACGAAGGTCTTCTACTACGTGTTCGACATCCTCTACCTCGACGGCCACGACGTTCGTGAGCTGCCGCTGCGGGAACGCAAGCGGCTGCTGCGTGATCACGTGCACTTCGACGGTCCGTTGCGGTTCACCGCGCACCGCAACGAGACGGGCGAGGAGGAGTACCGCAAGGCGTGCGAGCGCGGCGACGAGGGCGTGATCGCCAAGCGCGCCGACGCGCCCTACCGTCCCGGCCGGTCGAAGGACTGGCTGAAGTTCAAGTGCGTGCGCAACCAGGAACTGGTGATCGGCGGCTTCACCGATCCGAAGGGCAGCCGGGCCGCATTCGGGGCGCTGCTCGTCGGCTACTACGACGGCGACGAATTCGTATATGCCGGCAAGGTCGGAACCGGCTTCGACGACAAGATGCTGCGTGACCTGCACCAGCGCATGATCCGCATCGAACGCGGCACGTCCGCGTTCACCCGTGGGCGGCTGCGCGTGCCGCGTGACGGGTCGATGCACTTCGTCGAACCGGAGCTCGTCGCGCAGTTCGGCTTCACCGAATGGACCCGCGACGGCATGCTGCGCCATCCCCGCTACGAGGGGCTGCGCGACGACAAGGCCGCCCGCGACGTCGTGCGTGAGACGCGCTAGATCGCGCCCGCCGCAACCTGGAGATCGGCCACCAACTCGGCGAACGCAGCCTCGCGGTCGTCGGCGCGAAGCACGGCCGACGGGTGTGCCGTCGCGACGAACGCGGTGCCCTCGTGGTCGAGCACTACTCCGCGCGACTGCGTGATGCGGAAATCCGCACCGCGCAACGCCTTCGCTGCCGTAGCGCCCAGCGCCACGATCAGGTCGGGATCCAGCGCGCGCAGCTCGGCGTCCAGCCACGGCCGGCAGATGCGCACCTGAGTCGTCGTCGGCGTCTTGTGCAGACGCTGCTTGCCGCCGCGGATCGACTCGAAGCGGAAGTGCTTCACCGCGTTCGTGACATACGTGGTCTCGCGGTCGATGCCTGCTGCCACCAGCGCTTCGTCGAGCAGCCGCCCTGCCGGTCCGACGAACGGAAGACCCTGGCGGTCTTCCTGGTCGCCCGGCTGCTCGCCGACCAGCACCACCCGCGCGTGCGCGTCACCGCTGCCGAACACCGTCTGCGTAGCGGGGCCGTGCAGGTCGCATGCGGTACACGATCGAGCCGCCTCGCGCAGCGCATCGAGATCGGTGGTGTCGGGAACGACGGCAGGTTCGGGACGTGCAGCCATGATTGCGACGGTAGTTCTGCGGTGCGACATCGCGGTAGCCCCATCGGCAGAGCCCGCTAACGTGCTGGTCGTGGCGAGTGTCGACGACGTGCACGAGCTCGCGCAGGCGATGCCGTTCGTCACCGTCTGGCGCGGGCCGAAGGGCAACGCCGTCTACCAGGTCGGCGGGAAGTCGTTCGTCTTCTTCCGCACGCCCCAGCGCGATGCGTCCGATCCCGAGTCGGGCGAGCGCTGGGACGACGTGATCATGCTGTGGGTCGGGTCGGAGGCGGACAAGCTCGCGCTGATCCAGGACGAGGCATCGCCGTTCTTCACCACGCCACGCTTCGACGGCCATCCCTCGGTGCTCATCCGAGGGGCGCACCTCGACCGGATCAACCGTGACGAGCTGCGCGAACTCGTCCAGGACGCGTGGCTGTCGCGCGCATCGCGGCGCCGCGCCGACAACTGGCTGCGCGACAACCCGCCGACCTGATCAGCGCCGGATCGGCACGCACGCCTCGACGGAGTCGACGAGCCCCTTCGCGTAGGTCTGCTTGTCGGCCTGGTCGAGCCCGGACATGCCGGCGCTGTTCCCGCCGGCCTCGTTGTAGATCCACGGGACGTGGGAGAGCAGCTGCACGATCCAGATGTCGCCGCTCTGCAGTCCGCGGCTGCCGAGGTCGTAGCCGGTGTTGCCCAGCAGCGTGATCGGCCGTCCCTGTGCCGCGGCGCGTTCGCGCTGGAAGATCTCGCCGTAGCGCTTGCTGATGGCGGCGACGTGGGCGTCGGTGAAATAGATCTTGCGGCCCTGCGGATTCTCGCGGTAGTCGCCGACCGCCTGGTAGTAGACGTTGCTGTTGCCCTGGCTGAAGCTTATGCCGCCGCTCGAACCGGCCTGGTCGTGGATGCTCAGCGCGATGTCGGCGTGCACGCGGTTCGCGAGATAGGCACGCACGCCGAGGTTGGTCGGCGTGGTGTCGGTCGGCTTGGTCAGATAAACGCGATACCCGGCGGCGACGAGCTGCGAGCGCACGAGCAATGCGATGTCGTACACGTCGCGCATCTCGGGCTCGTTCTCGTAATCCGCGGTGTCGAGTCCGGTCGCGGGATCGGTGCCGCTGACGCCAACGCTGTGTCCCGGGTCGATGACGACGACCGGTCGGTGATGCGGCCGAAGAACGGGTGGCGGTGTGGGCGGCGGTGTAGGCGGCGAGGTGACGACCGTCGTCGGGGGCTTCGGCGGCCGACGGTGCCTGGTGTGCGTGAGTCTGCCGGCGCTCGTACTCGTCGGCGTCGGTGTCGGCGTCGACGCGCCAGTGCTCGACGGCGTCGTCCGCGTGACGGACGGCCGGGGGGCAGCCACCGGGTGGCCGGGCGCGCTGCTCGTGCAACCTGCGGCAGCGAGCAGGATCGCAACGCCTGAGAGCACAGCAAGGCGTCGGTGGGCGATCACCCGCCCACGGTAGCGAGCGCGCACCCCTCGTCCTGTGAAAGCCCTGGTGCGACACGGTGGGGGAACGCCGCCAAGCCCGACCGGCACGGTATACAAAACGCAGGTCCGAGAGGAGACGCCATGACCACGTTCCGGCGCGCGATGTGTGCCGCGCTGCTGACCGGTCTCGGCGCGCTCGCGGGCTGCACCGGAAGCAGCGGCGGATCACCGACCTCGTCCGCGCCACCGGCGCCGGACAAGTCGAAGCCGGCACCCGCGCGCGCGGTCAATCCGCTCACCGGCCTCAAGCCGTCCAAGAACCCGGTCATCGCGGTCAAGATCGAGGACACCGCGCTCGGACGGCCGCAGGTCGGCACCAACCGCGCCGACCTCGTCTACGTCGAGCAGGTCGAGGGCGGCCTCACCCGGCTGATGGCGATCTTCGACACGCATCTGCCGAACGTCGAACCGGTGCGCAGCGTGCGCCCGAGCGACCCCGAGCTGGCGTTGCAGCTCGGGCACATCATCTTCGTCGCGTCCGGCGGCTCGAAGGCCGGTTTCGCACCGCTCAAGGACTCGCCGCTCAAGAAGGTCATCGGCGACCGCGGTGGCCCGGAGTTCACCCGCGACCCGAACCGCAACGCCCCCGAGAACCTGGTGGTGAACCTGAAGAAGGTCGCCAAGATGGTGAAGGGACCGAAGGCGAAGAGCATCGGCCTGCAGTGGTCGAGCAAACCGCCCACCGGCAAGACCAAGCCGGGCAAGTTCGTGCAGACGGTCGTCGGTGCCACGCCGGTCGCCTTCCGGTGGAACGCGAAGACGCACCGCTACATGCGCATCATCGACGGCGAGATCCAGCACACCGCCGACGGCAGCGTGATCGACACCCCGAACGTCGTCGTCGAATTCTGCAAGGTGACCACCTACTCGAAGGATCGCGACGTGAACGGCAACCCGGCCAAGTTCACCAAGACGCTTGGGACGGGGCGTGCCGTGGTGTTCCGCGACGGCAAGCGCATCAACGGGATGTGGAGCCGCAAGTCGGTGAACGACGGGACGATCTTCAAGGCGAACGGGAAGGTCATCCCCCTGACGCCGGGTGGTGCCTGGTTCGTGCTCGCCGCCCTTGATGCACCGCTGAAGTAGCCTCGCCGCACTTCCTAAGCACGCCGACGCCAGCCTATTGTCGAGGCGTCGGGAGGACGAGCGATGACCCTAGCGATCGCGCCTGCTCAGCCGCAGACCACGACCCCGCTGTCGTACCGCAAGAGTGTCGAGCTGCTACGACCCCCGCAGTTGCAGGTGCTGCGCAGCGCGTACCGCGCGTCGAAGGCCCAGAACGACGACCGCGGCTTCATGCGGTGGTCGGGGATCCACGGCCTGCCGTTGCCGTACTCGTGCCAGCACCACACGGAGCTGTTCCTGCCGTGGCACCGCGCCTACCTGTACTTCTTCGAATTGAGCCTGAAGCGGTACGAGCCCACTGTGACGCTGCCCTGGTGGGACTGGACCTCGGCGAGCTCGCACCAGCACGGCGTGCCGCCGTCGTACGCGGTGGCGAAGGTCGGCGGCGCCGCGAACCCCCTCGGTGCCGGCGGACCGATCGATCCGCTGGCCACGAAGCAGGGACGCGCCAGCGGGGTGGGTGGGCCGCGCATCACGTCGCGCAATCACGATCTCCCGGCCGCACTGCCGACGCCGAAGCAGATCGAGAACGTGCTCAAGCTCGGCGACTTCCTCGACTTCCAGCAGCACCTCGAACAGATCCACGACGACGTCCACATCTGGTGTGGCGGGACGATGGCCGAGATCCCGTTCGCCGCCTTCGACGCGCTGTTCTTCGCCCATCACGCGATGATCGACCGCATCTGGCGGCTGTGGCAGCTGCGGCATCCGACCGCGATCGTGCCGCACAGCCTGCGCAACGACGCGCTCGATCCGTTCCACATCACCGTCGCCGACACGCTCGACGTCATCGCGCTCGGCTACGACTACGCGACCTTCTCGTCGCGGACGGTGATCAACTCATGAGCATCACGTTCGAGCTCGAACTGCCGCCCGCCGCGATCGGCGACGGGCTCGGCCGCGCCGATCTCACCTTCTACGGGCTCGACCACTCGTGGTCGAGCTACCGCGCGCTCATCTTCTTCAACAACCCCTCCGCATCGGCGAAGACGCCTATGGACGACGCGTCGGGCTACGTCGCGCGGTTCGCGGTCTTCGGTCACGGCGGATGTTTCGGCGAGTCAGGCCATTGCGAAGTCGTCGGTCCCGTGAACGCATTCGATCGCAACCACCCGCACCAGTTGCAGCCTGCCACGCGCATCGTGACGGTGACCGAGGCCGTCCAGTCGCTCGTCGCAGCGGGCGCGCAGTCGGTGACGGTCACCGTCGTTCCGGTCGTGCGCAAGTCGGCGACGGCCAAGGAATCCGACGCCGACACCGTGCTGATCTTCGATCAGGTCGCGCTGCACACCTACGGCTACTGAGGTCTCACCAGGTCGGGAAGCGCACGTGGCGCGACTGTCCCGAGCGCAGGCGCGGTGCGGTCGTGTTCGGCTGCGCGTCACGGAACGGCACGACATCCTGGTTGCAGACCGTCCCCTTGGCCGGCACCTGCGAGGTCAGCAGGTAGTGCGAGATCTTGTCCGTCGCGCACGTCGAACGGAACAGGGACGTGTGACCCCAGGCGTGCAGCGTGAGCAGTCGCGAGTTCGGCAGCAACCGGGCCGCAACCTGAGCACCCTGGTACGGCGTGGCAGGGTCGGACAGGTTGCCCACGACGAGCACCGGATGCGCGGTGTAGTTCGTGAACGGGCCGAGATAGCGGTTGCTGTCGTGTCCCGGCCAATGTGCGCAGACGCTCGACGCCCACGTCCAGATCGGGCCGAACAATCCGTCCTGGCGGCGCGCGTTCGACGCGGCCCGGGTCCATGCGGCGTCGATGTGCGGGTTGATCGAGTCGGAGCACGCGACACCGGGGAAGCCCTCGGCGAAGTTCTGGTAGCCGTAACGCGGGCGCAGGGCGGCGCGATCCCGCGCGAGCACCTTGGGGCCTGCCTGGGCGCGCAGGTGCTTGAGGTACTGCGCGAAGCCGAACCAGCCGGACGAGTCGTACATCGCACTGAGCGTGTCGGCGACCAGGAAGCTCTGGTCGTAGGGCGGCGACCCGCCGCCGATCTTGAGGGGATGCGCCTGAAGGCGGTGGAACAGCTGCCAGTACTTACTCGCGGCGTGCGGAGCGAACGGGCAGTTCGACCCGCCCGCGTTGCACAGCCGGAAGAACTCGCGCAGCGTGGTCATCGCGCCGACGTCGCTGTGCAGCCTGGTCGAGAACGGCAGCGCGCCGTTCGAGCCGCGTCCCGTCCACGCCACCGGGTTGAGCACGCCGTCGATGACGACCGCACGCACCCGTCCGGGGAACATGTTCGCGTAGGTGTCGCCCAGGAAACTGCCGTACGACACGCCGTAGTACGTCAGCTGCTTGTCACCGACCGCCGCTCGCAGCCGGTTCAGGTCGCGAGCAGCGTCAGCAGTGGCCATGTGGTCGAGGATCGGATTGCCGCGGTGCGCGCACGCGTCCTGGAGGTAGCGGTCGGCCGCGAAGGCCTGAAGTCGGCGCTTCGCGCTGTCGGGGTACGGGAACGGAGGGAAACTCGGCCCGACCTCGTCGGGACCCTGGAAACAGCGCAGCGGTGTGCTGGCGAAGATGCCGCGCGGATCGAAGCCGATGAGATCGAAGCGCGCGCGCACCTGCTTGGTGAACAACTCGTGGCCGGCGCCCAGGACGAAGTCGATGCCGGACCCGCCCGGGCCACCGGGGTTGAGGAAGATCGAGCCGATGCGATGCGCCGGATCCTTGGCCGGTTGCTTGACCATGGCGATCGAGATCTGCGGGCCGTGCGGGTCGCGGTAGTCGAGCGGCACCTGCACCTTTGCGCAGAAGTAGCCGCGGTGGCATGCCTTCCACTGCACGCCGCTCGATGCGGCGCGGGCGGGCGAGCCGATCGCGACGGCGGTCGTGAGAGCGATCAACGCGGTGCCGACCAGTGCCAGGGCCCGGGCGAAGGGACGTGCGGCCATCAGGGCCCTCCCGATCTTGGAATACCGACTGCCCCGTCCTACACCCAGGGTCACCCCAGGTAAAGCGCCGCCATGAAGTCGCGCCGGCTAACCCTGCACCGCGGCAGCGAACTGCAGCTTGTGGTGCTGGTGCAGCGTGCCGCCACCGGCGTGGTCGTTGAACTCGAAGACCGCTATTTCTTTCTCGCCGCCGTAGTTGTTGTACGCGGCAAACACCGTCGAGGCGGGC
The DNA here is from genome assembly GCA_963785425.1 of uncultured Actinomycetota bacterium. GTDB lineage: Bacteria > Actinomycetota > Actinomycetes > Mycobacteriales > Jatrophihabitantaceae > RYN-133. The sequence continues at coordinate 61,009 of CAWAVG010000007.1, forward strand.
GTGATGTCGTCGAGCAACGCGACCGAGAACAGGGCCGGAGCACGTGCGCGCTTGGCGTGGTTCACGACGTCGACGTAGGAGAGCGTGTCGAAGACGGTGGCCACCCGGTCGGGATAGACCGCGCAGTACTGCGACAGCTCACCGAAGGGACGTGAGTCGGTGATCATCGCGGCGCGCCGGGGATGCGCGAGGAACGGCACGTCGGGCACACAGGCTGAGACGGCGTTGTGGTGGGCGGCCGCCACGATCGCGAGCGCGCCGCCCTGGCTGGCTCCGGTGGTCATGATCGGCCGACCGGTGAGATCAGGATGGGCCAGCACCGCGTCGACCGCGCGCACTGCATCGACGTACAGCCGCGTGAAGTAGTAGCTGCGCGGGTCGCCGATACCGCGGGTGAGCAGCCCGTTCGAACTCGGCTCGCCGGTGTCGTGCGGATCGGCTGTCGCCGCACCGCGCCAGCCGCCGCCCTGTCCGCGGCTGTCCATCACGAGGTGGACGAACCCGCATGCGCTCCACGGCAGCCAGTCGAGCGGATCGCCGCGGCCGCCGTTGTAGCCGATGTACTCGACGACGACGGGCGCATCGGGGCGCTGCGTGTGCGGCACCAGCAACCAGCCGCGCACCGCGTCGCCGGCGTATCCCGCGAAGGTCACGTCGAACACGTCGGTCGAGATCAGGGGCGCGTCGACGGGCGCGAAGTCGGGCTGGGTGTCCACGCGGCGTGCGGCCGCGAGCTGGTCGGCCCAGAATGTGTCGAAGTCGGCGGGCTCGGCGACGTCCGGCCGGTAGGCGCGCAGTTCCTCGATCGGGAGGTCGACGAACATCAGTCGATCCGCCGGGTGCTCGAGCGCACGATCAGTCGGGTCGGCAGCGTGATGTGCGTGCGCTCCGGCGTCACGCCGCTGACGAGCTCGAGCACCATCGTCATCGCCTCGCGTCCCATCTGGCGGATCGGCTGCTCGACGGTCGTCAGCGGCGGCTCGCAGAAGGCGAGTTCGGGGATGTTGTCGAAGCCGACGACCGACAGGTCGCCGGGAACGTCGATGCCGAGTTCGGCCGCGACGCGGATGGCTGCTTCGGCCATGACGTCGTTGGCGGCGAACAGGGCGGTCGGCCGCTCAGCGCGCGTCAGCAGCTCGCGGGTGGCCGATCCCGCGTACTGGTCCTCGTAACCGCCGGGGAGCACCATCGACTCGTCGACGGTGACGCCGGCGGCGGCCATCGCGGTTCGGAAACCCTGCTCGCGCAGGCGCGACGACTGCAGGTCGGGACGGCCGGTCAGCATCGAGATGTGGCGGTGGCCGAGCTCGATCAGGTGCTGCGTGGCGAGCGAGGCGCCGGTGACGTTGTCCGCGTCGACCGTGGGCAGCGAGGTCGGCCCGGTATGGGGATCGACGGCGACGACGGGCGAGCCGTAGTTGACCTCGACGACGGTGGGCGTCACGACAATGGCGCCGTCGATCAGGGTTCCTGACAGTCGTGAGAGGTACCGCCGCTCCCAGCCGTCATGGTTCTCGGGACGGCCGCCAGCGGAGTAGACGACGAGGTCGTAGCCACTGCCGCGGATTGCGTCGGCCGCGCCCTTGAGCAGTTCGGCGCTGAAGGGTTCGACGTCCGCGACGAGGATGCCGATGACGTTGGTGCGTTGGTTGCGCAGGCTCTGTGCCACGAGGCTGGCCGAGTAGCCGGTCTGCTCGATCACCGCCATGACGCGCGCGAACGTCTCGGGCGCGACGCCATGGCGGCGGTTGAGCACCTTCGACACGGTGGCCGTCGACACGCCCGCCCCGGCCGCGACGTCGCGGATCGTCGGCCGGCTCGAGGGCAGCACGTCAGCCGCGTGCGCCGACGAGGTGTTCGAGGGCGAGTTGGTTGAGGTGGACGAAGCCGTAGCCGCGTTGGGCGGTGGTGTCGGGGTCGAAGGTGGTGGTGGTGTCGCGGAGGTGGGTGAGGGTTTCGTCGGGGTTGAGGGTGGGTTCGCGCAGGGTGGTGGTGCCGGCGTGTTGGAGGGCGTGTTGGACTTCGGGGTCGGCGCGGTAGGCCTGGGCGCGTTGTTTGAGCAGCAGGTAGGTGGACATGTTGGCGGTGGCGCTGTCCCAGACGCCGTCCATGTTCTCGGTGCGGGAGGGTTTGTAGTCGAAGTGGCGGGGTCCGTCGTAGGCGGGGGTGGTGGCGGGTTGGCCGGGGGCGCCGTGTTCGAGCAGGTCGACCAGGTGGAAGGCGTTGAGCAGGTCGCCGTGGCCGAACACGAGGTCCTGGTCGTATTTGATGCTGCGCTGGCCGTTGAGGTCGATGTGGAACAGTTTGCCGGCCCACAGGGCTTGGGCGATGCCGGCGACGTAGTTGAGCCCGGCCATCTGCTCGTGACCGACTTCGGGGTTCACCCCCACCATGTCGGCGTGGTCGAGCTCGGCGATGAACGCCAACGCATGCCCCACCGTGGGCAGCAGGATGTCCCCGCGCGGCTCGTTGGGTTTGGGTTCGATCGCGAACCGGATCCCATAACCGCGTTCCAGCACATAGCTTGCGAGGGTGTCGATCGCCTCCCGGTAGCGGTCCAACGCGGCCTGCACATCCTTGACCCCGTCATACTCGGCACCCTCACGCCCACCCCAGAACACGTAGGTCTGCGCACCCAACTCGGCGGCCAGATCCAGATTGCGGGCCACCTTGGCCACCGCATACCGGCGCACCGAGCGGTCATTACTGGTGAACCCACCATCCTTGAACACCGGATGCGTGAACAGATTCGTCGTCATCATCGGCACCGTCATCCCCGTCTCGGACAACGCCTGCCTGAACCGGGCAACATGCCTGTCCCGATCCGCCGCCGAGGACCCGAACGGCACCAGATCATCATCATGAAACGTCACCCCCGCAGCACCACGCTCAGCAAGACGATGCACCGACTCCACCGGATCCACCGGCCCCCGCGTCGCATCCCCGAACGGATCCCGACCCGGCCACCCCACCGTCCACAACCCGAACGTGAACCCGTCATCCCGCGTCGGGGTCGGTACCACCATGACTGCCTCCGGCAATGTGTCGCGTGCGTCGTCGGGAGCGCTGCCGTCCCATCGCGAACCTACCAAAGAAATCGTTATCGATAACGATTGACTTCTGGTGCGAACCGGTCAAAACTCGGCGAATCCGACAAGCGTCGACCGAACGCGCGGCGACGTCGTCGAAGGAGGCCCATCGTGCGCAATCGCTGTCTCGTCATCGCCCTCGGTGCCGGAGCCGCACTGGCCCTGACCGCAACCGGAGCGGCACTCGCCGGCCCGGCGGTCGCCCGACCGGCCGGCGCCGCAGCGGCACCGTCGTCGCTGCGTGCCGAAGCCGCGCGCATCAACCTGCGCATCGGCACCGCGGTCGATCCGTACGATTTGCAGACGGCCGCGTACCGCAAGATCGTCGGGACCCAGTTCTCGACCGTCACCCCCGAGAACGAGATGAAGTGGCAGGTCGTCGAGCCGACCCGTGGGCACTACGACTGGAGTGGCGGCGATCGCCTCGTGCGGTTCGCACACCGGCACGGGCAACGGGTGCGCGGCCATGTGCTGCTGTGGCACAACCAACTTCCCGACTGGCTGACCACCGGCGTCGGCAACGGCAGCATCGGTAACGCGCAGCTGCGCCGTCTGCTGCACAAGCACATCGTCGACGAGGTGACCCACTTCAAGGGCAGGATCTGGCAGTGGGACGTCGCGAACGAGTTCTTCACCGACACGAGCCCCTCGCACCTCAACCAGGACGACTTCTGGATCTCGCATCTCGGCGCGGGCATCATCCCGGCAGCGTTCCGCTGGGCGCATGCGGCTGATCCCAAGGCGCTGCTGTTCTACAACGACTACAACATCGCCAGTGAGGACGGCACCAACGCCAAGGGCGACGCTGTCTTCGCCTGGGTCAAGAAGCTGGTCGCTCGTGGGGTCCCCATCGACGGCGTCGGCGACCAAGGCCACCTCGACCTCCAGTACCCGGCGCCGGCGAAGATGACACAGGATCTGCGTCGGTATGCGAGCCTCGGGCTCAAGGTGGCGGTCACCGAGGCCGACGTACGCACCTTCGTCAACGACGCGACGTCGCAGACGCCGACCGACCCCCGCGCGCCGTACCAGCAGGCGAACTACTACCACCGCATGCTGCGGGCCTGCCTCGACGTGAAGCAATGCATCTCGTTCACTGTGTGGGAGTTCGGCGACTCGCAGTCATGGGTGCCGGGGACGTTCTCCGGTGAGGGCTACGCCGACATCTACGACGTGAACCTGACCAAGAAGCCGTCGTACCACCGCATGCAGGAGGACCTGCACCTGGCAGCGGGCTCGCCGCGCCGTCCCGGCAGCTGAGGGGCGGTGCGGCACCCGGCCGGACGACCTCAGGCGGGCGTGCGGCGCGCCTCGGACCCGACGTCCCGCCGGCTGCCGTGGCCGTTCGTCGCCGTCGCGGCGGCCGGATGGGCTGTCGACTCGCGCACGACGAGGTCGGTGGCGAGTTCGACGTGATGCGAGTCGACGTGATCGCCGGCGCCGAGTCGCAGCGCGGTACGCAGCGCGACACTGCCCATCCGGCGCAGCGGCTGCGCGATCGTCGTCAGTGGCGGCGATGCCACCCGGGCGACCTCTGTGTCGTCGAAGCCCAGCACGCTGAGCTCCTGGGGCACCCGGATGCCGCGCGTGCGTGCCGCCTCGAGCACACCCAGGGCCATCTCGTCGTTCGCCGCGAACACGGCGGTCGGCGGCTGCGGCAGGTCGAGCAGCGCGGCGCCGGCTACCAGTCCGTCCTCGTACATGAAGTGACCGCTCTGCACGTAGTTCTTCGGCACGCGTACGCGTGCCGATTCCATCGCGCCGCGGAACCCCTGCAGCCGGGCCTGGTTGCACGCCGCGCTGGGCGTCCCGCCCACGTACGCGATGCGCGAGTGCCCGAGGTCGAGCAGGTGCTGGGTCGCGGCCAGGCCGCCGGCGAAGTTCGTCGACCCGACGCTGATGATGTCGACGCCCGGCGTCCCGATCGGGTCGATGACGACTGTCGGGACGTGCGCGCGCGAGAGAGCCGACAGCTCGCTGGCGGCGGTGGTCACGGCGATGACTGCCTGCCAGTCGTCGACCGAACGGTCGCGGATCAGTTGCGCCGAGCGCCCGGTGGCGATGTCGGTGCGGGCGATGACGACCTCGACGCCGGCCTCGTTCGCTGCGGCGAGCACGCCTTCGAGGATTTCGAGCGAGTACGTCGTCAGTGGTCCGTGGAACAGCAGGCCGATCGCGTCGGCACGCGGTCGTTCGCCGCGGCGTGGCTCGTACCCGAACTCGTGCAGCGTGTGCTCGACGCGGGAGCGTGTCGACGGCGCGACGTCAGGTCGGCCGTTGACGACCTTCGACACCGTCGCGACCGACACCCCGGCCGCGGCGGCGATCGTCGCCAGCGTGGCGCGACCCGCCGCGTTCGACACGACGTCCTCCTGTCATGCCCCGGGCGACTCTGCACGGATGTGCGACGGCGTCACGAGGCGGCGGTCGTGGCCGACCACCCTGGTCGTTCCGGTGACGTGCACCGTCGAGCGACAGGGCACGTCAGCCGCCGAAGTGCCCAGCCATAGTTGCACATCGCCGGGCTCGACCACGCGTCGGAATGCGCTGTCGGTATAGGCGAATCTGTCGGTATGCACGTGGAATGTGACCTCGCGCGCAGTGCCGGCGGCGAGATCGACTCGGGCGAAACCGATCAGCTGCTGGACGGGCCGCGCGACGGTGGCGACGACGTCGTGCAGGTACAGCTGCACAACCTCGCTGCCGTCACGCGATCCGGTATTGCGCACCCGGACAGTGACGTCGAGCTCGCCGTCGGTCGTCACCTCGTCGCTGCTCACGTGCAGCTCGTCCACGGCGAAGGTCGTGTACGAGCGGCCGTGGCCGAACGCGAACAACGGCGTCGTGTCGACCGTGCTGATGCCCTTGCTCTCGAGTCGCCCGAGCGGCGGCTGCAGATAGGTCGACGGTTGCGCGCCGGGAGTGCGCGGGATCTGCACCGGCAGCTTGCCGCTCGGCTGCACGCGTCCGGACAGCACGCCGGCGAGCGCGGCGCCGCCCTCCTCGCCGGGGAAGAACGCCTGGACGACACCGGCGGCGCGCGGGGCGATGTCGCCGAGCGCGTAGGGCCGTCCGGAGACCACCACGACCACGACCGGCCTGCCGGTGTCGAGCAGCTGCGCCACCAGGTCGGCCTGCACGCCGGGCAACCGCAGGTCGTCGACGTCGCAGCCCTCGCCCGAGGTGCCTGATCCGAACAGGCCGGCCCGGTCGCCGACGAAGACGATGCAGACATCGGCGTCCTCGGCGGCCGCAACGGCGTCGTCGAAGCCCGACCGGTCGTCGCCGGACACCGCGCAACCGCGCGCGTACGTGATCTCGGCGTCCGGCAGCTCGGCGCGCAGTGCGTCGAGCGCGGTCGGCACTGCGATGCCGAGGCCCGTGCCCGGGTGGCGCACGGCGACGTGGTTGGGGAACGAGTAGCACCCGAGGAAGACCTGGCTGTCGTCGGCGCACGGTCCGACGACCGCGATCCGCACCGCGGTACGGCGATCTTCGCCACGCAGCGGCAGGGCGCTGCCCGGATCGAGCAGGACGATGGAACGCTCGGCGATCTCGAGGGCGAGCGCCCGGTTGTCCGGCGAGTCGAGTTCGGTGTCGGCGGCTGCGCGCACCGAGCCCTCGGGAGTCCACTCGGGATCGAGCAGGCCGAGCTCGACCTTCTGGGTCAGCAACCGGCGCGCGGCACGGTCGACGAGTGCCTCGTCGACGTCGCCACGCTCCACGCGTTCGACGAGCTGGTCGCCGTAGCCGATGGTGTCGGGCAGTTCGACGTCGATGCCTGCGGCGAGTGCGAGTGCACCGGCATCGCCGGTGTCGGCGGCCACCCGGTGCATCGTCGTCAGGAACGGCACCGCCCAGTAGTCGGAAACAACCGTGCCGGTGAACCCCCATTGGTCACGCAGCACGTCGGTGAGCAGGGAGGCGTCCGCGCCCACCGGAACGCCGTCGATGTCGGCGTAGGAGTTCATGACCGACCGCGCGCCGGCACGTATCGCCGCCTCGAACGGCGGGAGAATGACGTCGACGAGTTCGCGGCGTCCCATCGACACCGGGCCGTGGTTGCGCGCTGCACGCGACGCCGAGTAGCCGGCGAAGTGCTTCAGCGTGGCGATGATGCCGGCACTCTGCAGCCCTCGCACGTACGCGGCACCGACCATCGAGACGAGGTACGGATCCTCGCCGATCGTCTCCTCGACGCGTCCCCAGCGATAGTCCCGCACGACGTCGAGCACGGGCGACAGCCCCTGGTGCACCCCCAGCGCGGTCATGTCGCGCGCGATGGCCTGCGCCATGCGCTCGATGAGGTCGGGGTCGAACGTCGCGCCCCACGCCAGCGAGGTGGGGTACACCGTCGCGCCGTGGCTGGTCAGGCCGGTGAGGCATTCCTCGTGCACGAGCGCGGGAACGCCGAAACGGTCGTTCTCGAGCACGGTCTGCTGCTGGCGGATCAGCTCAGCGGCACCCTCGGCGGCCGTCACGGGAATGCTGCCGTAGATGCGCGTCAGGTGGCCGAGCCCGTGCCGGCTCGCCTCCTTGAGCGTCATCGACTCGCCCGCCGTGAACACGTCCTGCATCGGCGCGACGTTGAGCGACGTGTCGACCTCGTCCTGCTCGTGGTGGGCGAGGTTGGCCTGCGTCCACCGGCTGCCGAGCTGAGCGACCTTTTCGGGCAGCGTCATGGCGCTCAGCAGCGCGTCGACCCGTGCCTCGACCGGCTGCGAGGGGTCACGCCACACACCCACCGGATCGTCCGGCTTGGACATACCTGTCCCTTCCTCCGAAGGCGAGGTTTCGAAAAGTTTCGAAAGGTCCGAACGTCGGTTCGGACGCAGAATACGCGTCACTGTGGACCATTTGAGCGACGATGGCAAGGCTATTGACTTTGGGTTTCCGAAATTCTACGGTCCTGTTTCGATAACTATCGGTCGGCTCACCGCGCGGCCCGGCGCCGCGCCATCCCGAGTGGAGTTCAGCGTGGAAGCGAACAAGATGCCGCCGCCGAACAGCCTGTCCCGTCGTCGGTTCCTGGAGTTGCTCGGTCTCGGGGTGCCGGTCTCGGCCGCACTCGCGGCGTGCAGTTCGTCAGGGCCGTCGCAGGCCGGCGCCGGCGGTGGGGGCGGCAACGGCAGCGGCAGCGGCGGCGGCAAGGGCAGCGCGACCTACTGGTTCCTGTCGGGCCAGCCGCAGCAGAAGATCCGTGAGGACGCGGTCAAGCAGTTCAACGCGTCGAGCAAGACCGGTCAGATCAGCTATCTCGAGTTCCAGAACGACGCCTACAAGACCAAGATCAAGACGGCGATCGGGGCCGGTAAGGCCCCGACCATCATCTGGGGCTGGGGCGGCGGCGGCCTGCAGAGCTACGTCCAGGACAACAAGGTCGAGGACCTCACCAGCTGGTTCCAGCAGAACTCGGACGTCAAGGACCGGCTCTTCCCGTCGTCGTTCGGCGCGGCCACCGTCAACAACAAGATCTACGCGATGCCGTGCGAGACCGTCCAGCCGATCATCTTGTTCTACAACAAGAAGGTGTTCGACGACGCGAACCTCGAGCCGCCGAAGTCGTGGGACGACATCCTGAGCCTGGTGCCGAAGTTCATTGCGAAGAACGTCGCCCCTATCTCGCTCGGTGGCCAGTCGCTGTGGACGAACATGATGTGGCTCGAGTTCCTGTACGACCGCATCGGTGGCCCGGACACGTTCGGCGCGGTCTTCAACGGCGAGAAGAACGCCTGGTCGAGCCCTGACTCGATCAAGGCCCTCACCGAGATGCAGAAGCTGATCAAGGCGGGCGGGTTCGTCAAGGGCTTCCAGTCGATCACGGCCGACTCGAACGCCGACCAGGCGCTGCTCTACACCGGCACGCGCCGCGATGATGCTGCACGGCTCGTGGACCTACGCGAGCATGAAGGCCGACGGCGGCGACTTCGTCACCGGCGGGCACCTCGGGTGGATGAACTTCCCGCCGGTCGCAGGCGGCAAGGGTGACCCGTCCGACACCGTCGGCAACCCCGGCCAGTACCTGGCGATCTCCGCGGACGCCTCCGAGGACGCGAAGAACGTCGCCAAGGACTTCTTCAAGAACGGCGTGCTCACCAGTGCCGAGACCAAGGCGTGGATCGACACGGGCGGCGTCCCGATCGTCAAGAGCGCGGCCAGCCAGCTCAGCTCGTCCAGCGACGCCACGTTCCTGAAGTTCGTCTACGACGTGTCCAGCAAGGCCAAGGTCTTCGCGCAGTCGTGGGACCAGGCGCTGAGCCCGACCACCGCGACCACGCTGCTCGACACGATCGGCAAGTTGTTCGCGCTGTCGATCTCGCCGCAGCAGTACGCGGACACGATGAACGCGCTCATCGGCAAATGACGGTCGTAGCGCGGCCGCCTGAGCGGACCGCGTCGGCGCCGGCCGCGCGAAGCGGCCGGCGCCAACGCTCGTTGACGTGGCTGGTGCTGCCTGCGTTCGCGATCTTCTTCCTGTTCGCGATCGTCCCGCTGATCGGCGTGCTGCTGCTCAGCTTCACCACCTGGGACGGGCTCGGCGCCATTCACCTGTCGGGCCTCACCAGCTGGAAGGCGGTGCTGAACAACCCCGGCCTCGTCCACTCGCTCAAGGTGACGTTCCTGATCATGGTGTTGTCGTGGGCGTTCCAGACCCCGATGAGCATCTTGATCGGTGCCTTCACCGCAGGGCGCCAGCGCTACCGCGCCGTGCTGTCGGTCCTCTACTTCATCCCACTGCTGCTCAGCGCCGCGGCGATCGCCATCACGTGGAAGGCGCTGCTCGACCCGAACTTCGGGTTGGGTCCGGGACTGCACTGGAATCTGCTGACGCAGGACTGGCTCGGCAACCCCAAGCTCGCCATCACGATCGTCATGTTCATCGTGTCGTGGCAGTTCATCCCGTTCCACTCGCTCATCTACCAAGGCGCGATCAGGCAGATCCCGACGAGCATGTACGAAGCGGCGACGCTCGACGGTGCCGGGCGGGTGCGGCAGTTCTTCTCGATCACCTTGCCGCAGCTGAAGTACACGATCATCACCTCGTCGACCCTCATGGTCGTCGGCTCGCTGACGTTCTTCGACCTGATCTTCGTGCTCACCTACGGCGGGCCCGCCGACGCGACGAAGGTGCTTGCGCTCGACATGTACAAGGAGGGCTTTGCGGCCAACCAGATGGGCCAGGCCAGTGCGATCGCGGTGATCCTGGTGCTGCTGGGTCTGGTGATCGCGCTCCTGCTGCGCCGTCTCGGCGGACGCGACGTGACGGCGAGCCAGATGGAGGGTGCGTAGTGGCAACCGCGACCCTCGACGTCCCGACCCACAAGGAGGCGCCGGCGCGTGGCCCGCGGCGCTCGGTCGGCCGTCGGTTGTTGCACCTGAACTGGCTCGGCGGCCTCGCCGGCTGGATCTGGCTGTTCATCATCATCGCGCCGATCTACTGGATCATCATCACCAGCCTGAAGACGCAGACGAACTACTTCTCGTCGAATGCGATGGTGCCGACCGGCAAGCCGACGCTCGACAACTTCCGGCTCGTACTCGACTCGGGCTTCACGCAGTACTTCGTCAACAGCACGATCGTGACGGTGGGCGCGGTGATTCCCGCCGTGCTCGTCTCGTTCATGGCGTCGTACGCGATCATCCGCGACGGCCGCCGCTGGTTCATCCGCGGCTCGAACTGGCTGTTCCTGACCGGGCTCGCCATCCCGCTGCAGGCGGCGATCATCCCGATCTACCTCGAGATCATCAAGCTGGGCCTGTACGACTCGTTGCTCGCGATGGTGCTGCCGTCGATCGCGTTCGCCATCCCGCTGTCGGTGCTGGTGCTGACGAATTTCATCAGGGACGTGCCGCGCGAGCTGTTCGAGTCGATGCGCGTCGACGGTGCCACCGAGTGGCAGCTGCTGTGGCGACTGGCGTTCCCGCTGACCCGTCCGGCGCTGGTGACCGTGACGATCTACCAGGCCGTGCTCATCTGGAACAACTTCCTGTTGCCGTTGGTGCTTACGCAGAGCCCGGACAAGCGCACCCTGCCGCTCGCGCTGTGGACCTTCCAGGGGCAGTACGCCGTCAACGTCCCCGCCGTCCTGGCGTCGGTGTTGCTCACCGCGATGCCGATCTTCGTCCTGTACGTGGTCGGCCGGCGCCAGCTGGTCAGCGGCCTCAGCGGAGGCATCAGCAAGTAGCGCGGGCGAGGAAACGTTGCATCCGGCATCGTCGCTGTGATGGCTCCGGCGCGGGCCGTCGGCGACGATGCCGGGTGC
>CAWAVG010000008.1:0-17760 GCA_963785425.1 uncultured Actinomycetota bacterium
GAGTGCGGCAGCAGACTGCTCGACATTCTCGACACGCGGCACTGCGCTGTAGACCTGCACGAGCCGCGCGCCCAGCAGGAGCGCATCGTCCATCGCAGCGACAATGTGCGTGGCCCAGTCGGGCACCGCGACGGGGTCGGCCACACGCGCGACCGCACCCGGAACGTTCACGGAGTAGATCTCCACTCCCGCATCGTCGGCGCGCGCACGAAACTCTGGGACGGAAAGATCGCCACGGTTCCACGGCCAGTAATCGAGGCCGGTCGCACCGAGCTGGCGCACGAAGGCGAGCATCTCCGCCGGCGAGTAGTCGCGGAACGCGTGACCGGCCAGGCCCAACGGCATCATGAACGCTCCTTTGAAGTCAGGGTGCGCAGCAGCTCGCTCGCCTCACGCACGAGGATCTGCTCCCACTCCGGCGTCGGCCCGCAGGCCCGGCGGTAGTTGCGGTAGGACTCCACCTCGTAACCGCCCTGGGCGAACGCCGCCGCGGTGGGAATGTAGAAATAGATGCCGTTCGTGTAGCCCGAGACGAGCGTCACCGAATACGGCGAGGCCGCCTTGATCGCCAGCCCGATCTCGACGAACAGCTCGCCCGGCACACCGAGGAACGCCAACTCCCCGATCCGCAGTGCGTGAAGCTCGAGGTCGACGTGCGTCGGCTCGCCGTGTTCCACCGCGGCAAGCTGTTCTCGTGCCCACTGCAAGCCGCGCAACGTGACGCGGTAATCCGGATCGAACGGGTCCCTCGGCACACCGGAGAGTTGCTGCTCATAACGCGTGACGTCATCTTTGGCTTGCTCGATCGACGGCAACGGACGCAATGGCATGGAGACGGTCCGGGTGGCCGAGGCCAGCGGGGCCGGCGCAGACGCGACGTCCTCATAGACCCAGCCCGTCACGACGGACGCGGTGGATTTCCACTCCATCCGGTGACCGCGCTGCCGCGCCGTGTTGAGTTGCTGGCACACCGCGGCCGCCGCGCAGCCGAGCTCGGTACCCAGCCGATGCATCTCTTCGACGCCGTCCGCGCCGACGACGATGCCACAGCGCGGGTCGAGATCGCCTGCCGCGCCCTGCAGGAACAGCGCGGTCCCTCCCGTCAGCGTCTCGATCGTCTGCCGCGCCGAGCCGACGAAATCAGGTGAGACGAGATCGGTCTTCGGACCGAGCACGTCGGGGTGACACGCGTAGTGGACGACGACTGCGAGAGCCCGCCCGGACAGGTCATCCACGCGCAGCACGCCGACCGTCGGATCCGTAACGCCGTCCGCATTCTCGCCGAGCACCATCGTGCCGTCGGGCAGTTGCTCGCGCCGGTTCACGGCAATGTGCGCCGCACCGGCGCCCCACCCGATACGCGCGGGTTGCAGCCGCGCAACCGCCAGTTCGGCGGCCGCGACGACGCGGTCGGCGAAATGCTCGTGGTAGCGCTGGATCGAGCGGTGCTCGGCCGACTCGAGATCGTCGTACTCGACAAATCCGGGTGGGGTGGGCGTCGCATGCGAATGGCTCACATTGAGGACCACGTTGCCGACAGGTACGCCGACACGTGCGCCGACGTGACGCCGAATGACGGTGGCCTCCTCCGGCGTGAGGATCACCGCGTCACAGGCCAGCAGGACGAGAGTGGTGTCGGCGCTGCACAGTACCAGCGCAGTCACGCTGAGCTCCTGTTCGACCGCACCGGAGGCGCCTTCGCGCAACGTGCCGATCAGTGGCGTACCCACAGGCGGTGTCACGTCCTGCCGGGCAACACCGGCATGCACCGCGGTATCAGCCTGCTCCATGGCTCTCCTTCCGGTATGCCCGGAGATCGGTAGGCCCAGCGATCCTCGAATGATCGAGGTCCAGCGCGGCGAGGCTGTTGGCCAACTCGACGACCTCGTCCTCAGCGAGCGCACGCAATGGCGCTGTCACCGTCGCGTTGTCGATGACACCGCGCAGCCGCAGGACGTGCTTCATCATCGACAGATCTGCCGCGTTAGCCGAACCGGCGCGTGCGACCTTCGCAAGCGCCTCGTAGCGCAGCACCACCTGCTGTGCGTGCGCGGCCGCCACCGGGTCACCCGCACGAGCCGCCTCGTAGGCGGCGACGCAGACGGCAGGCACGATGTTGCCGGTGGCCGGGATGGCGCCGTCGGCGCCGACAAAGACCGCGGCGTCGATCAGCGAACGCGTGCCGACGAAGGTGACGAAGTCGCGGTCGAGTCCGCGTTCGCGCAGAGACAGGACGAGCTGGCGATCCCATTGCAGGTCGTTCTGGGTGTCCTTGATGCCCTGTGCGACGCCGTCGGCGGCGAGCTGCAGGACCGCGTCGACGGTCATGCGCACCTTGACCGTCGCCGGAATGTTGTAGAGATAAAGGTCGGCTTCCGGCGCCGCGGATTTCACCGCCCGGAAGTGTGCGGACACCTCGTCGATCGTGTGGGGATAGTAGTACGGCGCCGTGACGGTGATCAGCCGCGCGCCAGCCGCCACCGCGTGCCGTGCATGTGCGACCGCACCCGCGGTCGATCCGTCGGCGACACCGATAACGAGTGGCGCGCGATCGCCGACGTGTTCGAGCGCGAACTCGACCGTCGCGCGCCGCTCGGCAACGGACAGCCCGGCGAACTCGCCGGAAGTGCCGAGCAGCCAGAGCCCGTGCGCCCCAGCATCGAGGACTGAGTCGATGAGCCGACCAAGCGAGGGGAGGTCGATGGACTCGTCCGGACGCAGCGGTGTGATCAGCGGGACAAAGATCCCGTGCAGTCGCTCGACCGGATCTCGCACGATGCTCACGCGGAAGTCCTCTCTACCAGCAACGGCGCCGGGTACTTCGGCGGCCGCCCGTCGAGCACCGCCAGCACGTCCTCGACCACGAGCGACATCCGCCGCGCAGCCTCGTGCGTCATTGCCGCACTGTGTGGTGTCAGCAGAATGCGCTCGCACGCAGTGAGCGGATGTCCGACTGGTAGCGGTTCGTCGACGAAAACATCAAGCGCAGCGCCGGCGAGTCGGCCGTCGGAGCACGCGGCCAGCAGGGCGTGTTCGTCGACGATCCCACCCCGTGCCACGTTGACCAGCAATGCGTGCGGCGCCAGCTCGGCAAGCCGCTCGGCGCCGAGTAGTTCACGGGTGGCCGCGGTGAGCGGGACGTGCACGGTGAGCACGTCGGCGGTGCGCAACAGCGTCATGAGGTCGACGCAGCGCGCCCCGAGCTCCGCAGCGACGCCATCGCGTGGCAGCGGGTCGCTGTAGACGACGGTCATTCCGAAACCGCAGTGCAGGATGCTTGCCACTCGCTGACCGATGTTGCCGAAGCCGAGCACGCCGACGACCTTGCCGTGCAGCTCCATGCCAAGCAGGCGGTCGCGGGCTCGCCAGTCGCCGATGCGCGCCGCCCGGTCCTGTTCCCGCAGGTGCCGCACGAGGGCGAGCAGGCACGCAACGGTGTGTTCGGCCACCGCGATGGTGTTCGCGTGCGGGGTGTGCACGACGGGAACGCCGCGTCGCTGCGCCGCGGCCAGGTCGATGTTGTCGAGCCCCACGCCGTGGCGTCCGATCACGCGCAGCCGGGGTGCTGCGTCGAGCACCGCCTCGCTGACCCTGCCGTTGGCGCGCATGACCAGCCCGTCCGCATCGCCGACGGCGCGGGACAATTCGGCCTCGCCGACCCCTGCGGCGACGCTCACCCGCGCCCGCCGAGCGAGAATCGCCCGACCGTCGGCGTGAATGTCCTCGCTCAGGACGACGTGCGGTCTCATCGCCGGTCCAGCACCTCGGGATTGACAACGGACGCGGGCCGGCCGTCGAGGAACTCGGCGACGTTGCGAAGGCAACCCACGACGGCCGCGCGGCGGGCGTCGCCGGTGGCCGCCGCGATATGCGGGGTGACGATGACGTTGGGCAGTGCCCGCAGCGGCGACCCGTCCGGCAGGGGTTCGGGTTCGGTGACATCCAGCGCGGCCCCGGCGAGGCGCCCGGACTGCAGCGTTGCCAGCAGCGCGCTGGTGTCGACGAGCCCGCCGCGCGCGGTGTTCACCAGCAGGACATGGGAGCGCAGTCGGTCGAACTCGCGCGCGCCGATGAGTCCGCGGGTGCTGTCGTCGAGTCGAGCGTGCAGGCTGAGGACGTCGCACCGGTCGAGCAGTTCGTTGAGTTCGACGAACCGGACCCCGGGCGCGCGGTGAAGGCTGGGGCGCGCCGTCGTGCACAGCACGCGCATGCCGAACGCCTGCGCAAGCTCGGCCACCCGGGCTCCGATGCTGCCGAATCCGACGAGCCCAAGAATGCGCCCGCGCAGCCCATAACCGAGGAACTCGTCGGGCGCCCATCCGCCGGCGCGCACCGCCTCGGCGGCGTCAGTGAGGCGGCGGGATAGAGCGATCATCGCGCCGATCGTGAACTCGGCTACGGCGTCGGCCGCATAGTTGCGGACGTTGCAGACTGCGACGCCGCGCGCCGTCGCGGCGGCCATGTCGACCTGATCCCAGAAGCCCGTCCCGTCGACACTGATGAGCCGCAACGCCGGCATGCGTTCCAGCGCGGCGCCCGGAACGTAGTGACCGCCCGGAATCAGGACGTCGACGCCGTCCACCTCATCCAACTTGTCAAATTCGCACACCGCGGCGTTCGGGCCCAGCTCGCGGCCCGCCTCGACGCCGACGAGGTCGCTCCAACCGCGGGGCAAGGCGACGTCAACGCGCATGGGCGAGCAACCCCACCTCGGCAGCGGCGTCGATGATCGCTGCGGCGCCGTCGACGGCGAGCGCGGTTGCCACGGTCTCGTACCGGTTCTCGCGATACTGGTCCGGCGGCAGCAGGTAGCCGGGGTAGTCGTTGCTGTAGCCGATCGGGCGGATCGAGCCCGATACGGCGCCGTCGCCTTCGACGCGTTGCTGCAGGTCGAGACCGATCTCGACGAATGGCTCACCCGGCATGGTCAGCAGCGTCAGCGGGCCCAGATGTATCGCGCCGACCTCGGTGTGCAGGGCGGTGGTTGCGCGCAGGCGGTCCGCGGCCCGTTCGGTGTGCGGCACATGGCGCAGATAGTCCTCGAGATCCGAGCCCCGCTTGACCGGCGCCTCGACCTCCCGCCGCCAGTACCGAACCTCGCCGTTCTCGTCCGTGTCCGTGTCGGCGGCCGCGGCGAGGACGGTCCCGCCGAGCACGTGACCGAACCGGTGCGCCTCGGCGAGGGTACGAATGTCACGCGCCGATCCCGCGGCGGCCAGCGCGCGGGACACCTCGATGACGTTGCGCGCCTCGGCGTAGGGGAACGCGCGCGGGTTGATATTGCCGGCACAGCCGTTTAGGAATAGCGCGACACCGCCGAGCGCGTGCTCCACCACACCCGAGGCCACGCCCGGGAACTCACCGTTGATCTTCCGGTTCCTGGGCCCGACGAGCACCGGGTGACAGGCGAAGCTGTACAGCACTGCTATCGGCGCGCCGTCGACCCCGTCGATGCGCAGCACCGGCACATGCGGGTCGGTCGGCCGGCTCGGATCGCGTCGGTTCGCCGTCAGCCCTGGTAGCGTCGCGTCGTGCCGGCCGATTCGAGCTGGCTGTCGGCGCTGCATGGCTCGGTCGACGGCGCCCACCACTCGTTCGAAGACGAATTGCTCGACTGCCGCCGGCGCCGCTTCCCACGTGCCGCTGTAGTCGGGCCCGGAGTGGTTGTGCGATGCCGCGAGCGTGACCGCCTCGGGCGGCAGACCCCATCGTTCGTTGGCCGCGTGGCGCACCCGCTCGGTGAAGGAGCGCTCGACCACGCACACGTCCATGGCGACCACGACCGCCGTCCGTTCGCCGTCATCCAGCGCGACCGCGCGGGCGTACACCGGGGTAGTGACGCCGTCGAACGGTCCAGTCCGGCCGGTGTAGCCCTGGTGGTCGGTGGGGCTGCCGGCCCACAGCCCGATGGGCGGATAGCCGGCGAGTGGCGTCGGGACGGGTGGCGTGATGTCCATCCGTGCGGCGCCGGCGCGCAGTGTCATACCGCGACCTCCGCGCGCGCCTGCGCTTCAAGGCGTTCTCCGGTCTCCTCGATGAACAGGTGTGCGCGCCGTTCAGGGATGACGACGTCGACGATGTCGCCGATGCGACTCTCGAAATCCGGGTCGGCGCGGACGACGAACAGGTCCTGCGCAACACGGATCGACAGGAGCAGGTCGGAACCGAGCGGTTCGATCAATTCCACCGTGCCTTCGAAATGGTGCGGCGCGCTGCCGTGCGCCGCGACCTTCACATCGGACGGACGGAAGCCGAGCACGACCGATTTCCCTACCGTGTCGGCGGGCCAGCGCAGGTGGTGCCATTCGTAGCGCAGCCCCGGAGCGGTGAACGAGCCATCGCCGTCCAACCTGCCTTGTACCCGATTCATCTGCGGCGCGCCGACGAAGGTGGCCACGAAGAGGTTGGCCGGACTGTTGTACACGGCCATCGGCGTGCCGAACTGCTGCAGGACACCGTTGCTGAACACGGCTACCCGGTCGCCCATGCTCATCGCCTCGACCTGGTCGTGGGTGACGTAGATGAACGTGGCCCCGAGGTCCTGGTGCAGCGCCTTGAGTTCGCGGCGCATCTCGCCGCGTAGTTTCGCGTCGACGTTACTCAGCGGCTCGTCGAGAAGGAACACCTGCGGGTCGCGCACCATGGCCCGGCCGAGGGCGACCCGTTGGCGTTGTCCGCCGCTGAGCTGTGACGGCCGCCGGTCAAGCACCTCGCTGAGGCCGAGTTTTCCTGCGGCATCGCGTACCCGGCGGTCGATCTCCGGCTTCGGGGTGTGCCGCATCCGCAGCCCGAAGGCCATGTTGTCGTACACGTTCTTGTTCGGGTAGAGCGCGTAGCCCTGGAAGACCATGGCGATGTCCCGCTTGTCGGCGGAAAGCCGGGTGACGTCCTCGTTGTCGATGAGGACGCGGCCTGAGGTCTCCTGCTCGAGGCCGGCGATCATCTGCAGCGCGGTTGTCTTGCCGCAGCCGGAGGGGCCGAGCAGCACGATGAATTCGCCGTGCTCGATGTCCATGTCGAGGCTGTCCATGGCGACGACGTCGCCCGGATAGACCTTGCGCAGGTTCTGCACTGTCACACTGGCCACAGCAGTTGTCCTTCGACGACGGTTCGGCGATCAGCCGAGACCCAGGCGGGTTTCGAAGATGGTCAAGGCTTCCTCAAACAGGTCCAGGCCGCGGTCGGCCAGTGCCTGATCGAGGACGAGCGGAGGCGTGATCCGCATGATCTGTCCGGCGCCGCTGACGAGCAAACCGCGCCGGACGAGTTCGAGGTACAGCTGCGCGGACTCGTCGGCGGTAACCGGTTCCTTCGTGTCACGATCGCGGACGAGTTCGATCCCGATGAGCATTCCGACCCCGCGGACGTCGCCCAGGCTCGGATGCCGCAGCTGCATGTCCTCGAGCCGACGTTTCATGTGCGCGCCCACGACGGCGCCGTTCTCTACGAGGCCCTCCTCGGCGATCACCTTAAGCGTGATGAGGCCGGCGGCGGCCGACACCGGACTGCCGCCGAACGTCGTGGTGGCGCCGTTGGGCTGGCTGAACGGTTGGGCGCCCATCACCTCCGCGCGCGAGGCTACGACGCCGAGCGGGAAGCCGGAGCCGATGCCCTTGCCGAGCGTCATGATGTCCGGCTCGATGTCGTAGTGCTCGGTAGCCCAGAGCTTGCCGGTACGCCCGGCCGAGGTCAGGATCTCGTCGACGTGCAGCAGGATGCCATTACGCCGGCAGAACTCTTGCAGCTTGGGCAGGAACTCCGCCGGCGGGACGATCACCCCGCCCGCGCCCTGGATCGCTTCGACGACGACCGCGGCGACGTCGCCGGTGGTCTGCTGCTCGACGACGTCGGCGATCGCATCTGCGCAGGCCACGCCGCAGGATGGATAGGTCAGCTGAAGGGGGCAGCGATAGCAGTACGCGTTGGGCGTCTGCACGACGCCCGGCGCGAGCGGGCCGAAGCCCTTCTTGTAGCCGCCGCCCATGAGCGACAGTGCGCCGAGGGTCTTGCCGTGGAACGCGCGGTACAGCGAGACGAACTCGTGCCGTCCGGTGTAGGCCTTCGCGACACGCATCGCGGCTTCGACCGTCTCCGCGCCGCTCGAGTACATCTGGAAGCGGTCGAGACCGGGCGGCATGACCGAGGCCAGCTCCTCGAAGAAATCTGCGCGCGTCTCCGACGAGTAGTCGTACACGTGGATGAAGTGCTCGAGTTCCTCCTGGATACGTGCCACCACGCGCGGGTGAGCGTATCCGGTGACGTTGACGACGGTGCCGGAGCTGAAGTCGATGAAAACGTTGCCGTCGACGTCGCGGATCAGCGCGCCGCGACCTTCCTGCATGGTCAACCCCGACAGCGTGGCGAGGGCGGACAGTCCGGGCGCTGCGTGCGGACGCTCGCGTGCCTGCACGTCGCGTGACCGGGGGCCGGGGATGTCCGTCCGCAGGATCGGCACCTCTGCGGGTGTGAGTTCCTCGAGAGCGATGTATTGAGCCATGACCATGGTGGTCAGTACCTCCTGGGAAGCGGTCGGGTTCGGCGGGTCACTTGACCGAGCCTTCAAACAGCCCGCTGGTGAGATGGCGCTGCAGTATCAGTGCGATGGCGACCGGCGGCAGCGCGGCGAGGACGGAGCCGGCGAACAGGAACCCGTAGCTGACGCCTTGGTAACTGACCAGCCCGGCGAGAGCGGATTGCACGGTCATCGATCGGGAGGTCTGCGTCAGGACCAGAGCGAAGGGAAACTCGTTCCACGAGATCATGAACGCGAACAGCGCGGCGACGACGAGTCCGGGTGCGGACAGCGGCAGCGCGACCCTGAAGAAGGCCTGCCACTTGGTGCAGCCGTCCACGCGTGCCGCTTTCTCGATCTCCATCGGCACGTTGTCGAAGTGCCCGCGCAGGATCCACACCGTGAACGGGACGGTGATCGAGATGTGGGCCAGCACGACTGCGAGGATCGTGTCGATCATGTTCGCTCGCCAGAACAGCACGTAGAACGGCACGAGCAGGACGAGCGACGGAACCATCCGGGTGGCAAGCATCGCATTCAGGATCGTCATGCGGAACCGGAATCGATACCGTGCGATCACATAGGCCGCGGGCGCGCCGACGACGAGGTTCACGGCGGCGACGATCAAGGCGATGACGACGCTGTTGAGCAGCCCGCGCGGGATGAGCCGCTGCTGACCCGTACCGGGGTCGATGCCTTCGACGTCGCCCCACAGGCCGCGGTAGAAGCCCAGCGTCGGCTGGCTCGGCCAGAGGCTCGGTGGCGACTTGAGCAACTCGGTCTCCGGGCTGATGCTCGACTTCAGCAGCCACAGGACGGGGAATGCCACCCAGAAGAAGACGAGCAGTGCAGCGAGGTAGATCAGCCCGGTGCGCAGCGCCGATCGGCGCGCGCCCACGCGGGTGTCGACGGCTGTCATACCCGCTCCTGCTTACGCGGGTTCTGCAGCAACCGGATATAGATGCCGGAGAGAACCAGCAGCATCGCTACCAACAGGTAGAAGATTGCGGCCCCGGTGCCGAGATCGAGTTTGACGAAGGTGGTCTGGTAGCCGAGCCACGACAGCACGGTCGTGGTGGTGCCGGGGCCGCCGCCGGTCATGACGAACAGGAGCGAGAAGGCCAGCAGCCCGTCCACGCTCGCGACGAGCAGCACGACGAGCGTCGTGTAGCGCAGCTGCGGGAAGGTGACGTGCCAGAAGCTGCGCCAGGCGTCGGCGCCGTCGACCCGGGCCGCCTTGTAGAGGTCGGCTGGAATGGACTGCAGCGCCGCGAGGTACATGATCGCCGCGAAGGGGACGACGCTCCAGACGAAGGCGAGTGCGACTAGCGGCATGGCCCAGTTCGGATCGGACAGCCAGCCCTTGTTCTGGCCGATGATGTGCAGCTTCGTCAACGCGCCGTTGAAGACGCCGAACGAACCGTTGAAGATCCAGGACCAGATGATGCCGACGACGACCTGAGACAGCGCCCAGGGGACAATGATGACGGTCCGGAGGAAATTGCGGCCCCGGAACCGTTCGTTGAGCACGAGCGCGATGAGCAGGCCGAGCACGACCGTCCCGACGATGGTGATGACGGCGAAGTAGAGCGTGTTTCCGAGCGCCGTCATGAACAGAGGGTCGCGAAGCATCTCGCGGTAGTTCGACAGGCCTGCGAAGTGCATGCTCAGGTCGCGATTGCTGACGTGGTTAAGCGAGGTGTAGAGCGAGTATCCGAGCGGAAAGAGCAGTACCGCGCCGACAAGGATCATCGACGGCGCGAGCATCCGCCAGGCGAAGCTGGCGTCCCCTTTCCGAGCGCCGGCGGGCAGTGGCCGGTGGCGACGTGGCGACGTGCCGTCCGGCCCTGGCGGCTGGTCTGTGGCGGGTGCGCCGGCGACCGGGGCCGGGGCCTTGACGAGCGTCGGGTTCATTCCGGGCCTCCCACTTGAGTGAGCCGGGCCAGATGCAGGTCGGTGCGTCCGCGCCGACCCGCGAAGTAGGCGACCAATACCGAGCCGTCGGGAAGTCGCGCGCCGGTCGGGTGCCCGAACGTGAATCCGTCCATGTCGTCGAAGTACTCGACGGCCGTCTGCGAACCGTCCGCGGCGCCCAATGTCGGTGCGTCGTGCTCATAGACGGACATACTGTTGTCCGCGTCGACCAAGCGACCGCCGTCACTCGTGGCGAGGGCGACCAGGCCCGCGGGCTGATGCCGCCGCTGTTGCAGCAGCACCACCTCTCCGGTACCCAGGACGACAGGCCACGTCACTTGCCCGCAGGCGCCGGTCGAGAGTGGTTCGGTCCACGTGGTGCCGGCGTCGCCGCTCCACGCCACGTGCACGTCTGCGTCGCGCCCGGCCGGGTAGTCGAAGCCGTGGTAGTACTGCACCAGCCAGCCGTCGGGAAGCTCCGCGCATCGGGGGTCCCACCACATCCGGCCCGCGGCGTTGACCTCCGCGGCGGTGGTCGGAGCCGACCAGTTCGACCCGCCGTCGACCGACCGCGTCACGCCGGCCCGGTAGTGCCAGGGGCCCGGGTCGTCGTAGTGCTTGAAGGTTTCGAAGCCTGCGACGAGGCCGCCGTCGGCCAGCGCCAGCAGGTACTGCGGCACCGCTTGCTCAACCAGCGCGAGGCTGATCTCGCGGACCGGGCCCCAGGTCTCGCCGGCGTCGGCCGACGTCGCCTGCAGGATGCGCAGCGGCAGCCTTCCTTCGGTGGCTCGGTTGCGCCAGGGCCGCCCGTCACTGCGATCCATCCAGCCGATCCAGGCGACCACGCCGCGTGCGCCGGTCGGGGCCAGCGCCGCGAGCAGCTGGTCGCCTCGACGGCCGTCCCACTCCGCAGCGAAGGGTGCGCCGAGCCAGGCCCACGTCGCCCCGCTATCGGCGCTGCGCAGGATGCCCACCCGGCCGTCGGCGGACAGCCGGGCCGAGCCGCTGCGGTAGGCGAGCAGGACGGTCCCGTCCCCAAGCACCGTCAGGCGCGGCTCGCAGACGTGTCCGAGTGCGAGCGGGTCAGGGGCAGGACCCAGATCTGCCAATCCGAGTCGCGCGCCGTTGGTGTCGAGCAACGTCACTTGAGCGTCCGTACGTAATCCGCGCTCGAGGTGAGAGCTTTCTCGGCAGAAATCTGCTTGGCGAGGTACTTGCTGAGCGTCTTGGTCATGTAGTCGTTGTAAGTCGAGTACCACTTCTGGTTGAGCACGGTGCCCTCGCCCTTGGCGACCGAGAGTTGCTCGGATAGCACTTTGAGGTCGGCCTCGCTGCACCAGGCCTTCCACGCGGCCTTGATAGCCGGATCGCTCGACGCCGACTTGTAGCCGAGCAGGGTTCCGCTCGCGATCGCGGAGCGCTGGATCGGTCCGGTGTACTTCCCGTTCTTGTCCTTTCCGGACAGGAACGAGGTAAGGGGCCACGCGTCGGCCGGGTCATGCCGGGCGGACTGGAACGTCGGCGCCGTGAAGGTCGACGAGCCGTGGGTGGTTCCCGGCATCAAGGAAACGCGGATCTGCCCCGCAACCTTCGAGGTGCCCGCCTTGTTCAGGTTCAGCTGCTCGTAGCTGTTGAACCAGAAGTACGCGCCGCGGCCGGCTTGCATGACCGAGGAGCTCTGGTGGTGGTCGATGGTGAGCGCATCGACGGGCACCAGGTTGGCATCCTGCAGAGAACGCCAGAACTTCAGGACGTCCAGCGCTACCGGGTTCTTATCCCATTGCGGGTCGTAACTTCCGTCGAACTGCGTGTCCATGCCGCGGCTAATGCACTCGGCAATGAAGATCGCGTTCGTCAAATTGAACTTCGTCGTCCACACCGGGACGATCGGCGACGGGATGCCCTTCTTCTTCAAGATCGTGCCGTGCTCGACGAGGGTGTCCCAATCCGTTGCCGGCGTGAGCCCGTTCTCGGACAGGATCTTCTCGTTGTAGAACATCGAGACAACGTTCGTGTACTGCGGCAATGCCATCAGCTTGCCGGCGGTGTTCTTCAGCGACGCGAGCGCCGCCGGGAACATGTCGGCCGTGAGTTCGTCGACATGAGGCAGTCCGTCCAGGGGGACGATCCAGTTGTTGTCGCTGAACTTCTGGAGGAAGCCGGGGTCGAAGTCGAACGTGTCAAACGGTGGTTTGCCGCCGAGCAGCCGAGTCTCTGACACGGTGTAGTAGTCGCTGGCGATGGTCTCGGCGGACGCGTTACGGCCGTATTGCTTGCGGAACGTCGGCAGTACCTTGTTTGCCGGTCCCAGGCCCGTGGCGAAGACCTGCGCGGTGAGCGCACCACCGGACGTGCCGCCGCTGCTCTTGCTGCCTGTGCCGCTGCACGCGGCGAGCAGACCGGGTACTGCGGTGGCCAGCAACCCGGCGCCGCCGAGCTGGAGGAACCGCCGCCGGTCGAGTCCGAAGCCAGGCGCGCCGGTCGCTGCAGGCAAACCGTTGTCGTTCATCAGCTTCTCCTTCATGAAACTGCGCGGCGGACCGCTGTCGGGGGGGAAAGAGGTCAACTCAGCCGGGCGCCGCTGAGCACGTCGTTGACGTCCCAGAAACCGCTCGCCCGGGTGCGCGGAGCGCGCTCGGTGTGCACATCGAGCACCCACGGGCCGCCCGAGGCGATCGCCTCACGCACCGCGGGGAGCAACTCGTCCGGGTCGGTGATCACCCGCCCGCGAGCGCCGCATGCCTCCGCGAACTTCGCGAAGTCCGGGTTGTACGGCTCGCCGTCGGGCTGCTTGAAGGAGGTGCCGAGCGAGCCGAGGTCGTGCTTGGCCTGATACACCGAGATGGAGCTGTAGCCGAAGTTGTTCATGACGACCCAGACGACGTCCAGGGCGTACTCGGCCGCGGTGACCACTGCGCTGAGCACCGAGCTGAACGCGCCGTCGCCCACCTCGGCGATCACCGGGACGTCCGGACGAGCGATCCGCGCGCCAATCGCCGCTCCGACGGCGCCGCCCATGGTGCCCCAGCCGGAACCGACGTAGTGCGTCATCGGCGCGTACACGGGGAACTGCTGAGCGACCTGGTGCCGGATGCCGACGTCGGTGAGGAAAATGCCCTCGCGAGGGAGGGCGGTGCGCAGGTCCTTCAGCAGACGCTCCACCACGATCGGCCGGTCGTCGCTGTTGGCACAGTCGTCGATCTCACGGTGCCACTCGTCCACGCGAGCACGCCAGCTCCGATACCGGTCCGAGACTGCCCAGTCGGCGGGCGCCATGGTCTGCTTGAGGTCGCCGAGGAGCTGGTCCACAGCGGTGCGGATGTCGGCCTGCACGCCGATGGCGACGGGATAGGTCTTGCCGATCTGCATCGGGTCGATGTCGACCTGGATGAGCTTCGCGGGCGGAACTCGGAACGAGATGTCGGGGTGGAACGAGCTGGTCTCCATCTCACCGAGCTGGCTGCCGAGGACTAGAACGACATCCGCCGTGTTGACGAGCTCGTGTGCGACGGGCGTGCCGACGGTGGCGGTGTAGCCGGCGTAAAGATCGTGGTCCTGCGCGATCGCGCCCTGGCCGGACAGCGTGCTGACGACCGGGGCGCCGAGGAACTCGGCCAGTTCCGTGATCTCTGCCTGTGCCTCGGAGAGCACCGAGCCGCCGCCGGTATAGATCACCGGTCGCTCGCTCTGGCTGAGCAGCTCGACGGCGGCCGCGACTCGGTCCTGCGGGGCGGGCGTGCGCTGGTCGGCGAAGATTCGCCCGTCGACGGTGGGCACGAGTTCGGTGCGCCGTGCGGAGAAGAAGTCGAGCGGGACGTCGAGCAGGACCGGCCCGGGGTTGCCGGTGATCGCGTACCCGCATGCGCGGATCACGTCGTGGCGCAGGACGTCGCGATGGGCGACGCGCCAGGCCCGCTTGACGAGCGGGCGGCCGACGTCCACCTGCTGGGCTTCGCCGTGCAGTGGGAGTTCTTGGAATGCGTCGCGACCCATCAGGTAGCTGGGCACATCGCCTGCGATGAGCACCATGGCCGCGGAGTCGAGCGCAGCGTCGCCGACTCCAGTGAGCGCGTTGGTGAGGCCCGGGCCGATAGTGGTGAGCACGCCGGCCGGCGTGTGGCAGGCGCGGAAGTAGCCGTCCGCCGCATGCGCGGCGACCTGCTCGTGCCGCACGCCGATGAAGCGGATCGAGGATTTCTCGAGCGCGTCGAGCATCGCGAGGTTGGTGTGGCCGCACAGACCGAAGACGACCTCGATACCGAAGGACTCCAGCGCGCGGACGATCGTCTCCGCGCCGGTGAGGTTCTCCTCGGCTGTCGCAACTGAGGTGACGCTGGGCGCCTCGGCAGTCATCGGTGTGCTCACGCTCCCATCTCGGGGTAGGGCAGACCGCAGGCAGCCCGACATGGCCGGGGCGGCCGCAGCCGTAACGGTTCGAGTAGTGGTTCGACGCCACCCGCTGGCTCGGTGCGTCAGGTCGAAGCTTGTTCAGTTGTGCGCCGCGGCGACCGCGATCGCTCCTTGCGTACTAGGACACGGCGGTGATTTCGCCGGTATGGCCAAGCTCGCGCGAAACGCCCCGCGCGTTCTCGAGAAGAAAGCCGACCACCGAGGGGATCCGCTCCTCGGTGATGCGCCAGCTGGGTCCGCTGACGCCGAGCGCACCGATGACATCGCCGGTCTCGTCCCGGATCGGTGCGGCGATGCAGGTGAGCCCTTCGTCGTACTCACCGACGTCGATCGCGTAACCGTCGGCGATGATGCGCTGCAGGCGCTGTTCGAGCTCCTGCTGCGTCATGGCAGGCACCGAGTCGAGCGCAGCACGCTGTTGCACGATCTCAGCGGCCTTGACGGGCGTCATGCCGGACAGCATCACCTTGCCCACGGCGGTGATCTGTAGCGGGCGGTGCGAGCCGATCGGCGAGTGCGAGCGCACCGGCATGGGGGATTCGATGCGATCGATGTAGAGAGCCTGGTCCTGATCCAGGATTGCCAGGTACGTCGACTCCCCCACCTTGATCGAAAGGTCTTCCAGGTACGGGCGTGCACACGTGCGCAGGATGTTGTCGGCGAGTGCACCTCCACCGATCGAGAAGACGCGCAGGCCGATGCGGTACCGGTTGTTCTGGTCCTGCTCGACGTAGCGGCGCATCTCGAGGTTCGCCACCAAGCGCAGTGCCGAGCTCTTCGGCAAGCCGAGGCGGTCAGCGATCTCGGTCAGCGTGAGCCCGCGGGGCGCCTCGGCGATCGTCTCGATGACGTCGAGGGCCCGCTGGATCTGTTGCGAGACGTAGCCCGGGCCCTGAAGCGGGCCGGCGTCGTCGGCCACAGAGCGCGGTGACCTGCCTTCCGCCATCGACGCCCCTCGCAATTCTGGAACTCGGTTCAAATTTGGTACGCGGTTCAAGTTAGGTTAGTCGGAGACTGTCGTCAAGAGCGTCGTGCCGAGAAGTTTGTGTTAGCGCCGACGGGGAGGGTGTCCCGATATGTCCATGTCTGCCGTCGAACCCTTGTGGGAGCAGCACACCTGCCTCCCCCTCGCGCTCGACGCCTCGGTCGAGCCGCTGCTGCGCTACGCGCGGGCTGGCGGTGCCTACCTGTCGGTCAATGTCGGCTACGCCCCGCACGACACCAGCGAGGTCCTAGCCTTGTTGGCTCATTTCCGCGCCGCGGTCTCGGCACATCCGCGTTTGGCGCTGGCCCGAGATGCCAACTCGATCTCTCGAGCGCAGGCGGCGGGACAACTCGTCGTCGCGTTCGACCTCGAGGACTCGGGACCGCTGGGCGGGGACCTTGACCTGGTGCGCCAGTTCTACGACCTCGGCGTGCGCTCGATGCTGCCGACGTACAACACCCGTAACGCCGCCGGTTGCGGCTGTCTCGACGCGGTGGACGACGGCCTGTCCTCCTACGGCCGCGCGCTAGTTCGCGAGATGAACGCGGTCGGCATGCTGGTCGACGGATCGCACTGCAGCAGACGCACCGGACTGGATCTGTGCGATGTCTCGACACGGCCGGTGATCTATTCGCACTCCTGTATGCGGGCGTTGTGGGATCACCCGCGCAACATCACCGACGGGCAGGCCCGTGAGTGTGCGGCCACGGGCGGGGTGATCGGCATCGCCGGCGTGGGCATCTTCCTCGGGCCGAACACGGCGTCGCTCGATGCGCTCATGCGCCACGTCGAATATGCCGTTGAGCTCGTCGGGATCGAGCACGTCGGAGTCGGCTCGGACTACTCCTTCGACTTCGCGGACTTCAACGCCGAGATGATGCGCAACCCGGAATTGTTTCCGGAGGCGTACACGGCGTGGGGCGCGATCGAGTGGATCCCGCCGGAGACAACCCTTCAGCTCGGCGACGCGTTGCGCGGTCGCGGATATTCCGACGCGGACGTCGGGGCGATCGTCGGCGGCAACTTTGCGCGCGTCGCGCGCCAAGCGTGGACCGGTTGAGTGCCGACCCTTTCGACGCAGTTCGTGTCAGACGGTGTAGACAAGCTCATGCGCGACGGGCGTACACGAGGGACCGCGCATGCAGGTCGAAGGCCTCGTCGGGGACGCCCGGTTGCAGGACAACGTCGCACTCGTCGATAGACCGCCTCGGCGACGTCAGCGAACGGTTGCTTGTCTTGTATGCCTGCTACGTAAGCGATCCAGCGACTCCGCGGACATCGCGGATCACGTCGAATGCGGACATTGGCCACCAAAAATGGCTACCCGATAATATTGCTGGCGAGCGTCGAGCGGCGAACAACCTCTGATAGTGCGGACGTGGCGATCTGACAACTCCAGGACCGAAGGTTCTGGCCTGAAGATTGTCATCGTCTTAGCCCTGACAGCGCGGGATCGGCGGATATGCGCCAGGGAGCAACGTGCGGACACGTACAAGATCCCGGCGATTCGAGTCGATAGATCGTCGGCGCTGCCACGCGACATGACGGAATCGGCCACACCGAAGCCAGCATCATTCGCAATGTGCACGCCCGATCAACCTGTGCCGGTCGAGCTTGTGTCGTCCACGCACCGTCGAACCATTCCCTGCGGGACTGGCCGTTGATGTGGCGCAACGACAAAGCGACCTTCCAGCGTCATGCCCACCTGGCTGTGACCACGCGGATCCGGACGATGCCGCCTACCAACGAACGGTCGGCCGACACGAACTGAGGGTTTACGCGTGCGATAGTTGCTGCTGATCGCGGTCGGCCTTTTCGATGCCCAGCGAGTGGACACTCGAGTAGTGGCGGCGTGCGTCACCGTTCCTAGCTGTCCGCCACTGTTCGCGGACGTACGCCACACTGCCAGCACCGCAAGAGCGAGTTCATCGCGGACCGG
>CAWAVG010000009.1:0-17596 GCA_963785425.1 uncultured Actinomycetota bacterium
ACCCATCCGCGAGTGGTCACTTATGCCCCGAGTGGCCACTTATAAGTGACCACTGGGCGCGTAAGTGACCACTCGCGGTCAGGCGCGGGCGTAGTGGGCGACGTCGTCGGTGATCGTGCGGGTCAGCCAGCCGCGCTCGACGAGCACCTCGAGGTGCGCGGCCGTTTCGTGGATCGCGAGCATCTTGTTGAACAGGTCGAGCTCGTCGAAGCGG
This sequence comes from uncultured Actinomycetota bacterium, assembly GCA_963785425.1. Taxonomy (GTDB): domain Bacteria; phylum Actinomycetota; class Actinomycetes; order Mycobacteriales; family Jatrophihabitantaceae; genus RYN-133. The sequence continues at coordinate 215 of CAWAVG010000009.1, forward strand.
CGCTTGCGGCGCGTCCAGCCCAGCACGCCGGCGACCTCGAACGCGGTGTCGGCTCCGCCCGCGACGGCGTCGGCGGTGTCGGTCAGCCGCTCCTCGTGATGGGCGAGCAGCGCCTCGATGCGGGCGTGCGTCGAGTCGGTGACCGGGCCGTGCGCCGGCAGCAGCCGGGTGTCCGGCAGCGCGAGAACGAGTCGCAGCGACGCGAGGTAGTCACGCAGCGGCGAGGGCGGACGAACCAGCTCGACGCCGATGGACGGCGTGATGTGCGGCAGCACGTGATCGCCCGCGAACAGTGCGCCGGCGCCCGGATCGTGGAAGACGACGTGCCCGACCGTGTGACCCGGCGTGGCGATCACACGCAACGTGCGCGTCTCGAGCGGGATGTCGATGCCGTCGCCGAGCCAGCGGTCGGGGTACTCCCAGTCGTCGAGGTCGCGCCCGCCCTGCCACTGCTCGAGCATCTTCGACAGCTCGAAGGCGCCGGCGCGGTGCAGGCTGGCGATGTCCGGGTGCTGCGTCAGGGTGCGCACGGCGTCCATCGACGCCTTCTCGCCCTCACCGAGCGACACATGCGCGCCGGTGATGCGACGCACCGCAACCGCCTGCGTGTAGTGGTCGCGGTGGATGTGCGTGACGAGGAACTCGCGCACGTCCGCCAAGGCGAAGCCGATCTCGTCCAGCGCGCGCTCGAGCAGATCGGTGGCGTCGGCCATCGCCCAGCCGCCGTCGATCATCACGACTGCGTCGCCGTCGGTGATGGCGTAGGTGTTGACCGCCTTGAGCGCATCACCGGGCAGCGGCAGGGGGATGCGGTGCACGCCGGGCGCGACCTGGTACGCACCGGGACGCTCCCAGGCGTGCCGATCTTCCTCGTCCACCCGCTCACCGTAGGCGACGCCGGAATCGCCTCTGTGGACCATCGGCTCCCGTAGGCTCACGGTATGTGCGGCATCGTGGGTTACGTCGGCCCCCGGGCGGCGCTGGACGTCGTCGTCGAAGGGTTGCGCCGCCTCGAATACCGCGGGTACGACTCGGCCGGCGTCGCGGTCGTCGGTGCCGACGGCGCGCTGCAGGTCGAGAAGAAGGCCGGCCGTATCGAGAACCTCGACAAGGAACTTGCCGCGCGCACGATCACCGGGTCGACCGGGATGGGTCACACCCGGTGGGCGACGCACGGCGCGCCCAACGACCGCAACGCGCACCCGCACGTCGACACGGCCGCGCGCATCGCGGTGGTGCACAACGGGATCATCGAGAACTTCGCCGAGTTGCGCGCCGAGGTCGAGGCGTCCGGCATCGAGTTCAGCAGCGAGACCGACACCGAGACCGTCGCGCACCTGGTCGGCGCACTCGTCGCGTCCGGCACGTCGCTGGTCGACGCCGCCCGCATCGTGTGCCGCCGCCTGCAAGGGGCGTTCACGCTCGTGTTCGTCGACGCCGAGCACCCCGAGTCGATCGTCGCCGCCCGGCGCAATTCGCCCCTGGTCGTCGGAGTCGGTGCCGGCGAGACGTTTCTGGGCAGTGACGTCGCGGCGTTCATCGAGTTCACCCGCGACGCGGTGGAGCTGGGCCAGGACCAGATCGTCGAGATCACCCGCGACGGCTATGCGATCACCGACTTCGACGGCGCTCCCGTCGACGGTAAGCACTTCCACATCGACTGGGATCTGTCGGCCGCAGAGAAGGGCGGCCACGACTACTTCATGCAGAAGGAGATCCTGGAGCAGCCCGACGCGGTCGCCGATACGTTGCGCGGCCACCTCGTCGACGGCGAGATCGTGCTGGACGAGCAGCGCATCACGACCCAGGAACTGCGCGACGTCGAGAAGGTCTTCGTCGTCGCCTGCGGGACGGCCTATCACGCCGGGCTCATCGGCAAGTACGCCATCGAGCACTGGACGCGCGTCCCGGTCGAGGTCGAGATGGCGTCGGAGTTCCGCTACCGCGACCCCGTGCTAGACCAGCAGACGCTCGTCGTCGCGATCAGCCAGTCGGGCGAGACGGCCGACACGCTCGAGGCGGTGCGGCACGCGCGGGCGCAGCGGGCGAGGGTGCTGGCGATCTGCAACACGAACGGCGCGCAGATCCCGCGCGAATCCGACGCCGTGCTCTACACGCACGCCGGGCCCGAGATCGGCGTCGCGGCGACGAAGACGTTCATGGCGCAGGTCGCCGCCGTCGAACTCGTCGGGCTCGCGCTGGCGCAGGCGCGCGGCACGAAGTTCGGCGACGAGATCATCCGCGAGTTCGAGGCGCTCACCCGGGTGCCTGCGGCCATCGCGACCGCACTCGAATGCATTCCGCAGGTGACCGCTCTCGCGCACGAGATCGCGCGCTCGAAGGCGGTGCTGTTCCTCGGCCGGCACGTCGGTTACCCGGTGGCGCTCGAGGGCGCGTTGAAGCTGAAGGAACTGGCGTACATGCACGCGGAGGGATTCCCTGCCGGCGAGCTGAAGCACGGCCCGATCGCGCTCATCGAGGACGACCTGCCGGTCGTCGTGGTGATGCCGTCCCCGACCGGACGCGCGTTGCTGCACCAGAAGATGCTCAGCAACATCGCCGAGATCAAGGCACGGGGCGCACGCACCATCGTGATCGCCGAGCAGGGCGACACCGCCGCGGGACAACACGCCGCGCACTTGATCGAGGTCCCGCCCGTCCCGACGCTGCACGAGCCGTTCGTCGCGGTCGTGCCGCTGCAGATCCTCTCTGCCGAGATCGCGCTCGCGCGGGGCAACGACATCGACAAGCCGCGGAACCTGGCGAAGTCCGTCACCGTCGAGTAACTCATTCGAACGAACGCGTGATCCGTGCGGCGTCCGAGCCGGATCCGACGTACGGCATCGGGTCACCGGACCCGAAGCGGTCGACGCCCGCAGCGTCGAGCGCACCGATCGCGAGCGTCCGGCGCACCGCCGCGAAGGTCAGCACGTGCGCGAGCACGCCGCCGAGGGTGAACGTCTCAGGGGGATCGCACGTGGCGTCGACGAAGGTATCGTCGCCTCGACCGGCGACGATCGCATCGACGACCCGTTCGCGGAACGCCGGAGCGACACCGTCCAACCGGGCCCGCAGGGCGGCGGGATCGCTCGGGCCGGACGGTATCGACGACCCTCCGTCGACAGCGACGACCCACATCTCGAGTTGACGGACGAGGCGTTCGGCGAGCGAGCGCAGCGTCGGCTCACGGTCGATGCCCTCTACCGAACTCGTGATCGGCCGGTCGAGCGTCCCGGTGTCGACTGCCGACAACCCGTCGACGATCTCACCGGTGAGGTGTACGTGGTGGTCGAACATCGAGCTCAGCACGTCCATGGTGGTGCTCCTTCGTGTCGCGGGCAGGCGCAGGCCCCCCGGTGGGTGGAAATGGATTCCGTTGCGGGTCGGCAGTTCGTGGCTGTCGTGCGACGCGTCGCGGTACCGCGATGGCGAACAGCCGAAGCTCCGGCCGAAGGCACGGGTGAACCCGTCCGGTGACTCGTATCCGGCGTCGAGCGCAATCGTGATCACCGGGTCGGCGGAGGTCGCGAGTCGGTGCGCGGCCCGCTCCAGGAGCACCCGGCGCCGGAACGCTCCCGGCGGCTCGCCGAGAGCGGCGGTGACGAGCCGGTCGAAGTGGAACCGTGACAGGTGGGCGCGCGCCGCGAGGTCGGCCGGTGCATGCGCCGGGTCGTCGAGGCTCTGCTCGACGAGTTCGAGGATCTCGCGCACGTCCACGAAACCCATCTTGGAACTCCCGACGACCGGCGTCCCGACCGGCGTTGCTGACTTGTCATAGGGTCACCCTGTGACGGAGGCGACATCGTTGTCGGTGGATCTGCTGATCGTGGGTGCCGGGCCGGTGGGTCTGTTCGGCGCGTACTACGCGGGAGTGCGCACGCTGTCGACGGCGGTGCTCGACTCGCTCGAGGAGCCGGGCGGCCAGATCACCGCGATGTATCCCGAGAAGGCGATCTTCGATGTCGCGGGCTTTCCCGCGATCAGGGGACGCGACCTCGTCGACGAGTTGGTCAAGCAGGCCGCGCCGCACGATCCGACCTACCTGCTCGGGCAGCAGGCGCTCGAGCTGGAACGCGGCGAGGGTGCGTTCGCGGTCACGACCTCGGCCGGGCTGCGCATCGAGTGCCGCGCGATCGTGATCACCGGCGGCATCGGCACGTTCTCACCCCGCCCCTTGCCGACGGGTGGCGACTATCTCGGGCGCGGTCTCGCGCACTTCGTTCCCGACCCGACGAAGTACGCCGGTGAGGACGTCGTGGTCGTGGGCGGCGGCGACTCCGCGCTCGACTGGGCGCTGATGCTCGAGCCGCTGGCGAAGTCGGTCACGATCGTGCACCGCCGCGCCGAGTTCCGCGGGCACCCGCACTCGGTGCAACTGCTCAAGGCGTCGTCGGTGAACATCCTGACCGAAGCGCAGATAACCGCGGTGCGCGGCGATCCGGACGTGACCGAGGTCGATGTCGACGTCCTGGGCGTCACGCACACGATCAGCTGCTCGCGACTCGTCGCGGCGCTCGGGTTCACGGCCAACCTCGGCCCGCTGATGGAGTGGGGCATCGAGATCCGCAAGCGGCAGATCGTCGTCGACACGACGGGACGGACGACCGTCCCCGGCATCTACGCGGCCGGCGACATCGTCGACTACGAGGGCAAGGTGAAGTTGATCGCGACCGGGTTCGGCGAGGTCGCGACCGCGGTGAACAATGCCGCCGCGTACCTGAACCCGAAGGTGTCGGCGTTCCCGGGCCACCTGTCCGACTACGCGCCGGCTGACGGCAGCACGCCCACCGCCGCGGCGACATGACCAACCCACGGAATCGCGCGCGATTTCGCGGGGGACCCCGGTGATCGTCGGCGTCGGGATCGACGTCGTCCCCGTCGCGCGGTTCGCCGAGGCGTTGCAGAGATCGCCTGCGCTGGCGGCGCGGCTGTTCACGCCGACGGAGTTGACGACCGGGCACGGCGAGCCGCGCAGCGCCGAGTCGCTCGCGGCCCGGTTCGCGGCGAAGGAGGCGCTGGCGAAGGCGCTCGGCGCCGGCGGCATGCGCTGGACCGACGCCGAGGTGCTCACCGACGACGCGGGACGTCCGTCGCTGGCCGTTCGGGGGACCGTTGCGGAGCGAGCCGACTCGCTCGGGGTGAGCCGCTGGCACGTGTCGCTCTCACACGACGGCGGGATCGCCGCCGCGACAGTGATCGCCGAGTCGTAACACTCTTGGCGGATGAGCCCAGCGTGTTGGGCTGATCCGCCAAAACCGGGAAGGAGTGAGGGCATGCACGGCATCTACACCGTTTCCCAGGTCCGCGACGCCGAAGCGGCGCTGATTGCGCGCCTTCCCGAGGGTGCGCTGATGCAGCGCGCGGCGACCGGTCTGGCGACGCAGTGCGCGCAGTTGCTCGGCGACGTGTACGGCGCGCGGGTCACGCTGCTCGTCGGCGCGGGCAACAACGGCGGGGACGCGCTGTACGCAGGGGCACGCCTGGCGTCGCGCGGGGCACGGGTGACGGCTCTGCTGCTCGCGCCGGACAAGGCGCATGCGGGTGGGCTCACTGCGTTGCGGCGCGCCGGCGGACGGGTCGCCGACGCCGTTGCGGCGAACGTGCCCGCCGATCTCGTCGTCGACGGCATTCTCGGCATCGGCGGATCGGGCGGCCTGCGCGACGACGCCGCGGCGCTCGCAACGGCCGCGCACGACTCGTTGACCGTCGCGGTCGACCTGCCGAGCGGGGTCGACGCCGACACCGGCGTGGTCGAGGGCGCGGCCGTGCGTGCGGACGAGACGGTGACGTTCGGTGCGTTGAAGACAGGGCTCGTCGTCGGTGCCGGCGCCGAGCACTCCGGGCAGGTGCGGCTGGTCGACATCGGGCTCGAGCTGCCCGGTCCGCAGGCGCACGTGCTCGAGGCCGACGACGTGCAGGCCGCGCTGAAGGTGCCCGGCGCGAGCGACGACAAGTACACCCGCGGAGTCGTCGGCGTGGTGGCCGGGTCGCCTGCATACGGCGGCGCCGGCGTGCTGTGCACCGGTTCTGCGCTGCACGGCGGATCGGGGATGGTGCGCTACGCCGGGTCGGTGCCTGACGCGATCCGGGCGCGGTTCCCCGAGGTCGTGGTGCAGCCCGACCAGCGGCCGTCCGAACTGCGGGTGCAGGCGTGGGTGGTCGGGCCGGGGATGGGTACGGACGACGACGCGCTGGCGCTGTTGCGCGACGTGCTCTCGACCGACGTGCCCGTGATCGTCGATGCGGACGGCCTCACGGTGCTCGCATCGCATCGCGAATTGTTGCAACGGTCGGCACCGACGGTGCTCACGCCGCACGACCGCGAGTTCGAACGGATCGCCGGGCCGGTGGGCGACGACCGCCTCGGTGCGGCCCGGCGGGCCGCAGCCGAGCTCGGCGTGACGATGCTGCTGAAGGGCAACGCCACCGTCGTCGCCGAGCCGGACGGTGCGGCGTACGTGAACCCGACGGGCACCGCCTGGCTCGGCACCGCCGGCAGCGGCGACGTGCTGAGCGGGCTGCTCGGCTCGCTGCTCGCGTCCGGACTCGACGCGCCGCTTGCCGCGGCGTGTGGTGCGTACGTGCACGGCGTCGCGGGTCAGCTCGCCGCCACCGACGGCCCGCCGAGCGCGCTCGACGTGCTGGAGTCCGTCCGTCCCGCCCTGCGCACGCTCGAGCGCGGCTGACCTCAGCGCAGGTACATCGGCGCGAAGTACAACAGCGAAAAGACGCGAGCGGCGAGTTTGCCCGTCACCGCCGCGCCGCCGTCGGCGGCAATGCACGACGGCGTGCCGATCAGGACGGCCTCATGCTGGTCGCGGTTGGTGGGCCGCGCGACGATTCGCTGTTCGGCGGTGTCGAATGTGCCGCACACGGCCTCGTGCGGCATGCGAGCAAGGTAGCCGTTGTGGCACAGCTGACAGGCAACGCGGAGCAGCCGATCACCCGATGCGCGCATCAGGTCGGCGATCACCTCGTCGAGCTTCATCCGCCCTCCACGGGGAATGATGCGCTGACCCGTCCCTGACGTTGCGCACCCCGCTGTTTCCCCGCCAGTGCTCGGTTTGGGGCGGTCGGGGCGAGCACCAGCGGGGAAACGTCCAAGCCCTTTCCCCGCCAGTGCTCGGTTGGGGCGCCCAGAGCGAGCACCAGCGGGGAAACGCCGGGCGCCCCGCAAGTAGGCTCGGGCCCGTGCAGGACGTTCTGGAACGCGCGGCAGCCGGCGGACGGATCACGCCCGAGGAGGCGCTGCAGCTCTACACCGATGCCCCGCTGCACGCGCTCGGCCGGGCGGCGGACGCGGTGCGGCGCAGGCGCTACCCCGACAACATCGCCACCTACATCATCGACCGCAACATCAACTACACCAACGTGTGCGTCACGGCCTGCAAGTTCTGCGCGTTCTACCGCGCCCCGAACCACACCGAGGGCTGGACGCACAGCCTGGACGAGCTGCTGCGCCGTTGCGGCGAGGCGGTCGACCTCGGCGCCACGCAGATCATGCTGCAGGGCGGCCACTCGCCCGAGCTCGGCATCGAGTGGTACGAGCACACCTTCAGCGCGATGAAGCGTGACTACCCGCAGCTCGTGCTGCACAGTCTCGGTGCCTCCGAGGTCGTCCACATCGGGCGCACGTCCGGCATCGACCACCGCACCGTCGTCCGGCGTCTGAAAGCAGCCGGCCTCGACTCGTTCGCCGGCGCCGGTGCCGAGATCCTCGTCGACCGCCCGCGCACCGCCATCGCTCCGCTGAAGGAGAAGGGCGAGATCTGGCTTCAGGTGATGGAAACCGCGCACGAGGAAGGCCTCGAGTCGACCGCCACGTTCATGATGGGGACGGGCGAGACCAACGCCGAGCGCATCGAGCACCTGCGCATGATCCGCGACGTGCAGGATCGCACCGGCGGGTTCCGCAGCTTCATCCCGTGGACCTATCAGCCCGAGAACAACCACCTCAAGGGACGCACGCAGGCAACCAGCCTCGAATACCTGCGCATGGTCGCGGTCGCCCGGCTGTTCTTCGACAACATCAATCACCTGCAGGGTTCGTGGCTCACGACCGGCAAGGACATCGGCCAGCTGACGCTGCACTTCGGTGCCGACGACCTCGGATCGGTCATGCTCGAGGAGAACGTCGTCAGCAGCGCGGGCGCGAAGCACCGCAGCAACCGGACGGAGCTGATCGAGCTGATCCGAGGTGCCGGTCGCATCCCCGCCCAGCGCGACACGCTCTACCGCCACATCGCGGTGCACCGCGATCCCGCCGACGACCCGGTCGACGCCCGCGTGCACTCGCACTTCAGCTCGACAGCGCTGCCCCTTTTGCCCGTGGCCTCGGCGGGCTGACCGGACTACATTGCGCCTTCGTGGGGGACGAGACACCCGAACAGCGGGTGACCCGGTTGCAGCGTCAACTCGCCGATGCGAAGGTCGAAGCGCTGCAGGCCGAGCTCGCCGAGGCGCAGGCGGGTAGTTCGCCGGCGCCGGCGTCCACCGCGCTGACCGGACCGGGCGTGACCACGTTCGCCAGGGCCGAGCCGAGTTGGCTGCGCAAGCCGACCCCGTCCGCGGACGACGGCGTGCTGGCGCCCGCCCCACGCCGGGTGCCCATCGCGTTCAAGGCCATGGCGTTGCCGTGGAGCTGGTGGGTGGCGTGGGCGCTGTTCATGGTCGCGGTCGCGCCGATCGCGCTGTGGATCACCTTCCCGCTCGCCGGCGCGATCACCGCGGTGGTCACGTTCGTCGGCGTGCTCGTCTGGCGCCTGCGCGGTGAGCACACCCGGCTCATCCTGCTGAAGTGGGGCGAACCGGTCACGGTCACGAACGCGGACGTGGCCGACGTCGGGACGTACTACAGCGGCGTCACCTATCAGAACGTCCGGCTCGCACAGGCGCACGGCTGGACCGTCGAACGCCAGTGGTACAGCGGGCCGAGCACGACGACCAGGATCAGCTACCAGCTCGGGCCGGCCACCAACACGCTCACGATGCACGGCCTGGGCTACGACAACGGCGTCATCCTGGCCGACAGGCGCAAGCCGGAGCGCGCGCTGTGCGTCAGCTCGTTCCCGTACGACCTCGAACGTGACGCCAGCGGCAACTGGGTCGGCCACGTCGGGCCGCGCGTGATCATCGGCTCGGTCCTGATGATCGTTCTCCTGGTCGGCTGGACGGCGGCCATGGTCGTGCTGTGTGGCGCGGCGGCCTGAGGCGGGGCACCGGCAAGCTAACCTCGCGGAATGTCGCTCGCGGTCGCCGTCCCGCTCGGCATCGCGTCCTCACTCGTGTACGGCAGCACGATCGTCGTGCAACACCGTGCGTCGCACAACGAGGGCCAGGAGGACGCGCGCAACCTGCTGCGCCTGTTCCGCGACCCGGTGTGGGTCGCGGCCGTGCTCGGCGACTTCATCGGGTTCGTGTTCAACGCCGCCGCGCTTGCCGCGGGACCCGTGGTGGTCATCCAGCCCCTTGTGGTGTTGATGCTGCCCGTCGCGCTGATCGTCGGGTGGTGGCTCGGCGGTCCACGGCCGACAGCGATGGACTATCTCAGCAGCCTGGCAATCGTCGCCGGCCTCAGCGGGTTCCTCGTCATGATCGGGACGCCTGGCGCAGGTCATGCCCCGAAGGCTCGCTACTTCGCGCTCACGGTGCTGATCGTGCTCGCCGTCGGATCGACGGTCGCGCTGGCGGTGCGCTCGCGCGGGTCCGTGGTGCGCGGCGCCGTGTACGGCGGCGTGGCCGGCATGTTCTTCGGCACGCTCGGGGTGTTCGTCGACGGTCTGTCCGACGTCGTCGTGCGACGTGGCTGGGCCGCGCTGGTCACCACCGGGCGCGGCGTCATCCCGCTGATCGGCATCGCGCTGCTCGGCGTCTCGGGCATCGTGCTCACGCAGGTGTCGTTCCAGGTCGGGCAGCTCGCCGCAACGCTGCCGGCGAACTCGGCGACGGACCCGTTCGTAGCCGTGCTCATCGGCGCGCTGCTGCTGCGCGAGCACATCCCGCTGTCGGCCTTCCACGTGATCGGCTACACGCTGTGCCTGACCGTCGTGGTGCTCGGCGCGATTCGGCTGGCGAGAAATACGGCGGCCGCCACGGACCGCGAGCGGGCCGCGTCCCACGAAGCGGGCGGCTGACACAATGACCGCGTGGTGAAGGCGACTCTCGACAAGGCTCCGCGCGAGGTCGCGGCCATGTTCGACGGCGTCGCCCGCCGCTACGACCTGACCAACACCGTGCTGTCGGGCGGTCTCGACCGGCACTGGCGCAAGCGCACCCGGCAATGCCTCGAACTGGACCGCGGCCAGAAGGTGCTCGATCTCGCGGCGGGCACCGGCGTGTCGACCGCCGAGATGATGCGGAGCGGTGCTGCGGCCGTGGCGTGCGACTTCTCACTCGGCATGCTGCGAGCCGGCCGAGCGCTGCGGCGCCGGCGAGCGGTGCGGTTCGTCGCCGGCGACGGCATGCACCTGCCCTTCGCCGACGGCGTGTTCGACGCGGTGACGATCTCGTTCGGCCTGCGCAACGTGGCCGATACGGCGCAGGTGTTGCGCGAACTGGCCCGCGTGGTGCGTCCCGGCGGGCGGCTGGTGGTGTGCGAGTTCAGCCGTCCCACGTTCGCACCGTTCCGGTTCGTGTATCTGAACTACCTGATGCGCTTGCTGCCGTGGGTCGCGCGCCGCGTGGCGTCGAACGCGGACGCCTACGTCTACCTCGCCGACTCGATCCGCGCTTGGCCGGCGCAGGACGAGCTCGCCCGGATCATCGCGGCGAGCGGTTGGGAGGAGGTCCGCTACCGCAATCTGACCGGCGGGATCGTTGCGCTGCACGTCGGTGAGCGGCAGGGTTACCCCGTCACGGCGGCGGGGTAGGAGCCAAGCGGACGGCCCGAATCCGGGCCGGGGTGAAGGAGTGAACATGGACGACGACGACATGACTTCGGGCACGTTCGACGAGGACAGCGGCGCAGACGGCGGTTCCGACGCCGAGGCCGACAAGGACAGTGGCGCCGACGGCGGCGCTGACGCGGCAGCGGACGGACACGCCGACTCGCCCGGTGGCGACGGCGGTGCCGACGGTGCGGCCGGAGACGGCAGCGCCGACGGTCACGCCAGCGGCGGCGGCGACGGCGGTGCCGACGGTTCGGCGTAAGTGAGCACGACGCACGACTCGGGCGGTGCAGCGCTTCGGCGCTGCACCGCTCTGTCGTCTGCGCAGTTCGCCGGTGAGTACTGGGGACGGGCGCCGCTGCTGACGCGCGCAGCCGATCTGACGGGCTCGTTCGCCGATCTGCTCGACACCGGCGCGGTCGACGAGCTCGTCTCCGAGCGCGGGCTGCGCACCCCGTTCCTGCGCATGGCCAAGGAGGGCACGGTGCTCGCTGCGAAGCAGTTCACGCGCGGCGGGGGAGCGGGCGCCGGGATCGCCGACCAGGCAGCGGATGACCGCGTGCTCGCCCAGCTCGCCGACGGCGCCACGCTGGTGCTCCAGGGACTGCATCGCACCTGGCCGCCGCTGGTGCGGTTCGGGTCGCAGCTCGCCGACGAGCTCGGCCATCCCGTCCAGATCAACGCCTACATCACCCCGCCGCAGAATCGCGGCTTCGCGCCGCACTACGACGTGCACGACGTGTTCGTCCTGCAGGTGTCGGGCCGCAAGCGCTGGCGGCTGCACGAGCCGGTCGTGCCCGCACCGCTGGACAACCAGAACTGGGAGCGCTCGCGCGCCGAGGTCGCGGCGCGTGCCGAGACCGAAGCGCTGGTCGACACCGTGCTCGAACCCGGCGACGCGCTCTACCTGCCGCGCGGCACGATCCACGCCGCGGACGCGCTCGGCGAGACGTCGATCCACCTGACGGTCGGCATCCATCCGCTGACCCGCTACACGCTCGTTCAGCGCGTGCTCGAGGTGGCTCAGCGCGATCCCGAACTGCGGACGTCGCTGCCGATGGGCGTCGACCTCGACGACCCCGCTGTGCTCGCCGCCGAGCTCGACGCGACGCTCGTCGCGTTGCGCGCGCAGCTCGACACGGTCGGTGCGGACGAGGTCGCGCAGGGCGTCGCGGATCGGTTGCGGCAGCAGACCCGTCCCGAACCGGTGGCACCGCTGGGACAGCTCGCGGCCGCCGACGCGCTCGCTGCCGACTCGCCACTGCGGCTGCGTGCGGCGCTTCGGGTGCGCATCACCGCCGACGGCGAGCACATCGTGCTGACCATGCTCGACCGCACCCTGACCCTGCCGGCTGACACCGCCGAGGCGATGAAGGCAATTGCGTCCGGAGAGCGCTTCATCCCGGCGCAGTTGCCGGGCCTCGAGCCGGACGACCAGCTGGTCCTCGCGCGCCGGCTGCTGCGCGAAGGCGTGATCGTCCCTGGCTGAGCGCGGTGCCCACCGCGGTCCGCAGCCCCGCGAGTCGGCCAACCGGTGCGCGCTGCACGCCCAACTGCGCGGCGACCCGATGCTCGGCACCGCGTTCCCCGCCGCCGCGCTGCTGCTCGTGGAGCAGCCCGGTCCGTGGGGCCACGCCGGGCTGCGCGAATCCCGCTTCGACACCGACGTCGCCACGACGCTCGAGGCGCGCGCGAACGCGGCGCGCGTGCGGGTCCTCGCGATCCGGCGTCCGGGACGTACGCCCGCGCAGGCGGTGCGGAGCTGGTTCTACGCGGACACCCGCGACGGGGCCCGGTCGCTGCGCCGCGGCGAGTACCACGACGACGGCGAGCTGCTCGAGCTGCCGCTCGACGGGTCGGGCGGCTCGCCGGACAACACACCGCTCTACCTGGTGTGCGCCCACAGCAAGCACGACACCTGCTGCGCCTTACGCGGTCGCCCGGTGGCCGCGGCGCTCGCCGAGCAGCGTCCGGGCCGGGTGTGGGAGTGCAGCCACATCGGTGGCGAGCGGTTCGCGGCCAACGTCCTGATGCTGCCCAGCGGGCTCATGTACGGCCGGGTGCTGCCCTTCGCGGCGCTCGAGTTCGTCGCGGCGGCCGAGGCAGGCGAGGTGGTCGGCGCGCTGCTGCGCGGCCGGATCGGGCTTGCTCCCGTGGCGCAGGCCGCGCTGGCCTTCGGCTACGAGCACCTCGGCATCCGGCGGGCGGACGCGTTGCGCGTGGTCGCGGCCGACCCGGTCGCCGACGGACAGGCGACCGTGCGGCTCGCCGGCCCGCACGGCGACGTTGACGTCCTCGTTCAGGTGCGGCGCGTCGCGGCCGACCGGCTCACGTGCGCACGGCCCGGCCCGGGGCAGTACTTCTCCTACCGCCCCGTTCGCATCGCCGCCGCTCCCGTCCCCTGACCGCTGCCGGTATCGACACGCCGGATTCGGCCCGATACCAGCAGCGGGGGTCAGTGGTCGGTGTGGCCGGCGGTGTAGCCGCCGGCGTCGAGGAACCTCTGCCGCGACCGCGAGATCTCGCGCTCGGCCTCGACCCGTCCGACCCACGACGCTCCCTCGACCGACTTGCCGGGCTCGAGCTCCTTGTAGACCTCGAAGAAGTGCTGGATCTCGAGCCGGTCGAACTCCGGGACGTGGTGGATGTCGCGCAGGTGCTCCAGGCGCGGGTCTGTGACGGGCACGCACAGCACCTTGTCGTCGCCGCCCATCTCGTCGGTCATCCGGAACATGCCGATCGCGCGGCACCGGACGAGCACGCCGGGGAACAGCGGATCGCCGTGCAGGATGATCATTGCGTCGAGCGGGTCGTCGTCGTCGCCCAGGGTGTCCTCGATGTAGCCGTAGTCGGCCGGGTACTGCGTGGAGGTGAACAGCGTGCGGTCGAGCCGCATGCGCCCGGACTCGTGATCCACCTCGTACTTGTTGCGGCTACCGCGCGGGATCTCGATGAGGACGTCGAACTCCACGGTGGGGCTCCTCTACGGCGGGTCGGGACCGACATAGTCTGACGCATCGTGGGAACGGTGCGGCACGGTCGGCGGCTGGCCGTCATGTGCGCCGTCACGATCGTGGTCGTGGTGGCCGCGTTCGCGCTCGGCTTCGGCATCGCCCGCGGCATCAAGCACGCGAGCGCGAAGCCCGCCCCGCCCCGTCCGTCGCAGCCGGCCGCACTCGGCGCTCTCACCGCCGCGCCGAGCCCGGCACCGACCCCGCAGGCGGCCACGACCGCGACCCCCGCCGGCGTTCGCCGGGCGATCGGCCGGCTCGCGACCGCCCCCGGCCTCGGCGCACGGCTGCTGGCCCGCGTGATCGACGCGCAGACCGGCAAGGTGCTGTTCAACAGCTCCGGCACGACACCGGCGGCTCCCGCATCGACCGCCAAGCTGCTCACCGCCGCGGCGATCCTGGCGGTGCACAAGCCCAGCGACCGGTTCACCACGACCGTCGACGACGCCGGCAACGGCACGATCGTGCTCGTGGGCGGCGGCGACCCGACGCTGGCAGCGGCCGCACCGGGTAGGCCGACCACCTACGCCGGTGCGGCCCGGCTGGCGACGCTGGTGAAGCAACTGCGCGCCAAGCACGTCACCGTTCACAAGATCGTCGTCGACGGCTCGCTGTTCAGCGGCCCGGCGATCTCGCCGCACTGGGACGCCACCGACATGGGCACCGAGTACGCGGCGCCCATCACCGCGGTCATGAGTGACGCCGCCGTGATCGCCGCTCCCGGCTACGCGCGCAGCACCAAACCAGATCTGGACGCAGGCGTCGCACTCGCCAAGCTGCTCGGCAACCCGAACCTGACCGTGACCGCGGGCAAGGCGCCTGCCGGCGCCGAGCCCGTCGCGAGCGTGCAGTCGGCGCCCGTCGCGCAACTGGTCGACGAGATGCTGCAGACCTCCGACAACGTGATCGCCGACGTCCTGGCCCGGCAGGTCGCGCTCGCCGAGCACCGACCGGCCTCGTTCACCGGTGCGGTGGCCGCGATCCGCACGGTGCTCGGTCGCCTCGGCGCACACGTCGGCGCCGGCATGTACGACGGCAGCGGGCTCTCGTCCGGCGACCGGGTCTCGCCCGCGGCGCTCGTTTCGGTGCTGCGGTTGATCGCCGGCGACGGTCCGCCGGGCGCCGCGCAGCTGCACCTGGTCGCGTCCATGCTGCCGGTCGCCGGGTGGAGCGGCACCCTGCAGGAGCGCTACACCGACGGCACCGAACGCTTCGCCGCCGGTCGCGTGCGGGCGAAGACGGGCACCCTGTCGACGGTCTCGTCGCTGGCCGGGATGGTGCGGGACAGGTCCGGCGCCCTCCTGCTTTTCTCCTTCGACGCCGACCGCGCGGTGGGCACCTTCGGCGCGGAGGCGGCGCTGGACGCGCTCACTTCGGCGCTGAGTCGGTGCGGTTGCGGCTGAGTCGGTACCCAACGGGCCGGTAGTGTCGCTGGCGTGGGCTCCCTCATCGACTGGGACGTGGCCGCCCGGGCGGCCAGGCGCTTCAGTCCGCCTCCGCCCACCGCGACGCGTACCGAGGCCGACGAAGCCGTCGGCGAGCTGTACCAGGCGACCTCCAGCGCCGCCGGGCACGTCGCCGACCTGACGGGGCTCGACGAACCGAAGGTCACTGCAGTCACCCGGGTCATCGATCGGTCCGCGTGGATCGACGCCAACACCAGCGGTATGCGCGCGGTGCTCACCCCGCTGGTCGACAAGCTCACCGCCGACAACCCCGTGGGACGGGTGGCCGAGACCGTCGGCGGACGGCTCACCGGCGTGCAGGTCGGCCTGGTGCTCGGGTTCCTGTCCGGCAAGGTGCTCGGGCAGTTCGAGTTCTTCGACCGCACCGGCGGGCAGCTGCTGCTGGTGGCGCCGAACATCGTCGCCGTCGAACGGCACCTCAAGGTCGATCCCGCCGACTTCCGGCTGTGGGTGTGCCTGCACGAAGTCACCCACCGGGTTCAGTTCACGGCCGTCCCGTGGCTGCGCCAGCACATGCACGACGAGGTCGAGGCACTCACCGACGCGACCGACACCGACCCTGCTGCGCTGCGGCGCCGGCTGTCCGGCGCGGTCGGCGAACTGGTGAAGGTCGTGCGCGGGCAGGGCGACGGCGAGGGGCTCATGGCCGTCGTCGCCACTCCGGAACAGCGTGTCGTGCTCGACCGCCTGACCGCGTTCATGTCGCTGGTCGAGGGGCACGCCGAGTACGTCATGAACGCCGTGCCCCCGTCGGTGATCCCGTCGCAGGAGGCGATCGAGAAGCGGTTCGCAGCTCGGCGCCGCAAGGGCGGCAATGCGCTCGACCGGATGCTGCGCCGCGTGCTCGGACTCGATGCCAAGACGCGCCAGTACGTCGACGGCGCGGCGTTCGTCCGTTCGGTCATCGACCGCGTCGGGCTCGACGGCTTCAACGCGGTGTGGACGTCGCGGCAGACGCTGCCCACCAAGGCCGAGATCGCCGATCCGTCCCGCTGGGTCAAGCGCGTCCACGCCTGACAGGTCGCGACTTTGACCCTCTATCGGCTGCGATTCGGCCCGGATCACGACCACTACAGGGTCGAAGTCGCGTAATGGCCGGCCCGCATCCGGCCGTCGCCGCGGTGCGCCACGCGGTGCGGCCCTGGCTGACCGCTCCGCTCGTGGCCTGTTCGGGCGGTGCCGACTCGCTCGCGCTCGCTGCGGCAGTGGCGTTCGAGGCGCCGGGACGGGCGGCCCTGGTGACGGTCGACCACGGCCTGCAGGACGGCTCGGCCGACCAGGCGCGGCGCGTCGCCGCCCTCGGCTACGAACTCGGCTTCGACCCCGTCGAGATCGTCACCGTGCACGTCGGGCGCGACGGGGGGAGGGAGGCTGCCGCGCGAACCGCCCGGTACGCCGCGCTGGACGCGGTGGCGGCCGCGCTCGACCGCGACCTGCTGCTCGGCCACACCCTCGACGACCAGGCCGAGACGGTGCTGATGGGCCTGGGACGTGGCTCGGGCGCGCGCTCCATCGCCGGCATGCGGCCCGCGTCGGGACGGCACCTGCGGCCCCTGCTCGGTCTGCGCCGGGCCACCACAGAAGCGGCCTGCCGGGCCCTCGGCCTCGATACTGGGACGACCCGCACAACGACGACCGGAGCCTGCAGCGGGTGCGGCTGCGGCGCGAGGTGCTGCCGCTGCTCGAGGACGTCCTGCAGGGCGGCGTCGCCGAAGCGCTCGCCCGCACCGCTTCGCAGCTGCAGGACGACGACGACGCGCTCAGCGCCGCCGCCGACGCGATGATCTTGCAGCTTTGCGCACCAGGGGACGGAAAGCTGCAAGATCATGACGAGCTGGACGTGGCGGCGCTGGCGCAGCTGCCACGGGCCGTGCGCACCCGCGTGCTGCGGGCCTGGGCCCGCGCAGGCGGTGCCGCCGAGGTGACTGCCGAGCACGTCGAGCGCATCGACGCGCTCGTCACCGACTGGCACGGCCAGGGCCGGATCGCCCTACCCGGCGGTGCGGGAGTGCGCAGGGC
>CAWAVG010000010.1:0-23715 GCA_963785425.1 uncultured Actinomycetota bacterium
CACCGGGTGGGGTGCGGCCGGGTGCGGGCAGCGCGTTCTTCCTGCACGTGTCGGTCGGCCGGCCGACCGCGGGGTGCGTCGCCGTCGAACTCGGTCAGTTGGTGCGCATCCTGCGCTGGCTGCGTCCGGCCGACCACCCGCGCATCGTCATCGGGACGTCGTAGCGACGTAGGCGGCGCCGAACAACGGTGCGGTGTCGCTGTTCGCCGCGACCCGGACGGGTGGCACCGGGGTGTCACCCGCGCCCTCGCGGAACCATGGTTCGAACAGCGGCCACGACGCCGACATCGAGCCACCGACCACCACGAGGTCCGCGCCGAAGTCGTGGATCGGGGTGGCCAGCGCCCGCCCCAGGCTGCGCAGCGCGTGTGCCAGCACGCCGCGGGCGGCCGTCTCTTCCGCGCGCGCCCGGTCGGCGACAACGCGGACGTCGGCGTCGTGGTCGCCGGTCGCGGCGGCGTACGCGCGCCGGATCGCCCGACGCGACATCGTCTCCTCGAGCGGTGCCCCGTCGATGTGCACCCGGTGCGCCCGTCCGCCCGGCGGCACGCCAGGATCGACGACCCGCCCGTTGTCTACCCAGCCGCTGCCGACGCCCGTCCCGAGCGTCAGGCCGACGACGCGGCGGGCGCCGCGCGCCGAGCCGACGAGCCACTCGCCGACGGTGAATGCGTCCGCGTCGTTGCAGAAGTGCACCTCCTCGGGCGCGCAGCCGAGCCGTCGCGCGAGCTCGCCACGCACGTCGACACCGTCGAGCGACTCGAACTTGCCGACTCCGTGGAATCGGCCGATGCCGCGTTCGTAGTCGAACGGGTCGGGCATGGCGATCGCCCATGGCGCCGAGATCCCCCCGGAGCCGTGGGCGCGAGCCGCACTCGCCATGCCATCGAGAATCGTCGCGGCCGGCGCGTGGCCGTCGATGTCGACGCGGGTGGGCGTACCGGTCAGCCGCCACGGATCGTCCGAAATGCGGGCGCCGGTGACATGTGTCCCGCCGATGTCGAGCACTCCCAGCGCGGTCACCGCGCGATGCTCTCACCCGCCCGCGGTATCAGCGCAGGACGGGTCGGCTCCTTCTTGCCAGCACCGTTTGACCCGCCGCGCTGGTGCTGGTCGAATGTCCCACGCCCTGGGGAGGACGCCGCTGTGAAGACCGAAACACGACGACCCACGAGTGCGTTCGCACGCGCGCTGACGGCCTGCGCCGCGGTCGCGGCACTGGCCACGGCATGTTCGAGCTCGACGTCGGGGTCCGGTTCGACCGGCAACGGCGGCGGTTCCGGCGCGGGGAACACCGGTTCGTCCGCGCCGCCGGCCGGGTCCGGCGGTGGCAGCGCTGGCAGCGGTGGCGGTGGCGGCGGTGGTGGCGGTGGCGGCGGTGGCGGCGGCGGTGCCACCGGCAACTTCTGCACCGACTGGACGCACATCGGTGACCTGTCGAAGATCATCAGCCCCAACGGCGTCCAGCAGCAGTTGGTGGCGCGCTTCGACACGCTCGCTGCCGAGGCGCCGCCCGAGATCAAGTCCGCCGTCCAGGACGTCGATCGGTACGTGCACGCGGCCGTCGCCGGGCAGGTCGACCCGAGCGCCGCGCAGGGGCTGGCCCAGGACTTCGAGAAGATCGGCACCTGGATCGCGTCCAACTGCCACTGAGCTACTGGTAGGTGATCAGGTCCGGGTTAGGCCGGCGCGCCATCACGCGGTCCGGCGGCATCATCGGCCGGTCCTGACGCAGGAACAGTTTGAAACCGGTGCCGAACGGGCGGCCGGGTAGGGCGATGCGCCGCCACGTCGCGATCTTCGCGCGTGGGGTACCGAAGCCGTCCGCATGGAACACGACTTCGATGCCGGGGCCGGGATGGATGTTCTGCCGATCCGGCAGCATCTCGGGACGGAACTGATGCACCACCAGCAGCTTGTCGGGCAGGTGCCGGGCCGCGACGACGCCGGACAGGTAGCGCCGCACGGCGTTGATGGGTGCGGCGGCCGAGTGGCCGATCACCGTGGCAGGCACCTGGTGCGGCCCCATCTTCCATTCGGGGTCCAGCGCGACCGAGACCCACGGATCGACGAGCGCGTACCGGAACTGCTTCACCTGGTCGAGGAACTGCGCCCGTCCGGGTTGGAAGTCGAGGATCAGCAGCATCTTGCGCCGATGGGCGACGCGGAGATACGGCGCGAGTTCGCTGCGCGGGATCGGTCTCGAGTAGGTACCGTCCGGGCCGGCGGAGCCCTGCGCGACCGTGGCGATGAGTTCCATCGCCGGCTGCACCGGCAGACCGTAGCCGCGCCAGGCCCGGGACCGGGCGATGATGTCGTCGGCGATCAGGCGCGGCGGTTTCGAGCCGAGCACGCCCAGCCCGCCGCCACCGACCCCGCCGTAGTAGGCGACCACGCGGTAGTGCCCGAGGATCTTGGTGCCGCCCTGCGGCAGCTGCGGCGAGCCGCCGGTGGCCGTGATCGCCGCGCCCTGCGCGATCGGCGCGGTGGCCGCCACCAGCCCCGACGGGACGAGCAGCACGACGGTCGAGACCGAGGCGAACAGCAACCGCTGGACGTCCCCGCGTCGCATGTGCGCACCTTACGTCCCCACTACGCGGTGCGGGTGCAACGACACGTCAAACGGGGAGCAGGAGTTCCTCGATGCGCCCCAACGCCCGCTGCGCGTAGCCCTGCCAGACCCGCGCGAAAGTCGGCAGCACGGCCGCACCAACGCTCGAGCCGGGCGTGATCGCCCATCGCCAGGTCACGCGCACGCCGGTGCCGACGGGATCGAACGACCACAGTCCGTCGACGGAGCCGGCGAGCGGCTTCATCGGTCCCTTGACGTCGGTGAGCCGGTACCCGAACGCGGCCGGTCGGTCGACCCTCGTGAGCGTCTCGCGCATCGACCCGCCGCCGGACAGCGAGATGACCCGCGTCTGCCCGACCGTGTTCCAGTCCGGTGGGCCCTGCGTCGCGCGGATCGGTGGGATCGGTCCGTACCGCCGGTTGAACAGGTCCGGGAGCGGCAGCGCGAGCACGCGGTCGAAAACGTCCTCGACGCTCAGGGGGTAGGTACGCGAACTGGACATCACCACTGGCTCGGCCATGCCCCGACCCTAGGCGCTCACCAGCCGCGCTCTCGCCACTCGGCCAGGTGCGGACGCTCCGCGCCGAGGGTCGAGTCGCTGCCGTGGCCGGGGTAGAACCACGTCTCGTCCGGCAGCACGTCGAAGATGCGGTGCTCGACGTCGTCGACGAGGGACACGAAGTCCTCGGGTGACCACGTCTTCCCGACGCCGCCGGGGAACAGCGAGTCGCCGGTGAACAGATGCGGGACGCCCTCGGGGTCGCGGTAGAGCACGGCGACCGAACCCGGCGTGTGGCCGCGCAGCCCGATGATCTCGAGCGACACGTCGCCCACGTCGATGGTGTCTGCGTGGTGCAGCCGTTCGTCGACGGCCACCGGCAGCCCGTCCGCGTCCTCGTCCCCGGCGTAGACCGCGGCGCCGGCGTCGGTGACGAGCTCCTCGAGCGCGATCCAGTGATCCTTGTGCAGGTGGGTCGTCAGGATCGCCGACACCGGCGGTCCCTCGAACCGGACGAGCTCGCGCAGCCGGTCGGCCTCGTTGGCCGCGTCGATGAGCAAGCCCTCGTCCGTTTCGGTGCAGCGCAGCAGGTACGCGTTGTTGTCCATCGGCCCGACGGCGAGCTTGGCGATCGTCAGCCCGGGCAACCGGCGCACGTCCATGTTGCCGCCGACCGAGACCTTGCCTGTGTACGTGTCGCTCATGCCTTGCAACCTAGCCGTCGAAGATGGGCTCGAACTCCTCGGTCGGCGGCCCGGACGACAGGTCGACGCGGGTGTCCGGGAGGTCCTGCAGCACGGTCCGGACGTAGTCGGCCACCGCCGCGGAGCGTCCGACGTCGCGCCCGTTCTGCTCCGACAGCAGCCAGCGGTGCTCGCTGATCTCGTGGAACAGCTCGGCGTCGGGGAGCTTGCCGCGCAACTCTGGCGGGACGAGCGCGAGCGTGCCGTAGAACTTCTCGTCGAGCCAGCGCCGGGCGGCGAGATCCTCCCAGACCGGCGAGCCGATGGCGTCCTCCCACTTGGCCTTGTACCGCCACAGGTCGGCGAGCAGCGCGCGCGCCTGGTTCTCCTGAACCCGCAACCCGGTGAGCTCGAACAGCCGCCGCTGGTGATGCCCGGCCTCGACGACCTGGGTGTCGAATCCGAGCCGCATGCCGTCCTTCTCGGTCTTGATGCGCATCTCCGACACGTCGAAGCCCAGATCGTTGAGCCGCCGCACCCGCTGGTTGATCAGGTAGTTCTCGCCGGGCGGCACGATGACGTCGTGGGTCAACTCGTCCCACAGCGATTCGTAGCGTGATTGCGCGACCTGGGCGAGGTCGGCAACGTCCACGTCCGCGTCGAGGAAGCCCGCGGCCTGCAGGTCGAACAGCTCGCCGGCGATGTTCATCGTCGCCGTCTCGAGGTCGTAGGCCCGCTGGCCGTCGGTCAGTCGCGGGTGCAGCTCGCCGGTCTCGGCGTCGACGAGATAGGCGGCAAGGGCACCGGCGTCGCGGCGGAACAGTGTGTTCGACAGCGAGCAGTCACCCCAGTAGAAGCCGGCCAGGTGCAGCCGGACGAACAGCCCGGCGAGCGCGTCGAGCAGCCGGACGCGCAGCTGGGGCAGGCTCCGGCCTGTGAACAGCGATCGGTACGGCTGCGAGAACGGCAGGTGCCGGGTGATGAGCAGTCCGCCGAGTTCGGTGCCGTCGCGGGTCGTGCGCGCCACCACCGTGCCGTACGCGTCGACCACGGGCACCGAGTGTTCGGCGAGAGCACGCAACAACCCGTGCTCACGAAGCACGAACCGATCGGTGGCCTCCTTGATCGCGAAGACCTCGCCGCCCACGTCGACGAACCGCACGACGTGCCGCGAGATGCCGCGGGGCACGTAGACGATCCGGTCGTCGCGCCACTCCGCCAGCGGCTGCTCGAACGGCAGTGTGAGCACCTCGGTGTTCGTGCCCAACGTGGTGACCTCGAACCCCACCCCGAAAGCGTAGGGGGTGGACTCAGCCGAAATCGCGGACGGCGCCGCCGATCGCTGTGATCTGCGCCGGTGTCACCCGGCAGCAGCCGCCCACGAAGCGGGCGCCGAGCTCGACCCAGGTGCGCACGTCGCCGGCGGCGATCTCGGGATCTCCCGTCCAGCGCCGGTGCGTCGCGTCCCACGTCTCACCGCTGTTCGGATAGGCCACCAGCGGCTTGGACGTGACGGACGCAGCGATCCGCAGCGCGTCGGCAACCACGTGCGGCGCGACGCAGTTCACGCCGACGGCGATGACCGCCGGGCACGCCGCCGCGATCGCGAACGCCTCGGCGAGCGGCTCGCCGGCCGCCGTCGCCGAGCCCGTGCCGGACAGCGACACCCACGCCGGGACCCCGACCTCCTCGAGTTCGGCGCAGATCGCCTCGACCTCGGCCAGCGCCGGGATGGTCTCGACGGCGAGCAGGTCCGGCTCGGCCGAGGCCAGCACGTCCAGCCGTGGACGGTGGAAGCGCCGCAGCTGCGCGACGTCCAGTCCGTAGCGACCCGTGTACTCCGACCCGTCGGCCAGCACCGCGCCGTACGGTCCCACCGACGCCGCGACCCGCGGAGGCCCGGCCTCGCGGGCCAACGCGACGCTGCGCCGCATCAGCCCCGCGGCTTCGGCCCGCGCGACACCGGCTCGCTCGAAACCTTCGAACGATGCCTGGTAGCTGCTCGTGATCGCGATCTCGGCGCCGGCGGCGACGAAGGCGGCGTGGGCGGCAACGATGCGCTCCGGCTCGTCGGCCAGCACCCGCGCCGACCACAGCGCGTCGGACAGATCGGCACCCTGCGCCTCGAGCTCGGTGGCCAAACCACCGTCCAGCACCGAGACGATGCGCCGGGCTCCCCACGAAAGTGCGGAGTGTTCTGTGCGAAGCACTTTCGTGGGGTGGTTCACAGGTCGAGCTTGAGCAGTGCGTTCTCGACGACCTCGGTGAGCGCGGGGTGGATCCAGTACTGGCCCCGCGCCATGTCGCGCACGCCGAGGCCGAAGCTCATCGCCTGGATGAGCGGCTGGATCAACGTCGCCGCCTGCTCACCCATGATGTGCGCACCGACGAGCTGTCCGGTGTCGCGGTCGGCGATCAGCTTGCACACGCTGGTGGTGTCCTCCATCGCCCACCCGTACGCGGTGCCGCCGTAGCCCTGCATCGCCGTCACGTAGTCGAGGCCCCGGGCGTCGGCCTGCGCCTCGGTGAGCCCGACGCTGGCCAGTTGGGGACGGGTGAACACGGCCGACGGCACGAACCGGTGATCCGACTTCATCTGGTCGTCGGGGTGCGCCAGGTTGTGCGCGACCACCCGCGCCTCGTGGTTCGCGACGTGCTTGAGCTGGTAGTCCGAGCTCACGTCACCGAGGGCCCAGATGTGGGGGACGGACGTGCGCTGGTACTCGTCGACCTTCACCCGGCCGTCGTCGTGGAGTTCGACGCCTGCGGCAGCGGCGTTGATCCGGTCGCCGTTGGACACCCGCCCGGTCGCGACGAGCAGCAGGTCGACCTCGAGCTCGGTGCCGTCGTCGAGCTGCATGCACACGACGTCGCCGTCCATGTGCACCTTCGACAGGTGGTAGCCGAGTCGCACGTCCCAGTCCTGCAGCGCGCACGCGTTGAACGCGTCGCGGATGTCGGCGTCGAGGTGCTTGGCGAGCTTGTCGCCGCGCAGCACGACGGTCGTCCGCGCGCCGAAGGCGGAGAAGATGTGCGCGAACTCGGCGCAGATGTAACCCCCGCCGAGAATCGCCAGCCGCTTCGGCACCTCGTCGATGCGCATCACGGTGTCGGACGTGTAGTAGGTGACGCCGGAGTCCTTGACGATGTCGGGCACCACCGCGCGCGAGCCGGCCGCGATCACGATGCGGTCGGCGGTGATCGTCTCGCCGGTGCCCAGCTCGAGAGTGTGCGGGTCGACGAACCGGGCGTGCGTCTCGTACAGGGTGGTGTTGTGGTCGTGGCTCCCGGCCCGTCGGTAGTCGCGACCGCCGGCCGAGATCGCGTCGATGCGTCCGAAGATCCGATCGCGCATCTCGCGCCAGCGCACGCCGTCGACGTGGGCGTCGATGCCGAGGCGTGCACCCTCGCTCGTGTGCTTCGCGATCTCGGCGGGGTAGACGTACATCTTGGTCGGGATGCAGCCGACGTTCAGGCAGGTGCCGCCGAAGGTCGACTCCTCGATGACCGCGATCCGCCAGTGCGCCAGTTCAGGTATGACGAGCGAATTGCCCGAGCCGGATCCGATCACCGCGAGGTCGTAGTGCGACACACGGGCAACGGTACGTGGCGATCACCACGCACCCACCGCTTCGGCCATCAGGTCACCGTAGAGATGGTCGAACTCGACGGTGTCGAGGCCGCGCCGCGCGAACCACGCGCACACGTTCTCGCAGTCGCGGTGCAGGAACTCGGGACCCTGTGGGTTCGCGACCAGGTCGACGATCTGCGGCAGGTCGATCATGAAGAGGCGCGTCTGCTCGGAAGAGGAGTCGACGAGCAGGTTGTACGGCGAGAGGTCGCCGTGCGCGTAGCCGGCCCGGGCGAGCAGGCGCATCGCCGCAACGCACTGATCGAACAGGCTTGCCAGCAGCGCCGCGTCCGGACGGACCTGGGCCAGGCGCGGTGCGGCCTGCCCGTCGGGTGTGCCGATGAACTCGAGCAGCAGCTCCGTCCCATGGAGCTGCACGGGATAGGGGACGGGCGCGCCGAGCTCCCACAGGGTGCTCAGTGCGGCGAATTCGGCGGCGGCCCACTGGCCGGCGGCCAGCTCGCGGCCGAACTCCGTGCGCCGGGCAAGCGCGCGGCGTTCGCGGCTCTTCCGCACGCGGCGGCCCTCGGTGTAGCCGGCGTCGCGATGGAACATGCGGTGTTCCGCGCCGCGGTACCGCTTGGCCGCGAGCAGCACGTGCCGGCCGTCAGGCACGCCGCGCGAGAGCAGGTGCACGTCGGCTTCCTTGCCGGTCTTGAGCACGCCGAGATCGGTATCGAGGGCAGCGAGTTCGGTCACGACCCAGTCGGGTCGTGGGTCGGGTCCGTGGGTGGCCACGTCCCAGGTGGAGTAGTTCGGTTCCGCGAACGGTTCGACAGGACCGTCTTCGAAGGGCGCTTCGAATGGCATAGCTGAGGTCTCCTGGACGAGAGCGCGCTCCCGTCCGGACGACGGTCAGCGCGAGCGGAGGGTGGACGCGGGGCACACCCGGACAACGGTGATGGACACGGGGGCCTCCTCTCGTCACGAACCTTCGCGACCAGCGTCGCGCACCGCCACAACCGGTTTTCGGTGCGTGGCTAGCCTGAGCAGCGTGCTGCGAATGTCGACCCTGTTCCTGCGGACCCTGCGCGACGATCCCGCGGAGGCCGAGGTGCCGAGCCACAAGCTGCTCGTGCGCGCCGGCTACATCCGCCGAGTGGCGCCGGGCATCTACTCGTGGCTGCCGCTGGGCATGGCCGTCCTCGCCAACGTCGAGCGGGTCGTCCGCGAGGAGATGAACGGCATCGGCTCGCAGGAGGTGCACTTCCCGGCGCTGATCCCGCGCGACATCTACGAGGCGAGCGGCCGCTGGAGCGACTACGGCGACCTGCTGTTCAAACTGCGCGACCGCAAGGACGCCGACTACCTGCTCGCGCCGACCCACGAAGAGCTGTTCACACTGCTGGTGAAGGGGGAGTACTCGTCCTACAAGGACTACCCGCTGTCGCTCTACCAGATCCAGATCAAGTACCGCGACGAGGCGCGGCCGCGTGCCGGCATCCTGCGCGGGCGCGAGTTCATCATGAAGGACTCGTACTCGTTCGACCTGTCGCACGAGGGGCTCGAGAAGTCGTACCAGGCGCACCGCGGCGCGTACGAGCGCATCTTCAGCCGGCTCGGCTTCACCTACAAGATCGTCTTCGCGGTGTCCGGCGCGATGGGCGGCTCTGCCTCGGAGGAGTTCCTGGCGCCCGCACCGTCGGGCGAGGACACCTTCGTCCAGTGCACCAACTGCGACTACGCCGCTAACACCGAGGCGGTCGAGATCGCGGCGCCCGATCCGGTCGACCCCGCCGATCACGCGGCGCAGGAGGTGCTCGACACCCCGGACACGCCGACCATCGACTCGCTCGTCGCTCGCATGAACGAGCTCGGCCACCCGACCACGGCGGCCGACACGCTCAAGAACGTCGTGCTGCGCACCCGCGCACCAGGCGAGACCGAGTGGCAGCTGCTCGTCGTCGGTGTGCCGGGCGACCGCGACGTCGACCTCAAGCGCATCGGCGGCCAGCTCGAGCCAGTCGAGGTCGAGCAGGCCGGCCCGGACGACCTGGCCAAGGAGCCGCGCCTGGTCAAGGGCTACATCGGCCCGCAGCAGCTGGCCGAATGGAAGGTGCGTTACGTCGTCGACCCGTTGGTCGTCGGGGGCACCGAGTGGGTCACCGGCGCCAACGAGGCGGGCAAGCACGCTGCCCACGTCGTGCGCGGCCGCGACTTCACGCCGGAGGGCGAGCTGGGCGCGGTCGAGATCCGCGACGGCGACCGGTGCGCGCGTTGCGGCGCCCCGCTCGAGATCGCGCGCGGCATCGAGCTCGGGCACGTGTTCCAGCTGGGCACGAAGTACGCCGAGACCTTCGGCCTGACCGCACTCGACCAGAACGGGAAGCCGGTCACGGTCACGATGGGCTCGTACGGGGTGGGCGTGACGCGCGCCGTCGCCGCGCTGGCCGAGCAGACCTATGACGAGAAGGGCCTGTGCTGGCCGATCGGCATCGGGCCTGCCGACGTCCACGTCGTGGCCACCGGCAAGGACGACACCGTGTTCGACGCCGCCGAACGCATCGCCGCCGACCTCGAAGCGGCCGGCGCGCGGGTGATGTACGACGACCGCCGGGGCGTCTCGCCGGGCGTGAAGTTCAAGGATTCCGAACTGGTCGGCGTGCCGAAGATCGTGATCGTCGGGCGGGGCCTGGCCGACGGCGTGGTCGAACTGCGCGACCGCCGCAGCGACGAGCGCCGCGAGGTACCCGTCGCCGACGCGGTCAGCGCCGTGCTGGAGGAGGTCGGCGCAGGTGCCTGAGCTCGCGCCCTACGGGACCTGGACGTCGCCCTTCGACGCCGCCGACATCGTGGCCGGGTTGCACGCCGCAGGCGGGGGCCGCTTCGTCCGGGACGAGATCTGGTGGCTGGAGGCCCGGCCGGGCGAGAACGGCCGCTTCGCCATCCGGCGCGCCGACGGTGACGTGCTCGCCGCGCCCTGGAACGCGCGCACGCGGGTGCACGAGTACGGCGGTGGTGCATGGACGGCCACCCCGGACGGACTGGTGGTGTTCGCCGAGTTCAGCGACCAGCGTCTCTACCGGCTCGACGAGCCCGGCGGCGAGCCGGTCGCCCTCACGCCGGAGCCGCCGCGCCCCGGCGCGTGGCGCTACGCCGAGCTGCAACTTCTGCGGGTCGGCGAGATCTGGTGCGTGCGCGAGCAGCACGCCGAGGACGGCACGATCACCAGGGACATCGCCGCCGTCCCGATCGACGGGTCGGCTGCGGACGACCCGTCCCGGATCAGGTCGGTCGTCAGCGGCTCGCACTTCCTGGCGAACGCCCGTCTGTCACCGGACGGGCGCCGGCTCGCCTGGCTGGCCTGGGAGCACCCGCAGATGCCGTGGGACGGCACCGAACTACGCGTCGCGGAGCTCTCCGACGACGACACGTGCGGACCCCACCGCACACTGCTCGGAGCCACGGACGAATCGATCCTGCAGCCGGAGTGGGCCGATGCCGACACGCTGTACGCGATCAGCGACGTGAGCGGCTTCTGGAACCTGTACAAGATCGGCTTGGACGGGCTGGACGCGCAGGCTCTGGGCCCGGTCGAGGCGGACATCGGTGGTCCGATGTGGCAGTTCGGCATGCGCTGGTACGGCGTGCTGGGGGACGGCAGGCTGCTGACCGTGCGGACGTTCGGTGGTGAGACCCTGGCCGTCCTCGACCCGGCGAGCGGCAGCTACGACGACATCGACCTCGGCAACATCAGCTCGATCAACCTCGGGGCGATCGACGGCGACCGGGTGCTGCTGTCCGGGGGTGGCTCGCGCACGGTCGCCGGCCTGCGCGAACTCGACCTGCGCACGCGCGAGCTGCGCGACGTCCGGCTGGCGCTCGACGAGGTCCCCGACCCGGCCTACCTGCCGGAAGCGCGATTGATGACTTTGCGCGGCGACAAACGCGACGTGCACGCGATCGTGTACCCGCCGCACAACCCCGACTTCGTCGCCCCGGACGGCGAACTGCCACCGTTCGTCGCGTTCGTCCACGGCGGCCCGACCGCCCAGACGGTGCCGCACGTCGTCGGCTCGTACGGGATGATCGGCTACTTCACCAGCCGCGGCATCGGCGTCGTCGACGTCAACTACGGCGGCTCGACCGGCTACGGCCGGGAGTACCGCAACCGGCTGCGCGGTCAGTGGGGTGTCGTCGACGTCGAGGACACGGTCGCCGCGGTGGTCGGCCTCGCGGACGAGGGCATCGCCGACCGCGCCCGGCTCGGGGTGGAGGGCGGCTCGGCGGGCGGGTGGACGGTGCTGGCCGCGCTGACGACCTCGGACGTGTTCGCATGCGGGGTGTCGCTGTTCGGTGTCGCCGAGCTGACGCGCTTCGTCTCGGACACCCACGACTTCGAGTCGCGCTACATCGACGGCCTGGTGGGCCCGCTGCCCGAGGCCGCAGAGCTCTACGAGCAGCGCGCGCCCGTCAACCGGGTGGACGGCCTGTCGTGCCCGGTACTGCTGCTGCAGGGCCTCGACGACCCGATCGTGCCGCCGTCACAGTCGGAGTTGTTCCGCGACGCGCTGGTGCGCAAGGGCATCCCGCACGCCTACCGCGCGTACGAGGGCGAGTCGCACGGGTTCCGCAAGCGCGAGACGATGGTCGACGTCTACGAGTCGAGCCTGTCGTTCTACGGGCAGGTGTTCGGGTTCGACCCGCCCGGCGTCCCTCGCCTCGAACTGTCGTGAGCGCTGGATGAGTCTGGCCGACGTCGTCGAGGAGGGCTGGGCGAAGGCCCTGGCGCCGGTGGCAGGGCAGATCTCGGCGATGGGCGACTTCCTGCGCGCGGAGGTGGCCGCCGGGCGCACCTACCTGCCGGCGGGCAGGAACATCCTGCGGGCCTTCACGCAGCCGTTCGCCGAGGTGCGGGTGCTGATCGTCGGGCAGGATCCCTACCCGACGCCGGGCCATCCCGTCGGGCTGTCGTTCTCGGTCGAGCCCGACGTGCGTCCCGTCCCGCGGTCGCTGCAGAACATCTACAGGGAACTGAACAGCGATCTGGGCCTGCCGACCCCGTCCAACGGCGACCTGACGCCGTGGTCGAGGCACGGGGTGCTGCTGCTGAATCGGTGTCTCACCGTCGCTCCGGGCCGACCGGCCTCGCACCGGGGGAAGGGGTGGGAGTCCGTCACCGACCAGGCCATCCGCGCGCTCGTCACTCGGGGGACGCCGATGGTCGCGATCCTGTGGGGCCGCGACGCGCAGTCGCTGGGCGCGCTGCTCGGCGGCGTCCCCCGGATCGAGTCGGCGCACCCGTCGCCGATGTCGGCCGACCGGGGGTTCTTCGGCTCGAGGCCGTTCAGCCGGGCCAACGCGGCGCTGGTGGCGCAGGGGAGCGACCCGGTCGACTGGTCGCTCACCTGACGCCCTTTCCCCGCCGGTGCTCGGTTCGCCCGGCTCAAAACGAGCACCAGCGGGGAAACCGGCCGAGCTCTTCCCCGCTGGTGCCCGCTTCGCCCGGCTCAGAGCGAGCACCAGCGGGGAAGGCGTCAGGCGAGGCGGGCGGGGAAGCCGCCCGTGGCGACCGGGCCCCAGCGCTGCGGGGTGACCCGGATCAGCGACTTGCCCTGGTCACGCATCGCCTGCCGGTACTCGTCCCAGTCGGGGTGCTCGCCGCTGATGCACCGGAAGTACTCGACCAGTCCGTCCTCGGCCTCCTGCGACGGCATGTCGAACACCTCGGCGGGCCCGTCCACCTGCACCCAGGCGCCGCCGAAGTCGTCCGAGAGCACCAGGACGCCGGCAACCGGGTCGCGCTTGAGGTTGTAGAGCTTGGCTCGCTCGGGGTAGCTCGAGATCACGATCCGGCCGTCGCGGTCGACGCCGCCGGTGACCGGTGAGAGCTGCGGGGACCCGTCCCGACGACGCGTGGCGAGGATCATCTGGTGCCTGGGACGAACGAAGTCCAGCAGTTCGTTCAGGTCGACGGTGGTGTTCGTGGCGATCGTGCGCGGCATCATCACACGATGTCAGATCGGGTCACTAGGCTCGATGCTCGACCCCAGCCGACAACCGAGAGTCTCTGCGTGAACGACCGTCTGATCGTCCGAGGTGCCCGCGAGCACAACCTCAAGGACGTCAACCTCGACCTGCCCCGCGACGCCATGATCGTGTTCACCGGCCTGTCCGGCTCGGGCAAGTCGAGCCTTGCCTTCGACACGATCTTCGCCGAGGGCCAGCGCCGCTACGTCGAGTCGCTGTCGGCCTACGCCCGGCAGTTCCTGGGGCAGATGGACAAGCCCGACGTCGACTTCATCGAGGGCCTGTCGCCCGCAGTGTCGATCGACCAGAAGTCGACCTCGAAGAACCCGCGCTCGACGGTCGGCACGATCACCGAGGTCTACGACTACCTGCGCCTGCTCTGGGCGCGCATCGGGAAGCCGCACTGCCCGATCTGCGGCGAGCCGATCGCGAAGCAGACGCCGCAGCAGATCGTCGACCGCATCCTCGAGATGCCCGAGGGCACCCGGTTCCAGGTGCTCGCGCCGGTGATCCGCGAGCGCAAGGGCGAGTATGTCGACCTGTTCGCCGACCTGCAGGTGAAGGGCTTCGCGCGCGTGCGCGTCGACGGGGTGGTCTACCCGCTCACCGAGCCGCCGAAGCTCAAGAAGCAGGAGAAGCACACCATCGAGGCGGTCGTCGACCGTCTCGTCGCCCGCCCGTCCAGCAAGCAGCGCATCACCGACTCGATCGAGACGGCACTGACACTCGCCGGCGGCCTGGTCGTGCTCGACTTCGTCGACCTGGACGAGACCGACCCGCACCGCGAGCGGCGCTACTCCGAGCGGCTGGCCTGCCCCAACGACCACCCGCTGGCGATCGACGAGCTCGAGCCGCGGTCGTTCTCGTTCAACTCACCGTTCGGTGCCTGCCCCGCGTGCACCGGTCTCGGCACCCGCAAGGAGGTCGACCCCGAGCTCGTCGTCCCCGACGCCGAGCAGAGCCTCAACGGCGGGGCGATCGCGCCCTGGGCGACCGGGCAGACCAACGAGTACTTCCTACGGCTGCTGCAGGGCCTCGGCGACGCGGTCGGCTTCGATCTCGACACGCCGTGGGAGCAGCTGTCGGCCCGCGCGCAGAAGGCGGTGCTGCACGGCATCGGCGACCAGGTGCACGTCAGCTACCGCAACCGCTACGGCCGCAACCGCTCGTACTACGCCAACTACGAAGGCGTGATCAACTGGATCGAGCGCCGCTACGCAGAGACCGAGTCCGACTACTCGCGCGAGAAGTACGAGGGCTTCATGCGCGAGGTGCCGTGCCCGACGTGCCAGGGCACCCGGCTCAAGCCCGAGATCCTCGCCGTCACGGTGCACGGACGCTCGATCGCCGAGGTGTCGTCACTGTCGATCGGCGAGGCGAACGACTGGCTGCAGCAGCTGCGCCTCGACCGGCGCGAGAAGCTGATCGGTGAGCGGGTGCTCAAGGAGATCCACGCCCGGCTCGGCTTCCTCGTCGACGTCGGTCTGCACTACCTCTCGCTCGACCGCGCCGCGGCTACCCTGGCGGGCGGCGAGGCGCAGCGCATCCGGCTGGCCACCCAGATCGGGTCGGGGCTCGTCGGCGTCCTCTACGTGCTGGACGAGCCGTCCATCGGCCTGCACCAGCGCGACAACCACCGACTGATCGAGACGCTGGTGCGGCTCAAGGGCCTCGGCAACACGCTGATCGTCGTCGAGCACGACGAGGACACCATCCGCACCGCCGACTGGGTGGTCGACATCGGTCCCGAAGCCGGTGAGCACGGCGGGCGGATCGTCGTGAGCGGCACCGTCGACGATCTGCTCGGGTCGGACGAGTCGATCACCGGCGCCTATCTGTCCGGTCGGCGCAACATCGAGATCCCCGCGATCCGCCGTCCGCGGCAGCCCGGGCGCGAGGTCGTCGTCGAGGGCGCGCGCGAGCACAACCTGCGCAACATCGACGTCGCCTTCCCGCTGGGCTGCTTCGTCGCCATCACCGGGGTCAGCGGGTCGGGCAAATCGACCCTGGTCAACGACATCCTGTACGCCTCGCTCGCCAACCGCATCAACGGCGCCAAGATGCCGCCGGGGCGGCACAAGCGGGTCACCGGCGTCGACCAGCTCGACAAGGTCGTCGGCGTCGACCAGTCGCCCATCGGCCGTACGCCGCGGTCCAACCCGGCCACCTACACCGGCGTGTTCGACCACATCCGCAAGCTGTTCAGCGAGACGACCGAGGCGAAGATCCGCGGGTACCAGCAGGGCCGCTTCTCGTTCAACGTCAAGGGCGGCCGCTGCGAGAACTGCCAGGGCGACGGCACGATCAAGATCGAGATGAACTTCCTGCCGGACGTGTACGTCCCGTGCGAGGTCTGCAAGGGCGCCCGGTACAACCGCGAGACGCTCGAGGTGCACTACAAGGGCAAGAACATCAGCGAGATCCTCGAGATGCCGATCGAAGAGGCCGCCGAGTTCTTCAAACCGATCTCGCGGATCGCGCGCCACCTCGAGACCCTGGTCGACGTCGGGCTGGGCTACGTGCGGCTCGGGCAGCCGGCGCCGACCCTGTCCGGGGGAGAGGCGCAGCGGGTCAAGCTCGCCTCCGAACTGCAGAAGCGCTCGACCGGCCGCACGATCTATGTCCTCGACGAGCCGACCACCGGCCTGCACTTCGAGGACGTGTCGAAGCTGCTCGGCGTGCTGCACTCGCTGGTCGACAAGGGCAACACCGTCCTCGTCATCGAGCACAACCTGGATGTGATCAAGACCGCCGACTGGCTCATCGACATGGGTCCCGAGGGCGGCTCGGGCGGGGGCACCGTGGTGGCCGAGGGCACTCCGGAAGAGGTCGCCGCCGTCGCCACCTCGCACACCGGCGGGTTCCTGAAAGAGATCGTCACCCCGGCCAAGCGCGCCCGGAAACAGACCGCCGCCGCCCGCAAGGCCCCCG
This sequence comes from uncultured Actinomycetota bacterium, assembly GCA_963785425.1. GTDB lineage: Bacteria > Actinomycetota > Actinomycetes > Mycobacteriales > Jatrophihabitantaceae > RYN-133. The sequence goes on from CAWAVG010000010.1 coordinate 16,287, forward strand.
CCAAGCGGGCCACCGCGAACGCGCGCGCCGCGACGAAGCCGGCGGCCAAGAAGGCACCCGCCCGCAAGGCACCCGCCCGCAAGGCCCCCGCCAAGCGCTAGACCAGCCGCCCGCCGACCCTGGTTCGGTGCCCAGGGCGGATCAGCGATGCGTTCACCACCTGTGAGTCACCGACCGCATCAGTGATGCATCGGCCGATCGGCATTCGTGAACCTTGCATTCGGCATCGTCACGGGTAGGAGCCACAGCGGGCCGGGCAGCGACGATGCCGGGTGCACCGTCCGCGGTGGGGGATCCGAACCTGGTGCCGGTGCAGGGCATGATCGACTGCGTGACCGAGCTGACGACCGAGCGACTGCTCCTGCGACCCTGGCGCGAGAGCGACCTCGAGCCGTTCGCCGCGCTCAATGCCGACCCCGAGGTGATGCGGTTCTTCCCCCGCAGCTTGGACCGCGAGCAGAGCGACGCCATGGCGCGCCGCCTCGCCGACCGGGTCGCGGACCAGGGTTGGGGTCTGTGGGCCGCCGAGGTGCCCGGAGTGGCGCCGTTCATCGGCTTCATCGGGCTGCAGCCGGTCCCGTTCGAGGCGCACTTCACCCCGGCCGTCGAAGTCGGCTGGCGTCTCGACCGGGCGCACTGGGGACGGGGTTACGCCCCCGAGGGGGGCCGCGCCGCGCTCGACCACGCATTCGGGACGCTCGACCTCGACGAGGTCGTGTCCATGACCATCCCCGCCAACACCCCGTCGCAGCGGGTGATGCAGAAGCTCGGCCTCACCCGCGACCCCGCCGACGACTTCGACCACCCCAAGCTGCCCGACTGGGAACACCACCGCCACGTCCTCTACCGGATCAATCGCGCCGACTGGCGGTGACTAACGTCCAGGGCATGGAGCAACGCACCCTCGGACGCACCGGCCGCGACGTCTCCGTCGTCGGCCTCGGCACCTGGCAGCTCGGCGCCGATTGGGGGGAGGTCGACGAGAACGACGCGCTCGACGTGCTGGCCGCCGCGGTCGAAGGTGGCGTCTCCCTGTTCGACACCGCCGACGTCTACGGCGACGGCCGCAGCGAGCAGCTGATCGGCCGGTTCCGGCACGAGCACCCCGATGCCGACGTGCTGGTCGCCACCAAGATGGGACGGCGCGCCGATCAGGTGCCCGAGAACTATTCGGCGGCGAACTTCCGCGAGTGGAACGACCGGTCGCGGCGCAACCTCGGCGTCGACACGCTCGACCTTGTGCAGCTGCACTGCCCGCCCACGCCCGTCTACAGCAGCGACGCGGTGTTCGACGCCCTGGACGCGATGGTCGCCGAGGGACGGATCGCGGCATACGGCGTCAGCGTCGAGCGGGTGGACGAGGCGCTCACCGCGATCGCCCGGCCGAACGTGGCCAGCGTGCAGATCATCCTCAATGCCTTCCGGCAGAAGCCGCTGGAGCGGGTGCTCCCGGCCGCCGCGGGGGCCGGCGTCGGCATCCTCGCCCGCGTCCCGCTCGCGTCCGGATTGTTGTCCGGTCGGTACACAAAGGACACGACGTTCGCCGAGGACGACCACCGCAACTACAACCGCAACGGCGAGGCATTCGACGTCGGCGAGACGTTCGCCGGCGTCGATTTCCGCACCGGCGTCGAGGCCGCTCAGCGCTTCGCCGCACTCGCGCCGGACGGGGTCACGCCCGCCCAGCTGGCGTTGCGCTGGATCATCGACCAGCCCGGTGTCACTGCGGTCATCCCGGGCGCCCGCACCGTCGAACAGGCCGGCGGCAATGCCGCTGCGGCCGGGATCGCACGGCTCGACGACGCCACGCTCGCCGCGGTGCGCGACCTGTACGACGAGGCGATCCGGCCTTCCGTGCACGACCGCTGGTAGCGCCAATTCCGTCGTAGCCCTGTGACAGGGTGGACGGATGGGCATCTCCGGCTACCGCAGCGTTCTCGCGCTGCGCGACGTGCGCCGGGTGCTCTGGCTCAGCATCGTCGTCCGGGTGCCCATGTGGGCCGGCAACGTGGTGCTCACGCTGCACGTCGTGACCCATCTGCACCGCTCGTACAGCCAGGCCGGGCTGGTCGTCGGCCTCGCCACCGTCGCCCTCGCAGTGAGCAGTCCGTGGCGTGGTCGACGCCTCGACCAGGTCGGTCTGCGCGCCGCGGTCGCGCCGTCGCTGATCGTGCTCGCCGTGTGCTGGAGCATCGCGCCGTTCGTGTCCTACTGGCCGCTCGTCGCTCTCGCCACGATCGGGGGGTTGTTCGTCATCCCGTCGTTCTCGATCGTGCGGCAGTCCCTCATGCACGCCGTTCCCGACGAGATGCGCAAGACCGCACTCTCGATCGACTCGGTGGTCATCGAGATCTCGTTCATGATCGGCCCGGTGCTCGGGGTGCTGCTCGCCACGACCTGGAGCACGGCGTGGGCCCTGTTCGCCTGCGAGCTCACCTCGGTCCTGGGCGGGATGGTGCTGTGGCTGATGAACCCCGCCATCGGCCGCAGCGACGCCGAACCGACCAGCCGTGCCGATCTGCGGTCGTGGGTGTCGCCGGGCGTGCTCGCGATGCTGGGCGCCTGCTTCACCACGACTGTCGTCCTCACCGGCACGGACGTCGCGATCGTGGCTGCGCTGCGGCATATGCACCACGCCGCCCTGATCGGCGTCGTGCTCGCGCTGTGGGGGCTCGGTTCGGCCATCGGCGGCGTGGTCTACGGCGCCATGTCGCGCACGGTGTCGGCGTTCGTGCTGCTCGCCCTGCTCTCGGCACTCACGATCCCGGCAGCACTGGCCCGCGAACCGATCACGCTCGCCGCGCTGCTCGTGCTGGCCGGCGTGTGCTGCGCACCGACGATCACCGCGACCGTCGACTCGCTGTCGCGCGTCGTCCCGGAACAGGTGCGTGGCGAGGCCATGGGGTGGCACTCGTCCGCGCTGACCGCCGGGTCCGCAGTCGGCGCGCCCATCGCGGGGGTGGCCATCGACCACGCCGGCTGGCAGGGCGGGCTCTGGCTCCCCGGCGCCCTCGGCCTGGCCGTCGCCGCCGTCGGGCTCGCCGCGACACGCCGCCGTCGCGCGGGCAGCCAGACCGCATTGCACGAGCGATCCCTGCAGAATGCCGTTCGTGAGTGACTATTCCTCGTTCATCGCCGGGCTGCCCAAGGCCGAGTTGCACGTGCACCACATCGGGTCGGCGTCCCCGCACACGGTCGCCCAGCTGGCTGCCCGGCACGACGGCTCGACGCCGGTGCCGGCCGACCCCGCCAAGCTGGCGCAGTACTTCACGTTCACCGACTTCGCACACTTCATCGACGTGTACCTCTCGGTCGTCGATCTCGTCCGCGACGCCGAGGACGTCTGGACGCTGACCTACGACATCGCCCGCGACCTCGCCGCACAGAACGTCCGCTACGCAGAGCTCACCCTGACGCCGTACTCGTCAGTCGTGCGCGGTATCCCGCCCCAGGCGTTCTGCGAGGCCGTCGAGGACGCGCGGCGGCGCGCGGCCGACGACCACGGGGTGCAACTGCGCTGGTGTTTCGACATCCCCGGCGAGGCCGGCGTCGAGGCCGGCGACGTCACCCTCGACATCGCCCTGCTGATGCGTCCCGACGGCCTGGTGAGCTTCGGGCTCGGCGGTCCCGAGCTGGGCGTGCCGCGCAGCCTGTTCGCCGACCATTTCAAGGCAGCGCGCGCGGCCGGGCTGCACAGCGTCCCGCACGCCGGCGAGTCGACCGGCCCCGAGTCGATCTGGGAGGCACTCGACCTGCTCGGTGCCGAACGCATCGGCCACGGCATCGCCGCCGTCCGCGACGACGAGCTGCTCGCCCGGCTCCGCGACGACGCGATCCCGCTCGAGGTGTGCCCGACCTCGAACGTCTGCACCCGGGCGGTACCGTCGCTGGCCGAGCACCCGCTGCCGCAGCTGGTCGCGGCAGGCGTGCCTGTGACGATCAACTCCGACGACCCGCCGATGTTCTCGACGACGCTCACCCACGAGTACGAAGTCGCTGCCGAGCTGTTGAACCTCGACGAGTCGGGCATCGCCGAGCTCGCGCGGGCCGCGGTACGCGCCTCGTTCCTCGACGATCCCGGCAAGCGCGAACTGCTGACCGAGATCGACGAGTACGAAACGGTCTTCGGTCACACCGGCTGACTAACCTGGACGGGTGCCCGATCCGTCCAGCTACCGGCCCGCGCCGGGGACGATCCCGCTCGAGCCGGGCGTCTACAAGTTCCGTGACAGCCACGGGCGCGTCATCTACGTCGGCAAGGCGAAGAGCCTGCGTCAGCGGCTGAACTCCTACTTCGCCGACATCGGCGGCATGCACCCGCGCACGCGGCAGATGGTCACGACCGCCGCGAGCGTCGAGTGGACGGTCGTCAAGACCGAGGTCGAGGCGCTGCAGCTCGAGTTCAACTGGATCAAGGAGTTCGACCCGCGGTTCAACGTCAAGTACCGCGACGACAAGTCCTACCCGAGTCTGGCCGTCACGCTGTACGAGCAGTACCCGCGGCTGCAGGTGATGCGCGGACCCCGGCGCAGGGGGGTGCGCTACTTCGGCCCGTACAGCCACGCGTGGGCGATTCGCGAGACCCTCGACCTGCTGCTGCGGGTGTTCCCGGCGCGCACCTGCAGCGCCGGCGTCTTCAAGCGGGCCGGCCAGATCGGGCGTCCGTGCCTGCTCGGCTACATCGGCAAGTGCAGCGCACCGTGCGTCGGCCGGGTCACTGCCGACGAGCACCGCAAGATCGTCGACGACTTCTGCGACTTCATGGCCGGCCGGACGGACACGATGGTGCGGCGGCTCGAGCGGCGCATGCTCGAGGCGAGCGACAACCTGGAGTTCGAGCTCGCCGCCCGCGTCCGCGACGACCTCGAGGCGCTGAGGCGGGCCATGGAGAAGCAGGCCGTGGTGTTCGGCGACGGCACCGACGCCGACGTCGTCGCGTTCGCCGAGGACGATCTCGAGGCCGCGGTGCAGGTGTTCCACGTGCGGGGCGGCCGCGTGCGCGGCCAGCGGGGCTGGGTCGTCGACAAGCTCGACGAGATGACGACGGGCGACCTGGTCGAGCAGTTCCTCACCCAGTTCTACGGCCTGTTCGGCGACACCGACGACGACGGCTCCGAGATCCCGCGCGAGATCCTCGTGCCGGTGCTGCCCGACGACAACGGGGCGCTGAGCGAGTGGCTGGGCGAGCGTCGCGGCTCGCGGGTCAACATCCGCGTCCCGCAGCGCGGCGACAAGCGCGCGCTCGCCGAGACCGTCGCCCGCAACGCTTCCCAGTCGCTCAACCAGCACAAGCTCAAGCGCGCCTCCGACCTGACGGCCCGGTCGCGAGCCCTCGGCGAACTGCAGGAGGCCCTCGGCCTCGACACCGCGCCGCTGCGCATCGAATGCTTCGACATCAGCCACGTGCAGGGCACCAACGTGGTTGCGTCCATGGTGGTGTTCGAGGACGGTCTCGCCCGCAAGAGCGAGTACCGCCGCTTCGCGATGCGAGAGGGGACGGGCGACACCGACTGGATCGCCGAGGTGATCCGCCGCCGGTTCGCGCGCTACCTGGACGAGCAGGTCGACCAGGGCGCGGACGCCGACTCGGACCCGGCTGCCGAGGCGCAGGATCTCGGCCCCGACGTGCCGCCGGGGATCGACCCGACCACCGGCCGTCCCAAGAAGTTCGCCTACCCGCCGAACCTCGTCGTCGTCGACGGCGGCGCGCCGCAGGTCGCGGCGGCCCAAGCCGTGCTCGACGACATGGGCATCGACGACATCGCGCTCGTCGGGCTGGCCAAGCGCCTCGAGGAGGTCTGGTTGCCCGGAGAGCACTACCCGACGATCCTGCCGCGCACGTCCGAGGGGTTGTACCTGCTGCAACGCGTCCGGGACGAGGCGCACCGGTTCGCGATCACCTTCCACCGCCAGAAGCGGTCGAAATCGATGACGACCTCGGCTCTCGACGGCATCCCGGGTCTGGGCGAGACCCGACGCAAGGCGTTGCTGCGCCGGTTCGGCTCGCTCAAGCGGCTGCGGGCCGCATCGATCGACGACATCACCGAGGTGCCGGGCATCGGCAGGACCACCGCGACGGCTATCGTCGCGGCGCTGCACGAGAACGACGGCACGCCCGCCGTCCCGGCAGTCAACGTCACGACCGGAGAAGTTCTGGAATGAACCACGAACGCGATGAGCGCTCGCGCGAAGAGCCCGCCCCCCGCGGCGCAGGCGCGTCGGAGGCGCTGGGGCGGGGAGGACTCGACACCGTCATCGTGACCGGCCTGTCCGGCGCGGGACGCAGCACCGCGGCCAAGTGCTTCGAGGACCTCGGTTTCTACGTCGTCGACAACCTCCCGGCCGAACTGATCGCCACGCTGATGGATCTCGGCAGCCGCACTCACGGCGCCGTCACCCGGCTGGCGGTCGTCATGGACGTGCGCAGCCGAGCCTTCTCGACCGACCTCGTGGGCGTCATCCGCGAGCTCGACGAGGGCGGCCTGCGGCCGCGGGTGCTCTTTCTCGAGGCGACCGACGACGTGCTGGTGCGCCGTTTCGAGAGCGTGCGCCGCGAGCATCCGCTGCAAGGCGACGGGCGGCTGGTAGACGGCATCGCGGCCGAACGTGAACTGCTGGCACCGCTGCGTGACGACGCCGATCTGATCATCGACACCTCGACGCGGTCCGTCCACGACCTGCGGCACCTGATCGAGAACTCCTTCGCCTCCGGCGGACCGCTCGGCGCCGCGCCCAGCCTGCGCGCGAACGTCGTGTCTTTCGGGTTCAAGTACGGCCTGCCGGTCGACGCGGACCTCGTGGTCGACGTGCGGTTCCTGCCCAACCCGTACTGGATCCCCGAGCTGCGCGAGCAGACCGGGCGCGACCAGGAAGTGCGCGACTACGTGCTGTCGCAGGACGACGCGACCGCGTTCCTCGACCAGTACGCCGCGATCCTGCGCATCATCGGTGCGGGCTACCGGCGCGAGAGCAAGCGGTATCTGACGCTTGCGGTCGGCTGCACCGGCGGCAAGCACCGGTCGGTCGTGATGGCGCAGGAACTCGCGAAGCGGCTCGAGTCCGACGGTGTGCAGACCACGGTCGCGCACCGGGATCTCGGTCTTGAGTAGCCCCACGACCGGCCCGAGCGTCGTCGCGCTCGGCGGCGGCCACGGCCTGCACGCCAGCCTCAGCGCCCTGCGCCGCGTCACCGACGACCTCACCGCCGTCGTCACGGTCGCCGACGACGGCGGCTCGTCCGGCCGCATCCGGCACGAATTGCCGGTCCTTCCGCCGGGCGACCTGCGCATGGCGCTGGCGGCGCTGGCCGGCGACGACCCCGTCCACCAGGATTGGGCCACGCTGTTGCAGCACCGCCTCGGAGGCTCAGGGGTGCTCGCGGGCCATCCGGTCGGCAACCTCGTCCTCACCGGGCTGCTCGACGGCGAGC
>CAWAVG010000011.1:0-12889 GCA_963785425.1 uncultured Actinomycetota bacterium
GCACAGCATGGCCCCTCGCCGCGCCGCCCGGAACAGGCCGACAGGTCGATTTACTCTCGCCGGGAAGCGCGACACGGGAACCGGCCGGGTCGTTGCGAGTAAACAATCAGATCGGTTGGCGCGTCGAAGGAGCGTGATGGACTTCGACACGTACGCACGTAGCGCGCGACTGCCGCTGCTGCGCTTCGCCGTTGTCCTCACCGACGATCCTGAGCTTGCCCAGGATCTCGTCCACGATGTCCTGCTCAAGGCGCAGCAATCGTGGAGTTCGATCGCTGAGGCCGATCATCCGCACGCGTACGTACGGCGCATGTTGACCAACCGGGTGATCTCCTGGCGGCGCAAGTGGGGTCGCATTCAGCCGCGACCCGACCGCGATCTCGACCGCACGGTCGACGATCCGACCGACGAGGTTGATCGACGCGATGCGCTGTTGCGCAGTCTGTCCCGGTTACCGGCCAGGCAGCGCGCCGCGATCGTGATGCGCTACCTCGAGGACATGGCCGACCCGGACATCGCCGAGGCGCTCGGATGCGGCATCAGCACCGTGCGTGTGCACATCCATCGCGGCCTCGCCGCGATGCGGGTCACGCAGCCGACGGCTGCCAGGAAGGACACGTGATGTACACCGAGACCGAACTTCGCGAGGCATTGGATCACTCGGCGGCACGTGCCGACAGGTTGGCCGACCATGTGACCACCGGGCGGTCGAAAAGGCATCTCCTCCCGGCTCTCGCCGCGGCCGCTGTGATCGTTACGGTCGTGGCCGGTGCCGTCACCTTGCAAGATGGGTCGACCGGCCACGAGCCGTCGGTCCGGCACACGCACGCGCCCGCGCCGTCGCACGTCCCGGTCGACGTGAGCGACACGATCGACCAGATGCGCGCGATCGACCCGCGGGCGTTTTACCTGATGGGCAACAACGAGGACGTCCCGGCGCACACGGAGACCATCGACAAGCAGCTGTTGCCCACGCGTAACCTGCTCAAGGTCACGCTGGTCGATTCGGGCGCGCTCGACCCCGCACGCATCCCACGAGGCCGCCCGGTTCCCATCGCCGGAACGACGGGCTATTTCTCGAAGTTCAAGCTCTACCCGCTCGACGGGGGGTCTGGCACGGGCGGCGGTTATTGGAGACCGACGTGGACGATCGCGTTCCAGGACCCTGCAGGTAAATGGGTCTTCGTCCGCATCGACAACGGCCTCGACGGGATCGACCACCCGGCAGAGATCGCCGCCGAGTACGCGAAGTTGCACATCGACTTCGTCAACGGACGGACGCGGCTGCCGTTCCGCACGGGGTACGTCCCTCGCGGCTACCGGTTGGAGGGCCTCCAGATCGGGAACGGCATCCTCGAGGCGTCGCTTACCAACGGCGATATGAGGATCGCGATCGACGTCACGCAGCGACCGAGACCGACCCCCGGCTGTGTGACCGAGAGCTCGATCCCGATCATCCCGGAGTGCCGTGCTTACCGCCGCATCGGTGACTACACGATCTATGTCACCACGCGCCGCGTTCGGGTGCAAAAGGGAGGTCAACCCATGGATTCCAGGCTGGCGGCCCGCGTGTTCGACTCCTTGACGATCGCATCGAGGCTCGGCGACCCGTCGACGTACTGGACCATTGCCGGCGCTTTGGGCTGAGCGCATGGCGGCCCGATGAGGTCGCTTGATACGACCCTCGCGCGCTGAGTCGGTTGGGTTCCGCCTGCACGAGTCATCGGGATGGATCACCACACGGGCGGCGCGCCGTAGTTGATGGTGCTAGCATCAATAGCACTATGCTATGGACGATCGACCCCGCTTCGCGGCTGCCGCTGCAGGAACAGATAGCCGGCTGTGTCCGGCGGGCGGTCGCCGACCGTCACCTCATCGTCGGGGAGCAGCTGCCACCGGCCGCAGAGCTTGCCGAGGCGCTGGCCGTCGACCGAAACACCGTGCTGGCCGCCTACCGCAGGCTCCGCGATGACGGTGTACTCGAGTTCCGCCGGGGCCGGGGAGCTCGGGTCGCGGCCCACGCCCGGCCCCGGGCTTCGGTCGAGCAGGCCGTCCGCGACCTCGTCGAGCTCGCGCGCACCCAGGGCTACCCGCGCGGAGACCTGATCAAGATCGTTGAGGAGTTGGCATGACGGGAACGACGTTGGTCTACAGCGGCCGCACGACGAACTGGCCGGTGATCGCCGCAGCAGTTGCCGGTGGTCTCGCGCTGGCCCTTTTCGGCCGACCCTGGGCCGGACCCTGGCCCGGCATGCTCGGGCCGATCGCGATCGCCCTGGTTGCTCTTGTCGTGGGTCTGGTGACCTCGACGAGCCTGCGCGTGACCACCGGTCCGCGCGGTCTGCAGGTCCGCTTCGGCGTCTTCGGTTGGCCACGTTTCGCCTATCCGCGCGAGCGGATCTCGGGAGCGGAAATCGTCACCGTGTCGACCTGGCGAACATGGAACGTGGGAGTCAACTGGACGCCACGCGGCGGCTGGACCTTCTTCCTGCGCTCCGGCCCGGCGCTGCGATTGACGCTCACGAACGGGCGCCGAGTAACGGTCGGGGTCACCGACCCGCAGGCGGCGCTGGACGCACTCGGCCTCGATCTCACCAATGCCGGCGGGCATTAGCCACGCGCCGGAGCACCTTGATTGCCTCAGCGTCGCTCCCAGCGCTCGGGTGTTGTCGCTGTTGACCTGCCCAGTCTGGGGAGAGAGTCCCAGGCAAGCGCGCCGATCAGCTCTTGTTGAGCTCTTGGGCGAGCATGACGAGGATGTCGCTAGGGCCGCGGACGTAGGTGAGCTTGTAGACGTTCTCGTACGTCGCCACGCCGCGCAGTGGGTGGCAGCCGTGCCTCGCCGCGATCTTGAGGGCATCGTCGATGTCGTCCACCGAGAACGCGACGCGGTGCATACCGATCTCGTTGGGTCGGGTCGGGCTCGTCGCGATCGCGTTCGGGTGGATGTACTCGAAGAGCTCGAGGCAGCTGGTGCCGTCCGGCGTCCCGAGCACGGCGACCTTGGCATGGTTGCCGTCGAGGCCGACGGCCGTGTCGGCCCACTCCCCGCTGATTGTGTCGCGGCCGAGAACGCTCAGCCCGAGGTCGGTGAAGAAGGCGATCGTCGCTTCGAGGTCGCGAACTGCGATGCCAACGTTTTCGAACTTGATCGGCATAGGATGTGCCTCCCCTACGCTGCGACGCTACGGCAACCCGTGACCTCGGCCCGCTGTTGATCTTGTTCCAGATCATCCCATCTGGGCGGTGTCAGAACCCGTCACCTCGTCGACGAGGTCGAGCAATTGGTGGCCGGTGCCAGGCCCCGCGGTGGTAGCTTCCGGTCGAAGATGGATGCTGGAATTGGTAGGAGGCGGGATGCCCTACGAGGTGGATTTCCACGAGGTCTCGTCCAACGGTTTGGAGTCTTCGCCGGTCGCGGCCGCCCTCGCCGGCTTGCGCGCGAACGAGGCGCGCTACTTCAAGAACAAGTACGACCTCGTGTTCACGGTGCAACCTGCCGATGAGGCTTCGGCGACAATCGAGTGGGTGAGTCGAATCCTCAAGGAGGAACGAGACATCGTCATAGTGTCGCCGCCGTTGGAAGTGGCAGATGTCGAGGTCGACAACATCCGGTGGCCGTACGTCTTCTTCGAGAGCGGCCTTGCGATCAACGTCCTCTATGCGCTCGACGAGGCGGGCAAACGTGCCGTCGGGTTCAAGCTCTCGGACGGCATGGACGTACCCGACGAGCTCGCGTCGAAATTCAAGTTTGCCCGGCAGAAGTCCAAGCTGGCCGGCACGATCCGTGGTTCGTACTTCAACATCAAGAATGAATATCCGCCACCCCAGAGGAGTCGGTAATCAGCGGGTCTTCGGCAGGCGGGCATGTCCGCGTGCGCGACGCCGTTCGGCACGTAGATCCCGTTCGATCGCGTTGTCCTGGCGCCAGTTGTCCCAGGCCATGAACGCCAGCAGCAACAGGCCGAGGCCGACGAGGACCAAGAAGTTGCGCAGATCAAACTTGCCGCTAACGATGTCCTGGACCGCGAACATGATGATCAGGATCACCGAAAAGACCGCGGCCTGGATGACGTGCCGGCGGTTCAACCGGACCATGTTCTGCCGTTCCTGCGTCATGCGAACTTTCTAACCGCTCTCGCACCTGCCGTCCATACCCGCCGTCCACCCACTGGCGGCAACCTCATGGTCAGTTCCTGCTCGTGATCTTCGTCTTCGTAGTCACGGCAACATCCCTGGTGCGCAGCAGATCCGGACGATCTTCGACCTATCGCAGGATTGAGTCGAGGATGCGCGAGATCGACGGCTCGGCGCGCTACCGCGGCTATCAGTTGTGCCGCTTCGCGGCAGGTCCGGTCGGCCGTTGTCAGGTGCGTGGGTTCTTGGTCGCGTCAAGATCTGAGTTGGACGTTGCTCTGTCGGACTGTTCAGCGCGCCGCAGCAGCAGTGCTTGTTCGCTCTCGTTGTGGGTCAGCGACGCCGCTCTACGGAACGACGCGGCTGCGTCGGCGTGGCGCCCTGCCCGGTCGAGCAGGTCGGCTCGCACACTGGGCAGCAAGTGCGATGCGCCGAGCACCCCGTCCGAAAGCTGGTCGAGCACAGCTAGGCCGGCCTCCGAACCGTACGCACGCCCGTACGCGACCGCCCGGTTCACCTCGACGATGGGGCCTGGTGCAGCGTTGGCCAGCACGTCGTACAAGGTTGCGATGGCGCACCAATCCGTTGCGTCTGAGGTGACGGCACGGGCGTGGACGGATGCGATCGCGGCCTGCAGGTAGTACCGCCCGACCGGCTTCCCGCTCGCGGTGAGCACCTCGGCGCGCTCCAGAGCGTCCAACCCCCGGCGAATCAGCAGCGCGTCCCAGCGGCTGCGGTCCTGGTCATCAAGCAGGATCGGGCGCCGTTCGGCGTCGACGCGGGCAGCGCTGCGTGAGGCCTGTAGCTCCAGCAGAGCCTGCAGTCCGTGCACCTCGGGTTCGTTCGGCATCAGCTCAGCGAGCATCCTGGCCAGCCTGATCGCCTCCTTGGTCAGGTCGGTGCGCATCCAGGCACTGCCAGTCGTTGCGGTGTAACCCTCGTTGAAGATGAGGTAAATAACGGCCATCACATCGTCGAGCCGAGCGACGCGATCATCCCCGACGGGAAGCTCGAATTCTGCGCGGACCTCGTTGAGCAATTTCTTGGCTCGGGAGATTCGTTGCCCCATCGTGGTCTCGGTGGTCAGGAAGCCTCGCGCAATCTCGGCGGTCGTCAGGCCGCCGACGAGCCGCAGCGTCAGCGCAGCCCGTGACTCTCGGGACAGTTGCGGGTGACAGGTCATGAAGATCAGTCGGAGAACGTCGTCGTCGATGGAATCAAGCTGCGCGTCGAGGTCGGGCAAGTCGTCCTCCTCCCGCAGACGTTGACCGAGTTCCTCGGTCTTGCGGCGCAGGGTGTCGGCCCGACGGAACGTGTCGATGGCGCGCTGTTTGGCCGTCGTCATCAACCACGCGCCGGGGTTGTCGGGAATCCCGCGCGTCGGCCACTGCTCCAGCGCGCTCACCAGTGCGTCTTGCGCCAGGTCCTCGGCGAGGTCGAGGTCCCGTGTCATCCGGGTCAAGGCGCCGACCAGCCGACCGGACTCCGCACGCCATGTGGCTGTGATGGTCTGCGCGGCGGTCTCGGCCATGTGGCCAGCCTAGGGCCGACCGCATGGCCGAATCCGACGTGCGACTCAGCCGTCGGAAGCCGGCGGCGCCTCGTCGGGGATCTGGCGCAGCGTGGCCACCATCGTCACCTCGGGCCAGTACTTGACGTGCAACTCGGCGAATTCCTGCTGATTAGCGACGGCCTCATCAAGCGTGTCGTATTGCATGATCGCCCATCCGCCGACGACCTCCTTGGCCTCGGCGTACGGCCCGTCGACCCGCGTGACCTCGCCGTCACGCACGATGAAGTTGACGGCATCCTCGGTGCCGTAGAGACCTCCACCGTCGAGGAAATGGCCCGCTTCGGCCTGCTCGCCGATGTACTTGTCCATCGCGTCGAACAGCGCTTGAGGCGGCGTTCCGACGCCTTCTTCCATCCTGACGAATCCCATGAACCGTGGCATTGCTTCCTCCTCGACGTCCAGGCTCACCGCTGCTCGGTGGCCGACTCACCCATACGCCGAATCGCATCCGGCGCTTTCGACATCACCGACAAACTATTTTCCACGGACGTCGCTCACCGTTGGGCGGTGTCGACAAGGACTAATGCGACCTGGACACGAAGCCGCACTCATAGGCCAGGACGACCGCCTGCACGCGGTCGCGCACGCCGAGCTTGGCGAGCATGCGCGCCACATGCGTCTTGACCGTTGATTCGGCCACCACCATCTCGCCGGCGATCTCGGCGTTCGACAGTCCGCGCGCGACCAGCCGGAGCACTTCGAGCTCACGCTCCGTCAGCGCGGCCACCGCTGCGGGGATACCGGCCGGCTCCTCGCCGGCGGGTCCGGCTGCGAATTGCTCGACCAGCCGGCGGGTGATGGACGGCTCGATGAGCGCGTCCCCGCCGGCTGCGGCGCGCACAGCCGCGACGAGGCGTGAGGCCGGGGCGTCCTTCAAAAGGAATCCGTAGGCCCCAGCACGGAGCGCACGCACCACGTACTTGTTCTCGTCGAAGGTCGTCAGCACAACCACCCGGGGAGCATCGGGGAACGTCATCAGATGCTCGGTGGCGGCCAGTCCGTCCAGCTTCGGCATCCGGATGTCCATCAGGACGACATCGGGTCGCAGGGTGCGCGCCTTCTCGACGGCGTCGACGCCGTCCTCGGCCTCGCCGATGACTTCGATCCCGGGCTCGGACTGCAGGATCACTTTGAAGCCGGCGCGCAGCAGCTGCTGATCATCGGCGATCAGCACTCGGATCGGCTGGGTCGGCGCAGACACCGTGTCATTGTCGCCCGCGCGTCATCCGTTCGGACTACCGGTACGGCAGAGATAGCCCGTGATGAGGACGACCGCGGCACACCTCGATTCCTACGTTGATGCCACATCGGACGAGCCGGTGTCCATCTGAGAGGGACTGACACGATGAAGACCATCTTCCGCGGGCTGCGACCGCTCGACTACCTGCTGGCGGTGGGCGTCACCGCGCTCGGCGTCGTGCTCATGATCATGAACATGCACGGATCGGACGACAAAGCCCGGATCGACTCGACCTCCTGGACGTTGATCCCGGTCTTCGCCGCAGCCACCGCCCCGATCCTCTGGCGGCGCCGCAACCTCTGGGCCGTGCTCGCCGTCACCGCGGCAGCGCTCGGCGCCCATGATGTCGCGTTCGGATGGGTCGTCCGTTGTGGTGCAGGCCTTCCGCTGTCCTTCGCGCTGGCCTACTCGGTCGGACGACTCATGATCGATCGCAAGCAGTCCTTCGCCGGACTTGCGGCAGTCGTGGGCATTCAGGTTCTTGTGCTGGTCCGCGACTCGGCCGCAGGATTAGGCATCATTGCGTTCACCGCCGTGATCGCTGCGGCGGTGTGGGGTGTCGGACTGTACGTGCAAGTGCGTTCGCAGGCCGCCGTGGTCGCGGAGATCGACACCCGCGTCAAGACGTTTGCCTGATTCACCGGATGAAGTCGAGGAGGGTCGTCGTGAGCGCGGAACTGTTGCGGGGAATCCGCCCGATCGACGCGGCGCTGACGGCGATCCTCTGCGCGCTCGGCGCGTTCCTGTCCGTCGAGGTGATCGAGAGCGCGTCCTGGACCGCCGGCATCGACTCCCACTCCTGGCTGCAGTTGCCGGTGTTCATCGCGAGCATGCTGCCGGTGTTGTGGTGGCGGCGAAACCTCGTCGCCGCAATTGCCGCGTCGTCCTGCCTGATGCTCGTCCACGACCTGGCGTTCGCCCATCTGGTGCGCTGCGGGGCCGGGTTGCCGTTGACGTTCGTGTTCGCCTTCCTCTGCGGTATCTCGTCCACTTCGCAGCTCGAGCGGCTGCTCGCGCTTGCCCTGACGTTCGTGCTTGCCACCGTTGTGCTGATCTGGGACACCGCGGCCGGGCCGGGAATCTTGCCGGCGGTCGTGCTGATCGAGGTTGTGTTGTACGGGATCGCTCGGATCGTCGCGCATCGGGCGACGATGGTGCTGGCCTTGCGGCAACGCAACGAGGAATTACGACTGCTGCGCGACGAACGCGCTGCACTCGAGGTGAGCGATGATCGCGCGCAGCTCTCGCTACAGTTGGAGAGGCTGCTCGACGAGCGTCTGACCCACCTGGCAGCAGTCGCCGAGAACGGACGCAACATCACCGACCAGGCGACCGTGCAGGCGCTACTCGTCGATCTCGAAGAGTCCAGTCGGCAAACCCTCGGCAACATGCGCGAGATCGTCGGGTTGCTGCGCGGGGGCGAGGTAGCCCTTGCACCGGCACCGTCCGTTGCGCACCTGGACGCCCTGCTCGTCCGGCACGTCGGCGGTGGATCGCGGCTGCGGGTCAGCGGTGATCCCCGAGTGCTGCCGCCGAGTGTCGAACTGTCGGCATATCGCATCGTCGAGCACCTCATCGCGGCGCTGAACGACGAGCCGTCAGCGCCGGTCGGCGTCACGATGACGTTCTCCGACGACGCCTTGGAGATCCTCGTGGCCGGGGGCGTCCCGAAGGGTTCTGACTTACGCGCAGCGGTCGGCAGAGCCAGGGAACGAGCAGTGCTGCACGACGGCTCGCTCGACCTGAAGGTGTCGCGAGGACGGGCGCGAGTGCTGGCCCACCTGCCGGTTCTGACCGACGTCTGACCATGGAGCGCTGGATCGCGCTCGCGCGACGGTACGAGCAGCTGCTGATCGTGGTCGCTGCGCTGGCATTCACCGCCGTCCCGTATGCGATGCAGCGCAATGTGCACACAGGGCGGGAGTGGATCGGCGCCAGTTGCGTGGTCCTCGGATCCCTTGCCGTCGCATTATGGCGGCAGTACCCGCTCCCGGTGCTGTTGCTCGGGCCGATGCTGCTGCTGTTCAGCACCGTGATCGGGCCTGACCCCGGAAACTTCGTGCTGTTGATCCTCGTCGCATACGCCGCATTGACCGCAGAGCACTTCAGCGGGCGGGCAGCCTGGGTGGCCGGCTTCGGGTGCCTCGCATACATCGCCGCTCTGTACTACTCGACCGACCAGCACGGCAGTCCGGGTTTGATAGTCCTCGTCGCGCCCGGCTACCTCGCCGGCACGGCGCTTCGCCTGCGTCGTGAGACCGCGGAGCAACTCGTCGAACGCGGGCGCGAACTCGACGCCGAGCGCGAGCTGTTCGCCGATGTCTCGGTACGCAACGAGCGAGCTCGGATCGCCAGCGAGCTGCACGACATCGTCGGACATGCGCTGAGTGTGATGGTCGTGCAGGCGGCCGCGGGGCAGCGGCTGGCCGTGCAGTCGCCGCAGGCAGCTGCGGAATCGCTGTCGGTCATCGCCGAGTCGGCCCGGCAAGGGCATGCCGACCTGCAGCGCCTGATCGACCTGCTGGCGGGTACGGACGTGGTCAGCCCTGATCTTTCGCTGATCGACGAGGTGATCAATCAGGCGGCCCGCAGCGGACTGCAGGTGACTTGCCGGCTCGAGGGCGATCGGGACGGGGTCGACGCCGGCACGGCGCACGTCGCTTTTCGGGTCGTCCAGGAGAGCCTGACCAATGCGTTTCGTCACGCTCCTGGCGCGCAGGTTCGCGTGCTCGTGCGCAGCGAATCGGGCGGCCGCGCCTTGACCGTGCACGTGGAGAACGACGCGACTCGTGAGCACTCGTCCGGTCTGACCGGAACTGGCCGTGGTCTGATCGGGCTGCGCGAGCGCGTCCTCGATCTCGGCGGCTCGTTCTCCGCCGGGCCCGCATCGACCGGCGGGTGGGCGGTCTTGGCCCAGCTCCCCGGCGGACGTCGTCCGCAGGGATGACGGTCGGTCAGCGGGTTCCCTCGTAAGAGGGACGCGGACGACCGTCAAGTCTTCTTAGGTTTGGAAGCGAATCAGGTTGCAGGACAAAAGATCCGCGCCTGACCACGCGATCACCCTAGGGGGAAGCATGTCTCGGAAGATCACGACCATCGCCGCCACCGGCATCACAGCGTTGTCGCTGGCGGTCACCGGTGCGACGTTGGCAGGTGCGGCACCGGCGCCTTCGTCGCACACGCTCAAGTTCACGTCGGTGCAGACGGCGCAGAGGTCGGTCGGAAAGTACAAGTTCATCGACTCCGACAAGGACGTCCAGAGCGGAAAAGTCATCGGTTACGACGCCGTCGACGGCGCCTACCACCCCAAGACACACACGATCACCGTCGCTGTCGCCGCCGCGCTCAAGGGCGGCATCCTCTACGTGGCCGGCACCGGTGACGTGGTGAGCGGCAAGTTCGCCGGCAAGATCACGGGCGGGACGGGCACGTTCAAGGGCGTGCACGGCACCGTCACCGGGCAGGCGACCGGCAAGCAGGGTCAGAACGAGAGGCTGGTCATCGTTTACCACTGAAACCCAGGTCGGAAGCTGCTCCTCCCTTTGCTGTGACGGCCTTCGGAAGGAATGGTCGCAGGCGGGTTTACGGTTGATCACGTGGACGCTGGACGGCGGCAAGCGCCGGTACCGGTCACCGTGGAGCAGACTCGCGAGGTAAGGGGGTCGTGTGGACAGCGTTGCAGCTTCCAGGCGCACTGCCGCATCCGTATTGGGCCCGCTGCTGCGCGAGGCGTTGGGCGCCGAGTTGCCGTTCCGTCTGCGTTTCTGGGACGGCAGTGTCACCGGTACCGAGCAGTCGCCGGTCACCCTGGTGATCGCCCGGCGCCGCGCGTTGCGGAGGCTTCTTTGGGCGCCGGACGAGATCGGTCTCGCGCGCGCCTACGTCACGGGCGATCTGGACGTCGAGGGTGATCTGTTCGTTGCTTTGAAATTGGTCCTCGACCTCGTCCGTCCGGATGACATCGTCGGGAAACGACCGGGCGTGCGTACCTTGGCCGCGCTGGTCGCTGCAGCAGCCCGGCTGCGGGTGGTCGGACTCCCGCCCCGCCCGCCGAAGGAGGAAGTCCGGCTCCGCGGGCACCGGCACACGCGACGCCGTGACGCCGAGGCGATCACGCACCATTACGACATCGGCAACGAGTTCTACCGCAACGTGCTCGGCGATTCGATGACGTACTCGTGCGCCTACTGGGACCACCCCGAACCAGACGTGACCGATGCTGCCCAGTTGAGCGCGGCCCAGTTCGCCAAGTGCGATCTCGTCGCCCGCAAACTCGGGTTGGCGCCCGGCATGCGGGTACTCGATGTCGGGTGCGGATGGGGCACTTTCGCTCTGCACGCCGCCCGCACGTACGAAGCCCGTGTTGTGGGGGTGACGCTGTCCGTCGCGCAGGCCGAGTTTGCCCGCAAGCGCATGGCCGACGCGGGCGTCGCTGATCTGGTCGAGATCCGAATCCAGGACTACCGCGAAGTCAGCGACGGGCCGTTCGACGCCATCGCGAGCATCGGTATGGCCGAGCACGTCGGAGCCGACCTGCTCCCTGCGTACGCGGCTCACCTGTTCACGCTGCTGCGCCCCCACGGTCGGCTGCTCAACCACGCGATCTCGCTGCGCCCCGACGATCCGCAGCAAGGCCCGGAATCATCCTCGTTCATCGATCGGTATGTGTTTCCCGACGGCGAACTCGTTCCGATCGCGCGCATGATCTCCACCCTCGAGGACGCCGGCTTCGAAGTTCGTGACCTGGAGGCGCTGCGCGAGCACTACGCCCTGACCTTGCGCGCCTGGTGCGCCAACCTCGACCGGAACTGGGACGCCGCAGTGGCCGCCGCCACGCCGGTGCGGGCTCGGGTGTGGCAGCTGTACATGACCGCATCTGCGATGTCATTCGAGTCCAACGACCTCGGCGTGAACCAGGTACTGGCCGTACGCCCCGATCCCGGAGGGAAGAGCGCAATCCCACCCACGCGCGCTCACCTTCTCAACCCCGCGTCCCTCAACTGACACGGGCGCGAAATGCCGAAGGACTGGTTGCCAACGGATATCGCGCGCCGACCTTGTTCAGATCTACGTGGGTGATACGCGCGGACTTCGCTCAGGTGAGATGTCCTCCACTACGGTTGGCGGCTGCGGCATCCGGTACGGGGATAGTGCTGAGCGACTTGAGGTCAGGGGCGTCGGCAACTGTGAGCCGTCCCGGTTCGCGATCGAAATTGCTGTGGGCAGGATCGACTGTCTTTGATCTGGTCTTGGACGGGTCCCAGACGGCGGATCGGTCGCGCTGCTCGATCAATCGGGACGCGACGGCGATACGACGCCGCTGCACATTCATCATCGTGAAGCTGAGATCTTCTACGTCCTCGAGGGTGGCATCACGGCCTGGGCGGGTGAGGAGGTGCATACTCTCGAGGCCGGTTGTGCCGTCTATCTGCCCGCGGGGCAGGCCTATGCGTTCGGCATTCACACCCCGAGTACCCGGGTGATTACCGTGACGGCGCCGGCCGGCTTCGCCGACTTCGTGCGTGCTGCCGGAATCCCGGTTGACGGTGAAGCACTGCAACGTGGGAATTCGGGTTGCGGTGCGCACCAGAACGCCGTCGTGAAGTTCGATACGCACCCTCCGACCCGATCACGCGCTCGCGCCACAGGTCATACGCCGACTTGGCAAGCACCCGGTTGAACGGGAGCTGTCACTACAGACGAAAACAGTTGCGGTCACGGGAAACGTCACCCTCGATCAATTGCGGAAGGTCTTTCCCGGCTACTGCGATCGCACTTGGACGCCGTTCGACGACTCCCGATACGCGCGCAGACGCGCCCTCAGCCGAGCCCGTCCAGGAAGGCGGCCACCAACGCGCCGATCGAGGCGAGGTCGTAGCCACCTTCCTGCACGACGACCGTCGGCAGCGCGCGTTCGCGGAGTATCTCCCCCGCGTGGC
>CAWAVG010000012.1:0-134449 GCA_963785425.1 uncultured Actinomycetota bacterium
GCGAGACGCCGCACCCCGGCGTCCGGCGAGGCGACGTAGTGCTCGGCGATACCGGTGCCCGCAGCGAGTAGTAGTCGTCGGCGCGGGCGCGTCCGGCCTCGACATAGGTGCGCGCACCGTCCGGCGAACCGCGATAGGTTTTCATCCCGCCATGCACCGCAATCAACGCCCGCCAATACCTTCAAATAACAGTCAACAATTGCCCTAAGAATGCGGAAACGTCACCCCGATCGGGGTAACGTTCCTACCAATATTGGTAGCATGCGTGCCGCATTCGGTAAAGGGGTGAATACGGTGAGTTGCGTCAAGTTGGCGGCGGTAATCGTTGGCCGGAATTACTGGACTGCCTATTATCGACAGTTATTGAGGTGATTCATGGTCGGCGTGTCGGGTCAGGGCCGACGCAGAAAGGTTTCGGTGCCGAGTTCCGGGAGCTCCTCGGTGTCGACGAGTGCAATGAGCGCGGAAACAACGGCGCCGACGAAGGAACGATCCTGAGTGAGGGTCCGCCTGGTCACGTACAGCAGCCCGGCGTGACCCCGACCCGCCGCACGCCAATCGATGGCGATCGCAGCGAAGTCACCGATGTTCGCCGTCAGAAAACCCGCTGCGGCGTCGCAGCGTAGGCGAGCAGGTCCTTATCTGCCGTCCCGACCAGCGCTGGGTCATCGACCACGGCCACAACGTCGATGCCACGAGCGCGCAACTTGCTTGGCGACCGCGCCGCTGAGCATCTCATCGAACAGCAGCGCCACGACCAAACGAGCAGTCCACGCGAAAAGGGCCTGCTGGGGCTCGCACGCCGCGAGCGCTTCCGCCTCGAGGGAGTCGGCGTCGGCGATCCACGCCGCGATCTCCTCCGGATAGCTCGACCAATACCGCACCGCCACATCCACCCCGCTTGCCCTGAATGGGGGGTAGTGCTTCAATCACGCCACATCACCGATTTAGCTTTGGCACGCGGGTGGCCGAATTGTCTGGGCTTGCACACAACCGTCGCAAATGGTCAGTATGCGCCACGATTTCGAGCTTCGTCTTGCTGTCATTTGTGTTCACATCTCGGGCCGAAGCGATGCAGATCGGTGCGGTTGAGTGGACTCCGGGTACGCCGATAGCACCTCGTCCAAACTGTCTGAGCCTGCAAGTTTCGTCAACGGACAACAGGCGCGGACGTACTGGCTCGCCACAACATTCAACGATGGGATATTCTTTCAGGCTGGTTACGTCGACGCCTCGAACGGATGGGGTTCGGATTCCTGCCAGACCGGATTTGGCACATTCGAAACCGCACTAGATTCATCGGGCTCGGTCTTTCCCGACCTGTATAACCTCGGAAATTGCGGCTTGACAGGCTCGCAGTGGTTTCGGCTAAAATTGTCGCGGAAGCATCCGGCAATGTGACCTGGCGATGGTGCCACAACAGCACCTATTTCGGCCCTCAACTCGACTTGCCAAACACACAGGACCATTTTCCGCGGGACAAGATAGGACCTATAACCGAGTTTGTGGATACACACAACGCGCCTAGTGCTACCCCATTTCCAACCGAAGTGTACAACTCGGCGATGCTATATGAGCCCGTCAATGGCACACAATTATTCGACACACAGCACGCCAAGTTCCAAGCTACAATGGATCGGACGTGCTTCTACGCACTGAGGGTGCTTGGAGCCGACGCCTTCGAGACTGGAACGCAAAGCAACATAAATCCAACGTACTGCCATACACCAGGGGACTCATTATGGTGATGCGCTGTGTCCTCACGGCGGTCACCCTCCTGCTAATCGCCGGTTGTTCGACGCGAAGTGAGGGGAACCAGAATCGGAACTCGTCGCCGATGGCTGAGAAACCCTCGCTAATAGCTCAACTTCCGGTAGGGGTTCCCACGCCGTTCACCAATTGCAACGGTGTGAGCAATTATAGCGATGCATATCAACTGGTGAACGACGGAGATGCGATTGCTCTTGCTTCGATCACCGTGACCGGAGCCCCATCCGATACCGTCGATCACACCCGTGAGGTCCCTGTCGCGTCAGCAACGGTCGTTGCAGGAAGTCTTCCGGACTTAAACTTGACGCAGATAAGTGAAGACTCGAACGGAACGGATAATGTTCTTGTTCCGGGGAAGTATCTGGTGCTGGTTGGCGGTTCGAATCAAGGCAACTACTACCTAGCGAACGGACTGCCTGGATCTTTTGTCTACGACGGCTCGGTGGCGTATGAGCGCTGCCCGAATTTCGATGCTCCTATGCAGCCACTAATCGTCAATACTGGCGTAATCGACGCGAATCAGCTGGTCGCGCTATTTCAGCAGGCAATATCGAATCATGATCATGACGTTTCCCCCAGCCCGACGAGCTCGAGCTCCTCGCTGACCTCGACGCCACCGAATGAGCCGTCAGGTCAGCCGACCTCGGCACCGGGGGGTTCCTCGGCAATGCCAACGTCCTCCGCCGCAACTCAGTCTCCCTGAGTTTGGGATGCCGACTTGCGAGCCCGTTAAAGTATGATTCGATCACACCGGGTCATCGGTCGGCAATTTCACCTGCTACGCGAGCCTGGAAGGAGCCGCTGGGATGCATTCGACTAACCTCGGTCGGTCCAAAGGCTTGCTAGCTGAACGGCTGTAGGAATCGGCATGCTCAGCGGGTGCGCGGGTCCGGGCCTCCCGCAAAGACTGCCACGCACGAAGCTGCGGCCGCGCCGACCCCTTCGCCTAGCCCAACACCGAGTCCCTCAACGTATTGCCGAGGCATCACGGATGAGAGTGATGCCAGACGTCTTGCTGGCTCCGACGCGCCCCAACGTGCTGTGCTGTTGCTCGGCACCATCGTGGACAAGCCGACTGCTGGCCCTCGACCAGGTCCGCGCTTTCGAATCGCCACACGCACCACAGTTGCTGGATCAATGCACAAGCGACCCCTCGGTGAAGTGATCGGTGACCCGGTCCGTGGGAGACACCTACTCCTCTTGAAGTGGGACGGTTCGGCGTGGGAAATCGCTGGTAATCTGGTGGGCGGTGATTTTCTCGTCTCTGCCGCGAGAGCGTATGAGCGCTGTCCGAATTTCAGTCAGCCTAACGTCCCTTCATACGCCCGACGAGGTGTTACTGCGCTATCGGAATTGGAGCACCTCTTCAGGCGAGCGATTGGCTGAAGGCGCGCCGGACGCCACGAACAAGTCGCGCAACATCGCTTGAGCTGTGTGCACGTGTCGAAACCCGGCTTTGGGGCCTCCTCCCCAACGACTGCCCCTACATCTGCCCTACAACAACACGATCACCGCTTGCGGGGCTCCGCCCACACCACTACGCAGTGCACCGTACAGCGACATGAAGGTTCGGTTTTCCCGTCTGCCAGGGGTCCGGATGGTCACGTACACCAGGCCGGCGTGCGTCCGGTCGGCCGCACGCCAATCGGTGGCGATCGCAGCGAACTCACCGATGGTCGCCGTGCCCAACCCGCGCTGTTGCGTCGTGGCGTAGGCGAGCAGAGCCGCCGTCCCGACCAGCGCCGGGGTCCTCGACGACGGCGACGGCATCGATGCCGCGTGCGCGCAGTGCTCAGCGATGCCGCCGCTGAACATCTCATCGAGCAACAGCGCCGTCAGTGGCGGGCCGTCCCGCGCGAACAGTCACCGCGAGAGCAGGTGTTGGTGCAGCTCCCATGACGCGACTGCCTCAGCTTCGAGCGCGTCGGCGTCGGCGATCCAGGCGTCGATCTCGTGGGTAGCTGGACCAGTACTGCACCGCGACTTCGACCAGCCGCGCAGGCACACCTGTGTTCGCCTCGACAAGCGCGACGACCCGAGCGCGTCGGGCTCGGGCTCTGCCCGGCGCGACGACTTCACCGCGAGGATCACTTCACGCAGATCCGCGCCCCCGATGAGCACGGCCCGCCGACCGGTCGGCCGTTCCGGAGCATCACGCCGGGATGTTCGTCCATGCGCAGCGCATCGTCGACAAACCGGTTCGCCGCCGGTGGCCCTGACGAGCCCGGATGCCGCGTGACGTACGGCGACGAGCGGCCGTTCACCTGCGCGTCGAACCGAACATACCGCGGCATTTTGAACTACCCCATGGCTACGGCGTAGCCGTGCGGGCATAACGGGCACTCGATCGATCCGTCTCGGGATCCTTTTGCGGCACGGCCCACCCTCGGTCCTCGCGGCACACACCGCGGGCCGTCCCGCATGGCGGAGGGCAGTGCGGGCGGGCGGCCTTCGGCAGCCGGTCACGGGTGTGCACCGCTGCGTGAGGTTCTGGATGCCGACGACGAAATAGTCGTTAGGCCGCAGACCGGCCGGAATGGCCACGACAGGTGGGTGTCTACGTCGGTGGTGCGGACGGTTTGGCTGGTTCCGATGATGTTCGAATGCGTCAGCATGTCGTCGGGTGCGATAATTTGGTGTGGACCTCGCGTGCGCCGTGCACGTCGGAAAGACCTGTCGCGCCAACACGAACGGACCGGACCGGGAACGGGACCTCGGGCCGGGCGTCAGCGAACGACCCGATCACGGCGTGGACCGTGGCGGCGTGTGCTGGTGTGGTATGGCGAAGAAGACCAAGCCGAGCGGACCGAGCTGACCACCCTCGGACGCATCTTGAAGCTTCGCGCCGCAGACGTGCTCGCCTATCTCGACCGGGCCATGCACCAGCAACGGCCCTAGCGAGCTGCGGCTCGACCCGGGCCGTCAATGGACGCCTCGAATACCTATGCGGCAGCGCCCTGGGCTTCGGCATCCTGACGAACATCGCCAGATCGCTCCTGGACACCGGCGGCTCCAGCCCACGGATAGCACCTTCTCGCGCGACGGGCCCCTTGACGATCAACACAACCGGGTGTAGACCGACCGCGAGTGGACATTTGTGCAGGGAGGTCCACATGCAGACAATCCTGATACTTCGTGTATCGATGGGAACGCTACTCATCGTTGCGGGGTCGATGAAGTTCGTCGAACCTCGGGAAGCGAAGGCCGCGATCTTCGCCTTCCGGTTGGTGCCATACCGCGCTGTGACGGCGATTTACGTCGGTCTCATATCAGCTGAACTCGCCGCAGGAGTATTGCTGCTGACCGGCTTCATGGTCAGCATTGGCGCATACGTTTCTGCAGCATTGTTCTTAACGTTCGGCGTTGCGATTCTGTCTGTGATCGGCAGAGGAATCGTCGCTCCGTGCGGATGCTTTGGGAACTCGGTGGACGAAAAGGCGTCTTGGACGACGATGGCTCGGGCATTTACGCTTGCGGCCGCAGCGCTAACACTAGCGATCATGGAGGGGCACGCCTTTCGTGGATCGCGAGATGTCGTCGCCGCGGTCATCGCCGGCGTAGCGATTGCGGTCACGCTGCGCCTCGTGAGTCTTATCCCCACCGCGTGGTCATTCTTACGGGAAGAGACGGTTGTGGCCCCGGCGCGGGGCAACAGGGTCAGCCTCCGAAGCCTGCCGGTGTTTGCAGAGCTCGGCGACCTGGCCGGTCAAGACGGGAGCGAATGATGTCGCCATTCTGGATTGCAAGCTTTGTGGTTCTGTGGCTTCTCGTCATATGTATGGCTTTTTTGCTTGCCGGTGCTTTACGGGAGCTCGGCCTCATTCGACTTCGCATGGGCGATGACCCTGGCGCACTGATAACTGATGAGGGACTCTTGCGTGGAGCGCTCGCGCCTGATTTCGAAGGCATCGACGTTCTGACCCGCGAGCCTGTTAGGAGTCGGGAGCTCGTGAGGCGTCCTCGTGCCATCGTGTTCCTCTCGACTGGGTGCCTGGCGTGTCGTCAACTTGCGCAACACTTGCATGAGGTCGCAAGAACTCAGCCGAGCTTCGACTACCTGGTCGTCATCTCGGGGGACATTGCGACGGCGACTCAGCTCGCAAACGGATCGGGCCTGGCGAAGCGGATAACGACGTGGGTCGACGTGGGCGGGGTTGCTGCGCACAGCTATCAGGTCGCCTACACACCATTTACGTATGTGGTTGATGAGGATTCGCACGTCCTGATACGTGGAGTCGCCAATGACTGGCGGGGGTTCGAGTCTCTCTTGAACGAGGAAGGCACGCTGCAGGCAGGTAAACCGTGGGTGCCTGTTTCCGAGCCATCGCCTGCTAACAGGTGACGGCGAAAGTTCTTCAACAGAGGAGGCGCTAGCGCTATGACGATTGCTACGAAGCTCGGCGACCGGCTCGGGGCGCTGTCGAGCAGGCGTACGTTCCTGAGGTTGGCGAGTGGGTCGGCGCTCGGTACCGGCCTAGTGCTGTCTGGTGCTGATGTTGCGCTCGCAGACACTCTCGCGCCGTGCTATGGCTGCGGTGGAGGCACAGACTGCTTTTCGCCCGCGCCAGTGTGTAGCAACTGTCCCGACGGTTGCAGCGGGGGTGCCTGCCCGTTCGGATGGTCGATCAGCGGAAGCTGGACGATCTGCAACAGCCTAGGGTGCAAGGTCCGCTGCCTCGAGTGCTGCAAGGGCGGCTCGGGTTGCCATTGTTTCGAGGCCCTTCCCTATGCGTGTGTGACTGGGAAGAGATGCGCCTGTTAGGCGCGGCGAGATGACGAGCGTCGCATTTTCAGCTGTCCTGGTTGGCTACAGTGTGGTGGTCGGCTGGCTAGCTATTGCCAGCCCTTGAGGCGTATCTATGATCGGCCAGATCGCACCCTTGGTCCAAGGGTCACGTATGAGAGTCGCCGCCGTCCATGTGCTTGGCGGGGCGTTCGGTGGCGTCGCCGCCGGAGCCATCCTCGGATGGTTCGCCGTGGCCGTGAACGAGCTTTTCGGTCGGGAATGGACCGTCGTCCGTACGTACACGATGTGTGCTCTTCTGATACTCGGTGCGGCCGTAGACATCGGGGCCTTGAGGCGTGGCTTGTTATCAGGCACAAACCGACAAACTCCTCGATCCTGGAATTGCGCGCTTGGGCCGACTGGCGCGTTGTTCGCTTGGGGAGCCGATCTGTCGCTTGTGATCTCCACACGAATTACGTATCAGGGCATGCTGCTCGTCGTGGCCGCGGCGCTACTGAGCCCAAATTACGTTACGGCGCTGCTGGTCATGTTTGCGTTTGGAACCATGCGAGCGTTGGCCGCAGCGATGTACGCGACGCGCCTGAGAGACGTCGACGAAACGATTGCACGTATTGATGCTCGCTACCGGCTTTACGGCCGCTGCATCGCCGGCATTTCTGTGGCTGTCGCCATCGTGTTACCAGCATCATTGATCGCGTGACGAAGGGATAGTGCAATGGCCAACTGCTATCTGTTCTCGAGGACGATCGCGTCGTCGGGAAAATACTACACACAGCAGATTCTGGTTTACGCGGGAAGCCGATCAGAGGCGGATCGCTTGGTTTCACAGGACCGTCGCGATCATCGAGGTTCGAGCGGAGATATCTCGACCTATGGCGCACCCGCATTTTCGGTGCAAGAGCTGCCCCTCTCGGCCCCGCGAGTGTTGACGTCACAGTTCACAGAGCTGTGAATCTGTCCATCCGGCTGATCGTGGGTGTATTCGCTGTGGTGACCTCGGCGGCGTGCAGCGGTAGTAGCAGCTCGGATGGTGGCTCTGGCGGGCCAACTGCGTCGGCCAGCCAGAGGAATGTCGTCACCGCCGACCACCTGCGGACGATACGCAAGTATTTCGATGCATATGATCGCGCGGACCTCGCGGCAATACGGAAGTTAATGGTTGCGGACCCTGTATTGAGCGATTGCAATTTCAAGGCGTCCACGCCCATTGATCTTCACGGGTGGCCCCGGATCGAATCATGGCTCGAACAGCGATTCGCCGCTCATGATCGATTTCAAATCTCGCGCATTGCGAATTACAACCCGGCAGATTCGTTGGTGGCAGAAGTAACCTTCGCCCGTCGAACCAGTGATGAGCTCAGCGCACTCGGTGCGCCGCACGGAATCGTCCCCAAGATCGCCGCGAAGGTCGTCTTCACGCGGCACGACGCGATTCAGAAAGTGGCGATGGGCCCCGTCGGCGGCGACGCCTCGCTGTGTCGCATCGCTGCCGGCTAGCCTAGCCAAGGAGCGACGCTCGCACGGTAGCGGTCGCGTCGCCGCGTCGCCCGTAGGGAGTCCTGCGGGCGGTCCTTGGAACGCACTGGTAGCCGCTGATCCAGCCGGTACGCATTGAACAGGCAGGGCGTCCATCCCTACCGACGACTCATCTACCGACCTATCCACCGACCTATCTACCTAACTACCGGCGTCTCGACCGGCGGCATCTTCGGCTGGAGTCGACGGCGGCCCTTCGTACAGCGCAGATCGCGTCGTCGTCCGCTTTGGGCGTTACGACTTCTTCTCGTCCGTTCAGTGAATCGGCTCCGTGATCTCCGACCCCACCCCTGGTCGCCGCGATCGTGGGCCGCGTCACCTTCAACGCCGGCATCCTCGAGACAGGCACCAAGTCCTATCGGCTCCACACCAGCAAGTGCGCAAGTCGGGAAGAGCGGTGTGGCGCGCATAATGCTCCGGGCAGATAATCACGCCATTACCGAACCGGAAGACGTTCTACGAATCGGCCCCGAGCCGGGCCGGCGGTTATCCGCACGATCAAAACTTGCGCTCATGTTCGTGGCAGCCCTTGCCGTTGGCGTGGGAGCGTTCGCTGTCACACACCGAACACAGCACGCGCGAGGTCAGGCTGCCGCAACGACCGCGCCGCGGCCCTCATCCTCGACGAGCGGCCCGGCGACGATCGAATACAACGCGTATTGCATCGGTCAACTGACCTGTCCCGCCAGCAGCGTCCCCGCAGTACTTCGACGGCGTCTCCGTCGCCCAGCCGTCAGCAATGGCAGATGCTCACCCACGCCAGAACGAATAGTCGATCCAGCCGGGCGTGCCGCGCGCGGTGCTGGACCGGTGTTCAGCGTCACCGGTGACTGGCACCACCCCGGCACAGTCACGATGAGGTTTCCCCCGGATCGCAGCGTCTTCGCCGGCAGCGCCTTCAGCGGTCAGAAGATCCTGTGGCTGGTCGCGTCCTCTTACCACGGGCCAGTCCTGATCCGAGGCGTCGGCCTGCGAGACACGACACCCGTGCGGTTCAGCACGACAGATGGCCCACTACGCACCGAGGTTCGACTACCGCCAGAGCCCGCAGCCGGCCCGGCGCGCTACACCGACGCCTATGTCCGCGTTCGCGGACCCGGCTGCTACGCCTGGCAGGTCGACGGCAGCAACTTCACCTACACCAGCACCTTCCGCGTCGTGCGGGGTTCCTGAGGCTCGACCCACTCACCCCAAACTCGGGGCCAACATTCGCGCCGGTGACTGTCCTGAAAGCGGTGTTCCGGCCTGACACGTCGAGCTGCTGGTCGGCGGGAAGGGTTGGCGCATGATGACGACGACACTGGATGGGGTGGCCATTCGAACAGCATCCCTGTCCAGTTCGATTATCTGTGCCATCAGTCAAGAGGATCTTCGTTGGGCAATGCCGGGGCAACATCAAATTCGTCGATGCTCATCAAGAGCCGATGCTGACCAACCCCTTTGTGCTCAGATTACTGGGCCCCATGCACAACCAACGAATGTCGCTCATAGATCGCTCGGACTGCTAAGGCGTAACTCGTTCGATGTCGAACGTGTCACCGTCGTGTGGTACACCGGACGGCGGTTGGTAGGAGAGGCGGCGATCGTGAGCATCGCGAAGCGTGGCGACGGCCGATGGCGCGCTCGGTACCGCGACGTTGCCGGCAAGGAGCACTCGCGCCACTTCGCGCGGAAGGTCGACGCGCAGGCATGGTTGGACGATGTCACCACCGCGGTGCGCACCGGAACCTATGCCGACCCGCGGCGCGGCCGTGTCACGGTCGGCGATTGGGCGCCCCTGTGGCTGGACGGGCAGGCGCACCTCAAACCGTCGACGCACGAGCGTTACGCAGGAATCCTGCGCGAGCACGTCCTGCCACACTGGTCGACCGTGCAACTGGTCGACGTGACACACGCGGACGTGCAGACCTGGATCACGCGATTGGCTCGAACACGTTCCCCAGCGACGGTGCGCAAGATCCATCGCGTCTTCTCGCTCGTGCTGAAGACCGCGGTCAAGGACGGCCGACTCGGCCGGAATGCGGCCGACGGCGTGAACCTGCCTCGAGTTGCGATCGCCGAACGTCGCTACTTGACGCATGAGCAGGTTCGACTCCTCGCCGAGGAGTGCGGGCCACACCGCCTGGTGGTCCTCTTCCTTGCCTACACCGGACTGCGGTTCGGTGAGATGGCGGCGCTGCGGGTTCGTCGCCTCGACCTGCTGCGCCGCCGCGCGATCGTCGCCGAGTCAGTGACCCTGGTACGCGGCGTTCAGACGTGGGGCACGCCTAAGGGTCACGAGCGTCGCGAAGTGCCAATTCCGCGCTTCCTAGTCGACGAGCTGGCGACGCAGGTCGCGGGCAAGCAGCGCGATGAGCTGGTCTTCACCGGCGACAAGGGCGGCGCGCTCCGGGCGCAGGTCTTCCAGCGCTCCGTGCTCAGCGCCGCCGCCGAACGGTTGAATCTCACCGGCCTGCACCCGCACGAGCTACGCCACACCGCAGCGAGCCTTGCCATAGCCTCGGGCGCGACAATCAAGGTCGTCCAGCAGATGCTCGGCCACAAATCGGCCACGATGACACTCGACCTGTACGGCCACCTCTACGCAGACCAGCTCGACGAGCTCGGCGACCGCCTGCACGACGCCGCGACAGCCGCCTGGGAAAGCTCGCGCGGACTTCCTGCGGACTTTTTGCGGACTAATCTCGTCTCGATCTTGAAACCGAGATCGTAGTAAACAGCTGGAGCCCCCGGAATACGGTGGCCTCAGCGGTGTAGCCCCGACCGGATTCGAACCGGCGCTACCGCCTTGAGAGGGCGGCGTCCTAGGCCACTAGACGACGGGGCCCTAGAAACTTCCAGACGTGCTGATCAACGGTGCAGACCTACCGGCTGCGCTGGGGTACCAGGACTCGAACCTAGACTAACTGAACCAGAATCAGTTGGGCTGCCAATTACCCCATACCCCACTGGCATCGAGCGATTTCGCCGCTCGGGCCGTCGTCAGACTCTACCGGACCCCTCGAACGCGATCCAAACCCGCTACGGCCGGTCCAGGGGTCAAGGCCGGACCTTGTCGGCGCCCGGCGCCGAGGCCGCGATGCGCTCCCTCGTAGGCGCGCCGGCCTGTGGAACTCTGCGAATCGGGGAGCAGGTGAGCTCGCGACAGGCTGAGCGACCCGGTCGTCACAGGAACCGGGAGATGATCTCCTTCATGATCTCGTTCGTCCCGCCGTAGATCTTCTGGATGCGGGCGTCGGTGTACAGCCGAGAGATCGGGTACTCCTCCATGTAGCCGTATCCGCCGAAGAACTGCAGGCACTCGTCGGCCACGTCGCACTGCATCTGGGTCGTCCACCACTTGGCCATCGACGCAGTGGGTACGTCCAGCTGCCCGGCCAGGTGCTTGGCGACGCAGTCGTCGACGAAGACCCGGGCGATCTTGGCCGTCGTCGCCGCCTCGGCGAGCTTGAACTTGGTGTTCTGGAACTGGAAGACGGGCTTGCCGAACGCCGTCCGGTCCTTGGTGTACCTCACCGTCAGGTCGACGGTGAGCTCGATGGCGGCGACCGCGCCCACGGCGAGCACCAGGCGCTCCTGCGCGAGCTGCTGCATGAGCTGGACGAAGCCCTGGCCCTCGGCCTCGCCGAGCAGGTTGCTCGCCGGCACCCGCACGCCGTCGAAGAAGAGCTCCGCGGTGTCCTGGCCGTGCTGACCGATCTTCTTCAGCAGCCGGCCGCGCGAGAAGCCGTCCGCCTCGTCGGTCTCGACGACGAGCAGCGAGATTCCCGCGGCAGCGTTCTCGGGGTCGGTCTTGGCGACGACGATGACCAGGTCGGCGAGGTAGCCGTTCGAGATGAACGTCTTCGACCCGTCGATGACGTACTCGTCGCCGTCGCGGATCGCCTTGGTCTTGACACTCTGCAGGTCCGAACCCGTGCCTGGCTCGGTCATCGCGATCGCGCCGACGAGTTCGCCGGACGCGAGTTTCGGCAGCCAGCGCTGCTTCTGCGCCTCCGTCCCGTACTTGAGGATGTAGTGCGCGACGATCGTGCTGTGGACGGCCGTGCCGAGGCTGCCGACCATCGCGCGGATCTGCTCCTCGGCGAGCACCGCCTCGTGGGCGAACGTGCCGCCTCCGCCGCCGTACTGCTCGGGGACGGACGGGCACAGCAGCCCGAGCGCGCCCGCCTTGCGCCAGATCTCGCGGTCGACGTGCTGTTGCTCGTTCCATCGCGCCTCGTTCGGCGCGCACTCCTTCTCCAGGAACGCCCGCGCGAGGTCGCGGAACGCCTCGATGTCGTCGTCGGACCAGGCTGGACGGGCGGGTGCTGGCATGCGGGGACCTCTCGTCGAGTGCGCGGTGCTACTCGACGGTAACCGCAGAGTGGAACTTGTTACGACCCCGTCGCGCGGGACAGCAGCGCCGACCGCACGGCACGGTCCGCGGCGTGGGCCTCGAGGAACGGTGCAACCGCGTCGACGAGCAGGTCGGGGGCGTCCAGTTGCGGGCAGTGTCCGCACCCCGGAAGGACGACGGTGTCCGGCCCCTGCGTGACGTGCCGCGAAGGCACGAGGCGATCGTGGCGGCCCCAGACCTGCAGGACGGGCACCCGCAGGCGCGGCAACAGCCGTGCCAGTTGCACGGTGCGCAGTTCGGAAAGCAACGCGCGGGCGATCGCGGACAGCCCGAACAGGCGGCCGCGGTCGACGTAACTGGCGCTGTAACCGTTGATCGCGGCGGGGTCGAGGATGCTCGAGCGTGGTGACGCGGCGTGGGCGTAGATCCAGCCGAAGCCGCGCTGCAACTGGCCGAACGGCACGGGCCGCAGCGCGGTCCGCATGGCCACCGATGCCGGTCGCGAGGCAGCCGCGCGCCACGACAGCGGGACGCCGGTGACTCCGGGCATGCCGATGAGCACAGCGCAGTCGACACGCTCGGGGTGGCGTGGCGGCCAGCACGGCCGATACGGCAGCGCCCATCGAGTTGCCGATCAGACTCACCGGCTCGTGCACGTCGAGATCGTCGAGCACCTCGAGCACCAGAGCGGCGTAACCGGTGAGCAGGGGCGCGGTGAACGGGCGGGTCGTGGCGCCGTGGCCGGGCAGGTCGATGGCGACGACGCGGTGCTCCAGAGCGAGCGCCGGGACGACGCGACGCCAGGTCTGCAGGTTGTCCGAGAAACCGTGCAGCAGCACGACCGTGTGCGGCCCGGCGCCGGTGACGGCGACGTTGACGTCATCCACGTCACACCTGTACCCGGGACAGCAGGTCGGTCAATCCTTCGATTCGGTAACGCAGCCCCCCGCGGACGCCCGATTCAGTGGTCGTCGGGCGGGTACGTGACGGATTGCCCGTCGGCTACCGCTGCGCGGCGGCGAGGCGCGCCAGCGACCGCTCGCGACCGAGGATCTCCATCGACTCGAACAGCGGTGGCGACACCGTCGAACCGGTGATCGCGACGCGCAGCGGTCCGAACGCATGGCGCGGTTTGAGGCCGAGGCCGTCGACCAGTGCCGCGCGCAGGGCGGCTTCGATCGCCGCGTGGTTCCACTCGTCCACCGCTTCGAGGGCGGGACGGGCGGCGGCGAGCACCTGCTGGCCCGCGTCGCCCAGCTGCTTGGCTGCCGCCGCCTCGTCCACGACGAAGTCGCTCTCGGCGACCAGCAGGAACCGCAGCAGGTCGAGCGCCTCGAGCAGCGTCGCGCAGCGCTCCTGGACCAGCGGGGCAGCGGCGTCGAGGACCGCGGAGTCGGCGGCGAAGCCGGCGCCGAGCACGAAGGTCTGCAGGCGGGCGCGGAACTCGGCGGGGTCGAGGGCGCGGAGGTAGACGCCGTTGAGCCAGTTCAGCTTGTCGAGGTCGAAGACCGGTCCGACGGTGTTGACCCGGCTCCAGTCGAAGCTCGCGCTGAACTCGTCGAAGCCGAACACCTCGGACTCGCCGGGCTGGCCGTAGCCGAGCAGTGCGAGGAAGTTCAGCAAGGCCTCGGGCAGGTAGCCCTGCTCGACGAACCAGGTGAGCCGGGCGGCCGGGTTCTTGCGCTTGGAGATCTTCGACTTGTCGGTGTTGCGCAACAGCGGCATGTGCGCGAACGCCGGCTCGCCGAAGCCGAGCCAGCGGTAGAGCAGCAGGTGCTTCGGCGTCGACGAGATCCACTCCTCACCGCGGACCACGTGCGTGATGCCCATCAGGTGGTCGTCGACGACGACGGCGAGATGGTAGGTGGGGAAGCCGTCCGCCTTCAGGATCACCTGGTCGTCGGGACGCGGCGCCGACACCTCGCCGCGGATGACGTCGGTGAACGTCAGCGGCACGTCGTCCGGGATGAGCATCCGCACGACAGGCGTATCGGTGGCGCCGCCGAGCGCCTTGCGCTCCTCCTCCGTCTTGCCGAGGCAGAGCCGGTCGTAGCCGGTCGGCAGCTTCTTCTTGCGCTGCTCGTCGCGCATCTCGGCGAGCCGCTCCTGGCTGCACCAGCACTTGTAGGCGTGCCCGTCCGCGAGCAGTTGCGCCACAAACGGTTGATAGGTGTCTAGTCGCTCCGACTGGCGGTACGGCGCGTAGGGGCCGCCGATGTCGGGGCCTTCGTCCCAGTCGAGGTCGAGCCAGTGCAACGTGTCGAAGACCTGCTGCTCGCTGTCGGCCCGGAAGCGCGCGCGGTCCGTGTCCTCGATGCGCAGGACGAATGTGCCACCGTGTCGGCGGGCGAACGCCAGGTTGAACAGCGACATGTACGCCGTCCCGACATGCGGGTCGCCGGTGGGCGACGGTGCGACGCGCAGCCGGGGGCCGTCGGCGCTCACGCGGTGCGCACCGGGTTGGTCAGCGTGCCGATGCCCTCGATCTCGACGCTCACGCTGTCGCCGTCCTTGATCGGGCCGACGCCGGCGGGCGTGCCCGTGAGTACCACGTCTCCCGGAAGCAGCGTCATCACCGACGACATGAACGCGATCTGGGTTCCGACGTCGTGGATCATCTGGCTGGTGCGCCCGTCCTGCACGATCTTGCCGTTGACGCGCGTGGTCAGACGCAGGTCGGACGGATCGAGGACGGTCTCGAACCACGGCCCGAGCGGGCAGAACGAGTCGTAGCCTTTGGCGCGGGTGAACTGCACGTCGGCCCGCTGCTGGTCGCGCGCCGTGACGTCGTTGGCGCAGGCGTAACCCAGCACGAACGACAGGGCGTCCTCGCGGGCGATGTTGCGGGCCGGGCGTCCGATGACGACGGCCAGCTCGCCCTCGTAGTGCACTTCCTTCGACGACGGGGGCAGCCGGATCGTGTCGCCCTCACCGATCACGCTCGTCGACGGCTTGAGGAAGATCATCGGCGACTGGGGCGCCTCGCCGCCCATCTCCTTGGCGTGCTCGGCGTAGTTCCGGCCGATCGCGACGACCTTGCTCGGCAGGATCGGGGACAGCAGCCGCACGTCGGGCAGCGCCCAGCGGTCGCCGGTGAAGGTGATCGTCTCGAACGGATGGCCGTCGATCGCCGCGACCGTCAGCGCGTCGTACGGCGCGTCGGCGGGGCCTTCGACGGTTCCCCAGAGCACTCCGGCAGGAGTGGACGCGGAACCAGGATGGACGAAGCGGGCGATGCGCACAGGGGCCAAGGCTACCGATCGGCGCATCGGCGATAATCGACGGCGTGAGTACGCAGCTGTCCCGCGTCCCGGTGCCGCTGCGCCGCCGCCTCGCCGCGACGCTGCTGCTGTTCGGCGCGCTGCTCGTGGCGATCGGAGCAGTGGCCGCGACCGGTGCCGGCTCGAGCGCAGCGCCGGTCTTCGCCGCGGTGGCGTTCAGCGTGGCCGTGCTGCTCGGGCTGCTCGGGTGGGGAGTGCGGCGCAGCATCACGCTCGACGCGGCCGAGGCGAACCTGGACGCCGCGGTCGAGGAGGCGCTCGCCGCGCACGGCGGCCACGCGTCCCTGTGCGGGTGCGGTGTCGAGCACGACCCGGACGAGCTGCACGTGGTCGACGCCGAGCCCGAGCCCCACGTCTGCTCGCACGACGGCACGGGGGTGGCCTGCGCGCACGAGTGCGAGACCTGCGTCCTCGCCGCCCTCAAGCGCCCCTGATCCGCGACTTCAGGTTGCCCGCCACGTTTCCTCGGCGAGTGGTCACTTATGGCTCGAGTGGTCGGTTATAAGTGGCCACTCGCGCCATAAGTGACCACTCGCGGGACGGGCGGACGGGGCCGACGGACGGGGCGGACGGGGACGGAACGGGTCAGGACGGCGGCGCGGAGCGTGCTTCGCCGAGCAGGCCGTAGCGAACGGCGTCGTGCAGCGCCAGCCACGACGCCTCGATGACGTTGCCGTGCACTCCGACGGTGGTCCACTCGCGCTCGTGGTCCGAGGTCTCGATCAGCACCCGGGTGACCGCGTCGGTGCCGTGGCGACCGGGCATGATCCGCACCTTGTAGTCGGTCAGTTCCAGCGACGCCAGCCGAGGATGCGCCTTCGTCAACGCCTTGCGCAGCGCACGGTCGAGGGCGTTCACCGGGCCGTTGCCCTCCTCGGTCGAGATGACCCGCTCACCGCCGGCGCGCACCCGCACGGTCGCCTCGCTGACCATCGCGCCGTCCTCGCGCCGGTCGACGATGACGCGGTACGACTCGACGACGAAGGTCGCCGACGCCTGCGCCAGTTCGTCGCGCAGGAGCAACTCGAACGACGCGTCGGCCGCCTCGTACGACCAACCCTGCGCCTCGCGCTGCTTGACGTGCTCGACGACCTTGCTCACCACATCAGGTCGAGAGGTGACGTCGACGCCGAGCTCGCCGGCCTTCAGCTCGACCGACGCGCGGCCCGCCATCTCGGTCACGAGAATGCGCTGCGCGTTGCCGACCAGCGTCGGGTCGAGGTGGTTGTACATCTCCGGCGACACCTTGATCGCGGACGCGTGCAGGCCGGCCTTGTGGGCGAACGCCGCCGCCCCCACGTACGGTGCGTGCGTGTCGGGCGCCAGGTTCGCGATCTCGGCGATCGCGTGCGAGACGCGTTGCATCTCGCCGAGGCAGCCGTCGGGCAGCACGTCGAGCCCCATCTTCGTGACGAGTCCGCCGATGACGCTGAAGATGTTCGCGTTGCCCGCCCGCTCGCCGTACCCGTTGGCCGTGCCCTGGACGTGCGTCGCGCCGGCATCCACGGCGGCCAGGGTGTTGGCCACTGCGCAACCCGTGTCGTCCTGGGTGTGGATACCGAGCCGGATGCCGGCGCGACGGTGCACGTCCGTTACGACGTCGTGCACGCTCATGGGCAGCATGCCGCCGTTGGTGTCACAGAGGACGCCGACGTCGGCACCCGCGGCGGCGGCGACGTCGAGCAGTCGCACGCCGTAGTCGGGGTCGAGCTTGTAACCGTCGAAGAAGTGCTCGCAGTCGACGAACACCCGCCGTCCCGCGCTACGCAGGTACGCCACGGTGTCGCGCACCATGTCGAGGTTCTCCTCGAGCGTGGTGTGCAGCGCGTCGGTCACGTGCCACACCGACGACTTGGCGACCAGCGTCACCACCGATGCGCGCGAGTCGACGAGGGCACGCACCTGCGGATCGTCCTGCACCCGCATCCCGGCTTTGCGTGTCGCTCCGAATGCGACGAGGACGGCGTTCTTCAGAGCGAGTTCGCCGTTCGCCGCACGTGCGAAGAACTCGGTGTCCTTCGGCATCGCGCCCGGCCAGCCGCCCTCGATGAACCCGACGCCGAGCTGGTCGAGCAGTCGCGCGACCGCGAGCTTGTCGGCCACCGAGTACGTGATGCCCTCGCGCTGCGCACCGTCGCGCAGCGTGGTGTCGAAGACGTGGAAGGCGTCGGTCTGCATGAGATTCCCTTTGCCGGACAAACAAAAAAGCCCCCGCCGGATGGCGTAGGGCTTGCGCGTCGGAGTCTTGCTGGGCCGACGCGCTACTCGATAATGATCGAGACGAAGTGCTGCACGGATCGCAGTCTACGTGCGGAGCGAGTCAGCCGTCCAGCGCCGGCGGACTCGCCCTCCTCATTCACGCGGGACGTCGGTCGAGGTGCCAC
Source organism: uncultured Actinomycetota bacterium (assembly GCA_963785425.1). Lineage (GTDB taxonomy): Bacteria > Actinomycetota > Actinomycetes > Mycobacteriales > Jatrophihabitantaceae > RYN-133. Next base: position 18,058 of record CAWAVG010000012.1, read on the forward strand.
CCGCTCTCGCGACGGTGAACGTCACGGTGTGAATCAGCCGGACGCGGTTTTGGCGAGCCGTTCGCCGATCTCGGCGGTGGTTCCGGGCGCCTTCGGGTCGCGGTCGGCAAGATCGGCGGCGACGGCGGCCTCGACGCGACGGGCGGCGTCGGCTTCCCCGACGTGCTCGAGCAGCATCGCGACCGACAGCACGGCGGCGGTCGGATCGGCTTTGCCCTGGCCGGCGATGTCGGGTGCCGATCCGTGCACCGGTTCGAACATGGACGGGTTCGTGCGGCTGACGTCGAGATTTCCGCTGGCGGCCAGGCCGATGCCACCGGCGATGGCCGCGGCCAGGTCGGTGATGATGTCGCCGAACAGGTTGTCGGTGACGATCACGTCGTAGCGCGCGGGATCGGTGACGAGATAGATGGTCGCCGCGTCGACGTGGTTGTACGCGACCTCCACGTCGCTGAACTCGGCCGCCACCCGCTGCACGGTGCGGAACCAGAGATCGCCGGCATTGGTCAGCACGTTGTTCTTGTGCACGAGAGTCAAGTGCTTGCGAGGACGGGCCTGCGCGCGCGCAAAGGCGTCCCGCACCACCCGCTCCACCCCGTACGCGGTGTTGACGCTCACCTCGGTCGCGATCTCGTGCGGGGTGCCCTTGCGCAATGATCCGCCGTTGCCGGCGTACGGCCCCTCCGTCCCCTCGCGGACGACGACGAAGTCGATCGCCGGGTCACCGGCCAGCGGCGTGGCCACGCCCGGATACAGCTTCGCCGGACGCAGGTTCACGTGGTGATCGAGTTCGAAGCGCAGCTTCAACAGCAGGCCGCGCTCGAGCACGCCCGAGGGGACGGACGGATCGCCGACGGCGCCGAGCAGGATCGCGTCGTGCCCGCGCAGCTCGGCGAGCACACTGTCGGGCAGCACCTCACCGGTGCGGTGCCAGCGCGCCGCGCCGAGGTCGTAGGTGGTGGTGTCGACGCCGTGCAGCACGGCGCCGAGCACCCGCACCGCCTGCTCGGTGACCTCGATACCGATGCCGTCGCCGGGGATGACTGCCAGCTGCATCCGCCGAGCGTACTGGCGCGCGAATCCGGTGATCCGGACACCGCGGGTCCCTGTGTGCCAACTCCGACCCGAACGGCGCCACGGGCGCACTCGAGGACAAGGAGCACCGCTGATCGGATAGCGACCACACCGCCGCATCGAGGGCAACCTCGGTGCGGCGTCGTGCCTCAGCCGGCGATCGCCTCGGCGGTGCGCTCGCTGTACTTCGGCAGCTCACGCATCCGGCGCAGCGGTGAGAAGAACACGGGCAGTACCGCAACGGATCCGCCGATGGCCGCGACGAGCAACGTCGCGCGGATCCCGATCGTCGATCCCAGGACGCCGCTGATGAACGCACCGATCGGAATGGTGCCCCACACGAAGAACCGCATGGTCGCGTTCATCCGTCCGAGCAGTGATTCCGGCGTCAGGCCCTGCCGGAAGCTGACCTGGGTGATGTTGTAGACCACGGCCGATCCCCACATCACGAGCTGCCCCGCGGCGAGCAGCACGAGCGTCCAGTCGCGGTGGACGAACGGGGCGATGAATGCGGGCGGGATGCTCACGGCGATGCTCCCCCAGATCGTCGGGCCCTGGCCGAAGCGCGCAGCGATGCGCGAGGCGAGCAGCGATCCGAGCAAACCGCCGACAGCAGCGGCTGACGTGAACAGCCCGATCACGCCGGGCGACAGGTGCAGGTTGCGTGCCAGCAGGATGAAGTACACGGGGAACGCGACGTTGCCGAAGAAGTTGGACGAACTCGTGCACGCCGCGATTGCTCGCAGCATGCGGTTGCCGACGACGAACCGGAGGCCTTCGAGGATCTCGCGCCCCAGGTTGCGGTCGGCCTTGCGTTCCGGCTTCGGCGGACGCGTGCGGATCGCCGCGACCCAGCTTGCCGACCACAGGAAACTGAGCGCGTCGACGAGGATCGCGTACGGCGCGGTGAGCACCTGGATGAGCAGACCGCCGACGCCGGGCCCGGCGATCTGTGACACCGACTCGCTCGCCTGCAGCTTCGAGTTGCCCTCCACGAGCGCCTCGCGGTCGACGAGCGCCGGCAGGTACGACTGGTAGGCGACGTCGAAGAAAACCGTGCTCAACCCCGTCACGATGGCGACGACGTAGAGCTGACCGATGGTGAGGATCCCCAGCAGTTGCGCCAGCGGGATCGACCCCAAGGCCACAGCGCGGACGAGATCGTTGACGATCAGCACCCAGCGAAAGCGCATGCGGTCGACCCAGGCGCCGGCCGGCAACCCGATGAGCAGGAACGCGAGCATCTCGAAGGTCGCGAGCAGACCGACCTCGAAGGTGGACGCGTGCAGCACGAGGATCGCCACCAGCGGCAGGGCCAACTGGCTCACGAAGGTCCCGAACTGGCTCACCGTCTCGCCGATCCAGAGGCGGCGGAAGTCGAGGTGGTGCCACAGTCCCCCGCGGCGCTTGATCGTCTGTGCCGAGGTCGGCGCGTCACTCACGAGATCACTCTGCGTCAAGTGATTGGGATTTGTCAATCACTTATGCTGGCCGGGTGCCGATACCTGACGACCGCCCGGGCAGACGTCCAGCCACCGATGCCGAGGCGCGTGCCCTCGCGTCCAGTCTGCGGCTGCGGATCCTGCGCGTCTGCCTCGGCGAGGCCCGTAGCAACAAGGAGATCGCCGAGGTCCTGGGCAAGGATCCGGCGACGATCCTGCACCACGTGCGGCGGCTGGTCGACACCGGCTTCCTCGCCGCGCAACCGGTGCGGCGCGGCATTCGGGGGTCGCGCGAGATCCCCTATCTCAGCACCGGCAAGTCGTGGCGGATGGAGACGCCCGCACAGGACAGCGCCATGCTCACGACGTTCCTCGAGGAGGTCTCGCTGGTCTCGGTCGAGCAGCGCGACATGCTGCGGATCGGTCTCAAGCTCAGCCCGGAACGCCGCGACGAGCTCTCGACCCGCTTGACCGCATTGATGGAGGAATACTTCAACGACCCCGACGCGGACGGCGCGGCCTGGTCGGTCTACGCCTGCATCCACCCGGACCCGAACCGCTGACCTACCAGCGGCCGCGGTGCTCCGGGACGAGCCAGATCAGCGGCACGAGACAGGCCAGGATGGCGGCCAGCACGACGAGCGCCCACGCCTGCGCCAGACCCGGATCGGCACTGCGGGCGAGCAATGCCGTAACGACCGAGACCCCCGTGATGCCGCCGGCCTGGCGGAACATCCCGCGCAGCCCCGCAACCGCGCCGGTGTCGCTCGGGGCCAGATGCATGATCGCGTTGTTCGTGGCCGGGACGGACAGTCCCATCCCGAGACCCGTCAGTGCCGCCGCGATCGCGAGCCACGTGTACGGCGACAGACCCGTGGCCGGGACAGCCATCAACGCGAGGCCCACGACGCACAGCAGGAAGCCGACGAGCATCGGCCGGCGGTAACCGGTCCGGCGCAGCGCGAACGTGGCGAGTCCCGCGACGGCGATCATGCCGACCGCGCGTGCCGTGAGCAGCGTGCCCGCGGAGAGAACGCCGATGCCGTACCGGTCCTGCGCGTAGAGCGGGACGAGGGTGGCAAAGCCCAGCACCGCCACACCGAAGAAGAAGTTGATCAGATTCATCACCGCGAAGCCCTGCCCCCGCAACAGCCGCATCGGAATGAACGGGTCACGCGCCGTATCCGAATGCCGCACGAACGCGACAAGCCCCAGCACACCCACGACAGCCGCGACCAGGAACTGCGGCGCCAGCACCGACGAGCCGGCCGAGCCGAGCGAGCTCACCGCGAACATGACGCCCAGCAGGCCGACGCCGAGCAGCGCCACGCCGGCCACGTCGATGCGGGCGGCCGCGCGCCTGGCGGAGTGCGGCAGGTAGGCAAGCGACAGCACGAGCACCAGCACACCCAGCGGCACGTTGACCAGGAAGATCCCGCGCCACGACCAGTACGTCACGAAGACGCCGCCGAGGATCGGCCCGACGATGCCGCCGATCGGGAAGATCGAGGTGAACAGGCCGATCGCCCGGTCGCGGTTCGGGCCGAACTGGTCGGACACGATCCCGGTGGCCGACGGCATGAAGGCACCGCCCCCGATCGCCTGCACGCCGCGCAGGGCGACGAGGACGTATACGTCGTTCGCCACGCCGCACAGCATCGAGGCGGTGGTGAACAGCACGACGGCGCCGATGAACACCTGACGCCGGCCGTACTGGTCGCTGATGCGGCCGGCGAGCGGCATGACCATGATCTGTCCGAGCGCGTAGATCGTGATCGTCCAGCTGCTCCAGTTGACCTGGGCGTGCAGATCGCGCTGCAGGGTGCTCAGCGCCGTCGCGACGATCGTCTGGTCGACCGAGGCCATGAACAGGGCCACCGACACGATCCCGAACACTAGGAACCGGCGCGGACCCGGTTCTGGCGTGGGTGTTTGCGGTCGCGTGGCGCCCGCGGTGGACACTGACATCGCCAACGACATTACAGTGCTTGCCGGCAGGCAAGTAAATCGAATTGCGCACGGGAGGAGGTTCCGGGTGGACGCCGAGGACGCCGTGCGCCTGCGGCGCGCGATCGCCCGCGTGGCGCGGCAGCTCAACACGTCCGCGACCGACGAGGGACTGACCCCGACGCAGGCCTCGGTGCTCGCCCTGATCGTCGGCCACGGGCCGGTCGGGCTACCCGAACTCGCGCGGCTCGAGCACCTCAACCCGACGATGCTCTCGCGCGTGGTGGGTCGCCTCGACGAGCTCGGCCTGATCGACCGCTCCCCCGACCCGGACGACCTGCGCAGCGTCTCGGTCTCGGTCACCGCGCCGGGACGCAAGGTCCACGCCCGCATCAAGGCACAGCGCGCCGACGCCGTCTCGAACGCCGCCACCCGGCTCGGCGACCGCGAGCAGCGCGCGCTCATCGACGCGCTGGACGCCCTCGACCACCTGGCCGACGAGCTGAAGTAACCCGTCCGAGTGGTCATCAACGCGCCGAGTGGTCACCTATAGCTGACCACTCGCGCGACAAATGACCACTCGGGGTGGTGGGTGTGTGCGCCTACCGCTGCGCCGAACCCTCGGTGTAGTCGTCATCGCTGGCCACCCAGCTCATCAGTCCGCGCAGCTTGCGGCCGACGTCCTCGATGGGGTGCTGCTCGCCCTTCTCGCGCAACGCCTTGAACTCCGGCGCGCCGGCATCCTGATCGGCGATGAAGCGCGCGGCGAACGTGCCGTCCTGAATGTCCTTCAGGACGTCCTTCATGTTCTGCTTGACATGCTCGTCGATGACGCGCGGGCCGGACACGTAGTCGCCGTACTCGGCGGTGTCCGACACCGACCATCGCTGCTTGGCGATGCCGCCCTCGTACATCAGGTCGACGATCAGCTTGAGCTCGTGCAGGCACTCGAAGTACGCGATCTCCGGCGCGTAGCCGGCTTCGGTGAGCACCTCGAAGCCGTACATGACCAGCTGCGAGGCGCCGCCACAGAGCACGGCCTGCTCACCGAACAGGTCGGTCTCGGTCTCCTCGGTGAACGTCGTCTTGATCGCGCCGGCCCGCGTGCCGCCGATGCCCTTGGCGTAGGACAGTGCCAGCGCCTGTGCCGAGCCACTCGCGTCCTGCTCGACGGCGATGAGGACGGGCACGCCCTTGCCGTCGACGAACTGCCGGCGCACGAGGTGTCCTGGGCCCTTCGGCGCGACCATGGCGACGTCGACGTTGCCGGGTGGCTTGATGTAGCCGTAGCGGATGTTGAACCCGTGCCCGAAGAAGATCGCGTCACCGTCTCGCAGGTTGGGCTCGATCGACTCGGCGTACAGCTTGCGCTGCGCGGGGTCCGGGGCGAGCACCATGATCAGATCGGCCTCGGCGCACGCGTCGGCGGGAGTGAGGACGCGCAGCCCTTCCTCCTCGGCCTTGGCGCGGCTCTTGGAGCCCTCGGGCAGGCCCACCCGCACATCGACGCCGGAGTCGCGCAGCGACAGCGCGTGCGCGTGACCCTGGCTGCCGTAGCCGAGCACAGCGACCTTGCGGCCCTGCACGATCGACAGATCTGCGTCGTCGTCGTAGAAGATCTCGACACTCATGACGTAACTGTTCCTCTGTTTGTCGGGGCGTCCGCAGAAAGTGCGAGCGCGGCGAGAGATTTCTGTGGGGTGTTCAGGCCGGACGCTCGACCGAACGCAGCGCGGCTTGTGTCATCGAGCGCGGCCCGCGTCCGAGCGCGACCATGCCCGACTGCACCATCTCGCGGATGGCGTAGGGCTCGAGCATCTTCAGCATCGCGTCGAGTTTGTCAGGGCGTCCGGAGAGCTCGATCGTCAGTGCCTCCGGGTTGGCGTCGGCGACCTTCGCGCGGAACAGGTCGACGATCTGGAGGACGTCACGGCGGGAGGTCTCGTCGGCCTTGACCTTGACGAGCAGCAGCTCGCGCTGGACCGCCTGCCGCTCCTCGAGCTCGACGATCTTCAGGACGTTGATGAGCTTGTTGAGCTGCTTGGTGACCTGTTCGAGCGCGGAACCCTCGACGTTCACGAGGATCGTGATGCGCGAGATCTCGGGGAACTCGGTGGGCCCGACGGCGAGTGACTCGATGTTGAAGCCGCGCCTGCTGAACAACCCGGCGACGCGCGCCAGCACACCCGGCTTGTTCTCGACCAGCACGGAGAGCGTGTGAACCGACATCAGCGCGTTCCTTCCAGCATGAACTGCACGAGGGCGTTGCAGTGGACGATTGTGGTGTCGACGAGCGGTACTCCCGCGTCGCCGTCACGCAGTACCAGGCCTTGTTCGGTGCACGCGAGCACGACCTTCTGCGCGCCGTCTGCGGCGAGCTTCTCGACGACGTCGAGGTAATAGGTGCGGGTCGCGTCGGTGACCTCACCGCGAGTCAGCTCTTCGTAGATCGTGGCGTGGATGCGCTGCTGGTCGTCGGTCGACGGGACGAGGGTCTGCACGCCACGTGCGGCGAACGCGTCCGGGAACATCGGGCTCGCCATCGTGAACCCGGTACCGAGCAGCCCGACGGTGCGCGTGTCGCCGAGCGCGGCCGCCGTGAGCTCGATCAGGTCGATGAACGCGACGTCACCGATCGCCGCGCGCACGTCGTCGGCGACGAGATGGGTCGTGTTGGCGGCGAGCGCGATGCCCTCACAACCGCCGGCGACCAGGCGCCGGGCGGCGTCGGCCAGGACGGCGGCCACACCCGCCCAGTCGCCGTCGTGCTGCAGCCGGGCCATCTCGCCGAACTCGACCGACCACAGCGTGACCGGCGCGCTGGACGAACCGCCGAGAGCGGCGGCCACCCCCTCGTTGAGCCGACGGTAGTAGTGCTCGCTCGACACCCAGCTCGTGCCGCCCACGAGGCCGATACGCCGCAGGGGCCTCATCGACACTCCTCCGGACCGCTCGCTCCGCTCGGGCCCGTCATCGCCCCGATCCGGGCCTCGCGGCCCGGGCTGTGTTTGCTCGTTCGTTCGCAAGCTTCACTCACTGTCGAACACGGGCCGGATGTCGCGAGCGGCCAGGATGTCGTCGTTGCTCGTGCCGGCGGCGACCATCGGCCACACCATGGCGTCCTTGCCGACGGTGAAGTCGACGACGACAGGTTGGTCATCGATCGCCATCGCCTTCTCGATCGTCGCGTCCACCTCGTCCCTGGTCTCGCAGCGGATGCCGATGCAGCCGAGCGCGTCGGCGAGCTTCACGAAGTCGGGGACGCGGCTGAAGCCGCGCGCGGCGGAGGTCTTCTGCCGGCCGTGGGTACCGAGATCGGTCTGGCTGTAGCGCTGGTCGTAGAACAGGGTCTGCCACTGCCGCACCATGCCGAGGTTGCCGTTGTTGATCACCGCGACCTTGATCGGGAAACCTTCGATCGCGCAGGTCGCCAGTTCCTGGTTGGTCATCTGGAAGCAGCCGTCGCCGTCGATCGACCAGACCGTCTTGTCGGGACAGGCGGCCTTCGCGCCCATCGCCGCCGGGACGGAGTAGCCCATCGTGCCGAGCCCGCCCGAGTTCAGCCACGTGTAGGGGTGCTCGTACTTGATGAACTGTGCGGCCCACATCTGGTGTTGGCCCACCCCGGCCGCGTAGATCGCGTCGGGACCGGCGAGGGCGCCGAGCCGCTCGATGACGTACTGCGGTGAAAGGGTTCCGTCGGCCGGTTCGTCGTAGCCGAGCGGGTAGGTCTCGCGCCAACCGTCGATCTGCTTCCACCAGCCGGTCAGGTCGGTGCGGCGTCCGGCGTCGAACTCGGCCGTGACGGCCGGCGCCAGCTCGCGGAGCACCTCGCGCACGTCGCCGACGATCGGGACGTCGGCCTCGCGGTTCTTGCCGATCTCGGCCGGGTCGATGTCGGCGTGGATCACCTTGGCCAACGGCGCGAAGCTGTCGAGCCGTCCCGTCACCCGGTCGTCGAAGCGGGCACCGAGAGTGATCAGCAGGTCGGCCTTCTGCAACGCGGTCACGGCGGCGACCGTCCCGTGCATGCCGGGCATCCCGAGGTGCTGGCGGTGGCTGTCGGGGAACGCGCCGCGTGCCATCAGCGTGGTGACGACGGGGATTCCGGTCAGTTCGGCGAGCGCGCGCAGTTCGGCGGTGCCCCGGGCCTTGATCACGCCGCCGCCGACGTAGAGCACCGGACGGCGGGCCTCGGCGATGAGGCGGGCGGCCTCGCGGATCTGTTTGCCGTGCGGACGGATGACCGGTTTGTACCCCGGCAGGTCGAGCCGCGGCGGCCAGCTGAACGTGGTGCGGTCCTGCAACACGTCCTTCGGCAGGTCGACGAGCACTGGGCCGGGCCGTCCGGTGGAGGCGATGTGGAACGCCTCGGCGATCGCCTGCGCGATGTGCGCCGGGTCCTGCACGAGGAAGTTGTGTTTGGTGATCGGCAGCGTGATGCCGGAGATGTCGGCTTCCTGGAAGGCGTCGGTGCCGATCATCGCCCGGCCGACCTGCCCGGTGATGGCCACCATCGGCACCGAGTCCATGTAGGCGTCCGCGATCGCCGTGACGAGGTTGGTGGCCCCGGGGCCGGAGGTGGCCATGCAGACGCCGACCTTGCCGGAGGCCTGCGCGTAACCCTCGGCGGCATGCCCGGCGCCCTGCTCGTGGCGCACCAGGACGTGGCGCACCCGGGTGGAGTCGAACAGCGGGTCGTAGGCGGGCAGGATGGCGCCGCCCGGGATGCCGAAGACGATGTCGGCGCCGACCTCCTCCAGCGAGCGCACCAGCGCCTGGGCGCCGGTCATCGAGTCGGTGGCAGCTGGTGTGGACGGGGAATTCATCGAGGTCCTCAGTGGTGCGGCGGTATCGGGCCAACAAAAAACCCCCCGTGCCATCGGCACGAAGGGTCAGCGCGTCTCGAAATCGTCCGGGCGGTCAGGCCCTCGAGACGCGCTGGGTGATAAGTACGACGAGCAGATTCGGCACGTCGCAGAGCCTACACACGCGCGCGCGCAGCCGACAACCAGGTGCCCGTTCCGGGCGGGCCGATGCAGGGCGGCAGCGATTGCTGAATTCTTGAGATTGTCTTGCGTCAACGGTTGCACTTGTCCGGAAATGGCGTTAGTTTTCTGTTCAGAGCGCGCTCCGATCGCCGGATCGGAGGTGGAAGCTCAAGTTTCTTGGGGACGCGGGCCTGCTGTTAGGGGTCCGCGCTGCACGACAGCACCACGCGGGGGCCCGGTACGACCCGCCCACGCTTGAAGGACTGTGCATCATGTCCCCCACCCCCGTCACCGCCCCAGCCCGCGCCCGCGCCGTCGAAACGCGCCGGTTCGCCGTCGTCCTCGTGACGGTCACGCTGGCCCTGGCAGCCTTGTTCGTCCCCCGCGAGGGCACGGCGCAAGCCGCGGCGGCGCACCGGACCGGGATCACGGCGCAGACGACGGCCTCGTATGCCCGTTCCATGCTGAGCCTGCTCAACCAGGAGCGCCGGGCGCACGGACGCCGGCCGCTCTCGATGGCATGGCGGCTGCGGGTCTCGGCGCACCGGCACAACCTGCGCATGGCTCGTGCCGACGTCATGTCGCACCAGCTGCCGGGCGAGCCGTTCTTCGCCACCCGGATCACCAACACCGGCTACCGCTGGCGTGCCGCCGGCGAGAACATCGGCTGGAACAGCCTGCTGACCTCGGCGGGCATCCTCGCCCTTGAGAAGGAGATGTACCACGAGGTGGCGCCCAACGACGGGCACCGCGTGAACATCCTGAGCCGCAGCTTCACCCAGGTCGGCATCGACGTCTACTACGACGCCCGCCACCACAAGCTCTGGTTCACACAGGACTTCGGCGCTCCGGCCTGAGCACTCGCCGGCGCCTTCTTGGACCATGGTCCGGGGGAAAGAAGCCTGCCCTCCCGCTCGGTCGAGCGGGAGGGCAGGTCTGTCTGCGCGTGCCGCCGCGAGGGCCGCGTCAGCCGCAGACCGCGCCTTCGGCCGCCGAGCCGACGAGCTTCGCGTACTTGCCGAGCACGCCGTAGTCCATGCGTTGCGGCAGCGGCTTCCACTCCGCGCGGCGGCGGTCGAGTTCGGCAGGCTCGACGAGCAGGTCGAGCGTGCGCGAGCTCATGTTGAGCTTGATCCGGTCGCCGTCCTCGATGTAGGCGATCGGGCCGCCGAAGGCGGCTTCCGGCGCGACGTGCCCGACACACAGCCCGGTGGTGCCGCCCGAGAAGCGACCGTCGGTGAGCAGCAGGACGTCCTTGCCGAGACCGGCGCCCTTGATCGCGCCGGTGATCGCGAGCATCTCGCGCATACCCGGGCCGCCCTTCGGACCCTCCCACCGGATGACCACGACATCGTTGGCGCGCAACTGACCGGCCTCGAGCGCCTCCATCGCCGCCTGCTCCCGGTCGAACACCCGCGCGGTTCCCTCGAACACGTCGGCGTCGAACCCGGCGCTCTTGACGACGGCACCGTCGGGCGCGAGGGAACCCCGCAGGATCGTCAGTCCGCCGGTGCGGTGGATCGGGTTGTCCATCGCCCGGATGATCTTGCCGTCCGGGTCCGGCGGAGCGATGGCGGCCAGGTTCTCGGCCATCGTCCTGCCGGTGACCGTCAGCGCCTCGCCGTGCAGCAGCCCGGCGTCGAGCAGCGCCTTCAGGACGACGGGGACGCCGCCAATGCGGTCGATATCGGTCATGACGTAGCGGCCGAACGGCTTCACGTCCGCGAGGTGGGGCACCTTGTCGCCCAGCCGGTTGAAGTCGTCGAGGGAGAGCTCGACCTTCGCCTCGTGGGCGATCGCGAGCAGGTGCAGCACCGCGTTGGTCGAGCCGCCGAGCGCCATGACCAGCGTGATCGCGTTCTCGAAGGCCTCGCGGGTGAGGATCTGCCGCGCGGTGATGCCGGCGTCGACCAGTGCGACGGCGGCCTCGCCGGAGCGTTCGGCGTAGTGGTCGCGGCGAGAATCGGGCGAGGGCGGCGCGGCGCTGCCGGGCAGCGACATGCCGAGACCCTCGGCGGCACTGGCCATCGTGTTCGCCGTGTACATGCCGCCGCACGCACCTTCGCCGGGGCAGATCGCCTTCTCGATCTCGGTCACCTCCGCACGCGTCATCCGTCCCGCGAGGCAGGCGCCGACGGCCTCGAAGGCGTCGATGATCGTGACGTCCTTGCCGTTGTAGCGGCCGGGCAGCGTCGAGCCCGCGTACAGGAACACCGCCGCGACATCGAGGCGTGCGGCGGCCATCAACATGCCGGGCAGCGACTTGTCACACCCGGCGAGCAGCACCCCGCCGTCGAGTTGCTCGGCGCGGAACACTGTCTCGACCGAATCGGCGATCACCTCGCGCGACACCAGCGAGTAGTGCATGCCGCTGTGTCCCATCGAGATCCCGTCCGACACCGAGATGGTGCCGAACTCCATCGGGAAACCGTCGGCGCCGCGCACGCCTTCCTTGGCCCGTTTGGCCAGCCGCGACAAGGACAGGTTGCACGGCGTGATCTCGTTCCAGCTGCTGGCCACGCCGATCTGCGGCTTGCGCCAGTCGTCGTCGCCCATGCCTACCGCGCGCAACATGCCGCGTGCGGCGGCGCGTTCGATCCCGTCGGTGACGGCGGTGCTGTGTGGCTTGCGATGCACTCGGGGCTGCTCTGCGCTCACGTCTGCGAGCCTACGGCTACCGTCGACCCGTGACCGCGCCCGGCAAGTCCGTCACCATCCGGCTGCCGGGCTCTGCCTACCTCGCCGTGCTGTTCCTGATCTTCTGCACCGCGCCGCTCGCCCTCACTGCCAACGGCGGCCACGAAGGCGGCCCGATCGGGTGGACGTGGCGGGTGGGATTGCTGATCATCCCGTTGCTGGCCGCCGTGTTCATCGCACGCACCGCGACCATCGCCTCGTCGCAGGGCCTGCGCGTGCGCGCCGCGTTCGGCTCGCGAATGCTTGCGTGGGAGCAGGTACGCGGCCTGTCGGTGAGCGGCCGCGCCGTGTACGCAGTGCTCGACGACGGCTCGGTGCGGCTGCCGTGTGTGCGCACCGCGGACCTCGCCGTCATCGCCGGGGTGAGCGGCGGGCGCCTGCCGGACATCCCGCCACCGGTGCGCAAGTACGCCCCGTCCAGGCGCCGGGCGCGCCGTGCGCGCCGCCCGACCAACTGACCGGGTCAGTACGTGTCGCCGACGACGTTGTGCAGCGTCTCGCCGGCGGCGTACCGCTCGATCTGCTCGCGCACGAGCCGGTAACCGCGGCGCTGCCAGCCGTCCGTCCCGCCACCGACGTGCGGGGTGATGATCACGTCCGGTGCGTCCCAGAGCGGGTGCTCCGCGGGTAGCGGTTCGGGCTCGGTGACATCGAGAAAGGCACGGAGCCGCCCTGCGGAGGCCTCGGCCGTTAGTGCCTCTGTGTCGACGATCGCTCCGCGCGCCACGTTCGCGACGATCGCGTGGTCCGGAAGCGCGGCCAGTGCCTCGGCGTCGACCAGGCCGGTCGTCTCGTCGGTCAACGGCAGGGCAACGGCGAGGATGTCGACCTCGGGCAGGAGGTCGGGCAGCTCGGCGATGCCGCGCACCCCGTCGCGGGCGGTGCGTGCGACGTAGGTGACCTCCGCGCCGAACACTGCGAGCGCGTCGCCGATGTGCTGCCCTATGTCGCCGGCCCCGAGGACGAGGACGCGCTTGCCGTCCAGGTCCTCGGTGTGCTGCTCGGTCCAGCGGTGCGCGGCCTGCTCGGTGAGGAACGTGGGCAGCCTGCGGATGATGGCGAGGATGCCGGTGACGGCGAGCTCCGCCGTGGCGGAGCCGTGCACTCCCCTGCCGTTGCACAGCGTGACGCCCTCGGGAATGTGCTGCACCCAGCGCTCGACGCCGGCCGAGAGCAGTTGCACGACCTTCAGGTTCGGCAGGGCCGAGAACAGCTCGTCCGGGCCGGCCATGTAGCCACCGAGCAGGAACTCGGTGTCCTCGATCCCGTCCGGCGCAGCGCCCTCGCCGCTCCACACGAGCATCCGCACGCCGTCCGGCACGGGTTCGATCTGGTCGCGGGACGACTCGCTCGGCACGCAGACGGTGATCACCCGTTCGAGGTTAGTGCGCGCGCTTCACAGCCGGGCCAGGCAGACTGGAGGCGTGCGAACCCCGGCCCCGATCCTCGCCGGCGTCCTGGCGCTGACGCTGCTCGCGGCGTGCGCCCCGGCGGGGCCCGGCGATGCGCCCGACTGGAAGCCCAAGCCGTCGTTCTCCGGCGAGGGGTACGTGCCGCCCGCGAACCCGCAGCCGATCCAGCCACGCACCCCGGGTGGTGGTGGCAGGTCGCCGAGCCAGAACCCGACGTCGAGCGGTCCGACCCGTACGGGCGATCCCGCCGTCGTGGCCAGACACCTGAGCGCGCCCGTCGGGCTGACGATGATGCCCGACAACACCGCACTGGTCGGCGAGCGCACAACCGGACGGATCGTCCGCGTGCAGCCCACGCCGGGGCAACCGGTGCGCATCGTGCGCACCATTCACGGGCTGAGCACGACGGGCGACGGCGGCCTGCTCGACCTCGCGATCTCGCCGAACTACCGCGAGGACAATTTGATCTTCGCCTACCTCACGACCCCGAGGGACAACCGCGTCGTCGCGTTCACCCTGGCCGGGCCGGTAACGCCGGTGCTGACGGGCATCCCCCGCGGCCGTTCCGGCAACACCGGACGCATCGCCTTCGCAGCCGACGGCAGCCTGCTCGTCGGCACCGGCGATGCGGGACGATCCCGCGCTCGCCCGTGACCCGCACAGCCTCGCAGGCAAGATCCTGCGCGTCACCGACATCGGACGGCCCGCGCAGGGGAACCCCGTCAAGCACTCCCCCGTGTTCGCCTCGGGGCTGCGCCAGAGCGGCGGACTGTGCACGTCCACCGACTCGACGCTGGCGTTCCAGACCGAGTCGTTGCCGAGCGCGTCGACCGACCCGGTGTTCCAGGTGCTTCCGGGCCGCACGTTCGCCGGCGACGGCGCCAACGCGTCGACCCATCTGCCGGCGGCGAGTCGCGCACCCGGCGGATGCGCACTGCTGCACGGCGTGCTCTACGCGACCTCCCTCGACGGGCAGGAACTGCTGTCGTCGCGCGTGTCCGAGGCAGGCACGGGGGTGTTGAAGTTCGGCAAGTTCGCGCCGATGCTGCAGAACAAGTACGGCAGACTCCGCACCGTCGTTGCCGCCGCCGACGGTGCGCTGTGGCTGACCACCTCGAACAAGGACGGTCACGGGCACCCGGTTCCGGCCGACGAACGAGTGCTGCGCATCGTCCCCAGCGGCGGTTCCTCGAACAACCCGCTGTGACCGACATCCCGTCGCGCACCACGTCGCGGACCGCCTCGCGCATCGTCTCGCTGCTGCCGTCGGCGACCGAGATCGTCTATGCGCTCGGAGTGGACGATCGGCTGGTCGGGGTCACGTTCGAGTGCGACGAGCCGGCGCGGGCGCGCACCGACAAGGCGGTGGTCGTCGGCGGCCGCGACACCAGCGGCATGACCCCGGGCGAGATCGACGCCTACGTGCGCGAGCAGGCCGCCGCCGGCGCGGATCTGTACCACCTGCATCGCGGCGCGCTGGCGGGCGCTGATCCCGATCTGATCCTGACGCAGGACCTGTGCTGGGTCTGCGCGCTGCCGTCGCACACCGTCTCGGACGCGCTGGACTATCTCGGCTGCTCGGCACAGGTGCTCGCGCTCGACCCGCACTCGCTCGACGAGGTGCTCATGTCGATCGTCGCGGTCGGCGCTGCCGCCGGCGTGCCCGAGCGGGCGGCCGACGTGGTGAGCGGGCTGCGGGCGCGCCTCGCCGCGGTCGATACCGCGGTGGCCGGGCGGCCGCGACCCCGGGTGGCGGTGGTCGAGTGGGTCGACCCGCCGTTCCCGGGCGGGCACTGGATCCCGGACCTCGTGTCGGCGGCCGGCGGCGAGCCGGTCGGAATGCTCGCGGGCCAGCGGTCGCGAGGCGTCGACTGGTCGTTCGTCACCACCGCGCGGCCCGACGTCGTCGTCGTCGCGCCGTGCGGCTTCCATCTCGCAGGTGCGGTCGAGCAGGCCGCGACCGTGGCAGGCGCCGTGCCCGACGCCGCGATCTGGGCCATCGACGGCGACGGGATCGTCGTGCGTCCGGGGCCGCGCCTGGTCGACGGCGTCGAGGCGCTCGCCTCGGTGATCCATCCGGGCGCGGTCGCACCAGCACCCGGTCGGGTGCAGCGGGTGCGGTGAATCCCTACTTCGCGCTCGAGGCACCTGGTTCGCTGGACGGCTGGTCGCCGGTTGCCGAGCTGATCGCCCCGCCGGCACTGCACCTGCGGGTCGCCGGCACGCAGGCCGTGCTCGGTGCCGGCCCGGTGCGCGCCGCCGCGTCCGTCGACTCGCTGGGTCTGTTCGCACGGCTGGCCTCGCCGGTGCTCGCGGCTCTGGCAGCGACGGGACGTGCACCGCTCCTGTCACCGCAGACCGTGTGGTGGCGACACGCCGTTCCCGGACCCATGCATTTGACGTTCACGTCCGCGCAGACGACCGCATCGCTGGCCGAGGCTCTCATCGCACCGGTCGTGGTACCGGTCGTCGATGCGTACCAGTCGACTTTCGCGTTGTCCCGTAAGGTGTTGTGGGGCAATGTGGCCTCGGCGCTGAACGGCGCCGCCGTGCAATTGGGACGCGGCCGCGCCGACTATCGCCGCGGCACGTGTTGCCTGCTCTACCGCTTCGACGGCGCGAGAGCGTGCGGTGACTGCGTGTTGCGGGGCCCGCGCGGCTGAGCCGCGGCGTTCAGAACTCGTTCGCGCTGACGGCGGTGCGGATCTGGTTGATGTTGTCGCGCAGAATGTCCGACACCAGCTCGTCGGTCCGCGGATCCAGGAGCACTTCCTGGATCACGCGAAGCGTCGCCTCGGTGATCTCGTGCAGCAAACGCTCGTGGAAGGGCAGGAGCCCTATCGAGCGCGCGGCCACCGGGTCAGCCATGACCTTCTCGGTGATCATGTCCTTGATTTCCTGGTGGTTCTCGTCCAGCGCGGACGCGACGTTGCGTGTGTAGTGCCCCGAGCGAAGCACGTCGGCCACCTCGTCGAGCACCGCGATCGTGATCGGCCGCTTGATAACGCTGACGACGCGTTCGGACGTCCGGTTGATCATCCGCACGATGACGGGCTCGCGCATCCCCTTGCCGATCAGCGTGCGCCCGAGGAATGCCGCCACGACCGATGCCAGCACGAGCAGGGCGGCAATCACCAGCACCCACGTCGAGGTCGAATAGTGCGGCAGGGCAAGGGTCATTCCCGCATCATTCCCTCCGGCGCAGCCTGCGCACCGCAAGAAACACGCATCCCGCCGCAATCAAGGCGAGCGTGGCCAGCAGCGGCGAGCGGGTCGACTGCTGTCCGGGCGACGGGCGCGTGCTTGTCGAGGGTTGCGGCGCCGATGCCGATGCCGATGCCGATGCCGATGCCGATGTCCGCGGCTGTGCGGATGCCGACGCCACGGCGGCGGTCGGCATGCGAGGCAGTGCCACGCTCCACACCGGCGTATGCGCTCCCTCGGAGTCGACGACCGCGTGCCCGTCGCCGACCCAGACCCCTTCGCCCTGCCGCTGCAGCGGAACGGACACCTCGATGGGCGTCGCTCGCGCGGCCGCCGCGATGTCGACGTCGTGCAACTGCCACAGGTACACCGCCACGTAGGTACGCACCGCGAGCAACGACCCGTCCGGCGAGATCGAGGCACCGGTTGCCAGGGGCGGGATGCGCAGCGTGCCGATGCGGCGCAACGGCTGCACGTGCCGCGCGTCCGGCGTGGGCGGCAGCTCGAATGCGGCGGCCGCGCCGGACGGGTTCTTGGTGAAGACGTACGCGCGTCCTTGCGGTGTAACGGCCAGCGACTCGGCGTTCACAGGGCCGGACGGGTAGCGCAGGCGCCACACGTCCGGACGTTTCGTCGTGACGCTGAGGCCGTGCGCTCCCGCCGGGATGCGTGGCTCGTCGACGCGGTACACCTGCACCTCGTCGCGCTGAGCGTCGTTGTCGCCGATGTCGGCCAACCAGACCGAGGGCGTCCCGGCGGCGTCGGGCGCGACGGCGACATCCTCCCAGTCGTGGTTGACCGCGCCCGGCACGCGCAGCACGGCCCGCAACGCACCGGTCCTGGCGTCGACGGCGAAGAACCGGGCCGTGTCGCCGCTGTCGTTCTGCACGTAGTACACGTCGGGCGATGCGATACCGCGGGCGATGCCGCTGGCCTCGGTGATGCGCGGATCGGGCAGGTCGAACAGCCGGGTCGCGGGCGCGACCGGGGCGAGCGTGGCCGCCACGACCATGGCAGCGGCGAGCAGCGTCATGCCAGCCAGTCGATCGAATCGCCGTGCGGCGCGGTGTAGGCGAGCGCGACGCCGTCTCTGGCGAGCACGAACGGCACCGGTCCCGGCGGCCGCTCGATCTCGACGCACACGCCCGGACCCTCGTTCGAGAGCCAGACGGTCGGACGGCGCTCGCGGACGTGGTCGAGTTGCGAGCGGAACTGCGCGCGACCGTCGCCGTCGAGATAGGCGAGCACGGCCGAGTGGTACACGACGAGCGTCGCGGCGCGGGGCGCGGACGAGGCGAGGTCGACGAGATCGCGCGTGAGGTCTCCGCGGACGATCGGCGCGGGATCACGCTGCGCGATCTCGATCGCGCGCTGCAACGTGTCGAACCGCGCGGTCTGTTCCGGCCACACCAGCGAGCTCAGCCACCGGGCGTCCTCGGCGTCGCCCACGTCGAGCGGGTTGAGGTCGAGCCCGCGTCGCCACACGACGGTGGGCAGCACAGTCGGCACCGGCACGGCACCGCTCGTGCGGCACGACAGCGTGAGGCTCGACGTCCCCACGACCGGCCGGTCGTCGTACCGGTACGCGTAGCGGTCGGGACGAAGGCAGAGCCCGGCCGAGGCGCCGACCTCGAGCAACGCCAACGGTTGCGGCAGCGCGGCGAGCACCGGCAGCAGGGCGGTGCACCGCGCTGCCTCGTTCGTCTGCGTCTGCCGGGCCAGCATCGTCAAGCGCAGCTCGTCCCAACGGCCGAGGACGAACGAACGGAACTCGTCGTAGCCGGACACCGGACCGTCAAGAAACCTGACGGCGCCGAGCAACAGGTTGGGTTGCCGCTTCGGTGCCGGCAAGGTGTCGAGCAGGTCGATCACCTCGGGGTCGCCGGCGACCCCGAGGCACAACCGTTCGTAGGTCGGCGAGACGCCACGCAACTGGCTCTCCCCCATGAACCGGTAACGACGGGCGGTCGTCATCCCGTCGTTGCCGACCCAGTCGACCATCGGCTATTCGCCGACGCCGAGCCGGTTCAGCAGGATCTGCCGCACCGCGGCGGCGTCGGCCTGCCCGCGTGTCGCCTTCATCACGGCGCCGACCAGCGCGCCGACGGCGGGAAGCTTGCCGCCGCGCACCTTGTCGGCGATGTCGGGGTTGGCCGCGATCGCGTCGTCCGCAGCCTGCTCGAGCGCGCCGGTGTCCGACACCCGCTCGAGCCCGCGCTCGGTGATCACGGCGTCGACGTCGTGCCCCGTCTCGAGTACCCCGTCAACGGCCTGCCGGGCGAGCGCTGTCGACAGCGACCCGTCGGCGACGAGTGCGATGAGTCGCGCGACCTGGTTCGGACGGATCGGGAGTTCGGCCGGGTCGACCTCGGTCTCGTTGGCCTTCTGCGCGAGGTAGCCGAGCCACCAGTTCCGCGCCTCCCCGACCGGTGCCCCCGCCGACACCGTCGCGCCGACCAGGTCGACCACACCGGCGTTGGTCATCTGCACCATGTCCTCGGCGCTCACACCGAGTTCGTCGACGAGTCGCTGCCGCCGGGCGGCAGGAAGTTCGGGCAGCCCCGCACGCAGCGTTTCGACCCACTCCGGGTCGGGGGCGACGGGGACGAGGTCGGGCTCCGGGAAATACCGGTAGTCGGTGGCTTCCTCCTTCGACCGTCCCGGACGGGTGTCGCCGGTGGTCTCCGAGAAGTGCCGCGTCTCCTGGTGCACGCGCTCGCCCGCGTCGAGCAGCACGGCCTGCCGCAGGATCTCCGAACGCACCGCGCGCTCCACCGAACGCAGCGAGTTCACGTTCTTGGTCTCGGTGCGCGTGCCCCACGCCTCGCCGGGCCGGTTCAGCGACGTGTTCACGTCACAGCGCAGCGAACCCTGCTCCATGCGCACGTCCGAAACCCCGAGCGTGCGCAGGATGTCGCGCAGTTCGGTGACGTACGCGCGTGCCACCTCGGGAGCGAGCGCACCCGTGCCCGGCACCGGCTTCGTGACGATCTCGACCAGCGGGATGCCGGCGCGGTTGTAGTCGACCAGCGAGTAGTCGGCGCCGTGGATTCGTCCGGACGTGCCGACGTGCGTGTTCTTGCCGGTGTCCTCCTCGAGGTGCACCCGCTCGATACCCACGCGGTACGTCGTGCCCTGGACGTCGACGTCGAGGTACCCCTCGACGCAGAGCGGCTCGTCGTACTGGGAAGTCTGGAAGTTCTTCGGCATGTCCGGATAGAAGTAGTTCTTGCGCGCGAAGCGGCACCACGTCGCGATCGAGCAGTTCAGCGCCAGGCCGATGCGGATCGTCGATTCGATCGCCTTCTCGTTGGCGACCGGAAGCGCGCCGGGCAGGCCGAGGCAGACGGCGCACACGTGCGTGTTCGGGTCGGCGCCGAACTTCGTGTCGCAGCCGCAGAACATCTTCGACGCGGTGCCGAGTTCGACATGCGTCTCCAGGCCGACCACCGGCTCGTACTTGGCCAGCACGTCCGCGTAAGCCGTCGGGCTGGCCCCGCCGGGCGCCTGATGAGTGTTTACTCCGGTGGTCATCTACAGCTCCGGGATCGAGGCGAGGACGGGCGTGGTGGCCGACTCGAATGCGGCGGCCACCTTGAAGCAGCGGTCGTCCTCGAGTGCGGGCGCCATGATCTGCAGGCCGACGGGCAGCCCGTCCGCGACGCCCGACGGCACCGAGATGGCCGGCGTCCCGGCCAGCGACGCCGGCAACGTGCAGAGGTCGTTGATGTACATCGCCATCGGGTCCGCGGCGCGTTCTCCGATCTCGAACGCAACGAACGGCGACGTCGGCGACACGAGCACGTCGGCCTGCGCGAAAGCCGCCTCGAAGTCACGCACGATCAGCGTGCGCACCTTCTGCGCCTGCCCGTAGTACGCGTCGTAGTAGCCGGAGGAGAGCGCGTAGGTGCCGATCATGATGCGCCGCTTCACCTCGGGACCGAAGCCTGCCTCCCGGGTCAGCGCCATGACGTCCTCGAGCGAACGCTCGCCGTCGTCGCCGATCCGCAGTCCGTAGCGAACGGCGTCGAAGCGGGCGAGGTTCGACGAGCACTCGCTCGGCGCGATCAGGTAGTAGGCCGGCAACGCGTACTGGAAGTGCGGGCACGACACCTCCACGATCTCCGCTCCGAGGCCCTTGAGGGTGCCGAGCGCCTCGGCGAAGGACGCGAGCACGCCGGCCTCGTAGCCCTCTCCTCCGAGCTCGCGCACCACACCGATCCGCACACCGGTCAGGTCGCCGCCGGCGCCGTCGCGCGCGGCGGCCGCCGCCGGTGCGACCGGCCGCGGGATCGAAGTCGAGTCACACGGATCGTGCCCGCCCATCGCCTCGTACAGCAGCGCGGTGTCGAGCACGGTGCGGGCGAACGGGCCGGCCTGGTCGAGCGAGGACGAGAACGCGATCAGGCCGTAGCGCGAAACGTTGCCGTAGGTGGGCTTGAAGCCGACCGTGCCGGTGACGGCGGCGGGCTGGCGGATCGAGCCGCCGGTGTCGGTGCCGATCGACAGCGGAGCCTCGAACGCTGCGACCGCCGCCGACGAGCCGCCGGACGAGCCGCCCGGGATCCGGCTGAGGTCCCACGGATTGTGCGTCGGGCCGAACGCGCTGTTCTCGGTCGAGCTGCCCATCGCGAACTCGTCCATGTTGGTCTTGCCGAGCATCACGATGCCGGCATCCTTGATGCGCTTGGTGATCGTCGCGTCGTAGGGCGGCACCCAGCCCTCAAGGATCCTCGACCCGGCCGTGGTCGGCAGCCCCTTCGTCACCACGACATCCTTCATCGCGAGCGGCACACCGGCGAGCGGCCCGAGATCACCGCCCGCCGCGCGGCGCGCGTCGACCTGCTTGGCGGCGTGCATCGCGCCTTCGGTGTCGACATGCAGGAACGCGTGCACCTTCGAGTCGACCTGGGCGATGCGCTCCAGGTGCGCCTCGGTGACCTCGAGCGCGGTGACCTCGCCGGCCGCGACGGCGGCGGCGATATCCGCGGCGGACAGCCGCGTCAGGTCGCTCATTACGCCTCTTCCATCAGGATGCGGGGCACGCGGAACTTGTCGTCCTCGACAGACGGCGCGCACGCCAGCACGGCGTCACGGGGCAACGAGGGCACGATCTCGTCGCGGCGCAGCACGTTGGACAGCGGGACGGCGTGCGTGGTGGGTGGGATCTCCGCGGCGGTGACCTCGCCGACCCGGGCGACCGCGCCGAGGATCACGTCCAGCTGCCCGGCGAACAGGTCCAGCTCGTCGTCCGAGACGGCCAGCCGGGCCAGCCGGGCCAGATGCGCGACCTCGTCGCGGGAGATTCGGGGTTCACTCACGACCCCATCCTAGGAACGTGGGCCGGGGCGATTTCCCACCGGAGCGGATTGCCCCTCGTAACCACGGCGTCACACCCGTAGGGCACTCTGTCCGGCGTGTCGTACCTGCTCCGGATTGTGCTGCCCGACCGGCCGGGCGCCCTCGGAGCCGTGGCCACGGCCTTGGGCCGGGTCGGGGCCGACATCCTGAGCCTCGACGTCATCGAGCGCAGCCGGGGCAGCGCCATCGATGACCTGGTGGTCGAACTGCCGCCGGACAAGCTCGCCGATTCACTGATCAGTGCCGCCGTGACCGTCGCCGGTGTGCAGGTCGAATCGATCCGCCCGTACGCCGGGCAGATCGACCCGCACCGCGAACTGGAACTGCTCGACAACCTCGCGGCCACACCGCACGAGTCGCTCGCCGTCCTGGCCGACGGTGTCGCGCGGGTCTTCCGGGCCGGCTGGGCGCTCGTGCTCGACGCGCCGGTGAGCGGGCAGTCGGCGGTGCTCGCCGCCGGCAGCTCCGCACCGGAGGTCGACACGCTGCCGGTGCCCTGGTGGCCGGCGCGGCCGGCGCGCTCGCTCGAGGCCGGCGTCGGCTGGGCGCCTGCCGACTGGGATCGGCTCGACACCGAGCTCGCCGTCGCGCCCTTGGGCGACGGCGCGCTGCTCGTCGGACGGCCCGCGCTGCGCTGGTTGCCGTCGGAGCTCGTGCGCCTGCAGCACCTCGCCGCGGTCGCCGCGTCGGTCACCGCCGCGGCCGGATGACGCCGGCCATTCCTGTAACCGGTTACTGTCTGCTCCATGCCTGCCTGGACCGCGACGGACATGCCTGACCAGACCGGCCGCACCTTCGTCGTCACGGGCGCGAACAGCGGGCTCGGCGAAGCGACCACCCGCGCGCTCGCCGAGCACGGCGCGCACGTGATCATGGCCTGCCGCAACGTCGCGAAGGCCGAGAAGGTCGCCGGGCAAATGCCCGGCGAGGTCGCCGTCCGGCCGCTCGATCTCGCGGATCTGTCGTCGGTGCGCGCGTTCGCGAACGTCACCGGCGACGTCGACGTCCTCGTGAACAACGCCGGCATCATGGCCGTGCCGAAAGCACGCACGGTCGACGGATTCGAGTCGCAGTTCGGCACCAACTTCCTCGGGCACTTCGCGCTCACCGGGCTGCTGCTGCCCAAGATCTCCGCAAGGGTGGTCACGCTGTCGAGCGAGGTCCACCGCTTCGGACGGATCGATCTCGACGACCTCAACTGGCACCGCCGGCGCTACCGGCGCTGGGCTGCGTACGGTCAGTCGAAGCTGGCCGACCTGATGTTCGCCTACGAGCTCGACCGGCGCCTCAGGGCACGCCGCTCCCCCGTGCTGTCGGTGGCCGCCCACCCCGGCTATGCGGCGACCGAACTGCAGACACACACCGAGTCGCTGCTCGACCGCGTGATGGCGGTCGGGAACCGGTTCCTCGCGCAGAACGCGACGAACGGCGCCATGCCCACCCTGTATGCCGCGACGATGCCCGACGTGCAGGGCGGCGAGTTCTACGGCCCGGACGGGCTGGGTCAGATGCGCGGCAATCCGCGCAAGACCAGCGGCTCACGCGCGTCCAGGGACGCCGCGGTCGCGGTGAAACTGTGGCACAAGGCCGAGGAGCTGACCGGCGTCAGGTTCGGGTGAGCGGGCGCGGCCTCGCCGGCGGCGCGGCTACCGCGTGCCCGGCCAGCACCGGCTCGACGACCGGTTCGCGGCGCGCGGCTCGCCTGTCCAGGACACGCTGGACGCGGCGGCGTCCCCAGCCGATGATCGGGTCGGCGATCCGTTCCGAGTAGGGCATCACCCACGGGATCACGATCAGCACCAGCACCCCGGCGAGCCACCCGCCGAGCACGTCGCTGACCCAGTGGGTGTCGAGGTAAACCGTCGACAGCCCGACGGTGACCGAGACGAGTACCGCCATCGCGATCACCGCCCGTTGGTAGGACACCGCGAGCATCGCGATCAGTCCGTAGAGCACGACGGCGTTCGACACGTGCCCGGACGGGAAGATGTCGCCGCCCTCGAACACGGCGTGCACCTTCGGTGTGGCGTGCGGTCCGAGCCGCCCGGTCGCGACCTTCACCACGCCGACGCTGAGGTTCAGCACGATGAGCGCGGTCACGAGCATGATCAGCGGCCGGACCGAGCGCGACTTCCACGCCCGCCACAGGAACCATGGCAACGCGACGACGGTCGCCGGGGCCCGCTGGCCGAGCATCACGTAGGTGTGCAGCGGGTAGAACCAGCCCGGGTAGTGCTGCACGAGGTCGAGGTGGAAGACGTCCTTGTCGATCGTCAGGAACGGCGACCAGCGCACCACGCCGAGGATCAGGATGAGGTAGGCGAACAGCACCAGGGCGAACAGCGCGGCCCGGGGCGAGACGTGGATCGGCGGCCGGCGCACTCGAAGCGCTCTCGTCGACTGATCCACAACTACCTTCTTGACATATTTACCTGTGAATTACCTACCCCAGTTTGGCGGGGTCACAAACGCGGTTCCCGGCGGGGCGGGATTCCGTTCGGCTGGGTGTGACCAACGCCTCACGGCGCTGGTCAGGCAAGCGCCTCGGGACCGCCTGTCAACAGGGCCGTGAACTGCGCTTCGTCGAGCACCGGCACGCCCAGCTGCTCGGCCTTGTCGGCCTTCGCCCCGGCGTTCTCGCCGACGACCACGTAGTCGGTCTTCTTGGAGACCGAGCCGGCTGCCTTGCCGCCGCGGCTCAGGATCGCCTCCTTCGCGCCGTCGCGCGAGTAGTCCTGCAGCGATCCGGTGACGACGACCGTCAGTCCGGCGAGGGTTTTCGGCACGGACTCGTCGGTGTCGTCGGCCATCCGGACGCCCGCCTGTGCCCACTTGTCGATGATCGCGACATGCCAGCCCTCGGCGAACCATTCGGTGACGGCCTCGGCGATGACCGGCCCCACACCCTCGGCCGCCGCGAGCTGCTCGGTCGACGCGGCGCGAATGGCCGGGATCGACCCGAACTCGGCGGCGAGCGCACGCGCCGCGGTGGGGCCGACGTGACGGATGGACAGCGCGACGAGCACTCGCCACAGGGGCTGGAGCTTCGCCTGCTCGAGGTTGGCGAGCAGCTTCACGCCGTTGGCCGACAAGGTGCGCCCGTCATGCACCTGCTCGGGTGGATCGGCCTTCTTCGCGGCACGGGTGAACAGCGGGGCGTGCGCGAGTCGCTCGGCGTCGAGGTCGAACAGGTCGCCCTCGTCGGTGATCACGCCGGCGTCGAAGAGCGCGGCGACGCCTTCGTAACCGAGTGCCTCGATGTCGAACGCGCCGCGCGAGGCGAGTGAGGCAACGCGCTCTCGGACCTGCGCCGGGCACGAGCGCGTGTTCGGGCAGCGGATGTCCTTGTCGCCCTCGCGCTCGGGCTTCAGCGCGGTGTCGCACGACGGGCAGTGCGTGGGCATCACGAACTTCTGCTCGGTTCCGTCGCGCAGGGCGACAACGGGGCCGACGATCTCGGGAATCACGTCGCCGGCCTTGCGCAGGACGACGGTGTCGCCGATGAGCACGCCCTTTCGCTCGACCTCCCACTGGTTGTGCAGCGTCGCGCGCTCGACCGTGCTGCCGGCGACCTTCACCGGTTCCATGATTCCGAACGGCGTCACGCGTCCCGTGCGTCCGACCGCGACGGCGATCCGCAGCAGCTTGGTGTTGACCTCTTCGGGCGGGTACTTGAAGGCGATGGCCCAGCGCGGTGCGCGGCTGGTCGAGCCGAGCCGGCGCTGCAGCGCGAGGTCGTCGACCTTGACCACGACGCCGTCGATCTCGTGCTCGACATCGTGGCGGTGTTCGCCGTAGTAGTCGATGAAGTGCTGCACCCCGGTGAGGTCGTCGACGACCTTGGCACGCTCGGACGTGGGGAGCCCCCACTTGTCGAGCAAGGCATACCACTCGGACTGCGCCCCGACCTGACGCGCGTCGAAGGCACCGCCCTCGACCTTGCCGACGCCGTGCACGACCATGCGCAGTCGACGTGACGCGGTGACGCGGGGATCCTTCTGGCGCAGCGAGCCGGCCGCGGTGTTGCGCGGGTTCGCGTACGGCACCTTGCCGGCCTCGACCAGCGCCGCGTTGAGCGCTTCGAAATCCTCGACCGGGAAGTACACCTCACCCCGCACCTCGAGCACGTGCGGCAGGTCGTCACCGGTCAGACGATCAGGGATGTTGGCGATCGTTCGCACATTGGGCGTGACGTCCTCACCGGTGCGTCCGTCGCCGCGCGTCGCGCCCCGGGTCAGACGCCCGTCGGTGTAGACGAGGCTCACCGCGAGGCCGTCGACCTTCAGCTCGCACAGATAGGCGGGCACGGTACCGGCGTCGCGTTCGACGCGATGTGCCCAGGCGGTGATCTCGTCGGCCGCGAACGCGTTGTCGAGGCTGAGCATGCGCTCGAGGTGGTCGACCGCGGTGAACTGGGTTGAGTAGGTGCCGCCGACACGTTGGGTCGGCGACGACGGCGTACGCAGGTCGGGGTACTGCTCCTCGAGTTCTTCGAGGCGCCGCATGCGTTTGTCGTAGTCGGTGTCGCTCGCGGTCGGCCGGTCGAGCACGTAGTAGCGGTACTGGTCCTCGTCGATCTCTTCGGACAGCCGCGCGTGTTCCTCGCGGGCGTCCTGGGTGGCTGACTGCGGCTCGCTCACGGTCCGAATCTAACGGCTGGGTACGACTAGGCTGCGGGCATGATCGCCCGGGGGTGGCATGCGATCGTCGCCCTGCTGGTCGTCGTGGCCGTGGTCGTGCAGGTCGTCATCGCCGTCCGCGTACCGGGAACCCCGCACGCCGTGACACCCGGTCTGCTGCGTGGCTCGTCCACCGCGGGACGGGTCGTTCGCGTGCTCAGCTTCTTCACGATCCAGAGCAATCTGCTCTGCGGCTTCGTGTCGGTGCAGCTCGCCGTCGACCCGTCACGGGACGGGCGCGGCCGGCGGGCGCTGCGCCTCGCCGCGCTGTTCGGCATCACGGTCACCGGGATCGTCTATTCGACCGTGCTCGCGCGTATCCACGAACCGGACGGTGCCGCCGAGACGTTCGTCAACGACGTCGTCCACTACGTCGTGCCGGTGATGATGGTGCTGGGCTGGTTGCTGTTCGGACCGCGTCCGCGCATCGACCGCGCGACGGTGCTCGGTTCGGCGGTCTTTCCTGTCGCCTGGATGGGCTACACAATGATGCGCGGAGCGATCTGGGGCTGGTACCCGTACCCGTTCCTCGACGTGACGACGCACGGCTATGCGCGAGTGGCGGTCAATGCCGTGCTGGTGCTCGTCGTGCTCGCCGTCGTGGCCGGGGTGTTCGCGCTGGGCGACGCATTGTTGCCGCCGCGGCCTCAGGACGCGTCGTCGCGCAGTGCGGAACCGACGTCTCGCAGCAGCGAGAACACCCGGCGCGCGTAGCCCTCGCTCGCGCCGGCCAGTCCGCATGCAGGCGTGACCACGAGCGAGCCTGCCGCGGCTTCGGGCGCGAAGCCGAGCGCGGACCAGAGCCGGCGCACGACGTCGCGCGCGCCGTCGAGCGAGACCGCTGCGTCGGTCGCGGGCAGCACGCCGAGCCACAGCGAGGTCCCGGCGTCGATCGCCTCGCCCAGCGCGTCGTAGTCCGCCGGACGCAGCAGCGTCGCGTCGACCGAAACCGCGTCGGCACCCGCGTCACGAAACAGCCGCACGGGGACGTCGGGCGCGCAGCAGTGCACCACCCGGCCGCCGTCGCCGGCGACCGAGAGCACGTCACGCAGGGTCTGCTCGACGACGGTCGCCTCGACGGCGCGCACGGTGCCGTAGCCGGACGGGGTCGGCACCCGCGCGCCGAGCACCGCCGGCACCGACGGCTCGTCGAGCTGCAGCACCAGCCGCGCGTTCGGCACGCGTCGCTGCACCTGCGCCAGATGTTCGCGTAGCCCCTCGGCGAGCGATTCGGCCAGGTCGCGGGTGGCGCCGTGGTCGCTGACGACCTTGTGCCCGGACGGAAGCTCGAGGTCCGCGGCCAGCGTCCACGGGCCGCAGGCCTGCAGTTTGAGCGCCCCGGCGTAGCCGTCCGCGGCTGCTTCCAGGGCGTCGAGATCGCGTGCGAGCAGATCGCGTGCGCGGCGCACGTCACGCCCGTCGTGAGCCGCCAGCCGCCAGCCGGACGGCACGATCTCCACGGGCAACGCGATCAGCAGTGACGCCGTGCGTCCGATCATCTCCGCGCCGGCGCCGCGCTGCGGGAGTTCGGGCAGGTGCGGCAGGTCGGGCAGTTCGCCGAACACCAGCCGCGCCGCCTCGACCGGGTCGTCGCCGGGCAGCGAGCCGACGCCGGTGGCCGCGCCGGGCGGCCAGCGGAAGGTCATGCCGTGACGGCCGTACGGCGGGCCGCCGTGATCGTGGCCGAGCCGAGCACGCGGTCGCCCGCGTACATGACGAGGGCCTGGCCCGCGGCAACCCCGCGCTGCGGCACGTCCAGGTGCACGACGACACCGTCGGTCTCGACCTCGACGTGAGCGCTGCCCACCATGCCGTGCGCTCGAACCTGCACCGAGCAGTCGAAATCGGGCCGCGGCACACCGTTCGTCCAGACCGGGCGGGCGGCGCTGATCTCGTCGACGTCGAGCAGCACGCCGCGGCCGACGGTGACGCGGTTTGCCACCGGCTCGATCGAGAGCACGTAGCGCGGTTCGCCGTCAGCGGTGGCCCGGTCGAGATGCAGGCCGCGACGCTGACCGACCGTGAACGCGAACGCGCCCCGGTGGCTGCCCACGACCGAGCCGGACTCGGCATCGACGATCTCGCCGTCGCTCTCGCCGAGCTTGCGCTGGAGGAAGCCACGGGTGTCGCCGTCGGCGATGAAGCAGATGTCGTGCGAATCGGGCTTGGCAGCGACCGCGAGCCCGCGCTCGGCGGCTTCGGCCCGCACACCCGCCTTGGTGGTGTCACCGAGGGGGAAGATCGCGCGGGCCAGCTGGTCAGGAGTCAGCACGGCCAGCACGTACGACTGGTCCTTGGCGTTGTCGACCGAGCGTCGCAGCACCCCGGAGTCGAGGCGCGCGTGGTGACCGGTGACGACGGCGTCGAAACCGAGCGCCACCGCCCGGTCGAGCACGGCCGAAAATTTGATCTTCTCGTTGCAGCGCAGGCACGGGTTGGGCGTGTGTCCGGCGGCGTACTCGGCCACGAAGTCGTCGATCACGTCGGCGCGGAAGCGCTCGGCGAGATCCCAGACGTAGAACGGGATGCCGAGCACGTCGGCCGCGCGACGCGCGTCGTTGGCGTCCTCGAGGGTGCAGCAGCCGCGCGCGCCGTGACGCAGCGTCGCCGGATTCTGCGCGAGGGCGAGGTGCACGCCGGTGACCTCGTGACCGGCGTCGACGGCGCGCGCGGCGGCGACCGCCGAATCGACGCCGCCGCTCATCGCGGCGATCACCCTCATGACGTCACCATCGAGGTGAGGCCGGCACGCCGGGCGCGCTCGACCGCGGGGCCGATCGCGTCGACGGCTGCGGCCACGTCGTCGGGCGTGGACGTGTGTCCGAGCGAGAACCGCAACGAGCCGCGAGCGGTGGCCTCGTCCGTGCCCATCGCGGTGAGGACGTGCGACGGCTGCGAGACGCCGGCGGCGCAGGCCGACCCGGTCGAGCACTCGATCCCGCGCGCATCGAGCAGCATGAGCAGCGAGTCGCCCTCGCACCCGGGGAAGCTGAAGTGAGCGATGCCGGGCAGGTGATGAGTGGGATGGCCGTTGACCACGACGTCGGGCACGACCTCGGTGACGCCGGCGACGAGGTCGTCGCGCAAACCGGCGAGCAGGGCTGATTTCGCGTCCCGGCGCTCGACGGCCGCGACGGTGGCCGTTGCCAGCCCGACGGAGCCGGCGACGTCGAGCGTCCCGGACCGCACGTCGCGCTCCTGCCCGCCGCCGTGCAGCAGCGGCACGCACGAGACGTCGCGGCGCAGCAAGAGCGCGCCGGCCCCCACCGGACCGCCCAGCTTGTGACCGGTCATGGTCAGCGCGTCCACGCCCGAGGCGGCGAAGTCGACCGCCAGGTTCCCGATCGCCTGCACGGCGTCGGTGTGGAAGGGCACGCCGTGCTCGCGCGCGATCGCGGCGAGTTCGGCGATGGGCTGCACGGTGCCCACTTCGTTGTTGGCCCACATCACGCTGACGACCGCTGCCGAGCCGGGATCGGCCGCGAGCACGTCGGCGAGCACGTGGGGATGCACCGTTCCGGTGGCATCGACGGGCAGGATCACCAGCTCCGCATCCTGCGCCGTCGCCAGCCACTCGGCGGCGTCGAGGATCGCGTGGTGCTCGACCGCGCTGACGAGCACGCGGGTGCGCCGGGGGTCTGCGGCGTGACGCGCCCAGAAGATCCCCTTGAGGGCCAGGTTGTCGGCCTCGGTGCCGCCGGCGGTGAAGATCACCTCGGACGGGCGGGCGCCGAGGGCACCGGCGAGCTGCTCGCGCGACTCCTCGATGCTGCGGCGCGCGCGCCGGCCGGCACCGTGCAGCGACGAGGGGTTGCCGAGATCGGCCATGGCGTCGGCGACCGCGGTGACGGCCTCCGGCAGCATCGGCGTCGTCGCTGCATGGTCGAGGTACGGCATCCCGGCCAGCTTACGGGCGGGCGGTCAGATCAGCGGGCGCACCTCAGCGCCGGCGAACCGCGCGAACGCGACCGGCTCCTCGTCGGCCGTCGGTTGCAGCACGACGGTGTCCGCCCCGGCGGCCGCCCAGCGGCGCACGGCGGCGGCGACCGCCTCGGCGTCGCCGTACGCGCCGGCGTCGAGGTCGGGGTCATGGCCCCACTGCTGCATCTCGTCCCGGAAGCGCTGCTCGCCGTCGGCGCCCGGCGTGGTCACCAAGGGCGCGGTGATGCGGCATCGTCCGGGCCGCTCGCCCCGGGCCTCGTCGACGACGGCACGGGCGGCGACGAGGTCGTCGATCGAATTGCCGCCGGTCATGATGAGGCCGTCGCCGATCTCGCCTGCGAGCGCGACGGTCTTCGGCCCGACCGCCCCGACATGCAGGGCGGGTTTGGACGCGGGCGGCCAGCCGAGCTTCACCTCACGCAACCGCACGTAGTCGCCCTCGGTGGTGACGAGCTCGCCGGCGAGCAGCCCCTGTACCGCGGTGACGTACTCGCGCAGCAGGGTCATCGGTGAGGCCGCCCTGGCGCCGACCTGTGCCATCCATTCGAGTACGCCGTGCCCGACGCCGACATGTACCCGGTCACCGAACATGCGGACCAGTGAGGCGATCTCCATCGCGACCAGGGCGGGATTGCGCAGCGGCACCGGCAGGATGCCGATGCCGAGCGTGCAGGCGCTCGGTCCAGGCCAGGGCAGCGGCGGCGCTGGCGATGCCGCCTTCCTCGAAGCAGTCCTCCCACAGCCACAGCTCGTCGACGCCCGAGGCATCAGCCGCCTCGGCTACGGCGCGCAGTTCCTCCGGTGCTCGTTGCGGGCGGAAGGTGATGCCGAGACCGGTCATTCCCGCAACGTACTGGCCCGTCCCGACACCGCGACGCCGGTCAACGCGACTGCGAGCATCAACGCGTCGAGGGTGATGAAGGCGGTGGTGTAGCCCATCGTGCCGGCGGCGGCAGCAGCGACCAGCACGCCCGCGATGCCGGCGGTGAACGCACCGGCGGTGGTGTCGGTGAGCTGCAGGCCCGCGGAGTCGCGGCCGCGGTCGGCGTCGTTGGTGTGGTCGAGCAGCAACACGCTGGCCGTCGTCAGCGCGAGCCCGGCGCCCAGGCCGGCGAACGCCCAGCCCGGGTAGGACAGCCACCAGGGACCGGCCGGCAACGCCGTGATCGCGACAGCCACGATCGCCACGCAAAGGCTCGCGAAGCCGGTGCGCAGGTAGTGCAGGCGGCGGCGCTCGTGCTCCGCGGGCGTCTCGCCCGGATGGTCGCGTCCCTGCCACCACGCGCCGAACGACCAGGCGAAACCGGACACCGCCAGCGGCAGCCCGGCCTCGGTCGGATTCAGACCGTGCTGCTGGCTGAGCATGAGCGGGACGACCGACTCGGTGCCGAAGAACGCTCCGGCGATGATGCCGCGCAACGCGATGTCGGAGCCCACGCCCGGCCGCATGCCGAACGTGCCGGGCGGCACGAGCCCTCGCAGCCCGACAACCGCGAGTGCCACGCCGCCGAGCGCGACGACCAGCGTGACGGGCGAGGCGTGCTGGCCGGCGGCCTCGAAGGTCGCGATGCCGATGGCGACGACGAGCGCCAGCAGCAGCCGCCGCGGGCCGGCGGCAGGCTCGTCGGTGTCGCCGGCTCCGTGGAAGGTGCGCAGCACCGGGACGATCAGCGCGCCGCCGATGAGCACGAACGGCACGAGCCCGAGGAAGACCAGCCGCCAGCTCAGGTGCTGCGTCAGCACGCCCGACAACAACGGCCCGAGCAACGACGGGAGCAGCCACGCACTGGACGTCGCGACGAACACCTTCGGACGCAGGTGCTCGGGGTAGGTGACACCGATCAGCACGTACGTGGACGTGATGAGCAGTCCGCCGCCGATGCCCTGCACCGCGCGACCGGCGATGAACTGCACCATCGTGGTGGCGGTGCCGGACACCACGAGTCCGATGACGAAAAGGATCATGCCGCCGTACAGGCCGGGTCGCGGGCCGCGAGCATCGCTGAGCTGGCCCGCGGCGACCATCCCGACGACATTGGCGACGAGGAAAGCCGTGAACGCCCACCCGAACGCGCTCAGACCGTGCAGCTCGCGCGCCGCGGTCGGCAGGGCCGGGGTGACCGCCATCGCCTCGAAGGCGATCATCGAGATCAGGACGAGCAGTCCGAGGGTGGTGGCGCGCAGCCGTCCCGAGAAGATCGTCGCTGTCGGATCGACATCGACGGTGATGTTCTCGGGAGTAGCGGCAACCATACGTCCATCATCAGAGCTCAAGCCCACTTGATATCAAACCGGGCCGACGCCGTATCACCGCGCCGGCTCGACGCTCATCCTGGGTATGCAACTCATCGCCGTCGTGCTGATGATGGGATCCGCGTTCGTGCTGGCGGCTGAGAGCGTCCGGCGCGCGATCGGCAGGATGCTGTCCCGCGACCTCGACCGCGCGCCGTCGTCCGTACGCTGAGCCTCGCTCAGCCCTTGCGTTTGCCGATCTCCTCGGTGAGCTGCGGAGCGACCTGGAACAGGTCCCCCACGACACCGAAGTCGGCGAGTTCGAAGATCGGCGCCTCGGGATCCTTGTTGATCGCCACGATCGTCTTGGACGTCTGCATGCCCGCGCGGTGCTGGATGGCACCGGAGATGCCGACCGCGATGTAGAGCTGCGGCGAAACGGTCACACCGGTCTGGCCGACCTGCATCTGGTGGTCGACCCACCCGGCGTCGACGACCGCCCGCGAGGCACCGACCGCCGCACCGAGGGAGTCGGCGAGCTTCTCGATGATGTCGAAGTTCTCGGCCTTGCCGATGCCGCGACCGCCGGAGACGACGACCGACGCGTCGGCCAGCTGCGGGCGCGAACCCTTCTCCTCGACGACCGTGTCGGTGATCTTCGCGGCCTTGTCGGCGTCGGACAGCGAGACGTCGATGCTGACTTCCTCGGCCGCGCCCTGGCTCTGCTCGGGTGCGAACGAGTTGGGCCGCACGGTGATGATCGGGGTGCCCTTGGTGACCTTCGACTGCACGGTGATGGCCGCGCCGAAGATCTGCTGCGTGGCGGTGTCTCCCTCGAGACCGACGGCGTCGTAGATCAGGCCCGAGTCGAGCTTCACGGCGAGCCTGGCGGCGATCTCCTTGTTCTCGGCGCTGGAGGCCAGCAGGATCGCCGCGGGCGATGCCTGCTGCGCGACGGCGGCGAGAGCCGCGGCCTTCGGCGCGACCGAGTAGCTCGCGATGTCGTCACTCTCGGCGACGTAGACCTTCGCGGCGCCGTACTCGGCGAGCTGGTCCTTGACCTTCGCCGCGTCGCCCGGGGCGCCGACGACGACTGCGCTCGGCTCACCGAGCGACTTGGCCGCGGTGAGCAGTTCGAAGGTGGCCTTCTTGACGGTGCCGTCGACCGAGTCGACGAGAACCAGTACCTCTGCCATATGTGGTCAGTCCCCTCAGATGAGCTTCTTCGAGGCCAGGTAGTCGGCGATCGCCGCTCCGCCGTTGCCCTCGTCCTTGACAGTTTCGCCGGCCGCGCGCGGAGGCGCGTTCTCGAACGACTCGACAGCGGTCCAGGCGTTGGCCAATCCGACCTCGCCGGCGTCCAGACCGAGGTCGGACAGCGACTTGACCTCGATCGGCTTGCTCTTTGCGGCCATGATGCCCTTGAACGATGGGTACCGCGGGTCGTTGATCTTCTCGACGACGCTGATGACCGCGGGCGTCTCGCCCTCGACCTGCTCGTAGCCGGTGTCGGTGACGCGCTCGATCGTGACGGTCGACCCGTCGACGGTCACCTTGCGGGCCTGGGTCAGCTGCGGACGTCCGAGCACCTCGGCGAGCATGGCCGGGACGACCGAACCGCGCGCGTCGGTGGCTTCGGAGCCGGCGATCGCGACGTCCCACTCGAGACCCTCGAGGGCCTTGGCGAGCACCTTCGCGGTGGCGACGGCGTCCGAGCCGTGGATGCCGTCGTCGGTGACGTGGACGGCCTTGTCGGCGCCCATCGACAGCGCCTTGCGGATCGACTCGGTCGCGCGCTCGGGGCCGACGGTGAGGATGGTGACCTCGCCGTCGTGGGCCTCCTTGAGACGCAGACCTTCCTCGATCGCGAACTCGTCGATGTAGTTGATCACAGGGTCCACGGCAGCGCGGTCGACGGTGTTGTCATCGGCCAGCTTCCGGTCGCCTTCGGTGTCGGGTACCTGCTTCATCAGGACCACGATGTTCATGCTCGCTCCACACGGTGTCGCTGGATCGGTGCTTCGGTCGGCTGCGCAGGACGCGCAATGCATTTGTCACACTCTGCCAATGTTACTGACGAGTAGCAACATGAGCCGCACCACCACGAGCCTCTCACGCCACGGGTCGCGGCTGCGCGCGCGTCAGGCCGGGCTCAGGCCGAGTTCGCGGTCGAGCCGTTGCAGCTCGATCACCGCGATCGTGTGCAGCGGTGACCCGTCCGCGGCGAGCCGGGCTTGGCGGCGCCACATGTCGAGATCGTCGGCGCCCCAGCGTGAGCGGGTCCATTCGGCCATCAGATCGACCTCGCCGGACGACAGCACCGTGGCCCGCAGCTGCCGCTCGAGTCGTTCGCGACGCTCCGCGACACCGGGTGCGTCCGAGTTGGGCAGCAGCGGACCGCGGTAGGCGCGCAGGGCGTCGCCCGCATGTCCCGCGTCGATCGCCTCGGCAACCGTGCGCCAGTCGCACACGGCATCGCGCAGCGCCCCGCGCAGCCGGTACGGGCGCGAGTCGAGCAGGTCGTTGCCGAGCAGCGAGCGCAGCCGGGTGAGTTCGGCGCGCATCGTGGACGTGCTGACCTCGTCGGGATACAGCTCGATGGCGAGCTGGTCGCCGGTCAGTCCGTCCGGGTGGTCGACCAGCAGCACGAGGATCTCGCTGTGCCGCGGCGACAGGCGCAGGTGCACCCCGTTCACCGTGAGCTGGCAGTCAGGACGGCCGAGGGCGTCGACGGTGACCGACGGCGCCGGGCGCCACAGCTCGTCCGGTGCGCTGATCGCCGCGAGGCGGCCGAGTTCGGCCTCGGCCATCCGTGCGGCGGCGCGCACCATCGCCAGGGTCTGCGGGGAGGCGACGGCCTCGGAACCGGTGACATCGACGATGCCGAGGATCGCGTGGGTGGCGGGGTCGTGGATGGGCGCGGCGGCACACGTCCACGGCTGCACGGGTCGCACGAAATGCTCGGAGGCGAGGATCTGCAGCGGTCGGTCGAGCCGCAGGGCCGTTCCCGGTGCGTTGGTGCCGGCGTGGCGCTCGTCCCACTGCGCGCCCTCGATGAAGTTGATCGCCTCGGCCCGCGCGACGACGTTCGGACGTCCGCACACCCAGAGCAACTGTCCGTGCGCGTCACCGACAGCCATCACGCTGTCGCACTCCTCGGCGGCTCTGCCGAGCACGTCGTAGAGCAGCGGGAAGACGCGCGACAGCGGATGCGCCTCGCGGTACTCGGCCAGCGCGCTGCCTTGCGCGAAGACCGGCACGGCGAGGTCGTCGGCATCGACGCCGGCGCTGGCCGAGAACCGCCACGAGTCGGCGACGATGTCGCGCACGTCGGGCGGGATCGTGCCCGACTCGAGAAACGTCTCG
This sequence comes from uncultured Actinomycetota bacterium, assembly GCA_963785425.1. Classification (GTDB taxonomy): domain Bacteria; phylum Actinomycetota; class Actinomycetes; order Mycobacteriales; family Jatrophihabitantaceae; genus RYN-133. Next base: position 54,405 of record CAWAVG010000012.1, read on the forward strand.
TGGGCGTGGTGCATCGTTCGGACGGCGTCCACACCGCCCGTCGGCGTCGACAGCTTCACGGCCTCGATGGCGACGATGTTATCCCCGTCACGGTGGAGCCGCCTGTGCGTCCGGCGACGGCCGCGCGGTCTACGACGACCTCACGACTCCAGCGCGGCGTCCAGCGAGATGTCGACGCCCGTCAGCGCCTTGCTCACCGGGCAGCCGGCCTTGGCGGCCTGCGCCGCCTTCTCGAAACCTTCGGCGTCGAGACCGTCGACCTCGCCGCGGACGGTGAGCTTGATGCCCGTGAGCTTGAACCCGCCCGCGGGGTCGGGGCCCAGCGAGACGTCGGCCTGTACATCGAGTGCCTGCGGCGTGCCGCCGGCCTCGGCAACGAGCGCCGACAGCTGCATCGCGTAGCACGACGAGTGTGCGGCCGCGATCAGTTCCTCGGGGCTCGTGGTGCCGCCGGCGTCGTCAGCCGCGCGCTTGGGGAAGGAGACCTCGTAGGTGCCGACCTTCGAACTGGTCAGTTCGACCTGCCCCGAGCCCTGCTGCAGAGTTCCGGTCCAGGCGGTGCGGGCGGTACGTGTGGGCACGTGGGCTCCTTCGACGGCGAGGGCGAACCTTGCAATCCGACATTACGCACGCTGCGAAGAGCGCACCTCGGCGATCGAGTTGCCGCCGTCGACGACGATCACCTGCCCGGTCACGTACGAGGCCTGCGGTGAGGCGAGGAACTCGATCACGGCGGCAACCTCGTCCGCCGTACCGGCGCGACCGACCGGAGTCGCCGCGCCGGCGACAAGTTCGTGCGGCGGCGAGGTCTCGGTCTCGATCCAGCCGGGCGCCACGGCGTTGACGGTGATCTCGTGCGGCGCGAGATCAAGCGCGGCCGAGCGGGTCAGTCCCGCCAGCGCGGCCTTGGCCGCGTGGTAGGCGACGTCGTCTCCGAATGCCATCACCGGGCCGGACACCGATGTGACGGTGACGATGCGTCCGTAACCGCGCCTGACCATGTGCGGGACGGCCGCGCGGGTGACGTGGAACGCGGTGTCGAGATTGCGCGCCACCGACGCATGCCACTGCGCGTCCGTGATCGTCGCGATCGACGCGGCTTCGTCCGGATCGATGATCGCGGTCATGCCGGCGTTGTTCACGACGACGTCGACACCACCGAAACGCTCGACCGCCAGTGCGATCACGCGCTCGGCGGTTGCGGGCTCGGTGAGATCGCCGGTCGTCCACGCGACGTCCAGCCCCAATGCCTCCGCACGCTCACGGATGCGGTCGGTGGTCGAGGAGATCACGAGCTGCATGCCGGCGGCGTGCAGCCGCCGCGCGGTCGCGTACCCGATCCCGGTGGGGCTGCCCGCCCCGGTGACGACGGCGACGGCCATCAGCGGGCCGCGGCGGCGATGAGATCGAGCGTGCGGGCGTTGCCGAACGAGTCGGTGGTGGCGAGGTGCCGCGGCTCTTCCTCGCCGCGCAGCACGGCATGGATGTGCTCGACGGCGCACTGGAACGCCGCGCGCGGTTCCGCCGTCCACTCCTCCACTGCGCGGCCGTCGGCCCACAGCGTGACGGTGCTGTCCGGCCGCGGATGGAACGGATTGACGATGCGCAGTTCGCCCGCGTCGCCGATGACGCGCGTGAACGTGGACGGCGCGCCACGCATCCCGGCCGAGAGCACGAGCCGCCGTTCGTCCGGAAAGTCGACGACGGCAGCGATCTCGGCATCGACGCCGTGCTCGAGGAACGCGCGGGCCACCGCGTCGGTCGGTTCCGAGTCGAACAGCAAACGCGCCAACCGGACGCAATAACACCCGACATCGCGCAGGGCGCCGCCACCGAGGGAGTTCTGCCAGCGGATGTTCCCGGCGGCGGGCGCGTTGAAGTGGAACTCCGAGACGATCTCGCGCAGCCGGCCCGAGATCGTCGAGCCGGCGACGCACCAGTTCGGTCTGCGGATGGAACGCAAAGACGAACGCCTCCCACAGCAGCGCGCCGTCAGGGACAGCGGCGAGCAGCCGGCCGGTGTCGGTCGTGTCGACGCCCAGCGGCTTCTCGCAGAGCACCGCGCGTCCCGTCGCCACTGCGCGCGCGGCCCACGAGGTGTGCTCGTTGTTCGGCAGCGCGATGTAGATCGCGTCGACGTCGTCGGCGGCCAGCGCGCCGCCGTAGTCGGTTGCCCGCTCGACATCGTTGGCCGCAGCCCACTCGCGTGCCCGATCCGGGTCCCTGCTGCCGACCACGACCGCCCGGCCGCCCGCGGCGCGCATGGCAGGCAGGAACGACTTCGCCGCAATGTTGGCCGTCCCGAGCACTGCCCATCGCGTCTGCGTCATGCATCGTGTCTACCGCACCCGGGCATAGTGGAACCATGAGGAGCGAGCTCACGCCACCACCCTTCCGCGGCGATCACGTCGGAAGCCTCCTGCGACCGGAGAACCTGCTGCAGGCCCGTGAGGATCACGCGGCCGGACGCATCCCGCTCGACCAGCTACGAGCGGTCGAGGATGACGCGATCCGCGACGTCGTGCGGCTGCAGGAAGAGATCGGGCTGCCGGCCTCGACCGACGGCGAGTTCCGCCGCACCTCGTGGCACATGGACTTCATCTACCAGCTGCAGGGCATCAGCCGTACGGACGAGAAGATCGAGGTGCACTTCCGTAACGCTGACGGCAACCTCGACTTCACCTCCGCCGCGCTGAAGGTCGACGCGAAGGTCGACATCGACGAACCGATCTTCGGCGCCGACTTCCAGTTCCTGCAGTCGGTGGTCACCGACGCCGTCCCGAAGCTCACGATCCCGTCGCCGAGCATGGTGCACTACCGCGGAGGCGCGGCCGCGATCGACAAGACGGTCTACCCCGATGAGGACGAGTTCTGGTCCGACCTCTCGGCCGCGTATGCCAAGCAGGTCGCGGGGATCGCAGCGCTCGGTGGCACCTACCTGCAGCTCGACGACACGTCGCTCGCCTACCTCAACGACCCGGCGCAACGGGAGATGCTGTCGGCGCAGGGCCGCGACGCCGAGCACCAGCACGAGCGCTACATCCGTCAGATCAATTCGGCGATCTCAGGCCGCCCCGATTCGCTGCACGTCACCACTCACATGTGCCGCGGCAACTATCGCTCGTCGTGGGCCGCCGAGGGCGGCTACGACTTCGTGGCCGAGGCGCTGTTCGGACAGCTGGACGTCGACGGGTTCTTCCTCGAGTACGACGACGCCCGGTCGGGCGACTTCTCACCGCTGCGCTTCGTGCCGCCCGGCAAGTTCGTGGTGCTCGGCCTCATCACGACCAAGCGCCCCCAGCTCGAGTCGAAGGACGACCTGAAGCGACGCGTCGACGAAGCGGCGAAGTTCGTGCCGCTCGAGCAGTTGTGCCTGTCGCCGCAGTGCGGCTTCTCGTCCACCGTCGAGGGCAACGCGCTCACGCGTGACGAGCAGATCGCCAAGCTGCGCCTGGTGGTCGAGACCGCTGCCGAGATCTGGGGCGACTAGAACTTCGCCGCTTCCGGGATGATCTTCTCGCCGAACGCCTCCACCAGCTTGACCGGTTCGTCGCCCGACGCCCGGGTGTGCACGTGCTGCACTCCGAGCCCGGCGAGCCGCTGCAACTCTGCGAGGACCTCGTCGGCGTTCTCGCCGTTCGGTCCGAGGTCGAGCGGGGTCATGACGGTCTTCTCGATCTCGCCGTAGTCGCGTCCGAGATCACTGCAGTGCTGGCGCAGCACGTCCAGCTTGTGCTCGAGATCCGGACCCGCGAACAGGTTGCACGCGTCGGCGTACTGGGCCACGAGGCGCAACGTCTTCTTCTCGCCGCCGCCGCCGATCAGGATGCGCGGGTGCGGACGCTGCAATGACTGGGGGACGTTCATCGTCCGTCCGAGCTGGTAGTGGTTGCCCTCGTACGCACCCTCGTCGTCGCTCCACATCTGCAGGCAGATCTGCAGGGTCTCTTCGAGGCGCTCGAACCGCTCCGCGGTGGGCGGGAAGGGCAGCCCGAGGCCGTGCGACTCCTCGTCGTTCCACGCGGCACCGATGCCGAGCCAGGCCCGGCCGCCCGAGAGGACGTCGAGCGTGGTGACGCACTTCGCGAGCAGGCCGGGTTCGCGATAGACGACGGCGGTGACCCAGGCGAGCAGATCGATCCGCTTCGTCACGGCCGCGAGGTACCCGAGCGTGGTGTACGCCTCGAGCATGTCGTTCTCGATCGGGCCGACGGGACGGATCTGCCAGACGTGGTCCATCACGGACAGCTTGGCGAACCCGGCGTCCTCGACGGCGACTGCGAGCTCGCGCAGGTCGGACGCCATCGTCGTGGGGCCGCCGGGCCAGGTGAAGTTGGGGACGTGGATGCCGAGTTCCATACTCTCGACGCTAGTACCGACTCGGTAGCGCGGGCACAGCGATTCACTCACCGAACGAGTTTGACGAGGATCCCCATATATTTCTGCAGATTCTCGTCCCACAGGGCTGGTGTTCCTTCCTCGGAAGGTGTAATATCGAACACGTGAGCAGCTCGCAGGTGACCGGCACGGCAGTGCTGGACCGGCTGCGGGAGATCCGGCGGCAGAAGCAGGCGCTGGACGTCGAAGAGCTGGCGTTGATCGCGCAGGTCGAGGCCGAGTGTCTGGCCTATGACCTCGGCGCGAAGAACACCGCGGTGTTGTTGCGGCAAGTACTGAACATCAGTGCTCGTGATGCTGCGGGGCGGGTGCGGCTGGCTGCGGCGGTGATGCCGCGGCGCACCCTGACCGGCGAGCCGGTCGAGCCGGCCCATCCGCAGACCGCGGCCGCGTTGGCGGACGGGGCGATCTCGACCCGGCACGCAGCCACGGTGGTGGCGATGACCGACAAGATCGAGCGACGTGCTCGTCGACCAGACGGCGCCGCTGTTCGAGACCGCGTTGCTGGACTTCGCCCGCGACCACGACCCCGACCTGCTCGGCCGGTTCGCCCACGGCCTGTATGCCCGGGTCGATCAGGACGGGGCGTTTCGTGACCTCGAACGTCGCCCACCGCCGCCGGGAGGTGAGGCTGCACCGCCGCCCGGACGGGTCGGGCACGATCGCCGGCGAGCTCACCTGCGAGTCAGCGGAATACCTCGAGACCCTGTTCGACACCCTGGCCAAGCCGCACCAAGGACCCGACGGTGAGCGTGACCCGCGCACGCCCGGTCAGCGGCGCCACGATGCGCTGCTCGGCGGGTTCAAGATCCTGTACTCCTCAGGTTCGCTGCCCACTGCCAACGGCTGCGCCACCACCCTTGTGCTCACCGCAACCGTGGACGAGTTCGCCCACGGCGCAGGTAGCGGCATCGTCCAGACCGCACACGGCTACACGATCCCGGCCGCGGTCGCCGACCGGTGGCTCGACCCGAAAGCCAAAGCCATCCTGGTGCTGCTGTCCAAGACCAAGACGATCGCGGCGTATTCGGAACAGCACAGACTGTTCACCGAACAACAACGACTCGCCATGTTCGCCCGAGACAAAGGCTGTAGTTACCCCGGCTGCGACGCCCCCCTGTCCTGGACCCAGGCTCATCACGTCACCGACTACGCCATCACCCGACGCACCCGCGTCGACGACGGCACCCTCGTCTGCACCGCCAACCACGCCACCTTCGAACAAATGGGCTGGCACTCGGTCATGATCGACGACCTCCCCCACTGGATCCCACCAACCTGGGTCGACCCCGACCAGCGACCACGCCGCAACACCATGCACGACACACCCGAACTGACCCGAGTCTGACCCGGCCGCTGAACGCATGCCTTCCAGCGCAACCGCACCCACCAGCGAGGACTACCCGGCCTCTCACTAAGTCCGGACCGGACCGGAAAAGCGCAACTCGCCTCCCGCGCAACTCACCCTCGATGCGTCTTTGGTCTTTGCCTCTGGTTTCGATCCACACGGCAGTGGCTGGGATCCGTGGATCTGACAGAAGTAGTTTGTCAGCGCAGCTCGTACACCTCGTACACCAACAGCGACTCTTTTCGAATCCCCTTGCCGACGGCCTGAATCGTGTTCAGCCAAGCGAGCTCAGGATCATCCGTCTCGAAGGTCGGCGTGATGAAGACCGGCGCTCCGGTGGCCGGCAGGGCAGCCGCCTTGCCGCGATACGTGATCGTGAGCCCATGGCCGGTGGGGGTGGCGAGCAGCAAGCGCGCATCGACGCTCACGCTGCCGTCGCCGTGCAGCGTCAACCAGTCACTCGACGTCCCGGCCTGCGTGGCGTGCACCCGCTCACCATGCAACTCGCAGGCCGCTGCTTCGCCGACCAGGCGCGAGCCGGCCGGCAGGCCGTCCATGCGCGTGTGGCGCGAGATGGTGATGCTCAGCGTCGCGAGAGGGACGAGATTCGATGCTCACCCTCGGAAATTCTGCCGGCCACAGCCAGCAGCGGATCACGGTGTCCGGCAGGGGCCGAGCGCAGATGTCCCTGGTTGACCGTCCAGACGATCAGCGACCCGAGCCCGTGCGCCTTCGCCCACCGGGCCTTGGCGCCGATCGAGCGCTGGTCCTCGTACGAGACGAAGGTGCAGCGCTGCGGTCCGTGCGGCTTCGCATAGCTGAGGTACGAGGCCTGCGCCGCCTTGTCGAACTTGTAGTTCGGCTTCGTCACGTAGTTGTTGTGGATGTTGTTCCAGCTCATCACGTTGTCATCGGCCACCTCGTGAGCGTGCGCGAGGCTCTGTCGCGGCCCGGTCACGCCCGTCCAGCACATGCCGTAGAAGCCGATGCCGACGCCGAGCTTGCCGGCGGGGATACCGGCCGCGCGATAGGAGCTGAAGCTCACGTCGACGGCGGTGGGCGTGTTCGATCCGGCTCCGGTCAGCGCGGACGAGTGCCAGCTGCGCCAGCCCGAGTACGCGTAGGCCATGCCGTAGGTCATGATGTCGATCCGATCGAGCTTCCTGCGACAGGCCGCCGAGGAAGCCCGGTGCCGTCGGGAACGTCTTCGACGTCGGATCAACAGGCATCGTGAGCACGGCGTTCGGCAGCCGACCACGCAGCGCGTTCACCAGAGCCGTGATGTGCGATCGGTCGCCGCCGACAATCGGCTCCCAGTCGAGGTCGAGCCCGGCGAATCCGTAGCGGTGCATCGTGGCGACGAGGTTGCCGACGAGCCGGCCCAGGTGGTTCGTCGCAGCGGCAGCGAATGCGTCGTGCTCGCCGGCACCGCCGATCATCAGCATCGGCACGACATGGTGCTGTTTCGCGAGCCGGGCCAGGTTCTGCGCCATCGCCGGGCCGCGGGTCGCGTCGATGTCGAAGGACGTGTCGAGCGTGCCGTCGCCGCGCGGCGTGACCGGGCCGACGACGAGATGCGTCAGCGAGTCCCACTCGATCTGGTTCGCGGGCATGAGGCTGCGCTGGTAGCCGACGTAGTAGCCCATCACCCATCGTGACGGCGCGGCCGCGGCCGCGGTGTGTGCGAGCGCGGGCAGGGCGGCCGCGGCCAGCAGGACCGCAAGGACGTATCGCTTCACAGGGCCCTCCCTTGTCACGCTCAGACCAGGTCACGGACGAACCCTGTCAGCTGCGCGAGGTTGCGACACTCGACCATCGGCATCACCCGGCCGAAGTCGTCGGCGACGGAGTCGCCGGTGTCCCAGGCGGTGCGTCGTTCCGGGTTGAGCCAGTACGCGCGGCGCGCGCGCGCGGCGATGTCACGCAGGACGGGCAGCGCCGGGTCGCCGTAGTTCGACCGGGCGTCGCCGAGCACGAGCAGCGAGGTGCGCGCCGAGATCGCGTCGAGGTGCCGCTCGTGGAAGATCTCGAACGCCCGGCCGTAGTCGGTACGGCCGTACCAGCCGCGCACTTTCGCCTCGCTCGCGAGCCGGCTCACCGATTCGACGAGATCGTCGCCCGGACGGAAGAAGTCCGGTGACCTCGTCGAGGTCGTCGACGAAGGCGAACACGCGCACCCGGCTGAACTGCTCGCGCAGCGCGTACACAAGCAGCAGGGTGAAGTGGGCGAAGGACGTGACCGACTCGCTCACGTCGCACAGGATCACGAGATCGGTCTTGCGCGGACGACGCGGGCGGTGGTGCGTCTCGACCGGCGTGCCACCGAACGACAGCGAGGCCCGGATGGTGCGGCGGAAGTCGAGCTGGCCCCGGCGGCCGTGCCGGTGCTCGATGGCCAGCCGCGCCGCCAGCCTGCGCGCCAGCGGTTGGATCTCGCGGCGGATCGCAGCCAGGTCGTCGCGGGTGGCGCTCAGCAGATCGACCCGGTCGACGCTCGGACGCACGGCGCTGCTTCGCGATGCGTTCGCGGCCCGACTCGGCGGCGAGCCGCCGCTGCACCTCGGTGTCGAGCATCGCCCGGAACCGGTCGATGCGTGCGCCGAGCATCGTCCGCGCATTCCGTTCGGCGAGCCGGTCGTCGTCGCTGCCGTACAGCACCTGCTCGAGCAGCCCCGCCATCAGCGTCTGCGGCGAGATGCGAGTCTGCGCGGCGTAACCCGACCACGACTGCGTGCCGGGCAGCCGGCCGGCGACCGCGCCGAACCGGCCGACGCCCTCGCGGGCGAGCTGGGTCATGCGTTGCTCGTCGCCGTCGCGCAGCGCTTCGGCCAGCGCCGCGCGGAAGGCGAGCAGGTCCGGGTCGTCGCGGCGAAACGTCGAGGTTGCGTGATCGGGATCCGCAGACGGCTCGGGCTCGACGTTGCCGAGCACGGCCGGGAAGTGCAGGTCGAACAGCGTGTCGAACGCCGGGCGGTCGGTCTGTCGCTTCACGATCGCGGCGGCATAGGCCGCGCGCAGCTGCTCACGGTCGAGCAGGTCGACCGCGCCGAGCGCGGTCGCGGCGACGATGTCCTCGTCGACCGACACGGCGAGACCGGCGCCGCGCAACGCGACGACGAACTCGTGATGCCGGTCGACGAGGCTCATTCGGCGAGCCGCGGGCAGGTCGAGTTCCTTCACGGCACGGTTGTGGTCGGCCACGTGCTTGAGCACGACGCCGAGCGTCGAGGCGACGGCCGGCCCGTCGAGGTTGTCGATGCCGAGTGCGAGCAGGGTGCGCGCCCAGTCGATCGACTCGGCCAGCGACGGGGACTTCCGCAGGTCGAGCGTGCGCAGGGTGGCCGCGACGCGCGCGACCTGCTCGGCCAGCGACCGCTCGAGACCGGGGACGCGTTCGAGCAGGATGTCGCGTTCCCGCTCGGGCGACGGGTAGTCGAGATACAGGTAGAGGCAGCGGCGCTTGAGCGCCTCGGACAGCTCGCGATTCGCGTTCGACGTGAGCACGACGAACGGACGCCGCGTGGCGGCGATCGTCCCCAGCTCGGGGATCGTCACCTGGAAGTCCGAGAGCACCTCAAGCAGCAGCGCCTCGACCTCGACGTCGGTCTTGTCGATCTCGTCGATCAGCAGCACCGTCGGGCCGCTGCGGCGGATGGCGCCGAGCAGCGGCCGGGTGAGCAGGAACTCCTCGGTGAAGATGTCGTCGTGGGTCTGCTCCCACGCCCGACCCGAGTCGCCGGCGGCGCTCGCCTGGATGCGCAGCAGCTGCTTCTTGTAGTTCCACTCGTAGAGTGCGCGCGCCTCGTCGAGTCCCTCGTAACACTGCAGCCGGATCAGCTCGGCGTCCGTGCACTGCGCCACGGCCTTGGCGAGTTCGGTCTTGCCCACGCCGGCCGGGCCCTCGACGAGCAGCGCCCGTTCGAGCGCGCCCGCGAGGTAGACGGTGGTGGCGGTCGCGGCGTCCGCGAGGTACCCCGCGCCGGCGAGCCGGGAGCGGGCGTCGGCGGGGTCGGCGAACACGGGTGCGGGCATGGCACCGACGATGGCACACCCGCGGGGCACAGCGGTCAGGAGGCAGAATTCAGGAGGCGGTCGCGAGGTGCCAGGCGACCTCGTCCGGGCTCTCGTCCACGATGAGCCGCTCGAACGCGGTTTCCGCCTCGGAATCGCCGACGTAGGCCCACAGGGTCAGCTGCTCGGCGGCGCGGCGCGCCACCCACCAGTTGCCGCGCGCATTGATCAGGACGAGCTCGTCGGTGTCCTCACCGCGGACCCGCCACGCCTGGCGCACCACCTCCACCCCTTCGACGGGGCGACCGAGCATGGCCGCTCGCAGCTGGCTGGGGGTCACCGCCCGGGGACGACGGGGTGCAGACATTGTGGAACCTTTCCGGCGACTGACGCTGCTATACCCGCAATGAGCCTCGGTATCCCTCGTGCGTGAAAGAGTGCAATTCATGGCGTTCGATGTGTGCACGGTCCGGTCGCACTTCCCCGCTCTGAAGGCCGGTACGGCGCATTTCGACGGTGCCGGCGGCTCGCAGACGCCAGACGTCGTGGCGGACGCCGTGCGCGCCACGCTCGTGTCGGCGATCGCCAATCGCGGCAGCGTCACGGCCGCCGAACTGACCGCCGACGGCGCCGTGAGCGACACCCGGGCGGCGATGGCCGACCTGCTCGCCGCGGACCCCGAGGGCATCGTGTTCGGCCGCAGCATGACGCAGCTGACCTTCGACTTCGCGCGCACCCTGGCGACGGGCTGGCGGCTCGGCGACGAGGTCGTCGTGACCCGGCTCGACCACGACGCGAACGTCCGGCCGTGGGTGATTGCCGCCGAGCGGGCCGGCGCCACCGTGCGGTTCGCGGATTTCGACCCCGAGACGACCGAGCTCACGCCCGGCCACATCGCCGCTCAACTGTCCGCGCATACGCGTCTCGTCGCTGTCACAGGCGCGTCGAACCTGTTCGGTACCCGTCCCGACCTCGTGACGATCGCCGACCTGGTGCACGACGCGGGCGCGTTGTTGTTCGTCGACGGCGTGCACCTGACAGCGCATGCGTCGGTCGACATCCGGGCGCTCGGCGCCGACCTGTACGCCTGCTCGCCGTACAAGTTCTTCGGGCCGCACTGCGGCGTCGTCGCGGCCGACCCGGCGCTCCTCGAGCAGCTGCACCCCGACAAGCTGGTGCCTGCCAGCGATGCCGTGCCTGACCGCTTCGAGCTGGGCACGCTGCCCTACGAACTCATGGCGGGCGCGACGGCCGCGGTCGACTTCATCGCGGGGCTCGGCGGCGAAGGCACGTCGCGACGCGAACGGCTCGTCACGTCGATGGCGCTCGTCGAACAGCACGAGGACGAACTGCGCGAGCGTGTCGAGAAGACGGCGGCCGACCTGCCCGGGGTCACCCTGCGTTCGCGCGCCTCGCGTCGCACCCCGACGCTGCTGTTCACCTTCGCCGACCGCGACCCCGCCGACGCGTACCGGTTCCTCGCCGAACGCGGTGTGAACGCCCCCGCGGGAACCTTCTACGCCTACGAGCCGGCGCGGCACGCCGGCCTGTGGCCGCGCGGCGGTCTGCGCGTCGGGCTCGCGCCCTACACCGACGACTCCGACGTCGATCGGCTGCTCGACGGTCTTGCCGCGTTCACATCCTGAACATCTCTTGATCGAAACCGTCTCATACGTTGCAGCACCGGAGCCGGATTCCTGAGGCATGACCGGCGAGTCTCATCTGGACTCAACGAACGAAACGGGCAGCACCATGCGCTTTCCCTGGGCGAACGCGGCGTTTCCGCACGTCCCGAAGCTACCCAAAGCGCCGAAGCTCCCCCGCCCCCGATTGCGCCAGCCGACCTTCCACGTCACCGCGATGGTGGCCGTCGTCGCGGTCGTGAGCGCCGTCGCGGCGACCTCGCCCGCTCCGTCCGGGTCGCTGGTGCGCGGTGGCGCGCGTCCGGCGGCCGCGGTCTCGGAGCAGGGCTCCGCCGGCACGGCCGGTTCGACCCAGCCGGTCTACGGCGCGCCGACCACGACGTCCACCGTGGCGCCGCCTGCGACCACCTCGATCGCCACCGGTCCGGGCGGGACGCAGACGGTGCTGTTCAACAATCCCAACGGGAACGTGCAGCTCGCCTCGCCGCTGGCCGGTGACGGCATCCCGGTCACCGCGCTCGAGGCGTACCAGGACGCGGCCAACTCGGCGAATGCGGCGCACCCGGAGTGTCACATCCCGTGGCCATTGCTGGCCGGCATCGGGCGGGTCGAGTCGGACCACGGCCGCTACGGCGGAGCGATCCTGCGCCCGGACGGCACCTCGACGCGTCCGATCATCGGCATCCCGCTGAACGGCGACGGCACCGAGGTCGTCACCGACACCGACGGCGGAGCCGTCGACGGTGACCCGGTCTACGACCATGCGGTGGGACCGATGCAGTTCATCCCCTCGACGTGGCTCGAATACGGAGCCGACGGCAACGGGGACGGGATCAAGGATCCGTTCAACATCTTCGATGCGGCGCTCGCGGCCGCCGACTACCTGTGCATCGCCGGCGGCGACCTGAGCACCACTGCCGGGCAGACCCGCGCGGTGCTGACCTACAACCACTCGACCGCGTACCTCGACGAGGTGCTCGGCCTCGAGCGCACCTACGCCAGCGGCGACCCCGGTCTGATCATCCCGGCCGCGCCGACCGTCGTGCCGCCCGTGCCGACCACCGGACCGGGCGGGCAACCGGCGCCGCCGCCGGTCGACCCGGGTCCGCCCCTCGCGTCCGGGCCGCCGCCGACGAAGAAGCCGACGACCCCACCGCCGAGCCCATCCCGTTCGAAGCACCCGTCCCCCACCCCGTCGTCGACGACGGCGGGCCCGCGGCCGACCGACACCGGCTCACCGACGGACACAACACCCGACCCGGGCCCGACCGACACCGGGACGCCGAGCGATTCCACGTCGACGACCGCCGACCCAGGGCCGACCGACACCGGCACACCGACCGACTCCGGCACGCCGACCGACACCTCGTCCTGCTCGACGACCTCCACCGATGCCCCCACCGCCAACGGCACCGACTCGTCGGCAGCCGCGACGAACCTCGCCGAGACGGCGAGCCCGACGCTCAGCAGCCAGGTCGCCGACGTCAACGACGTCCCCAGTGACGCGTCGACCAGCTCGACTGCGGGCGCCCCCGGCTGCTGACCTGCCCCGGGCGGGCGGCGGGTCACGGCCGCGTCCGCTTCAGTTCCCGGCCGATTGCGCCGATCTGGATGCGTGAGGCGATGGTGCGCGCGCTTCGGCCGACCCGCGAGGTCGTTGCCGGCGAACGCCCTCGTCGCCCGCGCGGCAGTACGCGTCGTCGCGGTCACTTTCATGTCGGTCGCCGCGCTCGGTACCGCGCTGTCCGGCGACCCGGCGGCCGCGGCACCCGGTGCCGGATGGGGCCCCGACCACCTGCCCTACCGCGTCGGCGTGATGTGCGCAGGCCGCGACAGCGACGTGGCGCTGGCGTCGTGGCCGAGCGCGGCGACCGGCGCGGCCGCGTACGCGCTCAGCCCGGTGACGGCAGGGCCTGACGGCCGCAACGCGGTTCGGCCCGCCGTCGATGCGGCCAGGGCGATCCCTTTTGCAGGCGCGTTCGGTGACACTGTCGCCGCGCTGCTCGCGCGCCATGCGGGCACGCACGATCGCGTGGTCGCGGCTGAGGTCGCCACCGCGCTTCTCGACCACATCGGCGGTGCTGATGCCGCGATTACGAGCTGCCTGACCGAGCAGGGCGGGAGCAGCTCGGCGGTGCAGGCGCTGTGGTCCGAGGCGACGCGGCTCGCCGGTCCGTACGCAGTGCGGCTTCGGATGCCGGCGGCGAAACTCGTCATCGGCGTGGCCGCGCCGGTGAGTGTCGCGGTGACGTCAGCGGTGGGCCGACCTGTCCCGGACGTTCGGGTCTCGTTCGGCGCCGCCGAGTCCGACGTCGACTTCAGCCGCGACGTCGCCGTCACCGACGCCCGCGGCATCGCCGCGAGCGAGCTCACCGTGTCGCCCGGCAGTCTGCGCAGCGGCATTCATGTTCGCGTCCGCGTCGAATCACCCGGTACTCCCGTGACCATGTCGGCGCCGGGCGAGGCGTCGCTGGTGGCTGCAGGAGCAGCACGCACGGTCACCCGGACCGGCCTTGCTCTGATCGACACGACTGCCGATCCGCGGCTACGCACCAGGGTCGATCGCACCCTCGTCCTCCCGGGGACCGCGATCCATCCGACGGTCTCGGTGTCAGGGCTGCGCGGTCACGCCGGCACCGCGAGGGTGTCGGTGTCGGGTCCGACACCGCTCGACCCGCACGACGGCTGCCCTGACCGGGCCACCACGGCGCACTCGCGGGCTGCCGCCGGCGACGCCGCCGTGCCCGCCGTCGACATCCCGCACGACGGCACGTTCGGCTCCGGCCCGCTGACCCTCACCCGCCCGGGTTGCTACGCGATCACGAGCGTCATCGAGACGAGCGACGCAGCGCCCAACGTGCGCCGCGAGGGCGCACCGGCCATGGTCGCCGTCGCGCCCGTGCGCGTGAGCGTCGCACCGGACGGCGCCGGGGTGGCGCTCGCCGGCCCACTCGCGGCGACCGTATCGGTGCGCGGCGCAGTTCCGGCGCGCCTCACCGATGTGAGCGCGACGCTGGTCGGGCCGCGCGCATCCGACGACGGGACGTGTACCGGCGTGCACTTCCCGCGACGGGGCAACGCGCTCACCGTGACCGGAACGCGCGCCGGGTTGCGGCTGGCGGGCCGGGCTGCGACCAGGACCGGCTGTTACGGGTTCCGGGTCGTCGGCACCGTCACGATCGCCGATCTCGGCTCGGTGCCGCTCGCCTGGACGGGCGCGGTGTCGGCGACCACGCTCGTGCTGTCCCCCGCGACCTCGGTAGCCGGCCTGTCCGCGAGCAGCGTCGTCGCCGGGCTCCCGGCTCAGCGCCGACGTGACCGTGTCGGGCAGTTGGACGCAGCCCGGCACCGTGCGGCTGCTGCTGCGGCACCTGCCCTACGACTGGCGCGGCTGCTTCGGCCGCGACTGGACACACGCACGGACGACGGAAGGTGCCGGGCCGTCGGTAACGACGCACGGCGACGGTACCTACCGCGTGCCCACAGCGTCGGTGCCCTCGGACGGGTGCTGGACAGTCGTACCGGTGCTGACGCTCGGCCGTGCGCACCGCATCTCCGTCACCGACACCGCACCCGTCGACCCGATGACCGCGTTCACCGGCCTGCGTCCGGCCACCGCGCCGGTCGCTCGCCAGGTGGGGCTGGCGGCGTCGGAAGGAACCGAGCAGGTGATCGACGCCGGCGCGGGCATGATCGTGCTCCTCGTGCTCGCGCTTGGCGCGACGCTGTCGATGGCGTTGCGTGATCGCTGATCGCGTCGTCGGGGTTGTCCGGTTCCGCGCCGCAGTCTTGACGAAATCTTTCGTTCTGGACCACTCGACCGGTATTTAAACTCGCTAGCGTCCTCTCCTAAGCGAGAACAGCTCGCTCTGGGAGGATCCTCATGCTCCGTCCGCGTTTCATGTCCGTCGCTGTCGTCTCGGTGGCCCTCATCCTCCCGGCAGCCATGCTGACGACGTCGGCCAGCAGCCAGGCGCAGCAGCGCGCCGGGTCGTGCGCAGCGCCTGCGCCGCTGGCCGGGCCGAAGCGCATCGGCCACGTGGCGATCGCCGCTGCGCGGCGCGAGGACAACGGATGCGGGGTCAGCGCGACCAAGCTCAACCCGTCCGAACTGCCCTATCTGCAGAATTCGACTCCGCCCTTGCTCAATCACGGCGGTCGGGTCATGGCGACCTCGAGCACGGCCAGTCTCGTGATCACGCCGATCTTCTGGCAGCCCAGCGGTTACACCTTCGCGAACAGTTACAAGTCACTGATCGAGACCTACCTTGGCGATGTCGCGCACGACAGCGGCAAGAAGTCGAATGTGTTCTCGACGCTCACGCAGTACTCCGGCAGCAACGGAACGATCCACTACAAGGTCGCTGCCGGCACGCCGATCACCGACACGAGCGCGTTGCCCGCGCTCGCCTGCACCGTGAACACCGGGGCGATCTACAGCGACAACACCGGCTACAACGCGTGTGTCGACGACGCGCAGGCGCGGGCCGAGGTGGGCAGTGTCGTCGCCGGCCACTCGCTGCCCTCCGACCTCAACCACGTCTACGCACTGTTCCTGCCGAAGGCCGTCGAGTCGTGCTTCTACGCCGACGCCGCGATTCCGATCGGCCACGTCAACAGTTGCACCATCAACTCCTCGCCGACCGCGGCGTACTGCGCCTACCACAGCGCGTTCGGTGCCACCGGGAACGAGATCTACGCGATGATGGCGTTCCCGGCCTATCAGTCGGCCACCGGATTCACGTGTTCGTCGGACCGCGGCTCCTCCGCGCCGCAGACACCGAACAACAACGTCGACGGCGACACCGTCATCAGCACCCTCAGTCATGAGGTCTCGGAATCCATCTCGGACCCGAGGGGCGACGCCTGGTGGGCGTCGGACGGCAACGAGAACGGCGACCTGTGCGCCTACATCTACGGCGACGTACTGGGCACCACGGGACACAAGTTCAACCAGACGATCAACGCGCATCACTACCTGACCCAGGAAGAGTTCAGCAACGAGGGGTACGTCCAAAACGTTGCCGGGTGCGAGCAGACCGAGCTGGCGCCGGCAGTGGCGTCGTTGTCGCGCACCTCCGGGTCACACAGTGGCGGGGGCACGCCGATCACGATTCACGGCACGACGTTCCGTCCCGGAAAGACGACCGTCAAGTTCGGGACGACGAAGGGCACCTCGGTACACGTCACGTCGCCGACGACGCTGACCGTCGTCGCTCCTGCGCATCCTGCCGGGCTCGTGAACGTCAGGGTGAGCACGCCGAACGGCACGTCGCCGATCACGACCCACGACAGGTACACCTACCACTGAGCTGAGCGCAAGAAGTCGCGGATCGCATCCGCGACTTCCTCGGGCGCCTCCTCGGCCTGGTGATGACCGGAGTCGATGACGGCGTGACGCAGCGGCGTCGACAGCCATGGCGACCAGATCTGCGTCGGGTCGCCGTGGATGTCCAGGTCGTCGTGCGCGGACTCGAGCAGCAACGTCGGGCACGAGATCGTGCGGCCCGCGGCGCGGTCCGCGGCGTCGTGCGCGCGGTCGACTCCGAGCCCGGCGCGGTAGTCCTCGACCATGCCGTGTACGACGGCCGGATCGCGCAGCGCAGCCCAGAGGTCGGCATGGTTCTCCGCGCCGATCACGGACGGCGGCGCGGTGGCGTACCACGCGTCGGGGTCGGCGCAGATGAATCGCTCGGCGGGTTTGGCGGTCTGACCGAAGAACCACCAGTGCCACCAGGCGGCGGCGAACGTCGCGTCGGTGCGTTCGAGATGTTCGAGCAACGGCAGGCCGTCCATGACGACGAGCCGGGTCACCCGTTCCGGATGGTCCATGGCGGTCCGGAACGCCACCAGTGCGCCACGATCGTGGCCGACGACGGCGAACCTGTCGTGTCCGAGGTGGTCCATCAGGGCAATGACGTCGCCGGCCATCGCGCGCTTCGACGACTGGGCGTGATCGGCTTCGTCGGGCGGCAACGACGAGCGGCCGTAGCCGCGTAGGTCCGGAGTCACGACCGTGTGCGTCGCGGCGAGTGCCGGCGCGACAGCGTGCCAAGTCGTATGAGTACGCGGATGCCCGTGCAGCAGGACTACCGGAGCTCCGGAACCGCCGTGACGCACACGCATGGTCACCGGGCCGACATCAACGAAATCGAGACTGAAGCCTTCGAACATCCGGCGGACGGTACCAGCGCCGCGGCGTGCGATCGCACCCTGAGTACAACTACGCACGGCGCCGGCCGCAAGCCGCGACGATGATGAGGTCGTGGTCTCGCCGCTCGCCTACTGGCTCAGCGTCGGCTTTGCCGCCGCGCTGTGTGCCGTGCTGTGCGTGCTCGCGCGCCGGCGGCCGGGAGCCTGGACCACCTGGGTGCGCCGAGGGCTGGCGATCCTGCTCGCCACGGTCGCGCTCACCTTCGTGGTGACCCCGATCGTCGACAGGAGCTGGACCGCGCAGTCGACGCTGCCGGTCGACCTGTGCGACGCCGCCGTCGGCATCGCCGCGGTCGCCTGCTGGTGGCCCCGCGCACAGCTCGCGGTCGAGTTGACCTACTTCTGGGGACTGGCCGGCACGCTGCAAGCGGTCACCACACCCGATCTCGACGTGAGCTTCCCGCACCTCGCGTTCTGGGAGTTCGTGCTGGGCCACCTAGGGATCGTGGTCGCCGCCGTCTTCCTCGTTGTCGGCCTCGGGATGGTTCCGCGCCGCGGGTCGGTGCCGCGCATCTTCGCGATCACCGTCGCCTACGCCGCCGTCGTCGGCGTGATCGACGCACTCACCGGCGGCAACTACATGTTCCTCCGGGCGGTGCCCGCGCACGCCTCGTTGTTGTCCGTTCTGGGGCCGTGGCCGTGGTACATCGCGAGCGCGGCCGGCGTCGCGTTGGTGCTCCTAGCGGTGCTCGACGCTCCGTTTCGAAGATCGCGTTAGACGGTCCGCGCGCGGCGGGTATCCCGGACACGAAGAACCCCCAAAAGCAGGAGGAATCGTGTCCGACGAAACCATGCCCAGGCTCAGCGCCGACGAACTCGCCGCCGAGAGCGGCACCGCCTTGCCCGCCAAGGAGGTCATGTCGTTGCTCGACCTGAACGCCAACCTCGACCTGGCGCTCGACACCGCAGCGCCCATCGACCTCGCCGTCGGCGCCAACGCCAACATCGCCGCCCCGATCAACGCCGCCGTCGACGCGAACGTCCTCTCGGTCGGATCCGAGTCGCAGGCGGGCGCCCTGCAGACCGGCTCCGTGCACCAGGGCATCGTCGGTGACGCAACCGCGACCTCCGACCAGCACAGCCAGATCGACCAGGGCAATCCGGCCACGAGCACGTCCGGCACCACCACCGACCCGAGCGGCACGACGACCGACCCGAGCGGCACGACGACCGACCCGACCGGCACGACGACCGACCCGACAGGTGGTTCGAGCGGGGCCACCACCGGCTCGGTCACCGACGGCAACCTGCTCAACGTCAACGTCGACCTCAACGGCGATCTGCACCTCGCGTCGCCGATCGACGGCGCCGTGGCCGCGAACGCCAACGCGGCGGCGCCGATCAACGCCTCCGCAGCGGCGAACATCGGCACCGTCGATTCCTCGGCGACCGCGCTCGGCGAACAGAACGTGTCGATCGACCAGACGATCGACGGCAACGCCACGGCGACGGGAAACCAGGATTCCGGTATCTCGCAGCAGTCCGGCTGATCGCCGCCTGACCCACCACGTACATGACAACTCTGGCCGACGGCCCGTCCGCCGGCTCGTCGCCGGATGCGCCCCCGATCGCGGGCGTTCCGGCGCGAGCCGACGGTGTCCAACTACTCGGTGAGCAACCGGGATCTGGATACCGCGTAGCTCCCGCGCTCGTCCAACGCTCGGACGGGCAGGTGCTGCAACTGACCCCCCTTCTGTATGCCGTCCTGGCGGCGGTCGACGGCAGGCGTACGCCTGAGGAGATCGCCGCAGCAGTCTCGACGGTCGTTCAGCGCGATGTGCGCGGCGACGACATCGAGACTCTCGTCGACAAGCAGTTGCGCCCGCTCGGTCTGTTGCTGCGCGCCGACGGTTCGGAACCGGACGTACGAAAGGCGAATCCCTTACTGGCCTTGCGGTTCCGGTACGTCGTCTCCGACCCCGAACGCACGCGCCGGCTGACGCGTCCGTTCGCCGTGCTGTTCAACCCGGTCCTCGTCGTGCTCGGGACTCTGGCCTTCGCCGCGGTGGCGTACTGGGTGCTGTTCCGCAAGGGCCTGGCCTCCGCGGCGCACGAGGCGTTCGCCAGCCCCGGCATGTTGCTCGCGGTGTTCGCGATCACCGTCATCTCTGCGGGCTTCCACGAGTTCGGTCACGCTGCCGCACTACGGCGCGGCGGGGGTACGCCGGGCGCGATGGGCGCCGGGCTTTATCTGGTCTGGCCGGCGTTCTACACCGACGTCACCGACTGTTACCGGCTCGGCCGTGGCGCGCGGCTGCGCACCGACCTCGGCGGGCTCTACTTCAACGCACTCGTCGCGCTGGGCATGTTCGGCGTCTGGGCGGCGGTGCGCTGGGACGGCCTGCTGCTCGTCATCGCGACGCAGATCTTGCAGATGATCAGGCAGCTGCCGCCGATGCTGCGCTTCGACGGCTATCACCTGCTTGCCGACCTCACCGGTGTCCCCGACCTGTTCCACCGCATCAAACCGACGCTGAAAGGTCTGTGGCCGACCAACTGGCGCAGCACCGAAGCCCGGATGCTCAAGCCGTGGGCGCGCGCGGTCGTCAGCCTCTGGGTGCTGCTCGTCGTGCCGCTCATGCTGCTGACCGCGCTGGTCACGATCCTGACGTTGCCGCGCATCCTGGCCACTGCCGGGCACAGCTTCGCGGCGCAGTGGACGCTGCTCAGCGCTTACTGGCACGACGGGAGATGGCTCGGCGTCGGCGCGAAGATCCTTGCACTCGTCGCCGTGGTCATCCCGGTGTTCGGCGTCAGTTTCATCGTGTCGCGGATGGTCAAGCAGGTCGTGAAGGGCACGCTGCGGCGCACTGAAGGCAAGCCTGTCCGGCGCGCCGGCGCAGCCGTGCTCGGCGCTGCGATCGTCGCTGCGCTCGCCTGGGTGTGGTGGCCGCACGGCAACTACCGCGTGATCGAGCCGAACGAGCGCGGCGTGCTGCAACAGGCCTTCGCCCCGGCCGCAGTCACCCAGGCGATCAGCCACACCGCGACGACCGACGTGGTTGCCGGTTACCGGGTCGTGCACGAGGGCGACCGGCTGCAGGCCAGAACCGTGTGGCCCGCCGACGTCGCTCGGCCGACGCCCGGCCACCCCGCCCTCGCGATGGTGCTCACGCCGCGTGACCCGAGCAAGCCGACGTGGGTCTTCCCCTTCAACCGGCCGGTGCCTCCCGGACCCGGCGACAACCAGGCGATGGCCATTGCGACGAAAGACGGCAGCACCGTCTACGACGTCGCCTTCGCCCTCGTCTACGCCGACAAGGACACCGTCCTCAACAAGAACGAGGCGTACGCGTTCGCGAGCTGCAAGAAGTGCACGGCGGTAGCCGTCGCCTTCCAGGTCGTGCTCATCGTCGGCAACGCGCACGTCGTCGCGCCGGAGAACATCTCCGCGGCTGTCGGGTACAACTGCATCCGGTGTGCGACCGCGGCACTCGCCATTCAACTCGACGTATCGCTGCCAGGACGTCCCGATGCGAGCACGACGCAGAAGCTGAACGCTTTGTGGGCGAAGATCCAGGCATTCGGCAAGCACCTGAAGGGCCTGACGTTCAAGCAGATCCACGACCAGCTGGTGACCTTCGAGCGGCAGATCCTCCAGATCGTCAAGCCGGACGCACTCGCCACTGCGACCTCGTCCGCCTCGGCGAGCACGTGGGCGAGTCCGACCGCCCCGGCTTCGACCGAGCCGGCGCGTTCGTCGTCGACGGCCGGCTCGACGGCCGGTTCGACGGCCGATTCATCGGCCGTGCCGGCGTCGCCGTCGGCGAGTGACTCGGCGTCCTCGTCGGTAGCACCGAGCAGTACCGCGGCGACCAGCTCGGCAGTTGCCGACAACACGTCGGCACCGTCGTCACCGGGCGGCTGACGCCTCGGACGGGTTTTAGGCTGTGCCGGTGGAGCTGCAACTCACCGGCGAGCGCACGGTGCCGGGCATCCCGACCGAGAACTACTGGTTCCGCAGGCACGAGGCGGCCTACCAGTACCTGGCACCGCACGTGGCCGGATGCGTGGTGCTCGAGGTCGGCTGCGGCGAGGGGTACGGCACGAACCTGCTGGCCGAATCGGCCGGCCGCGTGCTCGGCATCGACTACGACGCGCGCACCGTCGCTCATGCAAGCCGGTGCTACCCCGCCGCCGGCTTCGTACGCGCCAACCTCGCTGCGCTGCCCGTGCCCGGCGCGCGCGTCGATGTCGTCGCGACGCTGCAGGTGATCGAACACGTGTGGGATCACGCGGAATTCGTCACCGAGTGCCACCGCGCGCTGCGGCCGGGCGGACGGCTGATGGTGACGACACCGAACCGACTGACGTTCTCGCCCGGACTCGACACTCCCTTGAACCCGTTCCACACGAAGGAATTCACGGCGGCCGAGCTGACCCAACTCCTCGCCGCGCACGGGTTCGCGATCGACGGGGTGCTCGGCCTGCACGCCGGGGAGCGGCTGGCGGAGCTCGACGCGCGCTACGGCTCGTTCGTCGGCGCCCAGCTCGACACGCCGCCCGACCGGTGGCCCGAGCAGTTGCTGCACGACGTCACCTCGGTTACGACCGCCGACTTCGCGATCCACGAGCGCGACGTCGACGCCTCACTCGACCTGCTCGTCCTCGCGCACCGGCTCGGCTGAGCTCTCGCCCGGCCGCGCGAGCACGATGCGCAACTCCGACAGTGCCAGCGCCGCACCGACGGTCAGCAGGATCAACGCGAGCAGCAGCGACAATCCGGCCCAGTCGTGCGAGCGGTCGTCGCTGTCAGGGACGAACACGGCGCCCCAGCTGGCGCAGTACACCCGCAGCCGACCGGACTCGGGCGCGACGAAATGGCCGACGGTCGTCTCCGCCTTCGTACCGATGGCCTCGGTCGACACATCGAGCGGCTGGCCCGCCGCAGCAGGGCCCGGCTGCCCCACCGGCGTCCACATGCATTCGAGGTTGATGACGTCCTGACCGTTGACCACGCGGGTCGGCACGCCGTGCTCCTGCAGCGCGCCGACACCACCGGGTACGGCGATGGAGTAGGTATGCCCGCGGGTCACCTCGACCGATGTCGGCGGTGTGGCACCGGAGTCGAACGGCAGGTTCTGGCTGCCGCCGATGACCCGCCACGCACCCACGCAAGCCAGCCCGAGCAGGAGCGCGACCACGGCCCCGATTGCGCGCGTCGGCGCACCTCGGCGCGCGGGTTCCATGGTTGCGAGACTAACGTTCCTCGCCGTGCGGGTGCTGATGCTGTCGTGGGAGTACCCCCCGCTGGTGGTCGGCGGCCTCGGGCGTCACGTGGAGTCGTTGGCTCGTGAGCTGGCCGGCGCCGGTCATGACGTCCATGTAGTCACACGGGGCGAAAAGGACGAGATCGTCGACGAAATCGTCGACGGCGTGCACGTGCGGCGCGCCGCCCTCGATCCGCTCGCCATCGACTTCACGACCGAGTCGTTGCTCGCCTGGGCGCAGGCGAGTGAACACTCGCTCGTACGGGCAGCACTGCCCATCGTGCGGCGGCACCGGCCCGACATCGTCCACGCCCACGACTGGCTGGTCGCCCAGGCCGGGGTGACGCTGGCCGCGGCCGCGCGAGCGCCACTGGTCGCCACGATGCACGCGACCGAGGCAGGCCGGCACCAGGGCTGGTTGCCGGCCCCGTTGAACCTTGCCATCCACTCCGTCGAACGTTGGCTGGCTCGCACGGCCGACGAGGTGATCACCTGCTCGCGCCCCTTGCGGGCCGAAGCCGCGGACCTGTTCGACCTCGACCCGGAGCGGGTGCACGTCGTGCCCAACGGTGTCGAGATCGCACGTTGGCGCACGATCGCGCGAGCGCGCGCCGACGTCCGTTCGCGGCACGCCGGCGACGGACCGCTCATCGCGTACGCGGGCCGCTTGGTGCACGAAAAGGGCGTCCAGACACTGCTCGCTGCCGTGCGCCCGCTTCGTGCGCGACATCCCGGAGTGCGCCTCGTGATCGCAGGCACCGGGACCACCGAGGGCGCGCTGCGCGAGCAGGCCCGCGCGCTACGCATTGCACGCGTCGTCGACTGGCTCGGCTTCGTCCCCGGTCCGCAGGTCGGCGCATTGTTCGGCGCCGCGGATGTCGCCGTCGTCCCGTCGCTGTACGAACCGTTCGGAATCGTCGCGCTCGAGGCGGCGGCGACCGGCACGCCTGTCGTGGTGGCCGCCACCGGTGGCCTGGTTGATCTGATTGACGACAGGGTGGCGGCTGCGAGCTTCGCCCCCGGCGACACAACCGGGCTCGTCGAGGCTGTCGACGGCGTGCTGCGCGACCCGGCCGGCGCGCAACGCTCGGCCGCGCGTGCGCGACGGGTGCTGTCCCGCGACTACTCGTGGACGACCGTCGCCGAGCACACCGCCGAGATCTATGCGACTGCTGCGGGTCGCCACCGGCGTTGATCAGTCGAGCAGTCGGCGTAGGACGGTCTCGTACGGGGCGATGTCAATGCCCTGCACCGCCAGCCACTCGTCGTCGTAACACGTGTTGGCGTAGCGCTCGCCACCGTCGCACAGCAGCGTGACGATGCTGCCGCGCGCTCCTTGTACGTCGAGTTCGCGCGCGATGCGCAGTGCGCCCCAGAGGTTGGTGCCCGTCGAGGGGCCCACCCGGCGGCCGAGGATCGGTTCCACCGCCCGGGCGGTCGCGATCGACGCCGCGTCCGGGACGGCGATCATGCGGTCGACGACGCCCGGCGCGAAGCTCGGCTCGACGCGCGGGCGGCCGATGCCCTCGATCCGCGACGGCCGGCCGTGGGCGTCGACGTCGTCGTCGCGCCACCCCGCGAAGAACGCGGAGTGCTCCGGGTCGACCACTGCCAGCCGGGTCGCATGGCGGCGGTAGCGCACGTATCGGCCGATCGTGGCGCTCGTCCCGCCGGTGCCTGCGCCGACGACGATCCAGGCCGGAACCGGAAAGCGCTCCATGGCCATCTGCGCGAAGATCGACTCGGCGATGTTGTTGTTGCCGCGCCAGTCGGTGGCCCGCTCGGCATAGGTGAATTGATCGAGATAGTGACCGTTCGACTCGGCGGCGAGCCGGCTCGCTTCCGCGTAGACGGCGGTGGCGTCAGCGACGAGGTGACACTTGCCGCCTTCGCGTTCGATGAGGGCGATCTTCTCGGCACTCGTCGATGCGGGCATCACCGCGATGAACGGCAGACCGAGCATGCGCGCGAAGTACGCCTCGCTGACCGCGGTCGACCCTGACGACGCCTCGATGACGGTCGTCCCCTCACCGATGTCGCCGTTGCACAGGGCGTACAAGAACAGCGAGCGGGCGAGCCGGTGCTTGAGCGATCCCGTCGGATGCGTCGACTCGTCCTTCAGGTACAGATCGACTTCGGGGCGTCCTGGAAGCGGGAACCGCACCAGATGGGTGTCGGCGGACCGGTTCGCGTCCGCCTCGACGCGCCGCACCGCCTCGTCGACCCAGTCCCGCGCCGTGCGCGAACTGCGGTCGATGTCGTCGCCGGTCATGCCTGCCTCACGCATGCATTGTGCGCTAGGCGGGCGATGGCGGGTCCAGCTGCTTGCGGTCCTTGATCACGCGGGCAGGGACGCCGACCGCGACGCTGAACGCGGGCAGATCTCTCGTGACGACGGCATTGGCGCCGACAACGGTGCCCTCGCCGATAACCACGCCGCGGCACACCGTGACCTTTGTGCCCAGCCACACGTCCCGTTCGATGCGAACCCGCGACTTCGCGATGCCCTGGTCCTTGATCGTCCGTGCGAGGTCGTCGAAGCGGTGGTCGAAGTCGGAGATGTACACGTTGTCGGCGAACAACGCGCTGTCACCGATCTCGACGTCGAGGTAACAGTTGATCGAGATGTCACGTGCCAGGTTGCTCTTGTCGCCGAGCGACAGCGTGCCCTCGTGACAGCGCAGGGCCGTGTCGACACCGAGATGCACCCACTTGCCGAGGATCAGCCGTCCGTAACCCTTGCGCACGTGCACGGACGCGCCGCGGTCGAGGAACACGAAGCCACGGGTGATCACGTCCGGGTTACGCATCTTGAGCAGGAAGAATCGCCAGTAGCGAACCAGGTACCACCGCGTGTACGCACGGTTGCGGATCACCCACCGCACGGAGCGCCAGGTGAAGAACCGCGCGCTGCGTACCGGCTCAGCGGCGGGCATCGACGGTCACTCCCAGCGCGGCCGCGAGGCCCTGGGGTGTGCGGCAGATGGCTGCGGGACGGACGGACTCGAGCTCGCCCGGCACGGCATAGCCCCATTGCACGGCGATGCTGTCTATACCGTGCGCGCGGGCACCGAGGACGTCGTGCTCACGGTCACCGACCATCACGACCTCACCCGGATCAGGGCCGCCGAGCCGCTTTAGCACCTTGTCGATGACGAGCGCCTTCGTCTTCAGCGAGCCGTCGAGTTCGTCCCCGCCGATCGTCTCGAAGAAGTAGTCGAGACCGAGATGTTCGACGATCGGGCGCGCGTAGTGCTCGGGCTTGCTGGTGGCGACGGCCAAGCGCCGCCCGTCCGCGTGCAGGGCCGCGAGCAGGGCATCGATTCCCGGGAATGCCGTCGTCTCGTACATCGCACTCGCATAGTGCTCTCGGTACGACTCGATCACCGACCAGAGCTTGTCCTCTCCGATGAGCGGCGGCAGCGATTCGTAGAACGGCGGACCGAGCAGCCCGCGTTCCGTTTGCGGATCGAGCGGCGCGAGGCCGTTCGCGGCGAGGGCGTGGCGCAGCGAGCCGAGAATGCTCGCCGCCGAGTCGGACACGGTGCCGTCGAGGTCGAACAACACGATCGTTCGCTCGTCGAAGTTCACCGCGTCGGCCTCATGACAGTGGCTTGAGCCCGGTGATCTCGGCGTTGTAGAACAGCGCCTTCGGCACCACGTGCTCGAGCACCCGGTCGACGGCCATCAGCCGCGTCCATCCCTTGAGCGCGAAGTTCGCCCAGCGCATGCCGAGTTTCTCCCTCGGGACGGCGCACTCGAAGGTGCGGATGGGCCAGCCGAACCACGAGGCGAGCAGCTCGGACGTGGCGACGTGCACGCCCTCTGCGCCGGCAGCGCGGGCGATCTGCGCCAACCGCTGCGGAGCGAAGGTATGGATGTCGACGACCGCTTCGAGCGCAGCGGCGCGCGACGACTCGTCGAGTTCCTGTTGCGGACGGCGCCAGCCGGACAACGGGCCGAGCTTGGTCACGTTCGTCGCGGCCCACCACGTGAAGCGCGACAGACGACGGGCGATGTAGTCGCCACGCTCGGTGGGTTCCCCGGCGAACACGAAGCGGCCACCGGGTTTGAGCACGCGCAGGATCTCGCGGAACGCGCGGTCGATGTCAGGGATGTGGTGCAGCACCGCGTGGCCGATGACGATGTCGAAGGTGTCGTCGTCGTAGGGCAGCCGCTCGGCGTCGGCGACGCGTCCTTCGACCTCGAAGCCGAGGTTGCGAGCGTTGCGCTGCGCGACCTCGACCATGCCGGGACTGAGATCGGTGACATGGCCGTCGGCGATGACCCCGGCGAGCTTCAGGTTCAGTGTGAAGAACCCCGTGCCGCAGCCGAGTTCGAGCGACTTCGGATAGGGCCAGCCGCTGCGTCCGGCGACGTGCTCGAAGCGTTCGCGGGCGTAGTCGATGCAGCGCTGGTCGAACGAGATCGACCACTTCTCGTCGTACGTGCCGGCTTCCCAGTCGTGGTAGAGGACGTTGGCCAGTTTCGGATCGCTCCAGGCGGCTTCGACCTGCTCGGCGGTGGCGTGCGGCTGAGGTGCTGCAGTCACCGCGGCGCTCCGGTGAACTCGGCCTTGCCTGGTCCGTTCTCGAGGAACGACGTCATGCCGATCGCGCGGTCGTCGGTGGCGAACAGGCTGGCGAACAGGTGGGATTCGAGCCGCAGGCCGCTGGCGAGGTCGCCGTCCATGCCGCCGTCGATCGCGGCCTTCGCGGCGCCCAAGGCGCGCGCCGGACCTTTCGCGAACTTCGCCGCCATCGCGACCGCGGTGTCGTAGACCTTGTCGGCCGGTACGACTGCGTCGACGAGGCCGATCTCGAGCGCTTCGTCTGCGTCGACGAAGCGCCCGGTGTAGATCAGGTCCTTGGCCTTGCTCGGGCCCACCAGCCGCGGAAGGCGCTGCGTGCCACCGGCGCCCGGGATGATGCCGAGCAGGATTTCGGGCTGGCCCCACTTGGCGTTGTCGGCGCTGACGCGGAAGTCGGCGGTGAGGGCGAGTTCGCAGCCGCCGCCGAGGGCGTAGCCGGTGACTGCGGCTATGACGGGCTTGGGGATGCGGGCGAGGGCGTCGAGAGCGTTCGTGAGGCGCACGGCGTCGGTCATCATGTATTCGTGGCTTTGGCCGGCGAATTCCTTCACGTCGGCACCCGCCGCGAAGACCTTCTCACCGCCGTAGATCACGACGGCCCGGATGGCGCTGTCCGAACTCACCTGCTCGGCCGCCTCGCGCAGCTCGGTCTGGACCTGCGTGTTGAGCGCGTTCATCGGTGGCCTGGAGAGCCGGATCGTGGCCACGGCGGCCTGGCCGATGTCGACCTGAACGAACTGACCCACGACGCGGACCTCCTCGGTACGGAACCCACTGAGCCTAGCCAGCGCGCGATCCCGTCGCGCGTTATGCCTGCGCCCAGCGCGAGGTAGGGCCAATATGATCATGTGACGAACTCGTATCCGCCCGCCCCACCTCCGCCACCGCCTGCGGCCGGGGCGCCCGAGCCGGGCTGGGACGATGCCCCGCCGGAGCTGCGTCCGGTCGTCATCCTGTTGGTGATCAACCTGACCTTGTCGGTCCTGCTCACGATCGTCACCGTGTTCGCGAGGCACAGCATCGTCGACTACCAGCTCGACCACCGCCACATCACCGATCCGCAGCAGCGTGACGTGCTGCGCAACGGCTATACGGCGGGCATCATCGGACGGGTCGTGGGCAACATCGTCGTCAGCGTCGTCTACGCGTTCCTGGTGCGCGCTCTCGTGCGCGGGCGGCGGTGGGCCTACCGCCGCGTGATCCTGCTCGGCATTGTCGGCATCGTCGCGCTGATCGTGGTCCAGATCTCGCCGTATCCCCTGTGGATGCGCGCGGAGCAGCTGGTGCAGGCTCTCGTCCTCGTCGGGTTGCTGTACTTCGTGACCAGGCCGGCGGTGCGTGCGCACTTTGCGCCGCATCTGCCCGGGGCGCGCCAAGAGGCGGTTCGGCCGGTAGGAGAGCACGCGGTGCACCGTGGAGGGACGCCACCGGAGCAGAACTTGAGTGAGGTCCCCGGACCTCGAGTGACGGCGAATTCGCCGTCACTCAACTCACGAGGGTGCGTTCATAGACAGCTCGCATTCCACTCGGGAGGTCTTCGGCATGTCAGCACGACGCGCCGTGCCCAACTTCTGCGGTCTGCATAGCCGGCGAATCGCCAGATCCTCTTGCGCAGCAGCGGATTCTCGTCCGAAAGTGTCAGACCCTGGTCGTAGTGTGCGGGTTGTGGCGAGGAAGATCGAGCGGTTGTTGCGGGTGGATCCTGCGGCGTGTTCGCGGGATCAGCAGTTCGAGATGCTTGCCGAACTGGCTCGGTTGCGGGCTCGTGTTGATGCGCGGACGGAGCGGTTCCTCGCCGCGGTCCACGACCCGGACGATGCGCATGATTGGGCGCGCGATGAGGTGGCGTGTGAGCTGCGGTGGTCCCCGGACTATGCGAAGACGCGGCTGATGCAGGCCACCCAGGTGGTGGAGCGGCTGCCGCGGCTGCTGGAGCTGCACGAGCCGGTGAAGGTCAGCGCGGTGCATGTGCGCGGCCGCGGCGGAGCTGACCAGCCAGCTGGACGCGGCAGTGACCGCGAAGGTCGAGGAGCGGGTGCTCGAGCGGGCGGCCGAGCAGACCGTGACTCAGTTCCGCGCCTCGCTACGGCGGGCGGTGGCCCGCTTCGATGCCCGCCAGGTCGAGGAGCGGTTCGCCGACGCGCAGGCGGAGCGGCGGGTGAGTTGCTCGCCGTTGCCGGACGGAATGGCCGGCATCTGGTCCACCCACACCGCCGCCGACGCCGAAGCCATGTATGCCCGGCTGACCGAACTGGCCAAGGGCATTGACGACACCCGCACCATGGACCAGAAACGAGCCGACACCCTGCGTGACCTCGTCCTCGGCCGCACGACTGCGGGAACACCTGCCCGTGGGATGCGGGTGCAGCTCCTGATGCCCCAGGCGACCGCCGACGGGACCAGTGACGCGCCGGGTGAGCTGGCCGGCTACGGCCCGATCCCCGCCTCCCAATGCCGCGACCTGCTCACCGACCCCACCACCCGCATCGACCGGGTCACCGTCGACAGCACCGGCCAGGTCGTGCCGGAGCCGGGCATCGATGCTCATCCCGAACGTCGGCTACCCCTCCGCCGCGCCAGGGGCGCTGGGTCACCGCCCAGCACCCCACCTGCCGGTTCCCCGGCTGCAACCGCCGCGCCACCCGCTGCGAAGCCGACCACATCGTCGCGTTCAACGGCCACAACACCGTGATCACGAACCTCCAACCCTTGTGTTCGCGGCACCACCACTGCAAACACGACGCCGGCTGGCAAGTGTCCCGCGACGAGGACGACACCACCTGGTGGACCTCACCCACTACCGGACGCACGTTCAGCAAACCGCGAGAACGAGATGCCTTCCGCCGATCCGTAGCCGGACCTGCGGTTCCGTGCGTGGCTAAAGGCCGGAGTTGCTCGATCGACCTTCGTGGTCCAAGACTTGCCACTCGTCCCGCGCTGCCCTGCGGCGGTGCCTGCCCGGTCATCCTGCTGTGGTCCTTGCGCGCTCTGGTTCGGAGACTTCGACGTGGGCCCTTGTCCGCGACCGGCTTGCGTGTCGCTCTATTGCGGAAGAACAACGCCTCGGGGACGGGTCGCGCCTAGCGTCGCGAGCCATGACGTTGCGTCGCACCCAACCGCCGCCGTTCGTCGCCGACGAACGAACCCAGCTGATCGGCTGGCTCGATCTGCAGCGCGCGTTGATCCCGTGGAAGTCCGAAGGGCTCTCCGAATCCGACGCGCACAGACCGGTCCTCCCGCACTCGCCGCTGAAGACGACGCAGGCGCTGGTCTCGGATCTGCGGCGGGTCGAGCACTGCACTCACTCGACGACGTCGGCAGCAACGCGACCTTCCCCAGCGGAACGTCCAGCTTGCACTGGACCTGCTCCACATGGTGGAAGAGACCGCGACGTCGACGCGATCCGCGAGCGCCTCGACGGCGCCACCGGGTACTACTGACTGGTGCGCGTAGCCCTGCTCTCCGACACTCACTCGCCGCGGTACTGGAAGCGGTGCCCGCCTGCGGTCGCCCGGATCGTGGACGGCGCCGACGCAATCCTGCACGCCGGCGACGTCTGCCTGGCCGAGACGCTCGACGAGCTGTCCGAATTCGCGCCCGTGTACGCCGTCCGCGGCAACAACGACGGGCCGGACGTCGCGGCCTGGGGAGCACCGGACACCCTGGAACTCACGCTCGGCGGCGTGCAGATCGCGATGGTCCACGACAGCGGCCAAGCCAAGGGACGGGCGGCCCGGCTGGCAAAGGCGTTTCCCGCGGCCGAACTCGTGGTGTTCGGCCATTCGCACATCCCGTGGGACGAGACCCACGGCGCGCAGCGTGCCGTCAACCCCGGCTCCCCCACCGACCGCCGGCGGCAGCCGCACGTCACGATGGCGGAACTGCTCATCGCCGACGACGCCACCTTCGACGTGCGCTTCGTCGAACTC
Organism: uncultured Actinomycetota bacterium; assembly: GCA_963785425.1. Taxonomy (GTDB): domain Bacteria; phylum Actinomycetota; class Actinomycetes; order Mycobacteriales; family Jatrophihabitantaceae; genus RYN-133. The sequence continues at coordinate 85,748 of CAWAVG010000012.1, forward strand.
GACTGAAAGAACTCGATCAAATGAACCGGGGCCGCCCCGAAAGGCGGCCCCGGCGGTGGTGCTACGTGCTCAGCTGGCGTTGTCGACGGCCGAGATGAAGCTCGACGAGGGCGATCCGCGCCCTGTTACGTCGTCGTACCCCGAGCTGGTGTGCAGCGAGCTGTCGTGGTTCGACGACACCAGGCGGGTCAGCTTGGCGGCTGCCGAGTAGTACACGACTGCCTTCTGGTCAGCAGTCGTCGGCGCGCTGACGTCGTGGAACGCACCGGCGCCCAGCGAATACAGCATCGGGTTCGCGAACCCGATCGCCGATCCGCCGCCACGCTGCTGCGCGACCGCCATGATGCCGGCGATCGTCGGACAGGCCAGCGACGTGCCGCCGATGGAGCCCTCCACGTACTGCGGGCCGTTGCCCGTGTCGACGCTGTACCCGATCAGGAACCCGGTGTACGGGTCGGCGTTGGCAGCAATGTCCGGAACCACCCGGCCGGGGCCGCGGTCGCCGGCGTTCGCGTTCGCGAGCGAGTCCGGCACGACACCCTTCTGGTAGTCAGGCTCCTGCCACACCACGCTCGTGCCGCCACCGGCACCGGCGTAGAAGTCACCCGGCACCGACTGCCACGACTGCTTGTTCGTCGCCGTGTCCTTGACGAGGTAGGTGCGGTCGTTGCCCCAGCCCGTCTCGAACTGGTAGCCGTTCGAGTGGCCGACGCCCAGGGTCGTGCCGCCGACGGCGGTCACCGCCCAGTCGTTCGCACTGGCCTGCGGCTGCGGCTGACCGTTGTTCAGCGCGGCTGCGTCGCCGTTGTCACCGGAGGAGAAGTAGAACCCGACCCCTTCGACAGCACCCTGCACGAACCGCGCGTGCTCCTGGTTCTGCAGGTCGCCCGGCAGCAGGTCGCTCGAGTCGCCGTAGGAGTTGCTGACGATCGTCGCCAGCGGGTGGGCCGAGTCCCCGGACGGGGCGAGGATGGTGTCGTAGGACTCCAGGAAGTCCTCGTCGTTGCAGCTCGCCGCCGGGACGTACGCGATGCGCGCGCCGGGAGCCATCGAGTGCACTGCCTCGACGTCGAGCGATTCCTCGCCCGTCCAGCCCACGGCGTTGCACTTGGTCTGGTCGTAGTAGGCCTGCGTCGGCGGGTACTCGGAGTACTGCCCCGGCTTGAACGCCGGCAGGCGGTGTCCCTTGCTGTAGGTCTGCGCGTCGGAGGCCATGGTCGGCGACGCATACGCGTCGATGATCGCGACCGTGACGCCGGCGCCGTCACCGGGGTGCTGAAGCGCCTGCGGCGCCAGGCCGTAGGCCCCACGCTCGCGCGACGGACCGTACCCACACACGGACGTCGGGAACGAGGTGTGCCCGTACGCGCTGGGCAGTCCGCTGACGTGCTTCTGCCCGTAGTAGGACGAGCACGGCGTCTGCACCTGGACGGGCACCTGCGTGCCGTCGGCCGAGATGGTGTTCGGCCGCACCGCGGACGAGGTGTCGGTCAGTCCGCCGACGGAGATGACGCTCGACGCGAGCGAGGCGGGCACCTTGGCCGCGGTGGCCGGCGCGCGCAACGTCGTGCCGTCGTGGCGGTAGAGCCCGAGCCGCACGTGGAAGGCACCCTCGAGCTGCCGGACCGTGCCGCTGGCGGAGATGGTCTGACGAGACGGCGTCTGGCCGACGATGCGCAGCCCGGCACCCTTGAGGAACGAGCGCACCTTCGCGACCTGGGCATCGGTCGGGCCGAAGCGGTTCAGGTACTGCGCCGGGGTCAGGTAGTGGCGGTAGGACGCACTGGCCGGGTTGCTCACGGCGGCCGCGAGCCGGGTCATGCCGGCCGGATCGCGCGGTGCGAGCCCGATCCGGACCGTGAGTGTCCGGGTGGCGTCGGGATGCCCGACCAGGTGAGCCGATCGGGCCCAGGACGGGGCGTTGCCGTGCACCGTGCGCAGCGCGGGTGCGGCTGCCGACGCGGTACCGGTCGGGAGGGCGGCGACGCCGAGCAGTGGCAGCGCCAACGCTGCGACCGTGGCCGCCACCTTCCTGCGGTGAAGGGTGAGTGTCATTCGGCAAACCTACGCGAAATACCGGAAATGCGTAATATGCGTGTTTCGACGAGTGATTCCGCGTCAGGTTGCGCGAGCGTACCAACGTCCTGAGCGGCGCCAGACATGGATCGGCAGACCGAAGGTCTGCGTCAGGTTCTCGTCCGTGAGCACCTGCCGGGCCAGGCCCGAGGCGACGATCGCACCCTCGCGCAGCAACATCACGTGCGAGATGCCCGTAGGCAGCTCCTCGACGTGGTGCGTCACGAGCACCGAGGCCGGCGCATCCGGGTCGGCGCTGAACTTCGTCAGCCTTCGCAGCAGATCCTCGCGGCCGCCGAGGTCCATACCTGCGGCCGGCTCGTCCAGCAGCAGTAGTTCTGGATCGGTCATCAGCGCCCGCGCGATCTGCACCCGCTTGCGTTCGCCCTCGCTCAACGTGCCGAACCGCCGATCGGCGAGCTCGCCCACCCCGAACCGCTCGAGCAGCTTCACCGCGCGGCGCACGTCCATCCGGCCGTACGCCTCACGCCACCGCCCGAGCACCGAGTACCCGGCGCTGACCACGACGTCGGTCACGATCTCGCGGGGCGGGATCCGCTCGGCCAGCGCGGCGGCGGCGAGCCCGATGCGCGGCCGGAGCTCGAACACGTCCACCCGGCCCAGACGCTCGCCCGAGCACGAACGCCTGCCCCGAGCTCGGATGCAGGGTCGCCGACGCGATGTTGATCAGAGTCGACTTGCCTGCCCCGTTCGGGCCGAGGATCGCCCAGCGCTCGTCCTCCTCGACCGTCCAGGTGATGCGGTCGAGCAGGGTCTTGGCGCCGCGCCGCACGCTGACGTCCTCGAACTGCAGCACGGCATCGGGATTGACGTCGACGCTTCCGTCGGCCTCACCGCTCTCACCCACGTGCCCATCCTTGCGTACCGAGCAAGACGCGGCGATCGACCCTGACGGAGTCCGATCAGTCGGCCGGCCCGGTCGCCAGCGTCAGGCTGACGGTGTGCCGCCCGGTGTCCGGGATCGGTGTAGGTGACGCTCACCCGTGAGCCGGGGTTCGACGTGCTCATGAGGTTGTGCAGCTGCGCGGAGCTGCTGACCGCGGTGGTGTCGACGCGGGTGATCAGGTCGCCGCCCGTGATCCCCGCGGCGGCTGCCGGGCCACCGGGCAGCACCCCCTCGACCAGGGCGCCCGAACCGCTCGACGGCGTCACGGTGACCCCGAGGAAGCCCGGGTACCCGATGTGGATCGAGCTCGTCTCGATGCCCTTGCGGATCTGCGCGGCCACGCCCAGCGCGTCGTTGATCGGGATGGCGAACCCGACCCGCTGGCCAGTCGTGCTCGCGGCGGTGTCCATGCCGATCACGCGTCCGTCGGAGCCGAACAACGGCCCGCCCGAGTCGCCCGACCGGATCGGCGCGTCGGTGACGATGATGTTGTGCAGGCGTTCCGAGCTCGACCCGCTCTCGTCCGATGCCGTGATGGTGCGATGCAGTGCGGTGACCTTGCCGGCGGCTGCAGACGGCGTGCCGCCGGTACCGCCGGCGTTACCGACGCCGACGACCTTGTCAGCGATCGCGACGGTGTCGGAGTCACCGAGGCCGGCGACGGCCAGCCCGGACGCGTTGACGAGCTGCAGCAGCGCGACGTCCCGGCTCGGCGCGGTGCCGACGACCTTGGCGACATAGCTCTTGCCCGTCGACACGATCCGGACGCGGATGGAGGTCGACCCGTTGATCACGTGGTTGTTGGTGAGCACCTCACCGCCGGACGTCAGCACGATGCCGGTCCCGGCGGCGGCCGCCGAGTTGTACTTCTGCACCGTGTAGATGTCGACGACGCCGACCTGCTGTGCCTTGGTCGCCTTGCCGGACGAGCTGCCCGACGAACCGGGACCGCTTCCCCCCGACGGGAACGGGAACGTCCCGTTGCCCGGGGTCGGCTGATTGTTGCCCCCGCCCGACGACTTTCCGGTGTTGTTCGTCCCGCCGGCCACGGCGACCCCGTTGGTCGTGCGGGTCAGGCCGGTGGCGATGACGATCAGGGACGCGACGAGGGCGGCGGCGAGCACCACGACGGCGCCGATGAGTCCCCGCGAATGCCGCGGTGCCTGTACCGGTGCCGGCCGGTATCCGTAGCCGTAGCCGTAGCCGTAGCCGTGGTCGTTGCCGTGGCCGTAGTGCGTCGCGGGCGGGTGCGGGTACGCGGGATCCCACGGCTGCGGGTCGTGGTCGCCGCTTCCCTGGTAGGGGCTGGTCACGCTGGCTCTCCTCCGGTCGCACCGGCGGTTCGTCTGCCGCAGGTGTGCCACCAGCTAACGGCCCGCCGCACAGTGTTGCCTGGGGCGTTCCCCTGCATCAGCTGAGAATCGCGGCGCGCAATAGAGTCCCCTGCGTGCTGCCCGAGGAATTGACGGCCGCGCTCGCCGCGCGCCTCGACCGTGCGTGGCCCGGGAAGCCGTTCCCGCTCGGCGCGCACTGGGACGGCGACGGCGTGAACTTCGCGCTGTGGTCGACGAGCGCGACCGGCGTCAGCGTCTGCCTGTTCGACGGCAACGACAACGAGACGCGCATCCCGCTCGACGAGTCGACCTACCACGTGTGGCACGGCTACCTTCCTGGCGTCGGACCCGGTCAACGCTACGGGTTCCGCGTCGAAGGTCCACACGATCCGGCGCGCGGAATCTTCCACAACGCGAGCAAGCTGCTCGTCGACCCCTATGCACGAGCCATCGACGGCGACTTCCGCGACAACCCGGCGGTCTACCCCGACTCCGCCGACGACTCGGCCCCGTTCGTGCCGCGGTCGGTCGTCGTCCACGACGCGTTCCCGTGGGGCGGTGACCGCCCGCCCAACGTCCCATGGGCGGACACCGTGATCTACGAGCTGCACGTCAACGGCTTCACGCGACGCCATCCGGACGTCCCGCCGGAGCTGCGCGGCACGTACGCAGGGCTGGCCCACCCCGCCGCGATCGACTACCTGACCTCGCTCGGCATCACCGCCGTCGAGTTGTTGCCGATCCACCACTTCGTCTCCGAGCCCGTCCTGCAGCGCCGCGGCAAGACGAACTACTGGGGCTACAACTCGCTCGGGTTCTTCGCACCTCACGAGGCGTATGCCGCCCGGCGGGGCAATCAGGTGCGCGAGTTCAAGTCGATGGTGCGCGCGCTGCACGCCGCCGGGATCGAGGTCATCCTCGACGTGGTCTACAACCACACGGCCGAGGCCGGCCCGGACGGCCCGATGCTGTCGTTCCGCGGCATCGACAACCAGTCGTACTACCGGCTCGACGAGGACGATCCGTCGCGCTACGTCGACTACACCGGGTGCGGCAACACCTTCGACCCGCGCCGTCCGTTCCCGCTCCAGCTGATCACCGATTCGCTGCGCTACTGGATCACCGACATGCACGTCGACGGCTTCCGGTTCGACCTGGCGTCGGCGCTGGCACGGTCGCTGCACGACGTCGACAAGCTCTCGTCCTTCTTCGACACGATCCACCAGGACCCGGTCATCTCGCAGACGAAGCTGATCGCCGAGCCGTGGGACGTCGGCGCCGGCGGTTACCAGGTCGGCGAGTTCCCGCCGCTGTGGACCGAGTGGAACGGCAAGTACCGCGACACGGTGCGCTCGTTCTGGGCGTTCGGCGATGGCGGCGTGCGCGACCTCGCCTACCGGCTGTCCGGGTCGTCCGACCTGTACGGCGACGACGGCCGGTTACCCATCGCGTCGATCAACTTCGTCACCTCGCACGACGGGTTCACGCTGCGCGACCTCGTGTCGTACAACGAGAAGCACAATGCCGACAACGGCGAGAACAACACGGACGGGACGGACGACAACCGCTCGTACAACTGCGGCTACGAGGGCGATCCGGCGCCGGACGACGTCCAGGAGCTACGGCTGCGGCAGGCCCGCAACCTGCTGTGCACCCTGTTGCTCTCGACGGGTGCGCCGATGCTGGTCGCCGGGGACGAGCGGTGGCGTACTCAGGGCGGGAACAACAACGCCTACGTGCAGGACAATGAGGTGTCCTGGCTCGATTGGGTGCCGTCGGATCCTTCGGCGGCGACCTCGCAGGACCTGCTCGACCTCACCCGCCGGCTTCTCACGCTGCGCCGTCAGCATCCGGTGCTGCGCCAGCCCGCGTTCTTCGAGGGACGGCCTGTTGAATCGAGCGACGGTTACGGTGCTGTCAAGGACCTCGCCTGGTTCCATCCGGCGGGCCGCGAGTTCACGCCGGCCGACTGGTTCGACGCGCAGCTGCGCTCGATCGGCATGTACCTGGACGGGCGCGGGCTGCGCCACCGCGACCAGCGCGGTCAGGTGATCGTCGACGAGTCGTTCCTGCTGCTGTTGCACGCCGGCGACCAGAGCGTGGCGTGGACCGTTCCCGGGCCACCGTGGGCCGGGCAGTACACCGTGGTGCTCGACACCGGCCACCCGGCGGGCGCGCCCGCGGGCCGGGGGGCCGTCGCCGGCGGCTCGGCGCTGCGACTCGGCGGCCGCTCGGTGGTGCTGTTGCGGGCCGAACGCACCGGCTGAGCTCTCGCCGGCGTCGACGCCGCGCCGGCGGTCGTTGTCTGCCAATTCACACGTTCTCCACCGCGGAGTCCTGTGAATTTGACATGTCACAGGAGCACCATGGAGGTATGACACCCACCTCGCCACTGGCTGGTCTGCTGACCGGCCTGGTCGACGGATCGGTCGTCGCCCTGCTGATCATGCTCGTCCTCGTGTTCAACAACCGGCGGCACCGGGTCGCGCCGACGCGCATCCGGCAACTCGAGCAGCGCGCGGCCGAGCGCCCGGCCGAGCGCTCGGACGAGCGCTCGGACGAGACGGCGTCGGGCCCACTCCACCGCGCCGCCTGAGCATCACCACGCGGCCAGTACTGTGCCAAGGCGATGCGCACGGTGCCCGGCTCGACCGATTCGGTGGTCGTCGTCGGCGCCGGGCTCGGCGGCCTGTCGGCCGCACTGCACCTGGCCGGGGCAGGGCGACACGTAACGGTCGTGGAGCGCGAAGCCGTCCCGGGCGGACGGGCGGGCCTGCTGCGCGATCACGGCTACCACTTCGACACCGGGCCGTCGGTGCTCACCATGCCCGACCTCGTCCAGCAGCCCCTGGCCGCGGTCGGTGAGAATCTCTCCGACTGGCTGACCCTGCACCGGCTCGACCCTGCCTACCGCGCCCGGTTCGCCGACGGCACCTCGATCGATGTGCGCTCCGATGTGTCGGCGATGGCCGACGAGATCGCGCGGACGTGCGGGAAGGCCGACGCCGCCGGCTACCGCGACTTCGTCACCTACCTGCGCCGGCTGTACGCGCTCGAGATGCCGCATTTCATCGATCGCAATCTCGACAGCCCGCTGCAGCTGCTCGGCGTCCCGCTGCTGCGCCTCGTCGCGTCCGGGGGCTTCCGCAAGCTCGGCACCAAGGTCGGGCAGTTCTTCGCCGACGAGCGGCTGCGCAGGTTGTTCTCGTTCCAGGCGATGTACGCCGGTCTCGCGCCGGCCGAGGCGCTGGCCATCTACTCGGTGATCACCTACATGGACTGCGTCGCCGGCGTGTACTTCCCCGAGGGCGGCATGCACGCCGTGCCCCGTGCGCTGGCCGGAGCTGCGAGCGCACACGGCGTCCGCCTGCGTTACAACACGACGGTCACCCGCATCGAGGTGTCCGGTGGACGGGCGGGCGCGGTGATCACGAGCGACGGCGAACGCATTCCCGCCGATGTCGTAGTCGTCAACGCCGACCTGCCGGTGGCCGTCGCCGACCTGATGCCGCCGGGGTACATGCCCCGCAGCGTGCGACGGCTGCGGTACTCACCAAGCGCGGTCGTGCTGCACGTCGGTTCGTCGGCCGCGTACGAAGACATGGCCCACCACACGATCGAGTTCGGTGTGGCGTGGGAGAAGACGTTCGACCAGATCATCAAGCAGGGTGAGGTGATGAGCGACCCGTCCTTCCTGCTCACGACGCCGACGATCACCGATCCCTCGTTGGCGCCGGCGGAACGTCAGACCTACTACGCCCTGTTCCCTGCGCCCAACCTCGTCACCGGCCGAACGATCGACTGGGAGCGCGACCGCGATCGGTACCGCGAGCACATGATCGACACGATCGAGGAGCGCGGCTACGGGGGGTTCCGCGAGAACATCGAGTGCCAGCACGTCGTGACGCCGCTCGACTGGCGCGCACAGGGCATCGCCGCCGGCGCGCCGTTCGCGGCCTCGCACCGGTTCTCACAGACCGGACCGTTCCGTCCCGGCACGCTCGACCGCCGCATCGAGAATCTCGTCTACACCGGATCGAACACCCAACCGGGCGTGGGCGTGCCGATGGTGCTGGTATCCGGCCGGCTCGCCGCGCAACGGGTGACGGGATGATCGCCCCGGTGACGGGCGAGCTCGATGCCGCCGGCATCACCGACCCCGCGCTGCGCGCGAGCTACCGGCTGTGCCGGACGCTGAACGCGCGGCACGGGCGGACGTACTTTCTCGCCACGTTGCTGCTGCCGCAGCACAAGCGGCCCTACATCCACGCGCTGTACGGATTCGCCCGCCACGTCGACGACATGGTCGACGAGCGCGGCGGCACCGGCTTCGCCGACTGGTGCGACGACTTCCTCGCCGAGCTCGACTGGGGCGCCACCAGCGACCCGGTGTGCCGGGCCGTCCTCGACACCGTGGCGCGCTGGCAGATCCCGCACAGCTACTTCGCCGAGTTCCTCGAGTCGATGCGCATGGACCTCACGGTCACCGGCTACGCGACCTACGACGACCTCGTCCGGTACATGTGGGGGTCTGCGGCGGTGATCGGCCTGCAGACGTTGCCGATCCTCGGCCGCGCCGACCCGACGATCGGATGGGATCGGCTCGAGGATCCCGCGATCGATCTCGGCTACGCCTTCCAGCTGACGAACTTCCTGCGCGATGTCGCCGAGGACCTGCGCCGGGGACGCGTCTACCTGCCGCAGGAGAGCCTCGATCAGTTCGGTGTCGATCGCGGCCGGTTGCGCCGCGGTCGGGTCGACGAACCGATCCGGAACCTGTTGGCCTGGGAGATCGAACGGGCCCGCGGTCTGTACCGACGGGCCGAGGCCGGGATCGATCTCGTCGACCCGACCTCGCGCGACTGCCTGCGTACCGCGCTGACGTTGTACGAGGGCATCCTCGACGAGATCGAACGCAGCGACTACGACGTGTTCTCGCACCGGGTGTCCGTCGGACTCGCACGCCGCGGCGCGGTGGCGGTCAGCGGCCTGACAGGTGCTGTGCGCGCACGCCGAGCCGCACCCACGTCGACAGCGTGAGCACGATCAGGGCGAACCCGAACAGCAGATCCTCGATCGGCGCGAACGCCACCCGCCAGCCGATGATCGTGTGCACGTCGTAGCGCACGACCGGGATGCCGGTCAGCAGACCGTTGGTGATCAGTTGGAAGAACAGCATGATGCCGTACGCCGCCCAGAACGCTTTGCGGCGCAGCAACATCGTGCGGAGCACGACGAGGTCGACGGCTGCCGCGGCGGCCGCGCCCAGCAGGGCGAGCACCGTGTAACTCATGTTCGCCACTCCGGCCGCTGCACGACAACCGCTTCATAGGTGAGCACCGCACAGATCGGGACGACGACGAAGAACAGCAGTTCTTCGAGCGGCAGCCGGCCGGGCAACGTCAGGCCGACGACGTACCGCGGGTCGTAGCTCCACATGCCGCGGCGGATTGCGAAGAGGTCCCAGGCGGCGAAGACGACGACGACCGGCACGAGTGTGCCGACCAGGCGTAGCGGCTGCGCGTAGACGCCGACATGGAGCAGCAACTCCAGCGGGGCGGTGCCGAGCAGGCAGCCCGCGAGGATCGCGAGATAGGTGTAGTGGCTCACCGGTCTCAGTAACCGGCGACCTGCGCGCGGCGCTTGACCTCGGAGCCACGGTTCGCGCGCAGCGCATCGATCGGCGACCCGGGGAGCGTGTCGTCGACGCGGTGCAACCAGTCGATGATCTCGTCGTCGGTGAAGCGTGCGTCGCGCAACATGGTGATCACCGACGGCAGCGCCTTGACGATCGCACCGTCCTGGACGAACCGGGCGGGCACGACGCGCGGGCCGCCGTCGATCCGGGTCGCGATGAGATGCCCGTCGCGCACGTACTGATGCACTCTGGTGACCGGCACGCCGAGCCGCTCGGCGAGCTCCGGCATGGTGAGGACGTCCATGCTCACTCCGGAGTGCGCGCGAAGATCGCGTAGGTCTTGAAGTGCACCGCCACGGTGCCTCCGCGACGGTCGATGACGGCCCGCATCGCGGCAAGCAACGCCTCGCGCTGCTCGTCCGGCAGCGTGATGTGATCGCTGTAGGTGGCGGCGCGCCCGACGAGGTCGTCGGTGTCGATCGTCGTCGACCACCGGTAGACCTCGGTGCGGACGGAGGAGAACGCGCCGATCTCACGCAGATGCGCCGCGAACGGCTCGTCGGAGTGCCCACGGTCGGCTCCGGCGAGAACGGGAGCGTGCTCGGCATAGACCCGGTCGAGGTCCTCGCGGACGTCCTGGTCGAAGAAGTCACGGTTCCAGAACAGGGCCAGCGTGCCGCCGGGGTTCAACAGCCGCGCCGCCTTGTCGTCAGCGACCTCGGTGTCGACCCAGTGCCAACCCTGGCCGCACGTGATCAGGTCGAACGTACGGCCGGCGTCGTCCCAGTCCTCGAACTTCGCTTCCTCGACCAACAACCCGTGCGTGCGCGCGATGGCCGCCATCTTCCGGTCGGCCTCGACGCCGAGCACGGCGAGCCCGCAGGCGAGCAGCGGTACCGCGACCTTCCCCGTGCCGCACGCGACATCGAGAACCCGCTCCGGTCCGAGCTCGACCAGATCGCTGATCAGCGCGTCGGGATACGACGGTCGGAACCGGTCGTAGGCCGCGGCGACCGAGCCGAAGGATTCGGCGCGCTCCCGGTTGCTGTGCAGTGCCTTGTTGAGTACCACGGGGTCAATACAACAACATCGCGGCGTCACTGCACCCGCCAGATCTCGTCAGGTGGCGCCGGCGAGCGCATCGGGTCGGCGTCGGTCAGCGGCCGCGCGCGGCCCGCGAACCCGTCGAGGTAGGTGCCGGCCACCACCCGCTGCGGGAACATCGCCGACGCCGCGGCGCGGATCAGCCCGTCGAGGGGCAACGGGGCGCGCGAGGCGGCCAGCACCACGTTGCCGAAGCGGCGTCCCCGGAAGACCGCCGGGTCCGAGCGCAGCGCGACGTTCGGCAGGTGCACGGCAGCAGTGCGGGCGACGCGCCGGCTGTACCGCAGCGGCGGGCCGTCGGCGAGGTTGGCCAGCAACACGCCGTCGGGACGCAGCACCCGAGCGATGTCGGCGAGGAACTCCGTCGTCGTCACCTCGCCCGGCACCCGACCACCGAGATAGGCGTCCAGCACGACCACGTCGGCACTCGCCGCGCGCAGCGCGGCCATGCCGGTCCGCCCGTCCACGCCCCTGATGCGGATGCGCGCCGAGCGGGCGAACGGCAACCGGGCCCGCACCGTCGCGGTGAGTTCGGTGTCCGGTTCGAGCACGATCTGCGGCGACCCCGGCCGGCGAGCCGCGACGTAGCGCGCCAACGTGCAGCCCGCGCCGCCGACGTGGGTCACGGCCAGCGGTCCGTCCGGTAACAGTTCGATGACATCTGCGAAAGCCTGGACGTACTCGAAATCGAGGTACGTGGGGTCGTCCAGATCGACGTAGGACTGGCGGATGCGATCGGTCAGCAGAAGCCAACCGCCCGGACGATCGGCGTCGGCGAGCAGTTCGACCTGACCGCTGCGAAATCGGTCACCCTGCGTGTCGGAACTTCGGGTGATCTCCACGGCGCCTGAGAATACGGCTGTCACGGCGCTGCTTGCGCCGGATGCGGCACGTTGCGCCCGTAGACTCCTCGTGTGCAAACGGCGACTGCTGACCCTCTGGTCGGTCGCTTGCTCGAGGGCCGCTACCGCATCCTCGACCGCATCGCGCGCGGCGGGATGTCGGTCGTCTACGCGGCCGTCGACGAGCGGCTCGACCGTCGTGTCGCGGTCAAGGTGATGGCCTCGTCGCTGTCGGCCGATCCCAAGTTCAGCGACCGGTTCGCGCGCGAGGCCCGTGCTGCTGCGCGACTGGCGCACGTCAACACCGTCGCCGTGTACGACCAGGGCGTCGACGACTCCGCCGGTCATCACGTCTTCCTGGTCATGGAACTGGTGACCGGACGCACGCTGCGCGACCTGATCCGCGAGCGCGAGGCGGCCCGCCGTGGCTTCTCGCCCGCCGAGGCCGTGTCGATCATGGAACCGGTACTCAGCGCCCTGTCCGCGGCACACCGGGCGGGCCTCGTGCACCGCGATGTGAAGCCCGAGAACATCCTGCTGTCGGACGAGGGGTTGGTGAAGGTCGCCGACTTCGGCCTGGCGCGCGCCATCGACGCCGACGCCGCGTCGACCCGCACCGGCCTGATGATGGGCACGGTCGCGTACTGCGCGCCCGAGCAGATCAGTGCACGGGCGTTGCGACCAGCGTTCCGACGTCTACTCGGCAGGCATCGTCTTCTTCGAACTGCTCACCGGCCACCCGCCCTACCGCGGCGAATCGGCGATGAACGTCGCCTACCAGCACGTGCACAGCCGCGTCCCTGCACCGTCGTCGCGGGTCAAGGGCATCCCGACGCCGATCGACGAGATCGTGGTTGCCGCGACCGACAGCGATCCGAGCGGCCGTCCCGGCGACGCCTCGGCGTTCCTCGCCGAACTGGCCGACACCCGCGCGCAACTCGCGCTGCCGGTAGTACCGGTTCCCCCGCGTGCACGCACGCGGCCACCGATGAACGGTCATCAGCCGCATCACCCGCGCATGGGGTCGCGCACCACGACCGCGGGTCCCGCGGCAGCGGCCGACGGGCAGCGACCGGCGCAGCGACCGGGCCGACCGGGGCCAGTGACCGGGGCGACGACCGGGCGGACGGCGCGCACCGTTCCGGGCGGCACGGGGCGCACCGACAACCTGCGCACGAATTCCGCCCGCCACGAGACCGAGATCGTCGACGGCCGTCCAGCTCCCCCGCCGCCGGTGGTGATCCCGCCGCGCCGACAGGTGTCGGCGCGGGTGCGCCGCCGCCGTCGCCGCTTCATCGCGCTCATCGCGGTGCTGATGCTCGGCGCGGTGTCGCTCGGCACGGGAATCGTCGGCGTGCGCCTGTGGCGCGAGTGGAACACGCACGTGCCGAAGCTCGCCGGCCTGTCCGTGGCCGACGCCGAAGCCCGATTGCACACGACCGGGTACGCCATCAGCACGACGATCACCCACGTCTTCGACGAGACCGTCCCCTCCGGAATGGTCGTGCGCACCGATCCCGGCGCCGGCGAGCGGGTCGCGCAGGGCAACGCCGTCGGGCTGGTCGTCTCGTTGGGCAAGGACCGCATCCCGGTCCCGGACGTCTCCGGTGAGCCGCAGGCGGCCGCGGCCCAGACGCTGACCATGCACGGACTCGTCTACAACACCGCCGACCAGGAAGTACGCCCGAGCGTGCGCGTGCCGGCCGGCAACGTGATCAGCACCAATCCCGCCGCGGGCACATCCGTGCGCCGCAACGCTCCGGTCACCCTGATCGTGTCGTCGGGCAAGCCCGACGTGAAGGTCCCCTACGTCCAGGACGGCATGCCGTACGCACAGGCCGCACGGATTCTCCGAGAGCACCACCTCGTCGCGAGCCGCAGCGACGACTACAACCCGACGATCGCGAGCGGTCTCGTGGTGTCGGTCGACCAGACGGGCCAGTCGGTGCGGTGGGGCACGACGGTGACCGTGCACGTGTCGAAGGGACCCGAGTTCGTCACGATCCCCGACTATCACGTGCTCGAACCGCTGTCGGAGCTGCGACCGCAGCTCGAACAGCTCGGTCTCCAGGTCGACGTGGTTGCGGAGTTCGGCGGCAAGGCCGGGCGGGTCCTCAACGTCGACCCGCAGCCAGGCACTCAGGTCCATCCCGGTGACGTCGTCAAGGTGACCATCGTCTGACGCGGCTGCGTCCTGGCATCGGCCACGCTCCGGATAGGCTGCGCCGCATGGTCATCGTCATGTCGCCGGAGGCAACCGAGACCGACATCGACGTGGTCGTCGCGCACATCGAGACCCACGGTGGGCAAGCCTTCGTCAGCCGTGGTGTGATGCGCACGATCATCGGCGTCGTGGGCACGGAGCACGTGCTCGAGACGATGGACGCCGACGGGCTGACTGGCGTCGCCGAGACCATGCGCATCACCGCGCCGTACAAGCTGGTGTCGGCGCAGAACCACGCGCGCCGCTCGACGATCCGCGTCGGCGGCGTGCCGATCGGGCCGGACACGTTCACCTTCATCGCGGGCCCGTGTGCCGTCGAGACGCCACAGCAGACGCTCGAGGCGGCGCGCATGGCCAAGCACGCCGGTGCGACCCTGCTTCGCGGCGGCGCGTTCAAACCCCGCACGTCGCCGTACGCGTTCCAGGGGCTCGGTCTCGACGGCCTGCGGATCCTGGCCGAGGTGCGCGACGAGACGCAGCTGCCCGTCGTCACCGAGGTGCTCGACGTCGGTGACGTCGACGTCGTGGCCGAGCATGCGGACATGCTGCAGATCGGCACCCGCAACATGCAGAACTTCGCGCTGCTGCAGGCCGTCGGCGCGACCGGGAAACCGGTCATGCTCAAGCGCGGCCTCACCGCCACCTACGAGGAATGGCTCATGGCCGCGGAGTACATCGCGCAGCGCGGCAATCTGGACATCGTGTTGTGCGAACGTGGGATCCGTGGCTTCGAGCCGTCGATCCGCAACATGCTCGACGTGTCGGCGATCGCGATGGTGCAGCGGCTGAGCCACCTTCCGGTGATCGTCGATCCGTCGCACGCCGCCGGGCGGCGTGACCTGGTCGTCCCGCTCGCACGGGCGGGTATCGCCGCCGGCGCCGACGGCGTGATGGTCGACGTGCATCCCAACCCCGAATCGGCGCTGTGCGACGGTGCGCAGGCCCTGTTCGGCGAGTCGCTCGCCGAACTGGCCGAGGCCGTCACAAGCATCCCGCCCCTGCTCGGCCGCACCTCGGCGGCGCACCTCGCCGGCTAGCGAGCCGGCGCGTAGTCGCCTGCTAGTAGATCGCGCCGCCGGGCAGGATCATCGGCGGGCGCGGGTGCTGCTTGAAGTTGAATGCGCGCGAGATGATGTCGATGCCCGGATTCTCGTCGCGCACCGTCGGCCGCGAGTCGGGACGCCCGTCGGTCTGCGGGTCCAAGCGCGCGCCGTGCAGGAAGTCGTTCTCGATGAACTTCACATACGCGTCGTGGCTGAGCACATGATGGTCGATGTACCCGCGCCGCGAGTACGGGCTGATCACGATGCCCGGCACCCGGATGCCGAGTCCCATCCCGTCCACCGTCGGCGGCACGACGTGGTCGTAGAAACCGCCCCAGTCGTCCCACGACAGGAAGATCGCGGTGCTGTTCCAGTCGGGTCCGCGCATGATCGAGTTGATCAGCCCGGTGACGTAGGACTGACCTCGCGCGATTGACGCGGTCGGGTGCTCGCTGACCGCCTCGGTGGGATCGATCCACGACACCGATGGAAGCGTGCCCGCCTTGGCCATCTTGTAGAAGTTCTTCAGCGCCGTGATGTTGCCGAGCTGGTGGTCCTGCTTGACAGTCGTGAAGTAGGGCAATGGATTCCAGATGCTCGCCGTCTTCGCGTTCTGCGCGATGGGCTTGCACGCCATGTCGTCGTCGTCGCGGCAGTCGGGCTCGGTCCCGGCGAACACGAAGTAGCGCCACGAGACGCCGAACTTGTGCAGCAGGTAGGTCAGGTCGGTCCATGCGAAGTCGAGGGACTTCGCGTGGCCGGCCGGCGGGAACGCTATGTCGGTGCCGCCCAGGTCGCTCTGGCAGCTCATCGGACCGGAGGTACACAACGCCGACCACTCGGACACCATGTAGAGGTGTTCGACAACGCTCCAGGACGCCGCAGAGGCGAACATGTGGTCCTCGAGCACGAAGTTCTTCGCGTACGACCAGTAGTTCGGCAGCTCGGCATCCGTGTGATAGCCCATGGCGTCGCTACCCGTGGCGTTCCGGCAGGCCGGCGAGCGGCCGCATCCTCTCGGTCCGGCCTCCGACTGCGCGACGAAACCGTCCATCTTGCCGCCGTCGACGTCCATGACGTGTGCGTGCGCCCCGTGCGGTCCGCCTACGTTGATCAGGCTCGTGTCGTGGTACGGCGCGTCACACGTCCCGGCATCGGGATCGGGATTGCAGACCGTCGGGCGGCCCTGGGCGTCGCGAGGGATGCCGTCAGCGCCGGGGAACGTCCCGAAGTAGCTGTCGAAGGAGCGGTTCTCCTGCATGATGACGACGACGTGCTTGATCTTGTGGATACCGACCGGTCCCGAACGCGGACGAGTTGTCGCGGCCACCGCCCGACCGGCCGGGCCCAGGGCGGTCGCAGCCAGCAGGGCGAGGCCCAGAGCGGCGAAAGCGATGATCAGCGCGCGTAGGCCCAGCCGTCGTGATCTTGGCACTCCGGCACGCTAACAGGTTTGTCAGTCGTAGACATGCACGAGAGTGCCCACGTGCAGCCACGCGTACATCCAGCGGATCGCGGCGGACGGGAAGTGCACGCAGCCGTGTGAGCCCTCGGTTCGATAGCGCTGACTGCCGTAGGGGAACCGCTGCCAGGGCGAGTCGTGCATGCCGTACGCGCCGTCGTAGGGCAGCCAGTAGTGCACGTAGTACGCGCCGCCGGCCGCCGGATACAAGTAGCGATCGCGTTGCTTGCTCTGCACGCGCCACGTGCCTGTCGGGGTGCCGTCGCCGAGGGCGACCGCGCCGCTGGTGATCGGTGTCGTCAACAGCTGCGTCTCGTCGTTGCACAGCAGTGCCGACTGCGAACCGAGGTCGATCTGCACGTTCTTCTCGCTGATGTGCGGATTGCACCTGTTGCCCATCCGGTTCGTCCACACCGTGCCGCCCGACGACAGCAGGGCCAGCACGCCGTGATCACCGAGGACGAGTGATGTTGCGGCGTGAGTGCGCGTCGACCAGCGGGTGCGAGCACCACTCGTCAGCGCGAGGTTGCCGTGCCTGCCGAACACGAGACGTGCATCGCGACCCGCGTACCGCGACCAGATCACCTTGCCGCGATGGGTGATCGCGAAGCTGCGGCCGAGGTAGGCGAGGTAGGCGCCGTTCGGGGAGCGCAGCGCGTGACCCGGTGTCAGGGTCGAGCCCGCGCGCAACACCCGTTGCGGGGCCGGTGCCGCAGCAGCCGTGGACACGGCGATCGAACCGGCTGCCACGGTGCCGACGGCGAGCGCGCACGCCAGAGTTGTCGCGACTATCCGATTCATCGGGACCGCCTCAGCGTCGTTCGAGCAGTGGCGCGAGCACATCGATCGCGCGTTCCACACCAGCATCGTCGATATCGAGGTGCGTGACCAGCCGCAGGAACTGCGGGCCGAGCGCGGACACGAGCACATCCTCTTCGGCGGCCTTGCCCGCAACCGTCGTCGCGTCGGGGGTGTGCAGCACGACGATGTTCGTCTGCGTCGGTGCGCCGCCGAGCGCCTGCGCCAACCGCTCCGCGCGACGGTGGTCGTCGGCGAGCCGGTCGATGTTGTGCGCCACGGCGTAGCGCCCGGCCGCGGCGAGGATGCCGACCTGCCGCATACCTGCGCCGTAACGCTTGCGCCACACCCTCGCCGTGCGGATCCGATCGGCGGAGGCGGCCAGCACCGAACCGACCGGCGCGCCGAGCCCCTTTGACAGGCAGACCGAGACGGTGTCGAACGGCGCAGCAAGGTCGTGCAGGGACACGCCCGTCGCCACGTGCGCATTCCACAGCCGCGCGCCGTCCAGATGCAGGCCAAGCCTGTTCGCGCGGGCGAGCTCGACGACCGCGCCGAGCTGGTCGAGCGGCTGGACCGTGCCGCCGCCGAAGTTGTGCGTGTTCTCGACAGCGATCGCCGTCGTCGACACGAGGTACGGACCGGCGTCGGGTGAGATCAACGACCGCACCGACTCGGCGTCGAGCACTCCCCTGTCGCCGTGCCACGTGCGGAAGGTGATGCCCGCGAACGCAGCCGCCGCGCCGAGCTCGGCCCGCGCGATGTGCGCCTGTACGTCGCAGACGATCTCTTCGCCCGGCCCGGCATGCAGGCGCAACCCGAGCTGGTTGCCCAGCGAACCGGACGGGACGAACAGTGCCGCCTCGTGTCCGAGCAGCTCGGCGACCTCACGCTCGAGCGCGTTGACCGTCGGGTCCTCGCCGTAGACGTCGTCGCCCACCTCGGCTTCGGCCATCGCCCGTCGCATCGCCGGTGTCGGCCTCGTGACGGTGTCCGACCGCAGATCGACCCTCACTGCTCGCTCCGCGAGCGTCGCCGCATTCACTGCTCGCTCCGCGAGCGTCGCTCGTCCACCAGGCGCTCCGCCACCCGGAAAGCCAGTTCCAGTGACTGCTCGATGTTCAGCCTTGGGTCGCACGCCGTCTCGTAGCGGCGGCCCAGATCGGCCGCGGTCAGCTCGGCCGTCCCGCCGATGCATTCGGTGACGTCGTCACCAGTGAGCTCGACGTGCAACCCGCCGGGGTGCGTGCCGAGTTCGGCGTGCACGTCGAAGAATCCGTCTACCTCGTCGATGATCCGGTCGAGATGACGGGTCTTCACGCCGCCCGCGGTCTCTTCGGTGTTGCCGTGCATCGGGTCGCACTGCCAGACCACGAGACGCCCCGTCGACTCGACCTTCTCGACGATCGCCGGCAGCTTGTCGCGCACGAGCGCGTTGGACATGCGGCTGATCAGCGTGAGCCGGCCGGGTTCGCCGTGCGGGTCGAGGCGTTCGACCAGTTCCGCGGCGTACTCCGGCGCGGTCGTGGGACCGAGCTTCACGCCGATCGGATTCGCGATCCGCGACACGAAGTCGAGGTGCGCTCCGTCGAGCTGGCGAGTGCGCTCGCCCACCCACACGAAGTGGCCGGAGAGGTCGTACGCGCGCCCGTCCTCGACGCGTGTCAGCGCCCGCTCGTACTCGAGAATGAGTGCTTCGTGACCGGCGTAGAGCTCGACGCCTTCGAGGGCCGCATCGTGCACGCCGCAAGCCCGCATGAAGCGCACCGCGCGGTCGATCTCCGACGCCAGGCGCTCATAGCGCGTGCCGGTCTCGGTCGACCGCGCGAACGTGGTGTTCCACGCGTGCACCCGGTTGAGCGACGCGAGCCCGCCGCCGGCGTAGGCCCGCATCAGGTTCAACGTCGACGCCGCGGTCGAGTACGCGCGCAGGATGCGTGACGGGTCCGGTGTGCGGTCGCCGAACAGGTCGTTGACCATGTCGCCGCGGTAGGAGAGCCGCCCGGTCGCGTCGATGTCGGACGAGCGCGGCTTGGCGTACTGGCCCGCGATGCGACCGAGCTTGACCACCGGCATCGACGCGCCGTAGGTGAGCACGACGGCCATCTGCAGCAGCACCCGGACCTTGCCCGCCACGTCGGCCTGCGACGAGGTCAGGAACGTCTCGGCGCAGTCTCCGCCCTGGAGCAGGAACGCCTCACCGCGTGCCACGGCCCCGAGGCGGGCGCGCAGCTGATCCACCTCAGACGCGACCACGAGCGGGGGCATCGTCGCCAGCGTCGCGGCCGCCGCACGGAGCTCGGCGTCGTCGGGCCACGACGGCTGCTGCGCAGCCGGAAGCTCCCGCCAGGCGTCGAGGTGCAGATCGGTGCTGTTCACGGCAACCAGGCTACGGCGAGGCAAGTCCCGCGCGGCCTTCGGCCGTGTGACCATGCCGGAATGACGCAGGTACCGGCGCGCATCACCGACCGGTTCTCGCACCGCACGGCGGCACGTCACGGAGAGGTCCGCCTGCCGGCCAGTCTCGCCATCGCGGTGGCCGCCGGCATGTACTCGGTGCTCCCGCACGACCTGCTGCTGGGCCCGCGCTGGCTCATCCCCGCCATCGAGATCGCCCTGCTCGCCACGCTCGTCGTGATCAATCCGACCCGGCTCACCACCGAGACGCGGCTCTCGCGGGTCGCGAGCCTCGTGCTGGTCGCCGTCATCATCGTGACGAACACCGGATCGCTCGTCCTGCTGATGCGCGACCTGACCTCGACCCAGCCGACCACCGGGCGGGATCTGCTGCTGGCGGCACTGCAGGTCTGGGTGACCAACATGATCGCGTTCGGGCTCGTGTTCTGGGAACTCGACCGGGGCGGCGCGGTGGCGCGGCTGCCGTCGTCGCCCGTCCCCGCCCGGCGGCACGACTTCCTGTTCCCGCAGGACGACCCGGACATCGCCAAGCGGGCGCTCGGTGTCGATGTCTGGATGCCGATGTTCGTCGACTACCTGTACGTGTCGATGACGAACTCGATCGCGTTCAGCCCGACCGACACATTGCCGCTCACCACCCGGGCGAAGGTGTTGATGGGGCTCGAGTCGATCGCCGCATTGATCACGTCGCTGCTGGTGATCGCGCGGGCGGTGAACATCCTGCACTGACGCGTGGCGTCAGACGAACACCGTCAGCCGACGAATACCGTCAGCCGAAGAACACCTCGGCCTCGGCGTACAACTCGGGCCGCACGGTCTTGAGCTCGGATGTTGCCTCGGTGAGCGGCACGCGCACGATCTCGGTGCCCCGCAGTGCGACCATCTGGCCCCATGCGGCGTCGCTCGCGGCGTCGACGGCGTGCAGCCCGAAGCGCGTCGCGAGCACCCGGTCGAAGGCCGACGGCGTGCCGCCACGCTGGATGTGACCCAGCACCGTGGTGCGGGCCTCCTTGCCGGTCTGCTTCTCGATCTCGCCGGCCAGCCACTCGCCGATGCCGCCGAGACGGGCGTGCCCGAAGGCGTCGAGGCCCTTGTCGATGGTGGCGTTCTGGCCGCCGTCAGGCGTGGCGCCTTCGGCCACGACGATGATCGGCGCGTAGTGCGACTGGAAGCGGCTCTCGACGTAGGCGCACACGCGCTCCAGCGAGAACGGCAATTCGGGGATGAGGATGACGTTCGCACCGCCGGCCAGCCCCGCGTGCAGCGCGATCCACCCGGCGTGGCGGCCCATCACCTCGACGATCAGGGCACGGTGATGCGACTCGGCCGTCGTGTGCAGCCGGTCGATGGCCTCCATCGCGATGTTGACCGCGGTGTCGAAACCGAACGTGTAGTCGGTGGCGTTGAGGTCGTTGTCGATGGTCTTCGGCACGCCGACGACGTTGACGCCCATCTGGCCGAGGCGGGTGGCGACGCCGAGGGTGTCCTCGCCGCCGATGGCGATCAGCGCGTCGACGCCGTTCTCGTGCAGCGTCCCGACAACCTTGTCGAAGCCGTGGTCGACCTTGAACGGATTCGTCCGCGACGAGCCGAGGATGGTGCCGCCGCGCGGCAGGATGCCGCGCACCTCGGGCACGCCCAGCGGCGTCGTGATGTTCTCGAGCGGACCCTTCCAGCCGTCGCGGAACCCGACGAACTCGTGGCCGTGGACCCCGACGCCCTTGCGGACCACGGCGCGGATCACCGCGTTGAGCCCCGGGCAGTCGCCCCCACCGGTCAGCACTCCGATGCGCATACGTCCAAACCCTAGCGGCAGGAGCGGACTTGTCGGATCAAGCCCTGAGGAGCGACAGCGACGACGGGCTTCGGTCCGACCGCGCCGGCGTGCGAGCGAAGCGAGCTTGCGCTTTGATCGCACGATCCCCCCGAGCGGAGCGAGCGGGGGAGACAAGATCAAATCTCGACGGAAGAGGTCAGCGACCGCCAGCGAGCGAAGTTGTGGCGGGCGTCGGCTAGCGCGTCGTGCTGGTCGGGAGGTGCCGGCGGCAACGGCGGCGAGCCGGCGTCCTCCCACTTCTGGCGAAGCTCGTGGGTGAACCTCGGGATGGCACGCGGCAGCGCCCGCATGTCACCCCAGAGTTGGGCGAGGGCGACATGGTCGTAGCCGGCCATCCACGCCCAGAGCTGGATCGACTCACCGGGCTCGGTCAGGTACGCGAGCAGGTCGGTGCGGATCGCCTCGCGCGAGCGCCACGCCGGGTCGGCCGGCGACGGCAGTTTGTCGAGGACGTTGGTGCGAACCCAGTCGATCGCCCGCGACGGATCGAACTCCGTCGACACCGCGTAGAACTCGCGGCCGGTCTCGTCGACCATCCCGATCGACACGAGCTCGATCGTCGTGCCGTCCTCGATGAACTCGCAGTCGTAGAAGTAGCGGCGCATTTACGACGCGCGGGGCAGGCGCTCGCGCAGTGCCTCGGAGTCGCTGCCGAAGGCCCGGTCCTTGCCCTGCGCCTTCTTCACGTCGGCGGCGTACTGGTCGACGTACTCCTGGCCCGACAGCTGCATCAGCGCGTACATGATCTCGTCGGTGACCGAGCGCTCGACCAAGCGGTCACCGGCCATGCCCTCGTAGCGCGAGAAGTCGAGCGGCTTGCCGATCCGCACGCCCGGGCGCGGACGCAGGCGGGGTAGCAGCCGGCCCTGCGGCTGGATCTTGTCGGTGTCGATCATGGCGCAGGGGACGACGAGCGCGCCCGACTCGAGCGCGAGCCGCGCGACGCCGGTCTTCCCCCGGTAGAGCCGTCCGTCGGGCGAGCGGGTGCCCTCGGGGTAGATGCCGAGCAGCTTGCCCTCGGCCAGCACCCGCAGCCCTGTCTGGAGGGCGGCGCGGGAGGCATCGCCGTCGGAGCGGTCGATCGGCACCTGCCCGACGCCCGCGAAGAACATCTTCGAGAAGAAACCCTTGATGCCGGGAGTCGTGAAGTACTCGGACTTGGCGAGGAAGGTGACCTTGCGCGGCACCATCACCGGGAAGAAGAACGAGTCGCTGAAGGACAGGTGGCTGCTGGCCAGGATGGCGGGACGGTCGTCCGGGATGTTCTCGAGGCCGTCGGCCCACGGGCGCCACAGGCCGCGCAGGAACGGTCCGATGAGGACGAACTTCGCCAGCCAGTAGAACACCACCTCAGGCTAGTGCCTGCGGCACGCCGGAACCGAATTCGTCAGGGCATGATGGGGGCGTGGACGACCGCGATCAGCAGATCGAGCCGCCGGCCGGCAGCGCCGACGAGCAGCCCTTCGCGCACGACGGCGGCCCGGTGGGCGTCGTGCTCAGTCACGGGTTCACCGGCACTCCGGCGAGCATGCGGCCATGGGCCGATCACCTGGCTGCGGCCGGCTACAGCGTGCGGCTGCCGCTGCTGCCCGGTCACGGCGGCACCTGGCAGGAGACGAACAAGACCGGGTGGCCGCAGTGGTACGGCGCGATCGAGCAGGCCTTCGACGACCTCGCCGCGCGGTGCGAGCTCGTATTCGCCGCGGGCCTGTCGATGGGCGGCGCGCTGGTCACGCGGCTGGCCGAGCAGAAGGGCGATCAGGTCGCCGGGCTCGTCCTGGTGAACCCGTCCTTCGGCACGCGCAGGACGGCCGAGAAGCTCGCGCCGTACGTGAGCTGGTTGGTGCGCTCGCGGCCGTCGATCGGCGGCGACATCAAGAAGCCCGGCGTCGAGGAGCCGGCCAACGACCGCACACCGGTCGTCGCGGGCGCGTCGCTGGTGCGTTTCTGGAAGGTCGTCACCGGCGACTTCGCCCGCGTCACGGCGCCGGTGCGCATGTACCGAAGCGTCGAGGACCACGTCGTCGACGACCTGTCGGGCCAGTTGCTCAAGGCCGGCGCCTCGTCGACCACGGTCGAGGAGATCCTGCTCGAGAACAGCTACCACGTCGCGACCTTGGACCATGACGCCGAGCAGATCTTCAGCGGTAGCGTGGAGTTCTTCCAGCAGCTCACCGCAAAGGCGAGGAAATGAGCGAGGACTTCTCGCAGCAGGCGTGGAACAACGGCCTGCTCGCGTCGTCCTACGTGGAGCTCACCGACGTCGCCCGCGACGAGCGCGCCGCAACTGCTCAGCGCCCTCTCGCGCGCCCGCATCGCTGCGTACCTCGCCGAAGCGCCGGGCTCGCAGGGATCGCTGCGGCTGTATGTCGCTTCAGGTGAGCGTGCCGACGCGCGCACGATCGTCGCGTCCGTCCTGCGTGCCCGGCCGGAGCCGACGCCGGACGGTACGGACGAGACCGACCGGCCCGATCCGCTGGCGGGCATCGACGCGGACGCCGAGTTCGCGGCGCTGGTCGCCGACTGGCACGTCGACACGCACAACGCGATCCGCGACGCCGAGAAGGCGCTCACGCGCGACGACGAGGACTGGCGGTTGCGGCTCAATCAGCGCGAACCCGCTGAGCGCGACGAACTCACCTGGCTCGACGACGAGCACTACGTCCCGCCGAACCCCCCACCGATCCCGCGACCCACCGGACCGATCCTGCTCGGCATGCTGCTGGTCGTCGTCTCGGTCACGCTGTTCGCCTTCGGTGACCCGCTGGGGATGCCGTTCGCGTTGAGCCTGTTCCTCGGCGTCAGCGGCATCATCACCGCGCTGGTGCTGTTCGTGATGCGGCTGCGCGAATACCGCGACGAGGACGACGACGGCGCGGTGCTCTGACCTCAAGCTCTAGGTGGAGTTGAGGTCCACTGTTTACTTACAGGTCATCGACACGACGCCTTCCGGCGTCCTCGCGGCAGCCTGCGACGCGGACCCTCGAGCGCGGAGGTGGTCATCCGTGCAGACCGATGCGGCGACGGTGTACAAGCTCTGGTGCCGGCTGACCGGTACTCCGCTCGACGAGTTCACCTCGGACGAGCAGGAGGCGTTCTTCGCCCGTCCGCAGGTCGCCGAGCTCGCCGCCACGCCCTACGAAGTGCTGCTCGACGCAGGGATCGACGCGGCTCGCCACGGCGTGCTTCCGCTCGAGCGCTGGCTCAACGCGGTGCACACGGTGCGTCCGATCGGGGTCTGAGCGCCGCCGTTCAGATCTCGAACTCGACCAGCAGCGGACGGTGGTCGCTCGCCACTGCGACGTCCGGGCCGTCGATCACCCGGGCCGAGCGCACGGTGAGCCGTCGGTCCAGGAACACGCCGTCGATGGTGTCGTGCGGGTCGGTTGCCGACCAGGTGAACGGGCTGCCCGTCCCCGCAACGGCGAACGCGTCCTGACGCCCGGCGACCAGTGCGTCCCAGGTCGGTGATCCCGGTGGGTTGTTGGCGTCGCCGGTCACGACGACCGGCACGTCGGCGGGCACATGCTCGGCGAGAGCCGTTTCCAGCTCGCCGATGTGGCGCAGTCTCGGTTCCTCGACCAGGTCGAGATGGACGCCGGCCACGGCGAACCGGGCGCCCAGCTTGGACAGCACGGCGATCGCCGTCCCCCGCCGGTGCAGCCTCGGGTCGCGACTGAACAGGACGTCCGCCGTCGCCTCTACATCGATGCCGAGCGTGGACAGGATCAGATTCGACCCGGCCGGGCGACCCCCGCTGACCACGACGAGGTTCGAGCGGCGTGCGAGTTCGGCGCACAGCGAGCGCCAGCGCAGGAACCGCGGCGCCTCCTGGACCGCCACCACGTCCGGCTCGGCCGAGCGGATCACCCGCCCGAGTGCGCCCCGGTCGTCGCGCATCGAACGCACGTTGTAGGTCAGCAGGCGAACGGTGGGCACGCCTCCATCGTGCCGCGCTACCTCAGCGGCGTGATCACCGACCCGAGTGGGGCGCGGGCGCCGGTCTCAGGCAGCCGGACGGATCGGCAACACGGCGTCGGGCATGGGCCCGACCTGATCGCGGCCGCAGCCCTTCGCCACGTAGAGCGAGGTGTCGGCGGCGCCGTACAGCCCACGCAGGCTCGCGCCGTGCGTCGGCAGGTGGGCGATGCCCACGCTCACCGTCACGGGTATGGTCGCGCCGGCCTCGGTGACGAACGCGTGCGCGCGCACGTCGGCGATGATCTGCTCCGCCCGCCGCCGCAGTACGTCGACGCCGCAGCCGGTCATCAGGACGGCGATCTCGTCCCCGCCCATGCGACTGACCGTGTCGCCACCCCGGGTGCCCGCGAGCAGCAGCTGGCTCATCTGCACCAGCACCTCGTCGCCGGCGAGGTGGCCGTAGACGTCGTTGACCTGTTTGAAGTGGTCGATGTCGATGAGCACCAGCCCGGTGCCCTGCTCGCTGGCCGCACCCGAGAGCGCCGAGGAGGCAGCCTCGTTGAAGACCCGCCGGGTGACCAGGCCGGTGAGCGAGTCGATCGCTGCCAGGGTGCGCAGTTCGGCGACGAGGGCGTCCTGACGCTCGCCGGACAGGATCAGCAGCGCAATCGTGGTCAGGATGGCGGCGATGAGATAACCCGCCTGGACGAGCGCGATGCGCGGCGACAGCAGCGTGAAGACGTCGATGATGTCGCCGACGATCGCCGCCGACGCGACCATGATCGCCCCGACGCGACGCAGCGCGAAGCCGGCGTACAGGGCGGGGAAGAGGAAGAAGATCTGAGCGCTCACCGAGGAGTCGCTGGTGATCAGGTCCAGCGCCACGATCAGGATGATCCCGGCGAACGGGAAGCCCGCCCAGACCCAGGCACCTCGGTTGCGCATGCGCCGCAGCAGCACGGCGACGACCACGACGGCGAGCGCGGCCGCGGCCGTGACGCCGATGCTGGCCGGCGTGGCACCCTGCTGACCCGGCGCGACCGCGGCGAACAGGACGGTGACCCCGCCCGCGACGAGCGCAAGGGTCGAGAGCACGCGGGCCGCGAGGTCGGCATCGCGTGGCTGCAAGCGATCGAGCAGCGTCACACCGACTACATCGGCAGGCGCCGCCTGAAGTTCAACAGTTGTTCAACCTGCTTCGATGGACGGATGACTCCTGATGACGGTGCCGACTTCGCCCGCGTCGTTCGCGCCGAGCGCGACATCGCCGCACCCGCCGCACGGCTGTTCGAGCTGATCGCCGATCCGGCCCGGCAACCGCAGTGGGACGGCAACGAGAACCTGGCCGAGGCGGCTGGCGGCCAGCGGGTGCACGCCGTCGGCGACGTCTTCGTGATGAGGCTGACCAGCGGGGCGACGCGCGAGAACCACGTCGTCGAGTTCGACGAGCCCCGTCGCATCGCCTGGCGGCCGAGCGAACCCGGCGCTGCTCCGCCGGGGCACCTTTGGCGTTGGGAGCTCACGCCGCTCGATGACGGGGCGACCCATGTCGTCCACACCTACGACTGGTCGCAACTTTCCGAGCCGAAGCGCATCGAGCGGGCCAAGGCGACGACACCGGACAAGCTGCGCGCCTCTCTCGACCGGCTCGCCGAGCTGGCCGAGCGCGAAGCCAGCGTGCACTAGCGCCGATCAGTCCGACGCGGCGCGGGCGAGATCGGCGGCGCCGATCAGCCCCGCATCCGGGCCGAGCGCGACCTGGCGGATCTCGGCGACCGGGCGGAAGCCGCGGCCGGTCAGCGTGTGGCGGTACTCCTGACGTGCGGGGCCGAGCAGCAGTTCACCGGCCGCCGACACTCCCCCGCCGATGACGAACATGGACGGATCGAGCACCGCGGCGAGGCTGGCCAGTCCCTTGCCGAGCCAGCGGCCCATGTTGGTGCAGATGGAGACTGCCGCGGGGTCGCCCTCGTCCGCCGCGGCGCTGACGATCGGGCCGTCGATCGCGTCGATGGAGCCGGCCATGCGGACCATGCGCTCGGCCGCCACCGGCGAGTCGGTCGCCAGCTCCCGCGGCGTCACGGGCGAGCGCGCGGCCGGACGCGTACATCTCCCAACAGCCCCGGTTGCCGCAGGCGCAGATCCGACCGTCGGGCACGACCGTCATGTGCCCGTACTCGCAGGCGATGCCGTACGCGCCCCGGAAGACGGTGCCGTCGACGATCAGCGCACCGCCGATGCCGGTGCCGAGCGTGACGACGACGACGACCGGCTGACCCGCCGCGACACCGAACCGGTATTCGGCCCAGGCAGCAGCGTTGGCGTCGTTCTCGACGACGAGCGGCACGTCGATCCGACGCTCCAGGTCGGCGCGCAAGGGCTCACCGCGCCAGGCGAGGTGCGGTGAGAACAGCACCGTCGCGTTGTCCGTGCCGACCCATCCCGCGGCGCCGATGCCCACCGCGGCGACCTCGTGCCTGGCTCGCAGCGCGTCGACAACGTCGACGATGACCGACTCGGTGTTCTCGGCGTCGTCGCCCGGCGTGGCGCGGCGTTCGCGGTCGATCACCCGCCCGCTCTCGTCGACGACCCCGGCCGCAACCTTGGTGCCCCCGATGTCGACACCGATGGCGAGCGTCACGGGCTGCTCGAATCGCCGCCGAGGTCGATGCGCTGCACCCGCGGCGCATCCGGCTTCGATGCGGAGTCGGCGCCAGGCGCAGCCTCGGCGGCCGCGTCGGCGATCGCGCGCAGTGCCGAGGCGAGCGCGGCACCCGCCTCCGTCACACGCGCGGTCACTTCGGGCCGCTCACCGCGCAGCACCGCCATGAACTGGCACAGCGGGCACCACTGGCACACCGGCGCGCCCGATCCCGCGTGGCCCTCCGGCGCGGCCGGAAAGGTCTGGCGCGTCCATTCCTGCATGGACACCGAGCAGGCGTACGGCCTCCTCGGCCAGCGGCGGCCGGGGCGGTTGCTCGTCAGCCATTGCCCTCACCCGTGTCGGCGGTGGGCGACCCGTCCGGATCGGGACGGAAGCGCACGGTCAGCTCGGTGCCGTCGAAGTCGCCGCCGACGACTTCGCAACGGCGCAGCGCACTGGGCAGCGTCAGCACCCGCCGGTGGCCCGCGACGGTCAGGATCAGATCGTCGCCGGCCCGGGCGACGTCGACCGCCGACTTCACGGCCAGGGGCAGCTGCATGGTGAGCACGAAATCGGCGCCGTCCGCGTCGACACGGAGCAGCTGACGCGTCGCTGCGAGCGCGACGGGATCGCCGTCGGCGTAGAGCGCGTCGGCGACCTCGCGCAGGGCGTCCTGGCCGACCGGCTCGGACGCTCGGTAGGGCAGCTCGCGGACGGGCAGCCCGGCGAACGACTCGCGGATCGAGGCGAGCTGGGTCTGCTGCGCCCGCGCCCAACCGGCCCGCCACTCGTCCTCGCCGGAGGGGAAGACCCGGTTGGCGATGACGAGATCGACGGTGTACCCGTACAGCGCGAGCGCGGTGAACGTGCGGCGCGCCTCGGCGGCGACCACGGACTCGGGG
Source organism: uncultured Actinomycetota bacterium (assembly GCA_963785425.1). Classification (GTDB taxonomy): domain Bacteria; phylum Actinomycetota; class Actinomycetes; order Mycobacteriales; family Jatrophihabitantaceae; genus RYN-133. Next base: position 114,898 of record CAWAVG010000012.1, read on the forward strand.
GTGAGCACCAGCCGCACCGTCGTGATGCCCGGGTCGCCGAGCAACTGCTGCACCGCCGCCAGATCGTCGTTGAGGCGCAGCAACGCCTCGAACAGGTTGTCCGGCGGGATCACCTCGCCGCGCCCGAGCAGCGTCGCGATCGGACGGATGCCCTTGGCAATACGGCGATGGGCGGGAAAGACCTTCTGCAGGTACCAGCTCAGGGCCCCAGGCAGCGCAAGCAGCCGCAGTGTCTCGGCTGTCGGCGCGCAGTCGACCACCAGCGCGTCCCAGTCACCGGCGATCGCGAGTTCACGCACCGCGAGCAACGCGAGCACCTCGTCCACACCGGGCAGCACGGTGAGCTCGTCGGCGGTGATCGGGTCGACGCCGCTGCGCGAGAGCATGTCGACGAGGAAGTTCTGCACATCGCGCCACGCGGCTTCGAACCGGCTCTGGGTGTCGATCTGCACCGCCCACAGCGACGGCGCGACCTCGGTCGGCTCGCCGGTCAGCGGCACGTCCAGCGCGTCGGCGAGCGAGTGCGCGATGTCGGTCGACAGCAGCAGCGTCTTGAGCCCGCGCTCGGCCAGGCGCAGTGCGGTCGCCGACGCCGTCGTCGTCTTGCCCACGCCACCCTTGCCGGTGAAGAGAACGATCCTCACGGGACCAACCGTTCCATCAGTCTTGGCCCCGCGAAGCGCCGGTCAGCGTCTACTCCGGTTCTCATGCGGACTCGACGCGCTTCTTCAACTCGCGCAGGGCCTGGTCCATCACGACGCGCTCGGCCTTGCGCTTGAGCTGACCGAGCATGGGGATGAACAGGTCGACGCTGAGCCAGTACGTGACGTGCGTGCCCCCCTCGGTCGGTTCGAGGACGTACCGGCCCTCCTGGGCCTTCATCATCTGGCCGCGCACGAGGGTCCACTCCACCATCTCGTTGCCGGTCCACTGGTAGCGCAACTCGTACACGTCGCGCACCGGCCCGGCCGAGAGCGTGAACTCGACGCGCCGGGCCCGGCCGTCGCTACCCACTTCGAGCACGTCGGCCTTCTTCACCGAGCCGGCCCACGTCGGGTAGTTGTCGAAGTCGGCGATGACGGCCATGATCGCCGCCTGATCGGCAGCGATGTCGATCGCTTGCGTCGACTGGTCGGCCATGGAGGGACAGGCTACGGGATGCGGGTCGGCGGCCCGGCCAGCCGGGCGATGCGTGCTGGATCGAGGCGATCGGCCAGCGCCCAGAACACCGTCTTCATCCGTACCCGGTACCGGTGTTCGTAGCGCATCCGCTCGCGCGGGCTGAGCGGGCGACCCACCCCGTTCAGCCGCAGGAAGAAGTGGGCGACCGTTCCGTCGTCGACGTCCTGCAGCCAGATCTCCATCGATCCGGTCAACCGCCCCCCGGCGGCGGACGACACGGTCCACCGCATGCCCTTCGGCCCGCGCGCCTGCTCGACCTGCAGCGCCAGGTCCGGCCACCACCGCCGCCAGTTGGCGCGATCAGCCACGTAGGGCGCCAGCACACGGGGCGCCACACCGAACCAGGTGTCGTCGACGACGTCCACGTCGGGCATCGGCACAGGGTGTCATAGTGAGCGGGGGCACGCAGGTTAGCGCGACCGGCACCGACGAACTATCGTGACGCGCAGTCGCGGTAACGCACTGTTCTCATCCCAGTCCCCCACTGGTTTCCCATTGGACCCGGAAGGACGGCCGCACCGGTGCGCGAGTTCCATGTCGCCAGCAGCGTCGCCACGCTCACGATGAGCAACATCGCCGACATCGTGTTCGACAACGCGGCCTCCCGTCCCGATCACATCGCCTTGCGCCGGCGCGTGGACGGCACCTGGCGCGACGTCACCGACCGCCAGTTCGCGGAGGAGGTGATGGGCGCGGCCAAGGGGTTCGTCGCAGCAGGCGTCCAGACGGGCGACCGGGTCGCGGTGATGAGCAAGACCCGGTACGAGTGGACGCTCGTCGACTTCGCGCTGTTCTCGGTGGGCGCGGTCGTGGTGCCGATCTACGAGACGTCGAGCGCGGAACAGGTCGAATGGATCCTCTCCGACTCCGGCGCACGCGGTGTGGTCGTCGAGACCGACGCGCACAAGCAGATCGTCGAGTCGGTGCGCGAGCACGCACCCGATCTCGCGCACATCTGGACGATCGACGACGGCGCGGTCGACGCGCTCGTGTCCGAAGGCGCGAACGTCGCCGATGACGACGTGACCAAGCGGCGGCAGGCGGTGACCCTCGACGACACCGCGTCGCTGATCTACACCTCCGGCACGACGGGCCGTCCCAAGGGCTGCCGGCTGCTGCACCGCAGCTTCGTCGCCGAGTGCGTCGAACTGCAGACGATCCTGAGCAGCTTCTTCAACGAGTCGACCGCCACGCTGCTGTTCCTGCCGATCGCGCACGTGTTCGGCCGCGTCATCGAGATCGGTGCGCTGTACGTCGGGTGCACGCTGGGCCACACCCCGGACGTGTCGAACCTGCTCGACGAACTCGCCGAGTTCAAGCCCACCTTCGTGCTCGCCGTCCCGCGGGTGTTCGAGAAGGTCTACAACGGCGCGAAGCAGAAGGCTCATGCGTCGGGCAAGGGCAGAATCTTCGACCGTGCGGAGACCGTGGCGATCGCGTACTCCGAGGCGGACGGATCCCCCGCTCTGCTGCTCAAGGCGCAGCACGCGCTGTTCGACAAGCTCGTCTACTCGAAGCTGCGCGCCGCTCTCGGTGGCGAGTGCATCGCGGCGGTCTCGGGCGGCGCGCCGCTCGGTGCACGCCTCGGCCACTTCTTCCGCGGCATCGGCGTGACGATCTACGAGGGGTACGGGCTCACCGAGACGACTGCCGGCATCTGCGTGAACCGGCCCGACTCGATCCGCATCGGCACCGTCGGCCAGCCGGTCGGCGACGTCACCGTGCGCATCGCCGACGACGGTGAGCTGCTCGTGCGCTCGCCGATGGTGTTCGCCGGGTACTGGCAGAACGACGACGCGACGAAGGAGACGCTGACCGGCGACGGCTGGTTCCACACGGGCGACATCGGCGAGATCGACGATGCCGGGTTCGTGAAGATCACCGGGCGCAAGAAGGAACTCATCGTCACCGCCGGGGGCAAGAACGTCGCACCGGCCGTGCTCGAGGACAGGGTGCGCTCGCACTGGTTGGTCAGCCAGTGCTTGGTCGTCGGTGACCAGAAGCCGTTCATCGCGGCCCTCATCACGCTCGACCCCGAGTCGGTGCCGCGCTGGCTGTCCGAGCACGGCAAGCCCGACGACACCGCGATGGCCGACGTCGTCAGCGATCCGGAGCTGCACGAAGAGATCCAGAAGGCGATCGACGACGCGAACAAGGCGGTGAGCAAGGCCGAGTCGATCCGCAAGTTCACGGTCCTGGCCGCCGACTGGACCGAGGCGGACGGCCAGCTCACGCCGTCGCTCAAGCTCAAGCGCAATGTCGTGCTCAAGGAGCAGGCCGACGAGATCGCCGCGCTCTACTCGGGCAGCAGGTCCGACTGACCCTCGCCCGTGAGCAGCAGGGTGCGCAGCTGCTCCGCGCGCACGTCCCACGTCCAGTCCTGCTCGACCCACGCGCGGCCCGCGGCGCCCATTCGCGTGCGCAGCGCCTGATCGCCGAGCAGTTCGACGAGCCGCCCGACCAGCGCGTCGCGGTCGCGCCCACCGATCACGTGGCCGGTCTCGCCCTCGCGCACGGCCTCCGGCGCACCGCCGGAGTCTCCGGCGACGACGGCGAGCCCGGCTGCCGACGCCTCGAGGTACACCATGCCGAGACCTTCGACGTCGAGGCCGCGGCGCCGGGTGCGGCACGGCATCGCGAACACGTCCCCGGCCCGGTAGTGCTCGGGCAGCTGCGCGTACGGGACGCCGCCGGTGAAGACGACGTGATCGCCGACGCCGCGCTCGGCAGCCAGACCACGCAGGTGCTTCTTGTCCGGCCCCGACCCCACCAGCAAGAGCGCGGCGTCCGGGACGGCGCGGCGCACGGCGGGCAGCGCCTCGATGAGCGTGTCCTGGCCCTTGCGCTTGACCAGCCGTGACACGCACACGATGACGGGACGGTCGCCGAGGCCGTGCCGCGCGCGTACCGCAGCGCCGTCGATGTCGGGACGGAATGTCTCGACGTCGACTCCAGGTGCGAGCTGGTGCAACACAGGGTGGCTCCCGAGCGCGCCGACGATGCGGTCGCGCGTGTACCTGGTGATGTAGGTGACCACGTCGCAGTGGCGGCCGATCGTGCGCAGCGTCCGGCGCGCGCCCGGCAACATCGCCCAGCCGGTCTCGTGACCGTGCGTGCTCGCAACGACGCGCCGCGCGCCCGCCCGGCGCAGCGCCGGCGCGAGCAGCCCCAGCGGCGCCGAGGCGCCGAACCAGACCGTCGTCGCGGCGTGCGCGCGCAGCACCTCGACCGTGCGGCGCCGGGCGGCCGGTGTCGGCAGCAGCAACCCGGTGGGATGCCGCACGACGGGGAACGGCTGCTCGGCGTCGAAGCGGGCCGAGCCTTCGAAGTCGGACGCGTAGACGACGACCGAGCCGCCCGGTTGGCGGCGCACGAGTTCGTATACGTAGGACTGGATCCCGCCCTGCCGCGGCGGGAAGTCGTTGGTGACGACGAGCGTCGTGGTCATCGCAGCTGGGCCTGCAGGTAGGCGCGCCACTGCCGCACGAACGCGTCCTGCGTCTCGTGCAACACCCTGCCGAAGGCCGACGCGACGGCTTCGGCCCGCGGCGCGAGAGCGGTGCCGACGGCGCGGTAGAAGTGCACGAGACCCGCACGTCCCACGCGTGCGGCGATGGACCGGCAGGCGAGCCAGGCCTGCTCGTACTGCGCGGCGAGCACCGTCCCCGAGGCCGAGAACGCGCTGTCCGGCGGCAGCGCCGACGGCACCCGTCCGCGCGCGAGCTCGGACCGGAGTTCGCCGGCCGCCGTCGTGACGGGCTGCCCGGTGTGGAGGTTGGCGACGTACTCCGCGAAACCCTCGGCGAGCCAACGGGGTGTGATGTCAGGTGTGACCGCTGCGGTCGCGAGGTGGGTGATCTCGTGGGTCAGGACGATGCGCCTGCCCAGCGGGCTCAGTGCGGCGAACGGTGCGGGATTGATCACCAGCCGTTGCCCGTAGGCGCGTCCGGTGCCGGAGTCGATCCCATCGGTCACCGCCGCGGCCGAGGTCTCGCGGGCGGCCGCCCCGGTCAGTGCCGAATAGGTCGCGGCGTCGGGGGCGACCACGGCCGCGACGCGTTGCGACCAGCCCGTCCCCCACACGGACGAGACGCTAGCGATGCCGGCGTCGAGCTCACTGGCCAGGCGCTGCAGCGCCGGATCGTCGCCGGGTGGGCCGAGGACGAGACTGCGGGCCCCGGGCACGGCGACGAGCGGACCGTAGCGCCACGGCCCGACCCAACTCGTGATCGTCTCGCCGATCAGGGCGTCGTCGCCGGCGAGATAGGTGTGCCCGGCGCGTTCGGTGAATACCAGGTACTGGTCGTGCCGGGTCGGGAGCGGATCGACGCCGCGTAACGCATAGACGAGCGTGACGTGCACGAGCAGCACCGGTGCGGCGTACCGCTGCGCCGCCGCCCGGTTCGCCGCCGGATCCGTGATGACGCCGACGATGGCGTAGCGCCATTCGCGCAGCGGAATCCGGGCCAGGGAGGTGTAGTCGGTGCGCTGCTGCGCGCGGAACAGTGACGACCGCGGGTCGATGTCGGCGAGCAACCGGTTCTGGTCACGGCCGAGGATCGCCCCGGCGTAGGAGCCGAGCAGGCGGCGCGCCTCGGCCTCGGTCGGCTTGGTCGCCTTGATGGAACCGGTGGCCGACGATCCCGTGCACGCGCCGAGCAGGGCCAGCGCGGCGCAGAACAGCCCGCAGAGGGCGACGATACGGAGTGGGCCTCGGGTCAGCGGCTCAGCCGACCAGGCGGGTGGCCCCGACGAAGTCGTTCCGGAACGACTCGGTCGACACGACCTGGACGTCCTCACCCGGCTCGGGGGCGGACACCATCATCCCGTTGCCGATGTAGATCGTGACGTGCCCGATCGGCTGGTAGAAGAACATGAGGTCGCCCGGCTGCAGCTGGTCGTAGGACACGTGGTGGCCGTAGCTGTACTGGTTGGCCGCGGAGTGCGGCAGGCTCACCCCGCCCTGCTGCCACGAGGCCATCGTCAGTCCCGAGCAGTCGAACGAGTCCGGACCGGCGGAGCCCCACACGTAGGGCTTGCCGACCTGGGCGAGCGCGAACCGCACCGCAGCGCGCGCCTGGGCCGACGAGGCGTGCACCGCATTGGCCGTCATCGCGGTCGCCGCACCGGCCGAGATCGCCGCACCCTGCCGGGCCGCCCAGAGCGCGCGCTGCTGCTGGTTGAGCGACGAGAGCAGTTTGGTGTACATGGCGATCTGGTGCTGGGTCGCGGTGTGCTGGCGGCTCAGCGCGGCGCGCGTCTGCTCCGCCTGCGCATAGAGGTTGTCGGCATTGATCTTGGCGAGCTTCGCCTGCTTCTGGATGGCGGCGAAGGAACTCACGACCTGCGCGTTGTGCTGCGAGATCATCGACAAGGTGTCGAGCTGGTCGAGGTAGTTCGAGCCACTGTCGCTGGACAGCAAGGCGCCGGTGGCGCTGAAGGTGCCACCCTCGTACTGCGCCGCGGCACTCTGCGCGAGCTGCCGCTCGGCCTTGTCGAGGCGCCGCTGCGCAGCGCGGTACGCCTCGCTCGCGTGTGCGGCCGCCCGCTTCTTGGCGTGATAGGCGTTGTTGGCCTGGTTGTACTTCTCGACGATCTGGTCGTTCTCGCGGGCGAGGGTCGACAACCGCTGCTGGACCGAGTGGATCCGGGGCGCGATCGCGGTGTGCGGGGTTGCCGACGCGACCGTGGGAATCGTGAGGGCAGCGGTCGCCAGCACTGTGGACGCCGCGACCAGCCGGAGGTGACGGCGACCCGGGCCACTGTTCGGCCGGTCCGTCGATGGACGTGCGTGACGAAACGCCATGTGGTGGCGAAACTCCTTCTTCCTCGTCCGCCTACCGAGTTAGCTGTCGGATTCGGGCCGGAAGAAGCCCTACGGAGCGTCCCGGCCGCTGGTCGAGCGGACCGATCTGCCCCGATTCACCCCAGAACTCGCGTGGGTCCTCGGTTCGCGGATCGCCAACCTGTGTTCACAGGCCCAACGATCGCGCGATTCGGCGGTGACGTCCCGGTGATGCCCACGGTGAACATCTGCGACCGGGAATGTCTCGGAAAGGTTACGACCCGGCCGTGAACGGTGCAACGGCGCCCCCCGGATTCGGCACATACTTCCCGTGTCGGGCCATCGTTCTAACGTCCGGATCACACGAATCCTGGGACTTCATGCCCGCGAAGACCCGCCGACGTGTGTCGCGTCATGCGATCCCGCGCGCGTCGCCCCTTTCGCGTTCGGGTGTGTCCGGCACCAGCCGCAGGGGCGGCACCAGGCCGGCATCGGCCAGGCGCACCAGCGCGATCTGCTCCTCCGAGTCGAGCTGGACCCGCTGCGGCGGTGCGTGCAGCAACACCGAGATCACACAGTCGTGGCAGTGCACGCCCTGCCCGGAGCAGGTGTCGCAATCGATGATCATGACTTTTGCCTCTCGTCGTGTCCTGCCACGACGCTAGGAACGACCACCGACAATTTTGCGCATCGGCTTCCGAGCAGGGACAGCAGCGCGGCCGAGGGGACCGTCCAGGCCCCCGCGCGCGAGACGTCCGTGACCACCGCCCGGTCGGAGGTCACGACCACGACCGGGCGTCCGGCGGGCTCGGCGGCGACCAGCCGGCGGATCAGGTCGTCGGCGATCTCGTCCGGAGCGCTGAACAGCACCCGCACCCCGCGCGGCGTGCGCGGCTGCGACGGCGGCCGCGCGCCGCCGTCGAAGGCGATGGTGATCTCGACGCCGGTGCGGGCCTGCACCGCGGCGAGTGCCGCCGTCAGGCGGGCCCGCTGATCGGCGAGCGGCAGCTCCGGGTAGCCCGACTTGGTCACGTTGTAGCCGTCGACGATCAGGTGCGCCTGCGGCAGTTGCAGCAGCCGGTCGAGTTCGACGCCCGCCGTCGTCGACGCATCGGTGTCTCCCGCGGGCACGGTGTCTGCGGGTCGCAGTGTCGAGGCCGGCAGGGCGAGCTCGCGCCGCATTCCCGCCGCTGCTTCGGTCAAGGTGTCCAGCAGCAGCCGCAGCCGGGCCTCGTCGACGTCACGTCCGGTGCGGGTGTCGCGGCGGGTGGCCTCGCCGGCGCGGGCGAGTTCCGCGACGCGCGCCCGCAGCCGCATCACCTCGGCCGCGTGCTCGGCCGCTGCGGCATCGAGGCTCGCCTGGATTCGGTCGCGGTCGGCGCGGCGTCGGCGATGGCCTGTTCGGCGGCGCGCAGTTCGGCGGTGCGGGTGCGGAGCAGGTTGCGCAGGTGCGTCACCTCCTCCGCCGAGGAGACCGACGCTGCGGCAACCGCTGCCGCGACCGCCTCGGCATGCTCGCTCGCCTGCGCCCGCAGGGACGAGCGCAGCTCGCCGACCTCGGCGCGCAGGCGGGCGATCTCGGCAGCGGCCGTGTCGCGCGCCGATTGCTCGCCGGCCCACCGCTGCCCCGACGCTCGTCACGAGCTGTGCCCACCCCGGCGGGCGGGTCAGGTAGGCCACCACTGCCGTGTCGAGCGGGTCGGAGGCCGTGGTCGCCGTGCCGTTCCGGACGGCGTCGACCAGTTGCGGCGTCGACTCGGTGACCGCATCGGCGACGCGGCCGCGGAATTCCGGGTCGGCGTCGAGCGCGGCCGACAGGGCCGCGGCGCCGAGCCGGACCCGCTTCGCGGGCGTGAACTTCGCGATCGCGCGCAGCGCGGGCGGCACCTCGTCGGCGGGGGTGCGTCCGAGCACCTCGGCGGCGACCTGCACCAAGCGCTGCCGGACGGGCTCGGCGAGCGCGGGCGGCGCCGGCGTTGCGGCGTCGGCCGTCGCGCCCGAGGAGCCGGTCATACGAGCGATGCTACGAGCCGGACGGACCCGACTTCCGGGCGTGCCGCCACGATTTCGTCGGACCCTCGACCTACCGTCGCGACCATGGCCGCCCCGGTGTCGAGCACGGCGTTCGTGCAGACCAGCTTCGACGAGCTGGACGAACCGCTGCGCACGACCACGTTCACGGTCGTCGACCTCGAGACGACCGGCGGCTCGTCGATGGCCGACGGCATCACCGAGATCGGCGCGGTCAAGGTGCGCGGCGGCGAGGTGCTGGGCGAGTTCCAGACCCTGGTCATCCGGGCCAGCCGATCACGCCGTTCGTCAGCGTGCTGACCGGGATCACCGACGGGATGGTCGCGTCGGCGCCGTCGATCGAGGCCGCGCTGCCGGCCTTCCTCGAGTTCGCGCACGGCAGCGTGCTCGTCGCGCACAACGCGCCGTTCGACGTGGGCTTCCTGAAGGCGGCCGCCGTCGACCAGCACCTGGCGTGGCCCGCGTTCGCCGTGGTCGACACCGCGGTGCTCGCCCGCCGCGTGCTCACCCGCGACGAGGTGCCGAACTGCAAGCTGGCCACGCTCGCGCGTTCTTCCACGCCGCGACCACGCCCAACCACCGCGCGCTGTCCGATGCCCGCGCGACGGTCGACGTGCTGCACGGGCTCATGGCCCGGCTCGGCAACATCGGCGTCCAGTCGCTTCCCGAGCTGCGCGCGTTCACCGCGCAGGTCTCCGCCCGAGGTGCGGCGCAAGCGCCACCTGTCCGACGCGATGCCCACCGGCCCGGGCGTCTACGTCTTCCGCGACGCCCGCGGCGTGCCGCTCTACGTCGGCACGAGCCGCAACCTGCGCACGCGGGTGCGCCAGTACTTCGTGGCCAGCGAGATGCGCACGCGGATGGGCGAGATGGTCGGCCTCGCCGAGCGCGTCGACCCGATCCCGTGCGCCCACGCGCTGGAGGCGCAGGTGCGCGAGCTGCGGCTGATCGCCGCCCACAAGCCGCGCTACAACCGCCGCTCGAAGTACCCCGAGCGGTCGGTGTGGCTCAAGCTCACCCACGAGGCGTTCCCCGCCTGTCGGTGGTGCGCGTGCTGCGGGAGGACGGCTCGCACTATCTCGGCCCGCTGCGCTCGCAGCGGCAGGCCGAGGCGGTGCGTGACGCGATCCACGACGCCGTGCCGCTGCGCCAGTGCAGCGACCGGCTGTCGCTGCGCCGAGCGGTCCGCGCGGCCTGCGCGCTCGCCGGCATCGGCCGGTGCTCCGCGCCGTGCGAGGGCGCCACCTCGCCGGCCGACTACGCGGCGCTCGTCGACCTGGTGGTCGCGGCCTGGACGGGCGACGTGCGCCCGCTGATCGGCCCGCTGCAGGTCAAGCTCGCCAAGCTGTCCGCCGAGCAGCGCTTCGAGCAGGCCGCCGTGGTGCGCGACCGCATCGCCACCGTGGTGCGGGCGTGCGCACGGATGCAGCGGCTGCGCTCGCTCAGCGCGATCGACGAGCTGGTCGCGGCCTGCCCCGACGGCGCCGGCGGCTGGGAGATCTCGGTCGTCCGGCGCGGCCGTCTCGCCGCGGCCGGCGTCGCCGCGCGCGGCGTGCCGCCGTACGCGGTCATCGAGGCGCTGCTGCGACGGCCGACGTCGGTCGCGCCGAGCAGCCCGTGCTCGCCGAGGAGACCGAGACGATCCTGCGCTGGCTCGAGGACGCCCGGCACCCGCCTCGTCCACTCGTCCCAGCCGTGGCAGCTGCCCGCGCACGGGGCCGGGGGCATGGTGTCGTGGCTCGCGGCCGACGCCTCCCGCCGCGCCGCCTCGCCGTTCGCCGACCGGCGGGTGCTGCCGATGCTGTCGCGTCCCGCCCGTGCCGGCTGACCGCTCCGTCCGCCCCCCCCCCCCGGCCGGCCCCGGATCCATCCATCCGTGATTACCGCGATCGTCATGATCTCCGTCGAGTCGGACAAGATCCCCGAGGTGGCGCAGCAGATCGCCGACGTCGAGGGCGTCAGCGAGGTCTACTCCGTCGCCGGCGACGTCGACCTGATCGCGGTCGTGCGGGTCAAGAAGTTCGAGGACATCGCGGACACGATCGCCGGCCGGCTGTCGAAGGTCGCCGGGGTGCTCCACACGGACACCCACATCGCGTTCCGCGCGTACTCGCGCCACGACCTCGAGGCGACCTTCTCCCTCGGCTCGCCGTCGAATCGTGCGGCTAGCGCGACTTGTCGAGGCCGGCGAGCCAGTCGTTGTACGACTCGCGCGCGCTGTCGTCGTCGTCGTAGCTCTCGACGTCCGAACTCCGCGACGTGCGCTCGGTGAACGTGGCGACGCGGGCCTGCTCGAGCCAGCCCTTCTTGTCGGCGCGATCGGTCTCGACCCGCGCAGCCAGTCGACGGTCAGGGCGATCATCACCGCGATCATCAATGCGTCGCCGCCGAACCACATGATCGCCCCACCGGTGCGGGTGTCCGACAGCGCGTTCGACCGCACGTGGGGTCGGCGACCATGCCCACCACGTGCGTGCCCTGCAGCAGCACGATGCCGGTGAACGTGTCGACGGCCATCGCCACGGCGAGCAGCAGCCACCGCGCAGGCGTGCCCAGCCGCCACCGGATCGGCTCGTTGCCCACGACGAGCACGAAGAACTGGTAGCCGCCAGCACGTACACGAGATGCTCGACCTGGCCCGGCCCAGTGATGCGCATCACCTCGTCCATCACGCCGGTGAGGTGGCTGCCGACGATGACCACGGTGTAGGACGCGAGCGCGACCGGCGGCGCGGTCAGGAACGAGACGACGCGACCGCGAGACGTCTCGCGATGCGCTCGCGTCGCCGCGGCGGGCGGCCGCCAACGCGAGTGACAGCGGGTGCCCGGCGACGAGCAGGACCGGCGCGACCATGACCAGCGCGAGATGGCCGGCCATGTGCGCGGTGAACAGCACCTGGTCGTAGACCGCGATGCTGCCGTTGGTCGCGAACCCGATCACTGCCAGTCCGAGCAGGAACGACACCGTGCGCCACAGCGGCCAACGCGCCACCGGAGCGCGAGGGCCGAGCGCCGACGCCCGTCAGGTACGCCGCGGCGGCGAGCACGAGCACGGCGACCGCGACCGAGTCGAGTTGCCACTTCGTGAGCAGGTTCGAGCCGAGCAGCGGACCGAACGGATCACCGCCCGCGCGACGGTCAGCGCGTGCATGTGCATCGCCGACAACCGCCCGAGAGGTACGACCACACGGCGACGACCAGCCCGGCGAGCGCGCAGTGCCGCGACCGTCCAGGCGGCCACAGCCACCGCGCGGGACCCGCCACGTGCTCGCTCACCGGTCCAGTATGCCGCTTCGGCCGCGGTCAGCGGACGCAGGGCGGACGCGACCAGCGCTCGAGCAAAGCCGGCGCGGCGCCGGAGTCGATCGATTCGCGCGCCGCCGTCAACCCCGCCGCCACGGCGGCGTCGAGCCCGCCGCTTAGCCCGTCGTAGGCCGCGATCCCGCCGCGGCGTTGAGCAGCACGGCGTCGCGCACCCCGCGCTCCCCGCCCGGCGAGCAGGTCGCGCACGACGGCCGCGTTGTGCGCACGATCGCCGCCGCGCAGCGCCTCGGGCGCACGGCGGCGATGCCGAACCGCGCCGGGTCGACCGTGGCCGGCTCGACCGAGCCGGCATCGCCACCCACACACTCGATGTCGTCGTCGTGGTAGCTCGTCCAGGCCGTCGTCGCCACGGAACACGAGCGCCGAGTCGCCGCGCTCGGCCATCACAGCGGCCATCACCGGAGCCATCCGCCGATCGGCGCAGCCGACCGCGGCCGCCGTCACCCGCGCCGGGTTCGACAGGGGCCGAGGAAGTTGAAGAACGTCGGGCACGCCAGCTCGCCGCGGGTGGGGCCGGCGTGCCGCATGCCCGGGTGGAACACCGGCGCGAAGCAGAACCCGATGCCGACCTCAGCGACCGAGGCCGCACCCCGGCGGCCGGCAGGTCGATCGCGACCCCGAGCTCCTCGAGGACGTCGGCCGACCCGCACGCCGAGGTCGCCGCACGGTTGCCGTGCTTGACGACGGGGCGACCCGACCCGGCGACGACGAGCGCGGCCATCGTCGAGATGTTCACCGTGTGCGCCCGGTCGGCGCCGGTGCCGACGATGTCGACGGCGCGCCGCGGAACGGACAGCGGGGTGGCCCGCTCGCGCATGGTGCGCACGAGGCCGGCGAGCTCCTCGGGCGTCTCGCCCTTCGCGCGCAGCAGGACGGCGAACGCGGCCAGCTGGGCCGGGCGATGCGTCGCCGGCCATGACCTCGTCCATCGCCCAGGCGGTGTCCTCGGAGGTCAGCGACGCGCCGTCCATGAGCGCGACAGCAGCTGCGGCCAGCTGCGGGTCACGACTGTACGCATGTCAACGGACTACGGGGATGCCGCGGGCGCGGCGCCGGATCTGCTCGGCGACCACCTAGGCGGCCTCGATCGGGTCGAGCGGCTGGTGGATCACGGCGTCGGCGAGCGACCAGCTGGCCAGCCAGCCGTCCTGGGGACGGGCGATCAGCACCACGATCGGCGGGCAGTCGTCGATCTCGTACTTGAACTGGCGGGCGAGGCCCATGCCCCCGGTCGGCTGGGCCTCGCCGTCGACGATCACGACGTCGAGACCGCCCTCGTCGAGCTGCTCGACGACCTGCGGCGTTGGTCGCGCATTCGACCCAGTCGATGCGCCGGTGTCCGCCGCCGGGCGCCGTCCGACAGCCGTACGCACCTGCGCCCGGACCTCGGCGGAGTTGCTGTAGACGAGGACGGTCGCGCCCTGGCGACGCGGTCATGACAGGCGATCGTATCTGCGCCCGGGCCCGCCCTCCGGGGCCGCCCGACACGATCACCCGCCGAACCCCTACCCCGGTGTCCCCGCGGCCCCACAGGCAGGTCATAATCGCAGGTGACATCGACTGCGACGGCACCGGGTTTCGAGTCCAGCAAGGTTCACTCGCTGACTCGTCCCAACATCGTCAGCGTCGGCACGATCGTGTGGCTGTCCAGCGAGCTGATGTTCTTCGCCGGACTGTTCGCCATGTACTTCACGGCGCGGGCCGTGCACCCCGGCGACTGGCCGATGACGCTGCCCTCCGGCGAGAAGATCGTTCCCGACATCGCCTACGCGACGCCGTTCACGATCATCCTGGTCGCCTCGAGCTTCACCTGTCAGTGGGGCGTGTTCGCCGCGGAGAAGGGTGACGTCTTCAAGCTGCGCCGCTGGTTCGCGCTCACCTTCATCATGGGCCTGGTCTTCGTGCTCGGGCAGGGAAACGAGTTCCCACCGAGGTCCACAAGGGCAACACGATCTCGGCGACCGAGTACGGGTCGGTGTTCTTCCTCACCGAAGGCTTCCACGGCCTGCACGTCATCGGCGGGCTTGGTCGCGTTCATCCTGTTCCTGGCGCGAACAACGCTCGGCAGGTTCACCCCCGCCCAGGCGACCGCGGCGATCGTGGTGTCGTACTACTGGCATTTCGTCGACATGGTCTGGATCGGGCTGTTCTCCGTCATCTACATCATCCGCTAGCTCCCGACGCCCGAAGGGACGTTCGTGACCGAGGAACCGCAGACACGCCGACCTCGCCGCCGAACTCGGCTTCGAGCCGGCCGTGTCGGACACCGGCGCGGATGACGGCGCCGGCAGCCGGATCCGCCCGTCCGCGCGCGCCGCCGGCGCGCGCGCTGCGCCGCAAGATGGGCGCGTTCGCGTGTCCTGATGGGCGCGCTGGCCGCGATCGGCGGCGGTTACGCCGCGTTCGCCGCGTCCTCCGGCGCGGCCGACAACGGCGGCGACACCGCCTCGATCGTCGCACGGCCGCCAGCTCTACGACGTCACCTGCATCACCTGCCACGGCGCGAACCTGCAGGGCGTGAACAACCGCGGCCCGTCGCTGATCGGCGTCGGCGGCGCGGCCGTCTACTTCCAGGTCGGCACCGGACGCATGCCGCTCGCGCAGCAGGGCGCGTACGCAGCCGCGCAAGACGCCGAAGTTCGACGAGCAGGAGACGCTCGACCTCGCGGCCTACGTGCAGTCGGTCGGCGGCGGCCCCGCGATCCCGACCGGCACGCTGCGCGGCGACACGCGAGCCTCGGCATGGGCGGCGAGATGTACCGGCTCAACTGCGCGTCCTGCCACGGCACGACGGGCAAGGGCGCGCCGCTGTCGGCGGGCAAGCAGGCGCCGTCGCTGAACGCCGCGACCGATCTGCAGATCTGGACGGCGATGCTCCGGGCCCGGAGAGCATGCCGGTGTTCAGCAACAACCAGCTCACCCCGGCGCAGAAGCAGGCGGTCGTCGCCTACATCCAGACGATGAAGGCCTCGAACGACCCGGGCGGCGCCGGTATCGACCGCATCGGGCCGGTGTCCGAGGCGATCGTCGTCTGGGTCGCCGGCATCGGCTGCTGATGGTGGCCATCCTGTGGATCGGAGCGAAGCCGAATGAGCACCACCGACGACATGACGCGAGCACCGGCGAGGTGCACCAGCGCGAGTCCCGGGCAAGAACTACACCGCCGACGAACTGCGCGCGATGACGCCCGAAGAGCGCATGATCGCCGGCGCCGAGACCGACGACATCCACATCGTCCACCGCCGCGACCGGTTCCCGATCCGCGGCACCAAGGCCGAGAAGCGCGCCGAGCGCGGCGTCGCCGCCTGCTTCGTGATCGCCGCCATGTCCGGCGTCGCGTTCATCGTCTACTTCTGCGCCGGCGCCTGGAAGTGGCACCTGCCGGGCACGGCGCAGAACTTCCGCTTCTACACGCCGATCCTCGGTGGCCTGCTCGCCGCGCTGCTGCTGTTCCTCGGCCTCGGGCTCGTCCTCTGGGCCAAGTGGCTCATGCCCGAGGAAGAGGTCATCCAGGAGCGCCACGACGACGCGACCACCGAAGAAGACAAGCTGATGACCGAGGCGACGCTGACCGTCGGCCTCGACGACACCGGCCTGCCGCGGCGCGGGCTGATCCTGCGATCGCTCGGCCTCGCCGGCGGCGCGCTGCTCACCGTCCCGCTCGTCGCGCTCGTCGGCGCGATGATCAAGAAGCCGGGCGACCAGCTCTTCCACACGATGTTCCGGCCGAACAAGAAGATGTTCCCCAAGACCGGCGGACGGGTGCCGATCGTGTACCACGACTGGCGCCAGGTCTCGCCCGGACGACCTCGAGCCCGGCGGGATCACCACCGTGTTCCCCGGCGTGCGGGAGCCGGACGAGAACGGCTTCGACGGCATGACCTCCGCGTCGTCGCCGACGATCATCATCCGGCTGCGCCCGGGCCAGACCGTCAAGTCCCGCAAGGGCCAGGCCGACTTCGGCTGGCCGGCGCAGCAACCCCGAGTACGTCGCGTTCTCCAAGATCTGCACCCACGCGGGCTGCCCGGCCTCGCTGTACGAGCAGCAGACCTCGCGCCTGCTGTGCCCGTGCCACCAGTCGCAGTTCGAGGTGCTCCTCGACGCGAAGCCGGTGTTCGGCCCGGCCACCCGCAGCTTGCCGAAGCTGCCCATCGACGTGGTGGTCGGTGACGACGGACAGGCAGTACTTCGTCGCCCGCTCGGATTACCATGAGGCAATCGGACCCGGCTTCTGGGAGCGTCCATGACAGCGACCACCAACCCGCCGCGCAGGGACAACAAGCCGCGCACGCCGCAGGGCAAGGTGGCCAAGTGGGCCGACGACCGGCTGCGCTCGCCGGGCCGATGCGCACCCAGCTGAACAAGGTCTTCCCCGACCACTGGTCGTTCATGATGGGCGAGATCGCGCTCTACTCGTTCATCATCCTGCTGCTCACCGGCACCTACCTGACGTTCTTCTTCGACCCGTCGATGGCCGAGACGATCTACCCCAAGAACGGCACGTACGTGCCGATGCGGGGCATCCCGATGTCCGGGCGTACAAGTCGACGCTCGACATCAGCTTCGACGTGCGCGGCGGCCTGGTCATCCGGCAGATCCACCACTGGGCGGCGCTGCTGTTCATCGCCGCGATGCTCGTCCACATGTTCCGGGTGTTCTTCACCGGCGCGTTCCGCAAGCCGCGTGAGCTCAACTGGCTGATCGGCCTCGGCCTGATCGAGGCTCGGCATCATCGAGGGCTTCGCCGGCTACTCGCTGCCCGACGACCTGCTGTCCGGCACGGGCCTGCGCATCGCCGACGCGATCATGAAGTCGATCCCGGTGGTCGGCACGTGGGTGTCGTTCACGGTGTTCGGCGGGCCGTTCCCCGGGCACGTGATCATCGGCCGGTTCTACATCGCCCACGTGCTGCTGATGCCAGGCATCCTGCTCGCGCTGATCGCCGCGCACCTGGCGCTGGTGGTGCGGCAGAAGCACACCCAGTTCCCCGGCCCCGGCCGCACCGAGAACACCGTGACCGGCGAGCGGGTGTTCCCGGTGTACGCGGCGAAGGCCGGCGGCTTCTTCTTCATCGTGTTCGCCGCGTGCGCGCGCGCTCGGCGGCCTCGCCCAGATCAACCCGGTGTGGCTGTTCGGTCCGTACAGCCGCGCGCGGTCTCGTCCGGGTCGCAGCCCGACTGGTACATGATGTTCCTCGACGGCTCGACCCGTCTGTTCCCGTCGTGGGAGATCCGGCTGTGGGGTCACACCTCCCGCCGCTGTTCTGGCCGACGGTGGTGCTGCCCGGCATCATGTTCACGCTCGCGGGCATCTATCCGTTCATCGAAGCCAAGATGACCAAGGACACCGCCAAGCACCATCTGCTGCAGCGCCCGCGCGACGTTCCGGTGCGCACGTCGCTCGGCGCCATGGCGATCACGTTCTACCTCGTGCTGTTCCTCTCGGGCGGCAACGACCTGATCGCCAAGGCCTTCGACATCTCGCTGAACGCGATGACGTGGGGCGGGCGCATCCTGCTGCTGACGCTGCCGCCGGTCGCGTACGCGCTGGCGTACCGGATCTGCCTCGGGCTGCAACGCCACGACCGCGAAGTGCTCGAGCACGGCCTCGAGACCGGCATCATCAAGGTGCTGCCGACCGGTGAGTTCATCGAGGTGCACCAGCCGCTCGGCCCGGTCGACGAGCACGGCCACGGCCAGCTGACCTACGCCGGCGCGCCCGTCCCGAAGCGGATGGGCCAGCTCGGCGCGGCCTCCCCGCTCAAGCACGTGCGCGGGTTCTTCTACCCCGTCAAGGAGAAGCCGGAGATCCAGGCGGCGATCGACGAGGCCGAGGCCCGCGAAGCTGCCGAGGCCGAGACCGACGCCGCCCGCGCGGAGCTCTCCGACTGACGCCGCCGCACGACCGGGGCCGGGTCCGCCACGAGGTGTCACCGCCGCTGCGTCGTCGGTGCGGGTGCTGGTGGACGCGGACAACGTCGCCCCGGCCCGCCTCGCGCCCGTGCTCGTCCTGCTCGAGCAGGTCAGGCGACGAGGTGCAGCTGACCGCGAGCGGGCACGGGCGCGCCCTCGACCGCCTGACTGGCCCGACGGGCCAGCTGCTGCCACCGCGGGCTGGCAGCGCGCCGACCTCGCCCTGGCCGCGGCCTATGTGCCGAGCGACGACCCGCTGGTGCTCGTGAGCGGCGACGGCGACTTCGGGCTGCTCGCCGGGCGCCATCCCGGGCCGGTGCTGGTGGTCAGCGGCGCGGCGAGCGGGCGGCTGCGCGACGGGACGACGGTCGTCGACCCGGCGGCCGAGGGGCGTCGCGCCGATCCGGGCCTGGCTACGCCACCACGGCGTCGAGGAGCGCGCCGAGCGGTGGCCGGGGGGTCAGCGCGAGCGGGCCGGCGTCCACCCGAGTAGTACTCGAACAGCAGGCCGCCGACGTTGAACAGGATCAGCGCGACGCCGACGAGTACCAGCCAGATCTGCACGAACGCGAACCGGACGCGGTCACAGCCGCCGCGGCGCCCAGCCCGAAGGGCCAGTACGACCCGGGCTGAAGAAGCCGAGTTCTCCCGCGGCCTCGGCGATCTCGGCGTCCGCGCGGTCCTCGGGCCGGGGGTCGATACGACGCGAGACGAACCAGAAGAACGAGCCGGAGATGCCGAACAGGCCGCCGCACAGGATGAGTGCCATGAACCCGGCCCACTCGAGGTGGCCGGTCGGTTCGTCCAGATCCCGTACACGGCGGCGGCGACCCAGCAGAAGACTGTGATCATCAGGAAGATGCGGGCTTCGATCTTCATGTCAGCTCCCGGTCGACGCCTGGCGGGCCGTCCGGTCGGTGTTGAACGGGTGCGTGGTGCTTGCGTACGCCCCGCCCGGGACGTGGGCGGCGACGAGCGCCTTCGACTGGCGTGCCGGGTCGTCCGGGCCGATCTGCTGAGTGCGGCGAGGTACTTCTTGAACACGCTCGGCGCGACGACGCGGACCTCGAAGTTCATCTGCGAGTGGTACGTGCCGCACAGTTCCGCGCACCGTCCGACGTAGCTGCCGTCGCAGGTCGGCGTGAACTGGAAGCGGTTGTCCGTGAGTCCGCTGGCCTTCTGCTGTGCCGGCGTGCCGTACGGGATCACGTCGCGCTTGAACAGGAACTCCGGCACCCAGAACGAGTGGATGACGTCGTCGGAGTGCTCGATGATCTGGATCGACTCGTTGTTCGGGATCACCATGACCGGGATCTCG